>CAVOOD010000001.1:0-635982 GCA_963697485.1 uncultured beta proteobacterium
TGTTCCCCCGGGAATAAACCGGTCGATGTAGGTATGACATGACGGAGCAGGCGTGGCTACGCCGGGCGCGAATCTGCTTCTGCCCGGTGCGACATTCGCGCGCACGTTCGACCGGCCCGGCAGCTACGACTATATCTGCTCGGTGCACCCGTACATGAGCGGCAAGGTCATCGTCCGCGCGCCCTGATCCGCCGATCAGAGCAGCGGCCCCAGCAGGCGCGCCAGGTTCTCCGCGACCTTTACCGCGGCGTGCCGCTTCGACCACCCGGCCGGATCGAGCATCTGCCCGTCGCGCAGATAGCGCGCCTGTTCGCGCGCCAGGCTGGCGCACACGTCGGCGTCGTAGAGCAGGACGACGATCTCGGCGTTGAGCGCGAACGAGCGGATGTCGAGATTCGACGATCCGATCCAGGCGATCGCGGTCATCGACGTCACGTGCTTCGCGTGCAGGAAACGCTGGCCGTAGCGGCAGATGCGGACGCCGGAGCTCAGCAGCTCGTCGTAGTAGGACCGCTGCGCCAGGTACACGAGCACCTGGTCCATCTGCAGCGGGACCACCAGCGTGACGTCGACGCCGCGCAGCACGGCCGTTTGCAGCGCCTGCAGCAGCGCCTCGTCGGGAATGAGGTAGGGCATGGTGATGACGATCGCCGGCTTCGCCGCGTGGATCAGCGAGACGATCAGCCGCTGGTTGTTCTCGCGCGGATAGCCGGGCCCGCTCGGCAGCGCCTGCGCGGGCACCGTGCCGGTGATCCGCGGCTCCGGAAAGTAGCGCAGGTCGCCCAGAACCTCGCCGGTCTCGACGTACCAGTCGTCCGCGAACACCGCCTGCAGCTCGAGCGCGATCGGCCCGCTGAGCCGCACGTTGAGTTCCTCGTAGGTGAGCCCGCGCTTGAACGTCGCGTCGACCAGGTTCTGCGAGCCGGTGTAGGCGATGCGCCCGTCGATGACCGCGATCTTGCGGTGGTTGCGCAGGTCGATGCGGCCGGTGCGGCGGCGGAAGAAGCCGACGCGCATCGTCTCCTCGGCCAGGATTCCGGCCGCCAGCAGCCGCGGCAGCATGCGTGCGAAATCCGGGCGCGAGCCCAGCGAATCGGCCAGCACGCGGCAGACGACGCCGCGCTCGACGGCCCGTCCCAGGGCGTCGACGACGCGCGCCGTCGTGGCGTCGTCGGCGACGATGTAGAACAGCAGGTGCACGTGGTCGTGCGCCATGTCGATGTCGGCGACAGGCGGTCGATCGTCCCGTCGTAATCGGCGAGGATCTCCGCGGTGTTGCCGCCCAGTATCGGCAGGCGGCCGAGGTTTTCGGCCAAGCGTCACCGCATGGTCGAGCGTCGGGCCGAGCTGCGGATGGAAGATGTTGGGGTCGCGGCCGAGCCGCTCGTACACCGGCTTCGACAGCTCCATGAACTCGACGTGCCGCTGCAGGCGCCAGGCCGGCGGCGTCGGGCGGCCGATGAGCAAATACAGCGCGATGCCGATCGCCGGCTCGAAAAAGATCAGCAGCAGCCAGCCCTTGGCCGCCTCCGGCGAACGGCGGAATGGCACGACGACGATCATCGCGATGCGCACCGCCCATTCGGCGGCAAAGAAAACATTGACCCAGAAGGTCTGGTCGGTGAGAAGCGCGGGCATGTCGTCTTCGCGTCGCGAATCGCGCGGACACTCCAGCGGATGCTGGCATTCGCTGCGGCGAGCCGCCGACGCTCGCCTGCGATTCTACGCAGGTTTGCGCCGCGGGGCTCGAGTGCGGAACGCCGTCGTGACGCGCGGCGGCCAAGCCGCATAGCGATGATACGATGCTCGCTTTCGCGCGACGACCGGATGGAGATTCGAGATGAAACTGAAGGACAAGTGCGCAATCGTCACCGGCGCCGCCAGCGGCATCGGCAAGGAAATCGCGCTCGACCTTCGCGCGCGAGGGCGCGAAGGTCGCGATCGCCGATCTCAACACGCAAGCCGCCGAGGCGACCGCGAGCGAGATTCGCGCGGCCGGCGGCCAGGCGATCGGCGTGGCGATGGACGTGACCGACGAGCAGGCGGTCAACGACGGCGTCGCGGCGGTCGTCGCGGCGTTCGGCGGCGTCGACATCCTGGTCAGCAACGCCGGCATCCAGATCGTGCATCCGCTCGAGGAATTCAGCTACGCCGAGTGGAAGAAGATGATGGCGATCCACGTCGACGGCGCGTTTCTGACCACCCGCGCCTGCCTGCCGCACATGTACGGGTCCGGACGCGGCGGCAGCATCATCTACATGGGCTCGGTCCATTCGAAGGAAGCGTCGGTGCTGAAGGCGCCGTACGTCACCGCCAAGCACGGGCTGATCGGCCTGGCCAAGGTCGTCGCCAAGGAAGGCGCGAAGCACGGCGTGCGCGCCAATGTCATCTGCCCCGGCTTCGTGCGCACGCCGCTGGTCGACAAGCAGATCCCCGAGCAGGCGAAGGCGCTGGGCATCTCCGAGGAGGACGTCATCAAGAAAGTGATGCTGAAGGACACCGTCGACGGCGAATTCACGACGCTGCGAGGACGTCGCCGCAGGTGGCGCTGTTCTTCGCCGCGTTCCCGTCGAACGCGCTCACCGGCCAGTCGCTGGTCGTCAGCCACGGCTGGTTCATGCAGTAGGCGCTTCGCCCGAGCCGCTTTCCGCGCGCTCGATCAACTGCAGCAGGACTTGGCGCCGACCTCGGCGCGCGGCGCGCAAGCGCAGCCGCTCCGCGGCGCCTTAACGGGCGCGGCATCGTCGCTGCCGACCACGGGAACGCCACTCAGCGTGTGAAAGGTCTCCCACGCGATGCCGGCGGGGTCGGTCACCCAGTATTTGTCGGATCGCGCATAGCAGCAGTCGGCGTTCTTTTCCGCGACCAGCCTCCGATCCGCCGCAAGAAGTTGCGCCTCCATCGCGTCGAGCTCGGCCGAGCTTTCGACCTGGAAGCCGAGATGATTGACGCCACCGCGCCGGCGCGCGTCGAGATGGCGAAGTTGACGCGCGGATCGTCGAGCATCCATTTGGCGTAATCGTCCTTGCGCACCGTGGGCTCGGCGGCGAACAGCGTCGAATAAAACCGGATGCTCGCGGCGAGATCCGGCACCGACGACATGGACATGAAATCGTTTCATGCAGACGCTCCTCTTGGGTCGTACCGTGGGTTTAGGGATCGTGTACACCGCGCGCTGTGGTGCAAGGTCGGGCGCGCAATCGGAGTCGCAGGCCTCCAGCCGATCGCCAACGTCGGCGCAGACGCGACAACAGTTTTCGCTGAGGTAAGCGACCAGCGCCCGCATGGCGGAAAAGTCGGTCGCGTAATGGATAAAGCGGCCCTGCTGCCGCGCCGACACCAGGCCTGCCATCGCGAGCTCCTTGACATGGAACGACAGCGTTGCGGCCGGCAGACGGAGCTTCCGCCCGATCTCCCCGGCGGGGAGGCCGGCCGGCCCGTGTTCGACCAGCAGGCGGAATATGCCAAGCCGGGTTTCGTGGGCCAAGGCGCCTAGGGCGCGCAGTGCAGACAATGTTTCCATATTTCCAGAATAATGGAAACATTCAATCAAGTCAATAGCTTCTCGCCGGTTTTTTGACTTTGCCACCAGCGCCAGAGGAGCCAAGGTATGCCAGCCAGGGAAATCGACGGCCCACAGAATGACCGCCATCGCGCTGCGACTCGCGCGCGGCGGCAGGAGATCGGAATCGCGCAGCTCGGGAGGAAAAGGGCGGGGCGGAACCGGAATGATCTTGGCCTGGCGTCGGTCGGCGGGAAGCCGCGCTGCATATTCGGGCCCGGAAACCACGGCAAAGTCGCCCCAGGCCCGGCTCGACGGCAGTTGTGGGACGCGCAGCCAGACCAGCGCTTCGATGTCTTCGGCAAGCATCGTCTCGAATGGCGTGAGCTCGCGCGAACCCGGCTGCGCGGGCAGCCGCATCAGATCGGCTGCCGTCTCCTCGAACGCCGCCGCCGGAAACATGCGCGTGCCGTCCTCGCTCAGGTAATCGAACGCCTGGCGCGCCCTGGTAAGGCTCCGCTCGCGAAGCGCGACCCAGGGAATCGCGAGCCAGGCCAGGGCACGGCCGATCGGTTTGCGCGCAGGGAGGTTCCAGCCGAGCGCGCGCAGCGCATCGATGCTGATGCCGGCGCAGTTCATCGTCACGTTGCCGTAGACGAGCTGGTGCCGGTAGAACTGGTTGTAGACGCGGTTCAGCGCACCTTGCACATGGGTCGCCGTGCGGTCACCGCTCAAGATCGCGACCAGACAGGTGCGAGGGCCGGTACCAGGCCTGGCCACTGTTAAGATCGGCCAGGTAGCAGTCGAGCGGCAGGGCGCGGCGATGATGCCCTTTTCGCTGAACAGATCGAGCGTGTAGAAATTGTTGACCATCCAGTCGTCGATCGCGCCGTCGGCGCCGACGCGGCCGGTCACGATCGCAAAATGACCGCCGTGGGCTTCGTCGTCGTCGCCCTGCGCGCCGTTGAGCATCACGGCCAGCACCGGCTTGCCGACGCAGCGGGCCGCGGCGCCCGGTGTGCGCTCCCACAAGCCGATCGCAGCGAAGGCGCTGCTCGCGCCGCCCCGCGGCTCCGCGCGCAGCAGCTTCCGCACCGCCTCGGGCGATGCATCGACGGCAGCGTCGTGCGATGACGCCGCGGCAGCTTGCGCGTCGAGCCGAAAATCCTCGGGCCATATCGCGCGGGCGGTGAACCGTCCGTCGCGCGATTTCACCGCGCATTTTCAGCGTCCTTCCGGAGAAATAGGCGATCGAGGCCGCGTTGTAGTACGAGCGATTGAGCGGAATTTTCGGGACGACGTCGAACGCCATCGTCGTGCCATCGACGGTGACCGCTGTGCCTGCCGCGTCGAGTCGCGCGCCGCGCAACACCGCCGGCGAGCCGACCCAGACCAGCGTCGGATAATCGGCCGGCGTTCCGGGAGCGTGACCCGCGGCCCAGCCGCGCGACGTCGTCGAACGCGGTCACACCGCGCGCGAACCCCGCGACCGGAAGACCCGGCCGCGGCACCGCGATCGCCTGATCGCGGAAATACCAGAGCGCCTGCGGTATCGCGTCGCAATCGGTGCAGCGTCCGTCGGTCAGCCGGAAATCGCTGGCTGTGATAAAGACCGATATCGCCGTCACCGGTCGCCGGCTGCTGTGTTAAGCGCCCGGTCATCGCAAGCTTCTAAACGTTGGCCGGCGATCGCAAGTCGGCGCGGGCTTGGCGATGCGCCGGAGTGGCAACGGAGACAGCCGTGCGGCGCGCGGAGGCCATCGCCTGCCGCCACACGACGTGCGCGTCGGGCGAGGTCCACACGCGCCAATGCAGACGCGACAGCGCGATCGGATCGCCGAGCAAGCGGAGCTTCGACGACGCGCTCAAGCGCGCCGGGTCCTTCGACCAGCGCGGCGTCGACCTTCTGCATCCGTTGATCCTGGACCAGCGCCGTCCGTGTAAAGCGCGCGACGGCGGCGGCGCAGGCCAGCGCATTGATCGCCGGATCGACGACCGCGTCGACGAATCCCGGCGGCGTCGGCGCGGCAGGCGACCGCCTGCATCATCGCGCGGATTTCCTCCGGCGGCCGCGATTCTTCGGGAATCAGGAACAGGCGCGCCGCGCGCAGTCGGCGGCCCAGCGCATCCGGCTCGTATAAACCGAAAGCGGAATCGAAAGCATCAGCGCGCCGACGATGGGCAGCAGCCACCAGAGGAACGACGGATTGAGCCAGTAGACGCCCGCGGCCCAGGCGATGCCGAGCAGCGTGTGCACGCCGTGCCGGCGCAACGCTTCGCGCCAGGTCGTCTCGGCATCCTCGCGCGGCGGCGACTTCCAGTGGATCGCCCAGCCGACGAAGGCGCGCGAGCGACGAACTGCGTAGTGGAACAGCATGCGTGATCGGCGCGAGCATCGCCGAGAGCAGCAATCTCCCCGAGCATGCTCGAGCGCCAGGCGCGCGCCGCCGCCGTAATCGCGCTGCGCCGCGCGACCACGATCAGCAGCACGCCGAGCATCTTCGGCAGGAACAGCAGCATCGCCGTGGCCGCGAACAAGCGCGATCGCCCATTCGGGATGCCATTCCGGCCACAGCGGAAACAGCTGGAAGGGCTGCGATGAAATACTTCGGCGTCGCTCAGCGTATGCACCGCCAGCAGCGCCGTCGACAGGAGCAGGAAAGCGAACCACAGCAGCGCCGACAGGTACGCCATGACGCCGCTCATGAACACCGCGCGGTGCGCGGCGTGCAGCCCGTGCATCATGAACAGGCGGAAGTTCATCAGGTTGCCCTGGCACCAGCGCCGGTCGCGCTTGAGCTCGTCGATCAGGTTCGGCGGCATCTCCTCGTAGCTGCCGCGCAGGTCGTAGGCGATCTACACCGCCCAGCCGGCGCGTCGCATCAGCGCCGCTTCGACGAAATCGTGCGACAGGATTTCGCCCGACAGCGTGCCGCTGCCCGGGCAGGCGCGCCGAGCGCGCAATGCCGCATGAACGGCGCGACGCGGATGATCGCGTTGTGGCCCCAGTAGTGCGATTCGCCGAGCTGCCAGAAATGCAGGCCGGCGGTGAACAGCGGGCCGTAGACGCGGGTCGCGAACTGCTGGACGCGCGCGTAGAGCGTTTCGCGTCCGGCCGCGTGCGGCGCCGTCTGGATGATGCCGACGTCGGGATTGGCTTCGATCAGGCGCAGCAGCGCGGTCAGGCATGCGCCGCTCATGACGCTGTCGGCGTCGAGCACGACCATGTAGCGGTAGTTGTTTCCCCAGCGCCGGCAGAAATCGGCGATGTTGCCGCTCTTGCGCTTGATGCGGTGCTGGCGCCAGCGATAGAACACGCGGCCGAAGCCGTTCGACCGCGCGGCACAGCGCCAGCCACGCGTCGAGTTCGGCGACGCGGATGTCGGGATTGCTGCTGTCGGACAGCACGAAGAAATC
This sequence comes from uncultured beta proteobacterium, assembly GCA_963697485.1. Classification (GTDB taxonomy): domain Bacteria; phylum Pseudomonadota; class Gammaproteobacteria; order Burkholderiales; family Casimicrobiaceae; genus PALSA-1003. The sequence goes on from CAVOOD010000001.1 coordinate 6,920, forward strand.
GAAGTGCTGCGAGCTCGCCGGTGCGGGCGAGCGATTCGTAGCTCGCGCGCAGGCCGGCGAAGACGCGCGACACGTTTTCGTTGCAGATCGGCATCACGATCGCGACTCGTGCGTCGGGATCGATCGGCGCATCGCTGGCGCGCGCGTCGCGAGATCGCGTAGCGATCGCTGCCGATCAGCAGCAGCACGAAGCCGGCGATCGCCGTCCAGAATCCCGCCGACACCCAGCCGAACAGGATCGCGAACAGGACGAGGATCGGCGATCTCCAGCGGCTGGCGGCCGTGATAGGGCAGCACGGCGATCATGAAATTGGTCGCGATATAGGTCTGCGAGACGATCAGCCCGAGCAGCACGAGGCGGCGGAACGTCGCGGCGCGGCGCCAGCTCCGCGATGCTTGGGTCGGGCGCTGAGTCGGACGCCGGCGCGGCCGCGTCCGGCACTCGCGCCGGCGCGCGCATCGTCCTGCGCGACGAACAGCGCAGGAACCAACGCGCCAACAGCCCGGCGGCCACGCGCGCGGCACCATCGAGGTGCGCGTCAGCGGCGGCGCGGTGACCAGGCGCTCGCGCCCGAGAGCATCGTGGGTCAGCGGTCGGCGGAGGATCGGCGTCGCTCGCCGCATACGCGAGCTCGAGACGCTGGCGGATCGACGCCAGACGCGGGATTGTCGGGATCGACGTCGCCGCCGGCCAGCGCCTCGTGCAAGCGCAGCATCTTCGCGCGCACGCGACGTCGGCGACCGTTCCGACGTCGCCGGCGCACGCGCCAGCAGCAACACGGCGCGCTGCTCGGGCGCGAGCGGCAGGCGATCGAGATAGCGGATGCAGGCGTCGGCGTCGTCGTCGGCGCCGCGCTACCCGGGCGGAAGGATGTAGCTCCACGTTTCCGACACCGCGTTATTGCCGCTGCGCAGATAGGCGCGCAGTTCGACCGGCTTGTTCTCGTCCTGTCGTTTCACGCGCAGCGCCAGGCGCCAGCCGCCTGTCACGTCGTTGCGATGCACGATCAGCTCGACGACTTCGCCGTTGCTGTCGACCGAGACGATGCCCTCGATCTTCGCATCGGCCGGCAGCTTGCGCAGCGCGGGCCCGTCGAAGTCGATGACGAAGCCGATGCTGCCGTCGTCGTTGCGGACGTAGCCGCGTCCGCGGCGCGTCTGCGTCGACCCACGACGTCGGCGGGCGCGATCCAGTTGTCCTTCTGCCACAGGATCCGGTATTCGAAGTCGTACGGCTGCTGCGGCGCCGGCGGACTGTCGGGCACCCAGTAGGCGACGATGTTGTCGTTGGTCTCGTCGGGACTGGGAATCTGCACGAGCTCGACTCTGCCGGCGCCCCACAGACCCTTGCGGCTCGATCCAGGCGCTCGGGCGCAGGTCGTAGCGCGCCTCGAGATCCTCGTAGTGCTCGAAGTCGCGGTCGCGCTGCATCAGGCCGAAGCCCAGCGGATTCGTCAGTCGCGAACGACGTCACCAGCAGCCGCTTCGGATTGACCAGCGGACGCCAGATCCATTCGCCGGTTCCCGACTGGATCGACAGGCCGTCGGAGTCGTGCACTTCGGGCCGGTAGTCGTCGCGGGCGGCGCGCTGGTTCTCGCCGAAGAAATACATGCTCGTCAGCGGCGCGATGCCGAGCTTGCTGACGTTTTCGCGCAGGAACAGCCGCGCCTTGACGTCGACGACGGTGTCGACGCCGGGCTTGAGCGACGAAGCGGTAGGCGCCGGTCATGCGCCGGGAGTCGAGCAGCGCGTAAGATCGTCAGCTCGGTGGCGCCGGGCGCGGGCCGTCTCGATCCAGAATTCGACGAAACGCGGAAACTCCTCGCCCGAGGCGAGCGCCGGTGTCGACGGCGAGACCGCGCGCCGACAAACCGTACCGCTGGCCCTTGCCGAGCGCGCGAAAATAGCTGGCGCCGAGGAACACGAGCACCTCGTCCTTGTACTTCGGCGAATTGATCGCGTAAGTGCACGCGAAATCCCGCGAACCCGAGACCGCGCATCTGCGTCGGATCGATCTTGTTGGCGCCGTAGTCGAACAGGTCGGGATTGAACCGCACTTCGCGCACGACGTCGCCGACCAGCTCGTTGATCTTGACCGGCTCCTTGAAGTACTGCCCCTCGTGAAAGAACGCGAGCTCGAACGGCAGCCCTTCGGAGCGCCAGAGCGAGCGATCCGGCTTGAAGCGGATGTCGCGGAAATGGTCGTAATCGAGCTTCGCCAGCGCATCGGGCAGCTTGTCCGGCGCGCCTTGTACGAGGTCGCGGCGCGCTGCTCGGCGATTTTCGGCACGTCGTCGAAGCCGAAGCCGATTGCAAGCGGGGCCAGCAGCAGCGTCGCGGCGGCGAGCAGTGCCGCAAACGGTCGCGACCGGCGCCTGTCGTCCCGTCGCTTTCCGATCGGCATCGAACCGCTGGCGATCATCCCCGTCTGCCCGGTCGCGAAGAGAGTTATCGGCGCCGCCGATGCCGGTCAGGCATCGCTCGAGCGACCGGTCGAAGGTCAGCCGCGCCGGCTCAAATCCCGCGCGAGGCGGATGCCGGAGAACTGCCAGCGCGCGTCGGCGGGGAAGAAATTGCGGTAGGTCGCGCGGATGTGCGAGCGCGGCGTCGCGCACGAGCCGCCGCGCAGCACGTACTGGTTGCACATGAACTTGCCGTTGTACTCGCCGACCGCGCCGGCCGCCGGGCGGAAGCCCGGGATACGGCGCGTAGGCGCTTCGCGTCCATTCCCAGACGTCGCCGAACATCTGCGCCAGCGCGCCGGCCGCGGCGCGTCGCGAAGGCCAGCGGATGCAGCGCGCCGCTCCTCGACGAAATGTGCCGTCGACCGGCAGCGCCGCGCGGCCGCGAGCTTCCCATTCGACCTCGGTCGGCAGCCGCGCGCCGGCCCAGCGCGCGTAGGCGTCGGCCTCGAAGAAGCTGACGTGGCACACCGGCGCGCGCGGGTCGATCGGCAAGCATGCCGCGCAGCGTGAACCGTGCGCCACCCGCCGGCGTCGCGCCGCCAGTAGAGCGGCGCAGCCGAGCCTCCGGCGTTGACGCCAGTCCCAGCCGTCGGAGAGCCAGAGCTCGGGCCGCCGGTAGCCGCCGTCGTCGATGAACGCCAGGTACTCGCCGTTGCGTGACCGGCCGCGTCGCGAGCGCGAACGGCGCCAGAAATTCGCGATGGCGCGGCCTCTCGTTGTCGAAGGCGAAGCCGTCGCCGTCGTGGCCGATCTCGGCCAGCCCGCCGTCGAACTCGATCCAGGCCGGCGCAGTCGCGTCGCTCGCGACGCGGCCGTCGCCAGCGGCCAGAGCGGCGGTAGGCGGGCTGCAGCGGGTTGCACGACAGCATGTGCTTCACGTCGGTGAGGATCAGCTCCTGGTGCTGCTGCTCGTGCTGGAGCCCGAGCTCGATCAGATCGGCGAGCGCGGCGTCGCCGGCATCGTGCCGCGCCAGCAGTCGCTGCATCGCCTCGTCGACGTGCGCGCGATAGGCGACGACGTCGCGGCAGCGACGGACGCGAGATGCAGCCCGCGCTGCGGCCGCGGGTGCTTGTCGCCGACCGCGTTGTAGTACGAGTTGAAAAGGACCCGGAACGCCGGATCGAACGGACGATAGCCGGCAAGCGCGGCGTCGAGCAGGAAAGTCTCGAAGAACCAGGTCGTGTGCGCGAGATGCCACTTGACCGGGCTCGCGTCGGGCATCGACTGGATCGCGCAGTCCTCGGCGGACAGCGGCGGCGGCGAGCGCCGCCGTGGCGGCGCGCACCTTGCGGTACCGGTCGGAGAGCGAAGCTTCGTGCGGTCCTCGCCGCGGATGGCGGGATCGTGCGCAGATGTGATCGTTCGGTCATGGCGAGGTCCTTGCGCTGGCGGGCTCTACTACGATGCGGTTGCGCCGGCTGGAGTTCAGTCGACGACGACGTGCGGGACGCCGGCGGTGATCTCGCCGATCACGGCGGCGTGCTCGAAACCCTCGCGTGCGGAAGATCGCCAGCACCTCTTCGACCGCATCCGGCGCGCAGGCGACGAGCAGTCCGCCGGACGTCTGCGGATCGGTCAGCAGCGCCTGCGTGCGGCGTCGCCGCGCCGCGCGCCAGCTGACCTCGGCGCCGTAGCCTGCCCAGTTGCGAGCCGATGCGCCGGTGACCATTCCGTCGCGCGCGAAATCCAGCGCGCCCGGAAGCAGCGGGACGCGGTCGAAAGCCAGCCGCGCGCCGACGCCCGAGCCGCGGCAGATCTCCAGCAGGTGACCGAGGAGGCCGAAGCCGGTGACGTCGGTCAGCGCATGCACGCCGTCGATGCGCGCCCAGCGCGATGCCGGGCGTGTTGAGTTGCGTGGCCTCGGCGATCATTGCCGCGTAGCCGCTCGTCGCCAAGCTGCCGCTTCTTGAGCGCGGCGCTGTAGATGCCGACGCCGAGCGGCTTGCCGAGGATCAGCTTGTCGCCGGGCATGCGCCCCGACGTTGCGCTTCACCTTGCGCGGGATCGACGATCCCGATCGCGACCAGTCCGTAGATCGGCTCGACCGAATCGATGGTGTGGCCGCCGGCGATCGGAATGCCGGCGCGGGCGCAGACCGACTCGCCGCCCTCGAGGATGCGCGCGGATCGTCTCCAGCGGGAGCTGGTCGACGCGGCATGCCGACCAGGGCGAGCGCGAAGAGCGGCGTTGCCGCCCATCGCATAGACGTCGGACAGGGCGTTGGTCGCGGCGATCGCGCCGAAGTCGAACGGATCGTCGACGATCGGCATGAAGAAGTCGGTCGTGGCGACGATCGCCTGGCGGTCGTTGAGTCGATAGACGGCGGCGTCGTCGCGCGTCTCGATGCCGACCAGCAGCTCCTTGGGCAACAGGCCAGGCGCGATTTGGCGATCAGCTCGCGCAGCACTCCCGGGGCGATCTTGCAGCCGCAACCGCCGCCGTGACTGAATTGGGTCAGGCGGATCGGCGGGAAAGCGGTGGTATCCATCCGGTCTATGTCTTTGACATTCCGAGCATACATCTCTCGTCGACATTCTAATCGAACGCCGGGTTGGCGCCGGGCCCGAGGTGCAAGCCGCGCGTCCGACCCGAGTTCGCCCGAGAACTATCGGGAAATGCGACAGTCGAAGCGAGCCGCGGACGGCATTCGTCGGCTGGAAGCTTGCTCTCGTCGGCCGAATCGCCGCGCCTCTTCGCTGACAGCGGGCATTCCGCTATCCTACGGCGGGCCGATCGAGGAAGGTCGGCGTTGCGGCCGCGAACGCGAGCGGGCAAGGTTTCAGGCTTAAGAGGAGTCTTTTGACAGTGCAGAACCGGGACATCGACTAGTGCGCAAAGACGTGCCGATGTCTGTTGGGCGCTGGGCTCGCCTGATCGCCACCATAGTGATGGTAGGCGCGGTCGTGACGATGGTTCACGGCAGCGAAGCGCCCAAATTCGGATTCGACGCACTGGGATTGCGCAAGGCGAGCCCGGTCGTCGATCCGTTCCTGATCGATCTGGAGGAGCGCACGTTCCGTTTTTTCTGGGACACCGCCAATCCCAAGAACGGCCTGGTGCCCGATCGCTATCCGACGCCGTCGTTCTCGAGCATCGCCGCGGTCGGCTTCGGCGCTGACCGCGTATCCGGTCGGCGTCGAGCGCGGCTACGTCACGCGCAAGGCAGGCGCGCCAGCGCGTGCTGACGACGCTGCGCTTCCTGCGCAACGCGCCGCAGGGCCCGCAGCACGCGCGGCGTCACCGGCTACAAGGGCTTCTTCTACCACTTCCTCGACATGAAGACCGGCGAGCGCTTCGGCGACAGCGAGCTGTCGACGGTCGACACCGCGATCCTGCTCGCCGGCGCGCTGTTCTGCCAGTCGTACTTCGACGGCGCCGACGCCGGACGAAGCCGAGATCCGCACGCTCGCCGACGAGATCTATCGCCGCGTCGACTGGCGCTGGGCGCAGCCGCAGCGCACCGGCGATCAGCCTCGGCTGGACGCCCGAGGACGGCTTCCTCGAGTACGACTGGCGCGGCTACAACGAGGCGATGCTGGTCTACCTGCTCGCGCTCGGCTCGCCGACGCATCCGGTCGGCCCCGAGGCCTGGAGCGAGTGGACGAGCACCTACGACGCAGAGCTGGCGCACGCACTTCGGCCAGGAGTACCTGAACTTCGCGCCGCTGTTCGGCCACCAGTACACGCACGTGTGGATCGACTTCCGCGAGATCCAGGACGCCTACATGCGCCGGCGCGGTCTCGACTATTTCGAGAACAGCCGCCGCGCGATCTACGCGCAGCAGGCCTACGCGATCGCCAATCCGCGGCGATGCAAGGACTACGGCGCGACGATCTGGGGCCTGACCGCGAGCGACGGGCCGGCGCGACATCGAGCTCGAGAGTCGCCGGCGGCAGCGGCGGTATCGCGGCTACTCCGCGCGCGGCGTCGGCGTCGCCGGCACGGGCACGCACGACGATTGCACGCTCGCGCCGACCGCCGCGGTGGCTTCGATCCCATTCGCGCCGGAGCTTGGCGATTCCCGCCGTGCTCGAGATGCACACGCGCTTCGGCGAGCACATCTACGCCAAGTACGGCTTCCTCGACGCGTTCAACCCGAGCTTCGACTTCGACGTCCCGCTGCAGCACGGCCGCTGCATCCCCGGCTTCGGCTGGGTCGACGGCGACTATCTCGGCATCGACCAGGGCCCGATCTTCGCGATGATCGAGAACTATCGCAGCGGCATGATCTGGCGCGTCGATGCGCAAGAACCCGTACCTGCGGCGCGGCCTGCAGCGCGCCGGCTTCACCGGCGGCTGGCTCGACGGCGTCGCGCTGAAAGTCGCATCGCGGCGACGCCCGCGCGATCGCGCCGGGCAGTGCTCCTGCTCGCCTTTGCTCGTCGTGTCGCTGGCGGCGGCCTGCAGCGCGCCTCGACCGGCGACACCGTCGCTGCGCTTCTGGGCGATGGGCCGCGAAGGCGAGGTCGTGACCCAGCTGCTGCCCGAGTTCGAGCGCACGCATCCCGGCATCCACGTCGAGGTCCAGCAGCTGCCGTGGACCGCGGCGCACGAGAAGCTGCTGACCGCGTTCGCCGGCGACGCGACGCCCGACGTCTGCCAGCTCGGCAACACCTGGATCCCCGAGTTCGCGGCGCTCGACGCGCTCGAGCCGCTCGACGCGATACGTCGCCGCGTCGGCGATCGTCGATGCCGACGCGACTACTTCCCCGGCATCTGGGACACCAACGTCGTCGACGGCGCGCTGTACGGCGTGCCCTGGTACGTCGACACGCGCCTGCTGTTCTACCGCCGCGACCTGCTCGCGCAGGCCGGCTTCGCCTCGCCGCCGCGCGACGTGGGCGGAATGGACGCGCGATGCTGGCCGCGGTCAAGCGCGACGTCGGCCCCGATCGCTACGCGATCCTGCTGCCGCTCAACGAGTTCGAGCCGCTGCTGGCGCTCGCGCTGCAGCAGGACGAGCCGCTGCTGCGCGACGACGGGCAGCGCGGCAATTTCCGCAGCGCCGGCTTCCGCCGCGCGCTGCGCTTCTACGCCGATGCTTTCGACGCGGGCTGCGCGCCGCCGCTGACCAACGCCGACGTCTCCAACGTCTGGAACGAGTTCGGCCGCGGCTACTTCGCGTTCTACATCTCCGGCCCGTGGAACATCGGCGAGTTCAAGCGCCGGCTGCCGCCGATCGAGCAGGCGAGCTGGATGACCGCGCCGCTGCCGGGCCCGACGGCCCGGGCGCCTCGATCGCCGGCGGCTCGAGCCTGGTCGTGTTCCGCGCGCTCGCAGCAAGGCGGCGGCGTGGCAGCTGATCGAGTACCTGTCCGCAGCCCGACGTCCAGCGCCGCTTCCACGCGCTCACCGGCGACCTGCCGCCGCGGCGCGAGCGCGTGGGCGCGACGCGGCGCTCGCCGACGACGTCTACGCGCGCGCGTTCCGCGACCAGCTCGAGCGCGTCAAGCCGCACGCCGAAGGTGCCGGAGTGGGAGCGCATCGCCAACCGAGATGCGGCTCGTCGCCGAGCGCGCGGTCCACGGCGAGCTCTCGCGTCGACGCAGGCGGCTGCCGAGCTCGACGCGCGCGCCGACCGCATCCTCGAGAAGCGCCGCTGGCTGCTCGCGCGCGGCGGGAAGCGCGGCATTGACGGCCCAGCGCATCGAAGTCGCGCGCGCGCGTGGTGGTTCGTCGCGCCGGCGCTGCTCGTCATCGCGCGTGTTCTTCTTCCTGCCGGTGCTCGCGGCGCTGGCTCCTGAGCTTCACCGATTTCGACATCTACGCGCTCGCCGACCTGCGCAACCTGCGCTTCGTCGGCCTCGGCAACTACCTGACGGCTGCTGCGAGACGCCGCTGTTCTGGCAGGCGCTCGGCAACACGCTGTACTTCGTCGTCGTCGGCGTGCCGCTGTCGATCGCGGCGTCGCTCGGCGCCGCGCTGCTGCTGCACTCGCGGCTCGCGCGCTTCAAGGCGTTCTTCCGCACCGCGCTCTTCGCGCCGGTCGTGACGACGCTGGTCGCCGTCGCGGTCATCTGGCGCTACCTGTTCCACACCCGCTACGGCCTGCTCAACTACGCGCTCGGCCGGCTCGGCATCGCCCCGATCGACTGGCTCGGCGACCCGCACTGGGCGATGCCGGCGATCATCCTCTTCGCCGTGTGGAAGAACTTCGGCTACAACATGCTGATCCTCCTCGCCGGGCTGCAGAGCATCCCGGAGGACCTCTACGAGGCCGCGCGCATCGACGGCGCGTCGGCCTGGCGCGCAGTTCCGCCACGTCACGCTGCCGCTGCTCGCGCCGACGCTGCTGCTGGTCGGCATCCTCACCATCGCCGGCTACTTCCAGCTGTTCGCCGAGCCCTACGTGATGACGCAGGGCGGCCCGCTGCAGAGCACGGTCAGCGTGCTCTACTTCATGTACGAGGAAGGCTTCAAGTGGTGGAACCTGGGCTCCGCCTCGGCCGTCGCCTTCGTGCTGTTCGCTGCTGCATCTTCGCGCGTGACCGCGCTGCAGCTGCGGCTGGCGCAGCGCATGGATCGGCGCGATGAACGCGCGCGCAGTCGCAGGCGCCGCTGGTCAACGGCGCTGCTGCTGGTCGCGGCGGTCGTCACGCTGTTCCCGCTGCTGTGGATGCTCTCGGTGTCGCTCATGCCGCCGGGCGAGGCCAGCACGCTATCCGCCGCCGCTGCTGCCCGAGCGCGCCGACGCTCGGCAACTACCGCGAGCTGTTCGCGCACGCGGGCATGGGCCGCTATCTGGTCAACAGCGTGCTCCTCGCGGCTGCGGCGACCGCTGCTGTCGCTGGTGTTCAACGTGGCGGCCGGCTACGCGTTCGCCAAGCTGCGCTTCCCCGGCCGCGACCGCATCTTCCAGCTGCTGCTCGGCGCGCTGGTCGATTCCCGCGCAGGTCGCGATGCTGCCGCTGTTCCTGCTGCTGAAGCAGCTGGGCCTGGTCAACACGCTACGGCGGCGTGCATCGTGCCCGGCGATGGCCGAGCATCTTCGGCATCTTCCTCGTGCGCCAGTACGCGCTGTCGATTCCCGACGAGCTGCTCGAGGCCGCGCGCATCGACGGCGCGAGCGAGTTGCGCATCTTCCGCGTCGATCGTCCTGCCGGTGCTGAAGCCGATCATCGTGACGCTCGCGGTCTTCACGCTCCTCGGGACCTGGAACGATTTCATGTGGCCGCTGATCGTGCTGACCGACCAGCGATCTCTACACGCTGCCGGTCGCGCTCGCGAGCCTGTCGCGCGAGCACGTGCAGGACAACGAGCTGATGATGGCCGGCTCGGTGGTCACGACGCTGCCGGTGCTGCTGCTCTTCCTCGCGCTGCAGCGCTACTACATCGCAGGGCCTGATGGCGGGCAGCGTCAAGGGATGATGCGACGGCGCGTCGCATCGCGGCCGCGACGGCTGGCGCCGCGCTGCCTGCGATCGCTCGCATCGCGCTGCGCTTGCACGCTGCCGCGGGCGGCCGCGGCCGACTCCGACGCCGCCGCGTGCTCGACGACTTCGCCGACCTCGCGGCGTGGAAGGCCGTGCGCGTCCGACGGCGTGCGCGCGTCGATCCAGCGCCGCCGACGGCGTCGCAGCGGCCACGGCGCTGCGCCTCGACTTCGATCTCGCCGGGCACCGCCGGCTACGCGCTCGCGCGCGCGCGCGCTGCCGCTCGACCTTCCCGCCAACTACGAGATCACGTTCTACCTGCGCGGCGACGCGCCGGTCAACGACTTCCAGGTGAAGCTGGTCGACGCGAGCGGCGACAACGTCTGGTGGTTCAACCGGCGCGAACTTCGCCTTTCCGCGCGACTGGCAGCAGGTGCGGATCAAGAAGCGCCAGATCGACTTCGCGTGGGGCCCGACCGACGGATCGCACGCTGCAGCACGTCGCCGACGCCTCGAGTTCGTCGTCGCCGCGGGACGCGGCGGCGGCAAGGGCTCGCTCGTATCAGCGACCTGACGCTGCGGCGCGCTGCCGCCGACCGCCGGCGCCGCCGCCGCCGCCGTGCAGCGCGCGTCGTCGGTCGCGGGCGCCGACGCCGGCGCTCGCGGTCGACGGCGACGCCGCGACCGCGTGGCGGAGCGACCCGGCGCCGGCGCCGAGCAGAACCTCACGCTCGACTTCGGCCGCGCGCGCGAGTTCGGCGGCCTGGTCCTGCGCTGGCTGGCCGGGCAGTCCGCATCGCGCTACGACGTCGAGCTCTCCGACGACGGCGCGCACTGGCGCACGCGTGCGCAGCGTCGAGCGACGGCAACGGCGGGCACGATCGCGATCTGCGCTGCCGGAGTCCGAGACGCGCTACCTGCGCCTCGCGCTTGCACGACGGCCCGGCGCGCGGCGCTACGCGCTCGCCGAGCTCGAGATCGAGGACCTCGCCTTCGGCGCGTCGCCGAACGCATTCTTCGAGGCGCTCGCGCGCGAGCTCGCCGCGCGGCTACTTTCCGCGCGGCTTCTCCGGCGAGCAGCCGTACTGGACGATCGTCGGCATCGACGGCGGCAGCGACAGCGGCCTGCTGTCGCGAGGACGGCGCGCTCGAGGTGGCGCAGCGGCGGGTTCTCGATCGAGCCGTTCGTCGTCGCCGACGGCCAGGCTCGTCACCTGGGCCGACGTCGACGCGCAGCCGTTCCTGCGCGACGGCTACCTGCCGATGCCCGAGCGTGACGTGGCGGCGATCCGCACTGGGCGCTGCACGTGACCGCGTTCGCGTCGGGCGATCGCGGCGCGTCGCGGCTCGTCGCGCGCTACGACGCTCCGCAACCGCACCGAGCGACCGCTGCCGCTCGACGCTCGTGCTCGCGGTGCGACCGTTCCAGGTCAATCCGCCGGCGCAGTTCCTCAACATCGCCGGGCGGCGTCAGCGCGATCGCGACGATCGCCTGGGACGGCGACGCGCGCTCACCGTCGAACGGCAAGCGCACGGTGTATCGCGCTGCACGCGCGCCGGATCGCGGTCGGCGCGTTCGCCGTTCGACGCCGGACCGGCTGCCGCGACTGCTGGCGCGCTCGGCCGGTGGACCGCGCGCCGCGACGTCACGACGGCGCGCGGCTACGCGTCCGGCGCGCTCGGCTACCGCGATCGACGCTGCGCGCCGCAGGCGACGAGCGACCGTCGGCATCGTCGCTTGCCGTGCACGGCGCCGCCGGTGCGCCGTCGGCGCCGGTCTCGGACGCGGCGACGTGGCTCGACGCGCGAGCAGCGCGCCGTCGCCGCCGCGTGGCGCGAGAAGCTCGACCGCGTCGCGCTTCACGGTCCCGCCGGCCGGCGCAGCCGCTCGTCGACACGCTGCGCACCGTCGCTCGCGCACATCCTGATCACGCGCGACGGCCCGATCCTGCGCCCGGGCACGCGCTCCTACGCGCGCTCGTGGATCCGCGACGGCGCGATGATGGCGGAGGCGCTGCTGCGGCTCGGCCACGCCGAGCGTCGCGGCCGACTACCTGCGCTGGTACGCGCCGCACCAGTTCGCCAACGGCAAGGTGCCCTGCTGCGTCGACGCGCGCGGCGCCGATCCGGTGCCCGAGAACGACAGCGCACGGCGAGTTCATCTTCCTCGCCGCCGAGGTCTATCGCTACACGCAGCGACCGCGCGCTGCTCGCGCGCGATGTGGCCGCACGTCGCAGGCCGCCGCGCGCTACCTGGACGAGCTGCGCGCAGTCCGAGCGCACCGACGCCAACCTCGCGCCCGCGACGCGCGCGCTTCTACGGCCTGCTGCCGGCGTCGATCAGCCACGAGGGCTATTCGGCGAAGCCGATGCATTCGTACTGGGACGACTTCTGGGCGCTGAAGGGCTACGACGGCGCGGTCGACATCGCCGACGGCGCTCGGCGACGACGCGCGAGGCCGCGCCGCATTCGGCGCGAGCGCGACGAGTTCCGCGCGCGACCTCGCGCGCGTCGCTGCGCGCCGGCGCTGCCGCGCACGGCATCGACTACATCCCCGGCGCGGCCGAGCTCGGCGATTTCGATCCGACGTCGACGACGATCGCGCTCGCGCCCGGCGGCGACGCCGGCGCGCTGCCGCCGAGCCTGCTGCACGCGACGTTCGAGCGCTACTGGCAGCGAGTTCGTCGAGCGCCGCGACGGCCGCAAGCGCGTGGGAGGACTACACGCCGTACGAGCTGCGCACCGTCGGCACGTTCGTGCGGCTCGGCTGGCGCGACCGCGCGCACGCGCTGCTCGACTTCTTCCTCGCCGACCGGCGGCCCGCGGCGTGGAACCAGTGGGCCGAGGTCGTCGGCCGCGACCCGCGCGAGCCGCGCTTCGTCGGCGACATGCCGCACGCCTGGGTCGCGTCCGACTTCATCCGCGCCGTCGCTCGACCTGTTCGCCTACGAGCGCGACGCCGACCACGCGCTGGTGCTCGCCGCCGGCGTTCCGCGCCAGCTGGCTCGACGACGGCGGCATCGCGGTGACGGGACTGCGCACGCCGTACGGCACGCTGAGCTATTCGCTGCGTCAGCGACGGCGATCGCGTGATCACTGCAGATCGACGCCGGGATCGCGGCTGCCGCCCGGGCGGCATCGTCCTCGCGTGGCCGGGCGGCGAGCGCCAGGATCCGCGACGATCAACGGCAAGCCCGCGCCGTGGCGCCGGCAGCGAGCTGCGCATCGCGAGCTGCCCGCCAGCGTCGTGATCGACGCGCGCTGACCGTCCAACCAGCAAACGGAACCGACATGAGCAAACGCATCGAATTTCCCGCCGGCTTCCTGTGGGGCAGCGCGCCACGTCCGCGTACCAGATCGAAGGCTCGCCGCTCGCCGACGGCGCCGGCCCCAGCATCTGGCAGCGCTTCTGCGCACACGCCCGACCATGGTGCGCGACGGCGACACCGGCGACGTCGCCTGCGACCACTACCGGCGCTATCGCCGAGGACGTCGCGCTGATGCGCGACGCTCGGCCTGAAGGCCTATCGCTTCAGCATCGTCGTGGAGCCGCGTGCTGCCGCAGGGACGCGGCGCGGTCAACGCGCGCGGGCCTCGACTTCTACGAGCGGCTGGTCGACACGCTGCTCGCAGCAACGGCATCGAGCCGATGGTCACGCTCTATCACTGGGACCTGCCCGCGGCGCTCGACGATCGCGGCGGCTGGCTCAATCCGCGACATCGCCGACTGGTTCGCCGACTACGCGACGCGGTCATGTTCGCCGGCTCGACGACCGCGTGAAGCTCTGGGCGACGCTCAACGAGCCGTGGGTCGTCACCGACGGCGGCTACCTGCACGGCGCGCTCGCGCCCGGCCATCGCAACCGCTTCGAGGCGCCGATCGCGACGCACAACCTGCTGCGCGCGCACGGCGCGGCGGTGCAGGCGTATCGCGCGATCGGCAAGCACGAGATCGGCATCGTCGTCAACCTCGAGCCGAAGTACTCCGGCCTCGGACGACGCCGACGACCGTCGCCGCGACCGCGCGCGCCGACGCCTACATGAACCGCCAGTATCTCGATCCCGTGCTCCTCGGCCGCTATCCCGGACGAGCTCGCCGAGATCTTCGGCGAGGCGTGGCCGAGCTGGCCGGCCGAGGATCTCGACGCTGATCCAGCAGCCGATCGACTTCGTCGGCGTCAACTACTACACGCGCAGCGTCACGCGCGCTCGACCGCGACGCACTGGCCGCTGCGCGCGGCCGCCGGTGCGCCAGAAGCAGGCGACCTACACCGAGACCGGCTGGGAGGTGTTCCCGCAGGGCCTGACCGACACGCTGGTGTGGGTCAAGGAGCGCTACGGCAATCCGCCGCTCTACGTCACCGAGAACGGCGCGGCGTTCTTCGATCCGCCGACGGCCGAGGACGGCCGCGTCGACGATCCGCTGCGCGTCGCCTACCTGCGCGAGCACATCGCGCGCGCTGCACGCAGCGCGATCGAGCCGGGCGTCGACCTGCGCGGCTACTTCGCGTGGTCGCTGCTCGACAACTTCGAATGGTCGCTCGGCTACTCCAAGCGCTTCGGCATCGTGCACGTCGATTTCGAGACGCAGAAGCGCACGCCCAAGGACAGCGCGCGCTTCTATGCCGAGCATCATCGCCAGCAACGGGACGATCCTGAACGACTCCTGAGCCTCGCCGCGGAGAGCCCGCGCTATGATGGCGCCTTCGCGTGATTATCATTCCAGGAAAAGGACGCTTCGATGCCACTGTCCGCCGAAACCCGGGAGCACCTCAAGCGCGCGAGCACCGCCACGCTCACGACGCAGTTGTTCAAGCGCGGACTGCGCAATGTCTTCATCCAGGGCGTGCGCCGCATGAGCGCGTCGCGCGACAATCTGGTCGGCGAAGCGTTCACGTTGCGCTATATCCCGGCGCGCGAGGACATCGATCTCGTAAGCGCGTTCGAGGATCCGGAGCATCCGCAGCGCAAGGCGATCGAAACGGTGCCGCCCGACCATGTGCTGGTGATGGACTGCCGGCGCGAGACGCGCGCCGCATCGGGCGGCGACATCCTGCTGACGCGACTGCAAGGTGCGCGGCGCCGCCGGCGTCGTCACCGACGGCGGCTTGCGCGACAGCGAAGCCATCGCGGCGATGGACTATCCGGTCTACGGCGCGGGAGGCAGCGCGCCGCTCAATCTGGTCTGCCATCACGCGGTCGATATCAACGTGCCGATCGGCTGCGGCGGCGTTGCGGTGTTTCCGGGCGATGTGATCGTCGGCGATGGCGAAGGCGTCGTCGTCATTCCGCAGGCATATCGTCGCGGAGGTCGCCGCGCGACGCACGCGAGCAGGAGATCATGGAGGAGTTCGTGCTGCGCGAGATCGAGCAGGGGCGTGCGCTGCCCGGCACGTACCCGCCGAACGCCGAGACGCTCGCCCGCTACCGGCAATGGCGTGAGCGGCGCGACCGCGAGTAAATCGACGCGGATCTCAAGCAAGAACAACTTCGAGGAGAGCATCTGATGGGACGATGGTTGCAATCGCTTGTCGGTGTCGCGTCGGCCTTGCGCTTGCAATCGCGGCACCGGCGAGCGCCGAGGTGTCCGAACTGCGCATCACCAAGCAGCCCAGCATCATCTATCTGCCTCTGGTGGTCATGGAGCAGAACAAGCTGGTGGAAAAGCACGCCAAGGCGGCGGGGCTTGGGCGACCTGAAGGTGCACCTGGATCACGTTCAACAGCGGCGGCGCCTCGACCGATGCGCTGCTTTCGGGCAGCGTCGACCTGGTGACCAGCGGCGTGTCCAACCTGTTGCTGCTGTGGGAGCGCACCAAGGGCGAGGTCAACGGACGTGACCAGCGTCGGCGGCCTGCCGATGCTGCTGGTGACGCGCGACCCCGACGTGAAGACGCTCAAGGATTTCACCGACAAGGACAAGATCGCGGTGCCGACGATCAAGGTGTCGAGCCAGGCGATGGTGCTCAAGATGGCGATGGAGAAGATGTACGGCGAAGCCGCGCGCGACAAGCTCGATGCGATGACCGTGCAGCTCGGCCATCCCGACGCGATGATCGCCGTCGTCGGGGGCAGCAGCGAGGTCAACAGTCACTTTTCGGCGCCGCCGTATCAGTTCACCGAGCTCAAGACGCCGGGCGTGCATCTGGTGCTCGATTCGAGCGACGTCTTCGGCGGCCCGGCGAGCAACGCGGTCGTCTTCGGCACCCGCAAGTTCTACGACGCCAATCCGAAGACGATCGCCGCGTTCATCGCCGCGCTGGAGGAGGCGAACGCAGCTGATCGCCCGCGATCCCGCCGCCGCCGCGAAGATCTACCTCGATGCGACGAACGAGAAGTACTCGGTCGACGAAGTCGTCGCCATGATCAAGGCGCCGAACGTCGTCTATTCGACGACGCCGAACGCGACGATGGTGTTCGCCAATTTCATGTTCAAGACCGGGCTGATCAAGACCCGACCGGCGACGTGGAAGGAGTTTTTCTTCCCGGTAGTGCACAACTTGCCCGGCACATGACGCGTGCGACGCGTCGCACGCGTTGAATCGAGCGCGGGATCGAGCTGCCTGTGGCCTTTCGGCGGTTGTTTAGAGGGCACATGAAAAGCCACACTGCTTGTAGTTGAAAGCAAAGGCCTTTTCATAGCTGTCGCGCGAGGCGTAGTATCGGCGCCACTTGGCGGAGCCCCGCACCGGGCGCGGCCAGCCGAAAAAGTAACAAACCGGATCAGGCGAGCGCACGTCTCAAGCCGAGTGCGTGTCGATGCATTCGAACCGAGGAGCATGTATTGAAACCGACGGATATCGCGGTCCCGGACTACTTTCACAAGGTCGTCGATTGCCAGTGGGCGTGTCCGGCCCACACGCCCGTTCCTGAATACATCCGGTTGATCTCGGCGGGTCGTTACAGCGACGCCTACATGATCAACTGGCAGTCGAATGTCTTTCCGGGCATTCTGGGCCGCACCTGCGATCGTCCTTGCGAGCCGGCGTGCCGCCGCGGCCGGGTCGAGGAAGGGCAGCCCGACGGCAGCACGATCAAGCCCGAGCCGGTCGCGATCTGCCGCCTGAAGCGCGTCGCGGCCGACAACAAGGACGACATCCGCGAACGCCTGCCCAAGCCCGCCAGCGCAAGAACGGCAAGCGCGTCGCGCTGATCGGCGCCGGACCGGCGTCGCTGACCGTCGCACGCGATCTCGCGCCGCTCGGTTACGAGTGCGTCGTGTACGACGGCGACGCCCACGCCGGCGGCATGATCCGCAGCC
The DNA here is from genome assembly GCA_963697485.1 of uncultured beta proteobacterium. Lineage (GTDB taxonomy): Bacteria > Pseudomonadota > Gammaproteobacteria > Burkholderiales > Casimicrobiaceae > PALSA-1003. The sequence goes on from CAVOOD010000001.1 coordinate 24,022, forward strand.
AGATTCCGAAGTTTCGCCTGCCCGAGTCGGTGATCGACGAGGAGGTCGGGTACATCATCGATCTCGGCATCGAGTTTCGCGGCGGCGTCGCGCATCGACAGCCTGAAGAGCGCTGCTCGGCGGAGGGCTACGACGCCGTGTTCGTCGGCAGCGGTGCGCCGCGCGGACGCGACCTCGATCTGCCCGGACGCCGCGAGGCCGCGGCGAACATCCATATCGGCATCGACTGGCTGTCCAGCGTTTCGTTCGGCCACATCGACAAGCATCGGCAAGCGCGTGATCGTGCTCGGCGGCGGCAACACGGCGATGGATTGCTGCCGCAGCTCGCGCCGGCTCGGCGGCGAGGACGTCAAGGTCATCGTGCGCTCCGGCTTCGACGAGATGAAGGCGTCGCCGTGGGAAAAGGAAGACGCGATGCACGAGGGCATCCCGATCATCAACTACCACGTGCCCAAGGCGTTCACCCACGAGAGCGGACGGCTGACCGGCGTCGTGTTCGAGAAAGTCGAAGCGAGGCGCGATGGCGACGGCCGCCGCCAGCTCGTGCCGACCGGTGAGCCCGACGTCCATTTTGCCTGCGACGACGTGCTGATCGCCGTCGGACAGGAAAATGCATTCCCCTGGATCGAGCGCGACGCCGGCGTCGATTTCGACAAGTCCGGACTGCCGGTGCTCGACAAGAAGACGCTGCAATCGACGCTGCCGCAGGTCTTTTTCGGCGGCGATGCGGCGTTCGGACCGAAGAACATCATCTGGGCGGTCGCGCACGGCCACGACGCCGCGATCTCGATCGACCGTTTCTGCCGCGGCGAGGACGTCGCCGATACGGCCGCCGCCGCTGGTCAATCTGATGTCGCAGAAGATGGGCATCCACGAGTGGAGCTACGACAACGCGATTTCGAACGATCAGCGCTTCAAGGTTCCGCTGAAGGACGTGTCGATCGCGCTGAAGAACATCAAGGTCGAGGTCGAGCTCGGCTTCGACGCGGCGCAGGCGTTCGCGGAGGCGCAGCGCTGCCTGAATTGCGATGTGCAGACGGTCTTTACGTCGAAGGCGTGCATCGAATGCGACGCCTGCGTCGACATCTGTCCGATGGACTGCATCACCTTCACCGACGACGGCGACGAGACCGACCTCCGGACGCGACTGAATGCGCCCTCGCGCAACCTGACGCAGGATCTCTATGTCGCCGAACGGGCTGAAGACAGGGCGCGTGATGGCCAAGGACGAGGACGTCTGCCTGCATTGCGGGCTGTGCGCGGAGCGCTGTCCGACTGGAGCCTGGGACATGCAGAAGTTCTCCCTCGATATCGCGCAAGCCGGCCATCGCTGTCACCAGCCGTACGCGAACGCGGTCGGCGCGCGACAAGACGCCCTTGGCGAGGGCGGCGGAATGAAGGCTTCGACCGGCCCGATCCAGGCCGTCAACGACTTCGTCGTCAAGTTCGCCAACGTCAACGGCTCGGGCTCCGCGTCGGCGAACCTGCTGTTCGCCAAGGCGATCCTGCGCATGGGCATTCCGGTTGCGCCGCGCAACATTTTTCCGTCGAACATCCAGGGCCTGCCGACGTGGTTCGAAGTGCGCGTCAACGCGGCCGGCTGGCGTGGCCGGCGCGGCGGCGTCGACATGATGGTGGCGATGAATCCGCAGACCTGGGACCAGGACTTGAAGGAGATCGAGCCGGGCGGCTACCTGTTCTACGATTCGACCAAGCCGCTGCCGGACGCGAAATTCCGCGACGACATCACCGTCATCGGCGTGCCGCTGACCGAGATCTGCAACCGCGAATACACCGACGCCCGGCAGCGGCAGCTGTTCAAGAACATCATCTACGTCGGCGCGCTGTCGGCGCTGCTCGAAATCGATCCCGAGGAAATCGCGCACCTGATCGGCGACCAGTACAAGGGCAAGGAGGCGCTGCTCAAGCCCAACGTGCACGCGATGACGATCGGGCGAAGCTATGCGGTCAACAATCTCGACTGCCCGCTGGGCATCAAGGTCAGGCGCGCCAACGCCGTCGGCGAGCGCATTTTCATCGAAGGCAACAGCGCCGCGGCGCTGGGCGCCGTGTACGGCGGCGCGACGGTGGCCGCCTGGTATCCGATCACGCCGTCGTCGTCGATGGCCGAGGCGTTCGCGCGCCATTGCCGCAAGTTCCGCACCGACGCGGCCAGCGGCAAGGCCCGCTACGCGATCGTGCAGGCCGAGGACGAGCTCGCCTCGATCGGCATCGTGATCGGCGCGGCGCTGGAACGGCGCGCGCGCGTTCACCTGCACGTCGGGCCCGGGCATTTCGCTGATGCAGGAATTCATCGGGCTCGCCTATTTCGCCGAAATACCGGCGGTGATCTTCGACGTTCAGCGCGGCAGCCCGTCGACCGGCATGCCGACGCGGACGCAGCAGGCCGACGTGCTCTCGTGCGCCTATGCCTCGCATGGCGACACCAAGCACGTGCTGCTCTTTCCCGAGGACCCGAAGGAAGCGTTCGAATTCGCCGCGCAGTCGTTCGACCTGGCCGACCGGCTGCAGACGCCGATTTTCGTGATGCTCGACCTCGACATCGGCATGCAGGACTGGCTGTGCGAGCCGCTGGCCTGGGACGATGCGCGCACGCACGACCGCGGCAAGGTGATGAGCTACGAGATGCTCGAGGCGGGCAAGGAGTTCGGCCGCTATCTCGACGTCGACGGCGACGGCATTCCGTATCGCACCTATCCGGGAACGCATCCGAAGCGCGGATCGTACTTCACCCGCGGCACGACCAAGGACCGATACGCGCGCTACAGCGAGGACGGGGCGACCTACGTCGACAACATGGAGCGCCTGCTGCGCAAGTTCGAGACCGCAAAGAGCCTGGTACCCGAGCCGGTGCGGCGCGACGCCGGCCACGCGACCCGCTTCGGCGTCATCTACTACGGCTCGACGGCGCCGGCGATCGACGAGGCGCTGGCGGCGCTGGCCGGCCAGGGAATTCACCTCGATGCGCTGCGCGTGCGCGCTTTCCCGTTTCACGACAGCATCGCCGACTTCATCGCGGCGCACGAGCAGGTCTTCGTCGTCGAGCAGAACCGCGACGCGCAGCTGAAATCGCTGCTGGTCAACGAGCTGGTCGTCGATCCGGCCAGGCTGATGCCGGTGCTGCATTACGACGGCACGCCGATCACCGCCCGCTTCATCGGCGGCGAAATCGCCGAAAAGCTCGCCATGTTCAATGTGACGCCGCTGCGCAAGGTGGCACCGTGAGCCGGCACCGATCGGCACGCGGCGGTTTCAGCACGACAGAGGACGTATGACCTATCTGGCCAAACCCAGGCTACACCATCCCGACCTGCCGAAGAACAAGCTCGGCTACACCCATCGCGACTACGAGGGGACCGTGTCGACGCTGTGCGCCGGGTGCGGCCACGACTCGATCTCGGCCGCGATCATCCAGGCCTTCTTCGAGCTCGATGTCGCGCCGCACAAGGTGGCCAAGCTCTCCGGCATCGGCTGCTCGTCGAAGACGCCGACCTATTTTCTCGGCAATTCTCATGGCTTCAACAGCGTGCACGGACGCATGCCCTCGGTGCTGACCGGCGCCAACCTCGCCAACCGCGACCTGATCTATCTGGGCGTATCCGGAGACGGCGATTCGGCCTCGATCGGGCTCGGCCAGTTCGCGCACTCGATGCGCCGCGGCGTCAACATGGTCTACATCGTCGAGAACAACGGCGTGTACGGACTGACCAAAGGGCAATTCTCGGCGACGGCGGACAAGGGCTCGAAGAGCAAGCGCGGCGCGGTCAACAACGACGAGCCGATCGACATGATCATGATGGCGCTGCAGCTCGGCGCGAGCTTCGTCGCGCGCAGTTTTTCCGGCGACAAGACGCAGCTTACGCCGCTGATCAAGGCCGCGGTGCAGCACCGCGGGGCCGCCTTCCTCGACGTGATCAGCCCGTGCGTCGCATTCAACAACCACGCCGGGTCGACCAAGAGCTACGATTTCGTGCGCGAGCACAACGAATCGGTCAACCGGCTGGACTTCATGCCGCAGCACGCCGAAATCACGGCCGACTACGCGCCGGGCTCGCTTGCGCGAAGTCCGCCAGCACGACGGCTCGGTCCTGCGCCTGCGCAAGCTGCACGAAGACTACGATCCGGGTGACAGGATCGCGGCGATGGATTACCTGCAGCGGCGCCATGCCGACGGGGAGATCGTCACCGGGCTGCTCTACCTCGATCCCGACGCCGGCGATCTGCACGCCGCGCTGAACACGGTCGAAACGCCGCTGAATCAGCTTGGCGCCAGGGAGCTGATCCCCGGCGCGGCCGCACTCGAGAAATTCAACGCGACGCTGCGTTAGCGGCTGCCCGGGCGCATTGTCGGGCGGCGGCGACGCCTTGACGCGGCTAAGCCGCGCTACAATCCCTGCATGCGTCTGTTCTGGCGAATGCTTGCGGGTTTCGGCGGATTGCTGTTTCTGGTGATCGTCGCCGCCGGCATTACGCTGCGCAAGTTCGACGCCAACGAGCTGATCGGCCCGATCCAGCAGCATGTCCGCGATGCGACCGGCCGAGAGCTGACGATCCGCGGCGGCGCCGAGCTCAAGCTCTCGCTCGAGCCCAAGCTGGTGATCGACGATGTCGCGCTCGGCAATGCCGCCTGGGGCGCGTCGCCGCAGATGCTGACCGCCAAGCGCATCGAGGCGCAGGTGGCGCTGTTGCCGCTGCTCCGGCGTCGCGTCGACGTCGTCCGCTTCTCGCTGATCGAGCCGACGATTTCGCTGGAGACCGACGGCAAGGGCAATGGCAATTGGCAGATCGGCAGCGCCTCGGGCGAAGGTGCCGGGGCGGCGCGTTCGCCGGGCGGCCTTGCCTTCGGCGATCTCGCGATCAGCAACGGCACGATGACCTATCGCGACGGCGCGACCGGCAAGGTGACCAACATCGCGATCGAAACCCTGTCGCTGCACGCGCGCGATCCGCAGTCGCCGATCAGTGCGCAATTCCGCGGCAAGGTGGATGACATCGCCGTCTCGGTCGAGGGCGACCTGGGACCTCTGGACGCGCTGTTGCAGCGCCGCTGGCCGTATCCGGTGACGCTGCAAGGCGAGGTCAACGGGCAGAAGGCCTCGGTGAAGACCCAGATGAGCATCGAGGGCGGCAGGATCGGCCTCGACGCAATGACGGTGCAGACCGGTGCGAGCACCATCACCGGCGACGCGGCCATCGTTCAGCAGGCGCCGCGCAACAAGCTGACCTTCCGATTCGCGGCACCGACCTTCTCGCTTGCGGATCTGCCCCCTGCCGGCGCCGCGGCGAGAGCCGTCGTCGCCGCGCAAGCGGCAGCGGCGACGCACGGCGTGGGCGACGAGCCGATTCCGGTCGCATTGCTCCGAGCCATCGACGCCGAGGGCGAAATCGACATCGGCGAGCTGGCGCTCGCCGGCGGCAGCCGTCTAACCAATCTGCTGCTGCCAGATCAAACTTCAGGACGGACGCCTCGACGTCCCGGCACTCCAGGCGTCGGCATTCGGCGGCACGGCCATCGCCAATCTGTCGCTCGACGCCGCTCACCAACCGGCGCCCGCACTGGCGGTCCACGCGCAGATGAAGGGCATGGACCTGAGCGCGCTGCTCGCGGCCGTCGGCACCAGGCGCGAGGTGCGCGGCGGCAAGACCGATGTCCGTATCGATATCGGCGCCACCGGCAGCACGCCGAGGCAATGGGAAAGCACGATGAGCGGGACGGTCACGGCGCTGGTCGGGCCGGCGACGCTTGTAAACACGAAGATCGATCTGAATTCGCCGCTGAACAAGCTCGGCGCTGCGGTCAACCCGTTCCACAATGTCGATCCGTCGACAGAGCTGCAATGCGCAGTGATTCGACTGCCGTTGCACAACGGCGTTGCCGAAATCGAGCGCAGCATCGCCATCGAAACCCAAAAATTCGGCGCCACTGCGAGCGGCAAGCTGGACTTTCGCACGCAGACGCTGGATCTCGCGATCCGGCCGCAGATCCGGCAAGGCGTTCCGGTGGACATTCCGCAGGTTGCCGACCTGGTGCGTTTTCGCGGACCGTTCGCCTCGCCTGCCGTGGCGATCGATTCGGTGGCCACCGCCGCCACCATCGCCCGCATCGGCGCGGCCGCTTACACCGGCGGTTTGTCGATGGTCGGCGAGTCGCTGTTGTCGCGGGCGGGTGCCAGCCCCTGCGAGATCGCGCTCGGCCGGACGTCAGGCGTGGCGCAGGTAGCAGGCGCCGTGGGCACGGTCGTCGAAGACCTGGGCAAGGCGCTGGGCCGCGCCTTCCATCGCTGACTAGGGCTCTGCAGTCGGCCTGGCGCTCGCGCTTCTGTCTTAGGCGGGGATCGTCAGCTCGGTCGTCTCGAGCAAGCTGATCGCGGTTTTCGCAACCTGCAGCGTGTCGTAGTAAGCGTAGCCGGCGACGGCGGCCGCGCCGATCACCGGGAGCCAGCGGCTTGCCGCGGTACCCGCGACGCGCTGCGTTACCGACATGCCGACGCTGGCCAATACGCTCTTCAGCGCGCCGCCCGACACCTGCCGGATCACCAGCCGCTCGCCGGCGCGCACGACCACGTCGCGCGCCACCTGGCTGGTCGCGTGGCGGAACAGGCAGTACAACATGTGCGCCCGAGTCAACTCGACTTCCTTGCCGTACAAGCCCGCGATATCGGAGACCATCTGCGCCTGGATGCGCCAGATGGCGATTAGGTCCGGGAGGACGGTCAGCATGCCGAACAGTCCCGGCGGGAGCGCGAGCGCCCCCGACAGCGCCGCCGCCCGCGTCGCGGATTTGCGCGCGAGCCCGCGTGCCGCGCTTCCCGGATGTGTGCTCGCCTTTTCGCGCGTCGCTGGAATACTGGCGACGATGTTCTCGATGGCGTCGGCCACCGTGCCGGCCAGCGGCGCCACCGATGATAAAGCGGTCATTGGACGACCTCCATGACTCTCGCCGCGGCTGGGTCCCGCACGGCCGCAGACAGACAACGCGAGTATAAAGGTTACAATCGCCCGCAGGAAAAGCAGCCGAGCGCCCCGCGATGTCGCCGATACTGCCGTACGCGATCCTACCGCCTCTGTACGTCGAATACGACGCCAGCGCACCCGATGTCGCGGAGCGCGTCATCGAATTGGTCGGAACCGCCGCGCCCTGGGCGCGTATCGACCATATCGGCAGCACCGCGATCCCGGGTTGCGCCGGCAAGGGCATCATCGACCTCGTTGCGCTTTATCCCGACGGCAGGCTGGACGCGATGCGCGACACGATCGATGCGCTGGGTTTTCAGCCGCAGCGTACCGGCCATCCTTTCCCCGCCGACCGGCCGATGCGCGTCGGTGCGATCGAGCACCGGGGTCATGTCTATCGGCTGCACATGCACGTCGTCGCGGCCGCCTCGGACGAAGCGCAGTCGCTGTATCGCTTTCGCGATGTCCTTCGCGCCGATCCGGCGCTGCGCGATGCCTACCAGGCGAAGAAACGCGCGATTCTCGAGTCGGGAGTCGAGAGCTCGAACGACTATACGCAGGCCAAGGGCGATTTCATCAGCGCGGTCTTGAGCCGCAGCCTGCACTGACGGGCCGGACCGGTGCGCATCGGCGTCCCGCGCGAGCGCAAGGACGGCGAATGCCGCGTCGCTCTCACACCCGACGGCGCGAGATCGCTGGTCGCCGCCGGCCATGAGGTCGTGGTCGAGTGCGGCGCCGGCGAGCGCGTCGGTTTCAGCGATGCGGCCTACATCGCGGCGGGTGGACGCATAGCCACGGACGCGGAGGCTGCTTTCGATTGCCCGTTGGTCGTGAAGGTCAAGGAGCTGCAGCGCGACGAGATCGCGCTGCTGAAGCCGGCGACGACGGTCATGGGATTCGCGCAGCTGGCGCGCGATCGCGAGCTGCTCGACGCGGTGCTCGCGGCGCGCATCGGCCTAATCGGCTACGAGACCGTCGGCGACGGTCATGGCGGGCTGCCGCTGCTCGCGCCGATGTCGCGCATCGCAGGACGGCTGGCGCCGCTGGTCGCGGCGTCGCTGCTGATGAACGACAGCGGCGGCGCCGGCGTGCTGCTGCCCGGCGTAGACGCAGTCGCTCCGGCGCGCATCGTCATCATCGGCGCCGGCAACGTTGGCAGCGAAGCGTCGCGGGTGGCGCTCGCGCTGGGCGCAACGGTGACCGTGTTCGCACGCACGCAAGTGCGGCTCGCTCTGCTGCGTGCGCGTTGCGAAGGCGCCGCTGGAGAACGGCTGTCGACGGCGCTGAGCGAACCCGAAGCCCTCGCCGCGGCGATCGCGGAGGCCGACGTGCTGATCGGCGCGGTGCTCGAGCCCGGCAGGCTGTCGCCGAAGCTGGTACCGCGCGCGATGCTGCGAGCCATGCGCTCCCGATCGGTATTCATCGACGTCGGCATCGATCACGGCGGCATCGGCGAGACCTCGCGCATGACCTCGATTTCGGCCCCGACGTTCGTCGCTGAAGGCGTCCTGCATTACGGCGTCGCGAACATGCCGGCGCTGGTCGCGCGCACGGCGACGCTGGCGCTGGCGCAAGCCGCGCATCCCTTCGTGCGCGTGCTCGCCGATCGGGGTGTCGCGGTCGCGCTCCGCACGGATGCAGGCTTGCGCGCCGGCCTGCAGGTCTGGGACGGCGCGATCGTGCACCCGGGGCTTGCCGCCGACGTCGGCCTGCCCGCTGCGCCGTGGCAATAATCCTTGCCCGTGCCAGCGAACTCCAGTACAAGACAGCGCTGCAAGGAATTTGGGAAACGTGATGCGGGTATTCGGATTCGCCGGCTGGTCCGGCAGCGGCAAGACGACGCTGATCGAGAAGTTGATTCCGCGCTTCGGTTCGCTCGGTCTCACCGTTTCGCTGATCAAGCACGCGCATCACGAGTTCGACGTCGACCAGCCGGGCAAGGACTCGTATCGCCACCGCGCCGCCGGATGTCAGGAAGTGCTGGTGTCGTCGGCGGCGCGCTGGGCGCAGATGCACGAGTTGCGCGGCGCACCCGAGCTCTCGCTCGCGCAGGCCGTGCAGCGGCTGTCGCCTTGCGACCTGGTGCTGGTCGAAGGCTTCAAGACCGCCGCGATCCCCAAGCTCGAGGTCTACCGGGCGAGCGTCGGAAAGCCGCTGCTGCATCCTGGCGACCCGCAGATCGTGGCGATCGCCACCGACGCGGCGCTGGTGACGGCCTTGCCGCGCTTCGACATCGGCGACGTGGCGGGCATCGCGGACTTTATCGTCGCCTGCCGGGCGCCGGCCCCGGGCGCCTGGAACTAGACCCTTCAGCCGGGCGTCGAACGGCCAACGAGCCTGACCCGGCAAGGTGGCTGCTGCGCGTTTTGGCGGACCTGCAACACCCGGTGCCCTCCGTCGGTCCGACAGCGCCGATGAAAATTGACACCGGGTCGGCCGGAAGGTAAGTTGAAGCTGTGGACATCCCGGTGGACCGTCGCTGTAAAACGGTGGGACAACGACCCGAAACTAGTGAAAAACCAGTTACTTAAGATCGCAGTCGCCGCGGTGCTGATCGGTACGGGGCTGCCTCTGTACGCCCAGAACAACGGGTTCTACGGCGGCGTTTCGCTGCGCCAGGGGGGCGCGGACGCCACCGGCCTGACTTTGGGCGGGCCTGCGCTCGCCTGGAACCGGTTTGCGGCGCCGGCCGGCGACGATGCCGCTCAGCAGACGCTGCTCTTCGGCGGTTACCGCTGGAAGAGCGATGTTTCGGTCGAGGCCGCGTTCAATAGCCGCGATCAGTACGCGCTCAAGGCCGGCTCCGACCGCCCGGCGGGCGTAGGCTTGGGACTCGTCGACACGTCGGCTCGGACCTGGAACGCCGATGTCTATACCAGCTGGGAATTCCTCCACAGTTTTTCGCTGTACGGACGCCTCGGCTATGCGCAAAGCGATTCACGCCCGCTGTTCAGCGGCGCCTCGCTGGTGCCGGGCGATCCGAGGCGGTTCCGCGACGGCGTCAACTACGGCGTCGGCTTGCGCTACTTACTGAGCCAAGCGCTGGGACTTCGCGTCGAATACTCGCGATTCGGCCGGTTTGCCGGTGAGTCGAGCAGCGTCGGCGTCCTTCCCGAATCCGATCAGGTCACTATCGGCGTTCAGTACCGGTTCTGACTCCCGGATCCCAAGCGCCGGCGCCTCTCGCGCCGGCGTTTTCGTTTCGCCGCGCTGCCGATGCGCTAAGATTCCATCATGGTTGAGCTCGTCTACCTCGCCCGACTGCGCGACCGCTTCGGCATGCCCGGCGAACAGGTCGCGCTGCCCGGCGACGTCGCCGATGTCGGCGCGCTGCTCGCGTGGCTGCGCAGCCGCGGCGGCGCGTGGTCGTCCGAGCTGGCACCCGGGCGCGCAGTCCGCGTCGCGGTCAATCACGACGTCGCGCAATCGGACACACCGGTGCGGACCGGCGACGAAGTGGCATTGTTCCCCCCGGTGACCGGAGGCTAGTCTCTCGATGGCCATTCGCGTGCAGACCGAGGACTTCGACGTCGCGCGCGAAATCGCGCTGCTCCGCGGCAGTGACCCACGGGTCGGCGCGGTCGCTTCGTTCGTCGGCGTCGTACGCGACGAGAACGACGCCGCGACCGTACGCACGCTGACGCTCGAACATTATCCAGGGATGACCGAAAAGGCGCTGGACGGCATCGTCGACGAAGCCCGGCGGCGCTGGTCGATCTATGACGCAGTGGTCATCCATCGGGTCGGTGAACTCGCGCCGACCGACCAGATCGTCCTGGTCGCGGTCTCGAGCGCGCATCGCGGCGACGCTTTCGCCGCCTGCGAATTCATCATCGACTACCTGAAGACCCAGGCGCCGTTCTGGAAGAAGGAGCTGACACCCGACGGCGAGCGCTGGGTCGAAGCGCGCGCCAGCGACGACGAGGCGGCAGCTCGCTGGTAGATCGCGCGAGCTTCGCGCGCGGCCGCGGCATGCGGCCAGACGCTGCTGCTTGACCCTGAAGCGGTTTCGGTTCTAGAGTGCGACTCGCTGCGCGCACGGCGGCTTTTTCGCCGCAGTTCAAAAACGTCGCCACGCAGCGCTCGAACTTTCCCGCCATGCAGGACATCGCCTTGCTCGCCATCGACTGGGGCACGAGCTCGACCCGCGTGTACGCGATGGATCGCCAGGGCCGCGTCCACGACTCGCGCAGCGCGCCGCTGGGCGTGCAACGCGTGGCCAACGGTGAGTTCGCTCAGGCGCTCAAGACGCTGTGTGGCGACGACTTCCCCGAAGGCGTGCCCTTGATCGCCTGCGGCATGATCGGCAGCCGCCAGGGATGGATCGAGGCGCCGTATCGCGCTTGTCCGGCCGACTTCGGGGCGGTTGCGGCTGCGCTGACTCGCGTCCCTGGCACGGCGCTGGCGATCGTTCCCGGTCTGATTTGCCGCGATGACGACGGCATCGCCGACGTGATGCGCGGCGAGGAAACGCAGATCCTCGGCGCGCTGGCCGACGAGGCCAAGACGCGGCAAGTCCTGCTTCTTCCCGGCACGCACAGCAAATGGGCGATCATCGGTCCCGATGGAATCGAGACTTTTTCGACGTTCATGACCGGCGAGCTCTACGCGGTGCTGGTCGAGCACAGCATTCTCGGAAGGCTGGCCGCGCCCGGCAGCGACGGCGAGGCGTTCGCGCGCGGCGTGCGTCACAGCCTCCGCGGCACCGCGGCGCTCACCCACGATTTGTTCAGCGCGCGCACGCTGGCGCTGACCGATCGACTTGCGCCTTCGGGCGTCGGCGATTACCTTTCGGGCTTGCTGCTCGGCGCCGAGATCGCGGCGGCGCGGCTCTGGCTCGAGCGAATGCGTCTTGCCGCGACGCGCGTGACTTTGGTCGGCGCTCAGGCCTTGGTGGAAAAATATCGCGCTGCGCTGGCGATCGCGGGGATCGATGCAGACATCGGTGCGGAAGACGCCGCCGCGCGCGGCCTGTGGCGCATTGCGCGGCACGCGGGAATGTTGAGATGACGACGCGTCTCGCCGATTATCTGACATCCATTGCCTCTGGTCGCGGTGCTGCGCGGCATCACGCCCGCCGAGATCGACCGCCGTCGGATCGGCGCTCACCGACCACGGCTTTCGCATCCTCGAGGTGCCGCTCAACTCGCCCGAGCCGTTCGACAGCATCAAGCGCTTGGCGGACGCTCTACGGCGAGCGCTGCCTGACCGGCGCAGGCACCGTCGTCAAGGTCGCCGACGTCGCGCGGGTCGCGGATGCCGGCGGACGCCTCGTCGTCATGCCGCACGCCGATGTCGCGATCGTGCGCGAAGCCAAGCGGCTCGGCCTGGTCTGCCTTCCCGGCGTGGCGACGCCGACCGAAGCCTTCGCCGCGCTCGACGCCGGCGCCGATGGGCTCAAGATGTTTCCGGCGGAGCAGCTGTCGCCGGCGGTGCTGAAGGCGTGGCGCGCCGTGCTGCCGCGCGGAACGCTGGTGTTCCCCGTCGGCGGCATCCGGCCCGACAACATGGCGCCGTACTGGGCCGCCGGCGCCGACGGATTCGGCACCGGCTCGAATCTGTACAAGCCCGGCGCCTCGGCCGAGACGGTGCGCGACCTCGGCCGCCGCCTATGCCGCCGGCTTCCGGGCGCTGCAGCGCGCGCGATGAGCGGCGCGCGCTTCGACCTGGTCGCGCTGGGCGAACCGCTGCTCGAGTTCAACCAGACGCGCGACGCGAGCGATCAGTACCTGCAGGGCTTCGGCGGCGACACGTCGAACTGCGTCATCGCCGCCGCGCGGCTCGGCGCCGCGACCGCCTACGTCACGCGCCTCGGCGACGATGCGTTCGGCCGCAAGTTCCTCGCACTGTGGCAGCGCGAGGCGTCGATGCCAGCGGCGTGTCGATCGACGCCGACGCCAACACCGGCATCTACTTCGTCACGCACGGCGCGCAGCGGCCACGAGTTCAGCTATCTTCGCGCCGGCTCGGCGGCGAGCCGCATGCGCCCGTCGGATCTGCCGCTGCCGGTGATTCGATCGTCGCAAGGTGCTGCATGTGTCGGGCATCAGCCAGGCGATCAGCGCCAGCGCCTGCGACACGGTGTTCGCGGCGATCGACACGGCGCGCGACGCCGGCGCGCGGATCTCGTTCGATTCCAACCTGCGCCTGAAGCTCTGGCCGCTGCCGCGCGCACGGGCGGTGATCGTGGCCACGATGCCGCTGTGCGACTGGTTCCTGCCGAGCCTGGACGAGGCCGTCCAGCTTTCCGGCAAGGAGCGAGCCGGAGGCGATTCTCGACTGGTGCCATGCCCGGGGCGCGCCGGTCGTCGCGCTGAAGATGGGCGGCGAAGGCGTCTGGGTTTCTACCGGCGAGACGCGCGAGCACATCGCCGGCATGCGCGTCGACGCGATCGATGCGACCGGCGCCGGCGACTGTTTCGACGGCGCATTCGCGGCAAGGCTCGTCGCGGGCGATACGCCGTTCGCGGCGGCGCGCTACGCCAATGCCGCGGCGGCGCTGGCGACGACCGGCTACGGCGCGGTCGCGCCGCTGCCGCGGCACGCCGACGTGGCTGCATTGCTGGCGAGCCGCAAGCCAATGACGATCGAGACCTTCCGCAGCGGACTCTTCGCGGACAAGGTGGCGCTGGTCTCCGGCGGCACCAGCGGCATCGGCGCTGCGATCGCCGCGCTGCTGGCGCGCCTCGGCGCGCGCGTCACCGTGACCGGCGCGTCGCGAGGTCGAGGCCGAGTGCGGCGCGCGCTGCGCACCAGGCTTCGCCGCCGAGCGCGCGATCGCGCTCGACGTGCGCGACGGAGCCGCGGTCGCGGCGTGCCTGCGCGAGCTTTCCCGCCTCGACATGCTGGTCAACTGCGCCGGCATCATTCGCCGCGCCGCCGAGCACGATCCCGCCGTCTTCGCCGAGGTCGTCGACGTCAATCTGACCGGCACGATGCGCTTGCCGCCGCGGCGCGGCCGCTGCTGGCGGCGAGCGCAGGATGCATCGTCAATACCGCGTCGATGTATTCGTTCTTCGGCGGCGCGCACGCGCCGGGATACGCGGCCAGCAAGGGCGGCGTCGCGCAGCTGACCAAGTCGCTTGCGGTGGCTTATGCGCCGGAACGGAATTCGCGTCAACGCCGTCGCGCCGGGCTGGATCGCATACGGCGATGACTCAGCCGGTCCGCGACGACCCGCACAAAACGCGGCGGTCACCTGCGCGCACGCCGCTCGGGCGCTGGGGCGAGCCCGACGAGGTCGCGACGGTCGCGGCGTTCCTGTGCTCGCCTGCCGCTGCCTTCGTCACCGGCGTCATTCTGCCGGTCGATGGCGGCTATCTGGTCGCATGAGTATCATAATGGGGCACAAGCACCCGTCTATTGGCGGCTCTCCGGCGGCGCGAGTTGTGATCGCGCCGGCGCGCGGGACGCGGACAGAAGAGCGAAGGGGGACAGTGATGCAGATCGGCACGGCGATTCGATACCTGAAAAAAGGCGAGTGGGACAAGGCGCATGCGATCGTGCAGCAGGACGAGACCAAGCTCGGTTGCTGGGCGCACGGCATCGTGCATATCGTCGAGGGCGATCTCGGCAACGCGCGTTACTGGTATCGCCGCGCCGGGCGGCCGTTCCCCAAGGATCGCGATGTCGACAGCGAAGTCGCGGCGCTCGCCGACGCGCTGAAAAAGGCGGAGTGAGCGCGGCGGCGATCCTGCCGGCGAAGGGCATCGTGCCCGAGCTGGCGATCGCGGCGATACCCGACGACGAGCGGGTCTGGGTGCCGCAGGCGCCCGACGTCTGGTTCCGTCCGCTGTTGCTCAATACCGTCAACGGCGGCTGGTGCAATCTGCTTCGCGTGCGGCGATCGGGCATGCTTTCCCGGCATCGCCATCCGATGCTCGTCGTCGGTTACGTGATCAAGGGCCGCTGGCGTTATCTCGAGCACGAGTGGATAGCCGAGGAAGGGAGCTTCGTCTACGAGCCGCCGGGCGAGACGCACACGCTGATCGTTCCCGAGGATTGCGCCGAAATGATCACCTTCTTCAACATTGCCGGCGCGATGATCTATCTGGACGAGTCCGGCCGTCAGACCGGGTACGAGGACGTGTTCAGCAAGATCGACATGTGCCGCGCTCACTATACGGCGGCGGGCCTCGGCGCCGGATTCGTCGACCAGTTCATCCGCTGAACGCGTTAATGCGATGCTCGATCTCACGATCCCCGGCTACGGGCGGCTCGAGCTCACCGATGCCGTATGCGACTATAACGGTACGCTGGCCGCCGACGGCCTGCTCCTCGACGGCGTGCACGAGCGAATCCAGCGCCTGAGCTCGGAGCTGCGCGTGCATGTCGTGACCGCGGATACTTTCGGCAGCGCAGCGACGCAGTTGCACCGGTTGCCGTGTGCTTTGGTGGTCCTCGATGCAGGAAACCAGGCCGAGGCCAAGCGCGATTTTGTGCGAGGCCTGGGCGCAGACGCGCGTCGTCGCGATCGGCAACGGCCGCAACGACCGGATGATGCTCGACGCAGCCGCGCTGGGCATCGCCGTTTGCGGCGCCGAGGGCGCCGCTGCAGAGACTCTGGAGGCGGCCGACATCGTCGTTGGCCGTATCGTCGACGCCCTGGACCTGCTGCTGCATCCGAAGCGGCTGGTGGCCACGTTGCGCGCGTAGGCAGAACTCGCGCCGGCGGGTGGCCGGCCGATCTTGCTGCGGAAAGGGACTTGCATGCCTTGGGGCGGAATTCTTGCGGTGGGTGGGGGCGCAGCGATCGGCGCGTGGCTGCGCTGGTGGCTGGGCATTCTGCTGAACCCGCTGTTCCCGACGCTGCCGCTCGGTACGCTTGCCGCCAATCTCGTCGGCGGATTGCTGATGGGCTTCGCGATGGAGCTGCTGACGCGGCACGCGTTCGTGATGCCCGAAGTGCGACTGCTGATCACCACCGGATTTCTCGGCGGGCTGACGACGTTCTCGACGTTCTCCGCCGAGATCGTCACCTTGCTGCTGCGCAAGGAGTACTTGTGGGGATCGATCGCCGTCGCGAGCCACGTCGTCGGTTCGGTGGCGGCGACGATCCTCGGCATGTTGCTGGTGCGCGCGCTGTACGCATGGGCGGCGCCGGCATGAGGACGATAACGATGCCGCTTCGACCTAAGCCCGGGGATGTCGGCTGGCGGTGTCCGCGAAAGGAGGGCTCGCATGAACGGCACGATCTTGCGGTTCTATGTGCACGAAGGCCGGATCCACCACCATGTCGCGCTGTTCGAATGGCTGCTCGAGCAGGCGAAGAAGATCGGCATCCATGGCGGGTCGGCATTTCGCGCCATCGCCGGATTCGGGCGTCACGGCATCCTGCACGAGGAGCATTTTTTCGAGCTCGCGGCCGATATGACTATCGGTGTCGAGTTCGTCGTGACCGACGCCGAAGCCGAAGCTCTGCTCGGATTGCTGCGACGCGAACGCGTCAGCATTTTCTACGCGCGCGTTCCTGCTGAATTCGGGACGATCGAAGGCGATCGTTGAATCGATTCGGCATCGCCCCATCGCCCGCTTGCCGGAGGTCTGCCGCCCCGGCGGCGACGAAGGAACCGGGCTGTCGTTTCATGGCACGATGACGCACGTGCGGTAAACTCTCGCGCGTCGACGATATCGAGGAGTGGTCATGCCCAACGCGATTCGCTTTCACAAGAACGGCGGCCCCGAAGTGCTGCAGTGGGAAAGCGTCGACGTCGGCGAGCCCGGCCCGGGCGAAGCGCGCGTCCGCCACACGGCGATCGGCGTGAACTACATCGACACCTACCATCGCAGCGGCCTGTACAAGCTGGCGCTGCCGTCCGGCCTCGGCACCGAAGGCGGCGGGCGTCGTCGAAGCGGTCGGACCCGGCGTCACCGATGTGCAGCCAGGCGATCGCGTCGCATACAGCGGCGGCCCGCTCGGCGCCTATTCCGAAGTGCGCGTGATGCCGGCCGACCGGCTGGTCAAGCTGCCGGACGGCGTTTCGGAGAAGGTCGCCGCGACGCTGATGCTCAAGGGTCTCACCGTGCAATACCTGTTTCGGCAGACGTTCCCGCTCAAAGGCGGCGAGACGATCCTGTTCCACGCCGCCGCGGGCGGCATCGGTCTGATCGCCTGCCAATGGGCGCGCGCGCTCGGCGTCACGATGATCGGCACCGTCGGCTCGGACGAAAAGGCGGCGCTGGCCAAAGCGAATGGCTGTACGCACACGATCGTCTATACGCGCGAGAATTTCGTCGAGCGGGTCAAGGAGCTGACCGGCGGCAAAGGCGTGCCGGTCGTCTACGACGGCGTCGGCAAGGACACGTTCCCGGCGTCGCTCGACTGCCTGTCGCCGCGCGGCATGTTCGTGAGCTTCGGCAACGCGTCCGGGCCGATCGCCGCGTTCGACATCCTGCTGCTGGCGCAGAAGGGTTCGCTGTACGCGACGCGACCGACGCTGGCCACGTACACGGCAAGCCGCGCGGCGATGCTCGCGATGAGCGAGGAGATGTTCTCGCTCGTTCTGGCCGGCAAGCTCACCAACGAAGCACGCCAGACCTACGCGCTGAAGGATGCCGCGCAGGCGCATCGCGATCTCGAATCGCGCAAGACCACCGGCGCGATCATATTGCTGCCGTAGCGCCGATCGCCGCGGCGGGTTACACGCGGCTCGCGTCGTTGAGCAAGCGTCGCGCGGCCGGAGCCAGTTCCGACGCGACGAGTCCCAGCGGCCCGACGCCTTGCGCGACCAGCGCATCGGCGGCGGCGCCGTGGACGCATACGGCGAGCGGCAGGGCGTCGTCGAGCGCAATGCCTTGCGCGAGCAGCGCGCCCAGCATGCCGGCAAGGACGTCGCCGGTGCCACCGGAGGCGAGCCCCGGGTTGCCGCTGCTGTTGATGGCCCAGCCTCCGCTCGGATAAGCGAGCACGCTGCCGGCGCCTTTGAGAACGACGCCGGCGTTGAACCGCCGCGCCATCGTCAGCGCGGCGTCGACCCGGTTCGCCTGGATGTCCGACGTCTTGACGCCGGCAAGCCGCGCGGCTTCGGCGGGGTGCGGCGTGATGATCGTCGGGGCGCTTCGCGCGACCACCGCCGCGGCCAGCGCCGCATCGGCTGCGATCAAGGTCAGCGCGTCGGCGTCGATCACCAGCGGCGTGGTCAGCCGGAGCGCGCCGTCGAGCAGATGGCGCGCGCGCTTCACCGGTGCCGAGACCGGGTCCGATGACGATCGCGTCGAGCGTTCGCTCGAGCACATCTGCCGCGCCGCGCAGCATCAACTCAGGGTGCTGCCAATCGACCGCCGGGCGGGCGGTCGCGGCGAGGCCGACGAGCACTTTGCCGGCGCCCAGGTGGAGCGCGGCACGCGCCGCCAGCAGCGACGCGCCGACCATGCCGTCGCTGCCGCCGACGACGCCCAGCGTGCCGTAGCTTCCCTTGTGCACGTTGCGGCGCACACGCGACAGTGCGTCCGGCAGCGCGGTGCGCAGCACCGCCCAATCGAGCAGCTTGCCGGCCGTTGCCGGCATGTCGCCGTCAGCGACATCGAGTCGATGCACGCTGATTGCGCCGCAGTGGTCGGGTCCATCCAGGGTCAGCAGGCCGGGCTTCAAGGCGATGAAAGTCGCCGTGGCGCGGGCGCGGATCGTCGGCGCTTGTGCGACACCCGTCTCGGCGTCGAGCCCGCTCGGCACGTCGAGCGCCAGAATCGGTATGCGACTGTCATTGGCCTGGACGATCCAGCGCGCGTACATCTGGTCGATCGCGCGCGTGAGTCCGATGCCGAACAGACCGTCGACGACGAGCCCGAAGTCGCGATCATCGCTCCAGTCCGGTACGATCGCACCGCCGCGCTCGCCCCATGCGGCGCGCGCGGCCGCGGCGTCGGCCGGCATGCGCGCGGCGCCGTCGAGCGCGCAGACGACGACGTCGAAAAACCACGAGGCAAGATGGCGCGCCACGACGAACGCGTCGCCGCCGTTGTTGCCCGGTCCGGCCAGAACGAGCACGCGCGCTCGACGCTCCGCCAGCATGTCGCGGGCGAGCGTGGCAGCGGAGAGTCCTGCACGCTCCATTAGCGGCTGCCCTGCCATACTCATCTCGATGGCGCGGATGTCCGCGACGCGACAGATCGGCTCGGAACGCATCGGCTGATTATAGGCACCGTTTCGCCTTCCCGAGCGGCCGAGAAGCGCGCGGGCCATGGCGGGCGTGCGATTAGACAGCGGCTGTACCAGTCGATACACTAGCGGCCGAGGCCGCTTAAGCCCGCACCAGCCCGTCGGATTCCGCACGCGGGCCCGTCGCGGGTGCGTCGGACTACGCGGCGATGCCACGATTCATCCACGGGAGGAAAGTCATGTCGCAGCTTGTCATCCGCAGTGGGTTTGCTCTGCTCGCGCTTGCGTTTGCCGCAAGCGCCTCCGCGCAGGAGCTGACCGGCACGCTGAAAAAGATCAAGGATATCGGGAACGATCACGATCGGACATCGCGACTCGTCGATCCCGTTCTCGTACTACGACGAGAATCAGAAGGTCGTCGGCTACGCGATGGACATCTGCATGAAGGTGGTCGACGCGGTCAAGGCCAAGCTCAACATGCCGAACCTGAAGGTGGCGCTCAACCCGGTCACGTCGGCAACCCGGATCCCGCTGATCGCCAACGGCACGATCGATCTCGAATGCGGTTCGACGACCAACAACCTCGAGCGCGAAAAGCAGGTCGGCTTCACCAACACCTATTTCGTGACCGCCAACCGGTACGTCGTGAAGAAGGCGTCGAACGTCAAGACGCTTGCCGACCTGAAAGGCAAGACCGTCGTCTCGACGGCGGGAACGACGAACATCAAGTGGCTGACCGAGGAGAACGGCAAGCAGAACATGGGCATGAGCATCCTCCCCGCCAAGGATCATGCCGAAGCGTTCCTGATGGTCGAGACCGGCCGCGCGGCGGCGTTCTTCATGGACGACATCCTGCTGTCCAGCCTCGTAGCGAGCGCCAAGACGCCGGGCGACTATGTGATCGGCAGCGAAGCCTACAGCGTCGAGCCGTATGCGGCGATGATGCCCAAGGATGACGCGGAGTTCCGCAAGGTCGTCGACACCGCCACCGCCAATCTGTACAAGAGCGGCGAGATCCAGACGATCTATGCGAAATGGTTCCTCAAGCCGATTCCGCCGAAGGGCATCAACCTGAATCTGCCGGAGAGCCCGCAGCTGAAGAAAGCGCTGGCCAATCCCACCAGCAGCGGCGACCCCGCTGCCTACCAGTAGCCGCTGCGCGCACGGTTGGCGACGGGGAGCTGCGGCTCCCTGTGCTCGCCTCGTGCCACCCGCAGATGACGACTGAGCCCGCCCGCCGCGGCGCGCGATGAACTACAACTGGAACTGGGGAATCTTCTGGGAAATGTCGGCCGACGGCCGGCACACCTGGTTCATGACCCTGATCATGGGCCTGGGCTGGACGCTCGCGACGGCGTTCTGCGCGGGCATCATCGCCTTCATCCTCGGCTCGTTCATCGGCGTCGTGCGCACGATGCCGATCAAGTGGGCGGTGCGCATCGGCAACGCCTACGTCGAGCTGTTTCGCAATATCCCGCTGCTGGTCCAGTTGTTTCTCTGGTTCTTCGTCCTGCCCGAGCTCCTGCCGGCGTCGCTCGGAAACTCGATCAAGCAGATGAACCCGCCGTGGGCGTCGTTCGTTCCTGCGGTGATAGGGCTCGGCCTGTTCACCGCCGCGCGCGTCGCCGAACAGGTCGGGCCGGCATCCAGGCGCTGGCGCGTGGCCAGGGAATGGCCGGCACCGCGCTGGGCCTCACCTTGGCGCAGACCTATCGCAGCGTGCTTCTGCCGATGGCGTTCCGGATCATCATGCCGCCGCTGACTTCGGAGACGATGAATCTGATCAAGAACACGTCGGTCGCGTTGACGATCGGCTTGATCGAGCTCACCGCGGCCGCGCGCTCGATGCAGGAATTCACGTTTCAGGTGTTCGAGGCGTTCACCGCAGCGACCGTCATTTACATCGTCGTCAACCTTATCGCTGTCAACCTGATGCGCTGGCTCGAGAAGCGCATCGCCGTGCCTGGCTTCATCGGCCCGGCAGTCGGCGGCGGAGGGCACTGACGTGGGCGAGTTCGACTTCGGCGTCATCCAGCGCTCGCTCGGTTACCTGTTCCGGGAGGGGATGACCTTTACGCTTACCCTGACCGGGATCGCCGCCGCCGGCGGAATCTTCTTCGGCACGCTGCTCGCAATGATGCGGCTGTCGTCGCACAAGTGGCTGTCGCTGCCCGCAACGGCTTACGTCAACCTGATGCGGTCGATTCCGCTGCTGCTGGTCATCTTCTGGTTCTACTTCCTCGTCCCATACATCGGCGCTTGGGTAACCGGCTCGTCGCAGCCGGTCAAAGTCGGTGCATTCACCTCGTCGGTGGTCACCTTCATGCTGTTCGAGGCAGCGTACTACTCGGAGATCATGCGCGCCGGCATCCAGTCGATCGCGCGCGGCCAGGTGTGGGCCGGCCTCGCGCTCGGGCTCAATTACTGGCAGACGATGAAGCAAATCGTGTTGCCCCAGGCCTTTCGCAACATGGTGCCGATCCTGCTGACGCAGACGATCATCCTCTTCCAGGACACCTCGCTCGTCTATGTGCTGTCGATTACCGATTTCCTGGGCGCCGCGTCCAAGATCGCCCAGCGCGACGGCCGGCTGGTCGAGATGTACCTCTTCGCCGCGCTGGTTTATTTCATTGTCAGCTACGCACTGTCGAACCTGGTGAAGCGGCTGCAGCTACGCATCGCCATCATCCGCTGAAGACGATGCCCGGGAGATTCGCACCATGCCGATGATCGAGATCAATGATGTTTCCAAGTGGTATGGCAAGTTCCAGGTGCTGACCGATTGCACGACCAAGGTCGAAAAAGGCGAGGTGATCGTGGTCTGCGGACCGTCGGGGTCGGGCAAATCGACGCTGATCAAGACGGTGAACGCGCTTGAGCCGTTCCAGAAGGGGAACATCGTCGTCGACGGCACCAAGGTCAATGCCGCCAGGACCAACCTTCCGAAGTTGCGTGCTCGCGTCGGCATGGTGTTCCAGAACTTCGAGTTGTTCCCGCACATGACGATCACGCAGAACCTGACGATCGGGCAGATCAAGGTCCTCAATCGCAAGCCGGACAAGGCGATCGAGCGCGGCCTCAAGTATCTCGACCGCGTCGGACTGATCGAGCAAAAGGACAAGTTCCCCGGCCAGCTTTCCGGCGGTCAGCAGCAGCGCGTCGCGATCGCGCGGGCCTTGTCGATGGACCCGATCTGCATGCTGTTCGACGAACCGACGTCGGCGCTGGATCCGGAAATGGTCAACGAGGTGCTCGATGTGATGGTCGGCCTCGCCAAGGAAGGCATGACGATGATGGTCGTCACGCACGAGATGGGATTTGCCCGCAAGGTCGCGCATCGCGTGATCTTCATGGACCAGGGACGGATCGTCGAGGACGCGAGCAAGGACGATTTTTTCGGCAAGCCGCGGTCGGAGCGCGCGCAGCTGTTCCTGTCGAAGATCCTGCAGCACTGACGCGGTCCGCGCCACGGCGGGCGCGATTCGCGGATTCGTCGATGCCGCCGCCGATGGCGCGGCAAGCGGCGTATAATCCGGTTTTACGCGCATCCCCGTATCGATGGCCGAGCTTCTTTCGCTCCGCGGGCGCAATGCCCTGTCGTCGTTTCGCGTCGCCAAGCTGCTGTCTTCGCTCACCGGCACCCGGGTTGCCGCGGTCGCCGCCGTCTACTGGCATTTCGTACGAACTTCGCGAGCCATTGACCGCCGCCGA
This sequence comes from uncultured beta proteobacterium, assembly GCA_963697485.1. GTDB lineage: Bacteria > Pseudomonadota > Gammaproteobacteria > Burkholderiales > Casimicrobiaceae > PALSA-1003. Next base: position 46,805 of record CAVOOD010000001.1, read on the forward strand.
GCGGGCGACGCTCGATCGCCTGCTGACTTACGGCCCGCGCGGCGCGAGCAACGCCGATGCTGGCGAGTTGCTGCTGGTGCTGCCTCGTCCCGGTACGATTTCACCGTGGGCATCGAAAGCCACGGACATCGCGCACAACTGCGGCCTGCCGGCGGTCGAGCGGATCGAGCGCGGCGTCGCCTATCGGATCAGCACGCGCGACGGCGCTCCGCTGACCGCTGGCGATCGCGCGGCGCTGCTGCCGTTGCTGCACGACCGGATGACCGAGGCGGTGTTCCTGCGCTGAGCGACGCTGCGCGCCTGTTCGCCGACCGTCGCGCCGCTGCCGCTGGCGTCGATCGACCTGATCGGCCGCGGGCGCGAGGCGATCGTCGAGGCGAACGCCGCGCTGGGCCTCGCGCTGTCCGACGACGAAATCGACTACCTGGCGGCGAGCTTCCGCGACGCCGGGCGCAATCCGACCGACGTCGAGCTGATGATGTTCGCGCAGGCCAACTCCGAGCACTGCCGGCACAAGATCTTCAACGCCGATTGGACGATAGACGGCAAGCGAGCGCCGCTGTCGCTGTTCGCAATGATCCGGCGCACACACGAGGCCCATCCCGAAGGCACGATCGTCGCCTACGAAGACAACGCCGCGGTGATGGAGGGCGCGACTGCGAGGCGCTTCTATCCCGGAGCCGACGGACATTACGGCGCGCGCGCCGAGCTGACGCATGTGCTGATGAAGGTCGAGACGCACAATCATCCGACGGCGATCGCGCCATTTCCCGGCGCTTCGACCGGCGCCGGCGGCGAAATTCGCGACGAGGGCGCGACCGGCATAGGCGCGAAGCCGAAGGCAGGCCTGACCGGATTTACGGTGTCGAACTTGCGGATTCCCGCGCTGCCGCAGCCGTGGGAAATCGATTACGGCAGGCCCGTCCGCATCGCGTCCGCCCTGGATATCATGCTCGACGGTCCGATCGGCGGCGCGTCGTTCAACAACGAATTCGGACGGCCGAACCTGCTCGGCTACTTCCGCACGTTCGAGCAGCAGGTCGCTGGCGAGATGCGCGGCTATCACAAGCCGATCATGATCGCCGGCGGCATCGGCAATATCGCCGCGCGCGATGCGCACAAGCGCGCGCTGCCCGACGATGCGCTGCTGATCCAGCTCGGCGGCCCCGGCATGCGGATCGGCTTGGGCGGCGGCGCGGCATCGTCGATGACGACCGGCGAGAATACGGCCGACCTCGATTTCGACTCGGTGCAGCGCGGCAACGCCGAGATCGAGCGACGCGCGCAGGAAGTCATCGACCGCTGCTGGCAGTCCGGAGACGACAATCCGATCCTGTCGATTCACGACGTCGGGGCGGGCGGGCTGTCCAATGCGCTGCCCGAGCTGGTGCACGGCGGACCGGGCACCGAGCCGCGCGGCGCGCGCATCGATTTGCGAGCAATACCGTCCGAGGAACCGGGCATGTCGCCGCGCGAGATCTGGTGCAACGAGGCGCAGGAGCGCTATGTGCTGGCGATCGCGCCGGCCTCGCTCGAGCGTTTCCGTGCGATCTGCGAGCGCGAGCGCTGTCCGTTCGCCGTCGTCGGCCGCACGACGGTCGAGCCGCGGCTGGTCGTCATCGACCGCGCCCTGGGCAACCAGCCGGTCGACATGGACTTAGGCGTGCTGCTGGGCAAGCCGCCGCGAATGACGCGGGAAGCAGTGCATGTCGAACGCGAGCTTCCGCCATTCGACGCGCGCCAGATCGAGCTCGCCGACGCGGCATTCCGCGTGCTGCAGCTGCCCAGCGTGGCCGACAAGACCTTTCTGGTGACGATCGGCGATCGCACGGTTGGCGGATTGAGCGCGCGCGACCCGATGGTCGGGCCCTGGCAGGTGCCGGTGGCGGACGTCGCCGCGACCTTGCTCGATTTCGACGGCTATTCCGGCGAGGCGATGGCGATCGGCGAACGCACGCCGCTGGCTCTGATCGATGCACCGGCGTCGGGACGCATGGCGATCGGCGAGGCGTTGACCAATATCGCGGCCGCGGCGATCGACCAGTTGCGCGACGTGAAGCTCTCGGCCAACTGGATGGCGCCGGCCGGGCATCCGGGCGAGGACGCGGCGCTGTACGACACGGTGCGTGCGGTCGCCCTCGAGCTGTGTCCGGCGCTGGGGATCAGTATTCCGGTCGGCAAGGATTCGATGTCGATGCGGACCGCGTGGCGCGATGGCGACGTCGACAAGGCGGTAACCGCGCCGGTATCGCTGATCGTCTCGGCCTTTGCCGCGATCGCCGACGCGCGGCGCGTGCTGACGCCGCAACTTCGCACCGACGTTGCCTCGGTGTTGCTGCTGGTCGATCTCGGCAACGGCCGGAACCGGCTCGGCGGCTCGGCGCTGGCGCAGGTATACGGTCAGCTCGGCAATATCGCGCCGGACGTCGACGATCCTGCGGCGCTCGCCGCATTCTTCGCGACGGTGCAGGCGCTGCATGCGCAGCACAAGCTGCTGGCTTATCACGATCGCTCGGACGGCGGCCTCTTCACGACCCTGGTCGAGATGGCCGTTGCCGCGCGTTGCGGTCTGGCTATCGTCGTCGACGAGCTGCCGGGCTCCGCGGCCGAAGCGCTGTTCAACGAGGAGCTCGGCGCGGTTCTGCAGGTTCGTGCTCCCGACCGGCACGACGTCGTCGCCGCGTTCGAAGCCGCCGGCCTGCGCTGCGTTTGTGTCGGCGAGCCGGCATCCGATGGCCGCATTCGCATCGTCGGCGATTCCGCGACACTGTTCGAGGCTTCCCGCGTCGAATTGCATCGGGCGTGGTCGGCGACGACGCACGCGCTGCAGCGGATGCGCGATAACCCGGTGTCGGCCGACCAGGAATACGAGCGAATCTCCGACGCCGACGATCCGGGTCTCGCTCCGATGCTGTGCTTCGACCCCGCCGAGGATATTTCCGCGCCGTTTATCGCGACCGGCGTGCGACCGCGCGTGGCCGTGCTGCGCGAGCAGGGCGTCAACGGTCAGGTCGAGCTCGCGGCCGCTTTCGATCGCGCCGGCTTCGCGGCCTACGACGTGCACATGAGCGACATCATCGCCGGCCGCGAGACGCTCGCCGGATTCGCGGGCCTGGCGGCCGGCGGCGGATTCTCCTATGGCGACGTGCTCGGCGCCGGCGAAGGCTGGGCCAAATCGATACTGTTCAATGCGCGCGCGCGCGATGCGTTTGCGGCCTTCTTCGCGCGCGATGAGACCTTTGCCCTCGGTATCTGCAACGGCTGCCAGATGATGAGCAATCTGCACGAGCTAATCCCCGGAAGCGAGCATTGGCCGCACTTCGTGCGCAATCGCTCCGAGCAGTTCGAGGCGCGACTGATCCTGCTCGAAGTTCAGCCTTCACCGTCGCTGTTTTTCGCGGGAATGGAAGGCAGCCGTATCCCGGTCGCGCTGGCGCATGGCGAAGGCTACGCCGAGTTTCGCGATGCCGCGCAACAGGCCGCCGCCGAATCGCTGGTGACCTTGCGCTTCGTCGACAATCGCGGTGCGGCGACCGAGCGATACCCGTACAATCCGAACGGGTCGCCGCAAGGCATCACCGGATTGACGACCGCCGACGGGCGTTTTTCGATATTGATGCCGCATCCGGAGCGCGTATTCCGCAGCGTGCAGATGTCGTGGCATCCGGAGGAGTGGGGCGAGGACTCGCCGTGGATGCGCATGTTCCGCAATGCGCGGCGCTGGATCGGATGAGCGACGCGGGTATGCGATTCGTATCAGGACGCCGTTACCGGAGCACGCGACGCCGATGAAAGTCTGGGCTATCAACGGCGTGACTCCGGTCGTCGACCCGAGCTCGTTCGTGCACGCCAGCGCCGTGCTGATCGGCGATGTCATCGTCGGCCCCGGCTGCTACGTCGGCCCGGCGGCGTCGCTGCGCGGCGACTTTGGCCGCATCGAGCTTCGCGCCGGCTCGAACGTGCAGGATGCGTGCGTGATGCACGGTTTTCCCGGCACCGACACGGTCGTCGAAGACAACGGCCATATCGGTCACGGTGCGATCCTCCACGGCTGCATCGTCAAGGCCAATGCGCTGGTCGGCATGAACGCCGTGATCAACGACAACGCGGTGATCGGCGAATCGGCTATCGTCGCGGCGATGGCATTCGTCAAGGCCGGCATGATCGTGCCACCCCGAATGCTGGTCGCCGGCGTGCCGGCAAGGATCGTGCGCGAGCTGACCGAACAGGAGCTCGCCTGGAAAGTCGAGGGGACGCAGAGCTACCAGGAGCTGACGCGCCGCAGCCTCGCGACCATGCTCGAAACCGAAGCACTGACCAGCGTCGAGCCGGGACGCAGGCGGATCGACCTGCCCGAATTGCTGCCGCTGTCCACGGTCAAGTCGCGCAGCGAACGCTAAGACCCTCTGGGCGATCAGTAACCGGCGGCCTGGCCGTCGCGCCGCGGGTCCGAGCCGGCGATATAGCCGTTCTCGCCACGCACGACGAACTGGCCGGCGCCGAAATCCATGTACGAATCGGGAACCGACGCGAACGTATGGCCGAGCGCGGAGAGGCCATCGCGCAGCGACGGCGCGGCGTCCGCCTCGAGATCGACCGACAGGCCGCCGTTGACTTTCCATCGCGGCGCATCGAGCACGGCTTGCGGATTTGCCCGATAGTCGATCAGGCGCACCAGCGTCTGCAGATGCGCCTGCGGCTGGATCGGCCCGCCCATCACGCCGAACGCCGCGTACGGCGCGCCATCGCGCGTGGCGAAGCCGGGAATGATCGTGTGGAACGGACGCTTGCCGCCGCCGACCAGGTTCGGATGGTCCGGCTCGCAGCGAAAAGCCGGTGCCGCGATTCTGCATGCTGATGCCGGTGCCCGGTACGACGATCCCCGAGCCGAAGCCCATGTAGTTCGACTGGATCAGCGACACCATCATGCCGCTTTCGTCCGCGGCGGCGAGATAGACGGTGCCGCCGGGCGGCGGCGTGCCGTGGCCGAAGTCCTGCGCGCGATCGCGGTCGATCAGATGCGCCCGCGACGAAAGATAGCCGCGATCGAGCAGCTGGGCAGGTGTCACTCGCATCGTCGCCGGGTCGCCGACGTAGCGGTAGACATCGGCGAACGCGAGCTTCATCGCCTCGATCTCCAGATGCTGCGTCGCGACCGCGTCGACCGCTTGCGCATCGAGATCGAAGTTCTCGAGGATGCCTAGCGCCATCAGCGCCGCGATGCCCTGGCCATTGGGCGGGATCTCGTGGATCGTATGGCCGTGGTAGTCGTGCGCGAGCGGCGTTACCCAGTCGCAGCGATGCGCATCGAAATCGGCAAGCGTGTGGGCGCCTCCATGCGCGCGGGCATGCGCGACCATCGCTTCGGCCAGCTCGCCGCGATAGAACGACTCGCCGTCGCTGGCCGCGATTTTCTGCAGCGATTTCGCCATCGCGGCGGAAGAGAATATCTCGCCGGGCTCCGGTGCCCGGCCGCGCGGCAGGAAGTGCTCGGCGAAACCTTCGACCTTGCCGAGTATGGGCACGGCCTTGGCCCACTTCTCGGCAACGACCGGCGAAACAGCATACCCTTCGCCGGCGTAACGGATCGCGGGCGTGAACAGGTCGGCAAAGGGGAGCTTGCCGAATCGGCGCGACAGCGCGACCCAACCGGACACGGCGCCGGGAATGGTGATCGTGTCCCAACCGGTACGAGGCATCGCCGCAAGGCCTGCGAAACGCGCCGGCGTCCACGCCTCGGGAGCGCGTCCTGAAGCGTTGAGCCCGGACAGCGCGGCGCCATCCCATACGATCGCGAACAGGTCGCTGCCCAGGCCATTGCTGCACGGCTCGACGACGGTCAGCGCGATCGCGGTTGCCAGCGCCGCGTCGACGGCGTTGCCGCCTTTTTGCAGCATCGCGATGCCCGCCTGCGTCGCAAGCGGCTGCGAGGTGGCAACGACGTTGCGCGCGAAAATCGGCTGCCGGCGCGATCGGTACGGCAGGCTCCAGTCGAAGCGACCGCTTCGCTCGCGGGCATCGCGCACCATCGTTTCAGGCACCATCGGATCGGTCATAGTCGTCTCACTGCGCGTCGGCGCATATCAGGTCTCTTCCTGGAACGCGACGGCGCGCGTCTTGCGGAAGTTGGGAACGATGATCAGAAGCAGCAGTCCCGCCGCGGCGATCAGCATCGCCAGCGAAATGGGCCGCGTGAAAAAAACCGTCGGATCGCCACGCGAGAGCAACATCGCGCGACGCAGATTTTCCTCCATCAGCGGCCCGAGCACAAAGCCGAGCAACAGGGGCGCCGGCTCGCATTCGAGCTTGACGAAGACGACGCCGAGAAAACCGAAAATCGCAGTCATGCACGACGTCGAAGCTCGCGTTGTTGGTCGAGTAGACGCCGATGCCGCAAAAAAGCAGGATCGCCGGATAGAGCAGCGCGATACGGCACCTGCAGCAGCTTGATCCAGATGCCTATCATCGGCAGGTTCAGCACGACCAGCATCAGGTTGCCGACCCACATCGAGGCGACCAATCCCCAGAATAGCGAAGGGTTGGACGTCATCACCTGCGGACCGGGCTGGATGTTGTGTATGGTCATCGCGCCGACCATCAGCGCCATCACGGCGTTTTCCGGGATGCCGAGGGTCAGCAAGGGGATGAACGAGGTCTGCGCGCCGGCGTTGTTGGCCGACTCGGGACCGGCGACGCCTTCGATCGCTCCCTTGCCGAAGCGGCTCGGGATCCTTGGCGACTTTCTTTTCGACCGAATAGGCGGCGAACGAGGCAAGCATCGCGCCGCCGCCGGGCAGAAGTCCCAGCACCGATCCGATCGCGGTGCCACGCAGCACCGCCGGCGCGGCCTGCCGCACCTGTTTGCGGGTCAGCCACAATCCTTTGACCTTGGCCGCGACGACGTCCCGCTTTGTCGGTGCTTTCGAGATTGCTGACGATCTCGGCGAAGCCGAACAGACCCATCGCTACCGCGACGACGCCGATGCCGTCGATCAACTCCGGAATGTCGAAGGCGAAGCGGGCCATGCCTGAATTGACGTCGGTGCCGACGATTCCCAGCAGCAGCCCGAGCACGACCATCGCGATCGCTTTCAACAGCGTGCCGTGCGCCAGCACCACGGCGCCGATCAGCCCCAGCACCATCAGCGAGCAGTATTCGGCGGGTCCGAATTTCAGTGCGACCGACGACAACGGTGGCGAAAACGCGGCGATCGCCACCGTCGCGACGCATCCGGCGAAGAACGAGCCGAGCGCCGCGACCGCCAGCGCCGCGCCGGCTTCGCCCTTGAGCGCCATCTGATGGCCGTCGAGGCAGGTGACTGCCGAGGACGTCTCTCCCGGCATGTTGATCAGGATCGACGTCGTCGAGCCGCCGTACTGCGCGCCGTAGTAGATGCCGGCGAGCATGATCAGCGCCGAGACCGGCTGCAGCCCGTAGGTCGTCGGCAGCAGCATCGCGATCGTCGCCACCGGACCGATGCCCGGCAGAACGCCGATCAAGGTACCGACCAGCACGCCGACCAGTGCGTAGAGCAGGTTGATCGGCGTCAGCGCGACGCCGAAGCCAAGCGCGAGATGGCCGAATACGTCCATCGTGCGGCGTCAGCCGCTGCCGGGCCAGATCGGGAGCTGCAGCTTCAGGCCGATGACGAAGACGCCGACCGACAGCGCAGCCAGCAGGACGCCGCTGATCAGCGACTTCTCTGAATCGAAATTCGCGGCTGGCCGTGCTGGCGATGACTATCAGGCCGATCGTCGACACCACCAATCCGGCATGCGTCAGCACCAGGCCGAACGCGACAACGCTCAGCAGCACGACGCTGACCGGCCGCCATTTCCATCCCGGCAGCGGAGGGCCCTGACCGCGCAATGCGGTGAGCGACAGCGCGGCACCGAGCACGATCAGCAGAATCCCGAGCAGGCGCGGGAAATAACCGGGGCCCATGCGCGCCGCAGTGCCCAGCGGATAGTTGCGGCCGATGACGATCGCGACGTACGCCGAACGCGACGAACAGCAGGCCGGCATAGAAGTCTTTCGGACGAGCGAATCTTCGCCATGGCGCCTCGCTTCCGCTGTCGCAGGAGTCCAGTTTCGCGAAGGGCGAAGAATAGCATCCAGCCGAAAACTGCCGCCAGCGGCAGCGCGTTCGAGCAAGAAAAAGGGCAGGCTGTCGCTGCCTGCCCTCGTCACCGACCTCGGATCGCGCCGGTGCTTAGAAGCCGTTCTTGGCGCGCAGGTCGCGCAGATACTTGTCGACGACCTGGCCTTGCATGCGCTGCGCCAGCTGCGGCTTGACTTCGTCGAAGCGTCGGGACCTTGGCATCGCGAATGTCGTCGACCTCGATGACGTGCCAGCCGAACTGCGATTTGCACCGGGGTGGTCGTGAACTTGCCCTTCGGCAGCGCGATCATCGCGTCGGCGAACGGCTTGACGAAATTGGCCGGCGCATTCCAGTCGAGATCGCCGCCGTTGGCCTTCGAGCCGGTATCCTTCGAGCGCTCTGCGAGCTTCTCGAACTTCTCGCCCTTCTGCAGCGCGGCGATGATTTCCTTGGCTTCGTCTTCCTTGTCGACCAGGATGTGGCGAACCTTGTATTCCTTGTCGCCGATCTGGCCCTTGATGGCGTCGTATTCCTTGCGCAGCGCGTCTTCCGGTACCGGGTGCGCCTTCAGATAGTCGGCCATGTATGCGCGGACCAGCACGGTTTGCGACGTCAGGTCCATCTCGGTCTTCAGCGCCGGGCTCTTGTCGAGCCCTTGCTTCTTGGCTTCGCGGACCAGCAGCTCGCGCGTGTTGAGTTCGTCGCGAACGGCGGTGCGCAGTTCGGGCGTGTCGGGCTGACCCTGGGCAGTCCGCTGCTTGAGCATGAAGTCGAAATAGGCCTGCGAGTAGAGGTCCTTGCCCTTGGCCGGCGCATCGCCCTTCGCCGGTGCATCAGCCTTGGCTGGCGCCGCCTTGCTTTGGCATCCTGCGCCGATGCGCACGGGCGCCAGTAGCAGCGCCGACGTTGCGACGAGCGCGGTGAAAAGTCGAATGATCTGTGACATGAATGACAGTCCTTGTCGGTGAGTTGATTAAAAGAAGTAAACTAAATCGGTCCGGGAAGAAATTCGGTCCGCATCAGGAAAACTCTTCTGGCGACAATGCCCTGATCGACAGCGCGTGGATCGGGTGCGGCAGAAGATCGTTGACGCGGTTCAGCACCTGCTGGTGACGCTCGAGCCGCGGAACTCCGGAAAAGGCCTTCGACACGATCAGCAGGGAAAAGTGCCCGCCGCCGCCGGCCGCGCCGGCGTGGCCCGCATGTTCGGCGCTGTCGTCGTGGATTTCAAGCGCGGAAGGGGCGAGGTCGGCGAGGCGCGAGCGCAGTGTCGTCGCAATGTCGGTCACGATTCACCGGGCAGATATCGGGCAACCGATGCCACGGTTCCGACCGCGGCCAGCATGAACAGGCCGATGCCGCCCCAGACCTTGAAGTTCACCCAGGCGTCGGTTGTGAAATGCGCCGCGACATAAAGGTTGGCAATGCCCATCGCGGCGAGAAAGACGACCCAGGCCCAGGTCAGTCGCGACCATACCGGGTCGGGCAGCGTCAGGTCCTTGAGCAGCGCGGCGAGCAGGTTCTTGCGGAAAACGAGCCTGCCGACGGCGAGGACGAGCGCGAACAGCCAGTAGAGCACCGTGGGCTTCCATTTGATGAATGTCTCGTCGTGCAGCAGCAGCGTCGCTCCGCCGAAGGTCGCGATAATCGCAAAGCTGATCCAGTGCACAGCAGCAACCTTGCCGCGGCGCCAGCGGAAATAGACGATTTGCACGACCGACGCGGCGATGGCCACGGCGGTCGCGACAAAAATGCCCTGCAGCTTGAAAGCCACAAAGAACAGGATCAGCGGAAAATAATCGGCCAGAAATTGCATAACCTTTAATTATACCTTCGAAGGCAACGAAGGCCAAGAGCTGACGCTTAACTGACTGCGGGAATCCGGCGAACCGGAATACGTCCGAGCCGCCCTTGGCGCGGGCTAGCTGCACGACTAGGCGAGGGCGGCCAGGCGCCGGTACCGCGCCCAGTCGAAAGCGGTTCCCGGATCGGTCTTGCGGCCCGGGGCGATCTGGTCGTGGCCGGCCACGTCCGAGATCGGATAGCGCCGGCGCAGCGCGCGCGTGAGCCGGCCGAGCAGCGCGTATTGCGCGTCGGCGTAGGGCAGCAGGTCAGTGCCTTCGAGCTCGACGCCAATCGAAAAGTCGTTGCATCGCTCGCGGCCCTGCCATGACGAGGCTCCGGCATGCCAGGCGCGCAGTGCGCACGGGACGAACTGGAGCAGCGAGCCGTCGCGTCGGATAAGGAAGTGCGCCGAGACGCGCATTGTCACAAGCTCGCGGAAGTCAGCGTGGGCGTCCGGGTCGAGCCGATTGGTAAACAGCTCGATGATGGCGTCGCCGCCGAACTGCCCCGGAGGCAGCGAGATGTTGTGAATGACCAGCAGCGAGATGCGCTCGCCCTCCGGTCGGGCATCGCAATTGGGCGAAACGACTTGCGTCGCCGCGGCGACGATCCCCGCTCGGTCGACGTACAGGCGGCGCGCGGCAGCGGTGGCCTTCGGGCGCGAATGGGAAGCTATCGAACGTGAAATCGGTGTGGTCGATTCGGCAACGTGCAGCGGCCATTATAAGACGATGCCTTCGCGGCGCGTCGGATCAGGCCGGTTTGCCGTCGAGCCGCGCAATGCGATACGCTGTGGCGTATCGAAGCACGCCGTCGCGCATGACCCGCACCACGGTCAGCCGCGCAGTGGAATCGCCGACCGCCTTGCGGAATCCCGCCACCGCGGCGCGAGGCGTCTGCGTCGTGTCGAGCACGAACGAAAAGGCGAGCGGGAGCCAGCGAGGTGCGAAGCGTTCCGGCCTGGACGCCCCGCACCTTTGCCGCGGCTGCGGCGAGGCGTGTGCCGATCCGTTGCGCGTCGACCGGGCCGTCGATCGCGACGAACACGACTTGACGATGCCGCGCGATGGCCGCATCGATCACCGCATGGTCGTAGGTCGCGGCGATCTTGTCCTCGTCGCAAGCCCCGCATGCCAGACCGGTTGCCGGCGCAGTTGCCGCGAGTGCGGCCGCGATCGCTATCCACCCCGGCTTCATCGCTTCTCCTTGCCACGGTCAGGCGCGGACTCGGCACCCGGCGAGCCGGACAGCGTCTTGTTCGGCGGAAGCGCGGCGCCCGATGCAGCCGGCTGCGGCTGCTCCTTGCCCTGCGGTCGCAAATTGGTGTCTGCCCAATGGAAGTACGAAGTGAACTCGGCGATCTCCGAGTCCGACAGGTTCTGGTTGGGCATCGGTAGCTTGTATTTGTCGAGCATCGACTTTGCATCGGCGTCGGATTGCAGCATCTGCTCCGGCGACTTGAGCCACTTGGCGAGCCAGCTGTCGGTGCGGCGTTTCGACACGCCGTAGAGGTCCGGGCCGAGCTTGTCGCCGCCGCCGATCGAGTGACAGGCGAGGCACTTCGAGTCGAAGGCGAGCTTGCCCTTGACCGCCGCCGGTTCGGTAGGAACCGCGGTCGCGGGAATGTTGTGATGCTCGCTTTCGCCGGCGCTTGCCGGCGCACCTGCGGCGATCAATCCGACCGCGCCCTGCGAGGCATTGGCAAAGTGATGGTCGACCATGATGTAGCTGCCGGCCTCGGGCACGACGAATTCGACGATCGCTGCGTTGCTCGAACCGAGCAGCACCGTCTGCGCACCGCGCAGCTGGTTGTCGGGATTGCCTTCCAGCCATACGCGATCGAAGATCGTGCCGACGACGTGGAAGCTCGACGTGTTGGACGGCCCGACATTGAGCACGAACAGGCGTACGCGCTCGCCCGGCTTGGCCGGAAGCGGATGGTCGACCATGCCGTTGTAGCGGCCGTTGAACACGGTGTACGTCGGCGCCTTGGTGCGAACCCGGTCGCCATCCAGCACGTACAGCGGCTGACCGTCGACCTTGCGCTTCTGCGGATCGAGCTTGGTGTAGAACTCGCTCTGCACGACCGTGTACTCGCGATCCACCTTGGTCGGATAGCCATCGCGCGGTTCGACGACCACCATGCCGTACATGCCGGACGCGATGTGCTCGAGCACCATCGGCGTGCCGCAGTGATACATGAAAACGCCCGGATAATTGGCCGTGAACTCGAAGCTGATCGTCTGGCCCGGCGCGATCGATCGATACTTGTCCTGCGGCGAAACCATCGCCGCGTGAAAGTCCATCGAGTGCATCATCGGCGCGGCCATCACCTGCAGGCCAGGGGCTGGCTCGTCGCTGCGGTTGGTCATCGAGAACTTGACGCGATCGCCGACGCGTACCCGGACGACCGGGCCAGGCACCTGATCGCCGAACGTCCAGGCGCTGAATTTCACGCCGGGAGCAATCTCGATGATCTTGTGCGTCGTGTCGAGCCGGATTTCCTTGACCGTGTCCGGAACGAGCGGCTTCAGCGCCGCGTCCATGCTGAGTGCACTACCGGCCGCAAAGGGCCCCGTGTGGCGCTCGGACGAGAGCTTGGCCGGTCCCGGTTGAAAGTCCATTTTCGACTGGTCATATGCGTCGCCGGCGGCAGGGGCGGTCGCTGCTGGTACCGCTGCGCCCTGTTTGTCGGGCTTTTGGCCGCAGGCGGCAAGCCCAAGAGCGGCGACCGCGAGCGTGAAGAGCACGATCAGCGAACGGGACGATCTATGACAAGACATCGCGTACCTCCAGCGGGTGGCAAAGCTGCGCGAGCCACATTGGCTTCACGCAGTTATTTCCGGGCAGTCTAGCTCCCGCCATTCTTGCGGTTCCTCGCTGCCGATCGCCGTCAGCACGCGCCGGGCCTGCTCTTGTATGGCTCGGTAGGATCGCTCCCATGCGCGATCATGCGGCTTGGTCGACGCCAGCCTGCGCAGCACTGCGGATGCCGCGAGCGCGTGCCGCCGCGTGGCGCGCAGTTGCGCCAGCAGCTCCTTATGGTCCGACGCGTAGACGAACTCGACCCGCCGGTCTTGACAGACTCCGATGCAGGTTTGCGGCGCCTCGATTTTTCCGCAGCCGATGCACTGCCATGCCTTGACATACTCGGTCATCGTGCCGGGCCCAGGCCGATCGGCGCCGGCGCGAGCCAGGTGATGCGGCGGAAGAGCTCCTCGTATTTGGCGCCGGCTTCGACGCCGAGCATCGGGTCGGTATGTCCAAGGAAAGCGGCGTCGATCGACTCCCAGTCGCCGGCGGTCAGATATTTCTCAGCCAGCGGCAACACGACGTGTTCCTCGGTTTTCATGTGCGTCCAGTGGAAAGCCGCATAAGCTTCCACCGCCGCAAGAAAATTGGAAAATTCACCGGCGCCGCCCTGCTGGTAGCGGGCGAGCGCCTGCTCCAGCGTGCGGATCTTCTCGGCGCCCGCCCGGTGTTCCTGCTTCAGCCGATCGAGAACCTCGGCAGAATCCGGAAATCGGATTCGCAACAGACGAAACAAATACTGGTCCTCCTTCGGATGATGGAACCGCTCGGGAAAGGCGTCGATGTAGTAGACCATCGCGCCGAGGAGGTCGAAATTCGGCTTGTCACCCCGGTCCCTGGTACGGTGCACCAGATAGAGCATGCCGTGCAGCACTGCCCCAAGCGAGCGGTGCTCGTCCTTGATGATGCGGATCGCTTCCATGATCTCCTCGCCGCCGGCCAGTTACCGGCTCGCTCTCTAGCCGTCGCCGGCCGGTTGCGGAGCCGGCACCAAGCGTCAGCAAGGGAATTTTGGACTGCGCTGTAAGCTGCGAGGTTGATCTTGGTCAAGGACGTGTCCCGGCGCATACGGGAAGCGTGTCGACTGAGGATGCCGGCACCAGCGAGTCCCTGTCTGTTCGATAACGAACGTATAGGGGGACTCGCATCATGCCTCGACCGATTGGGTCCAAACCTCGTGGCCTGGTCGCGGTCGCCAGCGGTTGACCTGCCGCACACCGCATCGTGACGAGCGCGGGGATCTAAGCGACGCAGATCCTGCCCACCTGTCAAGCAATGTTGCGGCAGGAAGTGGTCTCCCCAGCCACTTCGCCTGGGCCGAACGCGACCTCCGCCCGCCCTGGTCGACTTTCCAGCCCTTGGAATAGCAATTACACTGGCCGAGCGGCTGGAAGCCTACCGCGCCTCCGACACCGGAACCATGGTCCACCCCGCTCAACTTCCAACACAGGTTGCACCTGCGACAGCCACTGTTATCTCCATACGCGAGCTGCGGACGCGGTGCAGCAATTGCAGCATGCGCGAGTTATGTCTGCCGGTCGGGCTTGCGCTCGATGCTCTGAAGGAGCTCGACAAGGTCGTCACGAAACGGATAGGTCTCACCAAGGGCGAATCGCTCTACCGGGTGGGCAACCCATTCTCGGCGCTTTATGCGATCCGGTTGGGGTCTTGCAAGACCACGCTGTTGTCCGACGATGGCTGCGAGCAGGTCGCCGGCTATCACATGATCGGCGACGTGATCGGCATGGATGGTATCGGCAATGGCCGGCACGGCTGCGATGCGGTGGCGCTGGAAGACAGCGAATATTGCGTCCTGCCGTTCGACGAGCTCGAGGATCTCGGGCGCCGGGTTGCGCCGCTGCAAAGAAATCTGCACCAGTTCCTGTCCCGCGAGATCGCCCGCAACCACGCCGTCATGCTGCAACTGGGCAGCATGCGGGCCGAGGAGCGGCTGGCGGCGTTCCTGGTCAATCTCTCACAACGTTACAGCGCGCGAGGCTACTCGTCGACCGAATTCGTGCTGCGCATGACCCGCGCGGAGATTGGCAGCTATCTCGGCCTCAAGCTCGAGACGGTGAGCCGGCTGTTCTCCGGCTTTCAGCGGCAAGGCGTGATGCGAGTCCAGAGTCGGTCCGTGAAATTGCTGGACTTGCCGGCGCTTACCCGTTTGCTCGGTCAGCGCTGTTAGCGGCCGCAGGACGGTCGGATACGCGGTATCCCGAGACCCCCGCGACCGTCCCGGTCAGGGAGCATCCCATGCAGTACCGCCGCAAGCGCGCGATGCTCGTCGTTGATGATGCGAATCGCTTCCAAGGGCTCGACTCCGACCTGAGGCCGTAACACGGATGGCCACGCACGCTTCCGACTGCTCGTGTGCGGATGGCATCCGGATATCGTTGACAGTGACAAGTCGATTGTCCGCCGCGCACGCAGTGCGTTATTGATCTGCAGCAAGAGCGCCTCAGTGCGTGCGGCCTCCATATTGACCTCGATCAACTCGCCGCCGCGTACCGCAGGGTGATGACCCAGGCTCTTGGCACTCGCGGATAGATAGACACCCCCTGACTCAGTTGGCATCGTCAGCCAAAGGCACTCGTCAGCTTTTTGTCAGCTTTGCGTTGCGGAGCTGTCGACTAAGGCCGCGCGAGTACGCAGCATGATCTGGATCAATAAGCGCCGCCAACAACGGCGTAATCTGAACCCATCGAGCGGGCAATTCATGCCTCCGCGATCACTCCGGCAGGACGACGATGACAACAGTGCAAAAGATAGTCCAGACCGTCGCGCTGGTTCTTGCGATGTTCGGCGCAGTAGACTCCACGCAGGCCGTACCGTCTTACGCTCGCCAGACGGGGCAGGAGTGCATTGCTTGTCACGTCAGCTTCCCTGAGCTGACACCCTATGGTCGGTACTTCAAGCTGACCGGCTACACGATCGGCAAAGTCGCCATCTCGAAGGAAGGGATCAACTACGTACCGGTGGCGGTGATGGCGCAGGCTTCCGTCACGTCGACCAGGAACAACAAGGCAACGGATCCTGAAACCGGCGAGATGGTAACGGTCAATCAGCGCAACAACGGCTTCGTGCTTTGCTGCGCGAGTGTATTCCTCGCCGGCAAGGTGACCGACTACCTCGGGGGCTTTCTCCAATGGTCGTATGACAATCTGGCTACGACGGCCGACGGAACCCTGGGTGGCCACAGCGGTGCGGACAACATGGACATCCGAGTCGTCGGCAAATACAGCGCAGTGGGCGCCGGCGAGCCGGATCTGATTTACGGCTTCACGCTGCACAACAATCCGACGGTGCAGGACGTGTGGAACAGCACGCCGGCGTTCGGCTTTCCCTTTACGTCGTCGCCTTTGGCGCAAACGCCCGGTGCAGCAACCCTGATCGACGGCGGGCTCGCGCAGCAGGTTGCCGGGCTCGGCGGATACGTTTTCTGGAAGAAGTCGCTCTACGGTGAACTATCTTTCTACCGCACCGCGGACGGCGCGTTTTCCATCCTGCGGCAAGGCCAGGACATCCACACGGATGGCGGCGTGGCCGCGGTCAAGGGATATAACCCGTATTGGCGTTTTGCCTACAGCAACGACTGGGGCCCGAACTCGATCATGGTGGGCACCTACGGGATGATCGTCGATCGCTATCCCAGCAACTTCGACACCTCGACGCCTACCGATCGCTTTCGCGACATCGCCATCGATGCGCAATACCAATACATCACCGATCCACACACGTTCACCGCGCAGGTGACCTACATCGACGAGAAGCAATCGTACAACGCGAGCTTCCCGGTCACCCTCGATACGGGAGCGGGTATCGGCGCCGGCCCGACGCCGGCGAATCCGAACGACAAGCTGCATACGTTCAAGGCGAAGGCGACGTACTACCACGATCGCAAGTACGGCGGGACGCTCGCCTATTTCTCCACGACGGGCAGTGCTGACAGCGGGCTATACGGCACGGACGCGGACGGAAATGCGATCAAACCGGACAGCAACGGCTACATCATCGAGCTCGACTATCTGCCGATCCAAAACGTCCGCTTGATGTTTCAGTACACGGCGTACAGCAAATTCAACGGAGCCTCGACCAACTACGACGGAAACGGCCGGAATGCGCGGGACAACAACACCGCGTTCTTCAACGTATGGGTCGCATTTTGAACGCTCATGAAGCCGGCGCAGAGCGTCCGCACCGGCGAGTCGCATGGATAATCTGGAGACTGTGCTATGAATCGCAAATACTCGGCGTTCGCCTCCGTGCTCTTCGCGGGCGCGGTTGCTTCGGCCGGCGCGCAGAATAACCCGGCGGACGTTCAGAAGGCGGCGGAGGAAAAGGCGGTCAACCTGTGCTCGACCTGTCACGGCCCGCGGGGAATCAGCACGTCTCCCGAATTTCCCATCCTCGCAGCGCAACGCAAAGGCTATCTCGAAGCCCAGATCGACGCATTCCGGAAGCGAACCCGCGCCGAGAAGGACGCCCACGATTTCATGTGGGGAATCGCGGGCAATCTCGACGAGGCGATCATCGGTGGTATCGCTGACTACTATGCGGCACAACCGCCTGCCCCGGGCCGAAGCGACGACCCGATTCTCGTCGCCAAGGGCAAGGATTTGTTCGACAAGGGTGTTCCCGAGCGCGGCATTCCGGCGTGCATGGCGTGCCACGGCGCGGATGCGGCGGGCGTAGCGGACTTTCCGCGTCTCGCCGGTCAACACGCCAAGTACGTGGTCAAGCAGCTGAACTATATCCAGTCACTCGTTCGCGCTGCACCGGTGATGCACGGCATCGTCAAAGACCTCGCGCCGACCGAAATCCAGGCGCTGGCGGCCTACGTGCAATCGAAGTAGCCGCACTTCATCGTCGCCGCTCGCGGCCTGGTACAGTTTCTGCGCGTCGACGGTCTGGGACGTTTGGGGGCGATCTACTTGATCGCCAGCCGCTCCATCCGGTAGCGCATCGCCCGGAAGGTAATGCCGAGCAGCTTGGCGGCCGCGGTCCGGTTATAGCGGGTCTTTTCCAGCGCCTCGTTGATCGCGGCGCGCTCGACGCGATCGAGATAATCCTGCAGCGGCCACTTGTCGCCGGCCGGCAGTACGGCGTCGCCTTCGTCGGGCGGCGGCGTCAGGTGCAGGTCTTCGGCGGTGATCCGCTCGGTGATCGGCGGCAAGCGAGAGTCCCCGCTCGAGGATGTTCTCCAGCTCGCGAACGTTGCCGGGAAACGGATACGCCTCCAGTGCGGCGGCCGCCTCGGGATCGAGCCGGGCCGGCGTCGCACGCGCCAGCTTTTTCAGGATCGCGTCGGCGATCGACGGGATGTCCTCGCGCATTTCGCGCAGGCTCGGCATCGCCAGCTCGATCACGTGCAGCCGATAGAAAAGGTCCTGCCGGAACTCGCCGGCGTCGACCAGCGCCGGCAGCTTCTTGTGGGTTGCGCTGATGATCCGCACGTCGACCGGTTCCTCGGTCGTTGCGCCGACTTTCCGGACTTTTTTCTCCTGGATCGCGCGCAGCAGCTTGACCTGCATCGGCAGCGGCAGGTCGGCGACCTCGTCGAGAAACAGCGTGCCGCCGTTCGCCGCCTGGAAGAATCCGTCGCGGTCGCCCTCGGCCCCGGTGAAAGCGCCCTTTTTGTAGCCGAAGAACTCCGACTCCATCAGGTTCTCGGGAATCGCGCCGCAGTTGACCGGCACGAACGGATGCTCGGCGCGAGCGCCGCCGATGTGGATCATCCGCGCTGCGAGCTCCTTGCCGCTGCCCGACTCGCCGGTGATGAACACCGGCGCCTGGCTCTTCGACAGCCGCTCGATCATCGACCGCACCTGCATGATCGCCGGCGATTCGCCGAGCAGCTGATACGAGGAAGGCGCGGAAGGCTTCTCCGGAACCTTGAGCGCCTGCTTGACCAGCGCCCGCAACTGCTCGAGCGCGACCGGCTTCGCCAGATAATCGAATGCACCGGCCTTGAGCGCGGCCACCGCGTTCTCGGCGCTGCCGAATGCGGTGATGACCGCGACCGGCACGTCGAGCGCCTTTTCGGTGATGTGCTCGACGACCGCGAGTCCCTCGCCGTCGGGCAGACGCATGTCGGTCAGGCAGAGGTCGAAAGCCTGGTTGTCGAGCAGCTGGATCGCTTCGCTGACCGACTGTGCACGCGTCGTATCGAGACCCATCCGCGACAAGGTGAGCTCGAGCAGCTCGAGCAGGTCCGGCTCATCGTCGATGACCAGCACTTTCGGTTGTCCGCGATCGCGTGTTCTTCGAGCCATACGTGCCTCCCAAGGCAATAACTGGCTAGGTCGACGGATTCGCCGCCCGCTTCAACGTCAATCTAAAATTGGCACCCGGACCCTTGGGCAAGAGCTCGAGCGCGGCGCCGTTCGCATCGGCAAGCTCCCGCGCAATGTACAAGCCCAGCCCCGTACCGCCCGGCCGCGTCGTGAAGAACGGCTCGAATATCTGCGCCCGCAACTCGGCCGGAATGCCCGGCCCGTCATCGGAAAGCTCGGATATTACGGCATCGCCCATATATCCGGCGCGGCCCATGATATGGATGCTGCCATCCTTCTTCTGGCAGTGCTGCCACGCGTTGCGCACCAGGTTCCACATGATCTGGCTCAGGTGGCCGCGGTCGAACAGCACGTACAGCTCGCTCGGACACTGGATGATCACGCTCGCGGGCGGAATGTCTTCGGCCTGCAACGACTTCCTCGACCAGCGAGTAGATGAATTCCGAGTAATCGATGACCTCCGGTTGCTGGCGGTCCCGGCGGTTGAGCTGCAGCACTTCGCCGACGATGCGATCGATGCGCTTGGCGTTGTTGCGGATCATCGACAGCAGGCGCTCGCCCTTCGGGCGCGACCGAGCCGTCTTCCTCGAGCAGCTGGGCCGCCTGGTTTATCGCCGACAGCGGATTGCGCACCTCGTGCGCGATGCTCGCGGTCAGCCGGCCCATCGCCGCCAGCTTCATCTGCTGCGCATCCGACTGTGCGCGTCCCAGGTCCTCGAGATAGATCAGCGTGCCGCCGTTGAGCCCCGATCCGATGCGCACATGCCGCACGCGCAGCAGCCGCTGCGTCGCGTCGACCTTGAACGGCGGCAGGACTTCGGAGAAATCCTCCTGCCAGCGCCGCCAGTAGTCGTGCAAGGTCGCGCTGAATTCGGCGAGCCGCATGCCGCCGCGCATGCGGCCGAAGCCACCCAGCAGCCGGGTCACTTGAGCGTTGTGGCCGCGGACGACGCCGTTGAGATCGACGACCAGCACGCCATCCTGCATGTCCTGGATGATCAGCCGGTTGACCTGCTCGAGATTGGCGACGTCGATGCCGCGCTGGGCGGCGAGATCTTCGCTCGCCTTGGTGAACGTCCCGAGCGCGAGCGCGATCGCGACCGTCGCGAAATAGCCGAAGCCGACCAGGCCGGTCTGCAGGATCTGCGCAGCGGCGACGTCGCCTTCGATCAATCGCCAGCCTTCGAGCGCGATCAGGACCGAGCTTGCCAACGCCGCGTGAAAGAACGCGATCTGCGTCCGCATCAGCCAGCCGCTTGCGGCAAGCTGCGGAAACAGCAGTATCGAGAGCGGGGTTCCGGCGCCGCCGCTGGCGTAGGTCAGCAGGGCGATGAAAAAGATGTCGCCCAGAAGCAGCGACAACAGCAGCGGCGCCAACGGGTGATCGAACGAGTCGCGCTGCACCCACCAGAACGCGGCCATGCTGAACAGGAAGTAGAGACCCGCGGCGGTGACGAACGCATTCGGCGCGACGATGCCTGCGGAGCGCAGGTCGAGAAACAAGGCGGTGCTGAGCAGCAGCGCTGCGCAAACGGCGCGGTAGACGCCGACGATCCACAGGATGCGCCGACCCGACTCGTTGATCAGCGCCGGCAGCGAGGGCGGTTCGAGGGAAGGGACGGAGGAATCGGATGACATCGACTTCAGCGCTTCACGCATTGACCGTCGGGGCAGGCGTATTCGCCGGCACGCTGCGTCGCGTCGGCGCGCGGCAGGAAGACGCCGCAGCGGGCGCAGCGCACCATCGGCTCGACCTCGGTGCTGCCTGCGGCACGCTGCTGCCTGCGCGCCTTGCGCTGGTTGACCAGGCGCAGCGCGAGCAGCACGATAAAGATCAGGACCAGCCAGGCGATGATCTTGCCCATGAGCTTATTGCCGGTCCTTCATCAGACGACCTTGCCCGGGTTGAGCGTGGCATGCGGGTCGAGCGCCTGCTTGATTCGCCGCATCAGCTCCAGCTCGATCGGCGCCTTGTAACGCGCCATCGCGTCCCGCTTCATCTGGCCGATGCCGTGCTCGGCGCTGAAGCTTCCGCCGAACTCGGCGACCAGATCGTAGACGATCGCCGTGGCGCTGGCCGTATGCTCGATGAATCGGGCGGCATCGACGCCGGGCGGGGCGGAAAGGTTGTAGTGCAGGTTGCCGTCGCCCAGGTGGCCGAAGACGACATAGCGCACGCCTGGAAACGCCGCATCGAGCGCCTGCTCCGCCCGCGCGAGGAACGCCGGAATGCGCGCGATCGGCACGCCGATGTCGTGCTTGATGTTCGGGCCCTCGCGCTTTTGCGCGTCCGGAATATGCTCGCGCAGCGCCCACAATCCGGCCGCCTGCGCTTCCGATCCGGCGATGACGGCGTCAAGCGCGATCTTGGCTTCGATCGCTTCGGCGAGTGCCGTTTCGATCTCGGTAGCGAGAGGCGAATGCGAGGCGGCGTCGTCCGCCTGGACCAGCGCATACCAGGGATGGCCGGGCAACGGGTCGGGCAGCGACGGAAATTGCGCGCGCGCGAGCGCGATGCAATCGCGCGACACCAGCTCGAAACCGGTCAGCCTGTCGCCGATCGCCTGGCGCATCGCGCGGAGCAGGGCGATCGCCGCCGCCACGTCGCCGACGTGCGACCCACGCGGTCGCCGACGTGCGCGGGCTGGGAAAGAGCTTGAGCACCGCCGCGGTGATGATGCCCAGCGTGCCTTCGCTGCCCAGGAAAACCTGCTTCAAGTCGTATCCGGTGTTGTCCTTGCGCAGCCCGCGCAGACCGTTCCATATTTCGCCGTCGGCGAGCACCACTTCGAGACCGAGCACGAGTTCGCGAGCATTGCCATAGCGCAGCACCGCCGTCCCGCCGGCATTGGTCGACAGGTTGCCGCCGATTGCGCAGCTACCTTCGGAGGCGAGCGACAACGGGAACAGCATGCCGGCGGCCGCCGCCGCCTGCTGAACGCCGGCCAGCGGCATCCCGGCCTCGACCGTCATCGTCGCGTCGTCGGCGTCGATCGCGCGCACGCGATTCATTCGCGTCAAGGTCAGCACGATCTCGTCGCCGGTCGCGTGCGGCGTGGCGCCGCCGCATAGGCCGGTGTTGCCTCCCTGCGGCACGATCGGCACCCGATGGCCGGCGCAGCAGCGCACGACCGCGGCGACTTCGTCGGTCGACCCCGGCCGGACGACGGCGCGCGTGCGGCCCCGATAGCGCTCTCGCCAGTCGGTGACGTACGACGCGACGTCGGCATCGGCGGTGAGAACATTGGTCTCGCCGACGATCGACTTCAGCGTGACAAGCAGGGACGCGGCAGCGTCAAACATGTGGGGCATAATACTGGAAATCACGCCCGATCGTAGCGGGCGCTCCGCAGGAGATCGACGATGTCGGATCAGCCCTCGATGCCCTTGACGCCGCAGCAAGCGATGGAATTCATGCAGCGGATGTGGAATCCGTTCGGCGTGCCGGTGCCCGGCTTTGCGCCGCCCGGCGCGCCGGGCGCAGCAGCCGCCGCGATTCCGTTTCCGAATCCCGCGGCGATGATCGCGACGCTGGATCCCGCCGAGATCGACAAGAAGATCGCCGAGTTGCGCGTGATCGAAAACTGGCTCGCGATGAGCCAGAACTTCATGCAGATGAGCATCAAGACGATGGAACTGCAGAAGGCTTCGCTCGAGGCGATGCGCGCCGCGACCGCGCCGGCGAAGCCGGCGAAGAAAAAACCCGGGACTTGATTCGAAGGAGTATCGATGGGCATCACACTGTATTACGGATCGGGCTCGCCCTATGCCTGGCGCGCCCAGCTCGCACTCGAGCACAAGGCACTGCCCTACGAGCTCAAGGTCATTTCGTTCTCGGCGGGCGACACGCGCAAACCCGAATTCCTGGCGCTCAATCCGCGGCATCGCGTGCCGGTGCTGGTCGAAGACGATTTCGTCCTGTACGAGTCGAGCGCCATCGTCGAATACCTCGACGAGGCGTATCCGGGTCGCGGCGCGCCGCTGTTCCCCGGCGACGCCAGGACGCGGGCGATCGTTCGACGCATGATCTGCGAGGTCGACGAGGACTTCGATGCGGCACTGGACCCGCTGACGACGCAGGCATTCAGCAAAAAGCCCGAGGAACGCGACCCCAAGGTGATCGCCGACTCGCGCAAAGCGCTGGTCGACGAGCTGGCGCTGGTTAGCCGGGCGATGCGCGGCGACTATCTTGCCGGACCGCTGTCGGCGGCCGACTACGCGCTGTACACCTTGCTGGCTTTCGTCTGGCGGTCGGAGATCAAGCTGCCGGATCTCGACGCTGACGGCATGCTGACGCCGCAGCTCGCCCTCTGGAAGGCGCGGATCGAGGCGCTACCGTACTTCGACAAGACGATCCCGCCGCATTGGCGGAAGTCCTAGCCCAACGCGCTGCTTACGCCCCAAGCCAGGCCGCCCGGCGGGCTGCGACCTCCGGCGCGGCCGCGTCGGCCAGGCTAAGCTTCTTTAGGACTGGACGGGCTTGCGCGGTGCAACCGCCGTTTTGGCCTTTCGACCGGGCGCCGCGGGCGGGACGTACCCCGACATGCGATACACCCATCCTTCGATTCGCTTGCCGTTTTCGAAGCGGACAAGGCTGCAAGCGATGAGGGCCCCGGTCGACGCCAGGCCGGCTGCACCCGAGCGGACCGCGGCCAGCGGCATGCCGGTCTCTTTGGCGATCTCCGAATCGAGTCGCTGACCGTGCTTCTTCAGGCACTGCAGGATTTGAGTCAAGATTGGCATCCCCAGAAAACCAATAATTATATCAGACTGGGGGCAGGCCCGGGTCCCTTTCCCTGATCGTCGAGTGATGGCGGCTCGGGCAAGGGTGCGTGTGGCGCCCTCGGCACGAATCGAACGTGCGACCCCCTTCTTAGGAGGAAGGTGCTCTATCCACTGAGCTACGAGGGCGAGGCGTTCGAATTCTACCCGAAGGCATCGGCACGCCGCCCTCCGAGGCCGCCGTGCGGCACCGCCTATAATGCGTTGAATTTCATACGACGATCGCCCCATGAGCACCGTTTCATCCACGCCGCCGCGGCCCCCGGTCGTGCGCACGCTGCGCCGCTTGGGCAGCTTCCTCGGACCGTACCGGCGCCGCTTCGTGTACGCCGGCATCGCGCTTCTGGTCGCGGCCGGCTGCACGCTGGCGGTCGGGCAGGGGCTCAAGCTGGTGGTCGACCGCGGTTTTACCGCCGGCAACGGCGCCGAGCTCGATCGGGCGTTGTTTGAGCTGCTCGCCATCATCGCGGCCATGGCGGTGGCGACCTACGTGCGCTTCTACAACGTGTCGTGGATAGGCGAGCGCGTCACCGCCGATCTGCGCCGGCGCGTATTCAATCACCTGCTGACGCTCTCGCCGGGATTTTTCGAGGTGACGCGCACCGGCGAGGTCATTTCGCGCCTGACCAACGACACGACGATGCTCGAGAACGTCATCGGCTCGAGCCTTTCGATGGCGCTGCGCAACAGCGTGCTAGGTCTGGGCGCGCTGGTGCTGCTGATGCTGACCAGCCTCAAGCTGACGCTGCTGGTTCTCGCCGGGCTGCCGGTAGTCGTCCTGCCGATCATCGTCTTCGGCCGCCGCGTTCGCCGTCTCAGTCGCACCAGCCAGGATCGCGTTGCCGACACCGGCGCTTACGTCGACGAGGCGATCCATGAAATCCGCACGGTCCAGGCCTATGCGCACGAGCCCGAGGACCGGCGCGCCTACGGCGAGCGGGTCGAGGCCGCGTTCGGCGCGGGCGTGCGCCGCATTCGCCAGCGTGGCGCTGCTGATCGCCGCGGTGATCTTCCTGGTGTTCGTCGCCGTCGGCATCATCCTGTGGATCGGCGGGCACGACGTGCTGGCGGGACGGCTGTCGGCGGGACAGCTCGCATCGTTCGTCTTCTACGCGGTGATCGTCGCGACCTCGGTCGGCACGGTGAGCGAGGTCGCCGGCGAGTTGCAGCGCGCCGCGGGCGCGACCGAACGCCTGATGGAAATCCTGGACACGCCGGCCGAGATCGCGGCGCCGGCCAATCCGGTGCCGTTGCCCGAGCCGCCGCTGGCCACCATTGCGCTCGACCAGGTGACCTTCGCCTATCCGTCGCGCCGCAACGATCCGGCGTTGAGCGCGTTGACGCTTAGCATCGCCGCGGGCGAACGGGTGGCGCTGGTTGGACCCTCGGGCGCGGGCAAGACGACGCTGTTCCAGCTGCTGCTGCGCTTTTACGACCCGCAACAGGGGCGGGTGTTGATCGACGGCGTCGACGTTCGCCGCGCCGACCCGCGCGCCGTGCGCGGCCGGATCGCCGTGGTGCCGCAGGACCCGGTGATCTTCGCCGCCAGCGTCTGGGACAACGTGCGCTACGGGCGTCTGGACGCGTCGGATGACGAGGTGCGCGATGCCTGCGAGGCGGCCTACGCCACCGAGTTTCTCGCCCGCCTGCCGAGCGGATTCGACACCGACCTGGGCGAGCGCGGCGTACGGCTATCGGGCGGGCAGCGGCAGCGGCTGGCGATCGCGCGCGCCGTGCTCTCGCGCCGGCCGATTCTCCTACTGGACGAGGCGACCAGTGCGCTCGACGCCGAGAGCGAGCGCATGGTGCAGCTGGCGCTCGACCGGCTGATGCACGGGCGCACGACGCTGATCATCGCGCACCGCCTGGCGACGGTGATCGGCGCCGATCGCATCGTCGTGCTCGATGGCGGCATCGTCGTGGCGGAAGGCACGCACCAATCGCTGGTGCGCACCGACCCGCTGTATCGCCGCCTTGCAGCGCTTCAATTCGGGTTCGATGCCGGCGCGGGCGACGCGTCTGCCGCGATTGCGCTGGCGGCGCAGGGCTGACGTGGCTCTCGACGTTGGTTAGCACGCCCTGTTCGCGACGGCAGTGCAGGTTGTAAATAACGGCCGGCGATTTCGTCATGCCCACTGAACGCGAGAAGATGCTTGCGGGAGACCTCTACAACCCTCTGGATCCCGAACTCGTTCGCGCACGCGAGCGAGCGCGAGATTTGTGCCAGACCCTCAATAACACGCGCGAGTCTCAGCAGCAGGAGCGCCGCTCGATCTTGACCCAGCTTATTGGCTCGGGAGGCGATTCAGTTTGGATGCAGCCGCCGTTCTACTGCGACTACGGTACGAACATACATCTCGGAACGCGCGTTTTCTTCAACTTCAACTGCATCGTACTCGACGTGTGCGAGGTGAAAATCGGCGACTACACACTCTTCGGCTCGGGCGTCCAGATCCTCACGCCGCTACATCCGACTCACGCGGCGCTGCGACGTCAGCAAGAATTCGGCAAGCGGATAGAGATTGGAGCGGACGTCTGGGTGGGTTCGGGTGCGCTTATCCTTGCGGGAGTTCGCGTCGGCTCGCGCTCGGTGATTGGTGCCGGCAGTGTCGTGACTCGGGACATCCCAGACGACGTCTTTGCAGCGGGTAATCCATGTCGCGTAATTCGCGAAATTGCGGACTGAGGCCGCCTAGTCCAGCCTACTCCTTCCGATTGTGGTATTCGATATCGTTTACAAGATCATCTGGCTGGTTATCGTGGCATACCCACTCTGGTCAACAAATCAACTTGCAGGCTCGCCGGTCGAAGAAATGACCTATGCATTTGCATGGGTTATTCTCCCGATCGTGGCGATGCCGTGGGCCTATGCATTCAGGACCTACGTCTGGCCGTCGAAGAAGAACGGATAATGCCGGTCGTCGACGCGCGGGCTCCGTACCCTGTCGAGGGATCGGTCGCGCTCTCGCAATTCGGACCACAGTTCTCCGCGCGCTATGTCTACGTATGCGTGCAATATGCCCAATCCTCCCAAGCTGAGTGCCATTAACCGCTCCGTCGCGGGGATTCTCGCACTTGCCTGGGCCTGCGCTGGCGTTGCGGGGCTAACCGTGGCGTTCGCCTACGGTGTGTGGGTGGTGGTAGTCGCCGCAATCTTCGCGCTTTGGTATGCGGTTCTCTGGGCGCGCGTCGGTATTCGGGCGCGCTTGCTAACGTGGAGGGAATTTGCCACGCCATGGCGCGCGCGCTAGCCACCTCGTGGCCGGTCCGTCGCGGTCAAAGCTGCTTGTGGCGGAAACAACCTATGACGTGGTCGTTGACCAGGCCGGTCGCCTGCATGAACGCATAGCAGATCGTCGTTCCGACAAAGCGGAAGCCGCGCTGCTTGAGCGTTTTGGACAGTGCATCGGACTCCGGCGTGCTGGCCGGCACGTCCTGTATGCGGCGCCATCGGTTGACGCGGGTCGCCGAAGCGACGCTCGCCCACACAAAGCGATCGAAGCTGCCGAACTCGCGTTGGATGGCGAGGAACGCCACTGCGTTACTCACCGAGCTCTCCACCTTGAGGCGATTGCGCACGATTTGCGGATTCTGCAATAGCTTGTCGATGCGCCGGCGATCGAACCGCGCAACCTTGACCGGATCGAAGCCGACGAACGCCTCGCGATAGCCTTCGCGCTTGTCGAGAATCGTTTTCCAGCTCAGGCCGGCCTGGGCGCCTTCGAGCACGAGGAACTCGAAAAGCTTGTGGTCGTCGTGGACCGGCGTGCCCCATTCCTCGTCGTGGTACGCGATCATCCGCGGATCGGTGCCAGCCCAGCTGCAGCGTTTGGTCTTACTCATCGACCATTAGTCATTCGACAGGCGGAATAGCCTATACTTTGCAGTGAACTTCAAGCGATCCGCGGGTCGTCTCGCGGTCTCGGCGCATAGCAAGAGCATCTCTGTTTCGAACGCGCGCGTCAATCGACCAGCCCCTCGATCCGGCGCAGCGATCCCCGCAAGGTAGCAGGACGCGCAAGCTAAAACTTCGGTAGTAGTGATAATGTGTCGATTCCCTCGCGGATCCTCGGCACCAACCTTCCCTCGGCAGGATCGCGTTGGCGTGAAAAGAACCGAGGACCGTCGCGAGCCCCAAACTACATTCTATCAATTGCAGGTTGCGTAGCGGAGCTTGCCCATGTCGCATGACAAAATTCTGAACCGCTTCGAATTCCCCAGTGCGCATCGCTCCGGCGACGTTCTCAACGTCACTACGCCCATTGATGGAACGCGCATCGCCGCGCTGGCGCTGCACACCAGTGCCGATGTCGAATCGATGGTTGTGCGCGCGGTTGCGGCTTTCAATGCCTGGAGGTTGGTCCCTGCGCCGCGGCGCGGCGAGTTGGTGCGACTGCTGGGCGAAGAACTACGCCTGGCTAAACCCGATCTGGGCGCGCTCGTGACGCTCGAGTCCGGCAAGATCCTCCAGGAAGGGCTCGGCGAAGTGCAGGAAATGATCGACATCTGCGACTTCGCCGTGGGTCTGTCGCGACAACTCTATGGGTTGACGATGACGTCCGAGCGGCCAGGTCATGCGATGCGCGAAAGTTGGCATCCGGCCGGCGTGTGCGGCGTAATTTCGGCGTTCAACTTCCCGGTCGCGGTATGGTGCTGGAACGCGGCGCTCGCTTTGGTTTGCGGAGATCCGGTGATCTGGAAGCCGTCCGAGAAGACGCCATTGTCAGCACTCGCAACCCAGCAGATCTTCGAGCGGGCGATGGCGCGTTTCGGCGATGCGCCCGACGCGCTCTCGCAGGTAATCATCGGCGGGGCAGCGACCGGCGAGGTGTTGGTATCGAGCGACAATGTGCGCGTCATCTCGGCTACCGGTTCGACGCGGATGGGTCGCGCGGTCGGCCCCAAGGTTGCCGCGCGCTTCGGCAAATGCATACTCGAGCTGGGTGGCAATAACGCGATGATCGTGGCGGCGTCGGCTGATCTTGACATGGCATTGCGCGCTATCGTGTTCTCGGCCGTGGGTACGGCCGGACAGCGCTGCACGAGTTTGCGGCGGCTGATCGTTCACGAACAGGTCTACGAATCCCTCATCACCAGGCTGAAGGCCATCTATCATGGCCTCCCGATCGGTGATCCGCTCGACGATCGCACGCTGATCGGTCCGCTGATCGATGGGGCTGCGTTTCAAGCAATGGAGCGCGCACTCGGCGCGGCGAGAACGCAAGGCGGCCGCATTACCGGCGGTGAACGCACATTGGAGAGCGCCTATCCCAATGCCTACTATGTGCGACCGGCGTTAGTGGAAATGGAGAGCCAAACCGGGATCGTGCGTGACGAAACCTTCGCTCCCATACTCTACGTGATGAAATACCGCGACTTGGCGGAGGCGATCGGCATCCACAACGGCGTGCCGCAAGGGCTGTCTTCATGCATCTTCACGACGGATCTTCGCGAGGCCGAGACTTTTCTGTCGGCAAGTGGATCCGACTGCGGCATCGCGAACGTCAACATTGGACCGTCGGGGGCAGAAATCGGTGGCGCATTCGGCGGTGAAAAGGAGACGGGCGGCGGCCGCGAATCCGGCTCGGATGCGTGGAAATCCTACATGCGCCGCCAGACCAACACGGTGAACTATTCGCGCGCGCTGCCGCTTGCCCAGGGCATCAAGTTCGAGATTTGAGGAGGCGAGGATGCCGCTGGATAAGATCGCCGTTCTCGGCCTGGGCAAGGTGGGGACCCTCGCTGCCAAGCTTCTTCATCGCGCCGGTCTCGAGGTAACCGGTTTCGATAGCCGAACGCCGCACGAGACCCTACCCTTTACCGCACAGACCATGGACCTTGCGTCGGAAGACGGTTTGCGAGCCGCAACGCAAGGATTCGATGCCGTGCTCTCGTGTCTGCCGTATCGAATCAACAAACGGATCGCTACGAGCGCGCATGCGCAAGGCATGCACTACTTCGATCTCACGGAAGACGTTCCAACGACACGGGCCATAAGAGAGCTCAGCAGGACCTCACGCGGGCTGATGGCGCCGCAATGTGGCCTGGCACCGGGCTTCGTCGGCATCGTGGGCGCCGCGCAGGTTGCGGCATTCGACGAGTGCCGCTCGCTGCGTCTCCGCGTCGGCGCGCTGCCGCAGAATCCGACCGGCCTGATGGGCTATGCATTCAACTGGTCGCCCGAAGGCGTCGTCAACGAATACCTGAACGACTGCGAGGTAATCGAAGGCGGGGTTCGCAAAATGGTGTCGTCGATGGAATGGCACGAAACGCTCTATGTGGAAGGCGTCATGCTGGAGGCCTTCACGACGTCAGGCGGCCTCGGGACGATTTGCGAAACGTTTCATGGGAAGGTTGCTAACGTCGACTACAAGACGATGCGCTATCCGGGACACATGCGCCTGATGAATTTTTTCTTTCACGAACTCCTGATGCGCGAGCGCCGAGAGCTCGCCGGAGAAATACTCACCAACGCGAAGCCGCCCGTGACGAGCGACATCGTCTACATCCACGTCTCGGCGGAGGGGCTGGTCGACGCGCGTCTGCAACGCCGGGAATTCGTTCGTGCTTATCGCCCGATCGAGCTGGCCGGCGGCATGCAAACGGCGATTGCGTGGACTACGTCGGCGTCAGTTGTGGCGGTTATCGAAATGGTCCGCGACAGGGCGCTGCCGCAACATGGCTTTCTGAAACAGGAAGAGATACCGCTGAGCAAGTTCCTGGCCACGGCAACGGGCCGATTATTCGAGATGTGATACGGTCGGTTAGCCAAGAACGCAAGATCAGATCAAACTAAAGTCGAATTCAAGCTTTCATTCATCCGGAGGTCGAAATGAGTCACGCGTCAATGCTGAAAGCGAGACGGAAGCACCAAAAAACCAGGAAACTGCTCGATGTCGCAGCCAAGCAGGCCAAACGGCTGGCGAAGCTGGCATTGGCGGGGCCGGTCGTGAAGAAGGAAAAGGTGAAGAAAGAAAAAGTGCAGAAAGAAAAGGTCAAGACGGAAAAAGTGAAAAAGGTCAAGCTGACCAAGGAGGAGCTTGGCAGACAAGATGCGAAGAAGAGCAGCGCGGGCGCCGGGAAAAAAGGCGCGTCCTAGCCTTTGGCGATCGGAAGGGCGTCTCGCAGTCGCGGCGCGCTGCGCGATTACCGCAGAGGGCGCGTGAAATGCTCGGGTTGGAATTTCAATGGACAAGTGGGCGACGGCACTACCATCGATAGCCCCAAGGCGGTCACGGTGACCGGCCTTGACGACGACTAGGGCCCCGAACCCGCGACCGTCGGGTTCTGAGCGTTGTCGATGCTTGTCGCGCGGGTGCCGCCGCCGTCAGAATGTCGCGATGATCCCATGGTTGCGTACCGGCGCGTTCCCACCGGTCGATACCGCGCTGCACGACCCGAACGGCTTGCTTGCCGCCGGAGGCGACCTGTCGGCCGAGCGTTTGCTCGGCGCCTACCGGCAGGGGATCTTTCCCTGGTACGGCACTGGGCAGCCGATCCTCTGGTGGAGTCCCGATCCGAGGATGGTGCTGTTCGTCGACGAGTTCGTCGTGCCGCGCTCGCTGCGCAAGGTCGTGGCGCAGCGGCGATTCGACCTCCGCGTCGATAGCGCGTTCGGGCGGGTGATCGAAGCGTGTTCCGAGCCCCGCACGGACGACGGGGGCACCTGGATCACGCCTGCGATGGTCGACGCATATAGCGAGTTGCATCGGCTGGGTCACGCACATTCGGTCGAAGCGTGGCAGGGCGATGCGCTGGTCGGAGGATTATACGGCGTGGCCATCGGCCGCATGTTCTTCGGCGAATCGATGTTTACGCGCACTCCGAACGCGTCCAAAGTGGCGCTTGTTCATTTGATCGACTTGCTCAAGCGCCGCACGATGCCGATGATCGATTGCCAGCAGCAGACCGAACATCTTGCGCGCTTCGGCGCACGGCCGATCCCCCGCCGCGAGTTTGCCGAGGAAGTCGCCCGGTTGGTAAACTCGACTCAGTCCGCGGAGCCTTGGAACCATGCGCCGCCAGGCGAAGTCGACCCACCGTGACCAAGCTCAACGACCTTCCGCTGACGGCGCTGCAGTTCTACGCCACCGCGCCGTACCCCTGCAGCTACCTGCCCGACCGGCTGGCGCGATCTCAGGTCGCGACTCCCAGTCACCTGATCGACAGCGGTGTCTACAGCGACTTGGTGCGGCTGGGATTTCGCCGTAGCGGGGCGTTTACCTATCGTCCCTACTGTGACCACTGTCGGGCGTGTGTCCCCGTGCGGATTCCCGTCGCCGAATTCGAACCCAATCGCACGCAACGCAAGACTTGGCGCAGACATTGTGAGTTAACGGCAGTTCAACGCAAGTTAGCGTTTGATAACGACCATTACGCGCTGTACCTGCAATATCAGCGCTATCGCCACCCCGGCGGTGGGATGGACCAGGACAGCCGTGAGCAGTACCAGCACTTCCTCCTGCATAGCAACGTCGCGACCGATCTGTTCGAGTTTCGCGACCAGGGCCGGCTAAGGATGGTGAGCCTGGTCGATCGCCTGCAAGACGGTCTCTCGTCGGTCTACACGTTCTACGACCCGGCGCCGCCCGGCGCCAGCTATGGGACTTACAACGTCCTGTGGCAAATCCAGCGCTGTCGTGAGCTCGGCGTGCGCCATCTTTACCTCGGCTACTGGATCGAGCAAAGCCGGAAGATGGCCTATAAGGCGACTTTCAGGCCGATCGAGGGATTGGGGGTGGGGGGGTGGAGAAGGCTGTAATTCGCTAGAGTTGTGCTTCGCCGTAGCACGGCCGTAAGTTGCTGAAAATACGGCAAAAAATATTGGTCGCACGGACGACTTGGTGACAAAGGTCCTAGGATACGATCGGGTCGGATTGTAGCCTACGATGTGTATATAACGCCTTTACTCCTCGACGTAAGGCCCAGTTCTAGGTGGAGAACATCAAGGGGTCTTCCCTATACAACCTGAGTTGTGCCATATTGTTCGCCACAATAAGTCTATATTCTTACCTGCACCGGCTAAGGAATCCGGAGCATGGTTGCGGCCGGACTTGGCTCGTTCTTTTGCAAGTCGAAATTTAGAGTCGTATATCTCACCTGAGGGGGCTGGGCTATGAACGCAATCGCTGATGTCCATTTTCTACAACAACCACAATCTACTCAGCTTGAACCGCGTTTCGACGAGGAGTATGGCGTCTACTGGGCGCTGATGAATCCTCGTTTCGGCTCGTTTAATCCGCAGTTCCTGGGTGAAGTCCGCAATTTTATTGACGGCGTTGTGAAGACACACGGAGTCATGCGTCATAAAGGCCGAGACCACTCAATTCGATACGTTGTACTGGCCTCAAAAATGCCGGGTGTATTTAGTCTCGGAGGTGACCTATCGCTGTTCAGGAGTGCAATAGCACGAAAGGACCGAGATGAGCTTCTGCGTTACGGGAACCTCTGCATCAGTGATTTGTTACCATGGCACCGTAATTTCGATCTGCCGCTGACAACTATCTCCCTGGTTCAGGGAACGGCGTTCGGCGGCGGCTTCGAGGGTGCACTAGCTAGCTCTGTCGTTGTCGCTGAGGAGTCGGCGCGTATGGGGTTCCCAGAGATTCTATTTAACCTATTTCCGGGAATGGGCGCGTACAGTTTCCTGTCGCGGAAAGTCGGACGGCGTATAACTGAGGAACTGATTACAAGCGGCGACACTTACACGGCGCGGCAACTGTTTGATATGGGCGTCGTGGATGTGCTAACTCCAGACGGTACAGGTGAAGCGGCGGTTTATAGCTACGTTCGCAAGCATGCGAAGAATGGAAATGGTCGCCGTGGCGTCCAACAGGTGCGCATGGATCTCAACCCCATAACCCATGAAGAGTTGGCGCGAATTGTCGAAGTCTGGGTCGACACGGCAATGAAACTTGAAGAACGTGACTTAAAGATGATGGAACGTCTGGTGCGTGCGCAACAGCGCGGCGCTGGCCAGGTAGAAGACCATGCCCAAAAATCGTCGCCTATAACTCTCTTGGAAGCGGTAGGAGGCGCGGACTAGAGTCGTGTAGTCGCCGCCGCGCACCTTGACTTGAGATTGGCCGCAGTTGCTGGTTATCGTCGTCAATATCACGACGACGATGATTGAGACTTGCGCCTTGCCTCGAGGTGCTCTTCTAACGCGGCGTATGTGCGCGTCGCAGTTCTGACGAGTTCGTCCGCCCATTGAGATGCTTTCAAGCGTAGCGTCTCGTGGGTCGCTTTTTCGAGTCGAACTGAAAACTGAGTGAGTTGACTAGCGCCGACGCTGCCAGCACCGCCTTTAAGGGCGTGCGCAGAATCCTTGGCGCTCTCGTACCTTCGATGTGCCAGCGCATCGCAGACCTCGGCGACTAGCCGTTCACTGTCAGAGTGAAACCCGCGAATCAATCGGTCCACAAAGGTCGGATCCGACGATATCTGCGCAAGGTCCGAAAGTACTCCTTGATCAAGTACTCGGAATATCTACCACCGCAAGCGCGGGGCGCTCTTCTGTGCGAACTGGAGGAGCAACGGAAGCGTCTATTTCGACAGCCAGATGACGCTCAATCGCGTCGAGCAATGCCGACGGCCGCACTGGTTTTGGAATGAACTCGGCGGCGCCAGCGGCTTGGCACTGGGCAATTGCTTCCGTAGTGACGTTCGCCGACAGCATTAAGACCGGGATAGGTTTTGACGCCGTAAATTGATAGAGCTTCAGCGCCTCAAGGCCGCTTACGCCGGGCATTGACATATCGAACAATGCTAAATGGAAGCTACCACTTTCGAGGGCATCGAGCGCCTCTTCGCCATTTTTGACGATTGTCGCAATATGGCCACCGCTTTCAAGTATTAATCGAGTGACGCGCTGGTTCGTCGGATTGTCTTCGGCGACCAAGATGCGAGCACCGCGCATCTTGTGAACTGAAGCCTCATGGCGTCCTGGACGCACACCGCTCGACGACAGTTTAACGCTCGCCGCGAGCTCTTCAACAAGGTCGATTCCTTGCGGCACGCTATGCGGCAGAGGTATTTCCAGCCAAAAAACGGAACCCTTGGCCGACCTGACTCTCGAGTCCAATTGTGCCGCCCATTAAGCCTACAAGTTGGCGAGCAATCGTGGTCCCCAGGCCGGTCCCTCCGTATACGCGCGTAATAGAATCGTCAGCCTGCGCAAACGGTTCGAATATTTCCGTCTGTTTGGATGGATCGATGCCGATACCGGTGTCACGGACTTCGATACGCATCATCGACACCGCATCAACGGTGTTAACGACTCTTGCACTGAGAGAGATTTCTCCACGCTCCGTAAATTTGACGGCGTTTGAAAGCAGATTCAGGAGTACCTGGCGCAGATGGTGAGAATCGCCTACGAACCAACGAGCTGCGTCCTCCGCAACATTGGTATTAACTTCAAGTTTCTTATATCGAGCCTGAGGCAGAATGACCTTGACGGTCTCGGTTATGAATCTGCCAAAGTCGAAAGGCCGCGTTTCGATGTTCACGCGCCCTGCCTGAAGCTTCGCCATGTCAAGGACGTCTTCGATTTGGGCAAGCGCAAGTTGAGCAGATGTGCCGAGCGTCTGAACGATCTCACGCTGTGACTCGTTCATGCTGGTCTCGCGCAACAGGTCCGCCA
The DNA here is from genome assembly GCA_963697485.1 of uncultured beta proteobacterium. GTDB lineage: Bacteria > Pseudomonadota > Gammaproteobacteria > Burkholderiales > Casimicrobiaceae > PALSA-1003. Next base: position 82,283 of record CAVOOD010000001.1, read on the forward strand.
TTGCGATGACGCCGTTTAGCGGCGTCCGCATTTCGTGACTTACGTTCGCGAGAAACCGGTCCTTGGATGCGTTAGCTTCGTCTGCACGAATTTTCTCTTTTTTGAGTCGCTGAGATAGACACTCCGACATATAACGGCAAGATCAAGCAGGGCGACAAACATCCCTAAGCCGATCAATATGTGTTGCGACCAAAAGTCCGAAAAATAAAGAACGAGAGCGAACCCAACAAGCGCAAGACCGTGGGATATGCGCAGAGTAGAAAAGGCCATAGCGATAACTGTTGCCAAAAGCCACAAACATATAAATGCCGACAACGAGTGCACCGCTTTCTCCCATGAGAAGCATGAAGTACGTAGTGCCGGCATTGTCCGCAATGATTCCGAGAATCCGCCGCAGTGGAGACTTTTGCGGAAGGGCGAGGATCCAGATGGTGATCGCCACTGCGAACGTAACGAAGCCCGCAAGGAACCAGACCATGTGGGACAAATCCGCACTGGGATCGGGCTGACTGAGCAGTCGCCACATTAGGGCAACGAGAACCACAGTACCGATAGCCAGGCGAAGGCCGGCCTGTTCGAGTTCGAGGCGCGGCGCCAGCGCGATCGTCTCTGCCCACCCGGCCCGGGTAGTCCAGCGTCTCATGTCCGGTTTCAATGAGAGCTTCAAGTATTTGATCCGTATAAAATCGCGTATGGCTTGGCGTTGAACGAGAATTCTACGCCCATACGATCGCCCACAGATAAACGCTTTAGCATAAGCAATTTTCGTGCCGTAGCGTACAGCGACTTTGTCCCTCTAATGGTCGCCGTGCCTGCCAATTCGCCGTGTCGAAATCCGGTCGACTTTCTGACCAAATGCGGCAGTTTCATCGACGCGCTGAGAAAAGCAGCTTGCGTCTCAAATTGTCCGTGAGCGTCTTCAAGAAAGCTGCTGCAGCCATTCCGTTCATCAAGCGGTGATCGAAGGTCATGACGACACGTGCGATGTCGGATTGGCCGGAGGGCGCTCCGAGGAAAATTATTGACGACGCGGGTGCCATAAGCGTTGGAGTGGCATCGATAACGTCAAATTCGCCAAGGTGCGTCAAAATGATTTGCGTGTCGTCAGTTGCCTGATCTCCGATCCGAATAGCCGTTCGCATCTGCTGGGCACACGCGCGAACGAATTCCGACAGCGTCATCTGATCAGCTCCGCGTATCACGGCCGTGATAAGTCCGTCATTCGGCCGCGCAAGCGCCAGTCCGAGATTCACATGATCATATTCTCGGATTGCATCATCGCCACCCATTACTGATCGAAGCTTTGGATGTGCTTGAGCAGCCTTGGCGACGGCGTGTCCGAACATTTGGAAAGGCGATGGCCTCGGCCCCTCAGACTGCGCTCGTGTACGGGAGAACTCCTTCCATGGCAGCTCTATCGCAATCGTGCCAGGTATTGTCGTAGATGCGCTGCGGCGTAATCGATAAATAAACGTCCGATGTTCTGGCGTTACCTTACGCTCAACATAGCCCGTTTGCGGCGGTTGAATGGCGCTAAGCTTTGCGAGATAAGCATCTATATCGGAGGGAAGGAGCTTGTCTGTGACAGAAGCAATTTCCTCCAACGTATGGTCTTCGATGCCTTTCGCCTTGGCATAGGCACGGGTTCTTGGAGGGATCAGTCTCGAGCTGGCAATCGGTGGGATCTTGTCGCTTCCTTCATTGGCATCGATCGCCAGGACGACGATCGGGGCACCTATCGGAACAACATCGTCCACTTCCACGAGCCAGCGATGCACACGTCCGCTATGGGGTGATTCCATTTCGACAGTCGTCTTGTCGGTCTCGATCACATACAAAGGGTCGCCACGATGGATTAGATCGCCGGGCTTGGGCAATACGTGGACAATGCGTACTTCCCTGAGACCTTCACCAAGTTGGGGTACACGGACCTCAAGCATTCGCGGCAATCCTATCCTAAGACATCGAGAATGGCCGCTTTGACCTTGGCCAAATCGGGTAATGTCGCATACTCCACTGCCGGGTGAAATGCGATATGTGCGTCAGGTCGCGCGACGAGGAGCGGTGGCGATAGGAAGCGATTGAATTGATCCTGCGAACCAACGACGTGGGCGACAATCGCTTGACCAAAGCTGCTTGTTCGTGCGTCCTCGCTGACGACAACCAAGCGACCAGTCTTGGTTATCGACGCCTCGATTATTTCCCAGTCGCAAGGTACAAGGCTAATTGGATCGACGATCTCGACTGAACAGTCCGCGCTCAAGTGCTCAGCGGCTTGGCGGGCGAGCTCAACGCAGTTGCCCCACGCAACAACCGTAACGTCACTCCCGAAGCGAACGATGCGTCCTCGTCCAAAACCAACAGCGCGCGCCTCAACGGATTCATGTCGCACCCGCATGATGTGCTTGGGTATCAGCAACAACGTCGGATCATCTTCATGCAGCGATGTCCAAAGAATTCCCGCCAGATCTTCAGGCGTGCTCGGGACAGCGACACGCAGCCCCGGGATATGGGTCCAAAAAGCCTCATTGGATTGGCTGTGCCACGGCCCACCGGCCGGCAAATAAGCGCCGCATGGAGCATAAAAAACGGCGGGGCATGTCCAATCGCCATTGGACCGCCAGCGCAAGGTCGCAACCTGATTTATCAGTTGATTGAGCGCGGGGATGGCGAAGTCGATGAACTGCAATTCGAATATGGGCCGATACCCGGTTACTGCTAGCCCGACAGCAGCGCCGACAATCGTCGCTTCAGCGAGGGGTGAGTTAATGACTCGGCCTGGATGACGCGTCGATAGGCCTTTCGTGAAACCAAAGACCCCACCTTTCGGGTCTTCGATGTCCTCTCCAAACAAGATCGTCGTTGGCAGACGGTCCAGGGCCTCTCGCAGGCACAGATTGAGAGCCCCAACCATGGTTGACCCAGTTTTTCCAAGTGAGAACGGCAGCGCGTGCCCATGTGCGTTCAACGGACCGAACACGTTCTTCTCGGCGGACGTTAAATCGGGGCCAGGCTCGCTTTCCGCCGCCAGGTATGCCTCATCAACAATGACTGCAACTTCCTGTCGCAGAGCCTGGATTTCGGCCTCCGTAACCTCGCCGCTCGCAATGAGCGATTGAGCGTAGACCTCAACAGGATCGCGCGATTGTAGATTTGCGATCTCGCTCGCAGAACGATAGGTCCGGTGATCGTCAGAATGAGTGTGCGACGCAAGACGGTCGAGTTCCATCCACAAAATCATCGGTCCGTCGCCGCGGCGTGCCCGCGCGATCGCGGCGGAACTTGCGGCATGAACAGAGTCGACCAGGCGTCCGTCCACCTTTCGATATATTGTCTCTGCAAACATGTCGAGTCGAAAAGGCAACTGCCGCGCCGTTGACGTACTGATTCCAAATCCGTTGTCTTCTATGACAAAAACGATTGGCAGCGATTCTTGGATAGCGAAAGTGATGGCCTCGAAAAATTCGCCCTGTCGCGTTGCGGCGTCCCCAATCGTGCAGAGGACAACGTTTGCTTTTCCGGCCATTTTGAAACCCCACGCGGCACCTACTGCAGGTAGGCACTGCGCCCCAGTCGGGCCGATGGGGGGAAAAATGCCAAGTCGACGGTACGAACCGTGAAGAGGCATTACTCTGCCAGCCGACGATGAAAGCCCTGTGGCGAATTGGTCCCGAGCTATTTCGAGCGGACTAACGCCCCGTGCCTGCATTAATGCGCGGTCACGGTAATACAGGAATAGGAGATCTTCGGGGGAAAGTGATTCGGCGATTACGCCTAGGGCTTCGTGTCCTAAGCAAGGAATATGAAACCAACCCTTGCCTTGGCGTAATAGCCGTTCTTCTCGTAAGTCGCTTGCACGCGTGAGTAAGAGGTCGTGTAGGCGTCGCCGGCTCTGCACGTTACGCATTCATCCAGCTGTAACGAAGGGAAAAGCATACCCTAGAATGCGGAAAGCCGCGAGATAATGCCTACTTCGATAAAAGACACGTTTTCGTGCAATGACCCGCAGTTAAAATAGGGGCCATGCGACAAAGGATCAAATTCGCAGCGGCGAGCCGCCTCGCCTAGCTATCAGCCAGTTCCTTTTGGATCGCCCGCGTCCGCTCCTCCGCACTCATAAACGCCTCCACGCATCGTGGATCGAAGTGTTTACCCTTCTGCGCGTTCAGATATTCGAAGCCGTCGTCGACGGTCCAGGCGTGCTTATAAGGTCTTTCGCTGACCAGCGCATCGAAGACGTCGGCGACGGCCACGATGCGGGCGACGATCGGGATGTCTTCCCCGTGCAGGCCGTTCGGATAGCCTGAGCCGTCGTACTTTTCGTGGTGCCCCAGCGCGATGATCGCGCCCATGCTCAGGTATTTCGACGGACTGCCCTTCAGAATGTCGTAGCCGATGCGAGGATGGTTCTTCATCGACGTCATCTCGACGTCCGACAACGGACCGTCCTTCAGTAGAATGGTGTCGGAGATGCCGATCTTGCCGATGTCATGCATCGGCGCGGCAACTTCCAGCACGTGCACGGTCTCCGGTGCCAAGCCGAGCTGTAATCCGATCAGAGCCGAGTACTTGGCCATGCGGGTCAGATGATTGCCGGTCGTCTGGTCGCGGAATTCGCCGGCCTTGGCGAGCTTGGCCAGCGTCTCCAGCTCGCGCTCGTGAATCTCGGCGATCGACTTGTCGACCTGGTGCTGCAGTACGCGTGCCTGGTCGGACAGGACGATCTTGTGCCGGCGAAGGTCGAGCAGGTTCGAACACCGCGCCCGGGTTTCGTGCTCATCCAGCGGCTTGATCAGGAAGTCGGTCGCGCCGGCTTCGAGCGCCTCATAGCGCACGCGGCGGTCGTCGACCACGGTAATGACGACGATCGGGACATCGACGCAGTGAGGCAGCGCACGGATCTGGCGGACCAGTTGCACGCCGTCGAATTCGGGCAGCTTGTAGTCGGTCAGCACCATGTCGACGCGGTTGTTGCGCGCGAACTCGAGTGCACGCCCCGGTGTATCGAAGAGCTCGAGGTTTAGCTTGGCGTCGATCTGGCGGACGATTTCCGCGAGCAGCAGGCGGCTGCTGAACAGGTCGTCGATGATCATGACGGTATTGCGTTGCGCACGCGCCATCGCCAGTTCGGATACGACCGGGCTTTTGCTGTTCGGACGCTGTTGCGCTGAGCTCATCGTTTCGCTTTTGATTATTAAGTTAGGGACTTAGACCTTTAAAGCAAATGTTGTGCCGCTTAATACGCTCTGTTCAGAACAACTAATTGGGTGAGCGTGCGCTGAATCGCGACGCTTGGCAAATGCTGGGAGAGCGCACGGACAACGGCATTGGGCGCCGGGGCCCGATGCGCTTGTCCAGCCCGGGGAAAATGGTCGGGGCGAAGTGATTCGAACACTCGACCCCCTGCACCCCATGCAGGTGCGCTACCAGGCTGCGCTACGCCCCGACGGATAATCATTACTTTCATCAAATTATATCGCCTTCATCCCGCGGGGGCTAAAAGCTGACGAATTTCCTCGATAACCTGCCGTATTTGGGCAGACGACAGCGCCGCGTTTGGGCGCGTTCCGCGATGCCGGCCACCGTCGTTGGCTGCCGCCGGTTCGTCGCCCACCGCGTCGGATTCCAGCCGATGGCGCGCACCGTTGATGGTGAATCCCTGCTCGTAGAGCAGGTCGCGGATCCGCCGGATCAGCAATACCTCATGATGCTGGTAGTAGCGGCGGTTGCCGCGCCGCTTCACAGGCTTGAGCTGCGTGAATTCCTGCTCCCAATAACGCAGCACGTGCGGCTTGACCGCGCAAAGGTCGCTCACCTCGCCTATGGTGAAGTAGCGTTTGGCGGGTATCGCCGGAAGCTCGGACTTAGTCTGCCTGGGCTCGGCCATGGTTCGCGGCTTCGACCATTGCCTTCAGTTTTTGACTGGCGTGGAACGTGACGACGCGGCGAGCGGTGATCGGAATTTCTTCGCCGGTTTTGGGATTGCGGCCCGGCCGCTGCGGCTTCTCGCGAAGCTGGAAATTGCCGAAACCGGACAATTTGACGCTGTCGCCCGATTCCAGCGCGATTCGAATTTCCTCGAAAAAGCGCTCGACCATGTCCTTGGCTTCGCGCTTGTTCAGGCCAAGCTGTTCAAACAGCAAATCAGCGAGTTCGGCTTTGGTGAGCGTCATCGGATTTCCTACTGGCGTAACGTCGCCTTGAATCGATTTTGGAGTTCCCGCAGCAAATCGGCCACGGTGGCGTCGATTTCGGCGTCCGTCAAAGTACGTGCAGTATCTTGCATAAGCACAAGAATTGCAAGGCTTTTCTTCCCCGGGCCAACGCCCGGGCCGCGGTAGACGTCAAACACGTCGATACGCTCGACATGGGCGGGTCGCACGGCATTCAACGCGTCCAGCAGGGATTGAGCCGGAATCCCGTCGTCGATGACGACGGCCAAATCCCGCCGAACCGTCGGGAAACGGGACACCGGACGCGCGACGGGCAACCCGGTCGGCTGGATCGCATCCTGGTCGATTTCGAAAACGACCGGCGCTTTGGTCAACTCGTAGGCACGGACCAGCCTCGGGTGCAGTTCGCCGATCCAGCCGATCGCTTTGCCGGACACGAGGACACGGGCCGACCTACCGGGGTGCAGCGCTGCGTGGGTCGCGGCCTCGGTAGTCACCGCCAGTGGCGCCGCCAGTGCCTCGACATCGCCTTTGACGTCGAAAAAGTCGACTTCGCGCACACCGCCATCCCAATGCTCGGGCAGCGCGGAACCGAACGCCAGTCCGCCGATCCGCAGCGGCTGGTCGCAGCGCTCGCCGTCGCGAACGAAGCAGCGGCCGGCTTCGAACACGCGCACGCGTTCCAGTTTGCGATTGACATTCGTGCGCAGGACCTCGAGCAGCCCTCCCAGCAGCGCGGTGCGCATGACGTCGAGGTTGTTTGCAATCGGATTGAGCACCTTGATCGGATTCGAATCGGCGTTCAGCAGGCGCTCGGTATCGGAGCTGACGAAGCTGAACGTAATCACCTCGTGGTAGTCGCGATCGACCAGCCGGCTCCGCAGCGCCGTTGCGGACCGCATGCTTTCGGGCGCCGGCAGCATCGCCTGCGCGTGCTTCGCCGGCCGCGCCGGGATATTGTCATAGCCGTACAGGCGTGCGACTTCCTCGATGAGGTCTTCTTCGATGGTGAGATCGAAGCGATACGACGGTGGCGTGACGACGAAGTCGGCTCCCTCGCGTCTGGCTGCGAGGCCAAGGCGCGCAAAGATCGCAGCTATCGTCTCGGGCGCGATCGCCACGCCGAGGAGGCGAGTCACTCGCGCGCTGCGCACGCGAACCGGATCGCGCCGCGGTAGTGTGCCGCGAATGTCGATCATCGCGCCGGCGCCGCCCGCCACAGAGCTCGATGATCAATTGCGTGGCGCGATCGACCGCCGTCGGCGCGATGGCGAAATCGACGCCGCGCTCGAAGCGAAACCCGGCGTCGGTGCCAAACCCGAGCCGGCGCGCCTTGCCCTGGATCACCGCCGGATTCCAGAAGGCTCCTTCGAGGAAGACCGTCGTCGTGCCGTCGCCGATGCCGCTGTGCTCTCCACCCATGATTCCGGCGAGGCCGAGCGGCTTCTTCTCGTCGGCGACCAGCAGCAGGTCAGGAGCGAGTTTGAGCGTCTGCCCGTTGAGCAGCGTCAATTGCTCGCCGGGGCGCGCAAAGCGGACGACGACCTTGCCGTCGAGCAGCGTGTCGTCGTAGGCGTGCAGCGGTTGTCCGAGCTCTAGCATCACATAGTTGGTGACGTCGACGATGGCGGAGATCGAACGGATGCCGCTGCGCTCGATGCGCTGCCTGATCCATGCCGGCGTCGGCGCGCGGGCGTCGATACCCTCGATGACGCGGCCGCAAAAGCGCGGGCAGGCGAGCGGGTCCTCGATGCGAACGCCGCGGTGTCCGCTGCCGCTGCTGGGCGCCGGCTGGAGCGGCGGTGGCTTCAGGGGTATCCCGGTGATGGCCGCGACTTCGCGCGCCAGGCCGAGGATCGACAGACAGTCGGCGCGGTTCGGCGTCAGCTTGACTTCGAGCACTGTGTCGTCGAGGTCGAGGACGCGGCGCAAATCGGCGCCGATCGGCGCATCCGGATCGAGCAGCAACAGCCCCGACGCATCGTCGGACAACCCCAACTCGCTGGCCGAGCAGAGCATCCCTTGCGATTCGACGCCGCGCATCGCCGCCTGGCGTATGGTGAGGCCCCCCGGCAGCACGGCGCCGACGCGCGCGAACGGCGCGACGACGCCCGGCGCGACGTTCGGCGCGCCGCAAACGACCGACACTGGCGCGCCCTGGCCGACATCGACGCGGCACACGGTAAGGCGATCGGCGTTCGGATGACGCTCTACCGCGAGGACCTTGCCAACGACGACCTCGGAGAACGGCGGCGCCACCGGCACGCGGCTCTCGACTTCGATCCCCGCCATCGTCAATGCGTCGGCGAGCGCGTCCCCGCCGATCGGCGGGTCGGCGAGCGTGCGCAGCCAGTGTTCGGAGAATTTCACGGCGTGACCGGAGGATCGTCGCGGCGATCCGCGCTAGGCGAACTGGCGCAGGAAGCGCAGATCGTTTTCATAGAACAGCCGTATATCGTCGACGCCATAACGAAGCATCGCCAGCCGGTCGGGGCCCATGCCGAAGGCGAAGCCCTGGTAGCGCTCCGGGTCGATGCCGACCGCGCGCAACACGTTCGGGTGCACCTGTCCGGCCCCCGAGATCTCCAGCCAGCCGTCGCCATAGCTCATGTCGATTTCCGCCGACGGCTCGGTGAACGGGAAGAACGAGGGCCGGAAGCGGACCTTCAGGTCGTCGCGCTCGAAAAAACGGCGCAGGAACTCGGTGAAAAGGCCTTTGAGATCGGCAAACGACACCTGCTCGTCGATCCACAGGCCCTCGACCTGATGAAACATCGGCGAATGCGTTGCGTCACTGTCGACCCGGTAGACGCGGCCTGGAGCGATGATCTTGATCGGTGGCGGATGCGATTCCATGTACCGCACCTGGATCGGCGAGGTGTGGGTGCGCAGTACCATCCCGCCGTCGACGTAGAAAGTGTCGTGCATCGAGCGAGCCGGGTGATCTTCCGGCGTGTTGAGCGCGGTGAAGTTGTGGAAGTCGTCCTCGATCTCGGGCCCGTCGGCGACGGTGAAGCCCAGCGAATGGAACAGCGTCTCGATTCGCTGCATCGTCCGCGTGATCGGGTGCAGCGTCCCGACGCCGATGCCGCGTCCTGGGAGCGATACATCGAGCGCCTGACCGGCAAGCTGCTGTGCAAGCCTCGTATCCGCGAGTTCTTCGCGACGCTTGGCAAGCGCCTCCTCGAGGACGTCTTGATGTCGTTGATGCGCGCGCCGGCCGCGGGGCGTCGGCAGCGCCCAGCTTTGCCAGCGCCTTCAGCTGCTCGGTCAGCGCGCCGCTCTTGCCGAGGTACCTCGCCTTCGCGTTCTCGAGCGCGGCCGCGTCGTGGCAGGACGCGAACTCGGCAAGCGCAGCGTGCGACGATGGTCTCGAGCGGGTCCATGGCACGGAAACAAAAAAAGGGAGGCGGTGGCGCCTCCCTCGTGGATTTCCTTATCGTCAGGCCAGAGAGGCTTTGGCCTGCTCCGCGATCTTGCTAAACGCCGTTTTATCGTGCACGGCGAGATCCGCCAGCACCTTCCGGTCGATGTCGATCGATGCCTTCTTGAGACCGTTCATGAACACGCTGTAGCTCATCCCCAGCTCGCGAACCGCGGCATTGATCCGGGCGATCCACAGGGCGCGGAATTCGCGCTTTTTCTGTGCGGCGATCGCGATATTGATATTGCCCCGCCTTCATCACCGCTTCCTTCGCGATGCGATAGACGTTACTGCGGCGGCCGCGATATCCCTTCGACAGCGTCAGTATTTTCTTGTGCCGCGCCTTGGCGGTCACCCCACGTTTGACTCTGGGCATCGTGGGCTCCCGTTACGCGTACGGCAGCATGGCGCGAACCGAGTCCGCGTTGGTGCTGTGGACCGAGGTCGAACCGCGAAGTTGCCGCTTGCTCTTGGTCGATTTCTTGGTGAGGATGTGGCGCTTGAACGCCTGCGAGCGCTTGATGCTGCCGCTTCCGCGCACGCGGAAGCGCTTTTTCGCGCCGCTCTTGGTCTTCATCTTAGGCATGACAATTCCTATTTGCTGCCCACGGCGGTGCTCTCCGGAGGAGAGGCTTTCTGGCTTGCGCCTTTACCGGCTTCGGGCTTGTTCGGATGATGCTTGGTTACCGCAACTTTCTTCGGGGCCAGCAGCATCACCATTTGCCTGCCCTCGAGTCTGGGAAACTGCTCGACTACGCTGTGCGGCTCCAGATCGCCGCGAATCCGTTCCAACAGGCGAATGCCGAACTCCTGGTGCGCCATTTCGCGGCCCCGGAAGCGCAAGGTCACTTTGGCCTTGTCGCCTTCGCCGAGGAAACGAATCAGGTTCCTGAGCTTGATCTTGTAATCGCCTTCATCGGTCCCGGGCCGGAATTTGACTTCCTTGACCTGAATCTGCTTCAGCTTCAGTTTCGCTTCGTGCTGGCGCTTGGCCTCGCGATACTTGAACTTGCCGAAGTCCATGATGCGGGCAACCGGCGGCTCGGCGAGTGGCGCGATTTCCACCAGATCGAGTTCCGCAGCTTCCGCCCGCGCGATCGCATCCGCGATCGGCACGATACCGAGTTGTTCGCCTTCTGCGCCGACCAAGCGGACCTCCGGGCAATTGATTTCGCCGTTGACCCGCTGTGCTTTGTCCTGGGCTATTGTGTCGCTCCTCAATAAGAAAAAAATCGGCCGTCCCGCCCGCGCGCTTGGCTAAAGTCCCGGTGCATCAGCAACGGGACGCCATCTCGGCTTCGAGACGGCGCATCAAGGAATCCAGAGGCATCGCCCCCAAGTCCTCGCCGGCGCGGGTTCGCACGGCCACCTGTTCAGTCTGCATTTCCTTGTCGCCCAGGATAATCTGGTACGGCAGCTTTTGCAGGCTATGTTCTCGAATTTTATAGGTTATTTTCTCGTTACGCAAATCGGCAATAGCCCTGTAGCCGGCCGCCTTCAGCGCGGCGACGACCTTGGGGGCGTACGCCGCCTGGCGGTCGGTAATCGTCAGGACGACAAGCTGGACCGGCGCGAGCCACAAGGGCAGGGCGCCCCCGTGGTGCTCGATCAGGATTCCGATGAAACGCTCCAGCGAGCCGACGATCGCCCGATGCAGCATCACCGGTACCTTGCGCGTGTTGTCCTCGGCCACATATTCGGCGTCCAGCCGCGCCGGCATCGAAAAATCGACCTGCATCGTGCCGCATTGCCACGAGCGGCCCAGCGAGTCCTTCAGGTGGTATTCGACCTTCGGCCCGTAAAAGGCGCCTTCGCCCGGCAGCTCCGTCCATTCGACTTCGCAGGCGCCCAAGGCGCTCCGCAACGCATTCTCGGCGCGATCCCAGGTGTCGTCGGTGCCGAGGCGCTGGTCGGGCCGCAACGCGAGCTTGATCGTCACCTGGTCGAACCCGAAATCCCGATACACCGCCAACGCCTGCTGGTTGAAGGCAGTGACCTCGGGCTGGATCTGTTCCTCGCTGCAGAAGATGTGGCCGTCGTCCTGGGTAAAGCCGCGCACCCTCATCAGGCCGTGCAATGCCCCCGACGGCTCGTTGCGATGGCACGAGCCGAACTCGCCGTAGCGCAGCGGCAGATCGCGATAACTGCGCATGTTCGAGTTGAACACCAGGATGTGGCCGGGACAGTTCATCGGCTTGATCGCGAAGTCGCGCTTTTCCGACTCCGTCGTGAACATGTGCTCCTTGTAGTTCTGCCAGTGCCCCGATTTCTCCCACAGCGAGCGATCGAGGATCATCGGGCATTTCACTTCCTGGTAGCCGTTCTGCTGGTAGGCGCGGCGCATGTATTGCTCGACCTGCTGCCAGACGGTCCAGCCCTTCGGATGCCAGAAAACCATCCCCGGCGCCTCTTCGCGCAGGTGGAACAGGTCGAGCTGGCGGCCGAGCTTGCGGTGATCGCGCTTTTCCGCCTCCTCGATGCGGTGCAGGTAGGCGTCGAGGTCCTCCTTCTTGGCCCACGCGGTGCCGTAGATCCGCTGCAGCATTTCGTTCCTGGAATCACCGCGCCAGTACGCTCCGGCAAGCTTGGTCAGCTTGAACACCTTGAGCTTGCCGGTCGAAGGAACGTGCGGGCCCCGGCAGAGATCGGTGAACCGGCCTTCGCTGTAGAGCGAGATCGATTCGTTGGCCGGGATCGAGCCGATGATCTCCGCCTTGTAGTGCTCGCCGAGCGATTCGAAGTACTGCACCGCGTCGTCGCGCGGCATCATCTTGCGCACGACCGGCTCGTCCTTTTTCGCGAGCTCGGCCATCTTCTGCTCGATGGCCGCCAGGTCTTCGGGCGTGAACGGGCGCTTGTACGAAAAGTCGTAGTAGAAGCCGTCCTCGATCACCGGCCCGATCGTCACCTGTGCGTCGGGAAACAATTCCTTGACCGCGTAGGCGAGCAGGTGCGCGGTCGAATGGCGCAGCACCTCGAGCCCGTCCGGATCCTTGTCGGTGACGATCGCGACCCCCGCATCGCGGTCGATGCGGTGCGAGGTGTCGACCAGCTTGCCGTCGACCCGGCCGGCAAGCGCGGCTTTGGCAAGCCCGGGGCCGATCGATGCCGCCACTTCGGCGACGGTGACCGGTGCGTCGAAATGCTTGATTGCGCCGTCTGGTAATCGAATATCGGGCATGGCTTATTCCTCGATGCGAAAAAAAAGTGCGGACGAGCCGCACTTTCTGACGCTACACACGCGTGCGAACCCGCCGGCCTGTCAGTCGGTCTCCTTGCGCGTTCGCGGTGTCATAACCATGCCTTTCCCCGTTCGACCTCTAGCCAGCACTATGCAGTGACTGGTAGGCGCGATTGGACTCGAACCAACGACCCCCACCATGTCAAGGTGGTGCTCTAACCAGCTGAGCTACGCGCCTGTCCTGCAAAGAAAAGAGTATAGCCGAGTCGCGCTTGCTGCCGCCAAGCGCACCATCCGGGCTTCGACCGACTTCAGTCGCGCAGCACGCGCAACAGGCCGATCAGGACCGGCTGGTGCACCATGTAGATGAGCAGGCTGTGTCGACCCATCCATATCAGCCAATGTGGCGTTATCCGGGATAAGGGCCGCAACGGGCGGAATTGTTGCAGCGAAAGCCAGTGTCCGAGCGCAATGCCGATCATGACGACGCCCAGCCACGGCAGCAGCGGCACGTAGTCCTCGGTCGGCGGCTTGTGCGTCATCATGCCCAGCCATTGCAGCCACGGCGTGTCGAACAGCGGAAGTTCGACGACGTTGCCGATGACGACGATGGCAACTCCTCCCGCCAGCGCCGCGAGCGGGAAGCGCGTCGACCGGCCACGCCAGCACCGACGCCAGCGCGATGCAATGGAGAATGCCAAAGGTGATGAAGGTCTGCGGAAAGGTGAGGTAACTGGCGACACTAACCAGGATCGCGCAGAACGCGATCAGCGCTATCCGTCGCCAGAAATGCCGCGGCGTGACGCCGGCGCGGCGCGCGAGCAGCAGGCTCAATCCAACCAGCAGCATGAAAGCGCTGACGATCACGCCACGAAAATCCAGCCAGAAGGCGTCATGGTCGAAGTCGGCGCGTATGTAGCCGAACCAGTTGAGGTCGAACGAGAAGTGATAGACGATCATCAGGCAAAGCGCTGCGCCGCGCAGGCCGTCGATCGCGCCTATGCGCAACGCCGCGGGCGCCGCGGCTCGCGCCTGCTCGGCGCGCTTCGCCGTCGATCGCGGCGCAGCGTGCGCCGCACGATGTGGACGTCGCCGGGTCATCGTACGGTGAGCGGCCACACGATGCGGTAGCCGCCGGCGCCGTCCGCCCTGCCGACGCTCGAGAGCACCGCGGCGATCGCTTCGCTGCGGTCGGCGGGCAGCCCCGCGCGCGGCTTGACCCTTGCGTCGAGCTGCGGCGTGCCGCGTGTCGAGAACACCAAGCCCCCCGCGATATCGACGTCGCCGCCGCTGTTGGAGAGCGTTGCCGGGATTTCGTTGCCGCTGCCGGCGGCAGCGAGGTGCACTTCGCCCAGCGCGATGCGCGCGCCGGTCAGCGGACCGGGCAGCGTGGCGTCCGTCCAGCGCAAGTCGGCGCGACCTTCGAGCCTATCGCCGCGTCGCGCAAGGTCCGCGACATCGAGCACCAGCGTGCCGCCGGCATTCGTCAGCGCGCGCGATACGCCGGCGGCGCGCAGCACCGAGGCGGCGGGCAGCGTGATGCCTAAGTCGTGCACGATGAAATCCTCTCGTTCGACGGTGAACGTCACGGGCCGGTTTGCGTCGGCCGCAGTGAGGGTCCCGGCGAGCCCGCCTCGCAACAATGGCATCGGTTCGAGACGCCAGGCAATCGGAATGCGCACGCCGTCCGGCAACAGTGTGAGCTCGCCCGAGCCGCGCCACACCGTGCCGGTCGCCGCAGCGATGCGGATCCGGCCTTCGGTCAGATCCGCGACGCGGCGATCGACGAGACTCGCCGGCGCCTCGATCGCAAGAGCCGCCGCCAGCAACATCGCGCCGGCGCCGATGGCCAGCCAGCCGCGCATCGCTAGCGCCGCAACGTGAACTCGGCGCGAACCATTCCGGGCTCGACGCGCGCGACAGCAGTGAGGTCGACCACGCGCAGCGCCGCATCGCGCTGCAACGATTCGAACAGGGTTGTCAGGGCATCGAACGAAACGCCGTCGATGGTGACGCGCAGATCATCGCCGCTCCGGTCGATCGCGCTGGCCTTGATGCCGGACTGCGCCAGCGCCAGGTCGAGCGAAGCGCGCGATTCTCGCACTGGCGCAAGCGTCCGGCGCTCGAGTCCAGCCGATGGCGTCGGCCTGGCCACGCGCTTGCGCCAGCGCCGCGCGCTGCACGGCAAGCCCTCGCGTCAGTCTCGCGCTATCGGCCTGGATCGGCAACCAGACCATCAGCCAGGCCAGCGCCGCTGCAACGAGCACCGCGCCGGCGACAAGCGCTGCGCGTTCGGCATGCGTGCGCAGACGCCACCAATGCGTCAGACGGTCGCGCCGATCGAGATCGACTGCGGTGGCCATCAATCGAGCCCCAGGCGTAGCCGCGCGCCGGTGGCCGTGGCTGCCGCGATCGCGGTGAGCCCATACGCTTGCAGATCACGCTGGACACCCGCGATCTGCGCGGCGTCGGATTTTTGCAGTTCGAGGACGACGTGGCCATCGGCATAGCGGAGCGAGCGAACGGAGCCGGCCGGCAGCGTCGCCAGCGCCGGAGCGGCTCGCGCCAGCAACGGAAGAAAGTCGTCGCGCGCAGCCAGTCCAGCGCGATGGCGGAGCTCGGCGTCGCGCCGGCCGATGGCCTGCAGCGGCGGCAGGCCGCCGCTGAGTCGGGTGCGGCGGCTTGCGCCACCGCGACCAGCTCGCGCTGGACGGCCCGGGTCTGCCATTGCAGCCACACCCATTGTCCGAGCGTGGCGATCACATGGATGCCCAATGCCAGCCCTGCGATCGCCACCGCCGGCCGGAACAGGCGTATCGCCGTCGATCGCGGCGACGGCGCGCCGGCGTCGGCGCCGGTGGTCGCGAGGTCGACCGCGGAAGCGAACGCCTGCGGGGTCGCGTCGAACCAGCGCCATGGCGCACCGGCGGTGAACGCGACACCTGTCTCCGTCTTGGCTTGTGCGAGTCGCTCAGGGCCGATCGCCGCCGATGTCCACCCGGACTACACGCGGCGCGTGCTGGCCCGCGGCCGCGATCGCCAGCGCGAGCTCCGCCGGAAGACCGGCGTCTCGGGCCGCGCCGACACCGATCGAAACGCCGCGATCGGTGACGACGAACCCAGCGTCGCTGATCGAGCGCGCGCACCAGCACCAGCCGGAGGCAGGCGGCCGCGGCAGATCGCTTTCGAGGACGATGCGGTCCCAGCGTATGCCCGCGCGCTGCGATCCCGCGTTGAAATCGCGCATCCACGACGCGGATACGATGGCGCCGCGTACCGTGCCGTCGGCCGCTTGCGCGCCGAACGCTGCATGGCTGTCCTCCGGAGCGCCGGCAAGCTGATCTTCGAGCGCGTAGCCCGCGGCGCCGGCAACGCGCGGCGCGGGCAGCGGCGGCAAGGTCAGCGTCACCAGCCTGCCGCACGTTGCGGCGATGACCGCTTCGCTGCTATCGCGCGCCGGCCATTCGGAAGGCCGGCCGCGGCCGCGTGCGGACCAGCCGCCCGCCGGCGGCGAACAGCGCCCATTCGGCGGCGCGTTCCGCGGCAGGCGCGGCGTCGAGCAGCACGCGCAGCGTGGTCATCGGCGAGTCGTCGGGAGCATCGTAGCCAATGCGCGCCGATTGTACGCGAGCCATCGGAAGGGCCGCGATCGCGATCCCGGCGTCATTCGACGACCTCCCACACGACCAGCGGCCAGGTGTTTGCCGTCGACGCGCGCTTGAGCAGCGCCCGCGCGCGCGCCAAGGTGTCGCCTTGCCGCGCTTCGATCGAGACCTCGAACCAATCGCTTCTGACGTCGATCAGGGTTTCATCGACGACCAGGTCCGGCCGCGGCAGGCGGCCGCGGAAATCGGCGATGGTGGCGAATGGCGTCTGCGCGCGCGATGCGACCAGCGTCGCGGCGCCTGCGGCATCGAGGCCGCCGACGACGGCGGCCAGCACTTCGGGCGGCGCGGTGTTGACGTTGACCGACGCCGGTGCGTCGAGCGCGCTGACGAAAGGCAGCAGGCGCGTGACCGAGCCCGGATCCGCGCCGCGAACCGCGAGCAATTCGCTCGACGCGTCGCACCGGAGCGTTGGCGGCGAGTCCGGGCCGCGGCTGGCTCAGGTACCACGCATCCTCGGCGCCGCCGGGTTCGCTGACGCGGTCGTCCGCATCGACCCAGTCGCCGATGGCGTTGAGCAGCGACGGCGGCAAGCGCGAGCGAGGCGAACAGGCGCTGCAAGGCGGTGCGGGTCGGCGCCGGCGCCGCCGGTACGCCGGCCACGTTGTTGACGTTGATCCGGCTCTGCGCATCGACGATGTAGCCGGCGATCGAGCCGTTCTCGATCGGCAGCGCCGGAAGCTTCAGCGCCCACGGCTGACCCAGATGCACGATGCCACCGGCAGCGTTGTCGTTGACGATCTGACGCGCCCACTGCACGCCCGCCATCGCGAGCGCCTGCGCCTGCACCTGATCGCGGCGGTGCGCGTGCTCGTTGATCCAGCGCTGCTGCTGCCACAGCAGCGTCGCCGCGATCGTCGCGGCCAGCGCGGCAAGCAGCATCGCGATGACGATGGCGGCGCCACCGGCGCCGCGCCGCCGCGGCGCGGCCGATATCAGCGCAGCGCCAGCCATCGCTCGATCGCCTCGCCCGACGCCAGCGTCACTGCGACCCGCGTTGCGCGCGGCAGGTCCGCTTCGCCGTCGAGCGGCCAGTTGTCGACCCAAACACCGGTTGCAGTCAGATACGACAGCCGAAATTGCGTGACGCCCGGAGAGCAAGGCATACGCGGCGGGCTCGCTGTCCCGCGGGCGATCGTATCCCGCCCAATACAGAACTTCGATGCTGCCGTTGCGCAGTCGATAGCCGAGTCTTTGTCCGGCGCTTCCCGGATCGATCGCAAAGTCGGGACCGGCGCGCGAAAACGCGAGCGCACCGTTACCCGTCGCATCGACGGCCGCCATCCAGGCCGGCTCGCGCGCCGCGCCGCTGCGTGCCGGTCGCGGTACCGCCTCGCGCAAGTCGGCTTCAAGACGCGCGAAAAAAAGATCGAGCGTGCGCCATCTCGCCGCCTCCGTCGACAGTCGCGACTCGCTTTCGGTTAGCGCAGCCAGCGCGCGGTAGCCCATCAGCGCGAGCAGCGCGACGATCGCGATCGCGATCAGCACTTCCAGCAGCGTGAAGCCGGAGCGCTTCGCGTCGCGAGACGCGGTCATCGCTGCGCCGCCTGGCCGAGGTAGCCGACCAGCCGCGCCAGCGTGTAATCGGGCCGCGCCGCGTCGCCGACATCGATCTCGATCTTGCGAAAGGCCGGGTTCGGCGTTCCGCTGACGGTTTCGTGCCAGGCGAATGCGGCGCCGGCCTGCGTCTCGGTGCCGCTGCGTTCGCCCGACGGCGGCGACGGCGATTCCAGTTGTGCGGCGGCGAGCCGATTCTGCGCGACCCAGAGCGCCAGCGTGCGCGCCTTGAGCGCGGTCGCGCTTTCCGCGCTCTGCGCAACGCTGCGAAACCCGGCCGCAAGCGCCACCGCGACGATCGCCAGCGCGACCAGCACCTCGACCAGCGTGAAGCCGGCGCGCGTTAGCGCGCGAGCGGGCCGGTCAACGCGACACGGTTCAACGGATCGGCGGCGAGCAGCGTAAACCATTCGGGCGATGTGATCTGGATGACATAGGGCTCGTTGCGACCGCTGGCGCGAAGCGGCAGGATCGCGTCGGCGGCGACGGGCAGTCCCGCGTATTCGCGCGCCGAAATGCCGAGCGGCGCGGGCAGGACGCGCGGCTCGAGGACGTCGTCTGTCGACATCGGCTGCCATGTCGAGCTCGCCGGCGGGCTGCCGCCAGAATCGATAGACGTTGCCGCTCGCAGAAACACCCAGCGTTTCGTCCTTCCATTGCGCGAGCAGCGCCGCATGCTCGAGTGCCGCGGCCAGTCGCTGGCTTTCGCGCTCGACGGTTCGCCGCGGATCGGTGTCGAAGTGCGCGTAGGCGAGCCCCGCGGCGAGCCCGATCACGATCAGCACGACCAGGATTTCCGCCAGCGTGAACCCGGCTGTGCGGCCAGCTGCGCAATCGCGGCGCGCCTACAGGTCCCACGAGCCGATGTCGGCGTCGAATCCCGTGCCGCCCGGCGCACCGTCTGCGCCGAAGCTGAACACGTCGATACTCTCCGCGCAGCCCGGGATTGATGTACTGGTAGGTGTTGCCCCACGGGTCCTTCGGCAGCCGTTCCAGGTAGCCGTTCGGCTTCCAGTTCGGCGGTACCGGCGGCTGCACCGGCTTGGTCACCAGGGCGGCGAGACCCTGATCGCCGGTCGGATAGCGCCCGTTGTCGAGGCGATAGAGCTTGAGCGCCTGGCTGATCGCGGCGATATCGTTTTTCGCCGCGATGACCCTCGCTTCGTCGGGCCGCTCGAGCACGCGCGGCACGACCAGCGCCGCGAGAATGCCGAGGATGACGATGACGACCAGGACTTCGACCAGCGTAAAGCCGCGCAGCGATCCAATCCGGCGCGACGCGTGCAACGGCAGGCGGGTGCATGCAGCCATTATAATCGCCCGAGTTCGCTTTCCAGGTCCGTCGCAAATGCGCTTCGTCGTGGGATTGCTGCTGCTCGCGCTGGTTGCTTGCGGCGCTGCCTATTGGTGGGTGACTACGCAGCCGCTGCACGTTCCGGCAGAGGGCGTATGCGCTGACGCGTCAGGCCGGGTGCGACGCTGCGCTCGGTTGCGCGCGACTTGACTGCTGCGGACGTGCTGCCCGCCGACTGGACGCTGGTTGCGCTGGCGCGCCTCAGCCGCGCCGACCGTACGATCAAGGCGGGCAATTACGAGATCGGCCGCGGGGACGACGCTCGCCGGCCTGATGGCGAAACTGACCCAGGGCGATGTCACGCAGTCGTCTTTCGCGATCGTCGAAGGCTGGACCGTTCGCGACCTCAAGGCGGCGCTGCAAGAGCGACGCCAAGATCGTCAAGCGCGTCGATCGATCTCCCCGATGCCGAGCTGATGCAGAAGCATCGGCGCCGCGGAGACCGCACCCCGAGGGGCTTTTTTTCCCGGACACGTACTTCTTTGCCACCGGATCGACCGACGCCGCGCTGCTGAAGCGCGCTTATCGCCTGATGCAGGAGCGGCTGGACGCGGCATGGGCTTCCCGTGCGCGCGGCTTGCCGTTGGCGAATCCCGTACGAGGCGCTGACGCTCGCATCGATCGTCGAAAAGGAGACCGGCCGCGCCGCGGACCGGCCGCTGGTCGCGGCCGTGTTCATCAATCGGCTGAAACACGGCATGCGTCTGCAGACCGATCCCGCCGTGATCTACGGCATCGGCGAGCGCTTCGACGGCAACCTGAAGAAGACGCGATCTCGAAAGCGATCAGGCGTTCAACACCTACGTTCGCGAGCGGCCTGCCGCCGACGCCGATCGCGTTGCCGGGCCAGGCGTCGCTCGACGCGGTCCTGCATCCGGCGGCGGTGCCGTATCTGTACTTCGTCGCGCGCGGCGACGGCTCGAGCGAGTTCTCGACCAATCTCGCCGACCACAATCGCGCCGTGGCAAAATATCAGCGCGGCGGGCGCTAGCGCGCTTTTCGCGCTGCCTCGCTCGTTCGTCGCGTCAACCTCCGCTTCCATTGACGACTGATTCATCCCGCGGCCGCCTGATCACCGTCGAAGGCATCGACGGCGCCGGCAAGAGCACGCATCTCCCATGGCTCAAGCAGTCGCTCGAAGAGCCGGGGCCGCCGCGCCTGGCTGACACGCGAGCCGGGCGGCACGCCGCTGGGCGAACGGCTGCGCGACCTGTTGCTGCACGAGCCGATGGGACGCAGCTGACCGAGACGATGCTGATGTTCGCCGCGCGCCGCGAGCATTGCGAGCGCGAGATATGGCCCCGGCTCGACGCAGGGAGTCTGGGTCGTCTGCGACCGCTTCAGCGACGCGACCTACGCCTATCAGGGCGGCGGCCATGGCGTTTCGCCGAATGCATCGCCGCGCTCGAGCGACTGACGCTCGGCGACTTCCGTCCCGACCTGACGCTGCTGTTCGACGTGCCGGTCGAGGTGGGACGCGAGCGACTCGCCGACGGACGCCCGTTGGACAAGTTCGAGCGGCAGCAAGCCGGATTCTTCGAGCGCGTCCGGATGACGTATCTGACGCGCGCGGCGGCCGAGCCGTCGCGCTTTCGCGTCATCGACAGCACGCGGCCGCTGGCGGATGTCCGCGCCGATCTGGCCGCGATCATCGCCGCGCTATGAGCGAATCGCACGCCGCCGCATCGGCCGCAGCGCAACGCTTGCTGCCGTGGCAGTCGCGATCTCGCCACGCGCGACGCTGCGACAGCGGTCGCGATGGCCGCAGCGCTTTGCTGATCGCCGGCAGGCGCGGCCTGGGCAAGCGCGCGCTGGCCTTGCACTTTGCGCGCGCACTGCTGTGCGAAACTCCGCGCGCCGGACGGAGATGCGTGCGGCGTTTGTCCGAGCTGCGTGCTACGTCGCCGCCGGCGCGCATCCGGATTTGCGGCTGATCGAGCCGCTGCTCTCCGACGAGGAGGGCAACGCTCACCGTCGTCGATGCGATCACCGTCGATCGCATTCGCGAGCTCACCGAATTCACCCAACTGTCGACCCATCGTCATCGCGCCAAGGTCGCGGTGATCGCGCCGGCCGAAGCGATGAACGCCGCCGCCGCCAACGCCTTGCTCAAAACGCTCGAGGAGCCGCCGGCGGACACCTATCTGATGCTGGTCAGCCATCAGACCGTGCGCGCCTGCCGGCGACGATCATCAGCCGCTGCCAGCGCCTGTCGGTGCCCGAACCGGACTTCGCATCGGCGGTCGGCGTGGCTCAAGGCGCAAGGCGTCGACCGACGCCGATCGGGTGCTGGCGCAGGCCGGCGGCGCGCCTCTGCTGGCGCTCGAGCTCGCCGATCCGACTGCTGCAGCGCGAGTGCGCCAGCCTGCTGGCCGAGCTCGCGCGGCCGGAGCGCCTGTCGCCGGTCGCGATCGGCGCCCGACTCGACGCGGCGCGCGAAGGACGAGCGCAAGCCGCTGCTTGCCGCGGCGGTGTACTGGCTGCTGACCTGGACCGCCGACCTTGCCGTCGGTGGTCAGCGGCGGACCGCCGCGCTTTCACCCGCAGGCGCGCGACGCGCTGGCGGCGCTGGCGCCGCGGGTGGCGCGGGTTCCGCTGTTCCGCTATTATCAGTCGCTGTTGCGGCAGCGCGCGCTGCTTGCGCATCCGTTGCAGCCGCGGCTGGTCGCGGAGGCGCTGCTGATCGAATACCGCGATCTGTTCAGCGCGGCCGAGCCGGTTGACTGCGCGACGACTCGGCCAACTTCATCGCCACGGCACGTTCGCGGCGCGATCAACGTTCAACCTGAACTGGAGCCCCATGGCGGCGGACCGCTCTCCCAACACGCGACACGGGCAATGCTCAATCGGCCCGGCGTGCTTTCGCTCAACATTCGCGAAAAGGCGGCGCTATACGCCGCGTACATGCCTTTTCTCAAGGGCGGCGGCATCTTCATTCCGACCAATCGAGCCTACCAGCTCGGCGAGGAAGTCTTCATGCTGCTGTCGCTGATGGATGATCCGCAGCGCATCGCCGTGCAGGGCAAGGTGGTCTGGATCACGCCCGAAGGCGTGCAGGGCAACCGAACGCAGGGCATCGGCGTGCAGTTCACCCCGGACGAGACCGGCGCGTCGGCGCGGCGCATCGAAAGGATGCTCGGCGAGACACTGGCTCGAACCGCCGACGCATACGATGTAGCTGGCGGCATCGAAGTCGGCGGCCCCGACGCGAGCCGTCACTTCGTACCCCGTCTCCGTGTTCGTCGATTCGCACTGCCACATCAATTTTCCGGAGCTCGCGGCGCGACCTGCCGGCGGTGCTCGAAGCGATGGCCGAGAATCGCGTCACGCACGCGCTGTGCATCGGCGTCAACCTGCCCGACCTTCCGCAGGTGCTGGCGCTGGCCGACGAACACGCCAACATCTATGCGAGCGTCGGCGTGCACCCCGACTACGAGGACACGCCCGAGCCCTCGGTCGAGCAGCTGATCGCGCTGGCGGCGCGGCCGAAGGTCGTCGCGATCGGCGAGACCGGGCTCGACTATTACCGGGCTCACCGGCGATCTGGAGTGGCAGCGCCAGCGCTTTCGCACGCATATCCGCGCGGCGCGCGTCCTGCGGCAAGCCGCTGGTGATCCACACGCGCTCCGCCGCGGCCGATACGCTTGCCATCATGCGCGACGAGCGCGCCGGCGACGCCGGCGGCGTCATGCACTGCTTCACCGAAACCTGGGAGGTCGCGCAAGGCGCGCTCGAGCTGGGATTCCACATTTCGTTTTCCGGCATCGTCACGTTCAAGAACGCCGTTGCGCTGAAGGACGTCGCGCGGCGCGTGCCGCTGGACCGCATGCTGATCGAAACCGATTCGCCCGTATCTCGCGCCGGTGCCGTATCGCGGCAAGCTGAACCAGCCGGCGTACGTGCGTTACGTCGCCGAGGAGATCGCGCGGCTGCGCGAGCGTGCCGGTCGAAGTGATCGCCAGCGCGACGTCGGCCAATTTTTTCCGGCTGATCAGGGCCACCGCACATGCCGCATAGCGGCGGCAGCATCGCCGCGCTGCCGCTGGCTGCTGGCGCTGCTGCCGCTGCTGATGCTCGGTTTCGCGCCGGCGCCGGCCGGGGCGCAGGCGCTCTACGAGCGCTTCATCCAGTCGGTCACCATCGACCGGTCGGACGAAGTCGCCGCGATGCTCGCGCGCGGCATCGATCCGAACACCGTCGATCCCAATGGCGACCCGGTGCTGGTGATCGCGGCGCGCTCCGGGTTCGAGCCGACGCTCGACGCGCTGCTGGCGGCAGGCGCCAAGGTCAACATCAGAAATCCGTTTGGCGACAGCGCGATCATGGTCGCGGCGATCGGTGGACACCTGGCGATCGTGAAGAAGCTCTACGCGCGCGGCGCCGAAATCAATCACCCTGGATGGACGCCGCTGATCTACGCCGCAACCGGCGGCCACGCCGACGTCGCCCGCTATCTGATCGATGCCGGCGCCAACGTCAATGCGGCATCGCCGAACGGGACGACGGCACTGATGATGGCGGTGCGCGGCGGACATGCCGCGGTGGTCGACCTGCTGCTGGACAGAGGCGCCGACGTCGGACATCGCAATGACGGACGGCGCGACGGCGCTGGCGTGGGCCAAGCGCGGCGGGTTCGATCGCGATCGAGCGTGCGCTGCGGCGGCGCGGCGCGAAGGACTGAACGAGCGCGTCGCGCCGTCGTCAGCGATGCGAGTCGGCGCTGGCGGCAGTCGCGCACGGGCGGCGGATGCTGCCGCCGCGGCATGCGCCGAGCTGATCAGATCAGGCACAAACGCCGACCAGCCGGCGCGCGCCGTCATAGCGCTGCTGCCAATAGCGCTGCGACATCGTGACGATCTCGACTTCGCCGCCGCGATGCGGAGCGTGGATGAAGCGGTCGTCGCCGAGGTAGATGCCGACATGCGAAAACGGCGAGCTTCGGGTGTTGAAGAACACCAGGTCGCCCGCCTTGAGATCGCCGGGCGCGACCCGGCCGCCCAGCCGTGCCATTTCCCGCGCCGTGCGCGGCAGGGTCACGCCGACGACCTCCTGGAACACGTAGCGGACCAGGCCGCTGCAATCGAGACCATGCTCGGGGCTGTTGCCGCCGTAGCGGTAGTCGACGCCGATCAGCCCGAGCGCATAGATCGCGAGGTCCTGGGCGCTTTGCAACACGCGAGCCACCGGACGCTCGGCGGGGGCGGGGCATTGGACCGCTGCGGGCTGCGCCGCCAGTCCGGCGCGCGGCAGTAGCGTCAGCGCCGTCGCGGCCAGCGCGAGGATCGCAGCGCGGCGCAGGGCGGCCGCCATTGCGCGCGGTTTGCGGCAAGCTATCGGTGCCTGGTTGCATTTTGTTCGCTAATTCAGCGGCTTGCCACCATACCCGGGCCGGCCAGCCAAGTCAATCCGCGCTCGCCGCGGCAGGCGCGCCGGCGCCGGAGGTCCTTCGGGTCGGCCTGCAGCGGCCGGTAGATTTCGACCCGGTCGCCGTCGGACAAGCGGGTATCGAGTGCGACCCGCGCGCCATACATGCCGACCGCCATCGCGGCGAGGTCGATCTCCGGGTAGCGCGCCACGATGCCCGAACGCGCCAGCGCCTCGGCAACGCTCGACCCGGCAGGCAGCTCGAGTCTCGATCTCCGTGGCGCCTGCCGGCAGCGCGTAGACGACGGTGACGGCGATCCGCTTCACGCGCCGCCGCCGTGGACCGCCACCGCGCGTTTGACGAAGGCGTCGATGAAGCTGTCGGCAATGTGGCCGAACACGGGTCCGATCAGCCCCTCCAGCACCGGCGTCGCGAATTCGTAGTTGAGCTCGAATTCGACCTTGCACGCGGAATCGCTCAAGCGCACGAAACCGCCAGATCGCCGTCGAGGCGGCGAAACGGGCCGTCGCGAAGCTCGATGACGATCCTGTCCGGCGGCTGGTTACGATTGCAGGTGGTGAAATGCGCGCGCACGCCGTGGTAATCGATGTCGATGCGCGCCAGCGTCCGTTCAGCGGTCCGCTGCAGGATCGCGGGTTCCACCGCACCACGGCAGGAATTTCGGATAGTCCTCGACGCGCTCGACGAGATCGAACATCTGTTGCGCGCTGTACGGCACGAGCACCGACTTGTGTACGCTGCGCATTGCTACAATACGAAACTGGGAGTGACGAGCACGTCGGCATGAGCATCGTAGAAAACAGAAAAGCCTATCACGACTATTTCGTCGAGGAGAAATTCGAGGCGGGTCTCGCGCTCGAGGGCTGGGAGGTCAAGGCGATCCGCGCCGGGCGCGCGCAGCTGAAGGAAGCCTACGTCGTCGTCAAGAACGGCGAGATCGTTCTGCTCGGCGCGCATGTGACGCCGTTGCCGACTGCGTCGACGCACATCAAGCCCGATCCGACGCGGACCCGCAAGCTGCTGCTGCATCGCAGCGAGATCAATCGTCTGGTCGGCAAGGTCGAGCGCGCCGGCTACACGATGACGCCGCTCGATCTGCATTTCGTCAAAGGCAGGATCAAGATCGAGATCGGCCTCGCGCGCGGCAAGAAGCAGTACGACAAGCGGGAGACCGAGAAGCTGCGCGACTGGAATCGCGAAAAGCAGCGCCTGCTGCGCAACCGCTCGGGCAGCGCCAAGACGGCGCGGTCCGGCTGATCGTCATGTCGTCGGGCCTGGTTACGGTGCGCGCCGCGGTCGCCGGCGACCTGACGGCGATCGCGGCGATTTACGCGCACCATGTCGAAACCGGGATCGGGACGTTCGAGCTCGCCGCGCCGGACGACGAGGAAATCCGGCGACGATGGCACGACATCGTCGAGCGCGGCTTGCCGTACCTGGTGGCCGTGCTGCCCGGGCGAAACGCGGGCATCGCCGGATATGCGTACGCCAGCCCCTATCGCGCGCGGCCCGGGTATCGCTACACGGTCGAAGACTCGGTGTACGTGGATCCAACCTGCATGGGGCAGGGCGCAGGGCGCGCGCTGCTCGCCGCGCTGATCGCCGCGTGCTGCGCCGCTCGGCTACCGGCAGATGGTGGCCGTGATCGGCGGCTCGGACAACGCCGCGTCGATCGGGCTGCACGCCGCGCTCGGCTTCGAGCGCGTCGGGTGCCTGACGGCGGTCGGCCGCAAATTCGATCGCTGGGTCGACACCGTATTCATGCAGCGCGCGCTCGGCCCCGGCGGCGCGACGGGGCCGAGCTAGCAACTGCCAATCAGGGTGCGGCAAGCAGCTCGCGCGCGGCTGCGACGCCGCTCCTCGCCGCCGCTTCCAGCGTGGCCGGGAACTCCGCATCGGTGTAGTCGCCGGCGAGATACAGGCGCGGCGCGATCGCGCCGGGAGGAGGGCGCACCAGTCCGGCACGGCAGGCATAGGTCGCGCGCCGCTCGGCGATCACCTTGAGCCACGCCGGCGGCGGCAGGCCCGGCAGCACGCGGCGCAGCTGATCGTCGATCGCGCGCAGCAGCGCCGGATGATCCTGACGCGCGCCGGGCTGCTCGGTGCTGATCACGACGGCGGCAAGACCGTCCGGACCGTCGAGCTGTCCGCGATCGAACAGCCACTGCCCCGGCGTGCCTGCGAGCTTCTGCATCGGTTGCGCAAGCCCCAGCGGCCGACCGTATTTCAGATACGCAGTGACAATCGGCTCGTAGGCGAACTGGTCGACACAAGCGACCGCGTGTGCGGCCTCCGGCGATTCGATCGCGCCGCCGAGCAGATGGCCGAGCTGGTGCGGGCCCACGGCGACGACCGCGGCGGCAAATGACTCGTCGGTATAGCCGCTGCGCAACACCACGTGGTCGCCGCGAGGTGCGACGCCGGTCACGGTCGTGCCCTTGCGGATCGAGCCGCCGCGGTCGACGACGTAGGCGGCTGCCGCATCGGGGAACAGCGACGACAGGTCGACCCGCGGCATCAGCGTGTCCGAATCGTGCGCCTTGCGGGCGAACGCTGCCGCGAGCACGTTGAGGAAGATCTGCGCCGATGCGACTGCCAGCGGCGTGTTCAGCGCGGCGAGGCACAGCGGCTCCCACAGATTTCGTATCGACGCCTGCGGCTGTCCATCGAGAAGCTCGGCCACCGTCAATGCCGGCGAACAGCGATACCGGTCGCGGCCCAATCGGCGGACGAAGGCGAGCGTCGCGCGGCGCTCGGGCCAGGTGAGGCCCTGCGCGCGCAACAGCGCCACGGCGAGATGCCAGGGCGCAGGCAGCGGCGGCGCGGCCAGACGGAATACGCCGGGCTCGGCCAGGCACAGCCGCCGCCGATCGAGCAGATCGCGCTCGGCGCCCGGGCCGTGCACGGTGCGCAGCAGCGCGAGGAGCTCGGTATACGCGCCGAGCAACATGTGCTCGCCATTGTCGACGACGACCTCGTAGGCTTCGATCCGGCGGGCGCGGCCGCCCAGCGTCTGCGCGGCTTCGAACACCGTCACCGCGCGCCCCGCTTTGGCGAGCGTCACCGCCGCCGCGAAGCCAGCGTAGCCGCCACCGATGACCGCGATGCGCTCGGCCATCAGGGCCCGGTCACGTGGGTACACATGTAGCGCGAACAGTCACTAATACGACCAGGACGTCGTCCAGGCGATCCAGGCCTTGCGCAGCGGTGAGAGCGCGACGCGACGATCGAGGACCTGAAAGTCGTTGCGCTCGATCGCGTTGAGCAGCGCGCGATAGGTCGCCGCCATGATCAGACCGGCGCGCTGCGCGCGCCGGTCTGCGGCGGGCAGGGCGCCGAGCGCCCGCTGGTAAATGGCGCGCGCACGCGCGACCTGGAAACGCATCAGCGCGACGAAGCCGGCGGTGTGGCGTGCGCCCAGTATGTCGGCCGCGCTGACGCCGAAGCGGTCGAGCTCGTCCTGCGGCAGGTAGATCCGGCCGCGGCGCGCGTCCTCGCCGACGTCGCGGATGATGTTCGTCAGCTGGAATGCGATGCCGAGGTCTCGAGCGTACGCGCGCGTCGCCGGATCGGAGTAGCCGAATATTTCCGCCGACATCAGTCCGACGCCGCCGGCGACCAGGTCGCAATAGCGCTCGAGCATCGCAAAGTCGAGATAGCGCTGCTGCTCGAGATCCATCGCCATGCCGTCGATGACGGCCTGCAGCTGCGCTTCCTTGAGTTCGAATTCCGCGACGACCGGCTGCAGAGCCTGCGCGACCGGGTGCTGTGGCGCGCCGCCGAAGATCGCTGCTACCTGGCCGCGCCACCAGGCAAGCTTGATGCGCGCCACGCCGACATCGCCGGTGTCGTCGACGACGTCGTCGACTTCGCGGCAGAACGCGTACAGCGCGGTGATCGCGCGCCGGCGCGCGGCCGGCAGGAAGCGAAAACTGCGATAGAAGCTGGAGCCGCTTTGCGCGGCCTTTTGCTGACAATAGACGTCGGGCTGCATCTTCTAACCGCGACCAGCGTCGCAGCAAACATCATCGCCCAGTCGCGCCGACGCAACACCGGCCTGCGCCGGAAGACGTCGCCCTGCGCGCCGTCGATCGCGCGCAGAATGCGCAAGCCGCCGGCGACCACCATCTTCAGCTCGAGCCGCGCGCGCAGCGGCAACGCCTGCGCGAGCGGGAGCCCCGATCGGAGCAGGTCGCGCGTCCGTGCGACCTCGAACGCCATCAGGCGGCGCCATCGCTCGTCGACGATGCCGTCGGCGATCTGACGCTCGCTCGACGCCGAAGCGGGCCATGTCGTCGGCCGGCAGGTAGACGCGTCCCTTCGCCCAGTCGAGTGCTATGTCCTGCCAGAAGTTGGCCAGCTGCAGTCCGGTGCAGATCGCGTCGGCGCGGCCGAGCTCGACCTCGGCGAACACGCCGTACAGATGCAGCAGCAGGCGACCGATCGGGTTGGCCGAGCGGCGGCAATAATCGAACAGCTCGTCGATGTCCGCGTAGCGCGGCTTGGTTACGTCCTGGCGGAACGCCGACAAGAGGTCGCGAAACGGCGCGACGGGAAGCGCGTGGCGGCGTACCGCTGCGGCCAGCGCTTCGAACGGCGGCTCGACCGGTTCGACGCGCGCATCTGCCGCCGTCTCGATGCTGTCGAGCATCCTTGCATATCGGTCGAGGCCGGCGAGGCGGACGGCCGGCGGATCGTCGCCTTCGTCGGCGATGTCATCGGCGCCGCGGGCGAACGCGTAGATCGCCGAAATCGCACCGCGTAGCGCCGGCGGACCTACCCACGATGCGACGGGAAAATTTTCGTAGTGGCTGACAGGCACGGCGGTCGGAGCTTGTTGCACGAGGGCGTCCACAATTGTTCCGGAAAACACGGCGCCGGCCGGAGTCTTTCGCGTGGCGGGGGTGGGACTTTTCGGCTATACTGGCGCGTTTCGCGAAACCGGCTGCGAAAGTGGCGGAATTGGTAGACGCGCCGGCCTTAGGAGCCGGAGCCGAAAGGCGTGAGAGTTCGAGTCTCTCCTTTCGCACCACGAAAACAATTAAGGCTAGCAAGGAATCATCGGGTATGCAAACGACACTGGAAACGCTGGGCCAGCTCGAGCGCCGGCTTAATGTGGCCGTGCCGCTGGAGCAGATCGACGGCGAAGTCCACAAGCGGCTGGCGCGCCTTGCGAAGACGGTCAAGATCGCAGGTTTTCGTCCGGGCAAGGTTCCACTGAAGATGGTGGCGCAGCAATACGGCCCGCAAGTGCGGTCCGACGTGATCTCTGACACCGTCCAGGCGAGCCTCAACGACGCCATTCGCGAGCAGAACCTGCGCGTGGCCGGCTATCCGCGAATCGAGCCGAAGGAGGCCGCGGCCGAGGATCACCTCGAGTTCTCCGCCGTATTCGAGGTTTATCCGGAGGTCAAGCTCGGCGAATTGTCCGGCGTCACGATCGAGCGCCCGGTGTCGGAAGTGGGCCCCGCCGACGTCGACCGGACGATAGAGATCCTGCGCCAGCAGAACGTCCGCTATGAGGCGGTCGCGCGGCCGGCCGGTCACGGCGACCGTGCGGTTGTCGACTTCACGGGCACGATCGCCGGTGTCGGCGTTTCCCGGGGGCCAGGCCAAGGACTTTCCGATCGTCATCGGCGAAGGCCGCATGCTGCCGGAATTCGAGACCGCGCTGACCGGGATGGCGGCCGGCGAAACGAAGGCATTCGGCCTGACTTTCCCCGCCGACTACCATGGCAAGGAAGTCGCGGGAAACGCGGCGGAATTCACGATGACCGTTCAATCGGTCAGCGAACCCAGGCTTCCTGCCGTCGATTCCGAGTTCGCCGTCAAATTCGGCATCGCCAGCGGCAGCATCGAGGAGTTGCGCGCAGAAATAGCGGCCAATCTCACGCTCGAGCTCAAGCGCAAGATCGAAGGCGTTCTTCGCGAGCAGGTTCTGCGCGCGCTCAAATCGACTTCGGACCTTATCGTGCCGAGATCGCTGGTCGAGATGGAAGCGCAGCGCCTGCTCGAGCGAGCCGCCGCCGACCTGCAGAGCCGGGGCGTCAAGGCGGAGGACATGCAGCTCTCGGCAGACACCTTTCGTCCTCAGGCCGAGGAACGCGTGACCTATGGCCTGATCGTCAATGAGATCACCCGGGTCTACCAGCTGGCCCCCAAGCCCGAGCAGGTGCTGGCGCTGGTGCGCGAGGCGGCACAGGCCTACGAGCAACCCGAGGCGGTTGTGCGCTGGCATTACGAAAAGCCCGGGCGGCTGAACGAATTCGAAGCGCAGGCAGTCGAACAAAACGTCGTCGACTGGGCGCTGCAACGCGCTCGCGTCGAAAACCGGCCGACGAGCTTCGCGACACTGATGGAGCCGCCGGCGCGCTGAACGCGCGGTGCGGACGACACCTTTCAATCGACGACAGGCAAACCGATGACGAGTGCAGGCAAGCTGGCAGGACCCAAAGGCGCTGGGCTTGATCCCGATGGTGATCGAGCAGAGCGGGCGCGGCGAACGCGCCTACGACATCTACTCACGGCTGCTGAAGGAGCGCGTCGTATTCCTGATCGGGCCGGTCGACGACGCGACGGCGAATCTCGTCGTCGCGCAGATGCTGTTCCTCGAGTCCGAGAATCCCGACAAGGACATCAACTTCTACATCAACTCGCCGGGCGGATCGATTTCGGCCGGCATGGCGATCTACGACACGATGCAGTTCATCAAGCCCGACGTGTCGACGCTTGTGCGTCGGCATGGCGGCGAGCATGGGCGCGTTCCTGCTGGCGGCGGGCGCCAAGGGCAAGCGCTTCGCGCTGCCCAATTCGACCGTCCTGATCCACCAGCCGCTGGGCGGCTTCCAGGGCCAGGCATCGGATATCGCGATCCACGCCAAGTACATCCTGAGCCTGCGCGAGCGGCTCAACCGCCTGCTGGCCGAGCACACCGGGCAAGCCGATCGGGCAGATCGAAAAGGACACCGAGCGGGACAATTTCCTGACGGCCGACGAGTCCCTGGCCTACGGGTTGATCGATAAAGTGTTGCAGAGCCGGGCTTAGGCCGGGTACAGTGTAAACGCCCCGCGGGAGCCGCTCGGATGCGGCGCCGCAGCTGACGGGGCGATAAAGGCGGGTGAATGGCGGAAAAAGCGACCGGCGACAAGCTGCTTTACTGTTCCTTCTGCGGCAAGAGCCAGCATGAGGTGAGGAAGCTTATCGCCGGCCCCTCGGTGTTCATCTGCGACGAGTGCATCGAGCTCTGCAACGACATCATCCGCGAAGAAGGCGCGACTGCCGACGCCAGCCGCACCGACAAGAACAAGCTGCCGACGCCGCATGAGATCCGGCAGATCCTCGACCAGTACGTGATCGGCCAGGAGTTGGCGAAGAAAATCCTGTCGGTTGCAGTCTACAACCACTACAAGCGTCTCGAGACCAGCGTCAAGGAAGACGACGTCGAGCTCGCCAAGAGCAACATCCTGCTGATCGGTCCGACCGGCTCGGGCAAGACGCTGCTGGCCCAGACGCTGGCGCGCCTGCTCGACGTGCCTTTCGTCATCGCCGATGCGACGACGCTGACCGAGGCCGGGTACGTCGGCGAGGACGTCGAGAACATCATCCAGAAGCTGCTGCAGAAGTGCGACTACGACATCGACAAGGCGCAGCGCGGCATCGTCTATATCGACGAGATCGACAAGATTTCGCGCAAGAGCGACAACCCGTCGATCACACGCGACGTCTCGGGCGAAGGCGTGCAGCAGGCGCTGCTCAAGCTGATCGAAGGCACGATCGCCTCGGTTCCGCCGCAGGGCGGGCGCAAGCATCCGAACCAGGAGTTCGTCCAGGTCGACACGACCAACATACTGTTCGTCTGCGGCGGCGCTTTCGACGGCCTGGAGAAGATCATCCGCCAGCGCACAGCCAAGACGGGCATCGGATTCGGCGCGGAGGTGGCGAGCCCGGACGATCGCAAGAACATCAGCATCCTGCTGCGCGAGACCGAGCCGGAGGACCTGATCAAGTTCGGCCTGATCCCCGAGTTCGTCGGCCGGCTGCCGGTCGTCGCCACGCTCGAGGAGCTCGACGATGCGGCGCTGATCCAGATTCTGGTCGAGCCGAAGAACGCGCTGATCAAGCAGTATCAGAAGATGTTTCGCATGGAAGGCGTCGAGCTCGAAGTGCGCGAGCCGGCGCTGCGTGCCATCGCCAGCAGGGCGCTTGCGCGCAAGACCGGCGCACGCGGGCTTCGCTCGATTCTGGAGCAGGTGCTGCTCGACGTCATGTACGACCTGCCCTCGCAGACCAATCTTTCGCGCGTCATTGTGGACGAGGCGACGATCAACAACGACGGCAAACCGCTATTGATGTTTGCCGAAGCGGCCAAGGTCGCGGCGGCCCACTCCTGAGCACGCCGCGGTCGCGCCAGACGCCCGGCAGCCGGCTTGAACTTGCCGGTCGCCGGCCCCATTTCATGCTTTGCCCCCTATCACCCTATCCGGACGCAGCCGCATGGCAACCGATCTGACGAGCGCAATACCCGAGTTGACGATCTTCCCGCTTCTTCCGCTGCGGGATGTCGTCGTATTCCCGCACATGGTCATCCCGCTGTTCGTCGGCCGCCCGAAGTCGATCAAGGCGCTCGACGTGGCGATGGAAGCGGGCAAGCACATCCTGCTGGTCGCCCAGAAGTCCGCGGCCAAGGACGAGCCCGCGGCCGACGATCTGTACGACATCGGCAGCGTGGCGACGGTGCTCCAGATGCTGAAGCTGCCGGACGGCACGGTCAAAGTGCTGGTCGAGGGCACGCAGCGCGCGCGAATCGTCCGCGTGACGGATCCGGGCGAATACCTGTCCGCCGAAGCGACCTTGCTGACCGGCGTCGAAAACGGCACGCACGAGATCGAGGCGATGCGCCGCGCGCTGCTCGGGCAGTTCGACCAGTACGTCAAGCTCAACAAGAAGATTCCGCCGGAAATCCTGACGTCGATGTCGGGCATCGACGATGGCGGCCGGCTGGCCGACGCGATTGCCGCGCACCTGCCGTTGAAGCTCGAGCAAAAGCAGGAAATCCTCGAAATGCAGGACGTCGGCAAGCGGCTCGAGCACCTGCTCGGTCTGCTCGAAGGCGAGGTCGACATCCTTCAGGTCGAGAAGCGCATCCGCGGTCGAGTCAAGCGGCAGATGGAAAAGAGCCAGCGCGAGTACTACCTGAACGAGCAGGTCAAGGCGATCCAGAAGGAGCTTGGCGAGGGCGACGAGAACGCCGATCTCGACGAGATGGACAAGAAGGTCAAGACCGCCAAGATGTCGAAGGAAGCCGAGGCCAAGGCGCTGGGCGAGCTCAAGAAGCTCAAGATGATGTCGCCGATGTCGGCCGAGGCGACGGTCGTGCGCAATTACATCGACACGCTGCTCGGCCTGCCGTGGCGCAAGAAGAGCAAGATCAACAAGGACCTGTCGAACGCCGTCAAGGTGCTCGACGCCGATCACTACGGGCTGGAGAAGGTCAAGGAGCGCATCGTCGAGTACCTGGCGGTGCAGCAGCGCGTCGACAAGCTGAAGGCGCCGATCCTGTGCCTGGTCGGCGCGCCCGGCGTCGGCAAGACCTCGCTCGGCCAGTCGATCGCGCGCGCGACCAACCGCAAGTTCGTGCGGATAGTCGCTGGGCGGCGTTCGCGACGAAGCGGAAATCCGCGGTCACCGCCGGACCTATATCGGCTCGATGCCCGGCAAGATCCTGCAGAACATGACCAAGGTCGGCGTCAGGAATCCGCTGTTCCTGCTCGACGAAGTCGACAAGATGGGCATGGACTTCCGCGGCGATCCGTCATCGGCGCTGCTCGAAGTGCTCGATCCCGAGCAGAACAACACGTTCGTCGATCACTATGTCGAAGTCGAGTACGACTTGTCCGACGTGATGTTCGTCGCGACCGCGAACACGCTCAACATCCCCGCGCCGCTGCTCGACCGCATGGAAGTCATCAGGCTGTCCGGCTACACCGAGGACGAGAAGATCGCGATCGCCAAGCAGTACCTGGTCCCGAAGCAGATGAAGAACAACGGGCTGAAGGACAACGAGTTGCATATCGCCGAGTCGGCGTTGCGCGACATCACGCGCTATTACACGCGCGAGGCCGGCGTTCGGGCGCTCGAGCGCGACATCTCGAAGATCTGCCGCAAGGTCGTCAAGGCGCTGCTGCTGAAGGCGAGCGAAGGCAAGCCGCGCGCCGCGCGGCACCCGGTCGACGTCAACGCGAAGAACCTCGACAAGTATCTCGGCGTGCGCCGTTATACCTACGGCATCGCCGAAAAGAAAAATCAGGTCGGCCAGGTGACCGGGCTCGCCTGGACCGAAGTCGGCGGCGACTTGCTGACCATCGAGGCAGTCGCGCTGCCGGGCAAGGGCAAGACGACGACCACCGGCAAGCTGGGCGATGTGATGAACGAGTCGATCGCGGCCGCGCTGTCGGTCGTTCGCCATCGGTCGAAGCAGCTCGGCATCGCGCCCGACTTCTATCAGAAGACCGATCTGCACATCCACCTTCCGGAAGGCGCGACGCCGAAGGACGGTCCTACCGCCGGCGGTGCGATCGTGCACTGCGATCGTGTCGATCCTCACCGGCATTCCGGTGCGCGCCGACGTTGCGATGACGGGCGAGATCACGTTGCGCGGCGAAGTGCTGCCGATCGGCGGACTCAAGGAAAAGCTGCTCGCGGCGGGACGCGGCGGCATCCGGCAGGTGCTGATCCCGGAAGAGAACGTCAAGGATCTGGTCGAGATTCCCGACGAGATCAAGAATCGGCTGGATATCCATCCGGTGCGCTGGATCGAGCAGGTCCTCGAGTACGCGCTGGAGCGTCACCCGACGCCGCTCTCCGACGCGCCTTTGCCGGAGGCGCCGGCGGTTCCGGCGGCGCCGGTTGAAGAGCCGACCGCGCTGATCAAGCACTGAGGATCGCGCTCTCGCGAGGCGCAGCAAGCAAGCGCCGCGGCAGCCCGCTTTCGAAGCGTGTGCCGCGGCGTTTTCTTTTGCTGCATCGCGCACGGAAAAGCGCTTGACACGATGAATTCGCGATTGCTATAAAGTACGCTCTGCTTCGTTCCGCAGCACCTCCCGACTCAAATCAGCGCATTCGGCCTACTCGCGGCACCGCGGCACTCCGCCCGGCAATGGAAAGGGGACATTCGTGAACAAATCGGAACTGATCGACGCAATCGCCCGACATGCCGACATCTCGAAGGCGGCCGCCGGCCGCGCGCTGGATGCGATGGTGAATTCCATCAAGAATTCATTGAAGAAAGGCGATATCGTCACGCTGGTCGGGTTCGGTTCGTTCTACGTGGGCAAGCGTACCGCGCGACAGGGGCGCAATCCGCGCACCGGGGCGACGATCAAGATCAAGGCTGCGCAGGTACCGAAGTTCCGGGCTGGCAAAGCGCTCAAGGATTCGGTAAACTAACGGGCTTTTCCGCACGGTCGACTCTCTCGGCACTCTCGGGCGTCAAATGCGAGCCGCGACGAAAGATGCCGGCGCGGCCGCGGGTGCTTAGCTCAGTTGGTAGAGCGTCGCCCTTACAAGGCGAATGTCGGGAGTTCGAGCCTCTCAGCACCCACCAACAGGAGCGAGCGAATTCGCAGGAGTGGTAGTTCAGTTGGTTAGAATACCGGCCTGTCACGCCGGGGGTCGCGGGTTCGAGTCCCGTCCACTCCGCCAACATCGATGCAAGGGCGAACGCAAGTTCGCCCTTTTTGCTCCCGGATGCGACGCGCCGGAGAAACCGGCCGCCTGACCCGGCCTTACTGGAACCTGCTCATGTTCGATTTCGTCTACAAGCAAAAACGCCTGGTGCAGGTCGTGCTGGCGCTGATCACGCTGCCGTTCGCATTCTTCGGCGTCGACTATTACTTCAGGGGAACCGCCTCGGCGGGCGAAGTGGCGCGCGTCGGCGGCGACAAGATCACCCAGGCGGAATTCGCCAATGCGATCCGCGACCAGCAGGATCGGATGCGGCAGTCGCTGGGTGCGAACTACGATCCGGCGGTGTTCGACAATCCGGAAGTACGGTATGCGACGCTCGAGCAGCTGATCAGCCAGCGGCTGCTCGACGATCAGGCGCGCCGCGACCGGCTCCGCGTCTCCGACGACCAGGTCCGGCAGTACATCAGCGAGATTCCCGCGTTCCAGGTCGACGGAAAATTCTCGCCGGAGCGCTACCAGCAGCTGCTGGCGATGCAGAGTCCGCCGAAGTCTTCGCCGGAGTTCGTCAACGACGTGCGGCGGGCGCTGATACAGACACCGCTGCAGGAGCCGATCGCCGCTGCCAGCATCGTCGCCAAGAGCAACGTCGAGCGCTATCTCGGACTGGTCGACCAGAAGCGCGAGGTCGCGTACGCATCGATCGGCACCGACGCGTTTCGCAAGGACGTGAAGGTCGACGACGCCGCGGTCAAGGCCTACTACGATGCCAACCAGGCCGCGTTCCAGACGCCGGAGCAGGCGAAGATCGAGTACGTCTCGCTGACGCCGGATGCGCTGGGCTCGCAAGTCAGCGTCGATCCGGCCGCGGTCCGCAAGCAATACGACGAGAACCTCAAGCAGTACGCCAAGGCGGAAGAGCGGCAGGCCAGCCATATCCTGATCGCCGTCAAGCCGGACGCCAAGGACGAAGAAAAGGCGGCGGCGAAAAAGAAAGCCGAGGATCTCGCGGCGCAGGCGCGCCGTGCGCCCGGCGAAGTTCGCCGAGCTCGCCAAGGAGAATTCGCAGGATCCCGGGTTCGGCCGCCCAGGGCGGCGATCTCGGATTCATCGCGCGCGACGGCTCGATGGTCAAGCCGTTCGAGGACGCCGTCTTTTCCGGCAAGGAGGGCGACATCATCGGGCCGGTGCAGACCGATTTCGGCTGGCATGTGATCAAGGTGACCGCCGTCAAGCCGGCGAAGACGCAGAGCTTCGACGAGGTCAAGGCGCAGATCGAGCAGGACCTGAAGCGGCAGACAGGCGATGCGGAACTTCGTCGACGCCGCCAAGCCAGTTCGAGAACCTGGTCTACGAGCAGGCGGAATCGCTGCAGCCGGTCGCCAAGGCGCTCAACCTGAAGGTGCAGACCACCGACTGGTTGACGCGCGCGCAGTTGCAGCCTCTCGGCCAGAACAACGCCAAGTTCGTGCAGGCGGTATTCAGCCCGGACTCGCTGCAGGCCAAGCGGAACACCGATGCCATCGAAGTCGCGCCGAACACGATGATGGCGGCGCGCGTGATCGACTACAAGCCCGCCGCGCCGCGTGCGTTCGACGAGGTCAAGGCCGACATACGCCGGCAGCTCGAGCACAATGCGGCCAGCGAGCTCGCGCAGAAGACGGGCAAGGAAAAGCTCGCATTGCTGCAGCAGGGCAAGGACGCCGGGCTCGTGTTCGGCAAGCCGGTGACCGCTGGCCCGCAACCAGGCGCAGCCCGGATTCCAGACCGACGCGCTGGCGCGGATCTTCCAGGGCGACCCGGCCAAGCTCCCCGAATATGTCGGCATGCCCGCACCCGACGGCGGCTTCGTCGATCTACAAGATCGTTCAGGTGATCGCGGCGCCGGCGCCGGATGCGGCGCGGCTGTCGGCGTTCTCCGCGCGCGTGGGTGAGCAGCTCGGTCGCGAGCTCTTTGCGGCCAACCTCGCGAGCCTCAAGGCGAAGGCCGACGTGAAGATCAATCAGGCGGCGCTGGAAAAGGACTCGCGCTCCGGCGATGCTCCGGCCCCGAGCGCGCCGCCGCCGCCGGGCCGCCGCCGCTGAC
The DNA here is from genome assembly GCA_963697485.1 of uncultured beta proteobacterium. Lineage (GTDB taxonomy): Bacteria > Pseudomonadota > Gammaproteobacteria > Burkholderiales > Casimicrobiaceae > PALSA-1003. Next base: position 120,792 of record CAVOOD010000001.1, read on the forward strand.
GCGGGCAGTGGAACCGGCGTACGCGGCGCGGTGCGTCAGCTCGTCGGCGCCGCCGGCGTTGGCGCGCAGTTCAGATCGCGCATCATCTTCTCGTTGTCGGCGATCGCTTTTTGCCGCTCGGCGGGCTCGAAGAATACCTTCTCGCCCTTTTCGTTGTAGCGGTAAACGTTGACATCCTCGCGCAGTGTCCGGATCCGGCCGCGCGCCTGCGCGCACATGTCGCCCTTTTTCTTCGCGTCGGCCTGCTCCTTCTCGGACTTGGCCTCGGCGTCGGCGCGATCCTGCTGGCGCTTTTTGATCTCCGCGTCCTTGGCGGCCATGCTGCGCACCGCGCCCGGATCGGCCGGCGCGACGCCGGGGTTGACGCTTTCCGCCTTCGCGCTTGCCGGCGGCTGATCGCCGTAAACGACGCGGCCGTTCTCATCGGTCCACTTGTACAGGACCGCCTCGGCGCTCGCCGCCGCCAGCACCATCGCGGCGCCGCAGAAGGCGCGTGAACCACAGCGACTTTCGCAACTTCATCCAGTTTCCCCGGAAAACGCGAACCGGCACAAGGTAATGCCATTCTCTCCCCAGCGTCAACCCGGCAGCAGTCCGAACGGTCGCTTCAGCCGTTTACCGGATACGACGAGGCGCGTATAATCCGCTTTTGCGCATAGGAGAAAAGGCGACTATGCGTGTCGTTCAAAAAGCCCTCACTTTTGACGACGTTCTGCTGCTCCCTGCCCATTCCTCCGTCGTTCCCCGCGACGTCAGCCTCCAGACCCGCCTCACCACAGACCATCTCGCTGAACATCCCGCTGTTGTCGGCGGCGATGGATACCGTCACCGAAGCCCGGCCTCGCCATCGCGATGGCGCAGGAGGGCGGTCTGGGCGTCGTGCACAAGAACATGCCGCCGAGAGCGCAGGCGGCGCGAGGTCGCCAAGGTCAAGCGCTTCGAAAGCGGCGTGGTCAAGGACCCGATCACCGTTCCGCCGACGATGTCGGTGCGCGAAGTCCTGGCGCTGACGCGGCAGCACCGGATCTCCGGCCTGCCGGTGGTCGATGGCAAGAAAGTCGTCGGCATCGTCACCAATCGCGACTTGCGCTTCGAAACCAACCTCGACCAGCCGGTGGCGAACATCATGACTCAAGGGCGATCGGCTGGTCACCGTGCCCGAGGGCACCGAGCTCGAGCTCGCGAAGACGCTGATGCACCAGCACCGGCTGGAGCGGGTTCTGGTCGTCAACGACCGCTTCGAGCTCACGCGGCCTGATCACCGTCAAGGACATCCTCAAGTCGACCGAGCATCCGAACGCCTGCAAGGACGAGCTCGGCCAGCTCCGCGTCGGCGCCGCGGTCGGCACCGCCGGAGACACCGATGAGCGCGTCGAGGCGCTGGTCGCCGCCGGCGTCGACGTCATCGTCGTCGACACTTCGCACGGTCATTCGCAGGGCGTGCTCGATCGGGTGCGCGAGGTCAAGCGGCGCTACCCGAAGGTGCAGGTCATCGGCGGCAACGTGGCGACCGCCGCGGGCGCCCGGGCGCTGGTCGACCAGGGCGCGGACGCGATCAAGGTCGGCATCGGCCCGGGCTCGATCTGCACGACGCGGATCGTCGCCGGCGTCGGCGTGCCGCAGATCTCCGCGATTCTCAACGCGATCGATGGCGTCGCAGCGCTCGGCATCCCGCTGATCGCCGACGGCGGCATTCGCTATTCGGGCGACATCGCCAAGGCGCTCGCCGCCGGCGCCTCGTGCGTGATGCTGGGGAGCCTCTTCGCCGGCACCGAGGAGTCGCCCGGGCGAGATCGAGCTCTTTCAGGGACGCTCGTACAAGAGCTACCGCGGCATGGGATCGCTGGGCGCGATGCAGCAGGGCTCGAGCGACCGCTATTTCCAGGATTCGGAAGGCGAGGGCGCCGCCGAAAAGCTGGTGCCCGAAGGCATCGAAGGGCGCGTGCCGTACAAGGGCTCGATCGCCGCCGTCGTTCATCAGCTGATGGGCGGGGTGCGCGCGGCAATGGGCTATTGCGGCTGTGCGACGATCGACGCGTTGCGCACGCGCGCCGAGTTCGTCGAGATCACATCGGCCGGCATCCGCGAATCGCACGTGCACGACGTGCAGATCACCAAGGAAGCACCCAACTATCGCGCCGACTAGCGCGCGGCCGGGGAGACGGACGGCGATTGGTCAAGCGAGCTAAGCCTGCCGCCAGGCAGGCCGGGATGCCTTTCATTCTCGTCGTTGTCTTCATCGACGTGCTGGGCATCGGCATCGCGCTTCCGGTCCTCCCGATGCTGGTCGGCGAGTACACGCCCAACCGCGAACTGCAGGCGTACTGGTACGGCTTGCTGGTGGTCGCCTACGGCGTCATGCAGTTCTTCTGTGCGCCGCTGCTCGGCGCTCTGTCCGATCGCTTCGGGCGGCGGCCGATCCTGCTCTGGTCGCTGCTGGGGCTCGGCCTTCATTTTCTGTTGCTTGGCTTGGCCCCATCTCTGCCGTTGATGCTGCTGGCGCGCATCATCGGCGGCACGGCCGGTGCGAGCTTTTCGGTGGCCAGTGCCTACGCCTCGGATGTCACGCCTCCGGAGCGGCGCGCCAAGAGCTTCGGCCTGATCGGCGCGGCATTCGGACTGGGTTTCATCTTCGGACCGATGGTGGGCGGCTTGCTGGGCAGCGTCGATCTGCATCTTCCGTTTTTCGCCGCCGGCGCGCTGTCGCTGATCAACGTGGTCTACGGTTACCTCGATCGTGCCCGAGTCGCTGCCGCGCGAACGCCGCGCGCCGTTCGCGCTCGCACGGGCCAATCCGTTCGCGGCGCTGCTGGCATTGGCCCGACACCGCGAGATCGGCAGCCTGGTCGCCGTGTTCGCGCTGGTCGATCCTGGCGCAGCTGATGCTGCAGACGACGCTGGGTGCTGTACACGCATTTTCGCTTCGGCTGGGGACCGCGCGAGAACGGTTTCGCGCTGTTTTGCGTCGGCCTGGTCGCCGCGATCGTGCAGGGCGGCCTGCTCAGCCCGCTGCTGCGGCGCTTCGGCGACGTCCGTCTGGTGCTGATGGGTCTGACCACAGGCACCTGCGCCTACCTGCTCTACGGTCTGGCACAGCACGGCTGGATGATGTACGCGATCATCATCGGCAACTTTCTGTCGTTCGCCGCCGGGCCCGCGCTGCAGGGTATCGTATCGAACGCCGTCGATCCGACCGAGCAGGGCGTCACGATGGGCGCGCTCAATTCGATCAACAGCATCATGTTCGTCGTCGCGCCGATGATCGGCGCGCCGCTGCTCGCGCTGGTCAGCCAGATGCCGCCGTCGGACTGGCGCATCGGCGCCACCTTCTATGTCAGCGCGGCCTTGCAGATCGTCGCATTGCTGGTGGCGCGACGGCATTTCGCCGCGCGCCGCATCGTCGCCGCAACATGAGCGTCCGCCATGCACTGCAAGATCCTGATCCTGGATTTCGGCGCCCAGTACACGCAGCTGATCGCGCGCCGCGTGCGCGAGCTCAATATCTATTGCGAGATTCATCCGTACGATGTGCCGCCTTCGTTCATCGCCGAGTTTCGCGCCGGCCGGCATCATCCTCTCCGGCGGTCCGGAAAGCGTGACCGCCGGAGACACGCCGCGTGCGCCGGCGCCGGTGTGGACCGCCGGCGTGCCGGTGCTGGGCATCTGTTACGGCATGCAGGCGATGGCGGCGCAATTGGGCGGCGCGGTCGAGAACGGGCTGACCCGCGAATTCGGCTACGCCGCGGTGCGCGCGCGCGGACACGGCCGCCTGCTCGACGGCATCCAGGATCGCACCGGCACCGACGGCCAGGGACTGCTCGACGTGTGGATGAGCCACGGCGACAAGGTGATCTCGCTGCCGCCGGGCTTCGCCTTGATGGCGAGCAACGAGGCGACGCCGATCGCCGCGATGATGGACGAATCGCGCCGGTTCTACGGCGTGCAGTTCCACCCCGAGGTCACGCACACCCGGCAAGGCAAGGCTATCCTGCAGCGGTTCGTGCGCGACATCTGCGGCTGTCCCGGCGACTGGACGATGCCGGCCTACGTCGACGAGGCGATAGCGAAGATCCGGGCGCAAGTCGGCGACGACGAGGTCATCCTCGGCCTTGTCCGGCGGAGTCGATTCGTCGGTGGCAGCCGCGCTGATCCATCGCGCGATCGGCCCGCGGCTGACCTGCATATTCGTCGACACCGGGCTGCTGCGCGAAGGCGAGGCCGCGCAGGTGATGGCGACCTTCGCCGAGCACCTCGGCGTGCGCGTCGACATGGTCGATGCGAGCGAAGCCTTCCTGCGCGAGCTCGCGGGCGTGGCCGACCCGGAGCAGAAACGCAAGATCATCGGCCGTGAGTTCGTGCACGTTTTCCAGGCGGAAGCCGCCAAGCTCCGCAGCGGGGGAATCGCCGCCAAGTGGCTGGCGCAGGGCACGATCTATCCGGACGTGATCGAATCCGCCGGCGCGAAGACCGGCAAGGCGCATACGATCAAGTCGCATCACAACGTCGGCGGCCTGCCCGAAACCTTGCACCTGAAGCTGCTCGAGCCGCTGCGCGAGCTCTTCAAGGATGAAGTGCGGGAGCTTGGCCTGGCCCTCGGCCTGCCTCGCGCGATGGTGTTTCGCCATCCGTTTCCGGGCCCCGGCCTCGGCGTGCGCATCCTGGGCGAGGTCAAGCGCGAATACGCCGATCTGCTGCGCCGGGCCGATGCGATCTTCATCGATGAGCTGCGCGAAGCCGGGTGGTACGATCGTGTCGCGCAGGCATTCGCGGTGTTCCTGCCGGTCCGCTCGGTCGGGGTGATGGGCGACGGACGCACCTACGAGCACGTCGTGGCGCTGCGCGCGGTGGAGACGACCGATTTCATGACCGCGCACTGGGCGCCGTTGCCGCACGAGCTGCTGGCGCGCGTGTCGAACCGAATCACCAACGAAGTTCGCGGGATCAACCGCGTCGTCTACGACATTTCGGGCAAACCGCCGGCGACGATCGAATGGGAGTGAGGCCGACCCGATGAAACGCGAGAATTTCTCCACCGGCACGCGGTGGGAGCCGCTGGTCGGGTATTCGCGCGCGGTCCGCATCGGCAATCAGGTGTTCGTATCCGGAACGACGGCCACGGGCGCCGACGGCGGGATCGTCGGCAAGGGGGACGCGTACGCGCAGGCGCGACAGGCGATCGCCAACATCGAGCGCGCGCTGGCCGCGGCGGGCGCCTGCCTCGGCGACGTCGTGCGCACGCGCATCTACGTTACCGACATTGCACAGTGGGAGGCGATCGGCCGTGCGCATGGCGAGGCCTTCCGCGACATCCGCCCGGCGACGGCGATGGTCGAAGTCCGGCGGCTGATCGACGCCGACATGCTGGTCGAGATCGAGGCCGATGCCGTCGTCGCCGACGCTGCCGGCCCGGCAGGGTGAATGCGATGGCCGGTCCGGCGCGCGATGCCCCGCCGTCGTCCGCTTTGCGACCGCCCGGTCCCGCCGAGCGGTGGATGGCCGAGGCGCTTACGCTTGCGCGCGCGGCGCAGGCGCGCGGCGAAGTGCCGGTCGGCGCAATCGTCGTCAGCGATGGCGCGATCATAGGGCGCGGCGGCAACGCGCCGATTGCAGGCAGCGATCCGACCGCACACGCCGAGATCGCCGCGCTGCGCGAAGCGGCGCGTGCCCTCGGCAATTACCGGCTTCCGGGCTGTGAGCTCTATGTGACGATCGAGCCCTGCGCGATGTGCGCGGGCGCGATCATGCACGCGCGCATTCGCAGGCTGGTGTTCGGCGCAGCGGATCCAAAGACCGGAGCGTGCGGCAGCGTCGTCGATCTCTTCGCCGAACGGCGCCTTAATCATCACACGACGGTGACCGGCGGCGTCGCGGCGGAAGCCTGCGCCGCGCTGCTTTCGGATTTTTTCGCGTTGCGGCGGCAGGACGCGCGCGAATGAAGGCGCCGACCTACGGCATCGGCTTGTATGCGCCCGCCGGCTTTGTGGTCGAGCCCGAAGCGATAGCGCGCGCGACCGAACGGCTCGAGGCGCTCGGACACCGCGTCATCGTCGACCCGACGGCGTCGGCTCGCTGGCAGCGTTTTTCGGCGACTGACGACGAGCGCCTGGCCGCGGTCATGCGCATGGCGTCGGATCCCCGTGTCGATCTGGCGATCGCCGTGCGCGGCGGCTACGGCTGGTCGCGGCTGCTGGACCGGATCGATTTCGACGCGATCGCCGCATCGAAGACGCGCTGGCTTGGACACAGCGACTTCACCGCATTCCAGCTCGCGGCATGGACGCATGCCAGCATGGTGAGCTTCGCCGGGCCGATGGCGGCCTACGATTTCGGCGCACTCGAGCCGTCTTCGTTCACGAACGATCATTGCTGGGCGCTCCTCGCAGGCGCGAACTACCAGATCGAATTGCCGCTGGAGGGTCCCGCGGATTTCTCTGGGAGCGGGACGCTATGGGGAGGCAACCTGGCGATGGTCGCTCACCTGGTCGGGACGTCTCACTTTCCGACGATAGCCGGGGGCATTCTGGTGCTCGAGGACATCGGCGAGCAGCCATACCGGGTCGAGCGGATGCTCTATCAATTGCATTTCGCCGGGGTGCTCGAATGGCAGCGCGCGATCCTGCTCGGCAGCTTCAGCGGATTCGAGGCCTCGCCGAACGACAATGGCTACGACATGGCGGCGGCGATCGCGCACGCGCGGGCGCGCTTCGGCGTGCCGATCTACACCGGCTTGCCGTTCGGCCACTGTCGCGACAAGCTGACCTTGCCCTTCGGCGGCCATGCCGAGCTCGAAGTTGCCGGCGGCACTGCCAGACTTCGGTTGTCCCGCTACGGCGCTCCGCCAGGCTGACACGTTCGCTGCGCGTACTCAGCCGGCCGAATCGACCCGAAAGTCGAACGCGACTTCACCGGCGGCGCGTCCGCCGGCGTCGAAGCTACGCTCGATGAAGCGCGCGCTATCGTCCCGTCCGATCAACAGCACGGTCGACGAGCGGGTTCCGTACTCCGGGCTGACGATGAACGGCGAGGACAGCAGGCTTTCCCATTGCGGCGAAACACCGGTCGCAGGCAGGTGAGCGTCCGCTGCGGGCTCGCGATCGGCGAGGAGCGCGAACCCGGTCTCGATCGCCGGGTCGTCGTCGCCGAGCCATGCCGCCATGCGCGTCTTGCTGCGCAGCAGCTTCGGCCAGGGCGTGTCGAGCAGGTGATTCGACAAACCATGGATGCCGGCGCCGAGCGAGAGCGCACCGCTTGCGCGGTTGGACGAAAACGCCGCGTCGCTGTCGTCACCGACCAGCAGGTTGAAGCCGTGATAGCGACCGCCGTCGGGGAGCAGCGCCGCGCTCGAGCGCAGCGGCGAGGCGGCTTCGCACAGCATGCGCATGACCAGCTCGCCGCGCGACGGCGCGTAGGGGTCGCGAGGTATGCCCTCGCGAAAGTTGGTGATCAGCGCCCAGCGGCCGGTTCGCGTGACGCCGAACCATGTGCCGCCGGCGACGAGGTCGCGGCCCGCCAGCACGCCTTCGTCCCACCAATGCGCCGGCTCCGCTGCGCGGGCATGGAATTCGTCGCGGTTGGCCGCGATCACGCATCGGTATTTCGGGTGCGCATTGAGCGCGACCAGCGCCAGGCACATCTTTAAGCTCGGACGGCGCGAGACCTGACGCAGGCGCGATTCATGCGGTGCCGACGTTGGCCACGAAGCGCTCGATCTTTCGCGCCGATCCCGGTGCCAGAAATTGCGAAAAGCGGTGGGTATCGAGCAGGTCCGCCAGCATCACCTCGAAGCGGGCCGGATCGCGGACGCTCTCGTAGACTTCCATCCACAGCATCGGATCGTCCTGCCGCTGCAGCAGGCGGCCGGTGACGCCGGCGCGCTCCTCGATACTGACGAGCACCGCGGCAATCGTTTCACGCGCGGCGTCCGCGCGCGCGGCGTCCACCCGGTAGTAGACATAGCAATGGACCGGCCTGGCGCTCATGCGATGCGGCCGCGCGGCGCGGCAGGTGCAGGCATCTCGTAGGGGAGTGCGGAGAGGCGCAGCGCCGCACCGCCGGGGGCGGCGAGGTGCACGTCGCCGCTTTCGGCGGCCGTGCGCTGCAGCACCGCAAGCATGTCGCTGCCGCCATCGGGCGCAACGGCCGCATTGACGATGGTGCCGCATGCTTGTTCGCCGAACGCCGCGCTGTACAAGCGCTCGCCTGGTGCCGGCGGTGCGCCGTCGAGATGCGCGAGTGCCAGGCGCTCCTTCAGACGGCCGAGGTACTGCGTGCGGGCGACGATTTCCTGCCCGGCGTAGCAGCCTTTCTGAAAACTGATTCCGCCCAGCGCGTCCCAGTTGGCGGCCTGCGGCACGAAAAGGTCGGAGGTGGACGCAGTAATGACCGGCACACCTGCGCGTATGGTCAACCATTGCCACGCCGCGAAGCCCGCGGGCCGGCAATCCGAGGCCAGGCGTTCCCAGCACGGCGCGGCGGCGTCTGGCGCGACGGTGATGACATAGCGCGGTCCCGGGAGCGCCGCGACGTGCTGATCGCCGAAACTGGCGACACCGCCAACGGCGGGGGCCGCACCCAGCGCCCTGCCGACTGCTTCCCCGGCACCGGGGCCGCCGACGCCCAGGCGGACGCTCTCGCTGCTCGCGTCGATCACGGTGACGCGCGAACGCAGCACGAACATGCGAAGGCGCTTGGCGATGGCTTCGCTCAAACTCTCCGGCAACAGCAGCTCGAAAATCGACTCGCCGCTGCGCCGAATCAAGAAATTGGCCAGCATCCGCCCCTTGGGCGAGCACCATGCGCCGTATTGGGCTTCGCCGGGGCCGAGTGCGGCAACATCGTCGGTGAATTGCCCCTGCAGAAACGCCGCGGCGTCCGGCCCCGCGATCCGGAGAACCGACAACGCGCGACAGATCGCAAACGACCGCGGCGTCTCGCGCAGCAACGAGCTCACCGGCTGGAGCGCCGAACGAGGCTACGCCGCCGCGGTCGAAGCTTGCGCCATGCGCGGCGAGGTAATCGGACCAGGATGGATTCATCGAAGGCATCGGCGTGTACTTTCGGCGCTGGGGCTTGCCGGCGGGCCACACGACCGCGCCGGCGCCGCGCTGGCGGAGGCTGACAAAAGCGTGTTAAAATCGAACGTTAGCTTGGATTGGCAGCTCTCGAGTCCAGGCCGGCGCCGTAAACGCGGCGTACGGCACGGCGTCAAGATCCAGGCAATTCGCAGATCCGCACCATCAGGGTGCCTGTCGTGCCAAGCACACGGGCCCAGTCGCGGATCGAGGCTCAACCCTGATAAAGGAGTGTAGTAATGTCGGTCACGATGCGTCAAATGCTGGAAGCCGGCGTCCATTTCGGCCACCAGACCCGGTACTGGAATCCGAAGATGGCCGAGTTCATCTTCGGCCAGCGCAACAAGATTCACATCGTCAATCTCGAAAAGACGATGGCAATGTACCAGGAGGCGATGAAGTACGTCCGCCAACTGGCCAGCAATCGCGGCACCATCCTGTTCGTCGGCACCAAGCGCCAGGCGCGAGAGATCGTCGCCGAGGAGGCTCAGCGCGCCGGCATGCCCTTCGTCGACCATCGCTGGCTCGGCGGCATGCTGACCAACTTCAAGACCGTCAAGGCGTCGATCAAGCGCCTGAAGGACCTCGAAGCGATGGGTCAGGACGGGACCTTCGAGAAGATGAGCAAGCGCGAGGCGCTTACGCTGCAGCGCGAGATGGACAAGCTCAATCGCAGCCTCGGCGGCATCAAGGAGATGACCGCGCTGCCCGATGCGCTGTTCGTCATCGATGTCGGCTACCAGAAGATCGCGGTGACCGAGGCCAACAAGCTGTCGATTCCGATCATCGGCGTGGTCGACACCAACCACTCGCCCGAAGGCATCGCCTACGTCATTCCGGGCAATGACGACTCGAGCCGCGCGATCCGCCTGTACGCCCGCGGCGTCGCCGACGCGATTCTCGAAGGGCGCAGCCAGGTGATCCAGGAAATCGTCCAGACCGAGGAGTTCGTCGAGATTTCCGGCGACGAAGCCACGGACCTAAGGCGTTCAGCAAAGGGGGCGCCGCCCCCTTTTGTTTAGGCATCACGCCGGCGCGCATCGGCAAGCTGCGGGTCGTCGATCAGAAGGATGTGGAGCGGACAAGCATGGCGGAAGTAAGTGCAAGCAAGGTGATGGAGCTGCGCGGGCGTACCGGCCTGGGCATGATGGAATGCAAGAAGGCGCTGCTGGAAACCGGCGGCGACATCGCGAAGGCGGAGGATCTGCTCAGGATCAAGAGCGGAGCGAAGGCGTCGAAGGCTGCCGATCGCGTCGCGGCGGAAGGCGTGATCGGCGCGATGATCGCCGCCGACGGCAAGACCGGCGCGCTGGTCGAGCTCAACTGCGAGACCGATTTTGTCGCGCGCAACGCGGATTTCGTCGCGTTCGCGAAGAAGCTCGCCGCGCTCGTGGTGGAAAAGAATCCGCCCGACGTCGCGGCGCTCCTCGCCCTCCCAATGGATGGCGGCACCGTCGAATCGGCGCGGCAGGCGCTGGTGCAGAAGCTCGGCGAGAACATCTCGGTGCGGCGCTTCGTCCCGCGTTGCGACGCCGGCGCGGCTGACGCAATACCTGCACGGCGGCCGCATCGGCGTCATGGTCGCCATCGAAGGCGGCGACGAGCAGACCGGCAAGGACGTCGCGATGCATATCGCCGCGAGCGTGGCCAACGTGCGCCCGGTGTGCGTTTCGCGCGACCAGGTCCCGGCCGAGCTGATCGACAAGGAGCGCGCGATCTACAGCGCGCAGGCGGCCGAAAGCGGCAAGCCGGCGGACATCGTCGCCAAGATGGTCGAAGGCCGGATCAACAAGTACCTGGCCGAGGTGACCTTGCTCGGCCAGCCGTTCGTCGAAGGACACCGAGCAGACGGTCGAAAAGTATCTGAAGTCGAAGGGCGCGACGGTCCGAGGCTTCACGCTCTATGTCGTCGGCGAGGGCATCGAGAGAAAAAAAGACGATTTCGCCGCGGAAGTCGCGGCGATGGCGAAGGCCTGAAGCAATCACTGCGGAGGACGAACCTGCCATGACACCGCAAAACATCGCGCCTGTGTCCAACGTGGCGCCGCTGGCGCGAACCGAGCCGGCTTACAAGCGCATCCTGCTCAAGCTTTCCGGCGAGGCGCTGATGGGAGACGATCCCTACGGCATCAATCGCGAGGTCATCGACCGCATCGTCGCCGAAATCGGCGAGGTCGTCCGGCTGGGGGTGCAGGTCGCGGTCGTGATCGGCGGCGGCAACATCTTCCGCGGCGTCGCCCCGGGCGCGGCGGGCATGGACCGCGCGACTGCCGACTACATGGGCATGCTGGCCACGCTGATGAACGCGCTGGCGCTGCAGGACGCGATGCGCCGCGCCGGACTGGTGTCGCGCGTGCAGTCGGCACTGTCGATCGAGCAGGTGGCCGAGCCCTACATCCGCGGCAAGGCGCTGCGCTATCTGGAAGAGAACAAGATCGTCATCTTCGCTGCCGGCACCGGCAATCCGTTCTTCACCACCGATACCGCCGCTGCGCTGCGCGGCCGCGAGATGGGTGTCGACATCGTGCTCAAGGCGACCAAGGTCGACGGCGTCTACACCGCCGATCCGAACAAGGACCCGTCGGCGCGGCGCTACGCGACGCTGACGTTCGACGAGGCGATCGTCAAGAACCTGAAGGTGATGGACGCCACTGCGCTGGCGCTGTGCCGCGACCAGAACATGCTGCTCAAGGTCTTCAGCATCTTCGCGCCCGGTGCGCTCAAGCGCGTGGTGATGGGCGAGGACGAAGGCACGCTGGTGCATTGCTAGCACCGCCGTCCGCGCGGCCTGCAGACAAGACGGCGCGCCGCGTGCCATCGGGCGGATTCGCGCAACAGGACGCCGCCGCGTGCAACCGATTCGGCAAGGAGCTCCCAATGATCGCTGACGTAAAGAAAGCCGCCGAACAGAAAATGCAGAAATCGGTCGAAGCCCTCAAGACCGATCTTGGCAAGGTCAGGACTGGCCGTGCGCACACCGGCCTGCTCGATCACATCAAGGTCGACTACTACGGCACGACGATGCCGATCAACCAGGTAGCGAACGTGACCTTGGCCGACGCACATACGATCACCGTGCAGCCGTGGGAAAAGAAGATGGTTCAGCCGGTCGAGAAGGCGATTCGCGATTCCGACCTGGGCCTCAATCCGGCGACCAGCGGCGACTTGATCCGGGTGCCGATGCCGGCGCTTACCGAGGAGCGGCGCAAGGAACTGATCAAGGTCGTGCACCGTGAAGCCGAGAACGCGCGCGTTGCCGTTCGCAACATCCGTCGCGACGCGATCAGCCATCTGAAGGATCTGCTCAAGGCCAAGTCGGTTGCCGAGGACGAAGAGCGCCGCGCCCAGGACGACGTGCAGAAGCTAACCGACCGGTATATCGCCGAAGTCGACAAGCTGCTGCACGCGAAGGAAGCCGACCTGATGGCGGTGTGATCGCAACCTTGTTTACCAGCTCGACTCGCGAGGTTCCGGAAGTGCGCGCCGTCCCGCGTCACATCGCCATCATCATGGACGGCAATGGGCGCTGGGCCAAGCAGCGAATGCTGCCGCGCGTCGCCGGCCATCGCAAGGGCGTGGAGGCCGTGCGTGCGACAGTCCGCGCGCTGCATCGAGCAGGGAGTCGAATATCTGACGCTGTTCGCGTTCTCCAGCGAGAACTGGCGCCGTCCCGCCGACGAAGTGTCGATCCTGATGCAACTGTTCCTGCGTGCGCTGGAACAGGAAGTCGCCAAGCTCGACGACAACGACATACGGTTCAAGGTGATCGGCGATATTTCGCGTTTCGAGCCGAAGATCCGCGAGCTGATCGCCGCGGGCGAGGCCGTGACCGAGCGGAACTCGCGTCTGACGCTGACGGTGGCCGCCAACTACGGCGGCCGCTGGGACGTGGCGCAGGCGGTGCAGAAGCTGCTGGCCTCCGATCCCGACCGCGGCACGCGGCTTCGCGCCCGAGGCGCTGGAACCGTACCTGTCGATGGCCTACGCGCCGGAGCCGGACCTGTTCATACGCACCGGCGGCGAGCAACGCATATCGAATTTCCTGTTGTGGCAGCTCGCCTATACCGAATTCTTTTTCACCGACCTGCTGTGGCCCGACTTCGACGCCGGGGCGTTGTGCGCGGCGATCGATTCGTATCGGCAGCGCGAGCGCCGGTTCGGCCGGACCAGCGAGCAACTGCAAGCGGTTCGCGATTGAGCCACAGGGTGCTCAAGACCCGCATCATCACTGCGCTGGTCCTGATTCCGCTGACGCTCGCCGCGCTGTTCGGGCTGCCGCCGCGCGGCTGGGGCGCGGTGACGCTTGCCGTCGTGGTGGTCGCCGCCAGCGAATGGGCGGAACTCGCCGCGCTCGAGAAGCGCGGCTGGCTGTTTTTCGTCGGCGCAACGCTGTTCGCCGGCTGCGTGCTGCTGCTCGATCCCGCTGCGGGCTTCACATCCGAGCACGGCTGGTCCGGGCCGGTGGTGTCGTGGATCTGCGGCGCTGCGACCGTGTTCTGGCTGCTGGTCGCGCCGGCGTGGCTGGTCTCGGGTCGGCGCGTGACATCGCGGCCTGTGCTGGCGATCGTCGGCTGGCTGGTGCTGATCGCGACCTGGGTGGCGGTGGTCGCGCTGCAGACGCGCTCGCCCGGTCTGCTGCTGGCAATGATGGCGATCGTGTGGATCGCCGATACCGCGGCCTATTTTGCCGGCCGGCGTTTCGGCCGCAGGAAGCTCGCCCCGGCGATCAGCCCCGGCAAGACCTGGGAAGGCGTCTATGGTGCGCTCGCTGCGGTGGCGATCTATGCGTTGCTGCTGCTGCCGTTCGCGGCGGCAGCTGGCTACACGCGGCCGCTGGACGCGATCGCTGCGGCGATCTGGGTCGCGCTCGCGCTGCTGCTTACGGGACTGTCGATCATCGGCGACCTGTTCGAATCGCAGCTGAAACGTCAGCGCGGCGTCAAGGACAGCGGCGCCATTCTGCCTGGCCACGGCGGCGTGCTCGACCGAATCGATGCGTTGACCGCCGCCATGCCGCCGGCTGCGCTGATCGCGCACCACCTGATCCGATGATTGCGCCCACGCCCGCGCGCAGCATCGCCATTCTCGGCGCGACAGGCTCGATCGGAGCGTCGGCGCTCGACGTTATCGCCCGGCATCCCGAGCGTTTCGCGGTGGTCGCGCTGACCGCCAACCGGCAATGGAAGGCGCTGTTCGAGCTGGTATGCCGTTTCGAACCGCGCTACGCCGCGATGCTCGATGTCGATGCTGCAAGCGAGCTCGAAGCGGCGATTCGCGGCGAGGGCCTCGCGACCCGAGTTCTCGCCGGGCCCGCCGGTCTGTGCGCTATCGCGGCCCTGCCCGAAGCCGACACGGTGATTGCAGCGATCGTCGGCGCCACCGGCCTCGAGCCGACGCTCGCGGCCGCGAAGAGCGGCAAGCGCATCCTGCTTGCGAACAAGGAAACGCTGGTGCTCGCCGGCAAGCTGTTCATCGCCGCGTTGCGCGAGGGCGGCTCGACGCTGCTGCCGATCGACAGCGAGCACAATGCGATCTTCCAATGCCTGCCGTCCGATCGGGCCTGCGGCGAGGCGGCGCGCGGCGTGCGGCGCATCCTGCTTACCGCGTCCGGCGGCCCGTTCCGCAACACGCCGCACAACGAGTTGTCCGGGGTCACGCCCGAGCAGGCGTGCGCGCATCCGACCTGGCGCATGGGTCGCAAGATCTCGGTCGATTCGGCCACGATGATGAACAAGGGGCTCGAAGTCATCGAGGCGCGCTGGCTGTTCGGTGTGCCCGCCGATGCGATCGACGTCGTCATTCATCCGCAGAGCATCGTGCATTCGCTGGTCGAGTACGTCGACGGCTCGGTGCTCGCGCAACTCGGGAATCCGGACATGCGCACGCCGATCGCGCAGGCGCTCGCATGGCCGGAGCGGATCGCCGCCGGCGTTGCGCCCCTCGACCTGGCGGGGCTCGGCGCGCTGGACTTCGCAGCGCCCGACGCCGCGCGATTCCCGTGTCTCGGCCTCGCTTACGATGCGCTTCGCGCCGACGGTACCGCACCGGCCATGCTCAATGCGGCCAATGAAGTCGCCGTCGCCGCGTTCCTCGAGCACCGCATCCGCTTCACGCAAATCGCGGCGGTCTGCGAAGAAACGATGTCGCGGCTTGCGGCGCGGCCGCTGACGACGCTGGACGAGGCGCTCAGCGCCGATCGCGAGGCTCGGGCGCTGACGCGTCAATTGCTCGAGCTCGACCACGTGGACACACTCCCGGCATGATGCTGCTGCAGAAACTGCTCGCCTTTGCCGTGACGCTCGGCGTGCTGGTGGTCTTCCACGAGCTCGGACATTACTTCGTGGCGCGGCTCGTCGGGGTCAAGGTGCTGCGCTTTTCGGTTGGGTTCGGCCGCATCGTCTGGTCGCGTCGTCTCGGGCCGCGACCGCACCGAATGGGCGCTGTCGGCGGTGCCTCTCGGCGGCTACGTCAAGATGGTCGACGAGCGCGAGGGCGAAGTCGCTCCCGCGGACCTTGGGCGCGCGTTCAATCGTCAGTCGGTGTGGAGACGAATCGCGATCGTCGCGGCCGGCCCGGCCGCGAATCTGCTTCTGGCAGTGCTGCTCTTCGCGGGCACCTACGTCGCCGGCATTCCCGGCGAACGCGCCATCCTGGCCTCGCCTCCAGCCGGCTCGCCGGCGGCCGTCGCGGGATTGGCGACTTCCGATGAAGTCATCGCCGTCAACGACGAGCACGTTCTATCGTGGCAGGATCTGCGCTGGCGCCTGCTCAAAGCGTCGGGCAGCGACGACGCCATCGTCACCGTCGACCGGTCGGGCATCAGGTCGCAGCATCTGCTGTCGCTGCAGAGCCTGCGCCGCGACGACTGGGAAGGCAATTTCGTCTCGGCGCTGGGTCTGAAGATCGATCTCGGCCCGCCGCGAGTCAACGAAGCGCTGCCCGGGCGGCCCGCGGCCACAGCAGGACTGCGCGCCGGCGATGCGATCGTCGCCATCGATGGCCAGCGCCGTTCGTTCTCCGTCGGAGGTCGCGGCGATCACCAATGCGCATCCGGGAGAGCGCCTTGCCTTCACCGTGCTCCGCGACGGTGCAAAGCAGGACATTGTCGTGGTACCCGAGGCGAGCGATCAGGACGGAAAAAAGATCGGCCTCGCCGGCATGCGACTCGCGGTCGATCCCGCCGCACTGGCGCTGATCGGAACAACGGTGCGCTACGGTCCCGTCGAGGCCGTCGTGCAGGGTGCGCGCAAGACCTGGGAACTTTCTGTGTTCACCGTGAAGATGCTCGGCAGAATCCTCACCGGCCAGGCGTCGCTGAAGAACGTCAGCGGGCCGTTGACGATGGCCGATTACGCCGGACAGTCGGCGCAAGCCGGCGTACTGACATTCATCGGCTATCTCGCATTGATCAGCATCAGCCTGGGCGTGCTCAATCTGCTGCCCGTCCCCTTACTCGATGGCGGACACTTGATGTATTATCTCGCCGAGATTGTCAAAGGCGGTCCGGTTCCAGACCGCGTGATCGAGGTCGGCCAGCGTATCGGCATGGCCGTACTGGCCATGCTGATGGCTTTGGCGCTTTTCAATGACCTGTCCCGACTCTTCTGAACCCCCCACTTGCCGTGAGCCGGCGCGTGCACGTCGCGCCGGCTCGAAACTGAAGGCGCTTCCGGCACTGTTCGCCGCGCTGTTCGCGCACGCCGCGTTGGCGTTCGAGCCGTTTGTCGTCAAGGATATCCGCGTCGAGGGCGTGCAGCGCACCGAGGCGGGAACCGTGTTCAGCTACCTGCCGATCAAGGTCGGCGACCGCGTCGACGACGAGAAGGCCTCCGCCGCGGTCAAGGCCTTGTACGCGACCGGCTTTTTTCGCGACGTGCGCCTCGAATCCGAGAACGGCGTGCTGGTCGTCATCGTCCAGGAGCGGCCGACGATCAGCCAGATCGACATCATCGGCACCAAGGAATTCGACAAGGACACGCTGAAGAAGGCGCTGAAGGATATCGGCATCGCCGAGTCGCGCATCTTCGACCGCTCGGCGCTGGAGCGCGCCGAGCAGGAATTCAAGCGGCAGTACATCAACCGCGGCAACTACGGGGTCAAGGTGACGACGACGGTCACGCCGCAGGAGCGCAATCGCGTCGCGATCAATTTCACCGTCGAGGAAGGCGAAGTCTCCAAGATCGCCAACATCAACATCGTCGGCGCCAAGGCCTTTCCGGAAAAGACGCTGATCAACGAGATGCAGCTGACGACGCCGGGCTGGCTGACCTGGTACACGAAGAACGACCAGTATTCGAAGCAGAAGCTGCAGGCGGACCTGGAAACGCTGCGCAGCTACTACACGAATCGCGGCTATCTCGAGTTCGCCGTCGATTCGACGCAGGTGTCGATCACGCCGGACAAGCAGGACATCTACATCACGATCAACATCACCGAGGGCCCGAGGTACACGGTGTCCGACGTCCAGCTGGCCGGCGAGCTGCTGCTGCCCGAAGCCGAGCTGATGCGTCTGGTCCAGGTCCAGTCCCGGCGACGTCTATTCGCGCGAAAAGCTCACCCAGTCGACCAAGGCGCTTTCCGACCGTCTCGGCAGCGACGGCTATGCGTTCGCCAACGTCAACGCGGTGCCCGAGATCGACCGCGTCAAGCGGACGGCGGGGTTCACCTTCTTCATCGATCCGGGCCGTCGCGTGTATATCCGCCGCATCAACATCAGCGGCAACAGCAAGACGCGCGACGAGGTGATCCGCCGCGAGCTGCGCCAGCTCGAAGGCGCGTGGTACGACGCCGACGCGCATCGAGCGATCGAAGGTCCGGATCACGCGGCTCAACTTCTTCGACGACGTCAACATCGAGACGCCGGCGGTTCCGGGCAGCCCGGACCAGGTCGATATCGACATCACGGTCACCGAGAAGTCGACCGGCAACCTGCTCGCGGGCGTCGGCTATTCGAGCGCCGACGGCGTCGTGCTGTCGGGATCGATCTCGCAGAACAACGTATTCGGCACCGGCAATTCGCTGTCCGCTTCGATCAACACCAGCCGCGTCAATCGCACCATCGCGCGTCACTTACATCGAGCCGTACTGGACCACCGACGGCATCTCCCGCACGATCGAGCTCTACGACAGGAACGTCGATCCCTCGTCGCTGCCGATCGCGCAGTACTCGTCGCAGACGCTTGGCGCCGCGCTCGGCTTCGGCGTGCCGATCACCGAAACCGACACGATCAACTTCGGCGGCCGCGTCGAGCACACCAAGCGTGCAGCTGTTCGACCAGAGCCCGCCGGCGTATCGTCCAGTTCGTCAAGGACTTCGGGTTCGTGACCAATAGCTACATCCTGACGCGCCGGCTGGTCGCGCGATACGCGCGACAGCATCCTGTTCCCCAGCCGGGGACTGCTGCAGAGCGTTCTGGGCGAGCTCGCGTTGCCGTTCGGCGACCTGACGTACTACAAGCTCAACTATCTGATCCAGTGGTTCACGCCGATGCCGCTGAACACGGTTCTGATGCTGCGCGGCGACTTCGGCTACGGCGGCGGCCTGGAGAACAAGACGCTGCCCTTCTTCAAGGCGTATTATGGCGGCGGGGTCGGATCGGTCCGCGGTTACGAGACGGCGTCGCTGGGTCCGCAGGATCTCACAGGGCAACATGATCGGCGGGCGGCGACAAGATCATCGCCAACGCCGAGCTGTTCTTTCCGCTGCCGGGCGCCAAGGCGAACGATCAGTCGGTCAGGTTGTCGGTGTTCACGGACGCGGGCATGATTCGCGACGCCGGCCTGCAGCCCGAGCTCGAATCGTTCCGTTATTCGGTCGGCGTCGGGGTCGCCTGGAACTCCCCGGTCGGACCGCTGAAGTTCAGCTATGGTTACCCGCTGAACAAGAAGACCCGGCGACCGCATCCAGCATTTCCAGTTCCAGGTGGGTACGGTATTCTAGTTGCGGAGTGGGCGTAGACTGGCGATCGGCAAGGCATCCAGCGCGACTGGAAATCGGCGCACGCCGCAGGACTATGCGCAGGAGAGAAAGTTGAAACATCGCATGCAGCAATGGGTCATTTGTGTCGTCGGGGCCTTCCTCGCGGCCTCGCTCGCCGCTCCCGGCTTCGCCCAGGGCGCCGACTACAAGATCGGCTTCGTCAACAGCGAGCGCCTGTTTCGCGAAGCGGCGCCGGCCAAGCGCGCACAGACAGAAGCTCGAAAAGGAGTTCGCCGGCCGCGATGCCGAGATCCAGAAGCTCGGCAAGCAGGTGCGCGACCTGCAGGCGCCGCTCGAGAAGGACGGGGTGACGATGGCCGAAAACGACCGCCGCGCCAAGGAGCGCGACCTCGCCAACATGAGCCGCGACCTGCAGCGCATGCAGCGCGAGTTCCGCGAGGACCTCAACCTGCGCCGCAACGAGGAGCTTACTGCGGTGCAGGAGCGCGCCAACAAGGTCATCCAGCAGATCGCGATCGATGAGAAGTTCGATCTGATCATTCAGGACCCGGTCATCTACGCCAGCCCGCGCATCGACATCACCGAACGAGTGATCAAGGCGCTCGCCGACAAGTAGTCCCGCCAAAGCCGCGGCCGCCCAAGCGCATGAGCACCAGTCAAGACGCTCGGGGCATCGCTCTGAAGTCGCTGGCCGAACCGGCGCGGCGCCGAGCTCGTCGGCGACGGCGGCGTCCTGATCGATCGGGTCGCCACCCTCGATGGCGCGACTGCCGGGGCGATCGCCTTTCTGGCCAATCCGAGATATCGCCACCAGCTGCAGTCGACGCGCGCGAGCGCCGTCATCATCGAGCCGCGCTTTGCGGCCGACACACGCGTTGCCGAAGCTGGTGACTTCGAACCCGTATGCGGCGTATGCGCGCGTCGCCGCGTTCTTCCATCCGGCGCATACGGTCGCCGCCGGGCATACATCCGACCGCAGTCGTTGCGGCGACGCGCCCGCGTCGCCGCCAGCGCGACGCATCGGTCCTTTCGTCGTCATCGGCGAGCGCGCGAACATCGGCGAACGGACGCGGATACACGCCGGTTGCGCGATCGGCGAGGATTGCAGCGTCGGCGACGATGTCGTGCTGCATCCGCGAGTCGTCCTGTACGCGCGCACCGTGGTCGGCGCGCGCACGCTGATTCACAGCGGCGCCGTCCTCGGTGCGGACGGGTTCGGCATGGCCGAGGAGGGCGGACAGTGGCTGAAGGTGCCCCAGCTCGGACGGGTCGTCGTCGGCGCCGACGTCGAAATCGGCGCCAACACGACGATCGACCGAGGCGCGATCGACGACACGGTGATCGAAGATGACGTCAAGCTCGACAATCAGATCCAGATCGGGCACAACTGCCGCATCGGCGCGCATACGGCGATTGCCGGCTGCGTCGGCATCGCCGGCAGCGTCAGGATCGGTCGCAACTGCCAGATCGGCGGCGCGGCGATGATCACCGGCCACCTGGACATTGCCGACGGGACGGTGATCTCCGCGGCGTCCGGCGTGTTCGACACGATCCACGAGCGCGGCGTCTACACCGGTGCCTTTCCCTCGCTGCCGCATCGGGAATGGCAACATGTCGCATCGGTCATCAGGCGCCTGCGCAGCTTCGCCGACCGGATCCGCGCGCTCGAGCGCGATCGCCGTGGACAGGGAGAATAAGCATGGAGATGGATGTCAACGAAATCATGCGGCATCTGGCGCACCGGCCGCCTTTCCTTCTCGTCGACCGCGTCATCGAATGCGTGCCCGGCCGCAGCATCAAGGCGTTGAAGAACGTCACGATCAACGAGCCGTTCTTCCAGGGTCATTTTCCCGGCTATCCGGTCATGCCGGGCGTGCTGATCATCGAGGCGCTGGCGCAGGTCTCGGTGATCCTGGTCTACCAGACGCTGAAGCGCATGCCGGACGACAAGTCGCTGATCTTCTTTGCCGGCATCGACAACGCGCGCTTCAAGCGCCAGGTCACTCCGGGCGATCAGCTGACGCTGGAATCGACCGAGATCCGGCTGGTCCGCGGCGTCGGCAAGTTCGCGGTGCGGGCCAGCGTCGGCGATGCGCTGGTCGCGGAGGCCGAATTGCTGGCCGCGCTTGCGCGACCTCTGAAGCCTGTGACCCGCATCCATCCGACGGCGATCGTCGCCGCGAGCGCCGAGCTCGCAGGCGACGTCGGTGATCGGTCCGTACACGGTGGTCGGCGCCGAGACGACGATCGGCGCGGGCACCAGCATCGGCGCCCACGTCGTCATCGCCGATCGGACCAGCATCGGACGCGACAATCGGGTATTCCAGTTCGCATCGGTCGGCGAAATTCCGCAGGACAGAAAATACACGGGCGATCCGACCCGCACGCGTAATCGGCGACGGCAACGTCATCCGCGAGTTCGTGACCATCCACGCCGGCACGGCGCAGGACAAGGGCGTGACGACGATCGGCGACGGCAACTGGCTGCTCGCGTATTCGCATGTTGCACACGACTGCGTGATCGGCAACGGCACGACGTTCTCCAACAATGCCCAGCTCGCCGGGCACGTGATCATCGACGACTACGCGGTGCTCGGCGGCTTCGTCGGCGTGCATCAGTTCTGCCGCGTCGGCACGCACGCGATGCTGGCCGCCGGATCGATCGTGCTGCAGGACGTGCCGCCGTACGTCACCGTGGCGGGATCGCCGGCCAACGCCGCGCGGGTACCAACAGCGAGGGCCTGCGCCGCCGCGGATTCAGCGCGCGAGGACATCGCCGCGATCAAGCGAGCGTACAAGACGCTGTATCGGAAGGGCCTTGCGCTCGACGATGCGCGGGCGGAGATCGCCGCCTCGGCCGTCGCCGTGCCCGCGCTCGCAGGCCCTGAGTGCGTTTCTGGAGACGCCAGGACGCGGGATCATCCGTTGAGCGGCGCCGCACGCGACCCGGCCGCGGTGACGATAGGCATCGTCGCCGGCGAAGCCTCGGGCGACGCGCTGGGGGCCGACCTGATCCGCGCCGTCCGGGCCCGCCTGCCGGGCGTGCGCTTCGCCGGCATCGGCGGGCCGCGCATGGAAGCCGCCGGTTGCGTGCTCTGGTATCCGCATACCGAGCTCGCATTGCGCGGCTACGCCGAAGTGATCACCCATCTGCCCGCGCTGCTGCGCATTCGCGGCGATGTTTTTCGGCGCCTCCGCGCGGCGAACGCGCCGCTGTTCGTCGGCATCGATGCGCCCGACTTCAATCTCGGGCTCGAGGCAAAGCTCAAGCGGCGGCGGATCCGGACGATGCACTACGTGAGCCCGTCGGTCTGGGCGTGGCGCCGCGAGCGCATCGGCACGATCGCACGCTCGGTCGATCACCTGCTCGCCCTGTTTCCGTTCGAGCCGCCGCTCTACGCCGATGCCGGCATCAGGGTGACCTTCGTCGGCCATCCTCTGGCCGCCGGCGCGGCGACGGCAGCCAGCCGCCGCGAGGCGCGCGAACTGTTGAAATTCGAGATGGGCACGCCGGTATTTGCGCTGCTGCCCGGCAGCCGCATGTCCGAGCTGGAGATGCACACCGAGCTTCTGCTCAAGACTGCGGCGGCGTTGTTGGAAGCGCAGCCGCTGGCGAGATTCGTCGTGCCGCTGGTCAGCCGCGAGGCGCGAGAATATTTCGAGCGGCGTCCAGTACCGCCTGGAGCTTGAGTCCTTGTCGCTGAAGCTGCTGTATGGCCACGCGGGCGACGCCCTGCGCGCGGCCGATGTCGGGATCGTTGCGTCCGGAACGGCCACGCTCGAGGCGGCGATGGCGCGCTGCCCGCACCTGGTGTTCTACAGAGTCCACCCGGTCACCGCGCAGATCGTCAAGCGCAAGCTGCTGCTGCCCTTTCGTCGGGCTCCCCAACATTCTGGCCGGGCGCTTTGTCGCGCCGGAATTCCTGCAATGGGCGGCAACGGTGGACAATCTTGCCCGCGCGGCGTTGAACCTCTACGACGACGCGGTCACCCGGCGCCGCACCGAAGCGCTTTTTGCTTCGCTCGCCGATGCGCTGACGGCGGATGGTGCGACAATCGCGGCGGAGGCGGTGGTGACGGAATTGCGCACGGCGGGGGTGGCATGCTGATCGCGGGGGTCGATGAAGCCGGGCGGGGGCCGCTGGCGGGGCCGGTCGTCGCAGCCGCCGTGATTCTCGATCCGGAGCGCAAGATCAAGGGGCTGCGCGACTCCAAGCTGCTGACGCCGGAGAGCCGCGTCGAGCTGGCCGTGATTATCCGCGCCCGCGCGGTGGCATGGGCCGTCGCCTCTAGCGATGTCGGCGAAATCGATGCCTTGAACATCCTTCAGGCGACCTTGCTCGCGATGAAGCGGGCGATCGAGCAGCTGACGACGGCGCCCGAGGTCGTCTGGATCGACGGCAACCAATGTCCGCAGCTCGACTATCCGTCGCGAGCGATCGTCGACGGCGATCGCCTGGTCGCCGCCATCGCCGCGGCATCGATCCTCGCCAAGACGACGCGCGACGCGATGCTGGTCGAGCTGGACCGCAGCTACCCTCTGTACGGATTCGCCCGGCACAAGGGCTATTCGACGCCCGAGCATCTGGCTGCGCTGGCGCTGCACGGCCCGTGCGCGGCGCATCGGCGCTGGTTCGGCCCGGTGCGGCAGACCGGATTCGCCTTCTGATGGCGGGGTCGGCGTCGCGCAAGCGTCCGGCAGCGCTTTTATTCGACGTTTTCGGCACCGTCGTCGATTGGCGTGGCAGCGTCAGCAGGGAGGTCGCGCGCGTCGGCCGCGCGCAGGGCGTGCGCGCCGACTGGGGCGAGTTCGCCGACGCCTGGCGCGCTGGCTACCGTCCGGCGATGGATCGGGTGCGCCGCGGCGAAGTGCCGTGGCAGCCGCTCGACAGCCTGCATCTGACGATGTTGCGCGGACTGGTCGTTCGCTTCGGTCTCGAGCTCGATGCCCGCGAGCTCGCCGCGCTCAACCGGGTCTGGCACCGGCTTAGCCCCTGGCGCGACGTTCGGGCCGGCCTGCGCCGGCTCAAGCGAGGCTGCATCATAGGCACCTTGTCCAACGGCAACATGGCCTTGCTGGTCGAACTTGTCGAAAGCGGCGGGTCTGCCGTGGGACTGCATCCTTTCGGCAGAGCTTTTCCGGCACTACAAGCCGGATCCCGAGGTTTATCTCGGCGCCGCCGCATTGCTCGCGCTCGACCCTGCCGAGGTCATGCTGGTCGCCGCGCACAAGGACGATCTGGCGGCGGCGCGGCGCTGCGGCTTGCAGACCGCCTATGTGCACCGTCCGCGGGAATTCGGTCCCGACACCGCGCATGGCGGCCCCGACCGGCGCAGCACGCTCAATGCCGGCGATTTCGAGGACCTCGCCGATCGGCTCGGGTTGTAGGCGGCGCAGTATGCTATGTTTGATCCCGCGGCGACGCTCGATCCGGCGTCGCCGCGAAACGCATTCGAAGCAGGAGAACCCGCATTGATTCATTGTGTACTGCATGACCCCAACGATTCGGTCGCCGTCGTCGTCGTCGAAGGCATCAAGGCCGGACAGACGCTGACCGGACTCATCCTCGACGAGGACCGGACGATCAGATTTGCGCTGCGCGCAGGACATCCCGCTCGGACACAAGGTCGCCCTGAAGGACCTGAACGTCGGCGATACGGTGATCAAGTATGGCGTCGACATCGGCAAGGTCGTCGCGCCGATCAAGGCGGGTCAGCACGCACACGTCCACAACATCAAGACCAAGCGCTGGTGACGAGCCGTCGCCTGCGGGCGTCATGCGGCGTCCTTTCCGCGCTGCGGTGCCCAGGTACTGAAGCGGTACATTCCGCTCCTCGCGCGGATCGCGCCCTGCCAGGTGCCCGCGTCCTCGCTCGTCGCAATCTACTATCGTTAGCAAGGAACCATTGATGCAAAAAAGCTTCTGGGGATACCGCCGCGAGAATGGCCGCGTCGGTGTACGCAACCACGTGATCGTGCTGCCCGTCGACGACCTGTCCAATGCCGCGGCCGAAGCGGTCGCGCACAACGTCAAGGGCGTGCTGGCGATTCCGCATCCGTATGGAAGACTGCAGTTCGGTCGCCGACCTCGACCTGCACTTCCGCACGCTTGATCGGCGCGGGGAGCAATCCGAACGTCGCCGCCGTCGTCGTCATCGGTATCGAAGAGGGTTGGACCCAAGAAGCTTGTCGACGGCATCGCCGCAACCGGCAAGCCGGTCATCGGGTTCGGCATCGAGCTGCACGGCGATCACGACACGATCATGCGGGCGTCCAAGGCGGCGCGCGAGTTCATGCAGGCCGCCAGCGAACAGCAGCGGGTCGAATGCAGGCTCGACGAGCTCTGGGTATCGACCAAGTGCGGCGAATCCGATACGACCTCGGGCTGCGGCGCCAATCCCACGGTCGGCGATGCATTCGACAAGCTTTATGCAGCAGGCTCCACGCTGGTGTTCGGCGAGACGACCGAGCTTACCGGCGGCGAGCAGATCGTCGCCGCGCGCTGCCGTGACGACAAGGTCCGCGCCGATTTCATGCGCGTCTTCGACCGCTATCAGGAAGTCATCAACCGGCACAAGACCACCGATCTGTCGGATTCGCAGCCGACCAAGGGCAACATCGCCGGCGGACTGACGACGATCGAGGAAAAGGCGCTCGGCAACATCCAGAAGATCGGCAAGAAATGCATCATCGACGGCGTGCTCGACAAGGCGGAGACGCCCTCCGGCCCCGGCCTCTGGTTCATGGACAGCTCATCGGCGGCCGCGGAGATGGTGACGCTGTGCGCCGCGGCCGGCTTCGTCGTCCATTTCTTCCCGACCGGCCAGGGCAACGTGATCGGCAATCCGATCCTGCCGGTCATCAAGGTCTGCGCCAATCCGCGCACCGTGCGGACGATGAGCGAGCATATCGACGTCGATACCTCGGCGCTGTTGCAGCGGGGCATCACGATGGATCAGGCCGGCGACAAGTTGCTCGAGATGATGTTTCGCACTGCGAACGGCAGGCTGACCGCCGCGGAAGCGCTCGGCCACCGCGAATTCGTGATGACGCGACTCTACGAAAGCGCCTGACTGCATCGCTTCCGCCACGCGGCATTTCCACCATTGACGTCCTATCGTTCCCGATTCGTATTGGCCATCGGAGTTCAAACATGAAGAGCGCCGTCGTCGCGTGGGGTTTGCGGTCATTGCTCGCCGCAACGCTGGTCGCGTTTCCAGCATTCGCAGCCGCGGAGCTTTCCGAGCTCAAGGTCGCCAAGCAATACGGAATCGGCTACCTGCCGCTGATGGTGATGGAGGACGGCAAGCTGATCGAGAAACATGCCAAGGCCGCCGGGGTCGATGTGACGGTGACCTGGGCGACGTTTGCCGGCGGCAACGTCATGAACGACGCGCTGCTGTCGAACAGCCTGCAGTTCGCATCGGGCGGCGTGGGGCCCTTCGTCACGCTGTGGGCCAAGACGCGCGGCAACCTCGACGTCAAGTCGGTCGGCGCGATCAACTCGATGCCGCTCTACCTCAACACGCGCAATCCAGCGGTCAAGTCGATCAAGGATTTCACCGACAAGGACAAGATCGCCTTGCCTGCGGTCAAGGTGTCGATCCAGGCGGTCACCTTGCAGATGGCGGCCGAAAAGGCGTTCGGCGAGGGGCAGCAGAACAAGCTCGATCACGCTGACGGTCACGATGTCGCATCCCGACGCGACACTGGCGCTGCTGTCCGGACAATCGGAGGTCACCGCGCATTTCGGCTCGCCGCCGTTCCAGTACCAGCAATTGAAGAATCCAGCGATCCACACGGTGCTGAATTCGTACGATGTGCTCGGCGGCCCGGCGACGTTCAACGTCGTCTGGACGACGTCGAAGTTCCGGAGCGAGAATCCAAAGCTATACGACGCCTTCGTCAAGGCGCTCGACGAGGCGACGGCGATGATCAACAAGGACAAGCGCGGGGCGGCGGAGGCGTATCTCCGGATGTCGAAGGACAAGGCATCGCTGAAGGAAATCGAAGACATGCTCAACGACCCCGCGATCGTGTTCACGACGACCCCGCAGAACGTCATGAAATACGTCGCTTTCATGACCAAGACCGGTTCGATCAAGAACCCGCCGGATTCGTGGAAGGACATGTTCTTTCCGAACGCACAGAATCTGCCGGGAAGCTAGGTAGCGATGGGCGCGACCGACCCAGCGGCAGCGCTCGAGATCGCCGTCGATCTCGCGGCGATACGCGCCGCGCATGCGCGCATCCGACCGCACGTGCATCGCACGCCGGTGCTGACCAGCCGGTCGCTCGACGCGGCGGCGGAAGCGACGCTGTTCTTCAAATGCGAGAACCTGCAGAAGGTCGGCGCGTTCAAGGCGCGCGGCGCATGCAACGCCGTGTTCTCGCTCGACGACGCCGAAGCCCGGCGCGGCGTGGTCACGCATTCGTCGGGCAACCACGGCGCCGCAGTCGCCTGGGCCGCGGCGCGCCGCGGCATTCCGGCCTGGGTCGTGATGCCGGAAAACTCGGCCGAGGTCAAGAAAGCCGCTGTGCAGGGCCTGGGTGCGACCGTGCGGTTCTGCGCACCAACGCTCGAAGCGCGCGACACGACCTGCGCCGCGGTGCAGACCGAAACCGGCGCGTTGCTGGTCCATCCTTACGACGATTGGCGCGTCATCGCCGGGCAGGGGACTGCCGCGCTGGAGCTCCTCGAACAGGTTCCCGACCTCGATGCAGTCATCACGCCGGTCGGCGGCGGCGGGCTGCTGTCCGGCACCGCGATCGCAGCGCGCGGGATCAAGCCGTCGATCCACGTCTACGGCGCCGAGCCCGCGGGCGCGGACGACGCCTGGCGATCGCTGCAGAGCGGGCGCATCGTCCCGCAGACCGATCCGCGCACGATCGCCGACGGCCTGCGCTCGTCGCTCGGCGTGAAGACGTTCGCCGTGCTGTCGACGCTGGTCGATGCGATCGGCACGACGTCGGAAGAGGCGATCGTACAGGCGATGCGGCTGACCTGGGACAAGCTCAAGCTGATCATCGAGCCGTCGTCGTCGGTGCCGCTGGCCGCGCTGCTCGAACGCAAGCTGCCGGTCGCAGGGCGGCGCGTCGGCATCATCATCAGCGGCGGCAACGTCGATCTGGACCGGTTGCCCTGGCAGCATTGACGCGAGTGCCGTGCGGCGGCCCGGGCCCGAAAGCATTCCAGTGTCCGCGTTGCGCCGCTGAGGAGGAATCATGGCTGAAACCACGGCGCCACTGCTCGATGTTCGCGGCGTAACGATCCAGTACAAGACCACCGAGCATCGCATCACGGCGACGTATCGCGTCGATTTCCAGGTATTTCGATCGGATCGCTTCATCCTGCTCGGTCCTTCGGGCTGCGGCAAGTCGACCCTGCTCAAGGCGGTCGGCGGCTATCTGAATCCGGTCGAAGGCGAGATCCGGCTCAAAGGCGTGCCGGTTACGCGGCCGGGACCCGACCGCATGATGGTCTTCCAGGAATTCGACCAGTTGCTGCCTTGGAAGACGGTCAAGGAGAACGTGGTGTTCGCGCTGGTATCGAGCGGCAAGCTCCGGGCCAAGGCGGCGGAGGAAAAGGCGCTCGAGTACATCAACAAGGTGAACCTGACCAAGTTCGCCGACAGCTATCCGCACACGCTTTCCGGCGGCATGAAGCAGCGGGTCGCGATCGCGCGCGGCATGGCGATGGAGCCCGACGTGCTGCTGATGGACGAGCCTTTTGCCGCGCTCGACGCGCTGACCCGGCGCAAGATGCAGGACGAATTGCTGCAGCTGTGGGACGACACGCACTTCACCGTCCTGTTCGTCACGCATTCGATTCCCGAGGCGATCACCATCGGCAGCCGCATCCTGCTGATGTCGCCGCACCCGGGACAGGTCAAGGCGGAGCTCAACAGTCTGCCGCAGGAACACCGACGCACGGTGACGCGGCCAGAGAGCTGGAGCGGAAGATCCACGCCATGCTCTTCGCCGAGCCCGTCGAGAATGAGGATGAATTCCATGCCTGAAGCCGACGCCCTACGTCCCGACGTTCTCCGGCCGACTGTCGACGCCTCGCAATTCGGCGTCGTGCAACGGCCGCTGTCGATCGGCGAGCGCATCTACAACATCGGCGCGGTGCGCAAGCTGGCGATACTCGTGCTGCTGGCAGCCGCCTGGGAGATCTATGCGCGCTGGCTGCACAACGACCTCCTGTTCCCGACGTTCACCGCGACCTTGCAAGCCTTCGTCCAGGCGATGATCAGCGGCGGACTGCTGGGCAAGGCCTGGACCTCGATCAAGGTGCTGCTGATCGGCTATGCGGCCGGCATCGCGCTGGCGGCGGTATTGACGACCGTCGCGATCAGCTCGCGCGTCGGCACCGACTTTCTCGAAACGCTGACCTCGATGTTCAATCCGCTGCCGGCGATCGCGCTGTTGCCGCTGGCGCTGATCTGGTTCGGGCTGGGCAACGGCAGCCTGGTGTTCGTGCTGATCCATTCGGTGCTGTGGGCGGTCGCGCTGAACACGCATTCGGGATTCCTGTCGGTGTCGAATACGCTGCGCATGGTCGGCCGCAACTATGGGCTGCACGGACTGTCGTACGTCGGGAGAATACTTATCCCTGCCGCGTTCCCGAGCATCCTGACCGGCCTGAAGATCGGCTGGGCGTTCGCGTGGCGTACCTTGATCGCGGCCGAGCTGGTGTTCGGCGTATCGTCCGGCTCCGGCGGACTGGGCTGGTTCATCTACGAGAACAAGAATCAGCTCGAGATCGCCAACGTCTTCGCCGGGCTTTTCACGGTGATCATGATCGGGCTCCTGGTCGAGAACGTCATTTTTCGCACGATCGAACAGCGCACGGTGCGCAGATGGGGGATGCAGAATTGAGCTGGAGCGCCAAGCCGGTGCGGCAAGCACAAGCGTCGCGGGGCGACTATCCGCGGTTTCATCTGGCCTTCCCGGTTACCGATCTCACCGCGGCGCGCCGCTTCTACGTCGGCGTCCTGGGCTGCACCGAGGGACGCAGCGCGCAGGAGTGGGTGGATTTCGACTTCTTCGGCCATCAGATCGTGGCGTTTCGGGTCGGCGCAGCCGACATGAAGGTGGCGACCAGCCTGGTCGACGGCGATCAGGTGCCGGTACGGCATTTCGGCGTCATCCTTGAAGTCGACGAATGGAACATGCTCGCCGACCGTCTGGAAACGGCGGGAGTGCGTTTCATCATCGAGCCGCACGTGCGATTCAAGGGCCAGATCGGCGAACAGTCGACGATGTTCCTGCTCGACCCGTTCGACAACGCGCTCGAGTTCAAGGCATTCGAGAACATCGACCAGCTGTTCTCGCCGCAGTGAATGTGACAGCGTGCGCATCGTCATCAGCGAATTCATCGACGATGCGGCCGTGACGTCGCTGACACGGGATTTCGACGTGCGATACGACGCCGCGCTGGTCGAGCGGCCGGCGGACCTCGGCGTCGAGTTGGCCAGCGCCGACGCGTTGATCGTGCGCAACCGCACGCAGGTCGACGCCGCGCTGCTGGCCGCGGCGCCGCGGCTCAAGGTCGTCGGCCGGCTCGGCGTCGGACTGGACAACATCGATCTCGCCGCCTGCGCGGCATCGACGCATCGACGTCATACCGGCGACTGGCGCCAATGCGCGCTCGGTGGCCGAATACGTGATCGGCGCCGGGCTTCTGCTGCGGCGCCAGGCTTATGGCTGCAGCGCCGCAGTCGCGGCGGGCGAGTGGCCGCGCGCCGCGCTGTCCCAAGGCCGGGAGCTGGCGGACAGCACGCTCGGCATCGTCGGTTTCGGCAGCATCGGCCGCCTGGTCGCCGAGCTCGCGTATCGGCTGGGCATGCACGTGATCGGCTACGACGCCGCGATCGCGTCGGGTTCGGCATCGTGGGGCGAGCAGCATACGGCGCCGCGGCTGCTCGACGATCTGTTGCGCGAGTCGGACATCGTATCGCTGCACCTGCCGCTGACCGACGCAGACCCGCCGGCTTCTGGATGCGCGCCGACTCGCTCTGATGAAGCGCGATGCGATCCTGATCAACACCTCGCGCGGCGGGATCGTCGACGAAACGGCGCTGGCCGCGGCGCTGCGCGGCGGAATGCTCGGCGGCGCGGCGCTCGACGTTTTCGAGCGCGAGCCGCTGCCGGCGGCGAGCGTCCTTGCCGGATGTCCGGGCTTGCTGTTGACGCCGCACATCGCCGGCATCACACGCGAGTCGAACGCGCGCGTTTCGGCGCTGGTCGCCCGCGAGGTTGCCGCTGCGCTGGCGCGACGCCGCTGCGATACCGCGCATGCCTAGACTGGCAGCGGCCGCGCTGCGCGATCTGGCCGAGCGCGCGTTGTGCCGTTCCGGTGCGAGCGCGGCGATGGCGGCGGCCACGGCCCAGGCGCTGACTGAAGCCGACGCGCAGGGATTGGGCTCGCACGGCGTCGCCCGCATTCCTCAGTACGCCGCACATTTGAGGAACGGCCGCGCCGTCGGCGATGCGATCGCCAGCGTGACCCGGTCGCGCGGCGGCGCGGCGCTTGTCGACGCGGGCGGCGGACTCGCGTTCCCGGCTTGCGCGCTCGCCGTTGCCGAGGCGACGCGGCGCGCCCGCGAGTTCGGCGTGAGCTTCGTCGGCGTCACCAACAGCCATCATTTCGGCGTCGCCGCCTATCACCTGGCGCCCGTCGCCACCGCTGGGCTGGTCGGCCTGGCGCTGGGCAACTCGCCTGCGGCGATGGCCGTTGCGGGTGGCGCGCACCCGGTGCTCGGGACCAATCCGATCGCCGCCGTCTTTCCGCGAAAAAGCGGTGCGCCGCTGACCATCGACTTGTCGCTTTCGCAGGTCGCGCGCGGCAAGGTGATGATCGCGGCTAAGGAAGGCCGACCGATTCCCGAGGGTTGGGCGCTCGACGCCCATGGAAAACCGACGACCGATGCCCACGCGGCGCTGGCCGGATCGATGCTGGCCATGGGGGGCGACAAGGGCGCGACGCTCGCGCTGGTCGTCGAATTGCTCGCCTGCGCGCTGACCGGCGCGGCGATGGGATTCGAGGCCGATTCGTTCCTGGCCGATGAAGGCAATCGGCCGCGTGTCGGTCAGGCGTTCCTCGTCATCGATCCGTCCGCCCTCGCGGGCACGGCAACCTATATGGAGCGGATCGAAGCGCTGATCGCAGAAATGGAAAAGGATCCGGGCGTCCGGCTGCCCGGCTACCGTCGCGACGCGCTGTCGGCTGCGGCGGCCCGGGATGGCATCGAAATCGACCCGGCGCTATACCAGCGCTTGCTCGAACTCGCCGGCTGATGGGATCGTCCGCAGGCCGGCCAGCACACGAGGATCAGTTGCTCCGCGCGGGCGCGCCGAACGAATAGCGGAGTCCTATCCAGACGCCGCGCGGCGCGCCGATGCCGCGAAACTGCTCGGCCACCGCGTCGTTTCCGGACGCGGGTCCGAAGCTGCGATCAGGCCCGGTGAAGACATTGGAACCCAGCACACCGATGTTCTGGTAGCGGCGGTCAAACAGGTTGGCGATTCGCGCGAAAACCTCGAGATCTTTGGCCGCCTGGTAGCGCGCATCGAAGTCGACTACCGTGTACGCGGGCACCCTGCCATGCCGGTCCTGATTGTTCTCGTCGCCGCGTGCGTACTGGCTGGAGGCGTAGACGACGCTCCCGCCGATGGAAAAACGGTCGTCGAAGTCGTAGTCGGCGCGAAGCTTCGCTGAATCCGACGGAATACCGGGAATGCGATTTCCCGGAGTGACGGCGATCGCGCCACTTTCGTCGGCTGCCGAGTTATTCGGACTGGCGGCGACGAAGGCCGAGCGGAATGTCGCCTCGGTATGGCTGTATCGTAGATTGAGCGACAGCGCGCCGACGCGCGTCCCTCCCCAGAGCTCTACGCCTTGCCGGCGGGTCTTGCCGACATTCTGGAAGTAACCGGCATTCACGGCGCCGGCACCGCTGGAGATGAACTGGATGTCATCGTCGAGGTCGGTGCGATAGGCGGCGATCGCCCACTGCGCCGCCGTGTCCAGCTTGCCGCGCACACCCGCCTCGAGGGTCTTGGAGACGACCTTCTTCAGCGGCGGGTCGGCGATGAATATGTTCGGCAGCTTGCATGGCGCTGCCGCATCGGAGCAGGTGAGCTCCACCGGAGACGGCGCTCGAATGCCCTGGCTGTAGCTCGTATACGCGGTCAGCGTCGGCGAGGGATTGAAATTGATCCCCAGCGCCGGATTGAAGCGGGAAAACGTGAAAGTGCCGTCCAGGTCGGGACTGGTGCCGCTGCGATCGTTGATGGCGACCCGGGCATGGTTGTACCGGCCGGACAAGGTCAGCGTCCAGTGCGCAGTCCAGGGCGAACGTGTCGTTGAAATAGACTCCGACGTAACGATTGGTCGTGCCGACGTCGGTCTCGGACGCGAAGGGACCGATGCCGACAGCGGCGCGATCGATGGTGAAATTGGCGCGCTGCGAATCCTGCGCGAACGTCGTGTCGCCGAAGTCGCCGCCCAGACCCGCGATCAATTGATTCCTGCGCCCGGCAAGCTCGCCGAGCACGGTCAGCTGCAGTCCGAAACCCCAGCTTCTCTGATCGATGGCCGAGCGATCGTTGGTCGCCTGATTGAGCGCCGGCATGCCGGTGTCCGGATCGATCGCGCCGTAATCGTCGTTCACGTTGCTGCTGACGTTGGTGTTGCGGAAGCGACGGTAGTAGGCATTGCCGCCGAGCAGAACATCCTCCCCGAGGAAGCGGCTGCCCTTCGCGGTCAGGAAGGTGAGCTTGTTCTCGTTGAGGTCGGGAAACGTGTACGCCTGTCTGGGCGTTTCGAGCCAGGACACCGGGAGCGTCTGCGTTCCCTGCAGGTTGTTGTCCGCGAGCGTGAGACTCAGGTCGAAGTCGATGTTGTCGTCCTGATATCCGACCTTGCCGAAAAATTGCTTCACCCGGCTTGGATTGTGGTCCGCCCAGCCTTTCTCGTCGAAGAGGTTCCCGGTCATGAAATAGTCGATGTGGTCGCGTACGCCGCCGTATTCGAATTCCGCGGACTTCCGGCCAAAGGAGCCGGCTGACACCTCGACGGCGCCGCCGGGACTCTGTGCCCCGCTGCGGGTATAGATCGCCAGCGCGCCTCCCAGCGTGTTGAGGCCGAACGCGGGATTCGAGCCGGGAATGAGCTGGATGCTCGCAATCGCCGAAGCCGGAAGCAGATCCCAGTTGACGACGTCGCCGAATGCCTCGTTGATCCGCACGCCGTCCTGAAACACCGACAGACCCTGCGGGGTCCCGAGCAGGGGCGAGGCCGCGAAGCCGCGAAAGTTGAGGTCCTGCTGATACGGATTGCCTTGCGCAGCGGAGACGCCGATGCTGTTGCCGTTGCGCTCGAGGAAGTCGCTCAAGTCGAGCGGTCGCTGCCGCAGCAGATCGGCGCGACCGAAGCTCTGCACATTGGCAGGGACATCTTTCAGCGCGGTGCCCAGGCCGGGCAACGGCGTCGTGCCGATGACCTCGACCTTGGGCAACTCGAAAACTTCCGCCGGATTGTCGGCGTGCGCCGCGGATGTCGCGCCGGCCAGCGCCAGTGAAAGCACGAGGGCGCGCCGCGCCGCTCGCCTCTGCCCGTCGCCTGCGCTCAGCGGAGCGCCACGCCCCAGGGTAGCGCTCCCACGGCGATATCGGCGATCTTGGCGTTGGTCGCAGTATCGATGACCGCGATCGCGTTCGATCTGCCGCACGCGACGTAGAGCTTGCCGCCGTCCGGCGTGATGGCCATGTTCCACGGCCGCTTGCCGACCGGAATAGCGGCGATGATCGCGTTGCTCGCCGTATCGATCACCTGGACGGTTCCTTCGCCGCCCGAACTGACATAAACGCGCTTGCCGTCCGGGCGGACGGTGACGCCGTTCGATCGGCTCCCGGCTTTGATCGTTGCGATGACCTTCATCGTCGCGACATCGATGACGTTGACCGTGTCCGCGTGCTCCGCCGCAACGTAGGCGCGCTTGCCGTCGGGCAGGAAACCGATGCCGCGCGGGCGCTCGCCGACCTTCACCGACTGCACGACCTCACCCTTGCCGAGGTCGACGATGTCGACGCTGTCGGCTTCCTCGCTGCTGACGTAGAGCCATCGATCGTCGGGGCTGAACACCGCGTGCTCGGGATTTTTGCCGCGCATCTTGATCTTCCGCACGACCTTGCCGCTCGCCGTGTCGACCAGCATCACCTGATCGTCTTCCTCGACGGCGGCGGCGAGCAGCTTGCCATCGCTCGACAGATAGATGCCTTCCGGAGATTTTCCCAGCGGCGTGCGAGCAAGCGTCGCGCCGCTGGCCGCATCGACGACAAGCAGCGCATTGGCTGTCTGCTCGCTCAGGTAAAGCCGCTTGCCGTCGGGTGAAAGCGCGATGCCGCGCGGCTTGCCGCCGACGTTGAACGTCGCCGTCACCTTGTCTGTGACAGTGTCGATCATCGACACGGTGCCTGAGCCTTCGTTCGAGGCATACGCGATCGGCGCTGCGGCGGCCGGCAGACCGGCAGTCGATAACACCGCCGCGATCAGGATCCAGGGAAAGCGCATGGGGCTGATTGCTCCTCGAGGTGCCAGCCGGGTCGTAATGGAGCCGGCGCAAACGATCGGTTATCCTACACGACTTGTCGCAACTTCCCTGGCCCCAGCGCGAAAGAGATGCCTAGTTCTGTCCCTCGCGGCGGGCGCCGGACGTGGCGCAACCTGATGGCGGCGATGCTGCTGGCCATCAGCGGCGCGGTGATGCCGGAGGCGGCGAGGGCGCAGGACGTCGTGCGCATCGACCCGCTGGTCATCACGGCGACGCGGATCGAAGAGCGCGCGTTCGACTTGCCGGTGGCGATCGACAGCATCGGTGCGGCACGGATCCAGCAGGGACAGCTGCAGATCAACCTGTCCGAATCGCTGTCGCGCGTTCCGGGCCTGGTCGTGCAAAACCGATGGAACTACGCGCAGGACCTGCAGGTTTCCTCGCGCGGCTTCGGCGCGCGCGCGAGCTTCGGCGTGCGCGGCATACGACTCTACCAGGACGGCATTCCGGCGACGATGCCGGACGGGCAGGGCCAGACGGGGAGCTTCAGCCTGGCCTCCGCGCAACGCATCGAAGTCCTGCGCGGCCCGTTCTCGACTCTCTACGGCAATGCCGCCGGCGGCGTGATCTCGATCTTCAGCGAGGACGGGCCGCCGACGCCGACGGCGCAGGCGCAGGTCGTCGGCGGCAGTTACGGCACCTGGAATGCGATCGCGAAATTCGGCGGCGAGGAGCGCGGCATCAACTTCTCGGTCGTCGCGCAATCACTTCGCCACCGACGGCTACCGCGACCACAGCGAAGCGCAGCGCGATCAATTCAACGCGAAGCTCAAGTTCGCGTTCGGCGACGGCACCCGGGTCACGATGATCGCGCAACTCGCTCTACCAACCCGAGGCGCAGGATCCGCTCGGTCTGACGCGCGCGCAATGGGAGGCCAACCCGCGCCAGGCCGACCCCTCGGCGACGCTGTTCAACACCCGCAAGACCGTCGGCCAGCAGCAGGGCGGCGCGACGATCGAGCGCGGCATCGGCGCCGACACGACCTTGCGCCTGACGACCTACGCCGGACAGCGCTCGGTTCGGCAATACCTGGCGCTCGCCGGCACGCTGGACACTTCGTCGGGCGGCGTTACCGACCTGTCCGGCAATTTCGCCGGCGTCGACCTTCGCGCGACGACGCGCATCGCCGCCGGCGCGCCGGCCGCTGACGCTGACGGTCGGCGCCGCCTACGACCGCCAGCAGCAGGCGCGCAAGGGCTTCGTCAACAACAACGGCGCGCTGGGCGACCTGCGCCGCGACGAAGACGATACCGTGCGCAATCAGGATGTCTATGCGCAGGCCGAATGGTTTCCACTGGACGCCGTGTCGCTGCTCGCCGGCGCGCGTTACAGCGACGTGCGCTTCGATTCGATCGACCACTACATCACCGCGTTGAACCCGGACGACAGCGGGCGGGTAGCGTTCTCGCATGCGAGCCCGGTCGGCGGCATCGTCTGGCGAGCGGCGGACGACGTCAACGTCTACGCCAACTGGGGCGAAGGCTTCGAGACGCCGACTTTCATCGAGCTCGCCTATCGCAACACCGGCACCGGCCTCAACTTCGCGCTGCGGCCGGCGATCAGCCGCTCGACCGAGATCGGCGTCAAGGCGTACTTCGCCGAGGCGCAACGCGTCAATTTCGCGGCCTTCGTCACGCACACGTCGAACGAGATCATCATCGACGCCGCGACAGGCGGGCGGACGACATACAAGAACGCCGGCAAGACCCGGCGCCGCGGCGTCGAGGCGCAGTGGGAAGGTGCATCTGGGCGGCGGTCTGACCGGCTATGCGGCCTACACCTACCTGTCGGCGAGATTCGCCGAGGATACGACCACCGGGACGCCACCGCTGCTCGTGCCGTCGGGGTCGCGCCTGCCTGCCGTGCCGGCAACGAGTGCGTATGCCGAGCTGGCCTGGGCGCGCGCCGAATGGGCGGGATTCTCGGTCGCGCTGGAAGCGCAGTACGCGGCCAAGCTCTACGTCAATGAGCGCAATACCGACGCCGCGCCGGCCTACACGGTGGCCAACATCCGCGCCGGATTCGAGCAGCGCGTCGGGCGTGTGGACGCTGCGCGAATTCGCCCGCGTCAACAACCTCGCCGACCGCAACTACGTCGGCTCGGTGATCGTCGGCGATACCAACGGGCGCTTCTTCGAGCCGGCGGCGCGGCGTAATTACCTGATCGGAGTCAGCGCGAATGTCAGGTTCTGACCCGTCCCCCCGCTATCCGACGGCCGTCATCGTCATGCATTGGGCGATCGCTGCGGCTGTGGTCGGCCTGATGGTCCTCGGATGGTGGATGCAGACGATCCCGAAGCAACCGGTCGGACCCCGCGCCGACGCGTACAACCTGCACAAGTCGATCGGATTGGCGGCACTGTTGCTGATGGCGGTGCGGCTCGCATGGCGCGCCTCGCATCGCCCGCTGGAGCTGCCGCCGCTGCCGCCCTGGCAGGCGCACGCCGCCGTGGCCGTCCACCTGCTGCTGTACGCGGTCATGTTCATCGCTGCGTTCAGCGGCTATGTCGGCTCGGCGACCAGCGGCTATCCGGTGAAGTTCTTCGGCTGGGTGCTCCCGTCATGGGCGGGTGCCAACGATGCGGTCAAGGAAGCGTGCAGCGTGATCCATCTGGTCAGCAACTGGGTGCTGGTCGCCGCCATCGGCGCGCACGTCGCCGCGACGATCTATCACCAGTGGGGCCTGCGCGACGGCCTGCTCTGGCGGATGTGGCCGGGCGGCCAGCGGGCGCGCAAGCGCGCCGTCGGAGCGCGCGGCGTAGATTGATGTCGCCGACGGCTAGCCCTTCAGCGCGGTCTCCAGCAGCTTTACCGTCTCGGGGAAATTTCCTTCGCGCGCGATATCCAGCGCGGTCTTGCCGCGATCGTCCTTGAGCCCCGGCTTGGCGCCGGCCGCCAGCAACGCCTGCACGGTGTCGGTCCTGCCGTATCCGGCGGCCCACATCAGCGCCGTCAGCTTGTGCGCGAGGACCGCGTTGGCATCGACGCCGGCGTGCAGCAGCAGAAGCACAATATCGGTGCGTCCCTGGCCCGCGGCATAGGTCATCGCGGTCTTTTGCAAGCGGTCGACGGCGGCAACATCGGCTCCGCTGGCCAACAGACGCCGGACGATGTCGGTTTGACCGGCATGCGAGGCCGCCATCAGCGGCGTCACTCCGTTGACCGCCGCCAGGTTCACGTCGGCACCGGCATCGACCATGCGGGAGGCCAGGGCAGGTTGGTCGTTCTTGAGGGCGATCACCAGAGCGGTTTCGCCGATCCGGCTTCGCGCATTGACGGCGGCTCCGTCGGCGAGCGCTCGTACCAGCCCGGCCTCGTCGCCGGTGCGCGCTGCCGCCAAGAGCCTGGCGTTGATCGACCAGTCCTGCGCCACCGCAACGTGCGGCAGCGCAAAAAAAGCCGCGAAAACAAGACCGGCAACGCGATGCGCTGCCGGCGCGTAAAGACGCCCCGGCGCCGCACGCATCCCGCTTTTTGACTTGTCATCCACAGATTGCTTTTCCATTTTGGTTGGACTATAACTCAATTACGCGGCAGGCTGGCGCGTCGCGTGGCTGGGCTCGGGCGCGGCGGGGCCGATGCGAGCGCAATAAAATAAATTTCCTGGAGGATCAATCATGGCGTCCCATTACAGCATGTCTTGGCGCTCGATCGCGGCGCTTGCGCTGGCCTGCGGATTCACCGCACCGCTTGCGGCGCAGGAAGTGGCAGGAGGCGCCACCACGACGACGCGTCCGATGCCGGCCCTCACCAGCGTGACCCAGTCGATGCTGGACGGCGCGGCCAGCGACAGCAAGAACTGGCTGCATTCGAACGGCAGCTACGACCAGACCCGCTACTACGCCGGCAAGCAGATCAACGCCAAGAACGTCGCCCAGCTGAAGCCTGCCTTCGTCTTTCAGACCGCGGTGCTGGAGTCGATGGAGACCGCGCCGATCGTCGACAACGGCGTGATGTTCCTGACGACGTCGTTCAATCACGTCTACGCGATCGACGCGAAGACGGGCGAGGAGTACTGGCACTACAAGCACAAGCTCGGTCCGATCGTGACGGTCTGCTGCGGCAACAACAACCGCGGCGTCGCGATCGCCGGAAGGCAAGCTGTACATGGGAACGATCGACGCGAAGCTGGTCGCGCTCGACGCCAAGACCGGCAAGCTGCTGTGGGAAACGCAGATCGCCGATCCGGACAAGGGCTATTCGGAGACGATGGCGCCGGCGTACGTCGACGGCAAGGTGCTGATCGGCACCAACGGCGGCGAATACGGCATCCGCGGCTTCGTCAAGGCCTTCGACGCCAAGGACGGCAAGCTGCTGTGGACGTTCTACACGATCCCCGACAAGGGCCACGAAGGCGTATGGGCGAAGAACGACGCCACCGGCCGCGACATGCATCGCAATATCGATGCCGAAAAAGCCGCGTTCGCCAAGGACAGCTCGTTCTATCAGACAGCTCGGCGGCGGCGTGTGGATGACGCCGGCGATCGACCGGAAGACGCAGCACCGTGTTCTTCGTCGCCGGCAATCCGTCGCCCGATCTCTACGGCGCGATCCGCCCGGGCGACAACCTGTACACCAATTCGATCGTCGCGATCGACCTCGACAAGGGCACGTACAAGTGGCACTTCCAGTACATCGCGCACGACGTGTGGGACCTCGACGCGGTCAGCCCGCCGATCCTGACGCAGGCCAAGGACGCGAGCGGCAAGATGGTCGACGTCGTCATCCACGGCGGCAAGACCGGCCACATCTACGTCCACGAGCGCAACACCGGCAAGCTGATCCGCTTCTCGGAGGCGATGATCCCGCAGGAAAACATGTGGGTGCTGCCGACCAAGGAAGGCGCGCGCATGCTGCCCGGCGCGAACGGCGGCGTCGAATGGTCGCCGATGGCGGTCAATCCGACGACGCGCATGGCCTACGCGGCGAATCTGCATCAGCCGATGACCTATCATGTCGAGGAAGTGCCGTATCCCGGGCGGCAAGCTCTGGCTCGGCGGCGCGTTCAAGACGATCCCCAGCGAAGAGCAGTGGGGCCAGCTGGTCGCCGTCAACCTCGACACCGGCAAGGTCGCGTGGAAGGCCAAGACGCCGCAGCCGCTGATCGGCGGCGTGCTGGCGACCGCCGGCGACCTGGTCTTCAACGGCGAGGCCAACGGCTGGTTCAAGGCCTACGACGCCAAGAGCGGCAAGGAGCTGTGGAAATACAACTGCGGCGCCGGCGTCAACGCGCCGGCGGTTTCGTACATGGTCGGCGGCAAGCAGTACGTCGCGGTCGCCGCCGGCGGCAACAACCAGATCGACTCCAAGCGCGGCAACAGCGTGTTCGTGTTTGCGCTGCCCTAGCCGCAGTTCCCGGCTCGCACGCGGCCACTTCGCTCGCGCGAAGTGGCCGTTTTATTTGAATCGACATGCTCGAACTTACGATCCTGATTCTGTCCGTGGTGGCCTTGGCGCTTCCGGCGCAAGCCCAGCAGCTCGACGCGACGCAGATGGCGACCGCGCGAACCAAGGCACAAGTCTGCTTCGCCTGCCACGGACCGGACGGCAATTCGACCGTCGGCGAGTATCCGATCCTCGCCGGGCAGACCTGGCGCTACATCTACATCGAGCTCAAGGATTTCAAGGAGGGGCGCCGCAGCGACCCGCAGATGTCGCCGATGGCGGCGAAGCTGTCGACGCGACGACATGATGCGCTGGGCAACTTTTTCGCCGCGCAGAAACAGGCGCCGATCAAATTCCAGGTCGATGCTGCCAAGGTCGAGGCCGGCCAGGCAAGACTTCCGACGCGGTGCTCTGTCCGATGTGCCACCTCGGCGGCTTCGTCGGGCAGAACGAGATTCCGCGCGTCGCCGGCCAATGGCCGCAGTACATCAAGAAGCAGCTGGCACGACTTCAAGGCGAGGCGGCGGACCAACGATGCCGGCAACATGACGAGCGTCGCCGCCACGCTGTCCGACGCCGACATCGAGAACCTGTCGCAATACATCGGTAATCTGTACTAGCCTGCTACGTTGCCGCGCGCTTTCGCGCGGAGTATCCTAGACTCGCCGTCGCCGCGCGATCCGCCAGAGATCATTCCCGCGGCGACGCCCAATCCGAAGGAGGATCCTCGTGCCCGTCTCGCTGTCACTCACGGTCAACGGCAAGCCAGCAGCCGCCGACGTCGATGCGCGTACGCTGCTGGTCGATTTCATCCGCAATAACCTCGGCTTGACCGGTACTCACGTCGGTTGCGACACCGGTCAATGCGGCGCTTGCACGGTGCTGATCGACGGCAACGCGGTCAAGGCGTGCACGATACTCGCCGCGCAGGCGAACGGATCGAAGATAACCACGATCGAAGGGCTTGCCGCGGCCGATGGCGAGTTGCATCCGATGCAGGCGGCTTTCAAGGATTGTCACGGGCTGCAATGCGGATTCTGCACGCCGGGCATGGTGCTGTCCGCGATCGACCTTGTGCAGCGCCATCCCGACGCGGATGAAAAGACGATTCGTGCCGAGCTCGAAGGCAATCTGTGCC
This sequence comes from uncultured beta proteobacterium, assembly GCA_963697485.1. Classification (GTDB taxonomy): domain Bacteria; phylum Pseudomonadota; class Gammaproteobacteria; order Burkholderiales; family Casimicrobiaceae; genus PALSA-1003. The sequence continues at coordinate 162,947 of CAVOOD010000001.1, forward strand.
GCTGCACCGGCTACCAGAACATCGTCAAGGCGGTAAAGCAGGGCGCGCAGGCGATGAGGAGATAGGCGATGGGTGCCAGCGATCTGAACAGCGTAGGGCAATCGGTCCGCCGCAAGGAAGATTATCGTTTTCTGACCGGCACCGGCCAATATACCGACGACATCAACCCGCAGCATCACACGCACGCCTATTTCCTGCGCTCGCCGCACGCTCATGCGCGCATACGCGGTATCGACACCGCCAAGGCCAAGGCCGCGCCCGGCGTCATCGCGATCTGCACCGGCGATGATCTGACCGGCGTCAACGGACTGCCGTGCGGATGGCTGATCACCGGCACCGACGGGCAGCCGATGAAGGAGCCGCCGCATCCGATACTGGCGCAGGGCAAGGTCCGTTACGTCGGCGACGGCGTCGCGCTGGTGATCGCCGAAACGCCGGACCAGGCCAAGGACGCCGCCGAATTGATCGCCGTCGACTACGACGTTCTGCCGTCGGTCGTCAATCCGGTCGATGCGCTGAAAACGGGTGCGCCGGCGATTCATGACGGCGCACCCGGCAACAAATGCTACACGTGGGCGCTCGGCGACAAGGCCGCGGTCGACGCCGCGTTCGCCGGCGCCGCGCACGTCACCAAGCTCGACATCGTCAACAATCGCCTGATCCCGAACGCGATCGAGCCGCGCGCGGCCGTCGCGAGCTACAGCCGCGCCGACGATAGCTATACGCTCTACGTCACCAGCCAGAATCCGCACGTCGAGCGGCTGCTGATGACGGCGTTCGTGCTCGGCCTGCCGGAGACCAAGGTGCGCGTCATCGCGCCGGACGTCGGCGGCGGCTTCGGCTCGAAGATCTACCTCTATCCCGAGGAGACCGCGCTGGTCTGGGCGTCGAAGCGGGTCAACCGCCCGATCAAATGGACGGCCGACCGCAGCGAGGCGTTTCTTTCCGACGCACACGGCCGCGACCATGTGACGCACGCCGAGCTGGCGCTCGACAAGGACGGCAAATTCCTGGCAATGCGGGTGCAGACGACCGCAGCGATGGGCGCGTACCTGTCGACGTTCGCCTCGTGCATCCCGACGATTCTCTATGCGACGCTGCTCGCCGGCCAGTACACGACGCCGGCGATATGGTGCGAGGTGACGGCGGTGTTCACCAATACCGCGCCGGTCGATGCATATCGCGGCGCGGGGCGGCCCGAAGCGACCTACGTCGTCGAGCGCCTGGTGCACGCAGCGGCGGCGGAAATGGGCATCGCACAGGACGACATCCGCCGCCGCAATTTCATCCGCACGTTTCCGCATCAGACGCCGGTCGCGCTGCTCTACGACATCGGCGACTACGACGCCTGCCTGGACGAGGCGATGAAGATGGCCGACACCGCGGGCTTCGCGGCGCGCAAGGCCGAGGCCGCCAAGCGCGGCAAGCTGCGCGGCATCGGCTATGCGTCGTACATCGAAGCCTGCGGGCTCGCGCCGTCGAACATCGCCGGTGCGCTCGGCGCGCGCGCCGGGCTGTTCGAAGTCGGGCAGGTGCGCGTCAATCCGACCGGCGGCGTGACCGTATTCACCGGCTCGCACAGCCACGGACAGGGCCACGAGACGACGTTCTCGCAGATCGTCGCGAGCCGGCTCGGCATCCCGATCGAGATCGGTCGAGATCGTTCACGGCGATACCGGGCGCGTCCCGTTCGGCATGGGCACCTACGGCTCGCGTTCGCTGGCCGTCGGCGGCACCGCGATCGTCAAGGCGCTGGACAAGGTGATCGCCAAGGGTAGGAAAATCGCCGCGCACCTGCTCGAGGCCGCCGAAGCCGACATCGAATTCGGCGACGGCAAGTTCACCGTCGCCGGCACCGATCGCAGCAAGACCTTCGGCGAGATCGCGCTCGACGGCTTACGTGCCGCACAACTATCCGCTGGACAAGCTCGAGCCGGGGCTCGACGAGACCGCGTTCTACGATCCGACCAACTTCACCTTTCCGGCCGGAACGCACATCTGCGAAGTCGAGGTCGATCCCGATACCGGCGTCGTGCAGGTCGTCAATTTCAGCGCCTGCGACGATTTCGGCAACATCATCAATCCGATGATCGTCGAGGGCCAGGTGCATGGCGGTCTCGCGCAGGGCATCGGCCAGGCGCTGCTCGAGCAATGCGTCTACGACAAGGACAGCGGGCAGCTTTTGACCGGCAGCTACATGGATTACGCGATGCCGCGCGCCGACGACCTGCCTTCGTTCAAGGTGGCGACCAAGGTCACGCCATGCACGCACAATCCGCTCGGCGCCAAGGGTTGCGGCGAGGCGGGCGCGATCGGCTCGCCGGCGGCCCTGATGAACGCCGTGCACGACGCCTTGTCCACGGCCGGCGTCAAATACATCGACATGCCGGCGACGCCGCATCGCGTGTGGAGCGCCCTGCAGTCGACGCGACGTTCTTAAGGAGACACCGCATGTACGCCATCGAATACCAGCGCGCCAAATCGGTCGCCGACGCCGCCGCGGCGCTCGCGCGGACCGGCGGCAAGGCGCTTGCCGGCGGCCAGAGCCTGGTCGGCGCGATGAAGTTGCGGCTCGCCAATCCGGGCACGGTCGTCGATTTGTCCGGCATCGCGGAATTGAAAGGCATCAAAAAGGAAGGCGACGCGATCGTCATCGGCGCGTTGACGACGCATGCCGAGGTCGCGTCCTCTGCCGTCGTGAAGCAGGCGATCCCTGCGCTGGCCGCGCTCGCCGAAGGCATCGGCGACCGGCAGGTCAGAAACCGCGGAACGATCGGCGGCTCGATCGCCAACAACGATCCCGCGGCCGACTATCCGGCCGCGGTGCTGGCGCTGAATGCGACCGTGCTGACCAACAAGCGCAAGATCGCCGCCGACGATTTTTTCAAGGGCATGTACGAAACCGCGCTGGCCGCCGACGAGATCATCACCGCGGTGAGTTTCCCGGTGCCGAAAAAAGCCGCGTACGTCAAATTCCCGAACCCGGCGTCGCGCTTCGCACTGGTCGGCGTGTTCGTCGCGCAAACCGCGGCCGGCGTGCGCGTCGCCGTCACCGGCGCGTCCTCGCATGTCCATCGCTCGAGCGCGATCGAGGCTGCGCTGGCGAAGAGCTTTACCGCCGACGCCGCAAAGGCGGTGAAGATTCCAGCCGATTCGCTCAACACCGACCTGCACGGCTCGGCCGAGTATCGCGCGCACCTGGTTTCGGTGCTGGCGGGACGCGCCGTCGCGGCGGCAGGATGATCGGTGTCGAAGACGGTGACGTTTCGCCGACACCAGGCGTCCGCTCACCATCCCGCTTGCGCGGCGACCGCACGATAGCGGCGGAGCCCGGCCGTCCGGATGTCATCGGTGCCGAAGCGCTAGCCGTCAAGCGCTCCGCGGTCGACAGCGGCGGCAATCTCCACGTCGCGCCTTTGGCGGGGGTCACCTTCAGACCGACCCGACCGGTTCCGCACGAGGACGGCCATGTCACCGAAGTGGCTTGCGCGCGTTGGCAACTCGTCGGCGGTCCGCTCGAGCAGGTGCACATCACGACAACTTTCGCCGGACGCGTCCGCGCCTGGGGACTCCACCAATACAGCACCGACCGTCTGTTTGTCGTTTCCGGACTGGTCAAGATCGTGCTGTTCGACGGACGCCGGGAGTCGCCGACGGTAGGCGAGCTGAACGAGTTCGTCGTGAGCGAAAAAAATCCCGGCTTGCTGATCGTCCCGCCCAATGTCTATCACGGCTGGAAGAACATCGGCACGACCGAGGCCATCATCATCAATATGCCCGAGCGGGCGTACGACTACGAGCAACCCGACGCGCTCGACCTGCCATGGGATTCGGACTCGGCGCGCCGGATCATTCCGTATCTGTGGTGAATCGACCGACGCATACGGTCACTCCACCGGTACGATCTCGATGCCACGCAGCGCCAGTCCCGCACGCCTGTGTCCGGGCGTCGTTGCGCAGGCGCGAACAGCGCGGCAGCCGGAAGCGCAGGACCAGGCCGTCGTCGACCGGCCCGACCGGGCTGTCGAGCGCAAGCACATAGCCTCCTGTGGGCATTGCGGGTACAGACAAACGGCGCATCGCGCTCGTCGATGTCGACCTTGAGCGAGGTCGCGAGGTCGTCGGCAGCGAAGGCCAGGATATGAATGCGCAACCGCGCCTTGCCGTTCAGGCGCACGTTGACCAGATAGCGGGCGTTCGGATTCGGGCCCGACCATCGCAAGCGCCCGACCAGCGAGCGCTCCTCGACCTCGTGCCAATCCAGCCCCGCCGGGAAAGCCTCGACCGGCAACCATCGATGGCGGTCGATCGCCGTTGGAGGCGGCACGTCGAGGCCCTTGTTGCCGCGATTTTTTCGGAATAGCTCGCCGGCACTGAACTGCCCGAAGTCCATGTATCGAACCGAGCTGTGCTCCGCGCCGTTTGCGATGGCGCGCTGAATCTCATCCAGGATCTCCGCCTCGCCGCCCTCCCGGGCAAGGCGTTCCAGCAACTGCCGTTGCTCGAGGTCGGACGGAAAGCGATATGAAAGATATCGGTGTCCGGCCGCGAACTTGTGGACCGTTATGGCCCCGGTCGAAGCAAACGTGCATCGTTGCTCGACCGCACGCAACAGGAATTCGCAGTCCGCAGGCGCGCGCAACTCGCTCGGATCACGCCAGAACCCGATCCGGTCGACAAGGTCTCGACGATGGGCAAACGAAGAGGGGGGAAAGAACTCTCGCTCGGGCGCGCTGGGATCGTCGAACAGCCCCGTCGTCTGGTAGTAGCAAGACCCCGGCGGCCCATGGTAGACGGCGCCGCTGACCGCGAAATCCGGATCGCGCTCGCGGATAACGCCTGCAAGCTGCTCGAGATGACGACGCGACCAGATGTCGTCGTGCCCGAGATAGGCGATGTGGGTTCCGCGTGCGAGCCGAATGCCTTCGTTGTTCGGGGTCGATTGGCCGCCTGAATTTCGCACGAGATTCGTCCACCGGACGCTATCGGCGAAATGCGAGGCCACCACGTCTGCGGTATCGTCGGTACAACCGTCTCCGACGACAATGATCTCGAAGTCCCGATAAGTCTGGTCGAGCGCCGAACGGATCGTCGGAACGATCCAGCGTGCCGCGTTGAATGTGGCGATGACGACCGAAAAATGGGGCATCTGTCGGATTTGCGTCGAACAGGTCGCAATCCCCGCGATCATCGCGGCACCCGAGGGGTTCGGGCGCGACACGGAGCAGCAGGTCGCGCTCACCGGTTCGATGCTCCTGGCGGCCTACGTCAGATCGCGTCGAGGGCGTCGCGCAGGTCGCGGCGCAGGTCATCGACGTCCTCGATGCCCACCGACAGTCGCACCAGCGAATCGCCGATGCCGAGCGTCGCGCGCATCGGCTCGGGAATCGAGCCGTGCGTCATCAGCGCCGGGTGCTCGATCAGGCTCTCGACGCCGCCCAGGCTCTCGGCCAGCGCGAACAGCCGGCAGTGTTCGAGGAAGCGCTTGGTGCCGGCGAGATCGGTCTTCAGCATCGATCGAGATCATGCCGCCGAAGCCGCGCATCTGCCGCCGCGCCAGCGCGTGCTGCGGGTGCGACGGCAGGCCCGGATAGTGGACGCGCGCGACCTCCGGCTGCTCGGTCGAGCCACTGCGCGAGCTCGAGCGCATTGGCGCAATGTCGTTCCATGCGCAGCGCCAGCGTCTTCACGCCGCGCAGCGCGAGAAAGCTGTCGAACGGGCCGATGATGCCGCCGACGGCGTTCTGCAGGAAGGCCAAGCGTTCGCGCCAGCGCCGCCTGGCGAGACTCGCCGCCAATGACCACGGCCCCGCCGATCATGTCCGAGTGTCCGTTCAGATACTTGGTCGCCGAGTGCACGACGACGTCGAAGCCGAGCTCGAGCGGGCGCTGGATCCACGGGCTGGCAAAGGTGTTGTCGGCGACCGCGATCAGATCGCGCTCGCGGGCGATCTTCGGCGATCGCAGCCAGATCGATCAGCTTGAGCAGCGGGATTGCTCGGCGTCTCGACCCAGATCATCTTGGTGTCGGCGCCGATCGCCGCGCGCAGCCTCTGCGGGTCGGCCATGTCGACGAAGCTGACGCGCAAGTGGCCGAGCGCTTGCGCACGTTCTCGAACAGCCGGAAAGTGCCGCCGTACAGATCGTCGCTGGCGACGATGTGCGCGCCCGCGTCGAGCAGCGTCGAGCACGCGTCGCCATGCCGGCCAGCCCCGAGGCGAAGGCGAATGCCGCGCGCGCCGCCTTCGAGGTCGGCGATGCAGCGCTTCCAGCGCAGTCCGCGTCGGGTTGCCGGTGCGCGCGTAGTCGTAGCCCTTGTGCACGCCGGGGCTGGTCTGCACGTAGGTCGAGGTCGCGTAGATCGGCGTCATGATCGCGCCGGTCGACGGATCGGGCTCCTGCCCGGCGTGGATCACGCGCGTGGCGAATCCCTGTACCGCCGTCGGCGGCGGACTTGATGGTCGAATCGTTCACGGCAGGCTTCTCCTGCAGGTGGGTCAGCAGATCGATAGCGGGTGATCAGGCCGTAAAAACCGGCCGTCGTGCACGATGATCGCGACGCGATCGCTATTCAGCACGGCCAGCAAGTCGGCGAAGCTCGCGTCGGGGCTCAGCGTCTCGAGCCGCTTGCGTCATCGCGGTCGCCACCTTGTCGTGGAATCGATCGGGCTGCTTGTAGACGTGCAGCAGCAGGTCGGATTCGTCGAGGATGCCGACGACGACGTCGTCGGCGAGCACCGGCAACTGCGACACGTCGGCGAGGCGCATGCGCTGGAACGCGGTCGAGCAGCGTGTCGTCCGGCGCTGACCGCTGATCACGCGCCGGTCCTCGTAGCGGCGCGAGACCAGGTCGCGCAGGTCGCCGTAGCGCGGCAGTTCGAGGAAGCCCTGGTCGACCATCCAGAGGTCGTTGTAGATCTTGGACAGATAGCGCGTGCCGGTGTCGCAGACGAAGGTGACGACGCGCTTGGGCGCGGTCTGCTCGCGGCAGTAGCGCAGCGCCGCGGCGAGCAGGGTGCCGGTCGACGAGCCGCCGAGGATGCCTTCGGACTGGAGCAGCTCGCGCGCGTTGTCGAAGCTCTCCTCGTCGGAGATCGAATAGGCTTTGCGCACGCTCGAGAGGTCGGCGATCGGCGGGATGAAGTCCTCGCCGATGCCTTCGACCGACCCACGAGCCGGCCGTGCCGATCTTTCCGGTTTCGACATAGTCGGCCAGCACCGAGCCGACCGGATCGGCGAGCACCATTTCGGTGGCGGGGCTGACGCGGGCGAAATAATGCGACAGGCCGGTCAGCGTGCCGCCCGAGCCGACGCCGCAGACGATGGCGTCGACGTCGATGCTGCATCTGCTCCCAGATCTCGGGCCCGGTCGTGCGCTCGTGCGCCAGCGGGTTGGCGGGATTGTCGAACTGGTTGGCGAAGAACGCGCCGGGGATGTCCGCAGCCAGTGCGCGCCGCCATGTCCTGGTAATACTCCGGATGTCCCTTGCCGACGTCGGAGCGCGTCATCCGGATCTCGGCACCGAGCGCCTTCAGGTGCAGCACCTTTTCGCTCGACATCTTGTCGGGCATCACCAGCACCACGCGATAACCCTTGGCGCGGGCGACCAGCGCGAGGCCGAGGCCGGTGTTGCCGGCGGTTGCCTCGACGACGGTGCCGCCCGGCTTGAGCCGGCCGTCGCGCTCGGCGGCGTCGATCATCGCCAGGCCGATGCGGTCCTTGATCGAGCCGCCGGGGTTCTGGCTCTCCAGTTTCAGGAACAGGCGACAACGTCCGGTGTCCAGGCGCGTCAACTCGACCAGCGGCGTGTTGCCGATCAGCTTCAGCACCGCCGGATCGCTGCGAGAGGTTGCGGGCAGGGTGGCCATAACCATCGTCTGGGCGTTGCGAGCATCTAGCATCGCTCCGCGCGCGGGCGGCGTCAAACCGCGAGCGAGCAATAAAGACCAAGGCGCCGCTGCTAAACTTGCCTGTCATGACACTCGACATTCGCTCCAAGCTTCCGGCCACCGGCACGACGATCTTCACCGTGATGTCGGCCCTTGCGCAGAAGCACGACGCGGTCAACCTGGGGCAGGGTTTTCCCGACTATGCGATCGACCCCGCGCTGATCGACCTGGTCGACGCGGCGATGCGCGCCGGCCACAATCAGTATCCGCTGATGCCCGGCGTCATGCGCTTGCGCGAAGCCATCGCCGCGCAAGGTGGCGCGCCTCTACGGCCACGCCTACGACCCCGAGCGCGAAGTCACCGTCACCACCGGAGCGACGCAGGCGATATTCACGTCGATCCAGGCGCTTGCGCATCCGGGCGACGAAGTGATCGTGTTCGAGCCCGCCTACGACAGCTATGTTCCCGCGGTGCGGCTCGCCGGCGCGACGCCGGTCACGCTGCCGCTGACCTTTCCCGACTACGCGATCGACTGGCCGGCGCTCGACGAGCGCGATCACGCCGCGCACGCGAATGATCGTGCTCAATTCTCCGAACAATCCCGGGGCCAGCGTTCTCTCGGCCGACGATATCGCGCGGCTCGCGGCGCTGACGCGCGGCACCCAGATCGTGCTCGTCAGCGACGAGGTCTACGAGCACATGGTGTACGACGGCGCGCAGCACCTGAGCATGGCGCGAGATCCTGAGCTCGCCGCGCGCAGCGTCGTCATCGGCTCGTTCGGCAAGACGTTTCACGCCACCGGCTGGAAAGTCGGATACGCGCTGGCGCCGCGCGAGATCAGCGACGAAATCCGGCGCGTGCATCAATTCACGGTCTTCACCGTCAACAGCGCGGTCCAGCATGCGCTGGCCGAGTTCCTGCGCGAGCCGGCGCGATACGAAACGCTGCCGGCGTTCTTCGCCGCCAAGCGCGATCTGCTGCGGACGGCACTTGCCGCGACGCCGCTCGAGCTCCTGCCTTGCCGCGGGCAGCTATTTTCAGCTGGCCCGCTACGGCCGGGTCAGCGACGAATCTGCCCAGGAGTTCGCGCAGCGGCTGGTCCGGGAATTCGGCGTCGCGACGATCCCGCTGTCGGCGTTCTACCAGGACGGGACCGACCACCGCGTGATCCGATTCTGCTTTGCCAAGCGCGAGCAGACGCTGCTGGCCGCGGCCGAGCGCTTGCAGCGGCTGGGGACTTGACTATCGAACGATCGTTCGATAAACTGTCCTTTCCTGTCTGACCGTCGCCCGTCCAGGCTTTTCGCCCGGGCGGGCCCGGTTTGCGGTTCCACCGATGAAGCCCGCCCTCGCTGCACTGCTGCATAACCCGCTCGTCTGGCGCGGCGATCAGCTGGCACGTGCCGACGATGCGGTTTGCAGCGGTTTTCCCGAGCTCGACCGGGAGCTGCCGGGGGGCGGTTGGCCGAAAAGGGCGCTGACCGAGCTGTTGCACGACGCTCAGGGCATCGGCGAATTGCGCCTGCTGCTGCCGGCTCTCCGGCGGCTCGCCCATTCCGGCGAGACGATCGTCCTGGTCGCTTCGCCGCAGCTTCCCTATGCGCCCGCATTCGCCGGTTCCGGCATCGACCCGGCCCGGCTTGTCGTCGTCGCCGCGGCGGAAGGCAAGGATCGCTGGTGGTCGGCCGAGCAGGTGCTGCGCGCAGACAGCGTCGGGGCATTGCTTTTCTGGCCGGGCAGCCTCAACGATCAGCGTTTGCGGCGCCTGCAGCTTGCCGCGCAGGACAGCGATACGCTGACCTTCCTGTTCGCAGACACGGCCTGCGCGATGCAGGCTTCGCCGTCGCCGCTGCGCTTGCGACTGGCCGCGGAAAAACGCCGCCTGCGCGTCGATGTGTTCAAGCGCCGCGGCGGCGTCATGGTCCGGCCTTTGCTGCTGGATGTTTCGGCCGAGTCCGCTGCGGCGGGTCAGCATCGGCCGGCGCTTGGCGCAACCAGCGGCACACCGGCAGCCAACTATCGTCTTGCGGCAATCCGGAGGGTGAGCTTCAAGCCGCACTATCCGGTCGGCGGTCCGTCGGCGCTGATCTGGAATCGTGCGCTGGCGCGCGCCGATGAAGGCAGGAGAGGATCGAGGCCGGATCCGCGCGAAACGGGTCCCCGCCATCACACGCACGACGACATCGTGGACCGCAGCGCCAGCCGTTCCGCCGACGCCGCATAAGCTTTCGCTGCCGGGCCATGCTCTGGACCGCGCTTTATTTTCCCGGCCTTCCGCTCTCCGTGTTCGCGCGCGCCGGCACCGGGCGAGTGGCCGCGGTCGTCAGCAGCGCAAGCCATCGTCCCGATGTCGTCGCCGCCAACGACGCGGCGAAAAGGCGCGGCATCGCTGCCGGCCTGTCGATCGCAGCGGCGCTGGCGCTCGATCCCGAGATCGCGATTCATCTGCGCGACGAACGCGCGGAAGCCGCCGCGCTCAAGAGCATCGCCGTGTGGGCCGGTCAATGGACGTCGACGATCAGCATCGAACCGCCGGCGATGGTGCTGCTGGAAATCTCCGCCTGCCTCCATTATTTCGAAGGCTTGCCCAAGCTGCTCGCGCGCATCGATGCCGGCCTGGCCGCGCTGGGATTTTCCGGCGTCATCGCCACCGCGCCGACCGCGCTCGCCGCGAGCCTGCTGGCGCAGGCCGGCCAGGCGATCGCGATCGAGCAGGCGACGGATCTCGAGCCGCGGCTCACCGCATTGCCCATCGCGCTGCTCGATAGCGCACGCACCGTGCTGGACACGCTGACCGGCATCGGCGTGCATACGATAGCCGACGTGCTGGCGTTGCCGCGCGACGGCGTCGCGCGGCGGTTCGGACAGCGGCTGCTCGACGACATCGATCGCGCGCGCGGCATCCAGCCCGATCCGCGCCCGCTGTTCGTGCCGCCCGAGCGCTATCACGGCCAGCTCGAATTGCCTGTGCCGGTGGCCGAAGCCGAGGCGCTGCTGTTCGCCGTCAAGCGGCTGGTCGTCGAGCTCGCCGGATTCCTGCAGGGACGCGGCGCCGGCGTCACACGTCTGCGCTGCGACCTGATACACGAGGACGCGCCGCCGACCGCCATCGTGCTCGGCCTTGCCGCGACGCGCAAGGTCGAGCACATCGTCAACGTGCTGCGCGAGCGCCTGGCGCGCGAACAGCTGCCCGACCGGGTCGAGGCGATCCGGCTGGTCTCGGAAGAAATCGCGCCGCTCCCGGGGCAGGATGGCGAGCTCTTTGCCGGAGCCCATCGTCATGGCGAGAGCGGCACGCAGTGGATCGAGCGCGTGCGGGCACGCCTCGGCGATGACTCGGTGCGCGAGCTCGGTCTCCATGCCGATCATCGTCCCGAGCATGCCTGGCGCTATCGCGACGCCGCATCGGCGAGCGCGTCGCCGCTTCCGGCCGATCCACCGCGGCGGCCGCTCTGGCTGTTGCCCCGGCCGCGTCCGCTCGGCGCCGATCTCGCGTCCGCGCAGTTGAGCTTGCTGTCCGGTCCGGAGCGCATCGAAAGCGGCTGGTGGGATGGCCGCGAGATCGGGCGCGATTACTTCGTCGGTAGCGATGCGCAGGGAGGCGAGCTGTGGCTCTATCGCGATCGTGGCGGGCAGTGGTTCGTGCACGGCATCTTCGCCTAGCGGTGCGATCCATATGGCTTACGCCGAACTGCACTGCATTTCCAACTTCAGCTTCCTGCGCGGCGCCTCGCATCCGGAAGAGCTGGTTGCACGCGCGCAAGGAGGAAGGCTACGCGGCGCTGGCGATCACCGACGAATGCTCGCTCGCCGGCGTCGTGCGGGCGCATATCGAAGCGAAGAAATGCGGGCTGAAGCTCATCATCGGCAGCGAGTTTCGCCTCGACGACGGCTTGCGGCTGGTCCTGCTGGCGACCGATCGGGAGAGCTACGGCAAGCTGGCGGCGCTGATCACGCGCGGCCGGCGCAGCGCAGCGAAGGGAAGCTATCGCCTGTCGCGCGCCGATCTTGGCGACGGCGTCGCCGGCTGTCTCGCGCTGTGGCTGCCGGGCCGGGTTCCCGACGTGGACGAAGCGCGCTGGCTCAAGCCGCGCTTTCGCGACGCGCTGTGGATCGCCGTCGAGCGCCTGCTCGACGCCGACGACGCGGCGCGTTGCGCCGATCTCGCCGAAATCGCGGCGACGACCGGGCTGCCGCTCGTTGCCGCCGGCGACGTGCACATGCATGCGCGCGAGCGCCGCGCGCTGCAGGATACGCTGACCGCCATCCGGCTGAAGACAACGGTCGCGCAAGCCGGCCACGCGCTCCATCCGAACGGCGAGCGCCATTTGCGGCCGCTCGCCACGCTCGAGCGCATCTATCCTGCGGCGTGGCTGGCCGAAACGCTGGCGGTCGCCGCACGCTGCCGATTCTCGCTGGACGAGCTGCGCTACGAGTATCCGGAGGAGATCGTTCCCGCGGGCGAAACGCCGGCCGACTATCTGCGGCGGCTGACCGAGGAAGGCTTTGCGCGACGCTTCCCTGCCGCCGGCACGCCGCCGAAAGATCGCGCCAAGGTGCGCACGCTGATCGAGCGCGAGCTCGCAGCTGATCGCCGAAAAGCGCTACGAAGCGTTCTTCCTCACCGTCTACGACATCGTCAAATTCGCGCGCGACCACGACATCCTCTGCCAGGGACGCGGCTCGGCGGCGAACTCGGCGGTCTGCTACTGCCTCGGCGTCACCGAAGTCAATCCGTCGTGCACCGAGGTGCTGTTCGAGCGCTTCATTTCCCGCGAGCGCGACGAGCCGCCCGACATCGACGTCGACTTCGAGCATCAGCGCCGCGAGGAGGTGATCCAGTACATCTACCGGAAATACGGCCGCGACCGCGCGGCGCTGACGGCGACGGTGATCTGCTATCGGCCGCGGTCGGCGCTGCGCGACGTCGGCAAGGCGCTGGGGCTGGACCTGGCGCAGGTGGACCGGCTGGCCAAGGCGGTCGGCTGGTGGGACGGCCGCCAGGCGCTGCCCGAAACGAATCGTCGACGCCGGCCTGGATCGCGGAGAGCCCGCTGATGCGGCAATTGTCCGCGCTGGTGACGAGCCTGCTGGGCTTTCCGCGGCACCTGTCGCAGCACACCGGCGGCTTCGTGATCTCGCGCGGCCCGCTTGTCGCATCTGGTGCCCGACCGAAAATGCGGCGATGCCGGAACGCACGGTGATCGAATGGGACAAGGACGACCTCGACGCGCTGGGCCTGCTCAAGGTCGACGTGCTGGCGCTGGGCATGCTGACGGCGATCCGCCGCGCGCTGGATCTGTTGTCGCTGCGCTACGGGCGGCGGCTCTCGCTCGCCGACATCGATCCCTCGATGAGCGACGATGCGGTCTACGACATGATCTGCCACGGCGATACCGTCGGCGTCTTCCAGATCGAGTCGCGCGCGCAGATGGCGATGCTGCCGCGGCTCAAGCCCCGATGCTATTACGACCTGGTGATCGAGGTCGCGATCGTGCGCCCCGGACCGATCCAGGGCGGCATGGTCCATCCGTATCTGAAGCGCCGGCAGAATCCGGCGCTGGCCGTCTATCCGAAGCCGGAAGTGCGGAGCGTGCTGGAGCGCACGCTCGGCGTGCCGATTTTCCAGGAGCAGGTGATGCAGCTCGCCGTCGTCGCCGCCGGATTCACTCCGGGTGAAAGCGATCAGTTGCGGCGCTCGATGGCCGCGTGGAAGCGCAAGGGCGGCCTCGAGCACCTCGAGCAGCGATTGCTCGACGGCATGCGCGCCAACGGCTACGACGATCAATTCGCCAGGCAGATCTATCAGCAGATCCTCGGCTTCGGCGAGTACGGCTTTCCCGAATCGCACGCCGCGAGCTTCGCGCTGCTGGTCTACGTGTCGTCGTGGCTCAAGTACTACGAGCCGGCCGCGTTCACCTGTGCGCTGCTGAACTCGCAGCCGATGGGATTCTATTCGCCGTCGCAACTGACGCAGGATCTGCGCCGGCATGGCGGCACGATCCTGCCGGCCGATGCCTGCCTCAGCGATTGGGAATGCACGCTGGAGACGATAGACGAAGCGCAAGCGCTGCCTGAGGAGGAGACGATGGCGGACCGGCTGCCGGCGTCGCGATCTCCGCAGCCGGCGCTGCGCCTCGGCCTGTGCCTGGTCAAGGGTCTGTCGGAAGCCGGCGGCAAGCGGATTGCCGCGGCGCGCGGATCCCGACCGTTCGACGATGTCGCCGATCTCGTCCGGCGCGCAGAGCTCAACCGTCACGACATCGAAGCCCTGGCCGCGGCGGGCGCACTGGCGCAACTCTCCGGACATCGCCGCCGCGCCTTGTGGGACGTCAGCGGTATCGAGCGGATGCCGCCGCTGCTGGTCGATGCGCCGATCGGCGACGCGGTGCCGGTGCTGACCCCGCCCGATGAGGGAGAGAACATCATCGCCGACTATGCAAGCCTGGGCCTGACGCTCGGCCGGCACCCGCTGGCGCTGCTACGCCACCGGCTGCAGCGTCAGCGCATGCTGACCGCGGTCGAATTGCACGCGCTGCCGCATGGCCGGGTCACTCGCGTCACCGGGTTGGTCACCGGCCGCCAGCGGCCGGGCACGGCCAGCGGCGTCACCTTCGTGACCCTGGAGGACGAGACCGGAATGATCAACGTGATCGTCTGGCGCGATCTTGCCGAGCGGCAGCGCAAGGAACTGTTGCGCGTCGAATCTGCTTGACCGTATACGGCACGCTCGAGCGCGAAGGCGAGGTCGTGCATCTGATCGCGGCGCGATTGCACGATCAGACGGCGCTGCTCGGCAAGCTGGCCACCCACTCGCGTGATTTTCACTGACTGCGCTATCCGCCAACCGGAGCTCAGCGCGCGCGACGGCGCGCCGTGCAAGGCGGCGGAGCATCATGCACGCGTTGCCGCTATAATCGACGTTCATCCCGCCGCCACACTTCCGCCATGACGCCAGCGCTACCGGCCAACGTCGACGCCGTCGCCGCACTGCTTGAGCAGCACGATTACTTCGCCGACCGGCGCCTGGCGACCAGCGTCTATCTGGCGCTGAAGATGCGCCGGCCGCTGTTTCTCGAAGGTGAAGCCGGCGTCGGCAAGACCGAAATCGCCAAGGTGCTCGCGGCCGCGCTCGGTCGCGCGCTGATCCGCCTGCAATGCTACGAAGGTCTCGATACCGCGTCGGCGGTCTACGAATGGAATTATCCGCGGCAAATGATCGAAATCCGGCTGGCCGAGGCGTCGGGGAAAGTCGACCGCGAATCGCTGGGCACCGATATCTTTGCCGAGCGCTTCCTGATCCGGCGGCCGATTCTGCAGGCGCTCGAGCCGCACGACGGGGCGGCGCCGGTCCTGCTGATCGACGAGCTCGACCGCACCGACGAACCGTTCGAGGCGTACCTGCTCGAAGTGCTCGCCGAATACCAGGTGACGATTCCCGAGCTTGGCGCGATCAAGGCGGCCGAGCCGCCGATCGTCGTCATCACCTCGAATCGCACGCGCGAGATTCACGACGCGATCAAGCGGCGCTGTCTGTATCACTGGGTCGATTATCCGAATGCCGAGCGCGAGCTCGCGATCGTCCGGCGCAAGGTGCCAGGCGCCGACGCGCGGCTGTCGCGCGAAGTCGTAGCGTTCACGCAGCGCCTGCGTGCGATCGATCTTTTCAAGGCGCCCGGGATCGCCGAAACGCTCGACTGGGCCGAGGCGCTGGTCGCGCTGGACCGCGTCACGCTCGACCCCGACACGGTGGCCAACACGCTGGGAGCGCTGCTCAAGTACCAGGACGATGTCGGCGCGATCACGCCGGACGTCGCCGCCAGGCTGGTCGCGGAGGCACGCGCGGAAGCGGTCGCATTGCCGGCATGACCGCATCGACCGAAGCCCTGTTCGGACGCGAAAGGCTCGCCGGCAACATCCTGCACTTCGCGCGGGTCCTTCGGGCGGCGGGCTTGCCGATCGGCCCGGCGAAAGTCATCGTAGCGCTCAACGCGGTAGAGGCAGTCGGGGTCGGCAATCGCGATGATTTTCGCGCCGCGCTCGAATCGGTCCTGATCGAGCGGCACGAGCACAAGGTGCTGTTCGACCAGGCGTTCGATCTCTTCTGGCGCAATCCGAAGCTGCTCGAACGCATGATGGCTCTGCTGCTGCCGAAAGTTCGCGGCCGCGTCCCGGCTGACCAGGCGCAGGCGCCGCTGCCGGCGAGGCTGGCCGAAGCGATGGCACCGTCGCCGCACCACGAGCTCGAGGTCGAAGGCGAAGAGATCGATCTCGACGCGGCCTTCACCTTCTCGCCGCGCGAAGTGCTGCAGACGCGCGATTTCGAATCGATGACGGCCGTCGAGCTTCGCGAGGTCAAGGCAATGATCGCGCGCCTGCGCCTGCCGATGCCCGAGATGCCGGTGCGGCGCACGGTTGCCGCTCCGCGCGGGCACGCGGTCGACCTGCGGGCGACGCTGCGCGCGATGACTTCGGCGCGCGGCGTGATCGTGCCGCTGGCGTGGCGCCGCAAGCGCCGCCGCCGGCCGCCACTGGTCGTCCTGTGCGACATTTCCGGATCGATGGACCGCTATTCGCGCATGCTGCTGTTCTTCCTGCACGCGATCACCAATGATCGAGATCGCGTGCACACGCTGCTGTTCGGAACGCGCCTGACCAACATTACCCGTCATCTGAAGCAGCGTGACGTCGATGTCGCGATAGCGCGCATCAGCGGTGCGGTCACCGATTGGGCGGGCGGTACGCGCATCGGGGCGTGCCTGGGCGAGTTCAATCGCCGCTGGTCGCGGCGACTGCTCGGACAGGGCGCCATCGTTCTCCTGATCAGCGACGGCCTCGACAGCGACGTCGGAGACGGCCTGGCGCAGGAAATGGAGCGGCTGGCCAAGTCGTGCCGGCGGCTGATCTGGCTCAATCCGCTATTGCGCTACGAGGGCTTCGAGGCGCGGCCGGCGGGCATTCGCGCCATGCTGCCGTTCGTCGACGATTTTCTGCCGGTGCACAATCTGCAGAGCTTGAAGCAGCTGGCCGCGGCATTTGCGCGCCGGCCGGCCGGCCGCGGTCGAGGCGCCGAGCAGCTACGCGCCGCGTGACAGCAGAACAGGCCTAGATCATGGACATGAAAGGCAGCCGGCTGGTGCCGACCGACGTCGACACAACGTGGCGGGCGCTGAACGATCCGGAAGTGCTGCGCGCCTGCATTCCGGGTTGCGAATCGATCGATCGTGTCTCGGACACCGAGTATCGGGTCGCAATGACTGCGCGGGTCGGACCGGTCAGCGCGAAATTCACTGGACGCCTGCTGCTCGCAGACATCGTTGCGCCGCGTTCGTACACGCTGAAGTTCGAAGGGCAAGGAGGTGCCGCGGGTTTTGCCAACGGCGCGGCGAAGGTCGAGCTGTCGCCGGTCGACGGCGGCACGCGCATCGACTATGCGGTGAATGCGCAGGTCGGCGGCAAGCTGGCCCAGATCGGCTCGCGGCTGATCGACGGCGCGGCGGCGAAAGTCGCCGATGATTTTTTTGCACGCTTTGTCGAGCGCGCCGGCGGCAGTCCGCCCCCGCCGGCGGAGGCGGCCGCGGCGCCGCCGCCCGAGTTGGCCAGCGCGCTGCGAACGATGCGCATCAGGTTGCTCCTCGCGGGCTTGATCGTCGCCGGCATCGCGATTTACTGGTGGCTGCACCCGGCGTAGAATAGTAACTATCGGATTGCGCAAAAGGCCTATCCGCATGGACAGCGTCGATCTCGAAGTCCTTCGCCGGAGCGCCGAGTGGCTCGACGCCGGCAAGCGCGTGCTGCTCGTCACCGTCGTTCGCACCTGGGGCTCGTCGCCGCGACCCCCAGGCGCGCTGCTTGCCGTGCGCGAAGACGGACAGGTGGTGGGCTCGGTGTCGGGCGGCTGCATCGAGGACGACATCGTCGAGCGATCGCGCCGCGAAGGCGCCTACGTGACGCGTCCGCAGGCGGTCACTTACGGGGTCTCCGCAGAAGATGCGCGCAAGTTCGGTCTGCCCTGCGGCGGCACGATCCAGCTGGTGCTCGAGCCTTTGCGCGGCGACAGCCGGATCGCCGAGCTGCTGGCGATGGTCGAGCGGGGACAACTGGTGGCGCGCACGCTGGATCTCGAGACGGCTAGCGTCAGGCTCGCGCCGGCGCGCGCGGCCGACGGCCTCAGCTTCGACGGAGCGGCGCTGACGACCGTCCACGGCCCGCGCTATCGGATGCTCATCATCGGCGCGGGGCAGTTGTCCAAGTACCTCGCGCAGATCGCCGTCGGTCTCGACTATCAGGTCACTGTCTGCGATCCGCGCGAGGAATACACCGAAGCCTGGGACATCGGCGGCGTCACGCTGGTCAGAACGATGCCGGACGATACGGTCGTCGATATGAAGCTCGACGAACGCTGCGCGGTGGTTGCGCTGACGCACGATCCGAAGCTCGACGATCTGGCGCTGATGGAGGCGCTCAAGTCGCCCGCATTCTACGTCGGCGCGCTGGGTTCGCGCGCCAACAACGCCAAGCGAAGGCGGCGGCTGGAGGAATTCGACCTGACAGAGGAGCAGATCGCAAGGCTTCATGGGCCGATCGGCCTCTATATCGGCAGCCGCACGCCGCCCGAGATCGCGGTGTCGATACTCGCGGAGATCACTGCGATAAAGAACGGTGTCGCGTTGTCCGACGTCGCCAGCGTCGCCGCCGCGAAGGAGCGCCTCGGTCCGTCGGTCGCTTGTCCGGTCTGACGACGGCTGCAGCGAGGCGCGGCGCGACGAGCATCGCGACATGTGTTAGCGTTTGGTTCTTCGCAATCCGCCGCACGGCGTCCGTCGCCGCCTTACGTGACGCCGCCCGCCTTGACAAGTGCCTTTCCAACGTCGTAGCGATCTACCGCGCCGAAGCTGTGTCGTCCTCCTTGCTTTCCTGATCTCGCTGGCGAGTGCCGCGGCAGTGGCGCAGGACGCGGCTGCTGGCGGCGCCGGAGCCCGCTGCCGATGCGCACGGCGCACCGGCGCCGGACGAACCCTGGCGCACCGACCGCATCTATCTGCGAGACGAGCCTGGTCAACATTCACTTCAACTACGATCCCGCGCACGTCAAATATCCGAAGCTCATCTACGGCGAATATCATCTGAGCGACGAGTGGTTGGTCGGGGCCGCGGCATTCGACAATTCGTTCGGACAAGCGTCGCAGGCGGTGTTCGGCGGATGGCGCTACCGGCCGTTTCCCGAGCTGCAGCCGCTGTACCTGAAGGTTCTCGGCGGCGATGGTTCACGGTTATCACGGCCAGTATCGCGACAAGATTCCGTTCAACCATTCCGGCGTCGCGCCCGCGATCATTCCCTCGGTGGGCTACTGCGTTTCGCGCGTTTGCTCGGAAGTCGTCATCGTCGGCGGAGCGGGCGTGCTGTTGACTCTCGGAGTCACGATTCCCTGACTGGTTCGCGGCGAAGCGTTCGTCGCTCCGCGATTTCCGAGCCGCGGCGGGGTGTCCACCGACGCGGGTCCGATTACTTCTGGTCGATCTTCGGATCGAGCGCGTCGCGCAGTCCGTCGCCGAGCAGATTGAACGCCAGCACCGTCAGGAAAATGGCAAGACTGGGAAAGAGCGCCACGTGCGGCGAAGTCATCATGTCGGCGCGTGCCTCGTTGAGCATCGCGCCCCATTCCGGCGTCGGCGGCTGCGCCCCCATGCCGATGAACGACAGGCTTGCCGCGGTGATGATCGACGTCCCGATGCGAAGCGAAAAATAGACGACGACAGCGGCGATCGTCCCTGGGAAGATGTGGCGTGCGATGATCGTCCGGTCCGGAGCGCCGATGCTTCGCGCCGCTTCGATGAACGTCAGATGCTTCAGCGCCAGTGTGTTGCCGCGAACCAGGCGGGCAAAGGTCGGGATGCTGAAGATCGACACCGCAATGATGACATTGGTCATGCCGCCGCCCAGGATCGCCACGATCCCGATCGCCAGAAGGATGCCGGGGAAGGCGAACAGGACGTCGCAGATGCGCATGATGACGCGCTCCGGCCATCCTTCGTAGTATCCGGCGACGAGGCCGAGCACCGTGCCGATGACGGCGCCGACCGCAACCGAGACGAAGCCGGCGGTGAGCGACACCCGTGCGCCCATGACGATGCGGCTGAAAATGTCGCGTCCAAGCGGGTCGACACCGAACCAGTGCTGCAGCGAGGGCAGTGCGTTGAGGCTGTCGTAGTCGAAGAAATTCTCCGCGTCGTACGGAACGATCCACGGCGCGAAGATCGCGACGACCACGAGCAGCGAGCACGAAAATGCCGGCCGCTACCGCGACGTGCTGCTTCTTGAACTTGCGCCAGAACTCGGTCCACGGCGTGCGAACCGCCGTGTCCTCGATGACGACTGGCTCGGCGGTAGTCATCGATAGCGGATCGACGGATTGATCACGGCGTAGAGCACGTCGACGATCAGGTTGATCAGGATGAATTCGAGCGAGAACAGCAATATCTCGGCCTGGATCACCGGGTAGTCGCGCATGTCGACCGCGTCGACCAGCAGCCGTCCCATGCCCGGCCAGTTGAACACGACTTCGACGACGATCGAGCCGCCGAGCAGGAACCCGAATTGCAGGCCCATCATCGTGACGACCGGAATCAGCGCATTGCGCAGGCCGTGCTTGACGACGACCGTGCTCTCGGTAAGTCCCTTCGCGCGCGCCGTACGAACGTAGTCCTCCTGCAGGATGTCGACGAACGACGAACGCGTGAATCGCGCCATGATCGCGGCGACCGCCGCGCCGAGCGTCAGCGACGGCAGGATGTAGTGCCGCCAGCTGTCGGCGCCGACGGTCGGCAGCCAATTGAGCTGCACGGCGAAGATCTGCATCAGCACCATGCCGAGCGCGAAGGCGGGAAAGGAAATGCCGGACACCGCCAGCGCCATGCCGAGCCGATCCGGCCAGCGATTGCGCCACACGGCCGAGACGACGCCGATCGTCATGCCCGAACACGACCGACCACGACATCGCGGCGACCGTCAGCCAGAAGGTCGGCATGAATCGTTCGCCGATCTCGACGCTCACAGGACGCTTGGTGCGCAGCGATCGACCGAAATCGCCATGCACGATACCCGACACGAAGCGCAGAAATTGCTGCGGGAGCGGCTTGTCCAGCCCCAGATCCTGGCGAACCAGGGCGACCGTTTCCGGCGTCGCGTCCGGGCCGGCCGCAAGACGCGCCGGATCACCGGGCAGCAGATGGACGAACAGGAAGGCCAGCGCACCGACTAGCAGCAACGTCGGGATCAGCCCGAGAAGGCGCTTGACGATGTATTGGAGCATCGGTTCGCCGCGCGCGGGCCTGGGCGAGGCGTGTGCGAAGGCGGTGGTGGCGGCCGCCGCGCGCCGCCACCGCCGCGTTCAGGGCTTCAGGTCGACTTCGGTGAAATTGAACGATGCATCTGGAATCACGTAGACCCCGCTGAGCTTCTTGTTGTGCGCCGAGAGCAGCTTCTCGACGACCAGAGGCGCCCAGGGCGCATCCTTCCAGATCGTCTCCTGCGCGTCCTTGTAGAGCTTCGCTTTTTCCGCACTATCGGTCGTAAGCTGCGCACCCTTGATATCGGCGTCGACCTTCGGCGTTCTTGTAGTACGCGGTGTTGAAGAGTCTGCGGCGGCCAGGACTCGCCGTGGAGCAAGCGGACGCAGCGCCCAGTCCGCTTCGCCGGTCGACGTCGACCAGCCGACGTAGTACAGGCGCACGGGCGCGGTCGCCGGATCCTGCCAGCTTTCGACTTTCTCGACCCGCTGACCCGCCTCGAGCAGCGTGATCTTTGTGCGAATGCCGATCTGCTGCAGCTGCTGCTGCAGGAACTGCGTGACCTTCTGCGCTGTGCTGTGGTTGTACGCCGACCACAGCTCGGTCTCGAACCCGCTCGGCATAACCGGCTTCGCTTCATCAGCTCCTTCGCCTTCGCGACGTCGTACGGCCATTCGCCGATCTTGACCGCGTATTCGACGCCTTGCGGCGCGACGCCTTCGGCAGGCGTCGCGTAGCCGTTGAATGCAACCTTGGCGAGCGCTTCCTTGTTGATCGCGTAGGCGATCGCCTGGCGGACCTTGGGGTTGTCGAAGGGTTTCTGCTGGGTGTTCATCGAAAGATAGCGCAGCACGATCGACGGCGCAGCGACCACCTCCAGGTCCGGTTTGCCCTTCAGAACCTCGGCCTGCTCGTAGGGCACCGGGAAGGTGAAGTGCGCCTCGCCGGTCTGCATCATGGCCGCACGTGAATTGTTGTCGACGACCGGTTTCCAGGTGATCGTGTCGACCTTCGGATAACCCTTCTTCCAGTAACCGTCGAACTTCGCGACCTTGAGGTAGTCGGTCTGCTTCCACTCGACGAACTTGAACGGACCGGTGCCGACCGGGTGGAAGGCGATGTCCTTGTTGCCGTACTGCTTGAGCGCTGCCGGGCTGATCATGACCGTCGACGGATGCGCGAGCTGGTTGATGAACGGCGAGAACGGCGTCTTCAGCGTAATGCGTGCCGTGTAGTCGTCGACGACCTCGGTCTTGGCGATATTGTTGTTGTAAAGCCCGTAGCGCTTGAGCTTGTTGTCCGGATTGGTCACGCGGTCGAGGTTCGCCTTGACGGCGTCGGCCTTGAAGTCGGTGCCGTCGTGGAACTTGATGCCCTTTTTGAGCTTGACCGTGTAGACGAGGCCGTCCTTGCTGACCGTCGTAGCTCTCGGCGAGCACCGGGATCATTTTCATGTCCTTGTCGAAGCCGTACAGGCCTTCGTAGAACGACTTGGCCATCGCCTGCGACAGCGTGTCGTTGGCGTCGTAAGGATCGGTCGTCGTGAATGTCGATGCGACGGCGAACACGACGTCCTTCGAGGCGAACGACGGTCCGCCCGCCAGGGCGGCGAACGCGACGATCATGGCGGCAAGCAAACGTGGCAGCGATTTCATGCGGTTCTCCAGATGATGCGGAAAAGGCGAGTGGACTCTCGTTCAGTACGCGCCGGAAATGCGATGGGTGGCGACAAAATGGCCGGGGCCGACTTCGACCAGCGGCGCGACAACCGGCTCGTCGCCGACTGCCCGGATCGGGCTCGGTATCTCTTCGGATGATAGCTCGGTTTTGCGGCGCCGTCGCGCCGGGTCCGCGACCGGAACCGCGGCGATCAGCTTGCGCGTGTACGGGTGCTGCGGATTCTCGAAGACCGCGCGTCGGGGACCGATCTCGACGATCTGCCCGAGATACATCACCGCGACCCGGTGGCTGATTCGCTCTACCACCGCCATGTCGTGCGAAATGAACAGGTAGGACAGGCCGAAAGCGTCCTGCAGATCGAGCATCAGGTTGACGATCTGGGCGCGTATCGAGACGTCGAGCGCGGACACCGCCTCGTCGGCGACGATGATCTTGGGCCGCAGCGCCAGCGCGCGCGCCAATGCGATCCGTTGGCGCTGGCCGCCGGAGAATTCGTGCGGATAGCGCTGCGCATGTGCCCGCGACAGACCGACGTGCTCGAGCAGCGAAGCGACGCGCTCCTCGGCGGCGCGGCCCGATGCCACGCCGTGGATGTACAGCGGTTCGGCGACCGAAAACCCGACGGTCAGGCGCGGATCGAGCGACGCGAACGGGTCCTGGAACACCATCTGGATATCGCGCCGCAGCGGACGGAACTGATCCGGCGACAGCCGCGCGATCTCGCGGCCGTCGAGCTCGATGCTGCCGTCTTCGATGTCGACCAGGCGCAGCAGCGAGCGGCCGGTCGTCGATTTGCCGCAGCCGGATTCGCCGACCAGGCCCAGCGTCTCGCCCGCATAGAGATCGAAGCTGACCTGCTCGACCGCGTGCACGCGCCGCCGCACCCGGCCGAGGATTCCACCGCGCACCGGAAACTGCGTCTTCAGGCCGCGCACCCGAAGCAGCGGTTCGCCAGCGGCGGACGGCGGGATGTGCACCGGGGTCTGCGTCGGCGCGATGTATGCGCCGGGTTCGTGCCGCCGCAGCACGAAAGCGCGCGGGCAGCGTCGGTGCCCGCGCATCGCCCCCAGCGTCGGGACCGCGGCGAGCAGCGCTTGCGTGTAGGGATGCTCGGGCGCGTGGAAGATCTGCGTGGCCGTGCCGTCTTCGACTTTTTCGCCGCCGACCATGACGACGACGCGGTCGGCGATCTCGGCGACGACGCCCATGTCGTGCGTGATGAACAGCACCGCCATGTGCATCTCTTCCTGAAGGGCGCGGATCAGCTCGAGAATCTGTGCCTGGATCGTCACGTCGAGCGCGGTCGTCGGCTCGTCGGCGATGAGCAAGCGGGGCTTGCACGACAGCGCCATCGCAATCATCACTCGTTGCCGCATGCCGCCGGACAATTGATGCGGATAGCGCGACAGCACGCTGGCGGCGTCGGGTATGCGGACCTGTACCAGCATGCGCAGCGCCTCGCGGCGCGCGGCCGCGAAGTCCATCCGCTGGTGCAGCCGGATCGACTCGGCGATCTGCTCGCCGACGGGAAAGACCGGATTCAGCGAGGTCATCGGCTCCTGGAAGATCATCGCGATCTCTGCGCCGCGGATCGAGCGCATCGTCTTGGGCGAAGCCTGCGCGAGGTCGATGCGATCGCCGCCGGCGCGGGTGAATTCCAGCTTGCCGGAAGTGATGCGGCCGCCGCCGTGCTCGACCAGGCGCATCAGCGACAGCGCGGTTACCGATTTGCCGGAGCCCGATTCGCCGACGATGGCGATCGTTTCACCGCGTCCGATCTCGAACGAAAGGTCGCGAACCGCCTGCACGACGCGCTCGGACGTGCGGAATTCGACCGAAAGGCCGGTGACCGTGAGCGTGTTTGCGCCAGACGCCGCTTGCATCATCGCCGGCCGGAGCACGCGCTCATCGCGGTGCCTGAGCGCGCAATTCGTCGATGGTCGCGTTCATCGTGATCGCCTGCGGGTCGATGCGAAGGTGCAGCAGCGACGGGCCGTCGGCGCGAGCGCGCGCTCGAACGCCGGCGCGAATTCCATCGTGCGGTTCACGCTCTCGCCGTGCGCGCCGTAGGCGCGCGCCAGCGCGGCGAAGTCCGGATTGACGAGATCGGTGCCGTAGACTCGCGCCGGATAGTGTTTTTCCTGGTGCATGCGGATGGTCCCGTACATGCCGTTGTCGACGACGATGAAAACGACGTTGAGACCGTACTGGACGGCGGTCGCGAGCTCCTGGCCGTTCATCAGAAAGCATCCGTCGCCGTTCCATGATACGACGACGCGCTCGGGATAAACCGCCTTGGCCGCGATCGCGGCCGGTACGCCGTAGCCCATCGAGCCGCTGTACGGCGCGAGCTGCGTGCGGTAGCGCGCGATACCGGTAGAGGCGATGCAGCCAGGTCGCGTAGTTGCCGGCGCCGTTGACGAGGATCGCGTCTTCCGGCAGCCGGTCGCGCAGAAATCGCGACCACCTGCCAGAGGTCGAGCTCGCCGGGCATCGGCCGCGGCGACTGCCAGGCCAGATAGTCGGCGTGCGCCGTCCATGGCGCTGCCGGCCCAGGCGGGATCTGCGATCGGCGGCATGTCGGCCAGCGCCGCGCAGGCGGCGGGCATCGATGCGGCGATCGCTAACGCCGGCTGATAGACCTTGCCCAATTCGTCGGCGCCCGGGTGCAGATGGACCAGCGCCTGCGTCGGATCCGGTACGCTGAGCAGCGTATAGCCCGACGTCGACCGATCTCGCCCAGACGCTCGCCGATGACCAGCAGGAGGTCCGCGTCGCGCACGCGCGCCGCAAGCTTCGGGTTCGGGCCGATGCCGACGTCGCCCGCGTAGTGTTCGTCGCGGTTGTCGATGAGGTCCTGGTTGCGGAACGCACAGGCGATCGGCAAGTCGTTGGCTGCGATGAAGCGCGCGAGATCGGCGCAGGCACGCTCGCTCCAGCCGCTGCCGCCGACCAGCACCAGCGGCCTGCGCGCCCGCTCGAGCCGCGCGCGCAAAGCAGCGATCGCTTCCGGCGCCGGATGCAGCACCGTCGCCTCGACGCGAGCGGCGTCGTCGACGGCGGCGCTGGCGACGAGCATGTCCTCCGGCAGCGCCAGCACGACCGGGCCCGGGCGGCCCGATTGAGCGACTCTGAACGCGCGCGCGACATATTCGGGAATGCGGTCGGCGCGATCGATTTGCGCGACCCATTTGACGCTGCTGCCGTACATGCGCCGATAGTCGATTTCCTGGAAGGCTTCGCGATCGGCGAAATCGCTGCCGACCTGACCGACGAATACGATCATCGGTGACGAATCCTGCGCCGCAGTATGGATGCCGACCGCGGCGTTCGATGCGCCCGGTCCGCGCGTCACGAGCGCGATGCCGGGCCTGCCGGTCAGCTTGCCGTAGGCCTCGGCCATGTACGCTGCGCCGCCTTCCTGCCGGCACACGATCAGGCGCAGGCGCTCGCGCACATCGTACAAGGCGTCGAGGACCGGCAGATAGCTTTCGCCGGGAACGCAAAAAGCCAGATCGGCGCCCTGGGCAAGAAGGTTCGCGACCAGGATCTGGCCGCCGGTGCGTGGCGAGGGCATGGGCGGCGTCATTCTAGAGTACCGGGGCACCGGATGGCGATTCCGGCCGGCGTGCGTGTGCCGCGCGCCGGCTGTCGTAGGGCTCTATAATCACGCGACGCCGGGGCGCCCGGGCAAAAAACGATTGGCACAATGGACCTTGCCGCGACGCTTCACGAAGCGCTGCTCTTTGCCGCTGCCGGCGGCCTGCTGGCGCTGGTAATGATGCGCTGGAAGCCGGAGACCGGGCCCGGCCTGATCCCGATGCTGAGCATACTGGCGATCGCGGTCGCCGGCGTCGCAACGCTGGCACGCTTCGGCGCCAGCCTGGAAGGAACCAAAGCGGGCATCGCACTGCGCGAGGGCCTGCTGGTCATCGCGACGATCGGATTCGTCCGCATCCTTCTGGTCTTCGTCTTCCAGGGTGCGCTGGCGCGGATGACGCTGCCGCGCATCCTCGGCGACGTCCTGTTTACCCTGTCGCTGATCGTCTGGGCGATCTACCGGATGGACGTGCTCGGCGTCAATCTGGCCGGCATCGTCACGACGTCGGCAATCCTCGGCACGGGCGTCGCGTTTTCGTTGCAAGAACCGCTGACCAACCTCTGGGGTGGGCTGGCGCTGCAGCTCGACAATACCTACCGCATCGGCGATTGGGTACGCATCGACGACGCGATGGGCCAGGTCGTCGGCATACGCTGGCGCTATACGGCGCTCGCGACCAACAGCGGTGAGACGCTGATCATCCCGAATTCGCGCTGGTCAAGAATCGTGTCCACGTGCTGGCGCGGCGCGGCGATCTGCGCATCCCGTGGCGGCGGCCGGTCGAGATTCAACGTCGGCTACGAATGGCCGCCGAGCCGGGTGATCGACGCCGTCGAGGCGGCGCTCTGCCGCGCCGACATGCCGAACGTCGCGCGCGCGCCGGCGCCGTCGTGCACCTGTGCCGCTTCGAGGCCAGCTCGATCAAGTACGTCGTCCTCTACTGGCTGACCGATCTCAGCCGGGACCTGTTGACCGATTCGGTCGTCCGGCTGCACGCGTTCGCGGCGCTCGCGCGCGAAGGCATGGACATTCCGATCACCCGCGCCGAGATCGTTCTGGAATCCGGCCAGCGACGTCCGCGCCGAAGAGGCGGTGCGCGAGCGCGAGACGCGGATTGCGCTGCTGGTTTCTCTGGAATTGTTCCGCCGCTGACCGATCCCGAGCGCAAGGCGCTGTCGACGGAGCTCAAGCCGGCGCCGTTCGTCACCGGCGATGTCGTGACGCGCGAAGGCGAGCCGGCCGATTCGCTGTACATTCTCG
Source organism: uncultured beta proteobacterium (assembly GCA_963697485.1). Taxonomy (GTDB): domain Bacteria; phylum Pseudomonadota; class Gammaproteobacteria; order Burkholderiales; family Casimicrobiaceae; genus PALSA-1003. The sequence continues at coordinate 190,670 of CAVOOD010000001.1, forward strand.
CCCGCGGCCAGGTCGGCATCTTTCGCGATGCGGCGCAGCCGGCCGAATCGCCGCGACAGCGGCTCGCCACCTTGTCGGCGCCCGGCGTATTTCGGCGAGATGGGACTCCTGACCGGCCAGGCCCGCACCGCGACCGTCGTCGCCGAAGGCGAGGTGCTCTGCTATCGCCTAGACAAGCCGGGGTTCGAAGCGATCCTCAAGGCGCGTCCCGAGATGGCCGAAGGCCTGTCGCAGACGCTGGCCGCCCGGCAGGCCGCCAACGACGCGACGCTCGCTTCGCTTTCCGCCGAGGCGCGCGCTCGCGCGACAGGCACGCGCGCCTCCGACCTGGTGCAGAAAATCCGGGCGTTCTTCGGGATGTAGCCCGGCGCGCAGCCGCCTACGCGCCCGGCGACGAGCTCGTCGCGCCTCAGCAGCAACACGCTGTCGTCGCTGCCGCCCGTGGCGAGCCAGGTGAACGGCAGCCGTGGAAACGCGGCTTCGGCGGCGGCCGCGGTTGTGGCCGATTTCGACGCACCAGCAGCCCCTCAGGCGCGAGGAATTGCGGCGCCTTGGCAAGCGACGATGCGCACCGCATCGAGACCGTCGTCGCCGCCGGCCAGCGCGATGTCGCGGCTCGTGCCGGTATTCGGCCGGCAATTCCTCCATCGCCATCGCCGTGACGTACGGCGGATTGCTGATGATCAGGTCGTAGGTCTTTTCGGTCAGGTTCGACAACAGGTCGGAGCGGATCAGGTTGATGCGATCCTGCAGCCCGTGGTCGGCGACGTTGCGCTGCGCGACGGCCAGCGCGTCGGGAGAGATATCGGTGGCGTCGACGTCGGCGTTCGGATAGTGGTGCGCGAGCAGGATCGCCAGGCATCCCGACCCGGTGCACAGGTCGAGCGCGCTTTGCACGCTCAGCGGCATCGGCGAATCCACGGCTCGAGCCCGTCGGGCAGCAGCTCGGCGATGAACGAGCGCGGAATGATGACGCGCTCGTCGACGTAGAAGCGGAAGTCGCCGAGCCACGCTTCGTGCGTCAGATAGGCGGCGGGGATGCGCTCGTCGACGCGGCGCTCGATGACTTGCAGCAGCTCGCGCGCTCGGCTTGGGTCAGCCTCGCGTCGAGGAACGGGTCGAGCCGGTCGAGCGGCAGCGACAGCGTGTGCAATATCAGGTACGCCGCTTCGTCGTAGGCATCGGCCATGCCGTGACCGAAGACAGAGCCCGGCCGCGTTGAAGCGCGACACCGCGTAGCGTAGCCAGTCGCGAACGGTCTCGAGCTCCTGCATGACTGTGCTCATCGGCAATCGGCGCGGCGCGTCGTCGTTCAGGTCAGCAACCGCTCGAGTATGCCACGATAGATCGCCGCCAGCGGCTCGAGATCGGCGACGGCGACGCGCTCGTTGAGCTTGTGGATCGACGCGTTGACCGGCCCGAGCTCGACGACTTCGGCGCAGATGTCGGCGATGAAGCGGCCGTCGGACGTGCCGCCGGTGCAGGAGAGCTCGGGCGCGATGCCGCAGACCTCGCGTATCGCCGCGCCGGCGACATCGACCAGCCGGCCGCGCGCGCGTCAGGAACGGCTTGCCCGAGCCGGTCCATGCGAATCTCGTAGTCGAGCCGGTGTCGGTCGCAGGATCGCGATCGAAGCGCTCGCTCGAGATCCTCGCGCGTGCTCGACCGTGCGCATAGCGGAAGTTGAACATCGAGCTCGAGCGTGCCCGGAATGACATTGGTCGCGCCGGTGCCGGCGTGGATGTTCGACACCTGCCAGCTGGTCGGCGGAAAGTAGTCGTTGCCTTCGTCCCAGCGCGTGGCCGCCAGCTCGGCGATCGCCGGCGCGGCGAGATGGATCGGGTTCCGCGCCAGATGCGGATACGCGACGTGACCCTGCACGCCGCGCACGATCAGCGTGCCCGACAGCGTGCCGCGGCGGCCGTTCTTGATCATGTCGCCCAGGCGGTCGACCGACGACGGCTCGCCGACGACGCAGTAGTCGAGCGTCTCGCCGCGGCCGCGCAGGCGCTCGACGACGCGCACCGTGCCGTCGACGGACGGTCCTTCCTCGTCCGAGGTGATCAGCAGCGCGATCGAGCCGCGGATGGTCGGCGTCGGGCGGCGACGAATTGCTCGATCGCGACGACGAACGCCGCGAGCGACGACTTCATGTCCGCCGCGCCGCGGCCGTACAGATAGCCGTCGCGCACGGTGGGCATCGAACGGATCGGAATGCCAGGCGTCGAGCGGGCCGGTCGGCACGACGTCGGTGTGACCGGCGAAGCACACGAGCGGATGCGCGTCGCCGCGTCGCGCCCACAGGTTGGTCACGCCGTTGGACGACCATGCGTCTCGCAGCGGAAGCCGCGGCGGCCAGGCGCTTGCGCGAGCAGATCCTGGCAGCCGGCGTCGTCGGGCGTCTGCGAGCGGCGCGCGATCAGCTCGCGCGCCAGATCGAGCGTCGGCGCGTTGGACGAGCTCGTCGCCACGCTTAGCGGTCGGTCGCACTACGGACGGTTGAGGAATTCCGGGTCGATTTCCAGCTTGACGAAATCGCCGGGACAGCGGCGCCGTCGCCGGGGTCTTCGCCGCTTTCGGCCTCGACACGCGTCGTCGGGCGAATTCTGGTTGACCAGCCACGCCAGGTTGGTCGGCGAGTCGGCCGCGCTCAGCGCCTCGTCGTACGGATGACCTGCCGTCGAGGTAGAGGCGGCACAGCGCCTGCTCGAACGTCTGCGATCCGGGATACAGGCTCTGCTCCATCGCTTCCTTCATCTGCGTGATCTCGCCGTTCTTGATCAGGTCGGCGATCAGCGAGGTGTTGAGCAGGATTTCGACCGCGGGCTGCTGCTCGCCTTCCTTGTTGCGCACCAGCCGCTGCGAGATGATCGCGCGCAGCCCGATCGACAGGTCGGACAGCAGGCCCGAGCGCGCGTCGTACGGGAACATGTTGATGATCCGCGACAGCGCGTGATAGCTGTTGTTCGCGTGCAGCGTCGACAGGCACAGGTGGCCGGTCAGCGTGTGCAGCAGCGCGTGCTGCATCGTTTCGCGGTCGCGGACCTCGCCGATCATGATCAGGTCGGGCGCTTCGCGCAGCGCGTTCGGCAGCGCCCGGTGATAGCCCTGGGTGTCGACGCCGATCTCGCGCTGGTTGACGATCGACTGCTTGTGCTCGAACAGGTATTCGATCGGATCTTCGAGCGTCAGGATGTGACCGGAGCGGTTGCTGTTGCGGTAGTCGATCATCGCCGCCAGCGTGGTCGACTTGCCGGAGCCGGTCGCGCCGGCGATCAGCACCAGGCCGCGCTTTTCCATCACCAGGTTGAGCAGCACCGACGGCAGCTTCAGCGCCTCGAACGGCGGCACGTGGCTGCGCACGTAGCGGATGACCAGCGAGATCGTGCCGCGCTGCCGGAAGATGTTGATACGGAAGTTGCCGACGGCGCGGTCGAGGTACGAGAGGTTCATTTCCAGCTCGTTCTCGAATTCGCGCGCCTGCTCCTTGGTCATCAGCTCGTAGGCGATGCGGCGGACGGTCTCGACGTCCATCGGCTGGGTCGAGATCGGCGAGACGACGCCGTTGATCTTGATGTTGATCGGCGCGCCGCACGAGATGAACAGGTCGGAGGCCTGTTTCTCCGCCATCAGCTTGAACAATCGGTCGAGGTACATGGTTCGGTCCCGGTATCAGCAATAGGGTGACCAGAAGCGCGTTTTACCTGTCGACAACAAATATTGACAATGTCATTAATTGACAAGAATAACCAAGGTCGAGCAAAGTAACAACTGGCACGTTGGCCCGCCGTGCGTTCGAGCATTGGCGGCCGCCGGGCCCTTTCGATCGCCAATCCATGCTCGCCATCATCGGTGGCAGCGGGCTTACCCGCCTGTCCACGCTCGCCGTCGCCCACCGCGAGGTCGTTCGCACGCCTTACGGCGAGCCGTCGTCGGCGCTGCTGTTCGGCCAGATCGCCGGTCGCGACGTCGTTTTTCTGGCACGCCACGGACACGGGCACACGATCCCGCCGCACCGGGTCAACTACCGCGCCAACCTCTGGGCGCTGAAGGAGCGCGGCGCCAGCGCGATCCTGGCCGTGGCGTCGGTCGGCGGCATCGCGCCGGCGTATCGTCCCGGCGACCTGGTTCTGCCGCATCAGCTGATCGACTACACCAGCGGCCGCGAAGCGACGTTCTTCGACGGCAGCGACCGAGGTCGTGATCCATGTCGATTTCACCGCATCCGTATTCGCAGGCGCTGCGCGAGCGCTGCCTGGCCGCGGCGTCGGCCGCGGGCATCGCGCTGCACGACGGCGGCGTCTATGCGGCGGTATCCGGGCCGCGCCTCGAGACCGCGGCCGAGATCGACCGCCTGGACCGCGATGGCGCGACGATGGTCGGAATGACCGGGATGCCGGAAGCCGCGCTCGCGCGCGAGCTCGAGCGTCGACTATGCGGCGATCGCCGTCGTCGTCAACCAGGCGGCGGGGCGCGGCGATAGCGCGCATGCGATTTCGATGGCAGAGCATCGCCGACGTGCTGGAGACCGCGATGGACAAGGTCAGATCGCTGATCGATCGGTGGTCGCTGGGGCTGGTGCCATGATTCGCGACATTCTGCGCATGGGCGACCCGCGGCTGCTCGAGCGCTCGACCGAGGTCGAGCGCTTCGGCACGCCGGAGCTCGACGCGCTGCGTCGCCGACATGCGCGAGACGATGATCGCCGCGCACCGGCGCCGGCCTCGCGGCGCCGCAGATCGGCGTCGGCCTGCGCGTGGTCATCTTCGGCTTCGAGCACAACGACCGCTATCCGGACGCCGAGCCAGTTCCCTACACCGAGCTGGTCAATCCGGTGCTGACGCCGCTCGTCCGACGAGATGGAGGAGGGCTGGGAAGGCTGCCTGTCGGTGCCGGGCCTGCGCGGCCGGGTGCCGCCGCTACACGCGCCTGCGCTACGCGGGCTTCGATCCGCAGGGCAGGCCGATCGAGCGCGAGGCCAACGGATTCCATGCGCGCGTCGTCCAGCACGAATGCGACCATCTCGACGGCATCCTGTATCCGATGCGCATGCGCGACATGCGCATGTTCGGCTACACCGAGGTCCTGTTTCCCGACGTCGACGCCCGCGACGAGTGACCGCCGCCGGAGCGGCCGGAGCGCACTAGACGCGGAGCTGCTCGTAGAGCGCGGTCTCGAGCCTCAACCGCGCCGCCTCGTCGTGCAGGCGCGCGCCGTCGAGCAGGAAGACGTCCTCGGCACGCTCGCCGAGCGTGTTGATCTTGGCGCTTTCGACGTTGACGTTCGCCTTGGCCAGCGTGTAGGCGATGCGCGCCAGCAGGCCCGGCCGGTCGCCGGCGACGATCTCGAGGATGAAATGCGTTCCCTTGTCGTCGGGAAAATGCTGACCTCGGGCGACAGCGGGAAGTGCCTCAGGTGGCGGCTGACCCGTCCCTCGGCCGGCAGCTCGAGCGGCGGCCGCTCGGTCAGCACGCGCTGCAGCTCGAACTCGATGTAGCTGATCGCCTCGCGATAGCCGGCGTTGGGGTTCGCCGGATCGTGCACGACAAAGGTGTCGAGCGCGTAGCCGTGCCGCGTCGTATGGATCTTCGCTTCGAGAATCGACAGCTGCGCGCGGCCGAAGAAAGCCGCAGATGCGCGCGAAGAGCTCCTTCTGGTCGGGCAGATAGACCATCACCTGCAGCCCGGCGCCGTCGCGCGCGAGCCGCGCCTTGACGACCGGCTTGCTGCCCGTCGACGCGGTAGTACAGCTGCCGCGCATGCCAGGCGATGTCGTCGGCGCTGTGGCGCTGGAAATAGACGATGTCCAGTCGCTGCCAGAGCTCTGTCTTCGGCGCCCTCCGGCACCGCGTACAGGCGCAACTGGCGTGCGGCCTCGGCGCGCCGCGTTTCCAGGCTGTCGGGCGCGCGCTGCCGCGCGCTGCCTCCGTCCAGCACTGCGCTCGGCGGCGTGGTACAGGTCCTCGAGCAGCTTCGCCTTCCAGGCGTTCCAGACCCGCGGGCTGGTGCCGCGAATGTCGGCCACCGTCAGCAGATACAGCGCCGCCAGGCGCCGGGCGGTTCCGACCCTGGCGGCGAACGCCGCGACGACCTCCGGATCGGCGATGTCCTGCTTCTGCGCAGTCGCCGACATCATCAGGTGCTGCTCGACCAGCCATGCGACGAGCTCGGTGTCCTCGCGCGAAAGCTGATGCTGCGCGGCAGAATCGCCGCGCGTCGCGCGCTGCCCAGCGTCGAATGATCGCCGCCGCGGCCCTTGGCGATATCGTGAAACAGCCCGGCGATGTAGAGCAATTCCGGCCGCGCGAAGTCGGCGATCAGCCGCGAGCACAGCGGATATTCGTGCGCGTGCTGCGGCTCGGTGAATCGGCGCAGATTGCGGATCACCATCAGGATGTGCTCGTCGACGGTGTAGACGTGGAACAGGTCGTGCTGCATCTGGCCGACGATGCGGCCGAACACCGGCAGATAGCGGCCCAGGATGCCGTACTGGTTCATCCGGCGCAGCTCGTGCGTGACGCCGCGCGGCTGGCGCAGGATTTCGATGAAGCGCGCGCGATTGGCCGGGTCGCGGCGAAAGGCGGCATCGACGCGATTGCGGTTGCGCCACAGCGCGCGCAGCGTGCGCGCCGACATGCCCTTGAGCTCCGGATGCTGCTGCAGCGTGAGGAAGCTGTCGAATATCGCGGCCGGCCGGCGCGCGAACAACTGCTCGTCGACGACGTCGAGCAGCTCGTCGACGGCCTGAAAATCCGCGTCGATCGGCCGCGCGGCGAGCTCGGCGGGAAACAGCCGGGAGTGCACGTTCTGCAGCAGCACGACGCTGATCTGGCGGATCGACTTCGCCGCGCGGTAATAGCGCTGCATCAGCAGCTCGGAGGCGCGCCGCTCGGCCGTGTCGGCCAGCCCGAAGTCGCGCGCGAGCGCGGTCTGCACGTCGAACACCAGTCGATCCTCGCGGCGGCCGGCAAGATAGTGCAGGCGGATGCGCAGGTCGCACGAGCAGCCGCTCCTGGCGGACGACCTCGCGCGCCTCGCGACGCGTCATCAGACCGCGCGCGGCAAGATCGCGCCAGGAACGACCGAGGCCCGCGGCGCGCGCGATCCACACGATCGTTTGCAGATCGCGCAGGCCGCCCGGGCTTTCCTTGACGTTGGGCTCGAGGTTGTAGGCGGTGTCCTGGTAGCGAAGGTGGCGCTGCTGCTGCTCGAGCGCCTTGGCTTCGTAAAAGGCGCGAGCGTCGATCGTTGCCGCGATGCTGCGGCGGAAGCGCTGGTAGAGCGCGCGCGAGCCGGCGATCTGCCGGTGCTCGAGCAGGCTGGTGCGTATCGTGATGTCGCCGGCCATCTCGGTCTCGCATTCGGCGATCGTGCGCACCGCATGCGCGACCTCCACGCCGGTGTCCCAGAGCAGGCCGATGAATCGCTCGATCGCGGCCGCTGCAACGGGGCCGGCCAGCGCTCGCGGCAGCAGGATCAGCACGTCGACGTCGGAGTAAGGAAACAGCTGGCCGCGGCCGTAGCCGCCGACGGCGATCAGCGCGCAGCCCGGCGGGCGCGCCGATGTCGGCCCAGAGACCGCGAAGCACGCGGTCCACCAGCCGCGACTGCGCGGCCAGCAGGCGATGCGGCGCGTGGTCTGCGACGAACGCGGCGCGAATCGCCTCGCGCCCGACGGCCAGTTCGCGCTTCCAGCGCGCGGCCGGATGCGCCGCGAACCGGCGGCAGTGCGGTGGCGAGCGTCGCAGCCACGGCGCTACGGATTCAGGCCGCGGCCGCGAGTGGCGGGGCAGGGGCGCCGGCCGAGACGCGTCAGCACCTCGTAGCCCTGTTCGGTGACGAGCACCGTGTGCTCCCATTGCGCCGACAGGCTGTGATCGGCGGTCACGATCGTCCAGCCGTCGGCGAGTCCGCGAATGCCGGCGCGGCCGGCGTTGATCATCGGCTCGATGGTGAAAATCATGCCCGGCTGGAGCTTCATGCCGGTGCCCGGCTTGCCGTAGTGCAGCACCTGCGGCTCTTCGTGGAACTGGCGGCCGATGCCGTGTCCGCAGAATTCGCGCACCACCGAAAAGCCATGGCCTTCGGCGAAGCGCTGGATGGTCGCGCCGATGTCGCCGAGGCTGCGCGCCCGGCTTGACCTCGCGGATGCCGCGCCACATCGCCTCGTAGGTGACCTCGCACAGCCGCTTCGCCTGGATCGGCGGCGTGCCGACGTAGAACATGCGGCTGGTGTCGCCGTGGAAGCCGTCCTTGATCACGGTGACGTCGATGTTGACGATGTCGCCGGCCTTGAGCACTCTTGTCGCCGGGGATGCCGTGGCAGACGACGTGATTGACCGACGTGCAGATCGACGCCGGATACGGCCGGTGCCCCGGCGGCGCGTAGTTCAGCGTCGCCGGCACGACGTGCTGCACGTTGACCTGGTAGTCGTGCGCGATGCGATCGAGCTCTCCGGTCGTGACGCCGGGCCGGACGTGCGGCGTGATGAAGTCGAGCAGCTCGGAGGCGAGCCGGCCGGCGACGCGCATCTTGTCGATCTCTTCGGCGGTCTTGATGGAAACGGACATCATCGGTTCCGGTGTTGGGTTTGAACGCGGCGCTCGCGCGCCGCCGCTACTCGCGCGTCACGCGCGCAACAGCTCGTTGATGCTGGTCTTGGCCCGGGTCCGCGCGTCGACCTGCTTGACGATGACCGCGCAGTACAGGGCGCAATTGCCTTCGGACGACGGCAGGCTCCCGGCGACGACGACCGAGCCCGCGGGCACGCGGCCGTAGCCGACCTCGCCGGTCGCCCGGTTGTAGATCTTGGTGCTCTGGCCGATGAACACGCCCATGCCCAGCACCGAGTTCTCCTCGACGATCACGCCTTCGACGACCTCGGAGCGCGCCCCGATGAAGCAGTTGTCCTCGATGATGGTGGGGTTGGCTTGCAGCGGTTCCAAGACCCCGCCGATGCCGACGCCGCCCGAAAGGTGCACGTTGCGCGCCGATCTGCGCGCACGAGCCCACGGTCGCCCAGGTGTCGACCATGGTGCCGCTGTCGACATAGGCGCCGATGTTGACGTAGCTCGGCATCAGCACGACGTTCGGGGCGATGTACGCGCCGCGCCGCGCTACCGCCGGCGGCACGACCCGCACGCCGGCCTCGGCGAAGGCCTGCTGGTCGAACTGCGCGAACTTGGTCGGCACCTTGTCGTAGAAACGGAACGGCGCTCCGGGCGCGGCCAGCCCGATCGGCGCGTTTTCCGCCAGCCGAAACGACAGCAGAACCGCCATCTTCAGCCATTGGTGCGTCACCCATTCGCCGCCGCGCTTTTCGGCGACGCGCACACGGCCCGCGTCCAGGTCGGCGATGACCGCGGCGACGGCGTCGTGGACCTCGCGCGGAGCCGTCGCCGGCGAAAGCTCGGCGCGCCGCTCCCAGGCGGCTTCGATCGTCTGTGCTGCAGGGTGCTCATCGCGCGGGAAGCGCATTACCGCGGCGGCCGGGCGCATGCCGCGAGGACCTGCGCAGCTCGCTACGCGGCTCTCGTCCAGCGCTGGTAGGCCGCTGTCGGCCGCGGGGACGCGCGATCCCGCTTCGCGAGGCCCCTCGCCGCGGGCTCGCGTCGCTACATCGCCTTGAACAGGTGCGCGAACGTGCGGCTGACCATCAGCGATTCCTTGCGGTGCTTGAGCACGATCAGCGGCTGGTCGCGATGATCGCGCTCGACGCGGGCGATCGCGCGCAGGTTGACGATCGTTCCCCGATGCACCTGCCAGAAGGATTCGGGGTCGAGCTCCTCGAACAGTTCCTTGATCGTCTTGCGGATCAGCGCGTCGCCGTCGGCGGTGACGACGCTGCGTGTACTTGTCCTCGGCGCGGAAATAGCAGATTTCGTCGACCGGAATCAGCCGCATCGTCGCCCCCAGCGACGCCTTGATCCAGCGCAGCGAGCCGCTGCTCGCGCGTGCGGCCAGATGCTGCAGAATCTCCGACAGATCGGCCGGCGGCGACGCGAGCCGCTGCTTGAGCCGGTCGACCAGCTTGGCGACGCGCTCGGCGGTGACCGGCTTCAGCACATAGTCGACCGCGCCCTGCTCGAAGGCGTTGACCGCGTACTCGTCGTAGGCGGTGACGAAGACGACGTGACAGGCGTCGCCGATTGCAGCCGCGACGTCGAGACCGTCCTTGACCGGCATGCGGATGTCGAGGAACGCGATGTCGGGCTCGAGCTCGGCCGCCAGCGCCAGCGCCTGCTCGCCGTTTTCCGCCTCGGCGACGATCTCGAGCTCCGGCCACGCCTGCAGCGAGCCGCGTGCGCAGCTGCGCGCGCAGCATCGGCTCGTCCTCGGCGATCAGCGCCGTGACGCGCCTAGCTTGCCACTGCGGCTTCACTCGGGACCTCGATCGTGGCGCGGACGCCCGCGCGGGGCTCGGCCTGGAGGGAGAAGCGCGCCCGCCGCCCGTACAGCGCCTGCAGTCGCTCGCGCAGATTGGTGAGTCCGACGCCGCGGCCGATCTCTCCGGCGAGGCCCTGTCCGCTGTCGATGACCGACACCGTCACCGTCTCGTCGTCCTGCTGCGCTTCGATGCGGATCGTGCCGCCGTCGGCCTTGGGCTCGATGCCATGCTTGACCGCGTTTTCGACGACCGACATCAGCAGCATCGGCGGAAACGGCGCGGCGCGCAAGGATTCGGGGAGGGCGACGGAAAACGTGAGGCGCGACCCCATGCGCATCTGCATGATCGACAGGTAGGCCCGCGCCAGCTCGATCTCCTGGCCCAGCGTCGAGCTGCCCGAGCGCAATTGCGGCAGCGCGGCGCGGAGGTAGGCAAGCAGGTGGCCGAGCATCTGCCCGGCCTTCGGAGGATCGGTCTCGGTCAGGAATTGCACCGAGGCCAGCGTATTGAACAGGAAATGCGGCTCGACCTGCGCCTGCATCAGCTTCAATTGCGCCTCGATCGCCTGTCGCGACAGGCGATTGCGATCCGCTTCGCCCTGAAGGATTTTTGCCTGCGCCCGCGCTTCGCGGAATTTGAGCAGAAAAAAGAGACTGACAAAAACGCCGTTGCTAAAGCCGCCGAAGGCGGTCCAGGCGAATTGGCTTGTGCGCGTGCTGAGCTCGGACCAGCTGTACATGTGCAGCAAAGGTATCTTGACCAGGATCAGCAGCCCAAACCCTACGGCAGTCCCGATCGCCACCGCCGGCAGCAGACGCCAGAGCGGACGCGCCTGCTCCCAGGGCCGGGCGGCATTGACCATGTACGCGATGGCCAGGCCGAAACACTGGGCCGTGATGAACGGATGCCAGAACGTGCGGTGGTCGTCGATCCACAGGATCGCGGCGTAACCGGTATTGATCGCCAGGATCAGCGCGACCGTCTGCCAGGAGACGCCGCGAAAGCCGGCGGGGCGCCACCGCGCCGCTGGCTTGTCGCACGAGGGGGTGCTGATAGTCGTCATGGCCGCCGATTGTACGCGCGCCGTCGGGGCGACCCGGTCAGGCGACAGGACCGCGCCCGGGCAGGATAAAACGGCGCCGGCGGAGACGGACGGGCCGTCTTGTCAGTCGCTGCGCGCGAAGCGGACGAGCCGGTCGATCGCTTCGGCGCACTCGTCGAATTCGGCGACCAGCGCGATGCGAATGTAGCCGGCCCCCGGATTGACGCCGCCGACCGTGCGGCCGAGGTAGCTTCCGGGCAGGACGCTGACGGCCTGGTCGGCGTAGAGCCGCCGGGCGAAGTCCGCATCGTCGCCGCCGACGTTGGCCCACAGATAGAACGCTGCGTCGGGCAAGGGCGCGGCGAGCACGCGCATCGACGCGCGGCGCCAGCGCCGCGAATTTTTGCGCGTACAGCGCGCGGTTGGCTCGCACATGCGCTTCGTCGTTCCATGCCGCGATGCTGGCAGCGGCCACCGCCGGTGACATCGCCGAGCCGTGGTAGGTGCGGTAGAGCAGGAAGGCCTTGATCAGCGCGGCGTCGCCGGCGACGTAACCCGAGCGCAGCCCCGGACAGTTCGAGCGCTTGGACAGACTGCCGAAGACGACCAGCCGCGGAAAGCCGTCGCGTCCGAGCGCCGCGGCCGACGCGAGCGCGCCGAGCGGAGGATTCGCTTCGTCGCAATAGATCTCCGAATAGCATTCATCGGAAGCGATGACGAAGCCATGGCGATCCGACAGCTCGAACAGCGCCCGCCACTCCTCATGCGTCGTGACGCGGCCGGTCGGATTGTCCGGCGAGCACACGTAGACGAGTTGCGTGCGCGCCCACACCGCGTCGCCGACGTCGCGCCACTGCGGCGCGAAGCCGTTCGCCGCGACGGCTGTTCACGTAATGCGGCGTCGCTCCGGCGAGCAGCGTCGCGCCTTCGTAGATCTGGTAGAACGGATTGGGGACGACCACCGTCGCGCCGACGCGGCTCGCATCGACGACCGTCTGCGCAAAGGCGAACAGCGCCTCGCGGCTGCCGAGCACCGGCAGCACCTGCGACATCGGATCGAGCGCGGCCAGGCGATGACGGCGCGTGAGCCACGCCGCGATCGCCTCGCGCAGCGCGGGCGCTCCGGCCGTTGTGGGATAATTCGACAGACCGGCGCTGCCCGCGGCCAGCGCGTCGCGAATGAACTGCGGCGTCGGATGTCTGGGCTCGCCGATCGACAGGCTGATCGGCGACATCGCTGCGCTCGGCGTAACGCCCGCGAACAATTGGCGCAGTCGCTCGAACGGATAGGGCTGCAACAACGCGAGCTGCGGATTCAACGGCTTGAGACTCGAAGGCATCGAATCGTGGCGAGCAATGCCGGATTATACGTGACCACCGCAGCGCCGCCGCGCTTGGCGCTGGCGCGCCGCTGCGGCAATCGCATTGCTCGCCGCTCTGGCGCTGCTTGGCTCTGACGCTCGCGCATTGGGGCTGGACCTGGTTCGGACCGCAGCCGCCAGTCATCGCCGCGCCGGCGCCGGAAACCGATCTCGCGCGGCGCGCCGCGGAAGCGCACTTGTTCGGCACCGCCGGCGCCCTGCCGGCGAATGCGCCGGCCAGCGCCGACCTCGGCGACGTCCGCTTGCTCGGCGTCTTCGCCGAAACGCGATGGCAAGGGCTATGCGCTGCTTCGCGCCGGCACGCGTGCGGCGATGCTCGTGGCGGCGGGTCAGGACATCACGCCCGGCGTGCGCGTCGAAAGCGTGCGCCCCGACGGCGTCAGCGTGCTGCAGCGGCGGCGTTCGACGCGAGCTGTCGCTGCGTACGCAAGCCGGTCGCGCGACCGGCCACGCGCGTCGCCGCGGCGGCCGCCGGAGCCGGCCGCCTGCGCCATTCCGCCCGGCTTCAAGGGGCCGGTCGTGCGTCTGAACGCGGAGCTCCTCGGCGGCATGATCGATGCGCCGGACGCGTGGAAGGCGCTGGTCGCGCCGGCATCGGGCGCACTCGTCGTGCGCGATCAAAGCGGCTTCGCCGGCATGCTGGGCTTGAAAAACGGCGACCGCGTCGAGCGCGCGAACGGCATCGCGTTGGCGCTGCCCGACGACATCGCGGCGACGATACTGCGACCGCTGACCCGCAGCCAGCCGGTATGGCTCGCCGGAACGCGCGAGGGCAAGCCGCAGCAATGGCTTTATCTGAATGCGGGGTCGTGTCCCGGTTGATCGCGGCGCGAGCAGCTCGCAAGCGGCGTCGAGCCTACGCCGCCGCTAGTCCACTGCGAGCGGAAGCCAGTCGAGCAACTCCGGCGAGCGAGTCGAGCTCGCCGTCGGCATTCCACGCCGCCGGCGTTTCGTCGGCGCCGACGTAACCGTACGCGGCGAACAGCGTATGCATGCCGGCGGCGCGTCCGGCGATGATGTCGCGCTCGGCGTCGCCGACATAGACGCATTGCTGCCGGCGTCGACGCCGAGCGCCGCTGCGCCGCGCGAGCAGCGGCGCCGGATGCGGCTTGCTCTGCGCGCGTCGTGTCGCCGCAGATCACCGCGCCGGCGCGCGCCGCCAGCGCGAGGCGCTCGACCACCGGCACGGTGAAGCGCGCGGCCTTGTTGGTCACGATGCCCCAGCGCAAGCCCCTGCGCTCGATCTCGGCCAGCACCCGGTCGGCCCCGGGGAAGAGCGTCGTGTGTTCGCACAGCGCCTCGGCGTAGTAGGCGAGGAACGCGTCGCGCAGCGACGCGAAATCGGCGTGCTCCTTGCCGATGCCGAAGCCCGCCGCCAGCAATCCGCGCGCACCGTGCGAGGCCTGCGGGCGAAGCACCGCCAAGGGCAACGGCGGCAGCGCGCGATCGGCGCGCACGCGGTTCAGCGCGTCGCCGAGATCGGCAGCGGTGTCGGCCAGCGTTCCGTCGAGATCGAACAGCACGGCGCGCACCGGCAGGCGGTGCGGCGGCTTGCGCGCGATGCCTTCGCGCTCCGCGCGCGCCGGCGGCTCAGGCATCGCGGCGAAACGTCGCGATGTAATTGACCGACGTGTCGGGCTCGAGGCGGTAGGTCCGCGTCAGCGGGTTGTAGGTCATGCCGATCAGGTCGGCGAGCTCGAGCCCGGCGCGGCGCGCGAAGCGCGACGATCTCGGCCGGCTTCAGGAAGCGCGCGTAGTCGTGCGTGCCGCGCGGCAGCAGCTTGAGCACGTATTCGGCGCCGACGATCGCGAACAGGTACGACTTGGGATTGCGGTTGATCGTCGAGAAGACGACGATGCCGCCGGGCCGCACGAGCCTTGCGCAGGCCGCGACCATCGACGCCGGATCCGGCACGTGCTCGAGGAGCTCCATGCACGTCACCAGATCGAACGCGGCAGGGCGCTCGTCGCGCGAGCGCTTCGGCAGCGATCATCCGATAGTCGACCGACGACTTCGGATTCGAGCTGATGCAGTCGGGCGACGGCCAGTGCCGCTTCGGACAGGTCGATGCCGACGACGCGCGCGCCGGCTGCCGGCCATCGCTTCGGCGAGGATGCCGCCGCCGCAGCCGACGTCGAGCACCGACTTGCCGGCGAGTCCGCCGCATTGCCCGGCGATGTAGCCGAGGCGCAGCGGGTTGATGTCGTGCAGCGGCTTGAACTCGCTGGTCGGATCCCACCAGCGATGCGCCAGCGCACCGAATTTGGCGAGTTCGGCCGGGTCGGCGTTGTCGAGGATTTCAGCCATGCGAGCGATGCGAACCGCCTGAAGGAGGACCGGTCGAGCCGGCAGAGACTTCGATTCTACTTCGCCGGCGAGGTTCGCTGCGTCGCTGCAGCCGATCCTGCCAGAACCGCGACGCGCGCGGCGAGCTCGTCGGTATCGATTCGCGTCAGCGCGGCGTTCGGCGACGACGCGCCGGCCGGCGACCCAGACGTCGGTGACCTGGTCGCGACCGGTGACGTGAACCAGGTGCGAAACCGGATCGTAGCAGGGAGCGTGCGCCACGCGCGCCCAGGTCGACGGCGATCACGTCGGCCTGCTTGTCCGGCTCGAGCGAGCCGATGTCGCGCTCGAGCCCCAGCGCGCGTGCGCCGTTCAGCGTCGCCATCTGCAGCGCGTCGGCCGCCGGGATCGCGCCGGCGTCGCCGCTGACGCCCTTGGCGAGCAGCGCCGCGAGCCGCGCTTCGCCGAACACGTCGAGGCGATTGTTGCTGGCTGCGCCGTCGGTGCCGAGCGCGACGTTGACGCCGCGCCGCACCAGTTCCGCCACCGGTGCGATGCCGCTGGCGAGCTTCAGGTTGGAGACCGGGCAATGCACGACGTGACAGGCCTGCGCCGCGAGCAACTCGATGTCGGCGGCCTCGAGATGCACGCCGTGGACCGCGATGAAGCCCGGGCCGGTGACGCCCAGGCTGTGCAAGCGCCGCAGCGGATCGATGCCGAATTCGGATTCGCTGCGCGCGCGCTCGTCGCGCGGTCTCCAGCGAGGTGCGTCTGGATCGGCAGGTCGAGCTGCCGCGCATAGACGACGATCTTGTTCCAGCTGGCATCGCCGACCGTGTACGGCGCATGCGGCGCGAGCGAAAAGCTCAGCAGCGGCTCGTGCTTCCACGTGTCGCGGGCCGCGAGTCCCGCCTGCAGGTAGCCGTCGGCGTCGACGGCGTAGGCGGTGGGAAAGTCGAGCACTGCGCAGGCCGAGCATCGCGCGCATGCCGCTGGCCTGGTAGGCGCGCGCGGCCGCGTCGGGAAAGAAATACTGTCGTTGCAGCAGGTGACGCCGCCGGCGAGCATTTCCGCCGCGGCGAGCAGCGTGCCGTCGTGCACGAACTCCGGCGACAGAAGCGGCCTTTCGCGCGGCCAGATGTGCTCCTGCAGCCACGGGCGCGAGCGCGACGTCGTCGGCGATGCCGCGCAGCAGGCTCATCGCCGCATGCGTGTGCGCGTTGACCAGCCCCGGCAGCAGCGCGTGCGTCGGGCAGCCTCACGTGCTCGCGTCGCGTCGTAGTCGCGGTCGGCGTCCGCGACGGGGACGACGGCGACGATCCGTCCGGCGTCGATGATGATCGAATGCGCGGCGAGCGCGCCGCGCGGCACGACGGCACCACCCAGCGCGGGTCGAGTCGCAGATCGACGGTTTGCATCGAGTGTGATAGTCGAATCGGATTGAAGAGCGGCGAAAGAAAAAGCCCCGCACTCGGGCGGGGCTCTTTCCGCGTGCAGCGCTGCTTCAGCGCTTGACGGCTTCGCCCTTGACTTCGACTTCGACGCGGCGATTCGGCGCGAGACAGGCAATCAGTTCCTTCAGGTTCTTCTGATTGCAAACCACACCCGGGATCGGCTGCGTCTTGCCCATGCCGAGCGTCTCGATCTTGTCGCGTGGCGACGCCACGGCTGACCAGGTAGTCGCGCACGGTGTTGGCGCGGCGCTCGGACAGGCTTCTGGTTGTACGCTTGCGAGCCGATGCGGTCGGTATGACCGGTGACGAGCACGAGCTCGAGCTTGGTCACATCCTTGAGCTTGTCGATGACCTCGCTGTCGATCGCCGCCTTGCCTTCAGGCTTCAGCACCGCCTTGTCGAAATCGAACAAGGCCTTGCTCGCCAGCGTGATCTTCTGCACCGTCGGCGCGGGCGGCGGGGCGGCGCGGGCGGCGGCGGGGGCGGCGGCGGGGTCACCGCAGGAGCGGGCGCCGGTGCGGCGACCTTGGGCACCAGATCCGGGTCGCATTCCTTGATCGCCATCGCCGGCGTCCAGTACCCGGTGCGCCAGCACAGGTGTCGTTACCCCGTGCCGCGTGCCGCTGCGCCAGACGTTGTTGCGTCGGGAGTGCCGTACTGTTCGAGCCAGTAAGCCGGCTGTTTTGCGGAGTCGGCTTGACCGAACGCCGCGCTGGCCATCATGGCGGCGAGCGCGCCGGTCACGACGGTTGCGATCAGACGAATTTTCATCACTTTGACCTCTCTGGCTGGAGTTGTTGAGTTTTACCCGTTCATTTCGGAGCGTAACGGCAACTTTTTTTCGCGTTCGTCTGGAAACGCCGACTTCCCGGCCGACTATAGCATAGGGATTTTGGCCCTGCAAAGACGAATTTGGCATTTCGCAAGGCGATATTGGCAGAGTGTCGCGGCAATACAACGGTCATGCTAAAATTCGCTGTTTTCCGCGCTATGAACGCGTCGCACCGCGCCGCGCTGCGGCCGCGCGAGCCGATTTCAGGCTCGCGTCGGCGGTCATTCGCGAGCCTGCCGATTGTAACCATTTCAACAGCTAAAGAGCCGGTCCACGATGGAGCAGTTCGCCAAAGAAACCCTTCCGGTAAGCCTCGAAGCCGAAATGCGGCATTCCTACCTCGATTACGCGATGAGCGTGATCGTCGGACGAGCGCTGCCCGATGTCCGCGACGGCTTGAAGCCCGTGCACCGCCGCGTGCTGTTCGCGATGCACGAGTCCAACACGGTCTGGAACCGGCCCTACGTCAAATGCGCGCGCGTCGTCGGCGACGTGCTCGGCAAATACCACCCGCACGGCGACACCGCGACCTACGAGGCGCTGGTGCGGATGGTGCAGGATTTTTCGCTGCGCTATCCGCTGATCGACGGCCAGGGCAACTTCGGCTCGGTCGACGGCGACGCGCCCGCCGCGTATCGCTACACCGAATGCCGGCTGGAGAAGATCACCGCCGAGATGCTGGCCGACATCGACAAGGAAACCGTCGATTTCGCGCCCAATTACGACGGCAAGGAGCTCGAGCCGACGGTCCTGCCGACGCGGATTCCGAACCTGCTGGTCAACGGCTCGTCCGGCATCGCCGTCGGCATGGCGACCAATATCCCGCCGCACAACCTCACCGAGATCGTCACCGCGTGCCTCGACGCTGCTCGACAATCCGGACACGACGGTCGACGAGCTGATCGAGCATCGTGCCGGCGCCGGACTTTCCCACCGCCGGCATCATCTTCGGCACCGAGGGCGTGCGCGAAGGCTATCGCACCGGCCGCGGCCGCGTCGTCATCCGCGCGCGCACGCACATCGAGGATCTGGAGAAGGGCGGACGCCAGGCGATCATCGTCGACGAGCTTCCCTACCAGGTCAACAAGGCGACGCTGCTGACGCGCATCGGCGAGCTGGTGCGCGAGAAGAAGCTCGACGGCATCTCCGATCTGCGCGACGAGTCGCGACAAGTCGGGCATGCGCGTGGTGATCGAGCTCAAGCGCGGCGAAGTCACCGAGATCATCCTCAACAATCTGTACAAGCTGACGCAGCTGCAGGACAGCTTCGGCATGAACATGGTCGCGCTGGTCGACGGCCAGCCGCGTCTGCTCAATCTCAAGCAGTTCCTCGAATTCTTCCTGCAGCACCGGCGCGAGGTCGTCGTGCGGCGCACGCGCTTCGAGCTGCGCAAGGCGCGCGAGCGCGGCCACATTCTCGAAGGCCTCGCCGTCGCGCTGTCGAACGTCGACGAGATCATCGCGCTGATCAAGGCGGCGGCGACGCCGGCCGAGGCGAAGGTCGGCGCTGATGGCGCAGCACCTGGCGCTCGCCGCTGGTCGAGGAGATGCTCGACGCGCGCGGCAGCCGACGCCGCGCGGCCCGAAGGCCTGGCGCCGCGAGTACGGCTGGCAGCAGCACGGGTCTCCGCACGGCTACCGGCTGTCGGACGCGCAGGCGCAGGCGATCCTCGAGCTGCGGCTGCAGCGCCTGACCGGGCTCGAGCAGGACAAGATCACCGGCGAATATCGCGAGGTGATGGAGCAGATCGTCGACCTGCTCGACATCCTCGCCAAGCCGGCGCGCGTCACCACGATCATCGGCGACGAGCTCAAGGCGATCCGCGACCAGTTCGGCGACAAGCGCCGCTCCGAGATCGTCGCGCAGAGCGTCGATCTGTCGATCGAGGACCTGATCGCGCCCGAGGACATGGTCGTCACGCTGTCGCACGGCGGCTACATGAAGGCGCAGCCGGTCGCCGAATACCGCGCGCAGCGACGCGGCGGCCGCGGCAAGCAGGCGACCGGCAACCAAGGAAGACGATTTCATCGACCACCTGTTCATCGCCAACACGCACGACTTCATCCTGTGCTTCTCGAACCGCGGACGCGTGTACTGGCTGAAGGTCTACAACGTGCCGCAGGGCGGCCGCATCGTCGCGCGGCAAGCCGATCGTCAATCTGGTGCCGCTGCTCGAGCACGAAAAGATCACGGCGATCCTGCCGGTCAAGGAGTTCGTCGAGCGATCGCTTCGTGTTCATGGCGACCGACCAAGGGCACGGTCAAGAAGACGCCGCTGTCCGATTTTTCGCGGCCGCGCCCGTCGGGCATCATCGCGGTCGATCTGGACGACGGCGACTTCCTGGTCGGCGCGGCGCTGACCGACGGCAAGCACGACGTGATGCTGTTCAGCTCCGGCGGCAAGGCGGTGCGCTTCGAGGAAGAGCGACGTGCGCCCGATGGGACGCAACGCGCACGGCGTGCGCGGCATGATGCTCGACAAGGGCCAGCGCGTCATCTCGATGCTGGTCGCCGAGGACGAGCAGCAGTCGGTGCTGACGGCGACCGAGAACGGCTACGGCAAGCGCACGCCGATCGTCGAGTACACGCGGCACGGCCGCGGCACCAAGGGCATGATCGCCATCCAGCAGACCGCGCGCAACGGCAAGGTCGTCGCCGCCGCGCTGGTGCTGCCCGACGACGAGGTGATGCTGATCTCGACCGGCGGCGTGCTGATCCGCACCAAGGTGTCGTCGATCCGCGAGATGGGCCGCTCGACGCAGGGCGTGACGCTGATCAATCTCGGCGAGGGCGAAAAGCTGGCCGGCCTCGAACGAGTCGTCGAAACCGAGCTCGTCAGCGACGAGCCCGAATAGATCGGCATAGGGCGACAGTCGCCGGCGCGGTCGGCCGGCGACGACTTCGGCGACGACCCGGGCAGGCCATGAACAACGACGACAGCGATCAGGAGCTCCAGCGCCATCGCGCGGCGATCGATGCCCTCGATCGCGAGATCCTGCGCGCACTCAACCGAGCGCGCCGCGCATGCGCAGGCGATCGGCAAGCTCAAGGGCGAGAGCGCCGCCTATCGTCCGGAGCGCGAGGCGCAGGTGTTGCGCGGCGATGCGCGAAGCCAATCCCGGACCGCTGCCGAGCGATGCGGTCACCGGCGATATTCCGCCAGGTGATGTCGGCCTGCCTTGCGCTCGAGCGGCAGACTGCGCGATCGCGTATCTCGGACCGGCAGGGACGTTCAGCCACGCCGCGGTCGGCAGGCATTTCGGCGAGTTCGTCGACGCCGAGCCCTGCGCATCGATCGACGAAGTTTTTCGCGCCGCGGAATCCGGGCAGACCGACTACGCGGTCGTGCCGGTCGAGAATTCGACCGAGGGCGCGGTCGGACGCACGCTCGACCTGATGTGCCAGACGACGCTGACGATCGTCGGCGAGATCCGCCTGCGCATCCAGCAGAATCTGCTGGCGAAGGCGATCGCGACTCGACGCGGTCACGCAAGGTCTATTCGCACGCGCAGTCGCTGTCGCAGTGCGTGCATTGGCTCGCGCGCCATCTGCCTGCCGTGCCGCGCATTCCGGTGGCGAGCAACGCCGAAGCGGCACGGCTCGCGGCGGCCGAGCCCGGCGCCGCTGCGATCGCCGGCGAGACCGCCGCCGCGATCTACGCGACTCGACGTTCTCGCGGCGCACATCGAGGACGAGCCGAACAACACGACGCGCTTCTGGGTGCTGGGGCGGCATGCAGTGGCGCGCTCGGGCGACGACGAAACGTCGCTGGTGATGTCGGCGCAGAACCGGCCCGGCGCCGTGCACGCGCTGCTCGAACCGCTGGCCAGGCACGGCGTCAGCATGAACCGGCTGCGAATCGCGTCCGGCGCGCACCGGCCTGTGGGAGTACCTGTTCTTCGTCGACCTCGAAGGCCATCGCGACGATGCACCGGTGGCTGCGGCGCTGGCCGAGCTCGGCGCGCGCGCACCGTTTCTCAAGCTGCTCGGCTCGTACCCGGCCGGCCAATTTGAACAGCGGCGGCCAGTCGATGAGCACCGACGCAAGCGCGATGGCGGCGCTCTCGCCCGACTACGTGCGCCGCATCGCGCCCTACGTGCCGGGCAAGCCGATCGCGGAGCTCGCGCGCGAATACGGGCTCGTCGAAAGCCGGATCGTCAAGCTCGCTTCGAACGAGAATCCGCGCGGGCCGAGCCCGAAGGTGCGCGCGGCGATCGCCGCCGCGGCGGCCGACGTCACCCGCTATCCCGACGGCAACGGCTTCGCGCTCAAGCAGGCGCTGGCGACGCGCTTCGGCGTCGGCATCGAACAGGTCGTGCTCGGCAACGGCTCGAACGACATCCTCGAGCTCGCGACGCAGGCGTTCCTGCGACCCGGCGACGACACCGTCTATGCGCAGCATGCATTCGCCGTGTATCCGCTGGCGACGCAGGCGCGCGGCGCTCGGGGCATCGAGGTGCCGAGCGCGCGATCTGGGGCACGATCTCGCGGCGATGCGCGCCGCGCTGACGCCGCAAACGCGCATCGTGTTCATCGCGAATCCGAACAATCCGACCGGGACCTGGCTGCCGCCGCCCGAAGTGCAGGCGTTCGTCGCCTCGGTTCCGCGCCAACGTGCTGTCGTGCTGGACGAGGCCTACAACGAATATCTGCAGGCCGACCAGCAGGCGAACAGCGCGTCCTGGATCGCGACGCATCCGAACCTGATCGTGTCGCGCACCTTTTCCAAGGCTTACGGCCTCGCCGGCCTGCGCGTCGGCTACGGCATCGCCGATGCCGGCGTCGCCGACATGCTCAACCGCGTCCGGCAGCCGTTCAACGTCAACTCGATTGCGCAGGCGGCCGCGCTGGCGGCGCTCGCCGACGAAGACTATGTCGCCGAGAGCGCGCGCCTGAATCGCGACGGGCTCGTTCAGCTGATGACGGGGCTCGATTCGCTCGGCGTCGCGTATCTGCCGTCGCACGGAAACTTCCTGATGGTTCGCGTCGCCGACGGCGGAAAAGGCGCCGCGCCGGTCTACGAGGCGTTGCTCCGCTCCGGCGTCATCGTGCGCCCGGTGGCCAACTACGGCCTGCCCGACTGGCTCCGAGTCACCGTCGGATTGCCGGAAGAAAACGCCCGCTTTCTTTCGGCGCTCGGCGCCGCGCTCGGCAAATAGGCAGTGTCTCCGACCGCGCCCGGCAAGCTCGTCGTCGTCGGCACCGGGCTGATCGGCGGCTCTTTCGCGCTCGCGCTGAAAAATGCCGGCAAGGTCAGCAGCGTCGTCGGCGTCGGCCGCAGCCGCGACAATCTCGACCAGGCGCTGCGCCTGGGGATCGTCGACCGGGCATACACGCGCGCCGAGGATTGGACGGCGGAGCTCGCCGATGCGGCTCTGGTGCTGCTCGCCACGCCGGTCGGCGAAATGCCGCCGCTGTTCGCCGCGATCGCGCCGCATCTGGGGCCCGAGACGATCATCAGCGATGCCGGCAGCACCAAGCAGGACGTGATCGCCGCAGCGCGTGCCGCGCTCGGCGCCGCGTTTTCGCGTTTCGTCCCCGCGCACCCGATCGCCGGCAGCGAACGCTCGGGTGCGGCAGCTGCATCGGTATCGCTGTTTCGCGGCCGGCAGGTCGTGTTGACTCCGCTGCCGGAAACCGATCCGGCCGCCGTCGAGCGCGTCGGCGAATGGTGGATGCAGTGCGGCGGGATCGTCACCCTCCTTACCGCCGAGCGGCACGACGCGCTGCTTTCGGCGGTCAGCCACCTGCCGCACCTGTTGGCCTTCGCGCTGATCGGCGAGCTCGCCGACCGTCCCGACGCCGCCGATTACTGGCGCGTCGCCGGAACCGGATTGCGCGATTTCACGCGGTTGGCGGAAAGCCATCCGGACATGTGGCGCGACATATGCATTGCCAACGCAGTGCGGCTGCGCGCCGATCTGTCCGCTTACCGGCAACAGCTCGAGCGCATCGATGCAATGCTCGCGCGGGCCGACGGCGCTGCACTCGGCGGCCTGTTCGCGCGCTCGGGCGCGGCGCGAGCGGCCTTGCTTGCCGGCCGGCGCGGAGGCGACGATGCCGGTTAGCGCTTCGGATCAGCGCGCCGCCGAGTTTCTCGACATCGCTCCGATCGCGCGCATGTCCGGGACCTTGCGCCTGCCGGGATCGAAGAGCATTTCGAATCGCACCCTGCTGCTCGCTGCGCTCGCGCGGGGGACGACCGAGCTGACTGGATTGCTCGACGCCGACGATGTCGACCGCATGCGCGAGTCTTTGCGCACGCTGGGCGTGCAAATCGAACACGACGCGGCGGGCGAGACCGCGATCGTGCATGGCGTTGCCAGCGCGTTTCCGGTGCGGCGCGCGAGCCTCTTCCTCGGCAACGCGGGCACCGCCTTTCGCCCGCTGACAGCGGCGCTGGCGTTGTCGCGCGGCGATTACGAATTGTCGGGTGCGACGCGCATGCACGAGCGGCCGATCGGCGATCTGGTCGATGCGTTGCGTGCCGCTCGGGGCCGACATTCGCTACAAGGCCGCCGCCGGCTTCCCGCCGCTGACGATCGCTCCGGGCGCGGTGCGCGCCGGCGGCAAGGTCGCGATCCGCGGCAACGTATCCAGCCAGTTCGTGACGGCGCTGCTGATGGCACTGCCGCTCGCCGGCGGCGGGACGGCGGTCGAGGTGCAGGGTGAGCTGATTTCGCGCCCTTACGTCGACATGACGCTGTCGTTGATGCGCCGCTTCGGCGTCGACGTCGCGCGCGAGCGCGGCGATCTGTTCCGGGTTCCTGCCGGGGCGGATTACATGAGTCCGGGGACGTTGGCGGTCGAAGGCGATGCCTCGTCGGCATCGTATTTTCTGGCTGCCGGGGCGATCGGCGGCGGGCCGGTGCGCATCGAGGGCGTCGGCCGCCACAGCATCCAGGGCGACGTCGCCTTTGCCGCCACGCTCTCGGCGATGGGCGCCGAAGTCCGCAGCGGCGACGATTGGATCGAGGTCAGCGGCAAGGCAAAGCTTCGCGGCATCGATGCCGATTTCAACGCGATTCCCGACGCAGCGATGACGGCGGCGATCGTCGCGCTCTTCGCCGAGGGGCCGACCTTGCTGCGCAATATCGGCAGCTGGCGCGTCAAGGAAACCGATCGCATCGCGGCGATGGCCACGCGAGCTTCGCAAGCTGGGCGCCACCGTCGACGAGGGCGCCGACTGGATGCGGGTGACGCCGCCGGCGCAATGGCAGCCCGCCACGATCGACACCTATGACGACCATCGCATCGCGATGTGCTTTTCGCTCGCCGCGCTCGGCGGCGTGCCGGTGCGCATCAACGATCCGCGATGCGTGCGCAAGACCTTTCCCGGCTATTTCGCCGCATTCGAGCGCCTGGCGCAGCGACCGTGAGCGTCTGCGATCCGACCACGAACGAGCACCCCGCCGATGCGCCGGTCATCGCGATCGACGGGCCCGCCGCATCGGGCAAGGGCACGATCGCGCAGGGTGTCGCGGCGGCGCTGGGGTTCCACTATCTCGACAGCGGCTCGCTCTATCGGCTGGTGGCGCTGCAGGCGCTGCGAGCAGAACGTGTCGTTCGATGACGAGCCGCGGCTCGCCGCGCTTGCCGACGGGCTCGACGCTGAGCTTTGGCGACGGGCGGATTCTCCTGTCCGGCCAGGACGTTACCGAAGCGATACGCGCCGAGCAGGTCAGCGCGATGGCCTCGAAGGTCGCCGTCCTGCCGCGGGTGCGGACGGCGCTGCTGACCCGCCAGCGCGCTTTCCGCGCGCCGCCCGGGCTGGTGGCCGACGGCCGCGACATGGGCACGGTCGTGTTTCCCGACGCCAGGCTCAAGATCTACCTGACTGCGAGCGCGGAGGCCCGGGCGAGCCGCCGGTATAAGCAGTTGATCGACAAAGGAAACTCGATTACAATTCGAAGGTCTTTTGCGCGATATCCGGGAACGGGACGAGCGCGACAGTGCCCGCGCGGTGGCGCCGCTCAAGACCGCGGCCGACGCGATGGTTCTGGATACGACCGACATGGCCGCCGATGCGGCCATCGCCTTTGTGTTGCAGCAGTATCAGGCGCTTACGGCAGCCGAATCCGCCAGGCGTGCGTGAGCGCGGCGAAACAGGGATAGCAGCACAGCAGCAGATTCGCCGGCAGGGCGCTTAAGGCGCCTCGCGGCGAGAGCAAGGTCCGCCATCCGGGCGTGAGCAGGGCAGTCCGGCTGGCGGTTTGATCAACGGACCCGTAGCCACGCCCGTGGCGACGGACGAAACGACAGGACACCACGATAGATGACAACCGCAACCACCAACCCCTCCGCTCCCGCCCAGGAAAACTTCGCCGCGCTGTTCGAGGAGTCGCTCGCACGGCAGGAAATGCGCCAGGGCGAACTGATCACCGCCGAAGTCACGCGCGTCGATTACAACATCGTCGTCGTCAACGCGGGACTCAAGTCCGAAAGCTTCATCCCGATCGAAGAATTCAAGAACGACAAGGGCGAAGTCGAGGTCAAGGCCGGCGACTTCGTCACCGTCGCGATCGAGAGCCTCGAAGACGGCTACGGCGAGACCCGCCTGTCGCGCGACAAGGCCAAGCGCCTGAAGGCCTGGCACGATCTCGAAGCCGCGATGGAGCAGGGCACGATCGTCTCGGGCGTCGTCACCGGCAAGGTCAAGGGCGGCCTGACCGTCATGGTCAACGGCATCCGCGCGTTCCTGCCGGGCTCGCTGGTCGACATCCGTCCGGTCAAGGACACGTCGCCGTTCGAAGGCAAGGCGCTGGAGTTCAAGGTCATCAAGCTCGACCGCAAGCGCAACAACGTCGTCGTCTCGCGCCGCGCGGTGCTCGAAGCGAGCCTCGGCGCCGAGCGCGAGGAGCTGCTGAAGACGCTGCAGGAAGGCGCGATCGTCAAGGGCATCGTCAAGAACATCACCGACTACGGCGCGTTCGTCGATCTGGGCGGCATCGACGGCCTGCTGCACATCACCGACCTCGCGTGGCGCCGCGTCAAGCATCCGTCGGAAGTGCTCGCCGTCGGCGACGAAGTCACCGCCAAGGTCCTCAAGTTCGACCAGGAGAAGAATCGCGTTTCGCTGGGCATGAAGCAGCTCGGCGAAGACCCGTGGGTCGGCCTGTCGCGCCGCTACCCGCCCGGCACGCGCCTGTTCGGCAAGGTGACCAACCTCACCGACTACGGCGCGTTCGTCGAGATCGAGCAGGGCATCGAAGGCCTGGTGCACGTCTCCGAGATGGACTGGACCAACAAGAACATCCATCCGACCAAGGTCGTGCAGCTCGGCGACGAAGTCGAGGTGATGATCCTCGAGATCGACGAAGAGCGCCGCCGCATCTCGCTCGGCATGAAGCAGTGCATGCCGAATCCGTGGGAAGAGTTCTCGATGAACCACAAGAAGGGCGACAAGGTCAAGGGACTGATCAAGTCGATCACCGACTTCGGCGTGTTCATCGGCCTGCCCGGCGGCATCGACGGCCTGGTGCACCTGTCCGACCTGTCCTGGACGCTGCGCCGGCGAGGCGGCCGTGCGCGACTACAAGAAGGGCCAGGAAGTCGAGGCCGTGGTGCTGTGCGATCGACGTCGAGCGCGAGCGCATCTCGCTCGGCATCAAGCAGCTCGACGGCGACCCGTTCTCCAACTACGTCGCGACGCACGACAAGGGCAGCGTCGTCAACGGCACGGTGAAGTCGCTCGACGCGCAAGGGCGCGGTGATCGCGCTCGACGGCGACGTCGAAGGCTATCTGCGCGCATCCGAAGTCGCGCGCGACCGCGTCGAGGACATCCGCTCGCACCTGAAGGAAGGCGACTCGGTCGACGCGATGATCATCAACATCGATCGCAAGAACCGCTCGATCAACCTGTCGATCAAGGCGAAGGACAGCGCCGACGAATCCGAGGCGATGCAGAGGATGACTGCGGAGAACTCCGGCACGACCGCCGGCACGACCAACCTGGGGGCGCTGCTCAAGGCCAAGCTCGACAACAAGAACCAAGGGTAGGCGAGCTCACGTGATGACCAAATCGGAGCTGATCGACCGCTTGGCGGCGCAGTTCCCGCAGCTGGTGGCGAAGGACGCCGAGCTCGCGGTGAAGATGATCCTCGACGCGATGGCCGAAAGCCTGGCCAAGGGCGAGCGCATCGAGATCCGCGGGTTCGGCAGCTTCGGGCTCAACTACCGGCCGCCGCGCACCGGCCGCAATCCCAAGTCCGGCGAGCGGGTGCAGGTGCCGGAGAAGCACGTGCCGCACTTCAAGGCGGGCAAGGAATTGCGCGAGCGCGTCGACTTCAAGGAAATGAAAAAGGGTTGATGATGACCGCGGAGCGAAATCATTTTCATTGGATTCGCAGCATGAGATTCGTCCGCTGGCTCGTCGGCGCTCGTCGTCTTCGCAGGCGCTGCTGCTGCTTCGCGCTCCAGAACGCGGAACCGGTCACGCTACACGTCTATGACGGCGTCGGTTGGCAGACGCCGCTGATCTTCCTGCTTCTGATCGTGTTCGCCGCCGGGGTCGCGGCAGGGCTGCTGGCCGGGTCGATCCGCTCGGTGCGCCTGAAGCGGCAACTGAACCGCCTGCGCCACCAGCAGCGGCGCGCGCCGGTGACACGTCCGCGCGACGGAGGCTGAAGCGAAGTGCCGACCATCGAAATTCGAGATCTGGTGGCTGCTGGCACTGCCGCTGCTGTTCTTCGCGCTGGGCTGGATCGCCGCGCGCATCGACATCAAGCATCTGCTGCGCGAATCGCGCGCGTTGCCGCTGTCGTACTTCCGCGGCCTCAACTTCCTGCTGAACGAGCAGCCCGACAAGGCGATCGAGTCGTTCATCGAGGTCGTCAAGGTCGATCCGCAGACGATCGATCTGCATTTCGCGCTGGGTAACCTGTTCCGCCGGCAGGGCGAGATCGACCGCGCGATCCGCATGCACCAGAATCTGCTCGACCGGCCCGACCTTCCGCCGGACAAGCGCGAGACCGCGGTCTTCGAGCTCGCCCAGGACTTTCATCGCGCCGGCCTGCTCGATCGGGCGGAGGAGCTGTTCACCAAGCTCGACGGCAGCACGTTCGAGCTCCAGTCGCTGGGCTCGCTGCTGCAGATCTACGAGCAGGAGAAGGACTGGCCGAAGGCGATCGGCGCCACCCGGCGCATGGAAACGCTGGCCAAGCATCCGTACTTCAAGGAAATCGCCCATTACCACTGCGAGCTGGCGCAAGGCGCGCTGCTGCGCTCGCAAACCGACGAGGCCCGGCGCTTCATCGACCAGGCGCTGGCCGAATACAAGCTCTGCACGCGGGCGACGATGCTGCTGGGCGACCTCGAGGCGCAGCAGGGCAACGATGCCGCGGCGATCGCCGCGTGGCAGCGCATCGAGTCGCAGAACCCCGCGTTTCTCGGCCTGGTCGCCGACCGGCTGGCCGACGCGTACCGCCAGACCGGCGACGTCGCGCAGGGCATTCGGGTGCTGCGCAACTACGAGGACCAGTATCCGTCGCTCGATCTGCTGACCACGCTGTTCAACCAGATCCTGGCGCACGAGGGCGCGGAAGCGGCAACGCAGCTGATCAAGGACGAGCTCTCGCGCAATCCGACGCTTGCTCGGACTCGACAAGCTGCTCGAGGCGCAACTGATGGAAGCGCCCGCGGAGCGGCGCCACGATCTGGAGCTCGTCAAGACGCTGGTCAGTCAGCACATCAAGCGGCTGGGCATGTATCGTTGCGAGCAATGCGGCTTTCGCGCCAAGCAGTACTACTGGCGCTGCCCGGGCTGCGGCAAATGGGAAACGTACTCGCCGCGACGGACCGAGACGCCGGATGGATTTGCGTGAATGCGAGCCTCGTCGAACCGGCGCGCGGCAAGGCCTGCGACCTGACGCGCCGGGTCGGCGCTAGGATGCGATCGAGGATGCAAAACCGGTGAGCGCCGCTGATCCCCGCGTCATCGTCGCGCTCGACTTTCCCGACATGTTGAGCGCCTTCGGCCTTGCCGCCCGGCTCGACCCGTCGCTATGCGCGGTCAAGGTCGGCAAGGAGCTGTTCACCGTCGCGGAAGCGGGTCTGGTGCGCGAGCTCGTCCGCCGCGGCTTTCGCGTGTTCCTCGATCTCAAGTTTCACGACATTCCGAATACGGTGGCGCAGGCCTGCGCGGCGGCGACGCGTCTGGGCGTCTGGATGATCAACGTCCATGCCGCGGGCGGCGCGGCGATGCTCGCCGCCGCGCGCGACGCCGTCGCGCGGACGGCGGCCGAAGAGCGTCGACCGCGCCCGTTGTTGATCGCGATCACCGTGCTGACCAGCCTCGATGCGTCGCGATCTGGCCGCGATCGGCGTCGGCGGCACGCCCGAGGCGCAGGCGTTGCGACTCGCCCAGCTCGCCAAGGCGAACGGCCTCGACGGCGTCGTGTGCTCGGCGCAGGAGGCCGCGATGCTGCGCGCCGCATGCGGCCCGGCATTCAAGCTGGTCACGCCGGGCATCCGCCCCGCGGGCACGTCGGCGCACGACCAGGCGCGCGTCATGACGCCGGAGGCCGCCATCGCGGCGGGCGCCGACTACCTCGTCATCGGCCGACCGATCACGCGGCGCGCCGATCCGGTGCGCGCGCTGCGCGACATCAACGCCTCGCTGGGAATCGCGGCTTGAAGATCACGATGATCGGCACCGGCTACGTCGGGCTCGTCACCGGGACGTGCCTCGCGGAAGTCGGCAACGACGTGCTCTGCCTCGACGTCGACGCGCGCAAGATCGACATTCTCAAGGCGGCGGCGTCCCGATCCACGAGCCCGGCCTGCAGGCCATGATCCAGCGCAACGTCGCAGCCGGGCGCCTGCACTTCACGACCGACGTCGACGCCGCGGTCGCGCACGGCACGCTGCAGTTCATCGCCGTCGGCACGCCGCCCGACGAGGACGGCTCGGCCGACCTGCAGTACGTGCTCGCCGCCGCGCGCAACATCGGCCGGCACATGACCGACTACAAGGTCGATCGTCGACAAGTCGACCGTGCCCGTCGGCACCGCGGACCGGGTGCGCGAGACGATCGCGGCCGAGCTGGCCGCGCGCGGCGTCGCGCTGCCGTTCTGCGGTCGTGTCGAACCCGGAGTTCCTGAAGGAAGGCGCGGCGGTCGAGGACTTCATGCGGCCCGACCGCATCGTGATCGGCGCCGACGACGAGCGCGCGATCGCCTTGCTGCGCGCGCGTCTACGCGCCGTTCCAGCGCAATCACGAGCGGCTGCTGGTCATGGACATGCGCTCGGCCGAGCTCACCAAGTACGCGGCCAACGCGATGCTCGCGACGCGCATCTCGTTCATGAACGAGCTGGCCAATCTCGCCGACGCGCTCGGCGCCGACATCGAGCACGTGCGCCAGGGCATCGGCTCGGATCCGCGCATCGGCTATCACTTCCTCTATCCGGGCGCCGGCTACGGCGGCTCGTGCTTCCCCAAGGACGTGAAGGCGCTGCAGCACACCGGCGCGCGAGCACGGGCTGCCCGCTGCGCATCCTCGCCGCGGTCGAAGCGGTCAACGAGGCGCAGAAGACGCGGCTGGTCGACAAGATCGTCGCGCGCCTCGGCGAGGATCTCGCCGGCAAGACGTTCGCGCTCTGGGGACTCGCGTTCAAGCCCAACACCGACGACATGCGCGAAGCGCCGTCGCGCGCGATCATCGCCGGGCTTGCTCGCGCGCGGCGCGTCCGTTGCTGCCTACGATCCGGTCGCGATGGACGAGGCGCAGGCGCGTGTTCGGCGAGACGCCCGGGCTTGTCGTTCGCCAGCTCGCCGATGGCCGCCGTCGCCGGCGCCGACGCGCTGGTGATCGTCACCGAGTGGAAGGAGTTCCGCAGCCCCGACTTCGCCGAGATCAGGCGGCAGCTGCAAGCAGCCTCTGCTCTTCGACGGCCGCAATCTGTACGACCCGGCGCTGGTGCGCGCCGCGGGCCTCGAGTACTTCGGGATCGGCCGCAGCTAGGCCCGTCATCCGAATGAGCCAGCCCTGATGCCTGCGAGCGCGCGACGCTTCAGCGATTTCCGCGATGCCGTTCGTCGCGCGCGCGTGCTGGTCGTCGGCGACGTGATGCTCGACCGCTACTGGTTCGGCGACGTCGAGCGCATTTCGCCCGAGGCGCCGGTGCCGGTCGTCAAGATCGCGCGCAGCGAGGAGCGTCCCGGCGGCGCGGCCAACGTCGCGCGCAACGCCGCGGCGCTGGGCGCGCAGGTGACGCTGCTCAGCGTCGTCGGCGACGACGAGCCGGGCGCATGCGCTCGAGCGGCTGCTTGGCGGCGAGAAGCGTGCACACGTCGCTGCATCGCGATCCGCGCGCTGCCGACGACGGTCAAGCTGCGCGTGATCGGCCGCCAGCAGCAGCTGCTGCGCATCGACTTCGAGACGCGCGCCGTCGCCACGAGGCGCTGGCCGCGAAGCTCGCCGACTACGAGCGCACGCTGGCCGGTTTCGACGTCGTCGTGCTTTCCGATTACGGCAAGGGCGGGCTCGCGCAGATCGCGCGCATGATCGCGCTCGCCCGGGCGCGCCGGCAAACCGGTGCTGGTCGACCCGAAGGGCGACGACTTACCTGCGCTATCGCGGCGCGACGATGCTGACGCCCAACCGCGCCGAGTTCCGCGAGGTCGTCGGGCCGCTGGCGCGACGAGGCCGAGCTCGCGCGACAAGGCGCAGACGCTGCGCGCCGAGCTCGACGCTCGATGCGCTGCTGGTCACGCGCTCCGAAGAGGGCATGTCGCTCTACACCGATGCCGGCGCGCAGCACATTCCGGCGCAGGCGCGCGAGGTCTTCGACGTCTCCGGCGCCGGCGACACGGTGATCGCGACCCTCGGCACCCTGCTCGGCGCGCACGCCGATATCGGCAGCGCAGTGCGCATCGCCAACCAGGCGGCCGGCATCGTCGTCGGCAAGCTCGGCACCGCCGTCGTGCATCCGGACGAGCTCGGCTGACATGCCGCGACGCACCTGATGGCCAAGACCAAGACCGCGTACGTCTGCACCGAGTGCGGGGGCACAAGCAGCAAGTGGCAGGGTCAGTGCCCGAATTGCGGCGTCTGGAACACGCTGGTCGAGACGATCGCCGCGACGCCGTCGTCGCGATTCCAGGCGCTGGCGGGCGCGCCGAGCGCCGTGCGGACGCTGGCCAGCGTCGAAACCCAGGACAACGCGCGCACGCCGACGGGGATCGAGGAATTCGATCGCGTCCTGGGCGGCGGACTGGTCTCCGGCGGCGTCGTGCTGCTCGGCGGCGATCCCGGCATCGGCAAGTCGACCTTGCTGCTGCAGGCGATGGCCGCGCTCGGCAGTTCCGGCAAGCTCGGTCGCGCGCTTTACGTCACCGGCGAGGAATCGGTCGAGCAGGTGGCGCTTCGCGCGCAGCGCCTGGGGCTGGTCAACGCGACCGTCGAGCTGCTGGCCGAGGTGCAGCTCCAGGCGATCGTCGGCGCGATCCGGACGCTGCAGCCCGGTGTGGTCGTCATCGATTCGATCCAGACCGTCTACACCGAAGCGCTGGAGTCCGCGCCCGGCAGCGTCGCCCAGGTGCGCGAGTGCGCGGCGCAGCTGACCCGGCTCGCCAAGCAGAACGCCATCACCATCATCCTGGTCGGACACGTGACCAAGGAGGGCGCGATCGCCGGACCGCGCGTGCTCGAGCATATCGTCGACACCGTGCTGTATTTCGAAGGCGACACGCATTCGAGCTTTCGCCTGGTGCGCGCGATCAAGAACCGCTTCGGCGCCGCGAACGAGCTCGGCGTGTTCGCGATGACCGAGCGCGGCTTGAAGGGCGTGGCGAACCCTTCGGCGCTGTTCCTGTCGCAGCATGCGGAAGCCGTCGCCGGCAGCTGCGTGCTGGCGACGATCGAGGGCTCGCGGCCATTGCTGGTCGAAGTGCAGGCGCTGGTCGACCCGGTGCAAGGCGGACTGGCGCGGCGTCTGGCCGTCGGCCTGGACCCGCAGCGGCTGGCGCTGCTGCTCGCGGTACTGCATCGCCACGGCGGCGTCGAGACGGGGCTGTTCGACGTGTTCGTCAACGCCGTCGGCGGGGTTCGCATCGGCGAGCCCGCAGCCGATCTTGCGGTGCTCATGGCCATATATTCATCGTTCAAAAACAAGCCATTAGGCAGCTAAATCTCTTGTGTTTGGCGAAGTCGGTCTGGCGGGGGAAATCCGGCCGGTGCAGCGCGGACAGGAGCGCTTGCGCGAGGCGGCGAAGCTCGGCTTCAGCCGCGCGGTGATCCCGGCCGCAAACAAGCCGCGGCAGGCGATCGACGGCATAACGATCGTCGCCGTCGATCGCATCGACCAGGCGCTGCAGCAACTGAACGGCTAAGGCCGGCGCGGGCTAGCCTTTCCGCGCTCCACGACCTGCAGCTTGGTGACGCGCTTGGCCGCGATCATCGGCTCCGTCGCCGCGAAATAAGTCTTGAAATGCGGCATGTCGCGATGGCGCAGGAACGCCGCTTCGTCGTCGTACACCTCGTAGAAGCACACGCGGTCGGGCACGACAGGATCCTGCAGGATGTCGAAGCGCCGGCATCCGGGTTCGTTGCCGACCGATCCTTCGGCATCGAGCCGTGCGGCCTCGAGAAACGCAGCCAGATGGCCTGGCCGCAAGTCGAATTCCACCCAGAGTGCAAAGCAGTGCATACGCTCCCCGATCGATGGCGCCGGCGTCAGGCCGCGGCGCTGCCCCGCGGCCAGTGCGGCGCCACGACGAATATGCGGACCGTCTCCCGCCAGATGCCGTCCGAGGCGCGTTCCAGGCCGGCGACCAGTTGCGCTTGCGACGAAGCCGCGAAGTGTGCATCGATCCGTGCCCGGCAAGCCTCAGGCGAGAGCATGGCATCCAGATCATCGATCGCGGCCGGCGCGATCCACGCGCGTCGCGGCAGCAAGGTCCACGCCTCGGCCAGCGCTGTCCATGGCGCGCCCGGGCTGCGCCAGTCGTCGCTCCGGCACCACCAGCCGCGCCAATGGGCCGGCGACACACCGGCGATCGGCGCCGCCGATCCTGCGGCCAGCGGGTAGAACAGCCAACCCTGCAGACAAGCCCGCGGGACCACGCAACCGACGTCCTGCGGCAGCGCCGCGCGGCCGAGCGCAGTCTGCGACAGCGGCAGTTGCACGTCGAGCATGTGCTGCCATTTACGGTCGAGACGGTCGGTCGCGTTGGGTCCGAACAGGCGCGAGAAGTCGTCGCCCGGCGGATAGTAGAGATAGAACTTGTACGCCATCTCCAGGTGCTGAACTTCCGAGAGCCCCGGCAACGATACGATGAAGTCGAACTCCCCGCGAACCGCCAGCGCGTCCTTGACCGGCAAGCCGGCGGCGTGCAGTCGCGCTCCGGGCAGATGCGCGAACCAGAAGCGCCACAGCGCCTCGGCATAACGGCCGAGTTGCCGCGCGTTGGAAGCCGCCAGGTGTTCGCGCAGGCGCTGCGGCGCCGCGT
This sequence comes from uncultured beta proteobacterium, assembly GCA_963697485.1. Lineage (GTDB taxonomy): Bacteria > Pseudomonadota > Gammaproteobacteria > Burkholderiales > Casimicrobiaceae > PALSA-1003. The sequence goes on from CAVOOD010000001.1 coordinate 225,507, forward strand.
CCAGGTCGAGCAGCCAGCGGTGGTGCAGGCGCAGCGATTCGATGCGCCAGGCGTCGGTCAAGGTCGCGATAGGCGCCGCGTGCTCGGCGATCAGCAGCGGCGATGCGATCAGCGCGGCCAGCGCTCGCACGTCGGGATCGACGAGCTCGTTCCACAATGGCGGGGCGCGCGGCGCCCCACGAGGCTGGGCCGCGGCCCTCGCTTGCAGCTTGTGCACCGGAACCATGAGCGGAACGGCGATTCTAACCTGCGCTAGTGCGTTGCCGGGAACGTGCTTCGCTTTCGGGTTGACTGGGGCGGCTCGAAGGCGTGCAATAGCCACGCATCATCTGGCACCGGAACGTCTGCGGCGCAAGGCGATCTTGCGTCGCTTTCCCATTCAGCCTCGAGGAGCTTCCATCATGGCCACTAAGTCGAAAACTGCACGCCGGACCACGACGGCCGGAAGCAAGACCCGCAAGCCGCGAGCGAAGACGGCGGCGAAGAAGACGTCGCCGTTCGATCCGCCGCACGCCGGCGCGTTCGGCGACTTGTCGAAAATGGCCAAGCTGATGACGCCGGAGCAGGCGTTCGAGCTTTATCGCGCCAACGCGAAAATCGCGCTCGACGTCATCAACGCCGCGATCGAGAGCACCGCCAAGCTGCGCCGGTTGCAGTTCGAGGGAGAGGAGCAGGCGCGCTCGATGCAGAAAAAAGCGGCGCGCCACGCCGCCGAGGCGGGCGACCCGCAGGCGCTGGTCGCCGCCGGGCAGAGCGTGACGCAGGAGGCGGTCGAGAAAGCGATGCACTACTGGGGTCAGATGTTCGAGATGATCGTGGAGATGCAGAAGCGGCTGTTCGCGCTGATGGAGGAGCAGATGAGCGGCGTGCCCGGCGCCAAGGAGGCCAAGGCGATGATGGCGATGATGCCGGATCTCAAGCAGGCGCAGAACCTGATCAACGCGATGCAGGGCGTGATGTCTTCGGGCGGCACGGCGTTCTCGTCGATGCAGCGCCTGATGGGCGACTTCGCGCGAAGCGCCCAGCAATCGATGCCCGGAGGCAGGCGCTAGCGCGGCGACGCGGCGCGGCCGGATTCGCCGGTATTCAGGCGCGCTGCGGATCCGCCGGCAGAGGGGCGCGCACGTTCGGTGAGGTGCTGCCGGAGGGCGAGGCGGCGACCGGACGCTGGATGCCGGCATCGCTGATCGACGTGCCGCGGATGCCGATGGGAATGCAGGCACTCAGCAGCGCAATCAAGGCAAGGCAGATCGGCACTTTCACGCGAGCTCCGGTGGCGGGTAGCGGTACAGCATAGCGCACTAAGCGCTCGCCGGGCGAACGCGAGCGGCCAGAGGCGCGGTGATGGGGGCTGTCGCGCCGCTAGCGCCGCAGCCGCGCGCGCATGTATTCGACCGCGACGGGGACCAGGGAAAACACGATGATCGCGACGACCACCAGCGCGAAATTGTCCTGCACCATCGGCAGCTTGCCGAACAGGTAGCCGCCGGACACCAGCACGCCGACCCATAGCACCGCCCCGGCGACGCTGAACAACAGGAAGCGGCGGTAGTCCATGTGCCCGATGCCTGCAACAAACGGGGCAAATGTGCGCACGATCGGAACGAATCGCGCGAGGATGATCGTCTTGCCGCCATGGCGCGCATAGAACTCGTGCGTTCGCTCGAGGGCTCGCCGGTTCAGGAATCGTGAATGCGCTTTTTTGGCTATCCGGCTTCCGAACAGGCGGCCGATCCAGTAATTGCAGTTGTCGCCGCAAAACGATGCGGTGATCAGCGTCAGCGCGAGCAGCTCGACAGGCATGTCGGCGGCCGCCCAGAGCGCGCCGGAAGCGAACAGCAACGAGTCGCCCGGCAGGAACGGGGCGACGACGAGTCCCGTCTCGCAGAAGATGATCAGGAACAGGATCAGATAGATCCATCCGCCATAGTTGAGCAGCAGCAGGGCGAGCTCGTTGTCGAGATTGCCGATGAACTGCCAAACCGTTATCAGGAAGTCCATGCGCGCCCGATCATTTCAACGCGGTCCGCCGCCGCGGGATCGCGGCAGGTCCCCTAGCGCGGCGCAAGCCCGGCCTCGCGGCGTTCGCTGCGCCGGAGGATTTCCGTCCTGATTTCTCCGAACTGCTTTTTCGTCTCCGCCTCGATCAGCGCGGGGCCGATCAGCGGAGGAACCCAAATTTTCGGCGTGTAGCGCCCGCTGTTGATGATATGGACGAGCCCATCGACGTCGACCAGCCGCGTCGTGAACGCCGACGCCTTGAGATCGCCGCTGATCAGGCGCGAGCGGACTTCGGTGAAGGGTCGCAGCTCGACTTCGCGCACGTTGTCGAAAGTAATGGTCAACGGACCCCGCGTGGCCTTTCCGTATTGCCGCACTTTGAGCACATTGTCGACTCGTCCCTGGATGCTGCTGTACTGAAGATTCGAGATGAAGCTGCTCATGTTGTCGTAGTCGGTCAGCACGTCCCAGACCGTCAGGACCGGAGCGCGCACCGGACAATCGACTTCGACGACGATTTCGGCGCCCTCCTTCTTGGCGTGGACGATGATGTCCTCGTCGACTGCGGCGGCCCAGGCCGAAACGGCGAGCGCCGCCATCCAGCACGCGACCAGCCCCGTGCAGGCCCGCTTCACGCCCGATGCGGGAGCGGTCATTCTCGAAACGATCGGGAGGCGTCCGTTCACAGCAGCTCGTCCAGCGGGAGCATCGACAACATGTCGACCTTCGCCCGGCGCCAGATCGAGGCCGCGGGCTCCTCGCGGTATTCGACCGGCTTGCCGTCTTCCAGCGTGCGCCAGACCAATGCCCGGCCTCCCGCGACGTTCGTTCCGTCCAGCGCGAGCACGTAGCTGTTGGCCGGCCGGGCGATCGCCTCGAAGCGTGCGGCGACCTGACGGGACAGATCGGGACTTTCGATGATCACGCCCACCTCAGTGTTGACGTGCAGCGAGCGCTGATCGAGATTCATCGATCCGACAAAGACGCGCTGCCGGTCGAACACGAACACCTTGGCGTGCAGGGCGAACTGCCCGGCGCTCGGCGATTTCAGCGCGTCGCCCCGGACCACGGGCTGCCCGAGTATCGGCCGGACTTCGTAGAGCTCGACGCCGCTTTCGAGCAACGGGATCCGGTACTTCTGATAGGCGGAGTGGACGACCGGCATATCGGTCGACGCTAGCGAATTGGTGAGTATGCGCACCTGCAGGCCGCGCTCGCGCAGCTTTGCCAGGAACTTCACGCCGGCATCCCCGGGCACCAGGTAGGGAGACACGATGAGCAGCTCGGAGCGCGCGGCTTCGACCCTCTTGGCCAGCCGGTGTCGCAGCAGCCGTCCCGGCTCGTCGCCGTCTTCGACCTTGTTTTTTTGCGGGCTGTCATAGACGACTTCGGCACGCGCCCACACCCAGGGCGCGTTAGCGGCAAGCAGCGGGCGCAGCGGTTCGCCGCCGGCCAGCCTGCGCATGTAATCCTTGTCGTTCATGGCGGTGTGGTGCCGCGCCAGCGCATCGCGATAATCGGCCAGCGCCTGCTCGGACGCCTTGCCGCCGAACAGCGCCTCGATCGGAATAGCCAGCGGACTGTTCCAGAAGTCATCGAAGCTCGCCGACATGTCCTTGACCACGCCGCCGGCGGCGATGACGTCATAGTCGCCGAAATCCAGGTCGCGCCCTTCCTGAAAGTAGGCATCGCCGATATTGCGGCCGCCGATGATGCCTATTTCGTTATCGACGACGAACAGCTTGTTATGCATCCGGCGATTCATCCGGACTCCATCACCCACCAGCTCGACGTCGTGGAGGAACTCGACCGGGCCTCGATACGCCGCCGGGTTGAACACGCGCAGCTCGACGTTGGGGTGAGCCGCCAGCGGGGTCAGCTTGGCCGTGCGTCCGCGGGACCCCTCGTCGTCGAGCAGTACGCGCACGCGCACGCCGCGATCGGCGGCCTGCAACAGCGCTTCCTGGATCAGCTTGCCGGTGTCGTCGTTTTCGACGACGAAGTACTGCACATCGAGCGTGCGCTCGGCCTGCTGCGCCATTTCCATCCGCAGCAGGAAACTGTCGATGCCGACCGGAAGCAGACGAAATGCGGACAGCCCGGCATGCGCTGCCGACGCGCCCGCGAACTGGCGCCCGAGGCGCGTTTGCTCCGGATGGGCAAGCGCGCTGGACGCCGCTCTCGGATAGTCGGACCCCGGCGGCAGCGTCGCGCATCCAGCCAGCAGCAGCGCGGCGACCGCGACCAGGCCGAGCGAATGGCGCCAAGCGTGCCGCGCGCTGCTCATTGGGCCTCTCGGCCGATGATCGGCCCTTGTCGTTGGCATGCGAGAATTTTCGTTAGGCCGCATGTAGCGCAGCGATTTTCGCCCGCCGTGCCCAGGCTGCCCATCGGCGGATGGATGAAAGCATTGTAGGACAAGCGGAGACAGCCGGCGGCAACTTCGGTCGAATACAGCGACTTGCCGTGCACAATCGAACTCAAAAAGTCAGGCTTGTCGGCGCGCTGTACGCTCCGGACCTTGCTATGCACGTCGACCGGACGGCAATCAGCGTGGGGCGACGAGCTCGCGCAAACGCTTCAGCACACCTTGTTCCTCCGCGGGCGGAAATCCATAGTGGAACAAGGTCCGACGCGTGCCGGGCGCCGGCGGTTTGCCGCCGTACTTGGCGAGCCCGTCCGCGATCGCCGCGAACGATGCACACAGCAGCACCGCGGGCGCGTTGACGCGCCGGTTCATCCGCTCGGGGCCGATGGGATCGAACTTGAGCGCGCTGCCATAAAACACGACGTGGCGCGGGTTAACCTCGATCACTGCGTGGGTGTAGCCGCGAATCACCGCGGCGTACAGGTATGCCGTTTGAAATAGCCCGGCCAGGACCGGCTTGCTCGCCGCCGTGCGGTCAACGGCCAGTCGCGTAAACTCGCAGATCCGCCAGCCCTTCGCGCGGAGCGCATCGATCTCCGGCCGGTAGAGCTGGTCGGCCGACAAGCCCTTGCCCGTGTCCACACCCAGACCCACGGTGCCGACGATCTGGCCTTCGTCATAGGCGATGAACGTAAAGACGTTGGTCTTGGGCTTGCGTCCGGGGATCGTGTAGCCACGGCCGGTATAGCGGCGCTCGACCAGCGACCAGGCATCGCGCCGTGCGCCGGTGCGTTTGGCGACCCGGATCTTGAACGCACCTTCGATCGTCGACGCATCTTCGAGCGCCGGGACGTCCGCTTCGGTCAGCGTCAAGCTGCGGAAGCGCAGCGGACGATCATCGAATACGGTCTGGCCGGTGACGTCGGTGGGCCGCGCCTTCGGATGCGGCTTTCTAGCGCTCCTTTTCTTGCTGTGGGCGGGCATCGCGCCGGTCTTGCGTGGCGCCGGCAGGGCGCCAGCCTCGCGCGCCGCAGGCGACGAGCTGGTCTTGCCCGCCGCAGGCGATGCGCTCCCCTTGTCCCGGCGGAGTTTCTTGACGATCTTGCGTATCGATTCTTTCAAGGTTCACTCGATGCGTTTCAGATAGTCCTTGGTGAACATCTTGTCGGGCAGATCTCGCAAGCGCATGTCGGCATAGTCCAGAACGGACTCCTCGCCGCTCTTGAGCGCGTCCCGCATGACCAGGCGCGTCGGGCGCGGACGCCCACCGAGAGGGCGAAAGTCTTCGTAAATGCAGGTCTTGAGAAGGCGATCGGACAAGGAGTAGAACTCGGCCTTCTGGGGCCAATAGTTCGATTGCCGAACCCAGTAGAGAACGCGATGATAGGTCACGCCGCGGTCGATGGCGCTCAACTCCAGCACATACACGGCTTCGCCGTCGATTTTCTCCGTTCTGAGAAGCTTCGGTCGATAATCACCGGCAAAATTTGCTCTTGCCAAGTCTCCGTTCGCAACCTGACCGGTAAGTCTCTGCGACAGACCAAGCCGAACCGGTTGCGATATCGTCGGCAAGAAAATCCACAGATCGCGACCCTTCATCAACATCACCTGGCCACGCTCCGACGCCGGCTCGGTGGTCATGACGATCGTATTCTCGTTACCCTTGGACAGGACCCGGTATTTTCTTGACTCCGCCGATCCATCCGACGTGTTTGTGGCGATCGTGATCAGGACTTCGAATCCTTGGGCCGGGAAGCGCACCTGGTCGGCCTTTTCCAGGATCGACTTCGCCAGGGCGTCTTCGTCCGAACCTTGAATATCCTGAGCTTCCAGGGGCGCACCGACCGGCAGCGCGCAGGTCAACCCGGCCGCGAAGAGAAAAACTGCCCTACGCATGTCGTCCTTTTGCGCGAGAAGTCAAAAGCCTATAAGCTCTAAAATGGAGTGTTTTTCCAGTATAGCGAATGTCCAACACAAATTGCGATGAGCCTGATCCGCGTCGAAAACGTTTCCAAGCAGTATCGGCTTGGGGATCAACTCGTCTCGGCGCTCAGCGAGGTTTCGTTGACCATCGAGGAGGGAGTGTTCCTGGCAATCGCCGGCCCATCCGGAAGTGGCAAATCCACGCTCCTCAACCTGATGGGCTGCATCGATGTACCGACAAGCGGCAGGGTGCTGATCATCGATCGCGACACCAGCGACAGCACGCCGGATCAATTGGCCGATCTGCGCGCACGCACGATCGGGTTTATCTTCCAGACTTTCAATCTGTTTCCAGTACTTTCTGCCGAAGAGAACGTCGAGTATCCGCTGCTCCAGTTCAAAGAGCTCGATCGAAGGGAGCGACAAAGGCGTGTGGCCAAGTTTCTCAATATCGTCGAGCTTTCGAAGTATGCGAGACATCGCCCGAATCAGCTCAGCGGCGGGCAGCGCCAGCGTGTCGCCATTGCGCGTGCACTGGCCACGCATCCGAAGATTATCCTTGCTGACGAACCCACGGCCAACCTCGATCATCGGACCGGCGAAGAGATCCTGGGATTGATGAAAAGAATCAATCGGTCTCATGGCACGACTTTTGTCTTTTCAACGCACGACAAGAAGGTCATCGCCAGGGCTGATCGCCTGGTGCGGATCGAAGACGGGCGCATTCGGACTCTCGGCATGAAGACCGCGTCGAGCTGGGTAGTGGTGAGGGAATCGCGCCGATCAACAGGGCCCAGGCTCGAACTGAGCGAGGCAGTCAAGAAATGATCTCCGTCACGCGCCTGACAACCCGATTGGGATTGATCCTTGCCGTCGCCGTGATCGGCTGGGGGCAGAACCCGGCGGAAGCGCAGCTTCCCCCGGCGAGCGCTACCGAGAAACCGGCTTCGGCGTTGGACGCGCCAACTTTCAAATTCGGCGGATTTTTCGACGGGTTGGTCGCTGGCACATACGCGACACCCGCGCATTGGTCGCGGGCAGTCGGTCGACTGCAACTGACGGCGCAGGGCACGCTGGCCGACGAGGTGAAATGGAAGCTTGGCGGCCGGATCGACGCGGACCCGGTCTATCTTTCTTCCGATTTCTATCTCGACTCCGTCAAACGAAATCAGCGTTTCAGCGCGATATGGGGCGAGAACTATCTCGACTTCTCCGCCGGTGACTGGAATTTCCGCGTCGGCGCACAAAATATCGTTTGGGGCGAAGTGGTCGGACTCTTTTTCGCCGACGTCGTTTCAGCGCGCGACATGCGGGAGTTTCTCCTGCCAAGCTTCGACCTGATTCGGATCCCGCAGTGGGCCGGACGGGCCGAGTATTTTTCCGGCGATTCGCACGTCGAATTCATCTGGATACCGGTGCCTACGTTTGACCGGATCGGCAAGCCGGGGTCCGATTTCTATCCTGCGCCGCTGCCTTCGCCGACGCCTGCCGACATCGCCTCTCTCTTTCAGGATCCACAGCGGCCCGATCGCAACCTCGGCAACTCCAACTTCGGGGTTCGCGCCAATACGCTCGCAGCGGGCTGGGATGTCGCCGCATTCTTCTATCGCAGCTTCAGCACCCAGCCGACGTTCTATCGGCTTCCGTCGAGCGTCGTAGGCGAGCCGTTCGCGTACCAGCCCCGCTACGACCGCATTTGGCAACTCGGCGGGACGGTCAGCAAGGACTTCGGCGACTTCGTCCTGCGAGGCGAGACGGTGTATGCGCGTGGCCAGGGATACACTCTGGCGGACCTCACCGCGCCCGACAGCGTGATCAAGCGCTCGACACTCGACTACATCCTCAGCGCCGAATTCGCCTTGAGCGCGGACACGCGGCTCAACGTGCAGGGATTTCAGCGCGTGTTCTTCGGCGGCGACGGCGATAAGCTGGCGGTCAGAAACGACGGCTTTGGCGCGAGCATCTTCGTTTCGACCAAGCTCACCAGCACGCTCGAACCACAAATCTTGTGGATCCAGAATTTCCGACACGCCGGGAGCCTCGTTCGCCCGAGGCTCAACTGGTCGGCGGCCAAGAACACCACCGTGGGCTTCGGCGTCGACATCTTCAGCGGCCCCGCGGACGGTTACTTCGGACGGTACAATGATCGCGACCGAGTCTACGCGGAGCTTCGCTACGATTTCTAGATACGAATCGACGGCACGCGAATTGGAAAGGGTGCCTGAAATCACGCCCAGAGCCTTTTCATACGAGCAGGCCTTTGCACGCAATATCGGGTGGGTGACCGCCGCTGAACAGGCGACTCTGCGTGGAAAACGGGTGGCGGTGGCAGGACTCGGTGGCGTCGGGGGTTCCCATCTCCTTGCGTTGGCGCGTTTGGGCGTCGGCGCCTTTAACATCGCGGATTTCGACACGTTCGAGATCGCGAACTTCAATCGCCAGGCGGGAGCGCTGGCCAGCACGCTCGGGCGCCCGAAGACCAAGGTGCTGGCCGAGATGGCGAAGGACATCAATCCGGAGCTCGATATCCGGATCTTTCCCGAGGGGGTATCCGAGGGAAATCTCGACGAGTTCCTTGCGGACGTCGATCTCTACGTGGATGGTCTCGACTTTTTCGCGTTCGAGGCGCGCCGGGCGACATTCGCCGCATGCGCCCGCAAGGCCGTACCAGCGATAACCGCAGCGCCGCTGGGGATGGGCGCGGCCTTGCTGAACTTCCTGCCCGGCCGAATGACCTTCGAGGAGTATTTCCGGCTCGATGGCTTATCGGAGGAGGATCAGGCGGTTCGCTTCCTTGTCGGTTTGTCGCCGGCGATGCTGCAGCGTGGATATCTCGCCGATCGGCGAGTCGTCGACCTGTCGGCGCACAAGGGCCCTTCGACGGTGATGGCGTGTCAGCTTTGCGCCGGAATCGCTGCGACGGAGGCCCTGAAAATCATGCTTGGTCGCGGCAAGGTGTACGCCGCGCCCGTCTCGCTGCAGTTTGACGCCTACCGCGGCAGGCTCAAGCGGGTCTGGCGTCCATGGGGGAACCGCAGCCCGTGGCAGCGCATCGCGATTGCGGTGGCCCGGCGACAGCTGGGGGTGACGTCGCGACGAGCCGCCGCTCGGAATAGCGCGAAGCATGCCGGTCGGTAGGTGTCGAATCTCTTTACTTGCTTGCAGCCCCACGATTGGCGCTGCTGTGTCCCGTGCTAGCCGGCAGGGGGGCGGATCCGGCTCGGTCCGCCTGAGGCTGGCTCGGTTAGTGTCGGCCCGCTTTACAGCGAACACGTCCCTTCAGGGCTCGGCCATCGGTTGCAATCGACAAGGTACTGATTCAATAGTCTGTTTTTTGTCTGGCACGCCTCCTGCATAAAACCTCGCGAAAGGCCAGTTGCGCGCGGAAAGCACATATCCGTTGTCGTGCGGCCATCGGACATTTCTGAAGGAGCGAAGCATGAAGGGTTTTCTTGACCAGGCAAAATCGATAGGCCGCGGAACGCTGGCAGTGGCTGTTGCGGCGGGTGCGATCGGGTTCGCGGGCGCGGCGTATTCCGATCCGATCAATTACATTCCGCCGGGCAGCAACTTCTCGATCAAGTTCATCGATCGGGAGATTCAGATCGTGACGGTCGGCCAGGAGCTCTTTGGCCTTTTCAACATCACGCAAATCAATAGCGCCGATGGCCTCAAGACGTTCTGGAATGGAAACGGCGGCACCGATGGCACGCAATTGGTGGGTTATTTTGAAGGTTTGATCTCGGGGCCGGATCAGACGGGCACGCCGACGGGCATCAGCTTCCACCTCGGTAATCTGGCGCTTTTCGATGTCCCCAATGGGACGTACAGCCCGGGTACCAATCCGAACACCAAGGACTACCTGAATCAGCTCTGCGGCGGCAGCGCCACGTGTTTGGCTAACCCCTGGCTAACCGCGAACTTCGTCCCCGGGGTTAACGATTCGGTCGGTCCGACCGGCGATGCCACCCTGCAGGCGGTTTTTGCCACGACGAACGTCAACGCCGGCTTCGGGTATCTGAGCGTGACCGGAGGCGCGAATGCTGCCTTCTTCGACACCAACGGATTTCATTTCAAAAACTTCCCGGATGCCGATCTTTTCCTGCGCAGCAACTTTGTCCTGGCCAATTCGCAAACCTGCGCCGCCAATAACGGTTGGCAGGTGTGCAGCGACGATCCGATCATCGGCGCGCGGATTCCGGAGCCGGGCACACTGCTGCTTCTCGGACTGGGCGCACTGGCACTGGGAGCGATTCGCAGGAACAAGGCTGCGTGATTCAAGCCTGACCTAATAACCGCAGCAACCCTACAGAGCCCGTACGGCGATCGCCGTACGGGCTTTTTCTTTGGTGCACACGCGAGGCGCGCGCGCATCGCCAACAGGTCGAGAGGCAGCGCTGCGGGGCTCGTTTTCAGCGTTTAGCTTCCGCAGGGTAAACTACGCGCTGACGCAACGGGCGGCCGAGCCACGACCATGATGCCGATCACCGTCCTTGCCCTGAAAAATGTCATCCGCCAGCGCAGGCGCTCGCTCGTAGCGCTCTTGGCCGTGGCGTGCGGCATAGCGTCGCTGATCCTGGCCAGCGGTTTCATCGAGTGGAACCTGTGGTTCGGCCGGGAATCGACGATCCACTCGCAACTGGGGCAGGTCCGGATCTATAAATCGGGCTACCTGGAGAACGGAACCGCAGATCCGTTCGCGTACATCCTCAAGGACAATCCGGATCGATTTCGGCTGATCGAAGAGCAGCCCCAGGTCAGAGCGCTCGCGCCCCGGCTTTCCTTCAACGGCTTGATCAGCCACGGCGACTCGACCATTTCCTTTATCGGCGAAGGCGTCGCCCCGGATGCGGAACAGCTGTTGAGCCGTTCGCTGACTATCGTCCAGGGCGAAGGGCTTTCGACGGCGGCGCCGAAGGGCATCATCCTCGGCCAGGGCCTCGCGGCGAACCTTGGTGTTGGCGTCGGCGACACCGTTGTCTTGCTGGCCAATACGGCGACCGGCGGCGTCAACGCAGTCGAGGTAACGGTGCGCGGCCTGTTCGCGACCATCACCAAGGCTTACGACGACTCGGCGCTGCGGGTGCCGATCGCCATTGCCAGGCAACTCATGCGGGTGTCCGGGTCGCACTCGTACGCGCTGGTGCTGGACAGGACCGAGAGCACCGACGCCGTGCTCGTCTCGCTTCGCGAGAAGTTTCGCGGTCAAGCACTCGAATTTGTGCCCTGGTACAAGCTGGCCGACTTTTATAACAAGACTGCCGAGCTATTCTCGCGGCAGGTTGCGGTACTACGGATCATCATCGCCGTGATCATAGTGCTAAGCATCTCCAACTCGATGATGATGAGCGTGCTCGAACGCACGGGGGAAATCGGGACGGCGCTGGCGCTTGGCACACGCCGGGGCAGAATTCTGCGCCAGTTTCTGACCGAAGGGGCATCGTTGGGAGTGTTCGGGGGGCTTCTCGGGCTGGTCGGCGGATACGCAGTTGCACGGCTTGTCTCCGCGATAGGGGTGCCTATGCCGCCGCCGCCCGGCATGGCGTTCGGCTACACGGCAGAAATCATGGTGACTTTGCCGATGGCTCTCCAAGCCGCGGTACTCGCAGTAGGCACCACCATCGCAGCGAGCCTGTACCCGGCGTGGGTCGCTTCGCGGATGAACATCGTCGACGCCATTCGGCACAATCGCTGAGCCCGGAAATGTTCAAGCTCGCTCTGCGAAATATATTTCGTCATCGGTTCCGCACGACGATGACCTTGGCGGCGATCGTCTTCGGCGTATGCGGGCTTGTCCTCAGCGGCGGCTTTGTGCGTGACATCTTCATACAACTGGCCGAGGCGCTGATCCATTCCCAGTCCGGACATCTGCAAGTTTCACCCTCCGGTTACTTCAGCTATGGGTCGCGGTCACCGGAAAAGTACGTGATCGACGCACCGGCTACATTGCAAGGCGTGATTGCCGCCATGCCGGAAGTCGACGATGTGATGATGCGCGTCCATTTCTCCGGCCTGCTGAATAACGGCAGGACCGACTGGCCGATCATCGGCGAGGGGGTGCAGCCATCCAAGGAAGCGAAGTTGAGCAGTTTCATGCATATCGTTGCGGGCAGGCAGCTCGCGGACAGCGACAATTTCGGTGTGCTGCTGGGTCAGGGGGTCGCGCAGGCGCTGAAGCTCGCTCCAGGAGATCGAGTTACGGTCCTGCTCAATACCGCAGAGGGTGCACTGAACAGCATCGACCTGGAGGTGATCGGAGTCTTCCAGAGCTTCTCCAAGGACTTCGATGCGCGGGCGATTCGAATACCATTGAATGCGGCGCACGAGTTGCTGGCGTCGCAAGGAATCAACACGCTCGTGGTGTCGCTGAAGCGGACGTCCGACACCGAGCGCGTTGCGACAGCGCTCAGATCGACACTTTCCCCTGCCGGTTTCGAAGTCAGGACGTGGGTCGAGCTGAACGATTTCTACGAAAAGACCATTGCGCTCTACGAACAACAGTTCGGTTTCCTGCAGTTGATCATCCTTGGAATGGTGCTGCTGAGTGTCGCCAACAGCGTCAACATGAGCGTGTTCGAGCGTGTCGGAGAATTCGGGACGATGGTGGCGCTGGGCAATCGCACCGGACACGTGCGCAGGCTGATCCTGACCGAAACTGGCATGCTCGGACTGATCGGCGGCCTGCTTGGTGTGGCATTGGGTATAGCGCTGGCCGTCGCGATCTCGGCCATCGGCATACCGATGCCGCCGCCGCCCAACGCCAATCTCGGCTACACCGGTTTTATTCGCATCGTGCCGGCCGTCTTGGCATTGGCATTTGTGGTCGGGCTCACGGCGACGCTCCTCGCTGCGGTTTTGCCGGCGATGCGCGTGTCACGCATGCCCGTCGTCGATGCCTTGCGGACAAACGTATGACCAAGTTGTGGCGACGCTTCGACGGTGTTCGTCCCGGCAGCCGGAACGAAAACGGCCCGCCGATGCGGGCCGTTCTTTTGCGAAGCTAGCCGGTAACCAGCCGTCTGGCGCTGATCGCCCGCGCAGTCAACCGAGTTTGCGCAATCGCTGCTCGATTCCCGCTTCTTCGTTCCGCGAGAAGGCATAAGGGTAAAGAGACCGCACGGTCGAGTAGAGCTGCGGGTGTCCGCCGTAGTGCTGAATCTGCGTCTCGGCGTGAGTCAAACAGAGTCCCATCAGGACTGCGGGCGCGGCGACCCGCGCGTTGAAGCGTTGCAGGCCGAGTTGCTGGAAGCCGAGCATGCGCCGGTAGAAGCTTACGTGGCGCGGATTGATCTCGATCAGCAGGTCGGTGCAATAGTACATCCGGCGCGCATAGATGAACGCAAGGTGAAACAGCGCAGCCAGCAGCGGTCTCGAGCGGACGTCATTGTCGATCGCCAGCTTGGTGAATTCGCACAAGCGTCGCCCTTCGCGGCGCAACTTGTTGGCCTCATCCGGATACAAGTCGTCGACGAACAAGCCCGCGCCCACATCGAGCCCGACCGAGACTGTGCCTACAATGCCGTTATGGCCGTGAGCCGCGAGAGCTATCCGGTTCGGATCGCTGCTTCGGGTCTCGCCGAGCTTGTAGTTGCGCCACGCGTAGCGGCGTTGCACGAGGCAATTCGCGGAATTCCGTCTATCGTCGGTGTCGGCCAGGCGCAACTTGAACCGCTTGCCCGCAGGCTCCCGCTGTAGCTGCCGGGAGTCGGGATCCTCGACGCAGAGGTGGATCGGTACCGGTGTTTGTGCGATGGAAGCGATGGTGTCGCCGCCCAGTGTTTCTTGGACCAATTGCTTTCTTGCCGGTAACACCAATGACCTCTCCTGTCGCAGGCACCTCCCAGTACCTGCCATCGTTGCGACGCCGGATCGAACGCAGTGTAGAGCAATACGGCTCTGGGAGGAAGTGTCGTCGATCGACGACGCTGGCGATTCCGCCCGGACAGCATGCGCCTCGACCAAGAATCCGCGTGCTGTTCTGGTGCCCAGGGCCGGACTCGGACCGGCATGACGCGTTTCGGCGTCGGCGGATTTTAAGTCCGCTGTGTCTACCAGTTTCACCACCCGGGCGAGCGCTCATCCTGCCGTGGCGGCATTCATTGTACCGGCATCCTGGTCGCCGACAGGCTCTGGCCCGCTGGAGCTCGACCGGGCGAGCCCTCCGAGCATCGCATTGGCGCCGATCGCCAGCGCGAACAGGACGATCAGCAGCGCGTACATTCGCGGCATGTCGAACGTCGAGTAGGCCTGGATGATCAGGTAGCCGATGCCGCGATTCGACAGTTTCGTCTCGGCGAGCAGCGTGCCGATGATCGCGACGCCGAGGCCCAGCCGCACGCCGTTGACGATCGGCTCGCGCATCGCCGGCAGATAGATCTTGATGATCATCTGCCGGATCGAGGCCCGGAAGCTCTGTCCGACGCGGATCAGCATCGGGTCGATCTGCCGCATGCCGGCGGCGGCGCTGATCGCGATCGGGAAGAAGCACGACAGCACGCCCATCGCGATCTTGGAGCCGGATCCGACGCCGAACCACATGATCATGACCGGGAAGAAAATGATCTTCGGGCGTCGGTCCGAGGTAGTAGATCAGCGACTCGTAAGCGCGCGACAGGAAGCGATTCGCGCCGAGCAGGATGCCGACGCCCAGGCCGGCGAGGCCGCCGATCGCGAGCGCCGCAGCGACTTCGCCGACGGTGATCGCCGAGATTGCGATAGAAGCCGTCGTCGCCCAGCAGCCGAGACACCGCGCGTCCGATCACGCCCAGCGACGGGCACGACGTCGCGGAACAGCAGCCCCGACGCGGCGAGCATTTCCCAGGCCAGCGCGACGAAGGCGATGATGGCGATCCGCAGCAGCGCAACGGCGCGCCAGGACGCCGCGCCGGACTTGCCGGTCACTCGTTCGGCCGCAGCCATCGCTCGATGCCTTCCGGTGACGTCGAAGAACACGATGCTGACCAGCATGACGAAGCAGATCGCACCATAGGTGCCGGGCAGATCGTAGCGCTCGGCGAGCTCGTTGATCAGCTGGCCGAGGCCGCCGAAATTGATCAGGAACTCGACGCCGACGATGTTGATCATCGCGAAGATCAGCCCGAGCCGCAGCCCGACGAACATCGACGGCAGCGCCGCCGGCAGCAGGATCTTGCGGAACTGCTGCGCCGGCGTCAGCCGAAAGCTGCGGCCGACGTCGATCAGCACCTGCGCGCGTCCTGGCGAGGCCCTCGAGCGTCTTCAGGATCACCGGCGCGAGCCCGGCGGCGAAGCCGATCATGACGATCGTCGTCGCGCTGCGGCCGAAGATCACCAGGAACAGCGGATACATCAGCACGATCGGCGCCGCCGCGAGCGCGGCGACCCAGGTCTCGCACGCGGCGCGCAGCAGCCGGAAGCGGTAGCAGCAGGACGCCGAGCGCTATGCCGGTCGACCGCGAGCAGGACGCTCGCCCAGAGCAGCTTCCTGCATCGTCTGCCCGAAGCGGTGCAGCACGTTTTCCTCGGCGACGATGCGCGGGAGCGCGCCGCGATGATCTGCGACGGCAGCGGCACGACGAAACGATTGATCACGCCGACGCGGATCAGCGCTTCGATCAGCACGATCACGGCGATCGCCGTCGTCAGGCCGACGGTCCGCGGGCCGAGGCGCGCCGATCGAGCGCCGGTGCGGCTCGTTTGCCTCATTTGCCCTTCCCGCCCTGGAGCACGCGCGATTCGTCCTCGCGGATGCCGCGGCTCGCTTCCTCGCGCAGGTCGCTGCCAGATCTCGGCGACGTAGCGGCCGAACGCGTCGCTGCCGACGACCTCGGAGTCGCGCGGACGCGGCAGGTCGATGTCGACGATGCGCTTCAGGCGCCCGGCCGGTACGTCATCACCAGCACGCGGTCGGACAGCTGCACCGCCTCGGTCAGGTTGTGCGTGATGAGCAGCGTCGTCTGCGCGCAGCTGCCTGCTGGATCTGCAGCACCTTGTCGCCGAGCAGCAGCCGCGTCTGCTCGTCGAGCGCCGCGAACGGCTCGTCCATCAGCAGGATGCGCGGCTCGGACGCGAGCGTGCGCGCGATGGCGACGCGCTGCCGCATGCCGCCGGACAGCTCGGCCGGATAGCGATGCTCGAAGCCGGCAGGCCGACCAGCGCGACGAAGTGCCGCGCGCGCTCGAGCCGCTCGCGCCGTGGCGACGCCCGCGAGCTCGAGCGGAAACGCGACGTTGTCGAGCACGGTGCGCCAGGGAAACGTCGACTCTTCCTGGAACACCATGCCGATCGCCGGATGCGTGCCGCGATATCGTCGCGCCGGCGACGGCGACGCGGCCGTCGTAGTCGCCGATCAGGCCGCCGATGATGTTGAACAGCGTCGACTTGCCGCAGCCCGACGGGCCGATGATCGAGACGAACTCGCCCGGCTCGACGCCGAACGAGATGTCGTCGACGGCGCGACGACGCCTCCGGCGCCGCCGAAGCGCTTGCTGATGTGCTCGACATCGAGCAGCCGGGCAGGCGCTGTGCTCACGACTGGCACGCCGGGCCTGCGAGCCTAGCGCCGCGGCGGAATCTGGATCAGCTCGGCGAGCTGCTCCTTGGTGAGCGGCGCGGCCGTGTACTTGAGCGCGACGGCGTCCTGCACGATCGGGTCGAGCCCGACGATGCGTGTCCGGATCGACCGCGGCCTTGCGGGAAGAAATCGTCGCGCGTGCGCTTGGCCTTCGCGACCGGGATGCCGACGAACTCGGCGTAGGTCTTGAGCGCGGCCGGATCGTCCGAATACATCCAGTCGATCGTCTCGCGATACGCCTTCATGAAGCGGTCGATCGACCGGCTTGCGCGTCCTGCAGCGTCTGCACGTTGGTGATCAGCAGGCGCACCGTCTGGCCCTTGAACACCGTCGCGTCGTTGCCGCTCGCGATGATGCGGATCTTGCCTTCGTCGAGCTGCTGCAGCCCGAACGGCGGCGCCGACCAGCCGACGTCGATCTGACTCGACATCACCTGCGTCAGCGTCGGCGCCGGGCCGCCGGTCGCGGTCGGCTTCGCCTTCAGGTCGTACTGCTTCATGAACGCGGTGACGATGCCGTGCGTCGACGAGCCGTTGGTCGAGTAGGCGATCGTCTTGCCGTCGGTGTCCTTCAGCGACTTGATCGGCGAAGTCGCCGGCACGTACCAGAAGAGGTCCGACGGCGCCGGTCGTTTCGGCGCCGATGATGCGCACCGGCGCGCCCTTGGAGAACGCCGACAGCACGCCCATGATGCCGGCGGCGACGCCGATGTCGACGCTGCCCGAGATCACCGCCTGCTGCGTCTCGCCGCCGCCCTGCGTGTACAGGATCTCGAGGCACGAGGCCGTGCTTCTTGAAGATGCCGCCGCGCTGGCCGATCTCGGCGATCGACGTGTCCCAGTTGCCGCGCTGGCCGGCGGCGACTCGCAGCGTGTCCTGCGCCTGCGCGGTCGGCGCCGCCAATGCGATCAGCAGCACTGCGACCGCATTGCAAAGCATTCCCCGTTTGCTCATCGTTTCCTCCTGGTCATGTGCTGGGCGAGGTCGCTCGCGCGCTTGTCTACCGCGGCGGCGCCTGCATTTGGCGTTCGCGACAGTGTCGCGTGCGGTTCGCCCGGCGTCAATCGCTTGCCCCGCAAATCGCGCGGACTGTCTTCGCGCCTGGCGCGGCTACGTACGCGACGCTTGGAGCTCCTCTGCGGCGACGCCGAGCGTCGTCCAGTCGGTGTCTTTCGGGACGATGCCCTCGAACGACTTGAGCTTGACGTGCGGAACATGCGCGGCGACGTGCCGATCGCCGGGCCGCCGTCGCGAAGCCGGCGCGCCGCATCGACCATGATGCGGCGGAACTGCGACGATCGCGATGTCGCTCGCGCCCAGCCGCTCGCGCGAGCGGTCGGCGATCGGTCCCATCGTCTCCCACATCGCCATGTCCTGCTTCGGGATGCCGGCGATGCCGGTGAAGTCGCCGCGCTTCATCGCCTCGCGGTCCTGCAGGTAGTCGTTGTCGCGAGCGTGCGGATCCGGCGGAAGTTCGCGTCGAGGTCGACGCCGACCTGCGCGCCGCAGAACTTGCGCCATGCCTCCTGCTCGATGCCTTCGCCGGCTCGCTCCACGCGATGAAGTAGAACATCGTGTGCGTGTCGTCGAGCGGGATGTTCAGGATCGACAGGTTGTAGCGGTTGTTCGGCGGGATCAGCACGGTGAACGGCGCGACGAAGAGCGTGATGCGCACGTAGTCGTGCGTGTCGGCGTCGCTGATCGGCCGGCGGATCGCGACGTAGCGGAAGCCGAAGTCGGTGCGCTGCACCTGCAGGCGCGGCGCCTTGTCGGTCGACGGCCGCGGCCACTCGCCGCTCGGTCGCGCTCGCGCCGTCGACGCGCGCCGGCAGCATGTCGGTCGAATGCAGGCTCGAGCTGTGCGCGGAATCGATCGCGCCTTCGAGCACCTGCGCCCAGTTGCAGCCGACGTGCATCTTGACGATGCTGATGCGCGATGCGCGGCGACGGCGCCCACGCCGGCGGCTCGAAGTCGCGCATCTGGTCGGGCGGCGCCCATCCAGACCCAGACGAAGCCGCCGGCCTCGCGGCAGGGATAGGCCTTGTGCTTCACCTTCTGGCCAGAACGGCGCTCGCCGCGGCTCCGACGGCATCTCGAGGACGTTGCCTGTCGACGTCGATCTTCCAGCCGTGATAGAGGCAGCGCAGGCCCGCATTCCTCGTTGCGGCCGAGCGCGAGCGACGCGCGGCGGTGCGGACAATGCTCGTCGAGCACGCCGAGCCGCCCGTCGGTGTCGCGAAACACGACCAGGTCTTCGCCGAGCAGCCGCACGCGCACCGGCGCGCCGTCGCGCTCGGCGACCTCCTCGGACAGGCAGACCGGCATCCAGTGGCGGCGCATCAGCTGGCCCATCGGCGCATCGCCCTCGACGCGGCACAGCAGTTCGTTGTCTTCGATGCTCAACACGTTCGCCTCCGGCCGTATGAGCCCGATCCGGTTGCCCGACCCGGGTCGACGGGAATAATATTAGGACCCTAAGTAAATAATAGGCAATCGGAGGCGCGATGTCGAGCATTGCGGCAGCCCGATCGGGCGATGTCGGCCAGCGCCGCCCGGCGATCACGCATGCCTGAGCGGAGACTGCGGGTTGGCGTCGCCGGACTCGGCCGCGCGTTCACGCTGATGCTGCCGACGCTTGACCGCGCGATCCGCGCGTCGAGCTGGTCGCCGCGGCCGATCCGCGCGCCGAGGCGCGAGCGCGCTTCGCCGCGGACTTCGGCGGCCGCGTCTACGCGTCGGTCGAGGCGCTGTGCGCCGACGCGCGAGGTCGAGGTCGTCTACATCGCCACGCCGCACCAGTTCCACGCCGAGCACGTCGAAGCGGCTGCGGCGCGGCGGCAAGCACGTGCTGGTCGAAAAGCCGATGGCGATCACGCTCGACGAATGCCGCCGCATGATCGATGCCGCGCCGAGCGCGCCGATGTCCAGCTGATCGTCGGTCACAGCCACAGCTTCGACGCGCCGATCCTGCGCGCGCGCGAGATCATCGCCAGCGGCGCGCTGGGCGCCGTGCGCATGATCAATGCGCAGTACTACACCGATTTTCTGTACCGGCCGCGCCGTCCCGAGGAGCTGGACACGGCGCGCGGCGGCGGCGTCGTCTTCAGCCAGGCCGCGCACCAGGTCGACATCGTGCGCCTGCTCGGCGGCGGGCGCGTGCACAGCGTGCGCGCGCAGACCGGCGCGTGGGATCCGGCGCGCGCGACCGAGGGCGCGTACGCCGCGCTGCTCGCGTTCGACGACGGCGCTTTCGCCTCGCTCACCTACAGCGGCTACGCGCACTTCGACGGCGACGAGCTCTGCGGCGGTATCGGCGAAATGGGCGCGGTCGAAGACGGCGGGCGATTACGGCGCCGCGCGCCGGAACCTGCGCCGCGCGGCCGACTCCGACGAGGAAACGGCGCTGAAGAATGCGCGCAACTACGGCGGCGCCGACTATGCCGCGGACGCGCCGCAGTGCCGGCGCCTGCGCCGCCATGGCACCAGCACTTCGGCCTGGTCGCTCGTCTCCTGCGAGCACGGCGACCTGCGGCCGATGCCGGACGGCGTGATGATCTACGGCGACGGGCGAACAGCACCTCGAGCCGCTGCCCACGCCGCGGGTGCCGCGCGCCGAGGTGATCGACGAGCTCTACGCTGCGGTCGTCTCCGGACGCGCGCCGCTGCACGGCGGCCGGTGGGCGCTGGCGACGCTGGAAGTGTGCCTGGCGATGCTGCAATCGGCGCGCGAGCAGCGCGAGATCGTGCTCGACCATCAGGTCGGCCTGCCGTCGTGACCGGCGTTCGCGCGCCGCACGCTCGACGCTGGCGGCGAAGCGAGGCGCCGCCACGCCGCACGCGCGGCCGGCCGGCCGGTGCGCAGCATCGGACGCGGCCGACGCCGACACGCTGCGCCTGCTCGAGCATTGGCGCGATGCCGTCCCCGACGATCGCTTCGCGCACCTGGTCAAGGACGCGACCCGGGCGCTGGTTCGCGCCCTGCAGCGGCGGCTCGCCCCGCACGACGTGTCGTTCGGCCACTGGGCGTTCCTGCGCATACTCTGGGAGTCGCGACGGCCTGACGCAGCGCGAGCTGAGCCGCGAGGCGGGCGTGATGGAGCCGACGACGTTCGCGGCGCTGAAGGCGATGGAAAGCCGCGGCTATATCGCGCGCCGCCAGCTCGCCGGCAACCGGCGGAAGATCCACATTTTTCTCACGCGCAAGGGACGCGCGCTCAAGGACAAGCTGGTGCCGCTGGCCGAGGAGGTCAACCGGATCGCCGTGCACGGCGTGCCGGCACGCGACGTCGCCGCGACCCGGCGCACGCTGCTCGCCGTGCTCGAAAACCTCGCGCGGGACGAAGTCGGGCGCAGCCGCGGATCCGCCGCCGAACAGGGCGAAGTCGCGCCGCGCGACGCCGGGCGCGGCGTTCGCGCGGCAAGGCCTGAAGCGCGTTGGCGTAGAGTATCGCCGGCGCCGTCCGATTGCGGCTGCTTCGCCAACAGGAACCCGATGGCGCGATTGCGACTCTCCCTGGCGTGCTGGGACTACGACCGCACGCACGCGCTCGCCGACGGCAGCGTGCGGCCCGAGGGCATCGATCTCAACTATCTCGACATGCACGTCGAGGAGACGTTCTTCCGCATGCTGCGGAACCGCGAGTTCGACGTCGCCGAAATGTCGCTGTCCTCGTACGCGGTGTCGCTCGCGCGCGATTCGCCGCCGTTCGTCGCGATTCCGGTCTTCCCGTCGCGCTTCTTCCGGCAGTCGTGCATCTTCGTGTCCGACGAAGAGCGGCATACGCGAGCCCCACGACCTGATCGGCAAGCGCATCGGCACGCCCGAGTACCAGATGACGGCGCCGGTGTGGATCCGCGGTATTCTGCAGGACGAATACGGCGTCGATCCGGCCAGCGTCGAATACTGCACCGGCGGCGAGGAAGAGCCGGGGCGCGACGAAAAGCTCAAGCTCGACCTGCCGGCAAAATTCAGGGTGACGCCGCATCGGCGCAGGACAGACGCTGTCGGCGATGCTCGCCGACGGCGAGATCGACGCGCTGCACACGGCGCGCATCCCGTCGACGTTCGTGAGCCGGCCCGGCACCGTCCGGCGCCTGTTCGAGAATTACGTCGAGGTCGAGCGGGCCTACTACCGAAAGACGCGGATCTTCCCGATCATGCACACGGTGGCGATACGCCGCGACGTCTACGAGGCCAACCCGCTGGATCGCGCAGTCGCTGTCCAAGGCGTTCGTGCGGGCGAAACAGCGCGTCTACGAGAATCTCTACACGACGTCGGCGCTGACGACGATGCTTCCCTGGCAGATCGCGCAGGTCGAGGAGGTGCGGCGCGACATGGGCGACGACTGGTGGCCGTACGGCTTCGAGCCGAACCGGCATGTGCTCGACACGTTCCTGCGCTATCACCACGAGCAGGGATTGTCGCCGCGCCGGCTGCAGCCGGAAGAGCTGTTCGCGCCGGAGACCTTGTCCTCGTTCCGGATCTAGGCGCCGACGTCAGGCGTTGAGACGAGGCTCGAAGCGACCGTCGATCGCGGTCCAGCCGGCGTCGGCGAAAATGACCGTGCCGGTCAGATAGCTGCTGGCGTCGGAGGCGAGAAAGACGATCGGCCCGGCCATTTCCTCGGGCTCGGCCCAGCGACCGAGCGCGCTTCGGCTGGCATACGCGCGGTTCCATTCCGCATTCGACATGATCTGGCGCGTCAACGGTGTCGCGACGATGCCTGGCGCCAACGCATTGGCGCGCACGCCCGACGGACCGAGCTCGGCCGCCAGGCCGCGCGCCATCTGCACGATGCCCGCCTTGGTCGAGGCATAGATGCTCTGGCCGGGCTCGACGGTGACAGCGCGGATCGACGCCATCAGGATGATGCTGCCACGCTTGCGCTCCGCCATTACGCGAGCACAGGCGCGGGCGACGCGAAACGTGCCCTTGAGATTCAGCTCGATCACCCGGTCGAATTCCTCGTCGGTGTAATCGAGCAGGCGCTTGCGCAGATTGACCGCCGGCGTCGTCAGCAGCACGTCGAGCCGGCCGTGGTCGCTGCAGTACGCGGCGACCATCCGGTCGACGGCCGCGGTGTCGCGCACGTCGATCGACAGCGCGCTGGCCTTGCCGCCGGCGGCCTGGATGCGTCGCGGCGACGCCTTCGGCGTCGGCGACCGGTGATGTCGGCGACGACAGACGTGCGCGCCATGGGCGGCGAGGCCTTCGGCGCCGGCCTGCCCGATGCCGGAGCCGCCGCCGACGACCAGCGCCACCCGGCCGGACAGGTCGAACAGCGCCCGATAGTCAAACGATTTTGCCGGATTCATTGTCCGTGCTCCGGATTGGCGCTGCGGCCTCGAGGGATCGCTGACGCTTCGCCGACTGCTCGACCATCTCTCGGAATTCTTCACATTATCCTCTGCCGCGCTGTGCTTGCGAATGTAATATATTAGATATACTAGCGTCGACCAAGGCGCGGGAGGAGAGCCGGTGCCACGCAGCATCAGAAAGCCAAAGCCCATCGAAGCCGCGTCGCCGCGTCATGCCTTGCCAGCCGCGCGCGCCGCCGGGCGCGCCGACGGGCGCCGCATTGAGAGCGCGTCGGCGGCGATCTATCGCGCGCTGCGCGCCGAAATCGTGTCGCTGACGCGCAAGCCCGGTGAGCCGATCGTCGAAAAGGATATCGCGCAGGCGCAAAGCGTCAGCCGTACGCCGGTGCGCGAGGCGCTGCTCCGGCTCGCCGCCGAAGGGCTGGTCGACACGGTGGCCAAGTCGGGCACGTTCGTCGCGCGCATCCCGATCAGCGCCTTGCCCGAGGCGATTGTCGTGCGCAAGGCGCTCGAGCAGGTCACCGCGCGTGCCGCCGCTACGCACGCGCGCCGCAGCCAGATCACCAACCTCGAAGGCGATTCTCGAGCGGCAGAGGGAGGCAGAGCGCGCCGGCGACCGCGGAGCGTTCCATCGCGCCGACGAGGCGTTTCACGCCGCCGTCGCGGTCACCGCCGGCTATCCGGGCATATGGTCGCTGGTCCAGGGCGTGAAAACGCAAATCGACCGCTACCGGCTGCTCACCCTGCCGCAGCCCGGACGGATGGCGCGGGTGATCCGCGAGCACGCTGCGGTTGTCGCCGCGATCGAACGTCACGATGCCGACCGGGCGGCGGCCGCGATGGAAGGGCATCTCGACGGCTTGCAGATCAGCATGGAAGACATCCGGCGGATGAACCCCGATTTTTTCTACGAGGACATTCACGGCAAGGAGGATTTTCTGGCGTGAATGCACCGGCGGCGATTCGGCGGCGCGAGGAGCGAACGAATAAGTTGCGGGGCGGCGATCGCCGTCTTGCATAGTCGTTGAAGTCCAACCACGCAGGAGGAGCAATGAAAGCAAGGCGAAATCTGTTACGGGCCGGGGTCGCGGCCACGGTGCTCGCATTGGCCGGTTTGTTGCCGCCGGGGCTCGCGTCGGCGCAGCAAAAGCTGGTGATGAAGGCATCGGACGTTCATCCGTTGGGCTATCCGACGGTCGAGGCGGTGCAGAACATGGGCAGGAAACTGGAAAAGGCCACCAACGGGCGATTGAGCATCCAGATGTACGCCTCGATGCAGCTCGGCGGCGAAAAGGAGGCGATCGAGCAGGCGCAGGTCGGCGCGATCCAGTTCGCGCGGGTCAGCGTCGGCGCGCTGGGGCCGGTGATCGACGAACTCAACGTGTTCAACATGCCGTATCTGTTCCGCAACACGGCGCACATGCAGAAGGTGATCGACGGGCCGATCGGGCAGGAATTGATGGACAAGGTCACCAACAATCCGAAAGCCGGGCTGGTCGCCCTGTGCTGGATGGACGCCGGCGCCCGGAGCCTCTACGACACCAAGAAGGCGATTCGCAACATCGACGATCTGAAAGGCATGAAATTCCGCGTGATGGGCAACCCGATGTTCGTCGACATGATGAACGCGCTTGGCGGCAATGGCGTGTCGATGGGTTACGACCAGGTGTTCAACGCGCTGCAGACCGGCGTCGTCGACGGCGCGGAAAACAATCCGCCGAGCTTCGTGTTCGACAATCACTATCAGGTCGCCAAGTTCTACACGCTGGACGAGCACCTGATCGTTCCGGAGATGGTCGTCTTCTCCAAAAAGACCTGGGACACGCTGTCGAAGGACGACCAGGCGCTGCTGGTGAAATTCGGCCGCGAGGCGCAGCTCGAAGAGCGCGTGCTGTGGGATAAATACGAAAAAGATGCAATGGACAAGGCCAGGGCCGCCGGCATCACAGATCATCGAGATCGCCGACAAGAAGCCGTTCCAGGCCGCGGTCAAGCCGGTGTGGGACAAGTACGGCCCGAAGTACGCCGACATGATCAAGCGTATCCAGGCCGTACAGTAGTCCCGTTCGGGCCCGGAGTCGGTCCGGGTTCAAGGCGGGTCTTATCCTGAGTCCGCCGGGGCAGGCATTCGCCTGCTCCCGGTGTGCGCAAAGCCGCGGCCCAGCGCCACATCGGGGACGACGAGCAGCTTATTGAGGGAGGAATCGATGGCGCTTCTCTATCGAAGGGCGATGGACGCCCTGTACCTGGCGTGCGTGATCATCGCCGGAACATCGCTGGTGCTGATCTCGGCGGTGATTCCATGGGCGGTCTATACGCGCTACGTGATCAACCGCGCGGCGTCGTGGCCGGAGCCGACTGCCGTGCTGCTGACGATCGTGCTCACCTTCTTCGGCGCCGCAGCCTGCTATCGCTTCGGGCTGCACATGAACGTGACGCTCGCCGTCGGCCTGCTGCCGCAAGGCGTGGCGTCGCGTGACCGATGTCACCGTCGAGCTGCTGATGGCAACGATGGCCCTGTTCATGGCGTTCAAGGGAACGGGCCTGGTCGAGGCGACGTGGTCGAACACCATCGCCGACTTTCCTGCGCTCTCGGTCGGAGTCACCTATCTGCCGATTCCGATCGGCGGAGCGATCCTGTTCCTGTTCGTGGTCGAGCGTCTGACCATCGGGCCGCCGGTCGACAAGGTGGGCGATGCCCACTCGGTCGCCGCGTTCGATTGACCCCTCCGGGAGCCAAAGTCCGATGGATATCCTGATCCTGCTCGGCAGCCTTTTCATATTGTTCGCGCTCGGTGTGCCGATCGCCTATTCGCTCGGGCTGGCGGCGATCGCCGGCTCGCTGTGGATCGGCGTGCCGCTCGAAGCCGTGATGCTCAAGATCTCGGACGGCGTCAGCAAGGTCGCGATGCTGACGATTCCGTTCTTCGTGCTGGCGGGCGCGATCATGGCCGAAGGCGGCATGGCCAGGCGGCTGGTGGCGTTCGCCAACGTGCTGGTCGGAGTGATACGCGTGCGCGGCGGACTGTCGGCGGTGAACATCGTCGCGACGACGTTCCTTTCCGGCATTTCCGGATCGTCGGTCGCCGACGTCTCGGCGATCGGCTCGGTGATGATTCCGCAGATGGAAAAAATCGGCTACCCGCGGGCGTTCGCTACCAACGTGACGATCAGCGCGTCGGTGCAGGCGATCCTCGTGCCGCCCAGCCATAACGCAGTGATCTATTCGCTGGCTACCGGCGGGCTGATCTCGATCACCAGCCTGTTCATGGCCGGCGTCGTTCCCGGCCTGCTGCTCGGGGCCGCGCTGATCGCGCTGGTCATCTTCATCGGCTACCGCGATGGGCACCCGCGGGGCGAATCAGTGCCGATGGGGGCGGCGGCCAGGATCACGTTCGATGCGCTCTGGGGATTGATCACGATCTTCATCATCATCGGCGGAATCCTGCTCGGCATATTCACCGCGATCGAGGCCGGGGCGATCGCCACGCTGTGGGCGTTCTTCGTCACGATGTTCGTCTACCGCGACTACCGCTGGCGGGACCTCCCGACGCTGGTTCACCGGACGCTGAAAACTGTCGCGATGGTGATGACGCTGATCGCCTGCGCGTCTGCGTTCGGGTATGTGATGGCGCTGATGCAGCTGCCCGCCAAGATCACAGCATTTTTCCTGACGATCTCGAACAACAGGGAAGTGATCCTGATGCTGATCAACATCATGCTGCTGATCCTGGGCTGCCTGATGGATCTGGCGCCGCTGCTGCTGATCTGCACGCCGATCCTGCTGCCGGTGGTCAGCACCTTCGGCGTCGACCCGGTGCATTTCGGCATGATTATGCTGTTGAACCTGGGCATCGGCCTGCTGACGCCGCCGGTCGGCGCGACGCTGTTCGTCGGGTGCGCAGTCGGCAAAGTGACGATGGAAGAGGTGATGCGCGGCATCTGGCCGTTCTACGGCGTCATGTTTGCCGTGCTGATGCTGGTGACTTATATTCCGGCGATCTCGCTCTGGCTGCCGCGTCTGCTCGGACTCTAGCCGGTCGCGCAATCACGCCGCCCGCGCCGTCGCCCGGGCGCGTCGATCAGAACGACTCGAATGCGACGCGGTCTTACGCGGTGAGCCGCGGACGCGGCATCGGCCAGCGCAGCGGACGGACGTTTGGAGCTTCAGACATGGCGATCAAGGCGATCAACCCGGCAACCGGCGAAGTTTTCGAATCCTACGACGAGGCGACGCCCGATGCGGTGAACAAGATCATCGGCGAGGTCAACGACGCCTTTCTCGATTGGCGTAAGAGGCCGATCGCCGAGCGAGCGGGGCCGATGCGCAGGGCGGCGGCAATCCTGCGCGCCGAGGCCCACGATCACGCGCGCCTGATGGCGCGCGAGATGGGCAAGCCGGTCCGCGACGGCATCGCCGAAGCGCAAAAATGCGCGACCGGATGCGATTTCTACGCGGACAACGCCGAACGGCTTCTCGCGCGCGAGACGATCGCGACCGAGGCCCGTTCGAGCTTCGTCACTTTCAATCCGCTCGGCGTCGTCCTCGCCGTGATGCCGTGGAACTTTCCGTTCTGGCAGGTCTTTCGATTCGCCGCCCCTGGCTTGATGGCAGGCAACGCGGGCGTGCTGAAGCATGCGTCGAACGTGCCGGGGTGCGCGCTGGCGATCGAGGACATCTTCCGCCGTGCCGGATTTCCAGCCAATCTGTTCCGGACGCTGATGATCGGCAACAAGCGGGTCGATGCGGTGATCGAACACCCGCTGGTGCGCGCGGTAACGGTGACCGGCAGCGGTGCGGCCGGACGAGCGGTAGCGGCCAAGGCAGGGGCGATGCTGAAGAAGACGGTCCTCGAGCTTGGCGGCAGCGATCCGTATCTCGTTCTCGAGGACGCGGACCTCGAGCTGGCGGCCAGGGTCTGCACGAAGGGACGGCTGGTGAATTCGGGACAGAGCTGCATCGCGGCCAAGCGCTTTATCGTCGTCGACGCGGTGCGCGCGAAATTCGAGCCGCTGTTTGTCGAAAAAATGAAAGCCGCGAGGATGGGCGATCCGTTCGACGACCAGACCGAGATCGGCCCGCAGGCGCGAGTCGACCTGCGCGACGCATTGCACGCCCAGGTCGAGGCGAGCCTCGCCAAGGGCGCACGCTGCCTGCTGGGAGGAAAAATCCCCGAGGGTCGCGGCGCGTACTATCCGGCGACGGTGCTGACCGACGTCCGCCCCGGCATGCCGGCATACGAGGAGGAGCTGTTCGGTCCGGTCGCAGCCGTGATTCCGGTCAAGACCGAATCCGAGGCGATAGCGGTGGCCAACGACTCCGTGTTCGGACTGGGCGGCGCGGTCATCACGCGCGATCTGGCGCGCGGCGAGCATATCGCAGCCGAGCTGATCGAAAGCGGCTGCGTTTTCGTCAACGAATCGGTGCGCTCGGATGCCCGCCTGCCGTTCGGTGGCGTCAAGGAGAGCGGCTACGGCCGCGAGTTGTCCTCGTACGGCATCCGCGAGTTCGTCAACGTCAAGACGGTGTACGTGGCTTGAGCTTGCGGAGGTCGAGATACGCGGCGAGGGCCTGGCCGCCGCCCGCCGCGTCCGCCAGCGCGATATAGCCGTCGGGCCGCACCAGATAGACAGCGTCGCGCCGCAGGCCAGTCCGACGCATCGCCGGACGCCATGCAAATGTGTGCAGCGGCAATTTTCGCTGCTCGCATATCGTTCGGATCTCCGCCGACGCGTCGCCGTAAACGTGCACCTGCCAGTCGATCGAATCGAGCGGCGTGAAGTTGTCGGCGCCAGGCGATTCCGGTTCGACCCAGGGCAGACGGTCGCCGCCGCGCACCGCCCCGGCGCGCCCCTCGCTCAGGCTGCTTTCCCGGTAGTTCACGTCCGTCTGCGAGACGGTGCGGAACATCAGGCGCCGCATCGGACGAAGCCGGAACAGCAGCGGTAAAAATAGCGGCACGAGGCGCAGTCGCACCAACCGGGCGATGGCACCGCTGCTGGTCACGCCCGATGAAAGCTCGATCGGTCGTCGCGACCAGGCGCCGGGCAAAGGCGATTCGCTCCGGCTCGTAGCTGTCGAGCAGCGACGCGTCCGCGCGTTCGCCCAGAACGGCGGCAAGCTTCCAGGCGAGGTTGATTGCGTCGCCTATGCCGGTGTTCATGCCCTGGCCGCCGACGGGGCTGTGGATGTGTGCGGCGTCGCCGAGCAGGAATGTCGCGACCTTTGCGGAAATGATCGGCGACGCGATGATGCACATGATAGGTCGAGAACCAGTTCACGTTCGCGACGTCGATGCGCATCCATGCGAGCACCCGCCGGCTGACATCGTTCCATGAGAGAGTTTTCGTGCCGATCGGCCGAGCTCCTCCCGTACGGTGCCGACGAGCCGCCAGTGCCCGTCGTCCTTCAACGGGAATATGGCGAGAAAATCGGCCGTGTCCAGACCGACGTGAAGTTCTCCGTTGGTTATCGCACCGCTGGCTTCGACGTCGGCGACATAGAAGAGGTGCTCGTACGTGCCGCCCGGGAAACCGATCGCCAGCGTCTCGCGCACCGTGGAATGCGCGCCGTCGCAGCCGGCAACGTAGCTCGCCTCGCACACCTGAGCGGCGCCATCCGGAAGTTGCAGATGCGCGAGCACATGACCCGGCCTTTCCTCGAGGCCAACGAACTCCGTTTTGCGCTCGACCGGCACGTCCGGCTTCGGCCAGTCGATCGATCAGCAGTCGCTCATGCTCGTCTTGCGGATAGATCAGGGCGTAAGGGAACGGGCTGATCCCGGCGCCCATCGCGCCCAATACGCCGTGCGCCACCTGCTTGCCGGACACCCAGAGATTCACCGCGAGCAACGGTCCGTCCGCGGTCGACTACCGCGTCGGCGAGACCGATCTGGCGGTATAGCTCGAGCGTGCGTGCCTGGACGGCGAGCGCGCGCGACGTCGTCCCGGGTTCCGCGGTCTTGTCGATGATCCTCACGCGGACGCCCAGCCGCGTCAGCCACAGAGCCAACACCAGGCCGGTCGGACCGGCGCCGACGATCAGGACGTCGGTGTCGACTGCCGAGCGTGGACGCATGGTCCGGAACCG
Organism: uncultured beta proteobacterium; assembly: GCA_963697485.1. Classification (GTDB taxonomy): domain Bacteria; phylum Pseudomonadota; class Gammaproteobacteria; order Burkholderiales; family Casimicrobiaceae; genus PALSA-1003. The sequence continues at coordinate 255,761 of CAVOOD010000001.1, forward strand.
AGGCGCGTCTGCAATTGGATCAAGGTCTGTCGCGCTATTTCGATTCCAGCACGGCCTTCACGCCGCTCGCGGTTGCCTTGATGATCACGCTTCGCAGCGCGGCTGTCTTTTGGGCCGGTGTAAGCGCGTCGAGGGGATTGAGACTTTTCCCGGTCAGCATCGTGGCGGATTCCTCGACAGTCTGCTCGCGAATGATCGCCATCGTATTTGCGTCCACCAGTGTAACGTTGATGTACGCAAACGTTGCCAGGAATCCTGCACCCATTTCATTCGTTTCGAGATTCCTTGTCCGCAAGATCGGGTCCACGTAAAAGCCGACCCCTTCGATCTTGCCGCTGCCCACAAATTGCACTTGCATCCGCATTGCCGCGTCGCCGCGGTGCTTTCTGATAAGGATGAGGTGGGTCGCGTGCTGGCCCTGGATCGGGTCCCTGATCGCCGACGTCAGGAGCGCGCGCGACCGCGCTTGCGGCTCGAAAAGCTCGTCTTGCAGCTCGTAGAGCGTCGGGTCGTTGGACGCAAGCATCACGATCGAAGCGCGAGGATCGAAGCGGCCGATCGCGTCGCTTGCCGCCGCAACGGTCGTATCGTCCAGCGCGCGACCCTGCACCGCCATGGCACCTTGCCGATTCCGGTCCATGGTGCTGCCGACGGTCGCTCGATGGCCGACGATGTTTATCTTGTCGCCGATCAGGGAAATCACCGCGTATGTGCGCGGCGCGCTATCCGCGGCGTAGCCGCTGGACGCGACGCATAGCAGCGCGAAGCCCGCCAGGCAAAGGAGCCGCTTGATGCCGTCCATGGACGATCCTCTTCTTCCCCGAGTCTGCGGCAGACAGTTTACCCGCTGCTCGTGAAGTCGGCGCAACAAGCGCACCGTGAGCGGCTGCTACGCAACTTCAGGCTGGATTCGTAGCCGCAACTATCCAGGTCGAGCCATTCAGGCTGACGTGGCCATTCGGGGCGGCGAGAGGCGCCAGGGTCCGTTCGATGGCGTCGACGATGATCGGCAGGTGCTCGACGCCTACTTCGCGAACAAGGCGGGAGACCGGGCCCATCTGCACGGCGCCTTCGGCGGCGCTGCGCGGCGTCGGGCCGAGAAAAATCGCTGCGTCGAAGCGCTGCACGTCGATATCGCCGAAGCCGGCATCCGACAGGATCGTGCGCAGCCGTTCTTCATCGGCGAAGGCAAACGGACCGGGCGCCTCCGGGTCGCTCGGCGGCGGCGTGATGTCCAGCGCCTGCCGCGCGGCGGAAAGCGGCGTCATTGCCCACGCGTTGTCGCGGGGCGTTCGCCAGCAGACGAAGACGCATCGGCCGCCTGTGCGCAGTGACTTGCGCAAATGTTTGAAGGCAGCGGAAGGTTGGCTGAAAAACATCACGCCGAACCGCGAGAACAGCAGGTCGACGTTGGCCGGAAGCTCGGTCGAGGAAGCATCGCCTTCGCGAAAGACCAGGTGCGGATACATAACCGACATGCCCCGTGCGCGAGCAACCTCCAGCATCGGCTGCGACACGTCGATCCCGAGGACGCTGCCGGCCGGCCCGACGATACGCGCAATTTCGATCGCGGTGTCGCCGCAGCCGCAGCCGACGTCGATCACCCGTTCTCCCGGTTGCGGCGCTGCGACCTTCAGCGCGGCAGCACCGAACGGGGCGACGATACGGTCGACTTCTTGCCGCAGCGCGACCCATCGCTGGCCCAGCACACCGTTCCACTCGGCAATCTGTTCGGAGTTGTCAGTCGACATGGTGCGTTCGGTAAGGGTCATTGCCGCAAGATTGATCTCGGGCAGGGCGGAGGCCGGTGGCAATCAAGCCGGCGTATACACGTCACGGTGGCGACACCGTACGTGGTCGTGGCCGTTGCTGGTATGCGCGAACCGGTGGGCAATTGGCGCAGGAACCCATTTATTGTAGGTTTGTTCGAGGCCACGCGAGGCCGCAAGGTCGTGCAGCGTGGTGGTGACTATGCTTGCCAGTTGCGGATCGTTCCTGCGGAACATGATGCCGTAGGGGTCGTACGACAGGAAATCGCCGACCACCGTCAGTCGATCCTGCGCCCGGTTCAAGGCAATGAATCCGTAGAGCAGGACGTCGTCCGTCGCGAACGCGTCGACCTTGCCCGCCACTAGCTGCGCATATGATTCCGCATGATCGGCGCCCGTCGCGATGTCATGTTCAATTTGAATTTGGCCGCGAGCTCGCGCATGGTCTTTTCATTGGTGGTACCTGTCGTCACCACGACGGACCTCCCGGCCAGATCACGGAAGGACTTGATCGGCGACTCCTTCGGCGCCATCAGCTTGGTCCCGGCGATGAAGATCACCGGCGAGAAGTCGACGACTTTCTTGCGCTCCAGTATTGGCCGTGGTAGACCCGCACTCCAGGTCGACTTGGCCGCCGACGACGGCGTCGATGCGATTTTCCGACGTCACCGGCACCCACTTGATGACGAGGTCGCGTCCCACCTCCGTGCTCATGGCGTCGACGATGGCACGGCAGAGGTCGATCGAGTAGCCGATCGGCTCGTTGCGCGCACTCAGGTACGAAAGCGGAATCGACGCCTCGCGATAGCCGATCGCTACCGTCCCGCTCGTACGCACTTTCTGCAACGTCCCCGTCATGCCCCGCCCCCCCGGTTTTGACGTCGGCAATACGACGAGAACCCGCGCCCCTGTCAAAGGCCTGCTTGGCGCCCCTCTCCGTCCATCCTGCCGGCCGCCGCTACCTGCATCGTCCGAAGGTCCGGTTTGCTGGGCTGGATCGTCGCGCAATGGCCAACGATACGGAGGCGCTCAGTGCAGGCCCAGGCGCGAAGGGCTTGAAATGGAAAGAAGAGAAAGCCGCAGGAGAAGACTAAAAACGAAACGTTGGAGGCGGAGGTCGGAATCGAACCGGCGTAGACGGCTTTGCAGGCCGCTGCATGACCACTCTGCCACCCCGCCCGGGGCCGACACGCGACGCCTGATGCCGGCGCGTCGCTTAAGAAACGAGGAGAGCGCCGGCTCTCGCTAGCGAAATATGGAGCGGGAAACGAGTCTCGAACTCGCGACCTCAACCTTGGCAAGGTTGCGCTCTACCAACTGAGCTATTCCCGCGGCTGGCAAACGACGATTGTAGCGCGAATCAGCGTTTTATTTCAAGGGATTGCGTATCCTGCCGCGGCAAGCGGCTACGCCAGGACCGTGGCGATGGCGTCCGCGACGTAATCGATGTTGCGCGAGTTGAGCGCCGCGACGCAGATCCGGCCGGTGTCGATCGCATAGATCGAAAATTCGCTGCGCAGGCGCGCGACTTGCGCCGCCGTCAGGCCGGAGTAGGAAAACATGCCGCGCTGCCGCAGCATGAAATCGAACTTCGCGCTCGGCGCTCGCACGGCAAGCCGCTCGACCAGCGCGTGACGGTTGGCGCAGATGCGCTCGCGCATCTCGCCCAGCTCGTTCTCCCACAGCGAGCGCAGCTCCGGCGTCTCCAGGACCGTCGCGACTACCTGGCCGCCAAACGTCGGCGGGCTCGAGTAGTTGCCGCGCACGACGCGCTTGACCTGCGACAGCGACGCGCGCCGCTTCGTCGCGATCGGCGGCAACGATCGACAGGGCGCCGACCCGCTCGCCATACAGCGAAAACGATTTGGAGAACGAGCTCGCGACAAACAGCGGACCGGGCGTCGCGGCGAAGCGGCGGACGATCGCACCGTCGGCGTCGATGCCGGCGCCGAATCCCTGGTAGGCAATGTCGAGAAACGGAAGCAGCGCCCGCGCGCGCACGACTTCGACGATTCGACCCCATTGCTCGTCGTCGGGGTCGACGCCGGTCGGGTTGTGGCAGCAGGCATGCAATACGACGACCGCTCCCGCGGGCAGCTTCTGCAGCGCGGCGATCATGCCGTCGATGTCCAGCCCGTGCGTCGAGGCCTGGTAATACGGATAGACATTGACGACGAACCCGGCGCCTTCGAACAGCGCGCGATGGTTTTCCCACGACGGGTCGCTGATCCATACCTGCGCGCCGGGCGCGAACCGGCGCAGAAAATCGGCGCCGATCTTGAGCGAACCGGTGCCGCCGAGCGCCTGAACGGTGACGACGCGACCGGCTTGCACGAGCTCGGACTCGGCTCCGAAGACCAGGCTGCGCACCGCGCGGTCGTAGGCGGCGATGCCGTCGATCGGCAGATAGACGTGCGGCCCGCCCTTGTCGGCGAGTGCGCGCTCGGCCCGGTGCACGCACTCGAGCAGCGGCACCTTGCCGTTGTCGTCGCAATAAACGCCGACGCCGAGGTTCACCTTGCGCGGGTTCGGATCGGCATTGAACGCTTCCGTGACACCGAGGATCGGATCGCGCGGCGCCATTTCTATCGCGGCTAGCAGCGGAGGGGCGTGCGGGGCGTTCATCGTCGAAGAGGGCGGCCGAAAACGCTCATTTTACCACCGTTGAAATCGCGGCCGAAGGCGCCATATACCGGATTCGGCTGAGGAAGGGCACGCGCGCTCGAGCCGAGCCCTTGAACGGCGACAATGCTTCGGCTGCCCGCACCGATCGGCTAAAATGTTCGATTGTCCGGCGGCAAGCCAACTCTTCACAGTCCATGAACCTCACATTCCCCGACAGCCCGTACGAGCTGCACCAGCCTTTTGCGCCCGCGGGCGACCAGCCCGAGGCGATCGACAAGCTGGTCGAGGGCCTCTCCGACGGCCTGGCGTTCCAGACGCTGCTCGGCGTGACCGGATCCGGCAAGACCTTCACGATGGCCAACGTCATCGCGCGCACCGGCCGCCCGGCGCTGGTGCTGGCGCCGAACAAGACGCTGGCGGCGCAGCTCTATTCCGAGTTCCGCGAATTCCTGCCGAACAACGCGATCGAGTACTTCGTCTCGTATTACGACTACTACCAGCCGGAGGCCTATGTGCCTTCGCGCGACCTGTACATCGAGAAGGACTCGTCGATCAACGAGCACATCGAGCAGATGCGGCTGTCGGCGACCAAGTCGATCCTGGAGCGGCCGGATTGCATCGTCGTCGCCACCGTCTCGGCGATCTACGGTATCGGCGATCCGTCCGAGTACCACAGCATGATCCTGCACCTGCGACAGGGCGATCAGCTGACGCAGCGCGACGCGATCAAGCGCCTCACCGAGATGCAGTATCAGCGCAACGACACCGAGTTCCGGCGCGGCACGTTCCGCGTGCACGGCGACGTGCTCGACATCTTTCCGGCGGAAAGCGCCGACAACGCGATTCGCCTGTCCGCTGTTCGACGACGAGGTCGAGTCGCTGCAGCTGTTCGATCCGCTGACCGGTCACATCCGCCAGAAGCTCGGACGCTTCACGGTATTTCCGTCGAGCCACTACGTGACCGGCCGGCACAAGGTGCTCGAGGCGGTCGAGAAGATCAAGATCGAGCTGGCGCAGCAGAAGGAGGCGTTCGTGCGAGCAGATGAAGCTGATCGAGGCGCAGCGCATCGAGCAGCGCACGCGCTTCGACGTCGAGATGATGCTCGAGATCGGCTTCTGCAAGGGCATCGAGAACTATTCGCGCCATCTGTCGGGACGCGCGCCCGGCGAGCCGCCGCCGACGCTGATCGACTACCTGCCGCGCAATGCGCTGGTGTTCGTCGACGAATCGCACGTCACGATTCCGCAGGTCGGCGGCATGTACAAGGGCGACCGCGCGCGCAAGGAGAATCTGGTCAACTACGGCTTCCGCCTGCCCAGCGCGCTGGACAACCGGCCGCTGCGCTTCGACGAATTCGAGAAGCTGCTGCCGCAGACGGTCTTTGTTTCGGCGACGCCGGCCGACTACGAGCGCGCGCATGCGGGCCAGGTGGTCGAGCAGGTCGTGCGGCCCACCGGCCTGGTCGACCCGGTGCTCGAGGTGCGGCCGGCGCAAACGCAGGTCGACGATCTGCTGTCGGAAATCAATCTGCGGGTGGAAAAGGGCGAGCGCGTGCTGGTCACGACCCTGACCAAGCGCATGGCCGAGGACCTGACCGACTATCTGAACGAGCACGGCGTCAAGGTGCGCTACCTGCATTCGGACATCGACACGGTCGAACGGGTCGAGATCATCCGCGATCTGCGCTTGGGCGAGTTCGACGTGCTGGTCGGGCATCAACCTGCTGCGCGAAGGCCTCGACATTCCCGAGGTGTCGCTGGTCGCCATCCTGGACGCCGACAAGGAAGGCTTCCTGCGCGCCGAGCGCTCGCTGATCCAGACGATCGGCCGCGCCGCGCGCCACATCAACGGCACCGCGATCCTGTATGCCGACAAGATGACCGACTCGATGCGGCGGCGCGATCGGTGAGACGACGCGGCGGCGCGACAAGCAGCTGGCGTGGAACGAGAAGATGGGCATCACGCCGAAGGGCGTCACCAAGCGCATCAAGGACATCATCGACGGCGTTTACGACATCGACGAGGAGCGCAAGCAGCTGAAGGCGGCGCAGGCGCACAGCGAAGTACGAGGCGATGCCGGAAAAGGATCTCGAGAAGGAGCTCAAGCGCATCGAGAAGGACATGCTGGACGCGGCGAAGAATCTGGAATTCGAGAAAGCCGCCGAGCTGCGGGATCGGCTGATTCAACTCAAGGAGAAGCTGTTCGGCGTCGCGCTGGGTTGACGCGCGGCGGCGGTACGGACGACAAGCCGTATGAAATTCAAGGACTATTACAAGATTCTCGGCGTCGAGCGCGGCGCGTCCGAAGACGACATCAAGAAGGCTTATCGCCGGCTGGCACGCAAGTATCATCCCGACGTTTCGAAGGAGCCCGAGGCGGAAGCGCGCTTCAAGGAGATGGGCGAAGCCTATGCGACCTTGAAGGATTCGGAAAAGCGCGCCGCTTACGATCAGCTCGGCCGGCAGCGTCCGGGCGAAGAGTTTCGGCCGCCGCCGGAATGGTCGACACAGTTCGGCGACGCGGCTGGCGCCTTCGACGAAATGGATCTGGCGGACCTTTTTGCCGGCCTGACCGGGCGCCGTGGCCCCTCCGGTGCGCGCGGGGCGCCGCGGGCGATGCGGGGGCAGGACTACGAGATCACCGCGCCGATCACGCTGGAAGATGCATTTCAGGGCACGCATCTGAACCTGGACCTCACGACGACCGAATTCGACGAGCAGGGAACGCCCAAACGCGTGCCGCGGATCGTCAAGGCTCGCATTCCGAAGGGTGCCACCGAGGGCCAGACGCTGCGGTTGCCGGGGCAGGGCGGCAAAGGCATCAACGGCGGGCCCGCCGGTGACGTCTACCTGCACATTAGCTTGAGGCCGCACCGGCTTTATCGAGCGTCGGGGCACGATCTCTTTCATCGACCTGTCCCTGACGCCATGGGAAGCTGCCCTCGGAGCGTCGGTCGAAGTGCCCACCCTCGCAGGATTGGTAAACTTGCGGGTACCGCCCGGCACGCGCACCGGCCAGCAGTTGCGCCTGTCCGGGCGGGGGCTGCCCAAGCCGGCCGGCGGTGCCGGTGACCTGTACGCGATCGCGCAGATCGTCATGCCGCCTGAACTATCGGAGCGCGAACGCGGTCTTTTAAAGGAGCTGGCTGCCGCCTCGACGTTCAATCCGCGGCAGCACTTCCATTAGGAGGCTCGTGTGACCGGCGAATACTCCGACGCGCTATGGCCCGATGAGCGGCAGACAATGCCACTGCGGGCGCTGGCCGAACTTTCGGGCCTGTCCGAAGACGAGCTGCTGCAGCTTATCGATTGCGGTGTGCTCGCGCCGTTTTCCGAGGGCTCGGGGCAGCACATGTTCTCCTCAGTCTCGATTACCATCGCCCGCACCGCGCGCCGTCTGCGCGATGATTTCGAGCTCGAGCCGCACGGCGTGGCGGTACTTCTTGCGTATCTCGACCGCATACGCGAGCTCGAGGCGCAATTGCGCGCACTGCAGGCACGACTGCCGCGATGAGTGTGCATGACCGTGCCGCGGGCGAGCGCGGCGACTCGCCCGTATTGAACTGGATGAAGTCACTGATCTCCCCTCCCGAGCGTATCGCCAGCGTGCTGTTTGTCTGCACCGGCAACATATGCCGCTCTCCAACCGCGGAGGGCGTGTTTCGCGCGATAGTCAAGCAGGAGGGGCTCGCCGATCGCATAGTCATCGATTCGGCGGGGACACACGACCACCAGCTTGGCCAACGACCGGATCCTCGCGCGTTGGCCGCAGCGCGGCGGCGCGGTTACGAGCTAGGCCAACTTCGTGCGCGCCTGGTCGAGCCCGACGACTTCAAGCGCTTCGACTGGATCCTGGCGATGGACCGCAGGCATCTGGAGTACCTGGAGTCGATGCGGCCCGTCGATTATCGAGGCCATCTCGGGCTCTTTCTTGCCTTGGTTGGAGAGGGAAATGGCGGCGGAGATATGCCCGACCCCTACTATGGCGATCCCGGCGATTTCGAGCGCGTGCTCGACCTGACGGTCCCCGCCGCGACCGCGCTGCTGCAGGCGATTGTCGAGCGCAGCAAGGCGCGAGGCAGCGCGTAGGGGTTTCGCCGCTCCGCCAAGATCGATACGAAGCTGCGAGGCGGCCGACAGGCAGCCTCGCATCATCGCCTGCGCGCTAAGCCGCCGGCGGCGTCGGGTCTTTGTGGACGGTCTCGACCAGCTGCAACGGCTCTTCGCGCGCTTCCGCACGGGCCGGCCGCACGCGTCGTGGGCGCGACGGCTCGGCGGGTTCGCTCGATTCCGAAATAACTACGCGCTCGCGCGCCGTCTCGATCAGCACCAAGTCCGAATCCGGCGGCAATGCCAGCGAAACTTTCGGCAATTCCGGCATCGCTCGTGGACGAACCGGCTCGGCACGCGGCTTGATCACGACGTCGCCGCCGTTGGCTGCGACGGGTTCCACAGACGGCGGCACATCGGAGTGCTCGGGCTTGTAGGGCTGCGTCGACTGCGGCGATGAGGACGCCGGCTCCGCGCTTACCAGCGCCGCTGCCGGCTCGGGTGCTTTGCTTGTCACCGGTTCATCGGGCACCACCGGTGTCCATACCGACGGTGGCGTGTCGTCTTCGGCCGGCGCGACGTGCGTATCGTGGTCGTGCGCGGTAAGCATCGGCTCGGGAGCGGCGGGCGACGCCGTCTTCGCGATCGCCGGCCCCAACACGGGTTCTTGTGCATGCGTCGATGTCCGCGGGTCCGCGCGTTCGCCGGCGTCGCCGCGTTCGCCTCGATCGCGTCCACCACGACGGCGATCGCGCCGCCGACGTGTTCCTTCGCCTGCCTCGGCACCGGCCGGAGCGTTGGGTGGTCCCTGAACCATGGCTGCCGCTTCGCCTTCGGGCCGCGCTTCCTGCGCCGCGCGCGGTTCCCGCGGCGCCCGCTGACGATTCGGGTCGCGCTGGCCGTCACGGCCGTCCTGGCGCGGCTGGCCTCGCCCGGGTTCGCGCCGCGGCTGCTGCCCCTGCGCGCCCTGCGGCTGGCGCTGGCGTTGCGGCTCGCGCTGCCTGTCCTTCGCTTGATCTTCGCGCGCCGGTTCGCGGCGCTCGTCGCGCTGACCGGCGCGTGGTGTTTCCCGCTGCCCGTCACGATGCCCGGCACCGCCGCGCCGCTCGTCACGGTGACCGTGGCGATCGCGGTCGTGCCGACCTCGACCGCGAGGCTCGCGGACCGGCTCGGTACGGGCCGGCGCAGGCGCGGGCTCGGCAGGCTTGTAACGGAACCAGCCGAGCACCTTGTTCAGCCAGTTGACCTGCGCGGTTGGCTCGACTCCTGGCTCGACCGGCATTGGTGCCGGCGCGCCGGTGGTGATGCCCTTGACCATCGCTTCCTGCCGCGGCTCCTTGGCCTCTTCCTTCTTCTGCTTGACGGGATCCTCTTCCTCGGGCTTTTCCACCATGTTGAATGAGGCCGGCATCGGCTCGCCCTGATTGAGATCGTCGTGGCGCAGCCGCGTTACCTTGTAGTTGGGTGTCTCGAGATACGTATTGGGCACCAGCAGGACATTGACCTTGAACCGCGCTTCGATCGTGTGAATCTCGGCGCGCTTCTCGTTCAGCAGGAACGTCGCGACATCGACCGGCACCTGCGCGACGATCTGCGCGGTGTTGTCCTTCATCGCCTCTTCCTGCAGGATGCGCAGGATGTGCAGCGCCGTCGATTCGGTGCCCCGGATGTGGCCGATGCCATGGCAGCGCGGACACGGAATGTAGGCCGATTCGGCCAGCGCCGGGCGCAGCCGCTGGCGCGAAAGCTCCATCAGACCGAAGCGCGAGATCTTGCCCAGCTGCACGCGGGCGCGATCGTACTTGAGCGCGTCCTTCAGGCGATTCTCGACCTCGCGCTGGTTCTTGGTGCTCTCCATGTCGATGAAGTCGATGACGATCAGGCCGCCCAGGTCGCGCAGCCGCAGCTGACGCGCGATTTCGTCGGCGGCTTCCAGGTTGGTGTTGAACGCCGTCGTCTCGATGTCGCCCGCCTTGGTGGCTCGGGCCGAGTTGACGTCGACCGAGACCAGCGCCTCGGTGTGATCGATGACGATGGCGCCGCCCGCCGGGCAGCGGGACCTGGCGCGCATAGGCGGTCTCGATCTGATGCTCGATCTGGAAGCGCGAGAACAGCGGGACATCGTCCTTGTACAGCTTGACGCGCCCGACGTTGGCCGGCATCACGTGACTCATGAACTGCTGCGCCTGCTCGAATATCGCCTCGGTGTCGATCAGGAGTTCGCCGATGTCGGGCTGAAAGTAGTCGCGGATCGCGCGGATCACCAGGCTCGACTCCTGGTAGATCAGGAAGGCGCCGGACTGCGTCTTGGCGGCGCCGTCGATCGCCTGCCAGAGCTGCATCAGGTAGTTCAAGTCCCATTGCAGCTCTTCGAGCGAACGTCCGATGCCCGCGGTGCGGGCGATCACGCTCATGCCGTTCGGCACGTCGAGCTGATTGATGGTGTCGCGCAATTCGTTGCGGTCCTCGCCCTCGATGCGGCGCGAGACGCCGCCGCCGCGCGGATTGTTCGGCATCAGCACCAGATAGCGTCCGGCGAGCGAAATATAGGTCGTCAAGCGCCGCGCCCTTGTTGCCGCGCTCGTCCTTGTCGACCTGGACGATCAGCTCCTGGCCTTCCTTGAGCTGATCCTGGATGCGGGTCTTGCCCGTCGCTTTCGCGCAAGATAATCGCGGGAGATTTCCTTGAACGGCAGGAAGCCGTGACGATCGGCACCGTAATCGACGAAACACGCCTCGAGGCTCGGCTCGACCCGCGTGATGACGGATTTATAGATGTTGCTCTTGCGTTGCTCCTTGCTGGCGGACTCGATGTCGAGGTCGACCAGCTTCTGGCCGTCGACGATGGCCACCCGAAGCTCTTCGGCCTGGGTGGCGTTGAACAGCATGCGTTTCATATTCTTCCCCGGCGCCAATCTCGGGCAGGGGCCAAGCGCAGGACGAAGCAGGCGGCGCCCTTGCGGGCGCTTTGAGGCTAGCGGGCGGCGGGCGAGGGCGAGACGGGCCACGCAGGCAGCATCGGCTGCCTTGCTACGAGGGGTCGGATGCAGAAATCGGGCATCATCGGGGCGGCTCCGGCACTGCTCATTGGGGTGGACACTGGAGGATCGCCTGTCTCGGGAGCGTGGATGGTGTTCTTCGCGTTATCGCTCAAACGGTCTGGTGGCTGAATCGACTTTCCGGCGGATTACACCGGAGGCGTGCAGCCAGGTACAGAATTCGTCGCGTTTTAAATTGCGTTGCGCCGCGCGTCATGCCGCTTCGTCGTGCCACTGGCCGGTGCGGAGACCGCGCTCTTCCATTAACATCGTTACTTTTCCGGCACGCAGAGTCCGGACGGTGAACCGATTTAACCTCGCTGCTACAGCCTGCTCCGTCGCCGGAGCCGGCAAGCGCTTGCAGACCTCGATCCGAGGTTCCACACGCTGAAGGAGCGGGCCTTAGCCACGCTAGAACCGTCAGCTGCTTGTCGCTGCCAACCACAATTATAATGAAATGAACGATTTAAGCAAGGATGCTGTGAACCGCCTTGCAGTGGGGGAGGCCGGCGCGGGGCAGCGCGTCGACAATTTCCTGCTGCGGATGCTCAAGGGGGTTCCCAAGAGTCACATCTACCGGATTCTGCGCAGCGGCGAGGTTCGGGTCAACCGCAAGCGGGTGCAGCCCGACACAAGGCTCGCGGTCGGCGACGAGCTTCGCATTCCGCCGATACGAACCGCCGAACCCGATGCGATTCGCCGGAGGCCGCCGCCGCGCTCGATCGATCCTCCGATCCTGTACGAAGACGACGCGCTGATTGCGGTCAACAAGCCGGCAGGCCTCGCCGTCCACGGCGGCAGCGGCGTCGCCTACGGCCTGATCGAGCAGTTGCGCGCTGCCCGCCCGCAGGCGAAGTTTCTCGAGCTCGTGCACCGCCTGGACCGGGATACGTCCGGCGTGCTGCTGGTCGCCAAAAAACGCGCCGCATTGCTTGCATTGCACGCCGCGTTGCGCGAAGGGCGAGTCGACAAGCGCTATCTGGTGCTGGTGCGCGGCAAGTGGCGCGACGCCAAGCGGCAGGTCGACCTGCCGTTGACCCGGTTTGTCACGGGCGGCGGCGAGCGACGCGTGCGCGTCGAGCGAACCGGAGGCCAGCTCGCACGCACGGTGTTCTACCGGCGCGAAACCTGGCCCGACGCTTCCCCGCCGCTCAGTCTGCTCGAAGCCGAGCTCCACACCGGCCGAACGCACCAGATCAGGGTCCATCTGACCCATCTGGGTTTTCCGCTGGCGGGTGATGACAAATACGGCGATTTCGCGTGGAACAAGGCGCTGGGACGACAAGGCCTGAAACGGATGTTCCTGCACGCCTGGCGCCTCGGCCTGCCGCATCCGGTCGAGCCGCGCGAGATCGTGTTCGAAGCCCCGCTGCCGCCCGATCTGGCCAACTTCGTCGCGCGGCTGAACCTGGCCGATTCCGGCGATGCGTGAGCCGACCACGCGCTATCGCCTGTTGGTATTCGACTGGGATGGAACGCTTGCCGATTCGACGTCGCTTATCGCAGGCGCAATACAGCAGACGTGCCGCGATTTAGGGCTCCCCGCGCCGGACGACGGCAGTGCGCGGCACGTGATCGGGCTCGGCCATCGCGACGCGATCAGCCTCGTGGCCCCGACGCTCCCGCCATCGGACATCGGACGCTTTTCGGAGCGCTATCGCGTGCATTACCTCGTTGGCGATGCGGATATTCCGCTCTTTGCCGGGGTTCGCGACATGCTCGACGAGCTCGATCAGCGCGGATTCCTGCTGGGCGTGGCAACCGGCAAAACCCGCGCCGGTCTGGCACGCGCGCTGGCGCAGCATGGCATCGCGCACCGCTTTGTCGCATCGCGTTGCGCCGATGAAACCTTTCCCAAGCCGCACCCGGAGATGCTTCTGTCGCTGATGGAACTCGCCGGCGTGGCTCCTGATGAAACGCTTATGATAGGCGACACGACGCACGACCTGGATCTCGCGCGTAACGCGGGCGTCAGCGCCGTCGCGGTGGCGTACGGCGCGCACCCGGCGGCCGGACTCGCGGCACTTGGGCCGCTGGCAACCGTCCATTCGATCGGAGAATTGCGCTCGTGGCTCGCGAAGAACGTCTGATCTGCGCCAGTAAAGCCTTGAGCGACGGCGGCACGGGTATTCGTTTCGACGTCCGCTCGAATGGGACTACGCGGCCGGCATTCGCGATTCGCTGGTGCGGGGCCGTGCACGCCTACGTCAATGAGTGCCGACATCAGGCGAGCGAGCTCGATTGGGAAACCGGCGATTTCTTCGATGCGTCCAAGCTATACTTGGTCTGCGCCACGCACGGCGCGCTGTACGAGCCGGACAGCGGGCTTTGCGTCGCGGGTCCGTGCCGCGGCGCGCGGCTCAAGGCAATCACGCTTGCCGAGCATCACGGCGGGGTCTACTGCATCGAGGATTGAATGGCTGACGACAATTGGGAACGCGGCGTCCTCGAGCGGCTCGCGACCGAGGGCTTGCGCGAGCAGCAGCGCGCCCGGCGCTGGAGCATTTTTTTCAAGCTGCTGACGTTCGGCCTGCTGTTCATCGCCTTGATTGCAGCGTTTGGGTCGCTCGCGACCGGCGAACGAAGCTGCACGGACAAGTGCACGGCTGTCGTCGACATCGAAGGCGAGCTGGACATCGACAGCCGCGCCAGCGCCGAGAACGTGATCCAGGGGCTCCGAGCGGCGTTCAAGAACAAGACGACGCAGGGCGTCGTGCTGCGTATCAACAGCCCGGGCGGCAGCCCCGTGCAGGCAGGGGAGATCAACGACGAGATCCGGCGGCTGCGCGGCAAATATCCCGACACGCCGATTTACGCGGTCGTGGAAGAGATTTGCGCGTCGGGCGCGTACTACGTGGCGGTGGCGGCCGACAAGATCTACGTCGACAAGGCGAGTCTTATCGGCTCGATCGGCGTCATCATCGACGGATTCGGCTTTGTCGGCTCGATGCAGAAGCTCGGCATCGAGCGCAGGGCGATCATTTCGGGTGAAAACAAGACGTTTCTCGATCCGTTCTCACCGCTGTCGCCGAAGCAGCGCGCGTATGCGCAGCAGATGCTTACCGAAATACACGAGCAATTCATCGCGGCAGTCAGGGATGGCCGGGGTGCGCGGCTGAAGGAATCGCCCGAGTTGTTTTCGGGCCTCGTCTGGAACGGCCAGCGCAGCATCGATCTTGGGCTCGCCGACGCGCTCGGAAGCGTCGATTACGTCGCGCGCGACGTCATCAAGGCCGCCGACGTAGTCAACTTCACGCCGCAGGAAAACTTCTTCGAGCGCGTCGCGAGGAGGTTAGGCGCGACCCTCGGTCACTCCGTGAGTTCTGCCTTGTTTGCGATGAGCTTGCGGTCTCGGTAGAAGCAATGCCTCCAATTTAGTGCTCAATGTGATATGAGCTTGCGTGTAGTTGCGAGCGCAATGGCCTCTCCACGATTCGCCACGGCCAGTTTGCTGATAATGTTGCTGAAGTGAAAATTGACTGTACGTTCGGCGAGGCCGAGTTTCAGCCCAATGTCGGCGCTGGTAAGTCCATGTGCCGCCATTTCCAGACACTGCGTCTCTCGGTGGCTGAGCGCGGCTCCACGGTGCAGTGGGGGAAGGCCCTTGGCAACAATGCTGGTTGCAAAAATGGAGTGAACATGTACCGCCAGTAGCATGATGTCACCCAATCGCGTTGACCACGCATCGCGCGTTTCGGTAGAAATGTGGCGGATTGGTGCGTTCACCGAAAACATGACCTTGGCGTGGGAGTCGTCGCGCAAGGTGACACAAGCCCCGCTACCTATTCCATGTAGGGCAGCTCGGTCGAGAAATCGCTCGACTCTCGGGTCGCCGTTAGCGATTTGCGCATCCCAAATGAGGGGAACTAACCTGATCCAGCAGTGGGCGATACGGGGATCGATTTCAATATAGCTCCTCGCATCATATTCGGCTGCCCACTGGGGCGGGGCGCTCGTGCAAAAGTAGAACTGACTATCCTTGTCAGGGCGTTGCGCAGTCGTCATGCCGAAGACGAAACTAGTAAAGCCGAACGCTTCCACGGCTGCTTGTACACACGACTCCAGTGCTTCGCCTCGTTCCACTGAGGCCAGCAACGGAGATACGACAGACGGCGAGGGTGCCGCCTGGCCAAATGCTGATTGGCTTGGACGTAGGTAGATGAGCATCGCAAGCACAATTCGGATACGGGTCCAAGCAGGCAAAGCACCTGTCAGGCGCCTGTCAGACTGCGCTTTCTGGATTGTGGACACCTTAGCTATGATTTGGCAATGGGCCTCGTTGTAGGTAACAAACCTGATCTGGAAGACCGCTAATACGCTTTGGTGTTGTACAGAAGACGCTATTCGGAAGCTTTGGGAGCATGAGCGAGCCCATCCACCCGATCGCCGGCCGTGATCGCGAATTGCGCAAACCAGCCTTTCTTCATCTCGAGCGCAAACATCGCCAACCCGCGCGAATCGTGCAAGCTTTCGGTTTGCGGTGCCATGTCCTCGATGTTCAGGATGCGACCATCTGCGCCGATGAATGCGATCGACAGCGGAACATAGGTGTCCTTCATCCAGAAGTTGAGGGGCTGCGGAGCGTCGAATACGAACAGCATCCCATGGTCCGGTTGAAGGCTGAAGCGGCGCATCAGTCCGACCGCGCGGGTCGCCACCGTAGTCGCCACTTCCGCGGTGACGCGATGCCCGTTGATCGTGAGCTCTGTCGTCGGCAAAGACTGCTGCGCCGGAGCCGGTTGCACAAGGGTCATGGTGATCAACAGCAGTGCAAGACGTCTCAGTTTGGTCGTCATCGGCATCCTTGCGCTATCGAGTATGGCGCAAATACGTAATCCACAGTAGAAGGCTCATCGCCGTAAAGCCCGTCATTCCCAGGGCCAGCGACAGCAAAGAGCCGGCGAGTATCGGTGCAATCGTTCCGGCATTGACAGCCGCCAGCACGAATTGCAGGAAACCTTGCAAGGACGACGCCAGCCCGCGCATCGTCGGAAAAAGATCGAGCAGCAGCAGCGTCGCGGATGGCATGGTTACGCTGCTTCCCATCGCATAGATCATGATCGGCAGGACATGCCAGGGCACGCCGGGCGGCACAAGCGCTGCGACACCGAGGTCGGTCGCAACGCCAATGAACATCAAAATGTAGCCGAGACCGATCGTTCGGCGTGGTGTCATCATGCCTGCGGTGCGTCCGGAAATGAACGCGCCGATCATCACCCCGGTGATCATCGGAATGAAAAGCCACGCGAACCCGTAACTGGACACGCCGAGCAGATCCATCAGAAACGATGGAGCGACGGCGATATAGAGGAAGAACGCCGCGAAGTTCAGCGCGGGGATCGCGCCGAGCAGCAGAAATTCGGGGCGACGGAGCACGTTGACGTAATTGCGCCACAGGTGTCGCGGCAGAAGCGACTGGCGCGCGCTCGCGGGCAATGTTTCCGGAAGCCGCTTCGACGCCCAGGTCAGCAAGGCGATGACCAGCGCCAGCAGCAGCCAGAAGATCGCGCGCCAGCCGAACGCGTTGAGCAGCACGCCACCGAGCACCGGAGCGATCGCCGGCGCGACGCCGAAGACCAGCGTGATCTGCGACATCAGCCGCTGCGCTTCGGCACCGTGGAAACGGTCGCGAATGATCGCCCGGCCGACGACGATGCCCGCACCTGCGCAGAGTCCCTGCAGCGCGCGGAACAGCCACAGCGTCTCGATGTTCCCGGCGATCGCGCAACCCAGCGTGGCCAGCGCGTAGATCCCGAGGCTCGCCAGCACGACCGGCCTCCGCCCCAGCGCGTCGGCGAGCGCGCCGTGCCAGAGCATCATGAACGCATAGGCGAACAGATAGACCGACAGCGTCTGCTGCACGGCGATCTGTGGAACGCCGAACTCGCTCCCGATGGCGTGGAAGGCAGGAAGGTACGCGTCGATGGAAAACGGGCCGAGCATCGCCAGCGCGGCGATCAGGATCGCCAGCGACCAGGTGCGCACGTGCACGACCGTCATCGACGGGGCCGCGGCTCGCTTCGCGCATCATTCGACGAATTTCCGCTCGATTCACAGCTCATAGCTTTCCGCTTTGCCCTGCAGGGCCGCGTCGATCGCGGACCGGTCGAACTGCGGCGCGAACAGGGTGATGAACTCGTAAACGAAGCCGCGCAGATAGACGCCGCGGCGAAGCGCCAGGCGGGTGGTGCTGGCGGCGAAAAGATGGGCGGCGTCGAGCTTGTCGAATTGGGTATCGCGCGCCGGATCGTACGCCATTTGCGCGATGATGCCGACGCCGAGGCCGAGCTCGACGTAGGTCTTGATCACGTCGGAGTCCAAGCGCCGTCAGCACGACATTGGGTTCGATGCCCTTGGCGGCGAAGGCCGCGTTGATCTGCGAGCGGCCGGTGAAGCTGAAGTCGTAGGTGACGATCGGATAGCGCGCCAGCGCCTCGAGCGTCAGCGGCCGCACCTTGGCCAGCGGATGACCCTTGGGCACCAGCACGCATCGATTCCACGTGTAGCAGGGCAGCGAAACCAGACCGGGATAGTCGGCAAGCGCCTCGGTGGCGATACCGACATCGACATCGGCGCGCTGCGTCTGTTCGGCGACTTGCGCGGGATTGCCCTGGTGCAGCAGCAGGCGGACCTTCGGATAACGCTCGGCGAATCGCTTGAGCACCGGCGGCAGCACGTAGCGGGCCTGCGTATGCGTAGTCGCGATGGCGAGCGTCCCGGTGTCCTCGCTTTTGAATTCCGCGCCGACCCGCTTGAGATTGTTGAGTTCCTGCAACGCACGCCGCGCGGTCGCGACGATCACCTCGCCGCCCGCGGTCAGCGCGGCCAGCCGCTTGCCCTGCCGAATGAAAATCGGCACGCCCAGCTCGTCCTCGAGCTGCCGGATCTGCTTGCTGATGCCCGGCTGCGAGGTGAACAAGGCATCGGCAGCGACCGATACATTGAGGCCATGATCGACGACGGCGCAGAGATAACGGAGCTGCTGGAGATTCACTGCGACCTCGTTATAACCTTGCGTTAGAATATATGGGAATTATATAGCGGCACTCGGGCTTTTGCCGGCCGCGGGCCACCTCATCCGACGCCGATGGCGCAGTACTTTTCGATTCATCCGGTCGACCCTCAGCCGCGGCTGATCCGGCAAGCCGCCGCGATCGTGCGCAGCGGCGGCGTCATCGCTTATCCGACCGACTCGAGCTATGCCTTCGGCTGCCGGATCGGCGACCTGGCGGCTGCCGGCCGCATCCGCCAGTTGCGCGCGGTCGACGACAAGCATCAGCTGACGCTGGTGTGCCGCGATCTGAGTGAAATCGGACGCTACGCTCAGCTCAATAACTGAGCAATTCAGGATCGTCAAGCTGGGCGTGCCCGGCAGTTACACGTTTCTGCTGCCGGCAACACGCGAGGTGCCGCGACGCCTCAAACATCCGCGCCGCCGCACGATAGGCGTGCGCGTTCCCGATCACGCCGTCGTGCAGGCGTTTGCTGGCCGAATTGGGCGAACCGCTGCTTTCGTCGACGCTGATACCGGCCGGTGCGACCGAGCCGTTGAACGATCCGGCCGAGATTCGCGCACGCTATCAGCACGCGGTCGACCTGATCATCGACAGCGGCGCGTGCCACCTCGAGCCGACGACCGTCGTCGATCTGGCGGTGACTCCGCCGGCGATCGCACGGTTGGGGCGCGGCGATCCGGCGCGGCTCGGCCTGGTCGAGGTTCCCGCATGAGGCCCTCGGTCATCCCGGCAAGCGTCGGCGACGGCCAGCTGGTAGAATGCGCCATCCATGGATTTTTCGCTGATCGAGACCATCGCGCTCTACGCGGTGCCGGTGGTTTTCGCCATTACCTTGCACGAAGCGTCCCATGGCTACGTCGCCCGCATTTTCGGCGACCATACCGCGTACATGCTCGGCCGGGTGACGCTGAACCCGCTCAAGCATATCGATCCGGTCGGCACGGTGATCGTGCCGCTCGCGCTGCTGTTGTTGTCGAAGCTTGCGGGCGGTGGCGGTTTTCTGTTCGGCTGGGCGAAGCCGGTGCCGGTGAATTTCGGCAACCTGAACCATCCGAAGCGCGACATGCTCTGGGTTGCCGCGGCCGGACCGGCGGCGAACTTCGCGATGGCGTTTTTCTGGATCCTGATCTACCGGCTGAGCTCGCCCGACGGCGCGCTTGCCAGCGACGGCATGCTGTTGATGAGCCGGGCGGGGGTCTTGGTCAATGTCGTACTGATGGTGCTGAACCTGCTGCCGATTCCGCCGCTCGATGGCGGACGGATTGCGATCAGCCTGCTGCCGCAGTCGCTTGCCTCCGGCTATGCGCGGCTTGAACCCTATGGCTTCATGATCATTCTGCTGCTGCTCGCGACGAACGTCCTGGATCGGCTGATGTCGCCGATGATTTCCCTGGTGCTCCGGCTGCTTCAGGTGCTGGCCGGCTTCTAGCCGCGCCAGCCTCACGAAGGCACGCAATGTTTTCTGATCGCGTACTGTCGGGCATGCGGCCCACCGGTCGCATGCACATCGGTCATTACCACGGTGCATTGAAAAACTGGCTACGGCTCCAGGAGGAATACGATTGCCTGTACTTCGCCGCCGACTGGCACGCGCTGACGACGCATTACGAGACACCCGAGCGGATCGAGGACAGCGTCTGGGAGATGTTCATCGACTGGCTCGCGGCCGGCATCAACCCGACCCGATCGACGATCTTCATCCAGTCGCGCGTCGTCGAGCATGCTGAGCTGACCCTGCTGCTGGGCATGATCGCGCCGGTCGGCTGGCTCGAACGCGTGCCGACTTACAAGGAACAGCAGCAAAAGCTCGCCGATCGCGACCTGACGACGTTCGGCTTTCTCGGCTATCCGGTGATGCAGGCGGCGGACATCCTGATCTACCGGGCCAACATGGTGCCGGTCGGCGAAGACCAGGTCTCGCATCTCGAGCTGGTGCGCGAGCTCGCGCGCCGCTTCAACCACATCTACGGCCGCGAAGCCGACTTCGAGGAGAAGGCGAAGGCCGCGATCAAGAAGCTCGGATCGAAGCGTGCGAAGCGCTATGCGCAGTTGCGCACCGCGTTCCAGGAGCAGGGCGACCAGGCCGCGCTCGAGACCGCGCGCGAGATGCTGGACGAAGCGCAGAATCTGGCGCTCGGCGACCGCGAGCGTCTGTTCGGCTATCTCGAAGGCTCGCGCCGCGTCATTCTTGCCCGAACCGCACCCGCTATTGACCGACGCGCCCAAGGTGCCCGGCACCGACGGCCAGAAAATGTCCAAGTCGTACGACAATGCGATCTTCCTGCGCGAGGACCCGGCGACGATCACCACCAAGGTGCGCACGATGCAGACCGATCCGGCGCGGGTGCACCGGTCCGACCCCGGCACTCCGGAGAAGTGTCCGGTCTGGTCGCTGCACCAGATCTATTCGGACCAGGCGACGCGGGACTGGGCGCACAACGGGTGCACGACCGCCGGCATCGGCTGTCTCGATTGCAAGCAGCCGGTGATCGACGCGATCATCGCCGAGCAGCGTCCGCTGCACGAACGGGCCCAGAAATATCTGGACGATCCCTCGCTGGTGCGCGCGATCGTCGCCGACGGTTGCGAGCGGGCGCGAAAGCTCGCCGAGGAGACGATGCGCGACGTGCGCGATGCCATGGGACTGAGCTACACGTGATGGCGAACGACGCCGAAGCGCCGGTGGTCGATCTCGCCCAGGCAGCCGGCGCGCCGGTCGCCAAGGTCTACGGCCAGCCGATGCTGGCGTTGCCGCAGGACTTGTACATTCCGCCGGAAGCGCTCGAAATCTTCCTCGAAAGCTTCGAAGGGCCGCTCGACCTCTTGCTTTATTTGATCCGCAAGCAGAACATCAACGTCCTCGACATCCCGATGGCGGAGTTGACCCGCCAGTATCTGGGCTATGTCGAAATGATGCGCCGTACGCAGCTCGAGCTTGCCGCCGAATACCTGCTGATGGCGGCGGTGCTGATCGAGATCAAGTCGCGGTTGCTGCTTCCGAAGCCTCCGCAGCTGGGTCAAGAGCCCGCGGACCCTCGCGCCGAGCTCGTTCGGCGGCTGCTCGAGTACGAGCGCATGAAGGCGGGAGCGCAAGCGCTCGACGAGCTGCCGTTGGCCGAGCGGGATTATGCGTTGGTGCGCGTCTGGTTCGACCGCGTCGCGAGCGCTCGTTTGCCCGACGTCGACGCCGATGATCTGAAGGCGGCATGGGCGGGTCTGGTGGCCCGGGCGCGGGTAAACCGCCATCACCTGGTCACGCGCGAGCAACTGTCGGTGCGCAGCCAGATGAGCCGCCTGCTGAAGTTGCTCGAGCCCGGTCACTTCGTTGCATTCACGGCCTTGTTCGACGGGCGTAGCAGTGTCGCGCAGCTGGTCGTGACGTTTCTGGCGATTCTCGAGCTCGACCCGGGAACGCTTGCTCGAACTGGCGCAAGCCGAGCCGTTCGCGCCGATCTATGTGCAACGGAAGGGCGATCCGGCGTTCACGCTGGAAGGGGAAAGCGAAGCCTGATTCCGGCGCGGCGCGGTTTGCCGCAAGCCGACGACGACGGCGCGTGCCGGCGTAGCGAAGGGTTCCGCTCCGGCCTGCGCCGGGACGCGATCGGGCCGGAGCGCTGCGCCATTGGGAAGCGAAATGAAATGGATTTGAAATACATCGAAGACATTCTCGAGGCCGTACTGCTGGTCGCCGGCGAACCGCTGCCGGTGACTCAGCTGTCGAAGCTGTTCGACCCGCCGCTCGAACCCGACGTCGTCCGCAATCTGCTCGACCGGATCCGCGAAAACTGGAGCGGTCGCAACGTCGAGCTCGTGCAGGTCGCCAGCGGCTGGCGCTTCCAGGCGAAACCCGCGATCCAGCCTTTTCTGGAACGGCTCGTCGCCGGACAAGCCGCCGCGCTATTCGCGCGCGGTAATGGAGACGCTGGCGATCATCGCCTACCAGCAGCCGGTCACGCGCGGCGACATCGAGGCGATTCGCGGTGTCGCGGTATCGACCCACATCGTCAAGACGCTGGAAGACCGGCAATGGATCGAAGCGGTCGGCCATCGTGAAACACCCGGCCGGCCGGCGCTGTACGCGACGACCCGGACCTTCCTCGACGATCTGAATCTGCGTTCCCTCGCCGAACTGCCGCCATTGGCGGAACTGGATACTTCCCACCTCATGGAGTTACCCGATGCCCCAGCAAAGGCCGCCGAGGTCGAACTCGCGCTCGCGAGTCCGATCCTCAGCCCACGGACCGACGTACCCGACGCATCAGACGCACCAGACGCGGCGGACGGACGATCGGCCCCGCCCGAATCAACCCAGACGCTCCACTGAGCCGGTCTTCACCGAGCCGCAGCGCCTGCACAAGCTGCTGGCGCAATGCGGTTACGGCTCGCTGCGCGGGTTGGAGGAGCTGATCATCGCCGGACGGATCACCGTCAACCGGCAGCCGGCCGAAGTCGGCCAGAAAGTCGGTCCCAGCGACCAGGTGCGCATCAACGGCGAGCTGGTGCGAATCCGCTTCGCGCCGCCGCGTGCGCGCGTGCTCCTCTATCACAAGCCGGCCGGGGAGATCGTCAGCCGGGCCGATCCCGAGGGCCGGCCGACGGTATTCGACAAGCTGCCGCGTCTGGGCAGTGCAAAATGGATCGCGGTCGGACGCCTCGATTTCAACAGCGAGGGGCTGTTGCTTTTCACGACGCTTGGCGAGCTTGCCAACCGCCTGATGCATCCGCGCTACGAAGTCGAGCGCGAATACGCGGTGCGCATCGTCGGCTCGCTGACCCCGGAGCAAGAGCGGGCGTTGCTCGAAGGTATCGAGCTCGAGGACGGGCCGGCACGCGTGCTCTCGCTGGCCGACGGTGGCGGCGAGGGATCGAATCACTGGTACAAGATCACGCTGCCCGAGGGCCGTAACCGCGAAGTGCGGCGCTTGTTCGAGGCGCTCGGACTGATGGTCAGTCGCCTGATACGCACCCGCTATGGCGTCGTCAGCATGCCGCCGCAGCTCAAGCGCGGGCAGACGCTGGAATTGGGGCCCGATGAATTGAACAAGCTGATGACCGCGGCAGGCATGCTCGGGGGTGACACGCGTGCGAGCGACCCGGACGAACAGCCTCGGCACGGGCACGAAGCCGATGAAGAGGACCTGCACGAAGAAGAGGAAATCGACGGCAACCGCGGTACCTATGGAGCGCGTGAAGAGCCCAGCATGCGCGAGATCGACGGCAATCGCGAGCCGGGACCCGGGAAGCCTTCGCCCCGCCCGCCAAATCCCGGCCGCGGGCGGCCGCACGGCCATCGTGTCGCCGGAGCACCGCCAGGAATCCCGGGAGTACCAGGCGTGCCGGGGGCCGGCGCACCGCGCGGGGGCCCGAAACAGCGCGGCGGGCGCGGACACCAAGGCGGACGCGGCGGACCCGGCGGGCGCGGTGGCGCGATCGCTGCCGGCGGTCCAGGCGGCGGACGCGGCGGCCCGCGCGGTCGGCGCGGCCCGCGCGGCGGCGGACAGCCGGGTGGCGGCGGTCATGGCGGTGGCGGCGGTCAGAGCGGGGGCGGTGGTCAGAGCGGGGGCGGTGGTCAGAGCGGGGGCGGCGGTCAGCCGTGAGGTGAAACGGTAGCAGCGCCGGGCCGCGCTAATCGAAGTGCGGCGTACGTTTGTCGAGAAATGCGCCGATTCCTTCGACGAAGTCCGGCGTGGCGCTGCATGCGCTAAAGCTCGTCGCTTCCGCGTCGAGCTGCATCGTTAGCGAGCTCCCCAGCGATTGATTGATCAAGCGCTTGCCGTTGCGCAGCGCGAGTGCAGGCCCGCTCGCCAGTGCGGCAGCGAGCTTTCCGACCGCGGTCCCGAGCTCGGCTTCCGGCACGACACGATTGATCAGGCCGAGGCGTAGCGCCTCGTCGACACCGAAGCGCTCGCCCAGCAAGACGATCTCCATCGCCTTTTTGACGCCGACGATGCGCGGCAGCGCGTAGGTCGCACCGCCATCCGGCGTCAGTCCGATATGGCGATACGCTGATGTGAAATAACTGGAGTCGGCAGCCACCGCCAGATCGCAGGCGCACATCAGCGACAGGCCGAACCCGGCTACTGCGCCATGCACGGCGGCGATCACCGGATGCGGCATCCGGTAGATCGTCTCTATTGCCGTGTGCACTCGCTGCACGATCCGGGCGAAATCCTGCCGGCGCTGCGCCGGCGGCGCGCCGAGGTTCGCAGCGAACGTGCGTATGTCTCCGCCCGCCATGAAATGCCGTCCGGCCCCGCGGATGATGATGCAGCGCACGCTGTCGTCGGCCGCGAGCGCCATGGCGTTGACGACCAGCGCGTCCATCATCGCCAGATCCAGGCTGTTGAGCGAGTCTGGCCGGTTCAAGGTCAGCGTCGCGATTCCGCCTTCGCGCGCGAGCAGGATCGAGTCGTCAGTCACGGCCGCAGGGTATCGTGAATCGGGATCCAGCTGTCAAGCCTCGCGGGCGCCGTCATCGCGCGGCACGTCTTCGGCCTCGCCGAGAGGAGAGGCTGCGGCAGTTTCGCCTTGCCGGAACGGGCTCGCGCGCTCGAGCTCGTCGACCGTCTGCGCGACGTCGGCCCGCTCGCGTGCGACAAAGGCCTCGATGGCGTGCGCGAACTCCGGATCCGCAATCGCATGCGCCGAGCGCGTCGTGACCGGCAGGAAACCGCGAGCGAGCTTGTGCGTCCCCTGTGCGCCGCCTTCGAACAGGCCGATGCGGCGCTCGATGCAGAATTCGATCGCCTGGTAATAGCAGGCCTCGAAGTGCAGGCCGGACACATGGCCGGTCGCGCCCCAGTAGCGGCCCCACAGCGTGCCGTGATCGAACACGTCCAGCGCGGCGCAGACCGGTGTTCCGTGGCGGCTGCCGATGACCAGGACGACATTGCCCGGCATCGTCGCGCCGATGCGTTCGAAAAAAGCCAGTGAAAGATACGGCGTCGATCCGTGTTGGCGATACGTGTTGACGTAGCAGCGGTGAAAGAACGCCCATTCCGATGCGCGGATGTCGGCACCGGTCAGACGACGGAAGCTGACGCCGGCCTCGTTCAGCCGGCGCCGCTCCTGGCGGATCTTTTTGCGCTTGTCGTGATTCAGCGTCGACAGGAAATCGGCGAAGTCGCGGTATCCGGGGTTTTGCCAGTGAAACTGAAGGCTGTCGCGCATCAGCAGGCCCGATGCCGCGCATTGCGCGGCATCGTCGGCATCCGGGAACAGGATATGCAACGACGAAAGGCGCTCCTCGGCCAGCAGCGACAACGCGCCCTCGAGCAAACGCTGCCTTGCCTGTCTGGTGGCGGCCAGCAGTCGCGGCCCGGTGGCGGGCGTAAACGGGATCGCCGCGAGCAGCTTCGGATAGTAGCGCTGGCCATGACGCCGGTACGCATCGGCCCAGGACCAGTCGAATACGTATTCGCCGTAGGAGTGCGCTTTGAGATACAGCGGCATCGCGCCGACTAGGGCGTCAGCTTGCCGCAGCAGCAGATAGCGCGGCGCCCATCCGGTCGCAGGCGTTGCGCATCCGGTTTCGTGCAACGCGTGCAGGAAGGCATGCGACAGCAACGGCTGTTCGCCGACCAGCGCATCCCAGGATGACGGCTGAATCGAAGCGAGCGTGTCGGTGACGTGCAACGAGAACGAAGTCATGCAGGGGAGATTGTCGCGTGAAGCGATGCCAGCGGCAAGCGCGCGACATTCGCGTGGAAGAATGTATCGTGCGCGCCGCGAAAAACGGCGCGATCGTGCGTCGTCTTCGTCGCGCGGCCACGGGCGCCGATGCATGGTCCGCTGCCGGCGCGCATGGTAAAATTTCACTTATGCGCATCGCGATCGCCCAGCTGAACCAGATGGTCGGCGATCTTCCCGGCAACGCCGCGCGCATTCTCGATGCGGCGGACGCGGGCAGGCGCGGCGGAGCGGACCTGGTCGTCACGCCCGAATTGTCTCTCTGCGGATATCCGCCCGAGGACCTGCTGCTCCGTCCAGCGTTTCTCCAGGCCTGTGCAAGCGAACTGGCGCGGCTCGCGGCGCGCGTCGCCGGCCCCACCGTCGTTGTCGGATATCCGGAACAGGGCAACGGCGGCGCCCGGCACAATGCCGTGGCCGTCATTCGCGACGGCAGGATCATTGCCGGTTATCGCAAACATACGCTGCCCAACTACACCGTCTTCGACGAGCAGCGTTATTTCACGTCGGGTACCGAGCCATGCGTGTTCGACGTGGCCGGCGTCAGAGTCGGTGTGGTGATTTGCGAGGACATCTGGTTCCCCGGGCCGGCGCGCGGTTCGCGCGATGCCGGCGCCGAACTGATCGTCGTGCCCAACGGTTCGCCCTACCATACGCGGCAACAGTCATTGCGTCGCGAAGTCGTGACTGCGCGCGCGGTCGAGACCGGATGCCCGGTCGTCTACGTCAACCGCGTAGGCGGGCAGGACGAGCTTGTTTTCGACGGCGCTTCCTTTATCGTCGACGCCAGCGGCAAGGTCGCGCAACAGTTGCCGGCATGGCAGGAGACCGTTGCTCTGGCCGAGTTCGACGGCGCGGTGCCCAAGCCGGTCCGAGGCGATCTCGATACCCGGCTCGAGCCGCACGTGTACGCGGCGCTGACGATGGGCGTGCGCGACTACGTCGAAAAGAACCGCTTTCCCGGGGTGCTGCTCGGCCTTTCCGGCGGCATCGATTCGGCGTTGACCCTGGCGGTGGCAGTCGATGCGCTCGGTCGCGAGCGCGTACGGGCGCTGATGCTGCCTTCGACGTACAACGCCGCGATCAGTCTCGAGGATGCGCGCACGATGGCGGGCATCCTCGGCGTGCGTTACGACGAGATACCGATCGACGGTGTTCTGCAGGCATTTCGCCAGGCGCTCGCGGACGAATTCAAGGGCCTCCCCGAAGACGCCACCGAGGAGAATATCCAGGCACGCATTCGAGGCACGCTGCTGATGGCGATGTCGAACAAGCATGGCGCGATCGTACTGACGACCGGCAACAAGTCGGAAATGGCCGTCGGCTACGCGACGCTCTATGGCGACATGGCCGGCGGCTTTGCCGTACTGAAGGACATCGACAAGACGCTGGTCTATCGGCTCGCGCATTACCGCAACAGCCTGGGTCGGGTGATCCCCGAGCGCATCATCACGCGCGCGCCGTCGGCCGAGCTCCGGGCCAATCAGACCGACCAGGACAGCCTGCCTCCGTACGAGACACTGGACGCGATACTCGAGGCCTACGTCGAGGAAAACCTGAGTCCGTCCGAGATCATTGCGCGCGGACATGCGCCTGCGCAGGTCGCGCAGGTCGTGCGATTGATCAAGATCGCCGAATACAAGCGACGGCAGGCGGCCGTCGGCATTCGAATCACACCGCGCGGCTTCGGCAAGGATTGGCGCTATCCGATCACGTCGGCGTGGGCCGATTGGAAGACCGGCGCCGACTGACCGGCAGCGTTGGCGGCGCACCGCGACTCGCTGGTTGCAGCGGCCGGGCTGGTGTAACCTAACAGTGACAGGCACGGCGCCGCGAATCTGGCGACGAAACAGGGGCAGGGAATGAAAAAAGTCGAAGCGATCATCAAGCCGTTCAAGCTCGACGAGGTGCGCGAGGCCTTGTCGGAGATCGGCGTAAGCGGCCTGACGGTCACCGAAGTGAAGGGTTTCGGGCGGCAGAAAGGCCACACCGAGCTCTATCGCGGCGCCGAGTATGTCGTCGATTTTTTGCCCAAGGTCAAGGTCGAAGTCATCGTCGCCGACAGTCTGGTCGAGCGCGCGATCGATTGCATCGTCAAGGCGGCGCGCACCGGCAAGATCGGTGACGGCAAGATATTCGTCACCGCCGTCGAGCAGGTCGTGCGGATTCGCACCGGCGAGTCGGGGGAGGCGGCGGTCTGACCCGCGTTTCCCGCGGCCGGAATTTAAAATACCCAAGTCGAGGAGCTGATCATCATGTCGATGCTGAAGGATTTTCGCGACTTCGCAGTCAAGGGAAACGTGATCGATCTGGCCGTCGCGGTCATCATCGGCGCCGCGTTCGGCAAGATCGTCGACTCGCTGGTCAAGGACCTCATCATGCCGGTGATCGGCAGGGTCTTCGGAGGGCTCGACTTCGCCAACTACTTCATCATGCTCGCGCCGCCACCCGCCGGGTACAGCGGACCGATGACCTACGATGCGCTGACCAAGGCCGGCGTGCCGCTGCTCGCGTACGGCAACTTCATCACGGTCATCATCAATTTCCTCATCCTGGCGTTCATCATTTTCTGGATGGTCCGACAGCTCGCCTCAGTGAAGAAGAGGATCGACCCCGCTTCCGCCGCCGCGCCGGTGCCCGAAGATGTGCTGCTGCTGCGGGAAATTCGTGACGCGCTGAAGAAGTAGTTCGCTGCCGCCTCGCGGCTGCCGAACGACAGTGCGTTGACCCTGGCGGCGCTTGATGCCAGAATCCGCCGACAGCAACCGACGCTTCAGGCATCTCGCGGAAAGCGATGCCTGCCCGCTCCAGGGCGCACCCTGAATATTCACCGCGTCGCGGCCGCCAGAGCCGCGTGCTCGCTACGGAGGAACACGATGAGGAAATCACGCCTGGCTCTCGGGCTGGCAACGCTTGCAGCTTGCGGGATCGCTTGTGCCGACATCAATGTCGGGGTGACGCTGTCGGCCACCGGCCCGGCGGCATCGCTGGGCATTCCCGGAAAAGAACACGTTCGAGATGCTGGGCTCGCCGACGATCGGCGGACAGAAGATTCGCTTCATCGTGCTGGACGACAAGTCGGACACGACCGAGGCGGTCAAGAACACCCGCAAGCTGATCAGCGAGGAAAAGGTCGATGCGATCGTCGGCTCGACGGTGACGCCGAATTCGCTGGCGATGCGCGATGTCGTCAGCGAAGCCGAAGTTCCGATGATATCGATGGCGGCGTCGGCGCTGATCGTCAATCCCGCCGATCCGAAAACACGGTGGGTGTTCAAGACACCGCAGAACGACTCGCTGATGGCCGATGCGGTCGCCGTGCACATGCGCGCGAACGGCGCGCAGACGATGGGCTTCATCGGCTTCGCCGACGCCTACGGCGACAGCTGGCTGACCGAGATGAAGCGCTCGACGCAGACGGCGGGTATCAAGATCGTCGCCGAGGAGAAATACAACCGCAACGATCCGAGCGTCACCGGCCAGGTGCTGAAGCTTCTCGCCGCGCATCCGGATGCGATCCTGATCGCCGGGTCGGGAACGCCCGCCGCGACGCCGCACAAGGAGCTGATCGCACGCGGTTACAAGGGTCGGATTTACCAGACGCACGGCGTGGCCAATGCCGACTTCCTGCGCGTCGTCGGCGCCGACGGCAACGGCGCGGTGCTGCCGGCGGGGCCGATGCTGGTCTACGAGCAGCTGCCCGACAGCAATGCGGTAAAAGTCTCCGCAGCCGAGTACGTGAAGGCGCTACGAAGGCAAGTACGGACCCGGCAGCCGGACGACGTTCGGCGGACATGCCTGGGACGCGTACAAATTGCTGCAGCGGGCGATACCCGAGGCGCTTGAAAAAGGCGCAGCCGGGCACGAAGGAATTTCGCGTGGCGTTGCGCGACGCTCTCGAAAACGCCAAGGACGTCGCCGGAAGCAATGGAATCTTCAACATGAGTGCGTCCGACCACAACGGCATGGACAATCGCGCCCGCGTCATCGTCAAGATCGAGAACGGCAAGTGGGTGCTGAGCAAGTGACCTGACGTCATACCGGGCCGGCTGCGGAGCTCCCGCAGCCGGCCTTTTGTTTTCTGCGCGCCGCTGAGGCTGCCGATACCCGATGGACCTCTCGATCGCAGTACTGCTGGCGCAGGACGGCATCACCAACGGCGCGATCTACGCGCTGCTTTCGCTGGCGCTGGTGCTCGTATTCGCCGTAACGCGGGTCATCTTCGTTCCGGCCGGCGAGTTCGTGACCTACGGAACGCTGACGCTGGCTTCGCTGCAACTCGGCAAGTCGCCCGGGATCGGTCGGTCTGCTGATCGGCCTGGCGGGACTCGCCGGCGCGATGGAGCTCTACGCCGCGGCGCGCGATCGGGACTGGCGCCGGCTGCCGCGCCGGCTGGCGATCTATCTGGTCGCTGCCGCTGGCGATTGCCGCGCTCGTCCATCTGCTCGCGCCGCTGTCGCTTGCCTTTCCGCTGCAGATATTGCTCGCGGTCGCGATCGTCACCGCGCTCGGGCCGTTGCTCTATCGCGTCGCCTATCAGCCGCTGGCCGAGGCATCGGTGCTGGTGCTGCTGATCGTCTCGGTTGCCGTGCATTTCGCCATGCTCGGCCTCGGCCTGTGGTACTTCGGCGCCGAAGGCTCGCGCACGCCTGCGTTCACGGCCGCGTCCTACCGCATCGGCGACGTGCAGATCAGCGGACAGAGCCTGCTCGTGCTTGCTGTTCTCGCTGCTGGTCATTGCCGCGCTTTACGTCTTCTTCGGCCGGACGCTGTACGGCAAGGCGCTGCGCGCGACGGCGCTCAATCGCGTCGGCGCGCGCCTGGTCGGCATCAGCCCCAACCTCGCCGGAAGCCTGACGCTGACCCTGGCCGCGCTGTTGTGCGCCTTTTCCGGCGTGCTGATCGGGCCGATCACGACCGTCTACTACGACTCCGGATTCCTGGTGAGTCTCAAAGGCTTTGTCGGCGCGATCATCGGCGGCATGTCGAGCTATCCGCTGGCGGCGGCCGGTGCATTCCTGGTCGGCCTGCTCGAATCGTACTCGTCGTTCTGGGCGAGCGCGTTCAAGGAAGTGATCGTTTTCACGCTGATCATCCCGGTGCTGCTCTGGCGCTCGCTGACGACGCACCATCACGAGGAAGAAGAGTGACGCGATGAGGCGGGCGGTGCTCCTGATCCTTGTCGCAGCGCTGCTGGCCGCGCCGTTCGCAGCGCCGCCGTTCTGGGTCACGCTGCTCAACTACATCGGCCTCTACAGCATCGTCGCGCTGGGACTGGTGCTGCTGACCGGTGTCGCAGGTCAGACCTCGTTCGGCCAGGCCGCGTTCGTCGGGCTCGGCGCCTATACGACCGCGTATCTCTCGCTGAACTATCCGGCGCTGTCGCCATGGCTGAATCTGGTCATCGGCATGGCGCTGACGGCGTTCGTCGCGCTGGCGCTCGGATTCATCACGCTGCGCATGAGAGGTCATTACCTGCCGCTGGCTACGATCGCGTGGGGGATTAGCATTTTCTACGTGTTCGGCAATCTGGACTTTCTCGGCGGAAATACCGGTATGAGCGGCATCGCGTCGCTTTCGTTTTTCGCGTGGGAGCTGCGCAACGAACGTCACATTTACTATCTGATCTGGCTGATCGTGCTGGTCAGCCTGTGGATGGCCGACAATCTGCTCGATTCACGGCCGGGAAGGGCGGTGCGCGCGCTCAAGGGCGGGCTGGAGATGGCCGAAGCCTTCGGCGTCGATGCCGGGCGCTTGAAGATCGTCATCTTCGTCTACGCCGCGCTGCTTGCCTGCATTTCGGGCTGGCTGTACGCGCATCTGCAGCGCTTCGTCAACCCGACGCCTTTCGGCATCAACCAGGGCATCGAGTACCTGTTCATGGCGGTGGTCGGCGGCGCCGGCAGCGTCTGGGGCGCTGTCGTAGGCGCGACGCTGATTACGGTGCTGAAGCAGTTGCTGCAGGGCTGGCTGCCGCAATTGCTCGGGCGCGAAGGCAATTTCGAGGTGGTCGTCTTCGGCATTCTGATGATCCTGCTGCTGCAGCGCACGCGCGATGGCGTCTGGCCGTGGCTGGCGCGCTTGCTGCCCGGCGAAGTTGTGCGTGCGGTTGCCGCGGCGGCGGCGTTGCCGCGGCGCGCCCGCCCGCGCGGGTCGGCGCCGCTGCTGATCGTCGAGCACGCGCGCAAGGAATTCGGCGGACTGGTCGCCGTTGACGATCTCTCATTCGAGATCCGCGCCGGCGAGATTCTTGGCTTGATCGGACCGAACGGCGCAGGCAAGAGCACGATGTTCAACCTGATCAGCGGCGCGCTGCCACTGAGCCGCGGCACCATCACTTTCGACGGCCAGCAGATCGGCGGCCGACAGCCGTTCCAGATCGCGCAACTGGGTATCGGTCGGACTTTCCAGCATGTCAAGCTGATTGCGGGCATGTCGGTGCTCGACAACGTCGCGCTCGGCGCTTACCTGCGCGGCAAGGCCGGAGTCGCTCGCGCCGCGCTGCGTCTCGACCGCCGAGAGGAAGCGCGCGTACGTGCGGACGCAGCGGCGCAGGTCGCTCGCGTCGGATTGGCCGATTCGCTGCATGCGCCGGCCGGCTCGCTGCCGTTGGGACGGCAGCGAATCGTCGAGATCGCCCGCGCGCTCGCCGCCGATCCACTGCTGCTCTTGCTCGACGAGCCCGCGGCGGGACTTCGCTTCCTGGAAAAGCAGCAGCTCGCGACGCTTGCTGCGCGGTCTGCGCGAGGAGGGCATGACCATCCTGCTGGTCGAGCACGATATGGATTTCGTCATGGGCCTGACCGACCGCCTGGTCGTGATGGATTTCGGCGAAAAGCTCGCCGAGGGACTGCCGGTCGATATCCAGCGCAACCCTGCGGTACTCGAGGCGTACCTGGGGGCCGTTTGATCGCGCGACAGCCATGAGTGCATTGCTCGAGATCGTCGACCTGCATGTCGCCTACGGCAAGGTCGAGGCGGTCCACGGCGTTTCGCTGACGGTCGATGAAGGCGAGCATCGTCACGGTCATCGGCCCCAACGGCGCTGGCAAGACGACGCTGCTCGCCGCGATCATGGGATTGCTGCCGTCGCGCGGCGACATCGTGTACGCCGGCGCGCGGGTGAACCGGACCAGCGTCGAGGAGCGCGTCGCGCAGCGACTTTGCCTGGTCCCGGAGCGACGCGAGTTGTTCGCCGCGATGACGGTGGCGGACAACCTCGAGCTCGGCGCGTTTCATCGCCATCGGGCGCGCGATCGGACGCTCGGCAAAACGCGGGACGAGGTCTACCAGCGATTTCCGCGGCTCGCCGAGCGCCGGGCCCAGCTCGCGGGCACCCTGTCGGGCGGCGAGCGCCAGATGCTGGCGCTCGGTCGCGCACTGATGGCCCGCCCGCGATTGCTGCTGCTCGACGAGCCCAGCCTCGGCTTGGCGCCGCTGATCGTCAAGGAAATCTTCAGCATCATTGCCGCGCTGAAGGCCAGTGGCGTGTCCGATTCTGCTGGTCGAACAGAATGCGCGCGCCGCGCTGCAGATCGCCAGCCACGGCTATGTTCTCGAAACCGGCGACCGTCGCGATCGCCGGCCCCAGCGAGGCGCATGTCGCGCGATGCGCGCGTGGCGGCGACCTATCTCGGCCGCGCACCTGACAGCAGTACGGCGGCGTAGCGGCGGGCGATGGCCCTTGTGCCGGCGGGCGTGCGCCCCGACAATGCAGGTATCCGTCGTTCTGAGTGAATCCCCGTGACCGATCTCGCCGTTCCGCCCGTCAAGTCCGCGCTGCTCGAGCAGGCGACGCGATTGTTGCTCGCCCCGGCAGCCCTTGAGCTTCGCCAGTTGTCCGACGTGCTCGCCGGAATCCATGGCCATCGCATCGATCATGCCGATCTGTATTTTCAGTATTCGCGCGTCGAAAGCTGGAGCCTCGAGGAGGGGATCGTCAAGTCGGGGTCGTTCTCGATCGATCGCGGCGTGGGCGTGCGCGCGATCTCGGGAGAAAAGACCGCATTCGCTTATTCCGACGACATCAGCCTCGATGCACTGACGCAGGCGGCGACGGCGACGCGCGCGATCGGGCGGCAGGGTCAGTCCGCCGTCGCGGCGCTCGACCGGATCGGCGGGGCGAGATCGCTCTATTCGGCCAACGACCCGGTCACCGCGTTGACCGACGAGGCCAAGGTCGCGCTGCTCGAGCGGCTGGAACGGCTGGCGCGCGCCCGCGACCCGCGGATAACGCAGGTGATGGCATCGCTCGCCGGTGAATACGAGGCGATCCTGGTGGCGCGCAGCGACGGGTCGATCGCCGCCGACGTGCGGCCGCTGGTCCGGATTTCGCTCAGTGTGATCGCCGAGCACAACGGGCGCCGCGAGCAGGGGATGGCCGGTGGAGGCGGGCGCGTCGACTACGGGTTTTTCACCGACGCGCTGCTCGAATCCTACGCGGCGCAGGCGGTCGATCAGGCGCTGATGAATCTCGATGCGCGCGACGCGCCCGCCGGCACGATGACCGTCGTTCTCGGGCCATGGCTGGCCGGGCATCCTGCTGCACGAGGCGATCGGCCACGGCCTCGAGGGCGATTTCAACCGCAAGGGCACGTCGGCGTTTTCGGGCAGGATCGGCCAGCGCGTCGGGGCGCGCGGCGTGACCGTCGTCGACGATGGAACGATTCCCGATCGTCGCGGCTCGCTCAACATCGACGACGAGGGCAATCCGACGCAGCGCACGGTGCTGATCGAGGACGGCATCCTCAAGGGCTACATGCAGGACTCGCTGAACGCGCGGCTGATGGGCGTCGCGCCCGACTGGCAACGGCCGCCGGGAATCGTTCGCGCACATGCCGATGCCGCGAATGACCAACACGATCATGCTGAACGGCGACAAGGACCCGGCGGAGATCATCGCCTCGGTGCAAAACGGTCTGTATGCGATCAATTTCGGCGGCGGCCAGGTCGACATCACCAACGGCAAGTTCGTATTTTCGGCTGCCGAGGCCTGGAAGATCGAAAACGGAAAGCTCGCCTATCCGGTCAAGGGTGCGACGCTGATCGGCAACGGTCCCGACGCACTGACCCGCGTATCGATGATCGGCAACGACATGGCGATGGACTCCGGCATCGGCACCTGCGGCAAGGAAGGGCAGAGCGTGCCGGTCGGCGTCGGACAACCGACGCTGCGTATCGACGGCTTGACCGTCGGCGGCACGGCGTGATCGCCGCGCCGCGTCGCTCGCAGCGATCAGTGCAGCGGCCCGGCCGGCTGAATCGCGGCGATCGCCGGCGCCGGCGACGAGTGGTGCATGACCATGCGCCAACCGGATGGCGTGCGCAAAAAGACATTGGTGACGATCGCCGCGCCGCGCGGCTTGGTGTCGCTGCCGACGGTGACCTGCTCGATGGCGCTCTGCATCGCCAGCCCGACCGTCTCGACCGTGGTGACATCTTCGAGGCGGAATGACAGCTTGGTGTCGCTGGCGAACAATTGCTCCCAGCCGGCGCGCACTGCCTCGTAGCCGACCAGCCGCGGGCCGCCGGGATGAATGCAGACGAGCTCCTCGTCCTCGGCCCAGGTCGCCATCATCGCGTCGACGTCTTTCGCCTCGAATGCCTGATAGAACGCCATCGCCGCGTCCTGGGGCGAGGTGAAGATCGTCGGAGTGCGTGGCTTGGCCATCGTTAACGTTGCGCGCGCGCCAAATCATACACAAGATTCGGCGACAGTTCGCGCATGCACTTGAAGTGTCCGAGCGGGCATTCCCGCTGGAAGCATGGACTGCAGACGATGTCGATCTTGGCGACGCGCGCGAGCGGCGACAGCGGCGGCGTGTACTCGGGACTCGATGAGCCGAACAGCGCGACCAGCGGCCGGCGAACTGCCGCAGCGGCGTGCATCAGGCCGGAATCGTTGCTGACCACGACGCTGGCTGTGGCCAGCAGATCGATCGCCGTGCCGAGGTCGGTTCTGCCGCATACGTTGCGCACTTCGGGAATCGCGGCGGCGATCGGGTCTGCGGCGACCCGGTCGTTGGGCGAACCGACCAGCCAGACGACGTATCCCGAATCGATGAAACGCTGCGCCAGCGTGATGAAGTGCTCGGTCGGCCAGCGCTTCGCCGGCCCGTACTCGGCGCCGGGGCAGAGGATCGCGACCGGGCGATGCGTGCTCAGGCCGAGCACGCGGATCGCCTCGGCCGCGTTGCCCGCGTCGGGCATCAGCACCGGAGCCGCCGCGCTCGGCACGAGCTCGCCCGGCTGCGCCGCGAGTGCCACGAACCGGTCGACCAGGCGCGGCAACGCTTTGCTATCGAGGCGTCGGGCGTCGGTGAGCAGGATGCCGCGCGCTTCCCGCGCGTAGCCGATGCGGCGGGGGATGCGCGCCATCCAGGGGATCAGCGCCGACTTGAACGAATTCGGAAGCACCAGCGCTCGCGTGTAGCCGTTGCTGCGAAGCGTGCGCGCCAGCGCGCGACGCTCGGCCAGCCGCAATTCGCGGTGGCCGATCGGATTTTCGATGATGTTGCGGACGCCACGCATGCGCGCATAAACCGGCGCGCACCACGGCGGGGCGAGAACGTCGACTGTCGGCTCCTCCATCGGCTCGCGCAGGATGGCGAGCAGAGGCTCGGACAGAATGGCATCGCCGATCCACGAGGGTGCGACGATCAGAATGGATTCAGCCATGGTGTCGGTCCCGGCTGCAATCGTCGGCGCCACCGGCACACGATCGCGACGATCTCTCTCTTTCAGTGTCCGCGTGGCGGCGGTCCCTTCAGGTGGTACCGCGTGCCGCAATAGGGACACATCGCCTCGCCGGTGGCGGCGAGGTCGAGAAAGACGCGCGGATGGCTCGACCACAGCGGCATCGCCGGGTTCGGACAATACAGCGGCAGATCTGCCGCCGTGACGTCGACGACACTCTGCGTCGGGCTTATCGCGGTCATCGCATCTCGTCAGACGGCGGTGAGCCAGGATCGATACTTGGCGTTCTTGCCGTGCACGGCATCGAAGAACAGAGTCTGCAACTTTCTCGTGATCGGTCCGCACTCGCCCGAGCCGATCGTGCGATTGTCGAGCTCGCGGATCGGCGTCACCTCGGCGGCGGTGCCGGTGAAGAATGCTTCGTCGGCGATGTATACGTCGTCGCGCGTCAGGCGCTTGGCGCTGACCTCGAGCCCCATGTCGCGCGCCAGGGTGATCACCGAATCGCGGGTGATGCCGACCAGCGCCGACGTCAGCTCAGGCTCGTACAGCCGTCCGTTCTTGACGATGAACAGGTTCTCGCCCGAGCCCTCGGCGACGAAACCGTCGACGTCGAGCAGCAGGGCCTCGTCGTAGCCGTCCATCGTCGCTTCCTGATTGGCCAGGATCGAATTGGCGTAGGTGCCGGCGAACTTGGCCCGCGCCATCGTCACGTTGATGTGATGGCGCGCGAACGACGAGGTCTTGACGCGTATGCCCTTGTCCAGCGCCTCGGGGCCGAGGTAGGCGCCCCATGGCCACGCCGCGATGGCGACGTGGACCTTGGCGCCCTTCGGGCGACACGCCCATCTTTTCCGACCCGTAGAACGCGATCGGCCGCAGATAGCAGGACTCGAGCTTGTTGGCGCGCACGACCTCGCGCTGCGCCGCCATCAGTACGTCCTTTGCGTACGGAATCTGCATCAGATAGATGCGCGCCGAGTTGAACAGGCGCTCGGTGTGCTCGGCCAGCCGGAAGATCGCCGGTCCGTCGACCGTCTTGTACGCACGCACGCCTTCGAACACCGCGAGGCCGTAGTGCAGCGAGTGCGTGAGCACGTGTGTCGTCGCCTCGCGCCACGGCACCAGCTTCCCGTCGTACCAGATGAAACCGTCACGATCCGACATCGACATCCTGCAACTCCGCGCCTGGCAAAACAAGCATTTTAGCCGATTTCACCGTCCTTTTCCGACCGAGGCGCACCGAAAATTTGTTTCCAAAGTATCGCGACCGCCGCGCGCCGCTCCGCCTGCGGAAGCGCCTCGACGCGCGCTTCGCGGTGCGCCCTGAAGGCGCACCTGGTGCTGCAGCCGGCGATATTCGCGATAGGCGTCGGCGACTGCGGAGGCGAGATCGGCAGGCAGCAGTGCGAGGCTGGCGCCAAGCGCGAGCAGCGCGATGTTGCCTGCGTTGCGCGTCATTTCCGGATGCGCATGGCTGTGCGCGAGCACCAGGAATTGCACGGCGAATTCGACGTCGACCATGCCGCCGAGATCGTGCTTGATGTCGAAAAGCGCGCTTCGATTCGGATGCGCGGCCTGCATCCTGTTGCGCATCGCGACGATATCGGAGGCGAGCTTGACCGGATCGCGCGGCAGACGCAGGACCGCGTCGCGCTCGGCCTCGAAGGCCGCGCCGATGCGCGCATCACCGGCGACGTAGCGCGCGCGGGTCAGCGCCTGGTGCTCCCAGGTCCACGCGGTATTGCGCTGGTAGTTGCGAAACGCGGCCAGGCTCGACACCGGCAGGCCGCTCGCGCCGTCGGGGCGAAGCCGCAGGTCGGTGTCGTACAGGCGTCCTGCCGCGGTCGTGCTGGTCAGCCAGGTCGTCAGCCGGTGCGCCAGGCGCGCGTAGTCCTGCGGCGCGGCCTCGGCCGGATCGTCGTACAGGAAGACGAGATCGAGGTCCGACGCG
Source organism: uncultured beta proteobacterium (assembly GCA_963697485.1). Lineage (GTDB taxonomy): Bacteria > Pseudomonadota > Gammaproteobacteria > Burkholderiales > Casimicrobiaceae > PALSA-1003. Next base: position 294,599 of record CAVOOD010000001.1, read on the forward strand.
TAACCGAGCTCCTTCCCGCCCAGCTTGCCGTAGCCGATGATCGCGAACCGCGGCGGCTTCGCCCCGGGACCCTGCATCAGGCCCCAGCAGCGATCGAGCGCGGCGGCCAGCACGATGTCGGCAAGCATCGACAGATGGTCGGCGAGGCGCTCGACAGAAAGCAGCCCGGCCAGGTCCTGCGCAAGCAGGCGAAACACCTGCGCCTGCTGAAAGTGCCGCAGTGCATCCATCTGTCGCTCGGCGTCGCCCGGATGCGCGGCAAGCTGCTCATCGAGCTCCTTGCGCCACGCACTCCAATCGGGCTCGGTCAGAAGCGCACGGCTGTCCAGCAGCTCGTCCAGCAGCATCGGATGCTGCATCAGATACCCGGCGGCCCAGGAGCTCGCACCCATCAGCTGCGCGAGGCGCGGCAGCACCGGGGGATGCTCGACCAGCAACGCGAGATAGGCGCTGCGCCGGCTGATCGTCTCCAGCAGTGCGAGCAGACGCTCGAACACCGTCTGCGGCGCCGAGGTCGCCGCCGCCGCACGCAGCAACTGCGGCACCAGGGCATCGAAGCGGACGCGCGAAGCCGTCGGCAATTGCAGATAGCGCGGACTTTTCCGCACGCGCGCGAGCTCGACGATCAACGCGTGCGGATCGTCGTAGCCTGCGGCGGCGAGCGCGGCGAGGTGAGCCTCCTCGGGGGCCGGAGCGATCCAGACGACGGCCAGCGGATCGCGTTCGGCGCTGCCGTCGGCGGTGGAAAAAAGCGCGTCGAAGTGGCGGTCGACGTTGTTGCGATGCCGATCGAGCAGCCGGTCGAACGCGGCCGCGTCGGAGCACGCCATCGCCGCGGCCAGCGCTGCACGATCGGCGTCGTCCTGCGGCAGGTCGTGCGTTTGCGCATCGTCGCGATACTGCAGGCGGTGCTCGACCTTGCGCAGGAACACGATAGGCGTCGACAAGCTCGTCCGCCGCCGCGGCCGGCAGCAGACCGCGGCCGCGCAGCGCGGCGAGCGCCGGCAAGGTGCCGCGAAGACGAAGCGCCGGCTCGCGGCCGCCGCGCACCAGCTGCAGCGCCTGTACGATGAATTCGATTTCGCGAATGCCGCCGGGCCCGAGCTTGACGTTGCCCGCATGATCGCGGCGCCGGCCCTGCTCGCGAATCTGGCGATGCACGTCGCGCAAGCCTTCGTACGCGTCGTAGTCCAGGTATTTTCGATAGACGAAAGGCGCGACCAGCTGCTCCAGCTCGCCGGCGCGCGCTCCGGTCAGGGCGCGAGCCTTGAGCCATGCATAGCGCTCCCAGGTGCGGCCCTGCGCGATCAGATACTGTTCGAGCGCAGCGAACGACGAGGCCAGCGGACCCGCATCGCCGTAGGGACGCAGTCTGCAGGTCGGTGCGGAACACATAGCCCTCGGGCGATGGCTCGGCCAGAGCGGCGACGACGCGGCGCCCGAGGCGATCGAAGAAATCCTGGTTCGCCAGAACCTTCGGCCCGCGAGTGTCGCCGTCCTCCGGATAGACGAACACGAGATCGACGTCGGACGAGACATTGAGCTCGCCGCCGCCGAGCTTGCCCATCGCGACGACGATCAGCTGCTCGGGCGCACCGCTGTCCGCGCCGAGCGGCTCGCCGTGGATCGCCGCGAGCCAGTTCGAATGTGCGTCGACTGCCGCGGCGATTGCGTTCTCGGCCAGCCGCGTCATCGTCGCGCAGACTTCGGCGAGATCGGCGCGTCCGGTCAGATCGCGCAACAGGACATGCAGGTATACGCGCTGGCGCAGCCGGCGCAGGGCAACGCCCAGCGCCGCGGGATCGGATGCGCGGGCGAGGCCGCCGAGCTCGCCATCCGGCCATTGGAAAGGCCGGTCGAGCATGGCCTTCGACGGCAGGCGCACAGAGCGGGGTCGGCGACGCGAAGGCGCTGCGCGTAGCGGCTGAACTCGTACGCTCCAGCGAGGTCCATCCTGGAATTCAACGCGGCAGCCGCCCCTTTCCGTATTAAAATCGCGCCAGAACGACCTATTATGCCCTTCGCGCGCGCATCTTCGAGTTTTCTCCCGGCTTTCCCCGATTCGTTTCGCAAGACGCTCTGCGCGGCGCGCACGATCGTTTTAATCGTTCTTGTCGCGGTGTGCCTGATATTGCTGGCAGTGCGTTTCGTCATCTTTCCGCGCGTCGAAAACAACCCTGACGCGGTGGCGCATCTGCTCGCGGCGCAGATCGGCCAGCCGGTGGAGATCGGATCGGTTGCGACCGGTTGGGATGGCTGGAATCCGCGCCTCGACATCGGCAATCTGCGCATCACCGAACCAGGTTCCAGTGTCGCAAGCGTGACCCTGCCTGACATGCGCCTGACCGTCGCGTGGGATTCGTTGCTGTTTTTCCAGTTGCGCCTGAAGCAGTTGTCGATCGACCAGCCGCGGCTGATTATTCGTCGCGACGCTGCGGGCATGCTGCACGCGGCGGGCATGACGCTGGATCTCACCGAAAAGCCCGGCGAGCAGGGTATCGTCGACTGGGTGCTGCGCCAGCCGCGCATCGTGATCCGCGACGCGTTCATCGCCTGGCGAGACGAGCTGCGCGGCGCACCGCAGCTGACGCTCGAGCACGTCGTCCTGCGCCTGGAGAATCGCGCCGGCCGCCATCGCTTCGGATTGACCGGCGCGCCGCCCGCGAGCCTGGCAGCGCCGCTCGACGTGCGCGGCGATTTCACCAGCGGCTCGCTGGCGGATTGGCGCGCCGCGTCCGGGCGTTTCTATGCACGACTCGACTACGCCGATGTCGGTGCCTGGCGCGCGTGGCTGCCTCCGGGTCTTCCGATCAGCGATGGCAAAGGCGCCGTTCGAATGTGGCTGGAGATCGCGGCCGGCGAGCCGCGCGATCTCGTCGCCGACGTGATCCTGAGCGGTGTCGAGGGCAAGCTTGCCAGCGATTTGCCGCAGCTTTCGCTGGCCCGGCTCGAAGGCCGTGTCGGCTGGCACGACGATCCGTCGCGGCGCGAAGTCTACGCGCGCCAGCTCGCGTTCGCTGCGCCGGGCGAAGCGCGTTTCGACCCGACCGATTTCCAGCTGACGATGCGTTACGACGCCGGCCGTCCGATCGACGGCAATGCTTCGTTCAACCGCATCGAGCTCGCGCCGTTACGGCAGCTCGGCCCCTATCTGCCGCTGCCGACACGGTGGCGGGACGATCTCGCGCGCTTTGCGCCGCGTGGAACGCTCGATGCGGTAGCGCTGCATTGGACCGGCGATGTCGCCGCACCGAGCGCATTCGATGCGTCGGCCGACTTCGCTGGACTGGGGTTCGCGCAGGAAGGTTCGGCGCCCGGCGTCACCGGTCTTTCCGGCAGCGTCGCCGCGACCGACCACGACGGAGCGATCAAGCTCAATAGTCGCGCGCTTGCCGTGCACTGGCCGCATCTGTTCGCTCAGACGCTTGCGCTCGACACCGCACAGGGACAACTGCGCTGGGGCAAATCCGCTGAAGGCTATGCGATCCAGATCGACCAGCTGGCGCTCGCCAACGCGGATGCGGCAGTCGTGGTCAGCGGCGAATATCGAACGCTCGCCGATGGGCCCGGTGCCGTCGACGGGACCGCACAATTTTCACGCCTCGAGGCGACGCAGCTGCACCGCTATGTGCCTCTCGCCGCCGGGGCCGCCGTGCGCGAGTGGATACGGACCAGCCTGCTCGCGGGCAGCTCGAGCGATGTGCGCCTGAAGGTCTCGGGCAATCTCGCCGATTTTCCGTTCGCGGATGGCAAAAAGGGCCAGTTCACGGCGACCGCCAAGGCACAGGGAGTGACCCTCGACTACGCAACGCATTGGCCGCGGCTCACCGGCCTCGACGGCGACGTCAAGGTCGACGGAGCGCGGATAAGCGTCGACGGCCGCACCGGCCGCGCCTTCAATGCCGCGATCAGCCGGATCAAGGTCGAGATCGCCGATATGCGGATCGCGCACCCCGCATTGCGCATCGAGGGCGAGGCGACGGGGCCGGCCGCGGATTTCCTGCGCTTCATCGCCGAGAGTCCGGTCGACGAGTGGCTCGACCATACGACGCGGGGCGCCGAAGCGAGCGGCGACGGCAAGCTCGCTCTCAAGCTGGAACTGCCGATCGGCAACCACGACGGTGACCAGATCGCCGGCGAGTTCACGTTCTCCGGCAATCGACTCAAGTTCGGCGGCGGCATTCCCGCTCTCGAGCCAGATCAATGGCAAGCTCGCATTTACGCGGCGTGAAATCCGCAGCACGGCGCTGACCGCCGAGATCCTCGGCGGTCCGGCACGGCTGACGGTATCGGGTGCGGTCGGCGGCATGCGCGTGGACGCCCAGGGCAGCGCCGACGTCGGGTTGCTGCGTGCCCAATATCCGCAACAGGTCCTTGCCGCGCGTCTGACCGGCACCACCGACTGGCAACTCGCGCTCAATGTCGCGCCGGACCGATCGAACTGGACGCTCGACACCACGCTGAAAGGGGTCGCGGTGGATTTGCCGGTGCCGGCGGCCAAGTCGGCGAGCGAAGCGATGCCGCTTCGCATCGAGCGCCGCCAGACCGAAGCCGCTACCGATCTGCTGCTGTTCAGCTACGGCCGGCTCGGCCGGCTGACGGTGCAGCGACGCCTGGCGGCTGCTGGTCCCGTTGTCGAGCGCGCGTTGCTTTCGCTGGGCAAGGCCACCGGCGTGCCCGATCGTCGCGGTCTGTGGATCCGTGGGGACGTCGATCAACTCGATCTCGACGGCTGGCTCGCGCTGCGCGAGCAATTCGATGCCAGCGTCGACACCGGGCCGTTGCCGCTGTCGGGTCTCGAGGTCAGCGCCGGTGCGCTCGATGTGTTCGGCCGGCGTTTGAACGATCTGCGCGTCGGCGCGAGTCGCAGTGGCAACGATTGGCAACTCGATCTGCGCGGGCGAGAGCTCGAAGGCATGGCGCGCTGGGAGCCCGCGGCGCCCGCGCATCCGAACGGACGCATCGTCGCGCGCCTGCAACGCCTGACGCCGCCGACAGCGGCGTCATCGCATGCGGCAGCGACCGCGACTTCCCCATCGCAAGTCAACAGCTGGCCGGAGATCGATCTGTCGGCCGAGACTTTGCGCCTGAAGGAGCGCGACCTCGGGCGGCTCGAGTTGAACGCGCAGCCGCGCGGCGCCGACTGGCGGATCGACAGCCTGCGCCTGATCAACGACGACGGGCGGCTCGACGCCAATGGCTGGTGGCGCGGCGGCGGCGGTAACGAGCAGACGACGCTGGACGCCGATCTCGACGTACACGATGCCGGCAGATACCTGGCGCGCTACGCGCTGCCGGATGCGGTTCGCGACGCTGCGACGCGGATACGCGGCCAGGTCTCGTGGGCGGGCGGACCGCAGGACTTCGACTATCCGACGCTCAACGGCAAGCTTCGTCTCGAGACCGGGCGCGGCCAGTTCACCAAGCTCGATCCCGGGCTCGGCAAGCTGCTGGGCGTCCTTTCGCTTGCAGTCGCTGAAGCGGCGGCTGACCTTCGATTTCCAGGATCTGTTTGCCGAGGGTTTTGCCTTCGACGAAATCACCGGCGATGTGCACATTCAGAACGGGGTGATGAAAAGCGACAATCTGAAGATCGTCGGACCGTCGGCGCGCGTGGCGATCCAGGGCGAGGCCGACATCGCGCGCGAGACGCAGCACCTCTCCGTGCGCGTGCAGCCGACGCTGTCGGCCGGCGTATCGGTCGGCGCCGCCGCGCTGCTGCTCGCCAATCCGGTCATCGGCGCCGCCGTGTATGCGGGTTCGCTGCTCGCGCAAAAGGCAATGCAGGATCCGATCGAGCAGATGTTTTCGTTCGGCTACGCGGTGACCGGCAGCTGGTCGGACCCGGTGGTCGAGCGCGAAGGCAGATTTCCACCCGCTCCGGCGGCAGCCTCGGCAATCAAGCCGGAGCCGGCACCGCAATGAGCACCGCGGGCAGCGCCGAGCGCATGCGCGTGGCCGCGGTGCAAACGGTCTCCGGCGGCGACGTCGAGGCGAACCTGGCCGCGGTCGAGCCGCTGATCGTCGCGGCAAGGGAGCAGGGCGCCGCGCTGGTCCTGCTGCCCGAGTACTTCGGCATCTTCGGCGCGCGCGCCACCGACAAGGTGGATGCGCGCGAGGCCGACGGCCACGGTCTGCAGCAGGACTTTCTGTCTCGCGTGGCGCGCGAGCAGCAGCTGTGGCTGATCGGCGGCACCGTGCCGATCGCCACCGCCGATCCGATGCGGGTGCGCAGCGCATCGCTGGTATTCGATCCGCAGGGACAACGGGTTGCGCGCTACGACAAGATCCACTTGTTCGCATTCAGCCAGGGCGACGAGCACTACGACGAGGCGAGGACGATCGAGCCGGGAACCTCGGGCGTCACGTTCGATTCGCCCGTGCGGCCGCGTCGGCCTGTCGGTCTGCTACGACCTGCGCTTTCCCGAGCTCTACCGGGGCTATCGCGACGTCGCGCTGATCGTCGTGCCCTCGGCGTTTACCGCGGTGACCGGCGCCGCGCACTGGCACGTGCTGCTCAAGGCGCGCGCGATCGAGAACCAGTGCTATGTGCTCGCCGCGGCGCAGGGCGGCACGCACGCCAACGGCCGGCGCACCTACGGCCACAGCGTGCTGATCGATCCCTGGGGCACGGTCGTGGCCGAATTGGCGGATGGCGAAGGCGTCATCGTCGGCGAGATCGACGACGCGCGAATCGCGCAGGTCCGGCGCGACCTGCCGGCGCTGTCGCATCGCCGGCCGGCCTGAAGCGGCTGCGGCGCGCCTTCGGCCTAGGCGGGCGCGGCCTTGAGCAGGACCACGACGGCGCCGCCACCGCCGCCGTGACGCGGCGCCTCGCAATAGGCGAGCACCTCGTCCCATTGCGACAGCCAGCGTCTGACCTTGCTCTTGAGCACCGGCTCGCGATTCGGGGACGACAGGCCTTTGCCGTGAATGACGCGCACGCAGCGCAAGCCGCGACCGCGCGCATCGAACAAGAAGTCGGCTAGCGCGTCGTGCGCCTCGCTGCTGGTCAAGCGGTGCAGATCGAGCTCGCCCTGCACCGACCAGTGACCGCGCCGCAGGCGGACGAGCACGTCGGCGCCCAGACCCGGGCGCACAAACGTCTGCTGCGCCTCCTGTTCCTGGCCGATTTCCCACGACGATGGCGACGGCTCGGTGCCGAATTTGCTCGCGGCAAGCGCGTCGGCTTCGTCAGCCAGCCGCTTGGCCGGCGTCGGCGCGGGACGCGCCTTGTCGATGCGCGCGCGGTTGCGAGACGGCAGCGGAGCGACGTCGGCGAATGCCTGGCTCAAGTCGATGTCGGGATCGGCTTGCACGGCGCGGGCGTTGGCGCGCTTGCCGGACCTCGGCGCAGCGCGCGTCGCCGCCGCTGGCGCCGGTTTGCTTGCCGGCGCCGTGCAGCAAGGTCTTCAGATCCGACAGCTTGGCCATCGCGCGATTATCCTGGTTGCAGCCGCAGCGAGCCCCGGGGCATGACCTTCGGTGCGCCGGCGCCGGGAGGGCGGCGCGCCACATCGACGCCGTCGTGCTATTCGACCGACAGCGCGGCGGCCTGCGGCACCGGCAGCGGATTGTCGAGATAGGCTTCGGCGTCCAGCGCCGCCATGCATCCGGTGCCGGCGCTGGTCACGGCCTGGCGGTAGACGTGGTCGGCGACGTCGCCGGCGGCAAACACGCCGGGAATGCTGGTCGCCGTTGCGTTGCCCGCGCTGCCGCCCTTGACGGTGATGTAGCCCTCGACCATCGCCAGCTGTCCTTCGAAGAGCTGCGTGTTCGGCGTGTGCCCGATGGCGATGAAAACGCCCTGCGCCGCGAGCGTCGCGCGCCGCGCCGGTGCCGACGTGTTTCAGGCGCACGCCGGTGACGCCGGACTTGTCGCCGGTGACCTCGTCGAGCGTGTGGTCCCACAGCACGCGCACGTTGCCGCCATGCGCCGTCTTGGCCATCAGCTTGTCGACCAGAATCGCCTCGGCGCGGAACTTGTTGCGGCGGTGGACCAGGCTCACCTGGCGCGCGATGTTCGACAGATACAGCGCTTCTTCGACCGCGGTGTTGCCGCCGCCGACGACGATGACGTCCTGTCCCTTGTAGAAAAAGCCGTCGCAGGTCGCGCAGGCGGAAACGCCTTTGCCCATGAAAGCCTGCTCGGAAGGCAGCCCGAGATAGCGCGCCGATGCGCCGGTCGCGATGATCAGCGCGTCGCAGGTGTATTCGCCGATGTCGCCGACCAGGCGCAGCGGACGCTCGCGCAACGCCGCGGTATGGATATGGTCGAAGATGATCTCGGTGTCGAAGCGCTCGGCGTGCTTCTGAAAGCGCGCCATCAGCTCGGGGCCCTGCACGCCGTCGGCATCGGCCGGCCAGTTGTCGACATCGGTCGTCGTCATCAGCTGCCCGCCTTGCGCCAATCCGGTGATCAGAACCGGTTTCAGGTTGGCGCGCGCGGCGTATACTGCCGCGGTAAATCCGGCCGGGCCGGAGCCGAGAATCAACAGGCGATGGTGTTTGGCGGACATGATGCGGTCGATTCGCTGTTTATTCGGGCACGAAACGCTTCGTCCGATTCTAACCGATGTTGGGGTGGCTCCCTGAGGCGCAAGCCAGCCCAGTCCGCGGCCTCGGTCGGTGTATAATGTGTTGCGCTAAGTGCGCATCACAAATCAATGATTTTCAAGCAAAAAATACAAAGGCAACGTCGGTCGAACGCAGCGCCGGAACCGACGCTTTCGCCGCGGCTCGCGGCGCTGGTGCGCGAGTCCTGGTGGCTGCTCGTCGTCGCCGTCTTCGCCTACCTCGCGCTGATCCTGGCGACCTATCAACGCACCGATCCGGGCTGGTCGTTCTCGGGCACCGGTGCGGCGATCCACAACAAGGGCGGAGCGGTCGGCGCGTGGCTTGCCGATCTGCTGCTGTATCTGTTCGGCATCTCCGCCTGGTGGTGGGTCTTCGCCGGCATCGTGCTGGTGGTGACCGGCTATCGGCATCTGACGCGCTCGATCGATGCCGCCGACCGACATCATCCGTGGCTCGCCGTGCCCGGATTCGCGCTGGTCCTGCTGTCGAGCGCAGCACTCGAGGCGCTGCGCCTGTATCGCCTGCCCGCGGTATTGCCGCACACGCCCGGCGGCGCGCTCGGCGAGGTGATCGGATCGGGCTTCTCGCGCGCGCTCGGATTCAACGGCGGCACGCTGCTGCTGATCGCGCTTTTTGCCATCGGCTGGTCGTTGTTCACCGGCATGTCGTGGCTGCGTCTGATGGAGCGCGTCGGCGCCGGCATCGAGCGCCTGATCGCGTCGCTGCGGCAGCGGCGCGACGCGCGGCGCGATCGTGAAATCGGCGCGGTGGCGCTGGAAGAGCGCGAGCAGTTCGTCGAGGCCGCGCGCGAGAGCATCGAGGATCGCGAACCGGTCGTCGTCGTGCCGGCGATGGTCGACGTGCCGAAATCGGAACGCGTGGTCAAGGAAAAGCAGAAGCCGCTGTTCCAGGACATGCCCGACTCGCCGTTGCCGCCGCTGGCGCTGCTCGAGGACGCGCCGTCGGCGCAGGAACAGATCAGCCCCGAGACGCTCGAATTCACCTCGCGCCTGATCGAGCGCAAGCTCGCCGATTTCGGCGTGTCGGTCAAGGTGCTGGCCGCGTACCCCGGACCGGTGATCACGCGGTTCGAAATCGAGCCCGCGATCGGCGTCAAGGGCGCGCAGATCGTCAACCTGATGAAGGATCTCGCGCGCGCGCTGTCGGTGGTGAGCATACGGGTGGTCGAGACGATTCCGGGCAAATCGTTCATGGGGCTCGAATTGCCGAATGCCAAGCGGCAGATCGTGCGCCTGGTCGAGCTCCTGTCGTCGACGACCTACAACGATACGGCGAGCCCGCTGTCGCTCGCGCTGGGCAAGGACATCGCGGGCAAGCCGGTGATCGTCGATCTCGCGCGCATGCCGCACCTGCTGGTCGCCGGCACGACCGGGTCGGGCAAGTCGGTGGCGGTCAACGCGATGATCCTGTCGCTGCTGTACAAGGCCGAGCCGCGGCAGGTTCGGCTGATCCTGATCGACCCGAAGATGCTGGAGCTTTCGGTGTACGAGGGGATTCCGCATCTGCTCGCGCCGGTCGTCACCGACATGAAGCTCGCCGCCAACGCGCTGCACTGGTGCGTCGGCGAAATGGAGCGCCGCTACCGGCTGATGTCGACGCTGGGCGTGCGCAATCTCTCCGGCTACAACGCGCGCGTCGTCGAGGCGAAAAAGTCCGGCAAGCCGTTGACCAATCCGTTCACGCTGACGCCGGAAAGCCCGGAGCCGATCGAGGAAATGCCGCTGATCGTCGTCGTCATCGACGAGCTGGCCGACCTGATGATGGTCACCGGCAAGAAGATCGAGGAGCTGATCGCGCGCATCGCACAAAAGGCGCGCGCGGCCGGCATTCATCTGATCCTCGCGACGCAGCGCCCGTCGGTCGACGTCATCACCGGACTGATCAAGGCCAACATTCCGTCGCGCATCGCCTTCCAGGTGGCGAGCAAGGTCGATTCGCGCACGATCCTCGACCAGATGGGCGCGGAGACGCTGCTCGGACAGGGCGACATGCTGTATCTGCCGCCGGGAACCGGGCACCCGCAGCGCGTGCACGGTGCGTTCGTCGCCGACACCGAGGTGCATCGCGTCGTCGAGCATCTGAAGGCGCAGGGCGGGCCGCAATACCTGGACGGCATTCTCGACTCGGGCGTCAACGGCAACGGCGACGAAGGCGTGATGATCGACGCCGGCGATGCCGAGGCGGACCCGATGTACGACCAGGCGGTCGCCGTCGTGCTGAAGACGCGCCGGCCGTCGATCTCGCTGGTGCAGCGCCATCTGCGCATCGGCTACAACCGGGCGGCGCGCCTGATCGAGCAGATGGAGCGCGCGGGCCTGGTCTCGGCGATGCAGACCAACGGCAATCGCGACGTGCTGGTTCCGGCGGGCAAAGGCGAGAGCGCATGATCGTCGGATGGCGGTTCGCGGCGACGATCGGCGCGGCGATGGCGCTTGCCTGTCCCGCGGCAGCGTCCGGCCCTGACCAGCTGAAGGCTTTCCTGAGCGGCGCGAAAACCGGCAAGACGACGTTTCGCCAGATCGTCAGCGGCAAATCGGGACGCGTGCCGCAGGAATCGAGCGGAACGTTCGCTTTCGCGCGGCCCGGCAAGTTCCGCTGGAGCCTACGAAAAGCCGCATGCGCAGATCATCGTCGGCGACGGCCAAAAGCTGTGGATCTACGATCCGGATCTCAACCAGGTGGTCGTCAGAAAGCTCGACCAGGCGCTGGGCGCGACGCCTGCCGCGCTGCTCGCCGGCGACGACTCGCTGGAAAAGAACTTCGAGCTCAATGACGGCGGAAAAAGCGGCGATTTGGAATTCGTCGACGCCAAGCCGCGTGCCGGCGACAGCGGCTTCGCCAGCATCCGGATCGGGCTGAAGGGCAACCTTCCGCGCACGATGGAACTGCACGACAGCTTCGGCCAGGTGACGCAATTGTCGTTCGGCTCGTTCGAGCGCAACGCAGCCGTCGACACCGCGTTGTTCCGGTTCGTGCCGCCGCCAGGCGCCGATGTCGTCGGCGAATGACCTTTTCGCCGTAGTCAATCCGGCGACCCCGCTGGCCGAGCGCCTGCGGCCGAAAGACATCGTCGAGGTCATCGGCCAGCGCCATCTGCTCGGGCCCGGCAAGCCGCTCGCGGTGGCCTTCGCGTCGGGCAAGCCGCATTCGATGATCCTGTGGGGGCCGCCGGGCGTCGGCAAGACGACGCTCGCTCGCCTGATGGCCGATGCGTTCAACGCGGAATTCATCGCCTTGTCGGCGGTGCTTTCGGGCGTCAAGGACATTCGCGACGCGATCGCCCAGGCGGAGGCGACTCTCGCGCAATCGGGCCGTCATACGATCCTGTTCGTCGACGAAGTGCATCGCTTCAACAAGGGGCAGCAGGACGCGTTTCTTCCGTTCGTCGAAAAAGGGCTGGTCACTTTCATCGGCGCGACGACCGAGAATCCGTCGTTCGAGGTCAACAGCGCGCTGCTCAGCCGCGCCACTGTCTACGTGCTCGAGGCGCTGTCGGCCGACGAGCTCTCGGCGCTGCTCGATCGCGCGCTGCGCGGCGGCGATGCCCGGCGTCGCGATCGGCGCCGCCGCACGCGACGCGGTGATCGCCTATGCCGACGGCGACGGCCGGCGCCTGCTGAATCTGGTCGAGCAGCTCGCCGTCGCCGCGCAGGAAGCGGGAAGGCGCGAGATCGACAACGATTTCGTCGAGACGGCGATCACGCGCAGCCTGCGCCGCTTCGACAAGGGCGGCGAGGCCTTCTACGACCAGATATCGGCACTGCACAAGTCGGTGCGTGGATCCGATCCCGACGCAGCGCTGTACTGGTTCTGCCGGATGCTCGACGGCGGCGCCGATCCGCTGTACGTCGGGCGGCGCATGATACGCATGGCCAGCGAGGATATCGGGCTTGCCGATCCGCGCGCGCTGCAGCTGACGCTCGATGCCGTCGCGACTTACGAACGGCTGGGCACGCCCGAAGGCGAGCTCGCGCTGGCGCAAGCGGTGATCTATCTCGCCTGCGCCGCCAAGAGCAATGCGGTGTACGTCGCCTACGGCGCTGCGCGCGCATTCATCGCCGAAGACGGTTCGCGCCCGGTGCCGCTGCACTTGCGCAACGCGCCGACCAGGCTGATGAAGAATCTCGGCTACGGCAAGGACTATCGCTACGCGCACGACGAGGAAGACGCCTACGCCGCGGGCGAAACCTACCTGCCCGACGGCATGGCGCAGCCGGAGTGGTATCGACCGACCGATCGCGGCCTCGAAGCGCGGATCGCGGAACGGCTTGCCGAGTTGAAGCATCGCGACGCCAAGGCGCGCTCGGGCGGCGACGGCAAGTCCTGACTCGCGGCTGCATCGCCTGCGGCGATGCTGCGCGGCCCTCTGGTAAAATTCGCGCATGATCGATATCCAGCTTCTGCGCAACGATCTCGATGACGTCGTCGCGCGCCTGAAGACGCGTGGATATCAGCTCGATGCGGCTGCGTTCGTCGAGCTCGAGGCCGAACGCAAGCATATCCAGATGCGCACGCAGGAGCTGCAGGCGAGGCGCAACAGCCGTCTCGAAAGAGATCGGCGTCGCCAAAAGCAAGGGCGAAGACGCATCGGCGACGCTGCGCGAGGTCGCCGGCATCGGCGACGAGCTGAGCTCGCTCGAACGCAATCTCGAAGCGGTGCAGCAGCGCGTGCGCGATTGGCTGTTGGCGATGCCCAACCTCCCGCATGCGAGCGTTCCGGTCGGGGCGTCCGAGGCCGACAACGTCGAAGTCCGCCGCTGGGGCAGCGCCGAGGACGTTCGACTTTACGGCGCGCGATCACGTCGACGTCGGCGCGGCCGTCGGCGGCCTCGACTTCGACGTGTCGGCGAAGATTTCCGGCGCCCGTTTCTATACGCTGCGCGGCGCGGTCGCGCGCCTGCATCGGGCGCTGGTGCAGCTGATGCTCGATACGCACACCACCGAGCACGGCTACGTCGAGTGCTACGTGCCTTATCTCGTCAACGCCGACGCGCTGGTCGGCACCGGGCAGCTGCCGAAATTCGAGGAGGATCTTTTCTGGGCGGCGAAGGGCGGCGCGCCGGACGAGGGACGCTGGTATCTGATTCCGACCGCCGAAGTGCCGCTGACCAATTTCGTGCGCGACCAGATCGTCGCCGCCGCGTCGCTGCCGCTCCGGCTGACCGCGCACTCGCCGTGCTTCCGCTCGGAGGCGGGCAGCTACGGCAAGGACACGCGAGGCATGATCCGCGTCCATCAATTCGACAAGGTCGAGATGGTGCAGATCGTCGCGCCGGACCGGTCGTACGACGCGCTCGAGGAAATGATCGGGCACGCCGAAGCGATCCTGCAAAAGCTCGAGCTGCCGTACCGCGTCGTCGCCTTGTGCACCGGCGACATGGGCTTCGCGGCGGCGAAGACCTACGATCTGGAAGTCTGGCTGCCGGGCCAGGGCAAGTACCGGGAAATTTCGTCGTGCTCGAATTGCGAGACGTTCCAGGCGCGCCGCATGCAGGCGCGATTTCGCAACGCGCAAGGCAAGCCCGAGCTCGTGCACACGCTGAACGGGTCGGGTCTTGCCGTCGGCCGGACGCTGGTCGCGGTCCTCGAAAACTACCAGCGCGCCGACGGCGGCGTCGACATCCCCGCGGCGCTCCGGTCGTACATGGGCGGCGCCGGCATGATCGCCGCGCGCTGATTATTTGGCGGCGTTGACCGGCGCGGCCATCGGCTGCACCGCGTTTTCATCCGCGATGCCCGAGAACATGCGCAATCGCGGCTGCAGCGGCGGCTGCTGGGCGAGCAGGATGTCGTAGTACGCGCGCACGCGATCGACGAAGGCGACCGGCATCGCGCCGCGCGCGTAGCCGAATTTCGCCGTCTCGTAGTACTCGGGCAGCGCGAGCAGCGGCAGCGTCTTTTTCAGCGCCGACCAGGTGTCCGGGTCGAGCTTCTGCTTCTGCGCCAGGATGCGGGCATCCTCCAGATGGGCGATGCCGATGTTGTACGCGCCGAGTGCCAGCCATGTCAGGTCGGGCTCGGCGATGCGCTGCGGCAGCCTGTCCTTCAGGTCGCGGAGGTAGCGCGCCGCGGCAAGGACGCTCGCCTTCGGATCGAGGCGATCGATGCCGCCGAGGCGCTGCGCGGTTTCCTCGGTCAATTGCATCAGGCCGCGCACGCCGGTCTCGCTGGTCGCCTGCGCGTCCCACTTCGATTCCTGGTAAGCGATCGCGGCGAGCAGCCGCCATTCGATGCCGGTCTCCTGTTGCGCGCGCTGGAACACGTCGCGCAGCTGCGGCAATGTCGACTTGATGCGCTCGTGAAACACGCCGGCATCGATGCGCGGCACCGTTCCATAGGAAAAATAGCGCTCGACGAGCCGTTGCAGCCTTCCGTCGCGGCGAAGCTGCGCGAAGAATGCGTTGACTCGATCGCGCAGATGTCGCTCGCCGGGCGGGAAGGCCCAGACCAGTTGCTGCTTGCCGGCGACGGCGAACGCTTTGTCGAAGTTGAGATAGACATGTCGCGCGGCGTCGGCATCATTGGACGCGACGATCGCATAGTTCAGGGTCCCGTCGGACACCTGGCTGATCATCGCCTCGGTCGAGGGCAGCGTGATCATCTGCCATCGGATCTCCGGATGGTCGGCGCGCACCTTGGACAACGCGGTCGCGAGGCCGCCTCCTTCGAGAACGCCGACGGTTTCGTCGGCCAGGTCCCGCCACGATTCGGGCTTGAAACCTTCGATGTTGTAGATGAGGACCGGTTCGGCGGCGTAATAGCCGGACGAATAGAGCACGGCATTCGCCGGCGGCGACGTTTGCGCCCCGGGAAGATACAGACTGCCGGCGCCGAAGCGCGGGCCGGCTCCTGCTTCGGCCAGCTTGTCGACCGGGTCGCCGGTCGGCAGCACCTTGAGCGCAGCGCCCTCCTGCTCGGCGAACATGTGCGCAAGGTCGTAGTCGATGCCTGCGCCTTGATCGTCGGCGCCGACGAACCACGTCCCCGGTCCGGTTCGCAGCAGCACGGTCAATTCGTTCGACGAAGGCGGTGGCGGTGGCGGCGACGGACCGCAAGCTGCCAGCGTCATCGACGCCGCGATGCAGGTACGCAGCAGAAAGCGTGTGCGCAATCCGACTCCAGTACGTGATGCGCTGATTGCATTATAGCTGCCACGCCGATGACGGCTGGGCGGACCGGCGCAATCCCGCTTGCATCGAGTCGTCACGCGGCCATGTTGCTTGCTGCATCGGCCTGCTTCGCCGATAATGATGGGCAGCAGCGGCAACGATCAATGGCGGGCCGCCCCGCATTGCATGGTGGTGAACCTGGTCAGGTCCGGAAGGAAGCAGCCATAGCTATTCTCTGCAAGTGCCGGGGGTCCGGCTCGCCACCCCCTCTTTCGCGTCAGTTCGGTCTCAGGCTGTCGTTGCTCTGCCCGCCGCAGACGCTTATGTACGTCATTGGTACACGGCGCGCCTGCGTCGGCATGCGCCTTGCCTGAAACCGAACGCGACGCGAAATCGCCGCGACTGTTCGCTGCAAAGCGAGCGCGAAGCGAAACTGCGCAACGCTTTGCAAGAAACGCTGAAAGCCCAATGAGCTACCAAGCGCTCGCCCGCAAATGGCGACCGAAGAGATTTGCAGACCTGGTCGGGCAGGATCATGTCGTGCGGGCGCTGACCAACGCGCTCGAGCGCGGACGCCTGCATCACGCCTATCTGCTGACCGGCACGCGCGGCGTCGGCAAGACGACGATTGCAAGACTGTTGGCCAAGAGCCTCAATTGCGTGACCGGGGTCACGGCGACGCCATGCGGCGTATGCCCGGCCTGCACCGACATCGACGCCGGCCGCTTCGTCGACCTGCTCGAGCTCGACGCGGCGTCGAATACCGGCATCGACAACATGCGAGAGATTCTCGACAACGCGCGCTACGCGCCGACCGTCGGCCGATACAAGGTCTACCTGATCGACGAAGTCCACATGCTGTCGAAGGCGGCGTTCAACTCGATGCTGAAAACACTCGAGGAGCCGCCCGAGCACGTCAAATTCATCCTCGCGACGACCGACCCGCAAAAGATCCCGGTCACCGTCCTTTCGCGCTGCCTGCAGTTCAACTTGAAGCTGCTTCCGGCCGCACAGATCGCGGCGCGGCTGGCCGACATTCTTCGCGCCGAGGACATCGCTTTCGACGACGCGGCGCTGGCCTTGATCGCGCACAGCGCGCGCGGGTCGATGCGCGACGCACTGTCGGTGCTCGACCAGGCGATCGCCTACGGCGCAGGCGAGGTGCGCGAAGCCGTGGTGCGCACGATGCTCGGCGCGGTCGATGCCGAGTACGCGTATCGCATCGCCGATGCCTTGCTCGCGGGCGACGGCAAGGCGCTGCTGGCCGAAGCCGCGGCGCTGACCGAGCGCAGCTTGTCGCTGCCGGCGGCGCTCGATGAGTTGGCGAGCCTTTTTCACCGCATCGCCGTCGCGCAGACCGTGCGCGGGTCTCGCCGACGCGCTGCCCGACGCAACGCGGATCGCGGGCTACGCAAGGGCGTTCACACCGGACGCCGTGCAGCTTGCCTACCAGATCTGCGTTCAGGGACGGGCCGATATGGCGCTTGCTCCGGACGAGACGACCGGATTCGCGATGACGCTGTTGCGCCTGCTCGCGTTCGAGCCTGGCGCGGGGCCTTCGGCGGAGGCCAAGCCGGCCGTTCGTGCCGCCGCTCGCGACACTCCGGGCAGCGGCGGGCGGGCGACGAGCACCAGCGGAGAGGTGGCGAGCCAGGCGATATCGCCGGCGGTTGGCGCGCCGACTGCGCCCCTGGTCGCGACTGCGGAAGCCGGGCCCCGCGCTGCGGCTGCGGAACCTTTACAGATCGGCGACTGGCCCGCGTTCGTCGCCGGACTGAAGTTGTCGGGCATCGGGCTGCAACTGGCTGCGCAGACGGAGCTCAAAGCGATCGCCGGAAACGAAATCGTGCTCGCCGTGCCGGAGGCGGCGCGACACCTGATCGACAAGGCGTATACCGACAAGCTGAAGGCGGCGCTGGATGAGGCGCTGGGACGCCGCATCCGCCTGCGCTTCGACGTCGACGCCGCGGCGGGCGCGACGCTCGCGGCGCAGGAAAAGCGCGAGCGCGCCGAAGCGAAGGCCAAAACCGAAGCCGCGTTTCGCGACGATCCGTTCGTGCAGGATGTGCTGTCGCGATTCGACGCGACGATCAAAACCGAATCGATCAAACCCAATTCGTAGTTCAGGAATCCGACCATGATGAAGAACCAGCTCGCCGGTCTGATGAAGCAGGCGCAGGCCGTTCAGGAAAACATGAAAAAGGCGCAGGAGGCGATCGCCGCGATGGAAATCGAGGGTCAGTCGGGTGCCGGCCTGGTCAAGGTGCTGATGACCGGGCGGCATGACGCCAAGCGAGTGACGATCGACCCGTCGCTGCTGGCCGAGGACAAGGACATGCTCGAGGACATGGTCGCGGCGGCGATCAACGACGCCGTGCGCAAGATCGACGCCGCATCGCAGGAGAAGATGGCCGGATTGTCGGCCGGCATGGGCCTGCCGCCGGGCATGAAGCTGCCGTTCTGACCGCTGTGAGCCTCTGCCTCCACTCGACGAATTGACGCAGGCATTGCGTTGCCTCCCCGGCGTCGGACCGAAGGCGGCGCAGCGCATGGCGCTGCATCTGCTGCAGCACGACCGCGAGGGCGGACAGCGACTCGCGACGGCGCTGGAAGCAGCGACGCGCACGATCCGGCATTGCCAGCGCTGCAACACGTTCACCGAGGACGAGCTCTGCGCGCTCTGCCGCTCGTCGAAACGCGACGCGACCTTGCTGTGCGTGGTCGAGACGCCCGCCGACCTGATGATGATCGAGCACACGCAGGCGTACGCCGGGCTCTATTTCGTTCTGATGGGGCGCCTGTCGCCGCTCGACGGCATCGGTCCGAAGGAAATCCGGCTCGATCGCCTGCTCAAGCGCGCGGCGGACGGCGCGGTGCGCGAGGTGGTGCTCGCGACCAACTTCACCAACGAAGGCGAGGCCACCGCGCATTACATCGGCGAGCTCCTGAGCGCGCGCGGCCTGAAGGTCACGCGGCTGGCCCGCGGCGTCCCGGTCGGCGGCGAGCTCGAATACGTCGACAGCGGGACCCTCGCGCAGGCGCTGCGCGAGCGGCGCGCGCTCGCTGGCTGACGCGGCAAGGCCGCGACGGCGGCTCGCCGTCCGCGGCCCGCCGCGCCGGATCACTTCACGATCGGTGGGACCGGAATCACTCCCGGGAACACGTACGCCTGCAGCATCGCGATGATGCCGATGACTGCCGCGCCCGCAATCGAATACCAGAACACCGTGCGGAAGATCGGGCCCAGCGCGTGCGATCGCTCCTTCGGGTCGTCGTAGCAGGCCGCGCACGCCACCATGATCGACTGCGCGTCGATCATCTTGCCCATGACGCCGCCGGTCGAGTTGGTCGCCACGATCAGGATCTCGTTCAGATGGAGCTGCTGCGCGGTGATCCGCTGCAGGCTGCCGAACAGCGCATTGGACGCGGTGTCGGAGCCGGTCAGGAAAACGCCGAGCCAGCCCAGGTACGCCGCGAAGAACGGGTACATGAATCCGGCCGAGGTGAAGGCCAGACCGAGAACCGCGTCGGTGCCCGAATAGCGGGTCAGGAAGCCCAGCCCCAGCACCTGTCCGATCACCAGGACCGGAATCTTCATCCGGTGCGCCGTCTGCACGAACGCGCCCTTCCATTGCGATGCGTTCAGCTTGAGCACCAGTCCGGAAAGGAGCGCGGCGACGAAGACGCCGGTGCCGGCCGCCGACAGCCAGTTGATCGCGAATCGCGCCGCCTCGGGTTTGGCATTGACCGGAGCCACCGGCGGCATCCGCTGCACCAGGTTATGCAGCGACGGCATGTCCCACACCGGCAGCGACAGCGTGCCGCCGAATGCCGAACCCAGCAGCGTCGTGCTGAACTTGATCCCGGAGAACAGGTTGTTGAGGTACGCCTTGAACGCCGGTACACCCCACAGCGCGCAGCAGGCGATAAGGATCAGCCAGGGCAGCCACGCGTAGAACGTTTGCGCCGCCGTGTACTTGTAAGCCCATTCCGTTTTGTCACTGGTTATCGTCGCCGTGCTCTTGCCGGCCTTGGCCAGCGCTTCGCGGTCGGACTTGAGCAGGAAGCGCGTCTTCGGATGCCATACAAAGCGCAGGAACAGGGCGGTGCAGATGACCGAGAAGAGCGCCCGAGACCACGTCGGTCATCAGATGCGTTTCGTTGATCCCCGACGCAAACCATTGCACGACCGCGAACGTGCCGCCGGCGCACAGCGCCGCCGGCCACACCTCGAACGCTTCCTTCCACGTGCCGCCTTCCATTTTCACGAACGTGACGACCAGCCAGAAAGGCACCAGGATCGACACGAACGGCAGCTGGCGGCCGGCCATCGCGGACAGCGTCAGCTGATCGAGTCCGCTCACCGCGGCCAGCGTCACGATCGGCGTTCCGATCGCACCCCATGCGACGGGGGCGGTATTGGCGAGCAGGTTCAGCACAGCAGACTGAAAAGGCTTGAACCCGAGGCCGACCATCACGGCGCCGGCAATCGCAACCGGAGTGCCGAAGCCCGACGTGCCTTCGATGATCGCGCCGAACGAGAACGCGATCAGCACGCATTGCAGCCGCCGATCGAACGAGATGTGGACGATCGACTCCTTCACGATCTCGAACTGGCCGCTGACGACGCTCATCGTGTACAAAAACATCGCCGCCAGAACGATCCAGATGATCCCCAGAAACCCCGACAGGATGCCGAGCGCGAACGCGGAGACCGCAGATACGACGGGCATCTTGAAGAACAGGCAGACGACAAGGAACGCGGCGATGACGCCGAAGAACGCCGCGTAAGGCGCCGAGATGCCCAGGCGGACCGTTCCCTGCGCATCGCGGTGCCGGTGCAGGGCGATGAAATACAGCAACGTCAGAATCGGAATCGCCGCGACGATCGTCGACAGAAAAACATTGCCCGTCGGGTCGTAGTTCTGCTGGTACATGGGTTTCCTCCGTCTCGCTGCGTGGGCGCAGCTTTTGTTTCGCAACCCCGATGGCAGTCAGTTGAGACCGAATCGCCAAGGCGCTCGGTCACAAGCGGACGGCCGCTCTCCCGGGCGGCGGCGATGAAGTATAGGGCCCCGCGAAGGATTTTTGCGTCGCTTGAGGATTCCTGACAGATTGCTTACAGTCGGGTATAAACTATCGCCCAGCGGCAGACGGGGACACGGCGCATGGCGACCCGTCTGCGCGGATCAGAAAAATGGGTTGTCGATTGGCAGTCCCGAATGGCGCAGCGACGCCGATTTCCCAGGAGGAAGCATGAAGCGCAAATCCATCGCTCCGGCATCGCCGGAGCCCGCGGTAGCCCCCCGTTCCCGCCGCAATTTTCTGCAAGCCGCGACCGGTGTAGCCGCCGGCGCAACCCTCGGGTTCCCGATGATCGCGAAGGGGCAGACCGGCCCGATCACCATGCGCTTCCAAAGCACCTGGCCGTCGAAGGACATCTTCCACGAGTACGCGCAGGACTACGCCAAGAAGGTCAACGACATGACCGGCGGCGACCTCAAGATCGAGGTGCTGCCGGCCGGCGCGGTGGTGCCCGGCGTTCGGCCTGCTCGAGGCGGTGTCGAAGGGCACGCTCGACGGCGGCCACGGCGTGCTCGTCTACCACTACGGCAAGAGCACTGCGCTGGCGCTGTGGGGCTCGGGCCCGGCGTACGGCATGGACGCGAACATGCTGCTCGTCGTGGCACCGCTACGGCGGCGGCAAGGAGCTGCTGGCAGAAGATCTACCAGTCGATCGGCGCCAACGTCGTGTCGTTCCCGTACGGGCCGATGCCCACGCAGCCGCTCGGCTGGTTCAAGAAGCCGGTCACCAAGGCCGAGGACTTCAAGGGCCTCAAGTACCGCACCGTCGGCATCTCGATCGACCTCTTCACCGCGATGGGCGCCGCGGTGAACGCGCTGCCCGGCGGCGAGATCGTTCCGGCGATGGACCGCGGCCTGCTCGACGCGGCCGAGTTCAACAACATGACGTCCGACCGCATGCTCGGCTTCCCCGACGTGTCCAAGGTCTGCATGCTGCAGAGCTTCCACCAGAACGCCGAGCAGTTCGAGATCATGTTCAACAAGACCAAGTACGACGCGCTGCCCGCGAAGCTGAGGGCGATCATCGCCTACGCCGTCGACGCCGCGTCGGCAGGACCTGACCTGGAAGGCGATCGACCGCTACTCGAAGGACTACGTCGAGCTGCAGACCAAGGACAAGGTGAAGTTCTACAAGACGCCCGACTCGATCCTGCAGAAGCAGCTCGAGGTCTACGACCAGATCGTCGCCAAGAAGTCAGCCGAGAATCCGCTGTTCAAGGAGATCGTCG
Source organism: uncultured beta proteobacterium (assembly GCA_963697485.1). Taxonomy (GTDB): domain Bacteria; phylum Pseudomonadota; class Gammaproteobacteria; order Burkholderiales; family Casimicrobiaceae; genus PALSA-1003. Next base: position 316,620 of record CAVOOD010000001.1, read on the forward strand.
ACTCGCAGCGGCGTTCGCCGAGCGCGCGGTCACGTGGGACATGGACAACAACGTCAACCGCCGCATGGCGTACAACCACTATTTCGGTCCAGAAGACAGCCGCGCCGACCAAGAAGGCCTGACGCCGGGTCGAGCTCGCAGGGCACCATCGCGGACCGAGCCCGGGTGGTGCCTTGTTTTTGCGATGACTCGCGCGGAGCCGTGGACCGTCATGAACGTCCAGACGCTTTCTGCACTGCGCCGACCGCATCAGCACGTGGGCCGGCAAGGCCGCTGCCTGGCTGATCGTCGTGCTGATGCTCGTCGTCTGCGTCGAGGTGTTCAAGCGCTACATCCTGAACGCGCCGACGGCGTGGATCTACGACGTCAACAACATGATGTACGGCACGCTGTTCATGATGTGCGGCGCCTACACGCTCGCGCAGGACGCCCACGTGCGCGGCGATTTCCTCTACGGCTCGATGAAGCCGCGCACGCAGGCGAGCGCTCGACCTCGTGCTGTACATCGTGTTCTTCCTGCCCGGCATCGTCGGCGCTGATGTACGCCGGCTACGACTACGCGCGGCGACTCGTGGCGCATCCGCGAGCACTCGAACGTCACCGCCGACGGGCCGCCGGTCTACCAGTTCAAGACGATCATCCCGATCGCCGGCGCGCTGGTGCTGCTGCAGGGCCTGGCGGAGATCGTGCGCTGCGTCGTCTGCCTGCGGACCGGCGCAGTGGCCGGAGCGCCTGAAGGACGCCGAGGAGATCGACGTGGTCGAGCAGCAGCTCGCGGGCAGCACGTACGTCGACGAGGAGTCGCGCAAGCGCGCGATCGAGCACGTGCACGACATCGACGAGGCGGCGCGCCAGCGCGGCATGGGCGGAGACGCGAAGCTATGAGCGCCCGACTCGCTAGGCGAATCTGCGTCGCACCTCGCGGATCGCCGGAGCATGCGGAGCCATGAGCGATCCCGCACTCGGCCTGACGATGCTCACGCTCATCGTGGTCGTGATCATGCTGGGCTTCCCGACGGCGTTCACGCTGATGGGCCTCGGCATGATGTTCGGCTTCATCGCGTTCTACGACCCGTCGCAGCCCTGGACGCAGAACCGGGTCTTCGACCTGATGGTCGAGCGCACCTACGGCGCGATGAACAACGAGTCGCTGATCTCGATACCGCTGTTCGTGCTGATGGGCTACGTGATGGAGCGCGGGGCGCTGGTCGACAAGATGTTCTACAGCATCCAGCTCGCGTTCCGCGCGCGTGCCCGCCTCGCTCGCGGTCGCGACGCTGATCGTCTGCACGTTCTGGGGCATCGCCAGCGGGCTGGTCGGCGCGGTCGTGGTGCTGATGGGCGTGATCGCGTTCAACCCGATGCTGAAGGCCGGCTACGACGTCAAGCTCGCCTCGGGCGTCATCACCGCCGGCGGCACGCTCGGCATCCTGATCCCGCCGTCGGTGATGATCATCGTCTACGCCGCGGTCGCCGGGCAGTCGGTGGTCAAGCTCTACGCCTCGGCGATGTTCCCGGGGTTCTTCCTCTCGTTCCTGTACCTCGTCTACATCATCGGCTGGGCGCTGATCAATCCGAAGATCGCGCCGAAGCTCCGACGATCGACGATCCCGGTGCCCGCCTGGGTCCGCAAGTTCCAGGCGGCGTATTCGCCGCAACATGCTGGTCGTCGCTGCTGTCGCGCGCTGTTCGCGCCCGGCAGCGCCGCGGCGATCGAAGTCGGACGGCAAGCCGCTCGACTACCGCAGGCGTGCTGACGCAATCTCCTCGCCGCGCTTTTCCCGCTGATGCTCGTGCGCGGTCACGCTGTGGGGCATCTGGTGGTACGTCGTGATCCACCCGCTGGCCGACGTCGAGGCCGACGCAGACCGGTCGCGTCACGGCAGCCGCGCAAGCCGGCGCCGGCACGCACGGCACGCGGCAACCGGCCGTCGAGCCGCCGCCGAGGAGAAAGCCGCAGGAGCTCGGCGCGAGGCGCGTCGGACGCGGCAGGCAGAGCGCGTCGAAGGAGGCCGAGCCGCTGCAGGAGATGGGCAGCCCGAGCTGCGCGCAGCAGGCGTGCGCCGCGCCCGTCGGACGCGGGGCCGCCCGCCGCGTTCTTCTACGTGCTTCTGGGGCATCGTCGCCGCGACCGCGCTGGTGCTGCTCTGGTACTACTGGAAGATGGACGCCGAGCAGTTCGAGCTCCTGAAGCTGCTGATCGTCGTCGGTGATGCCGCTGGGCATCCTGACGATCGTCGTGCTCGCCGTGATCCTGTTCGGCATCACGACGGCGACCGAATCGGCGGCGATCGGCGCGGCCGGCGCGTTCCTGATGGGCTTCCAGGCGAGGACGCTCGACTGGGAGCGCATCAAGCAGTCGGTCTTCCTCACCGCGAAGACGACGGCGATGGTGTGCTGGCTGTTCGTCGGCTCGGCGCTCTTCTCGGCGGTGTTCGCGATCCTCGGCGGCCAGCAGCTCGTCGAGCACTGGGTGCTGTCGTTCAACCTGTCGCCGCATCCAGTTCATGATCCTGTCGCAGGCGATCATCTTCGTGCTGGGCTGGCCGCTCGAGTGGACCGAGATCATCGTGATCTTCGTGCCGATCTTCCTGCCGCTGCTGAAGCACTTCAACATCGACCCGATCCTGTGGGGCACGCTGGTGTTCGTGAACCTGCAGGCGGCGTTCCTGTCGCCGCCGGTCGCGATGTCGGCGTTCTACCTGAAGGGCGTGTCGCCGCCGCACGTGACGCTGAACCAGATCTTCGCCGGCATGATGCCGTACATGCTGATCGTGATCCTGTGCATGGTCATCATGTACGTGTGGCCGGGCATGACGCTGTGGCTGCCCAACTATCTCTACGGCGGAGGCGGCTAGGCGGCGCGCCGTTGCGCGCTGCGCCGCAGCGGAGTAACCTTCGCATCGGACGGCGTGCGTACGTCCACGCGGTCGACGACTGCCGAGGAGACGCCATGCTCGTCAGCGAAATCCTGCGCATCAAGGGCAACACGCTGTTCACGACGGCGCCCGACGGCTCGGTGCTCGACGCGGTCAAGGTGATGGCGCATCACGACATCGGCTCGCTGGTCGTCATGGACCACGGCCGGATGGTCGGCATGCTGACCTTCGCCGAGGTGCTGCGAGGCGCTGTCGAAGCGGCAAGGGCAGCTGGGCGATCTCAAGGTCAGCGACATCCAGGTAGCACGACCCGCTGACGGCGACGACCGGCCTCGACGTGATGGAGCTGCGCCGGGTGATGCTCGAGCGTCATGCGCGCTACGTGCCGGTCATCGACGGCCCGACGCTGCTGGGCGTCGTGTCGTTCCACGACGTCGCCAAGGCGGTCTACGAAGAGCAGAGCTTCGAGAACCGCATGCTCAAGAGCTACATCAAGAACTGGCCGGACGCCGACGAGCAGTAGCCGGCGGCGATTCTAATCCGGTCGCAGATCCCTGTTGCGAGTCGCCTGGCGTCAATCGCCGCCGAGCAGGAACATCGCCGGCCGCCGGCGAAGACGCAAGCTCGCGCGCCTTCCGCCATCCGCTCGACCGTGCGGCTGACGATCTGCTCGGACGGCAAGGTCAGGTCGGCGGCCACGCAGAATAGCGTCCGCGGCCGGCAGACCGCCAGCACGGCGGCCACGATCGCCTCGTTGCGATAGGGCGTCTCGATGAAGAGCTGCGTGGCGCCGCTGCGTGCGCGACGCCGCGTCCAGCGCGCGCAGCGCCGCGGCGCGCGCTTCGGCGCGCACCGGCAGATAGCCGTGGAAGACGAAGTTCTGGCCGTTCATCCCGGACGCCATCAGCGCGAGCAGCAGCGCCGACGGTCCGACCAGCGGCACGACGACGACGCCGGCGCGGTGCGCCGCGGCGACGAGCAGCGCGCCGGGATCGGCGACGCCGGGACAACCCGCATCGGAGAGCAGCGCGACATCCTTGCCCGCGAGCACCGGCGCGAGCAGCGCCGCCACGTCCTGCGCCGGCGTGTGCTCGTTCAGCTCGGCGAAGGCGATGTCCTGCAGCGCGTGCTCGGAGGGCAGCGATTTGAGGAACGCCCGCGCGGCCTTCGGCGTTTCGACGACGAAATGGCGGAGCCGCCGCGCGACGTCGAGCGTGCGCGCCGGCAGCACCGACGCGGGCTCGACCGCGCCGAGCAGGTTGGGCACCAGGTAGAGCTTGCCGGCGTGCGCCGCGCTCGGCCGTTCACAGCGGATGCAGGCCTTCGGCGATCAGCATGTCGGTCAGGCGGATCAGCGGCAGGCCGATCAGCGCCGTCGGATCGTCGCTGGCGACGCGCGTGAACAGCGCGATGCCCAGCGCTTCGACCTTGACCGATCCGGCGCAATCGTACGGCTGGTCGCGCTCGAGGTAGGCCTTGAGCGCCGCGTCGCCAAGCTGACGAAACGTGCTGGCGACGTCGACCAGCGCCCGGCGGCAACGGCCGCTGCGCGCGTCGAGCAGCGCCAGCCCGGTGTGGAACACGATCGTCCGTCCCTGCATGGCGCGAAGCTGCTCCAGCGCGTCGGCGCGGATCGCGCGGCTTGCCGATGGCCGTGCCCTGGAAATCGGCGACCTGGTCGGAGCCGATGATCAACGCGTCGGGATGAGCGGCTCGCGACGCCGCGCGCCTTGGCCTCCGCCAGCCGCACGCGCCGTATCGGCGGGCGCCTCGCCCGGGCGCGGCGATTCGTCGATCGCCGGGCGCGGCGACCGTGAACGGCAGGCCGAGCCGCTCGAGCAGCGCCTTGCGATACGGCGAGCTCGAGGCGAGCACCAGCGCACGCGTGGCGCGCGGCGAAGTTGTTGTTTTCACGGTTTTCTTTGACACTCGTGGGCAAGCCCGCTATTATGCAACGTTTGTCCTTGCCTGTAGCGCCCGGGCCATGCTCTGCGGATCAGCGACTTGTCGCCGGACGCGGTGTTTGCCGGACCGAAAGGCCAATCCAGATGGCGACTCGGACGACTGACGTCGGCGCGCACGGCCGCTTCGATGCATTCGAATTGTCCGCCGCCGGAACCGATCTGGCGGGCGAGATCGACGCGCGCAGCCTGCCTCGCGCCGCCGACCAGTTGGCGGAAGGCGCCGACGCGGCGCCGATTGCGTGGCGGATCAGCGGCGGGCACGACGCCGCAGGACGGCCTTCGCTGACGGTGCGGCTCGACGGTGCGGTGCCGCTGGTCTGCCAGCGATGCCTGCAGCCGTTTAGCGGCGGCGGTGGCGCAGCAGACCGACTTGCTGCTCGCGCGCGACGAGGCCGAGCTGGCGCGGCTGGATGCGGAAGAGACCGAAGTCGTGCTGGCGAACACGACGCTCGATCCGCGGAACCTGGTCGAGGACGAGCTGTTGTTGTCGCTACCCTTGTCGCCGCGCCATGACGAGGAAGCATGCGCGGCGGCGCGCCGTTCGATGCCGGACGACGCAAAGCGCTCGCCGTTCGCCGGATTGGCGGCGCTGAAGGCGCGCAATCCGGATTGAGCAATGCCGGCAGGACGATTACGGGATTTCGGGAAGCGGCAAACCGCTTCTGTGCGGATCGAATCTTTAAGGAGTCATAGGCAATGGCTGTCCAGCAGAACAAGAAGTCGCCGTCGAAGCGCGGCATGCATCGTGCCCACGATTTTCTGCCCAAGCCGCCGCTCGCGGTGGAACCGGTCAGCGGCGAGGTCCACCTTCGCCACCACATCAGCCCGAGCGGTTATTATCGCGGCAAGAAAGTCGTCAAGACCAAAGCCGACGAGTAACGACCCAAGCGTCCCGGGTCCGGCACCACCATGAGAGGAAGCGCGACCCGGACCGACCGGCGCGGCACGCGGGCTCGGCAATTCGCCGCGAATGTCGCGGGTCGTGCACTCGCGCCCGATGTGCCTGACGCGCCTGCCGACATGATCACGATCGCCGTCGACACGATGGGCGGCGACTACGGGCCGCCAGTGACGGTCGCCGCCGCGCTCGCCTTTCTGGCGAAGACACCCCGGGCGCAAGGTGATCCTGGTCGGCCGCGAGAACGAAGTGCGCCAGGCGGTCGCCGCGAACCGCGACGATCGCGAGCGACCGTGTCACCGTGCAGGCGGCAAGCGAAGTGGTCGAAATGCACGAGCCGCCCGCCGATGCATTGCGGCGCAAGAAGGACTCGTCGATGCGCGTCGCCATCAATCTGGTCAAGGACGGCGCCGCGCAGGCCTGCGTCTCCGCCGGCAACACCGGCGCGCTGATGGCGATCTCGCGCTTCGTCCTGAAGACCCTGCCCGGCATCGACCGCCCGGCGATCGCGTCGCAGCTGCCGACGCGCACCGGCGTCACCACCGCGCTCGATCTCGGCGCCAACGTCAACTGCACGCCGGAGCAGCTGGTGCAATTCGCCGTCATGGGCAGCGCGCTGGCCGCTGCGGTCGACGGCATCGAGCGCCCGACGGTCGGCCTGCTCAATATCGGCGAAGAGGACATCAAGGGCAACGACGTGGTCAAGCAGACCGCGGAGCTGCTGAAAGCCTCGGACCTCAATTTTTACGGCAACGTCGAAGGCAACGACATCTACAAGGGAACGATCGACGTCATCGTCTGCGACGGCTTCGTCGGCAACGTCGCGCTGAAGACGTCCGAAGGTCTGGCGCTGATGCTCTCGGACTTCCTGCGCGAGGAATTCACGCGCAATCCGCTGCGCAAGCTGCTGGTGGTGTTCGCGCTGCCGGCGATCAAGGCGTTCAAGCGGCGCGTCGATCCGCGGCGCTACAACGGCGCGACGCTGATCGGCCTCAAGGGCATCGTCGTCAAGAGCCACGGCTCGGCCGACGTATTCGCGTTCCAGCACGCGCTGAAAAAAGCGTACGCCGAGGCGGCGCAACGGCGTGCTCGAGCGCATCGCGCGCCGGCTCGCGGCGATGCCGGTTCCGGCGCACGCCTCCGCCGGCGGCACGGGCTCGATCGTCGATGCATAGCCGCATCGCGGGTACCGGCGGCTATCTGCCGGCGCAGATCGTGACCAACGCCGATCTCGCGCAGCGGATCGACACCGACGACGAATGGGTGCGCACGCGCACCGGCATCTGCCAGCGCCATATCGCCGCACCCGCCGAGCAGACCAGCGATCTGGCGCTGGTCGCGGCGCAGCGCGCGCTGGCGGCGGCGAACGTCGCGGCCGGCGACATCGATCTGATCATCGTCGCGACGACGACGCCCGACATGATATTCCCGTCGACGGCGTGCATCCTGCAGGACAAGCTGGGCGCGAGGACGGCCCGGCATTCGACGTCCAGGCGGTCTGCAGCGGCTTCGTCTACGCGCTTGTCGATCGCCGATCGCATGGTGGCCAGCGGCGGCGCGCAAAATGCGCTGGTCGTCGGCGCCGAAATCTATTCGCGCATTCTCGACTGGAACGATCGCGGCACCTGCGTGCTGTTCGGCGACGGCGCCGGGCGCCGTCGTCCTCGTGCCGTCGGAACGGCCGGGCATCCTGTCCGCGCATTTGCACGCGGACGGCAGCTATCGCGACATCCTGTCGGTTCCCGGCACGGTTGCCAACGGCGCGGTCAGCGGCACGCCGTTGCTGAAAATGGATGGTCACGCCGTGTTCAAGTTCGCGGTGAAGGTGCTCGCCGAGACGGCGCAGGAAGCGCTGGCGTCGGCCGGCATGGCGCCGGGCGCCATCGATTGGGTGATTCCGCATCAGGCGAATATCCGTATCATGGAAGCGACGATGAAAAAGCTCGGCGCTGCCGCTCGAGCGCATGATCTCGACCGTCGGACTGCACGCCAACACGTCGGCAGCATCGATTCCGCTGGCGCTCGACGTCGCGGTGCGCGACGGACGGATCCAGGCCGGCCAGCAACGTCATGCTGCTGGGCGTCGGCGGCGGCTTCACCTGGGGCTCGGTTCTGCTGCGATGGACTTGATACTCATCCGCTTGCCGCAATGCCGGCGACCGTCGGGCCAACGATGAAACTCGCAATGGTATTTCCCGGACAGGGCTCGCAGTCGGTCGGGATGATGGCCGGCTACGCCGCGCATCCGGCCGTGCGCGAGACGTTCGCCGAGGCCGGCGAGGTGCTTGCGCAGGACCTGTGGGCGCTGGCCGCCGACGGCCCGCCGGAAGCGCTCAACCGCACGGTCAACACGCAGCCGGTGATGCTGACGGCCGACGTCGCGCTGTATCGCGCGTGGCGCGCGGCGGGCGGCCCCGAGCCGGCGATCGCCGCCGGGCACAGCCTCGGCGAATACACGGCGCTGGTCGCTGCGGGCGCGCTCGCGTTCGCCGATGCGCTGCCGCTGGTGCGCTTTCGCGCGCAGGCGATGCAGGAAGCGGTGCCGGCGGGCGTCGGCGCGATGGCCGCCATGATGGGTCTGGACGACGCGGCGCTTCGCCGCCGCCTGCGCCGAAGCCGCGCAAGGGCAGGTCGTCGAGCCGGTGAATTTCAACGCGCCCGGCGCAGATCGTGATCGCCGGTCATCGCGAAGCCGTCGAGCGCGCGATCGCGCTCGCCAAGACGCGCGGCGCCAAGCGCGGGCTGCTGCTGCCGGTCAGCGCGCCGTTCCACAGCTCGCTGTTGAAGCCCGCGGCCGAGCGGCTCGCGGCTTATCTCGCCAAGGTCGACATGCGCGCACCGTCGATTCCGGTCCTGCACAACGTCGATGTCGCCAGCGCTGCGACGCCGGACGCAATCCGCGACGCGCTCGCGCGGCAGGCGGCGAGCCCGGTGCGCTGGGCCGACACGATGCGCGCGTTCGCCGCGCAGCGGCGTGACGCACATCGTCGAATGCGGGCCCGGCACCGTGCTGACCGGACTGGCCAAACGCACGGTGCCCGAGCTCGCCGCTGCATTCGACCAACGACGGCGATGCGCTGGCAGCAGCGCTGGCCGCGATCAAGGAAGCGTAGACGATGGCACTCGACGGCCAGCGTGGCGCTGGTCACCGGCGCAACGCGCGGCATCGGCAAGGCGATCGCGCAGGCGCTCGCCCGCGACGGCGCCATCGTCGTCGGCACCGCCACGACCGACGACGGCGCGGCGGCGATCGACGCCTACCTGCAACGAGGCGGGCAACGGCGGCGCAGGCATGCGGCTCGACGTCACCGATGCGACCGCGGCTCGAGGCGACGATCAGCGCGATCCAGCAACGCTACGGCGACGTCGCGATCCTCGTCAACAACGCCGGCATCACGCGCGACAATCTGCTGCTGCGCATGAAGGACGACGACTGGGACGCGATCATCGACACCAACCTCAAATCGGTCTATCGCCTGTCGAAGGCTGTGCTGCGCGGCATGATGAAGGCGCGCTACGGCCGCATCATCAAGATCGGCTCGGTCGTCGGCGTCAGCGGCAATGCCGGCCAGACCAATTACGCGGCGGCGAAGGCGGCGCTGATCGGCTTCACCAAGTCGCTGGCGCAGGAAGTCGGCAGCCGCAACATCACCGTCAATTGCGTCGCGCCGGGATTCATCGACACCGACATGACACGCGCATTGCCGGAGGCGCAGCGCGAGAAGCTGGTCGAGCGGATTCCGCTGGGCCGGCTCGGCACGCCCGAGGACATCGCGCAGGCGGTCGCCTTTCTCGCCTCGGCCGGCGCGGGCTACATCACCGGCGCCACGCTGCACGTCAACGGCGGCATGTACATGCAGTAGCGTAGCGGAGCGGCGCCCCTGAGTCATTTAGGGGTATTGGCAAAGGGGCCGACGCTATCTGGTAAAATTCGCCGGTTATGAAGTTCAAATCCCGCGAGGGGAGGAGAGGCATGGAAAACGTAGAACAGCGAGTCAAGAAAATCGTCGCCGAGCAACTCGGGCGTCAACGAAGCCGAGATCAAGAACGAATCGTCGTTCGTCGACGACCTCGGCGCGGACTCGCTGGACACGGTCGAGCTCGTGATGGCGCTCGAAGAGGAGTTCGAGACCGAGATTCCCGACGAGGACGCCGAGAAGATCACCACCGTGCAGCAGGCGATCGATTACGTCGGCTCGCACCTCAAGAAGTAGCATCCCCCGCACCGGGCGGCCGAGAGCGGCATCGAGTCATGCTCCGGCGGCCCGGCAGTCGTCCCGCGCGAGCGGAACGCGGCCGCATGCCGGTCCGCCCATCCTCGATCAACTCATGTCCAGACGCCGCGTCGTCGTCACCGGAATGGGCATCGTCTCGCCCGTCGGCATCGGCGTCGCCGACCGCATGGGACAACATTCTCGCCGGCCGCTCCGGCATCGTCGCGATCACGCGCTTCGACGCCAGCGCCTTTCCGTCGCGCATCGCCGGCGAGGTGAAGGATTTCGACGTCACCAAGTACCTGTCCGGCAAGGAAGCGCGTCGCTACGACACGTTCATCCACTACGGGCACGTCGCCACGATGGAGGCGGTCACCGACGCCGGGCTCGATGGATACGCCGGCAACCTGGAGCGCGTCGGCGTCTGCATCGGCTCGGGCATCGGCGGCCTGCCGATGATCGAGGACACGCACAACGCCTATCTGCAGGGCGGCCTGCGCAAGATCTCGCCGTTCTTCGTGCCGGGCTCGATCATCAACATGATCTCGGGCCTGGTGTCGATCCATTACGGCTACCAGGGGCCGAACCTCGCCACCGTCAGCGCCTGCTCGACGGCCAACCACAGCCTCGGCGAGGCGGCGCGCCTCATCGAATACGGCGACGCCGACATCATGGTCGCCGGCGGCGCCGAAGCGAACGGTCAGCGCCGCTCGGCATCGGCGGCTTCTGCGCCGCGCGCGCGCTGTCGACATCGCAACGACGATCCGGCGACGGCGAGCCGGCCGTGGGACATCGACCGCGACGGCTTCGTGCTGGGCGAGGGCGCGGGCGTGCTGGTGCTCGAGGAGCTCGAGCACGCCAAGGCGCGCGGCGCGCGCATCTATTGCGAGCTCGCGGGCTACGGCATGAGGGCCGACGCGCATCACATCACGGCGCCGCCGGAAGACGGCAACGGCGCCGCGCGCAGCATGGTCAACGCGCTGAAGAACGCCGAGCTCGACGTGCGCGACATCGACTACATCAACGCGCACGGCACGTCGACGCCGCTCGGCGACGTCGCCGAATGCGTCGCGGTCAAGCGCTGCTTCGGCGATCATGCGTCGCAGCTCGCGGTGTCGTCGACCAAGTCGATGACCGGACATCTGCTCGGCGCCGCCGGCGGCATCGAAGCCGTGTTCACCGTGCTCGCGATGCGCGACCAGGTCGCGCCGCCGACGGCCAACCTGTTCAATCGCGACCCGCGTTGCGATCTCGACTTCGTGCCGAACGAGGCGCGCAAGATGAAGATCCGCGCCGCGCTGTCGAATTCGTTCGGCTTCGGCGGCACGAACGCGACGCTCGCCTTCCGGCTGCTGTGAGCGGCCCGCGCGCGCATTGCGGCGCGAGGCGCCATTGACGGACGGCTGCCATGGCGCTGATCGTCCAGAAATACGGCGGCACCTCGGTCGGCAGCATCGAGCGCATCCGGAACGTCGCGCGGCGCGTCGCGCACTTCCATCGCGCAGGGCCATCAGCTCGTCGTCGTGCCGTCGGCGATGAGCGGCGAGACCAACCGCCTGCTCGCGCTGGCGCAGCGAGCTCTCGCCGAATCCCGATCCGCGCGAGCTCGACGTCGTCGCGGCGACCGGCGAGCAGGTGACCATCGGCCTGCTGGCGATCGCGCTTGCAGGAACTCGGCCTGAAGGCCAAGAGCTACACCGGCGGCGCAGGTGCGCGTCCTGACCGACAGCGCGTTCACCAAGGCGCGCATCCTGAAGATCGACGAGGAGCGGATACGCGCGCGATCTCGCCGACGGCACGGTCGTGATCGTCGCCGGCTTCCAGGGCGTCGACGCCGACGGCAACATCACGACGCTCGGCCGCGGCGGCTCCGACACGTCGGGCGTCGCGCTCGCGGCCGCGCTCGCGCGCCGACGAATGCCAGATCTACACCGACGTCGACGGCGTCTACACGACCGATCCGCGCATCGTGCCGGAGGCGCGGCGGCTCGACCGGATCACGTTCGAGGAAATGCTCGAGATGGCGAGCCTCGGCTCGAAGGTGCTGCAGATCCGCTCGGTCGAATTCGCCGGCAAGTACAAGGTCAAGCTGCGCGTGCTGTCGTCGTTCGAGGATCCCGACAGCGACGTCGCAGCGGCACGCTGATCACGTTCGAGGAAGACGACAACATGGAACAGGCGATCATTTCCGGCATCGCGTTCAATCGCGACGAAGCCAAGATTTCGGTGATGGGCGTCGAGGACCGGCCCGGCATCGCCTACGCGATCCTCGGGCCGATCGCCGCGGCCAATATCGACGTCGACATGATCGTGCAGAACATCGGCGCGTCGGGACACACCGACTTCTCGTTCACCGTCAATCGCAGCGAGTATCAGAAGGCGCTCGACGTGCTGCGAACGCGAGAAGGGCACCGCGTTCACGGCGCGCGAGATCATCGGCGACAACCGGATCTGCAAGGTCTCGCTGGTCGGCATCGGCATGCGCTCGCACGTCGGCATCGCGGCGAAGATGTTCAAGGCGCTGGCCGACGAGCGGCATCAACATCCAGATGATCTCGACCTCGGAGATCAAGATCTCGGTCGTCATCGACGAGAAATACCTGGAGCTCGCGGTGCGCGTGCTGCACCGGGCGTTCGAGCTCGATCAGGCAGCCGCGCCGCGGCCGGATCGCGATAACCCACGGATTCCGCAGCGGAATTGTTTGACCCTGCGCGACGCACGCGCGTAGAATCGCAGGTTACCCGGAGAGATGGCCGAGTGGTCGAAGGCACTCCCCTGCTAAGGGAGCATACGGGCCAAAACCTGTATCGAGGGTTCGAATCCCTCTCTCTCCGCCAGTCAGAACTTCACGCCGTTCCAAACGGTTCCCGATCGCCGGCCAGACCCGACGTTTACATGAGCAAAAACGCAGGCTAGGCGCCTCAAGCTCGTTCCCAACGACTTCATTTACAGCCGGGGCTTGACGTTGTTTCCGGGGGTTGCTCTAGTGCTGCCTGTCGCTTGCGCAGATAATATGCGCGCACAGGAACCGACGCTTCAAAACGGGGAGGGCGACGATCATGGCGCCCGAAGACAAAACAACGTAAGGGGACGTTCATGACACCTGACCGACTTCTGCCGCGCCGGGCGCTTCGTCGCAGCATGCTGATTCTGGTCGTCTCGTTCGCAGGGTTAATTGCAAGCGGGGCCGCGAGCGCAGGCAAGGGCGGCCACCCGGTCAGCGCGACGTGTTCGGGCGGGGGCAGCTTGCAACCACATCGCAACGTTTACTCTGACCATCCTCGGCGCCGGCGGCGTTGGCGAGGGTCGATTCACTCCTGGTCCTCTGACCTGCTCCGACGTGCGGATTCATTTTCTTCTCGACGGCACCGAAGTAGCCGTAACCGGCTTCGTGGGCCCGGGGACAGGCACTGCCTTCGTCAGCCTCGGTTTTATCGGTAACGGAAATCATGTTGTGGGGGTGCAGGCGGAAGGAGAGGTCGGAGGCTGCAACGTAGGCAACCTCGTGTCATGGGCTGGCAAAGTAAAGCTCAGGCGGGCCCCCTCGCCCTGAGAGGACCTTTGCTCAGTCTGCAGCGCGCCGGCTCTGCACTCGACGGCCAGGAACGATCCAATTGACCACCAAACTCAACACCCAGCTGAGGCGAGAGCTAATCGTCCTCGGCAAGCCCTACACGCTCGTCATTTCGCCGAACGGCCTGGCGCTGACGCCGAAGGGAAAGCGGAAAGGCTACGATCTGGCGTGGGTCGATCTGGTCAGCGGTGATGCGGCGCTGGCGGTCGCGCTGAATGCTTCGCTGGCGCGCGGGCCCAAACCGGAGCCCGCGCCGACAAAGTCGCCACGACCGACGACACCACGGCCAAAGAGCGCAAAGCCCGGCGGTGCCAAGCGGCCACGCGCCAAGGCTTCCTGACTGGCGGCGGTTACTCCTGCGGCTTGCGCGAGGTCGGCGCGTCGCTGTCCGCCGGCCCATCCAGGTGATGAATGACGTCGCGCAAGTCGTCGATCGCCAGTTGAAGCACTTCACACGCTGCGGCAAGCGTGGTCTGCACCTGATGCGCCTGAACGCGCGGACCTCCGTCGCGGCAAAGCGGCTTCAGGTCGAGCTGGACCGCGACGAGCTTGTCGATCAAGGAGCGAAGGCGCGCGTGATCTGTCGCATTGCCCGTTTCTTTTGCTTGTTCTGGCATGGTTCCGGTCTGACGAACACGGCAGGCCGGTAATCTAGCCTCACCGCCGATCGACTGTCGAGTAGTGTGCGAATTCACACACGCTAGCCATGCACAGTGTTGGTGCGGTAGGCTGCCACTCCGCTAATCGGCAGGCTGCAGTAGATGCGAAAGATTGTCGATCATCACGCTCGCAGAGCTACGCCGGCGAACCGCCTGTTGGCGTCGCTGCCGCACGCTGATCTCGTCCGAGTGATGAAGGCGCTCGAGCGGGTCGATCTGCGCCTTGGGCAGACGTTGCACGAACCCCACCAGCCGCACGAGCACTTTTACTTTCCCGAGACGTGCATCGTGTCGCTGCTCGGCGTCCTCGCCAACGGGGACTACCTCGGAAGTCTCGCTGACCGGAAGGGAAGGTTGCGTCGGGCTGGCGCCTCATCCTGGGCGGCGACCGGACGATCCTGCGCGCGACCGTGCAAAGCGCGGGTACCGCATTACGGTGGAAGACCAGCGCGCTGCACCGCGAGCTCAAGCGAGGAGGCGCCGTCGAGAAGACGCTGCTGCACTACGTGCAAGCCGTCTGGACGCAAACGGCTCAGTCGGCGCTATGCAATCGCCATCACACGCTCGAGCAGCAGATGTGCCGGTGGTTCCTCACCAGCCTCGATCGCGTCAACGGCAACACGCTGCGAATGACGCAAAAGCTGATCGGCAACATGCTTGGCGTCCGGCGCGAAAGAGTCGCGATGATCGCCAAGAAGATGCGGACCCGCGGCTGGCTCGCGTATCAGAACGGCACGGTCACCGTCCTCAACCGGGCCGCGCTGGAAGGCTGTGCCTGCGAGTGTTATGAAGTGATCAAGGCGGAGTATCATCGCCTGTTTCAGCGCAAGCGCAAAAAGCGGGACGGCGCCCGAAAATCGCGATAAAAAGAGATCGGGGCGGCGTTCGCGTAACTGCTCGCGAACGTCGCCCCAGCTCAATCCTGCCTGGTCTAGCGCGTCTTCCTGTCCTGGACGTCTCTGTTTTGCTTGTCCGCCTTGTCGAGCGCCTGTTCGACGTTGCCGACGCCCTTCTGGATCTTGCCTTCGACCTGTTTCGCGCCGCCCTTGATCTGCTGGTTTTCGTTCCCGGTCATTTCACCGAACTTCCGTTGAACTTTGCCGGCTATGTCCTTGGCGGTGCCCTTCATTTGATCGCGGTTCATGGTGTCTCCTAGTTTGTTTGGTCCCTACGCCACCAAGGATAGGGCGCACACCGCGGGCTGAACATCAGCCGATGTCTGAAGATGATGTAGGAGCGCGGAAGGAACTGGCTTGACATCCGGGCCTATCGCCTATACTATACATATATGAAGCAAAAGGCAGCTAAGGCTGGCAGCGCGCCCGCGGAGGGCATCCAAGCGACGTTCGCGCTGGTCCACGCAGCCCAGGCGATCGAGGACCGCTGGCAGGAGGCGCTTGCAGGGCGTCGGCCTGTCGACGGCGAAACAGGGCGCGCTGAGCGTGCTCGTCGAGGCGGGCGAGCCGTTGAGCCTTGGCGACCTTGCGGCGAGGCTGACGTGCGTACGGTCGAACATCACCCAGCTCATCGACCGGTTGGACGCGGAAGGCCTGGTGCGGCGGGTCGAGAATCCGGCCGATCGTCGAAGCAAGAAGGCGGCTATCACGCCGCTCGGAGTCGAGCGTCAGGCGGCCGGAGCCCGCGAGATGGAGCGGGTACAAAAGGAGTTGGGAAGTGCGCTGTCGGCAATCGATCTCCCGGCCTTGGAGCGCTTGTTGACCAAGCTGAAATAGCCCTTTTTTTTGAACTTATAGTACATATATGTATCGTACGCATACGAATTATGCACTACCGAAGTAGTACCGATTTTGAAGTCACCACCATCACTCGAGGAATGACGATGAAAAAGATATTGCTGGTTTTGAGCAGCCCACGCGGGACGCAGTCGCACTCGCATCAAATCGCCCACCGCATCATCGAGGACTTGAGATCGCAACATGCCGGGGCCGAGGTCGTCGTGCGGGACGTGTCGAAGGAACCTCTGCCGTACGTAGGCGAGGCGTTTGTCAGTGGGCTGTTCACGCCGCCCGAAAAACGAAACGCCGCGGAAGCCAAGGCGATGGAGATATCCGACAAGCTGGTCGACGAACTGGTCGCCGCCGACATCGTCGTGCTCGCCGTGCCGATGCACAACTTCGGCCTGCCCGCGGCGCTGAAAAGCTGGATCGACCATGTCGTGCGCGCGGGGCGCACGTTCGCCTACTCGGCAAACGGTCCCGCCGGATTGCTGAAGGACAAGAAGGCAATCCTGGTCGTGTCCCGTGGCGGCATCTACTCGGAAGGGCCGATGAAGGAGTGGGACTTCCAGGAAACCTATCTTCGCCGCGTTCTGGGATTCATCGGGATCACCAATGTCCAGGCCGTTCGCGTCGAAGGCGTGGCGAGGGGCGCCGACGCCCTGACCAACGCCATCAACTCGGCCAACGCCCAGGCCGAGGAGGCCGTGCGCGATATCGCCTGACGCGAGGGACGCGGGACGATCTCGCCGGGGTCGTCGCCGCGTCGAGCACCGTCGCCTTACCCGGGGACCGCTGATGCGCACGCCCGCGCCGGGGCTCGGAATGCTTTATTATCGAGTCGCGATTTTCGGGCATAAGGAACGCATCGTGACTCAGACCTCCGACCGTGAGCTGATCGCCGGCGCAGCCAATCCGCTCGGGATGGACGGCATCGAGTTCATCGAGTACTCGACCAGCAAGCCGCAGGCGCTCGGCCAGGTGCTGGAGATGATGGGCTTCCGGCCGATCGCGCGCCATCGCTCGCGCGAAGTGCTGCTGTACCGGCAGGGCGACATGAACATCATCGTCAACGCGCACGCCGGCGCGCAGCCGCGCGCGTCGCCGCCGCTCGGAGACGCCGGCGATCGCGGCCATCGCGCTGCGCGTGCGCGACGCCGCGCGCGGCCTACCGCCACGCGCTCGAGCGCGGCGCATGGGTCGTGCCGACGCAGGTCGAAGTGATGGAGCTCAACATTCCCGCGATCCACGGCGTCGGCGCGAGCCGCATCTACTTCGTCGACCGCTATCGCGATTTCTCGATCTACGACGTCGACTTCACGCTCGATCCCGACGCGTCGACCCGCATCCGCCGGCGCTCGCCGGCACTGCACTGGTTCGGCATCGTGCAGTACATCGGCAGCGACCGCACCGAGGACTGGACCGAGTTCTACCGCGAGCTGTTCGGCTTCAGCGCGCTGCCCGACGAGCAGCGCTTCGGCATCCTGCCCAAGGGCCGCATCCTGCAGAGCCCGTGCGGCAGCTTCTACCTGCAGCTGATCGAGCCCAAGCCCGGCATCCTCGACATCGAGCCGCGAGGAGATCGCTGCAGCGCGATCGGCTTCGGCACGCCCGACGTGCTCGCCGCGGTCGCGGCGCTGCGCCAGCGCGGCATCGGGTTCGTCGAGTCGCAGGACGTGCACTCCGAAGCGCGCGGCGCGCTCACGCAAGCCTACCTCGGCGGCGTCATGTTCGAGCTGGTGCACGATGAACGCCGATGACCGCGATGCGGGATGAAGCCGATCGCGCCGCTGCCCAACATCGGCGACTTCGGCATGGACACGATCTCGCTCGCCGGGCCGCTGCCGGCCAAGCTCGCCGCGGTGCGCGACGCCGGCTTCTCGCAGATCATGCTGTCGGCGCGCGACCTCGTCGGCGCACCCGGACGGCGTCGACGCCGCGGTGCGGGCGGTGCGCGACAGCGGCCTGCGCGTCACCGGCTTCCAGGTGCTGCGCGACTTCGAGGGCCTGTCGGGCCACCTGCACGAGTACAAGATCGACGTCGCCAAGTCGATGCTCGAGATGTGCCCCGCGCTCGGCGTCGAAGGTGCTGCTGGTCTGCTCGTCGACGTCCGACGCACGCCACCGCCGACCGCGACGCGCTCGCGCGCGACCTGCGCAAGCTCGCGATGCTGGCGGTGCCGCTCGGCATCAAGCGTCGCCTACGAAGGGCCTGTCCTGGGGCCGCACGATCAACGAGTTCACCGACGCCTGGGACATCGTCTGCCGCGCCGACGCGCCCAACCTCGGCATCGGCATCGACTCGTTCCACATCTTCGCGACCAAGACGTCGCTGGACGATCTCGACCTGCTCGATCCCGGACAAGATCTTCCTGGTGCAGCTGGCCGACTTCATGTGGCAGGAAATCCGCACGGTCGAGGAGCGCATCGCGACCGCGCGCCACTTCCGCGTCTTCCCGGGCGAGGGCGTGCACAGCGACGCGCTGGCCGAGCTGGTGACGCGGCTCGACGCGCATCGGCTACCGCGGCGACTACAGCTTCGAGGTCTTCAACGACGACTACCAGCAGATGCCGCTGGCCACGGTCGCGGCGCGCGCCCGCCGCTCCGCGCTCTGGCTGGGCGAGGACGTGCTGCGGCGAGCCGTGCCGTTGCCCAACCGGATCCGCTTACGCCGAAGCGAGGCATAGCGCCGGGGCGGAGTGCGACCTGTTGCGACCGGCGCAGCAAAACGGGATCAGGGCCTTTGGGCCGAGGCGGCAAGGTCTGAGAAATCGCCGGGCGAATCGATCCAGAAGCGCCAACGCCTGGCCGCCCAGTACGCGCCCGCGTAGTCGATCCCGACGCGCGGTCCGGTCATGATTCGCCTCGGCGCAACTCGGATGCCGCGGTCCTCGAGCCACATGACCGCAGACTGCGTCGCATCGACGTGATCGAGCCGCCGATCGATTCGAAGATAGGCAGTGACTCGCCCCGGCCCCGATACCAACCTCGGCTTTGCGCCGTCGGCGGTCAGAACGCCGCGGATCAGCACGCCCTCCGGGCGTTCCTGCGCCGGCCGTGCTGAAGTTGAGCAGCCAATGGATCCCGTAGACCAGGTAGACATAAGCGGTGCCGCCGTCGGCGTACAGCGGTTCGACGCGTGCGGTGCGCCGTCCGCCGAAGGTATGCGCGGCCCGGTCTCTCGGTCCCTTGTACGCTTCCACTTCGGTGATCATGGCGGCAAGCTCCCGGCCGCGATGGCGCCGCACGATGAACTTGCCCAGAAGGTCGCGCGACGACACGCAGCGTCGGCAGGTTGAAGCTGGCGCGAGTCAGCCGGGTTCGCGTGGCGACCGTGCATCGGTCGCGCTTTAGTGCCGCATCGCGAGCATCGCCTTGATCAGCGGCGGGTCGTCCCACGGCAGGTCGGACGGGTATTCGCGGAGCCAGCGACTGCTTGGATCGCGCAGCCATTCGCGCGGGAAGATCGCTACGCTCGGGCCCGGACTCCGACGGAGGATCGGTGCGCGGCGCAGGCGGCAGTCCGCGCAGCTGCCTGGCCATCGCGGCGGCGAGATCGGCGCCGACGCGCTCACCCATGTGCATGTGGGTGACGATCCTGCGATTGAGCTCGAGCAGATGTGCGCGTCCGTCGCTGATCGAGGACGAACTGGACGTTGCAAAACCCGCTGATGCCGAATGCCTCGCACAAGGTCTCGGTGTAGGTCTCGGTTTCCGGGGAATGCACAAAGCGCAATACCGACGTCTGGCCCTTGTACGGCAGCGTCGCCACCTGCCGTTCCCAGGCGAAGCGCGCCAGCGGCTTGCCCTGCCACCCCGCGATCGCCTGCGAATGATAAGCGCCGCGGATGAACGATTGCACCAGCAATTGCCGCGGATGTCGTTGGCCGAGATCGAGCTGGTCGGGACTCAACAACGACTGTCCCTGTCTGACCAGATCGTCGGCATCGGTTACCACGGCGACGCCTTCACCGGCGAATCCGAAGCGTCGTTTGAGGACCAGCGGGTAGCCGAGTGAAGCAGCACATGCGATCGCTTCGTCGATGCCGTCGGCCAGCGCATACGGCGGCATGCGGATCCCCAGCGCTTCGGCTGCCGGCGGCAGCAGGATCTTGTCGATGCTGCTTTGAAAGAATTCCGGATTCCCCAGCGAAGCCCGGACAAGAGCATCGAGCGGCAAGCGAGTGGCCGAAGGCAGATCGGGCGGCGGCTCGAGCACCAGCGCAAACAACAAGCGGACCGCCATTTCGTCGCAGGGCACGAGCAGGCGGGGCGCTGCGTCATCGACGGCAGCGATCAGTGACTGCAGCCATTCCATCGGAATCGCATTGCCGGCAAGCATGTGACGTTTCGCCACATAGCGCGATTTGGCCGCCAGCGAACCCGCGGGCGCCAGCAGCGACACCTCGCAGCCGGCCTTGGCCAGCGCGCGCGCCATTCGCGCCGGGCCGAGCCATTGCGACGCCGTCGAAACCATCAGCAGCGGTTCGCTCATCGGGTCGCGCAGCCCGCGCGAAGATCATCGCGCAGGAACATTATCGGCTCGGCAATCCGGCGTCGCGAATCAACCGTCGCCCAGCGCTGGCGATCGGCCTTGATGTCGGCAGCGAATTCCTCCGGCGTACCGCTCAGCGGCTCCATGCCCAGGTTGGCAAGCTGGGCGCGCATGTCCTCCATCGCCACTATCCGCGCCAGCTCGCCATGGAGCCGCATGACGATTTCGCGCGGCGTGCCGGGAGGAGCCAGCACGCCGTGCCAGGTGACCACGTCGAATCCGGGAAATCCCGACTCCGCGACGGTAGGGATCTCCGGAAACGCGGCCGTTCGATGCAGACCGGTCACCGCCAATGCGCGAAGCTGCCCGGCGCGGATCAGTCCGGCAACCGTCGCGAGATGGGTAAAGATCAGCGGCACTTCGCCGGCCAACACGTCCTTGACCGCGGACGCTGTTCCCGCGTACGGAATCTGCAGCAGCTTGATCCCCGCACGTTGGCTCAGCAGGGCAGCCGCCATGTGCGAGGTCGATCCGATGCCGCTGCTCGCATACGCGAGCGAATCCGGCTTGCGGCGCGCGCGCTCGATGGCGTCGCTCAACGATTTGACTTCCAGTCGCGGTGTCGCGGCGATGACGATCGCGAGACTCGCGAGCTTGATCACCGGGACGAGTGCCGCATCGTCGGTGGCGTCGCTTGGATGGGCGCCGGGGACGATGGCGTTGGTGCCGTTGTTGCCCAGCAAAATCGTGTAGCCGTCGGGCGCTGCCTTGGCCATATAGTCGAGCGCGATCCGTCCCGCGGCGCCCGGGCGGCTTTCGACGATGACCGGCTGTCCCATCGCGTCGGTCAGGCGCGCCCCGAGCAGTCGGGCGAGAATATCGCTCGTGCCGCCGACGGTATTGGGGATGATGAAGCGGATCGGGCGGACCGGATAATCGCCCGTGCTCTGAGCAAACGCCGACGGAGCGCTCGCGCTCGCAAGAAAGATCGCCAGATCGCGGATGAATCGCCGGCGCGAAAGGATACGCGGCAAGGTGGATCGTGGCGGGACGATCAACATCGGATCACGGCTCCGGGCGAGCCGAACGGGGAAGCGCAACACGCATGCGCCGTCGCTAGCGCATGTTGCCGGTGTGACCGAGCGAATAGCGACCCGGCTGCGGCCACACGGTCAGGCCATGCGGCTCGCGACCGACCGGGATGCTGGTGACTTCGCCGGTTGCGGTGTCGATGGCATAGACAACGTTGTCGTACCGTCCGGCAAGCCACAGCCGCTTGCCGTCGGCGCTGACGTTGCCCATGTCCGGGCTGCCGCCGCCGGGGATCGGCCAGGTTGCGTCGACCTTGCGCGTCGCGAAATCGACGACCGAAACGCTGCCCCTGCCGTGCGGCGGCCCGTGGATCTTGTTCGATCCGCGATTGGAGACGTAGAGCTTTTTGCCGTCGCGGCTCGGGTAAAGGCCATGCGTGCCGATGCCGGTGGCGATGAAATCGATTTGCCGGAACGTGCCGCCGTCGACAACGAATACGCCGTCGGCTTCCATGTCGGCAATGTAGAACAGCTTGCCGTCGGGCGAGACACGGATGTCCTGCGGCATGCTGGCGGCCGTCGTGCACAGGTTCGGGTCGATGCCGGTCCGGATGTTGAAGGCGATTTTCTTCGCCGCCGGCTTGGCGAGCTTCAGGTAGCCGAGCACCTTGCGCTCGACCAGGTCGATCTTCACCAGGCTGCCCTGGAATTCGCAGGTGAATATCGCGTAGCGGCCGTCGATCGAGAAATCGGCGTGGTTGATGCCTTCGCATTGCGGCGTCGCCAGCGACTGCTGCATCTGCATCGTATGCGCATCGCGGAAATCGAGCCGCTTGCGCGCCTCGGCGACGATGATCGCCGAGCGTCCGTCGGGGGTGAAATACATGTTGTACGGATCGTCGACGACGACGGACTTGCCCGGCTTGCCGGTGAGGGGATCGATCGGCGTCAGGCTGCCGTCGGTGCGACCCTCGGCGTTATTGGCGACCCACAAGGTCTTCAGGTCCCACGACGGGACGACATGCTGCGGATTGACGCCGACCTTGAAGCGATCGACGACCTTCATCGTCGCCGGATCGATCACGTAGACATCGTTCGACTGCACATTGGGGACGTAGATGCGTGGCAGCGCACCGGCGACCGCCTCGCTGAGCTTGCCGGCGCCGGCTTCGCTGTACAGGTCGTGCGAATCGGGGACCGGCGGCATGCCGGGGACCGTGACGACCGCGTCGGCGGCGGGCGAGGGCGGCGCATCGCCGGCGACGCCGAACGACACCGCGGCGGCGGCCAGGCAGAGCATGGCGACAAGGGTGCGGCGTGGAGAACCGTGCTGCATCGAGCATCCTGTGATCGGCGAGGGTGAATTATCGCCGAAATCGCGTGCCGCGCCGATCACTGTCGCTTGGTCGCCTTGCGAATCGCCTCCACCGTTTGCGCAACGATGATATCGACACCCAGCTGACCGAGTTCCGCGGTGGCGCGGCGCGGGTCGCCGTAGACGCCTTGCGCGGCGGATGGCTTGCCGGCTGAAGCGAGCGGGGCGCTCCGCACCAGGTCGGGCGCGAGTGCCAGCGTCAGCGCGGTATCTGCCAACCCGGCGTGCGATCCGATTTCCTCATCGCTGTAGCCGCGGCGCTTGAGCATCTGAACGTACGCTGTCTGGGTGGCGCGATAGTATTCTTCGATCGCATGCACGCGCGTGCCTTGCGACTGCCATTCGCGATTGAGCCGAGCCGCGACCGCGAGCTCGCTCTTCTGATAGCCGCCGTGATCGCCAAGAAAGACGACGTCGCGAAAGCCGGCCCGCTTGAAGCTCCGCGCCGCGTATTCCAGCGTCTTTTCGAACGTCGCATCGGGAACGGTGATCGTTCCCGGGAAGCGCATGTGCTGCGTCGGCGGATCGACCTGGCCCTCGGGGACATAGGAGATCACCGGCGCCACCAGCGCATTGCCGAGGGCCCGCGCGATCTTTTCCGACAGCGCCTTTGCCCGGACGTTGTGCTTGCCCAGCGCCATCCACGGCCCGTTCTGCTCGGTGGCGCCGATCGGTACGATGATCGTCGTCTTGCCGGCGGCGATGCCGTCGCGAAGCTCGGTCCAGGTCAGATCGTCGATGAAGACGCTGGTCGGAGGCGCTTGGGCGATCGCACCGGCGGTGGCCAGCGCGCAGGCGCACAGCGCGATGCGGAAGAGGGCGGTGATCATCGGCGCATCTTATGGGATGCGTCGAGTGCGAGCCAAGCTTCGCGCACGGCGCCAGGGCTGGAGAACGGCGCGATCTGCTATAATTTCAGCCCAAGCGCCCGTAGCTCAGTTGGATTAGAGTACCTGGCTACGAACCAGGGGGTCGTGGGTTCGAATCCTGCCGGGCGCGCCAGACATTCAAGGGGTTAGCTAACCGCTAGCCCCTTTTCATTTCGGGTGTGACCAAAACGTGCCCATCAGGATCCGCCACGGCGCTCGCGGCGCACCGGCAATGCGCATACGGTGCAAGATGTTCCGCCGACGGGTGCGCATAGGGGCGCCGAGCCCGGTCGCGCGCCGGATTCGGACCGCCTTACTTCAAATCGACGTAGAGCCGCTCATCGAACGGTCCCCCAAGGCGCGGCTGGAGCGCCTGCCGAAACCCCCGCGTGGACTCGGCCGCACGGTAGTCCTCGAACGACTTCATGTCCTTCCACACGGCGAAGATGATGAAGTGATTGGAGCGTGCGGCCTCGCGCAGCACCTTGATCGACACGGCGCCCGGCATGCGCTCGCTGTCCGTAACGAGCTTGTTGAGGAGCGCGTTCGAGCTTTCGACGTTCTGGGGTACGTTGGCGTTCGACAGGACGTCGATGATCGTCACGACGGTGACGTTGCCCTGGGGCGCGGCGGCAGGCGCGGACGTTTGCGCCACGGCGGGCACGCCGAACGTGAGCCCTGCAGCGACGACGCAGGCTGCCGCGAAATCCTTCATGTTCATGCTTCCTCCAGATCCCTTGTTGTTGGTGAGACGTCAAGCTGCCGGCGCGACGCTCGCGTCCGCCACCCCGTGCTGCGCGATCGAGCGCGCGACAAATCCGTCGGCCTTGATGCTCTCGACGAAGCGTGACAAGTACGCAGCGGCCGCGTCACGTCCGGCGGGGTTGCACATCGCTTGCCGGATCTCCATGAACGACTCCGGGATCATGCGCGCGCCCGGCTCCTTCTTGATGAACTGCTCCATGGCTGTTCGCACGCCCGCCACGGCTTCGTAGCCCGAAGCCTTGAACAGCTCGAGCGCCTTGGGCGTGTTGTCCGCGCGAAAGAGCTGCGCATGTTTGAGCGTGCGCGACAGATACAGGTCGTACGCACTGTTGCGGCTGATGGCGATGCGCACGCCGTCGCGGTCGATGTCCGCGTTGCTGTGGACCGGCGCGTCGTTGCGCACAACGTAGTTGCCGTTGATCACCACGTACGGCGCGGTGAAGGTGATCTCCTTGGCGCGCTCCGGGTCGATGGCCAGGAACGCAACGTCCCAGGTATCGCTCTTCACCGCGGCTGTGACCTTGCCGGCGGCCTCGAATGGCACCGTCGTGATGGGCAGCCCGGTGCGCTTACTGAGCTCCTGGGCGATGTCCACGGTGATCCCGCTGAGCTGGCCGTTGGGGCCGCGGACGGCGAGCGCCGCGTTGCCGTAGTTAATCGCGACGCGAATGCGCCCCGATGGCGCAAGCGCGGCCTTGGCGGCGGACGACAGATCCTGCGCAAACGCGCTGCCGGAAAGGAGCGCGGCGATCGCGCTCTCGAGGAACGTTCTGCGTTGCATATCGTCTCCTGGCGTACGTGGCGCACATATGCTAGTCGATCGCCTGATAAGTTCCCAGCCGGCCGGTTTCAGGATCGGCCTCGGCGGCAGTCGCTTCCGCCTAAGGATTCTGCGCTATTGAGTGGGCATGAGCGTCGCGCTATGCTCCGCCGACTCATGGCACCCGAAGCTCCGATTCTGCACCCTGCGCAAGCGCTGCTGGGCTGGCTCTCCGACAAGCAGGCGAGGGGCGTACTGACCTCGCACCGTCCAGACGGCGAACTGACCGACGAGCAACGGCGCTCTGTTGAGGCCGCCCGCGCGAACGTGGCGGCGCGCCCGAAATTTCAGGCGCTTTCGCCGATCGTTGCACCTTGCCCGGACGTTCTGCACGCGCATCGCGCCGCACTCTATGGGCACGAACGATTCAAGATCTTCCGCGACGAGAATTGGGAGATCGCCATCGTCGATCTCACGCGAGTGTGCGTGGTGCAACACACGGTCGGAACAGAGCCCGATGCGAGGTTCGCACGTCTGGAGGGCAGCGATCTTCAAGCGCTTGCCAACATCACGCTGCCGATTCCGAATCCGCAGTCGTTGTCGTATCAGGTCGATTCTCAGCGCAACGTGGCCGTGCTCTCTTCTTCGGACGGGAACCTTCGCGTCGTCGGTTTCGCTGCCCAGCAGGTCGCACGCGGCACCCTGATGGGCTTCATCGTCGAGATCGCTACGTCGTATCTGCAGATCGCCGAGGTAGGCGGCCGATTCGTGCTGAGGGACGGCAATAATCGCGCTGCCGCGCTCGTCAAGCAAGGCATCACCAAGGTACCGGCGCTGGTCCGCAGCTTCGGGCACGGCGAGGACCTGGCAATTCCGAAGGGCGTCCTGGCGCCGGCGATGTATCTCGGAGAGAGGCCGCCGACTCCTCTCGATTACTGGGATCCGGCGGTCTCGGTCGCCGTTCGCGTTCAGCCGCGCAGGAAATTCGTTCTGATCCAGGGCATCGAGCAGAGCCTTGCCGATTCCGGGGCATGAGCGGCTTAGGTCGCATTGCACCCAAGTCGCTCACGCGCCACAGACGACCGATGCGTCTAAACGGGTGCGATCTTGCCGGTGGCGAGGTCGTAGACGCCGCCGACGATATCGATCTTCTTGTCCCTGTAGAGTTTCTGGACGATCGGTGGCGAGCTCTTCAATCGAGCTACCTGCCGTCGCACGTTCTCGGCGACCGCGTTGTCGAGCAAGTTGCCCGATTTCGCCCTGCCGGCGATGATGACGGCCGGTTTGATTCCCTTGATCAGCGCCGGCAGATGGCCCGGAAGGACGGTCTTGGCCTTCAGCACCTTGATTGCGGCGTCGACTGCGCCGCATCCGCTGTGGCCCAGCACCATGATCAGCGGCGCCCCAAGGAACTGCGCGCCGTATTCGAGAGATGCCAGCAGGTCCGGGGTCACGATGTTACCCGCGACGCGCATGACGAAGAGATCGCCCGGTCCCTGGTCGAACAGTAGCTCCGGCGACACGCGCGAATCGGAGCAGCTCAGGATCTGGGCGAACGGATACTGTCCCTGCACACGGGCGGCGCGGCCCGCCGAGTAGTCGCGCTCGTTCAGCGCGTTGGCCGCGTAGCGCGCATTGCCATCCATCAGCCGCTTCAACGCGTCCGCAGGCGCAATCGCGTTCGATGGCGGCGGTGCGCCTGGCGCCGGCGGATCGGCCGCGAAGGCGCTGCCGATGCTCCACGGCACGAGCGCCGCGAGTGCACCGGTCCTCAGGAAATCCCGGCGCGATACTTGAGCTTCAGCTTCGTGCTGCGCATCTCCACACACGTCACACATTGAAATTCCTCTCTGTTGTTTGGCGCACTCGGTCGAGACAAGCACTGCCGCAGCCCAGCGCAACCGGCACACCTATCCCCGAATGAGTGTGCGCGGCGGATCGCTGGCTTGCGGAGGCGTGAGTCTATACTTCCATGATCTGCTCGCAAATCTGACCCAGCGACTTGGTTTGCCATGCCATCGACTTCGGGGCGACATGCCACATCGGATGTCCGGGAACGCCCGATGGTGCGTAGTTCGCATTCTGGTGGCAGGTCGTGCGGCGCATCCCGATTGCGCCGTGGTCGTCGGAACCGCGGACCACCAGCGGGGAATGCGGATGACCGTCGTTGCCCTGCGTCGGCCGCTCGCCGACCGGGTGGCAATTCAGGCAGCGTGGATGCTGGAGCACACGGCCAGCCTCGGCGAACAGCGCGCGAGACCTTCGGCCTGATTCGTCATCGACGAGAAAGTGTCGGGCCCTCGCAGATCGTCGGCGGCGGCGAGCGACCCGGCGGTGCCTGCCAGAGCGAGGAGGACCAACCGTGCCTTGCCGATTAACCGATTTGACCATGAATGCCCACCAGCGGCGCGCGTCGCAAGAACGCGGCGCTGCGGCCGAGAACGAGGCGGACGAGGTCCTCGAGCACCGGTTCGTCGATGGCGGTGCTCTGAAAGGCGAGACTGACGCGATCAAGCCGGTCGACATTGAGCAGCGAAATCTGCACCACTCCGGTGCGGTAGTCGGCACGAAACGAGATCGCGGCGGGAATGGTCGGTGGAACCACGATCGCGCACTTACGGACGACGCCCGCTTGATCTTCCACCCGGCGGGCCGTGTATTGCAAGCCCGCGTCGTCGAGCACCTTTTCGGCCGCCGAGGCGCTGCCGGACGCGACCTCGATCGTCAGCGGTGCCGTGGCCACGATCGAATAGGAAATATTGATTTCATCGAGCACCGGATAGCCGACGATCCGTTGCTCGTGTTGTCCGACGAATCCCTGCTCGAATCGCGGCGCTGCGAAGACGAGTCCGTGACCGAGATCGAAACGATGCTCGATCGGCGGTTTCAGTCCGTCAAGGTATGCGAACGCCTTCTCCAGCCAGCGATACGCCTTGCGCAATTGTTTGTCGATCTCCTGGAAGCCTGGAACATCGGCATGTTCGTGTGGCGACTTGCGCGCCGCCTCGTACTGCATACGCAACTCGTCGAGCAACGAGACCGGGTTTGACATGGCGAGGCGCCGCGCCTAATCGATCGGCCAGGGCATGGATTTCGGCAAGCTGATCGCCGCGGACGTGCGCGGGCTCGGGTCCGCGCGCGGCCTGGTCGACGACGCGCCACCACGGCTCGACCGCCTTCCGCGTGCGCCGGCTCGACCGGCTCGCCGAGGCGAGGCATCACGAGTTGCGCGCCGCTCTTCGGGACCGAGCTCCAGCAATGTCTCGGCCGGCTGGTCCCAGGCGTGCATCGCAAGGCTGAACGTGCCCCAGTGCATCGGCAGGAAAGGCGCCGCCGCCGAGCAGCGCGAGCGCCTCGAGCGCGTTCTCCGGCCCGAGGTGGATGTCGCCCCAGGCCGGGTGGAACGCGCCGACCTCCAGCATCACGAGGTCGAACGGTCCGAGCCGTTCGCGGATCGTCTGGTACTCGGTCGTGAGGCCGGTGTCGCCGCTGAAGAAGACCGCGTGCCGCTGCGAGCGGATGACGAACGACGACCACAGCGTCGCGTTGCGGTCTTGCAGCCCGCGCCCGGAGAAGTGCTGCGACGGCGCGGCGGTGACCGTGAGGCCGGTGTTGGGCACAGCGTGCGACTCCCACCAGTCGAGCTCGGTGATGCGCTCGGGCTGCACGCCCCAGGCTTCGAGGTGCGCGCCGACGCCGAGCGAGGTGACGAACGGCACGTCGCGCTTGGCGAGCTCGCGGATCGTCGGGTAGTCGAGGTGATCGTAGTGATCGTGCGAGACGATCACGACGTCGAGCGGCGGCATGTCGCGAAGCGGAACCGGCACCGGCTGGAAGCGCTTCGGACCCGCGAATCGCGACGGCGACGCGCGCGGCCCCCAGACCGGATCGGTGAGCACGCGCAGGCCGTCGATCTCGATCAGCACCGTCGAATGACCGAGCCAGGTGGCGCGCAGTCCGCTGTCGGCGGCTTGGCCCAGGCGTCGAGCGGATTCATCGACGGCAGCGGCGCCCGCGGCACGCGCCGCTCGCCGCCGCACAGAAAATCGCTGAGCGTCGGCATCGACACGTTCGGATCGCGCAGGCCCGGGAATCACCGGATGCACGTTGCCGAAACGCTCGCCGGTCCACAGCGGCGACGCCTTGATCCGCTCGAGCCGCGCGCCTTCCGGTTTTTTGCCTAGCGATCTCATGTCATGGGCGCGATGGATTCGGGCGGTTCGCCGCCGGCGCCGTTGCGCCGACGACGCATCAACGGATGTCGTAATGCAAATTATTGCGTCGGATTCGCCGACTATTGGACAGCATGGACTCGGACCGGACGATCGAAGCCCTTGAGAGAAATTTCTCCGAGGTCCTGGAACATCAGGCCCTTTCCTATGCACAATTCGGCGACGGCGTTCGAAACCAGACTCTGGTCCGGCTGAGCGTGGGAGCAAAGGCGCGCGGCGAGTTGAACCGTCGATCCGAACAGATCCAGGTGATTCTCGACCGGCTCTCCCGCGGCGGCGCCGATCCGGACCTTGACCGGCATGTCGCGGTGCACTTGCTCGTGCTCAGCCAGCCCGCGCTGAATCTGAGTAGCGCAGCGAACCGCCGCGACGGTCGACACAAAGCACGCCATGATGCCGTCTCCGGTGTGCTTGACCTCGCGACCGCCGAGCGCGCCCAGGGCTTCGCGCACGACCTTGTCATGTAAGCGAAGAAAAGCCATCGCCGCGTCGTCCCCGAGTCGTTGGGTGATCCCCGTCGAGTCGACGATGTCGGTGAACATGATGGTCCGGATGCCGGGGTCGCGGTCGGTTCCTGCGCCGCCGGGAAGCAGAGCAGCGCCTGCGGGGTTCACCTCGCACCCGCCGAGGAATCCGTCCGCGATCTCGGGCGCAACCTCGATTATCTTGGATGCGACCAAGCCGTGCGCTTCACGATGCACCGACGCTGCCGCTTCCGGACTCGGCGCGCTGCAAAGGCAGAAAATCTTGCCGGTGCTCTCGTTTAACCAGTATTTGTGATATTCGACGCCGTACTTCCCCTGCGTCTTGAGATCGGCGATGTGCGCCTTGGCAACGTCTGCCGCGGTGGCTCCGCTAACTTCGTGGATGTCCATGTACATCGGCATGTCAATCTCCGAAAAACGCGGCGTCTCGACGTCTAAGTCTACGCCGGTGCGTCTCGAATGCGGTCACGCCACGGCGACGTGACGGGACACCGTCACGTCCGGCGACTGGCGCAGCGTTTGAAAGACGACGCAATAGCGCTCGGTCAGGCGCATAAGCGTGCTTAATTGCTCTTCCGACGCGTCGGTGTCGAGGTCGAAATCAAGGCGGATGCGCTGAAATCCAACCGGCGCGTCCTTGGCGACACCCAAGGTGCCGCGAAAATCGAGATCGCCTTCGGCTCGCACCGTCCCGCTTCGAACGACGACGCCTATTGCCGTCGCGACAGCGTTGAGCGTCACGCCGGCGCAGGCGACAAGCGCCTCGAGCAACATGTCGCCGGAGCACGCGCTCAGGCCGTCGCCTCCGGTCGCCGGATGCAATCCCGCGGTAGCGAGCGCCTTGCCGGTCTCTACGCTGCAGGTGACACCTTCGCCCAAGCGGCCCTGGGCCTTCAGCGTAATCAGCGCTGCGTCGGGTTGCGCTTTGTAACGCTCCTTTATCGGCGTCTGGATGGCCTTGAGTTCTTCGGTCTTCATCGCTCGCTCTGTCTTTATCCTGCCTCGGAGCTTGTTATAGAATGATCCGGGCAGGGCATTGTCCAACGAACTGCGTGAAAGCTTCCGTACGTGCAAGTCGTTGATTGTACGCCATCTGACCCGAAGCCATCGTGGCCGCGGCGCTTTGTCGCCGGGTCGGGACCCGAGTTCATGCTCGGCATATTTCTTGGAAAGGAAACACCATGTTCAAGCGTCTGATT
Source organism: uncultured beta proteobacterium (assembly GCA_963697485.1). GTDB lineage: Bacteria > Pseudomonadota > Gammaproteobacteria > Burkholderiales > Casimicrobiaceae > PALSA-1003. The sequence continues at coordinate 347,757 of CAVOOD010000001.1, forward strand.
CCGATCTTCGCACTGTTGTCGTTGATGCTGCCGATGTCGCTGGCGTGGGCCGACGACGACTACCAGGAAACGATCAATGTCTTCAAGAACGCCGGCGAGAGCAACAACTTCTTCAAGACAGCCTACGGATACGCCGTTTTTCCGACGATCGGAAAGGGCGGCGTCGGTGTCGGCGGCGCGTTCGGCAAGGGCCGGGTGTACGAAAAAGGGAAGTACGTCGGCGATGCGTCGATGACGCAAGTGACCGTCGGGATTCCAGCTGGGCGGCCAGGCCTACAGCCAGATCGTCTTTTTCAAGGACCAGCGCGCGTTCAAGGACTTTACCAGTGGCAATTTTGCCTTCGGTGCGGAAGCTTCCGCGGTAGCCATCACCGCGGCCGCCGGAGCGAAGGCGAATACCAGCGGTTCATCGGCCGGCGTAAGCGGCGGCAGGCATGACGCCAAGACCGTGGGTGAATACAACAACGGCATGGCAACGTTCACCGTGGCCAAGGGCGGACTGATGTACGAAGCCAGCATCGGCGGCCAGAAGTTCGGCTACACGCCGCGCTAAAGCGATTCGACGGCCGGCGGGCGATACGACCGCCGGCCGGTCTTCACCCGCGTTGCGCGAGAGTCCACAGCTCGTTCAGGCGTCGCGCGAACCGCGTTCCCAGCGCCTCGTCTTCGTGCATGAAATAGACGCAGGTCTGCGGCAGCGCGGCCGCGGCGATCCGCGCCGCCCACGCACTCAACTCATGGTCGTCGTAGTGGGTGCGGCGCAGGCGCAGGTAACCCCAGTCCGAGGTCGCGACGAACGGCGTGTCGCCGTCGTCGGTATCGGTGACGCAAAGGATCGCGCCGCGGTCGCGCAGCGTCGCGTATACCTCGTCGTCCTGCCACGAGTCATGACGAAACTCGAACGCGGCGCGCGTGCCGGAGGGCAGCAGCGCGAGGAACTCCTGCAGTCGCGGTAGATCCTTCTTGAGAAACGGCGGCAACTGGAACAGCAGTACGCCGAGTTTGCTGCCCAGGGTGCCGGCGCGGCGCACGAATTCGGCCACGTTCGATTCGGCGTCCCGCAAGCGCAGGTCATGAGTGATGCGCTTCGGCGACTTCAGCGTGAACATGAAATGATCGGGCACCTGCTCCGACCATTGCGCAAGCATCGATTCCGCCGGCATGCGGTAGAACGTGTTGTTGATTTCGACCGTCGCAAAATGCTCGGCGTAGTAGCGCAGCATCTCGCTGGCGGGGAGCTTCTCGGGGTAGAACGGGCCCAGCCATTCCTTGTACGAGTAGCCGCTTGTTCCCGCCAATAGCTTCATCGAGTTTTCTCCGGCTTGAACCCGACCCTCGCCATCACGGCCGGCGGTCAGCGAGACCGCCGCGTCGGCGATGTCCCGCCACGGATCGGCCTTCACTTTTTTAAGGCGCTTCGGCATGTTGCCGACATTGAAATGATCGAACCGCAGATCGCGTGAAAGTTCGTCCCACGCGACCGGCGCCGATACGGGCGCGTTCGCTCGGGCGCGGGTCGAATAGGCCGCGACCGCAGTCGCACCCTCGCCGTTGCGAAGGTAGTCGATGAAGATCTTTCCCCGGCGCGAGATCTTCAGCAGCTTGGAAGTGAAGCGATCCGGGAAAGGTCCGCTCAAGAAGCTCGGCCACGGCCTTGGAGAATCCTTTGACGGTTTCCCAGCCGACGCCGGGCGCGAATCGGCACGACGACGTGCAAACCCTTGCCGCCGGTCGTTTTCAGGAACGGTGCGAGCCCGATATTTTCCAGCAGCGTCTTGACCAGCAGCGCCGCCTGCCGCAGGTCTTCCCATTCCACCGCGTCGTCGGGATCGAGGTCGAAAATGATGCGGTCGGGAAAGTCGAGTCTCGGTGCGCAAGATCCCCACGGGTGCAGCTCGAGGACCCCCATCTGCAGCAGCGCGACGATCGCCGGAACCGAATCGGCCATCATGTAAAGCGAGACGCTGCCGTCGCCGTTCTCGATCTCGACGCGCGAGATCGCTTCGTTGACGCCGCCCTCGGCCTTCTTCTGGTAGAAACATTCCTCGTTCCAACCGTTCGGGCAGCGGAGCAAGGTCAGCGGTCGACCGCGAACATGCGGCAGCATCCATTCGCCGATTGCAGCGTAGTACAAGGCGAGGTCGCGCTTGGTGACGCCGGCCTCCGGATAGAGCTTCTTGTCGGGATTGCTGACGACGATGCCCGCAACGGCGTTCTTGTCGGCGACGACGCTGCACCTTGGCTCGCGACGGCGGACGCGGCGGCGGCTCGTCCGATGATTCGTCGATCTCCGATGTCTGCGGGCGCTCGCGAACGACCTCCGCTGCCCGCTTGTCGGCGCGCAAGCCCAGAAACGACGGATGGCGCAAGGTTCCGTCGTCGGTCCACTCGGTGAACGATACTTCGGCGACCAGCGTCGGCCGCACCCAATGAGCGCGGCGCGCCTCCGCGCCTCGCGGCGGATTGTGGAAGGGACTTTCTTCTTGTGCGAGCGCTGACAGCGAGCGGCTCAACGCGGCAAGCGATGCATCGCTGAACCCGGTTCCCACCTTGCCCGAATACGCGAGCCTGCCGTCCGGCTCGTAGACGCCGAGCAGCAAGGCGCCGAATCCCTGGCGAGAGCCTTCCGGATCGGTAAAGCCGCCGATCACCATTTCCTGGCGCTGCATGCATTTGATCTTCTGCCACGCCGGCCCGCGGCCGCCTCGATAGGGCAGATCGGCGCGCTTGGAGATCATCCCTTCGAGGCCGAGCTCGCCGACGTTCTGCAGGAACGCCGGCCCCGGAACGGCGAAATGCTCGCTGTATTGGATCGCCGGAGGCGCGCTCGACAGGAGCTCGCGCAACAGGCGCTTGCGCTCGGTCAGCGCGACGCCGCGCAGATCGAAGCCGTTCAGGTGCAGCAGGTCGAACGCCAGATACTTCAGGTTCCGGGAATCCGCCGCGGAAAGCGCCTTCTGCAACGCCTGAAAACTGGTGCGTCCCGCAGCGTCGAGCGCGACCACCTCACCGTCGAGCCACGCATCGTCGACCGGCAGCAGCGCCAGCGTGCGGGCAAGGGCGTCGAAGTCGCCGGTCCAATCCTTGGCGGTGCGCGACACCATCCGTGCCTGCTGATGTGCGATCCGACACAACATCCGGTAACCGTCGTACTTGATTTCGTGCACCCAGGCCGGACCCGTCGGCGGCGACTTGGCCGCGGTCGCCAACTGCGCTTCGATCAGGTCGGGCAGCGGCGCCTTGCGCGCGCCCTTGATCTTGGCGAGTCCGGCGATGACGTTCGCGCGGGGCTTGCGTATCGCGCCGCCCTTGACGTTCGCGGCGACCGACTTGTTCGAATGCCAGACGCGATCCGCGTCGACCGCGATCTGTTCCAGGCTTCGACCGCTGACGACGCTTTCCGGGCGATCGTCGGCGATCAGTCCCTCGGCGCCCAGGCGCGCGAATTCGTCGGCCTCCTTGAACAGCAGCCAGCTGTTCTCGCCGCCGTACTTGCCGCTGCGGCTGCGCACCAGATTCCAGCCGCCCTTGAGCTTTTCGCCGTCGAGGTCGAACTTCAGACGCCCCTTCGCGTAGCCCTTCGTCGGGGTCCGCCTTCGGCGTCCAGGTTCCGCGATCCCACACCATGACGGTGCCGGCCCCGTACTGCTTCGGAGGAATCACGCCCTCGAAGTCGCCGTATTCCAGCGGATGGTCCTCGACGTGCATCGCCAGACGCTTGTCGTTGGGATCGAGGCTCGGGCCTTTGGGCACGGCCCAGCTCAGCAGCACGCCGTTGAGCTCCAGCCGGAAATCGTAGTGGAGCCTGGTCGCCGCATGTTTCTGGATGACAAATGCAAGCTTGCTGCGATCGGCGTCGCCGACCTTGCCGGCGGGCTCGGGCGTCACCCGGAAGTCACGTTTTTGACGATAGCGCTCGAGGGCCATGGGGCAGGGGAACGGTCACATCATAAGGGCTTATCTGCAACGGCCCGGAGGCGCCGCGCCGGAAAAGCATGCGGTTTAGTTGATGATCGCCCGATATTTTGGCACGATGAACGGTTCCGATACCGTATCCCCATCACGGAGGCCCCATGGCCGCTCGCGCATTGGCTTCGGTCACTGTCAGTTTCGGCATGGTTTCGATCCCGGTCAAGCTCTATACGGCGACCCAGGCCCAGGCGGGCGTTTCCTTCAACCTGCTGCACGCCGGCTGCGGTTCGCGGCTGAAGCAGCAATACCTGTGCGCCCGCGAAGGCGTCGTCGTCGAGCGGGCCGACATGGTCAAGGGCTACGAGTTCGCCAAGGACCAGTACGTGACCTTCACGCCGGAAGAGTTGAAGGAGCTGGAGGAGAAGGGCACGCAGACGATCGAGATCAGCGAATTCGTGCCGGCGGAGAGCATCGACCCGATCTACTACGACAAGGCGTACTTCCTCGGGCCCGACAAGGGCGGCGCAAAGCCTTACGCGCTGCTGGCCGAAAGCATGCGCCAGACCGGCCAGACCGCGGTCGGGCGCTACGCCGCGCGCGGCAAGCAGTACATCGTGCAGTTGCGCGCCGTTCCCGGCGGCCTGGTCATGCAGCAGCTTCTGTACGCGCCCGAAGTTCGCTCCCTCGCCGATGTCGGCATCGAGGAGGCACCGGTGCGCGATAACGAGCTCGCGTTGGCCAAGCAGCTGATCGCGCAGATCTCGTCCGAGCAGTTCGATCCCGGCGCCTACGAAGACGATGTGAAGAAGCGGATCGAGGCCGCGGTACAGAGAAAGGTCGAGGGCGAGGAGATCGCCATCTCGCCCAGCGCGCCGGAAGCGAGGCGCACAGGTCATCGACCTGATGGAGGCGCTGCGCGCCAGCCTGGAAAAGACCGCCGGCAAACGTGCGCCGGCGAAGTCCGCCGCCGCCGCGCCGCCGTCCGAAATCAAGACCGCGCAGCGCAAGCCGCCGAAGAAAATCGCGACCGAGCCGGAGACGCGCCGCAAGGCCGCCAAGCGCTGAGGCGGCGCTCGATGCCCGTGACGTCGTGACCGAAGGCTATTCGCTCCGCGAAGTCGGCAAGCTGCTCGGACTTTCCCGTTCCATCCTGGGTCGGCTCATCGACGCGGGTTTCGTATCGCCGACTCGCGGCCGGCGCCGCGAATACCGCTTCTCCTTCCGACGACCTGGTGCTGCTGCGCGCGGCGCAGGGCCTGACCGAAGCCAAGATTCCGTCGTCGCGCATCCTGCGCTCGCTGCGCCGATTGCGATCGCAATTGCCGCAGCAAGTCCCTCTGGACGGTCTGCGGATCGAGGCGGTTGGCGACGCCGTCGTGGTGAGTGAAGGGCAGAAGCAATGGCGTCCCGACGACGGTCAGTACCTGATGCAGTTCCAGGTCGCTGCCCCCGACGGGCGGCTCGCCTTTTTCGATCCCGCCGAAGCGCCACCTGCGCAGACGGAAGACTCCTGGTTCGAGCAGGGGCTCGCGCTCGAGCGCACCAGCGCCGAGCAAGCGTGCGAAGCGTATCGCCGCGCGCTCGACACCGATCCCGCGCATTGCGGCGCCCGCGTCAATCTGGGCAGATTGCTGCACGAGCTGGGACGGATGCCGGAAGCCGAAACCGTGTACACCGAAGGACTTGCCGCGTGCGGCGCGGATGGCACGCTATTGTTCAATCTCGCGGTGCTGCTGGAAGACATGCATCGGGGCGACGATGCCGCCGCCGCGTACCGTGCTGCGCTGGCCGCGGCGCCCGACCTCGCCGACGCGCATTTCAATCTGGCGCGGCTTTGCGAGGCCCGCGGATTGCGCCAGGACGCGGTGCGGCACTTTAGCGCTTTTCGCAAGCTGACCGGCGACCGGTAATCCGCCGGCCAACTCTCGCCGCGCGCGACGATCGAAGACGGCAGACGCGACCGACGATGCCAACGAACCACGACCCACCACTGAGCCGGATATTGTTCATCGGCAACAGCTATACGTCGCGCAATCAGCTGCCGCGATTGTTGGCCGATCTCGCGGCAGCGGCGGAGCATCCCAGACGGGTCGAGTTCGACTTCATTTTCGCCGGCGGGGCGAGTCTCAGGCGCCACTGGAATGCGGGTATCGCCCAGGAGCGTCTTGCGACACAGTCGTGGAACTACGTCGTACTTCAGGAGCAGTCGACGCTGCCAGTCAAGAATCCGGTGCGCTACCAGGAAAACGTCCGCTTGTTTGCCCCCGAGATTGCCCGGCGCGGCGCGAAGACGGCGCTCTATCTGACGTGGTCGAGGCAGCAGGCGCCCGAGACCCAGGACCGCATCACCCGCGCTGTCGAGGAGATCGCCGCTGAGATCGACGCAGTGGTCGTCCCGGTCGGCCCTGCGTGGCACGCGCTCATGGCAAGACACATCGATGTTCCGCTCTACACCGACGACGGCAGTCATCCGACCGCGGCCGGCTCCTACCTCGCGGCGTGCGTCTTCCTGGTCCGCTTGTTTGGCGAAGCGCCGCGGGGATTTTCCGTTTCCGACCCGTTGCGGCTCGATCGCGCCGTCGCCGCGACGCTGCACGCCGTGGCATCGGAGTATGCTATGCAATAGTGCGTTAGAAAATGTGAAGCCGTGCTATCGTAAAGATGGGCCCAAGGGCTGGGTAATGGGGAGTTTCGGCGCCGTCAGGGCATGATCTGGATCCAAGGTTTCTGCAATTTCGCCACCCCTCGTGCTCGCTTGCGCGTCCGGCGGCTTCTGCTTTCCCTCAAGTACGAGTGCCCATCGCGTCATCGCACGCGCAGTTCCAAAGGAACGGCCGATGCACGAATTTGAGAAGATCGAGATCCTGCTGGCTGAAGACAGCGACGCCGACGCCGAGATGACGATCCGGGCGTTGCGGCGCAATAACCTCGCCAATCATCTGGTGTGGGTCAAGGATGGCGCGGAAGCGCTCGACTTCATTTTCCGGCGCGGCGCGTACGCGCAGCGGCCCGAAGGAGCGCCGAAGCTGGTGCTGCTCGACCTCAAGATGCCCAAAGTCGACGGCATCGAGGTCTTACGCCAGGTCAAGTCGAACGAGGCTACCAGGACTATACCGGTGGTGATGTTGACCTCCAGCGCCGAGGAGCGCGACATCGTCGCCAGCTATTCGCTGGGCGTAAACAGCTACATCGTCAAGCCGGTCGACTTTGCGAGTTTCGTCGACGAGGTTACCAAGGCCGGATGCTACTGGGTACTGGTCAACCGCCTGCCAGGCGCGGCGGCGGGGACGAGACGGTGAGCGCTGCCCGATGACCGCCATGCTCAAGATGCTGATGGTCGAGGACGTCCCGTCGGACGCCGAGATGACGCTGCGCGAGCTCAAGCGCAGCGGCATGGACTTCGTCGTCCGCCGGGTCGAAACAGAAGCCGACCTGAGGCGCGAATGCGTCGAATTCGAGCCCGATATCGTCGTTTCCGATTTCGCCTTGCCTCAGTTCGACGGTCTGTCGGCGCTCCGGGTCGTGCGCGAGCTGCGTCCCGATCTTCCGTTCATTTTCCTGTCGGGCACGATCGGCGAGGAGACCGCGATCGAGAGTCTGCGCAGCGGCGCCAACGATTACGTGCTCAAGACCAACCTGCCGCGGCTGCCGACGGCGGTGCGGCGCGCACTGCATGACGCCGACCAGCGCACCAAGCGGCTCGAGACCGAGGAGGCACTGCGTCTCCGCGACCGCGCGGTCGAGGCGAGCGTGAACCCAGTGGTAATCGTCAGTGCGACTGATCCCGGCATGCCGCTGGTGTACGTCAATCGCGCCTTCGAGCAGGTCACCGGCTACACCCGCGCCGAAGTGATCGGGCGACAACTGCCGTTTTCTGCAAGGTGAGGATCGCGACCAGCCCGAGCTCGACAAGGTCCGTCGCGCGATCGCCGAGCAGCGCGACGGGAACGCGCGTGCTGCGCAATTACCGCAAGGACGGCAGTCTTTTCTGGAACAAGCTGTATGTCACGCCGGTCCGGGATCCGCTTTCGAACCTCGTCACTCACTTCGTCGGCGTGCAGTACGACATCACCGAGATCAAAGGCTATCAGGAGGAGCTCGAGCATCAGGCCAACCACGACGCGCTGACCGGACTCGCCAATCGCAACCTGCTCAGGGACCGCCTGAATCAGGCTCTGGCTCTGGCGCATCGTTACAAGCGCCCGTTCAGCCTGACGGTCATCGATCTCGACAATTTCAAGCTGATCAACGACAGCCTGGGTCACGATATCGGCGATCGGCTGCTGAAGCTCGCCGCGGAGCGGCTCGCCGCCTGTGTCCAGGAAGGCGATACCGTGGCGCGCCTCGGCGGCGACGAGTTCGTCCTGCTGGTTGCCGAGCAGGAGCAGGAGGAGGGCGTCTATCGCGCCATGCAGCGCGTGATGGCCGCCATGTCGCAGCCGTTCGTGATCGACGAGCGGGAATTCAAGATTACCTGCTCGGCCGGCATCGCAAGCTTTCCGCGCGACGGTGAAGACGCGGACACGCTGCTCCGCAATGCCGACACGGCGATGTATCGGGCCAAGGATCTGGGCCGCAACAATTTCCAGCTTTATTCGTCCGACATGAACGCGGACCTGGGCGAGCGACTTACGCTCGAGACGGATCTGTGGAAGGCCGTCGAGCGCAACGAGCTGGTTCTTCACTACCAGCCGAAAGTCGAGCTCAAGTCCGGACGCATCATCGGCATGGAAGCCTTGCTCCGCTGGAATCATCCGACCAAGGGGATGATTCCGCCGGGGAAGTTCATTCCGGTCGCCGAGGCGAGCAGCTTGATCACGGAAATCGGCAGCTGGGTGATCCACGAGGCGTGTGCGAACAACAAGGCCTGGCAGGATGCCAATTTGCGCTCGGTGCCGATCGCGGTGAATATTTCGGCGCGGCAGCTGCATGACAAGGACCTGGTCGAGACGATACGGACGGCGCTTCAGAAGACGCGCCTGCGACCGGAGCATCTCGAGATCGAGCTTACCGAGAGCGCGGTCATGATGCATCCGGAGGACGCGATCAATACGATGGCGAGGCTTCGCGGCATGGACGTCCGGATCGCGCTCGATGATTTCGGCACCGGATATTCGAGCCTGAGCTATCTGAAGCGCCTGCCGGTGACCGGACTCAAAATCGACCAATCCTTTGTCCGGGATCTCGCCTTCGATCCCGACGATGCGGCGATCGTTCGCGCCATCGTCGCGGTCGCCCACGAATTGATGCTCGAGGTGACGGCCGAAGGCGTGGAAACCGCCGAGCAGGCCGAATTCCTCAAGACGCACGGTTGCACGGAAGCGCAAGGATATTATTTCGCCCGGCCCGTGCCTGCGAGACAAGATGCGCGCGCTTCTCGAACGCGGTACCTTGCCGGTCGTTTGAGGGCCAAGCAAGACCACACGGCATGGCGCAAGAACTGACGGACCAGCGCCCGATATTCCTGTCGACGCTTCCGGCGGGGCGACACGACCGGCGGATCGCCCTGACGGTTGTAGCCGTGTCGGCGGTGATCTTCGGCGCGATGGCGCCGTTCGCCAAGGTCCAACTCGCGCCGGTATGGGCATTCATACCGGTCTACGGGTCCGCGCTCGCGGTCATCAATTTGATCACGGCCGTCCTGCTGTTCGGCCAGTTCGGCTTTCTGAGGTCGCGCGCGTTGCTGGTCCTGGCCAGCGGTTATCTTTTCACGACCTTCATCACCGTCGCGCATGCGCTGACTTTTCCCGGACTTTTCTCGCCGGGAGGACTGCTCGGGGCCGGCCCGCAGACCACGGCCTGGCTGTACATGTTCTGGCACGGGGTCTTTCCGCTGTGCGTGATCGCCTACGCACTGCTCGATCGGCGCGAGCGCCAAGCGATCGCAACGCCGAACGTCCGTATCGCGGTGCTCGCCGCGCTTGTCGTTCCTTTGATCGCCGTGTCGGCAATCGCGTATCTGGCGACAAGCGGCCAGCAATCGCTACCGGGCATCATGCAGGGCAACCGCTACACGCCGGCAATGATAGGCGTCGTATCGAGCGTCTGGCTATTGAGCGTCGTCGCGCTGGGCGCGCTCTGGAGACGGCGTCCGCACACGGTGCTCGATCTGTGGCTGATGGTCGTCATGTGTGCGTGGATCTTCGACGTCGGCCTCTCCGCAGTCCTTAACGCCGGCCGATTCGACCTCGGTTTTTACGCGGGGCGAATCTACGGCCTGATGGCATCGAGCCTGGTGCTTCTGATGTTGTTGCTGGAGAACGGCGCCCTCTACGGACGGCTCGTCGAAGCGCACGACAAGCATGCCAAGCGGCTGCGCATTCTTCATGAGATCGACCATGCAGTCGCGGCCGCCGAATCCCCCGAGGTCATCGCGGCCGCAGCAATACAGCCATTGCGCGAAGTCCTCGGCGTCGCGCGCGCTGTGGTGAATCTGTTCGATCTCGCAGCGGGCCAGGCCGAGTGGCTGGCGGCGGCGGGGCGTCGCCGCACTCATGTCGGATCGGGTGTCCGCTTTTCGATGCAGATGATGGGTGACGTCGAAGCGCTGAAGCGAGGCGAGCCGCAGATAGTCGATACGCACGCGTTACCGCCCGGTCCGGAGGTCGACGCCTTGCTCGCTTCCGGAGTCCATCTGTATATGGTGATGCCGATGATCGCGGGGGGCGAGCTGATCGGCGCGATCAGCTTCGGCGGAGAGCCCGGACCGTTCCCCGACGAGCAGATGAGCATCGCTCGCGAGGTGGCCACACAGCTCGCGATCGCCGTCTCCCAGGCCCGACTCTACGACCGAGTCAAGCGTCATGCCGACGAACTGGAGTTGCGGGTTGGCGAACGCACGGCAGAGCTGCAGGCGGCGAACAAGGAGCTCGATGCGTTCTCCTACTCGGTGTCGCATGACCTGCGCGCCCCGCTGCGCGCGGTGGACGGCTATGCGCGAATGCTGGAGGAGGATTATGCCGACAGACTTGACGCGGAGGGCAACCGCCTGCTCGGCGTCGTCCGCGCGAGCAGCCAGCAGATGGGGCGGCTGATCGACGATCTGCTGGCTTTCTCGCGGCTCGGCCGCGGAGAGCTCCGCACCAGGCCGCTGCAGCTGAACGAGCTCGTCCGGGAGATCATCGACGAGGAACGCTCCGGGCACGACGGCCGCAAAATCGATTTCGTCGTCGGCGACCTCGGGATCGCCGACGCGGATCCTGCGCTCCTGAAGCAGGCGTTGGCGAATCTGCTCAGCAATGCGATCAAGTTCACACGCGGCAAGGATCCGGCGGTGATCGAGATCGGGACCGGGAACAAGGGCGATGCAAGCGATGCCGACGCCTACTATGTGAAAGACAACGGTGCCGGTTTCGACATGAAATACTACGACAAGCTGTTCGGCGTTTTCCAGCGCTTGCACAGCCACGCCGAGTATCCGGGCACCGGCGTCGGGCTGGCGATTGTCCAGCGGATCATCCATCGCCACGGCGGGCGTATCTGGGCCGATTCCACGCCCGGGCTGGGCTCGGCGTTCTACTTCACATTGCGCAATGAACGAGTCGAAGCTTGCGATCCGATTCCTGGCGAACCTCATTCAGCGGAGGAACAAAAGCGCTCGGTCGCATGACGAAACCAGGGCAGGAGCGGAGGGCGACCCGAAAGAGCGCGCGGTGCGCGCGTCGCGGCGGGAGCCGAGGGTGTGAACAGCGGCGAGCTAGCGAGCCTGAGTCACCGGGTGCCGCAGGGAAGGTTTGACGCCACGCTGCCTGTCCGCAACCAGCGCGCCTATCAGCGGCAAGACGTGCGATGTCTCCGAAGATTTGTCAAAAAAGCGATCGGCGCCGAGGCGCAGACTGAGTTGCTCGTACTCGGCAGTCGCGTGATTGGTGAGCACCGCTTTCATTGCAGCGGGCAACAGATGGCGTTCCCGCAGCGCCCTTAGCACGTCGAAGCCGCTACCGGCTTTCAGTCGGATGTCGAGCAGGATCAGATCCGGCTCGAGTACCGACAAATCGGCGATGGCCGTCTGCGCGTCGGCGCTGTGACCCACCAACTCCGCGCCTGCCGCCTCGATCGTCGATGCAAGCAGCCAGCGGATGATCGGGGAGTCCTCGACGATATAGACTTGCAGCGATTTGCGAAGCGCGTCGACGGCCGCCTCCTAGTAGCGTACGTCTTGCATGCTAGACCGCTGGCCACGCGTGTCAACCGGAAAAGAACGCAGCGTCGACGCGGAAAATTCGCACGTGTAATTATTACCGATGCCGATATGTCGGCGTCGGCGCACCAATGGCGGCCAAACGTTGCGACGGGTCGAGGCCGGGAATTTACCGGACGATTACGCAGTTGGCCCCGGTCCACAGCTGCATACCGGGGCGAGGGACCGACACTCCATCCGGTCGCCTGCTCGCCACAGGCCAGGACGATGTTCAGGACATTGACCCCGACAAGGCGGGCGAGATCGAGGTCTCGGTCGTCCTTTAGTGCGGTTCCGCACAGAAAAGCGGACTAGAGCGCGTATACTCGCCCTCCGCCAGGGATAGTCAGCCGGCTAAGGAAAAAGCGGCCCTGCCAGCATGCCCGCCGCGGTAATGCGGCCTGGGAGCTTGATGGCCACCGATTTCGGCGCTTTGCTCGCCGACCATTCGCCGGATGCCGCGATCATCACCGCGGCCGACACCGCATTGCATCGGAACGCGCGGGGCAGCGGCCCACGCTCGGGTCGATAGGCGGCCATGGCAACGATACTGATCGTTGATGACCGCGCAGAGAACCGCGAATACCTGGTGACACTGCTTGGCTACCACCGGCATCGCCTGATCGAGGCGGCCGACGGGGCACTTGCGCTGGCGCTGGCTCGCGTCGAACGTCCTGACCTTGTGATTTCGGACATTCTGATGCCGACGATGGACGGTTACGAATTCGTCCGCCGGTTGCGCATGGATGCCGCGCTGGCCGCGACACCGGTTATCTTCTATACAGCGCATTACCATGGCCCGGCAGGCGCAGAAACTGGCGCTGGACTGCGGCGTCGCATACACGCTGAGCAGACCGGCTAAACCGGAGCGACTGTTGGAGATCGTCGCGCAGGCTCTCGGCCGAGTCGCGGCGACGAACGTCGAACCATCGCGGGATTTCGATCGTGAGCACCTGCAGGTCGTTACCGACCAGCTTTCCGAGCAGGTCGAGCGGCTGCGCCGGATCAACGCCCGGTTCGCGGCGCTCAACGATGTCAATCTCCAGCTTGCTTCGGAACGCGACCCGCGCCGCCTGCTGGAGAGCGTCTGTCACGCGGCGCGAGAGCTTACGGGCGCGAAATACGCGTTGCTCGCGATCGCCGGCAGGAACGGAGGCAAGTCTGAATTCGCCACCAGCGGCCTGGAAGCGGATTCGGTCGCCCACATCGGAGATCCTTCGTGGCGCGAGGGCGCGATCCGCACGGCGCTCGAACGGGGCCAGCGCGATACGCGTCACGAACCCCGGAGGCGAACCGGGCGCGGTCGGATTGACCGTCCAGAACTTGCCTGCTATTCTCGCTGCTTGCCGCCCCGATCGTCTCGGTCGAGAACAATTACGGCTGGATTGCGCTGGCCGAAAAGTGGGAGCCAAGGAATTCAGCGCCGACGACGAGGGTCTTGTCGCCGCTCTGGGTGCGCAGCTCGGACGTTTCTACGAAAACGGCAGTCTTTATGCGGCGATGCAGGAGCACGCCAACCGGCTGCGCGAAAGCGAGCGGCGGTTCAGCGACATGCTGGGCAACGTCAAGCTCGCTTCGGTCATGCTCGACCGCGATGCAAGGATCACATACTGCAACGACTTCCTGCTGGGGCTGACCGGGTGGCGGCGAGAGGAGGTGGTCGGACGGGACTGGTTCGATCTGTTCATTCCGCCCGGGCGTGACGACGTAACACGTATTTTCGCGGCGCTGATGGCCGACGATCCTAGTGCATCGCACCACGAGAACGAGGTCCTGACGCGTAGCGGGGACCAGCGGCTGATCAGCTGGAGCAATACCGTCCTGCGCGGCGCGTCGGGAGAGATCGTCGGCACGGCCAGCATCGGCGAAGACATAACCGAGCGTGCGCTGGCCGAAGAGAAGATCAAGCGCCTGAACCGCATGCATGCGGTACTGAGCGGCATCAATACGACGATCGTCAGGGTTCAGGATCGTCAGGAGCTATTCCTCGAGGCCTGCCGGATCGCGGTCGAGGCCGGCCAATTCAAGCTGGCCTGGATCGCAACGCTTGACCGCGAGGCCGCGAGGCTCACGCCAGTCGCGTCGCATGGTCTTGGCGTCGACTATCTGCAATTGATGCCTCTCGGCCTCGACGAGCAAGACGCAAGCTCATACGGCCTGGCGGGACGCGCTATCAAGGAACGCAAAGCGATTGTGTCCGACGACATGGCCAGTGACCCTCGCGTTCTGCTGTCGGCCGAAGCGGCGCGGCGCGGGCTTCACTCGGTGGCGGTCTTCCCGCTTTCCGCCGGAGAGGAAATTGTCGGCGTGCTCGCCCTGTACTCCGGTGACGTCGGGTTTTTCGATGCGGATGAAATGAAGCTGCTGCGCGAGCTGGCCGGCGACATATCGTTCGCCCTCGACCATCTCGCCAAGGGAGAGAGGCTCGACTATCTCGCCTATTACGATACGCTCACCGGACTGGCCAATCCGACGTTGTTCCGCGAGCGCTTAACGCAACTGTTGACCATCGCAGCGGCCGAGCCGAGCAAGCTTGCCGTTGCGCTGCTCGACATCGATCACTTCAGAACGATCAACGACTCGCTCGGGCGGCAGGGCGGCGACGAGTTGCTCAAGCAGGTGGCGGCACGTCTGGGGCGCGAGTCAGGGAACCCGGGCACCGTTGCGCGATTCGGGCCCGCTCGCTTCGCGATCGTGTTTCACGACATCGAGCACGAGTCGGAAGTCGCGCACAAGCTCGAGGAGCTGGACCGACACTGCCTGGGTGACGCCTTTCTGGTCGACGGCAACGAAATCAGGATCGCGGGCAAGTCCGGCATCGCCGTCTACCCGAGTGACGGCATCGATGCCGAGACCTTGCTGCAGAACGCCGAGTTTGCGCTGCGCAAGGCCAAGGCGAGCGGCGAGATCCGGGTGTTCTATACGCAGGAAATGACCCAGATCATCGCCGAGCGAATCACGATGGAGAACCGGCTGCGGCTGGCGCTGGAGAAGGAAGAGTTCGTACTGCATTACCAGCCGAAAGTGGATTTGACGACACGGGAAATCCAGGGGGTGGAGGCGCTGTTGCGCTGGCAGAGTCCTGACCTCGGGCTGGTCCCGCCGCTCAAGTTCATCTCGATCCTGGAGCAAACCGGGATGATCGTCGATGTCGGCGCCTGGGTGCTGCGGCGTGCCGCGCTGGATCATAAGGACTGGCTGCGCCAGAACCTGGTCGCCCCTCGCGTAGCGGTCAACGTCTCGGCGATCCAGCTGCGCCACCGTGACTTCGTCGATGTCGTGAAGAGAACGCTGGCCGAGGGCGCAAAGGAGCCGGGAATCGACATCGAGATCACCGAAAGCGTGATCATGGACGACGTCGCCGGCGCAATCGAGAAGCTGAAGACGATCCGGGATCTCGGCGTCAGCATTGCGATCGACGACTTCGGGACCGGGTATTCGTCGCTGGGCTACCTGGCGCGCCTGCCCGTACATTCTCTGAAGATCGATCGCTCGTTCATCATGACGATGGTCGACAACCCGGACACGATGACGCTGGTGTCAACGGTGATATCGCTCGCTCATTCGCTGCGACTGAAGGTCGTCGCCGAAGGCGTCGAGACCGAGGAGCAGGCAAAGGTGCTACGACTGCTGCGATGCGATGAAATGCAGGGTTACCTTGTCGGCCGGCCGGTTCCGGTGAAAGAGTTGACCACGCTTCTGACTGCGGCGATGGCTTGACGAGCGCGCTCAACGGCGCGCTTTTGTTCGGAGGCAACATGACCACCGATGCGATCCACGAACGGAGCGACCGCGAGCGACTGGTCGTCAATGTCGAAGGCACGCGCGATATCGGTCCCGCCGAGGCGGAGGGCCTGTTGCGGGAATGCCTGGTGCTGACACACAAACGCTTCGACGCGGCGATCTGGCGGGCGATCGAGCGATTGCAGGCGTTGGGTCCTGGCAACGACGACGAGCTCGGGACATCGCTCGCGACAAGCGAGCTCGCACACGAGGTCGCTCGCGCGGTAACGAGCAAGCGATCGCTGGTCGTGCCGACTTTCAAGGCGCGATTCGACGAGGCATTCCAGCGTCGCCGCGAGGGCAAGTCGAGCCTGCGTGGTCACCGGAAGAAGAAATCCTTCGAGCTCGCCATCGTCGATCACGGTGACCATAGCGCGCAGGTCGCGTTGAGCGGCGCAGTGCAGGAAATGCGCGAGGCGACGCTGGACGAGGCGTTCTCACTCGATTTTCGCGTGCGCATGGTGCTGCGCGAGGCGCCGACCGGAAGCCCCTTCGACAATCCCTGGAGCGTCGATTACTTTTGCGACGCGTTCGGCGGGACCTGCCGCGAACTGTGGGCGCAAGACGATCTGTGGCGGCCGATCATGGAGTGCCTCGTTCGCGCGACGACGCCTCAGGTGGTCGCATTGCACCGCGAGCTCAACCTGCTGCTGCAGGACCGCGATGTGCTACCGACGTTGCGGGTGCGCGCCCGCGCCCGTCGCGGCGGCCACGAGGCGCAGGACCTCGGTGGCCGGGCGCTGTTCGACACGCTGGTTCAAATGCTGGACGGCGAAGCGTCGTCAGCGAGACCTGCAGCGCAGGCGGCGAACTTTCCCTGGGCGGCGCCGGAGGCAACGGCCGCCCGCGACGCTGGCGGCGGCACCATCGCCGCG
The DNA here is from genome assembly GCA_963697485.1 of uncultured beta proteobacterium. Classification (GTDB taxonomy): domain Bacteria; phylum Pseudomonadota; class Gammaproteobacteria; order Burkholderiales; family Casimicrobiaceae; genus PALSA-1003. Next base: position 364,506 of record CAVOOD010000001.1, read on the forward strand.
GGACACGCCCAAGGTGCAGAAGCGTGGGCGTCGCTGATTGCTGAGCTTACCCGGTTGCAGCGTGCGGTCCCCGGCGCGGCCGAAACCGGCACGCTCGACGGGAAGACGCAGCTCGAAAGCGGCCGAAGCCAGCTGTCCGCGCTGAAAGCAGTGACCGCCGCCAAGGACAACCGCACGATCGAGCCCGCAACCCTCGACATCGTCGGCGGCGTCCTTGACTACGTTTTCGACGACCCGTACATCCCCGATGAGATCAAGGCGGTATTCGGCCGCCTGCAGATCCCGATGCTGAAGGCGGCGCTGATCGATCGCCGCGTGCTCTACGATTCGCAGCATCCGACGCGGCGCTTTCTGGACACGCTGGCGGCGGCGGCGGTCGATCTCAAACCCGACGACGAGCACGACCGGATGCTGATCAAGCTCGCCAATGGCCTTGCAACACGGATTCGCGACGAGTTTGTCGACGATCTCGGCATTTTCGAAACAGCCAAGCGCGAGCTCGATGCCTTCCTCGATGCCGAGCGCGCGAACAGCAATCAGCAGCTTGCCAAGACGGTGCCTCTGCTGATCGCGCAGGACGAAGCCGCGGCGGCGCGCGATGAGGCCGTTGCCGCGATCGAAGCGCGGCTGGCCGGACGTACCGTCTCGGCAGAAATCCGGGCCTTCCTGGACAACGACTGCGTCGAGCGCCTGACGGCGATCGATCTCGAACAAGGGTCGGACAGCTCAGCCTGGGAGCGCCAACTTGATCTGATCGATGATCTGCTGGCGAGCATCGGCCCGAAGACCACCGTCGCAGCGCGCAAAGCGCTCGTCCAGACGCTGCCCGAACTCCTCCTCCGGATCAACCGGAGCTGGGCGGCGGACGATGAAGCCGAGCTTCGGCGGCAGTCGCTGCTGTCCTGCCTGCTCAATCTTCATATCGGGTCAATGAAGGCGCCGACCGTCGAGCCGCCGGGTATCGCGGCCGCCGCTGCGTCCGCCGGAGCGATCGCGCCGCCGGCGATTAGCGCCGGGACCGTCGCTGCACAGGAGCCCGACGATTTCGACGACCGGGTCCAGGCCCTGGTCCGGGGCGACTGGTGCGCGTTCACCGACGCCGATGTCCCGACGCCGACGCCGGTGCTCGCGAGGCTCGCCTGGCGTGCGCCGCAGCGCAAGAGGCTGCTGTTCAGCCATCGCGACGGATCGACGGCGTTCGTCCACACGCCGGAGAGCCTTGCCGAAGCGTTTCGCACCGGTCGCGCCACGCTGGCGATCGAAGCTGCACCGCTGTTCGACCGCGCAATGGCGCGGCTTATCGACCGCCGCTCGCCGACATCCACGTCCGCGGCTGCGGTCGCCGCCTGAAGCAGACACGCGCGCTCAGCAGGTTCCTGATCGAAGCGGCGCAGGATGGCTCGCGCTCTGTTACATTCTGTCGCCATGAGCGCGCGGCCCCAACAGCGCCGTCATTCGGCACGCGATCTGGAGACGATCCTGGGCGTCACCAGCGCTCTGGCGGCTCCATTCGATCTGATGACGATGCTGGCTGAAGTCGTCAGCGCCGCCAAGCAGGTGCTCAATGCCGATCGCGGGTCGGTCTGGCTGTACGACCCGGCGGCCGACGAGCTGGTCCTGGAAGTCGCCACCGGCATCCGGCCCATCCGCGTGCCGGCCGGGGCAGGGCTGGTGGGAGCGTGCGCGCGCCACCGGCAGATCATCAACGTGCCCGACTGTTATGCCGACCCGCGGTTCGACCCGGGAGTCGACAAAAGCTCCGGCTATCGTACGCGCTGCATGCTCACCCTGCCGCTTGTGGACCACAAGGATGTCCTGGTGGGCGTGATGCAAGTGCTGAACAAGGCCGGAGGCGGCGTTTTCGACGACCACGACGAGGCGCTCGCCACAGCGCTGGCCGCGCAATGCGCGGTCGCGCTGCAGCGGGTGCGGATGACCGAGGCGGTGATCGAAGGCGAGAAGATGCGGCAGGAGCTGGAGATGGCGCGCGTCGTCCAGATGAGCACCTTGCCCGCCAGCATGCCCGTGCTGCCCGGTTACGACGTCTACGGCACGTTCAAGCCGGCCGAGCTCACCGGAGGGGACACCTTCGATCTTGCCGCTGCTCGACCAGGGCTTGCTGGTCGTGCTGGGCGATGCCACCGGGCACGGTATCGCACCCGCGCTTTCGGTGACGCAGATGCAGGCGATGCTGCGCATGGCTTTTCGCCTGGGCGCCAACCTTGAAACCGCGTTCAAGGAGGTCAATAACCAGCTGGCCGATACGCTGGCCAGCGACCGCTTCATCACGGCGTTCGTCGGCATGCTGGACGCCAACGCGCATCTGCTGCGTTTCCATAGCGGCGGTCAGGGGCCGATCCTTCATTTCCAGGCCGCGCTCGCAACCTGCGCGCGCCACAAGCCGACCAGCTTTCCGCTCGGCGCGATGCGCCTGTCTGCCCTTCGGCCGGTGGTGACGCTGGAGATGCGGCCGGGCGACATCCTGCTGCTTCTCTCGGACGGCATCTACGAGTATCACGACGCCGGGGGCGAGCAGTTCGGCGAGGCGCGGGTCGAGGAGATCGTCCGGTCCCACCACGGCGAGTCGATGGCGCTGCTTTCGGCGATCCTGCTGGATGCGATCCAGAAGTTCGCCGCAGGGGCCCCTCAGGACGACGACATAACCGTGGTGCTGGTCAAGCGCGAATCCGAGCCGAGCACGGCCCATCGGTCGTTCGAGCGCAGCTTCGACTCGATCGAGGACATCGTCGCTTTCACTGCGGCGACGTTCGCCAGCCAGGAGATCGATCCGGAGCTGCTGCCGGCCATCGATTTCGCAGTGGAAGAGTTGTTCACGAACATGGTCAAATACAGCACCATGAGCGGCGCCGCGGTGCGCATCGATCTGGCGAAGATCGATGGGGGCGTGGAAGTGACGCTGACCGATTATGATGTCGAGCCATTCGACGTCACACTGGCCCCCGATGCGGACATTGAGCTGCCGATCGAGCAGCGCAAGCCCGGCGGCCTCGGTCTGCATCTGATCCGGCGACTGGTGGACAGCATCGAATACGAGTATTCAAGGGAGTCCCGGCAGAGCCGGACCACGTTCCGCAAGACCCGGGCCGGGCGGCCCGACTCGGGGGGCGCGGCGAAAAAAGGGGAAGCGCATGCTCGCGATTGATTTCGGTCCGAATGACGTCGTCGTCATTTCGGGACGGCTGGACGCAGCCCAGTCGGCGGCCGCCCAGGCTTTTCTGGACCAGGTCCAGGGCAAGGTGACCCTGGACTGCAGCGCGCTGGAGTACATCTCCAGCGCCGGCCTGGGGGTTCTGCTGAAGACCCAGAAGCGGCTGATGGCGGCGGATGGCAAGCTTCGACTCTCCGGGGTCAACCGCCACCTGCGGGACATATTCGAGTACTCGGGCTTCGACCAGATCTTCGAAATCGAACCCGCCCGCTGATCCGGTCCCAACTTTCCCGGCCCTCGCGTGTAATTGTGAGCAACGACCCAGACCTGGCGTTGGTCGAGCGCTACCGCAAGGGCGATACGGCGGCATTCACCGAACTGGTGGTCCGCTACCAGCGGCCGATCTACAACGCCTCGTTCTGGATCCTGCGCAAGGCCGAGGACGCGAACGACATCACGCAGATCGTGTTCCTCAAGGTTGCGGAGCGGCTGGACGAATATGATCCTCGGTTCAAGTTCTTCAGCTGGATCTACCGGATTGCGGTCAACGAGTCGCTCAATCTGCTGCGCCGGCACGGCCGCGAGGAAGCGCTCGACGAAGAGATCGACCTCCCGGCTCTGGATACAGCAAGCCCGGAGCGGATCGTCAGCGAAGCGCAGGTTTCGCGGCGCATCCAAAGCGCGTTGATGAGCATGCCGACAAACGACCGGATGGTGCTGACTTTGCGGCACTTTTCCGAATGCAGCTACCAGGAGATCGGTGAAATCCTCGGCCTTGACGAAAAGACGGTGAAGTCCCGTCTGTTCGAAGCAAGGCACCGCCTTCGTGAATTGTTGAAAGACCTGCGATAACCGCCATGAATATCTCCGAACTCGACCAACTGATGCATGCGGTGCTCGACGGCGAAGCCACGCCGGCCGAGGCCAGCGAGCTCGACCGCCAGCTGGCGGCCGACCCGGCGGCCCGTGAGCGTTTCGAGGATCTCAAGTGGCTGTTCGACGGATTCCGCCGCATCCCCCAGGCCTTCCCGCCGGAAGGCTTGGTCGCCGCGGTCACGGCCGCGATGCCGCGCCGCCCGGTCGGACGGCAGCGCCTGCGCCAACTTTTGTCGCGGTCGCGTGTACTTAGGCAAGTTTCTATGGGACCCCGGGGCACGATCCCGGGGGCTTCAGCAAGGGTCCACCAGGCATCCCAACCGGGACCACAACTAAGGGGCTACAAGATGAACGAGCAGAAAAGCGGCTTTATCGGCAAGCGTACGGTCTGGATCGGCGCCGGCATCACCGCCGTAGCCGTTGTTCTAGTCCTGCAGTATGTGGACTTCCCGCCGAGCGGCAAGGACGTCAGCGGCACGATCGTCCCGGCGCAGCGGTATCGGGCGACGCAGAATACGGGCAATGATGTCAAGCTCGGGGATCCGTCGACAACGCAGTCTACGCAGACGAATCCGGTCGGCGGCGCGAATGCCGGCGTGGGTTCGAGCGGCATCGGTTCCAGTGGCGTAGGCTCCAGCGGCATCGGTTCGAGCGGCGTAGGCTCCAGCGGGATCGGTTCGAGCGGCGTCGGTTCGAGCGGCGTTGGCTCCAGTGGGATCGGTTCGAGCGGCATCGGTTCGAGCGGTGTCGGTTCGAGCGGCGTCGGTTCGAGCGGCGTCGGTTCGAGCGGGATCGGTTCGAGCGGCATCGGTTCGAGCGGCATCGGTTCGAGCGGCATCGGTTCGAGCGGCATCGGTTCGAGCGGCGTTGGCTCGAGTGGGATCGGTTCGAGCGGCGTTGGCTCCAGTGGGATCGGTTCGAGCGGCGTTGGCTCCAGCGGGATCGGTTCGAGCGGTGTCGGTTCGAGCGGTGTCGGTTCGAGCGGCGTCGGTTCGAGCGGCGTTGGCTCCAGTGGGATCGGTTCCAGCGGCGTCGGTTCGAGCGGCGTTGGCTCCAGCGGCGTCGGTTCCAGCGGTGTGGGATCGAGCGGTGTCGGCTCCAGCGGCGTCGGTTCCAGCGGTGTGGGATCGAGCGGTGTCGGCTCCAGCGGCGTCGGTTCCAGCGGTGTGGGATCGAGCGGCGTCGGTTCCAGCGGTGTGGGATCGAGCGGTGCCGGCTCCAGCGGCGTCGGTTCGAGTGGTGTGGGATCGAGTGCTGCGCCGAACTAATCCAAGCGCATTCTTAGTAGTACGCAACCGCCGGCTCTAGCCGGCGGTTTGCTTTTGACCCGCGAATCCGTATCCTTCCGTGGTCCGATGGGGCTCGGGAGGAGCTGCGTGCGAACTCGCCTATGGTGTCTACTGCTGGCCTTGTTGCCATTCGCCGCTGCGGCCGACGATAGCCCTCTTGGACAGTCGTACGTCGAAACGAAGGACCTAAAACTCGTCTACTTCAATTCCCTGGGCTATCTCGCCCCGCACGCAGTACGTACTTTCACCAACTCGCTGGCTTGGCAGCGCCGGATGCTCGGCTGGATGCCTTCGGAGATCACTACAGTCGTATTGCAGGACTTTGCGGACCAGGGCAACGCGTTCCAACAGTCCGCGCCACACGACAGGCTCGTCTTCGAGGTCTCGCCGAGTTCACACGCATTCGAAACGTTCCCAGCGACAGAGCGTATGTACGTCTTGATGAACCACGAGATGGTTCACGTGGCATCAGGCGACATGGCCTCCGAGGAAGATCGTCGCTGGCGCCGATTCTTTCTCGGCAAAGTCACCCCGCAGAGCCAGGACCCCGAAACGCTGCTGTACAGCTACCTGACGGTGCCGCGCTTCAACACTCCGCGGTGGTACAACGAGGGAGCCGCGGTTTTCCTGGAGACCTGGATGGGGGGCGGCTTGGGCCGCGCGCAGGGCGGCTATGACGAGATGGTGTTCCGAGGGATGGTGCGGGATGACGCACACTTTTACGATCCGCTGGGCCTTGCATCACGCGCCATCCGCGTCAACTTCCAGTCTGTCGCAAATGCATATCTGTATGGCACCCGGTTCTACACCTATCTCGCGTATACCTATTCGCCCGAAAAGATCATCGCGTGGATCAAACGCGACGAAGGGAGCGAGCGAAATTACGCCGATCAGTTTCGGCAGGTGTTCGGTATCCCGCTCGAGCAAGCCTGGCAGGATTGGGTCGCTTTCGAACACCAATTCCAGCGGCGCAACCTCGAGGAAGTTCGCAAGTTTCCGATCACGCCGCAGCACAACCTGTCGGCGACGCCGATTGGCTCGATTTCGCGCATGTTTTACGACGAATCGAGCGGCGACATCTATGCCGCCTTTCGCTTTCCGGGCGTGGTGGACCAGGTCGGGGCGCTGAGCACGCGCAATGGCGGCATTCGGCGGCTCGCGGATGTCAAGCGCGCGACTCTGTACAAGGTCGCTTCGTTCGCTTACGACCCGGACAGCCAGACGGCTTTTTTCACCAGCGACAATCTCTTTCTGCGCAACCTCATGGCGGTCAACGTCAAGACGGGTGAGGAGCGGATGCTATTCGAGCATGCGCGCATCGGAGAGATTGCCTTCAACCGGGCCGATCGCTCGCTCCTCGGCATCCTGCACAACAATGGCTATGCGGTGCTGGTGCGAATCCCGTACCCCTATACCGAATGGTTCAAGGTGTACGAATTTCCATATGAATACGTGCCCTATGATCTCGACATTTCGCCGGACGGAAAGCTGCTCTCGGCCTCGGTCAGCGAGGTCAACAGCGATCAGTTCCTGCGCGTGTGGGAGATCGACAAGATCCTTGCCGGGGACATCAAGCCGCTGAGCGAATTCCGCTTCGGCCAATCCGTCCCCGAGAGCTTCGTCTTCTCCAGGGATGGGCGCTATCTGTACGGCAGCAGCTACTACACCGGAGTGTCCAATATCTTTCGCTATGAGATCGCAACCGGCGATGTCGTCGCGGTCTCCAACACGGACCTCGGATTCTTCCGCCCGGTACCACTGTCCGACGGGCGACTGCTGGTGCTGTCGTATACGGCCGACGGTTTCGTTCCCGCGACAATCGATCCGAAGCCGATCGAAGACGTCAGCGCGATCACGTTTCTGGGCGCCGAAGTCGCCGCCAAGTATCCCGTGGTCAAGACCTGGCAGGTGCCGCCGCCGAGTACCGTCGACTACGACGCAGAGGTCATCGCGAAAGGCCCGTACATTCCTCTGCGCAGCATGGGCCTCGATAACGCCTATCCGGTCCTGCAGGGCTACAAGAGCTCTGCCGGAGTCGGCTACCATTTCAATATCGGTGATCCGCTGTCGTACGCCAACCTCGGAATTACTGCGGCGTACACTCCAACTAACAAGCTCTCGAGCGATGAGCGCAGCCATGTGGAGATCAGCGGCCAATATATAAATTGGCGAGGCGCTCTGTCGTGGAACCGCTCGGATTTTTACGACCTGTTCGGCCCCACCAAGCGCAGCCGCAAGGGCTTGGCCGCCAAAGTGGGGTACACCGACTGGCTCATCTTCGACGAGCCGCGAAGGCTGGATCTGAATTTGGATCTGGCCTACTACGACAAGCTCGACACGCTGCCCTTCGCCCAGAACATAGCGACCACCTTCACCCGATTGGCCACCGCGGAGGCCGGTCTCCGCTACACCGATGTACAGCGTTCACTCGGTGCAGTTGACGGCGAAAAGGGCCTGTCCTGGGCTACGGTCCTTACGGTCAATCAGGTGCAAGGCGAGACCATCCCGCAACTTCGCGGCAACTTCGATTTTGGCTTGCCGCTTCCGATCCCGCACTCGTCCGTCTGGCTGCGGACCGCCGCGGGTGGCGCCAGCGGCGATCGAAGCAACCCCGTTTCGAACTTCTACTTCGGAGGTTTCGGCAATAATTACGTCGATAGCGGACCCATCAAACGGTATCGCGAATATAACGCGTTGCCGGGCTTCGGGATCGACGAGGTGAGCGGACTCACCTTCGTGAAGGAGATGGTGGAATGGAATATACCGCCGGTCATTTTCGAATCGGTCGGCACGCCGGGCTTCTATCTCGCCTGGCTGCGGCCCGCCGTTTTCGCGACGGCTCTGTGGACCGACCCGGAGCGCTCCTCCCTGCGCAAGCGCTACGCCGACGTGGGGGCGCAGGCCGATCTGCAATTTAGCGTCCTCCATTGGTACGACATGACCTTGTCGGTCGGCTTCGCAGCCGGCTTCCGCGGCTCCCAACGCGCGGGAACCGAGTGGATGGTATCTCTGAAGATCATGTAAGCACGGCCGATTCGCCCCATGTCGGCCAAGCTCATCGCGCCAGCGCTGGTGGCCCTGCTGCCGGTGCTCTGCTTCCTCGCAGCGCTGCTCTACCTCGACAGCTACAAGCTGGTCAAGCTGCAGACGGTCATCGCGGTTGTCGCGTGCGGCGCCATCGTCGCCGGCGTCGGGTTCTTTCTCAATGCCTGGCTAATCGGTCTGCTCGGCATCGAGCTCACCAGCTACACGCGCTACGTCGGGCCCGTCACCGAGGAGCTGCTGAAGGGCTTGGTCATCGTCGCCCTGATCCGCTTGCATCGCATCGGATTCCTGGTCGATGCGGCGATCTTCGGCTTTGCCGTCGGGTCTGGCTTCGCGGTCATCGAGAACCTCTACTATCTGGAGCAAGTGCCCGATGCCGGCATGGGGACATGGATCGTGCGCGGCTTCGGCACTGCGATCATGCATGGCGGCGCGACCGCGATCTTCGCCGTGATGAGTCTCGTCGGCTCTGGAGCGAATGCAACGCGCAGGCCTGTGGGTGTTCGCGCCCGGTTTCGCGCTCGCCGTAGCACTGCACGCGGGCTACAATCATCTGTTCCTGTCGCCGAAGTTTTCCACGCTGGCGATGATCGTCGTCATGCCGCCGTTGTTCTATCTGGTGTTCGAGCGGAGTGCGAAGGCAGTGGGAAAATGGCTGGGCCGGGGGTTCGACGCCGATACCGAAATGCTGGACCTGATCAACTCCGGCCGCCTGTCCAATTCTCCGGTAGGCGAATACCTGCACACGCTGAAGGACAAGTTCAAAGGCGCGGTCCTCGCCGACATCCTTTGCTTCCTCCGTCTTTATACCGAGCTCGCGCTGCGCGCCAAGGGCATCCTGATGATGCGCGAAAACGGATTCGAGGTCGGCGTCGACGACGAGACCCGGGCCAAGTTCGAAGAGATGCGATATCTCGAGCGAAGCATCGGCCGCACCGGGCTGATCGCAATGCAGCCGGTGCTCCACATGAGCCACAAGGACCTGTGGCAGCTCTACATGCTCGGAAAGTGAGACGGCGGTGGCGCCGTCCCGCCTGCGCCTCGCACCCTCCGGTTACACCAGCGGGTGGTTACGGAGGACGATCCGCCAGACGCCGGTCGCGATCAGCGAAAATCCGGTCAACAGTCCGATGAACGCCAGCGAGCTCTGCGGCCAGCCGATGGCTATCAGTATCGCCACGGCGATCGACAACAGGCCATCGAACAAAATCCAGCCCCATCCGGACTTCGGTTTCAGCCGAAACGCCAGCATCGTTCGAGCGATGCCGCCGGCGAGCAGAAACGCGCCAACCATCAATGCCAGCGACGCAATCCCCGCGATCGGGACGATCAGGATCGCGATGCCGAGCACCAGCGTCAGCACGCCCGAAGCGAGCTTCCAGCCGAAGCCTTCCCTGGTGCGCGTCTGGATCGCGTACACGATCTCGAATGCGCCACCGAAAATCAGCAGCCAGGCGAAGATCAGTGCAGTTGCGAGCGCCGCAATGCCCGGCATCAGTACTGCGAGGACGCCCGACACGATCAACAGCACTCCCCAGACGACCTGCCAGCCGCTTCCGGACGCGCCGAGTGGTACGGCGGGTGCCGCATTTTTTGCATCTGCCATGTTGGTTCCCCGTTCCGCGAAGTGGCGCCCGGCTTCGACATCCGGTGTTGCGCTCGGCGTTCGATCATGCGCCCGCGAAGCCGCCTGCGTCAAAAGACGGGTGGGAGCAACCCATCCGGTCGGCGATTCGTGCCGGCGGCCCGAGTGGAGTATCTTCTGCTTCCCGGATCAACCGACCGCGGCGGGTGACCGTCCAACGGCAGGCGGCAGCACAGCATGGATCTCGTCTACGGCATACCTTTGATTGCAGCGCTCGCGTTGGCGTGGCTGGGTGCTCGCCACGTCATCAACAAGGCGCGGCAGCAGCGTGAGTTGCTACGCCGGCAGAGACGCCGGTCCCGCAGCAAGTATCGCGACGCCCCGGAAACCGTGAGCTCGCGCTCGGACATGCGTTCAACCGACGCCCCGGTAACGATCGTCGACAATATCCGCAAGCGCGAACGCGCGCCGAAGGAAGAGAGCGCCGACAAGCCGCCAAGCCGCAAGAGCTAGCGACGCCGGCCGGCCAAGTCTGCCGGTGGCCGTCACCCCGACGCCACGGCGAGTTTCCCGAGCAATGGCGACCAACGCTGGCCCGCCCGCAAGACGAGCGGGGGCGGCGTGCGAAAAACCAATGTATTTGCGGGCAGATGGCCGCAGGAGCGGGGCGCGAAAGGTGCCAGAACGGGGCGGCGCCGGCGAGGAGAGGTAGTCACGGAGAACGCCGCCCCGTCTGGGTAACGACTACCAAGCAATGGACGTGCCTTTCGAACGTGGATGGCGAGCGGCCGCTTATTCCGGGCCCTTGGTCGATGTCGCCGGAACCTGTTGACAGCTCGCTCGCCGATAATCATAATGCGAATCATTCGCATTATGATCAGTCGATCCGAAGGGCCCCTGACATGTTCGCCACGGCAGTCATCGTCTTCCGCGAAACGCTTGAAGCGGCCCTGATCGTCTCGATCGTGCTGGCAGCAACACGGGGCGTCGCCGGACGCCGCCGCTGGATCGGCGGCGGCGTCGTAGCCGGCGTCGCGGGTGCGCTGGCCATTGCAGGTCTGACCGAAGTCATCGCCAGCGCGCTGCAGGGGATCGGCCAGGAGCTGTTCAACGCGGCGATATTGATCGCGGCGGTCGCGATGCTGGCTTGGCATCATCTCTGGATGGCCACGCACGGCCGCGAGCTTGCGTCCCGGCTGAAGCGTTTGAGCAATTCGGTGCGCGAGGGCGGAGCGACGCTTGCCGCGCTGTCGGTCGCGGTCATTCTGGCTGTGCTCCGCGAAGGCGCCGAAACGGTTCTGTTCATTCAGGGCGTTGCCACCAGCGAAGCGTTGCGCAACGTCCTGGCAGGACTGGCGCTCGGCTTGACCGGCGGTGCGGCGCTTGGCGCGCTGCTCTACCTCGGCCTGGTGCACGTTCCAGTCAGGTATTTCTTCCGGGTCACCGGATGGATGATCGTGGCGCTGGCAGCGGGGCTGGCCGCGCAGGCGGCGCGCTTCCTCGAGCAAGCCAACGTGCTGCCGGCCATCGTGCCGGAGCTATGGGACACGTCCCCGATCCTGTCGGAGGCGAGCCTGCCGGGCCAGCTGCTGCATATTCTCGTCGGCTACACGCCGACCCCTTCGGGCCTCCAGTTCGCCTGCTACGTTGCCACGATAGTTGCGCTAGTCCTCGGCTCCCGCTGGCGAAGCACGACGGGCGGGCGTCCGGCCCAGGCACACGCCACCTGATCCGCCGATCGCTTTTATTCCCACCCTTTGGAGCTCCCGATGCGCACCTTGCTCGCCATATGCTGCTTCGCCTTTGTCGGCGCCGCCCTTGCCGAGGACCCGACATTCGAAATTGCCATTCGCGATCACAAGTTCGTGCCCAACGAGATCACCATTCCGGCAGGGCAGAAGGTCAAGCTGATCGTCAAAAACGAGGATGCGACCCCCGAGGAATTCGAGAGCAAGAAGCTCAATCGCGAGAAAGTGATTCCGGGCCGAAGCCAGGCGAGCATCTATATCGGTCCATTGAAGCCGGGCGAATATCCGTTCATCGGCGAGTTCAACGAGAGCACCGCGACCGGCAAGATCGTCGTGAAGTGAATCCAGGCGGCGCGCTCGAATCGCGCCGCGCCCGATCGTCGTCTCCCATGCGTTTAATTGCCGCCATCGAGGCGGAGCGGGAAGCGCGCGCCATTTTTCATCAAGCCATCGAGGAATGACATGACCCGGATTTGTGCAACCGCGTTGATCTCCACGTGCGGATTGTGGTTCGCCGGGTCCCCGGCGCTCGCTGTCGAGCCGGACACGATCTACTCGCCCCGCGTCGAGCAGGGCGAATGGGAGATCGAGTACGTGGGGCGATATTTCTACGATCGCGAAAGCGACGAGCATCGGCAATCGCAGAACAAGCTCGCGCTGGGCTACGGCCCGACGCGGTACTGGTGGACCGAGCTGTACGCCGAATATGCGCACACACCCGGGATCGGCGGAGGCTGGTCGGCGTTCGAATGGGAAAACCGCTTTCAGTTCACCGAGCCGGGCCAGTACTGGGTCGATGTCGGCGCGCTGGTCGAGCTCGAGCGAACGCACCCGGGCGCCGGCAAGGAAGCCCGGGTCGGTCTGTTGCTGGAAAAGGACGTCGACGAGACGACGTTGACGGTCAACTGGCTGGTCAGCCGGGCTTTCGCCGAGGAGGAATCATCACGCTGGGAGCAGATATACCGCGCGCAATGGGCGTGGCGTTTTCGCCAGGAATTCCAGCCACTGGTGCAATGGCAGAGCGATGAGCACAGCGCTTACGCGGGTCCGGGCATTTCAGGCAAGTTGAAGATCGCCGGGCAACACGTCGAATATCACCTGACGTGGCTGCGCAGGATCAGCGGGGACATACCGAAGGACGCATTGCGCCTGAAATTGGAGTACGAGTTCTAGTGTAGGCTGACGCTTCGGGCGCGGCGGCCGCACGCGCCGGCGCCGGAGGGCGGCGGCAGCGATGGCGGTCCGGCCGCGCCGACGGCAGGAACTTCGCGCCGCCACGCGATCCAATCCAATTTGCCTCGTTCCATCGATGGTCGTGATCTCGCGCAATTGGCGCTTCGCCCGCAAAGTCGTCATCGGACTGGCCGCTGTTTTCGCGCTGGGGTTTGCCTGCGCGGCGCGAGCCGATCTGTGGGGCTATGTCGACGATGGCGGTGTCGCGCATTTCGCGACCGAACCGCTCGATTCGCGATACCGGCTTTTTTTCAAAGGTGGCAGCACGCTGGACGCCCCCGACGCGGGTGAGCGCGCCGAAGCGGTCAGCGACGAGGCGTTCCGCCGCACCGCCATATACCAGCGCGCCGTCAATCATCCGAACCTGAAGCGCCTGCTGCCGCTGATCGAGCGAAACGCACGCTTGCAGTCGCTCGATCCCGCGCTGGTCAAAGCCGTCGTCGCGGTCGAATCGGGATTCGATCCGGCGGCAGTGTCGCCCAAAGGCGCGTTCGGCCTGATGCAACTGCTTCCCGAAACAGCAGCCCGCTATGGCGTCATCGGCGATACGAAACGCAGCGCCGCACAAAAGCTGCTGGATCCCGCGGTTAACCTGCGCGCCGGAACACATTATCTGCACGACCTGATCGTGCAATTCGCCGACGACGTTTCGCTCGCGCTGGCGGCATACAATGCGGGCGAGCAGGCCGTATTGCATTACGGCTCGCGCATTCCGCCGTTCGCCGAAACACAGGAGTTCGTCAGGCTGGTCGAGCAGTTCCGGCGACTGTTCAGTCCGCCACCGCCGCCGGCGCCGTCGCGCCTTCGGCTAAAATTGCCGGACAAGCGCGGGCCGCTTGGGCGCGCGCAACCGGCTGCCTCGCCCGCTGCGAGTCCGCAGGCCGCGCAGGATGCGGGCCTGCATTAGAATCGATGCTGCGGCTGCCGCCAGGTAGCCGAGGAGAAGTCAGTCATGTCGACCGTTGATACCGTGGATGCCACGCCTACGTCATATCTTTACTATCGGCATGCGGCGGCGGTGCGCATCATGCACTGGATCAACGTGATCGCGCTGACGGTGCTCTTCATGAGCGGTCTCAACATTTTCAGCGCCCATCCGGCGCTGTACTGGGGCCATTCGTCGTACTCGGGACGCCCGCCGGTGCTGGAGATCGGCGCGATGGAGGACGCGGACAACGTCACGGGCATGACGCGCATCCTCGGCCACGATTTCGATACGACCGGCTTGTTCGGCGCTTCGCGCGACGCCAGCGGCGAGATCGTCGCGGCGACCTTCCCGTCGTGGCTGACGATTCCCGGCAACCGCTGGCTGTCGCTGGCGCGGCAATGGCATTTCCTGTTCGCCTGGATATTCGTCGTCAACGGCCTGTGCTACGTTCTCTACGCGATCTGGAGTCGGCATCTTGGGCGCGATCTCGCGCCGACCCGAGCCGACTGGCGCTCGATCGGACGCTCGATCATCGACCACCTGCGCTTCCATCATCCAACCGGGGAGGCATCGAAGCGTTACAACGTGCTGCAGAAGCTGACTTACCTGACGGTGATCTTCGTGCTGTTGCCGCTGGCGATACTGATGGGGTTCGCGATGTCGCCGGGGCTGGATTCGGTCATTCCAGGCTGGGTCAACGTCGTCGGCGGACGTCAGTCGGCGCGGACGATCCATTTCGTCGTCGCCTGGCTGCTGGTGCTGTTCGTATTCATCCACGTCTTCGAGGTCGTCATCACCGGACTGTGGAACAATCTTCGTTCGATGATTACCGGACGCTATCGCGTCGAAGCGAGGCCAAGCGATGAATCCCGTTGAAATTTCGTCACGGCGCCGGTTTCTTCTCGGGGCGCTGTCCGGCGCCGGCGCGCTGGTGCTCTCCGGTTGCGACAAGCTCGCCAGCACCGCCTGGTTCCAGAAGACGCTGGGCGCCGGCGAATCGCTGACGAGGGTCGCGCAGCGTTGGGTGATTCCGCGCAAGGCGATGGCGCAGGAGTTCAGCGATGCGGACTTGTCACCGCAGTTCCGAAGCAACGGCACGGCGGTCCCGCGCAACGCGCAATACCAGGCGCTGGCGATGGGCGGATTCGCCGCGTATCGCCTCGAGGTCGGCGGCCTGGTCGAACGCCCGGCGAGTCTGTCGCTCGCCGACCTGCGCGCGCTGCCGAGCCGCACGCAGATAACGCGGCACGATTGCGTCGAGGGCTGGAGCGCGATCGGCAAGTGGAAAGGTGCGAAGCTTGCCGCGCTGCTCGATGTCGTGCAGCCGAAGGCCGAGGCGCGTTACGTCGTATTCCATTGCGCTGACCCGATGGAAAACGACGGCACCAGCCCGTACTACGAAAGCATCGATTTCGAGGATGCCTATCATCCGCAGACGATCCTCGCCTACGAGCTGAACGACAAGACGCTGCCGGTACCCAACGGCGCGCCGGTCAGGCTGCGCGTCGAGCGCCAGTTGGGCTACAAGCATGCCAAGTATCTGATGCGCATCGAGCTGGTCGACAGCTTCGCCAACATCGCCGGCGGCAAGGGCGGCTATTGGGAAGATCTGGGTTACCAGTGGTACGCCGGGATCTAGCCGTTCCGGACTAGAGTTTTTCGGATCGGTTGACGCGGCGGGGCGCTGCCCGCCACACTTCGCGCTTTGTCCGCTGGCCGCAACCTTATGCCTTCCGTCCGCTTCGATCGCTTTTACCGTTATGACGAGCTGACGGCGATCCTAAAACAGTACGCCGCCGAATTTTCGCAACTGGCAACGATCGAGTCGATCGGCAAGAGCCACGAAGGCCGCGACATCTGGGTGCTGACGGTCACCAGCAAGGAGACCGGACCGCCTGAAGACAAGCCGGCGTTCTGGGTCGAAGGCAATGTGCACGCAACCGAAGTCGCCGCATCGGTCGCTTGCGTCTATTTCCTCAATCATCTGCTCACCCGGTACGGCAAGGACGCCGACGTGACACGAGCGCTCGATACGCGCGCGTTCTATATCTGCCCGCGGGTCAATCCCGACGGCCCCGAATGGGCACTTGCCGACAGGCCGAAATTCATTCGGTCCAGCACGCGACCGTATCCGCACGACGAAGAGGAAATCGAGGGCCTGACGGTCGAAGACATCGACGGTGACGGACGCATCCTGCAGATGCGCATTCCGGACAGCAACGGCGTGTGGAAGGCGCATCCGGACGAGCCGCGCCTGATGGTGCGCCGCGAGCCGGCTGAAGTCGGCGGCGAGTACTTCCGCATCGTTCCCGAGGGGACCCTGGAAGGCTACGACGGCTTCATGTTGAAGATAAAGAAGAGAAAAGAAGGTCTTGACCTAAATCGTAATTATCCTGCCCACTGGCGCCAGGAACACGAGCAGCTCGGCGCCGGCCCGTATCCGACATCGGAGCCCGAGGTGCGCGCCCAGGTGCAGTTCCTGACCTCGCATCCGAACGTCGGGGGCGGCGTCAGTTTCCACACCTGGAGCGGCGTGCTGCTGCGGCCATTCGATCATTCGTCCGACGAGGACATGGTCCCTGAGGACTTGTGGGTTTACAAGAAGATCGGCGTCAAAGGCACTGAATTGACAGGTTATCCGGCGATCTCGGTCTACCACGAGTTTCGCTACTATCCGAAGCAGGTGATCGGCGGAACCTCGGACTGGCTGTTCGACCACCTGGGTGCATTTTCATGGGTGGTCGAGATCTGGTCGCCGATGCGCGAAGCGGGCATCGAGAAATATCTGTACATCGACTGGTTTCGCGATCATCCGATCTCCGATGACTTGGCGCTGTACCGCTGGAACGAGCAGAAGCTCGGCGGCGTCGCGCACGTCGACTGGAAACCGTTCGACCATCCGCAGCTTGGGCCCATAGAAATTGGCGGCTGGAACCGCCTGCATGCGTTCAGCAATCCGCCGCCGGCGTTCCTGGAAAAGGAGGTGGCGCGGTTTCCGTCATGGATGATCTGGCAGGCGCTGCTGTTGCCGAAGCTCGAGCTCGTCGATGCGCTGGCCGAGCGAATCGGCCCCGAATCGTGGCGTGTCCAGCTGGTCGTGCAGAACACCGGCTGGCTGCCGAGCTACGTGAGCAAGCGGGCACTGGAACGCAAGATCGTTCGTGGCGTTATCGCCGAGATCGCATTGCCCGAAGGCGCGAAGCTGCACAGCGGCAAGTGGCGACAGGAAGTCGGGCAGCTCGAAGGCAAGGCATACAAGCACACAGGCGTCTCGTTCTGGCCGGACTACCATGTGACCGACGACCGTGCGAAGATCGAATGGGTGGTGCAGGGCAGGACGGGAGACCGCATCGCGCTGACGGCGCGGCACGAGCGCGCTGGTACCGTGCGCACCAACGTCACACTCGAGTGAAGGGCGATCAATGGCAAAAGTTCTCGGCCTGGGGGGACTCTTTTTCAAGTCGCCCGATCCGCAGAAGCTGCTCGCGTGGTACGCGCAATGGCTGGGTGTCGGCGACGGCAAGGCGTCGATCGAGTTCCGGTGCGCGACGATGCCGGCCAACAGCTTTACCGTCTGGAGCCCGTTTCCGGCGAATACCGACTACTTCGCGCCGTCGGGCCGGGCGTTCATGTTCAACCTGATCGTCGACGATCTCGACGGCGCGCTAGGTCAGGTGCACACAGGCGGCGGACAGGTCATCGGCGAGATCGAGGAGCACGAGTACGGCCGCTTCGGCTGGTTCATCGATCCGGACGGCAACAAGGTCGAGCTATGGGAGCCGCCGAAGTCCGCTTGAGTCCGCGACAATGAACTCGAGCCATCAATCGCCTCCGAGGCATTCATGCACTTGACGACGAAACGATGGGTCTGCTTCGCGGCCGCACTGGTCGCGCTCGGCGGATGCATGCTGCCGCCGCCGGCGCCGACCAAAACGGGGCTCGACCGGATCGAGCATATCCTCATCATCTACGCCGAGAATCGCAGCTTCGACAATCTGTACGGTCTGTTTCCCGGCGCGAACGGCATCGCCAACGCGACGCCGGCACAATATACCCAGGTGGACCGGGACGGACGGCCGCTCGCAACGCTGCCGCCGGTGTGGAAGGGCAAGGATGCCGATCCGGCGTTCCCACGCGATCTGCCCAACCGGCCCTATCGGATCGACGCGCCGCCGATCAACCTGCCCCTTTCGACCGCCACTCGCGATCTCATTCACGAGTTCTACCGCAATCAGGAGCAGATCGACGGCGGCCGCAACGATCGATTCGTCGCCGCGAGCGACGCCGGCGCGCTGACGATGGGCTACTACGACGGCTCGAGCTTGCCGGTGTGGAAGTGGGCGCAGCAATACACGCTGGCCGACAATTTCTTCATGGGGGCTTTCGGCGGCTCGTATCTGAACCATCTCTGGCTGATCTGCGCGTGCACGCCGGTCGATCGCGACGCGCCCGCCAACCTCCGCGCACAGGTCGACGAGCGCGGTTGGCTCAAGACGCGACCGGGCTCGCCGTCCTCGGTTCTCGCCGGCGCGCCCGAGTTCCTCGGCGGCGAAGTTACGCCCGATGGCTATTCGGTCAATACCTCGCAGCCGCCGCTATCAGCCGTCGCGCGTGCCTCCGGCGAAGGACGGCGATGCACGGTATGCCGATCCGGCACAGCACACGCTGCCACCGCAGACGCTCACCACCATCGGCGACACACTGTCGGCCAAGGGCGTGTCCTGGGCGTGGTACTCCGGCGCCTGGGACGCTGCGCTACAGGACGGCATGCAGCCGCCCGATGCACCGCGCAAGGTCATCGCCACCCTCGCCAACGGCGCGCCGTATTTTGTCACGCATCATCAGCCCTTCAACTACTTCGCGCGTTTCGCTCCCGGGACACCGGACCGCGCCATCCATCTGAAGGACTATCGGGACATGGTCGCCGGCATCGACAAGGGCGAGCTCCCGCAGGTCGCGTTCTACAAGCCCGAGGGTGTGCTGAACCAGCATCCAGGGTATGCCGACATCCTTTCCGGCGACGAGCACATCGCGGCGCTGCTCCAGCGCATAAAGGCGAGCCCGCTTTGGGCGACGACGGCCATTATCGTCACCTATGACGAGAACGGCGGTTTCTGGGATCACGTCGCGCCACCCGCCGGCGATCGCTGGGGACCCGGCATGCGGATCCCGGCGCTGATCATCTCGCCGTTTGCACGGCGCGGCTACATCGACCACACGCAGTACGACACGACGTCGATCATCAAATTCATCACGCGGCGCTTCGGCTTGCAGCCATTGCCGGGTGCGCGTGCGCAAATGGGCGACCTTACCGCGGCGTTCGATTTTTCGCAGTGAGGCGCGGCGCCCAGCCAGGGGTTTGCGAGCGCCCTGATCGCAATACAGTGGTTCGCACCCGCGGCAAGGCCGCGCGATGAGGTCGTCAGCACTGTCGCGAATCCCCGCCAGCGTCTGGACGCTCGGACTCGTGTCGATGCTGATGGACGTTTCGTCCGAGCTGATCCACAGCCTGCTGCCGCTGTTCATGGTCACGGTCCTGGGCGCGTCGACGTTTGCCGTCGGCATCATCGAAGGCATCGCCGAGGCCACGGCGATGATCACCAAGGTTTTTTCCGGATACATCTCCGACCGCTTCCGCAAGCGCAAGCTGCTGGTGGTGCTGGGCTATGGACTCGCAGCGCTAACGAAGCCGATGTTTCCACTGGCGACCTCGCTCGGCTGGATCGTCACCGCGCGCTTCGTCGACCGGATCGGCAAGGGGATTCGCGGCGCGCCGCGCGACGCGCTTATCGCCGATATCACCCCGAAGGAGTCGCGCGGAGCGGCGTATGGATTGCGCCAGGCGCTCGATACCGTCGGAGCCTTCGCCGGACCGCTGCTGGCGATCGGCGCCATGCTCTGGTTCGCCGACAATTTTCGCGCCGTGTTCTGGCTCGCGACGGTACCCGCGTTCGCCGCGGTCGCGCTGCTGATCTTTGGCGTGCGCGAGCCCGAGCAGGTGGCCGACGGAAAGCCGGCAGGAGCGCCGATCGCGCTGGCCGACATCAAGCGACTGCCGACGCGCTATTGGTGGATCGTCGCGATCGCCGCGGTGATGACCCTGGCTCGATTCTCGGAGGCATTCCTCGTTCTTCGCGCGCAGAGCGTCGGAATGGCAATCGCCTGGGTGCCTCTGGTCATGGTGCTGATGAGCGTCGTCTACGCGCTAGTCTCGTATCCGGCCGGCGTGCTCGCCGACCGCGGAAGGCAGGGCGCATTGTTGTCGGGCGGCCTGGTCGCATTGATCATCGCCGACGTCATCCTCGCGTATGCCGGATCGGTCGACGCCGTCCTCGTCGGCAGTGCGGCCTGGGGTGTTCACATGGGCCTGACCCAAGGCGTGCTGGCCGCGCTGGTGGCGCAGACCGCGCCGGCCGATCTGCGCGGCACCGCCTTCGGCCTGTTCAACCTGGTCAGCGGCGTTACCCTGCTGGTGGCAAGCGCGTTGGCAGGCTGGCTCTGGGCGGTCTATGGCCCGATGTTTACTTTCTATGCGGGCGCGGCCTTTACCGGGCTGGCCTTGCTCGGCCTGTGGCTGCGGCCTCGCCAAACCGGCAATTTCCAGCTGTAACCGGCGCTTAGCTGCTGAAGTTCATGTCGGCCCGCGGGATTTTTCCGCGCCGAGGCCGAAGCGATGCTATGCTCGGCCTAGAACGAACGTTCTACGCCTTGAGGGCACGCAACCGTCCAACCGCACACTCGAGACCGCATCGTTGCCTACGCCGACCGAAGCCGATATCCACTCGCCTGCAGGCGCGGACCACTACCTGAGCGCGCTGAACGCGCAGCAGCGGCTTGCGGTCGAGCACGGCGCCGTAGGCACGAGAGGGCAGGGGCCCTTGCTGGTGATCGCTGGCGCCGGCTCCGGAAAGACCAACACGCTGGCGCATCGCGTCGCCCACTTGGTATTCAGCGGCGCCGACCCGCAGCGCATTTTGCTGCTGACATTTTCGCGCCGCGCGGCCGGAGAAATGGAGCGCCGCGCCGGCCAGGTATTGAGTCGAAGTATGGGCGGCGCCTCGCATCCACCGGCGTTGCCGTGGTCGGGGACGTTTCACAGCATCGGTGCGCGGCTGCTTCGCGAATATGCAGAGCGGATCGGGCTCAATCCGTCGTTCACCATCCACGACCGCGGCGACTCGGAGGATCTGCTCGCGATCGTGCGGCATGAGCTCGGCTTGTCGGCGACCAAGAGTCGCTTCCCGGGGAAGGGGACCTGCCTCGCGATCTACTCGCGTGCAATCAATAGCGGCGCGGCGCTCTCCGACGTACTAGCCACGAGTTTTCCCTGGTGCGCGCACTGGGAAGGCGAGCTCAACAAACTGTTCGCCGCGTACGCCGCCGAGAAGGCCGTGCAGAACGCACTCGACTACGACGATCTGCTGCTCTATTGGGCGCACATGGTCGCCGAGCCGGTGCTGGGGCGGGAGATCGGCGCTCGATTCGATCACGTGCTGGTCGACGAATATCAGGATACCAACCGTCTGCAGGCGGCTATCCTGCTCGGCATCAAGCCGGACGGCGCCGGCCTCTCAGTCGTCGGCGACGACGCCCAGTCGATCTACTCGTTCCGTGCGGCCACCGTGCGCAACATCCTGGACTTCCCAAAGGCCTTCGATCCGCCGGCGCAGATCGTGACGCTTGAGCGCAACTACCGTTCGACCCAACCGATTCTCGACGCATCGAACGCGGTCATCGCGCTGGCCAGCGAGCGCTACAGCAAGGACCTGTGGACCGAGCGCAAGGGGTCGCAAAAACCGCAGCTGATCAGCGTTCGCGACGAGGCCGCTCAGGCGCGTTGCGTTGCCGACCGGGTGCTCGAGCAGCGCGAATGCGGCATGACACTCAAATCGCAGGCGGTGCTTTTCCGCAGCTCGAGCCATAGCGCGCAACTCGAGCTGGAACTGGCCCGTCGCGGCATCCCGTTCGTCAAGTACGGCGGGCTCAAATTTCTCGATGCGGCGCATGTCAAGGACATCCTGTGCGTGCTGCGCTGGGCTGACAATCCGCGCAGCAGGATGTCGGGCTTTCGCATCGCGCGCCTGCTGCCCGGCGTGGGTCCGGCGACCGCGGCGAAGCTGCTCGATGCGATGGAATCCGCACCCGATCCGGTCACTGCGATGCGAGACTTTCGCATGCCCGGGCCCGCCGGCGCCGATTTCGACCTCCTGCGCGACCTGTTCGGCATCCTCCGTTCGGACAAGGCAGGCTGGCCGGCGGACATGGACGCGGCGACTCGCTGGTACGAGCCGCATTTGCGCCGCATCTACGACGATGCGCACGTGCGGCAGGCGGATCTCATACAGCTCACCAGGATCGCGTCGACCTATGCCTCGCGCGAGCGTTTCCTGACCGAGGTGACGCTGGACCCGCCGGCAGCGACCAGCGACGAGGCCGGCGTTCCCGGGCTGGACGACGATTATCTGATCCTTTCGACGATCCATTCGGCCAAGGGACAGGAATGGCGCAGCGTCCATGTCCTCAATGTCGTCGACGGCTGCATCCCGTCGGACTTGAGCACCGGGTCGGCCGAAGAGATCGAGGAGGAGCGGCGGCTGCTGTACGTGGCGATGACACGCGCCCGGGACGAGCTTCATCTGATGGTGCCGCAGCGCTTCTATGTGCATCAGCAGACGCAGTACGGCGACCGCCATGTCTATGCGTCGCGCAGCCGTTTTATTCCGAACGGAGTGACGCGGTTTTTCGAATCCTGCGCTTGGCCGCCGCCCGAGGCGGATGCTGCAGGCGACATCGGAAACGGGTCGCCGGTGCCCATGACGGACATTGCAGCTCGCGTCCGGATGCGCTGGCAGCAGCCCGGTTGAGGCACGAATTGCCGTGCTCCTCGCGACCGGGCTCCATTCCTTACTGCGTATAATGTATATTATGTAAAATATTATATCGGCCAATAAAGCAGCGGGCCCAGCGGGCATCGTCGTAATTGACTCCGCGCCCGTGTCCCCCGCCGTTGTTACTTCCGTGGATACGTCGATGCGCGGCTCGTGCTCAGCCGACCGGCCAGCCTGGTTTTATTTGCGAAAGTACGCGAGGTTCCGTGCGCAAGGCGTTGTCACGCCGATAAAGCCGGTCGCCCCATGAGGCAGGCTGGCGCCTCGCCGGCAGCCGTCGTAGTTCTAGAATCTCGCCGGAAAAGTCCGTCAATCGTCACGCCCGCCAACACAATACCGCGCGAGCGCGTCGAGCACAGCATCGTTCTCGCCGGCCGGCGCGGCGACGCTGATCGTCGTGCCGGCAAAGCGCCCCTGCGCGGCGGCGATCAAACCGGGCAAGTCGCGGCGGACATGCCCGCCTTGGCCGAGGAAGACCGGGACGACGCGAATCGAATCGACGCCCACGGCGACCAGCTCGGCGATCGCGCCTTCGAGGTCGGGCCGCATCAGCTCGAGATAGCACAGCCGCACTTCCGCTTCCGGCGCAAGCGAGCGCACCCGCTGCTGCAGCCTCTCGAACGGCTCGGCCCAGCGCGGGTCGCGGGCTCCGTGCGCGAAAAGGACTAGCCCTTCGCGCATCTTAGGTGCCCATGTTATGCGATTTGGCTATCAACTAATCGCCACTCATTCCTTGTCTGCATAACGACGCCGAACTACGCTGACGGCTGGACCCATCTGCACCCGGCCAATGTACCAATACGACCACTACGATCAGCGACTTGTCGACGAGCGTGTCGCCCAGTTTCGCGACCAGACGCGGCGCTTTCTCGCCGGGCGAGCTGACCGAGGACGAGTTCCGGCCGTTGCGGCTGCAGAACGGCCTGTACATCCAGAAGTACGCGCCGATGCTGCGCATTGCCATTCCCTATGGCCTGCTCTCGTCGACCCAGATGCGCAAGCTCGCGCACATCGGCCGAAAGTATGACAGAGGCTACGGGCATTTCACCACGCGCCAGAACATCCAGTTCAACTGGCCGCGCCTCGAGGACGTGCCGGACATCCTGGGCGAGCTCGCGACGGTGGAAATGCACGCTATCCAGACCAGCGGCAACTGCGTGCGCAACATCACCGCCGACCATTTCGCCGGCATCGCGGCCGACGAGATCGTCGATCCGATGCCGTACAGCGAGCTGTTCCGCCAATGGTCGACGTTCCACCCCGAGTTTGCCTATCTGCCGCGCAAATTCAAGATCGCGGTGTCCGGCTCGGCGACCGATCGCGCGGCGACGCTGGTGCACGACATCGGCGTGCACGCGGTCCGCAACGAGGCGGGAACAATCGGATTCCGCGTGCTCGTCGGCGGCGGACTCGGCCGCACTCCGGTGATCGGCCACGTCATTCGCGAGTTCCTGCCGCGGGAGGAGATCCTCAATTATCTGGACGCGATCCTGCGCGTCTACAACCGCTTCGGGCGGCGCGACAACATGTACAAGGCCCGCATCAAGATCCTGGTCAAGGAGATGACGCTCGAGGTCTTCACGCGGCACGTCGAATCGGAATGGCAACGTCTGCAGGGCGGCCCGGCGACGGTGCCCGACGAGGAGATCGAGCGCATCGCGGCCTTTTTCGCGCCGCCGCCGTACGAGCGTCTGCCCGGTGACGACGCCGGTTTCCGCGCGGCGGTCGCCGACAACCGCGCGTTCGCCAACTGGGTCAAGCGCAACGTCTTTCCGCACAAGGTCCCGGGTTACGCCGCCGTCACGCTATCGCTGAAGAAGACCGGCGTGCCGCCGGGCGACGCGACCTCGGACCAGATGGACATGGTCGCCGACCTCGCCGACGCGTACAGCTTCGGCGAAGTCCGCGTTTCGCACGAGCAGAACCTGATCTTCGCGCACGTCAAGCAGGCCGCCCTGCTCGCGCTCTGGGGCGAGCTCAAGGCGCTCGGCTTCGCGACGCCGAACATCGGCCTGCTCACCGACATCATCTGCTGTCCCGGCGGCGACTTCTGCTCGCTGGCCAATGCCAAGTCGATACCGATCGCCGAAGCGATCCAGCGCCGGTTCGACGATCTCGATTACCTGCACGACATCGGCGAGATCAACCTCAACATTTCGGGCTGCATGAACGCCTGCGGCCACCACCACGTCGGCAACATCGGGGTGCTGGGCGTCGATAAGGGCGGCGCGGAGTGGTATCAGGTATCGATCGGCGGCGACCAGGGCGAGCGGGCGTCTCTCGGCAAGGTGATCGGCCCGTCGTTTGCGGCGCGCGAGATGCCGGACGTCGTCGCGAAGCTGATCGACACCTACATCGAGCGGCGCCACGCCGACGAGCAATTCATCGATACCGTGCGACGCATCGGCGTCGAGCCCTTCAAGGAGCGCGTCTATGCCGCTGCTCACTAAGGACCGGGCCGTGGTCGACGATCGCTGGATCGCTGCTGCCCGAAACGGCGGCGATCGCCGACGTGCCGGCTTCGACGCCCGCCATCGTTCCGCTCGCGCTGTGGTCGGCGCAGCACGATGCGCTGGCGGCCCGAGACGATATCGGCGTGTGGCTGAAGCCCGCCGACGATCCGGACGCGCTCGCCGGCGACGTCGCGCGGCTGCCGCTGATCGCCGTCGACTTCCCGAAGTTCGCCGACGGCCGCGGCTACTCGACGCGCGCGTCTGCTGCGCGAAAGATACGGCTACGCCGGCGAATTGCGCGCGATCGGCGACATCCTGCGCGACCAGCTCTATTACCTGCGGCAGTGCGGCTTCGACACGTTCGCGCTGCAGCCCGGCCGCAACGTCGCACGACGCGCTGGCCGCCTTCGACGATTTCAGCGACAACTACCAGGCGACGGTCGCGCAGCCGGTGCCGCTGTTCCGCCGCCGCGCTTCAGGCCGCGGCAACCGAGTCGCCGGCGTCGAGCGACGGTTCAAGCCGATGAGCATCGAAGCCCGCGTCGCCGACGTCGTCATGCTGTTGTCACGGGTCGCGCGCGACCATGCGCCTGCGGCGCTGGCGAGCAGCTTCGGCGCCGAGGACATGGTGCTGATCGACCTCGTCGCGCGGCATGCGCTGCCGATCGAGATCCTGACGCTCGATACCGGACGCCTGCCGGACGAGACGCACGTGCAGATCGATCGCGTGCGCGAACGTTACGGACTGACGATCCACGTCCTACACCCCGATGCGGCTGCGCTGCAAGCATTCGTCGCCGCCAACGGCGCCAACGCTTTCTACCGCAGCATCGAGTTGCGTCAGGCATGTTGCGCCATCCGAAAGGCGGACCCGCTCGCCCGCGGCACTCGCCGGAAAGCGCGGCTGGATCACCGGCCAGCGCCGCTCGCAGTCGATCACGCGCGCCGATCTCGCCGTCGAGGAATTCGACGCCGAGCGCGGCCTGCCCAAGTTCAATCCGCTGGCCGACTGGAGCGAGGACGACGTGTGGCATTACCTGCGGTCCAATGCGGTCCCCTACAATCCGCTGCACGATCAGGGCTATCCCAGCATCGGCTGCGCGCCGTGCACGCGTGCCGATCGAGCCGGGCGAGGACCAGCGCGCGGGCCGCTGGTGGTGGGAACAACCCGAGCACCGCGAGTGCGGGCTGCATCGCCGGCCGATCGACGTCCCGGTACGCGTCGATCCCCGCCGGAGTGCCGGCATGACCGACGCCGCATTCCTCGAACCGGATCTCGCTCGGTTGCCGCCGCGCCCTGGCGCGCCGCGGATGCCGATCATCTGGGCTGGCTCGAATCCGAAGCGATCCACATCCTGCGCGAGGTCGCCGGGCAATGCCAGCACCCTGCCCTGCTCTTCTCCGGCGGCAAGGATTCGCTGGTCCTGCTGCGGCTCGCCGAAAAGGCGTTCCGCCCGGGCGCGTTTCCGTTTCCGCTGCTGCACATCGACACCGGCCACAATTTCCCCGAGGTCATCGACTTTCGCGATCGCCGCGCCGCCGAGCTCGGCGAGCGCTTGATCGTGCGCTCGGTCGAGGATTCGATCGCCAAGGGCCGCGTCGTTCTCGCCAATCCGGCCGAAAGCCGCAACCGCCATCAATCGGTGACCTTGCTCGATGCGATCGCCGAGTTCGGCTTCGATGCCTGCATCGGCGGCGCGCGCCGCGACGAGGAAAAGGCTCGCGCCAAGGAGCGCGTGTTCTCGTTTCGCGATGCCTTCGGCCAATGGGATCCGAAGAACCAGCGTCCCGAGCTTTGGAACCTGTACAACGCACGCGTCGGGCCCGGCGAGCACGTGCGCGTTTTCCCGATCAGCAACTGGACCGAGCTCGACGTCTGGCAATACATCGCTCGCGAGCGCCTCGAAGTGCCGTCGCTCTATCTGGCGCATCCGCGCGCGCGTCGTTCGTCGCGGCGGCGCGCTGGTGCCGGTGACGCCCTGACGCCGCCGCGCGAGGGCGAGACCGTCGAGCACGATTTCGGTGCGCTTTCGCACCGTCGGCGACATCAGCTGCACGGCGCCGGTCGCCTCCGATGCGGCAACGATCGAGGCGATCGTCGCCGAGACCGCGCTGGCGACGATCACCGAGCGCGGCGCGACGCGTCTCGACGACCAGACCAACGAGCGTCGATGGAATTGCGCAAGAAGGAAGGTTATTTCTGATGTCGGCGCTGGACACAATCGACCTGCTCGAACACGGCGTGCTGCGCTTCATCACCGCCGGCAGCGTCGACGACGGCAAGAGCACGCTGATCGGCCGCCTGCTCTACGACACCAAGGCGATCCTGGCCGACCAGCTCGCCGCGATCGCGCGCACGTCGCAGCGCCGCGGGCAGGCGCTCGACCTGTCGCTGCTGACCGACGGCCTCAGCGCCGAGCGCGAGCAAGGCATCACGATCGACGTCGCCTACCGCTATTTCGCGACGGCGCTGCGCAAGTTCATCATCGCCGACACGCCCGGCCACGAGCAGTACACGCGCAACATGGTGACCGGCGCCAGCACCGCCGACCTGGCGATCCTGCTCGTCGACGCGCGGCACGGCATCGTCACGCAGACGCGGCGGCATGCGACGATCGCGCATCTGCTGGGCATCCCGCACCTGGTGGTCGCGGTCAACAAGATGGACCTGGTCGACTTCGACCAGGGCGTCTTCGCGGCGATCGTCGCCGACTTCACCGCCTTTGCCGAAGCGTCGGGCATACGACGACGCGCGTTTCGTTCCGATGTCGGCGCTCGACGGCGACATGGTCGTCGACCGCGGCGATCGCCTGCGCCTGGTACACCGGACCGACGCTGCTGCAGATACTCGAAACGGTGGAAGTCGGCGCCGACGCTTGCGCAGGGACCGTTGCGCTTCCCGGTGCAGTTCGTCGCGCAGGCCGGCGGCAGGGCAGCCTCGCGGCTACATGGGCCGGATCGAATCGGGCTCGATCGCCGTCGGCGATGTCGTGACCGTGCTGCCGTCGGCTGCAACGACGCCCGCGTGCGCGCGATCCGGACGTACGAAGGCGATCGGCGGCATGCCGGCCTGCACGCGTCGGTCACCATCGTCCTCGACAAGGAGCTCGACATTTCGCGCGGCGACATGCTGGTCGCATCCGGAGTCGCGCACCGGCGATCGTCGCGCACGCGTCGACGCATCGCTTTGCTGGCTGGCGAGCGCGCCGCTCGACTCCGCGCCGCACATTATCTGCTGCGGCATACGACGCGCGAAGTGCGCGCCCGCGTCGAGCGCATCGACTACCTGCTGGAACGTCTCGACGCAGTCGACGAGAGCCGGCGCCGGCGGCGCTGGCGATGAACGACATCGGCCGCGTCCGCGCTCGCGCTGGCGCAGCCGGCATTCGTCGACCGCTACGACGACAACCGCGCCACCGGCAGCTTCATCCTGATCGACGAGGCGACGCACAACACGGTCGCCGCGGGGATGATCGCGAGTGAGCGGGGTTGTCTATCTGGTCGGCGCAGGCCCGGGCGCGCCCGACCTGCTGACGCTGCGCGCCGCGCGGCTGCTCGAGCGCGCCGACATCGTGTTCCACGATGCGCTGGTGCATCCGGATACGATCGCGCTCGCCGCGAACGCGCCGCAAGATCGCCGTCGGCAAGCGCTGCGGCAAGCACTCGACGGCGCAGCAATTCATCAACAAGCGGCTGGTCGATGCGGCGGCCGTGCATTCGGTCGTCGTGCGGCTCAAGGGCGGCGATCCGATGCTCTTCGGCCGCGCGCAGGAGGAAATCGCCGCGCTCGAGGCGGCCGGCGTGCGCTACGAGGTCGTGCCGGGCATCACGGCGGCGCTGGCGGCGAGTGCGCAAATCGGCATTTCGCTGACCCAGCGCGGCGTCGTGCGCAGCGATCAGCCTGGTCACGCCGCGCGTCGGCGAGGGCGAGGCCGCGAACGAATGGGCACGAAGCATCGCCGCCGCCGATGCCGGCGCGATCTACATGGGCGTCGGCCAGGCGGACGCCATCGCCGCGGCGCTGATCGCCGCCGGCAAGCCGGCGGCGACGCCGGTGGCGGTGGTCGAGAACGCGTCGCTGCCGAATGTACGCGTCATCTATTCGACGATTGCAGCGTTGCCCCGTATCGCCGACGCGGGCCTGACCGGGCCGGCCGTAATTCTGATCGGAACGCAATTTCGCGCTCATGCCGCGGTGGCAAACGCGCTGGCCGACATCGCCACCGACGCGAGCGACCATCGCGAGATCGACGATCCGCGCCGCGCCCGCACCGGCCGGTAGGCCGGCGGCGACCGCGATGCCATTTCCAGGCGGATAACGATGACCGAATTCGCGTGGCTTGCGTTGTCCGGCATGGGCGTGGGGCTGATGGTCGGGCTGACCGGAGTCGGTGGCGGGTCGCTGATGACGCCCCTGTTGATCACCGCATTCGGCATTCCCGCCCCCGTTGCGGTCGGCACCGATCTCGCCTTTGCGGCCGTGACCAAGACCGCTGCGACGTTCGCGCATCGCGCCGCGCGCACGATAAGGGAGCCCGTTGTTATCTTGCTCGCGGCCGGCAGCGTGCCCGCGGCG
Source organism: uncultured beta proteobacterium (assembly GCA_963697485.1). Classification (GTDB taxonomy): domain Bacteria; phylum Pseudomonadota; class Gammaproteobacteria; order Burkholderiales; family Casimicrobiaceae; genus PALSA-1003. Next base: position 394,296 of record CAVOOD010000001.1, read on the forward strand.
ATCGCGACGCTCGCGATCCTTGCCCACATCAGCACCACGCCGCAAGGACTGGCGCGAGTCATCCGTTTATCGGTCGCCATCGCCGTGCTTGTCAGCGTTGCGTTGTTGCTGCTTCGAGGAAGCATCCGGCGCTGGGCACTCCATTCCGCTGCGCTCGATCGCGTGCGCCGCCACCGTCCGGCGGCGACGGTCGTCGCAGGGGCACTGATCGGTGCCGCCGTAGCACTCACGTCGCTCGGCGCGGGCGCCATAGGCGCGGCAATCCTCTCGTTGCTCTATCCCGAGTTCGAGCCTGCCGAGATTGCCGGCAGCGACATCGCACACGCGGTTCCGCTGACCGCCATCGCAGCCGCGGGTCATGCCTGGCTCGGCACCATCGACGCCGGGCTGCTGCTTGCGCTGATCACAGGCGGGCTGCCGGGCATCGTCGCCGGCAGCGTCGCCACGCGCAGCGTGCCGACGCATATCCTTCGCCTTCTTCTTGTCGGTGCTTTGGGGCTCGCCGCGATCAAGCTTCTGGTCTGACATTTCGCTGTACGGGCTGGCTTGCGGCGCGCGCTACAATTGTCGCTGCGCCCGGATTCGGGCCCCTCGCGCCCGATGCAGTTACCTCTTTTCCAGTTGTCGCCTGCCGAGCAACAGGCATGGTTGCGCGAGCGGTTCGAGCGACCGGCGCCGATGTCGGCGACCAATCTTTCCGATGGAGGCCGCCTGCCGGGCCGCGAAGGCATGGCCACGCCCGCGGCCGTCCTGGTCCCGCTGGTCAATCGCCCGGACGGCCTGACGGTGCTGTTTACCGAGCGCAGCGCGGACCTGCCCGACCATCCGGGACAGATCAGCTTTCCCGGCGGCCGCATCGAGCCCGAGGACGCCGACGCGGTCGCTGCCGCGCTGCGCGAAACCGAGGAAGAGATCGCCTTGCCGCGCGATCGCGTGCAGCCTCTCGGGCGCCTGGCCGACTACGAAACCGTGACGGGATATCGGGTGACGCCTGTCGTAGGCTGGGTCGAGCCACCGATCGTGCTGAAGCCCGATCCGGTCGAAGTCGCCTCGGTCTTCGAGGTGCCGCTCGCGTTTCTTCTCGATCCCGGCAATCAGCAACGTCATTTCCGCATGCTGGGCGAGCTGCGCCGCGATTACCACGCGATTCCATACGGCGACCGTTATATCTGGGGCGCGACCGCGGCGATGCTGCTGATCCTCGATCGCACGCTGCGCGCGGAGTAGCGAGCCTGGCCACACTCGGCGGCACGCGGATCGGCACCGGGATCATCCTCTCCGGAGGCGGCGCGCGCGCGGCGTACCAGGTCGGCGCGCTGCGCGCCATCGCGCGCATCCTGCGCCCTGCGGCAGCCGGCCCGTTCGGCATCATCTGCGGAACCTCGGCGGGCGCGATCAACGCCGCGGCGCTGGCAGTTCATGCCGACAGGTTTCGCGACGGTGTCGCGCGCCTGGTGGGCCTGTGGCGCAACATCGACGTCGGCGACGTGTACAAGGCCGACCTGTCGACCCTGTCCGCGCACGGTGCACGCTGGCTGGCATCCGTTTTGACCGGCAGGCATGGTCAGGCGAGCGCAGCATCGATGTTCGACAATCGTCCGCTGCGGAGCCTGCTTGCGCCGGGAGTTGGACGCCGAGCGCATCGCCGCGCACGTCGCCGCAGGGCGCCTGCGCGCCCTGGCGATCAATGCGACCAGCTACTCGACCGGCCACGCGGTCACCTTCTACCAGGGCGATCCGGCGATCCAGGCGTGGCAGCGGATGCGGCGCCGTGGCGAGACGGCGACGATAGGCGTCGATCATTTGCTCGCGTCGACCGCGATACCGTTCATCTTTCCCGCGGCCCTCGTCGGCAGCGATTACTTCGCCGACGGCTCGGTTCGCCAGATCGCGCCGTTGTCGCCGGCGCTGCATCTGGGCGCCCGCAGGCTGCTGGTGATCGCCGTCGGCCAGTTCACCGGCCAGCGGCCGTCGCCGACGCGCGGCGCGGCGCGCCGCTATCCGTCGTTTGCGCAGGTTGCCGGACACGCGCTGTCCAGCATCTTTCTGGACAACATGGGTGCCGACCTCGAGCGCCTGTGGCAGATCAATCAGCTCGCCAGCCTCGTCTCATCCGAGCGCTTGATCGAGCATGGGATGAACGTGGCGCATGTCGATGCGCTCGTCCTGGGACCCAGCCGCGACCTGGCGGAGCTTGCCGTCGGCTACGGAAAGCACCTGCCGGCCGGCGTGCGCTACCTGCTGAACGGCCTGGGAGGCACCCAGGGAACCGGCAGCAATCTGCTTTCCTATTTGCTGTTCGATCGCCACTACTGCCGCGCGCTGATGGCGCTCGGGCATGCCGATGCGATGGCGCGGCGCGACGAAATCGACGCTTTCCTCGGCGGCGACAGCCCGGGCTTCGTGCCGGTATTTCCAGCCGCGATGTTTCGCTAGGGCGCGTGTCCCGAATTTGACGTTATCGGCGTTTTCCCCGACGATGCATTGTGACGCCGCGCATCGGCCCCAGCCGCGCAACGATCCGCATGCCCCCTCAGCAAGAACGCCATTTCGCAAGTCTCAGTCCGCATGGCTTCCATCGCGTCGTCTATCGGCAATGGGGCGATCCGGACAATCCGCGCGTCGTCGTCTGCGTACACGGACTGACTCGCAACGGTCGCGACTTCGACGCCTTGGCGGCGGCAATCGGCGATCGTTTCCGCGTCCTTTGCCCCGACATGCCGGGGCGCGGCGACAGCGAATGGCTGGCCGATCCGAACGATTACACGTTTCCCACGTATCTGACGACGTTGACCGCGCTGCTGGCGCATGCGGCCGTCGAGCGGTGCGCCTGGGTCGGCACCTCGATGGGCGGGCTGCTCGGCATCGTGTTGGCGGCGCAGCGGAATACGCCCGTCGCAAGGCTCGTCGTCAACGATGTGGGGCCGGTGCATCGAGTCGCCGGCGTTGGCGCGGATCGCCTCCTATGTCGGCGCCGATCCGCAATTCGAGTCGTTCGCGGCGCTCGAGGCGCATATCCGCGCGGTGTCCGCGCCGTTCGGCGCGCTTTCCGACGCGCAATGGCAGACGCTGGCTCAGACGACGGCGCGGCAACTCCCCGATGGCAGCTGGCGACTCAAATACGATCCCGGCATCGCCGTGCCGTTCCGTGTCCAGGCCACGCAAAAGGGCGACCTCTGGCCGGTATGGGACGCGATCTCCTGCCCGACGCTGGTCCTGCGCGGGGCCGAATCGGATCTGCTCGCGCTGGAGACCGCGTCCGCGATGCGCGTGCGCGGCCCCAAGCCCCGCCTGATCGAATTTGCCGGCATCGGGCACGCGCCGATGTTGCTCGACGCCGAGCAGATCGCACCGGTCGCGGACTTTCTCGACGCCATGTAGAGCCTTTGCCGCGATCCGTACCGTCGCATCGTCTACAATCGACCGTAATCCCTACGACGACTACGCTCTTGAGCCTCGCACTCAGCCTTCCCCCGATCGACGAACGCCCCGCGCACCCGCCCGAAACGCGGCCGGCGCAAGTCCAGGCGTGGATCGACGAAACGATGAAGCGGGAATCGATCGAAGCCGCCGGCGTCATCGGCGACGCGCTGGCCGCCACCAACCGGGCCGCGATCTCGGATTCGCGCCGACTGGAGCTCGCCGAGAAGTTCTACGCGGCCGCGATCACGCTCTGGCCGATACTCGAGCGCAATTTCGCGCGCGCCGCGCATCCGCTGACCGGCAACGCGCTCGAAGCCGCCAAGGTCGCGCTGACGCTGTCCGCCGAGCTTGCCACCGCGTACAAGCGGCTGCTCGCGCACGAGGCCGACAAGCGCATCCTGCTCGGCGGCAATCGCCTGCTGGTCGCGCTGATTCATCGCTGCCTGCAATGCACGACTCGCGTGCTGACCAACAGCTACATGTCGTACGCGCCGGTGCCGGCGCGAACCTGGCACGATGCGCATGCGATCTATGTCCATGCCCGTTCGCGCGGCCTGCATCAGACGCCGATCTCCAGCGACAATCCCGAAGCCACGCCGGAGCGGATCTATGTGCAGGCCTTGTTGCTGGCGCTGGCCAATCCGTATGGCTTCCTGCCAACGCAGCTCAGCCACGTGATCCAGTATCTGCAGGAGCATTCGCACTGGGCCAAGCTGACCGACGCGGCTCCAGTGCATCGGCTGGCAAAAGCGGTGGCTATCGTGCCGATCGGGCACGACTTCCCGCCGTTCTCGTCGAACAAGGGCGGCAACCTCGAGGGCAACAAATTGTTTCTGCTGACCTTCGACCTTGCCTTCCAGCTGCAGGAGCAGCTGCGCACGCTGGATACCGGCGGCAAGGCGCCGGCGGGATTCCCCGCCGATACCGCGGCGGTCGCGCAGTACATGACCTTGCTGCGCCGTCTGCTACGGCAGTGGGCGATACCGCCGGCGCGGCAATTCAACCGGCTGCCGTCGCGAGCGCGCGTCGTCATGTGCGCCGGCTTGAACGCCGTCTGGCAATACAGCCCCGGCGCACATCTGGACATCTTCCATCCGCCGCCCGGGCTCCCGACGATGACCGCGTGCCAGGTCATCAATCACACGCCGGCAGGCTACGCGCTGCGCCAGATCGATTCGGTGCATGCGCCGTTGCGCGTCGGCGACCTGATCGCCCTTCGGGTCGAGGGGCGAACGGCGCTGCAGGCGGCGATGGTGCGCTGGTTCCGCAACACGATGCGCGGTACCGGTCTTGAATTCGGCTGCGAGCTGTTGACCGACAGTCCGGAGGCGGCCGCAGGCCGCGGCGAAGGCGCGGATGGCTCGCCGTTGCTGCCGATGGTGCTGCTGCCGGACAGCGGTCAGGACGAGTCGCCGCCGATGGCGCTGGTCCCCGCCGGAGTGTTCCAGCTCGAGCAGGCGATATCGCTGCACCGTGACAAGTCGGTCGGCACCGCAGTGCTGACCAAACTGGTCGATCAAGGTCCCGGCTTCGAGCTATTCGAGTATGTTGCCGTCGCCTGACGGCAGCGTACGCTGGCGGCGGGCGGCCGCCGCATCTGTTCTCGCGCTGGCACTGCTGGAATTGCTCTGGGAGCTGTGGCTCGCCCCGCTGAAGCCGGGAGGATCGTGGCTCGCGCTGAAGGCGTTGCCGTTGCTCGCGTTGACGCCGGGCGTCGCGCAGGGGCGCGTCCGCGCGCGACAATGGACGCTGCTGGTGCTGCCCTGGTATGTCGCCGAGGGCGTCGTACGCGCGTTCAGCGAAAGCGGCCGGCAGGCCTTGTGCGCCGCTGTGGCGGCAGCGCTGGCATTCGCTGCGCTCGCAGCGGGGCTCGGCTGGTTTCGTGCCCAGCGCCGCGCGCCGCGTCCTCTGGCCTGACGACGGGTCAGTGCGAACCGCGCTCGCCGTGCGAGGTCAAGCCTCGCGGTAGCGGGAACATCACCGATTCGACCGCGCCGTCGAGCTCGCGCACCTTGCCCGCGCCGAGCTGACGCAACCGTTCGATGCACCTGCTGCACCAGGATTTCCGGCGCCGAGGCGCCGGCGGTGACGCCGACGTGCCGCTTGCCCTCGACCCACTCGGGCTGCAGCTCTTCGGCGCGATCGATCATGTAGGCCGGAATGCCGCGATGCGCGGCCACCTCGCGCAACCGGTTGGAATTCGAGCTGTTCGGGCTGCCGACGACGATGACCACGTCGCACTGGGGAGCAAGAAACTTGACCGCGTCCTGGCGGTTTTGCGTGGCGTAGCAGATGTCGTCCTTCCTCGGGCCGACAATCGCGGGAAACCGGCGCTTGAGCGCTGAGACGATCGTTGCCGCGTCGTCGACCGACAGCGTCGTCTGCGTCACGTAGGCCAGCTGCGAGGGGTCGCGGACGACGAGGCGATCGACGTCGGCGACCGATTCGACCAGATGGATGCCGCCGTCGGCCTGGCCCATCGTGCCCTCGACTTCGGGGTGGCCCGCGTGCCCGATCATCACGATTTCGCGCCCGTTCGCGTGCATCTTGGCGACCTCGACGTGCACCTTGGTCACCAGCGGGCAGGTCGCATCGAAGACGGTCAAGCCGCGCGCCGCGGCTTCGTCGCGCACCGCACGCGAGACCCCGTGCGCGCTGAACACGACCGTGTTTCCCTGCGGAACGTCGGCAAGCTCGTCGACGAATATCGCGCCCTTCGCCTTGAGATCGTCGACCACGAACTTGTTGTGAACGACCTCGTGTCGCACGTAGATCGGCGCACCGAAGCGGGCGAGCGCCTGCTCGACGATCGCGATAGCCCGATCGACGCCGGCGCAGAATCCGCGCGGGTTGGCCAGGATGACTTCGTTCATCGGTCCGGCCTCGTCGCCGGGCGATCGGCATGGCGCTGGCGAAAGCTGTCCAGGATCAACAGCGCGACGCCGACGGTCAGAGCGCTGTCGGCCACGTTGAACGCCGGAAACGGGTCGAAGCGCGCCGCGAGCGCCCCGCGGAATGGCAGGTAATCGTGCACCAGCAGGAAATCGACGACCTTGCCCATGGTCAGGCGATCCCAGAGATTGCCCAATGCCCCGCCCAGGATCAGGCTCAAGGCGAGGCTGTAGATGCGGTCGCCGCCGCGCCGCAGCAGCCAGATCATCAGCGCCGAGGCAGCGAGCGCCAAGGCGGTGAACAGGTAGCGCTGCCATCCGGATGCATCGGCGAGGAAGCTGAACGCTGCGCCGGTGTTGTACGCGAGGACGATGCTGAAGTTCGGTGTCAGCGCGCGCTGCTCGCCGACGCGCAGCGCCGCTTCCACCAGCGACTTGCTGAACTGATCGGCGGCGATCACCGCCGCGCTGACCAGCAGCCATGCCCACCAGCGCCGTGCGCCCGTCCCGGCGTCATGCCCGGCGGCAGCCCTCTGGCTCATGCGAACCGGCGCGGCTCGCCGCTCCCGTAGAGATTGGCCACGCATCGCCCGCACAAGGTCGGACGGGTTTTGTCGGCGCCGACATCGGCGCGGTAATGCCAGCAGCGATCGCACTTGGCGTGGGCGCTGGGCGTCACCTGGATGTCGAGCGCGTCGCCGCGGCTGACGGTGGCCGACGACGTGATCATGACGAAGCGGAGGTCCTCGCCGATCGAGGACAGCGCCTCGTAGATCGGCGCCGGTGCCGTTATCGCGATCTCGGCTTGCAGTGACGAACCGATCTCGCCCCGCTCGCGCGACGACTCGAGACGTTTCAGCACCACGTCCCGGACACTCATGATCGCCGTCCAGCGCCTGGAGAATTCGGGGCTGTCGCTGCGCACGACACGATGCTCGGCGCCCCAGATTACCGCGAAGATCGTCGGGTCTTCCGGATGGACGATCCGCCAGGCCTCTTCCGCGGTGAACGACAGGATCGGTGCCATCAACTTGATCAATTCGTCCCGGATAACGGTGAGAACCGTTTGCGCCGAGCGCCGCCCCACCGAATCGGCAGCCGTCGTGTAGAGGCGATCTTTCAGGATGTCGAGGTAGCGACCGCCGAGCTCTTCCGAACAATACAGCTGCAGCGCCTGCACGACCAGATGGAATTCATACGCCGCGTATTTTTGCCGCATGTCGTCGAAATAGCCGGCGGCGACGTCGAGCGCGTACCGGTCCAGCTCGAACAGCTCGTCAGCCGGCACCGCGTCGCGCGCCGGATCGAAGTCCGACGTGTTGGCGAGCAGAAAGCGCAGCGTGTTGCGGATGCGGCGATAGCCTTCGACGACGCGCTTCAGAATCTCGTTGGAAATCGAAAGCTCGCCCGAATAGTCGGTCGCGCCGACCCACAGCCGCAGGATCTCGGCGCCCAGCGTGTCCGAAACCGTCTGCGGCGCGACCACGTTGCCCTTGGACTTCGACATTTTCTTGCCGTCGCCGTCGACGGCGAATCCGTGGGTCAACAGCGCCTTGTATGGCGGCACGCCATTGAGCATGCACGACGAGAGCAGCGACGAATGGAACCAGCCGCGGTGCTGGTCCGAGCCTTCCAGATACAGGTCGGCCGGAAAACCGGTCTGGTCCGGATGCGAGCCGAGATGCTTGCGGCGGCCGTCGGGCCCACCCATCACCGTCTGGTGCGTGGCGCCGGAGTCGAACCAGACGTCCAGGGTATCGGAGAGCTTGCGATACTTTTGGGGATCGACGCCGAAATCCTCGTACGTCGCCTTTTGCCATTGCCTCGATGCCGCCGCGCTCGACCTTCGCCGCCGCGAGCTCGAGCAGCGGCAGCGTATCGGGATGCAGCATATCGGTCTCGCGGTCGACGAAGAACGGCAGCGGCACGCCCCATTGCCGCTGCCGCGACAACGTCCAGTCGGGCCGGTTGGCGATCATTCCGTGCAGCCGCGCCTTGCCCCAGGCGGGAAAGAATTGCGTTGCTTCGATGCCGGCCAAAGCGGTCTCGCGCAGCGTCTTCTGCGGCTTGACGCCGCGCCAGCCCGGCACCTCGTCCATGCCGGCGAACCATTGCGTCGTCGCGCGATAGATGATCGCCGTCTTGTGTCGCCAGCAATGCATGTAGCTGTGGGTTATTTTTTCGGCGTGCAGCAGTGCACCGACCTCGCGCAGCTTTTCGACGATCAGCGGATTGGCTTTCCAGATATTGAGGCCACCGAAGAATGGCAGCGTCTCCGCGTAACGCCCGTCGCCCTGCACCGGATTCAATATCTGGTCGTCGGTGAGACCGTAGCGCCGGCACGACTGGAAGTCATCGACGCCGTACGCCGGCGAACTGTGCACGATCCCGGTCCCCTGCTCCAGGGTCACGAATTCGCCGAGCTGAACCGGCGATTCGCGATCGTAGAACGGGTGGCGAAAACGAATGCCCTCGAGCGATCGGCCGGCCGACTTGTGCTCGAAGCGGCCAGCCGGCTCCTTTCTTGCGATGCCGAAGCGCGCAAGGCAGACGTCGACCAGCTCGCTCGCCAGGATGAAGCTGCCGCGATCGGTCTCCACCAGCGAATAGACGAGATCCGGGTGCACGGCCAGCGCCTGATTGGCCGGGATCGTCCAAGGCGTCGTCGTCCAGATGACGGCGCGCGCCGGACCGTCGGGCAGCTTCTCGAGGCCGAATGCCTGCGCGAGCTTGGCCCGGTCGCGAGAATCGACTTCGAAGCCGACGTCGATCGCGATATCGGTGCGGTCCTCGTATTCGACTTCGGCTTCGGCCAGCGCCGACTGGCAGTCGAAGCACCAGTTCACCGGCTTGAGCCCGCGATAAATGTAGCCCTTGGCGAGAATCGCGCCGAGCATGCGGATCTCGTCGGCTTCGTTGCGAAACGCCATCGTCGTGTACGGATGGTCCCAGTCGCCGAGCACGCCGAGCCGCTGGAACTGCGCCTTTTGCCGCACGATCTGCTCGCTCGCGTACGCCCGGGCCAGCCGCTGCGTCTCTTCGACGGGGATGTCCTTGCCGTACGTCTTTTCGATCTGCACTTCGATCGGCATGCCGTGGCAGTCCCACCCCGGCACATACGGCGCGTCGAAGCCGGCGAGCCCCTTGCTCTTGACGACGATGTCCTTGAGGATCTTGTTGACCGCGTGCCCGATATGGATGTCGGCGTTCGCGTACGGCGGGCCGTCGTGCAGAATGAAGCGCGGCCGACCGCGACTGGCGGAGCGGATCGCCTCGTACACCTTCTTCTCCTGCCATTCGCGAACCCAGGCGGCCTCGCGCTTCGCCAGGTCGCCACGCATCGGAAATGCCGTGTCGGGAAGATTGAGCGTCGACTTATAGTCGGTCTTCGGCTTGTCGGACATCGTCACTCTCTAGCGCGCCGTGCTCGAACCGGTCGCGAAATACTCGCGCGCCTGCGCGACATCGGCGCGGATCTGCCGGGTCAGCGTGTCGAGGTCGGCATATCGCTCCTCGTCGCGTAGCTTGCAGAGAAACTCGACGACTACGCGGCGGCCATACACCGCTTCGTCGAAATCGAACACGAAAACTTCCAGCAGCGGTTTCGCCCCGGCCTTGACCGTCGGCCGCACGCCGAGGCTTGCAGCGCCCGATCTGGCAACGCCGCCCAGGCCGTGCACGCGCACGGCGAAAACTCCCGTCAGAGGCGGCGGGTGGCGCAGCACGATGTTGGCCGTCGGAAACCCGAGGCTGCGTCCCAGCTTGTCGCCGTGCACGACCTTGCCGCCGATCGCGTACGGACGTCCGAGCAATCGCGCCGCGTGATCGAGCTCGCCGGCGGCCAGCGCAGCGCGGACCGCGGTACTCGAGGCCCGCTCGCCGTCAACGATGACCGTCGGCATCGCCTCGACGCTGAACGTCGATGCTGCGCGCCGCAGCAGTGCAAGGTCGCCGCGTCGCCCCTGTCCGAAGCGAAAATCGGCGCCAACCAGCAACCAGCGCGTGCCAAGCCGGCGCACCAGAACCTCGTCGATGAAGCGCTCCGCGGGCAGCGACGCCAGCGTGGCATTGAAGCGCGCGACGTGGACCTCGGCAATGCCGTGCGCCGCGAATTGCTCGAGCTTGCTGCGCAAGGTGGACAGGCGCGGCGGCGCGGCGCCGGGTGCGAAAAATTCGCGGGGATGCGGGTCGAAGGTCAGCACGGCGGACGGCAGCGCCAAGTCCTCCGCAGCTTCCGACAGCCGGGCGAGCATCGCCTGGTGGCCGCGATGGACGCCGTCGAAGTTGCCGATGGTCAGCGCGATGGGACGATGGCGGTCGGCGAAATCGGGGAGCCCACGAAAGACCTGCACTTCAGTTCCCGTCCAAAGGTCGGAAGACCTTGAAAAACCTTGATTTTAGCCTGCGCAGCCGGTTCCGGTCCAGCGCTTGGCAGGCCTAGCCTCTTTGCCTCAGGGCGGTCCTTCCCATTCGCGCCAGCCGGCGAGCAACGGAAAATACAGTCCGAGACGAATCGGCTGGGCGCCTAAGCCGCGCGCGACTTCGGCGTACGCGTCGAGTTGCGCCCGGTAACGCGCCTGCTCGCTGTCGAGAAACACATCGCGTCCTGCGCCCTGATGTTGCGACAGCTTGAAATCGACGATCCAGCGCACGCCTTCGGCATCGACGAAGCTGCGATCGAGCACGACGCGAACCGGTACGTCGTCGCGAATGCCTGTCAATGCGTATTCGCTGTGCGCGTCGGTATGTCGAGGATCGAACAGCCAGCGGCCGCGCGCGTCGGCGAGCGTCGAGGCGACGGCGCCCAGCACCTGGTCGGCGGCGGATTCGGCTTCGACGCCGGTAAATCCCAGCCCGGCGAGCTCGCGTACCACCCGGGCGCGTTGCGCGGCAATGCGTTCGGCTGGCCAGCGTTCGAGGCCCTCGTCCGCGCATTGGCGCAACAACCGGTGGGCAACGATGCCTATCTGGCGCGCGGTTTCGCGCACCCAGTCGAATTCGACCAGCGGCTCGTCTGCGGCTGCTGCCCGGGCTCCGATCGGCAGCGCAGCCGGCACCGGCGGCGGCCGCCAGTCGAGCGGCAGCCGCAACAGCGGCACGCCGCCGGACGCGCTTGAAGACGTTGCGCCGGGCGCGACCGGCGGCGGCGGGGAAAGATCGGCCTCGAGCGCGGGCCAAAGCGCGAAGAGCGCGGTGCCGCGCGCAGGCTTGCGCCATCGCAACTGCCCGCTTTCGTCCGGCTCGACGCCGAGCACGGCAGTCAAGTGCAATCGCGTTCTGGCGCGGGTGCAACCGACGTAGAGCAATCGAACGAGCTCGGCGGCCTCCTCGCCGGCAGCAAGCGTGTTCAGGTAGGTATACACCGGGTCCCGCTCGGCGAGGTCGACGTGCCTGGCGCCGATCGGCGCCAGCAGCAGTCCGCCGGCCCGGCGGCGCCAACGCAATAGCTGCGGCGCCCCACTCCCCGGGGGCTGCGCCAGACCGGGCATGACCACGACATCGAATTCCAGCCCTTTCGCGCGATGCAAAGTCATCACGCGGACCTTCGCGTCGGCGCCGGCGCCGGTCTCGATGAAGGTCGCGGCCAGCGCATCGAGAAACGCGTTCCAGTCGGACACGTCGGCGCCAGGGGCGTGCTCGGCAAGCAGTGTGAAAAAACGGTCGGCTGCTTCCAGGTCGCTGGGCTCGCCGACGCACGCCGGTCCGCCGAGGGCCAGCCAAACTCCACGCACGGCTGCGGAGAGCGGCATGCGCCCGCGGTCCGCGACAAAGGGCGCGATGCTCGCGGCCAGTCTGTCCAACCGACGCACGCCATTGGCCGACATGCCGGCGGGTGCTACGCGCGCCGGCGACTGTTGGGCGACGATCGCTTCGCACAGGCTGCCACCGTTCGCCATGGCGTCGAGCGCGAAGACATCGTACAGCGTCAGACCGCACCAGGGCGCTCGCAGCACCGCAAGCCACGCGAGCCGGTCGTCGGGCTGGATCAGCGCATGCGTCAGCGATGCGAGATCGAGGACCGTCTGGCGATCTGCCATCCGATCGAGGTCGACTGCAGCGAAAGGAATGGCGGCACCTCGCAGCGCCGGAAGAATTTCTGCCAAGTCGCCGCGCTTGCGCACGAGGATCGCAACCTCGGCACCACTCGCCAGCGCTGCTCGGACATGGGAGACCACCTTCGCCGCTTCATCGACGTCGCTGGTGCAAGCGTCGATCGTAACGGCGGGAGGAGGTGCCGCGGGCAGCACGGGAGTAGCTGCGCCGAACGCCACGACGCGGTCGGTCGGGCGCAGCGCTGCGTCGAGCGCCTGCGCAAAGACGCGATTGACCCATCCGACGAGATCGCATTGCGAGCGGAAGTTGCACTGCAGGACCAGCGGTTCGAGCGCGACTTCGCCCAGCCGCCGTTGTCGCTGCGCGTCCAGATACAAGCCGACTTCCGCCTCACGAAAGCCGTACACCGACTGCATCGGATCGCCGACGACAAAAAGAGTGCGGCCATCGTCCGGGGTCCAGCCTGCGACCAGGCGCTCGATCAGCTCGTATTGCGACAGCGACGTGTCCTGGAATTCGTCGACGAGCAGGTGCTCGATGCGCATGTCCAGTCGCAGCAGAAGATCGGACGGCGCGTCGGGTTCGCCCAGCGCGCGCAGCGCAATCTGGCTGGCCTCGATAAAGTCGATCGCCCGCGCCTCGCCGAAGACGAGCTGCAATCGCGCCGCGGCGCGCGGCAGCACTTCGAGCAAGGCCTCGACGAAGCCCCACGCCGTCTCGTCGTAGCGCGACGGCGGCAATTGGCGGACGCCGTGCAACGCATCGGCAAGGCCCGGCACCACCGCAAGGCGGCGCAGCAATTCGATCATCGCCTGCTTTTGCGCGTCGCGCACCGCCGCCCCGGCCTCGCGGGCGTTGCCTCGCGCCGGAAAACCCTGGGTAATCCTGATGGCGGCGTAGAAATCGCCGTCTTTGGTAAGCAACCAGTCGGCGAGCGAGCGCCAGTCGCCGAGCGATTCGGCGCGCGCATCCGGCAGCGCACCGCGCTGCGCCAGCGCGGCGAGCGGATGCGCGGGATCGGATAGCGACAAGTGAGTGGCGGCGTAGCGCGCAAGGTCGAGCAGCTCTCGCGTTTCGGCCGCCGGCAGCAGTGCCGCGACGGCTTGGAGCTTGTGCGCGATCTCGGTCGCCAATGTGCGCTCGAGTCGGACGCGCAGCGCGGTGGCATCGCCGCCCATCACGTGGCGGAGCCACTGGTCGCGGCGCGCCAGCATTTCGGCGATCAGCACGCTCAACCGATCGCCGTCGTTGTCCAGGTAGTCGAGCAGGCGCTGCCAGGCGGCATTGTCGTCCGCTGCGGCATCGAGCTCGGCCCGCGCCGCGCGGACGTGCAGCGCCTCTGCGCGTTCGATCAGTCTCGGCATCGAGCCCAGCTTCACTGCCATCGGAGCCTGCCGCATCCACGTCGCGCACAGAGCGTCGATCGTGTGGACCTGCAGTCGCGCCGGATGCGCGACCAGTTCCCATCCGAGTGCCGCATCGCGTTCGAGCACGGCGCGGGCCAATCGCCAGGTAAGCGCGCGATGCGGCCGGTCCGGCTGCGCGTCGCCGGCGCCTTCCCGCAGCGCATCGATGATCCGCGCTCGAATCTCGCCAGTCGCCTTTCGCGTGAACGTCATCGCGACGATCACCTCGGGCCGCTCGACGCGCGCGAGCAGCGCCAGGAAGCGCTGGATCAGGAGCTCGGTCTTGCCCGACCCGGCCGGTGCCTGGACGATGAAAGAGCGCGCGACATCGAGTGCCGCCTCGCGTGCGGCGCGGTCGGCCGGACCGCTCGATTCAGGCGTCGCCATTGTCTTCGGGCTCTTCAAAGCGGACCGAATCGATGCGGCAGAGCGCCTGCAAGCCGCAGATGCGGCATGGCGATGGCTTCAGACGCGGCGTTACGGTCGCCACGCCGCTGGCGAGCTCGGTCGCGAGCGCGCCCAGATGCACCTCCCACCAGGACTCGAGCGAGCGCCAATCGGCAAAAAGCCCGGCGTTGGCGATGTTCATCAGCGCGGGCCACGCGGCGCGATCGGCGGCAAGGCCCGACGCGGCGACGCCAGCGGTGCGAAGCTCGGCATGGACAACGGCGCGCACCGCGAGGTGAGGCTCGGCTGCGCGTTGCGCCAGCGTATACGTGCCGAGTTGCGACGCGCGCGGTCGATCATCGAACCACTTTTGAGGTCTGGGTTGCTTGAGCACGCCAGTCTTGTAATCAATGATCGCGATGCCGCCGTCGGCGAGGGCGTCGATCCGGTCGACGCGCATCCGAAGACCGATGCCGCCAAGCACCAGGTCGCGCCGCGCCTCGACCGCGGCAACCGCGAAAGGCGGCCTCGCGCGCTCGATGTCCAGCCATGCGCGTAACAGACGGCTCAGGCGGCGCAACTCCGCCGCGCGCACCGCATCGGGGACGCTGCGCCACCGCGTTGCGGGCAGGCAGGTCATGCCCTTCTCGACCGCCGCCGCAATCGCGGTATCGAGGCTACCGGCATCGAGCGCCAGCAGGCTCGCCCGATCAGGAATCGCGCTCCAGAATGCGGCCAGCGTCGCATGCGCGAGCTGCCCTCGTTCAAACGCCGCGAGGCCTGGCCCGGCAGTCGGCCATGCTTGCGCGCCGAGGCGATGGCGCGCAACCGCCTGGAAAGGACAATCGCTTTGTGTCTGGATGGCCCGCGCGCCACCGCGGATCGCCGAACCCGGAGTCAGTGGCGGCGCGCGTTCGTCGGCGAGACTCTCGAGAGGTCCGCTCCGCCCCATCGAGGCTGACCAGGTTTCTGCCTCGAACACCTGCACCGATTCCGGATAGGTCAGCACCAGCGCCGACGGAGAGAGCGGCGGATCGTCGACGCCAGTTGCCGAGCTGAACACGACCGCGTTTGCGGCGCGGGCGAATCGTTCGGTGAGCAGGCGGGCGAACTCGAGCTCGCGTTGCGCGCTGGCGCGCGGCACGCCGCGTTCGCGCTGCCATACGATAGGCAGCAAGGGATTGGGACGCGGCGCCGCCGGCCAGCGGTCGGCCGAGAGACCAGCGACCCATAGCGCATCGAAGTCGAGGCCGGCGCCTTCCAACAGGCCCAGAATCTGGATTGGCGCATTGCTGCCCTCGGGCTGGAACAAGGTTTCGTCCGCCATTGCGCGCAGCGCTGCAATCGCCGCGCGGCCGCCCAGACGCGGCGCCACGGCACCGAGCGATGCGAACTGCGCCAGCAGCTTCTCCCACGCTTCGCGTGCCTGGAACTCCACGCTGTCCAGCACGCGTGAACCGGGCCAGCCGGCAGCTGCGAGCCAGTCGCGCCAGAGGTCCGACCATTCGCGCGGCGTCGTCGCATGCGCGGCGCGCAACGCCTCGCGCCCGCTCGCCCACCGAACGGCGAGCTCCGAAGCATAGGGCGCGACTGCCGCGATCGCATCGGCCAGCGATATCGCGCGCACGCCCTGCTCGAGCCAGCGACGCTCGAGTGCGGCGTGGCGTTGCCAGAGCGAATCCGCATCCGGCAGATAGGGCGAACGCAGCAGCGCCGCGGCGGCGCCGAGCCCCAATGGCGCATCGCTCAGTGCCACGAGATCGAGCGCCGCAGCGACCAGCGGCACTTGCGGCAGGCGAACGCCGAGAGACAACTCGAAGGGTGCGCCGCTTCGCGTATGACCAGGCGTGATCGACGCCGGATCGAGGATGTCCTGCGCCAGTGCGATCACGGCATCGCGGCGCTCGGCGAGATCTTCGACGACGATGCCTATCCGCGCGTTCGGGCGCTCGATCGCGATCGCGCGCGCCCAGGAAAGCGCGGCGGCGATTTCGTCGCGGGGCGTACTTGCGGTCGCGCGCGAGACCTTCGCGTCTCGCGCCGGCAAGCTTTCGATTTGGCGCAAGGTCGCGCCGGCGCCTTCGAGCGCCCTGAACAGCCGTGTCTGCTGCGGCGTGAGCTCGATGAATCCGACGATCAGGATCGTCGGGGATTCTGCCCCGATGACTTCCGCCCGCGCCGCGATGGCATCGGCCGCCTGCGCGATGTCCACCACGCCGAGCCGCCGCGTTCGCGCCAGATAGGTATCGGCCCAGGCGGCAAAGAGCGAGGGGTCTTGCTCATCGCCCTGTTGTCGCCAGCTACGCCAGCTTTCTCCGCCGGCGCCCCAGGCGTGTACATGCGACCACGCTTCGGACGCGAGCGCGGCGGCACCGCGCACGTCGGCGAGCGTCGCGCCCGAGTCTTCGATGACTCGCTGCCACAACGCGATCGCCTGCGCCGCGCTCAATAGCGTCCGTGGTTCGGCAGCGGTCTCGTGCGCGAGGATGGTTTCCCAGACCACTGCGAGCCATCCCTGGTACGGCAGGACGGTCGGAGTCGGCCAGGCGCGCCGTCCGCTCGCCGCAAGCGCCGAGTCGAACTCGGCATGCAGCCGCCGGGCGAGACGTCGATTGGGGGTAACGGCGATCGCGCCGTCGGCGAGGGCGGCCAGGAGAGCGTTCATTGCCCGCCATGGTATCCGAGCCGAGGCGGCTGACTATCGTGCGGCGCGCGTCGCGCGCGATGGCGCGACGCAAACGAATTCGTCTCGAGTGCTTGGACAACTGAGGTACACGTGCCGCGTGCCAGCCGGCACGCGAAAGGACGACCCGGTTTTCAGTCGTCGCCGACCACGGCCGCCAGGGGCCGAAATTCCGGCGGGCTGCGCGATCCGTTGTCCGAAGCGCTGGCGGCCATCAGTTCCTGTCCGTTGATAATGCCATGTGTCCGCGGCAGCACGCTCGGCGCCGGCGCGAACCATTCACCGCACCAGTCGTCGTCGCGCACGACCGGCCAGATGCCTTCGACGACATAGGCCTTGGTGCTCTGCGGTGTCTGGGGACTGAGCATCGGCGAATGGCGCCGGCACTGGCCCCACATCGTCGTGCGCCCGTCGGTCGATCGCCCGTCCTTGCGGTCGTAGAACTGGCAATTCTGGCATTTTTTCACGGTGCTGCCTCCGCGCTTGTTGTTTGTTCGTATCCGGTCGCCGCGCTGCGAAGGGCAGCTCAGTCACGCATCGCGGCGAGTCAATAGTGTCATTGCCGTACCGATTCAGATCAGCCCGATGGATCGTCCGGACGGTCGATGGTGCTATGCCGCCCAGGCGCGGATCGCGGCCAGCAACGGTGTCGGAACATCCTGCACCCGACGCGTGCGGGGCTTCATCGGCCTGTTCATCGAGCAGCGCCTTGAGCTCGGCGTCGGCCTCGGCTGCGCTGCGCTCCAACTCCTCGTCGTAGATATGCCGCTGTTCGGGGTCGGAAAGCAGCGCGTGCGCTTCGTGAATCAGTCGCACCAGCGTTTCGTCGGTGCGCGCGTCCAGCCGCTGCTTGATCGTCTGGTACGCGGCTTCGATGCGCGCTGTCGATGCACCGGGCGGTAAATCCAGGTAATCGTAGTAGGTGTAGAGCACGACTAACTCCTCAAAGAGGTTGGATTCGGCTGGGCCGAAGCCCTGATGGACATGGCTACGCAACATCCATGCCATCGGCGCTGGACGAGCCATCAACTGGCGCGCAAGCGCCTGATTGTTTGAGTGAAGCCCCGGCGTGCGACTCGGCCCGTGCGTCCTCGCGTGCCATCATGCCGGTGCTGACGCAACATCGACCGGCCTGCCGCGTTGCGGCAAGGCGAGCGCGCTAAAGCATGCGCAGCGAGGTCGCGCGGCGCGGCGGAGGAAATGCGCGATCGAGTTCGTCACACGTGGCTCGATCGAGGTGAAGATTCGCCGCTGACAAATTGTCGTGCACATGCGCAAGGTCTGCTGCCTTCGGGATCACGGCGACGTCTTGCTGCTGCAGCAGCCACGCGAGCGCGACATGCGCCGGCGTCGCGCCGATGCGCGTCGCAATCGCCTGCAGCGCGCGCTCCCGCAGCAGTCTTCCCTGATCGAGCGGCGAATACGCCATCAGCGCGATTCGGGCGCGCCGGCACAGCGGAACAAGATCCCATTCGACGCCCCGCGCGCCGAGGTTATAGAGCACCTGATTGGCTGCGCAATCGTCACCGCCGCGAAGGTCCAGCAGCTCCTCGATGTCGCTGCTATCGAAATTCGACACGCCCCAGGCGCGGATGCTGCCGTCGGCCTGCAACGCCTGGAATGCGGCGACGGTTTCCGCAAGAGGCACGTCGCCGCGCCAGTGCAGCAGGTACAGATCGAGGTGATCGGTGCCCAAGCGCTTAAGACTGCGCTTGCAGGCGGCGACCGCGCCGCGACGGCTGGCGTTGTGCGGGTAGACCTTGCTGACCAGGAACATCCGTTCACGCTGACCCGCGATCGCTTCGCCGACGATCTTCTCGGCTTCGCCTTCGCCGTACATCTCCGCCGTATCGATCAGCGTCACGCCGAGCTCGATGCCTGCCCTGAGCGCAGCGAGCTCCTGCGCGCGGCGGTCGAGGCGCTCGCCCATGCGCCAGGTGCCTAAGCCCAGCACGGGCATCGCCGCGCCCGAGCGTAAAGCGATCGTCCGAAGAGGTGCTGTCACGGCATGCCTTTTCGCTATTCGCCTGCCGAAACGATAGCGCAAGCCTTCTGCGCGGGCGAGCCCCGTTCCGCCTCGGATTACAATACGAGCATCCCGCGGATCCGCGATGCCACTCGATCCTTCAGCCCGACAAGCGCCCGGACATACAATCGTTCGCGGCGCGTGCCCGCACGATTGCCCCGACACCTGCGCGTTGCACGTGACGGTCGCCGACGGGCGCGCGATCAAGGTCGAAGGCGACCCTGATCACCCGACGACGCGCGGCGTGCTGTGCACCAAGGTGGCCAGATATCTGGAGCGAACTTACTCCGACAAGCGCCTGCTGCATCCACTGCGCCGAGTCGGCGCCAAGGGCGAAGGCCGCTTCCAGCGCATCGGCTGGGACGAAGCGCTCGACACGATCGCTTCGCGCTTCAAGGCAATCGCCGACTCGGACGACGGGCCGCAGGCGATTCTGCCCTACAGCTATGCCGGGACGATGGGCCTGCTGCAATACGGCTCGATGGATCGTCGATTTTTCCACAAGCTCGGCGCCTCGCTGCTCGATCGCACGATCTGCGCGACCGCCGGCAAGGCGGGCTACGCCGCGACGATCGGCGCGTCGATCGGCACCGACCTCGAGCAATTCGAAAACGCCAAGCTGATATTGATCTGGGGCTCGAACCCGGTCGTCTCGAACCTGCACCTCTGGACCCGCGTGCAGGAAGCCAAGCGCCGCGGCGCGAAGCTGATCGCGATCGATCCGTATCGAAGTCAGACCGCCGAAAAGTGTCACGAGCACCTGGCGCTGATGCCGGGGACCGACGCCGCGCTGGCTCTCGGCGTCATGCACGTCCTGATTGCCGAGAACCTGCTCGATCGAGACTACATCGACCGCTACACGCTGGGGTTCGATGCGCTGGAAGAACGCGTGCGCGACTACCCGCCGTCGCGCGTCGCTTCGCTCACCGGATTGCGCGAAGCGCAGATCGTCGCGCTGGCGCGGGACTACGGCACCATAGCGCCCGCCGTCATCCGCCTCAATTACGGCATGCAAAGGCATGCCGGCGGCGGCATGGCAATCCGCACGGTCGCGTGTTTGCCCGCGCTGGTCGGCGCGTGGCGCCACGCCGCCGGCGGCGCGCTTCTGTCTTCGAGCGGCACCTATCCGATCAACACGGCGGCGCTCGAGCGTCCCGAGTTGAGCTGGAATAGCCCGCGCACGATCAACATGTCGACGATCGGCGATGCGCTGCTCGACGCCGACGATCCGCCGATTCGTGCGCTGTTCGTCTACAACTCGAATCCGGTCGCGGTGGCGCCGGACTCGGGCAAGGTCGTCGCCGGTTTCGCGCGCGAGGACTTGTTTTGCGTCGTCCACGACGTGTTTCTCACCGACACCGCCGACTACGCCGACATCGTTCTGCCCGCGACGACGCAACTCGAGCACCTGGACGTGCATTCCTCGTACGGCCACCTCTACGCGCTGGCCAACAATCCGGCGATCGCACCGCTGGGCGAAGCCAAGCCGAACACCGAGGTGTTCCGGCTGCTCGCCGCGCGGATGGGGTTCGATGAGCCCTGCTTCGCCGAGAGCGACGAGAGCATGGCGGCGAATGCTTTCGTAGCCGGCCACCCGCGCATGGCAGGTATCGATTGGGAAACGCTGAAGACTCAGGGTTGGCAGCGGCTGAATGTGCCGGCCACGTACGCTCCGTTCGCGCAAGGCAACTTCCCGACGCCGTCGGGCAAATGCGAGTTCTATTCGGAATCGTTGCGCCGGCAGGGGCTCGACCCGCTGCCCACCTATACGCCGCCGCGCGAATCCGCAGTCAGCGATCCTGCCCTCGCCCGCCGCTTTCCTTTGGCGATGTTGTCGCCGCCGGCGCGCAATGCGCTCAATTCGAGCTTCGGCGGGCTGCCGGTATTTCTCGATACGGAAAAGACGCCCTGGCTAGATGTCCATGCCGAGGATGCTGCCGCGCGTGGCATCAGCGGCGGTGACAAGGTGCGCGTCTACAACGATCGCGGCGCGTTCGTCGTCACCGCGCGCATCACCGATCGCACACGGCCCGGTGTCGTGGTCGCGCCGTCGATCTGGTGGCGCAAGCTTTCGCCCGACGGAACCAATGCCAACATGGTGACCGGCCAGGCACTGACCGACATGGGACGCGCGGCGACGTTCTACGACGTGCTGGTCGAAGTCGCTCGCGTCGACGTTTGATGCGCCGCACTACGCCGCATCGCGGCGCCCGTCAGTTGTATTTGCGGACCAGCCCCACCATGACGCCGAATATCTCCAGCGTTCCTTCCGGACGAATGACCGGGTAGGCCTTGTTTTCGGGGCGCAGGATGAACTGGCCGCGCTCGAGATCGAGGCGCTTCAACGTGAACTGGTTGTCGACGATGGCGATGACAATGTCGCCACGCCGCGCAGTGCTGCGCTTTTCGACCACGACCAGATCGCCGTCGAAAATGCCGGCATCGGTCATCGAGTCGCCCTTGACCCGCACGAGCACCGTCTGCGACGGACGATCGATCAGATAATCGTCGATCGTCAGCGCGTCGGCCGGTGCATCATCGACCGGATTGGGCAGACCCGCGTGCACAGGCGCCTCGGCCAGCGGCCGCTCGAAAAAGCGCCGCGTCGGCGCGATCCGGCGATCCGGCGTCGATTCGATGTAGCCGCCGAGCTTGAGCCTCGCCACCAGCGCCGCGACCGAGGACTTCGACCGCAGGCCCAGCAGCGACCCGATCGACGAGTACGACGGGAACGCGTGGTGCCGCGTGTAATAGTCCTGGAGCGCCTCCAGATAGGATCGGTCGTTCGCCATTGAGCCAGATTACCGAACGATCGTTCGGCAGTCAAGCCTACCCCGGCGGCCTCTTATGGACCGTGACTTCAGGGGAGCCGCTTCAACCGCTCGGGAGTGCGGTACGAATCTGCCCGTCGGTCCCCGATCTCTAGCCCGCAGACACAAAATCGCTTCGCATCGGTTGCGCGCTACAGCTTCGCTTCGCATCGGTTGCGCGCTACAGCTGGCGCCTTTCGGGACTCCCCTAGCTCTCGGAAATCCCCTATTGCACTCTGCCGCGGGCTTCGCAGCACGACGGGCGGAAATGTCTTTGGCATCTACAACGCCTGTCATGATCGTGAAATGCAGAATAGCCACCTTGACAACAATGCGGAGCAGAGTACAACTACGCCTCCTTAAGGACCGCGACCGGCGAGTGGCCGCTCGTAACGCTTTGGCGCTGGTCTCTGGTTTGTCAACTGTACGTCGGGGGGAATAAGCGATGAATAACTTGCGCACGTTACTGTGCTTCGTGTTGGCCGCAGCGCTCGTAGCGTTCGCGTTGCCTAGCGTCGCCGGCAACGACAAGAAGCAATACAGTCTGTCAATGACTTCGTTAGCACCGTTAACGGTGACAGCCTCCCTGAAGAGCCTCGGCAATTCGACGATCAGCTCATTCAAGCTCACGGCCGCCGGCGCGACGATCGTCGGCGTAGATCAGCCGGCAAGCGGGAAGGCGACGTTTTCGAGTTCGACGGTTTCGGTTACGAATATGGTCCCTCAGAAGGCTGGGGGAGCGCCTTTCTATCTGACCATCCACCTGGGCGACTCTGGAGACGGAATCTCATGGAGCGCGATGGTCTGGACCGGCGCGCAACTCAATGGCCAGACCTTCGACCTGGTGCCGGGCCAGTCAACTCTTGCGACACCCATTCTGTCCGCTAACGTCGGGAGTAACGGAACGTTCAACGTGCCGAACAGCAGCAACCCGTGCGTGGTTACGGGGCAGCGGGGCTTTTATGACAAGGACGGCAGCACGGGGGGCACCCTTCCGCTTTTCGTGACCAACACGGTGTCGACGAACCACCAGGTCCATTTCAGGTGGCCGGACGGCGTGGCAGGCGATCCGAGAGCGACGTTCGAGTACAGCGTTTGCGACACCATACCAGCAGACTTGGCCTGGTTGACTGGCGGCAATGGTCCGGCCTTTATCCCCGCGCTCGACTGCATCGAGCCGAATCAATTGCCAACGCCCTACGGGACCTTGTCGGTCGACCTGGGACCACCAGGCGACGAAACCCAGTACATAGCGATCGATACGACGACGCCGCCACCTGGTCCCCCGGCTGGCAGCATCCCTTTCCCGGCCGGGAGCGACCCGTTTAGTCCAAATGTTCCGGGCAGCGAGTTTGACATCGTTATCGGAACCGAGCGCATCACGGTGCAGTTTGTGTGCCTTGACAATGAAGATAACGACCCCGACGACCCGAATGATTGCATTGAAACCGAGCCGGGCGAAGGCGAAGCGTTAATGGTCGTTCAACGCGGTGTAGGTGGCACGTCGGTGCCGGATAGCCCACACCCTCACGGCGCTTTGGTCATGAGCACGCCGCTGCCGATCCTCCCGGAAGGAACTGTCGCCCCCTACGCCGCAGGTAACCAGGCGCAGATGTGCATCGCGCATCGCGATGATGAAACCAAGGTCATCGACATCGGCGACGGCTACGTAAGACTGCCGTAGCGAACGCGCGAAATGCGATAAGCGAAGCGGCCCTGCGGGGCCGCTTCGCTTTTGGGGCGGCTACTGCTTCGGGGCGGGCACCGGTGGAACCGCGCGCACCTTGAGGCTCGCCAGCAGCGAGCGACTTTCGGTCACCATCTCGTGCGGCGGCTCGACGCCTTCCAGGCGATCGAGCTCGATCAGCGAAAGCATCGTCAGCGTCGCCTCGAACAAGATCGTTTCGCTCCTTGGCCGCGGCGAGGCTCGCTTCCAGTGAATCGCGCGCGCTCCACAGGTCGCCTTTCTGGACCAAGGCGTGGCCTTGCACGCGCTCGAGCAGCGATGCCACCCTGCGCCACACTGTTCGATGCGCTCGCTTGAGTCAGGATGCCCGCGACCAATTCGATGGCAGCGTCGGGGTTCCCCATGGCGACGCGGCATTCGGCGATTCGAGCTTCGACCGCCGGCAATTCCTTCTCCGCGCCGACCCGAACAAAGCTCGCCTTCGCTTCTTCGAGTCGGCTCAATGCTTCGTCGAAGCGACCCAGGCGCAGCGATACGCGTCCCAGCTGCGTAAAGCACGCGCCGAGGAAGTAGTGGTACTGCGCTGCCTTCCATAGCGGTAACGTCTGCAGCAGCAGCGCCTCGGCTTCGGCCCATTCGCCGCGATCGGTCAGGATCTCGGCGATGTTGATTCGCGCAACCGCAGCGTCGACACTGCTGCCGATCGTCAACGCGGTATCGCGGCTGCGCTCGTAGTACGACAGCGCCTCGTCCCAGCGGCCTTCCCATTGGCAGACGACGCCGAGCGTCGATAGCACGCCGACCTGGCGGGAGAGGTTGTCGGCCCGCTGATAGGCCTCGAGCGAGCGCTGCATCAGTCCCTGCGCGCCCTCCTTGCCCAGCTCGCCGTACGCCCAGCCCATCACGAAATACGCGTCGCCCAGCGCCTCGGCGTCGGACGCGGCCTCGGCCTCGGCGCGCGTGCGCTCGGCCCATTCCAGCGCCTCGGTCGTGCGGCCTTCGGCCTGCAGCAACATCGCATACCACGCGCTCGACCGGGCCATTTCGCGAGCCGCTTCGGTCCCCGCCAGTTCACTCAGCATGTTGCGCGCTTGCTCGGTCCAGCGCAGCGCTTCGGTGTAGTTGCCGAGCTTTTCCTCGACATGCGACAGCTTCAGCAGCAAGCCGGCATCCATCAGCCGGTCGTCGCCGACCTGTTGCCGCGCGGCGGCGTAGCCTTCCGAAGCCTTGCGAAACTCGCCTGCGCGATACCACGAGTCGCCCATCGCCTGATCGATCACCGCAAGCTCATGGGCCCCGACGTCCGTCAGCTGGCGCCCCGCATGGACGGCGCGCGAATACAGCCCGGCGGCTTCGACATACGCATATATCGCCTTCGGCACGCCGCGCCGCCGCGGTGGCGTAACGCAACGCCGGCCGATAGTCGCCTGCTTCGAAGTAATGCAGCGAGAGGATGCCGGCCATGTCCTCCGGGTAGTCCAGTTCCTCTTCGAGGTGCTTCGCGATCGCGCCATGCAGTTTCCGCCGCAGCCTGTAAGGCAAACCCTGGTACGCCGACTCGCGCAACAGCGTTCGACGAAAACGCAGATAACCGTCCGGCTCTTGATCGAACAAATCGCCGAGCCGATCCCACACGGCTGGCGTAGGCGCGGAAAATCCATCCTCCCCGGCAAACCACGCGAGCATCCGCGGATGGAAGGTCAAGCCGAACACCGAGGCATGGCGAACCACGGCGCGATCTTCAGGTGAAAGAGAGTCGATCTGCGCCATCGCCGCCGCTTCAGCGGAATCGGGCAGGTCCGCGATGCCGCCGGAGTCGACCACCTTCTGCAACAAGTCGCGCAGGAACTGGGGATTGCCACCGGAGCGCGTGGCCACGACCTCGAGCACATGCCCGGCCACCGGAGTCTGCTGGGTCGCGAGCTGCGCGAGCCGCAGCGCATCCTGCGGAGCGAGCGGCTTCAGCTCGATGCGAACCACGGTCTCCGCCTCGGGCGCCACGAACCCGCTTGGAGCCCTGGCGCGCCACCGCGAAAAGCCACGGATGGGTCCCGATCTCGCCGAGCAGGTACGACAGCAGCTCGGCCGAAGCCTCGTCCATGTGGTGCGCGTTTTCGATCTCGATCAATTGCGGCTTGGGCATCATCACCGCAAGAAAGCGTGCGACCGATTCGTGCACCTTCGCGCGCCGGTTGGCCTGCGCCAGCATTTCGACCTCGGGCGTGGGCGCGACCTCGAGCCCGAAGGCGATGGCAATCAGCGGCCACCACGGCGCCAGATCGGGGGCGCTCTTCGCGACTTCTTCGCGAAGACGCTCGGCGATGACCATCTCGGGATCCTCACGCCCGAATTTCATGTATTCGCGCAGCAGCTCGCTCCAGACTGCGTACGGCGCGGAGGCGGTATACGCTTCGCAGGTCGCGTGCTGCTTGTTGAGTCCGGCCGCCGCGTCGCGCAGCGCCTCGAGCAACCGGGTCTTGCCGATTCCGGAGTCGCCGACGACTTCGATCAGGCGGCCCGCCCCCGAGCGTGCGCTGGCGAATGCCTTTCGCATGACGCCCAGCTCGGCGTTGCGACCCGTGAGCGGCAGGCGCTGCGATGATACCTGCCGCGCCTTCGAGCTTTGCGCGCGGCCCGACCGCCCACGCCTGAACCGGCTCGGCCTTGCCCTTCACCGCGAACGGCTCGAGTCGGGTCGATTCGAACACGGTGTTCGAACGATCGAGCACGTCCGTCGTCGCGTAAATCTGTCCCGGGATCGGCCTTGGCCATCAATCGCGCCGCCAGGTTGACCGCATCGCCCATCACCGTGTACGTGCGGCGATAGAACGGACCGATGTCGCCGGCGAACACTGCGCCGCGATGAACGCCGATCCGCACGGAGATCGGCAGCTCGCTCGAGACGATCTTGCGCAACGCGAGCAGCATCCGCTCCTCGTCGTTGCCGGTCGCTTTCGGCGCGCCGCCGGTCAGAATCAGCTTGCCGCCGTCGGCGTCGACGTCGGACGCGAGAAACGAAACGCCCTGCTCGTCCACGGCGGTCTCGACGACGCTCAGCAGCCGATGCAGCGCGTCGGCCGCGGCCGGCGC
Organism: uncultured beta proteobacterium; assembly: GCA_963697485.1. Classification (GTDB taxonomy): domain Bacteria; phylum Pseudomonadota; class Gammaproteobacteria; order Burkholderiales; family Casimicrobiaceae; genus PALSA-1003. The sequence goes on from CAVOOD010000001.1 coordinate 420,753, forward strand.
ACCGCGCTCTTCGATCAGCGCGTCGGTGCCCTCGAAACGGATGAACGCGATCGTGACGGGCCGATGCTCCGGGATGCCTCCACCGCCCAGCACGTGCGACGCGAATCGCCGGCGGAAGGCAGTGCGCGACCATCTCCGGCGACATCTGCGGGCGAGGCTTGCGCGGCATTTTGTCGCCGTACCCGGGAGGCTCCTGCCGCAATACCAGACCGGGTCCCTTGGGTTCGTCGACGCAGTCGCGCGGCAGCAGCGCGGCCGTCTCCGCGCTGACCAGAATCTCATCGGGATCCGCGGCGTGCTGCATCGCGACCAGTCGGCTCCACGCCGGACCGACCGGAAGGAGCTCCAGATGCGCGCTGCCCACCGCGAAAAAGTGGAAGCGCCCCGAATGCACGCCTTGCGACATCCGCAGCGTTGCGCTGACGCCGGGAAGCTCGACTGCGCCGACCTCGCGCAGCACGTCGCGCATCAGCAGCGTCGAGCGGCATGCGCGCGGTGCGTGACCATCGCCTTCGAACCACAGCAGCAGCGAGTCGCCGCCGAACTTGAGCAGGCTGCCGCCGCTGTCGTAGGCGACCGCGAGCATCAGCTCGAAAATGTGTCCGATCAGCTCGGTGATCTGCTCGGCGCCTTCGCGGCCCTTGCGCGCCAGCGCTTCGGACAGTTTGGTGAATCCCGAAATATCGACCAGCACCGCGCTGCCGTCGCCGGCCCAGCTCTTCGCCGCCGGATCGTCGACCAGATGCTGCTGCAGCATGCGCGCGACGTACAGATTGGCGCGCGCGGCGCCGGGCTGCGGGCCCGGAGCTGCGGGCTCGGGCGGCCGTTCTTCTGCGCCGGTAAGTGTGGGAACCGTCATTGCACTGTCTGCTTGCGGCCGATCGTCGATGCGGCAACCTCGAAATTTTCCCACAGCGCCTGCGGCGGGCGGCAAGGATGCGGGATGCGGATGTCGCGGTCGAACATCCGGTGTAGACTAGAGAACGATCGTTCGTCAAGTTCCTTTCCTCTTGTTCGCCCCCTCCGTCGCCTTCGTCGATCTCGAGACTACCGGCACGTCGGCCGGCGCCGACCGCGTGACCGAGGTCGGGATCGTGCGCATCGACGACGGCGCGCGGGTCAGCGAATGGTCGAGCCTGGTCGACCCCCAGCGCAGCATTCCGAACGGGGTCCAGGCGATGACGGGGATCACCAACGCGATGGTCGCCGGCTGCGCCGACGTTCGGGCAGATCGCCAACGAGATCGCCGAGCGGCTGGCCGGATGCGTGTTCGTCGCGCACAACGCCCGCTTCGACTACGGCTTCCTGAAGCAGGAATTCGGTCGCCTCGGCAAGGCCTTTCACGCGAAGGTGGTCTGCACGGTCAAGCTGTCGCGTCGCCTGTATCCCGATCGCGGCCCGCACAACCTGGACGCGGTGATCGCACGCCATCAACTGCCCGTCAGCGATCGCCACCGCGCACTTGGCGACGCGCGGGTGCTGCTCGCGTTCATCCAGACGATTTATCGCGAGCAAACCGCCGAAGTCGTCGATGCCGCGATCGCGCGCATGCTCAAGGCGCCGAGCCTTCCGCCGCAGCTTCCGGCCGACGCGCTGGACGCAATTCCTGAGGCACCGGGCGTCTACCTGTTCTACGGCCTGAATCCGTTGCCGCTGTATATCGGCAAGAGTATCGATCTGCGCGCGCGCATCGCGTCGCACTTCTCGTCCGACTATCGCAACGCCAACGACCTGCGGCTGTCGGCCGAGATCACGCGGATCGAGTTCGAGGAAACCGCCGGGGAGATCGGCGCGCTGCTGCGGGAGTCGCAGCTGATCAAGACGCTGTTCCCGGCCTACAACCAGCGGCTGCGGCGGCGCAACGAAATGGTGGCGCTTTGCATCACCGCCGAAGCCTGCTCCGCCCGACTACCTGCGGTCCGATGCGATCGATCCGGGCGCGCTCGAAGATCTGTACGGTCCATTCTCGACGCGGCAGGCGGCACGCGCCACGCTGCGACACGTCGCTAGCGAGGCGCCGTCTGTGCTGGAGCGCGCTCGGGCTGGATCGCCGCAGCGGTCCCTGCTTCGCGCGGCAGCTGAAAAAGTGCGCCGGCGCGTGCGTCGGCGCCGAGACCGCGCGCGAGCATCAGCAGCGGCTGCGCGAGGCATTGGCGCCCTACGCGTTGAAGCCGTGGCCGTATCGGGGCACGATCGCCGTCCGCGAAGCGAACATGGCGCGCGAGCGCACCGACGTTCATCTGTTCCGCGACTGGTGCTGGCTCGGCACCGCGCACGACGAAGGCGAGTTCGGCGACATGCTGCAGTATCCGCGGCGCACACCGTTCGACCTCGACGTCTACCGCTTGCTCGCCAGGCTTTTGCCCCGGTCGGCGGTCACCGAGCTTGGAGTTGACGAGATCCCGGAAGAGGCAGCCTGAGCCTGTGCTGCACAACGATGGACTCGTGGCTACGAATGGGTGTCGACCATTCTTACAGCCGCTGGTCCAAACGCTTGGACGCTTGTAGTTTTTACATTACCAATCAAAGCGCTAGCGCCGACTGCACGGAACTTGCTTTGTATATGCCACAGTCATTCGGCCTAACTTCTCTTTTTTTGGTGAGGGATACAAGTGAAGAAGCATGCGATCTCGATTCTCGCGGCACTGGCCCTCGGGGCAGTTTCCTTCAGTGCGATGGCCGACCCGATCGGCGGTCCGAATTGCGGCTCGTGCTTTGGCAATTTCTATGCGCTGTTCTTTACCGACGGCATCGGGACCGGCGTCGACAACGGCGACGGAACGACGACGTACGACATCAGTCTGGCGATCAATACAACGGGCTACACAAACCCGCCGGCTGCCACGGGACTGTTATATGCCGAAGGATTCAAGGTCGTGCCCTCTGGCGATCTGATCGATGCGACGCTGCTTGCCGCTCCGGGTGGCTTGTTGGGGTGGAGCGTTCACCTGACCGGGCTCAGCAACGGCTGCGACACCTCGACGAATGGCTTCCTCTGCATCGACGGTCACAGTCTGCTGGTTCCGAACGGCTACGACCTATCGAGTGGGACCTCGCGATAACCGTAACTGACGGCACGTCTGATCACTGACGGGGGATAGCGTCAAGGCGTCCTTCGCGGACCCGACCGGCAAGCAGCACGGCCAACACGTCCGAGAACATTAACCTGCAGACCGGTGGCTGCCCGCCGACGGTGTGCCTGCCGCAAATCATTCCGGAGCCAACGACGCTGGCGCTGCTCGGCATCGCGTTGCTCGGCGCGGGGTTTGTCGGAACAGGCCGTCGCAAGGCATAACAATCAAGCTTCGCAAATGGAAAAACGCCGGCGTCGCCGGCGTTTTTCTTTGGGCCGCTGATTCCTACTTCGACGACCTGGATCGACGTAGCTCGTCTGATTGCCCGCCGCGTCCTTGGCGGTGGCGCTGATGGTATGCGCGCCGCTCTTCGCCTTCTTCGTATTCCACTTGGACGACACCGACGCGCTGTTGCCGGTGCTCACCATCGCGCCGTCCACGTACAAGCTCAGACTGGCCACACCGACGTTGTCGCTGGCCTTGGCGCTTACGGTGACCACGCCGTTCACGACGCTGCCGTTGCCGGGACTGGTGATGGCCACGGTCGGTGCGGTGGTATCCGGCGGTGGAGGGGCTACCGTGCCGGCGACCGTCACGATCACAGCGGTCGAGCTCGTCGCGTTGCCGGCTGCGTCGTAGGCGCGCGCGACCAGCGAGGCGCTGCTTCCGGCGAGCGCTGTCGAATCCCAGCTGAAAGCGTAGGGAGCGCTTATGTCGCTGGCCAGCAGCGTGCCGCTGACGAGAAGATCCACGCGGCTGACCCCGACGTTATCGCTCGCAGTCACGTTGATCGGCACGATGCCGCTGACTGTTCCACCGGCGGGCGACGTGATTGCGACTGATGGCGGCTGGACATCGGCCACCTTGGCCTGCGCCGCGGCGATCACCGCGGCGGCGGCATTGACCCTGCCGTAACCGTAATCGTAGTCATAACCGACGGTACCCAGATCGACCGCGCTCGATTCCAGCAGACTGACGATCTGCGACGGCGCCAGCGAGGGATTGACGCTCATCATCAGCGCAGCGACGCCGGCGGACAGCGGGCTCGAAAACGATGTGCCCGATACCGCCGAATAACCGCCGCCCAGGGTTGTCGTCCAGATCCCAACGCCGGGCGCGGACACATCGACATAGGGGCCATAGCTCGACCAGCTGGCGAGCGTGTCTGTGCTGCCGGTCGCGGATACCGACATCAGCGCGTTGCTCGCCGGTGTGGAATCGAGTGCTCCGTAGTTGCCGGCCGAATTGAAGACGACCCCGCCCTTGTTCATGAAGTACTGCGCGGCGGTCTGGGTCGAAGAGCTCGATTGCACGGGGAAACTCAGATTGGCAACCCGCGCGCCATGGTCGGCGGCATAGGTCAGGCCATTGGCGAACGCGCTCAATGTGCCGACGCCCGACGTGTCGGTAACGCGGACCGGCATCACCTTGGCTCCCCAGGCGACACCGGCAACGCCGACGCCGTTGTTACCCAGCGCCGCGACGACGCCGGCCACCATCGTGCCATGTCCGTATACGTCCGCCGTGTTGCTGTTGTTATCGTAGAAATTCCACCCGGGCACCAGCTGGCCCAGCAGATCGGGGTGTGTGGCATCGACGCCGCTGTCCAGGATGGCGACCGTGACGCCGGTTCCGACCGACGTGTTCCAGGCGGTCGGTGCGTTGATCGTCTGCAGATGCCATTCGCTGCCGTAATACGGATCGTTTGGCACGAGGGCGGGTGGAATAAGGCGATCCACCTCGGCGAACTTGATGTGAGGATTGTGGGCGAGCGCATTGGCTGCCGCCTGCTCGGACGCGGTCGGCGGCAGCGCGACGACGTAAATATTCAGGTTGCCCAGGCGTCCGACCGCTTTCCCGCCCTGCGTCGAGAGCGCGTTGTCGAATTCAGCGTCGGAGAGTCCCGCTCTCGGCTGGACGAGGATGTGGCCCTTGACCCAGGCGGCCGGCGGATTGCCGGAACTGCCGCCCTGGGCAGGTTGCGCGGCGTGGGCGGCGACAGCCAAGGCCGCGAGAACGCCCAGCACAAGCGCGCGCAGAGCGGCGGCCGCACCTGGCACTCGGAAACGATTTTTCGCTGCGGTATTCACTGAGTCCCTCTCCCTTGCTTTGGAGCCAAGCCGGGTCGAGAGCAGAGAACTGCAGCGAATAACTATCGCGCGGAAATGCGGACGGCGCGGTGAACGGCGTGGTCTTGTGACCTTCCTCCGTTATCCTGCTACCCCATTTCCGTACACGGGGGCCTTATGGCGGGCCTCTCGCGACGACAGCTATCTGGCAGTCCCGCTGTCATGGGGCCCGGAAGCCCGTTAGACCGGCAACTTTGCGCCCCCGGCTTTGGCCGGGTTTGCCCTTTTCAGATAGTGCGTATGACGTTGGCATCATAGCAGCCCTCGCCCGCCGTTGACAAGCCGTCTATCGGCATCCTTGGCGGGACCGCCGGTTGGATACGCCGCCAAGGCGAGGCGCCCAGGGCGCATCGGGCGCCCCTCGACCGGTCGAGCCCTTACAATCGGGCCTGGCAACGGCGGCGCCATCCCAGCGCCGCCGGGACAGTGCGCGTGAGCGAGCCGGCTCGCGCGCGGGAATGTGCAATGACCGAAATCAAGCTGCCGTGGGTTTTGCGTCTGGCCCCGCCGATGCGCCTGGCGCTCGTCGTCGCGGTCGCTGTGGCGGCTGACCTGCTGACGCGGGGCTGGCTCGGGACAGGCGCGCACCTGCTGCTCGCCTGGGACATCGGCGCGCTGGTCTATCTGTTTCTGGCGTGGATGATCGTTGCGCGCTCCGACCACGACATGACGCGCGTCCGCGTGCAGCGGTACGACCAGAGCGGATACGTGATCTTCCTGCTGGTGACGACCGCCGCGAGCGCGAGCTTCGTCGCGATCGGGTTTCTCGCGGGCAATCTCAAGGCGCCTGGAGTTCTGGCCACGAGCAGGCTATCTGACGCTTACCGTCGCCGCCCTGCTTCTGTCATGGCTGCTGATACAGACGCTGTTCGCGTTCCACTACGCACGGCTCTACTACGCTCGCCCGGAACCCGGCAAACAACACCAGCGCGGATTGAAATTCCCCGACGAGGGCGAGCCCGACTATCTCGACTTCGCTTACTACGCCTTCGTCATCGGGATGACATGCCAAGTCTCAGACGTCGCCGTGATGGCGCGGCACATGCGGCGGATCACACTGGTCCACGGCGTGCTGTCGTTCGTCTACAACATCACGATCCTGACGATGAGCATCAACATCATCGGCGGCCTGATCTGACGAAAAGGTCGCCGGCGCCCGTCAGCGGCTGACGTAGATCTGCGGAAACTCCTGTCGCAGGTTGTTGAGCTTCGGCAGGTCGTTGACGACGATGTACATGTTCTCCGGGTGCTTGGCCAGATAGTCCTGGTGATAGTCCTCCGCCGGATAGAACGCATTGAGCGGCGTCGAGCTGGGTCACGATCGGGCGTCCAAACGTTTTCGCGTTCGACAGCTGGTCGATGTAGGCCTGAGCGACGCGCTGCTGTTCGGGATCGGCGTAAAAAATCGCCGAACGATACTGCGTGCCCACGTCCGGACCCTGGCGGTTGAGCTGCGTCGGATCGTGGGCCACCGAAAAGAACACCCGCAGCAGCTGCCCGTACGAGATTTGCGACGGGTCATAGGTGACCTGCACCGATTCGGCGTGGCCGGTCAGCCCCGTGCCGATAATCTCGTAGTGCGCGGTCTTGGCGCTGCCACCGGCATAACCGGACACGGCCGACGTGACGCCCTTGACGTGCTTGAACACCGCCTCGACACCCCAGAAGCAGCCGCCGGCGAATACCGCGGTGGCGGTCCGCTTGTCGACGTCTTGGCGGTATCGACCACCGGGTCCGGCAAGGTGGCGGCGACCGAACTGCTGCCACAGCCGCTGGCGCAGAGTGCGGCGAGCGTTGCCGCGGCGAAGCTCTTTTGCAGGACCGAAAACATGCGAATCTCCTTGTGTAGGGCGCTGCCGGGGCACCGCCGGGCCGTCATGCCGGATTATGCCTGTACGAGACCGATCCGGAGCCAGCTGCCCCATCAGTCGCTTGGACCGCCGCCGTCCTTACGCGTTTGCCAGGCTCGCTGAAACCGAGGCGTCGAGGGCGCGCGGGCTGCTCCGCTCGCCCACTTATCGCAGGGTCAGGAATCTGTAACAATGCGTTGCGCACTATCGCAAGGCGGCTCGACCGCCAGGCAGCACAACCATGTCGCGATGGGGAGACACGGCATGTTGTCCAACGTCCAGTACGAGTACGGCGCTCAGTCGGCCCGGTATGCGGGCCGCTTTCTTTTCATCGTCAGCCACATGCGGAGCTTCTCCAGCCTGCTCTGCCACATCCTCGGCAGCCACCCGGAAATCTCGGGTTACGCCGAAGCACAGCTATCGTATTTCAGCCGCCTCGACCTGCAACGCCTCGCAAGGAAAGTCCAGCAGATCACCGGCAACCCGGTGCTCGGCCGATACGTGCTCGACAAGATCCTGCACAACCATCGCGAAATCGCTCCCGGCGTCCTGGATCGCCCGGAAATTAAGGGTGATGTTCCTGCTGCGCAACGCCGAGGACACGTTCCGCAGCCTCGTGAACCTGAGCCGGATCCCGCGGCACAAAGGCAAAGATTCGGCGACCCGATGCGGGCCTCGACTACTACGTCAGCGCGCCTGCGGCAGCTCGAAGGCTATTGCGCCTTGCTCGGCGGCAATGCGCTATTCCTCGCGTCGGAGAGGCTGCTCAGCGACACCGAGCGCGTGCTGGTCGAGCTCTCGCGCTGGCTCGAGCTCGGCGAGACCGCTGAAGGCGGATTACCAGACGTTTCGCTTCAGCGGCGCGCCAGGCTACGGCGATCCTTCACCGACGATACTCGCCGGGACGGTCGTCCGCGACGCGGACGACCAGACACAAGCACTACGTGCCGATACCGATTTCCGACGAGCTGCTTCCGCCAGGGCATCGAAGCACACGAGACGTGCCGCGAGCCGTATCGGTGCTGCCGAAGATAGTTGCGCCGCCGCGACTAGCCGCGGATCATCAGAGCGTTTCGGTGATTCGGCGCAAGGGTTCGGGCATTGCGCTGGCCCTGATCCTCGTAATTGTTGTTGAAGATCACATGCACGCTCGACGCGGCGATCGAGCCGATCTGCTCGGCCAGGCCGCTCAGCTCCTCATCGGTGTAATCGTAGTTGAAGCGCTGCGCCGACGACGACAGGCCCTTCTTGTTCCAGGTTGCATGATTGCGTCCGTGCAGCCGGACGATCGCCAGCTCGGGATTGGTCACTTCCCATATCTGCGGAATTGAGTTGGTCACACCCTGCGGCTCGTCGACGATGACGTTGACCAGGCCGCGAGCGCGCTCGAAGTCGAGCGTCGCCCGTTCGTGCTCGCCTTCGAACCACGTCCGGTTGCGGAATTCGATCGACAGGCTGGAACCCATCCAGCTGGCGCTGGCACTCCTCGATGTGCTCGAGATTTCTCGGGTGATAGGCGACCCACGGCGCGAACTGGAAATGCACGGCACCGAGCTTGCGCGCGTATTTGAGCGGCTCGATGCCGGCGCGATACAGGCGCCACATCTCGGCGAGCAACTCGACCGGCATATCCTTGTAGTAGATGTTCTTCTTCCCGATCGGCCCCATCGCTTCGACGATGTCCTTCGGCAGGGCCGACGGCGCGGTCTGGTGTCCGGTGAACAGCCGAAAAGCCTTGATGTTGAATGTGAAGTCGGCTGGCGTCCGATCGGTCCAGAGCTGGGCGACGCGAGGATCCGGCAACGCGTAGTAGCTGCTGTCGACTTCGACAATCGGAAATTGCGACGCGTAGTAACGCAGGCGTTCTTCCGGCGTATTGCAGCGCGGCGGATAGAACAGGCCGGAACCGATCAGGCTCTTGTCCGTCCACGAAGCCGTACCGATCAGGATCCTGGGCACGTCGCCGTCCGTTTAGCGGTTGCCACGTCGAAAAACGCGAGCAGGGTCGCCCGTGGTCTTTTCTTCGGGCGCAAGCCGAGGCTCGAGCGCGCGGCCGATCTTACCTCCAGCAGGATTCGCAGTGTTCGCCGGCAGGCGTGGTTGCAAATGCCTCGCCCTGGGAGGACCGGCAGGTTGCAATGCCCGGCCGCAGCCGCCGCAGCCTCCGCCGAACGTCCTACACGATTTTCGGATAACTCCTGACAGCCTCGATGCCCGCGGAAGGCTATTATGTGGTGGTGGCGCGGAGTCCTGCATCGCGATGCGGGTCCTGGCACAGGAGGTTTTATGCGAACTTTGAAAATAGCGCTTGCGGTCGCCGGCGTCGCTCTGGCGACGCAGGCAGCGGCACAACTGACACTCTACGAAGGCGAAGGCTTCCGCGGGGCTGCGATGACCGCGGACAGGGCGATCTGGGATTTCGATCCCTTCGGCTTCAACGATCGCGCCCGATCGCTGGTCGTCACCGGCGGGACCTGGCAAGTCTGCGAAGACGCTCAATTCCAGGGCCGTTGCGTCGTCCTCCAGCCGGGAAACTATGACTCGCTTCGGCAGATGGGGATGAGCGCGCGGATCTCATCGGTCCGGCCCGTCGATAGCGTAGCGCGTTACGACTACGCTCCGGCCCCGGTCTATGGCCCTCCGCCGGACTATGGTCCTCCCCCGGGCGCCTACGCTCCTCCGCCGGTAGTGGCCGCCGCACCGGGCTACGGGCCGCCTCCCGCCCCGGGTTACGGACCCCCGCCAGGTGAGCGACTGTATCAAGTCCCGGTGACGTCGGTCCATGCGGTGGTCGGGCCGCCCGAGCAGCGATGCTGGGTCGAACGTCAGCAGGTGTATGAAAATCGTGCGGCGCCAACGTTCCCGGCTGCGATCGCCGGCGCGGTTATCGGCGGGATACTGGGTCACCAGATCGGCGGTGGACGCGGAAGAGACGTAGCCACCGCAGGCGGCGCGGTCGCCGGTGCGGCGATCGGCGCCAACGTGGGACGCGGCGATCAGAGCGTTTACGGCCAGGACGTCCAACGCTGCGAAAACGTGCAGGGCCAGTTGCAGCCCGATTATTGGGATGTCACTTACAACTTCCGCGGCGTCGAACATCGCGTTCAGATGAGTTCGCCTCCGGGCCCGACGTTGACCGTCGACGATAACGGCGACCCGCGCGGCTGACGAGAGAAGAATCAGCATCAGCAGCAAGCGGCCTTCGGGCCGCTTTTTTTCGGGCGCACATGTATGATCCGGTCGGTGCCGGCGTCTCGATGCGGTACGAGCGCCGTCATCGATGACGAGGGAAAATTTGCGCAGTTCTCAAATATCGCCTGCGCTCTTCGCTGCGATGATCGCTGTCGGTGGGATGGCCGCGGCCTGGCATCCGCCCGCGGCCGCCGCAACAGCCGCCGACATTCCGGCGATCATGCGCCTTACCGTCGATAGCTGGGTCGCGTCGTCGCAAGCATCGGATTTCATCCCGTACGGCTTCAACTTTCTGGCCGACAAGGCCCTCGAGCCCGATCGTTGTTTCGCCAGCCAATCTGATTCGCCAGGCTTCGTCGTCGGCCGCACTGGCCAATTATTTCGATTACACCCGGGATCCCAAGGTTCGCGATCGCATCCAACGTACATTGTCTGCGTTCGGCAAGCTTTCGCTTCCCATCGGCAAACGGAAGCTGCAGCAGTTCGTCGAGGCAACGCACATCCTTTCTTCACCCGCGGGCCGATGGCGACTCAAGAGTGCACTGGGCCGCTTCGGTCTCCTTTACCAGACCTCGGGAGACGGCAAGGTTGTCAGCCCCGAGGCAAGCTACAACAACGCGCTGGCGGGCACGGTCGCGCTGGCTCTTTTGACCGAGGTCGTTCTACTCGCACGCGTCGGGTGATCAAAGCTTTGCCGGGCTGCGGGCCGCCTGGCGGGACGGACTGCTCAGTCTGCGCATTCCCGGCGGAGGCTTCCGGCAAAATCCATCGTCCATAGACGATTCGGACTACGACAACGGCGAGGCATGGCTCGCACTCGCGGTCTACGGGGATCTGCACAAGGACGACTCGCGCTCGACGAAGACCCTGTCGGACCTGGACGATGCCTTGATACGCCGTTACTCGGAAAAACCGAGCGTGAATTTCATGGGCTGGGGCGCGATGGCGGCCGCCCAACGATACAAGACGACGAACGATCCCAAATTTCTGGCTTATCTGCGACAGCTGGCGGACGGCTTTGTTGCGCAGTATCAGCGTCGCTTCGCCGCGGATGCCAACAACTGTGCGGCGATGGAGGGCATCGGCGCAATCGCGGCGGCTCTCAAGCAGGCGGGGGAGAACGATACCGATCGCGCACGCGCACTGCGCGCGCTGGCTCTCGAACGAAGTCACGAAGCTGGACAGACTGCAGATCCAACCCGGCCAGCAGGGGCTGGCGCTGGGCGGCGAGGCCTATCTTCGCGCGCCGCGAATGGCCGAGTACTCGGGAGGATTCCTGGCCGGCATCTATGATCCGGTGACGCGGGTCGACGCGTCGGGCCATTGCCTGTCGGCGATGGTCATTATCGAGCGAAACCAGCTGTTCTGACGGCGAGAGCGACCCGCGGACTGCATCCGCGTAACTCCGCGAACGCCGCGCGAGCGCGGCGTACAGTCAGCGAAACACAAACGAATGCGGCACCCCTCGCAGAGGGATGCCGCTTCGCCGGATGCTGCGAAGATTACTTGCGCTTGGCCCAGCGCGCGATCGCCCAGCCCACCGCCCCGATCGCCAAGCAGCGCGAGCGTCTCGGGCTCGGGCAATTGCGTCGTGTCGAACGAATCCAGATTGGTGGTATCCGCGAGACCCAACGCGGGCAGACCAAGCAGCAAGAGTGCGGTGATGACGAGTTTGATACGCATGCTCCCTCCCCGATTCGCGCAGGGTCAGTCCGGATCGGTGGTCGCGGCTACCGCCGCCTTTCCCGATCGGATCAGTCCTGCTCGCGATTCGACGATAAGCAAGAACCGGGCAAGCAATAATTATTATCTACAATCAGGTACTTATAAGTTACGCGTCCGTTGCAAACGCGCCGCTGTAAAACGAGTCGACACGACGCCACCGATGTCGCATGCGCCACCCCTGCCCGGCGACGTCTGCGCGTGTCCTCATGCCGCGAAGATTTTGAGGAACTGCCACCATAACGGCAGCGTAAGAAAAGACAGCGGAATGCCGATCCCCACCATCAGCGTGACCAGCGGCGGATCGAGCTCATGGTCGACCGCGACGATCGCGGCCCCGATCTGCGGCGCCATTGCCGCCTCGAAAATCGTGATTTGAATGCTCTCGCCCCGAGCCCCGAGCAGGCCCGCAAAGAGCAAGGCAATGATTGCAGGCGCGACCACAAGCTTGAACCCGAGTCCCATCGTGAGCTCGCCGAGCTTGCCGCGAACTGCGCTCCATTGGATCTGGTACCCGACCGACACGAGGGCCAGAGGTACCAGCGTGGTTCCGAGCCGTCGCAAAAGTCCGGCGAACCAAGTGGGGTAGTGCACGGGTATCAGCAACAACGCGATCAGGAAGGCGACAAACGGGGCAAACGTCAGCACCTTCATCACTACCGCTCGCACGCTTGTTCCGGCGCCCTGCCCGTACAGCGCCGCGACCAATATGCCCAAGGTCGATAGCACCATGTACGTGCCCATCTGATCGATCAGGATGCCGAGTGCCAGACCTTGCTGGCCGTAGAACGTTTCGATCATCGGCAAGCCGATGAAGGATGTATTGGCTAGCGATCCGGTCAGCGTCAACGCCCCGACGGTTCCAGCCGGCAAGGCCCAGATTTTTCCTACCATCTTGAAGAATACGAACCCGACGCCAAACATCACCCACGCCATTGCCACCGGGAACAACAGCGACAAGTCGAGCTTGAGGTCGTGGACATAGAGCAGCGTGAGGGCCGGCAGCGATACATGGATCACGAACCCGTTCAGCGCGACATGCGCGTTGTCGGGAAGGCGGCCGCTGCGCCGCAGAAGCATGCCTATGACGAAGCACGCGACCAGCAGAATGAAGTTATCCACGCCGACGTCCTCCGGCTCGGACTCGTTCAGGCCCGCGACTTCGTGCCATTCGCCGCGGACGGAATGCAGCACACCCGGATCGAACGCCGGCGCCTTGTCCAGTCTTCAGTGCAGGGGTATCTTGTAGCGCCATCGAACATCCTGGCTCGCAATTGGCGCGACCCAAATTCGCCGACGGAGGACAATAACATGGCAGTGCCTGCGGCTGGAATTGCAGCGTTTCTTCATGCGGCCGCGGAGGAGCGTCCGGACCGCCAGTTACTGGTGGTACCGCAATGGCAGGAGGCCGACTGGGAGACGTTTCTTTCCCATGCGCAGCCTCTGAGTGTTGCGCGCGGCAAGGTGCTGATCCAGGAGGATGCGTCCGAGCGAGTGATCTACTTCGTATCGTCCGGGCTGCTGGAAGTCACGTCGGTCATGAGCAGCCAAAGCATGGGAACCCTTGCCAAGGTTCATCCTGGATCCGTCGTCGGCGAGCTTTCTTTTTTCGATGGCCGGCCGCGGTCGGCGAAAGTCTGGTCGGTCGCCGACAGCGAGCTGTACCGCCTGGACTACGACGCCTTCCTGCAGTATGCGGACGCGCACCCGCGCCAGGCGTGCGATCTCCTGATGGCGATCGGCCGCGTGGTCGCCTTGCGGCTTCGGCGCACGCAGGCGGGAGGCTCGCGCTGATCGTATCGTTGAGCGCGGACGACTCTACTTCTTCGCGTTTTGCGGATCGTCGGCCGGATCGATGTAGTTGATGTCGAATGGCCCGTTGCCGTTGATCTGGACGATGGTGCGGCCGGTCGTAAACGCGTAGTGATGCTCTTTGCCCGGCAGGAAATGGAAGCCGCCGCGCGGCAGCGCGCGCGCAGCGCGCTTGCGAGAACTTGTCGCCCAGCCCGATATAGAGCATCCCGGAAATCACCGTCAGTTGCTCGTCCTGCGTATGCCAGTGCGGGGCAATCTTGTATCCCCCGGCCGGCGCCAACATCCTGATCACGAACGGGCCGTCCTTGCCCGGATCGCCCTGGAGCACGGCGATTTTCGCGCCCTTGGGAAGCGACGGCGGCGCGTCACCCCACTTGATGTCGGTTGGAGTGATGAAGGTGTGCGCGCCGCCGGTGCCCTGCGCAATGGCTGGAGCGGCGAACGCTGCGCAGGCGAGACGCCCATGGAAGCGGCCAACGCGTTGCGTGCTGTCGACATTCGAACCCCGATGTTGTGACGATCGACCATGTCCGCTCTCTCGACCGGACGTGCGCTCCCTGAGCGATCGCGATCATGCAACGCGCGCGCGATGCTATCGAGCGTCGATCTGCTGCAACGCTTGACCGATCTCGCCGGCATCGGCAGGCGGACCAGCGCGCGATCTCCTTGCCGTCGCGCATGAAGATCAACGTCGGCCAAGCTCACCGGAACGAGCGTCCGAGCGGCCGGCCGCTGCCGTCGGCGATCTTGATGTGCCGCATCGGGTGATCGGCGAACGCGGCAGCCAGCCGAGGCTGCGCGCCGGCAATAGCCGCACCACGGTGTACCGAATTCGATCACCGTCGGGCCGTCGAGCGTCGATCGTCGCACGCGACGGTCGACCGCCGCATCGCGTCGTTCATCGCCATCGCGCCAAGCCCCGTGTGCCGCGATGTCAGCCGCGCGGCGCCGCGCGCGTGTTCAGGAAGACCGAATACAGCGACGTCGTGCCGCAGATGAACAGGCGATTGAGCTTCGGGCCGCCGAAGCACACGTTGGCGACCGACTTCGGGAATCAGCATCTTGCCGAGCAGCGACGCCGTCGCTGGCGCGTGGCAGTGCACGCCGTCGCCGGCCGACAGCCACAGGTTGCCGTGCACGTCGACGCGAAAGCCGTCGTACAGGCCGACCGGGCAGGTGGCGAACACCTCGCCGCCCGAGATCGAGCGCGCCGTCGGCCGACGACCCGAAGCGGCGCACGTGATGCGGCCCGTCGGCCTTGTGCGTGAGCGCCGGTGTCGGCGATGTAGAGCAGCGATTCGTCGGGCGAGAACGCGAGGCCGTTGGGCTGCACGAAGTCCGAGGCGACGACGCTGACGCGACCGCTCGCCGGGTCGATGCGGTAGACGTTGCTGCGCGCCGATCTCGCTGGGCGCCGCGTCGCCTTCGTAGTCGCGAGTCGATGCCGTAGCTCGGATCGGTGAACCAGATGCTGCCGTCGCTCTTGACGACGACGTCGTTCGGCGAGTTGAAGCGCTTGCCGTCGAAGCGGTCGGCCAGCACCGTGCGCGTGCCGTCGAACTCGGTGCGCGAGACGCAGCGGCTGCGATGCTCGCACGAGACGAGCCGCCCCTGGAGGTCGACGGTGTGGCCGTTGCTGTTCATCGCCGGCTGGCGGAACACCGACACCGAGCCATCGGTCTCGTCCCAGCGCATCATGCGGTCGTTCGGAATGTCGGACCAGACCAGATAGCGTCCGGCCGCGAACCACGCCGGCCCTTCGGCCCAGCGGCAGCCGGTGTAGAGCTTCTCGACGTGGACGTACGGGAGCGCGAGCTTGCGAAAGCGCGGGTCGATGACTTCGAAGCTGGAGGTGAGTTCGAGGGCCATGCGTGCGCTCCGTTCGAATGGAAGTTGTCGCCCTAGTCCGAATGCCGCTGGCCGCGGCCGTAGATCAGCAGCATCGCGATGATCACGACGCCGTAGGTGACGTGGCGGCCGAATTCCTCCATCTGCATCACCGACAGGATCGACTGCAGCAGCGTGATCAGGATGACGCCGGCGACCGTGCCGAGGTAGCTGCCGCGGCCGCCGAGGATCGAGGTGCCGCCGAGCACGACCGCGGCGATCGCCGGCAGCAGGTAGGGATCGCCCATCGCCTGCGCCGCCTTGCTCGCGTAGCCGGCGAGCAGCACGCCGCCGAACGCCGACAGGCCGCCGGAGAGCGCGAACGCCGCCATCACGACCAGGCGCGTGCGCGCGCCGGAGAGGTAGGCCGCGCGCTCGCGGTTGCCGATCGCGTAGACGGTGCGGCCGAAGGTCGTGCGCGTCAGCAGGAACACGGCGGCGACGCCGACCGCCGCCCACACCAGCAGCGCGTTCGGGATGCCGAACAGGCTGTGGCCGGTGGCGATGAAGCGCATCGCCGGCGACGACGAATCCTGCGGCGAGAAGCCGCCGGTGTGCACGACCATCAGGCCCTGCGCGACGGCGTTCACCGCCAGCGTGACGACCATCGACGGAATGCGCAGGAACGCGACGCCGACGCCGTTGACGAGCCCGAGCGCGACGCCGCAGCCGATGCCGACCGGAATCGCCAGCGCCTCGCCGAGCGGCCCCCAGCCGGTCGCCGCCGTCGCCATCATGCCGCCGACGGCGACGACCCACGGCACCGACAGGTCGATCTGCCCGAGCAGGATGACGATCATCATGCCGGTGGCGATGACGCCGAGGAACGACGCGACCTTCAGCTGCTGCAGCAGGTATTCCGGCGACAGGAAGCTGCTCGAGTAGAGGCTGCCGACGAGCAGCACGACGACGATGCAGCCGAACGCCCACGCGATCGCCGGATCGATGCGCCGGCGCAGTGCTGCCCAGGACGCTGCCGAACGCGCCACGCCGGTTGGCGGGAGCCGGCGCCTCAGCCATACAGGTCGAGCCGGTTGCGCACGCGCAGCAGCCGCACCGCGCCGAGGCAGACGGCGGCGAGCAGCACGATGCCCTGGAACAGCGGCTGCCACAGCGGCTCGACGTTGAACACGAACAGCAGGTCGCCGATCGTGCGGAACATCAGCGCGCCGAAGATCGCGCCGATCGCGCTGCCCGAGCCGCCGAACAGCGACACGCCGCCCAGCACGACGGCGGCGATCGAATACAGCGTGTAGGTGCTGCCGTTGGCCGCCGACGCCTCGCCCGAGTAGGTGATGCAGGTGAGGAACAGCCCGGCCATCGACGCGAGCAGGCCCGACAGCGTGTAGGCGACGAACTTGGCGCGGCGGATCGGCACGCCCGACATGTAGGCCGCGACCTCGGACGAGCCGACGGCATAGGCCGCGCGGCCGATCGCCGAGCGCCGGAACGGCAGCCAGACGACCAGCACCAGCGCCAGCAGCAGCGCGAGGCTCGCCGGCACGCCGCCGGGCAACTGGCCGGTCAGCGCATCGGCCAGCGCGGCGTTGACGTCGCCGCCGGGCACCGGCCGCAAGCGCCAGCGCGGCGCCGTAGTAGATCGCGCCGGTGGCGATCGTCGTGACGATCGGCTGCAGCCGGCCGTAGATGACGATGAGCGCCGTTGATCGCGCCGCACAGCGCAGCCGACGAGCAGCACGCCGAGCACGCCGAGCGCCGTCGTCAGCGGCGAGCCGACGACGATGCGTCGAGGCGAGGCAGTTGGCGAGCACCATCACCATGCCGACCGACAGGTCGATGCCCGAGGTCAGCACGACCAGCGTCTGCGCCATCGCGACGATCGCGAGCAGCACGCCCTTGTTGGCCGCCGTCGTCGCGACGTTGGCGTTGAGGCCCGACCGGATGATTGGCGGCGTAGATCGCGAACATCACGACGAACGCCGCGAACGCGAGCAGCGTGCCCCTGTGCTCGCGCAGCCAGTACGACCAGTCGCCGTTCACGACAGCGCCGCCTGCGGCGTGCCGGCCTTGCGCGCCTTCGCGCCGATGTTCAGCGCGCTGCTGATCAGCGCGCGCTCGGTGATCTCGGCGCCGACCAGCTCGCGCTTGATCGCGCCGTCGTACATCACGAGCACGCGGTCGCAGCAGCCGATCAGCTCGTCGTAGTCGGTCGAGTAGAAGAGGATCGCCGCGCCCGCGTCGGCCAGCTGGCGCAGCAGCTGGTAGATCTCCTGCTTGGTGCCGACGTCGATGCCGCGCGTCGGATCGTTCAGCAGCAGGATGCGCGGCGCCATCATCAGCCACTTGCCGATGACGAGCTTCTGCTGGTTGCCGCCGGACAGCGATCCGGCCGGCAGGTCGGTGCCGTCGGTGCGCACCGCGAGCAGCCGCACGATGCGCTCGACCGCGTCGCGTTCGGCCGCGCGCGTCGACGACGCCCCAGCGCGACAGGCGTGCCGAGCGCGGCGAAGGACAGGTTGTCGCGCACCGACATCGGCAGCATCAGGCCCTCGGTCTTGCGGTCCTCGGGGATCAGCGCCATGCCGATCTCCTTGCGCTTGGCGGCATGCGGGACCGGTGATCGCGACCGGCCGGCCGTCGATCAGCACCTCGCCCGTCGTGCCGCGCAGCACGCCGAACAGCGCCAGCAGCAGCTCGCGCTGGCCCTGGCCGTCGAGTCCGCCGAGGCCGATCACCTCGCCGGCGTGACAGCCGCAGCGAGATGTCGTTCAAGCCGGTCGGTCCAGCCCAGGTGCCGCACCTCGAGCAGCGGCGGCCGCATCGCTCGCCGCGCGCGCGGTCCGCGCCGGAAACACGGCGTTGTATTCGCGGCCGATCATCAGCTCGACGACCTCGTTGTCGGTCTTCGTGCCCGCGGCGAAGCTCGCGACGCTGCGGCCGTTGCAGAACACCGTGCACTCGTCGGCCAGCTCGGCGATCTCGTGCATGCGGTGCGAGATGTAGACCAGCGCGAGGCCTTCGGCGCGCAGGCGCTTCAGCACGCGCGTAGATCTTCGTCACGTCGGCCGCGGTCAGCGCCGAGGTGGCCTCGTCGAGGATCAGGATGCGCGGCTTGCGCGCCAGCGCCTTGGCGATCTCGACCATCTGCCGCCGCGACAGCGACAGGTCCTTGACCAGCGCCAGCGGATGGATGTTGTCGGCGCCGGCGCGCGCCAGCGCCTCCTCGGCCATGCGGCGCTGCGCCCGGCGGTCGATCAGGCCGAAGCGGCGCGGCGGATTGCTGATCGCGATGTTGTCGGCGACCGACAGATCGGGGATCAGCGACAGCTCCTGGAAGATGCAGGCGATGCCGGCCGCGTTCGCCGCGGCCGGCGACGCGAACGAGACCGGCTCGCCGTCGAGCAGCATGCGGCCCTCGTCGGGCGCGACGACGCCGGCCATGATCTTGATCAGCGTCGACTTGCCGGCGCCGTTCTCGCCGAGCACCGCATGGATGCGTCCGGCTTCGATCGCGAGCTCGGCGTCCTGCAGCGCGCGCACGCCGCCGTAGCGCTTGGAGACGCCTTGCATGACGAACAGGCTCATCGGCACCTCGCGCCGCGCCGCGCGAGGCGCGGGGGTTTCGACGCCCGGCCCGCGCGCGTCCGTGCATCACTTCACTTGTTCGCTTCGCTCTGCCCCATGATTTCCTGCGCGGTGAAGTTGATGCCGCAGGTCGGGAACGAGTTGCCGACGAAGAAGTTGTCGCTCTGCGCGGGGTAGTAGTCGGTGCCTTCCTTCATGTTCGGGTACTCGGCCTTGCGCCAGCGGCAGCTTCACCGACTGCGGCACGACCTTGCCTTCGAGCGCCGCGATCGCCGTCTTGATCGCCACCGCCACCTGCGCCGGCCCGGTGCCCGCCGACGCGCACTTGAGGCCCTGCGCCGCCGTACTTGCCGCAGAACTTGCGGAAGCCGTTCTCGGTCTCGCCGCCGAACGGCACGAACGGATGCTTGGCGTCGATCATCGCCTGCACGACGCCGGTGTCGCCGCCCTGCGCGGTGATCGCGTCGAACTTCTTGTGCACGGCGATCGCGTCGGCCGTCACCTTCTGCGCCGTCGGATCGTCCCACTTGCCGATCACCTCGACCGTGTCCCACTTCTTGCCCGACGCCTTGAACACTTCCTGGATGCCTTCGTGCCGGTCGCGATCGACCGAGGTGCCGGACACGCCGCGCACCTCGAGCACCTTGCCGCCGTTCGGCACGTTCTTCACCAGCCATTCGGCCCAGTACTTGCCGAGCCCCTTCTGGTCGACGTTGACGTTGATCGCCTCTTCGGTGTCGAGGATGTTGTCGAACGCCACCAGCACGACGCCCGCGTCGTTGGCGCGCTTGATCACCGGCTTGAACGCGGCCGGATTCTGCGCGTTGACGACGATCGCGTCGTAGCCCGAGTCGATGAAGTTGTTGATCGCCGCGATCTGCGCGGCGACGTCCTCGCCGGTGGAGACGACCTTGAACTCCTTGAGCTTCGCGGCGACCTCGGGCTGCGCGGCATAGGCCTTGGCCGTCTTGATCATCTGGATGCGCCAGGTGTTGGCGATGTAGCCGTTGGCGAGCGCGATGCGGTACGGCCCCTTCTTCGCCGGATACTGGAACAGCTTGGTATCGCTGGCCCACGGCGCGAAGCACTGCGGATCGGAGTTGGGCGCCGTCACGACCTTCGGCGGCGCGGCGGTCGCGATTCCGGCGGACAGCAAGGCAATGACCGCCGCGGCAATACGGGTACGGTGTGGCATCAAATCCTCCTCTTTAGATAGTGAATTGCGACCACCCGGTCGACCGGCAGCGAACGCAATGGCGTCTTTCTGTCGACCGCAGGCCCGACGCCGGAACCTACTGGCATCAGCATACATTCGGTCACTGAATCATACAAATTGTGGACGCGGAGAGGGGTACAATCGGCGCTGCGGAGCGGGTGGGCTGCCGGGCCCCACATCGCGTGTCAGTCGTTCAGAAATGCCTCGCGGCCCCACCACGTCGGCTCGATGATCTCGAAGACCCCGTAGGCATGCGCGATCCGCACGATCTCGGCGGGCGCCAGGTCGCTGCCGGTATACATCGCGAAGACTTTCAGCTCGTAACGCGTGCGGGCATTCATCGCCATCCGCGCATAAAACTGGGGCCGCCGCAGCTTGTCCTCGGCCGGCGGCGTGCCATCCGCTTCGCGGGGTCGGCAATAACGGGTGTCGAAGTCATCAAGAAAGATCAACAGGTCGCACATCAGCCGTAGCGGCGGGCCTACCACGTGATCGTATTCGGCGATGAGCTCGCGCGCTTTTGTCCGCAGCACCACGTTAGGGTCGCGTCCCGGATAGTCGCCGCGACGAATCGGCAACAGCGCCCGCGCGCCGAATATCTTCATGAATTGCGCAAATGCCTTGGGGCCCTTTATCTCGTCTTCGCCGTCCTCCTCCGGCTGCTGCGGGCGAACGTCGGCGCCGTCACCGCTCGCTGCTGCAATTCTCCGGGTCTGAACCTGATGGAGGTCTGCTCGAAGCGTGCGTCAATCGTCTCGAGCATGCGGAAAAAGACGCGCTCGAAGTTCTTCCGCCGATAGTCCCGCCGCTGGCCTCTTCGGGTTCGCCGAGCCTCCGCGACGACATCTCTCTGGAGATGAGCGATGTATAGAACGCCCACCAGCGCGAAAACGTCCCAAGGATCGGAGTCAGAAGGCCTCCGATATATTGGCCAAACGCACCCCACGTCGCTTGATTTCCGGACAGCGCGGATCCGAAATTATCTTCGTAGATTCGAAACAGAAAAATCCATGCGCCAAGGGTCGCGACGACCGCTATCGCAGCGAATAGTCGAAATCCGTAGGTGCTCCGCTTTGACCCGCGCATTCGTTTAGATCCGCTAAAGCAAGGTCGATACGGTAGTGCACTTCGTCTCCGTCATCAATGGACATATTCGTATACGTTCGTGCGAACGTTCGTTGCAGACTACAGTCGATGGAAAAGACGGATAACAATGTGAGCGATGACGCAAACGCGATCGTTTGAAGCTCTTCTTAATCTTCCGGAGCGCGGTGGGCTCGAGTCCGAATCAGACGTGCCTTCGGACGTTCGGCATCACTTCGTCACAACAATTTAAAGCGCGGCGATGTTCGTAATCGGGAAGTACGAATCGCAACGTGCGATCGCGAAATCAATCAATCGTCGACAAGCACATAGAGGCCCGGCGAAGCAGTGAGGTTCACCGGGTCGTTGCGCACCCAAGGAAAGCGATTGGCATCGTTGTCGATGAATCGTATCGCCGCACGCTTGCACTCACCAACCGAGTCCGGAAGGCAAGCTCGTGCCGGCCGTGTCCTTTCCGCCTGTCGCGAGGTCCCTCGTGTTGAGGAACCTGTCCGCTGCCCCTTTGGCTTTTTCGGCTGCGCGCTCCGCGATGTCGGCGATGCGCGCTTCATCCGCCGCGGCTCTGAGGGCCTGGAAGTCGACCTGGCCCGACACAGCCTCGGCGAGGTTTGCCGTGTTGCGCGCGTGCAGAGCGGCTAACTCGGCGTCGGCGGCCATCATCGCGCGTCCTCCGGCGGCAGCGCTGCCGCCCGCTACGAGGCCGGCGCAGACGTCCCCACCGATGTAAGCCAGGCTACCTGTATCGACCGCCGGCTCGTCGAGGAAGCTGTTGATGAGATTCGCCCAGTCGGTAACCAGATTCCCTGTTGTCATGTATATCGGCTTCCCGTTCAGCATGACGGGCGGCGGCGGCGGGGGCCTTGCGAATTGCAGCGTAATGACGTCGTAGAGTCCGGCCGCGACGCCTAGCGCAAAGTTGCCGAAAGTACCGAGCCCTGTCGCATCGGTAAGGTTCACCGGATCGTTGCGCACGTAGCGGTAGAGATTGCTGTCGTTACCGCTGAAACCCAGCATGTCCTTGGTGAGCCAACGGCCGGCGCGCGCGTCGTAGTCGCGCGTTCCCAGGCGCACGAGGCCGGTTTCTGCATCGTGGAGACCCCCGGCAAATCCGAACGGCTGGAAGCCTGGATTGGTGTCGAGAGTAACATTGCCGAAGCTGTCGTAATCGATGCGCTGAACGATGGAGCCTGTCGTCGAGTTGACGACGAGGCGGACACTGCCTACTTGATCTGCGATCAGGCGGAAGCGGGCCCCCCCTTTGATCAGGTATGCCGGCACCGTGCGGCCGGCATAGACGAAGACGCTGACTACTGCGCCCGTTCCGTCGAGCTCCGCCACAGGCAGTAGCTGGTTGGCGTAGAGAAAAGCCTTGACCAGCGTGCCGTTGACTTTCTTGCCGAGGCGGCGCCCCTTCGCATCGACGACATAAGTGATCGTAGTGCCCGACGGCAGCGTGATGCCGAGCAGGTTGCCGAGCTGATCGTATTGATAACTGGTGGCCTGGGAGCCGTCGGTAGCGGACACGAGGTCTCCTGCGCCGTCGTAGGCGCGCGTCGCCGTGCCGTACTGCACCAGTCGATCCTGATCGTCATAGCTCGCGGCTACCAGGGTTCCCGCCACTGTGGCGCTGGTGCGATTGCCGTTGCCGTCGTAAGCGTAGCTTTCTATCGCCGCGTTGTTCTTGGTGACGCCGATGAGCTGCCCGACGGTGTCGTAACTGTACACATACACGTCGGTTACGCCGCCGATCGTCTCCGCCTTCTGGGAGATGCGCCCGAGCGCATCGCGCGAAATCGCCGCGCTGAAGAATGGGTTGCCCCCGGCCGTGGCGACAAAGCTCGTAATTTCCCCGAAGCCGCTGTAAGCCATCGTGGTGCCGGTGCTGTCGAGCGCATTCGCCGTCGGCAGGCCATGCTGCGCATCGCGCGTGATCGTGAGATCGCCTGCGCTCGTCAACAGGCCGTCACCGTCGTAGCCAAAGGCGATCGGCGTCGTCCCATTGATCGAATAGCTCGCCAGCCTGAGGCTGGTGTCGTAACTTCGTGCGACATTGCCGGTGATCGCACCGGACCAGGCCTCCCGGCTCAGCAGCGATCCGTCATACGTGTAGCTCGTGGTCACTCCGCTCACCGCAGCGAATGCAAAGACGCGCCCGGAACCGTCGTAGCTCAGCGTCTCAGTACCCGTGGTGACGTTGCCGGTGATCAGACGACGCGCCGCCAGCCGTCCGCCTGCGTCGTAATCGAACGCGATCGAGCGCCCGTCGGGGCGGGCAACGGCGGAGAGTTCCCGGTCGAGATCGTGGCTATAGGCTGTGGCGCCGGAACCCGGCACTGTCGGCGGTGTGTCGATCGTCAGCTCGTTACGGTCGGAGTAGGCGAAGCGATGCGTGGGGCGGCCGGGCGGTGTCAATCCGACGACGTTCCCGCCGGCGTCGTACTCGAAGCTGACGACCTGTCCGTTCGGCAAGGTCTTGCCGGTGATGCGTCCTGCCGCGTCGTAGGCGAATTGCGCGACCCTACCTAGAGGATCGGTGATCGCCTGCGGGAAGCCCTGCGCGTTGTAACTCAAGGCCATGGTCCTCGCCCCGGGACCGCTTCCGTGAACGATGCTGACCAGCTGTCCGCGACTGTCGTAGGCATACGTTTGCGCGTTCAGCCCCGAAGCCTGGCTCGATAGCAGGCGGCCAAGGGCATCGATGGTCCGCGTAAAGGTTCGTCCCGTAGGCGTCGTGGTCACGAGAGTCCTGGTGGCAGCTGTGTACCGGCTGGTGCTCGTGCGGCCATCGAAGGTCGACGTATTAGTGAGGCTGGTCAGGCTGAACGGGTCCGTAGGATTGCTCAACACGACGCTCTGGTCTCCGGTAACGCTCAGCTGGAGTCCGCTCGGGAAATGGAGGCTTACGGATTTGACGATCGCCGATTCCATTCCGAAGCGCGGGTCGGGTCCAAGCGAGCTATCCGAGATCGTGCCGTCAGTCGTCGACGCGTGAGTGGTCCCGGCGTCGATGACCTCGTCGGTCTTGGCCTGGGTGCCATCGGGCGCGGTGATCGTGCGCAGTTGTCTGTTTGCGGGCAAATGCTCGGTCGCATATGTCGTGACGCGACCCAGCGCGGTCGTGCGCGTGACGGTAAATTGGTTTCCGGCGGTTTCGCGCGAGAGATTCTGGCTGCCACCGACAGGATCGGCATCGCGCAAAAGGCGGCCATCCGCATCGTATTGGAAGCCGCTGATCTTGCCTCGCCGATCGGTGTAGGTCGATAACAGTCCACCAGCATCCGAGGTCATCTGCACGGCCTCTCCGGCGGGATTGCTGACACTGTTCAGGAAACCGTTGCTGTCCACGGCGAGCGTTGTGATCTGGCCGAACGGACTCACGATGGCCGTCGGGGAGCCGGACGCATCGTGCTGGATGGTCGTCACATTGTCGGTGCCGCCGGTCTTCTCGATCACCTGCGTCAGCCGGCCGGCGGTGTCGTAGCCGAACTCCAGCAGCGTGGCGCCTGTCAGCGCGTGCACCGTACGCAGGTGCTTGCCCTCGGCGTCGAATACGTAAAGCTCGGAGCCTTTGGCGTTCGCAATCAAAGTCTCGGTACCGTCGAACCCGGGCAACGCCGGACCGATGCGGAGCAAGCGGCTGGTGCCGTCGCCGGGCGCTATGAAAACGGCGCCGTCGGGGGCGACGGCGGTGGCGCGGATCGCGGCTAATGCCACCTGGTTCGCTGGGACGCCATCCTGGATCGGGCTGGGGCCGCCGCCAGCCACAGTGACGATCGTGCCGTCGGGCTTGAGCAGGTCAACGCGGGGCGTGCTCGCGCTGCCGAACTCAAGCGCGATCAGCAGGCTACCGTCGCGCAGTGGGCGGATCGACACCGGTCTGCCGACCTCCGAGACGTATTCGGCAACGGTGTCGATGATCCCATCCGGCCCCACGTGGCGCACGCGGTTGTTGCCGAAGTCGGCGATGAAGACGCCGCCGTCCGGCGCCGCAACCAGTGAGGAGGCGTTGAGCGTCGCCGCCGTCGCAGCGCCACCGTCGCCGGAGAAGCCGACAACTCCGGTTCCGGCGATCGTGTTGATGATGCCGTCGGTATTTACGCGGCGGACTCTCTGGCCGTCGAGGATATATAGCGTCGAATCGGCGCCCACGGCGATTCGCTCGGCAAACGCCAATTGCGCCTGCGTAGCCGGTCCGCCGTCACCGCCGAAGCCGGCTATCCCGGTTCCGACGACGGTGGAGATGATTCCGGCGGGCGAGACTTTGCGCACCCTGAAGTTGGCCTGCTCGGCAATGTAGAGGCTGCCGTCCGGCGCCAACGCGATGCCGGTCGGATCGCCCAGCATCGCCTGCGTCGCCGGTCCGCCGTCGCCGCTGAAGCCTTCAGTGCCGTTGCCGGCCACGACGCCGACTGTGCCGTTGGTCGCTACGCGGATGATCTGGTCGCCGTGCGGGAGCGCCACGAGTTGCGAGCCGTCGGGAGCGATTTCGACGTCGAACAGGACAGTCTGGCCCGGGACCGGGACGGTGGTCAGCGTTCGCGCCAGCGATCCTGCGCGCCGTCGCGAGCCGCTGCCCAGGTGCGCGACGCGGGCGTTCGGGTCGTAGACATTATGGGCACTGAGCGTCCAGCCACCGAGGCCGATCGTGCGCGCGTCGGTCAGACCTTCGCCGATCGTGGTCGTGAACGACTGTGAGAGATTGATCTGCTGCCGCGTCGGATTCGCATTGAGGGAAACCAGTCCGACGCTGTTGAATCCCGCCGGAAAGGGACCGGGCTCCTTGTACGTCGTCGGATAGTTGTAGTCGATCTTGACGCTGAGCGTCTGCCCGCCCACGACCTCGCGGCCGTACGCATCGCGCCGGTCCCAGACGAACGTCATCTGCTGATTGGCGGCGGCAGGGAACGTCTGATCGAATGTTTGTCCCGCAACCGCCACATGCAGATCGATCGAGGCAAGGCTTGCGGGGACCGACGCGCCGCTCAAACGGATGTTTCGGCTTGCGACCAGCCCGGGAACCCGGTCGCTCCGGTAGTTCAAACTGTACGGCGTCCCGACGATGGGCACCGCTTCGCCGAGCACCTGGTTCTCGCACTCGACGATGCTGCCGCCGCTGCACTGCGGATCCTGCAGCGGGTCGTTCGGATCGGGTCCGGCGCCGTTGTCCCCGGGCGAGGTCGCATCGGTCGGGATCGAATACGGCCAGTTGCTGTCCTCGGGCGAAAAATGGAGAACGGCTACACGCCACAGCGCTTGGCCGGCCGGATACGCCGCCGTCAGAGCCTTGCGTTCGTCTGTGGTGATGCCCAGCCCGTTGTCGGCGACACCGTCGCCGTCGGTGTCGACGTCGGCCGCTCCACCGGTGATGCCGACTATCTTCACGATGCGCCCGTTCGCGGACGGTACCCAGAGCAGCTTTCGACCGATCGTAGATGCCGACCGGGACATCGGTCCCGACGGGAAAGTTGAGGAAATTCTCCACGTAAGTGACGACCGGCTGACTGAAGATCACCCCGACGGCGCCCGCGCGCGATCGCCTCATCGACGGAAAGCTCGACGCAATAGGTATATCCGCTGAGACCCGGCAGGTTGGCGGGCATCGCGACCGGACCGTTCGGACCGACGGTGTACTCGGTCGCGCGAACGTGCATCGTGGTCAAAGGCTGTGTCGAACCGTTGGGCAGCGTCATCGTTGCCGCCGTCCCGGCGGGGAACACCACGATCACGCGGCGACTGCCGTCGCTGTCGGTCATCGTGCTGCCCTGATGCACTTGCGCGACCAGTGCGCCCGCCGCGATCGCCGTGACGCGCGCATCAAGCGGGATCAGCGCGATCGTGGGCACCGCAACGTAATCCTGCCAGGGCACGTTGACCTGCTTCTGCAGCGGGAGGAACCCGGCTGCGGAGTAGTTGATCGTCAGCGGGCCGCCGCCATTGACCGCCATATCGAAAAAGCCGTTGACTCGCGTCGTGGTCTGACCGAGTTCCGGGTGACCTACGATGCTTACAACGACCCCCGGCAGCAGGCTGCCGTCGCGAGTGGTTACCTTGCCTCGCAGCACCGCCGCACGCCTGTCCTCGATCGCACCTGCCGCGACGCCCGTCTGGAGCGGATTCGCCCCGGAGTACAGAAATGCGCTGGCCCGCCCGACGATCGTGGCTACGCCGTGCTTGAGCGGCGGGGCGTTAACCGTGTTATCCGCGGCGCTGACGCTGACGTTCACCGTTCCGATCGCCTCCCCGCCATGGCCATCGCTTACCGTGTAGGTGAACGAATCGGGACCGCTGAAACCGGTGTCGGGCGTGTAGGTGCAGTCCCCGTTGGGCAGACACGACACGGTCCCGTGCGCCCCCTGGGTAAAACCGGTTACCGTCAGACTGTCCCCGTTCGGGTCGCTGTCGTTGCTCGACACGTTCACGTGCGCGGCAACGCCCGGGAAGGTCGACGTCGCGTCGGGCTGGGCCACCGGATTTTGATTGGCCGCGTCGTTGACGGTGAGCGTCAAATCGTCGCCAGCACTCAGCGACCCGTCGTCGGCGGTCAGTCGCACTACGTAGGCGCCGCTTTGCGAAAAAGTCGCCGCAGTGGCGAGGGCATGCGAGTCGGCGAATGTCACCGCGCCCGGGCCGCTGACCTTGCTCCAGGTCGTCGTCAGCGCGCCGGGCGGGTTCGGGAGCCCATCGTCCGATGCGCTGCCGCCAAGCTGCGCCGATGCCGGAAGCGTAATCGTTTGGTCAGCGCCGGCGGATACGGTCGGCGCCTGGTTGGCCGCGGCATCCGGACGCACGTCGGCGTCGATCCGGAAATACAGATTGGTCGCGTCGGACTGATAGAACACCTTCACGATGTTGGCGTCGACCGGCGCCGACCCTTTTGGGTTGCCCGCGACCGACGAAACACCGTTCCAATCGCCAACGTTGCCGTCGAGACTGACCTTCGCCGCCCACACCAGGCCCGACGTCGCGATCAGGAGCACGCAAAGAACCAGCAACCCGTTGCCGGGCAATTTCCTCCGGTACCACGCGACCGTCGCGAACAGCATCAGGCCGAGCGGTACGACGAGCCAACCCGACAACGGAATGGCCTGCGCCGCGGCGGACGGTGGCGGAGCGCTGCTCTGCAAAACGATCGTGAACGCCGCCGTCGTGTCCTGTCCGCCGGTCGCGTTGGTACTGGCGACCAGTACCTTCAGCGTCCCGCCCGCGGGTAGCGACGACAACGGGATGAAGGTTTCGATCGCGGCGGTGCCCTGCGAGCCGTTGCCGAGGCCAACCGGCCACCCCGCGATGGCGAACGTGCTCGATGGGCCCAGGACCCCGGCTACGCAATCCTGGCGCTCGATTCGGCTCACGGTGGCGCTGGACGGCGACGTGGTGACCACCGTCGTCCACACCTGCTCGATCCCGCTTCTCGGCCCCGCACCGGTCGCGACCGTACAGCCGGTCGCCACATTGTTGTCGGTGTCGACGAGGAGTTCGAACCGGTGTTCGGCGGCCTGCGCGTCGAATGCTGACAGACCGCACAGGACGCACAGCGCTGGAATGACGACGCGGCGCAGCGACGACAAAACTCGCGCGAGCGCCAGACGGGCGCTGTCGCCATACGAATTCATGAATCTCCCCCGCGCCCGTCTTTTCTGTGTCGCGCCGTTTCAGCGCCGTGGTCTGCGCGCCGCCGTCGCGACCCTACCGGCCGTAGGCCCTAGGTACCGGTGGTTTTTCTTGATAACCTATGCGCGCACGCGGCGACAATCCCCTAAAAGGGGAGTGGAGGTGACTCCGCCGCGCCAAGGGAGAGGTATGCGATACCGTTTTGCGACCACGGCGGATCTTCCGACCTGCCTGGATTTGGTCGGACCTGGGTTTCGCACGAACCGTCTGCTCCAAGAGCGGGTCCCCCAACTGTGGAAAACACTGTTGGACGAGACCCCTGCGAGCCTTACCGTCATCGAAGATCCGGAGAAGCGGCATCCCGAAGGCATCGAAGCGTTTGCTGCCTGTGTTTTTGTCAATGACGCGTTCCTCGCCAATTTTCTCGCCGCGCCGTCTCCCTACCTTTCCGCCATCGTCTATGAACGAGTGCTCGCGGGGGACTCTCCGATCCTGTCGGCATCTGCGATACGCGACAAGAATTCCGGGGCCGGCCTCAACCTCGTCTGCCTGCACTTTTGCCTGCGCAACCCCGATCTCCAGCATCCTCGCACGCGACAAGTGCTTCAAGTCGCCAATACCGCGTTCTTCTTTTTCTTCGCGGGCTACCGGATTAACGCGCTGGTGCAGGAGGTCTACGGTGCGAGACATGCCCAGTATCTCGAAGCCGGGGGGTTGCGCCTGATTCGCGATTTTGGTGCACAGTTTACGCGGGACGGGACCGTGCCCCTTCCCTCAGACCATCCCTATTTGTTCGGGCTTCGCAAGGAGGAAATTGCACCTGCCGCCGTCAATCCGCTTTCTTACTTCTTTCATTCGCTGCCCCCGCGATTCCACTTCAGCGGGGCCGCTCAGCGCGTTCTGGAGCGAGCAATGCTGAATGAAACCGACGCGGAGATTGCCGCGCAACTCGGCGTGTCGCTTGACGCGGTGAAGAAATCCTGGCGGTCGATTTATGAGCGGGTCGATGAAGTGGCGCCACGGATGTTCGGTGACGCGCAGGTGCGCCCGCATGAAGGACATCGGAGTGTCGAGAAACGGCGGCATTTGCTCGAGTACCTTCGCACCCACCTTGAAGAGCTGCGTCCGACAAATCACTCGCGGCTCGCGCGAACGGCGCCACCGAGAGTGCCGGATCGCGAGCATTGAATGCGCTCGCAGCACGCCGGGCCTCGAACGGCGAACCGCGCATGGGCGCTTGGTACCGGAGGGTTTTCTTGATAACCTATGCGCCGCAAGTCGGCATATCGCTCGTACGCGGTCAAGAAATCCTGGCGGTCACCAATCAGCGGGGTCGATGAAGGTTTCGACCCCGAATGTTCCCGGCTGCGATAGCGCGCCGCGACGAAAGTGGAATGGCTACAGTTTCTCCTACCGACGATTCCTCTGTCGAGGCGCAGGTCACCGTGGCCTACTTCTCGATGGAAGTGGGCCTCGAAGACTCGATTCCGACCTATTCCGGTGGCCTTGGCGTTCTGGCCGGCGATACCCTGCGCTCCGCGGCCGACGTTGCGCTGCCGCTTGTGGCCGTGTCTTTGCTGCATCGCAAAGGTTATTTCCGGCAGAAGCTGGACGAGCGCGGCAATCAGACCGAGGAGCAACTCGACTGGCCGGTCTCCGAGACGCTGGCCGAGCTTTCGCCGAGGGTCAGCGTCGAGATTGAGCATCGCAGCGTCAAGCTTCGCGCTTGGCGGTACGACGTGCGCGGCATCTCGGGTCACATCGTTCCGGTCCTGCTGCTCGACGCAGACCTGCCGGCGAATGCACCTGAAGATCGCCGCCTGACCGACCACCTCTATGGCGGCGACACACGCTACCGCCTGTGCCAGGAAGTGATCCTCGGCATCGGCGGCGTCCGCATGTTGCGTGCGCTCGGCTACCGCAATCTCCGACGCTTTCACATGAACGAAGGCCACGCGGCGCTGCTCACCGTCGAGCTCGCCTTCGAGAAGTCGCGCGAGCGAGGCGAGAAAACGATCAGCCGCGAGGCTGTGCAGGCGATCAAGCCTCTGTGCGTGTTCACCACGCATACGCCAGTGGCCGCCGGACACGACCAATTCCCGCTGCCGTTGGTCGCGAGCATCATCACCGACTACAACCATGCGTTCGACGAGCGCGCGCGGGAGTTTTGCCTGAACGATGTGCTGAACATGACGTATCTCGCGCTCGACCACAGCCACTATGTGAACGGCGTGGCGAAGAGGCACGGCGAGGTCGCCCGGACGATGTTCGCAAAGCACAAGATCGATTCGATCACCAACGGCGTGCACGCCGCCACCTGGGCCGCGCCGCCGCTGCAGGCCCTGCTCGACCATCACATTCCCGATTGGCGACAGGACAATGCCAGCCTGCGCCACGTGCTGGGCATCTCCAAGTCCGAAATCTGGAACGCGCACCTGAGCGCCAAAGCCGAGCTGATCAAGCACGTCAACGAGACGACTGGCGCGGACATGGATCCGGACGTCTTCACCATCGGCTTCGCGCGCCGGGCCACCGTCTGGAAGCGCGCCGATCTGGTCTTCAACGATCTTGCCCGGCTCGAGGAGATCCACGCCCGCGCCGGCGCATTCCAGCTCGTCTTCGGCGGCAAGGCGCATCCTAACGATGACCCCGGCAAGGCGCTGATTCGCCGTATCTTCGAAATCAAGGCGGCGCTTGGGACGAAGATCAGACTCGTCTATCTCGAGGAGTACAACATGCGGCTTGCGCGCCTGCTCACCGCCGGCGCGGACCTATGGCTCAACACGCCACAACCGCCGCTGGAAGCATCGGGCACCAGCGGCATGAAGGCCGCGATCAATGGGGTGCCGTCGCTGTCGATCCTTGATGGCTGGTGGGTCGAGGGTTGCGTCGAAGGCGTTACCGGCTGGGCCATCGGCACTGACAACGGCGTGGACACCGATGACGACCGGTCTGCCGACGCCGCCTCACTCTACGGCAAGCTGGAGCACGTGATCCTGCCGATGTTCTATGCCGAGCGCGATCGCTACATCGACGTCATGCGGCATGCGATTGCACTCAACGGCTCGTTCTTCAACACCGAGCGGATGCTCGACCAGTACGTGCGCAAGGCGTATTTCGAGTAAAGGCGGCGTCGCGTGACGGCGGCCACAGTTCGGATGCTTTGTGCCGCGGCCTTTGTCGGATTCGCCTGCTGCGGATCTGCGATCGCCGACGAGCCCTCGACAGCGAACAACAGCGGCACGTCGACCGCATTCAAGCCGGGACTGACCTATGTCGGCGCGGCGTTCGTCAACCTGGGCGGCGGTGTGCGTCGCGGCGGGACGTACACCAGCAACCTCAATCTGCAACTCAATGTCGACGGCGCAGCCCTGTTCGGATGGCCCGACACCACCGCTTATCTCGATGCACTCTGGCTCCAGGGCGGATCGCCGAGCAGCTTCGTCGGCGACGCGCAGGGTGTGAGCAGCATCTCCGCGCCCAACGCGGTGAAGCTCTACGAGGCGTGGGTTCAGAAGAGCTTTCTGGACAACCGGGTCTCCGTGCTCGGCGGTCTGTACGACCTCAACAGCGAGTTCTATCGCCTGCAGTCGGCCGGATTGTTCGTCAACAGCTCGTTCGGCATCGGCCCCGAGTTCGGGCAGAGCGGCATCGCCGGGCCGTCGATCTTTCCCAGCGTTTCTGTCGGCATGCGCGTCGCCTTCAGCCCTGCGGAAGGTACAGTCGTCCGCCTCGCGGTGCTCGACGGTGTTCCGGTCGACCGGCCCGATGGCAGCCATGGCATTTTCGAGCGCGGAGATGGTGCGCTTATCGTCGCCGAAGTAGCCTTCGTCGATCGCGCCAAGCTTCGGACGCGTCCGTCGAGTGGCCGGATGCGCATAGGAAGACAGCCGATGGTCGCCGACTACGACGACAAAGTTGCGATCGGCAGCTGGTACTACACGGCGACCTTCGACGATCTTTCAGAAACGCAACCCGACGGGCAGCCGATCCAGCATCGCGGAAGCGGCGGGTTTTACGCGCTTGTCGATCATTTGCTCTACAAGGATCCCGATCGACCGGACCGCAAGCTAAGCGGCTTTGTGCAGGCCGGCCTGGGCGATTACCGCGTCAACCGGTTCGGTGCCTACCTTGGCGCAGGTTTGAGCGCGACCGGCGTAGTCGAAGGCCGACCGGACGATCAGCTCGGACTCGGTCTCGCGTATGCGCGCAACGGATCGCATTACATGACCGCTCAGCGCATGCAAGGACTGGCGGTTACCAGCGCCGAAAAGACGATCGAGCTCACCTACCTGATCCAGGTCAACTCCTGGCTGGCGTTGCAGCCCGACCTGCAATACGTGATCACGCCTAACACGACGACCGCAATTCCCAACGCTTGGGCGTTCCAGTTTCGTGTCGAGATGACGTTCTAAGAACCCCGGTTGCACAGTTTCGTCGCGGCACCAACTCATTACCCGCTGGGCGGTTTGTGCTGCGCTTGAGCGCCGCTGTACTGAGCTGGGCTGCCCGCCGGTGCACGGGCCGGTGGCGGATTACCGGCGACGAGCTTGGGCGAACTGCGCGATCCAGTTCTCGCCGGGCCCGCCATGCAGCGTCAACGTATCCCGATCCGGGTTCTCCAAGTCGGAGATGTAGACGTCGTAGCGTATCGCATCGCGTCCGCTTGCCGCCGGCAAGTCAGACTCACGTCGCACCTCTACCAGGAACTTGCCCGGGTCGAGCCCGAGACGCGTCAGCTCGCGCTCGAAGTCCCGTTTCACGTCGTCTCCGAGTAGTCTGTGATCACCCTGCCATTCGACACTCATCGAGTCTTCTCCGTGCTGCAAATCACAATTATAGCTATCGCTTGAAAGGCGAAATAGATGCGTAAGTCAGAATTCATACCCGATGCGCCGCCGGCACAAGTAACGCCGCCGTCGCGGCCGTTTCAAGTTGATACACCCGGTCCACCGACGCCCGGCGTAATGCGGCCGGACATGCCGCGTCCACGTGGGCCGCAAACAGGCCCGATAATCGATCACGGCAACCGTCGCGTTTTCTAACCTAACGGGGTTTGAGCGCGGTTGTTTTCGCTGTCGCTTGACGCAGCGGCAGAGCCGGCGGGCAATCGCGGCCGGCGACTTTTGCGCGCGCGGTCTTCCTCCTTACCGTGCGCCCGGCTCGGTTCCCCTTTGCCGAGCGACGCGGATCGGAACACGCGACGACGGCGACGCGTGCTGCACTCCGCGACTCCTACGACGGTGCCGGCTCGCCAAGGCAGTACCATGCGAGTAAACCTTCCGATCTCGTAGCGCCGGCCAAATCCTTGTCAGCAGTTATGAGCAATAGCCGAACGTGCGCGGCCATTGACGAAAACGGGCCATGTTGCAAAGCGATAAGTTGGTAGGCGTCAGCGAGATCGATTTTGTGCAATTTGGCAAAACGCTCGGCTTTGTCGAAAAGCTCACGCTCTCTGACCGTACTGTCATCAATAAAGATCGAGCCATCGCGGATTCGGGCTATCAAGTCGTCGCCCGCAGAAAAATACTGCTCATCATCCAAAAGTTTGTGCCTGCGTTTTGTCTTCAACACCCCCAAGCACTCCGCAAAGCAAATGCCCGTGACCGCAAACACGGAGTGGCGATCATAGTAGCTCCGCAGCGCTTCGCTTCCGGGTTCGTCGACGAGCAGGCGGACTAGTGCCGAGGTGTCCAGATAATTTGTGCGGAGCCCCTGGTTGACGACTTCAGCGCCGCAGGGTGTCCAGAACCATTGTCGAAACCTGCCGTGCTTACTCGTCTTGCGCTCGCAAGTGATCCGCACTACTCCGAAGGGCATGATTTCGTAGTCGACGCTGCGAGTAGCATCGGTACACACGGTCGGGTCGGGCAAAAGTTTCAGTGCCGCAGCAAGGTGCTCGCCTCCCACGTGCGGCAGGATGTTTTCGGCCATTCGCCGATTGTGAAGGCGCGAGACGCCCGGCGCTAGTACGATGGGTTGTATTGCCTGCGCAGATCGCCCACAAGACAGCGCGGACTAGGCTTTCACGAACGCGTCTGTCCAGTCGGCGTAAGCCTCAGCCGGCGGCATAAGGCCAGCCTCAAATGACTTTGCAAAGTCACCCTTGTTTACCTTGGGAGTCGCGCCCCGAAACCGTTTTTTGAGCGTCGCAAGAACAAGATTGCCATGCTCGTTCAGGTCTTGGCAGAGAAGATGGCTAAAGAAGATCGCATCATCGGTGTAGCTGTATATGGCATCAACTGAGGTTGCGTATTCCAGATTGACGTTGCCACCGCCATACGGAAGGCCAAAATAAAGCGAGGGAAAGTCTGGGTTGGTCTCTGCCGAGGTTGCCCTAAACCGCTCGATAAGTTGATTTCTCTTTTCAATCACCCCGCTCAGCAGTCCAACAACATCGATCAAGGCAGTAACAAGGCTTAGTGGCCTTCCGCCCGCAGAAAGGTTGTCGAATACTTGTCGCTGCAAAGCGTCAGTTGGCTGGCGCGATGGGGTTGGCAACGATCCCAGGTCGGCCTTGAACGCGAACGCCATATTTGCCGGTCTGTTCTTGTCACGCAGGTAAGCGAGGGCCTCGTTTTTCGAGGAATCAAATGTCTCTTTCAGCCGCTTTACGTGCTGCTTCTTCAGCGCGAGCATTGAATTGCAAATGTTGAAAGACAGCATGATGGCCGCGTTGGTATGCCTTATCTCTTTCACGAGTTCGTCGCGAACCTTGCTTCGCTCTGCGATTCGTTGCGCCGTATAGGCACCCGCGAATGCGCCCGCCGCAGAGGCGACCAGAGCGACGAAGAAATTGGAGTTGCCGAAAGCCTTTACGTTCTCCCAAGTCACCCAATCCGGCACGAACGGTACGCAGATCATTGCCCCTCCATCCGAGCCGCGATATGGGCCAGCGTCAGAACTAAATCCGACTTTCGTATAACTTTCGTATGGTCGCGACCGTGCTGCTTTGTCGCTAGTAACATCTTGATTATTTGGCGTCCCCACGGGGATTCGAACCCCGCGTTACCGCCGTGAAAGGGCGATGTCCTAGGCCTCTAGACGATGGGGACGAGGCGGATGTTGCGCAGGGCTGGTGGTGGAGCTAAGCGGGATCGAACCGCTGACCTCTTGCATGCCATGCAAGCGCTCTCCCAGCTGAGCTATAGCCCCACAGCGAACCGCGAATTATAAGGGCCGGTACCGCGTTTTGCAAACGCGCAGCGCCCTGCCGTCGCTTGTCGGCGGCGTCGTCATTCGGCAGCCGCTGCGGCCGTTTTCGGCTATTATCGGCGCGCCCCGCACGCGCCGCTTCGATGCCGCTACCTTCCCTCGATTACGCGCCCCGCCGACTGCTCGACGGCCGGGTGGCGCTCGTCACCGGCGCGAGCGGCGGGCTGGGACGAGTGCTCTCGCTCGCCTGCGCGGCGCAGGGCGCGACCGTCGTGCTGCACGGACGCGTCGTGCGCAAGCTCGAAGCGCTCTACGACGAGATCGTCAACGCCGGATACCCGGAGCCGACGATCCTGCCGCTCGACCTCGCGACGGCGCGCGCCGAGGACTTCGCCAACGTCGCGAGCGCGCTGCAGGCGCAGCACGGGCGGATCGACGCGATCGTGCACACCGCCGTGCAGCTCGGCTCGCTCGGTCCGATCGAGCATCAGGCCTTCGATGCGTGGCTCGCGACGCTGCGGGTCGATCTGCTCGCGCCGTTCGGCCTGACGCGCGCGCTGCTGCCGCTGCTGCGCGCCGCGCCCGACGCGCAGCGTCGTCTTCACGCTCGACACGCGCGGGCGAGGATCCGAAGGCGTACTGGGGCGCCTACGCGGTCGCCAAGGCAGGCTTGTCGGCGCTGCTCGCGATCCTCGCCGACGAATGGGAAAACGCGCCGAATCTGCGCGTCAACGGCATCGTGCCCGGGCCGATGCGCTCGCCGCTGCGCGCGCAGACGCATCCGGGCGACGACATCACGCGCCTGCCGCCGCCGGAAGTCTTCGTGCCGCTGTATCTGCACTTGCTCGCCGGCCAGCCGAAAGCCGAAAGCGGCAAGGTCATCGACGGCCAGGCGTGGTTGCGCGGCGCGCCGGCCTAGCGTCGTCGCGTCATGCGCTGGTCGCTTCCGCGAATCGCCGTGCCGCAGCAGCACGCGCAGGCGCCTGAAGTCATCGCGCCGGCATCATGTCCGGCCAGATCGCCAGCGCGCGCGAGCGCCGCGCGCCTTCGGGCCGCAACACCAGCGTCGTCAGCAGCGCACCGACGTAGCTTTCCGGCTGGACGCATCGCTTCGATGCGCCGGCCCGATCGATCGGCGATCACGCATGCGGCGGTCGGCGCCAAGCTCGATCGCCGCGATCGAGTCGCGCGTGCCGATCGGCGTCGCCACGATCCGGAGCGCACGGATGCCGCAGGCGCCCGCGACCAGGACACCGGCGGCGCGCAGCCAAGGCTCTCCGGGCAGCAGCGCCAGCATCGCCGCGGTCGCGATCGTCGCCGCAGCGAGCAAGCCGACGGCAATCCGCGACGGTCGAAGCGCGACGCGCAGGACCGGCGTCGATTTCACGCGTCGATTGGGCGCGTCGAGCACGCGATGCGGTCAATCGTCCGAACGGCCGATGACCGACCGCGCTCGCGTCGGACTGTGCGTCGCGCTCGACTTCGCGACGAACACCGCTTCAGCGCGCCTTCTTGGCCAGCGCGAGCCAGGTCTCGACGACGGTGTCCGGATTGAGCGACATGCTTTCGATCTTCTGCTCGACCAGCCACTGCGCGAGATCGGGATGATCGGACGGGCCCTGCCCGCAGATGCCGGCGTACTTGCCCGCCTTGCGGCACGCCTCGATCGCCATCGACAGCATCGCCTTGACCGCGTCGTCGCGCTCGTCGAAGGTCGCCGCGATCGCGCCGCCGGAGTCGCGGTCGACGCCGAGCGTCAGCTGCGTCATGTCGTTCGAGCCGATCGAGAAGCCGTCGAAGTGCTCGAGAAACTGGTCGGCCAGAATCGCGTTCGACGGGATCTCGCACATCATGATGACGCGCAATCCGTTCTCGCCGCGCTCGAGGCCGTTCTTCGCCAGCAGCGCGATCACCTGCTCCGCCTCGCCGAGCGTGCGCACGAACGGAATCATCACCTCGACGTTGGTGAGGCCCATGTCGTCGCGCACGCGCTTCATCGCCCGGCATTCGAGCTCGAAGCAATCGTAGAACTCCGGCGCGATGTAGCGCGACGCGCCGCGAAAGCCGAGCATCGGATTTTCCTCGTGCGGCTCGTAGCGCGCGCCGCCGATGCAGGTTCGAGTATTCGTTGGACTTGAAGTCGGACAGCCGCACGATGACCTTCTTCGGCGCGAACGCCGCCGCGATCGTGGCCACGCCTTCGACGATCTTGGCGACGTAGAACTCGGTCGGGCTCTCGTAGCCGGCGATGCGCTCGGCGATCTGCGCCTTGAGCTCCGGCGGCTGCGCGTCGAACTCGATCAGCGCCTTCGGGATGAACGCCGACGTTGCTTGTTGATGATGAACTCGAGGCGCGCGAGGCCCACGCCTTCGTTCGGCAGCCGGCTGAACTCGAACGCGAGCTCCGGATTGCCGACGTTCATCATGATCTTGGTCGGCGACGGCGGCATGCGGTCGAGCGCGACGTCGACGACGTCGATCTTCGAGCAGCCCGTCGTAGACGTGGCCGGTGTCGCCTTCGGCGCACGACACGGTCACCTGCTGCCCGTCGGACAGCACCTGCGTCGCATCGCCGCAGCCGACGACCGCCGGAATGCCGAGCTCGCGCGCGATGATCGCCGCGTGGCAGGTGCGTCCGCCGCGATTGGTGACGATCGCCGCGGCGCGCTTCATCACCGGCTCCCAGTCGGGGTCGGTCATGTCGGTGACCAGCACGTCGCCGGCCTGCGACCCGGTCCATCTCGGCCGCCGACTTGACCAGCCGCACCGCGCCCTGCCCGATCTTCTGGCCGATCGCGCGCCCGCTCGCCAGCACCTTCGACGTTCGACTCGAGCCGGTAGCGGCGCAGATTGCTCGGCGCCCGACTGCTGCGACTTCACCGTCTCGGGGCGCGCCTGCAGGATGTAGAGCTTGCCGTCGACGCCGTCGCGGCCCCACTCGATGTCCATCGCGCTGCCGTAGTGCTTCTCGATGACCAGCGCGTAGCCGGGCGAGCTCCTCGACCTCGGCGTCGGTGATCGAAAAGCGCAGCGCGCTCGCCGGCCGGCACGTCGACCGTCGTGCACCGACTCGCCGGCGCCTGCCTCGTCGGCGAACACCATCTTGATCGCCTTGTCGCCGACGCTCTTGCGCAGGATCGCCGGCCGCCCGGCCGCGAGGTTCGGCTTGTAGACGTAGAACTCGTCGGGATTCACCGCGCCCTGCACGACGGTCTCGCCCAGGCCGTACGACGACGGTGATGAACACGACCTGGTCGAAGCCGGACTCGGTGTCGAGCGTGAACATCACGCCGGCGGCGCCCTTGTCGCTGCGCACCATGCGCTGGACGCCGACCGACAACGCGACCTCGGTCGTCGGCGAAGCCCTGGTGCACGCGATAGGCGATGGCGCGATCGTTGTAGAGCGAGGCGAATACCTCTCTTATCGCATGAAGTACGATTGTCCAAGCCGCTGATATTGAGGAATGTTTCCTGCTGGCCGGCGAACGACGCGTCCGGCAGGTCCTCGGCGGTGGCCGACGAGCGGACGGCGACCGACGCGCCCGGATTGTCGCGCGTCGCAGGCGCTGCGTAGGCGGCCTCGATCTCGCGTCTTCAGCGCCGCGGGAAGCGGCGCCTCGACGATCCAGCCGCGGATCTCGGCGCCGACCTGGGCGAGCTGCGTCGACGTCGTCGACGTCGAGGCCGGCGAGCGCGTTCGCGATCCGTTCGCTCAAGGCCGGTCTGCGCCAGGAACTCGCGAAACGCCGACGCGGTGGTCGCGAATCCGCCGGGAACCCGCACGCCCTCGGCGCGCGAGTTGGCCGATCATTTCGCCGAGCGAAGCGTTCTTGCCGCCGACCTGTTCGACATCGCTCATGCGCAGGCGATCGAACCAGATCACCCGTTTTTGCTCTGCCATGCTCCGCGGTCTCCGTGATCGTTGCGCGCGAGCCGATGCCGGCGCTTCACACTGCGCGATTCTAGCCTGCGCCGTCGAATCGACGAAAAAACAATGCAATGCGCGACCGCGCGCGGCCCGGAACCGCGGGCAGGGAAAACGGGCTGCGAGGAATCAGCCGCGCGCTGGGACGAACGCGGCGGCTGCTAGTTGGCGCCGGTGGGCTCGTCCGCTGTTTCGGGATAGCTGCGCATCACGCTGTCGCCGTCGACCATTGCCGGCTCGCCTTCCGGATGCCGGTGCTTGCTGCGCACCGCGCGGCGCAGACTGCGATAGAGATCGGGGTGCGATTCCTTGAGATAGCTGATGATCTCGAAGTCGACGCGCTTGACCTGCGACAAGTCGATCTGCTCGACATGGACAAGACGAAGCAACTCGCGGACCGGCTTCGGCATGTCGCGGCCGCTTTCGTAGCGGGATCCGCCGCTTTGCGTGACGCCGATCTGTGTCCAGAACTGCTCCTGGTTAAGGCCAAGGCGGCGCCGGATTTCCCGCGGATTCAGCACTCGGTCGAACAGTTTCACAAAGACCCCGTTCACGTAGTCGCAAAGGAATCGCCCGGCGCGATTACCACGATCGCGCCAATACCATTGGCATATTTGTAGGAATTGTTGACCAAATTGCTCGCCAATGCAAGCGCAATCGGCGGCGCCGCGCTAGCCCGCGGGGCGGAAACGCGGTTGTCCTAGACGATGCCCCTCGCCGCCAGGTAGTCGTCGTAGTTTCCCGGGTAGTGGACGACCCCGCCAGGCGCGAATTCGATGATCTGGGTGGCCAGCGACGAGACGAACTGCCGGTCGTGGCTGACGAAGATCAGCGTGCCGGTATACCGCTCGAGCGCCAGGTTCAGCGACTCGATCGATTCCATGTCCATGTGGTTGGTCGGCTCGTCCATCAGCAGCACGTTGGGCCGCTGCAGCATCAGCTTGCCGAACAGCATCCGGCCCCGCTCGCCGCCCGACAGCACGCGCACCGGCTTGGCGGCATCGTCGCCGGAAAACAACAGCTTGCCCAGGACGCTGCGCACCGCCTGGTCGTCGTCATCGGCGCCCGCCCATTGCTGCATCCAGTCGAGGACGGTCAGGTCGGAGTCGAATTCGTCGGTCTGATCCTGCGGGTAGTAGCCCGAGTGCGGCCTTTTCGGCCCATTTGACGGTCCCGTCGTCGGGCGCGAGCTCCCCGGCCAGCGTGCGCAGCAGCGACGTCTTGCCGGCGCCGTTGGGTCCGATGATCGCCAGGCGCTGGCCGGCCTCGAGCAGCATGCTCAGGTCCTCGAACAGCGGCTTGTCGAACGACTTGGCCACGCCATCCATCTCGACCGCCTGCCGATGCAGGCGCGCCTTGCCGTCGAGATCGAAGCGGATATACGGGTTTTGCCGGCTCGACGGCTTGATGTCCTCGACCTTGATCTTCTCGATCGCCCGCGCCCGCGACGTCGCCTGGCGCGCCTTGGACTTGTTGGCGCGAAAACGGCGGACGAATTCCTCGAGCTCGGCAATCCGGTCCTTCGCCTTGGCGTTCTGCGACAGCAGCCGCTCGCGCGCCTGCGTCGACGCGATCATGTAGTCGTCGTAGCCGCCCGGATAGACGCGGATCGTTCCGTAGTCGAGGTCCGCCATGTGCGTGCAGACGCTGTTCAGGAAGTGCCGGTCGTGCGAAATGATGACCATCGTCGACGAGCGCGCGTTCAGCACGCCCTCGAGCCAGCGGATGGTGTTGATGTCGAGGTGGTTGGTCGGCTCGTCGAGCAGCAGGATGTCCGGGTCGGCGAACAACGCCTGCGCCAGCAGCACGCGCAGCTTGTACCCGGGAGCGACGTCGGCCATCGGACCCTCGTGCAGATGCGCGGCGACTTCGACGCCGAGCAGCAATTCGCCGGCGCGCGCCTCGGCCGTGTAGCCGTCCAGCTCGGCGACCTTCGCCTCCAGCTCGGCGGCGTGCAGGTAGTCGGCCTCGGTCGCATCCGGATCGGCGTAGATCGCGTCGCGCTCCCGCATCGTATTCCACAGGAGCTCGTGCCCCATCAGCACGACGTCGAGCACGCGGAGCTCTTCGAAGCCGAACTGGTCCTGGCGAAGCTTGCCCAGCCGCTCGCCGCTGTCGAGCGCGACATTGCCCGCGGTCGGCTCGAGATCGCCGCCCAGGATCTTCATGAACGTCGATTTGCCGCAACCGTTGGCGCCGATCAGGCCATAGCGATTGCCGTCGCCGAACTTGATCGAGACGTTCTCGAACAAGGGCTTGGCGCCGAATTGCATCGTGATGTTGGACGCGGTGAGCAAGAAAATTCCGTTGGGTCGTAAGCGTGTCGCTGCGCTGTGAGTGCGGCGCGGGCAAAGCCCGCTATTTTGCTAGAATATGCGTTTGCAATCAAGGCGCGCATCGTTTTGCCGGCGCGCGCCGCGCGATCCGCACCGATGCTCCGCTACGATCTGCACTGCCATTCGACACACTCCGACGGGCTGCTGACGCCCGCTGCCGTCGCGCAACGTGCGGCGCAGCGCGGCGTCGACGTGCTGGGCGCTGACCGATCACGACGAGGTCAGCGGCCTCGCCGAGGCGCGCGCCGCCGCGGAAAGCGCAGGCATGCGCTTCGTTCCCGGCGCCGAGCTTTCGGTCAGCTGGCGCGACGTCACCTTGCACGTCGTGGCGCTCGGCATCGATCCCGACTGCGCGTCGCTGCTCGCCGGACTGGCGTCGATTCGCGACGGACGCTCGCATCGCGCGCGCCGCATCGCCGATTCGCTCGCGGCCGCCGGCATCCCGGGCGCGTACGAAGGCGCGATGAAATACGTCACCAGCGAGCGACTGATCAGCCGCACGCATTTCGCGCGCTTTCTGGTCGAGACCGGCCACGCGCGCGAGACCAAGGAATGCTTCAAGCGCTTTCTGGTCAGCGGCATGCCCGGCCACGTCGAGCACGAGTGGGCGACGATGACCGAGGCGCTCGGCTGGGTTCACGAAGCCGGCGGCCAGGCGGTCCTCGCCCATCCGGCGCGCTACAAGGTCGATGCGAAGGCGATGCGCGAGCTGCTCGCCGAGTTCCGCGACGCGGGCGGCGATGCGATCGAGGTCGTCTCGCCGAGCCACACGCTCGAGCAGACCGCCGAATACGCGCGCCACGCGCGGACGTTCGGCCTGCTCGCTTCGAGCGGCTCCGACTATCACGGCCCCGGCGAAGGCTGGGTCGATCTCGGCGACATGCCGCCGCTGCCGGCTGGCCTCGACGCCGGTCTGGAAAGACTGGTAGGGATGCCCGACCGGCGTACGGTATTTTTCGTTTCGGACCGGACCGGCATCACCGCCGAGATGCTCGGCAACAGTCTGCTGTCGCAATTCGAGGGACTCGAGCTTTCAGCGGCAAACGATCCCGTTCGTCGACACGCCGGAAAAGATCGACGAGATCCTGCGCCGGATCGACGAGAACGCCGCGGCGGAAGGCCGTCGCCCGCTGGTGTTCAGCTCGAT
Source organism: uncultured beta proteobacterium (assembly GCA_963697485.1). GTDB lineage: Bacteria > Pseudomonadota > Gammaproteobacteria > Burkholderiales > Casimicrobiaceae > PALSA-1003. The sequence goes on from CAVOOD010000001.1 coordinate 464,462, forward strand.
CGTCGACGATAGCGATGAGCGCGCAGCTCGGGCGCGCCAATGCGCTGGTGCTCGACCTGTTCCAGGTCTTCATCGCGCCGCTGGAGTCCGAGCTCGGCGTCAAGTCCTCGCATGCGGCCGGGCGCTCGCACGGCATCGCCAACAGCCTCGAGTATTTCGCGCGCATGGAGGCGATCAACTTCACGCAGGCGCACGACGACGGCGCGACGACGCGCGATCTGGCCAAGGCGCAGCTGATCCTGATCGGCGTCTCGCGCTGCGGCAAGACGCCCACCGCGCTCTACCTCGCGCTGCAGTTCGGCATACTGACGGCGAACTTTCCCGCTGACGCCCGACGATTTCGTCGACAAGCAGCTGCCGGCGTCGATCCTGCCGTATCGCGACAAGCTGTTCGGCCTGACGATCGACCCCGAGCGGCTGCAGCAGATCCGCGAGGCGCGTCGCCCGGCGAGCAAGTATGCGTCGCTCGAAAATTGCCGCTACGAGGTCCACGAGGCCGAAGTCCTGATGCAGCGGGAACAGGTGGCGACGCTCGATACGACCGCGCGGTCGATCGAGGAGATCGCGACGACGATCCTGCATCGCGCCGGGCTGCAGCGCCACATTTTCTAGTCCAGATCGTAGAAACGCCGCGCGTTGCCGCCGTAGATGGCGTCGCGCTCGGCTTGCGTCAGGCCGGCGAGCAGCTCGTCGCCGGCCTCGACCCATTCGGCGTAGCTCGCCGCCAGCGTGAGCACCGGCCAGTCGCTGCCCCAGATCACCCGCCCGCTGCCGAAACAGTCGAGCACATGCTCGACGTAGCGGCGCAGCGCATCGACGCTCCAACCGCGTCCGGCTTCAGTGACGAGGCCCGACAGCTTGCAGCACGCACCGCGTATGCCGCGCGATCGCCGCAAGGTCGTCGGCCCACGGCTGCCACGCACCGTTCGCGATGTCGGGCTTGGCGCAATGATCGACGACCACCGCCAGGTCCGGATGGCGTTCGAGGGTTGCGAGCAAGTGTTTGAGCTCACGCGGCGTGACCAGCGCATCGAGGCGCAGACCGAGCCCCGGCAAGGCAGACAGCGCAGGCTGCACGTCGGCCCGCGCGATCCACGACGGATCGGGCAGGTCCTGCAGCATCGGCCGCACGCCCTTCAGCAGCGGCTCGACCGCGAGCGCGCCAAGCGTCGCGACGGCGTCGTCGCCCGCCAGGTCGACCCAGCCGACGACGCCCCGCACCAACCCGCCGCTTGCGTTCGCAACTTCGAGCAGGAATCGCGTCTCGGCCACCGTCGGCGCCGCCTGCACCAGCACCGTCGCGCCGACGTTGGCGCCGCGCAGCATCGGCCTCAATTCGCGCAGCATGAAATCGCGGTAGATCGGCAGCAGTGCCGGCGTGGGCTTCGAGCCAGCCATAGTCGCCGCGCGAGAGACGCCAGACATGATGGTGCGCGTCGACGCGCATTACGATTTGCCTTGCGGCAGCGGAGCATCCGGCGCGATCAAGCCGCGATCGGCTAGCGCCTCCCAGAACGCCGGCGGCACCGCGCGGGTCGCAAGTGCGAGATTCTGGTCGAATTCGGCAATCGTCCGCGCTCCGGGGATGACGCGTGGCGACGGCCGGATGCGCGCGCGGAAACTGCAGCGCCGCGGCGCGCAGCGGGACATCGAACTCGGCGCACACCGCTTCGATCGCGGCGACGCGCGCGACAAGATTGGGCGGCGCCGGAGCATAGTTGAAATACGGCGCGCTGCCGTCGGCCGGATGCGCGCCGGTCGCCAGGATGCCGGAGTTGTACGGACCGCCGATGACGAGCGCCACGCCGCGCTGCTCGCAGACCGGCAACAGCTCGGAAAGCGCGCTCTGGTCGAGCAGCGTATAGCGGCCGGCGAGCAACACGATGTCGAGATCGACTTGCGACAGCATGTCGACGCAGACCCGCCAGTCGTTGACGCCGAGGCCGAAGCCGCCGATCACCCCGCCGTCGCGCAATTGGGTGAGCGCGGGAATCGCGCCGCTCAGCACCTCGTCGAAGCGCTGCGCGTACGCCGCCCCGTGGGTATCGCGATCGATGTCGTGGATGTAGACGATGTCGAGCCGCGCAACGCCGAGGCGCTGCAGGCTCTCGTCGATCGAGCGCAGCGTCCCGGAGCGGGAATAGTCCCAGCGTTGCCGGTACGGCAGCACATCGACATAGCCGTTCTGCTCGCGCGGCGCGGCACGGTCCGGAACGAGCAGTCTTCCGACCTTCGACGAGAGGATGTACTCGTCTCGCGCGATGCCGCCGAGCGCCTTGCCGATGCGGACTTCCGAAAGGCCGTTGCCGTAATGCGGCGCGGTATCGAAATAGCCGACGCCGGATGCGCGCGCGTGCCGCACCAGTGCGATCGCTTCGTCTTCGGCGACGGCGTGGAAGAGATTGCCCAGCGGCGCGCCGCCGAATCCGAGCGGATTGCCCTGCAACCGCGCCTTCAGCCCCGCGTCGAGCACGCCGGCGTCCTCATTGGCTGGTGTCCTGGCAAGATCGCATCGTGCAAATACCGGTTGGTCGCCTTCGCGCGTTAGAATCCGTGTCAGCAGCGCCAGCTTTTCGCCTCGCGGCGAAAGCGACTGACATGGTGCCCGCATCGGGGCCGAAGCGCAAAACACGGAAAACACCCTCGGAACGAATGAACCCGAACCCGCCGCTGCAAGGCCTCTGGTGCGCGACGCTAAGCCCGCTCGATGAACGCGGCGCGTTCGACGCCGTGCGGCTCGCAAACCACGCGCAGCGTCTGTTCGCGGCCGGCGTCGACGGCATCGCTCCGTTCGGCACGACCGGCGAGGGCCAGTCGTTCTCGGTCGCCGAGCGGCGTGCGGGACTCGATGCCCTGATCGCGGCCGGTATCGCGCCGCAGCGCATCCTGGCCGCCACGGGCTGCGCCGCGCTGCCGGACGCGATCGAACTCACACGCCACGCGATCGCCGCCGGATGCACCGGCGCGCTGGCGCTGCCGCCGTTCTTTTTCAAGGACGTGACCGACGAAGGGATTTACGCGGCGTACGCCGAGCTGATCGATGGCGTCGGCGACAATCGACTGCGCCTGTATCTCTACCATATCCCGCAGGTCAGCGGCGTCGGCCTTTCGGTGGCGATGGTGTCGCGGCTCGCCGCCGCGTATCCGGCCATCGTCGCCGGAGTCAAGGACAGCTCGGGGAGTTTCGACAACTCGCGCGCGCTGGTTGCTGCCCTGCCCCAGCTGTCGATTTTCGTCGGCCACGAGCCGCATCTGCCCGCGCTGCGCAAGTTGGGCGGCGCGGGAACGATCTGCGGCATCGCCAACCTGTATCCGCGCCTGATGCGCCGGCTGTATGATCACTCGCTCGACTCGAGTCCCGGCGCGGACCTTCCGCTGATCGAAGCCTTCATTGCGGCGCTGATGCGTTTTCCGATTTTCGGCGCGCTCAAATCCCTGCAGGCGGAGCTGAGCGGGGAACAGAGCTGGCGCGCATTGCGCGCTCCGTTGCTGCCGCTGTCCACCGCCGATGCGCGCGCGCTCCATCAGGCCGTCGCCGCAGCCGGCATCGTTCCCGAGCGCGACGGCGCTTAGGCCACGTTGAAGGAGATTTGCAAGTGAGCACTGTCGAGTCCGACTCCGACGCCATCGCCGCACTGGCGGCATTCGATACGCCGACCATCTGCAACGCGCTCGAGGTCGTGCGGCCGGCGACGCGGGCGCATGGCTACACGACGCGACCGGCGCATTGCGGCTTTCCGGCGATGCGACCGGTCGTCGGCTTCGCGCGGACGGCCAGGATCCGCGCGCGAGTTGCGCCGACGCTGTCCGGCCGAAAAGCTGCTCGAGCTTCGCCACGACTACTATCGCTACATCGACGCCGGCCGCAAGCCATCGCTGGTGCTGATCGAGGATCTCGACGGTCCCGATGCAGGCTACGGCGCGTTCTGGGGCGAGGTGCAGTCGGCCATCCACCGCGGGCTGGGTGCGCTCGGACTCGTCACCAATGGCTCGGTGCGCGACATCGATCAGTGGGCGCCCGGATTCCAGTTTCTGGCCGGCAGCATCGGACCGTCGCACGCCTACGCGCATGTGGTCGAGTTCGGCGGCGAGATCGATGTGCTGGGCATGCGGGTGCGATCCGGCGATATCGTGCATGCCGACCGCCACGGCGCGGTGGTCGTGCCCGCGGAGGCGGTCGCCGGCCTGCCCGCAGCGGCGCGCGCAAGTCGCGGAACGCGAGGCGCGCATCCTGGAGGTGGCGCGCGCGCCGGGCAGCAGCGCCGAGCGGCTGATCGAAGTATTTTCGCGGCTCGACGCCATCCACTAGGCGCCGTGCTGTCGGGTATGATTTGAGCTGAAGCTCGCGGCGCGAAGGTGGTGGCGCCGCGACGCTCCGATCATGTTGCGCCATAACGCCACCGGAGGAGGAATACGATGACCAACCGTACTCGCGATGATCGTACCGACGCCTTGCGGCGCCGCCTGTTGCAGGCCGGCGCCGGCGCCGCGGCGCTGGGCGCGGTGCCCGGCGCCTCGCTGCTCGGCGCGCAGGCGCAAGGCACGTTCGACTGGAAGCGATTCAAGGGCGAGAAGATCGAGGTGTTCCTGGTCAAGAGCCCGCGCGGCGACCTGCTCACCAAGTACCACAAGGAATTCGAGGACCTGACCGGCATCGAGGTCGGCTCGGAAATGGTCCCCGAGCAGCAGCAGCGGCAGAAGGCCGTGATCGAGTTCAATTCCGGCAATCCGAGCTTCGACGTGATCGCGCTTTCGTATCACGTGCAGAAGCGGCAGTTCGCCAAGAACAACTGGCTGACCGATCTGCGGCCGATGATCAACGACAAGTCGATGGCCGATCCGAACCTCGACTTCGCCGATTTCGCGCAAGGGCGGCCTCAACTACGCGGTCGAGCCCGACGGGCGCGTGATGAGCCTGCCGCTCAACCTCGACCCGTGGGTCGTCTATTACAACAAGGAGCTGTTCGCCGCGAAGGGCGTCGCGTATCCCGAAGACGTTCGCGCGAGATGATCGACGCCGCCGCGCAAGCTCAACGATCCGGGCAAGGGCGTCTCCGGCTTCGTCGGACGCGGCCTGAAGAACGCCAACGTGCCGGTGTGGACGAGCTTCCTGCTCGGCTACGGCGGCGGCTTCATCGACAAGAACGGCAAGCTGATGACCGACACGCCCGAGGCGATCGACGCGGCGAAGATGTACCAGACGCTGCTCGCCAAGTACGGGCCGCAGGGTGTCGCCGGCTACAACTGGAACGAGTCGCAGAGCCTGTTCCTGCAGGGCAAGGCGGCGATGTGGCTCGACGGCATCGGCTTCGCGCAGCCGCTCGAGGACCCGACCAAGTCGCGCATCGTCGGCAAGGTCGGCTACGGCGTGATGCCCGCGGGTCCGAAGCAGCAGGTCTCGGCGCTGTTCGGCGACGGCGAAGGCATCTCGACCTTCAGCAAGAAGAAGGGCCCGGCCTGGTTCTACCTGCAATGGGCGTCGAACAAGGCCAACCAGACGCGCATGCTGCAGGCCGCCGCCGGCGCGCCGGTGCGCACACTCGGCGTACGCGGCGGCGCAGGCGTCGAGCGATTTCAAGGCGCCGAAGGAGTGGGTCGAATGCATGCTGAGCTCGGCCAAGATCGCGCAGCCGGGCCTGCCGATCATCGTCGCCGGTGACCGAGTTCCGCGACATGTTCGGCATCGCGCTCACCAACATGATCAACGGCGCCGATCCGGCGGCCGAGTTGAAGAAGGCGACGGCCGAGTTCCAGCCGGTGCTCGACAAGAGCGAGAAAGCCTGACCGCCAACGCCCGCGCCGTTCGAACGACGGCGCGGGCGGCCGCATCGGCTTTAGGCGATGAACGCCGCAGCGCCGACGCTCGCTACCCGCCCCGGCTTCCTCGCCCGGCGCCGGCGGCGCTACCTGCTGTTCGTCCTGCCGGCGCTGCTCGTCGTCGGCGCGGTCATCATCTTTCCCGTGGCTGTTCACGGTCTGGATGAGCGCGTTCGACTGGAAGATCGGCTCGGTCGCGCATTTCGTCGGCTTCGACAACTACACGCAGCTCGCGACCAACCAGCGCTTCCTCGAGTCGATCGTCCACACGTTCTACTTCACCGTGCTGGCGGTCGATCTTCCCGCTGATCCTCGGCACGATCGCCGCGCTGATCTTCCATCGCGAGTTTCCGTTGCGCGGCATGCTGCGCGCGATCTTCACCATGCCGATGATGGCCACGCCGGTCGCGGTGGCGCTGGTGTGGACGATGATGTTCCATCCGCAGCAGGGCGTGCTCAACTACCTGCTGACGCTGGTCGGCCTGCCGCCGTCGCTCTGGGTCTACTCGCCGACGCTGGTGATTCCGAGCCTCGTGCTGGTCGAGATCTGGCACTGGACGCCGCTGGTCATGCTGATCGTGCTCGGCGGGCTCGCCGCGCTGCCGACCGAGCCGTACGAATAGCGCGCGCCTCGACGGCGCCACGCGAATGGCAGCTGTTCCGCTACATCACGCTTGCCGCTGCGTCGCGCCGTTCCTGATCGTCGCCGCGGTGATCCGCACGATCGACGCGCTGAAGGCGTTCGACACGATCTACGTGATCAGCCAGGGCGGCCCGGGCACGGCGTCGGAGACGATCAACCTGTACCTGTATCTGCAGGCGTTCGCGTTCTACAACATCGGCAACGCGTCGGCGGTGGTCGTCGTGTTCTTCGTGATCATCCTGGCGCTCGCGCTGCTGCTGCTGCACGTCCGGGAGAAGGCCAAATGGACGTAGCTGGCGTGCGTGCGACGCCGCGCGCCGGGCGCTACGAGCGCGCGCTGGCGCCGGAAGCTGCGCAAGATCGGCTTCGGGTTCTCGGTGCTCGTCATCGTCTCGCCGGCGATCCTCGTGTTCCTGTGGATGCTGTCGCTGTCGCTCAAGAACGAGATCGACAACCTCGCCTATCCGCCGGTCTTCATTCCGAGCCCGCCGACGCTCGCGCAACTTCGTCCAGGTGTTCGCCGAAAACTCGATGGGGCTGTATTTCTGGAACAGCATCGTCGTGTCGGGCTGCGCGACGCTGATCGCGCTCGCCGTCGGCATGCCCGCCGGCTACGGCATCGCGCGCGCGCAGGCGCACAAGCTGACCGTGCTGATCCTGATCGCCCGCATGACGCCGGCGCTTTCGTACCTGATCCCGCTGTTCACCGTGTTCCAGTTCCTCGGCCTCAACAACACGCTGACCGCGCTCGTCATCACGCACCTGGTGATCACCGTGCCGATCATCGTCTACGTCATGGCCGGCTACTTCGAGACGCTGCCGCGCGAGCTCGAGGAAGCCGCGCTGATCGACGGCGGCAGCGTGTGGACGACGTTCCGCTACGTCGCGCTGCCGCTGGCGCGGCCGGGCATCGTCGTCGGCGACGATCCTCGCGTTCATCTTTTCCTGGAACAACTTCGTCTTCGGCGCCGTGCTGGCCGGACGCGCGACGCGAACGCTGCCGGCCGCCGTGTACAACGTGCTGACGTTCGAGCAGCTCGCGTGGGGACCGCTGGCCGCGGCGGCGATCGTCGTCACGCTGCCGGTGCTGCTGCTCACCATCGTCATCCAGAAGGAGATCGTCGTCGGGCTCACGCACGGCGGCGTCAAGGGTTGATCGATGCTGAACGGGATCCATCCGCTGCTGCACGCCGATCTGCTGCACGCGCTGGCGTCGATGGGCCACGGCGACGAGCTGGTCATCGTCGACGCGAACTTTCCGGCGGCAAGCATCGCCAGGCGGCTGATCGCTGCCAGCGGGCGTCGGCGCCCGAAGCGCTCGACGCCATTCTCACCGTGTTTCCGCTCGATACGTTCGTGCGCGCCGGCCGCGCTGACGATGCAGGTTGTCGGCGACGCAACGCGCGATACCGGAACCGGTCAGGGAATTCGGCGAGGTTTTCGCGAGGCACGGACGCGCGGCGAGCGACTTCGGCCAGCTCGAGCGCGAGGCGTTCTATGCCCGGGCGCGCGACGCCTATGCGGTCGTGCGCACCGGCGACTGCGGCCCTACGGCAACATCCTGCTGGTCAAAGGCGTCGTCAACGCGTACCCGCCGGCCGGCTAGCGCATGGTCGTCGTCTTCGGCTCGATCAACCTCGACCTCGTCACGCGCGTGCCGCGGCTGCCATCGCGCCGGCGAAACCCTGATCGGCAGCGGCTTCGCCAGCTATCCCGGCGGCAAGGGCGCCAACCAGGCGCTGGCGCGCGGCGCGGGCCGGCGCCGTCGTGCGGCTGTACGGCGCCGTGGGACGCGATGCCGGCAGCCGTCAGCGCGCTGGCGCTGCTGCGCGCCGGCGAATGTCGATCTCGCCGGCGTTCGTGCCGTCGACGCGCCGACCGGCTGCGCGACCATCCTGGTCGACGATGCGGGCGAAAATGCGATCATCGTCGTGCCCGGCGCCAATGAAAAAGTCGATCCGGGCGCGGTGCCCGACACCGCTGCTTCGCGCCGGGCACCGTGTTGCTGCTGCAGCACGAAGTCCCGCCGTCGGCCAACGCGGCGCTGATCGCGCGCGCGGCGCCGGCCGGCACGCGCATCGTGCTCAATGCGGCGCCGGCGCGGTCGCTGAGCGCGCGAGCTGCTGGCGACGATCGCCACGCTGATCGTCAACGAGAGCGAAGCGGCGGCGCTGGCATCGATGCTCGGATGGCCGGCGCAAGCCGCCGCGTTCGCGCGCGGCAGCGGCAGCGGAAATCGACGGGCTCGAGGTCGTCGTCACGCCGGGGCGCGGCCGGCGCGATCAGCGTCCGCGGCCGCGACCCCATTCAGCGTCGACGCGCCGCGGGTCGACGTCATCGACACGACCGGCGCCGGCGACGCGTTCGTCGGCGCGTTCGCCGCTGCGCTCGACGCCGGCGGCGATCGTCGGCAGGCGCTATCCGATCGCGACTGCGGCAGGCTCGCTCGCGTGCACGATGCACGGCGCGCAGCCGGCGCTGCCGGCGCGCGATGCGATCGACGCGCTTGTTACTTTCGGTTACATCACGCTCCGCGCCGCGCTGCTAGACTGTCGTTTTCTTCGGCGGGAGAGCGATGGTGCGACGTTTCTTGCTGGCGGTCTTGCTTTTGCGCGACGGCTTTCCGCGCCGGCGCCTCCGATTACACGGACATCTGGTTCAATCCGTCGGAGCAATCGACGGCAGGGGGAGGCTGGGGCGTCAATGTCGTGCAGAGCGATGCATTCCTGTTTCTGACGTTCTTCATCTACGGGCCCGACAACAAGCCGACCTGGTATGTCGCAGGCTTGACCAGGGACGCCAACGGCAACTTCAACGGTCCGTTGTATGCAACCACCGGCACCTATTTCGGCGCGCCGTGGAATCCCGCCGACGGGGCGGGCAGCGCGCAGGTCGGCACCGCGTCGTTCCACGCCGACCGGCGCGTATACCGCCAACCTGAGCTATGCGCTCACCGCCGGGCCGACCGTGGTCAAGGCGATCCAGCGGCAGACGCTGACGTCGATCCCGCTCGGCGGCTCGTATAACGGACGGCAGGCCGGCAGCTATTCCAATTGCAGCGACAGCAGCTTCGCCTACATCGACCGATTCGGACTCGGCGTCGCGCAGCCGACCGGCAGCACGCTGACGTTCACCTTCAACTCAACGACAGCGGCTTGACCTGCACCTTGTCGGGCACGTTCCAGCAGCTGGGACAGCTGTATCGGATCCCGACTGCCAGCTACGCCTGTTCGGACGGCTTGTCGACGACCGCGAGCGGTCGAGGAGATCAAGGCGACCACGTTCGGCATCGAAGGCAGGTTCAGCGCGCCCGATGTCGGCGGCGGCTGCCGCGAGGACGCGACCTTCTCGGCGGTGTTTCTGCCGCCGCTCTAGCGCGATCAACGCCAGCGGCAGCCTACGCGCGACGCGATCGCTGCCGCACGCATTCGAACAGCGAGATCGCCGCGGCGGCCGCGGCGTTGAGCGATTCGAATCCGCCCGGCATCGGAATCGTGACGCGCAAGTCGCGCGGCGGCGACGAGCTCCTCCGACAAGCCCTGCGCCTTCGTTGCCGATCGCGATCGCCACCGGCCCGCCAAGGTCGGCCTCGTACAGCGACGTTCCCTCCGCGGCGACCATCGCCACGACCTTGCCGCGATAGGCGCGGCGCCCATCCGCCGAGATCGACGCCTTCGTATATCGCCAGGTGAAAGTGCGCGCCCTGCCCCGCGCGCAGCACCTTGGGCGACCAGGCGAACGCGCAATGCGGCGACAGGAACACCTGCGCGACGCCGGCCGCCGCGGCACTGCGCAGCATCGAGCCGACGTTGCCGGGGTCCTGCACGTCGTCGAGCAGCAGGCAGAAGTCCGCGGCGCGCTCGATGCCCGGCACCGGCGCGGCGACCACCGCCAGCACGCCGACCGCGGCCGGCAGCTGCGCGAGCTCGGCCCACGCCGACTCGGCGACGATCAGCGTGCGTGCCGGCGGGACGCGCGCGAGCAACGCGCGCACGGTCGGCCGTTCGAGCGCGGATTCGGCGACCAGCAGCGATTCGGGCGCGCCGTAGCGGCGACAGTAGACGTCGACCAGATGCTCGCCTTCGAGCACGCAGCGCCCGGATTTGCGCCGCTCGCGCGATGAGGCGATCAGGCGCGCCGCTTCCTTCAGGCGCGGATTGTCGGAAGAGCTGATACGCGGCATGACAAACGAAGACAGTGACGGCGAATCATCGGCCGGTGACAGGCGCGTGCGCGCGCACCGGGCGCACCGGACGAACGCAGCGGCACTAGCGCGTCGGCAGCGGCCCGGACGCCGCGGCAGCGGCCCGGCGCCGCCGCGGCCGGAAGCTGGAAGAAGACCTCGTCCTGGCGGATCATGCCGAGCTCGGAGCGCGCGCGCTCCTCGATCGCCTCGAAGCCCTGCTTCAGGTCGCGCACTTCGGCGTCGAGCGCGGCGTTGCGCGCCTTCAATCCGGCGTTGACGTCCTTCTGCGCCTCGACCTGGCCGTCGAGCTCGCGCACCCGCAGCCATCCTCCCTTGCCGAGCCACATCGGGTACTGGAGGGCCAGGATCAGCAGCGCGAAGACGAGTCGCAAGCAGGCGCAAGCGGATCCTTTACTTGAGCTGGTAGAACGCAGCGCGACCGGGATAACTGGCGACGTCGCCCAGGTCTTCCTCGATGCGCAGCAGCTGGTTGTACTTGGCGATGCGATCGGAGCGCGACAGCGATCCGGTCTTGATCTGGCCGGCGTTGCGTGCCGACGGCGATGTCGGCGATCAGGCTGTCCTCGGTCTCGCCCGAGCGATGCGAGACGATCGCCGTGTAGCCGGCGCGCATCGCCATGCTGATCGCGGCGAAGGTCTCGGTCAGCGTGCCGATCTGGTTGATCTTGATCAGGATCGAATTGGCGACGCCCCTGGCGATGCCCTGCTTCAGGATCTTGGTGTTGGTCACGAACAGGTCGTCGCCGACGATCTGCACCTTCTTGCCGAGCCGATCGGTCAGCAGCTTCCAGCCGTCCCAGTCGTGCTCGGACATGCCGTCCTCGATCGAGATGATCGGATACTTGTCGACCCAGGCCGCCAGATAATCGACCATCTGCGAGCGGGTCAGCTTCGCGCCTTCCGATTCGAGCTCGTACATGCCGTCCTTGTAGAATTCGGACGCGGCGCAGTCGAGCGCCAGCGCGATGTCGGTGCCGGGCGTGTAGCCGGCCTTGTCGATCGCCTCGAGCAGCAGCTGCAGCGCCGCCTCGTTCGACGCCAGGTTCGGCGCGAAGCCGCCTTCGTCGCCGACCGTCGTCGCCATGCCCTTGGCGTCGATCAGCTTCTTGAGCGCATGGAAAACCTCGGCGCCGTAGCGCAGCGCCTCGCGAAACGTCGGCGCGCCGAGCGGCACCAGCATGAATTCCTGCATGTCGATGCTGTTGTTCGCGTGCGCGCCGCCGTTGATCACGTTCATCAGCGGCACCGGCAGCGCCATCTCGCCGGCGCCGCCGAGATAGCGGTACAGCGGCAGCGTCGATTCCTCGGCCGCCGCCTTGGCCACCGCGCAGGAGACGGCGAGTATCGCGTTGGCGCCGAGGCGCGCCTTGTTGTCGGTGCCGTCGAGGTCGATCATCGTGCGATCGATGAACGCCTGCTCGGAGGCGTCGAGCCCGATGATCGCTTCGCAGATTTCGGTGTTGACGTTCTCGACGGCCTTCTGCACGCCCTTGCCGCCGTAGCGCGCGGCGTCGCCGTCGCGCAGCTCGATCGCTTCCTTCGATCCGGTCGACGCGCCCGACGGCACCGCGGCGCGGCCGCTGATGCCCGATTCGAGCACGACGTCGGCTTCGATCGTGGGATTGCCGCGCGAATCGAGGATCTCGCGGGCGATGACATCGACGATGGCGCTCATGCTCTATTTCCGATGGTTGTCGTTGGATTTCTGCGGTCACTGCGCCATCAGCGACGCCTCGGAGAAGCCTCGGCGCTTGACCGTCGCATCGAGCTCGGCCAGCGTCGTCAGCAGTTCGCGCATGCGTCCGAGCGGCCACGCGTTCGGGCCGTCCGACAGCGCCTTGCGCCGGATCCGGGTGCGTTTCCATGAAGACGCCGGCGACGCCGGCGGCGACCGCCGCGCGCGCCAGCACCGGCACGAACTCGCGCTGTCCGCCGCGCGGTCGTGCCCTGCCCGCCGGGAAGCTGCACCGAATGCGTCGCATCGAACACGACCGGACAGCCGGTCGCGCGCATGATCGCCAGCGAGCGCATGTCCGAGACCAGATTGTGATAGCCGAAGCTCGCGCCGCGCTCGCAGACCAGGATGTTGTCGCGCGCCGCTGGCCTCGCGCGCCTTGTCGACGACGTTCTTCATGTCCTCGGGCGCGAGAAACTGGCCCTTCTTGATGTTGACCGGCTTGCCCGCCGCGGCGACCGCATGGATGAAGTCGGTCTGGCGGCAGAGGAACGCCGGCGTCTGCAGCACGTCGACGACCGCGGCGACCTCGGCGATTTCGTCCTCGGCGTGCACGTCGGTCAGCACCGGCACGCCGATCTGCCGCTTCACTTCGGCGAGGATGCGCAGGCCCTCCTCCATGCCGACGCCGCGAAACGACTTGCGACGAGCTGCGATTGGCCTTGTCGTACGACGACTTGAAAATGAACGGAATGCTCAAGCCGGCGCAGATTTCCTTCAGCTGCCCCGCGACGTCGATCTGCAGCTGTTCCGACTCGACGACGCACGGTCCGGCAATGAGGAACAGAGGCCGGTTCAGCCCGACCTCGAATCCGCAGAGGTTCATCGCGAATCTACGCGACGAGCTGCGCGCGCGTGCGCGGAGTCTCGCTTTGCGCCGCGCGCTGCCGTTCGAGCGCCGCCTTGACGAAGGCGATGAACAGCGGATGGCCGCGCCGCGGATTCGACGTGAATTCCGGATGGTACTGGCAGCCGAAGAACCACGGATGGTCGTCGAGCTCGATCATTTCGCACAGGTCGCCGGCGATCGGGCTCTTGGCGCGCGCGCCGACGACAAGGCCGGCCGCCTCGAGGCGCGGCAGGTAATGATTGTTCACTTCGTAGCGGTGCCGGTGACGCTCGGCGACCGTCGTCGCGCCGTAGATGCGATGCGCAAGCGCTGCCGGGCACGACCTCGCACGGCTGCGCGCCGAGCCGCATCGTGCCGCCGAGATCGGACTGCGCGCTGCGCTGCTCGATCGTCCCGTCGCGATTCTGCCATTCGGTGATCAGCGCCACGACCGGATGCGGCGTGTCCGGCGTCGAACTCGGTGCTGTTGGCGTCGGCGAGTCCCGCCTGGTGGCGCGCATACTCGATGACCGCGAGCTGCATGCCGAGGCAGATGCCGAGATAGGGCACCTTGTTCTCGCGCGCATAGCGAATCGCGTGGATCTTGCCTTCGACGCCGCGCTTGCCGAAGCCGCCCGGAACCAGTATCGCGTCCATGCCCTTCAGGCTATCGATGCCGTCGCGCTCGACGGCTTCCGAGTCGACGTAGTGGATGTCGACCTTGCTCCGTGCGTGGATGCCGGCGTGGATCAGCGCCTCCGACAGCGACTTGTACGACTCGGTCAGATCGACGTATTTGCCGACCATCGCGATGTTGACCCGTGCTCGGGTTGCACCAGCGCGTCGACGAGCTTCGTCCAGACCGACAGATCGGCCGGCTTCGGGCTCAAGTGGAGCTTGCGGCAGACGATCTCGTCGAGGCCTTCGGCGTGCAGCGCCGCCGGAATCTTGTAGATCGAATCGGTGTCCAGCGCCGGGATCACCGCTTCCGGCGGCACGTTGGTGAACAGCGCGATCTTGCGCCGGTCGCCTTCGGGCAGCGGCCGGTCGGCGCGGCAGAGCACGACGTCGGGCTGGATACCGATCTCGCGCAGCTCCTTGACCGAATGCTGCGTCGGCTTGGTCTTCATTTCGCCGGCGGTCGCGATGAACGGCACCAGCGTCAGGTGGATGTAGCAGACGTTCTCGCGGCCCAGATTGATGCCGAGCTGGCGGATCGCCTCGAGGAACGGCAGCGACTCGATGTCGCCGACGGTGCCGCCGACCTCGACCACCGCGACTTCCGCATCGCCGGCGCCGTTGGCGATCCAGCTCTTGATCTCGTCGGTGATGTGCGGAATCACCTGCACGGTGCCGCCCAGGTAATCGCCGCGGCGCTCCTTGCGGATGACGCTCTCGTAGATCTGGCCGGTCGTGAAATTGTTGCGCTTGCCCATCTTGACGTCGGTGAAGCGCTCGTAATGGCCGAGGTCCAGATCGGTCTCGGCGCCGTCCTCGGTGACGAACACCTCGCCGTGCTGGAACGGGCTCATCGTGCCCGGATCGACGTTGATGTACGGATCGAGCTTGAGATTGGTGACGCGGATGCCGCGGGAGGCGAGGATCGCGGCGAGCGACGCGGCGGCGATGCCCTTCCCCAGGGAGGAAACGACGCCACCGGTCACGAAAACGAACTTGGTCATGGGCGACAAGTTCAGGAAATTACCATTTTACCTGAACCGGTCGTGGCGCACAAACGATGCTTCTTACCCGGCAAGTCCTCGACGCAGGCGATCGATCGTGCCTGGCGGCCGAGGAGCGCCAGCACCGCGTCGATCGGCGGGGTTTGCGGTTCGCCCGTGACGAGGGCCCGTGCCGCCATCATGAGTTGCGAGGTCTTCAGGCCGCGCTTTGCGGCGACCGACTTTATCGCCGCCCCGATCGCCTCACGGCTCCAGTCGAGGCTCTCGAACGCGGCGAGCAACTCGGGCAAGGCGGATCTGACTGCTTCGGTCATCAAGTCGGCGAATTGGGTCGGGACGTTTATCGCATGCGTCGGGTCCGCATAGAAGTAGTGCGCGGCATCAGCCATTTCAGCGAGCGTCGCAGTCCGGTCGCGAAACAGCGCGGCGACGCTCGCCGGATCGCGGGCCAGCTGCGACGTCGAGCCCGGCACGTTCGAGAAACGGGCGCAGCCGCTGCGCCGAGTTCGGCGTCCGGAAGGCGCTTGATGTGCTCGTGGTTGAGCCACTGGCAGCTTGTCGGGATCGAATCGCGCCCGGCGCAGAGGAAAGATGCGCGAGGTCGAACCAGTCGATGAACTCGTCGCGCGAAAAGATCTCCGCGTCGCCATGCGCCCAGCCCAGACGCGCCAGGTAATTGACCATCGCCTCGGGCAGATAGCCGTCGTCGCGGTACTGCAGCACGCCCACGCGCGCCGTGCCGCTTCGACAGCTTGTCGCCCTCCGGCGTCAGCACTGTCGGCAGGTGCGCGTACACCGGCTCGGCGCCGCCAAGCGCGCGGATCATGTTGATCTGGCGCGGCGTGTTGTTGACGTGGTCGTCGCCGCGGATCACGTGCGTGATGCGCATGTCCAGATCGTCGACGACGACGCAGAAATTGTAGGTCGGCGCGCCGTCGGACCGGGCGATGATCAGGTCGTCGAGCTCGTCGTTGCCGATCTCGATCCGGCCCTTGACCGCGTCCTGCCAGTCGACGACGCCGCCCAGAGGGATTGCGAAAGCGAACGACCGGCGGGACGCCGGCCGGAGGCGCGGGCAGCGTCTTGCCGGGCTCCGGGCGCCAGCGCCGGTCGTAGCGCGGCTTTTCGCCGCGCGCGAGCTGCGCGGCGCGAAGCGCGTCGAGCTCGTCCGGCGTCGCGTAGCAGTGATAGGCGGTGCCGGCGGCGAGCATCGCGGCGACCACTTCGGCGATAGCGATCCATCCGCTGCGATCTGGTAGACCGGGCCTTCGTCGTAGTCGAGGCCGAGCCATGCCATGCTGTCGAGAATCGCCTGCGACCGCTTCCTGCGTCGAGCGCTCGACGTCGGTGTCCTCGATGCGCAGCATGAATGCGCCGCCATGCTTGCGCGCGTACGCCCACGGGTACAGCGCCGAGCGGATGTTGCCGAGATGCAGATACCCGGTCGGGCTCGGCGCAAAGCGGGTGCGGACCGGATGCATCGCGCGTTCTATCCGGTCGGCTGCCAGCGCAGGTCGAGCGTCGTCGGCGTCGCCGGATTCGGCGGCTCCGGCGCGATTTCGAGCGGACCGGGCGTATGGCCGTGCGGCCAGAAGCGCGCGACGCGGCGCGCCTCGGCCTCGTTGGCATTGACCGGAAACGTGTCGTAGTTGCGCCCGCCCGGATGGGTGACGTGATAGGTGCAGCCGCCGATCGCGCGCTGCCGACCAGGTATCGACCAGATCGAAGACCAGCGGCGCCTGCACGCCGATGGTCGGATGCAGCGCCGACGGCGGGCTCCACGCCGAAGCGCACGCCGGCGACGAATTCCCGCGGCACGCCGGTCGCCGTCAGCGGCAGCAGGCGCCCGTTGCACGTCAGCGCGTGCCGCCCGCTCGGTCATGCCGCTCGACCTTGACCTGCAGGCGCTCGACCGACGAATCGACGTAGCGCGCCATGCCCGTGCCGCTGATCTCCTCGCCGAGCACGTGCCATGGCTCGATCGCCTGGCGCAGCTCGATCGACACGCCGTCGTAGTCGACGGTGCCGAAGCGCGGAAAGCGAAATTCGACGAACGGCGCGAACCACGCGTCGGCGAACGCGTAGCCGGCGCGCGTTGAGCTCGGCGACGACGTCGCGCATGTCGGCCGCGACGAAGTGCGGCAGCAGCCAGCGGTCGTGCAGCGCGGTGCCCCAGCGTACCAGCCTGCCGCGATAAGGCTCGCGCCAGAAGCGCGCGACCAGCGCGCGCAGCAGCAGCATCTGCACGCGCGCTCATCCGCGCATGCGGCGGCATCTCGAAGGCGCGGAATTCGAGCAGTCCCAGGCGTCCGGTCGGCGTGTCGGGCGAGTACAGCTTGTCGATCGAGAACTCGGCGCGGTGCGTGTTGCCGGTCAGGTCGGTCAGCAGATGCCGCAGCAGACCGGTCGACCAGCCACGGGCAGCGATTCGTCCTTGCCTGAACTCGTGCTTGCGCGCGAGCTGCTGAAACGCGATCTCCAGCTCGTAGAGGCGGTCGTCGCGCGCTTCGTCGACGCGCGGCGCCTGGCTGGTCGGCCCGACGAACATGCCCGAGAACAGGTACGACAGCGCACGGATGGTTCTGCCAGTAGGTGATGCAGGCTTTGCAGCAGGTCGGGGCGCCGCAGCAGCGGGCTGTCGGCCGGCGTCGCGCCGCCCAGCGTGACGTGATTGCCGCCGCCGGTGCCGGTGTGGCGGCCGTCGAGCATGAATTTCTCGGTCGCCAGGCGCGCCTGCCGCGCTTCCTCGTACAGCGTCTCGGTCGTCGCGATCAATTCCTGCCACGACGACGCCGGATGGACGTTGACCTCGATCACGCCGGGATCGGGCGTGACGCCGAGCACGCGCAGCGCGCGGATCGCGCGGCGGCGCATAGCCTTCGATGGCGACCGGCACGCGGATCGCGCGCGCGGTGTTCTCGACCGCGCCGAGCAGCGCGATGTAGTCCTCGAGCGCGCTTGAGCGGCGGCATGAAGACGTACAGGTGGCCGTCGCGCACCTGCATCGTCAGCGCGGTCTTGATGACTTCGCGCGGCTCGCTGCCGCGCGCTCGTCCGCGCCCGACTCGGCGCGACGATCGCGCTCGGCAGCGCGGCGCGCGGCGCGAACGGGTCGACCGCGTGCTCGATCTCCTCTTCCTCGGGCAGCACGCTTCGGCAGCGAGCCGAAGCGGCAGGCGCAGACCCAGCGGCGAATCGCCGGCGACCGCGTAGAGGCGCTCGCGACGCAGCGGCCACGGGCTCGTCTCCCAGACGACGTTGTCGTCGTGCCGCTTGTCCGGCGGCGCAGCCTTCAGCGGCAGGACGAATCCGGCCGGGCGATCGAGACCGGCCAGCAGCAGCCGCGCGAGGCGCGAGCGCTCGGCCGGGTCCGATAAGATCCGCCTGCAGCGGATCGACGTTGACCGGCAGCGCCGCCTCGTCGCTCGAGCAGCCGCGGCACGTCCTCGTACGCGGTCAGCACGCATCTCCGGCGGCAGCCCCAGCGCCACCGCGAGCGCGCCGCTGAAATCGCGCGCCGCCGACAGATCGGCGCGCCCGGGCCGTCGCGTGTCGGCGAGCAGCGACTCGTCTGCCCCAGAGCGGCTCGCCGTCGCTGCGCCAGTAGATCGCCGAGCGCCCAGCGCGGCAGCGGCTCGCCCGGGATACCACTTGCCCTGGCCGAAGTGCACGAACCCGCCGCGGCGCGAAGCGCGCCATCAGCCGCCGCAGCAGGATCTCGGCGAGCTCGCGCTTTTTCGGCGCCGAGCGCCGCGATCGTTCCACTCCGCGCCTTCCATGTCGTCGATCGAGACGAACGTCGGCTCGCCGCCCTGCGTCAGGCGCACGTCGTGCGCGGCGAGATCGCGGTCGACCTGCTCGCCCAGCGCGTCGATCGCCGCCCACTGCGCTTCGCTGTACGGCTTCGTGACGCGCGGATCCTCGTGCATGCGCGTCACCGTCATCGCGACGCTGAAGCTCGCTGTCGGCAGACGTCGGTGTAGCCGATCACCGGCGCCGCGCTGCCCGGATCGGCGGTGCACGCGAGCGGAATGTGTCCTTCGCCGGCGAGCAAGTCCCGACGTCGGATCGAGGCCGATCCAGCCCGCGCCGGGCAGATAGACCTCGGCCCAGGCGTGCAGGTCGGTGAAATCGCGCTCGGGGCCGGCCGGCCCGTCGAGCGCCTTGACGTCGGCGACGAGCTGGATCAGATAGCCGGAGGCGAAGCGCGCGGCGAGCCCCAGGCGGCGCAGGATCTGCACCAGCAGCCAGCCGCTGTCGCGGCACGAACCGCTCGCGCTCGGCCAGCGTCTCGTCGGGCGTCTGGACGCCCGGCTCCATGCGCACCAGGTAGCGGATCTCGTTCTTGCAGCTGCTGATTGAGCCGCACCAGCATCGGCACCGTCGCTCTCGCCCGGCCTGATGCGTCGCGCGAAACGCCTCGAGCCACGCCTGCAGCCGCGGTCCGGGCGGCGTCGGTCTCCAGGAACGGAATCAGCTCCTTGGCCAGCGCTGCGCGCGTACGCGAACGGAAAGCGCTCGGCATAGGGCTCGACGAAGAAATCGAACGGGTTGATCACCGTCATGTCGGCGACGAGATCGACGACGATCTCGAGCTGGTTCGCGCGCTCGGGAAAGACGAGCCGCGCCACCCAGTTGCCGTACGGATCCTGCTGCCAGTTGAGGAAATGCTGCGCCGGGCTCGACCTGCAGCGAGTAGCCGACGATCGGCGTGCGGCAGTGCGGCGCCGGCCGCAGCCGCACCTCGTGCGGCGACAAATTGACAAACCGGTCGAACGCGTAAGTCGTGCGGTGTTGCAGCGCTACGCGGATCGCCATCCGGATACGCCTCTCATGACCATTCCGGATTCGGCAGCTCGGCGAACACGCGGCGCAGGCCTTCGCCCCACTGCGTATGCACCATCTGGAAATAGGGATCCGATTCCTCGATCCGCTTCTGCAGCTTGAGGCGCAGGCCGTCGGTCTCGTACACGGCGAGGTCGATCGGCAGTCCCACCGAGATGTTCGAGCGCATCGTCGAGTCGAACGACACGATCGTGCACTTGGTCGCTTCCTGCAGCGACGTCGCGCGCGTGATGACGCGATCGATCACCGGCTTGCCGTACTTGCTCTCGCCGATCTGGAAATAGCAGGTGTCGGCGGTCGCCTCGATGAAATTGCCCTCGCTGTAGACCTCGAACAGCCGCGGCGGCTCGCCGCGCACCTGGCCGCCGACGATGAAGTGGCGTGCGAGTCGATGTTGTTCTGCAACAGGTACGGCCCGTCGCGCGTCTTGACCTCGCGCAGCGCGTCGCCGACCAGCCGGGCGATGTCGAACATCGACGGTCGCATTCCACAGCTGCAGCTGACTGTCGCCGGCGCGCGCCCGCTGCTCGAGTATGTTCAGCGCGTTCTGCGTCATCGACAGGTTGCCCGAGGACAGCGTGACGATGACGCGGTCGCCATCCCGCGCGAAGACGCGCATCTTGGAAAAGCGCGCCGATCTGGTCGACGCCGGCATTCGTGCGCGAATCCGCCGCGAAGATCATTCCGGCTTCCAGCGACATGGCAACGCAATAGGTCATGAACGGTCTGGTGCAATCGAGAGTGGCGATTCTACCGGAAGCCGCCGCTGCGGCCTGCTCTAATAACGTCGGGACCAGGAAGTGGCTGCTGATTTCGCCGCCCAGATCCGAGATCCGGTCCAGGAATTCCATCAGGTATTCGTGCAGGCCGAACTGGATGATGTCATCGGTGCGGGCGAAGCGCAGCTTGGCGTGCAGCTCGCCGCTCGCTCGCCTGATTTCGGTCGAGCTGTCGTCGCAGAGCACCGCCAGCGTCTCGTTGATGAAATTCATGCACGAATGCAGCGAGCGCGGCATGTCCTGCGCGCAGGATCAGCAGCTCGGCGACGCGGCGCGGCGTGATGACGTCGCTGTAGATCTTGCGGTAGGACTCGAAACCGGACACCGAGCGCAGCAGCGCGCCCCACTGGTAGTAGTCGACGGCGCCGCCGACCTCGGCCGCCGACGGCAGCAGCGTGTGGTACTTGACGTCCAGTATGCGGGCGGTATTGTCGGCCGCGCTCGATGTGCGTGCCGAGCCGGATGAAATGATAGCCTTCGTCGCGCAGCATCGTCCCGAAGGTCACGCCGCGGAAAAGGTGCGAGCGCATCTTCACCCAGCCGAGGAATTCGGACACGCCGCTCGTCTGGATGTTGTCGTAGTTCTGGCCGCGCATCTCCAGCCATGCCGAATTGAGGTCCTCGTACATCTCGGAGGTGATCGCGCCGCGCACCGCCCGCGCCGATTCGCGCGCGGCGCGCAGACAGCAGAAGATCGACGAGGAATTGCGCGCGTCCAGGATCATGTAGCGCAGCACGCTCTCGGCCGAAAGCTGCGGAAAGCGCTCGTAGAACGCCGTCGCGAGGCCCGAGGTGATCAGCGGCACCGCCCACGGCTCGGCCCAGGCGAGGCCGGGCTCGACGGCGTCGTACGGCAGCAGCGACATGCGGTAGGTGACGTCGAGCAGGCGCGCGGTGTTCTCGGCGCGCTCGATGTGGCGCGCCATCCAGTAAAGCTCGTTGGCGGTACGGCAGAGCATCGCTTGCGTTTCCGGTTCCGGTCGTCAGCAGGAGAGTGCGTGTCCGCGAATCCTAGGCCGCCATCACCCAGGTGTCCTTGGTGCCGCCGCCCTGCGAGGAATTGACGACCAGCGAGCCCTCGCGCAGCGCGACCCGCGTCAGGCCGCCCGGCACCAGGCTGACCGTCGCGGCCCGACAGGACGTACGGACGCAGATCGATGTGCCGGGGCGCGAGCCCCGATTCGGTGAACGTCGGGCAGGTCGACAGCGACAGCGTCGGCTGGGCGATGTATTTGGCCGGGATTCGCGATGATACGGGCGCGAAACGCGTCGCGCTCCGCGGCGCTCGCCGCAGGCCCGACCAGCATGCCGTAGCCGCCGGCCCCGTGCACTTCCTTGACCACCAGCTCGGCAAGGTGCTCGAGGCAGTAGGAGAGATCGTCGTCGCGGTGGAGCTGCCAGGTCGGAACGTTGTTCAGTATCGGTTCCTCGGTCAGGTAGAAGCGAATCATGTCGGGCACGTACGGGTAGATCGACTTGTCGTCGGCGACGCCGGTTCCGATGGCGTTGGCCAGGGTCACCTTGCCGGCCCGGTAGGCCGCGAAGAGTCCCGGAACGCCGAGCGTCGAATCGGCGCGAAACGCGCGCGGATCGAGGTAGTCGTCGTCGACGCGCCGGTAGAGCACGTGCACGCGCTGCGCGCCCCGCGTCGTGCGCATGTAGACCGCGTCGTTCTGCACGAACAGATCCTGGCCCTCGACCAGTTCGACACCCATTTGCTGCGCGAGAAACGCGTGCTCGAAATACGCCGAGTTGTAGGCGCCCGGCGTCAGCACAGCGACCTCGGGATGATCCTCGCTGGCGGGGGCCACGGCGTGCAGGGTCTCTAGCAGCAGATCGGGATAGTGCTCTACTGGCTTGATCGCCTGCGTCGCAAACAGTTCCGGGAAAAGACGCATCATCATCTTGCGGTTCTCGAGCATGTAGGACACGCCCGAGGGCACGCGCAGATTGTCTTCGAGCACGTAGTAATCGCCTTCGCCGGCGCGGACGATGTCGACGCCGGCAACGTGCGCGTAGATCCCGCCCGGCACCTCCATGCCTTGCATTTCGCGCCGGTACTGCGCGTTGGACAGCACGCGCTCGGCGGGAATCACGCCGGCCTTGAGGATGCTCTGACCGTGGTAGATGTCGTGCAGGAACAGGTTGAGCGCCTTGACTCGCTGCTTCAGCCCCTGCTCGAGCGTCTGCCATTCGCCGGCAGGAATGATGCGCGGGACGATGTCGAACGGAATCAGGCGCTCGGTTCCCGAATCCTCGCCGTAGACTGCAAACGTAATGCCGAGGCGATGGAAGGCGCCCTCCGCCTCCTTGCGCTTGCGCGCAATCTTGTCGGCAGGCGTGCTGTCCAGCCAGTCTGAAAAAGCCCGGTACTGGGGGCGGATCGCCCCGCCCGTCGCGTGCATTTCGTCATAACAGAGACGGGACACAACGGGTTTATCGGCGGATATCGACTGTTTCTGCAAGACTTGAGCCAGCGGGAATTTTGCTTTTACGCCTATAAGCTTACCTAAATTCGACTCGCGACAGGCGGCGATTACCCGCTTCGGGACCAGAAAATTGCCTCGAATCGACCTAGTTTTTGTCCATGACAACCATGGACAAACCCCATCGCCGGTTTGACCCTCGCTCGACCCGCGTGCTTAAATACTCGCTCCTGTCTGGGTTCGCGCGGGCGGTTAGCTCAGCGGTAGAGCATTGCCTTCACACGGCAGGGGTCACTGGTTCGATCCCAGTATCGCCCACCATGGAACCAAGGGGTTGCACGCAAGTGTAACCCCTATTTTTTTGCCCGGCTTTTTGCTGACACGCTCCATCGCGGCAATTTTTGCATAGCATGTCGCGAAATCCGGATGCGGGGTGCGACGATGATTGAAAATTCCGGCCGCCCGCACGCGGTCGATGCGCTGGTTTTCGACGCCTATGGCACTTTGTTCGATGTGCAGTCGGTCGCGTCGACCGCCGAAACGCTGTTTCCCGGCCGCGGCGCGGCGCTTGCCCAACTTTGGCGCAGCAAGCAACTCGAGTACAGCTGGCTGCAAAGCCTGATGCAAAGCCCGACGCAACCGCGCGAGGACTTTGCCGCCGTCACGGCGCATGCATTGAGCTATGCGACG
The DNA here is from genome assembly GCA_963697485.1 of uncultured beta proteobacterium. Taxonomy (GTDB): domain Bacteria; phylum Pseudomonadota; class Gammaproteobacteria; order Burkholderiales; family Casimicrobiaceae; genus PALSA-1003. The sequence goes on from CAVOOD010000001.1 coordinate 488,115, forward strand.
GCAGCGCTCGCCTTGCCGCTGCCCTCGCATGCCAGGCATCGCATGCTCGATGCCTATCTCGATCTGTCGCCATTCCCCGACGCGGAGCCGACATTGGCGGCGCTTGCGCCGCGCCGGCGGCTTATCCTGTCCAACGGCACGCATGCAATGCTCGAGCCGCTCGCTGCGGCCACCGGGCTCGCGCGTCACCTCGACGGCATACTGTCGGTCGACGATGCCGGCGTCTACAAGCCCAGCCCGCGTGTCTATCAGCTTGCCGTCGATGCGCTGGGCTGCCCGCCGATCCGCATCGGCTTCGTGTCGTCGAACTCGTGGGACGCGATCGGCGCCAAGGCATTCGGATTCACGGTGTTCTGGATCAACCGCTCGGGCGCACCGCTCGATCGCCACGGGCCGCCGCCGGATCGCATGATCCGCACCCTGGCCGACTTGCCTGCGCTGCTCACCGCCGCGTAGCGCCGGCCGCCGGGATGCTGCGGCAGGCGTACGCCGCAGCGAACAACGGCCGAGCGCAGGCACTACGGCATGTACTGGCCGCCGTTGACCTCGATCACCTGTCCGGTGACGTAGCCGCTCATCGCGTCGGACGCGAGATAGATGAACGTTCCGGCGCATTCTTCGGCCGTGCCCAGCCGATTCATCGGGATCGTTGCCTGCATCGCCTTCAACTGCTCGGCGGTCGAGTAGCGCTCATGAAAGGGCGTGGTGATGACGCCCGGCGACACCGCGTTGACCCGGATCTTGTCGCCGACGAGCTCCTTCGCCCAGCCCTTGGTCGCCGTCGAAATGAAGCCCTTCGCGCCGGCATAGACGATCGCGCCGCCGCCGCCGCCATGGCGCGCGGCGATCGAGCTGACGTTGATGATGTTACCGCCGCCCTGCTTGCGCATCGTGGGGACGACCTCGTGCATGAACATCGCCACCTGGATGACGTTGAGGTCGAGCACCTGGTGCAGGAAATCTTCGCTGTAGTCTTCGATCTTGGTCCGCTGGACCAGGCCGCCGGCGTTGTTGACCAGGACGTCGATGCGGCCGAAGCCGGCCAGCGTGTCGGCGACGATGCGCTTGACGTCGGCGCTCTTGGTGACGTCGCCGCCGACCAGCAGCGCTTCGCCGCCCGCCGACTTGACTTCGCGCGCGACCTTTTCGGCGGCTTCCTTGCTCGCGTTGTAGTGGACCACCACCTTGCTGCCCTGCTCCGCGAACGCGCGGGCGGCAGCCGCGCCGATGCCGGTGGAGGCCCCGGTGATCAAAACGACCTTGTTTTTCAGATCTGTGGCCATCGTTGCTCCATCGTTGGTCGAGCGCGATTGTACTACGCGCGCGGGGCCCCTCGCCTTGCACCGCTCGCATCCATCGCGCTACCCCGGCAGCCTCCTCTTGTGGTTACCATTCACAAGACGTCTCGCGTCGGCTGCTTAGCGTCGACTCGCCTCGCGCGATCCCCACGCGCTACGCGCGCGGGGCCCCTCGCCGCGGGCTCGCGCCGCCGCTCGCGCCGCGGCACGCTGCGACCGCGTCGCGTATCGCTGCGATCGCGGCGGGACGCGGAAAGCTCTTGCGATGCGCGAGCGCGACGCGCCGCGAAGGGACCGGCCGCGAGAACGGCACCGGCACGACCAGCCGGCTGTGGTATTTCGGGATCAACGCGTCGCGCGGCAGCACCGACACGCCCAGGCCCGAGGCAACCATGTTGCGGATCGTCTCCAGCGAATTGGTGCGCGTGATCGGCGCGCCGGAGCGATTGAGCTCCGGGCAGGAATCGAGCACCTGGTCGCGAAAGCAATGGCCGACGTTGAGCAGGATCGCATGCTCGCCGGCGAGCTCCGACGGATCGATCGACTTGCGCCGGGCCCACGCGTGCCTTTCCGGCACCACGACCTGGAACGGCTCCTCGTACAGAAAGTCGGTGGCGATGCCCGGCGGGTTGAACGGCAATGCGATGATCGCGGCGTCGATACGCCCGGCGCGCAGCGACGTCTCCAGGTTTTCGGTGAGATTCTCCTCGATCTCGAGCGGCATCGCCGGCGCGCGCTCGTTCAGCGCCGGAATCAGGTCCGGCAGCAGGTACGGCGCGACCGTGTAGATCACGCCCGAGCCGGAACAATCCGACCAGCTGGTTACGTCCCGCCTGCGCGATGTCGCGGATGCTGGCCGCTTCCTCCAGGACCTTTTGCGCCTGCTCGACGATGCGCTCGCCGACCGGCGTCACCGTCACCTCGTTCTTGCCGCGCTCGAAGATCTGCGTGCCGAGCTCTTCCTCGAGCTTCTGGATCGCCACCGACAGCGCCGGCTGGCTGATGAAGCAGTGCTGCGCCGCGCGGCCGAAATTGCGTTCCTGCGCGACGGCGACGATGTAGCGAAGCTCGTTGAACGTCATCGCATGCGCTTGAGGAACTCGGCGAAGGCCGCGCCGACGTCGGGATGCTTCAGCGCAAGCTCGACCGTCGCCTCCAGATAGCCGAGCTTGTTGCCGCAGTCGTAGCGGCGGCCTTCGAATTCGTACGCGAGCACCTTCTCGTCCTCGAGCAGCCGCGCGATGCCGTCGGTCAGCTGGATCTCGCCTCCGGCGCCGGGCGGCATCGTGCGCAGATGATGGAAGATGCGCGGTGTCAGCACGTAGCGGCCGACGACGCCGAGCGTCGACGTGGTCGTGCCCGGCTGCCGGCTTCTCCACGATGCGCGAGATCCGGCCGACGCGACCGGCCATGCCTTCGGTCTCGACGATGCCGTAGCTGCTGACGTCGGCCGCCGCTACAGGCATCACGCCGATCACCGAGTATTGCTCGCGCTCGGCGATCTCGGTCATCTGCCGCATGACCGGGACCACGGAGTCGATCAGGTCGTCGGCCAGCAGCACGGCGAACGGCTGGTCGCCGATCACCGGCTCGGCGCACAGCACCGCGTGCCCGAGTCCCAGCGCCTCGGTCTGGCGGATGTAGATGCAGTTGATCCCGCTCGGCGTGGCCGACTGGACGGTTTCCAGCAGCGCCGTCTTGTGTCGCGCCGCCAGTTCGGTTTCGAGCTCGTAGGCCTTGTCGAAATGATCTTCGATCGCGCGCTTGTTGCGCCCGGTGATGAAGATCATGTCGGTGATCCCCGCCGCCGCCGCCTCCTCGACCGCGTACTGGATCAGCGGCTTGTCGACGACCGGCAGCATCTCCTTCGGGCTTGCCTTGGTCACCGGCAGGAATCGGGTGCCGAGTCCGGCTACCGGGAACACGGCCTTGGTTATTTTTCCGAACGCCATTTATCGCTTTCCTTCGGTGAGTGCCTTGAATTGCCGCTCGTCGAGCACCGGCACGCCGAGCTCGACGGCGCGATCCAGCTTGCTGCCCGGGTCGGCGCCCGCGACGACGTAACTGGTCTTTTTCGATACGCTGCCGGCCACCTTGCCGCCCTGCGCTTCGATCAGCTCCTTGGCTTCATCGCGCGACAAGGTCGGCAGCGTTCCGGTGAGGACGAATACCAGACCGGCGAACTTGCCCGCCGGCGCGCGCTGCGGCGCAGTTTCCGGCCAATGTACTCCGGCGGCGCGCAACTGGGCAATGACTTCGCGGTTGTGCGCCTCGGCGAAGAACTGGCGAATGCTCTGTGCCAGCACCGGGCCGACATCATGCACTTCGAGCAGCGCCGCCTCGTCGGCGCTCATCCAGTGCGTCGAGCATTGCCGAAATGCCGCGCCAGGTCCTTGGCGGTCGTTTCGCCGACGTGGCGGATGCCCAGCGCGTAAATGAAGCGGGCGAGCGTCGTGCGACGGCTCTTGTCGATGGCCGCGACGACGTTGGCCGCGGATTTTTCCGCCATGCGCTCGAGCTCGGCCAGCGCCGCGACGCCCAGCTTGTAGATATCTGCCGGCGTGCGAACGATGTCGGCGTCGACCAGCTGATCGACCAGCTTGTCGCCCAGACCCTCGATGTCCATCGCCCGCCGGCTGGCAAAATGCAGCAGCGCCCCCTTGCGCTGCGCCGGACACACGAGCCCGCCCGAGCAGCGCGCGATCGCCTCGTCGGGCAGCCGCACGACCGCCGAGCCGCATTCGGGGCAACGGCGTGGGCATCACGAACTGCCGCGTCCGGGCCGGGCGCTTTTCGGTCAGCACGCGCGCGACTTCCGGGATGACGTCGCCGGCGCGGCGCACGATCACGGTGTCGCCGATGCGCACGTCCTTGCGCCGGATCTCGTCCTCGTTGTGCAGCGTCGCATTGGTCACCGTGACGCCGCCGACGAAGACGGGCTTCAGGCGCGCGACCGGGGTCAGTGCGCCGGTGCGCCCGACCTGGACGCCGATGTCGAGGACTTCGGTCGGCACCTCCTCCGCGGGAAACTTGTGCGCGATGGCGAACCGCGGCGCGCGCGAGACGAAGCCGAGCCTGAGCTGCTGCTGGAAATCGTTGACCTTGTAGACGACGCCGTCGATCTCGAACGGCATCTCGCTGCGCCGCTCGCCGATGCGCCGGTAGTAGTCGAGCATGCCGTCGAGACCCTGCACGACCGCGCGTTCCCGGGCGACGGGAAAGCGAAACTCCGGAGAGCCACTTCAGCAACGCATCGTGCGTTCGCGGCGGCTCGATTCCGCCCCATTCGACCGCGCCGACGCCGTAGGCGAAAAATGCCAGCGGCCGCCGGGCGGTGATCCGCGAATCGAGCTGGCGCAGGCTGCCGGCCGCGGCGTTGCGCGGGTTGACGAAGACCTTCTCGCCGGCGGCAGTCTGCGCGGCATTCATCGCCGCGAAGTCGCGCCGCAGCATCAGCACCTCGCCGCGCACCTCGAGATAGGGCGGAAACCTGGCCGGCGAGCTTGAGCGGCAGGGCGCGCACCGTCCGCAGGTTGGCGCTGACGTTCTCGCCGGTGTAGCCGTCGCCGCGCGTCGCCCCGACGGTGAATACGCCGTTTTCGTACGACAGGCTGATGGCCAGGCCGTCGAACTTGGGCTCGGCCGCATATTCGATCTTGTCGACGCCGAGCGCCTCGCGCGCACGCCGGTCGAAGGCCTCGACTTCGCTCGTCGCTGAAGGCGTTGTTCAGCGACAGCATCGGCAGGCGGTGCGTGACCGCCTCGAATTCGCCGGCCGGCTCGGCGCCGACCCGCTGCGTCGGCGAATCGGGCGTCGCGAGCGCCGGATGCTCGCTCTCCAGCGCCTGCAGCTCGCGAAACAGGCGGTCGTACTCGGCATCGCTCACCGTCGGCGCATCGAGCACGTAGTAGGCCTGGTTGTGCGCGTCGATCGCGGCGCGCAGCGCCGCCGCGCGCGCGGCGATCTTCGAGGGGACGGCGGCGCGCGCCGGCACGGTAGCCCTAGCCGAACAGCCGCAGCGCGCGCGGGCCGCCCGGTTCGATATTGCGCTTCGCGCAGCGCGACGGCGGTAGCCTGCACTTCGGCGCGAATCGATGCCAGCGACGCATCGTTCAGCGGCCGGCGATTGTCGTCGACCAGCACGCCTTCGAGCGTGTGCGCCATGCGCTTCGCCGCAAGCCGCATCTGGTCGAAGACCCGCACCGGATCGGCGACGCGCGGCACGTCGAGCAGCAGCACGACGCCCGCGCGTCGACAACTGCCGCAGGCTCTCGACCGTCAACGGCCTCCTGGCGGTAGTTCTGCAGGCTGTACAAGGTCGCACCGCTGTCATCGAGCAGATCGAAGCTGCCGGTGGCGTTCAGCCGGAAACCCGCAGCCTCGGCGACACCGCGCAGACGCGTTCCGGCGATCTGACCATGCTCGCTCTTGAGTATCGTCAAGCCGACCTGGACGTCGAGGTCGGCGCAGAAGCGATCGAGCTCCTCGCCGCGCCCGGCTTCCGCCGCCGGATCGGGCAAGGCAAACGCCGCCGGCAGCGACGATCCTGTGCGCGCTACTTCGTGCAGAAAACGCTCGACATCCTGCCGCGACACCGCGCCCGCGCGGTTGGCGAGCAGCATGCAGGCGGCGATTTCCTCCCACGGTCCGCCTCGCGCACCTTCGATCGATTGCCAGGGCAGATCGCGGCCTCTCCGGCCAAGCCAGCGGCTGGGCTTGGCGAATTCGGCGGCAAGCGCGTCGGCCAGCGAATCGCCGCGCACCGGCTGCTGCGGCTCGAGATGCACGACGCATTCGATGTCTACGTCGGGCGCTGTGCCCGGGCGTTCGGCGCGCGTCGCGGGCAGGACATCGGGCAGCGGCTGGGCGATGGCTTCGGACGCCATCGGCGGCAGATCGTCGGACTCATCGCTGGTCTGGATCGCCGCGCTCGACGCCGCCGCCGTCTGGCCGCGCAACTGCGGCTCGACGCGCTCCCGCTCGGGCTGCACGTCCGCCGGCTGCCCAAACGCCGACTCGATGCGGCGGCGCGCCCGCCGCTCCTGCGCCCAGTTGTAGAGGATGACGATGGCGACCAGCGCGACGCCGGCGGCGAGAAGGCCGAGGAACAACGGGTTCATATCCACGCCGGCCGTGCCTACTGCGGCACCGTCTCCGCCAACTCGAGCGCTTCGGCGATGTCGACGGCCACGACGCGAGACACCCCCGGATCGGCCATCGTGATACCGATCAGCTGATTCGCCATTTCCATCGTGATCTTGTTGTGGCTGATGAAAACGAACTGCGTCACGTCGGCCATCGTGCGCACCAGCGCGCAAAAGCGGTCGGTATTCGGATCGTCGAGCGGCGCATCGACCTCGTCGAGCAGGCAGAACGGCGCAGGATTGAGCTGGAACAGCGCGAACACCAGGGCGATCGCCGTCAGCGATTTTTCGCCGCCCGACAAGCAGGTGTATCGTCGTGTTGCGCTTGCCCGGCGGCTGCGCAACGACCTGCACGCCGGAATCCAGGATTTCCTCACCGGTCAGCAACAGCCGCGCCTGGCCGCCGCCGAAGAGCGTCGGAAAGAGCTTGCCGAAGTTGACGTTGACGGCGTCGAACGTCTGCTGCAGCAGCTCGCGCGATTCGCGATCGATCTGCCGGATCGCGCTTTCCAGCGTCGTCATCGCCTCGGTCAGGTCCTGCGCCTGCGCATCGAGATAGCTCTTGCGCTCGCTCGCCTGGGCGAGCTCGTCGAGCGCCGCGAGATTGACGGCACCCAGCCCGGCGATCGCCTGCGTCAGGCGCTCGATCTCGGCGGGCAAGGTGCTGGCGCGGCCCCAGGCCTTGAGCCGCTCGGGCAACTCCGCCAGCTCGGCGTGCGCTTCGGCAAGTTGCTCGGCATATTGCGCTCCGGACAACTCGGCCGCCTGCTCCTTGAGCCTCACCTCCTCGATCCGGCTCCGCGCCGGCTCGAGCTTCTGATCGGCGGCAAGCCGCAGCTCGTCGGCCGCGCGCAGCTCGGCAGCGATGGCTTCGAGACGGTCCCGCGCCGCGGCCAGCGCCTGCTCGGCGCCGCCGCGCGTGACCAGCTGCGCCTGCAGCGACTGCTCGACCGGCGTCCAGTCGATCTGCTGGCGTTCGGTTGCCAGCTGCGCGAGCAGCGCTTCCTGCTGTGCGACCTGCGCGGCGATCGCCTCGCGCCGCCGGGCGAGCTCGGCGATGCGCTCGCGGCACGAGCGCTCGGCGAATCCGGCTTCCTGCGCCGCACGCTCCGCCGCGCGCGAGCGCTCGCGCCCTCGCGCCAGTCGCGACCTCCGCCTCGTTGCGCAAATGCCCCGCACGCTCGCGCCCGGCCGTCTGCTCGCCGAGTCGAGTGCGCTGCACGGCGACCTCGGTATCGATCGCCGCCATCGCATCGTGCTCGGTGCGTTCCTCGACGGCCAGCGCCGCAAGCTCGTCGGCGATCTGCGCCCGCCTCCGCTCGGATGCTTCCGCCACCTGCTTCAACTGCAGCAATTCGAGCTCGAGATCGTGGCAGCGCCGCTGTTGCGACGACAGCGCCATGCTTTCGCCGTGATATTCCTGCTGCCGCGCCTTGAGCTCGTTTTCCGCGGCCTCGCGCGCGCTCGCCGCGGCGGCCGTCGCGGCACGCGCCGCGCGGATCGCATGGTCGAGCTCGGCGAGCTCGCGCTGCCGCGCCAGTACACCGTGCAGGTCGCTGTCCGGCGCGAAAAAACCGACCGACTGCGCGGTCACGACATGGCCCGCCGGCGTCACGAAGGCTTCGCCGACCGAGAGCGATCCGCGATCGCGCAGCGCGGCGGCGAGGTCGTCGCGGCAACGCATGCCGGCCAGCCAATCGCCGAGCACGCGGTCGAGTCCGGCGCCTGCGCCCTTGACCTTGGCCAGCAGCGCATCGCTCTGTCGGCTGCCGCTGTGCCCCGTACCTCCCGGCGCATACGCCGCGATGCGGCCCGGCAGCGCAACGCCGCCACCGGTCCATCCGGCCGCGGCATCCAGCGCTGGCAGCTCGAGTGCATTCAGCCGCTCGCGCAGGACGCCCTCGAGGGCGTCCTCCCAGCCGGGCTCGATGTCGATCTGCTGCCACAGCCGACGGGCACGATCGAGCCCGTGCGCCGTGAGCCACACGGAAGCGTCCTTGCCGCTGCCGATCTTCGCCTGCAGCGCCTGCAGCGCCTGCGCACGCGCCTCGCGCTCGGCCAGGCCGCTGCTCGTCGTCTGCCATTCGTCGCCCGCCGCGCGATGCGCCTCCTGCAGCGCCTGCACGACCGTGTTCAGGGCCGCGAGGCTTTCCTCGCGGCCGGCCAGGTCGGCGCTTTCCTGTTCCAGCTGGTCGGTGACGAGCGCGATCTGATCGTTGACCGGGGCGGCGAGCTCGCGCGTCTCGGCATCGAGGCGATCGCGCCGCTGCGCGAGCGCACCCAGGAGCTTCGCGGCACTCTCGCGCCGCGTCGCCGCCAGCTGGATCGACTGCTCGATCTCGGTTTCCTGCCGCTGGATCTCGGCGAGCGCGCGCGACGCATCGGCGACCGCGGCCTCGAGCGCGGGCAGCGCCGCCGCGGCGGCGCGCTCCTCTTCTCCGGCGGCCTCGCGTCGCGCCAGCGCCGCCTCGACTTCGCGTTCACCGGCTAGGGCATCGGATGCGATCGCGCCGAGCTGTGCGGTGAAGGCCGCGATCTGTTCGGTGATCTGCGCGACCTGCTGCGACAGCCGCCCTTCGCTTTCGCGCGCAAACTCCAGCTGCTGCTCGAGCCTCGTGACCTCGGCGTTGGCCGCGTAGAACGCACCCTGGCGCTCGTGCAGCGCGTCGCCGGCCTTGAAGTGCTCGGCGCGCAGCGTCTCGAGGCGGTTCTCGGCCGCGCGCAGGTCGGCCTGCAGCGCTTCGAAGCCGGCGGTCAGATTGGCGATCTCGTTCGAGTGCCTTTCGCGCAAGCGAACCGCGTCCTGCTGCTTGGCGTACCAGAGCATGTGCTGCGACTGCTTGAGGCCCGTTTCGAGCTCGCGGTATTCGGTGGCGACCCTGGCCTGCGCGTCGAGCCTCGCGATCTGCGCGCCGAGCTCGCCGCGGATGTCCTCGACCCGCGACAGGTTCTCCCGCGTGTCGGCCAGCCGCCCTTCGGTTTCCTTGCGCCGCTCCTTGTACTTCGATACGCCCGCCGCTTCTTCCAGGAAAATGCGGAGCTCTTCGGGCTTGGCCTCGATGACGCGCGAGATCATCCCCTGCTCGATGATCGCGTACGCGCGCGGCCCGAGGCCGGTGCCGAGAAACAGGTCGTGTATGTCGCGGCGGCGGACCGGGATGTTATTGATGTAGTAGGTCGAGTCGCCTTCGCGCGTCAGCACGCGCTTGATCGACAGCTCGCTGTACTGGCCCCACTGGCCGCCGATCCGGCCCTGGCTGTTGTCGAAGAACAGCTCGACCGAGGCGCGTCCGACCGGCTTGCGGTCGCCGGCACCGTTGAAGATCACGTCCTGCATCGATTCGCCGCGCAAGGCGGACGCCTTCGACTCGCCGAGCACCCAGCGCACCGCGTCGATCACGTTGGACTTGCCGCAACCGTTGGGACCGACGATGCCGACCAGCTGCCCGGGCGTCGCGATGACGGTTGGATCGACGAAGGACTTGAAGCCGGCCAGCTTGATTTGTGTGAGGCGCAATTCGAGTTCTTCTGGACTTGCGCGGCACGGCCTTGGGTCAAGGGCGCCGCCGGGTTGAGCGACTTCGGATCAGCTTTTCCGGCCGGCGTCCGGCGGCTGCTCGCCCGATGCCGCGAACAAGGGCGAATTATAGCCGATTCGAGGCCCCGACCTCGGGCCGCCGAACGCGGTTTATGCAGCGTCGAGGACCGGCGTAAGGCGACCTTCTTCGACGGCATGACAGGCCGCCATGGCGCCGGCGCCGCGGCGTCGGACGCGCGCTTCAAAACCGGCGTTTCGACGCGACAGCGCTCGTTCGCATACGGACAGCGCGGGTGGAACGCGCAGCCCGACGGCGGATCCAGCGGGTTGGGCACTTCGCCGGCGACCGCGGTGCGCGGCTTGCCGGTCAGCGAAAGGTCCGGCACGGCGTCGAGCAGCATGCGCGTGTACGGATGCTGCGGCGCAAGCGAACAGCTCGCGCGTCGGCGCCAGCTCGACGATGCGGCCCAGGTACATGACGCCGACGCGATCGGCGACGTGATGCACGACGGCGAGGTTGTGCGAGATGAAGAGGTAGGTGAGGCCGAGCTCGCGCTGCAGCCGGCGCATCAGGTTCAGCACCTGCGCCTGCACCGACACGTCGAGCGCGGACGTGGGCTCGTCGCAGACGAGGAAGGCCGGATTGGTCGCCAGCGCGCGCGCGATCGAGATGCGCTGCCGCTGCCCGCCCGAAAACTGGTGCGGATATTTGCCGCCGTCCGCGCCGGCAAGGCCGACCTGCTCGAGCAGCGCGGTCACCCGCGTCTCGACGCTCGCGCGGCGTCTGCGCGAGACCGTGCGCGCGGATCGGCTCGGCGACGATGTCGGCCACGCGCCAGCGCGGGTTGAGGCTGGCGTACGGATCCTGGAAGATCATCTGCATCGTGCGCCGCAGCGCGCGCTCCGCGTCGGCGAAATCGACTGCGCCGCGCCGGCGAACCGGATCTCGCCCCGCGTCGGCGCGGTACAGGCCGACGATCAGCCGTGCGATCGTCGACTTGCCGCAGCCCGATTCGCCGACCAGCCCCAGCGTCTCGCCCTCGGCGATCGTCGAGGCTGACGCCGTCGACCGCCTTGCAGGATCTGCCGCGGCTTGCGCTCGATCAGCGCGGTTGAGCCAGGGCGGCGAGACGTCGAAATAGCGCGCGACGTCGATCAGCTCGAGCAGCGGCGCTACGCGTCGACGCGTCATGCGACGCTCGCCGCGGTCGCGTGCAGCCAGCACGCCGGCACGGCTGGTCGCCGGCGCGTCGAAGAGCTCGGGCCGCTCGACGCGGCAGCGATCGAACGCGTACGCGCAGCGCGGATGGAACGCGCAGCCGGCGGGTATCGCCGTCAGCCGCGGCATCGCGCCGTCGATCTGCGCGAGTCGCTCGCGCTCGTCGACGATCGACGGGATCGACCCCATCAGGCCGCGCGTGTACGGATGTTGCGGCCGATGGATGACGTCGGCGACCGGCCCGATCTCGACGATGCGGCCGGCGTACATCACCGCGACGCGATCGGCGGTTTCGGCGATCACGCCCATGTCGTGCGTGATCCAGCATCACCGCGGTGCCGTGGTCGCGGCACAGGCGCTTCAGCAGCGCGATGATCTGCGCCTGGATCGACACGTCGAGCGCCGTCGTCGGCTCGTCGGCGATGATCAGCTTGGGCTTGGCGGCGAGCGCCAGCGCGATCACCACGCGCTGGCGCATGCCGCCGGAGAACTGGTGCGGATAGTGATCGATGCGCCGCTCCGGCGCCGGAGATGCCGACTTCGGCGAGCAGCTCGAGCGCGCGCTGCGCGCGCCTGCCGTCTGCGACAGGTCGAGGTGCGTGCGGATCGTCTCGATCAGCTGCCGGCCGATCGTGTACAGCGGATTGAGCGAGGTCAGCGGATCCTGGAAGATCGCGCCGATCTCGCGGCCGCGGACGCGGCGCATCGCCTCGGCCGGCAGATTGTCGATGCGCCGCCCGTCGAGGCAGGATCTCGCCGCCGCCGATGCGTCCCGGCGGGTCGATCAGGCCGATGATCGCCGCGCCGGTCAGCGACTTGCCGGCGCCGGATTCGCCGACGACGCCGAGCACCTCGCCGCGGCGCGATCGAGAACGACACGTCGTCGACCGCGACCAGCGTGCCGCGCCGCGTCGGAAATTCGACGCGCAGGCGCTCGACCGCGAGCAGCCGGCTGCGCGCGCCACGCGCTGCGCGCCGCCGGTCACCGCGATCGCCTGCGCGCCTTCAGGCCCCGCTACTCGCCGCGCGTCACGGTGCAGCCGGCGATCGGCTCGACGTAGTCGATGACCGGCTTCCACTGCGTGACCGACGCGTTGTCGAACTGCGCGTTGATGTAGTAGCGCTTGCACGGCTCGACATCGAGCTGCATCGCTTGCAGCGTCGGTGCCGCCCGACCCAGTCCGCGGCGTCGAGGCCGCTGCACGACTGAGCACGTGCTCGCCCGGGCGTCGATCTTGATCGGATGCGGCATCGGGAACGCAGCCCGTTGCCGTCGACCGACTCGATGATCGCCGGCTGCCGGTTCGAGATCGTCACGTTGTAGCGCGCGCCGGTGACCTCGCTCCACGTCGGTCCCCAGGTCTGGCCATCGCGGCATTCGCGCCGATCGCGCCAACGCCGACAACCGCACAGAACCATCATCACGATTGCGCATTGCATGTGCTCCTTCGCACGATTGGCCGCCGATACAGTCGCATGATACGGACCCGGCGCGATCAGCGCAGCCTCGGATTCAGCGCGTCGCGCAGCCAGTCGCCGAGCAGGTTGATCGCGAGCACCATGACCACCAGCGCCGCGCCCGGGAAGATCGTGATCCACCATTCGCCGGAGAACAGGAAATCGTTGCCGATGCGGATCAGCGTGCCCAGCGACGGCTGCGTCGGCGGCACGCCGACGCCGAGGAACGACAGCGTCGCCTCGGTGATGATCGCCGTCGCGATGTTGATCGTCGCGAGCACCAGCACCGGTCCCAGCACGTTCGGCAGCAGATGCTGGCGCATGATCGCCGAGCGGGCGGATGCCGATCACCCGCGCCGCCTGGATGTATTCCTTGTTCTTCTCGACCAGCGTCGAGCCGCGCACCGTGCGCGCGTATTGCACCCAGTTCGAGATGCCGATGGCGAAGATCGAGCACGAACAGCGCGAGCGGACCTCGTGCGCGTCCCGCGGCAGGACGCGCGCGCGCGACGCCGTCGATCAGCAGCGCGATCAGGATCGCCGGAAACGAAAGCTGCACGTCGGCGATGCGCATGATGAAGGCGTCGACGCTTGCCGCCGACGTAGCCGGCGAGCGAGTCCGAGGCTGACGCCGAGCACCATCGCGAGGACCACCGACGCGAGCCCGACCAGCAGCGAGATGCGCGCGCCGAACATGATCGCCGACAGCACGTCGCGGCCCTGGTCGTCGGTGCCGAGCAGATAGCCGGCGTCGGCCGCCCGTCCATGCCATGCGGCGGCGACAGCGCGTCGAGCAGGTTGAGCGTCGCCAGGTCGAACGGGTTGTGCGGCGCGACCCACGGCGCGAACATCGCGCCGACCAGGCAGACCGCCAGCACCGCAGCCGAGACGATCGCGACCGGCGAACGGCGAAAGCTGTACGCGAGATCGCGCGCCAGCCGGAAGCAGCGACGGTCGCCGCACACAGGCATCGCCAGCGCGCGCTAGCACGAGCGTCGCCTCACGTGGCCGAACACCGGATCGGCCGCCGCCGATGCGCGGGCCAAGTTGCGGCGTGCCGGCGTCACTTGACGACGGTCCACTTCAGCTGGTTGATGTTGTCGGCCAGTTGCACCAGCTCGATGTTCTTCTTCACGCCCCAGGCGAGCGCCTGCTGATGCAGCGGCAGGGTGCCGAGTCGTCGCCGTGGATCTTGAACGATTCGGCGATCATCGCGTTGCGCTTGGTCTGGTCGAGCTCGCTGGCGATCTGCCTTGCCCAGCTCGTCGACCGCTTGTTGCTGTAGCTGCCGAGGTTGAACTGGCCCTGCCCGTTCGGCGCCGGCGTCATCAGCAGCGCGAAGATCGCGTTCTGCGACGTCGTACGAATCGGCGTCCAGCCGAGCATGTAGAACGAGGTGTTGCGCGACAGGATCTTCGGAAAGTAGGTGACCTTCGTCTCGGCCATCAGGTTCACCTTGACGCCGATCTGCGCCAGCATCGCGGCGATCGCCTGGCAGATCGCCGCGTCGTTGACGTAGCGGTCGTTCGGGCAGTTCATGCCGACCTCGAAGCCGTCCGGATAGCCGGCATCGGCCATCAGCTTCTTCGCGGCGGCGGTGTCGTACGGCAGGCGCTTGTTCGAGCGCCGGCATCGAAGCCCTTGATGCCCGGCGCGATCATCAGGTTGGTCGGCGTCGCCGCGCCGCGCATGATGCGGCTCTTGATCGCCTCGATGTCGATCGCCTGGTAGAACGCCTGGCGCACGCGCTTGTCCTTGAACGGGTTCTTGCCCTTGATGTTCGAGAACAGCAGCTCGTCGCGCGACTGGTCCATGCCGAGGAAGATCGTGCGCAGCTCGGGGCCCTGCAGCACGTTCAGCGCCGGCGCGCGCACTTGAGCTGCTCGATGTCCTGCAGCGGCACCGGCTCCATCATGTCGATGTCGCCGGAGATCAGCGCGGCGACGCGCGTCGCGTCGTTCTTGATCGGCGTGAAGATCGCCTCGGTGACGTTGCTCTCGACCTTCTCCCAGTACGCCGGATTGGTGACGAACACGGTCCGGACGCCGGGCTCGCGCGACTTCAGCATGAACGGCCCGGTGCCGTTGGCGCGCAGGGTCGCGCATTTTCCTTGCCCTTGCGCACGTCGACCGGCGTGGTGGCGTTGTTCTTCTCGCACCACGCCTTGCTCATGATGAACCAGGTGTTGAGCGTGTCCGGCAGGATCGGGAACGGATCGTTGGTGACGAAGTCGACCGTGTAGTCGTCGATCTTGCGCATCTCCTTGATCGGCGGCGATCTTGGTCTTCATGTCGGAGCCGTCGGCTTGCGCGCGCTCGTACGAGAAGATGACGTCGTCGGCGGTGAACGGCGTGCCGTCGTGGAACTTGACGTTGCGGCGCAGGTTGAAGCGCCACACGGTCGGCTCGGTCTGCTTCCACGACGTCGCGAGAACCGGCACGAGCTCGAGCTTCTTGCCGCGTCCGACCAGCGGCTCGTAGATGTTGCCGAGCAGCGAGAGCTGCAGCGACTCGTTGAGCGAATGCGGATCCATCGACGTCGTGTCGCCCTGATCGGCGAATTTGTACGTCGCGGCATGCGCCGCCGCGGCGAGCCCTCCGGCGAGGACCAGCGCGAGCAAGGCTTCCAGCGTACGGCGGGCGGTCGGATTCATCGTCAATTCCTCCAGGAACGCAGCAAGGCGGTTAGTCAGATGTCGGCCGATGCCCGGCCAGACGGCCGATGGCCAGCCGGCAGGCGTCGACCGCCTGCGCGTAGACCATCGCCTTCCAGTCGTCGGCATCGACGTAGAACGACGTCGCGCATCGCGCGCTTGATTTCGTCGCGCTGCGCCGGCGCGGCGTCCGGATGATTGTGCAGCCAGTGCTCGGCGCGCAGCGCCTGCAGCGTCTGCTCGATCGGGCAGGTGCCGTATTCGAGCGCGATGCCGGCGAACGTCGGCGTCCGGACACTCGTCGAACGCCGCGTCGCCGTTGACGCCGGTCAGCGCGCGCCGATGTCGACGTGCCGTCGTAGAACGACGTCACGTCGCTCGCCCCACCAGCGCCTTGGTGCGGGCGATGTCGGCGGCGTCGTCGCGGCCGGCGTAGATCTTCTCGCCGTGCCCGCGCGGACCGAGGCCGGTGTGGAAATCGATCCAGCCCGAGGCGCTGCGCGCGGCGCCGCATGCGTCGCGCAGCACGTCGCGCAGCACGCGGTTGCTCCAGGCGGGCGCGCGCGCCGCCGTAGAACATGCCGTCGGGAAATCGGTACTGGCCGCCGCTCACGGCCGCCTGCAGACGCGGCCGGGCCGTGCGGCGCGACCCAGGCGCCGAGCCGCCTCTCGGTGTCCGGCGCCGGCGGCCACGTGCGCGGCAGCGAGCAGCGCATGGACCTCCGCGTAGGCCGCGTTGACCGGCAGCGGCTGCGCGAAGTCGCGGAAGTTGCGGTTGAGGTCGACGTTGTCCTCGTTGACGCGCCGCAGATGCGAGAAGCCGTAGGGATTGACCGCGTGCAGCATCAGCACGCGACACGCCGGCGCGCGTCGATCGCGGCGCGCGAACGTCGTCGTCGCGCAGCAGCGCGACCTGGCATGCCGCGAGCCGCAGAAGCCCTCGACGCCGTGCGTGCCCGACGATCACCACGCAGCAGCGCGCGGCGCATCGGCGCTCGCCGAGCAGCGCGACGTCGATCGACAGCTCCTCGCCGTCGGCGCCGCGCGCGCGCCGGATGCACGTGCCGCGACACGCCGCGCGCCGCGCCGCGCGCGGCCGCGGCGAGGAACTTGGCGCGCGCTTCGCCGTAGGTCGCGGCGAAATGGCGGCGGGATCGCATCGCCATCGTCAGGCCGGCGTCAGCGGCAGCGCGCGCTCGGCCAGCGCGGCGAGATAGCCCGCGCCGAGCGGAATCACCGCGTCGTTGAAGTCGTAGCGGCTGTTGTGCAGGAAGCAGCCGCCTTCGGCGCCGCCCTGCCCCAGCCGCGCGTACGCGCCCGGGCTGCGCCTGCAGCATGAACGAGAAATCCTCCGACGCCCATCGACGGCTCGAGGTCGCGCACGACGTTCTCGGCGCCGACCAGCGCGTCGGCGACGTCGCGCGGCGAACTCCGCCTCGCGCGTCGTGGTTGATCGTCGCCGGATAGACGCGCTCGTACTTGAGCGTCGCCGTCGCACCGAACGCGGCGGCGATCGAGTGCACGAGCTCGTGCAGCCGCCGCTCGATCATGTCCTGCGTCGCGGCGTCGGAACGTGCGCACGGTGCCGACGAGCTTCGCGTCGCGCGGGATCGACGCTCATCGCGCCGGGATTGCCGGCCTGCATCGCGCACAGGCTGACGACGGCGGTGTCGATCGGACTCACGTTGCGGCGACGATCGACTGCGCGGCGGTGATGATGTGCCCGGCGACGAGCACCGGATCGACCGTCAGATGCGGATGCGCGCCGTGCCCGCCGCGGCCGTCGATGTGGATCTCGATGCGATCGGCCGCGGCCATCATCGGGCCCGGGCGGACGCCGATCTGCCCGGGCGGCAGCGCCGGCCAGTTGTGCAGCGCGTAGATCTCGTCGGCGGGAAAGCGCTCGAACAGGCCGTCGTCGATCATCGCCTTGCGCGCCGGCGTAGCCTTCCTCGCCCGGCTGGAAGATCAGGTAGACGGTGCCGTCGAAGTTGCGCGTCTCGGCAGATAGCGCGCGGCGCCGAGCAGCATCGTCGTGTGGCCGTCGTGGCCGCAGCCGTGCATGCGGCCCTCGTAGCGCGACTCGTGCGCGAACTCGTTCTCCTCGTGCATCGGCAGCGCGTCCATGTCGGCGCGCAGGCCGATCGCGCGGCCGCTGTCGTCGCTGCGCCCGGGATCACGGCGACGATGCCGGTCTTGCCGATGCCGGCGTGATGCTCGATGCCGAGCGCGTCGAGCTCGCTCGCACGACGACTGCGCGCGGTGCGATGCTCCTCGAAGCCGAGCTCCGGATGCGCGTGCAGGTCGCGCCGCACGCGCGGTGAGCTCGGCGTGCTCGTTGCGGACGAACTCGACGGGATTCATGCGCTCGCTCCGGCGGGCTTCCGCTCTGCAGTCTTGTGGCGCCTCAGTGCGCCGCCGCCAGGCGTTCGACGCGCAGGCGCGGATCGACCGCATAGTACAGCAGATCGACGACCAGGTTGATCAGCACGAACACCAGCGCGATGAAGCACAGGTACGCGGCCATCACCGGGACGTCGGCGAAGCTGACCGCCTGGATGAACAGCAGGCCCATGCCCGGCCACTGGAACACCGTCTCGGTGATGATCGCGAACGCGATGATCGCGCCGAGCTGCAGCCCGGTGATCGTGATGACCGGCACCAGCGTGTTCTTCAGCGCATGGCCGAAATGGATCGGCGCGGTCGGTGCAGGCCGCGCGCGCGCGCGAACTTGATGTAGTCGGTGCGCAGCACCTCGAGCATCTCGGCGCGCACGAGCCGCATGATCAGCGTCATCTGGAACAGCGACAGCGTGATCGCCGGCAGGATCAGCGCCTTGAGCCCGCTCGCGGTCAGGAAGCCCGTCGTCCACCAGCCGAGCGCCACGGTGTCGCCGCGGCCGAACGACGGCAGCCAGCCGAGGATGCACCGCGAAGACCAGGATCAGCAGGATGCCGATCAGGAACGTCGGCAGCGACACGCCGATCAGCGAGACCGCCAGCAGCAGTTGCGAGAGCCACGAGTCGCGCCGCAGCGCCGTGTAGACGCCCAGCCGGGATGCCGAGCACCAGCGCGAGCACGGCCGCGACGAACGACGAGCTCGAGCGTCGCCGGCAGGCGCTCCTTGAGCAGCGTCGACACCTTGCGTCCCTGGCGCAGCGACAGCCCGAAGTCGCCCTGCACCGCGCTGGCCGACGAAGCGGCCGAACTGCACGTAGAACGGCTGGTCGAGCCCGAGATCGGCGCGCAGCTTCGCGCGCTCTTCCTGCGTCGCGTCCTGGCCGACCATGAACGTCACCGGGTCGCCGGTGAAATTGAACAGGCGCGAAGGCGATGAACGCGACCACCGCCATGACGGCGACCGATTGCAGGATGCGGCGGATGATGAAGGCGAGCACGGGTGAGCGGCTGCGCTCGGCGCCTAGCGCGACGGACGACCGCGTCGCGACGCCCGCCGATCGATGCCTAAAGCCCCGGGCAGCGTCAATCGGGCACGCTCGCGTGCTCGGCGCTGGCCAACCCTGGCGTCATGGCTAGCCGTCGATCTCCGCGGCGCGATGGCAGGCGACGAGCACCTTGCCCACGGGGCGCAGCAGCGGACACTTCGACGCGGCAGCGCTCGATCGCGTACGGGCAGCGCTTGTGGAACGCGCAGCCCGACGGCGGCGAGAGCGGCGACGGCAGCTCGCCGCGAATCGCTGCGCGCGCGCGACGCGCGGCGCTGCCCGTGCGCGCGCCGCGGCGATGCGCGGCGTGCTCGCCAGCAGCGCGCGCGTGTACGGATGCGCGCGGCCGCGCGAAGACGTCGCCTTCGGCGCCGCATTCGACGACCGCGCCGAGGTACATCACCGAGCACGTCGTCGGCGATGTGGCGCACGACCTGCAGGTTGTGCGAGATGAACAGATAGGCGATGCCCAGCTCCTGCTGCAGGTCCATCAGCAGGTTCAGCACCTGCGCCTGGATCGACACGTCGAGCGCCGACACCGGCTCGTCGGCGACGACCAGCTGCGGATTGCAGCATCAGCGCGCGCGCGACCGCGATCGCGCTGCCGCTGCCCGCCCGAGAACATGTGCGGATAGCGCCGATAGTGCTCGGGCCGCAGGCCGACCTGCGCCATCATCGCCCGCGCCGCGCGCGCGCCGCGCGGCCGCGTCGATGCCGGTGTTGATCGCCAGCGGCTCCTCGAGCAGCGTCGCCGACTTCTTGCGCGGATTGAGCGACGCGTACGGGTTCTGGAACACCATCTGCACGCGCGGGCGCAGGCGCTTCGCGTCGCCGCGTCGGCGTCCGCGACATCGACGCCGTCGAGCCGCAGCGCGCCCGACGTCGGGCGCTCGATCATCGTGACCTGGCGCGCGAGCGTCGACTTGCCGCAGCCCGATTCGCCGACGACGGCGAGCGTTGCGCCCGGCGCGCAGCGCGAACGACACGCCGTCGAGCGCGCGCACGACCGCCTTGGCTGCGAAGCAGCCGCGCGACACCGCGTAGTGACGCGTGAGGTCGCGCGCCTCGAGCAGCGGCGCGTCGGCGCTCATCGGACGTCGGCCACGCGCACGCTGTCGCCGCGCGCCGCTTCGGCCCAGCCGTGCGTCGGCCGTCCGGCCGCATCGAGCGCGAAAGTGACAGCGCGACCTGCGTCCCGCGCGGTCCGGCCAGCGGCGGCCGCTCGACGCGGCAGCGCGGCAGCGCATACGCGCAGCGCGGCGACAGCAGGCAGCCCGGCCGGCCGGTCGTACGCGCCGGGCACGACGCCGGGAATCGCCTGCAGCCGCGCGCGACCGAGGTTGTGCTCGGGCAGCGCGGCGAGCAGCGCCTGCGTGTACGGATGCTGCGGCGCGTCGAAGATCTCCGGCACCGGCCCGGTCTCGACCTGCCTGGCCCGCGTACATCACGACGACGCGCTGCGCGGTCTCGGCGACGACCGCGAGATCGTGCGTGATCAGCACCAGCGCCATGCCGCGCTCCCGCTGCAGCCGCAGCAGCAGGTCGAGGATCTGCGCCTGGACGGTCACGTCGAGCGCGGTCGTCGGCTCGTCGGCGATCAGCAGGCGCGGATTGCAGGCGATCGCCATCGCGATCATCACGCGCTGCGCCATGCCGCCGGACAGCTGGTGCGGAAACGCGTCGAGGCGCGCTGCGGCATCGGGAATCTCGACCTGCTGCAGCAGCTCGAGCGCGCGCGCGCGGCGCAGCCTGGCGCTGCCGCGCTCCTCGGGCGTGCCGTGCAGGCGCAGCACTTCTTCAGCTGGAAGGCGACGGTGTAGCAGGGATTCAGGCTCGCCAGCGGATCCTGGAAGATCATCGCGATGTCCTTGCCGATCAGCGCGCGCTGCGCTCGCGCCGCGGACAGCGTCAGCAGGTCGCGGCCGTCGAACGCCATGCGGCGCGCGCGCACGCGCCCGGGAAAGTCGATCAGGCCCATCAGCGCCAGCGCGGTGACGCTCTTGCCCGAGCCCGATTCGCCGACGCAGCCGACGACTTCGCCGGCGTCGATCGCGAGGTCGACGTCGTCGACCGCGGTCAACGGCGCGGCGTCGCTGCCGAACTCGACGGTCAGACCTTCGATCTCGAGCAGCGCCATGCGTGTCTATCGCTTGAGCTTCGGGTCGAGCGCGTCGCGCAGGCCGTCGCCCATCAGGTTGAACGCGAGCACCGTGACCAGGATCGCGAGGCCCGGGCAAGGTGACGACCCACGACGCGCGCTGGATGAATTCGAGCGCGCCGGCCAGCATCGAGCCCCACTCCGGCGTCGGCGGCTGCGCGCCGAGGCCGAGGAAGCCGAGCGCGGCGGCGTCGAGGATCGCGTTGGAGAAGCCGAGCGTCGCCTGCACGATCAGCGGCGCCGCGCAGTTGGGCAGGATCGTGTTGAACATCAGCCGCAGCGGGCCGGCGCCGGCGATGCGCGACGACGCGACGTATTCCTTGCCGGCTTCGGCGATCACCGCGGCGCGCGTCAGGCGCACGTAATGCGGCAGCAGCACGATGGCGATCGCGTACATCGCGTTGATCAGCCCGGGTCCGAGGATCGCGACGACGGCGATCGCGAGCAGCAGGCTCGGCAGCGCCAGCATCACGTCCATCAGGCGCATGATCGATCGTCTCGGTGAGCCCGCGAAAATAGCCGGCGAGCGAGCCCGAGCACGACGCCCAGCGACAGCGAGATCGCCACCGAGATGACGCCGATCAGCAGCGACAGCCGCGTGCCGTGGATCAGCCGCGAGAGGATGTCGCGGCCGACCGGGTCGGTGCCGAGCAGGAAGCGCGCGCTGCCGCCGTCGTGCCACGCCGGCGGCGTCAGCGTGAAGTCGCGGTATTGCTCGTTCGGCGGATGCGGCGCGACGACGTCGGCGCAGATCGCCAGCACGACCAGCAGCGACGATCAGCGCGAGGCCGATGCACCGCGCCGCGGCTTTGCGCGTACGCCTGCCAGAACTCGCGCCAGCGGCCCGGGCACGGCCGGCGGCACGTCGGCGGCGATGGCGGCGACGTCGCTCATCAGCCATGGCGGATCCGCGGATTGATCACGCCGTAGAGCAGGTCGACGATCAGGTTCACGCTGATCACGATCGTCGCGATCAGCAGGATGCCGCCCTGCACGACCGGATAGTCGCGCGACTGCACGCCGTGGATCAGCCAGTTGCCGACGCCCGGCCAGGAGAAGATCGTCTCGGTGAGGATCGCGCCCGACAGCAGCAGTCCGACCTGCAGGCCGATCACGGTGATCACCGGGATCAGCGCGTTGCGCAGCGCGTGCACCACGACCACGCGCCAGCACGGCAGCCCCTTCGCGCGCGCCGTGCGCACGTAGTCCTCGCGCAGCACCTCGAGCATCGACGAGCGCGTCATGCGCGCGATCACCGCCAGCGGAATCGTGCCGAGCGCGATCGTCGGCAGGATGCAGGTGCGACAGCGCCGAGCGGAAGGCGCCCGGGTCGCCGCCGCGCAGCGTATCGATCAGCATGAAGCCGGTCGACGCCGGCACGTCGAACTCGACGGCGATGCGCCCCGACACCGGCGTCCAGCCGAGCTGCACCGAGAAGAACAGGATCAGCAGCAGCGCCCACCAGAAGATCGGCATCGAATAGCCGGTGAGCGAGACGCCCATCACCGCGTAGTCGGCGACGGTGTTGCGCTTGAGCGCCGCGAGGATGCCGGCCGGCAGGCCGACGCACGACGGCGAACAGCATCGCGAAGAACGCGAGCTCGACCGTCGCCGGAAACAGCGTCAGGAATTCGCGCAGCACCGGCTCGTGCGTGGTCAGCGAGGTGCCGAGATCGCCGCGCAGCACCTGGCCGACGTAGTCGGCGTATTGCACCGGCAGCGGCCGGTCGAGACCGAACTCGTGCAGCAGCCGCATCGCGCCGCGCCGGATCCATGCCGCGCTCGCCGGACAGATTCTCGACCGGATCGCCGGGAATCAGGTGGATCAGCGCGAACGCGAGCAGCGTCACGCCGATGAACGTCGGGATGATCAGCGCGGCGCGGCGAAGGATGAAGGTCAGCATCGACGCGGTTCGCCTGCGCCGCGGATCAGAGGCCCGCGCAGCGCGGGCGAGCCATCGCCGGACGCGGCCCGTCCGCGCGGGCCGCGTCCGGACCGATGCGCTCACTGCGCGTTGTCGCGGACGACGTCGGCGTTGGTGAAATAGTGGTGCGCCGTCGCATCCATCTTGTAGCCCTTGACCTCCTTGCGCATCGGGTCGAAGCGCACCGAATGCGCGAGCGTGATCCACGGCGCCTCTTCCTTGAAGATCACCTGCGCCTGCTCGTAGAGCTTGGCGCGGTCGGCCTGCTTCGGCGTCTGCGCCGCCTTGATGACCAGGTCCTCGAACGGCTTGTTGCACCAGCGCGCGACGTTGCCGCCGCCCTTGACCGCTTCGCAGCCCAGCAGCGGCACGAAGAAGTTGTCGGGATCGCCGTTGTCGCCCGACCAGCCGAACATCATCACCGCCTGCTCGCCGGTCTTGCTGCGCTTGCGGTACTCGGCCCATTCGTAGGTGACGAGCTTGGCCTTGACGCCGATCTTCTCCCAGTCGGCCTGGATCATCTCGGCCATGCGCTTGCCGTCGGGGTTGTACGGCCGCGTGACCGGCAGATACCAGAGATCGACTTCGAAGCCGTTCGGGATAGCCGGCCTGCGCCAGCAGCTGCTTCGCCTTCGCCGGGTCGTACGGGTAGTCCTGCACGGCGTTGTTGTAGCTCCACAGGATCGGCGGAATCGGGTTCTTCGCGACCTGCCCCTGCCCCTGGTAGACCGCCTTCAGGATCGCGTCCTTGTTGGTCGCCATGTTGAGCGCCTGCCGCACCAGCTTGTTGTCGAACGGCTTCTTCTCGACGTTGAACGCGATGTAGCCGATGTTGAGGCCTTCCTTCTGCAGCACGTTGAGCTGCGGGTCCTTCTTCATCTCGTCCAGGTCGGCCGGCTTCGGGAACGCCATCACCTGGCATTCGCCGGTCTTGAGCTTCGCGTAGCGCGCGGTGGCGTCGCGGGTGATCGAGAAGATCAGGTTGTCGATCTTCGGCCGCCCCTTCCAGTACTGGTCGAACGCCTTGTAGCGGATGGTCGCGTCCTTCTGGTAGCGAGACGAACTCGAACGGGCCGGTGCCGATCGGATAGACGTCGGCGGCGTTCGGCGTGCCCTTCTTCATCATCGTGTCGAAGTACTCCTTCGACAGGATCGACGCGAAGTCCATCGCCATGTCGGCGAGGAACGGCGCCTCGGGCCGCTTCAGCGTGAAGCGCACCGTGTACGTCGTCGACCTTCTCGACCTTGTCGACGATGTTCTTCATGCCCATGTCGTCGAAGTACGCGAACGTCTGCCCGGCGGTCATCTTGTGGAACGGATGATTGTCGTCGGCCATGCGGTTCCACGAGAACAGCACGTCGTCGGCGTTGAAATCGCGCGTCGGCTTGAAGTTGGCGTTGCTGTGGAACTTGACGCCCTTGCGCAGCTTGAACGTGTACGACCTTGCCGTCCGGCGAGACCGTCCACGACTCGGCCAGCGCAGGAATGATGTTGGTCGTGCCGGTCTCGAACTCGACCAGGCGGTTGAACATCGGCACCGACACCGCATCGAACGTCGTGCCGGTCGTGAAGAACTGCGGCTGGAAGCCCTCGGGGCTGCCTTCGGAGCAATAGACGAGGGTCTTGTTCGCCGCCGCAGCCGGGCAAGGCGGCGACCAGGCCCGCGATCAGCGCGGCGTAAAGCAGATGACGATGAGTCCTGACGGGAAGTTCGCGCATGATGTCCTCGGTCGGCTATCCAGGGATTCGCCCGGCGTGCTAAGCGAACAGACTGACAATGCTAGCCGCCTGTCAGGGGCATGGCAACAACGATCAAGATCGCGCTTTCGGACGTCCCGCGGCGCGCGCTGCCGGCGCGTTTCGAACAGGCAGATGCCGGTCGCGACCGACACGTTGAGCGAGGCCACGCGTGCCCGAGCAGCGGGATGCCGACGATGCGGTCGCACAGCTCGCGCGTCAGCCGGCGCAGGCCCGATGCCTTCGGCGCCCAGCACCCAGGCGAGCGGCCCCGACAAGTCGGCCTCGAACAGACTTTCCGCGCCGCCGGCCTCGGCGCCGACCAGCCATACGCCGCGCTCCTTGAGCTCGCGCAGCGTGCGGGCGAGATTGGTCACGGCGATCACGGGCACCGTGTCGGCCGCGCCCGACGCCGCCTTGGCGACCGTCGCATTGACGCCCGACCGCGCGATCCTTCGGCACGATCACCGCGTGCGCGCCGAACGCGTCGGCGCTGCGCAGGCACGCGCCCAGGTTGTGCGGATCGGTGACGCCGTCGAGCACGAGCAGCAGCGGCGGCTCGTCGAGACGCGTCGAGCACGTCGTCGAGCGTGCGATACGGCAGCGTCGCGTCGACTTCGGCGACGACGCCCTGGTGCCGGTCGCTGCCGGCGATCGCGTCGAGCCGCTTGTCGTCGACCGGATGCACGGCAACGCCGGCGCTTTCGGCGCGCTCGATCAGCTCGCGCGCACGACGGTCGTGGCGCGCGGCGACGACGTAGAGCGCGCGCACGCTTTCCGGATGCTGGCGCAAGCGCGCGGTGACCGCGTGGAAACCGGTGAGATAGCGGGTGTCGGACATTGCGGCGGCAGTTTGCGGCCCAGAGTGACCGGATTGCGGCCGTGGCGACGCGCCGCAAGCTTCGGTATAATCAACAGTTTACCGCACGACCCGGCGCAGCCTGAACGAGACGCTCGCCGGCGATCATCCCGGGCTGTTGTAGCTCAGTTGGTAGAGCAACTGATTCGTAATCAGTAGGTCGGTGGTTCGACTCCACTCAACAGCACCATCTCTAGTCTCCTTTAGCGACAGCGTCCAGTAACACACGAAGCATTGCAGCTGCGAAGCGGTCGCCCTGCCATGAGGCGTCGTATCGCGAGTCGTTGTCCGGATTTGTCGTTGCCGCGGGCTGACGCGACAGGGCCCTCATCAGACCTGTTGAACGGCTACCGCAGTCTCGATGATCTGCGCGGCGGAAGAATCAGCCAAAACCAGGCGATCAGTTTCGTTGCTGCGTCCGCTGACAGAATCATCGAAGAGCGCGAAGAACGTATCGGATCCATGGAATGAAACCGTGACCCCGAGCACCGCGCCAGAAATGTCGGTGGTGGTGGTCTCACTCGACAGCTATGAGCGAATTCGCCTCACGATAGATGCGCTCAGGGCGCAGACCGCAGTGCGGCGACTGGAGATTGTCATCGTCGCCCCGTCGAGAGAGGCTCTCGATCTCGACGAAGCCGCCCTTGGGGAGTTTCTCTGGTTTCAGATTGTCGAGGTTGGGGCGATTCGATCAACCGGAGGAGCGATCGCAGCTGGCTTTCAAAGGGCGCACGCTCCGGTGGTCGCGTATGCGGAGGAACACTCTTATCCTGTCCCAACCTGGGCCGAAGCGCTCCTGTTGGCACACAGGAAGCCGTGGGCAGCAGTCGGGGCGGCGATCGTTAATGCAAACCCGGGCACCATCATCAGCTGGGCCAATCTATTTACCGACTTTGGCCCCTCGGTGGAACCAGCGTTGGCCGGCGTAACATCGCGCCTCGCCTGGCATCACACCAGCTATAAGCGTGAACTACTCTCCCTTTACAAAACCGAACAGCTCCAGAGCTATCTTGAAACGGAAGGATTTCTCCATCAGGCGCTCCTGGACAGGGGATACCAGCTGTATTTCGAGCCGGCCGCGAAGTCGAGCCATGTGAATGTGTCCAATATATTTTCTCTCATACGATGTGAGTTTGTGGGCGGGCGATTGTTCGGAGCAGCGCGCGTGCGCCACAACAACTGGTCGATTGCCAGACGTCTTCTCTACATCCTCGGGAGCCCTCTGATCCCGGTCGTGCGTCTGCGGCGCACCTTGCAGGAAGTTCGAAGGGCTGGCCAGTTTGAGAGACTGTTTCCCAGGATCCTGCCGAGCATGGTTACGGCCCTGGTGGCGCACTGTGTCGGAGAGATCTCCGGATACGCTCTCGGAGCCGGAGATGCGGCCTGGCAGCGCGTTCCTTGCGAACTGAATCGCTGCGAATTCCTGACCAAATCGGAGAAAAAGGCAGCGACCTCCGCTCGGCGCGCGTAGTCGTGGGCTCTCCATCGCGTAGGCGTCGGGGACGACTAACCCGCGTTTGCCCTGCCAGAGCTTGCCATCGCGCGACTGCTGCTATTGGCCAGCGTGAGCCGGGATCGGATGACGAATTGTTCGCTACGCGTCCCCGCCTCGCACGTCTATTCTCGATCATACACAAGGATGCTCTGAGGCTTGCTTTGACCGACCAGGTGCACGGTCACCGTCAAGGTCTTGAGATCTCCGGAAAGCTCGATTTGCCGGGTGCCCGTAATTTTGCCTTTGAATTTCTCTGTGATTTCCAGACTGCGCTCGTTCACGCGGCGGCCCGAATATGCGGTGCCTTTATCCCCCCCGTTCGGATCGAGGTCCGGATAATCGTTCCCATCTAACTTGACCCTCTTAACCATTTCTTGATCGGAACGTTTAAATGACAGGCCGTCACCCTCGTAAGGCTGGATCTCGAACTCGATCCCCGCCTTCACTGTCGCGCTCTCGCTGTCCCATGTGCCTGGAAAACCTGAATTCCCCGCCGTTCGCTCGTACACATACGGCAAGACCAATGTCGAACCGTTGGGCAAAGGTTGAGAGAACAATGTCGTACCGTCGGGCAAATATTGCGTAAAGGCGTCGTTCAGTGTTTTGCCGTCCTCGGAAAGCGTCCATTGCGCCATGAGGAGCGTGCGACCCTTCATCTTGCGGACGACCTCCCAGCTGTTGGGTCCTTTGACAGTGACGGACAGGGTGGTTCCGCTCAGAGCTGGCTGGTCACTCCCATCGGCCACGACGGTGTCCACTTCGCCGGGGCCAAAGGTGAAGGTGTATCTGTTTGTTCCTGCGACCTCAACCTTCATCTCGTCGTAGAGTTTGCTCTTGGACGGGTTCACCTTCCACTTGCCTACGAAGGGATTGTCGGCCGCCCATAGTGTGCCTGTCATCAGGCATCCAGCCAGCAGCAACTGAAGAACACGACTTAACATTTAAATCTCCCGGTAATGCGTGTCCGGCTCTGGTTCGGCTTGCCACCTGCAACGAATGTTTGTGCCGCAAGCCAGGGGCGCCGCCCGCGTACCTCCAGCGAAAAATCTGGCGACGATAAGCATGGCAAACAAACTCAGTTTTCTGTTCACGGCCCCTCCTCTAAAGGGACGATGAAACTTACGCAGCCCTTGGGTCAGACTCAATGATTAGCCGACGAACCATGCCGGTTGCGTCGTGAAGCTGTCCCCGCGGCGACGGATTGAGCTACCGCCGGCACGGCCTAGCTAAAGGCAACCGCTGAACTTAAGGGGACTTAGTTGCCTTGAATGACGTTTAGTTCTGTAAACCTTCTCGTACGTTGCGTCTACGACGTAGGCGATCATCGGCCATTATCCCTGTGGCACCGATCCGCAAATCCGTCTCTTGTTTACTACTGGCGGCAAGCATCAGGCGATCACGCGGCCCCTTGGTCCCCTAGGCGCAGCCGGCACCGAGTCGCCAAACACGCCGCTGGCACAATCGTTGCTGTGAGGTCAGTAAGGACCCGTCGAAGTTGCCGCGATGTGCGGCGACCGGTGCGGCGCTGCCTCGCGGCGTGCGACCTCGACGTGCCCAGTGCAGCGTTGAGGGAGTTGTCCGGCCATGACGGAACGACCGCAATCGCCAGGAGAGGAGATCGCCAACAGCTTGAGCCACGGGCTCGGGTTCGTGGCTGCCTTGGCTTCGGCGCCGATCCTCGTGCTGACCACCGCGCAAACCGGCAGGACGCTGAACGTCATCGGCGCTGCCATCTTCGCCGTAACGATGGTGCTGCTCTACTGCGCGTCCACGATCTACCACGCAGTCCCGCACCCGCGCGCCAAGGCGCTGCTGAAGAAGCTCGACCACGGCGCGATCTTCCTGCTGATCGCCGGCACTTACACACCTTTTACGCTTGGCGCGCTGAACGGCCCGTGGGGTTGGACGCTGCTCAGCGTGGTCTGGAGCCTCGCCGTCATCGGCGTCACGCTCAAGGCCTTCGATCGCATCGAGCATCCGTTCGCTTCGCTCGGTCTTTATCTATTGATGGGATGGCTCTGCCTGGTCGCGCTCGAGCCGCTCCTCGAACGAGTTCCGCAGCAGGGCCTTCTGCTGCTCGGTGCAGGAGGTTTTGCGTACATGGCGGGCGTTGCGTTCTTCGCCACCGATTCGCGGCTACGATACGGGCATTTCATCTGGCATCTGTTCGTGCTGACCGGCACGGGCTGCCACTTCTTCGCGGTGCTGGGTTACGCCGCCTAAGTCAGACACGATCTAGTCCTGGCTGACATACTGCTGGCCCTGGTTGCCATTTCCGTGTTGCGCTGTCGCGACTCACGTTAAACTGCGCGTCGTCGGTAAGATAACCACGTAGGTGCCACTTGCGCGGACGAGTTCGCGACTGATGAGTCGCACGCCCGATCGCGCGGGCTAAACAAAAGGAAGACGATGACGCCAGAGGACGAACCAAAAGCGACGACCGTCGATAATGTGGGCAGAGAAACGGCCGTGCAGTCCATGGCTCATATGACGATTGCCAAAGCGCACCTGCGGGAATTGGTAAAAGCCCGCGTTCACACGCGCGCCGCGTCGCGGGCATTCAAACATCTCGACAGGGCGATGGAGATCCTGACCGAGGCAATTCGAGGCGACGCCCCGAAGGAGCAATAGCCGTCCGGCGCCAGTGCGTCGATCTTTAGCGCGCCCATGCAATCGCCGACGCGGCGCGCCTCGATCGCCTGGCGTTATATCAGGGCCGGCTTCGCATACCGGAAAAGTAGCCGACAATTTGGCAGCCTTCCATGGCGCTGCTTTGCGAAAACGTTCCCGCAATCGCATTCGTCTGAACGTTGAAGGCCGAGACGCTGGCCGTGCCTGAATCACCCGTGGTATCGGTATACGTCCCGACAACAGTGCCAAACTGCCCGCTTTGGCTGAGCATTCCGGAAATTGTCATGCTGCCCAAGCCCAAGAACGAAATCGCGATGCTGATCGACTGTCCGTTTTGAGTCACGGTGATTGTCATGAAAGGGACCTCCCCGGATACGTTGCCAGTCGGGTCGGTGCAGCCGGTCGACGTAGCGTGTAGCGCGCCGAGGTACGTACCGCTGTAGTCGTCGACGACAAGGGTCTCCCGAATAACGTTTTTCGTCACCGCCACTCCGTCGGCGACATAGCTGAGTGTGCCTGTCCCGAGCGTCTGTGCCGCCCACGTCATCGTTCCGGCTTTTCTCGCGACGACATTTGCGGGATTGAACGGAACCGTGCCGAAGTAGGGTCCGGTGCCCGTATAGAGGTCCCCAGTCCAGGTGGAACCGGAGACGAAATTCAGCGTCGCGACGTACCAGGTCGTAGCGCCATCGGGGCCAAATACAAACATGGTCGCGAAAATGACCGAGCCACGCTGGACCAGCTGAACTCCCCATCCCGATTCAGTCGGTACGTAGTAGAGATCGCTCTGGTCGGTGCTGAACGACGTGGAATGCGCGGGCAGTGCAAGAAACGATGCGGCGGCGAGCAGGACGCAGGCCGCGCGACGAAGTATCGTCATGGTTTCCCCCTATCGGTTCGGGGCGGCCGATCTCCGGGGCCGTCGTCCGGCTGGAAGCATTCGGAAAATAGGCTACGCCGTCGGAAAAAACCCGTCCATCGTTCCGGCGTTAGAGGCCGGAAGCCGTCAGGACAACGTCAGCCTAGCGTCGGATCCGACCCGTCGACTGCCGATCGAAGCATGTCAAATGCAGCGCTGAGCTCGTCGACGTCGAGCACTGCGTCATCCGAGATGAATCCGATCAGTCGCGGATGGTCGCGCCCGCCGGTCAGCCGCTGCCAGCCTTGCGCGAGGCGAAACGCGAGCTTGGCGTCGGTGGTGAAGCTGCCGATGCTGTACGCGTAGTAGACGTGGCGCAGCTGCGGGCCTTTGTCGCGCAGCCACGTGGAGTGCAAAAACCTGATGCATCGTGAACCGGCGCAAGCGGCCTCGCGCTGAACCTGCTTTTGCCGCCACACGGACCCGTCGTGAGGCGCAAGCCTCGACTCGGGCAATTTGATGTCCGGCGACAAGGGCTCGACGATTACAACTTCGATGTCCCGACCGTGGCGGCGATAGGTTAGGCTGATCGATTCGGTTCTGCTCAGCGGGTCGACCGTCCACCTATCGGCCGGCTTGACGAGCTCCCATCCGGAAATGCTCTGCGCCAACGCGATTGCCTGCGCTCCGCGCGGCGGTCGCAGCTCGTTCGCGGGCAGCGCGGCGGCACTGCCGCCGATCAACAGCATCGACAAGCCGGCCAATACCGGGCCGAACCGTCTTATCGGACGGCCCTGTTCCGCCGCATCGATGGTCGGCGTCTCCGGCTCGGCATCGCCTTTCAGCCGGCTCAGGACATAGAACAACAAACCCAGCGTCGCGAACAACGCGATCCATTGAATCGTGCCGTGCGCGGTGAGCTCCATTTGCGATCCGCGCATCCAATCTATGAGCACGATCGCGTTGACGCGGACGACGTTGGAAACGATACCGAGCAAGGCCCCTAGCGCCGCCAGCAACACAATCTTGAAGAACGAGCGGTACAGCAAACAGCCGAAGCAGTAGCCGAGAAAAGCACCGAGGGTCACGAAGGCAAGGCCGGAACATTCATCGATCACGATGTATCGATTCGCGCCGATGAAGATCACGAAGCCTTCCACCGAGTGCGGCAGTTGCGCCACAACGGCGAACAACTGGATCGCCTTGACGGTGAGCAACCGTAGCGGCGTCTCGAGCAGATCGCCTGACGGAACCATCAGGAACAACAACCCGAAGGTGGGAAAGAGCTTCCAATACGACTTCCAGCCCAGCGTCGACATCGCCACGCCCTGCAGCGCCAGCACGAAGGCGAAGTGGCGGCCGACGTCGATGTTGGTCAGGGACGCTGCGCCCCAGCAAGCGGCGGCAACGATCACCACCCAGATCCCGGTCAGGTCGGGTTGCGGCCGGATCGGCACGCCCGTCGATCTTTGGTGCCACCCCAGCAGGTAGATGACCATCGGCAACACGAGCCACGCGTACTGGTACGCCTCGTGCGTCCGCCACACGGTCGTCATCTCGAGCAGGGTCGGCCACATCGCCACGCAAACGAGGATGCCGCCGGCTATTCCGCCCAGCAGTGCCTCCTTGCCGCGCGCAGTCATTGCGGCGCGCGGTTGAGCCTTCGCCGGCGGGGTCGCTTCGATCTCGACGCTATCGACCATGCCTTGTCGGAAACGGAATGGCTGCTGCAGCACGCGCAGCAACCGGGCATCGCCGGGCCGCCGAAAATAATCGAGGCCGAAACGCGGGATTCTCGCGTTCTCGGGATCGACGTAGGTGCCGAACAATCGATCCCAGATGGTCAGTACCGATCCGTAATTGCTGTCGGTTTCCGCTTGCAGGTCCGAATGGTGCACGGCATGTTGGGATGGCGTGACGACGACGCTGCGCAGTAGCCGATCGAGGGAAGGCTCAAGCCGCAGATTGGCGTGCGAATACAGCGCAACCACGGTTGCCGCCAGCAGGTAGACCCCTACCGCGGCGGCCGGCAGCCCCAACGCGGCGATCAGGGCGATCATGACGACGGTGCCGAGGATGTATTCCAGCGGGTGATGACGTTCGGAGGTCGTGACGTCGATTTGCGTGTCGCTGTGATGAACCAGGTGGACCCGCCACAACCATGGGATGCGATGGAAGAAGCGATGTTCCCAATAACGCCACAGGTCCAGCACCAGAAACGTCAGCAGCAGCTCGACGGCGAACGAAAGCCCCAGCCGTGACACGAAGCCTGGCGCCTGGTGTAGCGCAAAAGTGTAAATCCCGACCGGCAGCACCACGGTATCGACCACGGTGCCGATGATGAACAAGCCGATATTGCTGGTCCAACGTCTCGCGATCTGGACCTGCTGGCGTTGCAGTGTGCGAACGCGTTCCAGCAGGACGAGTGAAACCGCCGTCCCGAGGAATACGAGCTGGTAAAGAATCTCGAATTCTTGGGTCATCAGCCGGGGGTTCTGGTGCGCCGGCCTGAGCGAAGAGATCGGCCGGCTAGCGTGGGATCAACGAGAGATTGCACACTGCGACCGACGTGCCGCGCGCCGCGAACGACGGGGCAGCTCCCGGGGATCAGCCGCATCGGGCGCCGGTCCGGCGCCCCGATCCTGGCAAAAAGTCGGACTACCGGTGCTTCTTGTGCTTGACGATATAGATACCGATCGCCAGGCTCAGCGCAGAGACGCCCAGCAGACCGACGCTTGCAATCGGCAGAACCGAACCAAGCGCGGAGCCCAGCACGAAGCCCAGCGTGACGCCCAACGGATCGCCCAGGTTCAGGCCCAGACCAGTTCCCAGCGGGACTATCGGACCCGCCAGTGCCACATTTGCCGCCGCAGCTGCCAGGGCGGCGACGATCAGTTTTCCTGCGTTCAAGATGTCCCTCTCCCAATGACTCGACCCGCCGATGGACTCAGCGGAGATTACCGATGCTTCTTGCGCTTGACGATATAGATACCGAACGCCAAGCTCGCCGCAGAGACGCCGAACAGACCGGCGCTGGCGAATGGCAGAACCGAACCGAGCGGCTCGCCTAGAAAAGAGCCCAGCGCCCCACCCAAGGCATTGCCCAGTCTCCCGCCCAATCCCTGTCCCAGGGGCTCACCCAGCGGGGTTCCCAAAGCCTGCACGGCCAGGGCCGCACTTGCCGCCGATGCTGCCCAGGCGGCGATGATCAATTTAGCTGCGTTCAAGGTCCCCTCCGCGCGTTGCGACGCGCGCGATGAAGCGATCGGGCGTGGGCCTTGAAGCGCCGTCCCGGCCGCGTATCTTCGCGCGAGATGGGCGGGCGCACGTTCCGTGCCTGGTGTGTTTTTCGGTTATGAATCAACAACGAGGGTCAGGCGCTGCTCCCTTGAGGGCGAGCGGGCGTAAAGAATTCCGACGCGGGCGTCCGTGCGCGCGCCGGGCCGCGAACTTCCCTTGCGATCAGCCGGGCGAGGGCCAAGTCGAGCTGCGGCGGCGCGGCGAACCGCTTAAACCTGCAGCAGTTTCGCCTCGTCCTCCGTCAAGTGGCCGCTGCGCCGCGTGTCCGGCATCGTGATCGCCGCGATCAGCGATATGGCGCACATGCCGGTCACGTACCAGAAGAAAGTCGACTCGATCCCGATCGACTTGAACCACAGCGCGACGTACTCGGCGCTGCCACCGAATGCCGCATTGGCGATCGCATAGGAGAGCCCTACGCCGAGCGCACGCACGTGCATCGGGAAAAGCTCCGCCTTCACCAGCCCGCTGATCGACGTGTAGAAGCTCACGCCCGCCAGCGCAAGGATCACCAGGCCGAACGCGGCGTACGGATCGCTGACGTGCCCGAGCGCGCTCAGGATCGGCACGGTGGCTACCACGGTGAACACGCCGAAGCAGATCATCGAAGTGCGTCGGCCGATCCTGTCGGACAGCGCCCCGAACAGGGGTTGCATCAGCATGTAGCAGAACAGCACCACGGTCATGACCTGGCTCGCCGTCCTGGCGTCCATGCCGGCCGTGTTGACCAGATACTTCTGCATGTAAGTGGTGAACGTGTAGAAAACGAGCGAGCCGCCGGCGGTGAATCCGAGCACGGTAAAGAACGAGCGCGGATAACGAAATACGCCTCTGATCGTTCCGGCAAGCTCGCGCTTGCGGACGTCCGCCGACGTCGTCTCGGCGAGCGAGCGGCGCAGGAAGAACGCGACCACTGCGGCGACCGCGCCGATCGCGAACGGGATGCGCCAGCCCCAGGCCTTGAGCTCGGCGTTCGACAGGAATTGCTGCATGATCACCAGCACCAGCACGGCGAGCAGCTGTCCGCCGATCAGCGTCACGTACTGGAACGAGGCGAAGAAGCCACGATGACGGTGCAGCGCGACCTCGCTCATGTACGTCGCGCTGGTGCCGTACTCGCCGCCGACCGAGAGGCCCTGCAGCAATCGCGCGATCAGAAGCAGTACCGGCGCCGCGACGCCGATGCTGGCATACGTCGGCAGCACCGCCACCATCAGCGAGCCGGCGCACATCAGGATGACCGCGATCATCATCGAGACGCGGCGGCCGCGCGTGTCGGCGATCCGACCGAACAGCCAGCTGCCGATCGGCCGCATCAGGAAGCCGGCGGCAAAGATGCCCGCCGCGTTCAGAAGCTGCGTCGTCTGATCGCCCGCCGGAAAGAATTCGGATGCGAAATAGAGCGCCGTGAACGAGTAGACGTAGAAGTCGTACCACTCGACGAGATTCCCGGACGATCCGCCGACGATCGCCCAGATGCGCCGGCGTGTATCGGTCGCGCCGATGCTCAAGCCCTTGGACGCGTGGGCGGTGGTCATCGTGTTTCTCGCCGGAAAGTTGGACGCATGCCGCGCGGCACTGTTTCCCCCTGCGAACGGACCAGCATTTCCGAACTTCAGTCCGCGCTCTACGGCTGGTCTAGATTACGCCGAATCGGTCGGACACGACGGTCGCCCTGAAAGCCGGGATGGCTTTAGACCTGGGTATAAGCCCACCACAAAAGGCCAACAAGCACGCCATACAGCAGAAGCGATCGGCCGCCGAGCTTTATGTCCTGGAACGATGGCAGCGCGGCGAAGAGCGCGGTCGCCGTCAAATATCCGCCAAGGGCCCACCATCCCCATTGGCCGCCGTTCCATAGCGGCAGCAACAGGTGGACGAGACACAGCCAGGCGATCGGCAGAAGGAGCAGTGGGGCAAGAGCGACGAACGCGCCGTTCAGCAGACCGACATTGCCAAAGGACACGGCTCCCAGGGTCCACGTGTTGCCGCTGGCTTTGGGCCAGATCGAAAACCCGTGAGGTTTCGCCAGAAGCAGCGCGCCGACGACAAAGTGCGAGAGCTCGTGAGCGATCGTGCCGGGCAGCGCGAGCAACGCGATCCGCCACATCGATCCGCGCGATGCTCGAAGCAGCACATAAAACGCCAGCACGAGCGCCACGCTCGGTATGAAGCCGGCGAGCGAAAGGTACGAGCCGAGATAGGCCATGCGTTCGTTGTGCAATACACCCGATCAGATCGCGGCGCACCGAATGCGGCTTGCCCGCGTGGAGCAGACTAGACCGAAGGCGCTTCACCCGCTTTGGACAACAGACGCGGGACCTGACGGAGCAGGCTCTGGTGCTGCTTTTTGATGAAGCGGTAGCACTCGCATGCCTGCTCCTCCAGGCCCTTTTTGTCCAGAACCAAGATGTGGCCGCGCCGATAGCGGATCAGGCCTCGGGCCTGAAGATGCGACGCGGCGATCGAGATTCCGGAGCGACGCACCCCGAGCATGGCAGCGATCGATGTGTGCGACATCACGAGCTCATGCGGGTGGGCGTACTCGTCCATCGTCAGTATCCAGCGCGCGAGCCGCTGCTCGACTCTGTGGTGCTGCGAGCACGCGACCGATTGGCTGATCACTGCCAACGCCACCTGCGTGTAGTGGAGTAGAACGCGCTGCAGCGCACTGCCGAAACGCACCTCCGCGCGAAGATCGCGCGAGCTCATGCGCAGCGCGGCGCCGGGAATCTGCACGACAGCCTTGTCTGGCGTCGCGATCGTGCCGAGGAATATGTTGATGCCCACCATCCCTTCGTGCCCGACCAGGCCCACCTCGACCGTGCGACCGTCGTCGAGCGCATCGACCATCGCGACGACCGCGTCCTCGGGGAAATAGACATGTCCGATTTTCTGATTCGCGCGGTAGACGATCGCGCCACTCTTCAAGTCGACGCGCTGCATCTTGGCGGCCAAGCGCCGGTATTCGGTCTTCAGAAGCGCGCCGAGAATGCCGTTGGTGACCTCGATTTCCGGGCCAGACGGCCAGTTCTTCTGAATCATGCGCAGCGGCTGCAGCGAGCCAGGAGGACGATGGCGTACGCGGACGCCAAATGCGCCGCGTCGCACGACTCTAGAACATTGGGCGGTACTTTACAAATGCCCGGATAGCGAGACCCGGGAGCAAGGCGTTGGGGTAGCGTGCTGGCGGCGCGCCGACTGGCCGCCGCGCGCCTCGCTTGCGCGATCGGCGCGGATCGGGCGCTGGGCCTCGACGAACTAGCGCAAGGCAGTCGCCTTTTTTCGCTTCAGCAACAACAGGCCGGCGAGCGCCAACAGCGCGGCCGCCGCCCACTGCGCCCAGTCCAGCGGAACCGAGGTGAGGCTAATCGGCGCAATGCGAACATTGTCGAGGGCTGCGCCAGCGTCGAGGAATCCCCCTGACGAGGTCACGTCGCTGACGAAATCGATCGTGCTGCTGGTCGAATCCGCGACGAAAGTCAGCGTCTTGGTCGTCCAGCCCATGTCGGCTGCGCTCCTGCCGGTCGTGTCGAACGTGAAATTGGTGGTCACGCCGTTGATCGTGACGGCCAACGGTTTGACGACGGGCGGGTGCCCATAATTGCCAGCCAGGTCGAATGAAACGCTATATCTCGTACCCGGTACGGTATCGAAGGTCTGCCGAATCCCGCCGATCCCTCCGGTGCCGACCAGGTCGAGACTGTTGTTACCGTTCGAGGGATCCCAGCCGCACGGAGGCCCGCTTTCCCAGTCGATATTCCCGACCGAGACGGTCCACCCGGTGATTCTCGTATCGTTGGCCGGGATGTTGAACGTGTTGCACGGATTGGGCGTTCCCTGCTCGAAACTGCCGTTCTGAAACGGCGCGCACCACGACGTGCCGGCGAGCGCAGCCAGCAGCAACCCCGTTGCCAACCTGATCATCGATTATCCCCTTGCGCGATACGCGCCTGCGGTTTTCCACGATCCCAATCCCGTCACGGGCTTGGGATCGATTCGGCGCAGTGTAGGGGAGCGCGGTGGACCGGTCAATCGCGTGGCGCGACCAACCGCGCACGAATTACGTCACGGGGCGGCGCCAATACGCCCCCCGGCGGGCGTAATGGGCTAGCGCAGCGCGGATTGACTGCCGCGTGCCTCGCCGCGCTGGGCGCGGATCAGGCGCTGGGCCTCAAGACACCAGTGCTTCTTGATGCTGTGCCAGACGTCGGCCGCCCACAGCACATGCGAGTCGTCCCCACCCGGTATTGTCGCCGTATCGACCTTCCCGCCGGTGTAGGCGTTGATCCAGTCGCGCTTGCTTGGCTCGTCGATCAGATAGTCGGTATTCGGCACGCTCACGTGGCTGTATCCGATCGGGAGATTGACGTTGTGCACCTTCGCATTGCCGGTCTGACGGTACAAATCAAACGAAGTCGCGCCGGTCGGCGGTGTTAGCGCAATCGGATCGGCGGCGATCGAGTAGCCGGTGAATTCCTCGACGCTGTCCGGAATCGCCCGCAACCGTCCGGCGAGGCTCCAGCTGGTCGCCGCCCAGAATTCCAGCCCGCCGGCCCCGACGACCGAGGCATAAGACAGCTTGATGCCGATGACCGGCCGCTCGGCGTGCGTCAGCGGATCGTAGATCATCTGGCGGTTCTCCGACTTGTCGGTCACCGGATTCCACACCGGGACGCGATCGCCGAAATCTCCTGCCAGCTCGTGCAAGACCTTGACCGTCTGCATCCCGCCCTGGCTATGCCCGATCAACATCGGACGCACGCCGTCGCGCTCGTAGTACCACGCCAATTGTCCGGCGAGCCGCTCGCTGCTGCGGTAAGGATTCTGCGACCACTCGCCGTCGCGCGGATCGCGGATACGCGACTCCGGATAACCCATGCCGACCAGGAATTTGCCGAACGACTCCATCATCAGGTAGACGCCGGCGATGCCGCCGTGGACGAGAACGATGCGCGGCGTCGGTCCCGCGGCGAGGGTGGTCCGCACGTCTGCGTCGCTGATCCGGTCGGGATCGAGCGCCAGGATGCGATCCTCGATCGCACGCTGCGATTCGGCGGTGACCTGTGCCCCGTTGGTCGCGGCCAGATGCGCCGCCAGCAGCTCGTTGCGATTGTCGATCGCGGCCGGCGAATAGGAAGTCGTTGCGCAGGCGCCCAGGGCCAGCGCAAGGGCGCTGAGGCTCAATACGCGCAGGCGAGAAATGGCGGTGTTGTTGGTCTTGGTCATCGCGGCCTCCGTTCTTTGAGGAAGTCTCGCGCAAGGGCGTCGCCGTCGCCTATCGGCCGAATGCCTTTTCGCTTGTCCGACCGAGGCGCGCAGAGTGCAGGACGGGCGCCTACACGGTATAGCCGCGGCTAATCCGCGTGACGGCAGCGGAGCAGGTTCATCGCGTTCATCGTCGAGACTGTTTCGCCCCGCTGGTTCAGGACCTCGATCATCGTGCGCACGATGCCGCGGTCGGGCTTGGACCGCGAGCGCCTGGCTTCGGTGACCGTCACCCGGATGCGCAGCGCGTCGCCGGGGCGGACCGGCTTCAGCCAGCGCAGCTCGTCGATGCCGGGCGAAGCCAGGCTTGCGACGCTCGACAGGTAATGGTCGACGAACAGCCGCATCATCAGCGCCGTCGTATGCCAGCCGCTTGCGATCAGGCCGCCGAACGGTCCGTGCGCTGCAGCGACCGGGTCGATGTGAATCGGCTGCGGATCGAATGTTCGCGCGAACGCGATCGCCTCGCGCTCGTCGACGGCGGCCGTGCCGTACTCGTAGGTCGAGCCGACGACGTAATCCTCGAAATAGCGCTGGTCGATCGGAACGGCGAAGTCCGGCGCGCTCATGGCTGCCGCGGCACCGTCGTGCCGAATCGATCGGTCAATCGAGCTTGCCGACGCGGCGGACGACGGCGCCGAGCTTCTGCGCGTCGGCGTCCCAGAAGCGCTGCAACTCGGGCGCGTCGAGGTACTGCACCGGCGTTTCGACGGTGGCCAGTGCGGCGACGAAGCGCGGGTCCGAAGCGGTGATACGCGCCGCGTCGCGAAGCTTCGCCAGCACCGGCGCCGGCGTCCCGGCCGGCGCGAACAGCCCCGACCATTGAAAGAACACGGCGTTGAATCCCGACTCCGACAACGTGGGCACGTCCGGCAACGAAGCCAGCCTGTGGTCGCCCCAGGACGCAAGCACGCGCACCGTGCCCGCCTTGACGTGCTGGATGACGGTCGACGGGCCCGACGCCACGGCGTCGATGTTGCCGCCGAGGAGTCCGACGACCGCAGGGCCGGCGCCGGTATACGGCACATGCAGCAGCTTGATGCCGGCGTCGCTGGCGAACATTTCCATCGGCACGTGCATCGTCCCGTAGTTGCCCGACGAGCCATAGCTGATGGCGCCGGGCCGCTTCTTGCGCGTCGGCGACGAATTCCTGCAGCGTCTTCCATCGGCTGTCGGCGCGCACGGCGAGCACCGTCGGGATCTGCGGTGAGCCGCGCGATCGGAACGAGCTGATCGAGCTGGAACATCGGCGGACGGCCGATGATCTTGTCGGCCTCGGGCAGGATCGAGATCGACGACAGCGCGAGCAGCAGCGTGTAGCCGTCGGGCTTCGCCTTGGCCACGTACGCCATGCCGATGCCGCCGCCGGCACCGGCCTTGTTCTCGATGACGACCGGGGCGCCGAGCATGCGTCCGAGCGCATCGGCCGCAGGCCGCGCGACGATGTCGGCGACGCCTCCCGGTGGAAACGGGACGACCAGCGTGATCGGCTTCGACGGATACGCTTCCTGCGCGCCGGCGGCTTGCGCGCCGAGCAGCGTGACGCAATGCCAGAACTGCCGTCGGTCAGCCGAGCGCGACGAGCGACGGCACCTAGACGAATATCCAGACCAGTATTCCGCCGAGGAGCAGCCACTTGACGCGTGTAGTAGGCGAACTTGCTCTTGCGCTTCAGCGCCTTGCCGGGCAGGCGCAGGTAATACGCGAGGCCGAAGATCTTGTTCAGCACACCGACCTGGTCGCCCGCGACGTTCTCGGTCTGGCTGGCGCGAATGACCGTCGCCTCGTACCAGTGATTGATCGTGGCCATGATGCGGCTGGTCAGCGGCCGCTCGACGTCGCAGAACAGGATCACGCGCAGCGTGTCGGTCTTGTTCTCGGCCCAGTGGATGAAGGTCTCGTCGAAGATCACCGCCTCGCCGTCGCGCCAGCTAGTAGGGCTCGCCGTCGACGAAGATGCGGCAGTTGTCGGAGTTCGGCGTCGACAAGGCCCAGGTGATAGCGCAGCGAGCCGGCGAACGGATCGCGGTGCTTGCCCAGATCGCCGCCGGGCGGCAGCAGCGCGAACATCGCGCGCGTTGACCGATGGGATCGACTGCACCAGCGCGACCGTCTTCGGGCACAGCGCCATCGCCGAATCGCAGCGGCTCGTCGTACCACTTGACGTAGAAGCGCTTCCAGCCGCGGCGGAAGAACGAGTTGAAGCCGAGGTCGTTGTACTTCGCCGCCGCGCGGATGTGGCCCTCGTCGAAGAGCTGCAGCGCTTCCTCGCGCATCATCTGCCAGTTGTCGGACAGCGGCTTCAGCTCGGGGAAAAGCTTGACGTCGACGTACGGCCGGTTCGGCACCGCGGAGAACATGTACATCAGCACGTTGTACGGCGCCATGAACGTCGAATGATCGGTCAGCTGGCGATAGAACTCGATGCCGCACGCGGCCGCGAAAATGGACGTACACGCCCGACGCGATGAACGCGTAGAGGACGAAAAACTTCGGCGCCAGCAGATTGGGCAGATGCTCGATCATCGTCGGTCTTCGATGCTAGGCCGCCATTATAGCGCCTGCGGCCTCCGGCGCGCTCTTGCGCCGGTCCAGCCGCTCACGGCGCGTGCGCCGGCGCGAGTCTTCCAGCGCCGGTGCACCCAGAACCACTGCTCGGGGTGGCGCAGCACCAGGCGCTCGAGCGCCGCGTTGTAGGCGCGCGTGTTGCGCCGGATTTCCTCGTTGACGTTGTCGTGCTCGATCGGCGGCAGCGGCTCCTCGAAGCGCAGCACGTGCGGCCGTCGGGCTCGCGCCAGCTCGTCGCCGGCACGCACCGGCGCGCCGGTCGCGAGCGCGATGATCGCGAGGCTCTTGAACGTCCACGCCGGCTGGCCGAAGAAGTCGACCGCGATGCCGTCGGGCGGCGCGCGTGCTGGTCGAACGGGAACACGATCACGTCGCCCGCTGCGAGGCGCTCGAGCATCGCATCGAGCGAGCCGCGCTTGCCCAGCACGCCGAAGCCCGCCTGCCGGAAGCGGCGCGTCACCAGCGCGTCGAGCCAACGCGGCTTGATCGCGCGGCGCACGAAATGAAAGCGGCCGCGCATGTGCGGAAAGTGGCGCAGGCCGGCGATCGTCGCGACCTCGAAGTTGCCGAAGTGCCCGGTGAGGATCAGCACGCCCTTGCCGCGCTCGAGCGCGCGCGCAAGCGCCTCGACGTTCTCGACGCGGACCAGCGCGGACTTCTTGCGCTCCGCCGACAGCCAGCGGAAGCGCAGGAACTCGCCGAGCGAGCCGCCACAGATGCGCGTAGTGCGCCTGCGCCAGCCGGACGATCTCGGCTTCGGGGACCGCGGCGCCGAACACGCGGCGCAGATTGTCCAGGATGACACGCGCGGCGCAACGGCAGCAGGCGGTAGAGGAGCCGGCCGGCCAAGCGGCGCGTCGGCTTGCGCGGGAAGCGCCAGCGCGACCGCCGACGCGCTGGTGCGGTCGTGCGTCAGCGACAGCGCGATCGCCCGCAGGCGCTGCCGGCCGAGCACGCGCTCCGCGCGCGGCGCCGCAGACGACCTGCGGCGCGCCGTAGTCGTCGCGCGCGACGGAAAAATCGGCGGGCTCGATCTCGCCGAGCGCCAGCTCGCGCGGAAAGAGCTTGACGCAGGCCTCCTTGGCGGCAAAGCGCGCGGCGAGGCTCGCTGCGCGGCCCGGCCCGTCGCCGCTGTCGGCGAGCTCCTGCGGCGGTAAAGAAGCGCGGCAGGTCGTCCGCGGCGGGTCTCGCGCAGCAGGCGCTCGATGCGCGCGATCTCGACGCTGTCGATGCCGCAGCGCGTCGGCTCCGCGCGCTGCGCTGCGAACGCGGTCGGCGGCGGCCGGCCATCCGGGGTCAGCTGCAGCGCGCGGATGACCAGCGCGGCGTTGGTGCCGGCGAAGCCGCGGCACAGGATCAGCGCCATGTCGCTGCGCGGCACCTGCGGCGCGGAGGAAACCCGCAGGCCCTCGCAATCGCGGATCGAGCGCGGCCAGCGTCGCGATGCCCGGCACGATGCGCTCGCGCAGCGCGGCCAGCGCGATCACCGTCTCGACGATGCCGGCCGCGGCGATCAGATGGCCGATCGCCCACTTGAATGCCGTGACCGGTGGCGCCGCGTCGCCGGTGCCGAACACGGCGCGCAGCGCCGCCGCTTCGGACGCAGTCCGACTGCGGCGTGCCGTTGCCGTGCGCGACGATCATGCCGATGTCCGCCGGCGCGAGCCCGGCTTCGGCCAGCGCCTGGCGTGATCGCGCGCGCGAGACCGTCGCCGTCGTCGCGGATCGCGAGCAGTCCCGTCGCCTTCCGCCGCGTAGCCGCCGCCGAGCACTTCGCCCAGGACCGGCGGCGTTGCGCTTCGCGGCGGCATCTCTCGGTCTCGAGCACCAGCGCGCCCGCGCCTTCGCCGAATACGCTGCCGCCGCGCCGCTGCGTCGAACGGGCGGATGGCGTCGGGCGCAAGCAGGCCGCACTGGTGGTAGTAGAGCACCATCTGCGGCTCGATCGGCGCATCGTGTCCGATCGCGACCACGCGATCGGCCTCGCCCTGGCGCAGCGCCTCGGCCGCTTCGATGACCGCCAGCGTGCCGCCGGCGCTGTGATTGGTGATGCAGGCGTTGGTGCCCTTGAGTCCGTACTTGATGCCGACGTGGCAGAGCACGTTGTTCGGCAGCGTGCGCAGCAGCCACATCGGATTGACCTCGTT
Source organism: uncultured beta proteobacterium (assembly GCA_963697485.1). Classification (GTDB taxonomy): domain Bacteria; phylum Pseudomonadota; class Gammaproteobacteria; order Burkholderiales; family Casimicrobiaceae; genus PALSA-1003. The sequence goes on from CAVOOD010000001.1 coordinate 531,820, forward strand.
GCCGAGATCGCGACCGAACGCCGGCGAGCTCGCCGCCGGTCTCGCTCATCAGCGGAAAGTATTCGTACTGCGACATGTACGCACCGCCGCCCGACCCGACGTAGAGTCCGCTGCGATCGTTGAATGCCGCCGCGGCTTCGGTCATCCAGCGCGTCGCGCGCCGACATGAATCCGGCCGCGTCGATCGCCTGGCTTCCCGCGTACAGGCCGAACATGTCGGTGCGCCGGATCAGCTTGTGCAGCTTGCGATCGTCGACCAGCGCGCGCGGATTGAAGTCCGGCATTTCGGCGGCGACGCGCACCGGCCAGCCGGTCGTGTCCCATTGCGCGATCGGCCCGATCGCCGAACGTCCGTCGCGCGCCGCCGCGAGGACTGCGCCGGGGTCCATGCCGGACGCGCAGACCGCGCCGGTGCCGGTGATGAGAATTCTGGCGGCCGCGGCATGCTAGGGCCTACGCGGCGCCGGTCGACTTCGTCGGGATGGCGCAGCACGACGCAGCTGTTCGAGCCGCCGAAGCCGAACGAGTTGGACAGGGTCATCCGCACGCGCCTTTGCGGTCGGCGCGACGACCAGATTCAGGTCGCAGTCGGGATCGCGCTCGCGCAGATTCGCGTTGATCGGCATCTGGCCGTGGCGGATCGTCAGCGCGCATACGACGACCTCGACCGCGCCGGCCGCGGCGATGAGATGGCCCATCGAGCTCTTGGTCGAGCTGACCGCGACGTCATGCAGTCTTGTCGCCGAACACCGTGTGGATCGCGGCGCTCTCGCTCTTGTCGTTCATGTAGGTCGACGTGCCGTGCGCGTTGATGTAGTCGACGTCGTCCGGCGCGGCGCCGGCGTCGGCAAGCGCTGCGCGCATCGACTGGATCGGGCCGTCGCCGTCGGGCGGCGAGTCGGTGATGCGATACGACGACAGCGAATTGCCGTCGCCGGCAAGCTCGGCGTAGATATGCGCGCCGCGCCGGCGCGCCGCTTCCCATTCCTCGAGCACGACAAAGCCGGCGCCTTCGCCGAGCACGAAGCCGTTGCGCGTCGCGTCGAACGGACGGCTCGCGCGCTGCGGCGTCGTCGTTGTCGGCCGATACCGCCGACAGCAGGCAGAAGCCGCCCAGGCCGACCGGGCTGATCATCGAATCGAAGCCGCCCGCGAGCGCGTAGTCGACGCTGCCGCGGCGAATCAGCTTGAGCGCGGTGCCGATCGCCTGGCCGCCCGACGCGCAGGCGGTGTGGACCGACGTCGCGTAGCCGTGGATGCCGAAGCGGCGCGTCAGCAGCGCCAGTCCCGCCGTCGACTGGCTGCGGCAGAACACGATCGGATCGGTCGCGGTCGGATCGTCGACCAGCTGGTCGGCATGCAGCTCGCCGTCGGCCGCCGAATGCCGCTGCACGGCGGAGAGGTCGTCGTAGGCGACGCCCATCATGCCGGTGCCCGACCGCGCAGCCCCAGCGCGTCGGCGGTCGCCGCCGTCGGTGCGATGCCGGCGTCGCGCATCGCCTGCTCGGCCGCGCCGAGCGCGAAGCGATGCGAGCGATTGGCGAACTTGAGCAGCTTGCGGTCGGCGCCGAGCGCGGCCGCGTCGAAATCCTTGACCTCGGCGGCGATCCGCGTCGAAAAGCCGCTGGCGTCGAAAATGCTGATCGGCGCGACGCCGCTGCGGCCTTCGAGCAGCGCGCGACCAGGTCGTCGCCACGTCGTTGCCGACCGGCGTGACCAGCCCGACTCCGGTGATCGCGACCCTGCGCCGGCGCGCTCATGCGAGCACCCTGTCGACCAGTTCGACGCGCGCCGTCGCGACTGCGCGATCGCCGACATGCGCGCTCAACGCGAGCCTGGCGGTCGCGCCTTCATCGGGCGCCGGCAGCAGCTCGACGCTGAGCTCGACTCGCTGGCCCGGCGTGATGAACGAGCGCATCTTGACGTTGGTCATGCGCGACGGGCGTCATCGCCGCGCCGCCGGGCCGATCGCCGATCGAATCGGCGAGCTCGATCGCAAGCCGCATCTGCACGTCGAGCAGCAAGCGTCGCCGGAAACACCGGACGGCGCGGGAAATGATCGCCGAAGAACGCCGCATGCTCGGGCACGTCGAGCGTCGCGTGCAGCGACTTGCCCGGCACGCGCGCATCGACGGTGAGCGGCACCGGCGCGACGCCGCGAAAGCGCCCCGGCCGTCGCGCCGCGACCGCGCAGCAGCGCGAAGCGCTCGCGCAACGCCTCCGGCGAATCGAAGCTCCTCGACCGGCAGCATCGGACCCAGGCAGTGCTTGAGCTCGATGACCCGCCGGCCGTCGACCTTCGCCCAGCCGCCGTAGGCGACGACTTCGTCGTCGCAATCGTCGATGTCGACGGCGAGCTCCAGCAGATCGCCGGGCGCGACGCTCGCCCTCGAACACGCGTCTCGGTCGCCAGCGCCGCGACCGGCCGGCCGCGAAAGTCGAGCTTGCTCCATCGCGACCCACGCCGCGAGCTGGCCGACGGCCTCGGCGACCAGGCACGACGGAAATTCGGCGATCTCGCGCGGCACCGCGAACCAGCCGCGCGCGCGCGCGCCGGGCGCGAAGTCGCGTGATGCGGTCGACGAAGGAGAACGCGGCGAAATGATCGCTCATGCAGCAGGTCGCGCCGCGTCGTCAGGCCGCCGCCTGCGCTTCGCGCTGCGCGCTGATCACCAGCTTGCAGAACGTCTCCGGCGTGAACAGGCGCGGAATGTCGGCGACCTTCATCGGCGTCTTGAATCGCTCGGCGGGAATTTCGGACAGGTAGGACTTGAGCTGCGCCAGTCCCTTTTCGGTGACGATGCCTTTCTGCTCGAACTCGGCTTCGGGCAGGTCGCCGCGCGCGTTCTCGACGATCTTGCCGCGCGGAATCTTGATCTTGAACGCGCGCTCGAGGCGAAACACCATGTCGAGGAAATCGATCGACTCGGCGTCGAGTCCCTCGATCAGCGACACGTCGAGCTTGACGTCTTCGACGTCGCAGCCGAGCGCATCGGCCATCGTCTCCGCGACCTTCGGATAGACCGCCAGGATTTCTTCCTTGCTTATCTCATTTTGCGCCATGCTGTTCACTCCATTTTGAAGCCGCCATCGACGGCGACGACCTGTCCGGTCACGTAGTCGGCGTAGCGCGAGGCGAGAAACCAGACCGCGTACGCGACTTCCTCGGGCTTGCCGTAACGCTTGAGCAGGATGCGCGACTTCACCTGCGTCGCCGGCGAGATCGCGCACGTGCCTGCGACATTTCGGTTTCGATCACGCCGGGTGCGACGGCGTTGACCGTGATCTTTCGCGGCGCGAGCTCGACCGCCAGTGAGCGGGTGAAGGCGTTGATCGCGCCCTTGCTCGCCGCGTAGTTGGTCTGGCCGCGCCCGCCCTTCTCGGCGCTGACCGACGAAAGATTGATGATCTTGCCGGACCGCTGCACGATCATGTGCGGCACCACCGCGCGGGTCACGTTGAACACGCCGCCGATGTTGGTGTCGAGCACGACGCGGACGTCGTCGTCGTCGAGCGCCGCAAGCTGGTTGTCGCGGATGACTCCGGCGTTGTTGACCAGGATGTCGATCCGCTCGGTGCGCGCCGCAACCCGCTCGACCGCGGCGGCGCAGGCCTTGGCATCGCAGACGTCGACCTGCTCGGCGCCGATCGCCCTGCCCGACTCGGCGCCGGCCGCGACGACGTCCGCCGCGGCTTGCGCGTTGTCGCGATAGAAGAACGTGACGTCGGCGCCTTCGTCGGCGAGAAGCTCGACGATCGCGCGGCCGATGCCGCGGCTGCCGCCGGTGACGATCGCGACCTTGCCGGCCAGCCCGGAATCGACTTTCATCGCCTAGCTCACCCCGAGATGCAGAAGCCGCCGTCGACGACCAGCGTATGGCCGGTGATCATCGCCGCCTCGGGCAGGCACAGCAGATAGACGGCGCCGGCCACGTCCTCCGGCGTCAGCACCGGCCCGGCGGGCGTGCGTCGTGCGAAATTCGGCGAGCAGCTCCTCGCGATTCGGAAAGTGGCTGCAGCGCGTCGGTGTCGACGACGCCGGCGCTGACGGCGTTGACCCGGATGTTCTTCGGCCCGAGCTCCTGCGCCAGCGTGCGCACCAGCGATTCCAGCGCGGCCTTCGATGCGCCGATGAAACCGTAGTCGGGCATCGCGCGCGACGCGCCGAGGCTCGACATCGCGATGATGCGCCCGCCTTCGCGCATCTGCGGCACCGCGTGCTGCGCGAGCAGCGCCAGCGCGAAGGCATTGGTCTCCAGGCACCAGCGCCAGTGCTTGAGCGACATCTCCATCGCCGGCTTGAGCACGCCGCTGGCGGCGTTGCTGACGACGATGTCGATGCGGTCGAAATGCTTGGCGATGGCCGCGAACATCTCGTCGACGCTGTCGGGCAGGCCGACGCTGCCCTGGAACGCATGCGCCCGGCGGCCGGTCGCGCGAAGCTCCGCGCAAAGCGCCTCGGCTTCGTCGTGGCTGTTGTAGTAATTGACCGCGATATCGCAGCCGCCGGCGGCGAGCTTGGTCGCGATCGCGCGGCCGATACCGCGCGATGCGCCCGTAACGAGCGCAACCTTTCCGGCAAGGGGACCTGACATCGGGCGGTCGTCGGTTATCGTGGAATTCGGCACAAGGCGGCCGGTGCAGGCGAAGGCAGGCATGCCATCCCGCGCCATGCCCCGGGACAATCGATAATTATCGCCTGCTTCGCTCTGTCGGGCAACCTCGCCGGCCGCAAGAACCGGCCGTCCCGCCGCGAAAGGCGCAACGGCCGCGCTAAAGCCAAAGGCCCGCGCGGCCCCGCCGGTGCGATCCGTCTACGTGGCCGGGGCCGGGCGCGGCGCGCGCAACAGGCGCTGCGCCTCCAGGCACCAGTGCTTCTTGATGCCGTGCCAGATATCGGCGGCCCACATCACGTTGTTCGCGTTTCCTTCCGGAAGCGGTGCCAAGCCCGCGATATTGTCCGGATCGAACGCATTGATCCACGCGCGCATCGGCGCGGAAGAGGCGAGCTGCTCGGTGTCGGGGACGAAGACGTGCGAGTATTCGGCCGGCAGCGTCACGTTGCGCACGATCGCCTTTCCCTCGGGGTGAAAGGTCTTCACGTTTTCCAGGCCCGGCGCATCCCAGGCGAAGAGGTCCAGTCCGATCCGGTAGCCGGTGAACTCGTCGACAGTATCCGGAATCGATCGGATCATCGGCACCACCTTCCAGTGCACCGGCAGCGCCAGCGACCAGCCCCCGGTGCCGACGACCGACGCATCGGCGACCGACAGCGCCGACGACCGGCCGTTCGCGACCGGTCAGCGGATCGACGATCGTCGTGCGGTCCTCGAACTGCCTGGTCAGCGGATTGAACACGCGCCGCTCCGGACCGAAGCGTCCCGGCGAGCTCGTGCAGGATCTTGACGACCTGGATGCCGCCCTGGCTGTGGCCGACCAGCATCGGCCGCACGCCTTCGTGCTCGTAGTACCAGGCGATTTCGCCGGCCTGCTGCGCGCTGTCTTCGTACGGGCCGCGCGAGTAGGCGCCGTCGCCGGGGTCGCGAATCATTCGCTCCGGGTAACCCATGCCGACGAGAAATCGCCCGAAGGATTCCATCAGCAGATAGACGCCATAGACACCGCCGTGGACCCCGAAAATACGCGGCGTCGGTCCTTTGGCGAGCGCATTGCGCACGTCGTCGTCGCTGATGCGCTCCGGATCGAGCGTGAGAATCCTTCCTTCGATGGCCGGCTCGATCTTCAGGGAGCGCAGCACGCTGCCCGCGGTGACGGCGCGAAGGTCCTCGGCCGGAGGCGCGAGCTGAGTCGTCGCGCATCCGCACAGGATCAGCGCCAGGGCGGTTGCGATCAACAGTCCGACGGCTCGGCACGGCCTAGGCGCAATCACGGCGCAATGCTCCTGATGCAATCGACGATGTCGGTAAGCAGGCTCTCGGCGCGATGGCGATCGATTGCCGCCTTCCGGAATGATAAAGCGACCTCGACGACATCGCCCAGCGTCGTCAGCGCCAGGACGAGCGGCGAAAGCGGGCCGGTCGACACGGCGCGTACATAGCCTACGCGAAACGGATAGGATTTCGCGTCCGGCCAGAGGGCATTCAGCTGCAGCGGGGTGACGCCCGCCCATACCGCGTAGTTCTTCGCGTGAAAACGCTGCCGCTCCTCGTTGGAGAGAAAGCGCCATTGCAGGCCGGACAAGCCGATCGCAAGCAAGGTCTGCAAATAGAGCTTCCGCCGCTTGATGCGGCCGGTTTCGCCGCACACGAACCGGGCCAGCTCGGACAGCGGCATGTCTTCCGGCACCGGATGCGCGACGCGAAACGACCCGAGCAGCGGCGCGAAGGCGTCCGCGGACCTGACGCCGAAATCTCGCCGCACGTTGACGATCGACCCGACGGCGAGGTCGTGACGCCGCTTGGCCTGGCGGCGCTCCGCCACCCGCGGCGACAGGGTCTTGAGCATGATCGCGAGAAAGAGATCGTTCTGCGTCGTTCCCCATGCCCGCGCCGTGCCGACGAGCCGCGCCGACTCCTCGGGACCCAGTCGGGCAAACACGACGCCGTTGTATCCGTCCCCGTCCTTCGGATACGGGGGCCGGGCCGAGTGGCGGCAGCTCGCGATCAGATGGCGCCAGCTCGACAGGCCCCGCGCCAGCGGAAGAAGCTGGCGAGCGAACAGGCTGCGATAGCCGGGTGGATACAGATCGGAGCGCAGCGGCTCTGCTCCGGCGGGAGCGATGCGGTAATAGTCCTCGACCAGCCGCTGCAACAGGCGAACGATCGAGTCGCCGCCGGCGATGAAATGGTCGTAGGCGAGACCCAGATGGAACGCCGGTGCGTCCTCGACGGCAAAAAAACGAAACGGCTCGATCGCGCCGCCGGCGGGGAAGCCGAGATTCAGCTGCCGTTCCATTTCGGCCTGCACGCGCGCGCGCGGATCGGCGCCGCCTGGGAGCACCTCCACCGAGGCTTTCGCCGCTCCGCCGGTCCATTCGTAGCGCAACCCGCCACGGTCGAGCATCAGCCCGGTGAGGCCGAGGCCCTCGAGCTGACGCCGGATGCACGCTTCGAGCCGCTGCCGGTCGAATGGTTGCGGCAGCGTGACCACGTGCACCGCGTTGTACGGGTGCATTTCGCGCCAGCGCACCATCGCCGCCTGGAACAGATTGAGCCGGCCTTTCACTCGGGCCCGCCCGGCTTGACCGCGGCGCGGCGCGCCCTGATCAGCTGCTGTGCCTCGATGCACCAATGCTTCTTGACGCTGTACCAGATGTCCGCCGCGTGCACGATGTTGGCGCTGTCGACGTCAGGTCCCTCTGGCAGCGCGGGCTGCAGCGCCGCGGGGTCGTAATCGTCGATCCAGGCGCGCGTCGCCGCATTGCGCGTCAGATAGCGCGTACGCGGCATGCGGATATGGCTGGTTGCGGCGGGCAGCTCGACGTTACGCACTTGCGCCGTCCCGTCGGCGTGATATTCCTCGCTCCCCGGCGGCGTACCGGCGATCACGTCCCATTCGATCGAGAAGCCGGTGAATTCTTCGACCGTGTCGGGAATCGCGCGGAGCTTCCCCATCATCGCCCACTGCCCGAGCAGAAAGCGGGGAAGCTTGCCGGTGGCGAGCGCAGCGACATAGGGCACCTTGAGTCCGACCACCGGACGTTCGAGGCCGGTCAGCGGATCGATGATGCTCGTGCGCTGCTCCGGCTGGCCGGTCAGCGGATTCCACACCGGAATCGCCTGATGGAACGACCCGTTGAACTCGTAGAGCACCTTGATCGCCAGCATGCCGCCCTGGCTGTGGCCGATCAGCATCGGCATCATGCCGTCGGATTCGTAATACCAGGCCAACTCGCCGGCCAGCTGCTCGCTGTCGGTGAAGCTGTTGCGCGACATGCTTCCATCCCGCGGATCGCGCAGCCGCGCTTCCGGATAGCCCATCGCGATCAGGTATTGCGCGAACGGTTCCATCGTGATCAGCGGAAAGCTTCCCTGAATCCCGATGATGCGCGGCGCCGGCGCGCGTTTGAGCACGTCGCGAACTTCGGCGGCACTGATGTGCAGCGGATCGAGCGCCAGGATGCGGTCCTCGATGCCGCGATCGAGCGATGGCAGCGGGCTCGTCGCGGCGCTCGCGGCCGGGACATCGGCCGCTCCGGATACCGTCTGCGCCGGGAACAAGGCAGCCAGCAACGCGAGCGCCGTGCCGGCACACAGTCGTTGCAGTGCCCGGCGCCGGCGCGAGCTGGTGCGGTTCCCGCTTGTCGTGCCCGGCATCAAGATTCGAGTGTCGTATCGATCGGATCGACGCTTAAGCAGGTTCTAGCTGCCCGCGGCGCCAAGCCGAGGAAAAAAGCGGCCGGTGCGCTTGAGGTAGGCTTCGTATTGGGCGCCGTGCACCTTGAGCAGATGCCGCTCCTCGTTTCGCGCCTTGAGGTTCATCAGACTCCAGTGCACGATCGCGACGACGATCATCGGCGCTGTCGGCACGATCAGCACCGAGCACAGCATCAACAGCATCTGCAAGGCGTAGATCGGATGCCGGACGCGCGCGAACAGGCCGTCGGTGATCAGCGCGCTCTTTTGCGTGTCGCTGACCGCCATCCGCCAGTCGCTGCCCATCCGCCTCCAGCACTTGACGGTAAGCGCCAGGCACATCACCACGCACAGCGCCGCCACCCAGCGCAGTGCCGCATACGCGGCAACGTTCCGGGTGAATTCGGGCAGCGCAAGCAGCGGCGGATGCGTGCGAGTCAGCGCCAGCCAGGGCAGCACAATCCAGAGAATGATCGCCGGCACCAGAACCAGCCACATCCTGCGCTCCAACGGCTGTTCAGGAACGAGGCCGGCGAGCTGCCGGGTCTTCCGCCGCGCGCGAACGACCATCGCGCCGACGGCGAACCAGTAGACCCAGATGGTCGCGGTCAGGACGAGCGCGGGAATGTCGATGCTGCCGGGTTGCAAAGGTTTCGCCTTGCTGTGCGTCGGTCGAGCCGGCGAGCCGGTCGACCCGGATTTTACTGCATAGCAAGCCATCACCCCGATGCCGACAGCCGAAGGCGCGATGATGGTTCGCCTCGCAGCGCCGTTCATTGGATAATGGCCGCCGCATGCTGACAAGCGCACGACAATAAGTGATGCCCGAAACCCCGCGCACGATAGCCGTCGTCGGTGCCGGCTTGATGGGCCGCGGCATCGCACAGATCGCGGCGCAGGCGGGATTCGACGTCGCGATATTCGATGTCAAGCCCGGCGCTGCGGCGGAAGCCCGGCGCGCGATCGCCGCGACTTTGGCCACACTCGCCGCGAAGCGCAAGCTGACCGAGGACGACGCCGCGCGCGCGACCGCGCGCATTGCGGTCGTCGAAGACTTGAACGAGCTTTCGCGGGTCGACCTGGTGATCGAAGCGATCGTCGAGCGCCTCGATGCCAAGCAGGCGTTGTTTGCTGCGCTCGAGGCCATCGTCGGCAAGCAATGCGTCCTCGCGACCAACACGTCGTCCTTGTCGGTCACCGCCATCGCCGCCGCATGCGCGAATCCGGAAAGAGTCGCCGGCCTTCATTTCTTCAGCCCGGTACCGTTGATGAAGCTGGTCGAGGTCATCGGTGGGCTGTTGACGGATCCGCAGGTCGTCGACGGCCTGTTGGCCTTCGGCGCGGCGCTCGGCCACACGCCGGTTCGCGCCCGCGATACACCCGGATTCATCGTCAATCACGCCGGTCGCGGCTATGGCACCGAAGCGCTGCGCATCCTCGGCGAAGGCATCGCCGACATCGCCACGATCGACCGCGTGCTGACCGAGGGCGCCGGATTTCGCATGGGGCCATTCGCGCTGCTCGACCTGACCGGCCTCGACGTGTCGCAGCCGGTGATGGAATCGATCTACCACCAGTACTACGAGGAGCCGCGCTTCCGGCCATCGCCGCTCGCCGCGCAGCGCCTCGCCGCCGGCGTGCTGGGACGCAAAACCGGGCGCGGCTTTTACGACTACGGCTCGCGGCGCGGCGCCGACTGCTCCGCCGCCTGCGCCCGACGCGGCACCCGCTCGTCGGGTCTGGGTCAGCGCGCGCGACGGCGCCGCACGCCAGCGCGTCGTCTCGCTGCTCGCGCGTCTGGGCGCCGAGGTCGATTCGGACGCGCAACCGGCGCCCGACGCCGTCTGCCTGGTGCTGCCCTTCGGTTGCGACGCGACGACCGCCGCGTTGGACGAAGGCCTTGACCCCACGCGCACCGTCGCGCTCGATGTCTTGCCTGATCTCGCGAAACACCGCACGCTGATGACGACGCCGATCACCCGACCCGACGTGCGCGATGCGATGCATGCGCTGTTCGCCGCCGACGGCGGCAGCGTCGCGATCATTCACGACAGCCCCGGTTTTATCGTGCAGCGCGTGCTGGCGCATATCGTCAACATCGCGTGCGAAATCGCGCAGCAGCGGATCGCGGCGCCAGCCGACATCGATCTGGCCGTCAGGATCGGACTCGCCTATCCGATGGGACCGCTGGCGTGGGGCGATGCGCTCGGACCCGCTCGCGTGCTCGCGATTCTGAACGAGGTCGCGCGCGCCTACGGTGATCCTCGCTATCGCCCGAGCCCGTGGCTGTCGCGCCGCGCCCGCCTCGGGGTATCGCTGCTGACGCCCGAGGCGTGAGCGCCCCGGCACTGCGGCGGCGAGGCTTGCAGCCGCCGATGCGCAGTAGCATGATGATCGTGTCCCTACACCAAAACGAGATCGACCGATGAGCAAAGGCAAGGGCAGTGGCAGTTTTCGCGGACGCGATGCCAAGACCGGGCAGCCGATCCAGATTCCACAGGTCAAGCGGCCCGCAGGCCCCGTCGGTGCCGCGCGTCATGCCTCGCACCAAGGCGAGCCCGAAAGGACGCTAGAGACCGCCATGACGTCGAAACAGCGCCGGGAAGTCCTGCTTCGCGCGGGCGCGCTCGCCGCCGGCGGCGCCGGCTATGCGATGTCCGGAGCTGCGGCGGCACAGGTGCGCACGCCGTTCAGCGTCGCGCCGACGTTCATTCCTATTGCCGGCAGCGGTGAGCTTTTTCCGGTGCGTCGCATCTATTGCATCGGACGAAACTATGCCGCGCACGCGCGTGAGATGGGTTCCGATCCCACGCGCGAGCCGCCGTTCTTTTTTCAGAAGCCCACCGATGCGGTGCAGAACGTGCCGCCGGGCGCGATCGCCGACCACCCGTACCCCCCGCTGACCAGGAACTATCACTACGAGGTCGAGCTGGTCGCGGCGCTCAAGAGCGGCGGGCGCAACATCCCGATCGACCAGGCGCTCGGCCACGTTTTCGGCTACACGGTCGGCCTGGACATGACGCGGCGCGATCTGCAACGGGCGGCCGGCGAAGAAAAGAAACCGTGGGAAATCGGCAAGAGCTTCGATCATTCCGCGCCGCTCGGACCGCTGCAGCCGGTTGCCGCCGTCGGCCACTTCACCAAGGGAGCGATCTGGCTCAAGGTCAACGGCCAGATCAAGCAGAATGCCGATCTGTCGCAAATGATCTGGTCGGTTGCCGAGCAGATCAGCAAGCTCTCGGAGGCGTTCGAGCTTGCGGCCGGCGACATCATCTATTCGGGTACGCCGGAGAACGTCGGTCCAGTGGTTAAGGGCGACGTGATGGAGGCCCACATCGACGGCCTGTCGAGCATCAATGTGAAGGTCGTCTAGCGCGACCTAGTCCACCGCCGTCATCGCAGGTGCATGTTGCCGACTCCGAACAGCCCCATCACGCCGATGACGATCAAGTAAATCGCGACGATGAAATTCAGCAGCCGCGGAATCAGCAGGATCAGGATGCCTGCGATCAGCGAGATCAGCGGCCCGAGCGTCAGCGTAATGTTCATTGCTTTCTCCTTGCGGTTGTGTTGGTCGTTCGTCAGCGCTGCGCCGCCCCGCGGCCCGAAGCCGGCAGGTCGACGAGTTTCGGTGACTGCAGAGGATCGAAATCCACCCATTTGCCCATTCGCCAGGTGCCGTCGGCACGCTCGACATCCTTCGCTCCTACCGATTGCAGCACGTTGGCGGCGATGACTCTCCGTGCATATTCGGGCGCGCGCGCCGCAACAACGAATCCCGCCGGACGCTCGACGGGTACGCTATCCGCCGGGGTCTCGGGAGGCGGCTCGCCTGCCTCCTTGGCCGCCGAATCGCCTTCGCCCATGTCGCTGAGCGCGCCCGCCAGCGATCCGACATAGGCGCCGGCCCCCGCGCCCGCGACGGCGGCGGCCGGTCCCACCAGCGGCGTGGTCGCTGCGCCGACGCCGAGTCCGACGACGCCGCCGATGGCTGCACCTTTGAGTGCGCCGCTGTGGGCATGAGTTGCGCCGTGCGACTTGTCACGGTCGCCGCCGACCGGAAACGTCGCGTGCTGTCCGGGAGGGTTGAGATAAAAGACCGTGACGTCTTCCGCGGTGAAGCCTTGTTGTCGCAGCGCCTCGGCCGCACGCTCGGCCTGCGCTTCCTGTTCGAATCTCCCGGCGATGATCGGTGTCATGTGATCTCCTGCAGTCGGGCGACGGCGAAAAGCCGCCGCCGGATTGCCCGGCGAATGATTCTGGCGGCACGCCGAAGCCTCCAAGCGCAGGCGCAACTATTTACAAGTGCTTGTAAATATTTCTGCGATTGCCCGTGGATGGACGCGCGATGCCGGCCATGACGTCGTTGCAGCATTAACCGTGCCGCCGCTAACCTCCTGCAGCATCCGGCCACGCCGCATCAGCCGATCCGGCCGATAAAGAAACCGCGTTGGGCGGCGCCAATAAAAACTCGGCCGCGCCGAGACCACGGCGCGGCCGAGCAGACGTCAGGCTTATCGGCTGCGGCGCTAGCCGTCCGATCCCTTCTTGTCCTTATCTTTCTGATCCTTGTCTTTGTCCTTGTTCCGGTCCTTGCCTTGATCCCCCTTCGGCTCGGCTTTCGGCGCCTCGCGCTGCGGCGGGCGCTGCTGCGCGGCCGGCGGCGCAGCCGCGGGCGGAGCTTCTCGCTTCGCTTCCGGTTGCCGCGGTGGAGGTGGCGGCGGGGGCGTGGCGACCGGTCCACCCTGGCCGCCCTGCCCGCCTTCGGGCGGACCGCGGCGTTCGTTGCGACCTCGTCCCTGATCCGCCGGTGGCTGGGGCACGGCTTCACTCTTCGGCGGCGGCGCGCTCTTCGCCGCTTCCGGAGGACGCGGCGGTGGCGGCGGCGCGGCCGCCGGCGCACCCTGCCCACCCTCGGGCGGGCCGCGGCGTTCGTTGCGGTCGCGTCCCTGACCCCCCGGCGGCTGCGGCACCGCCTCGCCCTTCGGCGGGGGCGTGCCCTTCGCGGCTTCGGGAGACGCGCTCGGGGTCGGTGTTTGCGGTGGACGACCGGCTCCGCGCTCCGGCGGCCGTGGCGCCGGCGGTGCTTCCGCGCCCTTTTGCGCGGGGCTCTCGGTCATCGGACCCTTACCCGCTTCGGCCGGCCGCTGCCCGGCGTCGCGCGCCCGGCGCGCCGCGTCGGCGCCTTGCGGCGGTTCGCCCGCCGGCCCGGCGCCCTTCGACGCCTGGCCCGACGGCGCCGCGATCGGCTGACCCGGAGCCGCTTGTGGGCCGGCTTGCGGACCCTGCGGGGCTCCCGGCGCGCCCGGACGACCCATCGGTCCCCGCGCGCGGCGGTTCTCATCCTTCGGCGCCGGCGCAGCGGCCTGCGTCGGCGTGACGACCTTCACATTCCTGGCTGGCGCCGCACCTGCTGCCGCAGGCTGCTGCTGCGCAGTTGCGGCAGGCTCGGCCGGCCGGCCCGGATTGGCCGCACGAGCTGCCTGGCCGGCCGCAAATGCGGGCGGCGGCGCCGGCGGCTTGGTCCTGGCGACGACCTCGCGTTGCAGTGCGCGCGCCGGCGGCTTGCCCGGCGCCGCAGCGCCGGTCGGAGCCGCCGCTGCCGCGGCGACAACGCTCGCGCGAGTCGGGGCAACGCGCGCCACGGCGCTGACCGGCTGCTGCGTTATCACTTCGCGCGGGACCTGGACGGCCGCTCGCGCCACCGACTGCGATTGCACGAACGCGGTGGCCGGCACGGCCGTGACTGCGCCCGGCGCTTCGCGGTTGCGGTAGGTGACATTGGTCACCGTGGTATTGGTCGTGTAGTTGTTGTAGACGTTGGTTATGTTGACATTGGTGACGCGTGTATTGCTGATGTTGACGTTGGTGAAATAGTCGCGACTGACGCGATATGCCGGCTGGTAGACCTCGCCGGGGCCGAGCGGGAACCAGGCGATACCCGATGCCACGCCGCCGACCGACAGCGACAGGCGAAGATCGCCGCCGCCGATGAATGCGACCAGCGCCGGCGCATAGATCGGTCGCACGTTGACCGGGCCCGGTATCCATCCCCAGCGACCGGTCACGAACGCCCAGCGACCGTAGTGATACGGGGCGAAGCCCCACGGCGCCTCGTCGATCCATGTCCAGCCCCACGGGTCGATCCACGCCCAGTGTCCGGTGCGATACGGCGCCCAGCCGCTGGGCATCGAGCGCGGATACCAGACGTTGCCGTAGTCGGCGACGACGCTCCACGTTCCGTACTGATCCAGATCCTGATAGCCGATCACGTCGCGCGACACATAGCGCGCTGAAACCGACGTGTCGTAACGGCGATCGCGGTCGGCGGCCCAGCGGTCGAATTCGTCCGGCGCGCCGATGTCGCTGTATTCGTAGTCGCGCAGTCCCGCTCCCCTGAAGCTGTAGCGATCGCCGGCGCCGATGCGGTAGGCCGCGCCTTCGCCGTACGCTTCACCCTGCCCCGCGAGCACCGCGAGCGTCGTGACGTTGCCGTCGGGATCGACGTCGATGCGATAGCGGCCGACGCCGCTGACCGTGAACGCGAGATTCGGCGTATCGATCTCCACCGTCTCGCCGTTGTCGATCCGCCACACCCGGACGTACAGCGAGCCTTGCGCGAGCTCGAGCTGCGTCGTGCGATCGTCGAGATTCAGCACGTTGACGTTGGTCGACGCGCCAAGACGAAGGGCGATGCTCCCCGCCTGCAGTTCGGCACGGCCGCCGGCGTCGGCCCAGAGGCGGTCGCCGGTGATCAGCGGCCGGTTCGGCGTGGCCAGCGCCCACTCGTCTTCGCCGGCCGGCGAGAAACTCACCGGTCCGCTGAAGAAGCTGAGCCGGGCCACGCGTGTCGGCGGATCGGCCATGCCTGCGCCGGAGAGCAGCAGCAGCGCCGCGCCGGCCAGGACGGCCGTCATCAGCCGCAGCCTGGATTGGATCTTGTTCATGCTTTCTCCTCGCTTTATGGTTGGTAGCGTGTGCCAATGCGCGCAAAAATTACCGCGCCGCTTGCATCTATTACGCAATGGGCGGGCACTGTCGCGCCGTGATAGCAACTCGAGCAGAAACTGTGCCGGTCCGCAGCTTTGAGCACCGCGAAATGCATTCGCGGCTCGGCTGGTCACGTCGATCGCCCGATGCCGCGGTTCGCTTCGCCGATGCGCCTGCAGTCATAACGCGCGATGCTGACGTTAGCGCCGACACGCGTTGTAACCAAAGGTAACCGGCGAATTACGCGAATCGTCGCCGATTGGCAACGGCGAGGGCGCCTCGCTCGTCGGCGGCGTGCCGAGTCAGTACGTTCTGATCAGGCGTCGGCGGCCGCAGCGTGCAGGCAATGCTCGACCCATTGCGCGGTGAGCTTTTCCTGCACGGCGTTCTGCGACAGGCGCGCATCGAGCCCGGCGAAGTCGACGCTGTCGAGCGCCTGATCCTGGTTGAAGCAGGAAAAAACGTAGCTCAGCTTGCCGGTCGCCGGATCGTGCTGCGGCTGCAGGCATTGCGCGCAGATTTCCTTCATCATGCATTGCATCGGCGAGTTGATCGACGCAATGCCGCGATGCGAGGGCTTGAGATAAGGCTTGAGCACCGTGTGCCGCGCGGCGCCGACCGCCGCCATCATCTTGTCCGAGCCGATCGCGATGATGCGATCCGCGGCGCCCGCCGCGATCGTCGATTCGCCGAGGTCGCCCTTCGCATAGGCGAGCATTCCCTGCACGATGTTGCCGACGAAGGTCTTGTCCTGCGGCCGGCGCGGAACGAACCCGGGCGCCTCGTCGCAGCACCAGACGACGAGGTCGGCCGCCGCTTCGATATCGGCGATCTTGTAGCGGTCGATCATGTGACGGTAGCCGGCGAAGTAAAGGACCTTCGAGCCGGCATTGCGAAATGCCTGGCCGATCGAAAAAAGCACCGCGTTGCCCAGTCCGCCGCCGGCGAGTATCACCGTCTCGCCGGGCTCGATCTCGGTCGGCGAACCCGTCGGGCCCATCAAGCACGATCGGCTCGCCGCGCTCGAGCTGTGCGCAAAGATCGGACGAGCCGCCCATTTCGAGGACGATCGTCGATACCAGGCCGCGCTCGCGATCGACCCACGCGCCGGTCAGCGCGAGACCTTCCATCGCGAGCCTGGTGCCGGCGGTGCGCTGCGCCAGCGATTCGAAATTCTGCAGCCGGTAGAACTGTCCGGGCGCGAACTTCCGTGCCGCCGCCGGCGCGCGTACGACGACTTCGACTATCGTCGGCGTCAGCCGCACGACGCGCTCGACGCTGGCCCGCAGCTCGTCGTTGACCAGCGCCAGGAATCCTGCATCGTCGAGCGCGGCGGCCGGCGCGACGCGCGCGAGCATCCGGCTGACGATCGGGTAACCCTGCTTGGCGCTGCCCATCGCTTTGACGACGTTGCCGAAGTAGGACGGGTGCAGGTCGCCGAAGTAGCTGATCGCGCGGCCGTCCGGCTCGATCGCGGTCAGCACATGCGCGACCGCGGGCTTCGCCTGGCCCAGGGCCGGCTTGACGACCTCGCCTGCTTCGTCGACGGCGCGGAAATATTTGCCGTCGAGGTGGAAATGCACCGCGTCCTCGCGAGCCAGCACGGTATTCGGCTGCGTGCCGGCCGCGATCAGAACGGTACGCGCGGCCAGCGTTCCGCGGCCGGCCTCGTGCCACACGCCGTCGCCGTCGTTGTGCTGGATCGACACCCGCAGCGCGCTGGCGCGGCCGCGCGCGTCGACGTCGATCGCCAGCGGTGTCAGGCCTTCGGCGAAACGGATGCCCTCTTCGAGCGCCTTCTCGACTTCTTCGTGATTGAGCGTGTACGACGGACTGTCGATCAGCCGGCGGCGGTACGCGATCGTCACGCCGCCCCACGACTGCAGCAACTCCAGCACGCGCGCCGCGCGTCCTTCGCGAGCGGCCGCAGCGCGCTCGGCGCGAATCGCGCGCCCGTGCGCCAGGTATTCGAGCGCGACATCGCGTTCGTCGTCGGTCCATTCCGACTCGACACGCTCGCGTCCGCGTTCGGCGACCAGCGCGTCGTAGCGCGCGACGAATTTCTCGACCTGCACCGGGTAGTACGCCAGCGACTCGGTGGCGGTATCGATCGCGGTCAAGCCGCCGCCGATGACGACGACCGGCAGACGGATCTCCATATTCGCGACCGAATCCTTGCGCGCCGCGCCGGTGAGCTGCAGCGCCATCAGGAAGTCCGATGCCGTGCGCACGCCTTTGGCCAGCGCGTTCGGAAGATCGAGCACCGTCGGCCGACCGGCGCCGGCGGCGAGCGCAATGTGGTCGAAGCCCAGGGCGAAGGCGTCTTCGACGTCGAGCGTGCCGCCGAAGCGGACGCCGCCGCACAGCGCAAAGCGATCGCGGCGCTCGATCAGAAGACGCAGCAGCTTGAGGAAGTTCTTGTCCCAGCGCACGGTGATGCCGTACTCGGCGACGCCGCCGAATCCGGCCATCACGCGCTGGTCCAGCGGCTCGCGCAGCGCGTCGATGTCGCGTATCGGCTCGAACGGCACGCGCGCGCCGCGTGGCGCTTACGCCCGAAACCGACGGCGGCAGCGGCTCGATCTTGAGGCCGTCGACGCCGACGACCGTATGCCCGTCGTTCAGCAGGTGATGCGCCAGCGTGAAGCCGGCCGGCCCCATGCCGACGACGAGCACGCGCTTGCCGGTGGGCGGCCGCGGCAGCGGACGCCGCGAGGTCGAGCGGATTCCATCGCGTCAGCAGGCCGTAGATCTCGAAGCCCCACGGCAGCGCCAGCACGTCCTTCAGCACGCGCGTCTCGGATTGCGGGATGTCGACCGGCTCCTGCTTCTGGTAGATGCACGACTTCATGCAATCGTTGCAGATGCGATGACCGGTCGCCGGCCACCATCGGATTGTCGATGCAGATCATCGCCAGCGCGCCCAGCGCCCAACCTTCGGCGCGCAGCTTGTGGAACTCCGAGATCCGCTCCTCGAGCGGACAGCCGGCCAGCGGCACGCCGAAAGGCGAGCGCTTGAACGGCGGCGGCGCGCCGTCGGGCGTCTTCTTTTCGCGCAGACCTGACGAGCACGAATCCTTTTGCTGCTCGTGGCACCAGATGCAATAGTTGGCCTGGTCGAGGCCGCCGGCCAGATCGGTGCCGGCGTCGGTCAGCGCGAAACCGTCGCGCCGCCGCAGGTGGTCGTCGGGCAGGCGGAAGCTGTCGATGCCATGCTTGTGCTCGTGCTCGACCGGAATCAGGCGAAGGTAATCGAGCTTGCGCGGGGCCTTGAACAATACGCCGGTGCGGTGTCGAGCCTTGCCTGCCGGTGTGTGCGCTGCCCACGCGGCATAGCGAAGCGCGAGCTCGATGTCCGCGCTGTGCGCGGTTTCGTCCGTGCTCCACACACCGACCGCCCGCGCAAACGCCAGTTCGCCCGGCAAGCCTTCGAGCGGCGCACCGAGACGCGCCTCCAGCTCGGCGCGCATCGCGTCGCCATCGAAGGCCGCCGCCTCGTCGGCCTTGTACTTGTTCATCGCCTTGCGCTGCACGACCTGCCGCTTGCAGGCATACAGCGGCGCAAGCTCGTGCTGGGCCTGCTTGCAACGCAGCGACTTCCGCCTCGACACCGAACAGCAGCGCGACAAAGTCCTCCAGGTGCGGCGCGATGGCGATCAGCAGCTGCCGACTCCTCGCCGCGGTCGAGGGCGGCCTTGTTCGCGCGGCGCCGCGGCCAGCCGTCCTGCCAGTCCGGCATCGGCCGCGCGCAGAAACGCCAGGAACGACGCGTCGACGCGGGCAAGACCTTCGGTCGCGTACAGGTCAGTAAAAGTCAGTCCAAATGCGAGCTTCAGCATCAAGGTGCCTTGGCGATCACGCGCGGGCGGCGAAAAGTGATCCCGGCCAACGGCCGGATCGGGCAAATCGGATATTTTACCTGCGCGACGATGCGGCGACCGGCTCTTCGGCGCATATGCATAGAACCCGAGCGTTGCGCAGCGACGAGAAAACCTCGCTTCCCCTGCTTGGCAGGCGACCGCTATCATGCATACTTCAAGGCCGGCTTCGACGCTGCGAAAGCGTTTCGTGCCGAATCGCGGAGTTCGAATGAAAAGCATGGGATCACCGATCCGATATGTGCTGGCGGCCGCGGCGTTTTTCACGCTGTCGGCGAGCGCGCAACCGATCAAGCTGGGCGAGCTCAACAGCTACAAGACCTTTCCGGCGTTTCTCGAAGCCTATAAGCGACGGAATGGAACTGGCCGTCGAGCAGATCAACCAGGGCGGCGGCCTGCTTGGCCGCCAGGTCGAATTGATCGTGCGCGACGACACCGGCAGCCCCGGCGATGCGGTGCGCGTCGCCGAGGAGCTGGTTTCGCGCGAAAAGGTCGACGTCCTGATGGGGACGTTCTCGTCGGCGGTTGGCCTGGCGATCGCCGATTTCGCCAAGCAGCGCCAGCGACTGTTCCTCGCATCGGAGCCGCTGACCGACAAGATCGTATGGGATAACGGCAACAAGTACACGTTCCGCCTTCGACCGTCGACTTACATGCAGACGGCGATGCTGGTCCCGGATGCGGCCAAGCTTGGCAAGCGGCGCTGGGCGATCGTCTATCCCGACTACGAGTACGGCAAGTCGGCAACCGAGGCGTTCAAGAAGCAGATGATCGCGCGGCAGGGTTCGGGCATCGAATTCGTCGAATTCGCAGCACCCCTGGGCAAGATCGACGCAGGTCCGGTCGTGCAGGCGATGATAGACGCCAAGCCTGACGCGATCTTTTCGTCGCTGTTCGCCGGCGACCTCGCCAAGTTCGTGCGCGAGGGCGAGCTCCGCGGCCTGTTCAAGGATCGGCCGGTGTTCGACTTGCTCGGCGGCGAGCCCGAGTACCTCGACCCGCTGAAGGACGAGGCCCCCGTCGGCTGGTACGTCACCGGCTATCCGTGGTATGCGATCGACACGCCTGTCCACCGGCGCTTTCTCGACGCGTATCGCGCGAAGTTCAACGACTATCCGCGCCAGGGCTCGGTCGTCGGATACAGCGTCGTCATGAGTGCGGCGGCGGCGATACGCAAGGCGAAGTCGACCGACAATGTCAAGCTGATCGCCGCGATGGCGGGTCTCGCCGTCGAAACGCCATTCGGCACCATCCGCTACCGCGCGATCGATCATCAGTCGACGATGGGCGCCTATGTCGGAAGACTCGCGATCAAGGATGGCAAGGGCGTGATGGTCGATGCGAGATACGCCGACGGCGCCGACTATCTGCCGTCGGACGACTGGGTGCGTGCACACCGCCCGGCCAATTGACGCCGCACGTCGTTCCTGACCCTCTCCGCGCTCCTCGTTCAACTTTTCAACGGCCTGGCCGGCGCGTCGTCGCTGTTCCTGGTCGCCGCCGGGCTGTCGCTGATCTTCGGCGTCACGCGCATCGTCAACTTCGCACACGGCTCGCTGATGATGCTGGGCGCGTATCTCGCCTACAGCTTGATTGGGCGCTTCGGTTCCGGACCACTCGGCTACTGGGGCGGAGTGCTGCTCGCGGCGCTGGCGGTCGGCGTGTTGGGTGTTTTGATCGAGAGGACACTGCTGCGGCGCCTCTACGGCGCACCCGAATTGCTGCAGCTGATCGCGACCTTCGGCGTCGTGCTGCTGGTCAAGGACGCGGCGCTGGCCGTCTGGGGCGCCGAGGACCTGCTGGGGCCGCGTGCGCCGGGACTTGCCGGCGCGATCACGATCTTCGGCCAGCCCGTGCCGCAATACGATCTGTTGCTGATCGTGCTCGCCCCGGTCGTGCTGGCCGCGTTGTCGCTCGCGCTCTCGCGCACGCGCTGGGGTCTCCTGGTGCGCGCGGCGACCGAGGATCGCGACATGACCGCGGCGCTCGGCGTCAACCCCTCGTGGCTCTTTTCTGGCGTGTTCTTCGTCGGCGCGCTGCTTGCGGGACTCGCCGGCGCGCTGCAGTTGCCGCGCGAGCCGGCAAATCTGAACATGGATCTGACGATCATCGCCGACGTCTTCGTGGTGACCGTCGTCGGCGGGCTCGGCAGCATTCGCGGCGCTTTCGTGGCGGCGCTGATCATCGGCATCGTCAGGGCGCTCTGTATCGGCATCGGCGATGTCGCGCTGTTCGGCTCGGTCGTATCGTTCGCGAAATTGACGCTGGTCGCTGAGTTCGTCGTGATGGCCGTCGTCCTGATCGCGCGGCCGTGGGGCCTGTACGGCCAGCCGCCCGCCCCACAGGCCATCACCGAGCAGCGCGATCTGCAGTCGCCGCCGGGACGTCGCTTCGCGATAGCTGCAGCGCTGTTGGTCGGGGCGCTGGCGGCCGCGCCGCTGTTCGCCGACGAGTATGCGCTGGTGCTCGGCGCCGACATGCTGATATTCGCGCTGTTCGCCGTCAGCCTGCATTTCATCATGGGACCCGGCGGCATGGCCTCGTTCGGCCACGCCGCGTACTTCGGCCTCGGCGCCTATGCGGCCGCGCTTGCGGCACGGGCAGTGCCGATGGAGCTCGCGCTGATCGCGGCGCCGCTCGCGGCTGGCATCGCGGCGCTGGTCTTCGGCTGGTTCTGCGTGCGGCTTTCGGGCGTCTACCTTGCGATGCTGACGCTCGCGTTCGCGCAGATCACCTGGGCGACCGTCTATCAGTGGGATGCACTGACCGGGGGCAGCAACGGTCTGGTCGGCGTATGGCCTGCACCATGGCTGTCGTCGCGTGCCGCCTACTACTGGCTGACGCTGGCGATCGGCGCTGGCGCGATAGCTCTGCTGTGGCGGATCGTATTCGCACCGTTCGGTTACGCGCTTCGCGCTGCGCGCGACTCGCCGCGGCGCGCCGCCGCGATCGGCATCGACGTGCGCGCCGTGCGCTGGGCGGGATTCGTGCTCGCCGGCCTCGCGGCGGGACTGGCCGGATCGCTGTATGCGTTTTCCAAGGGCAGCATTTCGCCCGAATCCCTGTCGATACCGCGCTCGGTCGACGCATTGGTGATGGTGCTGCTGGGCGGGCTGCAGACCTTGTTCGGACCGGTCGCCGGCGCGGCTTTGCTCGCCTGGCTGCAGGACACGCTGGCGCGACACACGGAGTACTGGCGCGCGATGGTTGGCGCGGCGATCCTGGTCCTCGTGCTGCTCTTTCCACAGGGCATCGTCGGCGCGTTGGCCGGCGCCGCACGCGCGCTGCGGCAGCGGGGGGCTGGCGCCCGGGCGGTGGCAGCATGACGAGCGTCGCCGGACCGCTCCAAGGCGCGAATTGCGCCCCCACCGGGGGCAGCGCGGCGGCGCCAGCCGCAAGCGTGGGGGGCCCATGATCGAGCCGCTGCTTTCGGTCCGCGCGATCGCCAAGGCATTCGGCGGCGTGCAGGCGCTCGCCGGCGTGAGCTTCGACGTCGAGGCCGGCGAGCGCGTCGCCGTGATCGGTCCCAACGGCGCCGGCAAGACGACCTTGTTCAACGTCCTCGATGGCCAGCTCGCGCCCGATCGCGGCAGCGCGGCCTTGGGGGACGGGCATTGATCGGCCTCTCGCCGCAGACGATTGCACGGCTGGGTGTCGGCCGTACGTTCCAGGTGACGGCGACGTTCGCCTCGATGACTGTGCGCGAAAACGTCCAGCTCGCGCTGCTCGCACGGCGCGGCCAAACGTACGCGCTGCTGTCGCAGCTTGGCGCGCACGGCGCGGCCGAAGCGGAACGGCTGCTCGACCAGGTCGGCATCGGCGCGCTGGGTGAGCGCGCTGCCGCGACGCTCGCCTATGGCGATCTGAAACGCCTGGAGCTCGCGATCGCGCTGGCCGATGCACCGCGGCTGATGCTGATGGACGAGCCGACCGCGGGCCTCGCACCGCCCGAGCGCGCGCGTCTGATGAGGCAGGTTTCCGACCTTGCGCGCACCGCCGGCGCCGCGCTGCTTTTCACCGAGCACGATATGGACGTGGTATTCGCGCACGCGGATCGCATCGTCGTGCTCAATCGCGGCCGCGTGATCGCCGCGGGCTCGCCCTCGGCCGTGCGCGCCGATCCAGAGGTCCGCGCCGTTTATCTGGGCACCACCGGTCCGGAGCGCCGCGATGCTTGAAGTGCGCGGCCTGGAGGCGGGCTACGGCAGGGCGACAATATTGTTCGATGTTTCATTGGACATTGCAGATGGCGAAGCGGTCGCGCTGCTCGGTCGCAACGGCGCGGGTAAGTCGACGACGCTGAAGGCGATCGGCGGATGGCTGAAGCCGAGCGGAGGCATGATCCGGCTCGATGGCCGCCGCATAGATGGCTCTCCTTCGTACCGCATCGCTCGGGCCGGTCTGGGCTTCGTTCCCGAGGGGCGACGCATCTTCAGCGGTTTGACGGTCGCGCAAAATCTCGAGGTGGGCCGCCGCGACGCGCACGGGGCCACGCCATGGACGCCGCAACGTCTGTTCCTGCTGTTTCCTGCGCTGGCCGAGTTGCGCGATCGCCGCGGCGGCGAGATCTCGGGAGGCGAGCAGCAGATGCTGGCGATCGCGCGCACACTGATGGGCAACCCGACACTGCTGTTGCTCGACGAGCCCGGCGAAGGACTCGCGCCCTTGATCGTCGCGCAGCTCGCCGAAGCCTTGCGCGAGTTCAAGCGAGCCGGCTTGTCGATATTGCTAGCCGAGCAAAGCCTGGTGCTCGCCGCCGCCGTCGCCGATCGCGCCTGCGTGCTCGAAAGCGGGCAACTCCGATACGCGGGGCCCTATGCGCAATTCGCGGGCGACGCCAAGGCTCGAGCCGAATATCTCGGCCTCGACTAGGCCCGCATCCGGACCAGGTCGCAGATTCAGAATTTGAACAGGTCCATCAAGTCGCCGATCGCCGGGCGGTTTGAAGGGATGTAAGGGTTCTCGCGCATATCCGGATTGGGCAGGTTGTCGCGGCTGCGGTCGGACAACGGGGAAAGACGCCAGTTGCGCTCGATGAATTTCAGGATCGATGCGTGATCGTAGTAGGTGTGATCGACGTGGCCCTTTTTCGCGAAAGGCGACACCGCAAACATCGGCACCCGCGTGCCGTCGCCGAAGAAGTCGAGGATCTGGATGTAGCCGCTGTCGTAGTAGCCGCCGCCCTCGTCAGTCGTGATCAGGATCGCGGTCTTGCTCCAGACCGCGGGATTCGCCTGCACCCGTGTCACCAGCTGCTCGACGAAGCGCTCGAGCGCGTACACCGTCGAGTACGCCGGATGGCCCGACTCGGGATTGGGCGGAATCACGAACGAGATCGCCGGCATCGTCTTGGCGTCGCCGAGATCGCGAAAAAACGCGCCCAGATCCTGCAGGTTCGCGCGCGACGCACTAGTCATCACTGCGGTCGAATGCGTCAGCGGATCGCAGATCGAGCAATAGAGATCCTTGTCGACGCCGTTCGGCGTGCGTCCGCCGCTGTACCATTTCCATGAGATTTTCGCGGCCGAGAGCGCCGTCCCGATATTCGGCGTGGTTTGCGGCGGCAACACGAACTTCTGCGGACCCAACTGCTGCGGCGTCCCGTCGAACGCGTAGCCGGGATCGTAGTTGTTGACGAGGTAATAGGTGCCTGGCGTGCAGTTGCCATCGTTGAACGTCTTGTACGGGAGCGTGCCCAGGTAGTCGCGGATTGCCTTGACTCCCGGTTGACTGACGTCGGCGCAGGCAGTGTATGAGCCGCCGCGATAACCGGATTCCTTGTACCAGTTGTTGGAGCCGGTCCGTGGGTCGGGATCCTCGATCTGGTTGACGGGCGGCGTCGCCGGTTTGCCATCGATGACATAGGCGCCGGCGTGACCGGTGCTCAGTGCGAGGAAGTTCGCGCCGGTGCCGCCCATGATCGGTTGATGGTAGTTGTCGGCGATCGCGTAGTCGCGGGCGAGCTTCCGAAAGTATGCCGCGTCGCCGCTGGCCATGCTGTAGAAGCCCATCGCGACGCCGCCCTGGTTGGTACCCGACGCCGGGTCGCCAGGCCGAAGCGCGCCCTGCCCTGACGTCATCGCGACCCACGCGAAAAGGTCGTTCCTGCCGCCATCGACCTGCTGCCACATCTGGAAAAACCGATGCACCGGATCGCCGACCGGCGCACTGAAGCCGACGTAGCGCGTGATCCGGAACGGTCCGTTGGGCAGTTCGGCCGGAAATCGTGCATCGGGAACGTTGCGCGCCAGCCCGTTCGCGTAGGTCGTTCCCGGTCGCGGCAGCTTGGGCAGCGTGCCAGTGCTTGCGGGCATTACCAGATAGCGCTCGCGAACGCTGGCCTCGCGCTGCGCCGCGTCGGCGAAGTGCGGTCCGGGGTTTCCGTCGCGGTCGACGATGCCGCGCGACAGCAGATTGGCCACCGTCTCGCCCGGCGCCGGCTCGTAGGTCGCGAAAAGGTTATCGAAGCTGATGTTTTCGCCGACGACGACAATCAGGTGCTCGATCGGCGTCGCGGTCGTGCGCGCACGCTCGATCGGCTGCGCGGCAAGGCCCGATGCGAGCAAGCCGCAGGCGAGCGCAGCCGCAGCTCCAAACGGTTTCATCGCGACCGGGTGGAACGCGCGCATCTGCCCTCGTCCGCCTTCAACGCCGGTCCAGTCGGTAGATCCGCGACTCGCCATATCCTTTGGCCAGCGCCATCCGTCCGATGTATTCGAGCGAGAATTCATCGCATCCCGTCGCGGCCAGCGTGGCGGCGAATGCCTCGCTGGCATACACCATGCCCGGAGGCGTCACCGGCTCGATGCGCGCGGCCTTGGTGACGCTCGAGCCGAAATAGTTGTCGCGGCCGATGATCGGATCGAAGCCGCAGAATACCGGCCCCGCGTGCAGCGCGATCCGGATCGGGCTGGCCTCCGACAAGCCGAGCGCCGCCCAGTCGACCTCGAGCATGTTCTCGAGAAAGGATAGCGCGAACGCGGCGCCGTTTCGCGGCGCGTCGAACACCACGTACAAGGCGTCGCCCCAGGTGCTGGCCAGAAGCGGCTTGACCGGCGAGGCCGCGATCTGCCCGGCCGCAATCTTCCAGAAGCTTTCCTGGAAGAACGGTGCCGCCGCATCGTGCACTCGGCTGAACCCGGTGAAGTCGGCGAACAACATGGTCTTGAGCGAACGCTGTGGGCGCGTGGCCGCGATCGGCGCCGAATGCCCGGCATGCGGTTCCGTCTTGCCGGGCGGCGCTTCGGCGGGTTGCTGCGCGACAGACGGGACTGCCGATCCGGCGGGCGCCGCGGCGGTTCGCATCCTGGCCAGGTCCAGCACCTGCGGTGGCCCGACGTGTCGCGTCCACCGATCGAACGACGCCTGCGTACCGCCAACCCGCCCCGGGGAGGTCGCGTCGATCACGCAATACAACGAGGGAATCGTTTGAAGCTGCGCGCCGCGCAGTATCGACAACCCCTCGAGCAGCATCGCGGCCTGCTCGAACAGGACGTCGTCGCCCAGATAATGCTCGTCGGTCGCCATGATCACGCGGGCCGCGCGCGCGAGCGCGGCGTCGAACCGCTCGACCCATCCGTCGCCGCCAATGGCCACGCTGGTGCGGACGAAATCCTCGCGATCGAACGGCAGCACGACGTTCACTTCCGCGCCGGCATCGAGTGCGGCTTCGATGAAAATCAGATCGGCGCCGCAGGCCGCCGACGTATACACGATCGGCGTATTCAGCCGCGCGACATGCTCGCGAACCGCCGCCCGGACCGCGGGGACCAGCGTGGCCGGAAAACGCGGCAGCGCCCGGTCCGGCGCGTCGACCATGTGGCCGGCGAACGCGACGACGTCGGGCGCGGGCAGCTGGCGCAATGCGTCAGTCGCCTGCTGGAATCGCGCGCGCGAGCAGCTGCAGCTGCCGCCGCATCGTGGCCACGCTCCCTGCATCGCCGGCGCTTTGCGCGTAGGCGGCAGCGTAGCTTTGCCCGGCCCTCTCGAACTGCACCGAGCGACCAGCTGCGCTTCGCCCAGCGTGGCATGATCCCAGAAGGTGCGCGGACTGGCTTGCGCGGTCAGCCGTGGCGACGATCTTCTCCGCGAGCGTCGAGCGCCGCGACGCGGTCACCGAGCAGCAGCGATAGCGTGGCCGCGTTGATGCCGGGATAGACGTCATGCCGCAGCCGATATGCGGCCAGGTATTCCTGACGCGCTCGCTCGGCCATCGTTCTTGCCTCGGGCTTGTCGGGCGCGCGCTGATACGCGTCTTTCCACAAGCGGCCGCGCAGGCTGAGGATGTCGGCCTGGTCGTCTCGCGCACTGCCGGCGGCCTCCGCCTGATCCAGCAACGCATGCGCGCGCTTCCAGGCGCCGGACCGCGCGTGCGCCAGCGCGCCCCAGTAGAGCAACATTGCGTCCGCCGGATGCGTCGCGATCGCTTCACGGAAAAGATCGCAGGCATCCCACGGAGCTCCCTGTTCGAGGTGCTTGCGGATGCGCGCGCACGCTTGCGCGGCGGCATCGCCGGACGGCGTCGAGGCTGGGCCGTGGTTCTCCATGCGGGACGTTCATGCGCGACGCAACGAACCGCTAGTGCCGCGCCTTCTGTTCCTCGGCGATCTGGCCGCGCAGGTACGCGACACTGAGCTGGCGGCGCATCTGCGGCGGCAAGGCGTCGATGATCGCGGCGGCCTGGGTCACTTGCGCCGACTTCTGCCCGGGGGCGGCGATCGCGGAAACATAGAGCGCCTGCGCGAACTGGATGCGCTGGGTGACGTCCTCGTTGTCCTTGCGCTCATAGAGCCCGCGATGCCGCTTGAGCACCGGCTCGATGATCTGCTGCGCTTCGGCGTACCGCTGAAGTCTCGCGGCGATCAACGCAGCGAGCATCCGCTGGTCGTCGGCATCGCGCTCCTCCGCCAAGGTGCGCGTCGGAAGGCCGCGCCGGATGGTCTGCGCCTTTTGGACATCCGCGTCGGCCGCCGCGTAGTCGCCCATGCGGTACGACGCCGCCGCCGAGGTTCGATACGCGACCTCGAGCGCGCGATTCCGGCTGAGATCCTGCTGAGGATTGATGTTCTTGATCTGCTCGAGGCGGCGCGCCGACGCGCGGGCCTCCCTGCGCAGCGTTTCGTAGTCGCGGGTGGCCAGCGGCAGCCCAAACCGTCCATAGCCGATCCCGGTGGTCGGAAACCCGTAGTAGCTCAGGAATTCCGGCAGATAGGCTGCGCCGAACGATTCCGCGGCGAGGCCCCGAACGGCCAGATCGGTGAACCGGCGATTGGCTGCGAGCGCGGCTTCGGTCGCCGGCACGTCGCCCGAGTCCGCTTCGAGCATCGCCAGGTAGCCCGCCGCGAGCGACAGCGTGGCGCCGATCATCCCCGATTCGTTCACGCTCCGTTCGACGGCGAGTGCCGCACGCCATTGTTCCTCCGCTCCGCGCACATCACCCAACTCGAGCGTCCAGAACCCGACTCCCAACCGCGCGCTCGCCAGGTTGTTCCAGGCAACCTGGTTGCTGGGATCGAGCGACACCATCGCCGCCCAGTCGCGCGCCCCCTGCTCGCTCAATTCCCGGGCCTTGCGCACGTGCAGATCGAATCCTTCGGTGGCTGACAGGCTTTCCCCCATCAGGGCTCGGGCGCGCAGCGCCGACATGTTTCCGGGACGCTTTTCGAGCACCTGGCTGGTCAGCTTCATCGCGTCGGCACCGACTTCCCTGACCCGGTCATAGCGCCCCAAATTCTGCAGCGCACCCATCTGCCAAGCCGAGGCCTCCGCATACGCGACGGCGGAGGGCAGGTCGTTGAGCTTGAGGTCATCGATGCTTCGGTAGGCTTTGCGCGCTTCCTCCAGCGTCGCCACCGCCGCCTCTTCCTCTTCGGTTTGGCCTGGGCGAACCCGAGGTAGGTCATCGCCAGGCCATAAGCCCGCCGCAACGGAATC
The DNA here is from genome assembly GCA_963697485.1 of uncultured beta proteobacterium. Taxonomy (GTDB): domain Bacteria; phylum Pseudomonadota; class Gammaproteobacteria; order Burkholderiales; family Casimicrobiaceae; genus PALSA-1003. The sequence continues at coordinate 560,936 of CAVOOD010000001.1, forward strand.
GAAGGATTGGGCGACGCCATCAGGGGTTTCAACACGTCGACCGCCTGGATGGTGAACACCCGTTCGTCGGCGCGCTTGTTCTGGCTGCTCGCGACGCGCGCCTGGGACGTCAATCCCACGCCCAATCCGATGGCCGTCGCCTCCGACTGATCGCCCTCCTTGCGCAGCTTGCTCAAGACGGCGACAGCCTCCGCCAGCGCCTTGCCGCTTTCGTCGAGCTTCGACTGCGTGCGCAATGCGGCCCCGTAGCGCACCAGCGCCAGCGCGCGGTTGCGGTCGGTCTCGGCAGTGCGCAGCTCCGGCGGCAGCGCTGCGTAGTAGTCGATCGCGCGCTTGGACAATGCGGCCACGATGTCGAGCCGGCCGACCGGCTCGAGCTCGAGATAGAAGTCGTCGAGCAGATAGACGATCAGCTTCTCGGCTTCGCCGCGCGCGGTCTCGGCCATCTGGCGCGTCTGCTGCGCCTTCAGCTCCGCGTCCTGCGCGCGCTTCATGCTGAGGTAGCCGAAAACGGCGCTCCCGAGCGCGCCGATCGCGAGCACGACGCAAATCGCGGCGACCTGCCGCGCGCGCACCAGTGCCTTGCGCGTGGCGAGCTCTCGTGCGCGTTGCGCCGCGAGCTGCCGCTCGGCCTCGTCGCGCGCCTCGCGCTCGTAGCGCAAATCGCGGCTCGCCTTGACGACGCTGCACAACACGTCGTGGGTCAGCTCGACCCGGCGCAAGTCGAGCCGCTCCTCGATGCGCAGCAGGCGGCGGTCGACGAGCTTCGCCAGCGTATCGGGCGGCGCGCCCACCGCGGCGAACGCCTTGCGCACGCGCTCCTCGGCCAGGCTCTCGCGAAAGCCGGACTCGGTGAGCATCTCGTCCTCGATGAATTGCCGCACGCCCGGCCGGCTGGTCGGCCAGCGCGCGCTCGTAGAACTCGCTCAGGATCGTGTCGCGCGAGCCGGCCAGCAGATCGGCGGAGATCTCGGTCCGGCCTTGCGCGATGCGGGCGTTGTTGAGCTCGCGGCAGATAAGGCTCAGCAGCGACGGCTCGACCTCGGCGTTGGGCAGCTCGGAGCCGCCGGCGATGAAACGCACGATCGACTCGGCGACTTCCTCGGAGACCAGCTTCCCGCCCGGCTTCAGCACGGCGGAAAGCGCCTGCGCGCCGGTCATGCGGGCCAGCCGCATCCGGTTCTGCGTGATCGAGGGCATGATGCCCTTCACGCCTTCGAGATGGGCGAGATAGTCCTCGCGCAGCGCGATCAGTATCCGGTAGTCGCCGCGGGTAAAATCGAATCGCTCGGCGGCTGCTTCGTCCTGCTCGATCCTGGCTTCGAGCGCTTTGGGCGCGCGGTTCTCGACCAGGTCGGCGAGATCCTCGAGGAACTGCGCGGCACGCTTGCGGCCGAAGTCGTCGCTTTGCGCAAGCGTGAAGATTTCCTCGAACTGGTCGAATATCAGCAGCGGGATCAGCGTCTTGCCCGACGCGTCGCGCAGGACGTCGTCGCGGTGGTGCAGGAATTCCCACAGAGATTCGCCGCTGACCGCCACCCCCGTCTGCGTCCACTGTCCGAGCGACTGCGTAGCCCGGAAAATGGCCTCCTTGATCTGCTCCGACGGCTCGGGCGCGTCGGGCGAGTAGTCGATCCGAACGTAGACCGGACAGTAACCTTCGGGGCGAAGGCGCGGTACGATGCCCGCGCGCAGGATCGACGTCTTGCCGAGTCCCGACTGACCGAAAAGGATCGTCAGCAGCTTGCGCTGCACGCGCCGGCCAAGCTCGGCGATCTCGTCCTCGCGGCCATAGAAATAGGCGCGCGTCTCCTCGGTGAACGAGGCAAGACCGAGCCACGGATGCTCCTGCGTCGACGGCCGCTTCCGGGCGCAGATTGTCCGGCGACGGAGACGCGTCGTTACTCATTGAGCAAGGTGGTCGGAGTCAATCGCATGGCAATCGCTGCCTGATTCGGGCGCGAGCTATGCACGCGCCCGTTCAGTGGCGGGTGGAAAGCAAATCCTGCAGATGGCGGGCGAACTCGGGCGTAACTTCACCCCCGGCCAACCGCGTGAAATGCACGGCCTTGAATTTCTCCGGCACGTGGGCCTCGCCGCCGTTCGTGTCGTCGATCGTCACCGGCAGGATGAACAGCGCCCCCTCGGCGATGTTGCGCGCGCGATCGATCGCGTAGCTCCATTCGCGGCGGAAGTAGCCCTCCAGCCGGCGCTGCGTCGTCGCCGAGACGATGGGAATGAAATACGAGCAGCGCGCGATATTGCGCTGGATCTTGCGGTCGTAGTCGTCGCCGCCTTCGAGGCGCTCCAGGTCGAACCAGGTCTTGATGCCCGCGGCGTCGAGCCCGGCCTTGAGCTTCTGCACCGCCGCGAGATCCTCGCGCGCATAGCTGATGAACACCGCGTTATCGGGCATTTCGCGCTCGGGCGGCAGGAAGCGCTGCGGCGAGGCGCCGAACGCAAGCACGTCGGCCGGCCTGTGGCGGGTCGTCCAGCGGCGGTGCAGCTCGTCGACGAATTTCTCCGCGCCGCTGTAGATGCGCGTCCGCACGCTGACCTGCTGGAGAAACGCCATCAGCCGACCGTCGCTGCCCGAATGATTGTCGGCCAGCACCTCGCCGACGTCGCGCGGATCGGACAGGCGGTGGCGCTTGGCCATGCGTAGAAACAGCCGCGCCAGCCAGTTGGTGAAGTTGCTGCCGATGAAGAGAAGGTGATTGTGCTCGAGCTCGTGAAAGAGCTTCTCCGGCGTCAGGTGCTCGCTCTGCAGCGCGCAGACGAACTCGAGCGTATCTTCGTCGGAGATGACGTAGGTCGGCGAGGCCGACAGCCGCCCGAGCAGGTGATAGATGACCGGACGCTGCAGCTTCTCGCGTTCGGACGGAAGGTCGGTCACGCGATTGGGCGTGTAGGCGATGACTTCGGTCGATTGCGCGCCCTGGAATCGCTCGCTGTTGATCGCCTGCTCGAGCAGCGGATCGAACGTCGTCGTGACAAAGAGATCGAAATCGGTGATCTGGGCCAGCTGGCGGAGCGCCAGCGGCGGCGTGAAATTCGCGTCGCGCAGGATGCTGCGCACGCGCGTATAGGCCTCCTCGCGCCGGCCGTGTGACGACAGGAACCAGCAGACGACGTCGTTGAGCGTGTAGGGCTGCGGCAGCCGCGCGGTGTCGACGCTCAGCTTGCCGGCAAGCTTTTCGGCGATCCAGTCGTAGAGCAGGCGGGGGCCGGCCTCGGTCTCGACCTTCAACAGCTCCGGCCCGATGATCGGAATGACCCGCCGCTCCTCGATGAAGTTCAGCAGATCGTCCCACGCGTCGTCATCGAGCGTGGCCAGAGGCGGGTGCATGGGGAGCAGATTGCTCATACGACAGGCGGCAGCCAAATAAACCGGGCGGGCAAAGTGTCCACGATTCCGAAACCAGGGTCAAACGATCGTCGCGGCCGGCCGGCCGCCGAGCCGGGTCCGCGCATGGGAAGCCTGGCTGTCAGGCGCGCAGCCGCGCCAGGCCGCCGGCCAGATCGTCGATCAGATCGTCAGGATCCTCGAGCCCGACATGCAGCCGGATGTACGGACCTTCGGGCGCCCAGCGCGTCGCGCTGCGCACCGCGTCGTTGATCGGAAGGATCAGACTCTCGAAGCCGCCCCAGCTGACGCCCAGCTTGAACCAGCCGCAGCCCGTCCAGCATCGCGTCGACGCGCGCCTTCGGCGCGGGCTTGCAGGACCACGCCGAACAGTCCGCAGGCGCCGGAGAAATCGCGCTTCCACAGCTCGTGCCCTCGCGCCCCCGGCAGCGCCGGGTACAGGACCTCGGCGACCTCCTCCCGGTCCTGCAGCCACTGCGCGATTCGCAAGGCGCTCGCCTGGTGTCGCTCAAGCCGCACCGCCAGCGTGCGCAGTCCGCGCAGCGCCAGAAAGCAGTCGTCGCTGCTCGCCGTGACGCCGGTGTCGGTCCACAGCCGGTGCAGGCGCGGAAAGCTCGCCTCGTTGCCGACGATCAGGCCGATCAGCAGGTCGGAATGGCCGCCGAGGTACTTGGTGCCCGCGTGCACCGAGACGTCGACGCCGTGGTCGAAGGCGCGAAAGCGCAGCGGCGTCGCCCAGGTGTTGTCCAGCAGCACCAGCGCGCCGTGCGCATGCGCAACGGCGGCGATCGCCTGCACGTCCTGGACCTCGAAGCGTCAGCGATCCCGGGCGACTCGAGGAACACCACGCGCGTGTTGGGCCGCATCTCGCGCTCGATGCCGCTCCCGATCAGCGGATCGTAGTAGCTGACTTCGATGCCGAGTCGCGTCAGATGGTTGTTGCAGAAGCGCCGCGTCGGGCCGTACACCGAATCGGTGACCAGCACGTGATCGCCGGCGCTGGTCAGCGCGAGCAACGGCAAGGTCGTCGCGGCCAGGCCCGATGGCACGGCGAGCGCGGCGTGGCCGCCTTCGAGCGTCGCGACCGCGGCCTGCAGATCGGTCACCGTCGGCAGGCCGTGCAGGCCGTAGTTCAGGCTCTTCGACTGGCCGCGCTGCGACGCCTCGTAGTCGGCGACCGAGTCGAACAGGATCGTCGACGCGCGATAGACCGGCGTGTTGATCGCGCCCAGATGCCGCGCCGGGTCGCGCCCGAGATGCGCGACTTCGGTCGCCGGTCCTGGCTTGCGTCCGGATTTGCGATTGCTCGCTCATGCGGCCGAATCGAACGTCGAGCGCAGCGCAGCGGCTATCTGTCGCGCCTGCTCCTCCGTCGTTTGCCGGATGTCGACGACGATCGCATCCCGGGGCTCTTCGAGCGCGGCGAACTGGCTCGCCAGCAGCGATGCCGGCATGTAATGGCCGCTGCGCGAAGCAAGCCGCGCCGCGATCGTCGCGTCGTCGCCCTTGAGATACACGATGCGGACCTCATCGACGCGTCGCCGCCGCGACGCAAGCGCTCGCGATACGCTTCCTTCAGCGCCGAGCAGGCGATCACCGCTCCACAGCCGCGCGCGGCACGGTCATCGCATCGCCGCGACGATGCGCGTCGAGCCATGGCCAGCGATCGTCGTCGGTCAATGCGACGCCCTGCGGCCATCTTGGCGACGTTCGCTGGCGGATGAAAATCGTCGGCGTCGAGGAATTCGGCCAGCCCAGCTCGCGGGCCAGCGCACGGCCGACGGTCGTCTTGCCGCAGCCGCAGACTCCCATCACGATCGACGATCATCGACGCTTGCCTGCGGTCAGTCGCTGGACGTGATCTTGTGGCCGCCGAAACCCTTGCGCATCATCGCCAGCAGCTTGTCGCCGTAATCCCCGTTGCCCTGGCTCGGAAGCCGCATCATCAGCGCGAGCGACAGCACCGGCGCGGGCACGCCCTGCTCGATCGCCTCGACCGCGGTCCAGCGGCCTTCGCCCGAATCGGCGACGACCGGCGCCACGGTTTCGAGCGCAGCATCGTCCTGCAGGAACTCCGCGGTGAGATCGAGCAGCCACGAGCGCACGACGCTGCCGTGGCGCCACATTTCGGCGATGGCGGCGACGTCGAGCTCGAATTCCGGCTTGCCCTTCAGCAGCGAGAATCCCTCGGCGAACGCCTGCATCATCCCGTACTCGATGCCGTTGTGAATCATCTTGACGAAATGACCGGAGCCGCTGGGGCCGCAATGCAGCCAGCCGCGATCGGGCGCCGGCGCGAGGATCTTCGCGCAGCGGCTCGATCTCGCGCGCCGCCGCGGGCGAGCCGCCGAACATCAGCGCGTAGCCGTTCTCGAGGCCCCAGACGCCGCCGGACACGCCGCAGTCGATGAAGCGGATGCCGTAGCTCGCGAGCTCGACGGCGCGCCGCACCGAATCCTTGTAGAACGCGTTGCCGCCGTCGACGATGATGTCTTCCGAGTGAAGCCGCGGCGCGAGCTCGGCGATCACCGCCTCGGTGCCCTTGCCGGCCGGCACCATCAGCCAGACGATGCGTGGCGACGGCAGCGCGTGCACCAGCGCCTCGAGATTGTCAGCCGCGTTGCAGGAAGGAATCGCCGCGAAGGCGGCGCGCGCGTCCGGGGCCGGATCGAATCCTGTCACCGCGACGCCGCCCTTGGCGAGCCGGCGCCCCATGTTGGCACCCATGCGCCCCAGCCCGACCATTCCGATATGCAGAGACATGTCGCGGTTCCTTAAGCGCCTTCAGGCGCCCTGTTCGCACAATACCGAAGCGCGCCGTGACGCGCTATCGTCGCTGCGGCCACGCAGCCCTGGCGCTGGCCGCCAGCACGGCGCCGACGATAAGGACGGCGCCGATCATCGTGCGTGCGTCCGGCACCTCGCCCAGCAGCACGACGGCCAGCGACGATGCCGTAGACAGGCTCGAGCGCAGCGACCACGCTGGCCGTATGCGCGCTCAACACGCGCATGCTGCGGATGAACAAGGTGTGCGCAAGCGCCGTGCAGAAGACACCGAGCACCAGCAGCAGCGCGAGTTCGCGCGCGTCGGGCCGCACCGGAGAGATCGCGAGCGCCGGCGCCAGGCACGCCGCAGCGCAGACATTTTGCCAGAAGGCGATCGCCGTCGGCGCGCGGCGCGCCGCCAGCGCGCGGTTGCTCACGGCGAGCAAGGCAAATGAAAACCCTGAAAGCACGCCCCACGCCAGACCTTGGACGATGCGATTGTCGAGACTGGGCTCGGGCACCAGGACCAGCAATCCGCCGACGACCAGGCCCGCGGTCGCCCAATCGACTCCGCGGGCGTGCGCGCGCAGCAGCGCGAGCTCGAGCAGCAGAACGAACAGCGGAAAGCTCGCAAAGCCCAGCAGCCCGGTCGCGACATTGGCGATCTGGATCGCCTTGAAAAACGCAAACCAATGGACGGCCAGCACCGCGCCGTTGACCGCCATGCGCCAGTCGAACCGGCGCCACCGGGCCGGCGTCCTCCAAAGCAGCATCCCCAGCACGGCGGCCGCGACGGCGGTCCGGCCGAAGACGATAGTCTCCGCGGGCAGCGTGACCCACTTGCCGAACAGGCCGGCGAGGCCGAACAGCAGCACGGCAACATGCAGCGACGCCAGCGCGGAAACGCGTCCGGCGGCGGCATCGACTCCGGCGGGCTGCTCGGTCATCGCAAGCGAATGGTCGGCTAACGGGCAGCACTGTAGCAGCTGCTGCGCGGCAAATCGCGCCGTCTCCTCGCATAGGCTTTATGATTCGCGCAGGTTACAATCGACATCGCTCGCCACGCGCGCCGCGCCTTCAACGCGACCATACGCCCGCAACACCCGAGGAACACGATGCCGCAGAACATCGCTCCGAGCCAGGTCCTGGACGCCGTTCGCGCAAGTCCCGGCAATCGCGTCAAGGTCGCCGTGTCCGACATCGACGGCGTGCTACGCGGGAAATATCTGCACAAGGACAAGTTCTTTGCCGCAGCCGAGGGTGGCTTCGGTTTCTGCGACGTCGTGTTCGGCTGGGACATGGCCGACCACTGCTACGACAACACCACGCTGACCGGCTGGCACAAGGGCTTTCCCGATGCGCTGGCCCGGATCGATCTGGGCACGCTGCGCCACGTGCCCTGGGACGACGACGTGCCGTTTTTCCTCGGCGACTTCGTCACGCAGAAAAACGGCAAGGAGGTGCCGCATCCGGTCTGTCCGCGCCAGCTGCTGAAGCGCGTGCTCAAGCGCGCCGAAAAGCTCGGCGTCGTTCCGATGTGCGGCATGGAGTTCGAGTGGTTCAACTTCGCCGAGACGCCGCAATCGTGGGCCGACAAGGGCTATGTCCGGCCGCAGACGATCACGCCGGGGATGTTCGGCTACTCGCTGCTGCGGGCGAACCAGAACCGCGATTTCTTCAAGGCGCTGATGGTCGACATGGGCGCTTTCGATATCCCGATCGAGGGCTTGCACACCGAGACCGGTCCCGGCGTGTACGAAGCGGCGATCCTGTTCTCCGAGGCGCTAGAAGCCGCCGATCGCGCGATATTGTTCAAGACCGGCGCCAAGGAAATCGGCGCGCGCTTCGGCATCATGCCGAGCTTCATGGCCAAGTGGAACGCGCAGTATCCAGGGTGTTCCGGGCATATACATCAGAGCCTGTCGGACGGCCGGAAGAACCTGTTTTACGATCCCAAGGGCCGCAACAGCATGAGCAAGCTCTTCGAGAGCTACCTCGCCGGCCAGGTGTCCGGGTTGATGGAATTCGCACCGATGTACTGGCCGACGATCAACAGCTACAAGCGGCTGGTCGACGGATTCTGGGCCCCGGTCAAGCCGACCTGGGGCCTCGACAACCGCACGGCGAGCTTCCGCGTGATCGCCGGCGCACCGAAGTCGACGCGGCTGGAAACGCGCTGCCCCGGCGCCGACATGAACCCGTATCTCGCCGCGGCGGCCGTGCTGGCTGCCGGCTTGTCCGGCATCGAAAGGAAGCTGAAGCTGACGGCCAAGCCGATCCACGGCACCAACCAGGGCGCCGAGAACGTCCCACGCGCACCGCGCACGCTGATCGAAACTACGCGCGTGTTTCGCGATTCCGCACTGGCGCGCGACTGGTTCGGCGACGATTTCGTCGAGCATTTCGCGGCGACCCGCGAATGGGAATGGCGGCAATGGCTCGACGCGGTCACCGACTGGGAAATGAAGCGCTATTTCGAGATCATATGAGCAACGGCCCGCGTCCCGCCGCAGCACGCCTGGCTCCGGTTCGCCGCTTGCGGGCGCTCGCGGCCGGCATCCTATTGGTCGCCGGATGCCTTGCCGCTTGCCCTCTGGGGGCGAAGACACTTCGCTTCGCCAGCGCCTTCGATCCGCAATCGCTCGATCCGCACGCGCTGGCCCTGTTGTACCAGACCCGCGTGGTGAGCCAGATCTACGAATCGCTGGTGGCGCGCGACCGCAACTTCGCGATCGAGCCGGCGCTGGCAGTGTCGTGGCAACCGGTCGACGCCAAGCGCTGGCGTTTCAAGCTTCGGCCCAACGTCAAATTCCACGACGGAACGCCGTTTACCGCGGACGACGTCGTGTTCTCGATCGGCCGCGCGCTGGCCAAGAATTCGCAACGCGCTTTCCAATTGCGGGGTGTGCTTGAAGCGCGCAGGGTCGACGACCTGACGGTCGACATCATCCTCGAGTCGCCCGATGCCGTCCTGCCGGAAAAATTGATCTACGTCGGCATCATGAGCAAGGCATGGTCTGCCGCGCACGATGTCGTCGCACCGCAGAACTACAACGCAAAGCAGGAGACCTACGCGGTCCGCAACGCGAACGGCACCGGTCCGTACGTCCTCAAGAGCTACGAATCCGATGTCCGTTGCGTGCTGGTCGCCAATCCGCAGTGGTGGGGTCAGCGCGGCAACATCGATGAGGCGACCTACGTCGTCATCCAATCCGACGCCACGCGCCTGGCCGCGCTCGTTTCCGGGCAGGTTGATTTCGTCATCGATCCGCCGTTCCAGGACGTTCCGCGACTGCAAAAGGAAGCCCGCTTCAAGCTCGCCCAGATCAGCGATATCGGGACCCAGTATCTCGGCTTCGACCAGAGCCGCGACCAGCTGCAGTTCGCCGACGTGAAGGGACGCAACCCGTTCAAGGACCTCAAGGTGCGGCGCGCGGTCTACGCCGCGATCGATATCGACGCCATCGTGGCCAAGGTACTGCGCGGTCAGGCGACGGCGACCGGCTCGTATGTCTCGCGGCTGCTCGACGGTTATGTGCCGGATCTCGAGAGCCGGCCCAAGTACGATCCTGCGGCGGCCCGTGCGCTGCTGAAGGAAGCCGGGTACCCGGACGGATTCCAGGTGACGCTCGATTGCGTCAACGTCGCCTACCGCGCGGCCGTGTGCCAGGCGATTACGGGCATGCTGGCGCAAGTGGGCATCCGGACGACGTTCCAGCCCTGGCCGACGGCGACGTTCTTTCCCAAGCTGACGCAGGCGACGACCAGCTTTTTCGAATTCGGCTGGTCGCCGCAGACCGACCCCTGGCCGATGCTGAATGCGATCGTGCACAGCTACGGCGTCGACGGCCCCGGCACGTTCAACGGCGGCAGGTATTCGAATCCCCGCCTCGATCAACTGATCGATTCGATCCGCGTCGAGCCCGATATCGCGCGCCGGCGCCAACTCGTCGGCGACGCGCTGCAGCTGATGCGTGCCGACCTGCCGCTGCTCCCGCTTTATCGCCGCACGCTGACTTGGGTGATGCGGCCCGAGGTCAGCGTCGCGCAATGGCCGAGCGACATCCTCGAACTTCGCTTCGTGCGAATCGGCGACGCGGAGCAAGTGGGCTCGGCCGCGAAATGACGATCGACCGATTTGCCTTCCCTACGGCGATTTACTTCGGCGCAGGCGCGCGCAAGCTCGTTGCCGAGCACCTGGCCGCACAGGGCCTGGAGCGCCCGCTGATCGTCACCGACCGCGGCATCGCTCCGCTGCCGCTGCTTGCGAAGTTCGTCGCCGACCTGCATCGACTCGATGTCGCCGTGTATTCCGACATCTGGGGCAATCCGGTCAAAAGCCAGGTCGCCGGCGGCGTCGCCGCATTCCGCAAGCATCGTGCCGATTCGATCATCGGGCTCGGCGGCGGCGCCGCGCTCGACGTCGCCAAGGCAATCGCGCTGATGGCGGTGCACAGCGGCGACGTGCTCGAGTACGCATGGGATCACCCGCAAGTCCGGCCGATCGAGCACGAGCTGCCTTATTTCGTCGCGCTGCCGACGACCGCGGGCACCGGCTCCGAGGTCGGCCGCTCGAGCGTCATATCCGACGACGCGACGCACATCAAGAAGATCATCTTTTCGCCGCGGCTGCTCGCCAAGGCGGTATTCGCCGACCCCGAGCTGACGCTCGATCTGCCGCCGGCGATCACCGCGGCGACCGGCATGGACGCGCTGACCCACAACGTCGAGTCGTACCTGTCGCCCGGCCTATCATCCTCTGTGCGACGGCATCGCGCTCGAGGGCGCTGCGCATCGCGGCCCGATCGCTGCGCACGGCGGTGCGCGAGCCGCACAACCTGCAGGCGCGCTCCGACATGCTGATGAGCTCGATGATGGGCGCGATCGCGTTTCAGAAGGACCTGGGCGCCGTCCACTCATGCGCGCATGCGCTGTCGACGGTGGCCGATCTGCACCATGGGCTCGCCAACGGCATCATGATCGACCACGTGATGCGCTTCAATCTGCAAAGCGCGACGGCGAAAATGGCCGAGCTGGCGCACGTCGTCGGCGCCGGCGCGACCGGTGCCCTGCCAGATGCGAATGCGGAAGCCTTCATCGACTGGCTGGCGGCGCTCAAGCGCGACCTCGGCATTCCGGCGACGCTGTCCGGGCACGCGGCCAAGCGGCCGGTGACCAAGGCCGACATCCCGGCGCTCGCCGACGTCGCGATCAACGACATCTGCCACCAGACCAATCCCCGCAAGTGCACGCGCGCGGACTTCGAGCGGATTTTCGCCGAGGCGATGTGAGCGTCGGCTCGCAACGATCGGCGCCCGGTGGCGCGCGTCACGCATGCTGAAAATCGGCATTTCCGCCTGTTTTTTCCACGCCGACCCGAAGCGTGCGCTGTTCAAGGGCATGACCTTGCAGTACATCGAGCAGAACATGGCGCATTGGGTGATGCAGCGCGACGCGCTTGCACTGATGATCCCCTCGCCGGACGGCTCGACGCGGCGCGCCGGCAGCGCGGTGACGGTCGACGACTATGCGCGCGAGCTCGACGCCCTGCTGCTGATGGGAGGGTCCGACGTCTGCCCGGAATCGTACGGCGAAACGGCGCTGCGTCCCGAATGGAACGGCGACCGCGTGCGCGACGACTACGAGATCGCGCTGCTCAACGCATTCGTCGCGCAAGGCAAGCCGGTGCTCGGCGTCTGCCGCGGCGCCCAGATCATCAACGTCGCGCACGGCGGCACGCTGTACCAGGACATCGCGACGCAGCGCCCGGGTGCGCTCGAGCACCGCAACTGGGACGTCTACGCCGCCAACTTCCATCGGACCGCGATCGTGCCGGGCAGCGGACTCGCGGCGCTGTATCCGGGTCGCGCGACGGCGAAGACCAATTCGGTCCACCATCAGGCGGCCAAGGAGCTGGGACGGGATCTGATCGTCGAAGCCTGGTCCGAGCCGGACCACCTGGTCGAGGCGTTGCGCTGGTCGGGGCCGTCGTACGTGTTCGGCGTGCAGTGGCATCCGGAGTTTCACGATCCGGGCGACGCGAGCCTGCTCGACGACACGCCGATCCTCGATGACTTCCTCGGCGCGCGCCAGGCATTGATCGAAAGCCCCGATGAAAATCACCAATCCGGCGACCGGCGAGGCGATCGCCGAAGTCGAGGAAGACCGCAGCACCGCGGTGCGCAAGAAATACGACAGCGCGCGCGCCGCGCAGGGCGACTGGGCGGCGCTGCCGCTCAAGAAACGGCTCGACTGCCATCCGGCGCTTCCGCGAGCGCGTCGTCGCGATGCACGAGACGCTGGCACGCACGCTGACGCTCGAGGTCGGCAAGCCGATCCGCCAATCGAGAAACGAGCTCAACGGCCTTTTGCCGCGCCTCGACTTCTTCCTGGCCGAGGCCGCAGGGGTGCTGCGCGAGGAAAAGATCTTCGCCGACGTCAAGCAGAACCTCGAGGAGCGCATCTCGCACGAGCCGCTCGGCGTCATCGCCAACATCTCGGCATGGAATTATCCGTATTTCGTCGGCGCCAACGTGTTCGTGCCGGCGCTGCTCGCCGGCAACGCCGTGCTGTACAAGCCTTCGGAATTCGCCACGCTGACCGGCAGGCATATCGCCGAGCTGATGCACGAAGCCGGCGTGCCGGAGGACGTCTTCGTTCCCGTGTTCGGCGGCGGCGCGACCGGTGCGGCGCTGCTGCGCCAGCCGGTCGACGGCGTCTTTTTCACCGGCTCGTACGCGACCGGCACCAAGATCGGCGCGGCGGCCGGCCGCCGCATGATCAAGGTGCAGCTCGAGCTCGGCGGCAAGGACCCCGTCTACGTCTGCGACGACGTCGACGCGAAGAGCGCAGCCGCCGGCATTGCCGACGGCGCTTTCTACAACACCGGGCAGTCGTGCTGCTCGGTCGAGCGCATCTACGTGCACGAAAGCATCCACGACGCTTTCGTCGAAGCCTTCGTCGCCGAGGTTCAAGGCTATCGCGATCGGCGATCCGCTCGACGACAAGACCTACATCGGACCGATCACGCGCCGGGCGCAGCTCGATGTGCTGCAGAAACAGGTGATCGACGCCAAACGGCGCGGCGCGAACCTGCTGACCGGCGGCAAGATCATCAAGCGCAACGGCAACTGGTTCGAGCCGACGGTGCTGACCGACGTCGACCACCGGATGAGCCTGATGCGGGACGAGAGCTTCGGACCGGTCATCGGCATCCAGAAGGTCAAGGACGACTCCGAGGCGGTGCTGATGATGAACGACAGCGACTACGGCCTCACGGCGGGCGTCTACACGCCAGATGAAAAGCGGGCGCGCAGGATCCTGTCGAAAATAAGGTCGGGGTCGGTGTACTGGAACTGCTGCGACCGCGTGAGCCCCCGGCTGCCGTGGTCGGGCGTCGGTCATTCGGGCATCGGACTGACGCTTGTCGACCTACGGCATCCAGACGTTCACGCGGCCCAAGGCCTGGCATCTGCGCGGCGCGTGATCACGATCAGGACTCTTGCATCGGCGCTTGCGATAAAATTGCGCGCGCGCCCCAGCGATTACCGGAGGAAAGTGCCATGAGCCGTCTTATTCGCCTGACTGTCGCTTTCGCCGTCCTGTCCGCGCTGGTGTGCGGGGTGCATGCGGCGGATCCTCCGAAGTCGCAGTCAGCCGCGAGCAAGGACATCGATCGCGGCAAATACCTGGTGCTGATCGGCGGCTGCAACGACTGCCACACGCCCGGCTACGCGGCGACCGGCGGCAAGGTGGCCGAAAAGGACTGGCTGGTCGGCGATCAGCTCGGCTGGCGCGGTCCCTGGGGCACGACCTACCCGGCCAATCTGCGCTTGTACATGCAGAAGGTGAGCGAGCCCGAGTGGTTGTACGTCGTGAAATCCGAGGAAATGCGGCCGCCGATGCCGTGGTTCAACCTTCGCGCGATGACCGATGCGGACTTGCGCGCCGTCTATCGCTACATTCGTTCGCTCGGCCCTGCCGGGACCGACGCTCCAGCGTACCTGCCGCCCGACCAGGAGCCCAAGCCTCCCTACGTGCAGTTCCCCGCGCCGCCGAAATAGTTGCAAGCGCAGGGCCGCGAAGCCTTACCCGCGGTCCTGCAGCTCGGCGGCCTTCAGCGTGTTCGCCAGCAGCATCGCGATCGTCATCGGCCCGACGCCGCCCGGCACCGGCGTGATCCACGCCGCGCGTTCCGCGGCCGCGATGTCGACGTCTCCGCAGAGCCGGCCTTCGGCATTGCGGTTCATGCCGACGTCGATGACGATGGCGCCCGGCTTGATCCAGTCGGCAGCGACGAAATAGGCTTTCCCAACCGCGGCGACCAGCACGTCGGCCTGGCGAACGATGCCCGGCAGATCGCGCGTCGCCGAATGGCAGACGGTCACCGTGCAGCGGGCCATCAGGAGCTCCAAGCGCCATCGGGCGGCCGACGATGTTCGATTGCCCGATGATCACCGCATGTTTTCCGACCAGGTCTTCGCCGGTTTCGGCCAGCAGGCGCATGCAGCCGTACGGCGTGCACGGACGCAACACCGGCCGTTTCAGCACCAGCCTCCCGATGTTGTAGGGATGAAAGCCGTCGACGTCCTTGCGTGGGTCGATGCGCTCGGTCACCCGCTCCGGGTCGATTTGCTTCGGCAGCGGCAGCTGGACCAGGATTCCGTGCACGCGCGGATCGGCGTTCAGCGTGTCGATCAGCGCCAGCAGCTTGTCTTCCGACGTGTCGGCCGGCAGGTCGTACGAAAACGACAGCATGTTCGCGGCTTCGGTGAATTTCCGCTTGTTGCGAACGTAGATCTGCGAAGCGGCGTTTTCACCGACCAGCACGACGGCGAGCCCGGGCCGCGGCAAGCCCAGCGCGACGCGCGACGTGACCCGCTCGCCCAGCTCCGCGTTCAATCGTGCCGCCAACGTCTTGCCGTCGAGGATGCGTGCGCTCATCGCAGGGCCGGATAGCGGTTCAAAGCGGCGAATGTTACCGGATTTCGATCACCGGCCATGCTCTGGCGCGGGCCAGTGCCGCCAGCGCTGGATCGGGATTGACCGCGACCGGGTGCGTGATCCGCTCGAGCAGCGGAAGGTCGTTTCGCGAGTCGCTGTAGAACCAGGTTTCGCGGAAATCGGCGAGGCGCTGCCCGCGTTGCGCCAGCCATGCTTCGAGGCGAACGATCTTGCCCTCGCGCATGTTCGGCGTCCCCGAGACCTTGCCGGTATAGCGGCCGGCGATCATTTCGGGCTCGGTCGCAATAAGGTGCTCGAAGCCCAGCTCGTCGGCGATCGGCGCGGTCAGGAAGCGGCTGGTCGCGGTCGTCAGCACCAGCAGGTCGCCGGCGCCGCGATGGCGCTCGACCAGCGCACGCGCCGCTGCCGGGATCGCGGGCCTTATCGCACGCGCCAGATAGTCGTCGCGCCAGGCGTTCAATTGCGGCGGATCGCGGCCTTTGAGCGTCGACAGGTAGAACTCGGTGAATTCCAGCAGACCGACTTCGCCGCGCCGATAGCGCTCGACGATCACGCGGTTGCCCTGCTCGAACACGGCGCGGTCCAGCGCGCCCTCGCCGATCAGGAACTCCACCCAGGCTTCGTCGCTGTCGAGCGCGAGCAGCGTGTGATCGAGATCGAACAGCGTGAGTACGTCGGAAGGCACGAACGAGGACGAAGGATACAATCGCCGAATGAGGGCCGACGGCATTGTACCCGCGATCCACGCGCGGCTCGCGCTGGCGCTCGCCGCGCCGCGAGGCGAGTATGTCGCCTTCCGTATCGATGGCCATACGGTCGGATGGCTCGACCCGGCGCGCGCCTCACGCCTGTCCGCGTTCGCTTCAGTGTTCGACGGCGCTGAAGGCGAGATCCGACTGGCCGCGAGGCTCGCCGACTCCTTCGCGCGAACCGCCGCCGTCGAAAAAGTCACGCGCGCGCTTGCCGACGAAGGTCTGCTCTCCGCCTGGCGCGACGAGCGCTACGCGGTGGCGGTCGAGTTCGGCGCCGCGCCGCTGGTCGACATCGAGCGCGCCGCGGCGCGCTATTTCGGCGTGCGCACCTATGCCGTGCACGTCAATGGGCTGGTGCGCAGCGGCGGCGGCCTGGCGATGTGGCTGGCGCGGCGCAGTCCGACCAAGGCGATCGATCCCGGGCTGCTCGACAATCTGGTCGGCGGCGGTATCGCCACCGGGTACGGCGTTCTCGATACATTGCGCAAGGAGGCGTGGGAGGAAGCCGGCATCCCGGCCGGCGTCGCCGCGCAGGCGCGCCCGCAGGGCGCATCGATATCTGCCGGCCGCAGCCGCAGGGCCTGCAGCGCGAGACGGTGTTCATCTACGATCTCGAGCTCGATGCGGATTTCAGGCCGGCGAACCAGGACGGCGAGGCCGTCGACCACCGGCAGCTGACAATGTCCGCGGCCGCGAAACTGATCGCCGCCGACGCAGGCGATGACGCGGTCACGGCGGACGCGAGCCTGGTCATCCTCGACTGCCTGCTTCGCCACGGCGCGCTGGGGCCGGATTCGCCCGACGTTCGCGCGTTGTCGGCGTTCCGGCATGCGATCCTCGAGCCCGCGCCGGAGACCGGCGGCCGCGATGCAGGGCCGAGCGGCGCGCGCTCCTGGCTTATGCGGCCTTGACCGCGGCCGGCGCGATCTGGCGGATGCCCAGCTCGGCCAGCGCATCGCGCACCGCATTGACTGCGTGGCGCATCTCGTCGGGGCCGATCGCGCCGATGCACCCCACGCGAAACGTCTCGAGCTGCGTCAGCTTGCCCGGATAGAGGATGAAACCCTTGTCGCGCACCTTGTCGTAGAACGCCTTGAACGCATAGCGCGGGTCGGCCGGCGCGTGAAAGGTCACGATGATCGGCGCCTGGATGCGCGCGATCGAGAAACGGCCGGAAGCCCATCTCCTTCATGCCTGCGATCAGCGTCTCGCAGTTGGCCGCATAGCGCGCGAGCCGCGCCGGCTGCCCGCCGGCGGCGAGATACTGCTCGAGCGCGGCATCGAGCGCGACGACGACGTGCGTCGGCGGCGTATAGCGCCACTGCGTCGTCTTTTCCATGTACGCCCACTGGTCGTACAGATCGAGCGACAGCGAGGTCGAGTTGCCAGCGCATTGCTCGAGCACGCTCTTGCGCGCGAAGACGAAGCCCATGCCCGGCGGACCCTCGATGCACTTGCCCGATGCGGCGATCAGCGCGTCGAACGGCACGGCGCCGGCGTCGATCGGAATCGCGCCGAACGAGCTCATCGCGTCGACGATCAGGTGCCGGCCGCGCTGCGCAACCGCTTCGGCGATCTCCGGCAGCGGATTCAGGATGCCCGGTCGAGGTTTCGCAGTGGATCAGGCCGACGTGGGTGATCGACGGATCGGCGTCGAGCAGCCTGGCGACGTCGGCGGCGCGTGGTCGGCACGTCGTCGGCCGTCTCGAATATCGACAGCCTGCGTCCCATCATCTCGGTCAGCCGGGCGAGTCGCTTGCCGTAGGCGCCGTTGATCAGCACCAGCACGATGGCCGTCGCTGCGCGGCACCAGCGTGTTGACCGCGGCCTCGACCGAGAACGTGCCGCTGCCCTGCATCGGCACGCAGACGTGCGTGCCTTCGCCGTTGACGACCGCGGTCAGCCGCGCGCGCACGCGCGCGGTCACCGCGTTGAAGCGTGCGTCCCACGAGCCCCAGTCGCGCAGCATCGCCGCCTTGGTGGCGAGCGAGGTCGTCAGCGGGCCCGGCGTCAGCAGAATCGGATCGCGATCGGCGTTGCTCATGCTCTTCTGTCCTCGAATAGATGGGTCTCATCACGCACGAGCGGTCTGCGCCAGGCCTGCGTACGCGTCAGCAGCATGCGGGTGACGACCGCGTAGAGGACGCAGACTGTCGTCGACGCGGCGACGATCAGCGTCGCCATCGCCGCCGCCGCACCGATTTCGCCCGCGTCGTCGAGGTTGAGTATCGCCAGCGACGCCAGCTGCGTGTCGGGCGCGTAGAGGAAGACTACCGCCGAGATCGTCATCATCGCGTTGACGAACAGGTAGCGACCGATGTCCAGGATCGCCGGCAGGCACACCGGGCACCGTGACGCGGAAGAACGTCTTGTAGAACGGCACCTTCAGCGACGCCGACACCGCCTCGAACTCGTTGTCGAGCGCCTTTAGCGCGGTCACCGCGGTCAGGTGGCTCGACGTGTAGTAGTGGACGATCGTGACGACCACCAGGATCGTCATGCCGTGGTACAGGCCGTTCAGCGGGTTGTCCGGATGGTTGAAGAAGAAGATGTAGCCCAGACCCAGCACCATGCCGGGAACGCCCATCGGGATCGCGGCCAGCATGCCGGATCAGCGCGCGCAAGCCGCGCATCGCCGCGCGTCTTCTCCAGCAGATAGGCGCCGCCGAAGATCAGCATCGTGCCGAAGACCGCCGTCAGCACCGCCATGCGCAGGCTGTTGAAGAACGACGAGATCACGCCGGCGTCGACCAGGCCGAACGTGTAGTGGCGCGAGACTGAACGACTTGTCGTACGGCCACAGCTTGATGAACGACGTATAGACCGCCATGCCGAGCACCGCCAGCAGAAGCAGGCAGATGAGCAGGCAATAGGCGAACATCGAGCGCGTCGAACCAGCGCCTGGGCTTCGGCGCATAGGCCACGGCGCGCGACGAGAACTGCGCCTGCTGCCGCCCCTGCATCACCCAGTCGACGACGAACGCGACCAGCACCGGCACCAGCAGCATCGAGGCTGACCACCGCGCCCTTGTTGAAGTTCTGCTGCCCGATGACCTGCTTGAAGATGTCGAGTGCGAGCACGTTGAAGTTGCCGCCGATGACCTTCGGGATGCCGAAGTCGCTGACGGTATAGGAAAACACCACCATCGCCGCGCTGATCAGACCGTACTTCGCGCCGGGCAGCGTGATGGTGAAGAACTTGCGCAATGTCGGCGTGCCGAGCGATTCCGCCGCCTCGTACAGGCGCGCCGTCGGACAGCAGCAGCGCGTCAGGATGATCATCAGCGCATGCGGAAATACCGCGTAGATCGAGCTGATGATGATGCCGATCGGGCCGTAGACCGAGGCGCCGCCCAGCATCCACTTGAGCAGCCCCTGCGTGCCGAACCACTGGATGAACGAGATCGCCGACAGCAGCGACGGCGCCAGGATCGGCGTCAAGGCGATGACCCGGAACGTGCCCTTCAGCGGCATGCAGCTGCGCGTCAGCGCGTAGGCGAACGTGAACGCCAGCGGAATCGTGATCGCGGTCACCGTCGCCGGCGACCGCCAGCGTGTGTCCGATCGATTGGCGCAGCGCCGGTGTCTGGAAATACTCCTGAAACTGGCGAAGACCGACGAAGACGCCGTCACTGTCCTGCACGCTCTTGACCAGGATCATCGCACAGCGGCGCCAGCAGGAAGACGACGAGGAATGCGCACACGCCGAGCAAAAGGCCCTGCGCGAGCCGGTCCTGCCAGTGCGCGCGCGGCTTGACGCGCCCGGGAACGCCAAACGGCGGCGGTGCCGCGACGACGGTCGTCATCCAGGCCGCCTCAACTGAGCAGCCGCATGCACTCCGCCGGGAGTCCGACCTGCAGCGGCGAGCCCGCGACGAGATTCATCCGGTCGATGCTGTGCCGCGAGATGTTGATCAGCAAGCGGCTGGTCCTCGGCGCCGGCGACCAGCACAGTAACGTGGCAGAAGGCGCCGAGGAACTCGACCTTGGTCACCGTTGCGGCGTGCGCGCGTTCGGCCTGTCCCGCGGCGGCACCGTCGATGACGACGTCCTCGGGACGCAGATACAGCCTGACGCGCGTGCCCGGCGCAACCGCCGCAGCGCCGACCGCGCCGGCCAGCGACGAGTGCGCCGACGCGAAAACGGCCGCCGCCCTCCGCCACCGCGCTGATGACGTTGACCTTGCCGACGAAATCGGCGACGAACGCGGATGCGGGTTCGCGGTAGATCTGCTGCGGCGTGCCGATCTGCTCGATGACGCCGTGATTCATCACGACGACGCGATCCGCCATCGACAGCGCCTCTTCCTGGTCGTGCGTCACCATGATGGTCGTCACGCCCAGGCGCTGCTGCAGTGCGCGGATTTCGCCGCGCAAGCGCAGCCGCTCGAGCGCATCGAGCGCGGACAGCGGCTCGTCGAGCAGCAGCAGTCCCGGCGCGGTCGCGAGCGCGCGCGCGAGCGCGATCCGCTGCTGCTGGCCCGCCGGAAAGCTGGCCCGGATACTTGCCGCCTGCGTCGCGGCAGTCCGACCAGCGTGAGCAGCTCGCGCGACGCGGCGCCGGATTTCAGCGCGGCCCTTGCGCCGGTTGACCAGTCCGTAGGCGACGTTGTCGAAGATCGTCAGGTTCGGAAACAGCGCATACGACTGGAATACGATGCCGTAGTCGCGCTTCATCGCCGGCAGGCGCGAAATGTTGCGTTCCCCTGGATGATCGTGCCGCTGTCCTGCGTCTCGAGCCCGGCGATGATGCGCAGCAGCGTCGTCTTGCCGCAGCCCGAAGGTCCGAGGAAGGTGATCAGCTCGCCGCGTTGGCGACGGCCAGCGCAACATCTTTCAGCGCCGTGAACGTGCCGAAGGTCTTGCGGATGCCTTCGAGCTTAAGGTACGGCTCGTTCGACATGGGGCGATTCAGGCACGGCGCTCGTCGCCATCCGGCCCGGGGTCCGGCCGGCTTGAGCCGCCGACCGGCCACGCGAAAACGCGCCCCGCGACGAGGCGCGCATTCAGACGCTTACTTCTTGGGTTCCGACTTGCCGTCGTAGCGCTTGGTCCACTCGGCGAGAATCTTGTCGCGATTCTTCGCCTCCCACGCGAAGTCGTTCTTCACCAGGCGCTTTTCGTAGTCGGCAGGAACGAATTCGAGCGGCTTGGCAATGCCCGGGAATCGCGACGACCGCGAAATTCTTCGAGAACAGCTCCATCGCGCCGGGCGTTGCCAGCCAGTCCATCAGCTTGCGCGCGGCCTCGACTTTCTTGGTCGTCTTCATGATGCCCGACGCTTCGAGGTCCCAGCCCAGGCCTTCGGTCGGGAAGATGATGTCGATCGGTGCGCCTGATTTCTTGGTCGTGACCGCGCGATATTCGAACGACACGCCGATCGGGAACTCGCCGGCGCCTGCCTCGCGGCACGGCTTCGATCCCGAGTGCGTGTAGTGCGCGATGTTCTCGTGCAGTCCGTCCATGAACTTGTAGGCGTCGGCGTCGCCCCACATCTGCAGCCAGCCGGCGACGTCGAGAAAGCCGGTGCCCGACGACGCCGGATTGGGCATTACGATCTTGCCCTTGTAGACCGGCTTGGTCAGGTCCTTCCAGCGTCTCGGGCTTCGGCAGGTTCGAGCTTGCGCCGCTTCGACGGTGTTGAAGCAGATCGCGGCGCCGTAGACGTCCATGCCGACCCATTCCGGCGGATTCTTCGGATCGCGATACGCGGGGACGATCTTGTCGAGGCCCTTCGGCGCATAGCCCTGCAGCATGCCTTCGTTGGCGAATACCGCCATGCTCGATGCCGAGACGCCGACGACCATGTCGGCTTGCGGATTGGCTTTTTCGGCGAGCAGCTTCGCCGTGATGACGCCGGTCGAATCGCGCACCCATTTGATGCCGACGTCCGGATTGGCCTTGTTGAACGCTTCCTCGTAGGCCTTGATCTGGTCGGTTTCGAGCGCCGTGTAGACCAGCAATTCGGTCTTTTGCGCCAGCGCCGGTATCGACCAGCCGATCGCGCCGGCAAGCGGCGAACACCGCGAGCTTGTGCCACCTGGACTTGCATGCCGCGAATTGCATTGCTTCCTCCCCAAGATTGAGACGACGAACCGGAAAATGCTACGCGTGCCGCACGCGGTGCGCAAACGATGATTGTCGCACGCTGCGTCCGGTGCCCGGACGTCGCCGAGCCCGGTCGCAGCAATACTATGCAACTATTGCAGATTGTTGACAATCTACACGTAACAGGCATCTAATCGCAAGCATGCTGAAATTGCTCAAACCCAATGGCGCGCGCACAGCGGCGGCAGCCGCCAAGTCTCGTGGGCGGTCCGACGCCGACCGACGCTCCAATCACGCAGCCCTCCGGCGGGCGCCGATGTCGGCGCGTCGATCGTTCTGCTGCAATCGAACTCGTTGCCGGGACTGGTCCAGCGGGAGCTCGAGCGCATGATTCTGGCCGGCGACCTGGCTGCCGGGCGCCAAGCTCAACGAAGCCCTGCTCGCCAAGGCCTTGGGCGTCTCGCGCGGTCCGGTGCGCGAGGCGTTTCGCGCCCTCGAGGAATCGGGGCTGGTCCGCCTGGAAAAGAATCGCGGCGTCTTCGTGCGCCAGATCCCGTCGACGAAGCGGATGACATCTACGAGCTTCGGGCGCGTGCTCGACGACTTCGTCGGGCGCAGGGTCGCCGCGACGGCAAACCCCGAAGCGGTGCGTGCGCTCCGGGGCGATCGTCGCCCGCATGGAAAAGGCCACGGCGCGCAACGACGTCGACAGCTACCTGACGGCGAACCTCGACTTCCACGACCGCCTGGTCACGCTGGCCGGCAACGCCAAGCTGCTCGCTTATCTATCGTCGACTCGTCAATGAGCTGCGACTCTTCCGCCGGGCGACGCTGGCGCAGGGCGACACGCTGCCGGTGTCGACGCGCGAGCATCGCGACATCGTCGATCAGATCGCCGCGGGCAAGGCGGCCGCGCGCCGGGCGTGCCCTGCTACGACCATGTGATGGCAAGCCGCGAGCGCATGCATCGGCTCTACGCCGCGGGCGACAGGCCGTCGACGGCATCGAAGCCGAAGAGTGCGCCATAACAAGGGCGCTCATCGGTGGCTGACGCCGGCTCGTCATCGGTTGTCGTCAACGGCCGCACCTACCGCGGCCGGAGCAACCGCTGGTCGTTCTGTGCGTCGACGGCTGCGAGCCCGACTACATCACGCAGGCGATCGAAGCCGGCGTCGGCGCCGTTCTTGCGCCGCATGTGCGAGCGCGGAACCTCGCTGCTCGGCCGATTGCGTCGTGCCGATCTTCACCAATCCGAACAATCTTTCGATCGTCACCGGCGCGCCGCCTTCGGTGCACGGCATCTGCGGCAATTTCTTCTTCGACCGCGACACCGGGCAGGAAGTGATGATGAACGACGCCCGCTATCTGCGCGCCGAAACGATACTCGCGCGGTTTTCGCACGCGGGGGCCAAGGTCGCCGTCGTGACCGCCAAGGACAAGCTGCGCACGCTGCTCGGCAGCGGCATGCGCGGCATCTGCTTTTCGGCTGAAAAAGCCGACAAGGTGAATGCGCGAGACAATGGCATCGACGACGTGCTGGCGCTCGTCGGCAGGCCGCTGCCGTCGGTCTACAGCGCGGAGCTGTCGGAATTCGTCTTCGCGGCCGGCGTCGAGCTGCATGAAGCGTGACCGTCCCGATATCATGTACCTCTCGACTACCGACTATGTGCAGCACAAGCACGCACCCGGCACGCCGGCGGCCAATGCCTTCTACGAAATGATGGACGGCTACCTGGCGCCAGCTCGATTCGCTGGGCGCGACGATCGCGCTCACCGCCGATCACGGCATGAACGCGAAGACCGATGCCGGCGGAAGGCCGCAGATCATATTTCTGCAGGACTGGTTCGACGCACGCTCGGTGTGGGAACGCGCACGCGTCATCCTGCCGATCACCGATCCCTATGTCGTGCATCACGGCTCGCTGGGCTCGTTCGCGACCTGCTATCTGCCCGCAGGCGCCGACGTCGCCGACATCTGCGCGCGCCTGCGGCGCCGTTTCGGGCATCGAGACAGTGCTCTCGCGCGCGGCGGCTGCGGCCCGCTTCGAGTTGCCGCCCGACCGTCTCGGCGACATCGTGATCATCTCGGAGCGCTTCACGTGCTCGGCACAACGCCGGCCCGCCATGACCTCTCCGGCCTCGACGCGCCGCTGCGCTCGCACGGCGGCATTTCCGAGCAGCGCGTGCCGCTGCTGTTCAACCGCGTGTTGCGCGATGTCGACCCCGGCCGGCGGCTGCGCAATTTCGACGTGTTCGATCTCGCACTCAACCATCTGAATTGATCCATGGAACAGGCCGCATCATGAACGCCCGCGACATCCGCCACGAATCGATGCGCATCGCCGGCGAGCGGGTCGGCCGCGACCGGGTCATCGAGGTGCGCAATCCGTACACCGGGGCGGTCGTCGGCACCGTGCCCAAGGCGACCGTCGACGACGTACGCCGGGCCTTTGCGGTCGCGCGCGCCTATCGGCCGACGCTGACGCGGTTCGAACGCTCGCGCATCCTGCACCGCGCCGCCGAGATCGTCCGCGGCCGGACCGACGAGCTGTCCGACCTGATCACCGCCGAGTGCGGCATCTGCAAGAAGGATTCGCTCTACGAGGTCGGCCGCGCCTGCGACGTGTTCGTGTTCGCCGGCAATGCGGCGCTGTCCGACGACGGCCAGATCTTCTCCTGCGATCTGACGCCGCACGGCAAGCGGCGCAAGGTCTACACGCTGCGCGAGCCGCTGCTGGGCGTGATCTCCGCGATCACGCCGTTCAACCATCCGCTGAACCAGGTCGCGCACAAGGTCGCTCCGGCGATCGCCACCAACAATCGCATGGTGCTGAAGCCGACCGAAAAGACGCCGCTTTCCGCGCTGGTGCTGGCCGATATCCTGTACGAGGCTGGATTGCCGCCGCCGATGTTTTCGGTGGTGACCGGCGATCCGAAAGAGATCGCCGACGAGATGCTGACCAACGCCGACGTCGACCTGGTCACCTTCACCGGTGGCATCGCGGTCGGCAAATACATCGCCGCCAAGGCCGTCTACAAGCGCCAGGTGCTGGAGCTCGGCGGCAACGATCCGCTGATCGTCATGGAAGACGCCGACATCGACGAAGCCGCGACGCTGGCCGCCGCCGGGCTCGTACAAGAACTCGGGCCAGCGCTGCACGGCGATCAAGCGCATGCTGGTCCAGCAGTCGGTCGCCGACCAGGTTCGTCGAGCTGCTGCTCGAGAAGACCAAGGCCGTCAAGTACGGCGACCCGATGGATCCGGCGACCGACATGGGCACGGTGATCGACGAGGCGGCGGCGAAGTCGTTCGAGGCCAAGGTCGACGACGCGGTCGCGCGCGGCGCCCAATTGCTCTACGGCAACGTACGCCGCGGTGCGCTCTATTCGCCGACGGTGCTCGATCGGGTGACACCCGACATGCCGGTGGTGAAATACGAAACGTTCGGACCGGTGTCGCCGGTGATTCGCTTCGACACGATCGAGCAGGCGATCGCGATCGCCAATTCGACCGACTACGGACTGTCGTCGGCGGTTTGCACGAACCGGCTCGACTACATCACGCGGCTGGTGTCCGAGCTCAACGTCGGCAGCGTCAACGTGCGCGAGGTGCCCGGCTACCGTCTCGAACTTACCCCTTTCGGCGGCATCAAAGATTCCGGGCTCGGTTACAAGGAAGGCGTGCAGGAGGCGATGAAAAGCTTTACCAACGTCAAGACGTATTCGCTGCCATGGTAAGGCGGCGCGCATCGCGACGGGCCGGACCGTGGCGCTGACCCTGCCCGGCATCTGCGCGCTGTTCGATCGCGGCGGCGCACGCATGTACGCCGGTGAGCCGGTGACGCAGCTCGAGCACGCCCTGCAGACCGCGCATTCGGCCGAGCGCGCGGGCGCCGATGCGGCGCTGGTGACGGCGGCACTGCTGCACGACCTCGGCCACCTGCTCAACGACCAGGGAGAGACGCCGACCGCGCGCGGCATCGACGATGTCCATCAATACGCGGCGCTGCCGTTCCTGCGCCCGCTGTTCGACGACGAGGTCCTCGAGCCGATCAAGCTGCACGTCGACGCCAAGCGTTATCTTTGCGCCACCGAGTCCGGCTATTACGACGCGCTGTCGGCCGATTCGAAACGCAGCCTCGCCCTGCAGGGTGGACCCTACGACCAAGAGACCGCCGCCGCGTTCGCGGCGCAGCCGGGTGCGTTGCGCGCGATCGCCTTGCGCCGGTGGGACGACGCGGCAAAGATCGCCGGCGTGGTCACGCCGCCGCTCGAACATTTCGCAATCGTCATGGAGGCGGCGTTGCGCCGCGGCTGATGCAGGTACTGCTCAATCTGCTGGCCGGTGTTGCCCTGCTCGTCTGGGGCACCAATATCGTCCGCGCCAGCATCCTGCGCCTCTACGGCGGCGATCTGCGGCGCGTGCTGCGGCAGAGCGTGTCGAGCCGTTTTGCCGCGTTTGCCGCCGGCCTCGGCGTCACTGCGCTGATCCAGAGCAGCACCGCGACCGCGCTGATCGTCGCCGCATTCGTCGGTCAGGGCTTGATCGCGACTGCGCCCGCGCTGGCGGTGATGCTGGGTGCAGACGTCGGCACCAGCCTGATGGTCCTGGTGTTCTCGTTCGATCTGTCATGGCTGTCGCCGCTGCTGATCTTCGTGGGCGTCGCTGTTGTACCTGACGCGCGAAAATGCCAAGGCCGGGCGCTTCGGGCACATCCTGATCGGGCTGGGCCTGATCATCATGGCGCTGCAGCTGATCGTTCTGGCGGCAAAGCCGCTGACCCAGGCCGCCGGCGTCCAGGTCATCTTCGGCTCGCTGACCGGAGACGTGCTGCTGGACATGCTGGTCGGGGCGACGTTCTCGATTCTGGCGTACTCGAGCCTCGCGGTCGTGCTGCTGACCGCGGCGCTGGCCGCGTCGAAGGTGATCGGCATTCACGTTGCGATGGCGCTGGTGCTGGGCGCCAACCTGGGCAGCGGCGTGCTGGCGATGCTCAACACGATGCGTTCGGCGCCCGAGGCGCGGCGGGTGACCCTGGGCAACTTCCTGTTCAAGCTGATCGGGTGCCTGGCGATCGCGCCGCTGCTGGTCTATGTCGAACCGCTGCTGGCTTCGCTCGATCCGGTCGAGAGCCGGATGGTCGTGCATTTCCATCTGCTGTTCAACGTGACGATCGCCGTCGCCTTCCTGTTCTTCACCGAAAAGATCGCCCTGCTCGCCGAGCGGCTGATGCCGGCCAAGCCCGATGCCGACGATCCGGCCAAGCCGCGCTACCTCGATCCCTCGGCGCTGACGACCCCGGCGCTCGCGATCGGCTGCGCCGCCCGCGAGGCGCTGCGCATCGGCGACGTTATCGAGCAGATGCTGACCGGCATGCTGACGGTGCTCAAGACCAACGATCGCGTGCTGGCCGAGCGGCTGCGCAAAATGGACGACATCGTCGACGAGCTGTACACGGCGATCAAGCTGTACCTGACGCAGATCAGCCGCGAAGCGCTGGAGGAAAAGGAAGGGCGCCGCTGGACCGACATCGTGTCGTTCACGATCAACATGGAGCAGGTCGGCGATATCATCGAGCGGGTCATCACCGACGTCGAGGAAAAGAAGATCGAGAAGGGCCGCAGCTTTTCGGCGGCGGGCATGCAGGAAATCTGCGACCTGCACGGCCGGCTGGTCGCCAACCTGCGCCTGGGCATGAGTGTGTTCCTGCACGGCGACCTCTCCAGCGCGCAGCAGCTGCTCGCCGAAAAGGTGATGTTCCGCGACCTCGAGCGCGCCTACGCCGGCTCGCACATCGAGCGGCTGACCAGCAACACCGCGCAGAGCATCGAGACCTCGTCGCTGCACCTCGACCTGATCAGCGATCTGAAGCGCATCAACTCGCACATCTGCTCGATCGCCTATCCGATCCTCGAGCAGGCCGGCGTGCTGGCCAAGACCCGGCTGAAGGAACCGTCGCCGGCGTCACCGCCCGATGCCTCGACGTCTGACCCCGGCGAAAAGCCGGCCTGGCAGAAGCGCAAGCCGCACGCCGTCTAGGGCCGATGGACCTCACGCTCGGTGTAACGCTGGCGGTGCTCGCCGCCGGATTCCTGCACGCTGGCTGGAACGCGCTGCTCAAATCG
This sequence comes from uncultured beta proteobacterium, assembly GCA_963697485.1. Lineage (GTDB taxonomy): Bacteria > Pseudomonadota > Gammaproteobacteria > Burkholderiales > Casimicrobiaceae > PALSA-1003. The sequence goes on from CAVOOD010000001.1 coordinate 588,958, forward strand.
TCGACCGGCGGCGACGTCCTGCTCGACACCGCCGCGGTTGTGGCGGGCTCGTCGATCTGCAGCTTCGCGCTGCTGGCATTCGTGCCATTGCCGGACCCGGCGGCGTGGAAATTCATCGCCGCTTCCGCAACCATCCATTTCGGCTACTACCTGACCCTGGTCCAGGCCTATCGCACCGGCGACCTCTCGTTCGCCTATCCGTTGATGCGCGGCACGGCGCCGCTGATCGTCACCGTGCTGGGCAGCATTTTCCTCCGCGAGCTGCCGAGCATTCAAATGACCGTCGGCATCCTGCTGATCTCGCTCGGCATCGTCAGCATCGCGTTCGTACAGGCCGGCGGCCGCCGCCGCCACCCGGCCGCGGCCGCATACTGGGCCTTTGCCAATGCCGCGATCATCGCGGTCTACACGCTGGTCGACGGCGCGGGCGCGCGGTCATCGGGCAATGCGCTCTCGTATGTCTGCTGGCTGATCTTTCTCGAAGGCATCCCGTTCGTCGCCTGGGTGCTGATGCGGCGCGGCGCGGCGGGACGCGCGTACCTGCACCGCGGCTGGCGCGTCGGCCTCGGCGGCGGCGCATGCAGCCTCGCCGCGTATGGCATCGTGCTCTGGGCAATGACGCGCGCGCCGATCGCCGCCGTCGCCGCGCTGCGCGAAACCTCGGTGCTTTTCGCGGCGGTGATCGGCTCGCTGTGGCTCAAGGAAGGATTCGGCTGGCGTCGCGTCGCAGGCGCAGCCAGCGTCGTGGCCGGCATCGCGGCCTTGAAGCTTTGACCGCGACGACGCCGCTCCGGCGCGCCTCTATCGCCCCGGGCACCGGACTGCGCCGATGACCGCGAGTATTCCGGCGCAGGCGCGGGTCGTGATCGTCGGCGGCGGCATCGCCGGCGCGTCGGTCGCCTATCACCTGACCAAGCTCGGCTGCAGCGACGTCGTGCTGCTCGAGCAGGGCAAGCTGACCTGCGGCACGACCTGGCACGCCGCGGGCCTGGTCGGCCAGCTTCGCGCGACGCGCAACGCGACGCGGATGAGCCGCTACGGTATCGAGCTCTACGCGACGCTTGAGCAGGAAACCGGGCTTGCGACCGGATGGAAGCAATGCGGCAGTCTCAACGTCGCAAGGACACCGGAGCGGCTGAAGCTGCTGAAGCGCCAGATGGCGCGCGCCAAAGGCTTCGGCATCGACTTCGAATTCATCACGCCCAGCGAAGCGGGAAAGATCTATCCGCTGCTTCGCACCGACGACTTGAGCGGCGCGGTCTGGATACCCGGCGACGGCAAGGCGAATCCGACCGACCTGACCCAGTCGCTGGCCAAGGGTGCCCGCATGCGCGGCGCGCGCATCATCGAAGGCGCGGCGGTGAGCGGCGTCATCGTCGAGCGCGGCCGTGTCGTCGGCGTGCGCTATCGCGGCGAGCACGGCGAAGGCGAGATCCGCTGCGAGAGCGTGGTCAATTGCGCGGGACAGTGGGCGCGTGAATTCGGCAAGCTCGCCGGCGTCAATGTGCCGCTGTTCTCGGCCGAGCATTTCTACATCGTCACCCGGCCGATCGCCGGCGTCCACAGCGACCTGCCGGTGATGCGCGATCCCGACGGCTTCATCTATTACAAGGAAGAGGTCGGCGGCCTGGTGATGGGCGGCTTCGAGCCGGTAGCCAAACCGTGGGACGTGCCGGCGATTCCGGACCGGTTCGAATTCCAGCTGCTGGCCGAGGATTGGGATCAGTTCGAGATCCTGATGAAGAATGCGATACACCGCACGCCCTGCCTCGAAACGGCGCGAAGTGAAAATGCTGCTGAACGGACCGGAGAGCTTCACGCTGGATGGCAATTTCATTCTGGGCGAGGCGCCCGAACTCAGGCGTTACTTCGTCTGCGCGGGCTTCAACTCCGCCGGGATCGCGAACGCCGGCGGTGCCGGCCGGTTGATGGCCGAGTGGATCATCGGCGGCGGAGCGCCGGTCGACCTGTGGGATGTCGATCTTCGCCGGTTCGCACCGTTCCACGCCAACCGACAGCATCTGTTCGATCGCACCGCCGAAACGCTCGGGCTGCACTACGCGATGCGCTGGCCGCGCGAGGAGCTGGCGACCGTCCGGCCGCTGCGGCGCTCGCCGCTCTACGACCGGCTCCAGGCCAAGGGCGCGGTCTTCGGCAGCAAGCTCAACTGGGAGCGCGCCAACTACTTCCTGCCGCCAGGTGCGCCGGCCATCCCGTACACGCTGGACATGCCCGGATGGCTGCCGCTGGTGCTGGACGAACAGCGCGCCGCACGCGAGGACGTCGTCGTGTTCGATCAGACCTCGTTCGCCAAATTCGTCCTCAAAGGCCGCGACGCCGTGCGAGTGCTGCAGCGGCTTTGCGCCAACGAGGTCGATGTGCCGCCGGGCCGGATGGTGTACACGGCGATGCTGAACGAGCGCGGCGGGTTCGAAAGCGATCTGACCCTGACGCGCATCGCTGACGACACGTTCTTTATCCTTACCGGCTCGGCGCAGGCCACGCGCGACGCCGACTGGATAGTCAAGCACATCGGCGATGAGGATTTCGCGGCGCTGGTCGACGTAACTTCGGCCTACTCGGTGCTTTCGGTGATGGGCCCGAAGGCGGCCGAGCTTCTCGGCCGCCTTTCCCCGGACGACCTTTCCCGGCAAGGCCTGCCGTTCTCGGAGACGAGCGAGATCGACGTCGGTTATGCGCGGGTACGTGCCGCGCGCATCAGCTACATCGGCGGCCCCGGCTACGAGCTCTACGTGACCACCGACCAGTGCGCAACGCTGTACGATGCATTGCACGAGGCTGGACGCGCTTTTGCGTTGCGCGACGCCGGCTATTACACGATCGACGCCTTGCGCATCGAAGCCGGACGGCGCGCCTGGGGCGCCGAGCTCGGTCCCGACGAGACCCCGCTCGAAGCCGGGCTCGCGTACGCAGTCAGGATGGACAAGGCATCGAATTTCATCGGCCGCGACGCCCTGTTGCGACAGCAGGCGGATGGGCTCAAGAAGAGACTGCTGCTGTTCACCTTCGATGACCCGGCGGCCTTTCCCTGGGGTGGCGAGCCGATATTGATGAATGGGCAAAGCGTCGGCGAATTGACCTCGGCCGGCTACAGCCGAAAACACGGCCGCGCGGTGGCGATGGGCTATGCGCGCAGCGATCGGGTGCTGAGCGATGCCGACCTTCTCGCCGCGCGTTACCAGGTGGACATCGCCGGGGAACTGTTCGCCGTCACGCCGCATCTGAAACCGGCGTGAAACGAAACTGAGACCAAACTGAGACCCAACCGAGACCAAGCTGAGGCCGCCCTGCCGAGCGGCGGCTGCGGCAATGCGTTATTGTTGCATTTCGAATAGCGACGACTGCTGACTCCCGATGGCTTTACGCTCGATCGCGCCGCGCCGCGGCCGCACACCGCACAAGCCAGGCGCGCCCACCGCGCAGGTGCAAAGCCTGACGCGCGGCTTATCGATCCTCGAGGCCCTGGCCCAGGCCGACAGCGGCCTGTCGCTGACCGAGGTCGGCCACCGCGTGCAGTTGCCGGTGTCGACGACACACCGGCTGCTGGCGACGCTGGAAAAAATGGGCTACGTCTACCAGGCCGGCGACCTCGGCCTGTGGCACGTCGGTCTGCAGGCATTCACCGTCGGCAGCACCTTCCTGGCCAATCGCGACTTCATCGGGAGCAGCCACACCTACATGCGCCGGCTTATGGAGCAGTCGGGCGAGACCGCGAACCTGGCGATACTCGACGGCACCGAGGCGGTGTTCATCGCGCAGGTGCAATGCCACGAAACGATGCGCACGCTGGTCAAGCTCGGCAGCCGCGTGCCTCTGCACGCATCGGGCGTCGGCAAGACCATCTTCGCCGCGCTGCCGAACGAGCAGATCGACGCGATACTCAAGGTGCGAGGCTTGCCGCGCATCACCGAGAACACGATCGTCGCGCCGGAGACGATGTGGGCGGCGCTACGCGTTATCCGGCAGCGGGGCTATTCGTTCGACGACGAGGAGCACGCGCGCTCGACCCGCTGCGTCGCGGCGACCGTCTACGACGAGCACGCCGAGCCACTCGGGGCAATCTCGCTGGCGGGCCCGTCGTCGCGCTTGTCCGACGAGCGCATCCGACAGCTGGGCCCGCTGGTCGCGCATACCGCCGAGGAGCTGACCCGAACGCTGGGCGGCAAGTGGCCGCATCCCTACTAGACCGAAGCGAGCGTTAGTAGCCGCTCAGCCCGCGGCGGCCTCGCGAAGCAATGCTTTCATTTGCCGCACCGCCTCGCGCAGACCGACAAAGACCGCGCGGCTGACGATGGCGTGCCCGATGTGAAGCTCGCGCACGCCGGGCAGCGCGGCGATCGATTGCACGTTGAAATAGTTGAGCGCGTGTCCGGCATTGAAGCGCATTCCCAGAGCGCGGATCGCGGCGCCGGCCTCGCGGACTTTCGCCAGTTCCGCGACGACCGCAGCGCTCTGCGGGTCGCGTCCCTTGGCGTGGAACGCATGCGCATAGGGACCGGTGTGGATCTCGCAGACACGCGCGCCGATTCGCGCCGCGGCCTCGACCTGACGGACCTCGGCATCGATGAATACGCTGCTGATGATGCCCGCCTCGGTCAGCCGCGCGACCGCGGCCTTGAGCCTCGCCTCCTGCGCGGCGACGTCGAGACCGCCCTCGGTCGTGACCTCCTCGCGACCCTCGGGCACCAGCATCGCCATCTCCGGCTTGAGCGCGCAGGCGAGCGCCACCATTTCATCGGTCGCGGCCATTTCCAGATTGAGCTTGATCTGCACCAGCGCGCGAAGCCGGCGCACGTCCTCGTCCTGGATGTGCCGGCGGTCTTCGCGCAGATGCACGGTGATGCCGTCGGCGCCGCCCAGGTGCGCTTCCGCCGCGGCCCAGACCGGGTCCGGCTCATAGGTCCGACGCGCCTGCCGCAGCGTCGCGACGTGGTCGATGTTGACGCCGAGCTCGATCATGATGTCCGTTCTTCGCTTCCGCCGTTTTCGTCGTCGAGCGCCTGCAGATCGCGTACGACCCGCCGGCTGAAGATCGCCCGCTGCTCGAGATAATGGTCGAGCACCTCGCGCATCAGTCGCTTGGCTTCGGCCGCTGCGTCGGCAGTGCTGTAGTCGTGCTGCGCCAGCGCCAGCAGGGTCGCACCGCGCACCAATGGATAGCGGCGACCGGGTTCGGCCGCCGTGCTGCGTGGACCCAGGTCGAAGGCGTAATAGTATCGTGCCGACGGATCGACCGGCCGTCCGGTATCGGCTTCGTGGGTCAGCGGCAGCGCGTAACCGAGCTCGGACAGGAGCCGCACTTCGAACTCGCGCAATATCGGCGCCTGCGGATGACCGGCGGCCAGCCGCGTCAACGCGGCCTCGTAATCGCGAAAGAGCTGCGGGTGCGGGTCTTCGCGCGGAAGGAGCTTCAGCAGCAGCTCGTTCAAATAAAAACCGCACAGCAGAGCCGACCCCGCGACCAGCGGGAGACCACCGCGCCATTCGGCCCTGAGCAGTGTCCGCAGCTCGCCGCCGCCGGCCCACGACAAGGTCAGCGGCTGGAATGCCTGCAGGATCCCGCGCAGCTCCGAGCGCGGTCGCCTCGCGCCGCGCGCGACCAGCGCGACACGACCGTGCTCGGCGGTCAGCGCCTCGACGATCAGGCTGGTCTCGCGGTAGGGGTAAGCGTGCAGGACGAACGCCGCCCTGCTCGTCGCGCCGATCCCGCGGCTGCTTCATCGGGTAATTTCCACGGCTGGCTCGCGCACGTTCGCGCTTCAGTAGCCCAGCCGCGTCAGCTGCGCCTCGTCCTCGGCCCAGCCGGATTTCACCTTGACCCATACTTCGAGAAACACCTTGCCGCCGAACAGACGCTCCATGTCCCGCCGCGCGGCGCTCGCGATCGACTTCATCGTGGCGCCGTCTTTGCCCAGCAGGATGGCGCGATGACTGGCCTTGTCGGCATAGACGGTCGCATGGATCCGGCGCAGCGCGCCATCGTGCTCGAAGGTGTCGACCGCCACCGTCGTCGCGTAGGGAATTTCCTCGCCGAGAAGCCGAAAAATCTTTTCGCGCACGTATTCGGCGGCGATGAAGCGCTCGTCCCGGTCGGTCAGGTCGTCCGGCGCGAACAGCGGCTCGCCGATAGGAAGATGGCGGGCGACCTCCGATGTGAGCAGATCCAGCTGCATGCCCTTTTCGGCGCTGATCGGCACCATTGCGGCGAATGGGTGCGCCTTTTCGAGCATCGAAAGATACGGCAGCAGGCGAGTCTTGTCGGCGAGCCGGTCGACCTTGTTGATCGCGGCGATCGCCGGAACGCGCCGCGGCAGCAGCGCCAGCACCGCGCGGTCGGCGTCGGTCAGTTTCACCGCCTCCAGCACGACGATGATCGCATCGACGCCGCCGATGCTGTCGCGCACCGTCCGGTTCATTCGCTCGTTCAGGCGCGATCGATGGGCGGTCTGGAACCCCGGCGTATCGACAAAGAGAAACTGCGCCGAGGGCGTCGTCATGATGCCGAGGATCCGATGCCGCGTCGTCTGCGGCTTGCCCGACGTGATCGATACGCGGGCGCCGACCAGCGCGTTGACCAACGTCGATTTGCCGACATTCGGCCGACCGACGACAGCGACGTAGCCGCAGCGGAACCCGGCGGTGAAATCAGGCACCGGTCGCCTGCTCATAGGCCGCCGCAGCGGCAGCCTGCTCGGCGGCGCGCCTGCTCGGTCCCGATCCGGTCGCCGCAATATCGAGTGCCGGAATCCTGCAGACGACGTCGAAGGTCTGCAAATGCGACTCCCCTCGGACGGCCGCGACTTCATAGTCGGGCACCGCCAGCTTCCTGCCTTGCAGCCATTCCTGCAGACGAGTCTTCGGATCCTTGGCGAGGTCGGCAGGATCGATGCCCGCGACCTCGCCCTCGTAGATGCGGCCGATCGCGGCGTCCGCGGCATCGAAGCCGCCGTCGAGAAAGATGGCGCCGAACACCGCCTCCAGCGCATCGGCCAGTATCGACGGCCGCGAGGCGCCGCCGCTTCTCAACTCGCCTTCGCCGAGCCTGATCGCGCTGCCCAGATCGAGCGTGCGCGCCAGCCGGCAAAGCGTGTCCTTGTTGACCAGGTTGGCGCGGATCCGCGAGAGCTCCCCTCGGGGAGCTGCGGGAAGCGCCGGTACAGGGCAAGCGCGATTGCACAATTGAGAATCGAATCGCCGATGAATTCCAGCCGCTCGTTGTGGTCGGCGCCGAAGCTGCGGTGCGTCAGTGCCTGGCGCAGCAGTTCCGGGCGGCGAAATACGTGGCCGAGCGATTCGGTCGGGGCGGAGGGCGGCATCGACCCCGGGACGTCACTTGGTGACGGTGGCCTCGAAGTCGAGCACCACGCTCACATTGCCGACCATGTGCAGCTTATTGCTCCACGTCGCGGTCGCCACCAGCGCGTTGCCTTCCTTGACGACGTCGATGTCGCTGCCGCGAACCGAGTCGATGTAATCGGCACTCGCCTTCAGATCGAAGTCGCTGCGGAATTTCGCCAGCGAGAACGGCTCCGGCGCATCCTGCAGCGTCTTTTGCATCACCTTTTTCACGGTGAAGTACTCGATGTACGACGGCAGCGTGCGGAATCCGATCATCACGATCGAGACAACGACCGCGGCCACGAACAGGAATCCGAGCATCGACAACCCGCGCTGCGCAGTGCGCTTGTTCATCTTCTCTCCCATCAGCGGATGCTGGTGCCGATCCGCTTGAATGCGAAGCTGCTGATATCGTCCCAGTTGAACCAGATGAAGAAGGCCTTGCCCCGGATGTGGTCGTCGGGAACGAAGCCCCAATAGCGGCTGTCGTCGCTGTTGTCGCGGTTGTCTCCCATCATCAGGTAGCTGCCCGCCGGGACCTTGCAGCTGAATCCGCGGTCATTGTAAACGCAGTTCTCCCTTCCGGGGAAAGACCGCACGCCGTTGACGTTGACCGGCGGCGCGGCTGGGTTGATGGCGATCGAGTGCACGCGGTCCCCGATTCGCTCCTCGAACCGCTGCGTCGTCGCGTAGGTCAGGCCCTCGAGATAGCTATAGCTGCTGTCCGGTTTCTGCGGCCACGGCTGGCCGTTGACGCTGATCACCTTGTCGCGATAGACGACCTCATCGCCCGGCAGGCCGACCAGCCGCTTGATGAAGTCCTGCGAGGGATTGATCGGATAGCGAAAGACGATGACGTCGCCGCGCTGGGGCTGCCCGGTTTCGATGATCTTTTTCTCGATGATCGGAAGTCTAAGGCCGTAGGCGAACTTGTTGACCAGGATGAAGTCGCCGACCTCGAGCGTCGGGCGCATCGACGAGCTGGGGATCTTGAACGGCTCGGCGACGAACGAGCGCAGCAGGAACACGATCAGCAGGACCGGGAAGAAGCTTTTCGGATACTCGATCCACCACGGTTCGGGCTCGCCCGGCCGGCGCCGGCGCGCAAAGACCAGCCGGTCGGCCAGCGCCATCACCCCCGTCAGCACGGTAAGCAGGAAAAGAATCAGCGCAAAGTTCATCGTATCGTCAGCCGTTTGTGGATTTTTATTGCTGTGTCGGTCACTTCTCGCCGACCTGGAGAATGGCCAGGAACGCTTCCTGCGGAATCTCGACGCTGCCAACCGCTTTCATCCGCTTCTTCCCGGCCTTCTGTTTTTCGAGGAGCTTTCGCTTGCGCGTGACGTCGCCGCCATAGCATTTGGCCAGCACGTTCTTGCGCAAGGCCTTGACGCTCTCGCGGGCGATGATCTGCGCGCCGATCGCCGCCTGGATCGCCACGTCGAACATCTGGCGCGGGATCAGCGAGCGCATCTTCGACACCACCTCGCGACCCCGGTACTGCGCATGTGCCCGGTGCACCATCACCGACAAGGCATCGACCCGGTCGCCGTTGATCAGGATATCGAGCTTGACGACGTCGGCGGCGCGAAATTCCTTGAAATCGTAATCGAGCGAAGCGTAGCCGCGCGAGACCGACTTCAGCTTGTCGAAGAAATCCATCACCACTTCGGCCAGCGGCAGCTCGTAGGTCAGCATTACCTGGCGCCCGACGTATTGCATGTTCTTCTGGATGCCGCGCTTTTCGGTGCAAAGTGTCAGCACCGGCCCGACGTACTCCTGCGGCGTCAGGATCGTCGTCGTGATGATAGGCTCGCGGATCTCCTCGACATGCGAAAGGTCGGGAAGCTTCGAGGGATTCTCGATCTCGAGCAGCGTGCCGTCGCGCAGCAGGACCTGGTAGACGACCGTCGGCGCGGTCGTGATCAGCTCCATGTCGTATTCTCGCTCGAGGCGCTCCTGCACGATGTCCATGTGCAGCAGGCCGAGGAAGCCGCAGCGGAAGCCGAAGCCCAGCGCCTGCGACACCTCGGGCTCGTAGTGCAGCGACGCGTCGTTCAGCTTGAGCTTCTCCAGCGCGTCCCGCAGACCCTCGTACTGGTTGGTTTCCACCGGGTAGAGGCCGGCGAAGACCTGCGGCTTGACGTCCTTGAAGCCGGGCAGCGGCGCCGCGGCGGGCCGCGTGGCGAGTGTGACCGTGTCGCCGACGCGGGCGGCCTTCAATTCCTTGATGCCGGCGATGATGAAGCCTACCTCGCCGGCGGACAGCGAGTCGCGCGCCACCGACTTGGGGGTGAATACGCCGACCTGCTCGCAGTTGTAGATTGCGCCGGTGACCATCAGACGGATCTTGTCGCGCGGCTTGAGCGTACCCTCCATCACGCGCACCAGCATGACGACGCCGACGTAGTTGTCGAACCAGGAATCGATGATCAGCGCCTGCAACGGCGCAGCCGGATCGCCGGTCGGCGGCGGAATGCGCGCTATCACCGCTTCCAGGATATCGTCGACGCCCTCGCCGGTCTTGGCGCTGGCGAGAATCGCGTCGTGCGCGGGCAACCCGATGATGTCCTCGATCTCCTCGATCACCCGCTCGGGCTCGGCCGAAGGCAGATCGATCTTATTGAGCACCGGAACCACGGTCACGCCCTGCTCGGTCGCCGTGTAGCAGTTGGCGACCGTCTGCGCCTCGACGCCCTGAGAGGCGTCGACGACCAGCAGCGCGCCTTCGCACGCCGCGAGCGAGCGCGAGACCTCGTAGGCAAAGTCGACATGGCCTGGGGTGTCGATCAGGTTGAGGTGGTAGATCGTCCCATCGCGAGCCGCGTACCGGAGCGCCGCGGTCTGGGCCTTGATCGTGATGCCGCGCTCGCGTTCGAGGTCCATCGAATCGAGGACTTGCGCTTCCATCTCCCGCTCGGCGAGGCCCCCGCAGCGCTGGATGAACCGGTCGGCCAGGGTCGACTTGCCGTGGTCGATGTGCGCGATGATCGAAAAATTGCGAATGTGCTGCATGGGTCCAAAAGAAAGGGGCACCGCGAAGTGCCCCTCCTTTGCTATGCCTCGGCTCGGCTGTGGCGTCGGAATACCTTGAATTTTAGCCGATTTATGCCTCTAAAGCGAATTCGCCCCGCCTGAGCGCGCGAGAATCGCATCGAGCGCGCCGGTGTCGAGCCGGTAATGACACACCTCCTGTCCGTCGGCGAGCAGCACCGGGACCAGCGTGCCCCAACGCGCTTCGAGCGCCGCGTCGGCGTCGACGTCGATCTCGTGCACGGGAACGGCGGCAGCGTGCGCGGTCAGCGCCGTCCGCATGTCATCGCACAGATGGCAATAGGCGCGGATAAGCAGCGTCAGCCGGACCGACGTCGGCGCTCGACCGGATTCGGGATCGGCTGTCCCCGCCAATTATTCGGTGCTGCCGTTGCTGAGCCGGACCGTCGAGAAGAATTGCTGCTGGCCGCGGCGCAGCTGGAAGGTGACCGAAGTGCCCTTCTCCAGCTTGGCGATCAATGCATTGACCTGCTCGGCTGTCTTCGCCTCGATCGTCGCGCCGCGGCTGATCACCGCCAGAATCACGTCGCCCGCCTGGATGTCGCCGCGCGCGGTGCCGCGGATATCCTCGACGACGACGCCGTTCTTGATCTCGAGATCCTTCTTCTGCTCGTCGGTCAGATCCGACAGCACCAGTCCCATGCGATTGGGCTTGGCTTTTTCCTTGCTTGGCGCGGCACGGCGCACGGGCCGCGGCGCCTCGTCCTCCTTGAGCTCGGCGACGGTGACGGTGACGTCCTTGGCCGCACCCTTGCGCCAGAGCTGCAGGGCGATTTTCGTGCCCGGCCTGACCTGGGTGATGATGCGCGGCAACTCGGACGAGGTGTTCACCGGCCGGCCGTCGACCTTGGTGATGATGTCGCCCGCCTCGATGCCTGCCTTGTCGGCCGGGCCGCCCTTTTCGACCGAATTCACCAGCGCGCCGCTGGCCTTGGCGAGTCCGAATGCGTCGGCGGTCTCGCGGTTGACTTCCTGGATCTGCACGCCGATCCGGCCGCGGGTGACGCGGCCCTTTTCCTGGATCTGCTTGACGACGCTCATCGCCACGTCGATCGGAATGGCGAAGGCTAGGCCCATGTAACCGCCGGTGCGGCTGAAGATCAGCGAGTTGATGCCGACGACCTCGCCTTTGAGGTTGAACAGCGGCCCGCCGGAATTGCCCGGGTTGATCGGCACGTCGGTCTGGATGAACGGCACGAGATTTTCGTTCGGCAGCTCGCGCCCCTTGGCGCTGACGATACCGGCGGTGATCGTGTTTTCAAGGCCGAACGGCTTGCCGATCGCCGCTACCCACTCGCCTACCTTGAGCTTGTCAGGGTCGCCTATCGTCACCTTGGGCAGCCCGGTGGCCTCGATCTTGAGCAAGGCGACATCGGTGCGCTTGTCAGTGCCGATGACCTTGGCGCGGAACTCGCGCTTGTCGGAGAGCTTGACGGTGACTTCACTGGCATCGTCGACGACGTGGGCGTTGGTCAGCACGTAGCCGTCGGCGGCCAGGATGAAGCCCGAGCCGGTCGACTGCTGCTCGAAGTCGCGCGGGCGCGCCTGGCCGCGCGGGATCTGCCCGAAGCGGCGAAAGAACTCGTAAAACGGGTCATCCTCGGAAATCTCGGGCATCGCCTGGCGGCGCGCGGTTTGCGTCACGTCGATGCTGACCACGGCCGGACCCTGCTGCTCGTAGAGCTCGGTGAAGTCCGGCAGTCGCCCTGACTGGGCGAGCGCCGCAGGCATCAGTGAAATGGCGCCGGCCAGCGCGCCCAGTACGGCCCAAACACGGAGTCTCATTGCTGTCGCTTCCCTGATTGTTATTGGCGCCGGGCCAACAAAGTCGATTTTAGCCCAGGCCCGAAGTCACTGTCGGCGTCCGACCGAATACGCGATCTGACGCACGGTCGAGCTAGGCGCCTCGCCCAGAACCGTCACCAGATAATCGTCCAGCTGCCGGCTGTAGACATTGATCCCGCCTTGTTGCGACAGTCCGACCGGCTGCGGCGTCGCTGGCGTCGGCTCGACGAAGACGGAAATGGCGACCAGGCCATCCGAATAAACGATATGCGCGACCTGCGCCGGCTTGCCGCGCAACGTCCGATAGCCTTCGACTATCTTGGCGAAGCCGGGCGGCACGTCGCGGACCACCCAGCCGGTCTCCTTCGGCGCGATGTCGGCTGCCGGCGACTCCCGTACCTGCCAGTCGGCAGGCACGGTCGCGAACGGCGGCTTGGTCGCTTCCCGATCGAGGCGCGCGCCGATCTGTATATCGCTGAACGCGAACTGCTCGACCGGTTCGTTCCTCTCGTTGAGCAGTCGAGCCTTGAGCAGCATCCCAGTGCCGATATCGGCCCAAAGCTTGTGGCCATAGCGCGCTCCGTCCTTGGGCTCGAAGACGTACGCCTGAGTCTCCAGCCCGGCGATACGCGCGATCTCGGCCTTGCGGAATTGATAATAAGTGGCCAGCGTCGCCAGCTGTTGCGGAAGTAGCGACGGGAACGCGTTGTGCATGCTTCGCGGCTCGACGCGAATTACCTTGGCATCCGGGTAGTAGCAGCGTACCTGCTCGCCGTTGCGGATGATCTCGCGCGCCGGGCCGTCCAGATTGGATAACTTTTCCGACTCGCCGTAAGAATCCGCCAGGTGATAGAGACGCGAAGTCTCGACGCGGCCGCCATGCTGATAGACGATCGTGCCGACGTAGTTCAGCTGCCGCGCGGCCGTCGCCGCGCGCTGCAGCCAGTCGGCCGCGTCCTGCGCGAGTGCCGTCGGGACGACGACCAGCGTGACGGCGGCGGCCCCGATGCCGCCGCGCAGCCGGGCGGACCACTGCCGCCGGGCCCGGGGGCTACCGACGCGCATCCGGCTCGCTGGCCGCGACCGCGCGTAAATACGGGCCTATGCCCTGGATAGCGTTGGTCGGCGAGTATTCCTGGTGCACCAGCACATACTCGTTGTCGACCACGGGTCGGGCGTCTGCTGCGCGCACGCCGACCGCCTGTCGGGCGCTGGCGATCGCTGCGACCGGCGCCGGCATCGTCGTCAGCGCGACCCAGCCGACGACGCTCACCGCCGCCACTGTCGCCGCCAGCGCCAGTGCGATAGCGTGCGGTGCGGGCGATCGCCGCGGCGGCGCCAGAACCGTCGGTTCGGCCGCGAACAGCTCGACGAATTGCTTCGAATCGAGACCGCGCGAACAGACCCCGCGCACGGCGTCGCCGATCACGTGATAACAGACCCAGGTCGCCAGACCGTCGGCTCGACACAAGCTGGTGACGACGGCGTCGGCCCGAACGGGCTCGAGCTCTCCATCGATCAGCAGCGAGATTTCCTCCGGTGTCGGCGCCGTCGTTCGGCCGCTCTCGGCACCGAATCCTGCCTTGAAGTTGCTCATCACCATCTCCGGTCCTTGTCTGTCCCCAAAAGCGGTCGCAACTGCTCGGCGATCGCTTCACGCGCCCGGAAAATCCGGGAGCGCACCGTGCCAATCGGACAATTCATCGCGTTGGCAATCTCTTCGTAACTCAAGCCCTCGATCTCGCGCAACGTAATCGCGGTGCGCAAGTCTTCGGGCAGCGTCTCCATCGCCTTGTTGACGGTAGCCGCTATCTGCTTGCCGTGCAACTCGTCTTCCGGCGTCGCCGAATCGCGAAGCTGCTCGGCGTCTTCGAAATTCTCCGCCTCTTCATTGTCGAACCCGGTGGACGTCGGCGCCCTCCGGCCCATCGCGACCAGGTAGTTCTTGGCCGTGTTGATCGCGATGCGATAAAGCCACGTATAAAACGCGCTGTCCCCGCGAAACGAAGGCAGCGCGCGATAGGCCTTGATGAATGCCTCCTGCGTCACGTCCTCGACTTCGCCCGGGTCGCGCACCAGCCGCGACAACAGCCGTCCGAGCTTGCGCTGGTACTTCAGCACCAGCAGCTCGAAGGCGCGCTTGTCGCCCCGCTGCGCGCGCTCGACCAGCTGCTGATCTACTTCGCGGTCAGCCATCCGCGGCCATTCCCTGAGTCAATCGTTATTATCGCCACACCGGATCCGGTGGGCGAGATACCCGCCGGCAGTATAGCCGAGCCGTCAGGCGCGCCACGCGATCGACTCAGGCAGGCAGCTTGCATCCTAGACCGTTCGCGCTGCGGGAAGTTCAGTCCCGCGCTGGAACCAGCACTATGCGCGGTCAACCGCGTTGCTCCAGCGCAACAACCGCCTCGACTTTGCCGGTGACGATGCCGCGGTAGTTGCGGATCGCGGGTTCGCGCCAGGCCGACAGCTCGTCTCGCTGCGCGTCGTCGAGCAGTCCCAGCTGCTCGAGCACGGCGACCGTGGTCGGATGCAGTCCGCGCGCGTTGCCGTCGGCGACCTTGATCGCGATGCCCCAGGCCCTTGCTGCGCACGCCGATCGCCTGGACGCCTTCGGCGCCGACCTTGGTCACCCAGTCGCCGCGACCGGCGCGCATCAGGATGAGGTCATTGCGCTTTTCGCCGGACACCATCTCCGGGTGCGCGCTCATCGCGCCGGCGAGCGTCGAGCGGCGCGCGTCCGTAGCGGGCGTCTTCGGTCGCCGGCGAGACGCGCGTAGGCGACGGCTAGCGCGGACAGCGGCACCGCGTAATTGGGCGCCGAGCAACCGTCGATGCCGGCGATCAGGCTAGTTTCCGCGACGCCGGTCAGGTGCGCGACCGCCTGGCGAATAGCGCCTCTGCAGCGGATGGTCGAACGCGAGGTAGGTTTCAGTCGGTAGCCCACAGCTGCCGGCAATAGGCCAGCATCCCGCTGTGCTTGCCCGAGCAGTTGTGCTGCAGCGGCGTGAACGCGACCCCGGCAGGCGGCAACTCGTCGCGCGCGGCATAGAACAGCGGCGGATGCACGCCGCACTGCAGCTGGTCCGGCTGGCACGCCGGCACGGCGCAGCATGTCGGCGACACCGGTCACGTGCCGCGGCTCGCCGGAGTGGCTGGCGCACAGCAGCGCTACCTGCTGCGCTCGAGAATCCGAAGCGCTCGACGCCGCCGGCCGGCGACGAGCGGCACGGCCTGCAGCGGCTTGAGCGCGCTGCGCGTCATCGTGACGAACGACGGGTCGCCGGCCGCGATACAGCAGTGCGCCCGTCGCCGTCGACGACCGCGACCGATCCGTAGTGCATGCTGTCGGTCGCGTCGCCGCGCGTCACGCGGGCGAGCGCAACGTGCGGCGGCGCGGCGGGCAGCGCGCGGATGGAAGTGTTGGACACGGGAGGCTTCGGAAAAACGATCAATTTTACGCGTAACGGTGTTTTTTCCGAGCACGGCAACGATTGCGGAAACTGCGACCCCGCGGCGGCTCTGCTGCGATTCCGAAGCGCGAACGCCGGTCGCGGCTGCCGGACGCGCGGCCGATGCTACGCAGCGCCCGCGGATCTGCTCGAGCGCCGCCGGATCCTCGATCGTCGTCAGGTCGCCCGGATCGCGGCCTTCGGCCAGCGCCTGGATCGCGCGCCGCAGCAGCTTGCCCGAGCGCGTCTTGGGCAGCAGCGTCACGAAGTGCACGGCGCCGGGACGCGCGATCGCGCCGAGCTGGCGGTCGACGGTGTCCATCACTTCCGCGCGCATCGCGGCCGACGCCTTCCGCGGTGGCGACCAGCGAGGGATCCTTGACCACCGCGAACGCCACCGGCACCTGTCCCTTGAGCGGATCGGCGACGCCGACGACCGCGACTTCGGCGATGCCCGGATGCGCCTGCACGGCTTCCTCGATCTCGCGCGTGCCGAGGCGGTGACCGGCGACGTTGATCACGTCGTCGGTGCGGCCGAGCACGAAGTAGTAGCCGTCGGCGTCGCGCGTCGCCCAGTCGAACGTCGAATAGACGAGCTGCGGCCGGGAAACGTCGCGAAATAGGTCTGCGACGAAGCGCTCGTCGTCGCCCCAGACCGTCGTCATGCAGCCGGGCGGCAGCGGCGGCACGATCGCCAGCACGCCTTTCTCGTCGGCGCCGACTTCCGCGCCGGTCGCCTCGTGCGAGCAGCTTCACGTCGTAGCCGCAGACCGGAAACGACGGACTGCCGAACTTGCGCGGCGTGTCCTCGATGCCCGGGCTGCGCCGACAGAATCGGCCAGCCGCTCTCGGTCTGCCAGTAGTTGTCGACGATCGCGACGCCCAGCGAGTCCGCCGCCCAGCGCGCGGTCGGCTCGTCGAGCGGCTCGCCGGCGAGGAACAGGTAGCGCAGCGACGAGACGTCGTGCGCCTTCATGAACGCCGGATCCTGCTTCTTCAGCACGCGTATCGCCGTCGGCGAGCTGAACATCGTGCGCACCTTGTGCTCGGCGACGATCTGCCACCAGATGCCGGGATCGGGCCGGATCGGCAGGCCTTCGTACATGATCGTCGTCGATCCGTTGAGCAGCGGCGCGTAGACGATGTACGAATGCCCGACGACCCAGCCGATGTCGCTGGTGGTGAACATGGTTTCGCCGGGCGCGACGCAGAAGATGTCGCGCATCGATGCGGCCAGCGCCACCGCATAGCCGCCGGTGTCGCGCTGCACGCCCTTCGGCTTGCCCGGTCGTGCCCGACGTGTACAGGATGTACGAAGGCTCGGACGATTCGAGCCATGCGCAGGGCACGCTCGCGCCGGCGTGCTCGCGCGGCAGCGCCGCATAGTCGAGATCGCGTCCCGGCGTACGTGCTCGTCGCCGTGTCGATGCCGCGATCGACGATGATCACGCGCGACGGCGGATGCGTCGCCAGGCGCAGCGCCTCGTCGACCAGCTGCTTGTACGCGCACCGCCTTGCCGCCGCGCATGCCGGCATCGGCGGTGATCATCACCTTCGGCTGCGCATCGTCGATCCGCGTGGCGAGGCTCGCCGCGGCGAAGCCGCCGAACACGACCGAATGAATGGCGCCGATGCGCACGGTCGCCAGCATCGCGAATACCGCCTCCGGGATCATCGGCATGTAGATCAGCACGCGATCGCCCTTGCCGACGCCCTGGCGCCTCGAGCATCGCCGCGAAGCGATTGACCTCGTCGGCGAGCTCGCGATAGGTGTAGCTGCGCCGTGTGTCGGTTTCGGTCGAGATGTAGATCAGCGCCGGCTGCTCGCCGCGCGTCCGCCAGATGCCGGTCGATCGCGTTGTGGCAGAGATTGGTGCGGCCGCCGACGAACCAGCGCGCGAACGGCGGCCGGCTGTAATCGAGCACCTCGGTAAACGGCGTCTGCCAGTCGATCAGCGCGGCCCGCTCGCGCCAGAACGCGTCGCGATCGGCGAGCGAGCGCGCGGTGCGTAGCTCGGCATAGCTCTGCCATCGCTTGCTTCACCGATTCAGAGCCCGGCGGTGTCGGCGCCGACGCGCACGACCGTGCGGCCGCGCACCGTGCCTTTGAGGAACGCGTCGAAGTGCGTCGGCAGGTCGGCGAAGTCGATCGTGACGACCCTGGCCTGCACCCGCGACGGCCGCCACTCGTTGGCCAGCCGGTCCCACAGCTTTTGCCGCAGCGCCATCGGCACTCGGCGCTGTTGATCCCGAGCAGATTCACGCCGCGCAGGATGAACGGCATCACGGTCGTGTTGAGCTTGAAGTCCGCGGCGAGTCCGACGCTCGCGACGATGCCGGCCTGCTTCATCGTCGACAGCATCCAGGCCAGCACTTCGCCACCCAGGTTGTCGATCGCCGCCGGCCCACGTCGCCTTGTCGAGCGGACGGACCTTGGAGAAATCGATGCTCGACCGCAGCACGACTTCGGATGCGCCGATCGATCGCAGGTAATCGGTCTCCTTTTCCTTGCCGGTAAGCGCGATGACGTGGTAGCCGAGCCGCGACAGCACGTCGATCGCGACGCTGCCGACGCCGCCGGTGGCGCCGTTGACGATCACCGGCCCGCTGCGCGGCGTCAGGCCGTTGTGCTGCATCGCCTCGATCGCCTGCGCCGCGGTGAAACCCGCGGTGCCCGAGCGTCATCGCCTCGAACGCCGTCATGTTCGGCGAACGGCGCACGACCCAGTCGGCAGGGACGCGCACGTATTCGGAGTAGCCGCCGTCGTGCGCGACGCCCACGTCGTAGGCATGCACGATCACCTTGTCGCCATGCTTGAATCGCGGATCGGCCGAGGTGTCGACCGTGCCCGCCATGTCGATGCCGGCGACGGTCGGATACTTGCGCATGATCTTGCCGGCGCCGTTGTACGACAGTGCGTCCTTGTAGTTGATCGTCGAGTACTTGGTCTTGACCACGACGTCGCCCGGATCGAGCTCGTCGAGCCCCATCTCGACAAATCGGCTGGACACGACGCCGTTCTCCTGGAACGTCCGGTAGGCCTTGAATTTCTGCACGGGTGTCTCCTCCTGACAGCGTCTGTACCGATGCTCGCTGCGCATCGGACTGGAAATCTTAGGCGGGCCCGCCGCGGGAGCGGCGTCCCCGGCAAAGTGCGGCAGCGCCATGTATTCGCGGGTGCGCATTTCGATCAGCCGGCTGACGGTGCGCGCGAATTCCTGGCTGTTCGCGCCTTCGCGATAGAGATCGACCGCAGCGACCTCGGCGGACAACAGCAACTTTACCCGATGATCGTAGAGCACGTCGACGAGCCAGGTGAAGCGGCGGGCGGCGTTGCTCATGTCGGGGGACAGCCGCGGCACGTCGGACACGATGACTACCGCGAAGCGACGCGCGAGCTCGAGATAGTCGATCTGCGAGCGCGGCCCTTCGCACAGCGTGGCGAAGTCGAACCAGACCAGGCCTGCCGGCGCGCCTTTTGGCCTTGAGCACGCGCGAATCGACGACCAGCCGGGGATCCTCGTCGGGGCCCGGACGCATGCGCTCGAACAGCGCGGCGAGCCTCGGCGTCGGCCGCGCCCGGCGGCGTCACGTAGTAGACCGCCGCCTGCTCGAGCTCGCGCAGCCGGTAGTCGGTGCCGCCGTCGACCTCGATGACATCCAGCCATTGCTTGAGCAGCGCGATCGTCGGCAGACAGGTTCTGCCGCTGCAGGCCGTTCGGGATAGAGGTCGTCGGGCCGGTAGTTCGACGTCATCACGAACACCGTGCCCAGCCGGAACAGCGCGGTCAGCAGGCGTCCGAGGATCATCGCGTCGGCGACGTCGGAGACGTGGAATTCGTCGAAGCAGATCAGGCGATGCCGGCGCGCGATCCTCGCCGCCACCGTGGCCAGCGGATCCTCCTCGCGCGAGAGCGTCCGCAGCTCGTCGTGGACGCCTTTCATGAAGGCATGGAAGTGAACGCGGGTCTTGCGCCGCAGCGGCACCGCCGCATAGAAGGCATCCATCAGGAAGCTCTTGCCGCGGCCGACGCCGCCCCACAGGTAGACGCCGCGCGGAGGCACCGGCGGGTTGAACCAGCGCCGCAGCAGCGACAGTCTGGCCCTGCGGAATTCGACCAGCTCGTCGTACAGGCGCTGCAGCCGGTCGAGGGCGCCGAGCTGCGCGTGGTCGAGGACGATCCGGCGCCGGTCGAGCTCCGGCTTGAGGTGCGCGAGCAACGAACTTTCGCGTGTCGCCGGCAGATAGGCTTCGGCGACGGCTTCGTTCATGAGAGGGCGATAATGATCATGAACGAAGAATCCCCGACGCTCAGTAGTTGAGCGCGCGCTTGTCGACCGCAAGCGCCGCCTCCCGGGTCACCTCCGACAGCGACGGATGCGCGTGGCAGATGCGCGCGATGTCCTCGCTCGCGGCGCCGAATTCCATCGCCACCACGCCCTCGGCGATCAGCTCGGAGACGAGCGGACCGATCGCGTGCATGCCGAGCACGCGGTCGGTCTTGGCGTCGGCCAGCAGCTTGACGAAGCCGCGGGTGTCGCCGAGCGCGCGCGCGCGTCCGTTGGCCATGAACGGAAACATGCCGGCGCGGTAGGCGACGCCGGCGGCCTTCAGCTGCTGCTCGGTCTGGCCCACCCACGCGATCTCGGGCGACGTGTAGATGACCCACGGCACGGTGTTGAAATCGACGTGGCCGTGCTGGCCGGCGATGCGCTCGGCGACGGCGACGCCCTCCTCCTCGGCCTTGTGCGCGAGCATCGGCCCGCGCACGACGTCGCCGATCGCCCAGACGTTCGGCAGATTGGTCCGGCACTCGTCGTCGACGGCGACGAAGCCGCGCTCGTCGAGCTTGAGCCCGACGCTTCGGCGTTGAGACCCGCCGTGTGCGGCACGCGTCCGATCGACACGATCAGCTTGTCGAACGTCGCGGTCTGCGCCTTGCCCTCGGCGTCGGTATATTCGACGCCGACATTCTTGCCCACCGTGACCTTGCCGATCTTGCACGCCCAGCTCGGATCGACAGGCCCTGCTTGGCGAAGAGCTTCCAGGCTTCCTTCGCGACCTGCTCGTCGGCCGCGCCGAGAAAAACCGGCAGCGCCTCGAGCACCGTGACTTCGGCGCCGAGCCGCCGCCAGACGCTGCCCATCTCGAGGCCGATGACGCCCGGCGCCGATCACGCCGAGCGTCTTCGGCACCTCGGGAATCGCCAGCGCGCCGTCGTTGTCGAGGATGAGCTCGATTGTCGAACGGCGCGCCGGGCAGCGCGCGCGGCTTCGAGCCGGTCGCGACGATGACGTGCTTCGCCGCGAGCGGTCTGGCTTGCCGCCGCCGACACTGCGATCTGCCAGCCGCCGGCACCGCTCCCGGCGGCGAAGCTGCCGACGCCGTTGAAGAAGGCGATCTTGTTCTTCTTGAACAGGTAGACGATGCCGTCGTTGTTCTGGCGGACGACCTTGTCCTTGCGCGCGAGCATCTGCGCCGAGATCGAGCGCGAGGCCCTTGACCTCGATGCCGTGCTCGGCGAAGTCATGCCCGGCGTGCTCGTAGTGCTCCGACGATTGCAGCAGCGCCTTCGACGGAATGCAGCCGACGTTGGTGCAGGTGCCGCCGGGCGCGGGCTTGCCGTCGGCGGTCTTCCAGTCGTCGATGCACGCGGTCTTGAAGCCGAGCTGCGCGGCGCGGATGGCCGCGGTGTAGCCGCCGGGTCCGGCGCCGATGACGACGACGTCAAAGGTCTCTGCCATCGTCTTTCGCGCCGGTCACAGATCGAGCAGCATGCGCGCCGGATCCTCCAGCGCTTCCTTGATCGCCACCAGCGACAGCACCGCTTCGCGCCCGTCGATGATGCGATGATCGTACGACTGCGCCAGGTAGTTGATCGGGCGTATCACGACCTGTCCGTTCTCGACGACCGGGCGCTCCTTCGTCGCGTGCACGCCGAGGATCGCCGATTGCGGCGGATTGATGATCGGCGTCGACAGCATCGAGCCGAACACGCCGCCGTTGGAAATCGTGTACGTGCCGCCGGTCAGCTCCTCGACCGTGAGCTTGCCGTCCTGCGCGCGCTTGCCGAAATCGGCGATCTGCTTTTCGATCTCGGCGATCGACATCTGGTCGGCGTCGCGCAGGATCGGGACGACCAGGCCGCGCGGGCTGCCGACCGCGATGCCGATGTCGAAGTAGCCGTGATAGACGATGTCGGTGCCGTCGATCGAGGCGTTGACCATCGGGAATTTTTTCAGCGCGTGCACCGCCGCCTTGACGAAGAACCCCATGAAGCCCAGCTTGACGCCGTGCTCCTTTTCGAAGCGCTCCTTGTAGCGGTTGCGCAGCTCGATCACCGGCGCCATGTTGACTTCGTTGAACGTGGTCAGGATGGCGGCGGTCGATTGCGACTGCACCAGCCGCTCGGCGACGCGCTGGCGCAGGCGCGACATCGGAACGCGCTGCTCGGGCCGCGCGCCGAGGTTCGCCGGCAGCTGAACCGCGGGCGGCCGTCGCGCTGCCGGCGCAGCCGGCGCGGCAGCGCGCTTGCGGCTTGTCAGGCTGGCGCCGGCAAGGCCCGCGTCGCGGCGACCACGTCGCCCTTGGTGATGCGGCCGCCGCGGCCGGTGCCCGCCACATCCGCCGCGCTCCGGCCCTGCTCGGCCATCATCTTGCGCGCGGCCGGCAACGCGGCCGCCGCCCGGCGCGGCGGCAGGTGCTCGCTGCGGCTGATCGCAGTCGCGCGGAGCTGGGGCCGGCGCGGTGCTGCGGCTGCGGCAGCAGCCGCGCGGCGCCGGCGTCGCGGCTGCGGCGCCGGCCGGTGCCGCCGCTTGCGCCTCGGTGTCGATCACCGCGATGACTTCCTGCGCGGTGACCGTCGAACCGTCGCCTCTGCCGATTTCGGTCAGCACGCCGGAATCGGGCGCCGGCAGCTCGAGCACGACCTTGTCGGTCTCGATGTCGATCAGGTTCTCGTCGCGCTTGACCGCGTCGCCGGCCTTCTTGTGCCAGTTGACCAGCGTCGCCTCGGAGACCGACTCCGGCAGCACCGGCACTTTGACTTCGATCAGCATCATCCATTCCTGTTATTGGCTGCGTGAGCCATGATCGCGCTCGAGCCGCCGCACTTTCAGCCCAGACGGTTGCGTTCGATTCTCGCCTGAAATCGGTTGGCGCTCGTTCAGTGCGCAGTGACCATCTCGCCCGACCCGAGCTCGGCGGCGAACGCGTCCTCGACGAGCTCCTTCTGCTGCTCGAGGTGCTTCGACAGGTAGCCGACCGCCGGCGACGCCGAGATCGGCCGGCCGGCGTAGGCGAGCACCTGCTTGTCGGCGATGTCGGCGCGCAGGTACGCGCGCAGCCGGTACCACGCGCCCTGGTTCTGCGGCTCTTCCTGGCACCAGACGACTTCGGTCGCGTTCGGATACTTGGCCACGTCTGCGCTTGAACTCCTCGTGCGGAAACGGATACTGCTGCTCGAGGCGGACGATCGCGATGTCGGCGATCTTCTGCTCGCGCCGGTAGCGCGAGCAGATCGTAGTAGACCTTGCCGCTGCAGACGACCACGCGCCGCACCTTCTTCGGCGACCAGCTTGTCGGCGTCGCCGATGACGGTCTGGAAGCCGCTCGGCGAGCTCGTCCAGCGACGACACCGCCTCCTTGTGCCGCAGCAGGCTCTTCGGGCTCATCACGATCAGCGGCTTGCGGAAGTCGCGCACCATCTGCCGGCGCAGCAGGTGGAAGATCTGCGCCGGCGTCGTCGGCACGCAGACCTGCATGTTGTGCTCGGCGCACAGCTGCAGGTAGCGCTCGGGCCGCGCCGACGAGTGCTCCGGGCCCTGGCCTTCGTAGCCGTGCGGCAGCAGCAGGGTCAGCCCGCAGACGCGGCCCCACTTGACTTCGCCGGCGGCGATGAACTGGTCGATGACGACCTGCGCGCCGTTGGCGAAGTCGCCGAACTGCGCTTCCCAGACGACCAGCTTGTTCGGGCTCCGAGGTCGCGTAGCCGTATTCGAAGCCGAGCACCGCCTCCTCGGACAGCACCGAGTCGATCACCTCGAAGTCGGGCTGCCCTTCCTTGACGTGCTGCAGCGGCACCCAGATGCCGGCATCCCACTTCTCGCGATTCTGGTCGTGCAGCACCGCGTGGCGGTGCGAGAACGTGCCGCGCCCGGCGTCCTGGCCGGAGAGGCGCACGCCGTAGCCCTCGTCGAGCAGCGTCGCGTAGGCCAGCGTCTCGGCCATGCCCCAGTCGAGCGGCAGCGTCGCCCTCGCCCATCGCGCGGCGCTCGGCGATCACCTTCTCGACGCGCGGATGCAGCTTGAAGTTCGGCCGGGACGTCGGTGACGCGCTTCGGCGCAGCTCGCTTCAGCCTCTGCAGCGGCACCGTCGGTCTCGGCCGTCGTCGGTCCAGTGCCTGCCCGACGAACCGCGCCCAGTCGACGGCGAACGGCGGCTTGTAGTTCGACAGGATCGTCGTGTTGGTGTGGTAGCCCTTGTCCATCGCCTGCGCGATAGGTCGCGATCATCGCCTCGGCGTCGCCGCGGCTGATCACGCCTTCCGTTGACGAGCCGCTCGGCGTAGAGCTCGCGCGTGCCCGGATGCTCGCGGATCCTCTTGTACATCAGCGGCTGCGTGACCATCGGCTCGTCCTCCTCGTTGTGGCCCAGCCGGCGGAAGCAGACCAGGTCGATGACCACGTCCTTGTGGAACTTCTGCCGGTACTCGATCGCGATCTCGATCGCCAGCAGGCAGGCTTCGGGATCGTCGCCGTTGACGTGGAAGATCGGCGCCTCGACCATCTTCGCGACGTCGGTGCAGTAGAGCGTGCCGCGCGCGTCGCGCGGGTCCGACGTGGTGAAGCCGATCTGGTTGTTGACGACGATGTGGATCGTGCCGCCGGTGCGGTAGCCGCGCGTCTGCGACAGGTTGAGCGTCTCCAGCACGACGCCCTGGCCGGCGAACGCGGCGTCGCCGTGGATCAGCACCGGCAGCACCTGGTCGCCCGTCTGGTCGCCGCGGCGGTGCTGGCGCGCGCGCACCGAGCCTTCGACCACCGGATTGACGATCTCGAGGTGCGACGGATTGAACGCGAGCGTCAGGTGCATCGGGCCGCCGGGCGTCACGACGTCCGACGAGAAGCCCTGGTGATACTTGACGTCGCCCGCGGACAGGTCGTCGTGCGTGCTTGCCCTCGAACTCGGCGAACAGGTCCGCCGGCATCTTGCCGAGCGTGTTGACCAGCACGTTCAGGCGCCCGCGATGCGCCATGCCGATCACGATTTCCTGCACGCCGCCGGCGCCGGCCTTCTGGATCAGGTGGTCGAGCATCGGGATCATGCTCTCGCCGCCTTCGCCCGAGAAGCGCTTCTGGCCGACGTATCGCGTGTGCAGGTAGCGCTCGAGCGTCTCCGCGGCGGTGAGCCGCTCGAGGATGTGGCTTGCGAAACTCCGGCGCGATAGCTCGGGCGCGCGCGCAGCGGCTCGAGGCGCTCCTGGATCAAGCGCTTCTGCGGCGTGTCGGAGATGTACATGTACTCGATGCCGAACGTGCCGCAGTAGGTCTCGCTGCAGCGCGGCGATCAGGTCGCGCAGCCGCATGCGGTGGCGCCGTCGGGCGCGCCCTTGAACGAGCCGGTGTCGAACTCGGTGTCCATGTCGGCGTCGGTGAGGCCGTAGGTACTGAGGTCGAGCTCGGCGATGTACGGGCGCTCGGCGCGCTTCAGCGGATCGAGGTCGGCCTGGAACACGCCGAGCGCGCGGTACTTGCTGATGCAGCTGCAGCACCAGCACCTGCTTGTGCATCGCGGCGGCGTCGACCATCGCCGCCGGCCAGCCTGCGGTTCTTCGCGCAGCTGGATGAACGAGTCGATGACCGGCGCGTGCGCGACGTCGCTGCGCGCCGCCGCGCAGCGCGTCGAAATACGCGCGCCAGTCGGCGCTCGACCGCGCCCGGATCGGCGAGGTAGCGCTCGTACAGCTCCTCGATGAACGGCGCGTTGCCGCCGAAGAGGGTGCTGCGACTGCTCGAATTCCTTCATCATGCTCATGGTTTCACCTGCTATATGGGGCGATGGCGCTCGCTGCCAGCCCTGACGCTCTAGCGCTGGTCGATCGGCACCACGTCGCGCCGCGTCGCGCCCGTGTAGAGCTGGCGCGGACGGCCGATCTTCTGCTCGGGATCGGAGATCATCTCGTTCCATTGCGCGATCCAGCCCACGGTGCGCGCCAGCGCGAAGATGCGGTGAACAGGCTGACCGGGATGCCGAGCGCGCGCTGCACGATGCCCGAGTAGAAGTCGACGTTCGGATAGAGCTTGCGCTGAGACGAAGTAGTCGTCCTCGAGCGCGATCTTCTCCAGCGCCATCGCGAGCTTGAACAGCGGGTCGTCGTGCAGGCCGAGCTCGTCCAGCACCTCGTGGCAGGTCTCGTGCATGAGCTTGGCGCGCGGATCGTAGTTCTTGTAGACGCGGTGGCCGAAGCCCATCAGCTTCACGCCGGAGTTCTTGTCCTTCACCTGCTTGATGAACTCGCCGATCTTCGCGACGTCGCCGATCTCCTCGAGCATTTGCAGCGCCGCCTCGTTGGCGCCGCCGTGCGCCGGGCCCCACAGGCAGGCGATGCCGGCGGCGATGCAGGCGAACGGGTTGCGCCCGACGAGCCCGCCAGGCGCACCGTCGAGGTCGACGCGTTCTGCTCGTGGTCGGCGTGCAGGATGAAGATGCGGTCGAGCGCGCGCACCAGCACGTCGTTGACCTTGTACTCCTCGCACGGCACCGCGAACATCATGCGCATGAAGTTCGCGGTGTACGACAGGTCGTTCCGCGGGTACATGAACGGCTGGCCCATGTTGTACTTGTAGGACATCGCGACGATCGTCGGCAGCTTGGCGATCAGGCGGAACGCCGAGATCTCGCGGTGGTGCGGGTCGTTGATGTCGAGCGAGTCGTGATAGAACGCCGACAGCGCGCCGACCACGCCGACCAGCACCGCCATCGGGTGCGCGTCGCGGCGGAAGCCGCGGAAGAACTGGCTCAGCTGCTCGTGCACCATCGTGTGGTGCGTGACGGTGCGGACGAACTCGTCCTTCTGCGTCGCGTTCGGCAGCTCGCCGTTCAGCAGCAGGTAGCAGACCTCGAGGAAGTCGCAGTGCACCGCGAGCTGCTCGATCGGATAGCCGCGATAGAGCAGCACGCCCTCGTCGCCGTCGATGTAGGTGATCTTCGAGGCGCACGAGGCGGTCGACATGAAGCCCGGGTCGTAGGTGAACATGCCGGTCTTGCCGTAGAGCGTGCGGATGTCGATCACGTCGGGGCCGATCGTGCCGGGCAGGACCGGAAACTTGATCGGCGGCGTGCCGTCGCTGAAGTTCAGCGTGGCGTTGCGGTCGGTCATGGCGTCGTGGCTCCAGGCGGCGGTCAAGGTCGGATCGGCTGCACGCGTCGATCGCGCCGTTCGTGCATGGTCAAATGGCTCTGCAGCGCATCGACGCAGCGGCAGCACCGCGGCGTCCGTCGGGCTCGATGCGGCCCGACAGCAGATCCCACAGGTCGTTGTCGCGCAAGTCGAGCAGCCGGTCGAGCGCCGCGACTTCGTCGTCGGTCATGCGCGTCGCCGCGCGCGTCGAGAAGCGCTCGAGGACCAGGTCGATCTCCAGCAGCCCGCGCCGGCAGCGCCAGCGCAGCCGCGCACAGCGATCGGCTCGATCGTCGGTCGGCTGCGCCAGCGCGCTCGACTGATCGCGCGTTCACGCGATCTTCAGACCGCGCGCTTGACCAGCGATCTCCTTGATCTTGCCGATCGCCGCGCGTCGGATTGAGCCCCTTCGGGCACACGTCGACGCAGTTCATGATCGTGTGGCAGCGGAACAGCCGGTACGGATCCTCGAGATTGTCGAGGCGCTCGTTGGTCGCCTGGTCGCGCGTGTCGGCGATGAAGCGATAGGCCTGCAGCAGGCCCGCGGGACCGACGAACTTGTCCGGGTTCCACCAGAAGGACGGGCACGAGGTCGAGCAGCAGGCGCACAGGATGCATTCGTAGAGGCCGTCGAGCTCCTCGCGCTCCTCGGGCGACTGCAGCCGCTCCTTCTCCGGCGGCGGCGTCGTCGTTGACCAGGTACGGCTTGATCGAGTGGTACTGCTTGAAGAACTGCGTCATGTCGACGATCAGGTCGCGGATGACCGGCAGCCCGGGCAGCGGCCGGAGCACGACCGGCTCCTTCAGGTCCGCGAGCTTGGTGATGCACGCGAGGCCGTTCTTGCCGTTGATGTTCATCGCGTCCGAGCCGCACACGCCTTCGCGGCACGAGCGGCGGAACGACAGCGTATCGTCCTGCGCCTTGATGCGCATGAGCGCGTCGAGCAGCATGCGGTCGTGCGGCTCGAGCTGCGACGTCGTAGTCCTGCATGTAGGGCTCGCGTCCTTGTCCGGATCGTAGCGGTAGATGCGGAATTTCATCCGTTGGTCTCCGCGGGTCAGTAGGTCCGCGCCTTCGGCGGGAAGGCTTCGACGGTCAGCGGCTTCAGGTGCACCGGCTTGTAGTCGAGGCGGTTGCCGTCGCGGTACCAGAGCGTGTGCTTGAGCCAGTTCACGTCGTCGCGCGTCGGAAGTCGCTGCGCGCCTGCGCGCCGCGGCTTTCCTTGCGCGCCTCGGCCGAGACGATCGTCGCCTTGCGCGGTCTCGATCAGGTTGTCGAGCTCGAGCGCCTCGACGCGCGCGGTGTTGAAGACCTTGCTCTTGTCGTTGATCGCGATGCGCTGCACGCGCTCGCTCGAGCTCCATGATCTTGGCGACGCCTTCGCGCAGCAGCGTCCGGGAAGCGGAACACGCCGCAATGCGCCTGCATCGTCCGGCGCAGATCGTGCGCGCGACGTCGGCGACGCTGCTCGCCGGACGTCGCGCGTCGAGCCGCGCGAGCCGCGCGAGCGCGGCATCGCCCGCGTCGCTTCGGCAGGTCGCTTGTGCGCGCTGCCGCTCGAGATGCTGATCGACGATGAGGTCGCCCGCGGCGCGCCCGAACACCAGCAGGTCGAGCAGCGAGTTGGTGCCGAGGCGGTTGGCGCCGTGCACCGAGACGCAGGCGCACTCGCCGACGGCGTAGAAGCCCGGGCACGACCGCGTTCGGGTCGCCGTCCGTCGGCGCGACGACCTGGCCGTGATGTTGGTCGGGATGCCGCCCATCTGGTAGTGGATCGTCGGCACGACCGGGAATCGGCTCCTTGATCGGATCGACGTTGGCGAACTTGATCGCGATCTCGCGGATCGACGGCAGCCGCTTCTCGATCACCTCGGGGCCGAGGTGGTCGAGCTTCAGCAGCACGTAGTCCTTGTGCGGCCCGCAGCCGCGGCCTTCCTTGATCTCCTGGTCCATCGAGCGCGACACGACGTCGCGCGACGCGAGGTCCTTCAGGGTCGGCGCGTAGCGCTCCATGAAGCGCTCGCCGTTCTTGTTGAGCAGGATGCCGCCCTCGCCGCGCACGCCTTCGGTGATGAGCACGCCCGCGCCGGCGACGCCGGTCGGATGGAACTGCCAGAACTCCATGTCCTCGAGCGGAATGCCGGCGCGCGCCGCCATGCCGAGGCCGTCGCCGGTGTTGATGAACGCATTGGTGGTCGCGGCGAAGATGCGGCCCGCGCCGCCGGTGGCGAACAGCGTCGCCTTCGCCTGCAGGATCATGACCTCGCCGGTTTCCATCTCGAGCGCGGTGACGCCGAGCACGTCGCCGTCGGCGTCGCGGATCAGGTCGAGCGCCATCCATTCGACGAAGAACTGCGTGTGCGCGCGCACGTTGCGCTGGTAGAGCGTGTGCAGCATCGCGTGGCCGGTGCGGTCGGCCGCGGCGCAGCGCGCGCTGCACCGGCTTCTCGCCGAAGTTCGCCGAGTGGCCGCCGAACGGACGCTGGTAGATCGTGCCGTCCGCGTTGCGGTCGAACGGCATGCCGAAGTGCTCGAGCTCGTAGACGACCTTCGGCGCCATGCGGCACATGAACTCGATCGCGTCCTGGTCGCCGAGCTAGTCGGAGCCCTTGATGGTGTCGTACATGTGCCAGAGCCAGTTGTCCTCGCTCATGTTGCCGAGCGCGGCGCCGATGCCGCCCTGCGCCGCGACCGTGTGCGAGCGCGTCGGGAACACCTTCGACAGCACCGCGACCGACAGGCCCGCCTTCGGCGAGCTGCAGCGACGCGCGCATGCCCGCGCCGCCGGCGCCGACGATGACCGCGTCGAACTTGCGGCAGCACGGGCAGCGCCGATCGATGCGTCACGCGGCCGCTCCGCCACAGGATCTGCGACGGCCCAGCCGACGTAGGCGACCAGCACGACGACCGTCAGCACCTCGAGCGTGAGGCGCAGACGCCGATCGGCTTGACGTAGTCCATCAAGATGTCGCGCATGCCGACCCACGCGTGCCAGCAGCAGCGCGAGCACGAACAGCGAACGTCGCGATGCGGAACCGCCGGTGCGCGAACAGCGCCTGTCCACGCGCGTAGTCGAGGCCGCCGTTCGCACAGCAGCGATGCCGAGCAGCAGCAGCGTGTAGAGCGCCATGACGACGGCGGTGACGCGCTGCGACGAGCCAGTCGCGCCAGCCGTAGTGCGCGCCGACGGCTGAGCGCAGTGGCGCGTCACCATAGCCGCGCTCGCGACGATGAGCGGTCAGCAGCGAGGCTCGACGACCAGCACGACGACGCTCGACTGCCGCGCCGGCTTGAGCTCGTCGCCGATGTGCAGGTCGAGCAGCAGGTAGCGGATGCCCGCGCAGAAGTGATGCAGGTAGGCCCAGACCAGCCCGAGCAGCGACGAGCTTGACGAGCGGATGCGCCAGGCGCGCCGCGCAGCGCCGCCGAAGACTTCGCGGCGACGCGAGGCTCGCGCTGCGAGCGCCCACAGCAGCAGCGGAATGCCGACCAGGAACAGCAGCGCGCCGCTGATGCGATGCAGGATCGAGACGATCGCCGGCAGCGGCTGCCGGATGTGCAGCAGGTCGAGGTAGACCGGCCGCGGCTTGACGACGCGGCGGCTCGCTAGCGGCCATCGGCGCCTCGCCGCAGTGCCCGCGACATCGCTGGCACCGCATCGGCGTCGCGCGAAACGACGGCACGTCCGCGCAGGCAGCGACCGGCTTGGCGCGCAGATCCGCGGGAAAGACATCATTGATCTTTCGTATTGGCCTGCACGCCGGCGAAGTCTACGGCCGTGCACCAATGGTGCGCAGCGCAAATTATACAGCGTTTCGCCGACTCGCCGCCAGCAGCCGCGTCCGGCCTCCGACGCACGCGCTCAGCCGAGCTCGTTCAGATAGTGATGATGCCGCGTCGTGCACAGTCCGCGCCGCCACTTCGACGGGCCGGTCGCCGTAGGTGCAGCGTGACGCGGTCGACCGCGAGCAGCGGCTCGCCCGGCGCGCACGCCGCAGGATCGGCGCCGTGGCCGCGTCGGCGGCGACCGCGCGCAGCTTCTCCTGCGCCTTGCAGCATGCGCACGCCGAACTGCGGTCTCGAAGAAGCTGTACATCGAGCCGCGATAGGCGTCGAGCTTGCGCGCGCGTGAAGCCCCTGAACAGCGCCGCCGGCAGCGTGATCTCGTCGAGCACGACCGGCTCGCCGCCGATACTCGAGCACGCGCCGCAGGACGATCATCGGATCGCCCGGCTTCGAGCTCGAGCAGGCGCGCGA
Source organism: uncultured beta proteobacterium (assembly GCA_963697485.1). GTDB lineage: Bacteria > Pseudomonadota > Gammaproteobacteria > Burkholderiales > Casimicrobiaceae > PALSA-1003. Next base: position 620,273 of record CAVOOD010000001.1, read on the forward strand.
TGTCGCGCGACGCCTTGCCGCGCCGCACGTCGAGCAGGCGGCTCGCCGGGTACTCGTCGCTCGCCGTCGTCGCGGCGGATGCGCAGGAAGCGGAAGAGCGACGCGCGTCTCCTCGGTGTGCGTCGCGACGAACGTGCCCTTGCCCTGCCGGCGCACGACGAGGTTGTCGGCGGCCAGCGCGTCGATCGCCTTGCGCACCGTGCCCTGCGACACGCCGAAGCGCGCGGCGAGCTCGATCTCGCTCGGGATCGCCTCGCCGGGCCGCCACTCGCCCGCGTCGAGGCTCGCTCGAGCAGCGTCCTTGATCTGCAGGTAGAGCGGCTGGAACGGACGGCGTTGGCGCTGTCGGACGGTCGGTGGCGCATCGGCGATCGCGCGCGGCTGATCATGCGCCGCCGTCGAGAGCCTGTCCAGACTAATGCTATGATGTCTTATATAAGATATCTGACTAGTATTGACGCCGTTGACAGCCTGCGACGGCCAGTGCGCCGTAGACATCTTTCGCCGGCTGCCAGGCATCGCGGCATGTCGCCGCGGCAGCGCAATCCGACCGCCGCGTGCAAGCGGTCCGACGCGTCCCGAATCCCTGCCGTCCAGGAGTCTCTCGATGAAGAAGCCCGTCCGCGTCGCCGTCACCGGCGCCGCCGGCCAGATCGGCTACAGCCTGCTGTTCCGCATCGCCACCGGCGAAATGCTCGGCCAGGACCAGCCGGTCATCCTGCAGTTGCTCGAGCTGCCCGATCGACAAGGCGCAGGCCGCGCTCAAGGGCGTGATGATGGAGCTCGAGGATTGCGCATTCCCGCTGCTCGCCGGCATGGTCGGCACGGCCGATCCGAAGGTCGCGTTCAAGGACGCCGACATCGCGCTGCTGGTCGGCGCGCGGCCGCGCGGCCCGGGCATGGAGCGCAAGGACCTGCTGCTGGAGAACGCCAAGATCTTCACCGAGCAGGGCAAGGCGCTCGACGCGGTCGCGACCCGCGACGTCAAGGTGCTGGTGGTCGGCAACCCGGCCAACACCAACGCCTACATCGCGATGAAGTCGGCGCCGTCGCTGCCGCAGAAGAACTTCACCGCGATGCTGCGCCTCGACCACAACCGCGCGCTGTCGCAGCTCGCGGCCAAGTCGGGCAAGCCGGTCGGCATCGATCGAGAAGCTGATCGTGTGGGGCAACCATTCGCCGACGATGTATCCCGGACTATCGCTTCGCCACCGCCGACGGCCAGTCGCTCAAGGCGCTGATCAACGACGAGAACTGGAACCGCAACACGTTCCTCCCGACGGTCGGCAAGCGCGGCGCGGCGATCATCGAGGCGCGCGGCCTGTCGTCGGCGGCGTCCGCCGCCAACGCCGCGATCGACCACGTGCGCGACTGGATGCTCGGCAGCAACGGCAAGTGGGTGACGATGGGCATCGCCGTCCGACGGCAGCTACGGCATTCCGAAGGACGTGATGTACGGCGTGCCGGTCACCACGGCCGACGGCGAGTACACAGCGCGTCACAGGCCTCGAGATCGACGAGTTCTCGCGCGAGAAGATGGACGCCACGCTGAAGGAGCTCGAGGAAGAGCGCGCCGGCGTCGCCTCGCTCGCTCGGCCTGACAGGCAGCCGCATGACCTCTCGCCCGGCGCGCGCTTCCGCGCCGCGCTCGCCGCCGAAAAGCCGCTGCAGGTGCCCGGCGCGATCAACGCCTATCACGCGCATCCTCGCCGAGAAGTCGCGGCTATCAAGGCGCTCTACCTCTCCGGCGGCGGCGTCGCCGCCGGCTCGCTCGGCCTGCCCGACCTCGGCATCCGCACCCTCGACGACGTGCTGACCGACGTCCGCCGCATCACCGACGCGAGCGACGCTGCCGCTGCTGGTCGACGTCGACACCGGCTTCGGCGCGTCGCGCCTTCAACGTCGCGCGCACCGTGCAAGCTCGCTGATCAAGGTCGGCGCGGCGGCGATGCACATCGAGGACCAGGTCGGCGCCAAGCGCTGCGGCCACCGCCCGGGCAAGGAGCTGGTGTCGCAGCGAGGAGATGGTCGACCGCATCAAGGCCGCCGTCGACGCGCGCACCGATCCGGACTTCGTCATCATGGCGCGCACCGACGCGCTCGCCGTCGAAGGCCTCGACGCCGCGATCGACCGCGCCGTGCGCCTGCGTCGAGGCCGGCGCCGACATGATCTTCCCCGAAGCGATCACCGACCTCGCGATGTACCGGCAGCTTCGCCGACGCGGTGGACGTGCCGATCCTCGCCAACATCACCGAGTTCGGCACGACGCCGCTCTTCACCGTCGACGAGCTGCGCGCGCGCCGGCGTCGCCATCGCGCTCTACCCGCTGTCGGCGTTCCGCGCGATGAACAAGGCGGCGCTCGAACGTCTACCAGCCGCTGCGCCGCGACGGCACGCAGAAGGACGTCGTCGACACGCATGCAGACGCGCGCAGGAGCTCTACGACTTCCTCGGCTACCACGCCTACGAGCAGAAGCTCGACGCGCTGTTCGCCAGCAGCGGCGCAATGCATGCGCCGACGCCCGTCCCCGCCACGCATATCGCAGAGAACCGATGAGCGAGTCCGCCGCACCGTCTGCCAGCGACGCCGAAGCCGAAGAAATCGGTCGCGCTCTCCGGCGTCGCCGCCGGCAACACCGCGCTCTGCACCGTCGGCCGCACCGGCAACGACCTGCACTACCGCGGCTACGACATTCTCGACATCGCCGACGCGCTGCGAGTTCGAGGAGATCGCCTACCTGCTGGTCCACGGCAAGCTGCCGACCGCGGCCGAGCTCGCCGCCTACAAGGCCAAGCTCAAGGCGCTGCGCGGCCTGCCCGGCGCCGGTGCGCGACGGTGCTCGAGCAGCCTGCCCGCGCCGCGCATCCGATGGACGTGATGCGCACCGGCGTCTCGGTGCTCGGCCGCGTCGCTGCCCGAGACGCGACGACCACAACGCCGCCGGCGCGCGCGACATCGCCGACCGCCTGATGGCGTCGCTCGGCTCGATGCTGCTGTACTGGTACCACTGGACGCCACAACGGCAAGCGCATCGAGGTGGAGACCGACGACGATTCGATCGGCGGCCACTTCCTGCACCTGCTGCACGGCACGACGCCGCCGGCCGCGTGGGTGCGCGCGATGCACACCTCGCTCAATCCTCTACGCCGAGCACGAGTTCAACGCGTCGACCTTCACCGCGCGCGTCATCGCCGGCACCGGCTCGGACATGTACTCGGCGATCACCGGCGCGATCGGCGCGCTGCGCGGCCCGAAGCACGGCGGCGCCAACGAGTCGCGTTCGAGATCCAGAAGCGCTACGACGACGCCGGACGAGGCCGAGGCCGACATCCGCGCGCGCGTCGCCGACAAGGAGGTCATCATCGGCTTCGGCCATCCGGTGTACACGATCGCCGATCCGCGCAACCAGATCATCAAGGAGGTGGCGCGCAGCGCTGTCGCAGGACGCGGGCAACATGAAGATGTTCGACATCGCCGAGCGCATCGAAACGGTGATGTGGGACGCGAAGAAGATGTTCCCCAATCTCGACTGGTATTCAGCGCGTCGAGCTACCACATGATGGGCGTGCCGACGGCGATGTTCACGCCGCTGTTCGTGATCTCGCGCACCGTCGGGCTGGGCGCGCACGTCATCGAGCAGCGCATCGACGGCAAGATCATCCGCCCGTCGGCCAACTACATCGGCCCCGACAATCTGACGTTCGTGCCGCTCGCGACAAGCGCAAGTAGCGACGCGCATCTGACCGTCGCCTACCTGACCAAGTTCGAAAGACGCCGCTGGTCGAGGAGACGCTGGCGGTCGCCAGGGACGATCGGCAGTGGCACGTCGCCGGCTACGACATCGAGCTGTCTTCGGTGCCGGCGCCATGACAGCGCTGGCCGGCTCGCGCTGAAGTCTAGCATCCAGCGCACAACAGGCTACGACGATGTCCGCGCCCATCTCCAACGTCCGCCCGAAGCCCGACCAGGTCCTGGTCGACATCGCCGACTACGTCGCCGAGCTACAAGATCGACGAGCGAGCGAGGCCTACGAGACCGCGCGCTACTGCCTGATCGACACGCTGGGCTGCGGCCTCGAGGCGCTTGTCCTATCCGGCCTGCACCAAGCTGCTGGGCCCGATCGTGCCGGGCACGGTCGTGCCGAACGGCGCGCAAGGTGCCGGGCACGCAGTTCCAGCTCGATCCGGTGCAGGCCGCGTTCAACATCGGCGCGATGATCCGCTGGCTCGACTTCAACGACACCTGGCTCGCCGCCGAGTGGGGCCATCCGTCCGACAATCTCGGCGGCATTCTCGCCACCGCCGACTGGCTGTCGCGCAACGCCGTCGCCGCCGGCAAGCCGCCGCTGACCATGCGCGACGTGCTGACGGCGATGATCAAGGCGCACGAGATCCAGGGCGTGCATCGCGCTCGAGAACAGCTTCAACCAGGTCGGCCTCGATCACGTCGTGCTGGTGAAGGTCGCCTCGACCGCGGTCGTCGGCGCAGCTGCTCGGGCTGCACGCGCGACGAGATCATCAACGCCGTGTCGCTCGCCTGGGTCGACGGCCAGATCGCTGCGCACCTACCGCCACGCGCCCAACACCGGCTCGCGCAAGAGCTGGGCCGCGGGCGACGCCACCGCCGCGCCGTGCGCCTCGCGCTGATCGCGAAGACCGGCGAGATGGGCTATCCCTCGGTGCTGACGCGCCAAGACCTGGGGCTTCTACGACGTGCTGTTCAAGGGCAAGCCGTTCAAGTTCCAGCGCGCCGTACGGCAGCTACGTGATGGAGAACGTGCTGTTCAAGATCTCCTTCCCGGCCGAGTTCCACGCGCAGACCGCGGTCGAATGCGCGATGACGCTGCATCCGAGCTGCGGTCAAGCGACCGCCTCGACGACATCAAGCAGCATCACCATCCGCACGCACGAAGTCGGCATCCGCATCATCGACAAGAAGGGGCCGCTCGAACAATCCCGCCGACCGCGACCACTGCATCCAGTACATGGTGGCCGTGCCGCTGATCTTCGGCCGGCTGACCGCCGCCGACTACGAGGACGCGATCGCCGCCGACCCGCGCATCGACGCGCTGCGCGACAAGATGGACTGCGTCGAGGACCCGCAGTTCACGCAGCGACTACCACGATCCGGACAAGCGCTCGATCGCCAATGCGCTCACCGTCGAGTTCAAGGACGGCACGCAAGCTCGACGAAGTCGTCGTCGAGTACCCGATCGGCCACACGCGCCGCCGCAAGGAAGGCATTCCGCTGCTGGTCGAGAAGTTCAAGACCAACCTCGCGCGGCGCTTTCCCGCCGAAGCAGCAGCAGGCGATCCTCGACGTCTGCGCTCGACGCCGAGGCGCTCGAGGCGACGCCGGTCAACGAATTCGTCGACCTGTTCGTCATCTGACGCCGCCCTTTCCTGACAGGACCCAAGTCATGCGAACCGACATTCCGCTTCCGTGCGATGCTCGCTGGCGTCCGCATCGCGAGCGCACTGCGCTCGCCTTCGCGGTCTGGCCGCTGCCAGCGCGTTCGCCGACGATATTCCGATCCTCAAGTCCGGGCTGTGGGAGGTCGCGCGCACCAGCGAGCAGGCCGGCACGAAGCACGTCGACCACGATGTGCCTCGACGAGATCAGTGCAGGCCGCAGATGCGCGACTTCGGGCATGGGCGTGGCCAAGGACATGTGCTCGCAAGAACGATCGCCGCGTCGAGGGCAACCGGCTGACCGTCGACGCCGACCTGCAAGCTCGGCGATGACGACGATGAAGACGCACTCGGTGATGACGTTCACCGGCAACGACGGCGTACCACACCGAGAGTCAGCGCGAGCTTACGATCCGCCGATGATGAACATGTCCGAGTCGAAATCGTCGCTCGACGGCAAATGGGTCGGCGCGTGCACGCCGGGACAGCAGCCGGGCGACATCACGCTCGAATCCGGGCAGACGATCAACATCACGAGCATGATCAGGAAATAGACGGATGCGTCGAGGTGTCGCACCGCCGGCTCGCGGCACCGCCCGCGCGGCGACCCCGACGAAAGGCAACACCATGCCCCACAACCTGTTCGACACGCTGCAAACCTTCAACACCGCCTCCGGCGACACCGGCCGCTACTATTCGCTGCCCGCGCTCGAGGCGGCCGGCGTCGGCACGATCTCGCGCCTGCCGGTCTCGATCCGCATCGTGCTCGAAAGCGTGCTGCGCAACTGCGACGGCAAGAAGGTCACCGAGGAGCACGTGCGGCAGCTCGCCAACTGGAAGCCGAACGCGCCGCGCACCGACGAGATCCCGTTCGTCGTCGCGCGCATCGTGCTGCAGGACTTCACCGGCGTGCCGCTGCTCGTGCGATCTCGCCGCGATGCGCGGCGTCGCGCAGCGCATGGGCAAGGATCCGAAGATCATCGAGCCGCTGGTGCCGGTCGACCTCGTCGTCGATCACTCGGTGCAGGTCGACTACTCCGGCACGCCGGACGCGCTCGACCTCAACATGAAGATCGAGTTCAAGCGCAACCGCGAGCGCTACCAGTTCCTGAAGTGGGGCATGCAGGCCTTCGACACGTTCAAGGTCGTGCCGCCCGGCATCGGCATCGTGCACCAGGTGAACCTCGAGTACCTCGCGCGCGGCGTGCTTGCAGAAGGACGGCGTCTACTATCCCGACACGCTGGTCGGCACCGACTCGCACACGACGATGATCAACGGCCTCGGCGTCGTCGGCTGGGGCGTCGGCGGCATCGAGGCCGAGGCCGGCATGCTCGGCCAGCCGGTGTACTTCCTGACGCCGGACGTCGTCGGCGTGCACCTGACGGGCCGGCTGCGCGAAGGCGTCACCGCGACCGACCTCGTGCTCACCGTCACCGAGATGCTGCGCAAGGCGAAGGTCGTCGGCAAGTTCGTCGAGTTCTTCGGCGAGGGCGCGGCGTCGCTCGTCGGTGCCCGATCGCGCGACGCATCGCGCAACATGGCGCCCGAGTACGGCGCGACGATGGGCTTCTTCCCCGTCGACGAGAAGACGGTCGACTACCTGCGCAAGACCGGCCGCACGCGCGGCAGGAGGTCGACGCGTTCGAGGCCTACTTCAAGGCGCAGGGCCTGTTCGGCATGCCGCGCCGCGGGCGACGATCGACTACTCGCAGACGCTCGAGCTCGACCTCGCCACCGTCGTCGCCAGCGTCGCCGGCCCGAAGCGTCCGCAGGACCGCATCGAGCTGCCGAAGCTGAAGAGCACGTTCGACACGCTGCTTCTCCAAGCCGTCGCCGAGAACGGCTTCGGCAAGACCGACGAGCTCGGCGTATCACGTGACGTCACGGCGCCCGAGCCGGCAGCCGAACGCTCCACGCGCGCCTGCGAACAACACCAGCCGCGACGGTCGAGATGATCAACAACCGCCGACGCCGACCGCGTGCGCGTCCGGCCGAAGCCGTGCGAGATCGGCAACGGCGACGTGCTGATCGCCGCGATCACGTCGTGCACCAACACGTCGAATCCCGGCGTGCTGCTCGCCGCCGGCCTGCTCGCGAAGAAGGCGGTCGGCGAAGGGCCTCACGGTCAAGCCGCACGTCAAGACCTCGCTCGCGCCCGGCTCGCGCGTCGTCACCGAGTACCTGACCAAGACCGGGCCTGCTGCCGTACCTCGAGAAGCTCGGCTTCTACCTCGTCGGCTACGGCTGCACGACCTGCATCGGCAACTCCGGCCCGCTCGATCCGCGCGATCGAGGAGGCGATCGCGCAGAACGATCTGGTCGTGCGCCGCGTGCTCTCGGGCAACCGCAACTTCGAGGCGCGCATCCACCCGAACATCAAGGCGAACTTCCTCGATGTCGCCGCCGCTGGTCGTCGCGTATCGCGCATCGCCGGCCGCGTCGAACATCGACCTGACGACGCGAGCCGCTCGGCAACGGCAGCGACGGCAAGCCGGTCTTCCTGCGCGACATCTGGCCGATCGCCGCAGGAAATCGCGCGCGGTGATGCAGTACGCGCCCGACCCGGCGATCTTCCGCCGGCTCTACAGCGACTTCACCAAGGAGAATCCGCTGTGGAACGCGATCCCGACCACGGCGGGCCAGGTCTACGCGTGGGACGAAGTCGACCTACATCCCCGAGCCGCCGTTCTTCGACGGACTTCACGATGCAGCCCGGCGCGATGCCGCGACATCCAGCGGCGCGCGCGCGCTCGGCATCTTCGGCGACTCGGTGACGACCGACCACATCAGCCCGGCCGGCGTCGATCAAGCCGACCTCGCCCGCCGGGCAAGTACCTGCTCGAGCACGGCGTCGGCGTGCCGGACTTCAACAGCTACGGCTGCGCGCCGCGGCAACCACGAGGTGATGATGCGCGGCACCTTCGCCAACGTGCGCATCAAGAACCTGATGCTGCCGCTCGCCGCGGCACGCGTCGAAGGCGGCGTCACGCATCATCCAGCCCGACGGCGAGCAGATGTCGATCTACGACGCCGCGATGACGCTACATCGCGCGCAGGCACGCCGCCCGTCATCTTCGCCGGCGAGGAGTACGGCACCGGCAGCTCGCGCGACTGGGCGGCCAAGGGCACGCAGCTGCTCGGCGTGAAGGCCGTGATCGCGCAGAGCTTCGAGCGCATCCACCGCTCCAACCTCGTCGGCATGGGCGTGCTGCCGCTGCAGTTCAAGGACGGCGACAGCGCCGCAGTCGCTCGGCCTCGACGGCACCGAGACCTTCGACGTCGTCGGCCTCGAAGCCGGCATCCGGCCGCAGCATGGACGTGACGCTCGTCGATCCACCGCAAGGACGGCACGACGCAGAACGTGCCGGTGCTGCTGCGCATCGACACGCCGATCGAGGTCGATTACTACCAGCACGGCGGCATCCTGCCGTTCGTGCTGCGCGAGTTGCTCGCCGCATGAGGTAGCGCAATCGCCACCGCTGCGATCCGGGTCCGCGCACGCTCGCCCGCGCGCTCGCCCTCTGTTCCTGCTCGCGGACTGTGCCTCTCGTCGCTCGACGCGACCGGCGAAGTACCTGGTCCGCGACCACGCGCTGTTGCTGGTCGTGTGGGCGCGCTACGCGGGCCAGATGCTGGTGGTGACGCCGTTCGCCTGGCACCGCGCCGGCCCGGGCTTCTGGCGCACGCGGCGACTCGGCCTGCAGCTGCTGCGCTCGGCGTTGCTGCTCTGCGCGACCTTCTGCTTCTTCGGCGCGCTGCGCTACCTGCCGCTGGCGGAAGCGTCGGCGATCACCTTCCTCGCGCCGGTCTTCGTCGTCGTGCTGTCGGGTCCGATGCTCGGCGAGCGCCCCGGTCGCGCGCGCTGGATCGCGGCGATCGTCGGCTTCGTCGGCATCCTGATTCTGCTGCGGCCGGGCTCGGCGGTGTTCCATCCGGCCGCGCTGCTGCTGCTGCTTGCCGCGCTCTCCAATGCGCTCTATCCTGCTCACGCGCAAGCTGCTGACGAAAGCGCGCACACGACGTTGTTCTACAGCGCGCTGGTCGGCACGGTCGGCCTGATCGCTGGCGCTGCCGTGGGAGATCGGCGCCGGCACGCCGACGTTGGGACGCCGTGCTGTTCGTGCTGCTGGCGTTTTCGCCGGCCTCGGCCACTGGTCTCATCATCGGCGCCTTTCAGCGCGCGCCCGCGTCGCTGCTGACGCCGTTCACCTACCTGCAGATGATCTGGGCGACGTCTACGGCTTCGTGCTCTTCGGCCAGCTTCCGGATCGCTGGTCGGCGGTCGGCATGGCCGTGATCGTCGCCAGCGGCCTGCTGCTCGCGTTGCAGGAGCGGGCGCGCGCACCACGGCGATAGCGCAGCCGGCGTCGGCGTGCGGCGATCGGTCCGGGCTGAAACGTCCTCGCGCCTGCCGCCGCACGTCGGCTCGCGGTCAGGCGCTTTTCGCGGTGCTGTTGCGCGCGATCCAGCGCGTCAGCGGCCGCCACTGCTCCCAGTCCTGCTCGGCGCGCGAGCGCGGCAGGTCGAACACCGACAGCCCGTCGCGCGCGCAGTGCACGTACACCTGCGTGTCGCGCAGGTGCGCGACCAGCGGAAAGTCGAACGTCGTTGAGGAACTCGTCGAGCTCGGCCGCGCGCGCGTGCGCGCATCGACGCGCATCGCGACGAGGCCGACGCGCGAGGTCGCCGTGCTTCACGGCCTTGTACTCGGCGATCTGATCGAGGAAGCGCTGCGGTCGCCGCCATGTCGAACGCGCGACGGCGACACCGGCACCAGCATCACGTCGGCGCGGCGCACGGCGTCGCGCAGGGCTTCGCCGTGCAGCGCCGGCCGGCGTGTCGACCACGAGCCACTGCGGATCGACGTCCTTCAGGTCCTTCTGCCGGACGCTCGCCGTCCACGCCGACGATCGCCGGAAACAGCGGCGGCCGCCGCGCCAGCCATTGCGGTCGCCGAGCGCTGCGGATCGACGTCCGCCAGCACGACGCGCTGCCGCTTGCCGGCGAGCCAGCCGGCGACGTTGGTGGCGAGCGTCGTCTTGCCGCTGCCGCCCTTCGGATTGGCGATCAGGATCGTCTGCACTGCCTCGCGTCCCCTCGCGCGCGGCCGGTGGCCGGCGACGGCGGGCGTTGACGACGCCTGCACGCAGAGCGGGTTGCGTTGGAGCGCGACTCGCGCACGGACGCGATGGTCCTGACACCGCGATGACCGACTCGACAGCCCCGCAGGCCGCCTCGCCGCAGCCGGCGTTCCGGAGCCGGCGGAGCACCGCCGCGGCGATCCGCGCACGCCAGGCGCAGCGCGGAGTTCGAGGCGAACAAGCTGCAACAAGCGGCTGCGCCGCCAGGTCGGCCAGGCGATCGCCGACTTCTCGCATGATCGAGGCCGGCGACCGCGTGATGGTGTGCCTGTCGGGCGGCAAGGACAGCTACGGCCTGCTCGACGTCCTGCTCGTCGCTCGCAGAGCCGCGCGCCGCTGCGCTTCGACCTCATCGCGGTCAACCTCGACCAGAAGCAGCCGGGCTTTCCCGCCGACGTGCTGCCGCGCTATCTCGCCGCGCGCGGCGTGCCGCTTCCACATCGCCGAGCAGGACACCTACAGCGTCGTCAAGCGCGTCATTCCCGAAGGCGCGACGATGTGCTCGCTGTGCTCGCGCCTGCGCCGCGGCGTGCTCTACCGCGTCGCCGGCGAGCTCGGCGCGACCAAGATCGCGCTCGGCCATCATCGCGACGACCTCCTGGCGACGTTCTTCCTCAACCTGTTCTTCGGCGGCAAGCTGAAGACGATGCCGCCGAAGCTCGTCTCCGACGACGGCAAGCACGTGGTGATCCGCCCGCTCGCCTACGTGCGCGAGCGCGACCTCGCGCGCTACGCCGAGGCGATGGCGTTCCCGATCATCCCCTGCACGCTGTGCGGCTCGCAGGAGAACCTGCAGCGCAAGCAGGTGGCGGCGATGCTGCGCGAGTGGGAGAAGCAGCATCCCGGCCGCATCGAGTCGATCTTCAACGCGCTCGCCAACGTCGCGCCGACGCACCTGCTCGACCGCACGCTGCAGGACTTCGCCGCCGTGCGCGCCACGCGGCGTGCCGGAGCGCCGACGGCGACATCGCGTTCGACGTCGATCCCTGCAGCGATCGCGAGCGCGCGCAGCGTCGATCCGCGTCGACCGCGGCGACTGACCGCGCCGCTGGACGCTCGGCGTCGCCGAACCTCGCTGAGCGCCGTGCACGAGCGACGTTTCGATCGCGCAGCGATCAGCGCCGTCGTTTCGGCTGGCCGCCGCGCTGCTTCGTGCGCGCTCGCTCGTCGTGCCGCGGCGACTCGCCGCCGACGCGCCGCGACGATCGCTCGCCGGGCCGCGCGCTGCTCGCCGCGCTTGCGCGCAGGCGGCTACGTCCTCTACTTCCGCCACACGTCGACCGACTTCGGCCAGAACGACGACGAGATGACGCGGCTACGACGATTGCGCGCAGCAGCGCAACCTCACCGACCGCGGACGCGACGAGGCGCGCGCGATCGGCGCGGCCATCGCGCGCTGCACATTCCGATCGGCGACGTGCTGGCGAGCCCGTTCTGCCGCACGCGCGAAACCGCGCAGCTCGATCTTCGGCCGCGCGACGGTGTCGACCGGCCGTGCGCGGCGGCCCGGCGAACCGACGATCGGCGAGCGCTACGCCGAGCTGCGCACGCTGCTGTCCACGCCGCCGCCGCGCGGCACCAATCTCGCGATCGTGAGCCACGGCAATCCGTTTCACGCGGTCGCCGGCGCGCCGTATCTCGCCGAAGGCGAAGCCGCGGTCGTGCGACCGCTCGGCGCGCAGGGTTCCGACGTGATCGCGCGCATTCCGAAGGACGGCTGGAACGCGCTCGGATAGACGCGGTAGATCCGCTCGGGTGGACCGCCGCGCTCGCGGCGCGAATGAGCGCGCTGGTCGAATTCAGCGCACCGCACGTCCTGCGTCTGCCCGAACAGGATCTTGGCGCTGCTTCGCGTTCGGATCGCCGCCGGCGTTCGGGTTGATCTCCTTCGCCATCGCGTACGCGCGCATCGCCGCCGGCCGCGCCGCGATCGTCTCCTGCCAGCGCTTGAGGTGCGGAAACGTCGTCGATGTTCTGGCTCTGCCGCTCGGGCATGATCCACGGATAGCGACGCCATGTCGGCGATCGAGTATTCGCCGGCGATGAATTCGCGATCGGCGAGGCGCTTGTTCGAGCACCGCGTACAGGCGACCCGTCTCGTTCACGTAGCGGTCGATCGCGTACGGAATCTTCTCCGGCGCGTAGTGCGACGAAGTGATGGTTCTGTCCGTCCATCGGGCCCAGGTTCGCCCATCTGCCAGAACAGCCACTGGATGCAATCGAGCCGCGCGCGCAGATCGTGCGGGATGAAGCGGCCGATCTTGTCGGCGAGGTAGAGCAGGATCGCGCCCGACTCGAACATCGCGAGCGGCGCGCCGCCGTCGGCCGGCGCGCGGTCGACGATCGCCGGGAATGCGATTGTTCGGGCGAGATCGCCAGGAACTCCGGCCTGAACTGCTCGCCCTTGCCGATGTTGACCGGCTGAATCGTGTACGGCAGCCCGGTCTCCTCGAGGAAGATCGTGATCTTGTGGCCGTTGGGCGTGGTCCAGTAGTAGAGATCGATCATCGCGGTCATGAAGGTACCGTCGCCGTGGCGTCAGAAGTCCCGGATACGCCGCCGTCGAGCAGGATGTTCTGCCCGACGAGATAGCCCGCGTGCACGCTGCACAGGAACGCGCAGAGCGCGCCGAACTCGTCCGGCGTGCCGAAGCGGCCGGCGGGGATCGCCTGTCGTCGCGCCTGCGCGCGAGCCTCGTCGACGGTCTTGCCCGCGCCTTGGCGCGCGCCTCCATGGTGCCGCGCAGGCGGTCGGTGTCGAACGATGCCCGGGCAGCAGGTTGTTGATCGTCACGTTGTGCGCGCGCGACCTTGCGCGCGAGGCCCGCGACGAAGCCGGTCAGGCCGCTGCGCGCGCCGTTCGACAGGCCGAGCACGTCGATCGGCGCCTTCACCGCCGACGACGTGATGTTGACGATGCGGCCGAACTTGCGCGCGATCATGCCGTCGACGGTCGCCTTGATGAGCTCGATCGGCGTCAGCATGTTGGCGTCGAGCGCGCGGATCCACGCGTCGCGGTCCCAGTCGCGAAAGTCGCCGGGCGGCGGGCCGCCGGCGTTGTTGACGAGGATGTCGGGCTCGGGACACGCGGCGAGCGCCGCGGCGCGGCCTTCGGGCGTGGTGATGTCGCAGGCGACCCAGCGCACCCGCGGCCGGCCGTTGCGCCGCGATCTCGCTCCGGCGGCGCGCCGCAGCGTCGGCTTCGGTGCGCGCGACGATCGTGACGTCGACGCCTTCGCGCGCGAGCGCCTCGGCGCAGCCGCGCCCGAGCCCCTTGCTGGCCGCGCAGACGAGCGCGCGTCGGCCGGCGATGCCGAGGTCCATCGCAAGCCGTCCGTCAGCGCGGCGGCGGCAGTCGCGCGTCGACGCGCGCCGCACCGGATGAACGACGGTGGCGATCGCCACGAGGAGAGCACGGCGATCGACGAAGAACATCTCGCGCCCTAGCCCGTGGTCGAGCATGCAGGCCGAACCAACCGGGCCGAGCGTGGCGCCGAGGTCGAGGCCCGAGTACACGAAGCCGTACACGCGACCCGCCGCGCCCTTGCGGCGTGGCGTTGCGCACGATCAGGTCGCGCGACGGGCCGGTGGCGCCGATCGCGAAGCCGCAGCGAGCACGAACATCGGCACGATCGCCGCAAGCGGCAGCGACACAGCGCAAGCAGCACGAGCAGCACGGCGCCGACGAGCAGGCCCGGTCGCCGCGACGCGAGTCGTGCCGCGCCGTGCGTCGCGGCAGGAAGCCGCCGGCGACGATGCCGGCGGTGCCGCCGAGCAGATACGCCGTGACGGCGGTCGCCACGATCGCGAGCGGCACGCCAAGGCCCGCGTTGAGCGCCGCGGGCAGGAACGTCTGCAGGCCCACGGTCGCGGCCGTCTGAGCACGAAGAAGGCGAAGCACAGCAGGATCGTCGGCTGGCGAACAGCTCGAGGCTGCCGCGCATCGTGTGTGCCGCGCGCATCGGCGCGCGATGCGACGTGAGGTGCGCACGCTGCATGAAGAGCACCGCGAACACGACGAGGCCGACCGCGCCCATGCCAGCGAGCGCGACGCGCCAGCCGAACGCGCTGCCGAGCGCGAAGCTCACGATCGGCGCGAGCGCATAGCCGAGTTGCCGCCCACGCCGTGCGCGGAATACGCGTGGCCCAGCCGGCGCGGGCGACGCTCGCGTTCAGGATCGCGAAGTCGGCGGATGGAAGACGCCGTTGCCGACGCCCATCAGGATCCGACGCGGAAAGAGCCAGACGGCGCCCGGCGCGACCGACGCGCAGCAGCGTGCCGCCCACCATCATCGCCAGTCCGGTCAGCAGCACCGGTCGCGCGCCGAAGCGATCGACCAGGAAGCCGGCGGCGAACTGCGTCACGCCGCTCGCGACATAGAAGACGCGACGAGCGAGCCGAGCAGCGTCCAGGCGACGTCGAACTCGGTGCGCAGGAACGGAAACAGCGGCGGCAGCGCGAGCTGGAAGAAATGCGAGAACGCGTGCGCGACACCGACAACCCGATGACGCGGACGTCGCCACGGAACGAGCTGGCGGGGGCACTATCCAAGACGGTCGGTGCGGTGTAGAGCGGTGCAGCTCGACTATACTGCATGCCGGCGCACGTCAGCGTAAGGCGAGCGCCGCCGCAGCGACAATTGACGCTGCATCGCCAGTTCGATCGTGGCGGACCACGGAGAATCCACATGGTCGACGGTCAAGAAGCCGGACGCCGAATGGAAGGCGGAGCTCACGCCCGAGCAGTACCGCGTCACGCGCCAGAAAGGCACCGAGCGTGCGTTCACCGGCGAGTACTGGCACACCCAGGGCGAAAGGCAATACCGCTGCGTCTGCTGCGGCACGCCGCTATTCGACTCGGACACCAAGTTCGATGCCGGGTACGGGCTGGCCGAGCTTCTACGCGCCTGTCGCCGCGGAAAACGTGCGAAGCCGAGGCCAGCTCCTGATGCGGCGCACCGAGGTGGTGTGCGCGTCGTGCGACGCCCATCTCGGCCACGTGTTCGAGGACGGCCCCAAGCCTACCGGCCTGCGCTATTGCATCAATTCGGCGTCGCTCGAATTCGAGCCGAAGGGCTGAAACCGGAACCGGCGCGCGCGAGCGCCCGGGCGACGATGCGCGTACTGCTCGCCGAAGACGATCCGATGATCGGGGG
>CAVOOD010000002.1:0-806194 GCA_963697485.1 uncultured beta proteobacterium
GAAAGGCGCTCCATCCACTCGAGCGCGACCATGCGCTGGGCGCGCAACGAAGCCGCCTGAGCCTGCGGCTGGAAGAGGCTGTTGTAATCGCGCAACGCCTGCTCGATCTCTTCGTTGGCCGGCAGCGCTTCGCGATCGCTCAAGCCCAGCTCGCGGCAGGCCTTGCGCTTCGCGGCCGCCCAGTCGGTTAGCCCGTGCTCGGCGATCAGCCGCGCCGCCGCCTGCGCAATCCGGACGCGGTTGCGAAGGCCCTGCGACGATGCGATATGCGATGCCACCGGTCTAGAAAAGCTGATTGCGCACTTCGGGCGGCGCGCGGCCGCCGTCGGTCGCCAGCGCATCGTCGCGCTTGCGCGGCATGAACTCCGAGAAAAAATACTCGGAAATTCCGGCGCGGTCGTCGCTTTCGCGCAGGCCGGAATCCGCATTGACCCGTGCGACGACGACGCCTTCCGGCTGCTTGAGCGGCGTTTCGGGCACGCCCTTCAGCACCTTGGCCATGAACGCCATCCAGATCGGCAATGCCGCGACCGCGCCGGTCTCGTTGTTGCCGAGCGTGCGCGGCTGATCGAATCCGATCCAGGCGACGCCCACCATCGATGCATTGAAGCCGCAGAACCATGCGTCGACGCTGTCGTTGGTCGTGCCCGTCTTGCCGGCGAGGTCTTTCCGGCCGAGCTGGTTGGCGCGCGCGCCGGTGCCGCCTCGGATGACGTCGCGCAGCATCGTCGTCATGATGAAGGCGTTGCGCGGATCGATCGCCGGCTCGGCGTTGACGCCGGCCACGGCGGGCGTCGCCTTCGACAGCACGTTGCCGCGGCCGTCGACCACGCGGTCGATCAGGTAGGGGGTCACCCGGTAGCCGCCGTTGGCGAATACCGAATACGCTGCGACCATCTGCAGCGGCGTCGCGGCCCCGGCGCCCAGCGCCATCGTCAGATACGCCGGATGCATCTTCGGATCGAAGCCGAAACGCGCGATGTAGTCCTGCGCATATTGCGGTCCGATCGCCTGCATCACGCGCACCGTGACCAGATTCTTCGATTTCATCAGCGCGGTGCGCAGCCGCATCGGCCCGTCGAAGGTGCCGTCGTAGTTCTTCGGCTCCCAGGGTTCGCCGCCGGTCTGCGCCGCGTCGAAGTAGAGCGGCGCATCGTTGACCACGGTCGCCGGGCTGAAGCCTTTTTCCAGCGCGGCCGAGTAGATGAACGGCTTGAAGCTCGACCCCGGCTGCCGGTACGCCTGGGTGACGTGATTGAACTTGTTGCGGTCGAAGTCGAACCCGCCGACCAGCGACAGGATCGCCCCGTCGCTGGGCCGGACCGAGACGAACGCCGACTCGACCTGCGGCATCTGCGCGATCTGCCAGCTGCCTTTGTCGTCGCTACTGATGCGAATAAGCGCGCCGCGCCGGATCCGGCTGTTGGCAGGAGCCTTGTCGGTCAGCGCACGCGCGACGAACTTGAGCCCCTCGCCGTTGATCGACCAGGATGTCGCCATCGCTGCGCACGACCTTGACCGACGTGGGTGACGCCTCCAGGACGATTGCGGCCTCGAGGTTGTCGCCGTCGCTGACACCCTCGAAGGCGGTGTCGAGCGCATCCTCGAGCTCGGACGGGTCGCTGGGCAGGCTGACATAGGCCTCGGGCCCGCGATAACCGTGCCGCCGGTCGTAATCGACGACGCCGCGCCGGACGGCCGCGTAAGCCGCGTCCTGGTCGTCCTTGCGCAGCGTCGTATAGACGGTCAGGCCCCGGGTGTAACCCTCCTCGCCGTAGCTGTCGATGACGATCTGGCGGGCCATTTCGGCCGCGAACTGGGCATGAGTGTCGTATTCCTGCAACGTCTGGTGGACCGCCAGCGGGGTGTTCTGGGCGACGACGAACTGGTCGTCGCTGATGTAATGGAGCTCGTGCATGCGCCGCAGCACGTATATCTGACGGCCCCGGGCGCGCTTGGGATTGGCGACGGGGTTATAGGCCGAGGGCGCCTTGGGCAGCCCGGCCAGCATCGCCGCCTCAGCGATGCTTAGCTCCTGCAGTGGCTTGCCGAAGTAGATCTGGGCCGCTGCCGCAAAGCCATACGCCCGCTGCCCGAGGAAGATCTGGTTGACGTAGAGCTCGAGTATTTCGTCCTTGGACAGGTTGGACTCGATCTTATAGGCAAGCATGACCTCACGAAGTTTGCGAGTGAGCGTTCGCTCACGTGTCAGGAAGAAATTCCGGGCGACCTGCATCGTGATCGTGCCCGCGCCCTGCGGGGCGCCGCCGCTGACGTTGGCCAGGGCAGCCCGCAGGACCGACAGATAGTCGACCCCCCCGTGCTGGTAGAAGCGCTCGTCCTCGGCCGCCAGGATTGCCCGGCGCATGACATCCGGGACTTCCTTGATTTTGACGATAGCCCGCCGCTCTTCGCCGAACTCCCCCAGGACAGCCCCTTCCGCGGAGACTATTTTGAGGGGTATCTTGGGCTGGTAGTCGGTCAGCGTCTCTAGCGACGGCAAAGTGGGATAAAGCAGTGCAAAGACAAAGGCTACCAGCAGGGCCCCGACGAGCCCCAGGCCCGCCAATACGGCCGCAAGATAGACCAGCCAGCGCTTTAGCATGAGTGAATTAAAGTTACCGGGCGGCCGGGCGGGAGCCGCGATTATATGCAGGGTTAGGAGCCAAGATAAACTTGAAAAAACAGTTTTACATGGTTTATATTTGCTGCTACTGTTTAATGTAATTTATATGAAGTGCGCCTAAAGTTCCCATGCTGAAGGAAAAACTCGATTCCGCGTTTGCATTTTTGCAAACGAAGGCGCCGCCGCTGATCGGTGTGGACATCAGCTCGTCGGCCGTAAAACTGGTCGAACTCTCCGAAACGGGCAAGGGAGCCTATCGGCTCGAGCGCTATACGATCGAACCGCTCGTCAAGGATCTGGTCAGCGACGGCAATATCGTCAACCTCGACCAGGTCAGCGAGGCGCTTCGCCGTGCGCACAAGCGGCTCGGCAGCCGCAACAAGCATATCGCAATGGCGCTGCCGACGGCGATGGTCATCACCAAGAAGATCATCGTCCCGGCCGGCCAGACCGAGGAGGAGCTGGAGCTCCAGGTCGAGGCCGAGGCCAACCAGTACATCCCGTTCGCGCTGGACGAAGTCAACCTGGATTTCCAGATCCTCGGCCCGGCGCCGAACAACGCCGAGGACGTCGAGGTGCTGATCGCGGCTTCGCGCAAGGAAAAGGTCGACGACCGCGTCGCCATCGCCGACAACGCCGGGCTGCGTCCGCAGGTGATGGACGTCGAGTCGTATGCGACCGAAGAGGCATTCCGCATGATCGCGCCGTCGCTGCCGGCGAACGCCCGCGACCAGAACGTGGCGCTGGTCGACATCGGCGCTCACGTGATGCACTTCTACGTCCTGCGCAACAACCAAATTCTGTTCTCCCGCGACCAGGCCTTCGGCGGCAACCAGTTGACCCACGACATCCAGCGCGCGTTCAACTTATCGCCGGAAGAAGCCGAATCGGCGAAGAAAAATGCCGGTCTGCCGGAGAATTATGACGCCGACGTGCTGCAGCCGTTCATGGAGACCCTGGCGCTGGAAGTGACCCGGGCCTTGCAGTTCTTCTTCACCTCGACGTCGTACAGCCAGGTCGACCAGGTCGTCCTCACCGGCGGCTGCGCGCTGCTGTCCGGCCTCGACGAGCTGGTCGCCAAGCGCGCCGGCGTCACCACGATCGTCGGCAACCCGTTCGCCAGCATGACGATGTCCGATCGCATCCGTCCGCGCCAGCTGGCGGCCGACGCGCCGCTGCTCCTGATCGCCTGCGGCCTCGCGCTGCGCGGGTTCGAATAGCCATGATCCGCGTCAATCTTCTGCCCCACCGCGAGCAGAAACGCCAGGCGCGTCAGCGCCAGTTCATCTCGTTGGCGGTCGGGCTCGCGGTGCTCGGCGTCGCAATCGTCGGTCTGGTGCATATCGTCATCGCGGCCCAGATCGAAAACCAGAACGGGCGCAACACGCTGCTGAAGACCGAGATCGCCAAGCTCGACGAGCAGATCAAGGAGATCGACAAGCTGCGCGAGCAGACGCAGGCGCTGCTGGCGCGCAAGCAGATCGTCGAGACGCTGCAGTCGAACCGGACCGAGGCGGTGCACCTGCTCGACCAGCTGGTGCGGCAGCTGCCCGATGGGCTGTACCTGAAGTCGGTCAAACAGGTGGGGTCCAAGGTGACTCTGACCGGTTATGCGCAGTCGAACGCCCGCGTCTCGACGCTGATGCGCAGCATCGAGAGCTCGCCGTGGCTGACGACGCCGGAGCTGATCGAGATCAAGTCGGTGCCGCTGGACAAGCAGAAGGTCAACGAGTTCACGTTGAGCCTGCAGATGAAGCGCCCGGCCGAAACACCCGCCATCGGGGGCAGGCTTCCGGCGCCGCCGCGGCCAAGGCCGCACGCCGCAAGCGAAGGGGCCGCCAACATGACACTCGACGACATCCGTCGCCTCAATTTCCGCGAGGCGGGAAACTGGCCGCTGCTGCCGAAGATGGCCGTCCTGGGTCTGCTGGTCGTCCTGATCCTGGTGGCCGGCGCGTTCTTCGACTGGAAGGACCAGCTCGACGCGCTCGATCGCGCGCAGGACGAGGAAGCGAAGCTCCGCGTCTCGTATTCCGAAAAGAAGGCCAAGGCGGTCAACCTCGAGCTCTACGTCCAGCAGCTCAAGGAGATCGAGCAGGCGTTCGGCGCGCTGCTCAAGCAGTTGCCGAACAAGAGCGAAATGGACGCGCTGCTGACCGACATCAACCAGGCGGGCCTCGGCCGCGGGCTGCAATTCGAGCTGTTCCGGCCGGCGACGCGCGAGAGGATGGCCGATTTCTACGCCGAACTGCCGATCACGGTGAAGGTGACGGGCACTTATCATGATATGGGAGCGTTCGCCAGCGATGTGGCGCAGCTTCCGCGAATCGTCACGCTGAATGACATTGGCATCGTCAACGACAAGGGCACGCTGGTGATGGACGCGACCGCCAAGACTTTCCGCTACCTGGACGAGGACGAGATCGCCAAGCAGCGCAAGTCGGCGAAGGACGCGAGGCAAGGGCAAGAAATGAACACGCGATTGGCCGCTTGTGGCGTAGCCGCCATCCTCGTCGCCGCGTGCGGCGGCGAGAGCCATCAGGACTTGCGCGCCTGGATGCAGGATCAGGGCAAGGGCGTCAAGGGCAAGCTCGATCCGCTGCCGCAGGTCAGGCCCTACGAGCCGTTCACGTACAACGCCTTCGACCTGCCCGATCCGTTCAAGCCGCGCAAGATCGAGCCGGTCAAGGGCGGCAGCAAGCTCGCGCCGGATCTGAACCGGCGCAAGGAGCCGCTCGAAGCCTTTCCGCTGGAATCGCTGCAGATGGTCGGCACGCTGCAGCGAGGCAAGAACACGTACGCGCTGGTGCGAACGACCGACAAGGACGTCTATCAGGTCAAGGTCGGAAACTACATGGGTCAGAACTTCGGCGTCGTCGTCAACATCGGGGACGGCGACATTCGAGCTCAAGGAACTGGTGCAGGACGGCGCCGGCGACTGGACGGAACGAACCAGTACGCTCCAGCTCGCCGATGCGGACACAAGACAGGAGCGACGCAGATGAGGTCCACGCGATCCACGGAAGCGAAACGCGAGCATTGGCTGAAAGGGGCCGCCATTGCCGCCGTTGCCGTCGTTGCTCCTGCTCAATGTCGGCCAGGCGCTGGCGCAGGCCGCGAACAGCATCGAGAGCCTGACGGTGTCCAAGGGCAGCTCGGGCCGCACGATCGTCCAAGTTCACGCTGAAGGCGCCGTTGCCCAATCCGCCGGCCGGCTTCGCGATCAACAATCCGCCGCGCATCGCGCTCGATTTTCCCGACACCGGCAACGGCATGGGCCGCTCGGCGCAGGAGGTCGGCGATCCGGCGCTGCGCAGCGTCAACGTCGTGCAGGCGGGCAATCGCACGCGCGTCGTCTTCAACCTGAACAAGCCGCAATCGTTCGAGACCCAGGTCGAAGGCAACACGGTCGTCGTCACGCTGAGCGAGACGGCCGGCGTCGCCGCGGAGACGCCGACGGTATCGCGCTTCGCCGAGGCGCGGCCGGGCGAGGCCGCGCACGCGCTGCGCGACATCGACTTCCGGCGCGGGCGAGAACGGCGAAGGCCGGATCATCGTCGACCTGTCGGACAACGACGACCGGCATCGACATCCGGCAGCAGGGCAAGACGCTGATCGTCGACTTCATCAAGACCATCGCTGCCGCGCAATCTCGAGCGCCGGCTCGACGTCGGCGACTTCGCGACGCCGGTGATGACGATCGATACCTTCGCGCAGGGCGGCAACACGCGGATGGTGATCGAGCCGAAGGGCCTGTGGGAGCACTCGGCCTACCAGACCGACAATCGCTTCATCGTCGAGGTCAAGCCGATCCAGGAAGACCCGAATCAAGCTGACGCAGGGTACGCGCGCGGGCTACAAGGGCGAGAAGCTTTCGCTCAACTTCCAGAACGTCGAAGTGCGCGCGGTGCTGCAGGTGATCGCCGACTTCACCGGCCTCAACATCATCACCAGCGACACGGTGACCGGCAGCCTGACGCTGCGGCTGAAGGACATTCCGTGGGACCAGGCGCTCGACATCATCATGCAGACCAAGGGTCTCGACATGCGCAAGAACGGCAACGTCGTTCTGATCGCGCCGCGCGAAGAGCTCGCCGTCAAGGAGAAGCAGCAGCTCGAAGTCGCATGCAGCAGATCAGCGATCTGGAGCCGCTGCAGACCGAGATGTTCCAGCTCAACTACCAGAAGGCCGATGCGATCAAGGCGCTGATCTCGGACAAGGACGGCAAGTTCCTGTCCAAGCGCGGCACCGCGGTCGTCGATGCCGCGCACCAATATCCTGTTCGTCCAGGATACCGGCGGCGCGGCTCGAGGAAGTGCGCCGGCTGATCCGCCAGATCGACGTCACCGTGCGCCAGGTCGTCATCGAAAGCCGCATCGTCATCGCCGACGACAAGTTCAGCCGCCAGCTCGGCGTGCGCTTCGGCATGCAGACCGGCTTCACGCTGAACCGGCGCTACGCCGGCGGTATCGGCGGCAGCCTTGAACACGCAGCCGGTGGTCAGCACGCACCGGCGGAACGACGGCTGACGCGCGACACGCGCACGCAGACGCCGTATCGAACTCGCGTCGGGCATCGCCAGCGCCGGCTATTCGGATTCGCCGCAGCTCAACGTCAACCTGCCGGTCACCAACCCGGCCGGCCAGCTCGCGCTGACGCTGATCAACCTGGGCAGCGGCAACCTGATCAACCTCGAGCTGTCGGCGCTCGAAGCCGACAGCCGCGGCAAGGTCGTGTCGAGCCCGCGCGTCGTGACCGCCGACAACCAGAAGGCCAGCATCGAGCAGGGCACCGAGATCCCGTACGTGACGCCCGGCACCGGCAACAGCCCGGCGACGGTTCAATTCAAGAAGGCGGTGCTGCGCCTCGACGTCACGCCGCAGATCACGCCCGACAACCGCATCATCATGACGGTCGAAATCCGCAAGGACTCGGTCGGGCAGTTCGTTCCAGTCGCCGGCGGCGGATTCTCGTGCCGTCGATCGACACCAAGAACGTCACCACGCAGATCGCGGTCAACAACGGCGATACGGCGGTCATCGGCGGCATCTACGAGGAAACGCTCAACAACGACGTGACCAAGGTCCCGTTCCTCGGCGACATACCGTATCTCGGCTACCTGTTCAAGACGACCAACAAGAACATCGAGAAGACCGAGCTGCTGATCTTCCTGACGCCGCGCATCGTCAAGGAATCGGTCACCGCGGTGCGCTAGCCGTCGCAGCGGCGACGCGCGGCCGCCTCGCCGCCTTACCGACGTATGCTCTAAAATGCCCCGATGCATCTGCATCGGGGCAATCTTTTTCTGGTGGGCATGCCGGGCAGCGGCAAGTCGACGCTCGGGCGCCTGCTCGCCAAGCGCCTGGGCAAGGCGTTCTACGACGCCGACAGCGAGCTCGAGCGGCGCCTCGGCGTATCGATCCCGGTGATCTTCGAACTGGAAGGCGAGCCGGGATTCCGCGATCGCGAAGCAGGCGATCATCGCCGAGTTCGTGCTGCACACCCACACGATATTCGCGACCGGCGGCGGCGCGGTGCTGCGCGCAGGTCAATCGCGACTGCCTGAAGCAGAACGGATCGGTGCTCTACCTGCACGCAACGCCGGCGACGCTGTGGGAGCGCACCAGGCGCAGCAAGCATCGTCCGCTGCTGCAGGCGCCCGATCCGTTCGAACGGCTGAAGGAGCTCTACGCATTTCGCGATGCGCTGTATCGCGAGACCGCGGACTTCGTCGTCGAGTCCGACCAGGAGCAGGTCATCCGGCTGGCGCAGCGTCTCGAGCAGCAACTGCGCGCCTCGGCGCAGGCTAGTTCCGTCCACCTGCCGATGCCGACGCTGACCGTCGCGCTCGCCGAGCGCAGCTATCCGATCCATATCGGCGCGGGACTGCTCGCCCGCGCCGGCGAACTGCTGACGCCGCCGCGCCCCGCGCGCGCGATCATCGTCACCAATCCCGATCGTCGCCGCACATCACCTCGCACCGCTGCAGGCGGCGCTGTCGCGCAGCGGCATTCGCTGCGAGGCCGTGCTCGTGCCCGACGGCGAAGCGCACAAGGACTGGGCGACGCTCTACGACGTACACACGCGCCTGCTCGAGTTGGGCGCCGAACGCTCGACCTTGCTGGTCGCGCTCGGCGGCGGCGTCATCGGCGATCTGGCCGGATTCGCCGCGGCGACCTACCAGCGCGGCATGCCGCTTGCTGCAGGTGCCGACGACGCTGCTCGCCCAGGTCGACTCGTCGGTCGGCGGCAAGACGGCGGTCAATCATCCGCTGGGCAAGAACATGATCGGCGCCTTCCATCAGCCATCCGCCGTCATCATCGACACGACGACGCTGTCGACGCTGCCCGAGCGCGAATACGTCGCCGGCATCGCCGAAGTCATCAAGTACGGCGCGGCATGCGACGCGACTTTTTTCGACTGGCTGGAGACGAACGTCGACCGCCTGCTCGCGCGCGATCGCCGACGCCATTGCGCACGCGGTGCTCGAGAGTTGCCGCATCAAGGCCGAGGTCGTCGCGCGCGATGAACGCGAGACCGGCGAGCGCGCGGTGCTCAACTTCGGTCACACGTTCGGTCACGCGATCGAAGCCGCAACCGGGTACGGGACGTGGCTGCACGGCGAGGCGATCGCCGCCGGAATGGTGCTCGCAGCGTCGCTGTCGCAGCGCGCGAGCGGGCTGCGGCGTCGACGACGCCAGGATCGCCTGAAGCGCCTGATCGATCGCGCGGGCCTGCCCGTCGCGCCGCCGGCGCTCGGCTTCGATCGCTGGATCGAACTGATGGCGCGGGACAAGAAGGTCGAATCGGGCGCGATGCGCTTTGTGCTGCTGGACGCGCTCGGACGAGCTTCGATCCGCAGCGCGATCGGCGAGACAGATCTGCTGCGCCGCTTTGGCCGAGTAACTCGAGCCGCAAAAAAGCAGAGCGGCGCTCGAGGCGCCGCTCTGGCCATTCAGACGTCAGTTGGCTGACCATGACTGCAGTTACACGTGACCTTGGCGTTTGCGGTCAGCTGAGGCGTACTTGCATCGCCAACCTTGATGGCGTGATCGCCGCTTCCGTCCGTCAGTCCGGTGATGTCGAACGACCCGGGCGACGTTGCGACCAACCGGCGGATCTGGCGGTACGCGGCCAATGACCGCGACGTTGTACGGGCGGCGTGCCGCCGTCGACGATGAAGGTGAATGTCACGCCAGTGCAGCCGTTGACACCGTGAGGCCGTTGTACGACGGAAGGCGTGACCTCAAGCCGCGATCGGCGCGCGGCGGAGGCGATGCGGCGCCCAGCAGATTGTGCAGCGTCGCAGTAGTCGTCTGACCGGTCGCATCGACGATCGTGATGGTCGCCGGATCGACACAGATGCCGGTCGTAATCGCCGTGAATGCCCCGCCGAACGGAATGTTGACGCCGTTCAGTATCGTGACGGCGTTCGGGACCGACGAGCTCGCCGAATACGGAGGCGTCCCGCCGAAAACGCGATAGACGACGCGCGAATCCGCCGAGGCAACCGGTATTGTCGGGAGCGGTGATCGTCGCATCGCTTGGCAGAACCGATAGTGCGGTCAATTGCACGATCGTGAACTGACCGTTCACCTGGTTGCCGGTCGTCAATTCGGTGGCGCGAATGGTCGCCGGCTGGGTGGGGGCGCCGAGATTCGCCTGAATGAAGACCGTTGCCACGCCATTGCCGTCGGACACGACGGTCAGCGTCGACACCAGCGGCGTCGCCGGGATTGTTGCTCTGTATCGCGAAGTCGCCGTCGACGACGTCGAAGCGCACTTGCCGGTTCGGGATGCCGACGCCGCCCGGCCCGGTGACCGTGACCGAAGCGGTGCCCGTCTGTCCCGAGCAGAGGTTGGCGCCGCAGGCCGCCGAGCTGGGCTTGACCGTCAGCGTACCGAAGATCGGCGCCGCTTTTACCGTGACCGTCGATGTCGCTCTCTGACCGATCGCGTCCTGCACGGTGATCGTCACCGCGGTATCGGCGGTTACGCTGCCCGGCAGCAGGACGATGGTGTTGCCGCTCGGCGTTTGCGCGACCGGCAGAATCGCCGGGTTGCTGGAGACGACGAAGAAAGGCGCGGCGCCGCCGCTGATCGTGAGCGTCGTCGGAGTATTCGAAAAAGCGGTAAGGATGGGCGGCAGAACGGACAGCGGTCCGGGGGCCGCGGGTCCCGGCTGGTACGGATTGTTCGGGGCGCCGCTGCCGCCGCCGCAGCCGCCCAGGGCGAGCAATCCGCCGAGCGCGAAAAGCGCAAGTGCCGGTCGCAGCCAGCGAGCAATCATTCGGTTTGGCGCCATGAAGGAATCCCTGATGATGTTGTCCTAAATATTTTACCCGGGCCAGCCATTTTGAACGCTGGTACAAGCATATAGCCCACTTTGTTCAGATTAAAGCGCAAGTTCAGGGCTGGCGCAAGTGCTTTTGGCGGATGGGCCATCCCGGGCGTCGCCCGGTTGCCGCAATGCAACATTGTGGCTAGTATGAAAAGGTTACGCCCGCCGCTTCCAGGCGCGGGCGGCAACGTGCGCCGGGAGGCGCGATCGGCCCCGTAACTGGCGAGGATGAAGTGGAGCGACAGCGACAGGCTTGGCACCTGCCCCCGACCAGGCAGGGAATGTACGACCCGGCGAACGAGCACGATGCCTGCGGCCTGGGGTTCATCGCGCACATCAAGGGCAAGGCGAGCCACGCGATCGTCACCCAGGGCCTCCAGATCCTCAAAAATCTGACCCACCGCGGCGCGACCGGCGCCGACCCGCTGCAGGGCGACGGCGCCGGCATCCTGCTCCAGCTTCCCGATGCGTTCCTGCGCCGCGCCTGCGGCCGGCAGGGCCTGACGCTGCCGGCGCTCGGCCAATACGGCGTCGGCATGGTGTTTCTACCCAAGGAGCCGGCGTCGCGAATGGCGTGCGAGCAGGAAATCGAGCGCGCGGTCGCCGGCGAAGGCCAGCTGCTGCTCGGCTGGCGCGACGTACCGACCGACAATTCGGGCCTGTCGGAGCGCACCAAGGACGTCGAGCCGGTCATCCGCCAGGTTTTCATCGCGCGCGGCTCGAACCGCATCGACCAGGACGCCCTCGAGCGCAAGCTCTACATCATCCGCAAGAAATCCGGGCACGCGATCCAGGCGCTGAAGCTCAAGCACGGCAAGGAGTTCTACGTGCCGTCGATGTCGTCGCGCACGATCGTCTACAAGGGCATGCTGCTCGCGCACCAGGTCGGCGAGTACTACCTCGATTTGCGCGATCCGACGCATGGTGTCGGCGCTGGCCATGGTGCACCAGCGCTTCTCGACCAACACGTTCCCGACCTGGGACCTCGCGCATCCGTTCCGCCTGGTCTGCCACAACGGCGAGATCAATACGCTGCGCGGCAACGTCAACTGGATCCGGGCGCGGCAGCAGGCGATCGCCAGCACGGTTCTCGGCGACGACCTCGACAAGATCTGGCCGCTGATCTACGACGGGCAGTCCGATTCGGCGTCGTTCGACAATTGCTCTCGAGCTTCTGCTGATGGGCGGGTATCCGCTCGCGCACGCGATGATGCTGATGATCCCGGAAGCGTGGGCCGGCAATCCGCTGATGGACGAGGATCGCCGCGCATTCTACGAATACCACGCCGCGCTGATGGAGCCCTGGGACGGCCCCGCGGCGATGGCGTTCACCGACGGCCGGCAGATCGGCGCGACGCTCGATCGCAACGGGCTGCGGCCGGCGCGCTACATCGTCACCGACGACGACTACGTGATCATGGCTTCCGAGGTCGGCGTGCTCGACATTCCGGAGCGCAAGATCATCCGGAAGTGGCGGCTGCAGCCGGGCAAGATGCTGCTGGTCGACACCGAACAGGGACGCATCATCGACGACGACGGAGCTGAAGCGCACGCTGGCGACCGCGAAGCCGTATCGCGCGTGGATCGACCGTACCCGCATCGCGCTCGAGGATCTGCCGGCGCCGGCGCCGCCGCAGCGCTCGAAGGTTTCGCTGCTCGACCGCCAGCAGGCATTCGGCTACACGCAGGAAGACCTGAAGGTGATCCTTGCGCCGATGGCGTTGAACGGCGAGGAGGCCGTCGGCTCGATGGGCAACGACGCCGCGCTGCCGGTGTTGTCGAACCGGCCGAAGGTCCTCTACGCCTACTTCAAGCAACTGTTCGCGCAGGTGACCAATCCGCCGATCGATCCGATCCGCGAAGAGCTGGTGATGTCGCTGGTGACGTTCATCGGACCGCGGCCGAACCTGCTCGCGGTCGACATCGCGCCCGATGCCACCGATCTGCCGATGCGTCTCGAGGCGGCGAAGCCGATCCTGACCGCCGACGAGATGGAGAAGATCCGTCACATCGGCCTGTTCACCGGCGCCACATTCCGTTCGCGCGAGCTCGACATCTGCTATCCGGCGGCGTGGGGCGCGGCCGGCATGGAAGCCGCGCTGGCGAGCCTCTGCGCGCACGCCGAGGACGCGATCCGCCTCGGCTTCAACATCCTGATCGTGTCCGACCGCAATGTCTCGGCCGAGCTGATGCCGATTCCGGCGCTGCTCGCCACCGCCGCGGTGCACCAGCACCTGGTGCGCAAGGGTCTGCGCACCAGCACCGGGTCTGGTCGTCGAGACCGGATCGGCGCGCGAAGTGCATCATTTCGCGCTGCTCGCCGGTTACGGCGCCGAAGCGATCTACCCGTATCTCGCGCTCGAAACGCTTGCCCAGCTGCACGAGATCGTGCCCGAAGTCTCGACCGAGGAATCGGCCAAGCGCTTCGTCAAGGCGATCTGCAAAGGCCTGTACAAGGTGATGTCCAAGATGGGCATCTCGACCTATCAGTCCTACTGCGGCGCCCAGATATTCGAGGCGGTCGGATTGAACAGCGCGTTCATCGACAAGTATTTCACCGGCACGGCGAGCAACATCCAGGGCATCGGTTTGTTCGAGGTCTCCGATGAGGCCTACCGGCTGCATCAGATCGCGTTCGGCGACAATCCGGTGCTGCGCGACGCGCTCGATGCCGGCGGCGAATATCAGTACCGCGTGCGCGGCGAAGAGCACATGTGGACGCCCGACTCGATCGCCAAGCTGCAGCACGCGGCGCGAGCCAACAGTCATTCGACCTACCAGGAATACGCGAAGCTGATCAACGATCAGAGCCGCCGGCTGATGACGTTGCGCGGTCTGTTCGAATTCAAGCCGGCGGGCGCACCGGTGCCGCTCGACGAGGTCGAGCCGGCGGCGGAGATCGTCAAGCGCTTCGCCACCGGCGCGATGAGTCTCGGCTCGATCTCGACCGAGGCGCACACGACGCTCGCGATCGCGATGAACCGGATCGGCGGCAAGTCGAATACCGGCGAAGGCGGCGAGGACGCGCATCGCTATCCGCTGATGCGCAAGGGCGAGACGCTGAGCTCGCGCATCGACGGCGTCGTCGTCGATGTTCCGGTCAGGGAAGGCGATTCGCTGCGCTCGCGCATCAAGCAGGTCGCCTCGGCCCGCTTCGGCGTCACCGCCGAATACCTGGTCAACGCCGACCAGCTGCAGATCAAGATGGCGCAGGGCGCGAAGCCTGGCGAGGGCGGCCAGTTGCCCGGACACAAGGTCTCCGAATACATCGCGAAGCTGCGTTTTTCGGTGCCCGGTGTCGGCTTGATCTCGCCGCCGCCGCACCACGACATCTACTCGATCGAGGATCTGGCGCAGCTGATCCATGATCTGAAGAACGCCAATCCGCAGGCATCGATCAGCGTCAAGCTGGTGTCCGAAGTCGGGCGTCGGCACCGTCGCCGCGGGTGTGGCCAAGGCCAAGGCCGATCATGTGACGATCGCCGGCCACGACGGCGGCACCGGCGCGTCGCCCGAGTCGTCGATCAAGCACGCCGGCACGCCGTGGGAACTGGGGCTTGCCGAGACGCAGCAGACGCTGGTGCTCAACCGCTTGCGCGGCCGCATCGCGGTGCAGGTCGACGGCCAGATGAAAACGGGCCGCGACGTCGTCGTCGGCGCGCTGCTCGGCGCCGACGAGTTCGGCTTCGCGACGGCGCCGCTGGTCGCCGCCGGCTGCATCATGATGCGCAAGTGTCATCTCAATACCTGCCCGGTCGGCATTGCGACACAGGACCCGGTGTTGCGCGCGAAATTCGACGGCCAGCCCGAGCACGTCGTCAATTTCATGTTCTTCGTCGCCGACGAAGTGCGCGAGCATCATGGCCGAGCTCGGCATCCGCCGCTTCGAGCAGCTGATCGGCCGCGCGGATCTGCTCGACACCCGCGCCGGCATCGATCACTGGAAGGCGCGGGGCCTGGACTTCTCGCGCATCTTCTATCAGCCGCCGATGCCGCCGGAAGTCGCGCGCTTCCATTGCGAAGAGCAGGACCACCGGCTCGATCGCGCGCTCGACCACCAGCTGATCGCGGCTGCGGCGGCTGCGATCGAGCGGAAGACGCCGGTGCGCCTCGAGTACAAGATCCGCAACGCGCACCGCTCGGTCGGCGCGATGCTGTCCGGCGTCGTCGCGCGGCGCCACGGGCATGCGGGCCTGCCCGAGGACACGGTCCATGTCGCGTTCGAGGGCACCGCCGGCCAGAGCTTCGGCGCATTCCTCGCGCGCGGCATCAGCTTCGAGCTGCAGGGAGCGACCAACGACTACGTCGGCAAGGGCCTGTCGGGCGGCCGCATCGTCGTCTATCCGGATCCCGAGTGTCCGGCGAAGCCCGACGAGAACATCGTCATCGGCAATACGGTGATGTACGGCGCGATCGCCGGCGAGGCGTATTTTCGCGGCATCGCCGGCGAGCGCTTTTGCGTGCGCAATTCCGGCGCCTCGGCCGTCGTCGAAGGCACCGGCGATCACGGCTGCGAGTACATGACCGGCGGCACGGTCGTCGTGCTCGGCCGCACCGGCCGCAATTTCGCCGCCGGCATGAGCGGCGGCATCGCCTTCGTCTACGACGAGGACGGCACGTTCAACGAGCGCTGCAACACGGCGATGGTGAGCCTCGAGAAAGTGCAGGACGAAGCCGAGCAGGCCAGGACCGACGCCGCGCTTGCCGCCGACGGCAATGGACGGCTGCGCCACGCGGATATCAGCGACGAGGCGCTGCTGCGCGGACTGATCGAACGGCATCTGCGCTTCACGGCAAGCACGCGCGCGCTGGCCATGCTCGATAACTGGGATGCGACGCGCGCCAAATTCGTCAGAGTCTTCCCGAACGAATACAAGCGCGCTCTTGGCGAGCTTTTCGCGCGGCGGACGACGATCGAGCCGGCGCGCGACTCGGCAGCGCGAGGCGGTCTGACCCGATGGGCAAGACCACCGGTTTCATCGAGCTGCAGCGAATTTCCGAAGTCGCGCTGCCGATCGGCGAGCGCGTGCGCAACTATCGCGAGTTCATCTCCGCGCTCAAGGACGATCAGGCGTCGAAGCAGGGCGCGCGCTGCATGGACTGCGGCATCCCGTTCTGCCAGTCCGGCTGCCCGATCAACAACATCATTCCCGACTGGAACGACCTGGTCTACCGGCAGCAGTGGCGCGAGGCGCTCGAAGTGCTGCACTCGACCAACAACTTTCCGGAATTCACCGGAAGAGTCTGCCCGGCGCCGTGCGAAGCCGCCTGCACGCTCAACATCAACGACGATCCGGTCGGCATCAAGTCGATCGAGCACTTCATCATCGACAAGGGTTGGGAAGAAGGCTGGGTGGCGCCGCAGCCGCCGAAAAGAAGGACCGGCAAGCGCGTGGCAGTCGTCGGTTCGGGCCCGGCCGGGATGGCCTGCGCGCAGCAGCTTGCGCGCGCCGGCCACGACGTCGTGCTGTTCGAAAAGGCCGACAGAATCGGCGGATTGTTGCGTTACGGAATTCCCGATTTCAAGATGGAGAAGCATCACATCGATCGCAGGGTCGAGCAGATGCGTGCCGAAGGAGTCGAGTTCCGCGTCAATGCGCATGTCGGCGCAACGGGAAAGAACGGCGTCTCCGCGGCGCGCCTGCTCGAGGAATTCGACGCGCTGGTCGCCTCGGCCGGCTCCGAGCATCCGCGTGATCTGGACGTCCCCGGCCGCGATCTCGACGGCGTCCATTTCGCGATGGACTTCCTGCCGCTGCAGAACCGGCGCGTTGCCGGCGACGCCGACGTGCCGCCGCTGACCGCGAAAGGCAGGCACGTGATCGTCATCGGCGGCGGCGATACCGGCTCGGACTGCGTCGGCACCTCGAATCGGCAGGGCGCGCTGTCGGTGACGCAATTCGAGTTGCTGCCGCAGCCGCCCGAGCACGAGAACAAGCCGCTGGTCTGGCCTTACTGGCCGATGAAGATGCGGACGTCCTCGTCGCACGAGGAAGGCTGCGAACGCGATTGGGCGGTTCAGACCAAGGCGTTCAAGGGCAAGGGGGGCAAGGTGGTTGCGCTCGTTGCCAGCCGCGTCGAATGGAAGGACGGGAAGCTTCGCGAAGTGCCCGGCAGCGAATTCGAGCTCAAGGCCGACCTGGTGCTGTTCGCGATGGGCTATCTGCATCCGGTGCACGCCGGAATGCTCGAAGAGCTCGGCGTCGAATACGACGCACGCGGCAACGTCAAGGCCGACACCGAGCACTACCGGACGTCGGTCCCGAAGCTGTTCGCTGCTGGCGACACGCGCCGCGGCCAGTCGCTGGTCGTCTGGGCGATACGCGAGGGCCGCCAGTGCGCGCGCGCCGTCGACGAATTCCTGATGGGCGCGTCCGAGCTGCCGCGCTAGTACTCAGGCGTCGCCAATGACAGATATCGTCGCTCTCGACGTCGCGAGCTGGCGGCCGGCGCTCAGCCCCGATGCGCAAGACGTGGCGATACGAACGATCGAAGGCGGCGGCGTGCTGATCTTGCCGCAGCTTGCGTTCCCGCTGGCCGCCGACGAGCAGCGCTTCCTTTCGCCGCGCTGGTCCGACGGCCGAGCGAAAAACATCAGCTTCGACGGCGGCAAGCTCAAGGGCGCGCGCGGCTCCGCCGACGAGATCGCGGCGCTGTCGCGCCTGGTTGCGCGATTCGCGGCCGAAGCCTCGGCCCTGGTCACGACGCTATTTCCGCGTTACGCGCCGCATGTTCGCCGCGCGCGCACCAGCTTCCGGCCGCAGCCCGCGGTCGGCCGCGCGGTTTCCTGGCGCAAGGACGACTCGCGCCTGCATGTCGACGCATTTCCGTCGCGACCGAACCATGGCGAGCGCATTCTGCGCGTGTTCTGCAACGTGAGTCCGAACGAGGATCGGGTGTGGCGCGTCGGCGAGACCTTCGAAGCGGTGGCGCGCAGGTTTCTGCCGCACATTCGCCGGCAGATCCCCGGCGAGGCGCGATGGCTGTCGGCGCTGCATGTCACCAAGGGCCTGCGCAGCCCGTACGATCATCTGATGCTCGGTCTGCACGACGGCGCCAAGGCCGATCTCGCCTACCAGGCGAATTGCGCGCAGCAGGTCGTGCGCTTCGCCCCTGGTACCACCTGGCTGTGCTTTTCCGACCAGGTGATGCACGCGGCGGTGTCGGGCCAGTACATGCTCGAGCAGACGATCGATCTTCCGCTGGCCGCGCTGTACGACCGCGAGCGATCGCCGCTGGCGATCCTGGAACGGCTTTGCGGCCGCGAGCTCGCGGCTGCCGGCTGAAGCGTCGCATCGCGCCGATTGCCGCATCTCGGGCGGCGAAGCTGCGAAGGCGAAGCCGGTCCGCCGCCATTCGGCTCTACAATAGCGGCCGTGCCCGCCAGGACTAAACGCCGCCATCGTGGCGGCGATCTGGTCCATCGCCAAGCCTTCCGGATGAACCCAACGCAAAACGATACGCTGCTGCGCGCGCTCAGGCGCGAGCCGACCGATTACACGCCGATCTGGCTGATGCGGCAGGCCGGCCGTTATCTTCCCGAGTACAACGCGACGCGTGCGCGCGCCGGCAGCTTCATGGCGCTTTGCACCGATCCCGAGCTCGCCGCCGAGGTCACGCTGCAGCCGCTCGCGCGCTTTCCGCTCGACGCGGCGATTCTTTTTTCCGACATCCTGACCGTTCCGGACGCGATGGATCTGGGCCTGCACTTCGTCGACGGCGAAGGTCCGCGTTTCGCGCGGCCGCTGGTCGACGAGGAAGCGGTGGCGAGGCTCGCCGTGCCCGATCCCGAGCGCCTGCGCTACGTGTACGACGCGGTCGCGACGATCAAGCGCGCCTTGGCCGGCAAGCTGCCGCTGCTCGGGTTCGCCGGCAGCCCGTTTACGCTTGCCTGTTACATGATCGAAGGCGGCGGCAGCGCGGACTTTGCGCGCGTACGCCGCATGCTTTACGCGCGCCCCGATCTGCTGCATCGCGTCCTGTCGGTCAATGCCGAAGCGGTCGCCGCGTATCTGGCGCAGCAGGTCGCGCACGGCGCCGACGCGCTGATGGTATTCGACACTTGGGGCGGGCTGCTCACCGCCGACGCGTACGCGCATTTTTCGCTGGCCTACATCAAGACGGTGCTCGACCGCGTGCGGCAGGCGACCGGTGTCGTCACGCCGACAATCGTGTTCACCAAGGGCGGCGGCCAGTGGCTCGAGCGGATCGCCGACACCGGCTGCTCGGCGATCGGCATCGATTGGACAACCGACATGGCGGCGGCCCGCGCGCGGGTCGGCTCGCGCGTCGCGCTGCAAGGCAACCTCGATCCGCTGGCGCTGCTCGCCACGCCGGAAGTCGTGCGCGCGCAGGCCGCGGCCGTGCTGGATGCGGCCGGCGACTCACCCGGCTTCATTTTCAATCTGGGCCACGGCATCGTGCCTGCGACGCCGCCGGACAACGTCGCCGCCTTGGTCGACTTCGTGCACGAGGCTTCGCGCTCACGCCTTTTGCGCTCGCAAGCCAGTGCAGTAAGAACCGCCGCGAGCCGCGCGGGTGCTGGATCTTCAGGGCATTGACAAACGTCAGGATTCGCGTTTCATCGCCCGCACTTATGCACAATATCGCCGGAGCGCGGTCCCCGCTGAGCACATGCGGGGCAGCGATGCGGTTGCTAAACGCAACGCATTGAATAAAAGAAAGTTTTTTTGCACCGTGCCGGTGCTATTACCAGTGCATATCGCCCCTGCCGCGACCAGCCATCCAGCCCCTGCCAAGTTACTCACAGAATTGTCCACATGCTCGGGCGGCGAGGGCGAACGGTCGAAAAAATAATGACTTGGCGCGCATTCTTGCAAGCGTTACTAATGATTCAGAAGCCTACAACTTGTGACGACGCGCGCGCTGTTGGCGTCGACAGCAGAGCGCGCGGAGTAGCCCTGGCCATTGTTCGCGTGGCGTTGCCGGTCGCAGCGCATCGCTTGTTCGACTATTGGCTTCCCGCCGGCTTAGTCGTAGGTCGCGGCAGCGTTCTTGTGGTCAAGCTCGGCGCGCGTTCGCTGCCTGGCGTTGCGGTCGAGCTCGCCGACACCAGTGAAGTCGGTCCCGATCGATTGCTTCCGATCGATCAAATCGTCGCCGGCATTCCACCGCTACCCGACGATCTGATCGATCTCGCATCGTTCATCGCCGCGTACTACCAGCAGCCGATCGGGCTGTGCCTTGCGCAGATGCTGCCGCCGCTGGTCGCGGCACCCGCGACGCGCGCGCCGTTGTCGGCGCGGTACCGGATGACTGCGGCAGGCGCGCACCGCATCGACCGGCGCACGGGGCCACGGATTGACGATGCGCGCGTTGCTGGAGTCCGCGCATGGCGCATCGACCGCCGAGATCCGCTCGTTGGGCGCGCACGCCTGGCGCCTGTTCGGCGCGTGGCGGCGCGACGGCTGGGTCGAGCCGATCGCGGTGGAGGCAATCGCATCGCCTGGCGCGCTTACGGCTCAATGCCGATCAGCGCGCCGCTCTGGTCGCTGCGATACCCGAGCGAGGAGGCTTTCGGGCTTCGCTGCTGCAGGGCGTGACCGGCAGCGGCAAGACGGCGGTCTACCTCGAGGCCGCGGCGCAATGTCATCTCCGCCGGGCGCCAGGCGCTGCTGCTCGTTCCGGAGATCGGTCTCACGCCCCAGCTCGAGCAGCGGATCGCCGACGCGCTTCCCGGCGCGCGCATCGCGATGCTGCATAGCCGGCTCGGCCCATCGGAACGGCGCCGCCAATGGCTGGCGGCGGCGAGCGGCGAGGCGCAGCTGATCGTCGGAACGCGGCTCGCCGTATTCGCACCGGCGCCTCATCTGGGCCTGATCGTCGTCGACGAGGAGCACGACGCTTCGTTCAAGCAGCACGAGGGCGTGCGTTATCACGCCCGCGACGTCGCGGTCTATCGCGCCAGCCGGCGCGATGTGCCGGTGATCCTCGGCAGCGCGACGCCGTCGCTGGAAACGTATGCGCAGGCGATGCGGGGACGCTATCGCTGGCTCAAGCTGCCGCTGCGCGCCACCGCGCAGACGGCGCTGCCGCCGGTGCGATTGGTGCCGACGCGCGCCGAGGGCACGATCGAGGGCATCGGACCGTCGCTGCGCGAGGCGATCGGCGCTCGCCTGGCGCGCGGCGAGCAGTCGCTGCTGTTCATCAACCGCCGCGGCTACGCGCCGGCGCTGCTCTGTCCCGGCTGCGGCTGGAAAGCGTCGTGCCCGCGTTGCGCGGCGAGGCTGGTCGTGCACCGCGAAACCGCGGGCTTGCGCTGTCACCATTGCGGCCACGCGGAAGCGCTGCCGCATGCCTGCCCGGATTGCGGCAATCAGGATTTGCTGCCGCAAGGGTCGGGCACGCAGCGCCTCGAGCGCGCGCTCGCCGACCTGTATCCGGCGGCGAGAATCCTGCGCATCGATCGCGACAGCACCCAGGGCAAGCGGACATTCGCGACGATGCGCGAGGCCGTCGATGCGGGCGAGGTCGACATCCTGGTCGGCACGCAGATGCTGGCCAAGGGACACGATTTCGCGCGCCTGACTCTGGTCGGCGTCCTTGGCGCCGACAATGCGCTTTACAGCGGCGAATTTCGCGCGACCGAGCGCCTGTTCGCGCTGCTCGAGCAGGTCGCGGGCCGCGCCGGTCGCCGCGACCTGCCCGGCGAAGTGCTGGTGCAGACCGATTTTCCGCGAGCATCCGCTGTACCTGGCGCTCGCCGCCCACGATTTCGACCGCTTCGCGGCGACGCTGCTCGCCGAGCGCGAGTCTCTGGCTCTGCCGCCGTTCGCGCATCTGGCGCTGTTGCTGGCCGAGGCCCGATCGCCCGAACCGCTGCAGGCATTCCTCGTCGCGGCGTCGCAGCGTGGCCGGGAGCTCGCCGCCGCGGCGGCAGGTGCATGCGAGGTGTATTCTCCGATCCCCGCGGCGCTGCCGCGCCGGGCAGGATTGGAGCGCGCGCAGGTGCTGGTGCAAAGCCGCGATCGCGGCGCGCTGCAGGCGTTTCTGCCGCGCTGGCGCGAAGCGCTCGAGCGATTGGCCGAACGGAGAGTGCGGTGGACGCTCGACGTCGATCCGCTCGGATTCGGCTGAAGCGCACGCTCAAGGCCGCGACAGGCCGAGCGTTATAATTCACAGTTTGCTCCCGCAGCAGCAGCGCCTTGACTCAACTCAAAACAGAACTGTCGGCGATGCTCGCCGAGGGCGTCGCCCGCGTCGCGCCGGGCGCGGCGCCGCCGGCGATCGTGCTCGAGCGGCCGAAGCAGGCCCGGCACGGCGATTATTCGACCAACGCGGCGCTGCAGCTCGCCAAGGTGCTGAAACGCAATCCGCGCGAGCTGGCGGCCGACCTGGTGGCGGCGCTGCCTCGATCGCCGCTGCTCGCGCGCGCCGAAGTCGCCGGCGCGGGATTCGTCAACCTGTTCGTCTCCGACGCCGCGCGGCAGTCGGTCGTAGCGCGGATTCTGGACGAAGGCGATCGCTACGGCAGCTCGACCCAGGGCGCCGGCGAAAAGGTGATCGTCGAATTCGTCTCGGCCAATCCCACCGGCCCGCTGCATGTCGGGCACGGCCGCGGCGCTGCGGTCGGCGATGCGATCGCGCGCCTGCTCGCCGCGCAGGGCTTTGCCGTTTATCGCGAGTTCTATTACAACGACGCCGGTGCGCAGATCATGAATCTCGCCCTGTCGGTGCAGGCGCGGATCAGGGAAGCGCAAGGCATCACCGCCGCCTTTCCCGACGACGGCTACCAGGGCGAATACATCCGGGAGATCGCGCGCGACTACGCCGCCGCGCATCCGGACGACCGCGCTGCCGACGACCTGGACGCGATCCGCCGTTTCGCGGTCGCGATATTGCGTCGCGAGCAGGACGCCGACCTCGCCGCATTCGGCATCCGCTTCGACCACTACTATCTGGAATCGTCGCTCTACGACGAGGGGCTTGCCGAGAGCACCGTGCAGGCGCTGATCGCGGCGGGCAAGACCTACGAGCACGAAGGCGCGCTCTGGCTCAGGACCACCGACTACGGCGACGACAAGGACCGGGTGATGAAGAAGTCGGACGGAAGCTACACCTATTTCGTTCCCGACATCGCCTACCACGTCACCAAGTGGCAGCGCGGCTACACGCGCGCGATAACCGAGCTGGGCGCCGATCATGGCGGCTCGCTGTCGCGGGTGCGAGCCGGGCTGCAGGCGCTGGGCATCGGCATCCCGGGCGGATATCCCGACTATGTGTTGCACCAGATGGTGCTGGTGATGCGCGGCGGCGAGGAAGTGAAGCTGAGCAAGCGCGCCGGCAGCGGCGTCACGCTGCGCGAGCTGATCGACGAAGTCGGCCGCGATGCGGTGCGGTTTTTCTTCCTGCTGCGCAAGTCCGATTCGCAGCTGACGTTCGACGTCGATCTGGCGCGCTCGCAGAGCGAGGAAAACCCGGTCTACTACGTGCAGTACGCGCACGCGCGCGTCTGCAGCGTGCTCGACAAGGCGGGAATCGCAGTCGCGGCCGCGCCGCAGGCGCTGCGCGATGCGGACCTGTCCCCGCTGCAGAGTCCCTACGAGCAGGCGCTATTGAATCGCCTGGCGGATTTTCCGGATGAGCTGGCGGTCGCGGCGCGCGAGCTGGCGCCTCATCTGGTGACCTTCTATCTGAAGGAATTGGCGGCGGAATTTCACAGCTACTATAATGCTGAGCAGTTCCTCGTCGACGATGTCGTCCTGCGCAAGGCGCGCCTGGCGCTGGTCGTCGCTGTCGGACAGGTGATACGAAACGGGCTCGCGATGCTGGGCGTCAGCGCGCCGGTAGCGATGCGCAAGGAAGTACCGAACCACGAAGACACGGATCGATGAATTTCGCACAGACCGGAAAACCCTGCGTCCGCCCGGCGCGCCGATCGATGCGCGGCGGCGTCGTGCTCGGTATTTTCCTCGGCCTGATCCTCGGGCTGGCGATCGCAGCCGCGGTCGCGTTCTATCTCGGCCGATCGGGACTCTCGTCGCCGTTGCCCGTCCCCGGCGCGTCCAGGGACGCGGCGCGCGCCAGCAAGACCGACATGCCGGCAGCGCGCGCCGGAAAAGCCGCGTTTCGACTTTTACAAAATCCTTCCCGGTGCCGAGGAGCCCCGGTTAGGCGCCGAGCGCAAGCCGGCGGACAAGGCGATCGAACGCCCCGGCGACAAGGCGGCACCGGACACCCTCGCCAAGGCGGCCCCGGCGGCCGGCGCGGTCAAGCCCGCCGACCGCATGTGGCTGCAGGCCGGGGCTTTTGCCAGCCAATCGGACGCCGAAAGCCTGAAGGCGCGTCTCGCGCTCGCCGGCTGGGAAGCCTCTGTACAGTCGGCGACTTTGCCGGACCAGGGCGTGCGCTATCGCGTGCGGGTGGGTCCGTTCGACAATACCGACGAAGTCAATCGCGTCAAAGGCGAGCTCGGCAAGAGCGGATTCGACGCCGCGGTGATCAAGAATCAATGAGCATCCGTCCGGCCGGCCGCGGTTGAACTTCCGCGTCGCCGGCCAGCCCAATAGCCGCTTTCCGATCATTTTCCGCAGGAGTAGCGATGAGTCGCTTCGCGCAGTGTCTTGTCGGCTTTCTGGCCGTGTTTTCGTTCGCGACCGCCGGCGCGGCCGATCTCGTCGAAGGTAAGAATTACGCCCGGCTGAAGGTGCCTCAACCGGTCGAATCGGGCAAGAAGATCGAGGTCATCGAATTCTTTTCGTACGGCTGCCCGCATTGCAGCGATCTCGAGCCGTATCTGGACAACTGGTTCAAGACCGCACCTGCCGACGTGCAGTTCCGGCGGGTCCCGGTGA
The DNA here is from genome assembly GCA_963697485.1 of uncultured beta proteobacterium. Lineage (GTDB taxonomy): Bacteria > Pseudomonadota > Gammaproteobacteria > Burkholderiales > Casimicrobiaceae > PALSA-1003. The sequence goes on from CAVOOD010000002.1 coordinate 24,784, forward strand.
TGTTCCAGGAGCGCTGGAAGGCGCTGGCCAAGATCTATTACACGCTCGACGCGCTGGGTGAGGAAACTCGGCTGTCGCCCGAAGTGTTCAAGGCGATCCACGCCAACGGGCAGCCACTCTGGGACGACAAGACGTTTCTCGACTGGGCTGCCAGCAAGGGGCTCGATCGCGCCAAGGTCGCCAGCGTATACACGTCGTTCGGCATCGACAGCAAGATGAAGCGCGCGATCGCACAGGCGCAGACGTACAACATTCAATCGGTGCCCACGGTCGTCGTCGACGGCAAGTTCATCACGGCGTCGGATCGCATCGGTGGCCACGCCGAGATGCCCGCCGCGCTCGACGTCCTGATCGCCAAGGCTCGCGCCGAGCGGGCGAAAAGCTAGCGTCGTAGCGGCCGGCGCCGCGCGCACGTGAACGTCTTCCTCACGGGCGCAAGCAGCGGCATAGGCGCGGCGCTGGCCGAGTTCTACGCCGGCAAAGGCGCGGTCCTCGGCCTTTACGCGCGGCGGCCCGCAGCGCCGGCGAGTCTTGCCGCGAAGCTCGACGCCGGTCGCCACGCCTGGTACGCCGGCGACGTGCGCGACGCGGCGGCGTTGCGCGCCGCGGCCGAGGATTTTGTCGCGCGGTTCGGCCTTCCCGATGTCGTCATCGCCAATGCCGGCATTTCGGTCGGCACCTCGACCCAGTATGCCGCCGATATCGCGTCGTTTCGCGCGGTGATCGAGACCAATGTGCTCGGCATCGTGCATACGTTCCAGCCGTTTGTCGGCGCCATGATTGCGGCCCGCCACGGCACGCTGGTCGGAATTGCGAGCGTGGCGGGCTTTCGCGGCCTGCCGGGCGCGGGAGCGTATTCGGCATCGAAAGCCGCGGCCATCAACTACCTCGAAAGCCTGCGCGTCGAGCTCGTCGGCAGTGGAGTCAGCGTCGTCACGATCTGTCCCGGCTTCATCGCCACGCCGATGACGGCGAACAATCCGTATCGCATGCCGTTCCTGCTCGCGCCGGACAAGGCCGCGCGGCTGATCGCCCACGCGATCGCCCGCCGTCGGCGTTTTTACGTGCTCCCCTGGCAGATGGCATGGCTGGGGCGCACGCTGCGCATCCTGCCGCGCCCGGTTTTCGACAGGGTTCTGGCGAAAAGGCCGCGCAAGCCTCGCGCGTCGGCGTAGAGCTATGCCGGACGACAGCGCGCGGCGCGACGCTCTGGGCGTCGTGCACCCGGTCGCCGGATCCGACGCCCGCATCGTCAGCCTCGTCCCGAGCCTGACCGAGTTGCTGTTCGCGCTCGGCCTGGGCGATCAGGTCGTCGGTCGAACCGGCTTTTGCATCCATCCGCGCGATGCGGTGCGGCGCGTGCCCAAGGTTGGCGGCACGAAGGATGTCGCTCTCGACAAGGTCCTCGCCCTGGCACCGACGCATCTTATCGTCAACATCGACGAAAATCGGCGCGAGGCCGTCGATGCGCTGGCGGCGAAAGTCGCGCATGTGATCGTCACTCACCCGCTGACGCCCGACGATAACCTTCAGCTGTACCGGATGTTCGGGGCGGTCTTCAGCCGGCGCGGTGAGGCCGAAGCCCTGGCGGCGCGCTACGTGGTGGCCAGGGACGCCTTGCTCACCGCGGTCAGCGCTGTTCCCCGCCAAAAGGTGCTCTACCTGATCTGGCGCAAGCCGTGGTACACGGTGGCGCGATCGACCTATGTGTCGGCGATGCTGGCTATGGCGCGTTGGCAGACGGTGCCGGCGATTTCTGCATCGCGCTATCCGACGCTTGCCGACGAAGCGCCGGCGTGGAACGAGGCCGAACGGATCCTGCTCTCGACCGAGCCTTATGCATTCAAGGAGAAAGACGCGAGCGCGCTGGCCGAGACGCTGGCGAACCGCGGCCAACCGGTGCCAGTCACGTTGATCGACGGGGAGATGACCTCGTGGTACGGCGCTCGCGCCATCGCCGGACTGGATTACCTCGCGCAGATGCGCCAGGACCTGGCTGGGAGTTAAGAAAAAGGCCGCATGACGCGGCCTTTTTCGTGCGCGGGCAATAGTCAAAGAGGCAGTCGCACGCCCACCGTCACCGCCTGGTAATTGCCGTCGTCCTTGGAGGCCGTCGCATTGACGCTGGCGAAGCCGATGAGCCTGTTGCCCAAATCGACGCTGGCGCCGATCCCGAACAGCACGTAGCTGTCGTCGAGACGAAGCGCCGGCAAGCCGAAGCCGATTCCGCCGGTCGATACGAGTCCCGCCCGCACCGTGCGCTCGCCGTTGTCGTACTCCTTTTCCCAGGTCACCCGCGCGAACGGCCGCAGCGATCCGAAGGCGCCGCTTGCCTGCCAGCCCAGGCTCGAGGCCAGCGATTCCTTCTGCTGATGGCCGAACGACATCGCCGTGCTGCTGGTGCCTTCCTCCGACCAAGCATAGACCTTGTTCTGCTGGTAGGTGAGTCGCGCGAACGGCCCGTGCAGCCAGTTCGACGTGGTATTGAACCAGTAGCCGCCGAGAACCCTGGCCGTGACGTTGGTTCCGTGCGTGTCACCGGTTTCGGTGCGGGTTTCCCCGCCGAGCGCGAACGTGCGGTGAATGTTGCGGAAATCGAGGTCGCCGGCGCCGAGACTCGCGCCGACATACCACGGCCCCTGGCCGTAGCCCACATAGGCGGTGAGCGATGCTTCGTTGAGCTTGAATCCGCCGCCGTTGTCGCCGAACGAGGCCTTGTCCTCGGAATAGCCGAATGCGAGTCCTGCCAGCAGGTGTTCCGACAGCTTCATGTCGCCGCCGAGCGTGACCGTATTCATGTGATCGCTGCCGCCGCCGAAGTCCCCGCTGTGGTCGTAGTTGCCGTAGTCGTAGACGGCGTAGGCGTCGAACTTGTTCTGCGCCCGCGGCGCGTTCAGCGCCGACCACATCCGGTCGTCGATGGCGCGGAAATTCGCCTGCTCGACCTGCAGCGGCGCTTCGGCGAGCAGGCCGATTTTCTGCGGCGCCTCGATCACCGAGGCCGCGTAATCGGCGATCACCTGGTGCCCGGCCGTCGTTGGATGCACGCTGTCGGCAAAGACATACGTCTTTGCAGCGTTCGGATCGACCAGCGTCGAAGACGTGCACACCAGCGATGGGACCGTACACGCCGGCGAGCTGGCATTGGTGAAACCGAAAGCCGCGGGGTCGGCGACGACTTCGTTCAACAGCGAGAAAATGTTCAGCCGAATCACGTCGATGTGGAGCGCGTCGAGCCCGGTGCTGAGCGTGCTGTTGAAAAAGCTCGACAGCGCGGTGATCGACGCGCCCTGGCCTGACCCGCGCCCGAACGGCGTGTTGCCGACGTCGGGAAGGTTGAACACCATGATGTAGCGCGCGCCGGCGGCGTTCAGGACGCCGACCTGCTGGACGACCTGCACCGCCGCGGTGGCGAGGTTGGCCTGAAGCTGGGTCGGCGTTATCGCGCCGGTTTGCGCTAGTCCGAGCTGGACGAACAAATCGTTGGCGCCGGCCCACACGGAATACAGCGCGTGCGGATCAACTGCCCCCTTGGCAAGAAACTGTTGGACCTGCGCGGCCACCGGCGTCGCGTTTCCGGTCGGCGGCGACGCGGGAAAACCGGGGAGCTGCGTCACGCGGGCGCCTCCCTCTGCATAGTCATTGCCTCCCTGGTTGGCGGGAGTCGCCGTCGAGCCGTACCGCTGCGCGAAGACTTCGGCCCAGATAGGGCCCGGATTGGTGGTGAACTTGCCCGTGCCGGGCGGAAGCACCGGCTTGAACGAGCCGGCGTCGCTCAGGCTGTCGCCAAAGAAATAGAACTGGTTGAATTGCGCGGCTGCCGGCCCATTGGAGAGACACAGTCCGATGGCCCACGCAGCGGCCCAAATCGATTTCGTCACCGTACGCATTGACCAATCTCCCCCATCAGTTCGTCGCACCGCGCGAGCATACGCATCTTAATCCAATTGTGCGCGTTCCTAGCCGATCGTCGGTGCTGCTCTGTAGCGGGCGCACAACAAAAAGCCCGGGTGCAACATCACCCGGGCTGGAGCCGCGATCACCGCGCTATCTGGCGAGCAGCGCGACCCGGCCGTCGACAACCTTGATCCGATCGCCCTCGCGAAACGGCGGGTTCGATCCTTGGGTGAACGAGCGCTTGGTACCGTTGTCGAGCTGCACATTGACGACGTAGTAGGACTTTTTCTTCGCGTTCTTCTCCACTTCATTGCCGGCATAGGCGCCGACACCCACGCCGGCGATCGTCGCCGCGGTGTTGCCGCGGCCGGACCCGAGCTGGTGGCCCAGCACGCCGCCGACGACGCCGCCGACCACGGCGCCCGCGCCGGTGCCTTCACCCTTCTGCTCGACATAACGGACCGAGGTGACGACCCCGCAACTGTTGCAGACGACAGCGGGCGGGTTCGCCGGAGCCTGCGCCGCGACGCCGACGGTCATGACCGATGCGAAAAGTGCGGCTGAAATCAGCGATACGCGTTTCATCGAAGCCTCCTGCAGATGGGTCTGTCCACTATAGCAAATGGCCGATACCGACCTTAAGCGCCGCGACCGCCGCCGCGCGATTCAGAGCGCGTCGGCTCGCAATCGCGCATAGCTTCCGGGCGCGGGCTCGATGATTTTCAGGCGGCCCTTCCCGCCGCTCTTTCCCGGCGCGCGGGCGGCCACCTGCGGCCCCAGCTGCGGCTTGAGCCAGGTCAGCCAGTCATTCCACCAGGAACCTTCGTGCGGCTTCGCGCCGGCCAGCCATTCGTCGGGTGTCGCCGCGAGTTTGTCATTGGTCCAATAGCCGTATTTGTTGGCCGACGGCGGGTTGATCATGCCGGCGATGTGTCCGGACCCCGACAGGACGAAGCGCGACTTGCCGCCCAGGAGCCGCGGGCCCGCATAGGTCGTTTTCCAGGGCGCGATATGATCCTCGATCGCCGAGACGAAGTAGGTGGGCAGCGCGATCTTGGACACGTCGATCGGCACGTCGGCCAGGCTGATGCCACCCGGGTCCTTCAGCGCATTGCGCAAATACATGTTGCGCAGATAGAAGCTGTGCATCTTCGCGGGCATGCGCGTCGAATCGCAGTTCCAGTGCAGCAGGTCGAACGGGAACGGATCGCGTCCGAGCAGGTAGTTGTTGATGACGAACGACCAGATCAGGTCGTTGCTGCGCAGCATGTTGAACGAGTTGGCCATTTCCGATCCCTCCAGATAGCCCCGCTCGTTCATCTTCTTTTCCAGCGCCTGAACCTGGCTCTCGTCGATGAACACCTCGAGCTCGCCGGCGCCGGTGAAGTCGACCAGCGAGCTCATGAAGCCCGCGCTGACGATGCGCCGGTCCTTTTTCGCCGCCATGTATCCCAAAGTGGCGGTGAGCAGGGTTCCGCCCAGGCAGTAGCCGAGTGCATTGATCTCGCGCTCGCCGGTTGCCTGCTCGATCGCGCCGAGCGCCGCGAGCGCGCCTTCCTGCATGTAGTCGACGAAGTCCTTGCCGGCAAGCTTCTTGTCGGGGTTGACCCACGAGATCACGAAGACGGTGAGCCCGTGCTCGACGCACCATTTGACCAGCGAGTTCTTCTCGCGCAAATCGAGGATGTAATACTTGTTGATCCACGGCGGTATGATCAGCAGCGGCCGCTTGTAGACCTTGGCCGTCGTCGGCTCATACTGGATCAGCTGCATCAGATCGTTCTGGTACACGACCTTGCCCGGCGTCGTGGCGATGTTTACGCCGAGCTCGAACGCCTTGCTGTCCGTCATCGATATCTTGAGCTGCCCGTTGCCGCGCTCGATATCGTCGAGCAGGTTGTTCAGTCCCTTGACCAGGTTCTGGCCGCCGCTTGCGACGGTTTCACGGAATACCTCCGGATTGGTCAGCGCGAAGTTCGACGGCGCCAGCGCATCGATGTACTGGCGAGTGAAAAAATCGACCTTTTTCTGCGTGTGCTCGTCGAGCCCCTCGACGCTTGCGACGGCGTTGTGCAGCCAGCGCGCCGCGATCAGGTACGACTGCTTGACGTAGTCGAACAGGAAATGCTCCTGCCAGTCCTCGTGGCGGAAGCGCCGGTCGCCTTTCGCCGGCTCGGCGACCGGTGCCGACGTCTGCCCCATCAGCTTGAGCATCGACGACTGCCACAGTGCCGAATAGTCCCACCACAGATTCATTTGCGTCTCTGCCATGCGGTAGGGGTTGGACAGCATCTTCGCCGCCATTTCCATGAACGCCTTGGTCAGTCCGAATTCGTCGGTGGCGAGCGAGGGGCCCGACTTCGACTGGCGGGCGAGGTAGTCTCCCAGGAGCTTTGCGCTCTTGTCGGCGGCGCTGGCGAGTGAGTCCGCCAACGCGACCGGGTCGTAACCCTGCTTGCTCAAACCCGCGGTATCGGTCGCGCTCATCAAGATCCCTTCGAATGACTTTATTGTATTCCGGCCGCGCGGACGAAGCGGATCGTCCCGTCGTCGCCGACCGAACGATCGAGACGACCGCGATGCCACAGATGGTTCAGATGGGCGATCGCCTCGCCCATCGCGAAAAAACGTTGCTGCAAGTCGAGCTCGCGACGGAACAGTACCGGCACCAGGTCCGCGGCGGTCTTCGGCGTCGTTGCGGCGATTTCGAGTTCCGCCAGCCGCGCCGCATGATGCTCGCGCAGCTGATCGACGCGAGCGCCGGCACCCACGAATGGCAACCCGTGGGACGGCAATATCAGCGTCTCGCCGGGCAGCTCGGCGAATGCCGTGAGCGAATCCAGGAATCGCCGCAATGGATCGCCTTCGGGCTCGACCGGCCAGACGCTGACGTTGGTGCTGATCCGTGGCAGCAGCATGTCTCCGGAAATGCAGACGCCAAGCGCCTTGCAGTAGAGCGAGGCATGCTCGGGCGAATGGCCGGAACCGGGAATCGCCCGCCAGTCATTCGCACCGATGCCGATTTCATCGTGCGCGGCCAGGCGCTGAAAGCTCGACGGGATTTCCGGCACGCCGCGCCGGTAGGGATTGCCGCGGGCATCGAGCGCCGCCAGATGCTCGGCGGACAAGCCGTGCGCGCGCAGCATCGCGCGCATCGGCGCCGCGCCATAACCGCTGTGCTCGCCGGCGATTGCATGCGCAGTCAGATATTCTGCCTGCGGCATCATCACCGGGCAGGAGAAGCGCGCGGCCAGCCATGCCGCGTTGCCCAGATGATCGGGGTGGTAGTGCGTAGCGATGACGCGGGTCAACGGCTTGCCGCCCAGGGTGCCGGTGAAGTGCGTCTGCCAGAGCGCGCGCGTCGCCGCATTGCCATAACCGCAATCGATCTGGGTCCATCCGGCGCCATCGGCGAGTAGCCACAAATTGATATGGTCGAGCGCAAACGGCAAAGGCATGCGCAGCCAATGAATGCCGGGCGCAACTTCGCGCGACGTGCCGGGGGCGGGCGCATCGGCGTGCGGATAGCTGAGGATCGGTGGCAGCGGGGCGTTCATGTCGACCGGCAACAGTGGCCGCTTGGCGCGCCAGTGGTTTTGTGCAACGCAGCATCGTGTTCGAATCGCTGCTGCCTGTCAAGTTGCAACGGACGCCGTGCGCTGAGCCGAGCGGACGCCTTGTGGTATCTTGACCGCGCCTTCGCACTCGACGTTCCGCTTCGCCGCAATGCCCTCGCATCCGGATCCGGCCACCTTCACGATCTCCGAGCTCGCGCAGGAATTTGCGCTGACGACGCGCACGATCCGTTTCTACGAAGACGAAGGCCTGTTGGCGCCGCGCCGCGCCGGGCAAGCGCGCATCTACGGCGAGCGGGAGCGGGTGCGGATCAAACTCATCCTGCGCGGCAAGCGGCTGGGCCTGTCGCTGACCGAGATCCGCGAGCTCCTCGACCTGTACGACGTCAACAAGAGCGAACGCCCGCAGCTGATCAAGTTTCTCGAGGTGCTGGCGGCGCGGCGTGCGATGCTCAAGCAGCAGCAGGAGGACATTGCGATCGTGCTCTCGGAGATCGAGGCGTTCGAGCGGCAATGCCGCAAGCGCCTGCGCAAAGGTCCGAACGGGGCCCCGCCGTGACCCCGGCCCGCTGGCCAAGTTGACGTTTACGTAAACGTAATATAGAGTCGCAAGCCTTACCCTCCGGGCGCGTCCGCGGGAGTGACCTAAGATGACTGCAGCGAAGGCAGGCTTGAAATCGGATACCCAGCACGTGCCGCCGGACCCCGACTACGCGGCGCGTGTGCGAGCGAGCTTCGACCGGCAGAAAGCGATGCGGCTGATCGGCGCGCGCATGACCAGGATCGCCCCCGGCGCTTGTACGATCGAGTTGCCATGCCGGGACGATCTGACGCAGCAGCACGGATACATCCATGCCGGAATCGTCAGCATGATCGTCGATTCCGCCGGCGGCTACGCCGGATTTACGCTGTTTCCCGCCGATGCGAGCGTTTTGACGGTCGAGTACAAGCTGAACCTGGTCGCGCCGGCAACCGGCGAGCGCCTCGTCGCCGAGGCTTCGGTCGTGAAGCCGGGCAGGACGCTGGTGATCACGCGGGGCGAGGTCTATGCGGAGCGCGCTGGCGCCCGCACGCTGTGCGCGATCATGCAGCAGACGCTGATCGTGATGGCAGGCAAGCCGGACTTTTGAGGAGCGATGATGTCCAACTTTCCGTCGCTTAATTTCGCGCTGGGCGAAACCACCGACATGCTGCGGGCGACGGTCCAGGACTTCGCCGCCGCGGAGATCGCCCCCCGGGCCGCGGCCATCGATCACGACAACCGTTTTCCGCAGGACCTGTGGCGCAAGATGGGCGATCTCGGCCTGCTCGGCATCACCGTCGAGGAAGAGTTCGGCGGTACGGCGATGGGCTATCTGGCGCACGTCGTCGCGATGGAGGAGATCAGCCGTGCTTCGGCATCGGTCGGGCTGTCGTACGGCGCCCACTCGAATCTTTGCGTCAACCAGATCCGGCGCAACGGCAGCGTCGAGCAAAAACGACGCTTCCTGCCCAAACTGGTGTCGGGTGAGCACGTCGGAGCGCTGGCGATGAGCGAGCCCGGCGCTGGGTCCGACGTCGTTTCGATGCGCCTTTCCGCATTGCGTCGCGACGGCCATTACGTCCTGAACGGCACGAAAATGTGGATCACCAACGGCCCCGACGCCGATACGCTGGTCGTCTACGCCAAGACCGACGTCGACGCGGGACCGCGCGGCATCACCGCATTCCTGATCGAGAAGGGCATGAAGGGTTTTTCCACTGCGCAAAAGCTCGACAAGCTGGGCATGCGCGGGTCCAATACCTGCGAACTTGTTTTCGAGGACTGTGAAGTGCCGGAGGGAAACGTGCTCTCCGAGGAAGGGCGCGGGGTCAACATCCTGATGAGCGGCCTCGACTACGAGCGCGTCGTGCTGGCTGGCGGCCCGCTGGGGATCATGAGCGCCTGCATGGACGCGGTGCTGCCGTATGTGCATGAGCGACGGCAATTCGGCCAGCCGATCGGCGAGTTTCAGCTGATGCAAGGCAAGATCGCCGACATGTATACGACGATGGCTGCGTGCCGTGCATACGTCTATGCGGTGGCGCAGGCCTGCGACCGCGGCGAGACCGCGCGCAAGGACGCCGCAGGTGCGATACTGTATGCCGCGGAAAAGGCGACCTGGATGGCCGGCGAGGCGATCCAGGCCCTCGGCGGCAACGGCTACATCAACGAATACCCGGTGGGCCGGCTCTGGCGCGATGCGAAGTTGTACGAAATCGGCGCCGGTACGTCGGAGATTCGCCGGATGCTGATTGGCCGCGAGCTGTTCAACGAGACCAAGTGACCGGAGAGCCGATGGCACTGGAAATGCGCGAACGCTGTGAGCGATGTGCATGGCCGCTTGCCGCCCGACGCGGATGGCGCATACATCTGCAGCTACGAATGCACGTTCTGCGCAACGTGCGCCAACGCGCTGAATGGCGTGTGTCCGAACTGCGGCGGCGAACTCGTGCGCCGGCCGCGGCGGGTGCAGAAGCCGCCCGAAAAGGCGTACCGCCGGCGTAAGGCGGGGCCGCGGCGCGCGGCGGATTTGTCGAGGAGCCAACACATTGTGCAAAACGATCCGATAGTCATCGTCGGTGCGGCGAGAACGCCGATCGGCGGTCTTCAGGGCGATTTCGCTTCGCTTGCGGCGAGCGATCTCGGTGCGGTGGCGATCAAGGCCGCCGTGGAGCGCGCCGGCGTCGCACCAGCCGACGTCGACGAGCTGATTTTCGGCAATTGCCTGATGGCCGGACAGGGACAGGCGCCGGCCCGCCAGGCTTCGCTGAAGGCGGGCCTGCCGCTATCGACCAACTGCACGACGCTGTCGAAGATGTGCGGCTCGGCGATGAAGGCGACGATGCTTGCGCACGACGCGATCATCGCCGGCAGCGCCGACATCGTCGTTGCCGGCGGCATGGAAAGCATGACCAACGCGCCTTACCTGCTGCCGAAGGCGCGTTCGGGCATGCGCATGGGCCATGGCACGGTCATCGATCATATGTTTTTCGACGGCCTCGAAGACGCCTATGACCGCGGCAAGCTGATGGGCGTGTTCGCCGAGCAGTGCGCAGACAAGTTCCATTTTTCGCGCGAAGCGCAGGACGAGTTCGCGTTGCGATCGCTTTCTCGTGCGCTCGCCGCGAACAACGACGGATCGTTTGGCTGGGAAATCGCGCCGGTCACCGTGTCGGGCCGCAAGGGCGACGTCGTCATCGACAAGGACGAGCAGCCGGCGAAAGCGAGTCCCGACAAGGTCCCCGGCCTCAAACCGGCATTCCGCAAGGATGGAACGGTCACCGCAGCAAATTCGAGCTCAATTTCCGACGGCGCGGCGGCACTGGTGCTGATGCGCCGCTCGCTTGCCGAGCGCAAGGGCTTGAAGCCGCTCGCGGTGATTCTCGACCATGCGACGCACGCGCAGGAGCCGGGGTGGTTCACGACGGCGCCGGTCGGCGCGATGCGCAAGCTGTATGCGAAAGTCGGCTGGAAGCCCGAAGACGTCGATCTGTACGAGATCAACGAAGCGTTCGCGGTGGTCACGATGGCGGCGATGCACGAGCACGGGCTGCCGGCAGACAAGGTCAATATCCACGGCGGCGCTTGCGCGCTCGGCCATCCGATCGGCGCGTCGGGCGCGCGCATCGTGGTGACGCTGCTTGGCGCGTTGCGCAAGCTCGGCAAGAAGCGCGGGATGGCCAGCCTTTGCATCGGCGGCGGCGAGGCGACCGCGCTCGCGATCGAGCTCGCCTGACGACAAGGCGATGGCCGACAAGCTCGTCTTCGAGTCGCCGCGCGTCACCTTGCGCATCGGCGGACAGCCGGCGCCGTCGGCGAAGCCGCGCGGCGCGCGCGATCCATTTCCGGTGATCGTCGGATGTCCGCGCTCGGGCACCTCGTTGCTGGCGGTGATGCTCGACGCCCATTCGCAACTGGCGATTCCGCCGGAGACCTCGTTCCTGCCCAACGTCATGGGACTGACCGGCGATCCGGCGTCGCTGCGACGGCGCTTTTTCGACATCGTCACCGCCGATCGGATGACGATCTCGAACTGGTCGGACTTCGGCCTCGACAAGGACCTGTTCTGGCGCAGGCTGCACTCGATCCCCGCGTTCACCGTCGCGGCAGGTACCCGGGCGTTCTACGCCCTGTACGGCGAAAGCCAGCGCAAGGCGCGCACCGGCGACAAGACTCCGGGCTACGTCTTTACGATGCAGCATATCCAGGCCTTGCTTCCCGAAGCGCATTTCATTCATGTAATACGCGATCCGCGCGATACCGCGATGTCATGGCGCAAGACCTGGTTCGCGCCGAGCCAGGATTACGTGGAGCTTGGAACGTTCTGGCGCCAGAACGTCGAAGTCGGCCGGCGCGCCGCGCCCTCGCTGCGTCACTATCAGGAGATCCGCTTCGAGGACCTGGTGCTGCGTCCGGAGGCCGAGCTCAGGCGGCTATGTTCGTATCTGTCGCTGGCCTACGAGCCGGCGATGCTCGATTCCGGCGCGCGCGGGCAGGAGCGCCTGGCCAGGCTGCAGGGCCGTGCGCACGTCGACGGAAGGATGATCGGGCGCGACGAGCGCACGCGCATCCATCGTCAATCTCGCTCGGCCGCCGATGACCGCGCGGGTCGAGGCGTGGCGGCGCGAAATGAACGATGCCGAGCGGCGCCAGGTCGAAAGCGGCGCCGGACCGCTGATGCTCGAATTGGGCTACGAGGCCGGCGCTTGAGGCCGGTCGCGCGGGACCAGGTTGACGACGCACCCGTCGGCCTCGGTCGCGGGTGCGGAACGGAAAGCATCTGATGCCGACCCCACAGAACATCGCGCTGTTCGCGCTGGCGAGCTTCCTGCTCGCGCTGACGCCGGGGCCGAACCTGCTCTACCTGGTGTCGCGTACGCTCTGCCAGGGCCGGCGCGCCGGCATCGTCTCGCTCGCCGGCACTTCGCTCGGCTTCGTGTTCCATGTCTTTGCCGCCGCACTCGGGCTGTCGGCGATTTTCCTGACGGTGCCGGTCCTCTACGATGCGGTTCGCTATGCCGGTGCCGGTTACCTGCTGTGGCTCGCCTGGGGCGCGGTACGGCGCGGAGGACGCGACGTGTTCGCGCCGCGCGCGCTGCCGCGGGACGCGCCGGGCAAACTGTTCCGCATGGGACTCGCTGACCAGCGTGTTGAATCCGAAAGTGGCGATGTTCTATCTGGCGCTGTTTCCGCAGTTCATCGATGCCACGCGCGGCAGCGTCTTCGCGCAGGGACTGGTCCTCGGCCTGCTGCAGATCGCGATCGGCTTGCGAGCGACCTCGTCTTCGTCCTCGCCGCCGGCGCAATCACCGGCTGGCTCGCCAGGCGACCGCTCTGGTCGGCGGTCCAGCGCTGGGTGCTCGGCGTCGTGCTCGCCGGCATCGCGGTGCGGCTCGCCTTCGACTCGCGAAAATAAGCGTTCCGCCTGATGCTCCTCAACGACTCCCAGCAGATGGTGCGCGAGACGATGCGCAACTTCGCGCAGCAGCGGCTGGCGCCGTTCGCCGCGGCATGGGATCGCGAACACGCGTTTCCTCGCGACGCGTTGCGTGAGCTTGCGGCGCTTGGCGCCTGCGGCATCGTCGTGCCGGAGTCGTACGGCGGCGCCGGCCTGGATTATGTATCGCTCGCCGTGGCGCTGGAGGAAATCGCCGCCGGCGACGGCGCGACCTCGACCGTCATCAGCGTGCAGAACTCGGTCGTCTGCGGCCCGATATTCGCGTTCGGCACCGCGGCGCAGAAAGACCGTTATCTCAAGCCGCTGGCGAGCGGCGCCAAGATCGGCTGCTTCTGCCTGACCGAGCCGCATACCGGCTCGGACGCGGCGGCGATCGCAACGCGCGCGGAGTTCGTTCGCGGCGGTGATGACGATGGCGATGGCGGCGGGCACTATGTGCTGAACGGTACCAAGCAGTTCATCACTTCGGGCAAGAATGCCGACGTCGCGATCGTGTTCGCACTGACCGACAGGGCCGCCGGCAAGAAAGGCATGTCGGCGTTCATCGTCGATACCGCGCTGCCGGGATACGACGCGACGCGCATCGAGGACAAGCTCGGGCAGCGGGCGTCCGACACCGCGCAAATCGTCCTCTCCGACTGCCGGGTTCCGGCCGCCAACCTGCTCGGCCGCGAAGGCGAAGGCTACCGGATCGCGCTGGCCAATCTGGAGGCCGGCCGGATCGGCATCGCCGCGCAGTCCGTCGGCATGGCGCGCGCCGCTTTCGAGGCGGCGCTTTCGTACGCGCGTGAGCGGGAAAGCTTCGGCAAGCCGATCATCGAGCATCAGGCGATCAGTTTTCGCCTCGCCGACATGGCCACGCAGATCGAAGCCGCGCGGCAGCTGACCTGGCATGCGGCGAGCCTGCGCGACGCGGGTCTGCCGTGCCTGAAGGAAGCCTCGATGGCGAAGCTTTTTGCGTCGGAAATGGCCGAGCGCGTGTGCTCGGACGCGATCCAGATCCATGGCGGCTACGGCTACGTGACCGACTTTCCGGTCGAGCGCATCTATCGCGACGTGCGCGTCTGCCAGATCTACGAGGGCACCAGCGACATCCAGCGTCTGGTGATCGGGCGCGCGCTCGCCGGCTGATCGAAAGGAATCCATGCGTTCCGTCATCGATTTCTATTTCGACTTCTCGTCGCCGTACGGCTTCATCGGGTCGGAGAAGATCGAAGCCCTCGCCGCCCGCCACGGGCGCAGCGTCGCCTGGCATCCGGTCCTGCTCGGCGTCGTCTTCAAGCAGACCGGGTCGGTGCCGTTGACGCAGGTGCCGTTGAAAGGCGATTACTCGAAGCGCGATTTTGCGCGCAGCGCCCGGTTTCACGGCGTGGCGGCCTTTCGCATGCCGACGGTGTTTCCGATTTCGACGCAGGCGCCGGCGCGCATCGTCGTCTGGCTGCAGCGAACGAACCCCGAGCTGGCGGCCGGCGCGCTGCATGCGCTTTATCGCGCTTTTTTCGTCGACGACGTCGACATCTCGAATCCCGACCGCGCCGCCGCGATCGCCGCGCAATGCGGCGTCGACGCCGCTGCGCGCACGCGCGGCGATCGACGATCCGGCGATCAAGGACGCGCTGAGGCTCGAAAACGACAAGGCGATCGCGGCCGGCGTGTTCGGCTCGCCGTTTGTCATCGTCGACGGCGAGCCGTTCTGGGGCGTCGACCGGTTCGAGCAAGTCGATCGCTGGCTGGCGACTGGCGGCTGGTGAGATGAGCACGCGATGCCCGTGATCGAGACCCGGCTCGATCCTCGCGACGCGGTTTTCGTCGCCAACCGAAGCGCGCTCGAGACGCTGGTCGCCGACCTCAAGAGCAAGGTGCGCGCGATCGAACAGGGCGGCGGCGATGTGGCGCGCAGCCGCCACACCGGCAGAGGCAAGCTGTTGCCGCGCGAACGGGTCGGCACGCTGCTCGATCCGGGCTCGCCGTTCCTCGAGCTTTCGCAGCTCGCCGCGTACGGAATGTACGACGACAACATCGCCGCGGCCGGCATCATCACCGGCGTCGGCCGCGTGTCGGGCCGCGAGTGCGTGATCGTTTGCAACGACGCGACGGTCAAAGGCGGGAACCTACTACCCGATGACGGTCAAGAAGCATCTGCGCGCGCAGGAGATCGCGCGCGAAAACCGGCTGCCCTGCATCTACCTGGTCGACTCGGGCGGGGCCAATCTCCCGAATCAGACCGACGTTTTTCCGGACCGCGATCATTTCGGCCGTATTTTCTTCAACCAGGCGACGATGTCGGCGGAAGGCATCCCGCAGATCGCGGTCGTCATGGGCTCGTGCACGGCGGGCGGCGCCTATGTGCCGGCGATGTCGGACGAATCGATCATCGTGCGCGAGCAAGGGACGATCTTCCTGGCCGGTCCGCCGCTGGTCAAGGCGGCGACCGGCGAGATCGTCAGCGCCGAAGAGCTCGGCGGCGCCGACGTGCACACGCGGATCTCCGGCGTCGCCGATTACTTCGCGCAGAACGACGCGCATGCGCTTTCGATCGCGCGCCGCATCGTCGGCAATCTCAATCGCGTCAAGCCCGCGCCGCCGGACGTCGTGCCGCCACGCGAGCCGCTCTACGCCGCCGACGAGCTCTACGGCGTCATCAACGCCGACATCAAGAAGCCGTACGATGTCCACGAGGTCATCGCCCGGATCGTCGATGGCAGCGAGTTCGACGAGTTCAAGGCGCGTTACGGCACGACGCTGGTCACCGGCTTCGCGCGCCTGTCCGGCTATCTGGTCGGTATCGTCGCCAACAACGGCGTGCTGTATTCCGAATCGGCGAAAAAAGGCGCTCACTTCATCGAATTGTGCAGCCAGCGCGGCACGCCGCTCGTCTTCCTGCAGAACATCACCGGCTTCATGGTCGGGCGCAAATACGAGGCCGGCGGCATCGCCAGCGACGGGGCGAAGATGGTGACCGCCGTATCGTGCACCAGCGTGCCCAAGTTCACGGTGATCATCGGCGGCAGCTACGGCGCCGGCAACTACGGCATGTGCGGCCGCGCGTTCGATCCGCGCTTCCTGTGGATGTGGCCGAATGCGCGCATTTCGGTGATGGGCGGCGAGCAGGCCGCGACGGTGCTGGCGACGATACGGCGCGATGCGATCGAGGCCAAGGGCGGCGCCTGGAGCGCCGACGAGGAGGCGGCGTTCAAGGCGCCGCTGCGCGAGCAGTACGAGCGGGAAGGCCATCCGTACTACGCGAGCGCCCGCCTGTGGGACGACGGCGTGATCGACCCTGCCGACACGCGCAAGGTCCTCGGACTTGCGATCTCGGCGGCCTTGAACAGCCCGATCGAGCCGACGCGGTTCGGCGTCTTCCGAATGTAGGGTGCCTCGTGGCGAGAAAACTCACCAAGCCGGTCCGAAAGCCAGCCAGCAAGCCCAACCGCCGCGGTTCCGCATCGCCGCTCGCGCCGGCCGTCTTTACCGAGCATCGACGTCGATATCCGCGCCGCCGTCGCCGTCGTCACGCTCAACCGGCCCGACGTGCACAACGCGTTCGACGAAGTCCTGATCGCCGAGCTGACCGCGGCGCTCCAGCGCCTCGACCTCGATCAAGGCGTGCGTGCAGTCGTGCTGACCGGCGCGGGCAAGAGCTTTTGCGCCGGCGCCGATCTCAACTGGATGAAAAAGATGGCTTCGTTCTCGCGTCGCGCAGAATCTGGCCGACGCCAAGGCACTGGCCAAAATGCTGCAGACGCTGAATCGAGCTGTCGAAGCCGACGATCGCGCGGGTGCACGGTGCGGCATTCGGCGGTGGCGTGGGACTCGTCGCCTGCTGCGACATCGCCGTCGGCGAATTGAATGCGGTCTTTGCGCTGTCCGAAGCACGACTGGGCCTGATTCCCGCGACGATCGCTCCGTATGTCATCGAAGCGATCGGCGCGCGCGCCGCGCGCCGCTATTTCCTGAGCGGCGAGCGTTTCACCGCCGCCGAAGCATTCCGGCTCGGATTGCTGCACGACCTCGCGCCGCTGCCGGAGCTGGACGGCCTGATCAACGAGATCCTCGGCGCCCTGGTCACCGCCGGACCCGCGGCGCAGGCCGAGTGCAAGGCGTTGATCCGCGCGGTCGCGCAGCGACCCGCCGATGCTTCGATGATCGCCGACACGGCGCGCCGCATCGCAAGGGTGCGCGCCTCGCCCGAGGCCAGGGAGGGTGTGGCCGCATTCCTCGGCAAGCGCAAGGCGTCGTGGGTGCCGCGAGGCGAATAGACAGATGGCGATGGATCACTTCGACACCTGGCAATTGATCGCGCTGGCCGCCGCCCTCGGCTGGGCCAGCGGCATACGACTCTACGCGGTGTTGTTCATCACCGGCGCCGTCGGCTTCGCGGGCTGGTACGAGCTCCCCGAGCACCTGCGCATCCTTTCGCATCCGATGGTGCTCGCGGCCTCGGGATTCATGGTGATCGCCGAGTTCTTCGCCGACAAGGTTCCCGGCTTCGATTCGTTGTGGGACCTGGTGCACACGTTCGTTCGCATCCCTGCCGGCGCCGCCCTGGCGGCAGGCGTGTTCGGCGATTCGCCGCCGGCGTGGACGCTGACCGCGGCGATACTGGGCGGAACCCTGGCTGCGGGCAGCCACTTCACCAAATCCGGCGCGCGCATGGTGATCAACACGTCGCCCGAGCCATTTTCGAACTGGGCGGCGTCGTTCGGCGAAGACATGCTGGTCGGCGTATTGATTTACCTTGCACTGGCGTATCCGATCGCGTTTTTCATCGTGCTGGCAATGCTGATCGCTTTGATGATCTGGATGCTGCCCAAGCTGGTGCGCTCGCTTCGGGCGATGATCGGAAAAGGTTCAGCGTTGGTTCGCCGCGGCCGCGGGCCGGCCCGACGCCTGACAGCAGCCGCGATGGCCGGTCGCCGATGTTCACCAAGATCCTTATCGCCAACCGCGGCGAGATCGCCTGCCGGGTGGCGCGCACTGCACGACGCATGAGTGTGCGCACGGTTGCCGTCTATTCCGACGCCGACGCCGGCGCGCTGCATGTCGAGACCTGCGACGAGGCCTACCGTCTCGGGCCGCCGCCGCCGCGAGAAAGTTATCTCTGCGGCGACAGGATCATCGCGATTGCCAAACAGGCCGGCGCGCAGGCGATTCATCCGGGCTACGGATTTCTTTCCGAAAACGCGGAGTTCGCCGCCGCCGTCGCCGCGGCGGGACTCGTTTTCATCGGTCCTCCGCCGGCGGCGATCCGGGCGATGGGCTCGAAGGCCGAGTCCAAGACGATCATGGGGCGCGCCGGTGTCGCACTGGTTCCCGGCTATCACGGGGCCGATCAGGACGATGCGCTGCTGCGGCGAGAGGCCGATGCGATCGGCTACCCGGTGCTGATCAAGGCGTCGGCCGGCGGCGGCGGCAAGGGCATGCGCGTTGTCGAGCGACCCGAGGAATTCGTCGCGGCGCTCGCCTCGGCTCGGCGCGAGGCCAAAGCGAGCTTCGGCGACCAGGCAGTGCTGCTCGAGAAGTATCTTCTCGAGCCGCGGCATATCGAAATGCAGGTGTTCGCCGATACGCACGGCGAGTGCGTCCATCTGTTCGAGCGCGACTGTTCGGTGCAGCGGCGCCATCAGAAAGTCGTCGAGGAAGCGCCGGCACCCGGAATGAGCGCGACGCGGCGCGCCGAAATGGGCGCCGCGGCGGTTGCGGCGGCAAAGGCGATCGGTTACGTCGGCGCGGGCACCGTCGAGTTCATCGTCGAGACCGCGGGCACCGGCGCATTCTATTTCATGGAAATGAACACTCGGCTGCAGGTCGAGCATCCGGTCACCGAGATGATCACCGGCCTCGACCTGGTCGAATGGCAGTTGCGGGTCGCGGCCGGCGAGCGCCTGCCGCGCCGGCAGGACGAGGTCGCGATCACCGGCCACGCGATCGAGGCCCGGATCTATGCCGAGGATCCGGATCGCGGCTTCCTGCCGTCGACCGGGCGGATCGCCCACCTTAGCTCGCCGCCGCCGTCGGAACACGTGCGCATCGACAGCGGCGTGCGCAGCGGCGACGAGATCAGCCGCTTCTACGACCCGATGCTCGCCAAGCTCGTCGCCTCTGGCGCCGATCGATCCGAGGCGTTGCGCCGTCTCGCCGACGCGCTGGCGCAAGTACCGCGTCGTCGGCGTCACGACCAACGTCGCTTTTTTGCAGCGCCTGATCGCGCATCCGGCATTCGCCGAGGCACGGCTCGATACCGGATTGATCGCGCGGCACCACGCCGATTTGTTCCCGCCCGCGGCCGCGCCGTCGGCAACTACGCTGGCGGTCGCAGCGCTGGCCGAAATTTCACGACTGCGCGAGGCGGCGAATGCCGCGGCGTCGGCGTCTCCCGATCCCTACGCGCCGTGGCATGCGATCGAGGGCTGGTGGCTCAACAGCGACGATCACCCGATCAGGCTCAACTACGCGTTCGGCGATGACGAATATGAGGTCGACGTGCGCGTCGCGGATGGCGCGTGGATCGTCGCAGCGCTCGGCAAGTCGATGTCCGCGTCGGTCTCAGGTGCCGGCGAGTCGATGGCAGTCGTCATCGACGGCGTGCACATGGCTGTTCAGGTGGTGCCGCTTGGCGACGAGCGCCATGTGTTTTGCGGCGGCGAAGAACATCGCCTGCGTCTGGTCGATCCACTGGCGCACGCCGGCGAGGAGCCCCGGCAGGGAGGTCACCTGACCGCGCCGATGTCCGGCGCGATCGTCGCGGTCCTGGTCAAGGCGGGCGACACCGTGGCCCGCGGCGCACCGCTGCTGATTCTCGAAGCGATGAAAATGGAGCATACGATCGTCGCACCGACCGCGGGCACCGTCAGCGTGATTCACTACCGCCAGGGAGATCAAGTGCCCGAGGGCGCGGACCTGATCGACGTCGAAGGCGAAGCGGAAAAGACTTGAATCTTCTTTTTTGCAGCGCGGCCAGCAATGGCGCGGAATGGCTCGCCGCGCTGACGCGCGCGCTTCCGGCGGCGCGCGTCCATGCGTGCTCGCACCTGCCTGACGAAGTCAAGCCGCCGCCGCCGCAGGGCATCGACTATGCGCTGCTGTGGAAGCCGCCGCCGCGCCTGCTGCGGGACTTGGGATCGGTCAAGGCGATATTCAACCTCGGCGCTGGCATCGACTCGCTGGCCGGAAGCGAAGCGTTGCCGGCCGGCGTCCCGGTCGTGCGGGTCGAAGACGCGGGCATGGCGGAGCAAATGAGCGAATACGTCGTCCATGCGGTGCTGCGCCAGTACCGCGAGTTCGACGCGTATGCCGAAGCGCAGCGGGCCGGACTCTGGCGGCCGCTCGCGCGACAGGACAAGCGAGCGTTCGGCGTCGGCATACTCGGCATCGGCGTGCTGGGCACCGCGGTCGCCGCCGCGCTGCTGCCGTTCGGATTTCCGCTCGCGGGCTGGAGCCGGACGCGAAAAAACGTCGCGGGCGTCGACAGCTACGCCGGGAGCGCCGAGCTCGATGCCTTTCTCGCCCGTTGCCAAGTGCTGGTGTGCCTGCTGCCGCTGACGCGCGAGACCCGCGGCCTGCTCGATCGCCGCGCGCTCTCGAAACTGCCCGTCGGCGCGCATCTGGTCAACGTGGCGCGCGGTGCGCTGATCGTCGACGACGATCTCCTCGCACTGCTCGACCAGGGTTGGCTCGGCGGCGCGACGCTCGATGTCTTTCACGACGAGCCTTTACCGGCCGCGCATCCTTTCTGGCATCATCCGCGTATCAGCATCACACCCCATGTGTCGGCGGTCACGTTGGTCGAAGAGTCGGTCGCGCAGATCGCCGCCAAGATAACCAGGCTCGAGGCCGGATTGCCGATCACCGGCATCGTCGACCCTGAGCGAGATTTCTAAGCCGATGCGATCGACGGGGCCGGCAATCAGCAGCAAGCTGCCGCGGCGCGTGCGCATCGTCGACGTCGGCGCCACGCGATGGCTTGCAGAACGAGAAAGCGACCGTCCCGACCGAAGTCAAGGTCGGCCTGATCGACCGCCTGACCGATGCGGGCCTGCCGGCGATCGAAGCGACCAGCTTCGTGTCGCCCAAGTGGGTGCCGCAGATGGCCGACAATGCGCAGGTGATGGCGGCGATCCGTCGCAAGCCCGGCGTGCGCTATCCGGTGCTGACACCAAACATCAAGGGCTTCGAGGCGGCGCTCGCCGCGGGCGCCGACGAAGTGGCGGTATTCGTCGCCGCGTCGGAAAGCTTTTCACAAAAGAACATCAATTGCTCGATCGGCGAGAGCCTCGAGCGTGCGCGGCCGGTCGCCGCCGCGGCAAAGACGCGAGGCGTGCGCGTGCGCGGCTACATCTCCTGCGTGCTCGACTGTCCGTACGAAGGCGAGATCGCGACGTACGGCGGTGCGCGACGTCGCGGCCGCGCTATACGCGATGGGCTGCTACGAGGTTTCGCTCGGCGACACGATAGGCACGGGGACGCCGGGCAGGACCGGACGGTTGATCGCGACCGTCGCCGAAGCAATCCCGGTCGATAGCCTGGCTGGACACTTTCACGACACCTACGGCCAGGCGATCGCCAATGTGTACGCTGCGATGGAAGCCGGCGTCGCCACGTTCGACAGCTCGGTGGCGGGCCTCGGCGGATGCCCGTACGCCAAGGGCGCGACCGGCAACGTCGCGACCGAGGATCTGCTGTATCTGCTCGAAGGCCTCGACATCGAAACCGGCGTCGACATGACACGCCTGCGCATCGCCGGCCGGTACATTTCCGATTTCCTCGGGCGCCCGCCGGCGTCGCGCGTGGCGCGCGCGCTCGACGCGCGCCGGCCTCTGCCGGCAGAGTCATGACGCGCTCCGGCGGCGCCGAGGTTGCATCGCCATGCACCAGCGTATGCACGATCGACGCCGGGACCGGCCTGTGCGCCGGCTGCTACCGGACGCTCGATGAGATCGCCGGCTGGATCGACCTGTCGGCAGAACAGAAGCGCACGCTGCTCGCGACTCTTCTGATACGACGCGTGCGGTTCCACGCGGCCATGTCCGCGCGCCATGCAACCGGGGACAAGCGCGATGGCGAGCGCTGACTGGTATTTCGATTTCGTATCGCCGTTCTCGTACCTGCAATGCGAGCAGCTGCCGCAACTCGAGCGCTCGATCCGCGTGCGCTACCGGCCGGTGCTGTTCGCCGGCCTGCTCAAGGCGTACGGGCACAAGGGCCCTGCGGAAATCCCCGCCAAGCGACGCTTCACCTATCAATTCGTCGCCTGGCAGGCCAAGCGCATCGGCGTGCCATTGAAGTTTCCGGCGGTCCATCCGTTCAATCCGCTGCCGCTGTTGCGGCTTGCCGTCGCTGCCGACGCCGACCCGGACGTCATCCGGCGCATCTTCCGTTTTGTCTGGCGTGACGGCAGGCTCGGCGACCTGCCGATCGAATGGGCCGAGTTGATGACCGAAATTGACATGCCCGACGCGGCTGCCCGCATCGAGTCGCCGGAAGTCAAGGAAGCACTCAGGAGAAATACCGACGAAGCGATTGCGCGCGGCGTATTCGGCGTGCCGACGCTGGCAATCGGCGACGCGCTGTTCTGGGGCGCCGATGCGACGGCGATGGTCGCCGATTACATCGCGCAGGGCTGCCGCTTTGCCGATCCGGAGATGGCTCGCGTCGCCGATCTGCCGGTCGGCGTCGAGCGGGAAGCCGCCAAGCGGAACGCCAAATGAACGCGGCCAGCGCAACCGCGCTGGCCGGCACATGCATCGAAGGTCTGTTTTAGTTGCGGCGCGGGTTATCCGGCTGGCGGTCCACGCGATTGGGTACGCCGTCGCCGTCACGATCGCCGCGCGACCAACTCGCGCGCTCCTGCGACCAGCGCCCATCGCGTTGCACCCACTTCGGGGAGTGATACGCATAACCAGGACGCTCGCGTACCCACGTTCCCTTGGCCCAGACATGGTGGTTGCCTCGCCAGTTCCAGTAGCCGGGCGCCCAGACATAGCCGACGCGGGGTGCCGGCACGGCCTCGATGCGCATTTCCGGCGGTCCGACCTGGACATAAACGGCGGCGGCAGCCGGTAGTGCAATACCGCCCGACCGATGCGGCCATCATGCTGACAAAAAGTACTTTCTTGATCATTGGAGGTCCCTGTGAATCCGATTGAGCAGCCTCCTTTGTACGCTCGATCGGAGCGGCGGACGGTGCGCTGGCCAACATAGCGGCGCGGCGCTATCGCCGGAAACCTCGACTAACGTTGATTTCTATGGCCGAAAAGAGCGCCAGGCCGTGCTCAACCGGCGAGGCGAGGCTCAGGAATGGTGCCGCTGTCGCGCGAGCGAGCTGATTTCCTCGGCGCTGAAGCCGGCTTCGCGCAGGATCTCGGCCGAATGCTCGCCTTGAGCGGGCGCGGGGCGCGCGATCGCGAACGCGTGGCTGGACAGTCGAAACGGCGGCGCGTATTGCCGGATGCCGTCGGCGCCGGTGACGACCATGTCGCGCGCGCGGACCTGAGGATCGGCGAGCGCCTCGTCGAGCGACAGCACCGGCGTGACGCAGCACTCGATGTTCGCGAGCCGTTCGCTCCAGTGCGCCTGCGTTTGCTGCGCGAAAATCGCCGCCAGCTGCTGCCGCACCGCTGCCCCGGCGCGCCCGGTCGCGAGCTGTCCGGCGACGAGGTCCGGGACGATCGAGCGCCTCGCACAGTGCGCGCCAGAATTTGCCCTCCAGCGCGCCCACGGCAAGATGCCGACCGTCCTGCGTCGCATAGACGCCGTAGCAGGGCACGCCGCCGGTCAGGAGGTCCTCCCCGCGCGCCTGGGCGTGCCCGAGCGTCTCGATCGCGTGCAGCGCAAAGATGTTGTGCGCCAGCGACCCTTCCGTCATCGCTATGTCGACGTGCGCGCCCTTGCCGGTGCGCGACGCGCCGAACAGCGCGGCGAGAATGCCGGTCGACGCGTTCATTGCGCCGCCCAGCAGGTCGGCGACCTGCAGATTCGACAGCGCCGGCGGCCCGCCGCTTACGCCGGTCTGGTCGAGGACACCGGCGTAGCCCAGATAGTTGATGTCATGGCCGGGCCGATCCCGATACGGCCCGGTCTGGCCGTAACCGGTGATCGAGCAGTAGACGATCCGTGGATTGAGCGCCGCCACCGCCGCATAGCCGACACCGAGCCTGTCGACCACGCCCGGACGGAAGCTCTCGACGATCACGTCGGCACGTCGCGCAAGCCGAAGGAACGCATCGCGGCCGGCAGAGGCCTTCAGGTCCAGCGCAAGGCTGCGCTTGTTGCGATTGACCATGCGGAAGAACGCCGACGGCGCGTCCGACGGAGCGCGTCCGTCGCCGGTCGGGGCGAGGCCCAGCGACCGCGCGTAGTCGCCGGCGCCCGGTATCCTCGACCTTGACGACGTCGGCGCCGAGGTCGGCCAGATGCAGCGTGCACACCGGACCGGGCAGCAGTCGCGAAAGGTCGAGCACGCGCACACCATCGAGCGGCGCGGTCACGCCTCGGCCTCCTTCGCCGAACGTCGCAGGTCTATTGGCGACGCGTCGGCCTCCAGGCAATCGCTCGGCGACGGCCCTTCGGGTCTTGAAGCTTCCGCCTCGCTCATGCCTCACCATCGTCGGGGATTCGAAGCTGTCGCCGGATCGCGCGAGCCGCAGCCAGCGCCTGATCGAGTGTCGGTGCGACGCAGGTCACGTGTCCCATCTTCCGCCCGCGGCGCGCTTCGTCCTTGCCGTACAGGTGCAGCTTGGCCTCGGGGACTTCGAGCACTGCGCGCCAATCGGGCTCACGGCGACCCGCGTCCGGCGCGCCGGCCGGTGCGTCGAACCAGATGTCGCCGAGCAGGTTGATCATGACCGCCGGCCCGTGCGCGCGGGTGTCGCCGAGCGGCAGGTCGGCCAGAATGCGCACCTGCTGCTCGAATTGCGAGGTGACGCAGGCGTCGATCGTGTAGTGCCCGCTGTTGTGCGGACGCGGCGCGATTTCGTTGATCAGCAGGCCGCCTCCGGCGACGACAAAAAGCTCGACGCACAAGACGCCGCGGTAATCGAGCGCGGCGGCGACCTTGAGCGCGATGTCCCGGACTTCGGACGCAAGCGCGGGCGCGATGCGAGCCGGCAGCTATCGTCGAGTCCAGGATGCCGTCGCGATGGCGGTTTTCGGCGACCGGCCAGGTCACCGCGTCGCCTCGGTCGTTGCGCGCGACGATCACCGACAGCTCGCAGCGTCAACGGGACCAGGCGTTCGAGCACGCACGGGGCGGCACCCATCGCGGCGAACGCTGCCGGGACGCCGCCGCGCCATATCGACGCGAATCTGACCTTTGCCGTCGTAGCCGAAGCGCGCGCTCTTGACGATGCCCGGCAGCAGCGCCGGATCGATCGTTCGCGCGTCGGCCTCGGTCGCCAGGACGGCGAACGGCGCCACCGCGAAACCGTTGCTCGCGAGGAACTGCTTTTCGCGGATCGCGGTCCTGCGCAATGGCGACGCTGTCGGCCGACGGCGTGACACGGGCGCGGCGTCCGAGATATTCGAGGCTCGCGGCCGGAACGTTCTCGAACTCGGTAGTGGCCGCTTCGACCAGCTCGGCGAGCGTGGCCAGACCGTGTCGATCGGCGTAGTGGGCGCGGATGTGCCGGTCGGCGACCGATCCCGCCGGGCTCTCGTCGCCGGGATCGAGCACGGCGACGCGATAGCCCATGCTCTGCGCGGCCATGCAGAACATCCTGCCCAGCTGTCCTCCACCGAGCAACCCGAGCCATGAGCCCGGGGCGATCACTTCGGGCGGAGCTTCGGCGGCAGCTTCATCGCCGCTGTGGCGGTGGTTTGCGCGGCGCGGAAATCGGCGAGCTTTTTGGCAAGCGCGGCGTTGCCGCGCGCGAGCATCGCGACGGCGAACAGCGCCGCGTTCGCAGCACCCGCTTCGCCGATCGCGAACGTCGCCACCGGCACGCCCTTGGGCATCTGCACGATGGAAAGCAGCGAATCCTCGCCGTTCAGATGCCGCGTCGGTATCGGGACGCCGAGCACCGGCAGCGTCGTCTTGGCGGCGAGCATTCCCGGCAGGTGCGCAGCGCCGCCGGCGCCGGCGATGATGCACGCCAGCCCGCGCGCCGCCGCGCCGCTGGCATAGGCGAACATCGCGTCGGGCGTGCGGTGAGCGGACACGACCTTGGCTTCATAGGCGACGCCGAATGCGGCGAGCTGCGCTACCGCATGCTGCATCACGTCCCAATCGCTTTGGCTGCCCATGACCACGCCGACCTGAACGGACTTTTGCTGTCGAGCCATCTGTTGTCCTATCGCTTCGTGGCGGGCCGCTACCGGCAGGCGATGATTTTACCATCGGCCGCGGCGCGCCTTGACGACGCCGCGTCGGGCATCGGACCGTCGACGAAGCTCGACAATAGGCGATAATCGCGCTGATGCTCATATCGCCTACTCCGGGACCGACTCTGCGCTGTCTGGCGTTCATCGCCCTCGGCGTCTTCGCCGTCGCTCTCGCGCGCCGAGCCGACCGACGCCGATTTCCTTGCTGCGCGCGACGCGTTTCTGGTCAACGATGCCGCGGCGCTGGACCGGATCGCGCCTCGGGCAAAAGGCCATTTGCTCGAGGCCTACGTCGCCTATTGGCAGTTGCGCCTGAGGCTCGACGATGCAACGCCCGAGCGCGTGCGCTCGTTTCTCGACCGCAACGACGGCACGCCGCTGGCCGACACGCTGCGCGGCGAATGGCTGAAGTCGCTTGGCAAGCGTGCGCTCTGGAGCGAGTTCGCCGCCGACTATCCGAAGCGCAACGGCGAAGATGTCGAACTCGCATGCTTCGCTCTGCAGTGGCGCCGCGAGGCGAATCGCGAAGGAGCATTGGCGGACGCGCGGCAATACTGGTTCAGCGGCCGCGACCAGCCCGAGTCGTGCCAGCCGCTGTTTGCGGAACTGGAGGCGATGGGCCGGATCAGCTCCGGACGACATCTGGAGCCGCTTCCGGCTGGCGCACGAGGCGGGCAATTTTCGGCTCGCGGCGCGGCTCGTCGGCGAGCTTCCGGCCAGCGACCGCCCGGCGGCCGCCGACTACGATCGCGTCGAGCGCAATTCCGGGCCCGCGCTGGCCAAAGGCGAGTTCCGCTTCGGCTCGCGCAGCGGCCGCGAGATCGCGCTGTACGCACTCGACCGGGTCGCGAGAGGCGACGCCGATGCCGCGCATCGCGCCTGGGTGCGCTGGCGCGCCCGCCTGCCCGAGGCCGACCGGCGCTACGGCAATCTGCTGGTCGCATACAACGCAGCGAGGCAGCTGCTGCCCGAAGCCAACGCCTGGTATCGCGAAGTCGGTGACGCTCCGCTGAACGAGGCGCAGCGCGAGTGGCGCGTGCGCGCTGCGCTGCGCGCGCTTGCCTGGCACGATGTCGCTCGCGCCATCGACGCGATGCCGGAAGCTCAGGCGCAGGAGCCAGCGTGGCGCTACTGGAAGGCGCGAGCGTTCGAGGCGCAATCGCGCAAGGAGGACTCGCTCCGGCTGTTCGGCAGCCTGGCCGCCGAGCCGCATTTCTACGGCTTTCTCGCCGCGGACGCGATCGGAGCTTCGATCATGCCGGTCAGCGAGCCTCTGCCGATCGACGACGAAGCGCTGGCCGCGTTCGGCGCACGTCCCGCCGTCCAGCGCGTGCTTCGCCTAGCTGCGCTCGGCATGCGTCCCGAGGCGCAGCGCGAATGGACATATGTCGTTCGCGGCATCGACGACCGGTCGCTCTTGCTCGCCAGCGAGTTCGCGCGCCGGAACGGCTTGTACGATCGCTCGATCAACACCGCGGACCGTACGCAACGACGGCACGACTTCGGCTTGCGCTACCAGACGCCTTACCGTGAGGCGATCGGCGCGGCGGTGCGCGAAATGGGGCTCGACGAGGCCTGGGTGTTCGGTCTCACGCGGCAGGAAAGCCGCTTTGCCGCCGACGTCGTCTCCAGCGCGGGCGCGATCGGCCTGATGCAACTGATGGCGCCGACCGCACGCTGGATCGCCCAGCAGACCCATCGCAGCGACTATCGGATCGCGCAGCTTGGAGAGCCCGAGATCAATGCCCGCTTCGGCACCTACTATCTTCGCCATGTGCTCGACCGGCTCGACGGTCTGCCGGTGCTCGCGACCGCGGCGTACAACGCCGGACCGGGGCGCGCGCAGAGCTGGCGCGGCGCCGAGCCGCTCGAGGGAGCGATCTACGCCGAGACGATCCCGTTCAACGAGACGCGCGACTACGTCAAGAAAGTGATGGCCAACGCGATGTTCTACCAGGCGCAGCTCGGGCTGCCCTATGTCACGCTCACCGATCGACTCGGCATGGTCACGCCGCGCGGCACGACGGCGGGCTCGCCGGTGGCTGCCGCCGATCGCCCCGCGTTGCCATGAACGGCGGGGCTATCGTCGTCCTCGGCGGCAGCGGCTTTGTCGGCCGCCATCTGGTCTCGCGCCTGGTCGCCGACGGCAACCGCGTCGTCGTTCCCACCCGCAGCCGCGAGCGCGCCAGGCACCTGATTCTCTTGCCGACGGTCGACGTCATCGAGGCCGACGTGCACGACCCCTCGGTGCTCGCGCGCCTGGTTCGCGGCGCCGCGGCGGCGGTCAACCTGGTCGGCATCCTCAACGAATCGCGGCCCGGCGATTTCGATCGGGTTCACGTCGATCTGCCTCGCAAGCTGATCGCCGCGTGCCGCGACGGCGCCGTTCCGCGCCTGCTGCACATGAGCGCGCTGAACGCGGACCCGCAAGGGCCGAGCCGGTACCTGCGCAGCAAAGGCGAAGCCGAGGCGCTGGTCGCCGCATCCGGCCTGCAATGGACGATCTTCCAGCCGTCGATCATCGTCGGGCGCGAGGATTCGTTTCTCAACCTGTTCGCCAAGCTGCAGCATCTGCTGCCGGTGATCGCGCTGGCCTGCGCCGAGGCGCGCTTCCAGCCGGTGGCGGTCGACGACGTGGCGAACGCCTATGTGCGCGCGCTCGGCGACGACGCGACTCACGGCCAGCGCTATCCGCTGTGCGGCCCGAAGGTCTACACGCTGCGCGAGCTGGTCGCGTACGTCGGCGAGCTGACCGGCTACCGGCGGCCGATCGTCGCGCTCGGGCCGGGCCTTTCGAAGCTCCAGGCGAGCGTGCTCGAACGGCTGCCCGGCAAGCTGATGAGCCGCGACAATCTGGCTTCGATGCAGCGCGACAGTGTCTGCGACTGCCCGTTTCCGCCGCTGCTCGGCGGACCTCCTGTCGCGCTCGAGGCGATCGCGCCGACGTACATCGCGGCCGCCGCGCCGACAAGCCGCTACGGCCGCATCCGCTCGCATCGCGGCGCCTGAGAATCGTGAAGGCTTACCGTGTCGGCGGCTCGGTGCGCGACGAGCTTCTCGGCCGCGCCGTCGCCGATCGCGATTTCGTCGTCGTCGGCGCTACGCCCGAACAGATGGTCGCGGCAGGCTACCGTCCGGTCGGCAGCGACTTTCCCGTCTTCCTGCATCCGCAGACGAACGACGAGTACGCGCTGGCGCGGACCGAGCGCAAGAGCGGCCGTGGCTATCGCGGCTTCGTCTTTCATACGACGCCCGACGTGACGCTCGAAGCGGATCTCGCGCGGCGCGACCTGACGATCAACGCGATCGCGCGCGACGACGACGGGCGCGCTGATCGATCCGCACGGCGGGGTCGCCGACTTGCGCGCCGGCATCCTGCGCCACGTCAGCCCGGCATTCGCCGAGGATCCGCTGCGCGTGCTGCGCGTCGCGCGCTTCGCGGCGCGGTTCGGCTTCAGCGTCGCACCGGAGACCGAAGCGCTGATGCGCGAAATCGCCGCCGGCGGCGAGCTGTCGACGCTGACCGCCGAGCGCGTCTGGCAGGAGCTCGCCAAGGCGCTGATGGAAGCGCGGCCGTCGCTGTTTTTCGAGGTCCTGCGCCGCTGCGGCGCGCTGGGACAACTGCTGCCCGAAGTCGATGCGCTGTTCGGCGTGCCGCAGCCTCCGCTGCATCACCCGGAGCTCGACACCGGCGTGCACCTGATGCAGGCGCTGGATTTCTCCGCAGCCGCCGGCGACTCGCTGCGGTGCGCTACGCGGTGCTTGCGCACGATCTCGGGCAAGGCGACGACGCGATCGCGCGGACTGGCCGCGACACATCGCGCACGAGGCACGCAGCGTCGCTCTGGCGCAGCACTTGAGCGAGCGCTTGCGCGTCCCGGCCGACTGCGGTGAGCTCGCGCGCCTGGTCGCCCGCTATCACGGCGACGTGCATCGCGCGCAACGAGCTTCGCGCGGCGACCTTGCTCGACCTGCTGCTCGCGGCCGATGCGTTGCGTCGGCCCGAACGCCTCGACGGCCTGTTGCGCGCCTGCGCCGCCGACGCGCTGTCCCGCCCCGGCCGCGCAGGCGAAAGCTATGCGCCGGCGCAGCGGCTTCGTGCGGCGCTCGCGGTCGTGCGCGGGGTCGATGCCGGCGCCATTGCCGCAGCGCATCCCGATGCGCCCGAGCTGCCGCAGCGGATCAGGACCGCGCGACTCGACGCCTTGCGGGTCTGGGAAAAGGACTAACGACGGCGCAGAACGGGAACCCAGCGAGCGGCCCCGGTAAGCGAATCGCGACGCCGACTCAGAAGAAATGCGCGATCCCCAGCACGATCCCGCTGGGCCGGGCACCCGGTGCGACAGGGTAGGGGTTGATGTTGAACGTGTAGGCGGCGTTCGGGCGGTTGTCGATCTTCACCCAGCCGCCGTAGAGCATCGTGCGCAGCGACAGGTTGTAGCTGTACGACAGCTCCCATTGCTGGCTCGACGTGTCCGCGACCTTTGACCAGCGCTCCGATCGTCGTGCCGTCGACCGCGCTGCCCTTGCCGTCGGCGGCCTTGCCCCAGAACGCATAGAAGTTGCCATCGCCGACCGCGAGC
Organism: uncultured beta proteobacterium; assembly: GCA_963697485.1. Taxonomy (GTDB): domain Bacteria; phylum Pseudomonadota; class Gammaproteobacteria; order Burkholderiales; family Casimicrobiaceae; genus PALSA-1003. The sequence goes on from CAVOOD010000002.1 coordinate 55,636, forward strand.
GTGCCCGACAGTCCGTAGAAGTCGCGCGTGAGGCTGCCCGTCGGCGTGTCGTACCTCAGCCGCTCGTACACGGCGGCGACGCGCAGGCCGACGTTGCTGGCTATCGTACCGAAATCGTAGCCGCCGGTGATCGACAGCGCGTCGTCGGTAGGGCCGGTCGGCCGTATCCGATAATTGCGCTCGTAGGCGATGCCCAGATCGAGCGGTCCGCTGCTGTAGAACGCGCCTGTCGGACAGGACGTTCGCGTGGCGCAGCTCCGACAGGTTGTCGCCGTTGTCGTCCCCATTCGGATCGCCTGGACGTATCTCTGGTGGCGAACTGCAGCGCGGCGGAAAAGCCCTGGAGCGGCGGCGTCTCGTAGCGGATCGAGTTGCCGAGCCGCGCGTCGAATCCCCCCTCGTTCTTGGTCAATGCGCCTTGCGCCCATAGGGCCGCGGTCGAAAGGATCGACGTTGTCAAGGTGGGGGTATTGCCGAATATCGTGTGGATGTCGTCGTAAGGGGTCAGGAAATTGCCAAGCTTCATCGTGCCCCAGTCGCCCTGAAGACCGACATAGGTTTCGCGCGAGGCAAGCCGCATGTCGCCGGTGTCGCCGAGGATCGACGATTCGAGCTGGAAGATCGCGACCTGGCCCCGCCCGAGGTATTCATGGCCGCGCAAACCGAAGCGGGACGAGTTGCTCGACACGCGGACGATCGACGGGTTGCTGCCATCGCTTTGCGTCCCGTTGACCAGCTCGACGTCGAGATTCAGGTTGCCGTACAGGCTGACGTTGAGAAATTGCGCCTGGGCGAGCGGCGATAGCACGAGGCCCGCGATCAGCAGCAACAGCACCCGGCGATCACGCAAGGCGCTCTCCGATCTGCGCACGCATCGCCGCGTCGATCACCATGTCTTTCCGCAGACGAAACAAATGATCGAAGTGTACCGCAGGGAACTCGGAACCCGATTCAGATGCGATAGGCGGTGAGCGTCATCAGCTTTGCGGTCGCACGCATCAATGCCCGAACCGGCAATGGAAGCGTGTGTGCGCCGGCGACGCTCGCCGCCATGCCATGCCGGATCTCGTCGTCGCGCATCGCGGCGACGATTGCGCGGCTGCGCGAATCGCCGGCAGGCAGGCGATCGATGTGCGAGGACAGATGCTCCTCGACCTGACGCTCGGTCTCGACGACGAAGCCGAGATTGCTGCGGTCGCCGGCCAGTCCGGCGGCCAGTCCGATCGCGAACGATCCCGCGTACCAGAGCGGGTTGGCGAGGCTCGTCCGGTCGCCGAGCTCGGACAGCCGCTGCTGCGTCCATGCGAGGTGATCTTCCTCCTCGCGCGCGGCCGCGGCGAAGCACTGCCTGACTTCCGGATCGCGCGCCACCAGCGCCTGCGCCTGATAGAGCGCCTGCGCGCAGACTTCGCCGGTGTGGTTGACCCGCATCAGGCCCGCCGCGTGCCGGCGCTCTTCGGGAGTCAGCTCGGCGGCGGCGATGGCGCCGGCCGGATTGGGCCGCGCCGCAGACGCCGTTCCCGACAGCGTTCGCAAGGCGCGGTCGAATCCGACGATCAGCTGGTCGATGACATCAGGCATAGGGGGCAGGGCGCACCGTGGGTTTGCGCAACAGCATATCGCGCCCGGCGCGGAAAAAAAACGGGCGTCCAGAGGACGCCCGAGTGATCACTTTAAAGCCAGTTACGCTGAATAATCGTTGCTGGAGACCGATTAGAAATTGTGGATGAAACCCAGCACGAAGGCGCTCGGGTCGCCGCCAGGGGCAACCGCATACCCGTTGACGTTGAACGAGTAGGTCGCGCGCGCGATCGTTGCGAATCATCACGTAGCCGACGTTCACGCTGGTGCGCTTCGACAGGTCGTAACGGTAGGCGATTTCGAAGTTGCTCGAAGCGGAATCCGAGCCGTGAACCAGCGAGTTGATGCGCGATTCGCTGTCGGACGCGCCGCCCTTGCCGTCGCCCGCTCTGCCGTAGTAGAGGTACCAATAGCCGCCGCCCATCGGGATCGTGCTGGAAATGCCCCACATGTCGCGCTTCAGGTCGCCGGTCGGTGTTTCGTACTTCAGGTGCTCGTACATCAGCGCGACTCTGGCCACGCCAAAGTCGTAGCTGCCCGCGATCGTGAACGCGTCGTCCGTGGCGGCGAATCCGGCCGTACGGCGCGCCTCCGCACGGCGCTTATGCGTTCCCGCCGCGTTGTAGCAGCGGAACTTGTCATGCCGCGAATAGGTCGCGCCGGCCTGGATCGGGCCATTGTTGTAGAAAAGACCCGGCATGAACGCCCAGCTGTGACCGGTGTTCTCTCTGGTCGCGAGTCTGGACTTCCGCGGTGAAGCCGGACCAGGTCGGGCTGTTCCAGCGGATGCTGTTGCTGTAACGGTCGTCATACCCGCCGATCGCTTCCTGCGGCGCATTCGAGTTGTTCGCCCACAGGCTCGACGTATTGAACACGCCGGTGTTGTAGTTGAAGCCGGCCGCCCAGATCGGCGTCGTGTCGTCATACGGCGAGAGCGAGCGGCCCAGCCAGATCTGGCCGTAGCTGCCCTGCAGGCCGGCGAAGGTTTCGCGATTGGCGATCGTGCTGGCGCTGGCGGTGCCGCTGGCGTTCGGGTTGCCGTCCCAGGCGACCGAGTTCTCAACCTGGAAGAATGCGGTCAGTCCGCCGCCCAGCGCCTCGGTGCCGCGCAGACCAAAGCGGGACGAGTTGCTGGCCACGCGAGTCACGGTCGATGTGTTGCCACTGGGATCGCCGGGGCCCGAGGCCTTGACGAATTCGAGGTCCATATTGGCACGGCCGTACAGGGTCACCTGTGCGCCGGTTTGCGCTTCTGCCGCGAGCGGCAGCGCAAATGCGCCGGCCACGGCGAGAGCGACGAGTTTCTTATTCATGGAATCTCTCCTCTAACGATAAGATTGGCAAGGATTGCGATTGCGCCTGCCACCGGAACCTTCTCAGGAGCAACGGAGAAGTTGTCCCAATTGTGCCAAACGCGTGATTCGCAAGGCAAGCTAAAACCCCAAGGCCCCAAAACTCCCGTCAATCCTGTTGCTTAATTGCAACAAGGAATGCCTTTTGGAGAGAGCGCCGCCCGAGCGTGCGAGCGCGTATAATTCACGCTCCGCCGCCGTTGCGGCGTTTGGCGCGCGAGGCGGGCAAAAAATGGGTGCAAACAACGGCTTGGCGGCCGGATTTCGCGATCCGGACCGTTTTCGCGCGAACGGCAGCAAATGTCGATGCTGTTGCCCGCGTTGATCGCCGCCGTCGTGTCCGGAATTGCGCTTCGCTTGCTCGGCCGCGCCGGCGGTTTGCCGTTCGACCGACCGAACGCACGCTCGCTGCATCGTGGCGTCGTTCCGCGCGGCGGCGGTCTCGCCATCTGGATCGGTTGGTGCGCGGGCATCGTCTGGCTCCCGGAGGCGCAACCCTGGCTGTTGCCGCTCGCCGCGATCGTCATCGTTTCGTTTTTCGACGACCGCCGCGGCATACCTGCGCCGCTTGCGACTGTTCGTACAGCTTGGCGGCGGCGATCGCCTGGCTGTGGCTTGCGGCGCCGATGCCCGATTTGATCGTTGCGGCGACGATGATCGTCGCGATTGTCTGGATGGCCAATTTGTACAATTTCATGGATGGCAGCGATGGGCTTGCCGGCACGATGACCGTCGTCGGATTCGGCGCCTATGCGCTGGCGGCTTCCTGGGCCGGAAGCGACCGTGCGCCGACCTTGCTTGCGCTCGCGGCGGCGACGGTCCCGTTTCTGCTGGTCAACTGGCCGCCGGCGCGCATTTTCCTGGGCGACGCCGGTTCGGTGCCTCTGGGCTTCCTGGCCGCCGTGTTCGGCATCGACGGCTGGCGGCAGGGATGGTGGCCGGCGTGGTTTCCGCTGCTCGTTTTCCTGCCTTTTATCGCGGATGCCAGCTCGACCTTGGTGCGGCGGCTGCTGGGCGGCGAGCGGGTCTGGCAGGCTCACCGCGACCACAGCTACCAGCGGCTGGTGCAACTGGGATTGGGCCATGCCGGCACGCTGGCGCTCTACGCTGCGCTGATGATCGGCGCGGCGGTCTCGGCGCTGGCCGCGCTGACCCGCGCGCCGCAGGCCGGGCTGGTACCTGCTGGCCGTCTGGCGCGCGGTCCTGACCCTGCTGTTCGGCTCGGTAGCGCATCAATGGCGCAGCAGAATCGGCGGATTGCGTGACAGTAAGCGCTAACTGGCGAGCACTGCTGGCGTTTGCCCACGACGTCGTCGCGGCGGCGATCGCGTGGACCGGGCTGTACTGGCTGCGCTTCAATCTCGACCTGCACCAGCCTCAACTCTCCGACATGACTCGCACGCTCGCCTGGGTCCTTCCGCTACAGGCCGGCATCTTTCTCGCCTTCGGCCTGTACCGCGGCCTGTGGCGTTTCGCCAGCGTTCCCGACCTGCAGCGGATCGTGCTCGCGGTGGCGCTCGGCGCGGTGGCGATCCCGGTCGTGCTGGTCATGCTGCGCCTGACGGCCGTCGTGCCGCGCAGCGTGCTGATCCTCTATCCGCTGATCCTGATCTTCCTGATGGCGGGCAGCCGCTTCGCCTACCGCATCTGGAAGGAGCACCGGCTGTACAGCCCGCTGGCGGCGCTGGGCGAGCCGGTGCTGATCCTCGGCGCCGGCGAGGCGGGGGCGCGGCTGACCAAGGAGCTCGCGCACAGCCGCCAATGGCGCGTCGTCGGACTGCTCGACGACGATCCGGGCAAGCAGGGCCGCCTGCTGCGCAACATCAGCGTGCTGGGGCCGATCGCCGAGCTTCCGCTCTGGGTCAAGCGTTTCGGCGTGCGCACGGTCATCATCGCGCTACCGGCCGCTGCGCACGGCGTGCGCCGGCGCGTCGCCGAGCTCTGCGCAGCGGCAGGGGTCGAGGCGCTGACGGTTCCTTCGTACGACGACCTGATCAGCGGCCGCTCGCAGCTGACGACGATCCGCCACGTCGAGCTCGACGACATCCTGGCGCGCGACCCGGTCGTGCTCGACAGCGCGGGCCTGAGCGACTGGATCGGCGGCCGCGTCGTCATGGTCACCGGCGCCGGCGGCTCGATCGGCGCGGAGCTCTGCCGGCAGATCGCCCGATTCCGGCCGCTGCGTCTGGTGCTGCTCGACCTGTCGGAGTACGCGCTCTATCAGATCCAGCAGACGCTGCAGGACGAGTTTCCGGACCTGCCGCTGGCCACGCTGGTCGGCGACGTCAAGCACCGGTCGCTGGTCGAGCAGGTGCTGACGCGCGAGCGTCCGAGCGTCATCTTTCATGCCGCGGCGTACAAGCACGTGCCGCTGATGGAAGAAACCAACGCCTGGCAGGCGGTGCGCAACAACGCCTACGGCACGTGGATGCTGGCGCGCGCCGCGGCCGCGGCGAAAGTCGAGAAATTCGTGCTGGTCTCGACCGACAAGGCGGTCAATCCGACCAATGTGATGGGCGCCTCGAAGCGGCTGGCCGAGATGATCTGCCAGAGCCTGCAGAACGGAGCCACCCAGTTCGTCATCGTCCGCTTCGGCAATGTCTTCGGCAGCGCGGGCAGCGTGATTCCGAGATTCAGGGAGCAGATCGCGCGCGGCGGTCCGGTTACCGTGACGCATCCGGAGATCACCCGTTACTTCATGTCGCTCTCCGAGGCGACCCAGCTGTTGCTGCAGGCCGGGTTGATGGGACGCGGCGGCGAAGTGCTGGTGCTCGACATGGGCGAGCCGGTCAAGATCGTCGATCTCGCCCGCGACATGATCCGTCTTTCCGGCGGCGATCCGGACCAGATCCGCGTGGTATTCACCGGGTTGCGGCCCGGCGAAAAACTCTATGAGGAGCCGCTGGCGTCCGGCGAGACCACGCTGCCGACGCCGCATCCGAAATTGCGGATCGCGCAGGCGCTGCCCGGACATCGCGAGGCCGTCGGAGAGATGGTCAGCTGGCTCGAGCGCGACCGGGCCGCCGGCGACGCCGAAGTCCGTGCGTGGCTCAAGACATGGATTCCGGAGTACGCGCTGCCGGGCGAGGTGCCGGTCCAACTGGCCGGCGCCGTGCCGCTGTTCGCGCGGCGTCGCGGCTGATCGCCGTCGCTTTCGATCGAGCGCGATCAGGCGCGCTCAGCTGTGCTCAGTTACGTTTACGCGTCCACCACACCCAGATCGGCGATCGCGGCGCAACTCTCTCCCAGGTCGATCGCCTCCATGCAGCGCGGGCGCGGACATTCGTCGAGTCCGCGTCCGCAGCGGCGCACCCACGCGATCTCGCGCTTGAACAATACCTGCTGATCGCGGCAGGGGAACGGATCGACGGTCACCGCGCGAAACGGTGCGTCGCGCCAGAATAGGCCGGCGCCGCTGATCAACGCCGATCCCGGGCCGAACAGCGCGACCGTCGGAACAAAGACTACCCGACCGAGGTGGGCGACGCCGGTATCGGGCGCGACCAGCAGCGCCGCGTCGGCGAGCAGCCGCCACAGCTGCGGCAAGGAAAGCGCGCCAGCGTACGAGCGATGCTCGGCGTCCGGATCGCATTCGCGCACGATCGCCTCTTCGCCGCGACCCGCAGACCAGACCGGCTCGACGCCGCGCGCGGCGAGCCATGCCGCGAGCGCGCGCCACTTGTCCGGCTCCCAGCGCTTGAGAGGCGTGCTTGCGCCGACGTGCAGCACCGCGTAGCGCCCGCGCGGCAATTCGAACGGAGCGGCGGCAGGATCGTTCCAGTCGCGCCTGGCGTATGGCGCCGGCGGCGGCCCATCGGCCAGTGCCGCGACCATGATCGGTCCACGCCGCGGGCTCGTCGGGATAGCGGTGCAGCTCGTCGAACGGCCAGCTCTTGCGCGCGGGCCGGTCGCCGCCGAAGCCGACGATCCAGCGGCTGCCGAGCGCCTGCGCCAGCCAGCTCACTCGGTTGTCGCCGGGAACGAAAGCCAGGTCGAATCCGCGCTCGCGCCACAGCGGCGAACGCGACGGCATCCGCGGATTCCAGCCGACGGCGCGGACGCCGTATGGCGCGGACTGGTAGAGCGCTGCGTAAGGCTCGGGCAGCGCCATGACGATGTCGGCCGCCGGATGCCGGGCGCGGAGCTTGGCGACGAGCGAGGTGAGCATCAGCGTATCGCCGAGCAGCAGATGGTGCGCGACCAGGATCCGTCGCGGCTCGCGCGGCGCGTTGCGCCGGCCCAGTGTCGGGACACGCCGGGCCAGCGCGCGAACGACGACGCGCGCCCGCCCGGCAAAACGATGGCCGCTGCTACTCGTCGGCATGGCCGTCGATCGCGCGCTGAAATACGGCTTCCATGCGATCGAGCATCGCGGCGAGGCCGAATCTGCCCAGCACGCGCGCTCTGCCGGCCGCAGCGATGCGCTGCGCCAGCGCCGGATCGCCGAGGACGCGGTCGATGCCCGCCGCCAGCGCGATGGCGTTTTCCTTGGCGACGACGATCGCCGTGTGATCGGCGATCGCCGCCTCGCCGATCGCGCCCGCGTCGGTGGTCACGCAGGGCAACGCCGATCAGCATCGCCTGCAGCAGCGCCTGCGGCACGCCTTCGTTCGCGTACGAGGGCAGCGCGAAAACGTCGAACGCGGCTAGCCAGCGCGCGACGTCGTCCTGGTTGCCAGCGAGCCGCACGCGCGACGTCCAACCCCAGCGCGCCGATCTGTGCGCGTGAGCGCGTCGCGCTGCGGACCGTCGCCCACGATCACGAGCTGTGCGTCGCGATGCGCGAGCAGAGCTCATCGCCTCGATCAGGATGCGATGCCCTTTCCAGCTGCGCAAGGTCGCGACGATGCCGATCAGCGGCACGCCCGCCGGCAGTCCGAGCGAGCGCCGCGCAGCGTCGCGATCGGCCGGGGCGAAGCGTGCCGGATCGATGCCGGTCGGAATCGAGCTGACGCGCGAGGGCGCCACGCCGACGTCGCGGATCAGCTGCGTGCGTATCGCTTCTCCGGTGGTGACGATCTCGGCGGTCGCCCTGGTGTACAGCCATCGCGTCATCGCGTCGCGCGGAACCGGCGCGGAGATGTGCCGGGTCCGCACCAGCGGCGGAGACCGGGACAGCGAGCGGGCCGGCGAGCGCCGCGAGCCAGGCATCGGTCGAGCTGTGCGCGTTGATCGCGTCGATCTGGCGCGCGGCGAGGAAGCGGCGCAGCGCCAGGATGCCGCGCGGGCGCTTGCGCCCGATCGGCAGCGCGGTCACCGGCACGCCGAAGCGCGCGGCCTCGGCGAAGATCCGCGCCTCACGCGGGCAGACGATCTCGACGCGATGGCCGCGAGCGATCATTCCGGCGGCTTCGGTCAGGATGCGAATTCCTGTCCACCCCAGCCGAGCGAGGCCTCGGTATGAAGGATGTGCACTGCGCTTCAGGCCTTAGCCTGCGACCGGGGCCGCCGCCGAAAACTGGATCCGGTGCAGCTTGGCGTAAAGACCGCCGCGCGCGAGCAGCTCGGCATGCGTGCCTTGCTCGACGACGCGGCCGGCGTCGAGCACGACGATGCGGTCGACGCGCTCGATCGTCGACAGGCGATGCGCGATGACGATGGTCGTGCGACCGCGCATCAGCGCGTCCATCGCCGCCTGGACATGGCGCTCGGATTCGGAGTCGAGGGCGGACGTCGCCTCGTCGAGGATCAGGATGGGCGCGTTTTTGAGGATGGCGCGCGCGATGGCCAGCCGCTGCCGCTGTCCGCCGGACAGGCGCAAGCCGTTCTCGCCGACCAGCGTCTCGAAGCCGTCGGGCAGCTCGCGGATGAAGTCCAGCGCATGCGCGGCGAGCGCCGCTTTTTCGATCGCCTCGCGCGATGCGCCAGTCATCGCGCCATAGGCGATGTTCGCGGCGACGGTGTCATCGAACAGTGTCACCTCCTGGCTGACCAGCGCCAGGTGGCTGCGCAGATTGGCCAGGGTCAATTGGTCGATGTCGTGGCCGTCGAGCAGGATGCGGCCTCCGCTCGGTTGATAAAAGCGCGGGATCAGATTGATCAGCGAGGTCTTGCCGCTGCCCGACGGCCCGACCAGCGCCACGCTTTCGCCGGGAGCGATCGTCGAGGCTCACGTCCTCCAGCGCATCCTTGTCCGCACCGGCGTAGCGCGACGACACGCGCTCGAACTTGAGCTCGCCGCGCAGCCGCGCGATTTCGACGGTGCCATGGTCGGCCTCCGGTTGTTCGTCGATCAGGCCGAAGATGCTTTCGGCCGCCGCGAGCCCGCGCTGGATGTTGGCATTGACGCCCGACATCGACCGCAGCCGGTCGAGCAGGGTCAGCAAGGCGATCACGTAGGAGGTGAAGCGCGCGGCGTCGAAGCCGCCGGTTTCGCTCTGTTTCAGCGCAAGGTAGACGATGAAGCCGACCGCGCAGGCGCCGACGAACTGCAGGAACGGCGAGCTGGCGGCGCTTGCCGATGACTGCTTGCTCATCGACTGGCGCAGCCTGTTCGCGCCTGCGACGGCGCGCGCCCGCTCGTACACCTGGCCGCCGAAGATCTTGACGACGCGCTGCGCGCCGACGATCTCCTCCAGCACGTGGCTCATCGAGCCGGTGCGCTGCTGGACGTCGCGCGCCACGCGGCGCAGCCGCCGGCTGAAATAGCGGATGACGACGGCGACTGCCGGCATGATGATGATCGATACGAGCGTCAGCTTCCAGTTGAGCCAGAACAACAGGCCGAGGGTGCCGGCGATCGTCAACGCGCTGCGCACCGCGGTCGTGATCGCCGACGAGGTCGCGGCGGCGAGCTGGTAGGCGTCGAACGTGAACTTCGAAATCAGCCGGCCGGACGACTGGGCGTCGTAATACGGCGTCGGCAGCGACAGCAGCCGATCGATCATCTCGCGCCGCAGGTCGAACACGACGCGATGGCCGGTCCACGCCATGCCGTACTCGGACATGAACGAGCCCAGTCCGCGCAGCAGGAAGACCGCCACCACGGCGAGCGGAAGCTGCACTGTCATCGCCGGATCGGGGTTCTGCAGCTTCTGGATGATCGGCATCACCATGTAAGCCATCAGCGTGTCGCCGGCGGCGACGATGACCATACCGATCAGCGCCAGCGCGAACGCCCACCAGTAGGGGCGGACGTAGGTCAGCAGACGCCGGTAGAGGACCAGGCTGGACGACACGGCGGGACCGATGGGGCCGGCGCTTAGCGTTCCTTGGGCTGCCGGCGGTCGTATGAACGGGCGGCGATTATAGCGCAGCGGTCTTCGGCTGCTCGGTTCGCGCCGCGTGCGCCGCGGCCAGGAGATCGCGGTAGAGCAGCACCAGTTGCAGTGTCATCGCCTCTGGCGTCAGCGGCAGCACCGCTTCGCGCGCGCGCTCGCCCCGTCCGGCGCGTGCTCCGGGATCGATCAGCGTGCGTCATGTGCGCGGTCAGCGCGTCCAGGTCGCGCGCATCGCAGACGAATCCCGCATCGTGCTCGACGACGAGCTCGGCAGCGCCGCATTGGGTGCTGGTCACGACCGGAAGTCCGCAGGCCATCGCCTCGAGCGCGGCGTTCGGACACGGGTCGTAGAGCGTAGGCAGCACGAAGGCGTCGGCGGCCCCGTAGAACGGCTTCGGATCGTCTTGCGCGCCGACCAGCGCGACCCGCGAAGCAATGCCGAGCTGCCGTGCCAGCCGCTTGTAGCGCCCCCGCGCCTTGTCGCGGCCGACGACCAGCAGATGCGTGTTGTCCGGCAGTCGCGAGAGCGCGGTGAGCGCGGCGGCCACCCCTTTGCGCGCGTAACCGGATCCGACCAGCAGGAACAAGGTCGCATCCTGCGGCACGCCGAGCTTCTGGCGCATCGAGTCGCGATGCGTGCGGAGCTTCGGCGAGAACGCTTCGCTGTCGACGGCGTTGTAGACGACCGGCAGACGCTCGTCGGGGAGCCCGAAACGATCGCGGATATCCTGCCGGACCATCCGGGAATTGCAGATCACCGCCTTCAGCAGCGGGCTCGCGAACAGGCGACGCTCGGTCGCCGAGCACGTAGCGATGATAAGGACTCAGCTCGGTAAACCAGCGGCGCAGCGTCGAGGCGCCGCGCAGGCGCTCGTCGAGCCACGACCGGTGCACGCCGTCGCCGGCGCGATACACGTCGCAGCACAACAGCCGCTCGTGCGACTGGACGAGCTCGGGCGCTTTCTGGGTCACCGCGCGGCAAACCGCGCGCGCAAAGCTCCAGTCGCGCCAGAGTCGCCCGATGTGAAAGGGATCGCAGATCACCGGCTCGATCAGCTGCAGCCTCGTCTGCGGCCACTCGCGCGTGTACAGCGAGATCGCGACCCCGCGCTCGAGCAGCGCCTCCAGCGCCGCCTCGACGAATCGTTCGGCGCCGCCGTAGGGGGTGTAGCGCTGCCGGATGATCGCGAGCCTCAGCATCGGTCAGCCGCCGGTCTCGGCAAGAATCGCAGTCAGTGCGGCGTGCACGCGCGCGACCGGCAGCGTCGTCAGGCACTCGGAGATCTTGCCGCCGCCGCAACCGTCGTTGCCGCAGGGCCGGCACGGATACTCGGTCGATGCGACGACGCGGTGCGGCACCTGCCACGGCGCCCACTCGATATCGCCGCTCGGACCGAACAGGGCGACGACCGGGGTCTGCATCGCCGCGGCGATGTGCATCGGCGCCGAGTCGACGCCGACGAAGGCGCGCGCTTCACGGGTCAGCGCCGCGAGTTCGGTCAGGCTCAATTGTCCGGCGAGATCGGTGATACGGCTTCGCGCCGGCTTCGTTGTCGCGGCGAGGATCGCGTCGACAAGCGCGCGCTCGCGCGGGTCCGGCGCGCCGGTCAGCACGATGCGCCAGCCGTCGGAAGTCAGCTGTTCGAGCAATGTCGTGTAATGCTCGGCGGGCCAGCACTTGAACAGCCAGCGCGAGCCGGGGTGGAGCTGGATGAAACGCCCGCGCTCGATGTCGTTCTGCGCGAGCAGGGCGCGCACGCGCGCCGTCGCGGCGGCGTTCGGTGCAAGGACCAGTGCCCGGTCGCCCGGCGCAGGCTGCACGCCGATGCGACGCAGGCTGTCGAGGTTGCATTCGACGGTGTGGCGCGGCGTCCTTCGCGGCAGCCGGTAGTAATGGGTGAAGCTCGTCCGCCACAGCCAGTGCGCCCGATCGAGATGGCGCGCGACGCTGTAGCGCGGGCGCAGCAGCCGCGAGAGCCACACGCCACGCGGATGCTCGGTCAGATGGACGATCAGATCGTAGCGACGCTGCGAGAGTGCTGACAGCAGCGCGCGCTCGGCGCGCGCCTGGCGGACGAGTCCCTGCCGCTTCCAGTCGCGATCGATGACGTGCGTCTGCGCGATCGACGGATGGCCGGCGAGCATCGCCGCGGTTTCCATGTACACCAGCGCGTCGATTTCGGCCGTCGGGGCGGCGCGGCCGAGCACGGTAAACACCGGCGAGGCGAGCAGCACATCGCCGTGGTGGCGAAGCTTGGTGACGAGCGCGCGGTGGACAAGACCGAGGTCGACGGGGTCCGGCAGCGGGCTCGGCATGGAGGCAAGATAGCAAAATGCCTTGTTCGATACAAACGCGGACAACGCTTCGCCAGTTAGGGCTTACTCGTTGGCGCAGCGGCGCTCATATTCTATTCCAGCGCCTTCAAGTACAATCGCCGCAACCTGAAGCGTCCGATGAAATCCGTCTCGATCGAGGTCGGCTCGTCCGCCCTCAAAGCCCAAATCCTGGCCGAGGCGCTGCCGTACATCCAGCGCTTTCACGACAAGGCGATCGTCATCAAGTACGGCGGCAATGCGATGACCGAGCCTGCGCTCAAGGCGGGATTCGCGCGCGACGTCGTGATGCTGAAGCTGGTCGGGTATGAATCCGGTGATCGTGCACGGAGGGGGCCCGCAGATCGGCGATCTGTTGAAGACGATGGGCATCCACAGCGAGTTCCGGCAGGGTATGCGCGTCACCGATGACAAGGTGATGAACGTCGTCGAGATGGTCCTGGGCGAGCTCAACCAGGAGATCGTCGGTCTGATCAACCAGCATGGCGGACGCGCGGTCGGCCTGACCGGGCAGGATGGCGCCTTCATCCACGCCCGCAAGCTGCTGTTGAAGAGCGAAACCAACCACGGTGAATTCGTCGACATCGGTCTGGTCGGCGAAATCGAGAAGATCGATCCGGAGCTGATCAATCTGCTCGATTCGCGCGACTTCATCCCGGTGATCGCGCCGATCGGCGTCGGCCACGAAGGCGAGGCGTACAACATCAACGCCGACCTCGTCGCCGGCAAGCTCGCCGAGACACTGAATGCGGAAAAGCTGGTGCTGATGACCAACACCGCCGGCGTGCTCGACAAGCACGGCAATCTGCTGACCGGTCTTTCCGCCAGCGAGATCGAGGCGCTGTTCGCCGACGGCACGATCCACGGCGGCATGCTGCCCAAGATCGGCTCGGCTCTGGACGCGGTGAAAAACGGCGTCAAGAGCTCGCACATCATCGACGGCCGCGTCGAGCACGCGCTGCTGCTGGAAGTGCTGACCAACGAGGGCGTCGGAACGATGATAAGCGCGGACTAGTCGATCGCGCGGGCCAAGCGAACGGTCGTGGCGAAGCTAAAGTCGCGATTCGGCAGCATCGGGCGTCACGCCGCGATGCCGCCGATTTGATCAGGGAGCGGGAGAATGGCGAGCAAACCGGGAGAGCGGCGGCTGCAGATCCTGCAGACGCTGGCCGCCATGCTGGAGACGCCGCGAGGCGAGAAGGTGACGACCGCCGCGCTGGCGAGCCGCCTCGATGTCTCCGAGGCGGCGTTATATCGCCATTTCGCAAGCAAGGCGCAGATGTTCGAGGGGCTGATCGAATTCATCGAAACAACCCTGTTCTCGCTGGTCAATCGCATCACCACCGAGTCGACCGACGGCGTCGCGCAGGCGACGCAGATGGTCGTCGTGCTGCTGGGTTTCGCCGAAAAGAATCCGGGGATGACGCGCGTGCTGATCGGCGACGCGCTGGTCAATGAGGACGAGCGCCTGCAGGCGCGCATGAACCAGCTCTATGACCGGATCGAGGCCGCGCTGCGGCAATCGCTGAAGATCGCGCAGGCAGGTGGCGCCTGGCCGGGTGACCCGGTCGCCGACGCGAACGTTCTTCTCGCCTTTGTCGTCGGACGCTGGACGCTGTTCGCCAAATCCGGATTCAAGCGCCTGCCGCAGGACGGCTGGGACGCGCAGCGCAAGTACCTGTTCGCTTAAAGCTTAAAGCGCAAGGCCGCGGACCCTATGCCGCGCGCACCGTCGACGGTGCGATCCGGCAGCTCGAGATCCGCCACTCGCCGCCGGCCTGCTTTTCCATCGTGTACAAGGCGACGCGCACGGTGTTGTCGGCGTCGATCAGGCGCAGCGGCTGCACGACGATGCCCTCGATCACCGCGCCTTCCAGAAATTCGACGTAGCGCGCGGACTCGAGCGCGGCATAAGCCGCATCGACCATCGCAAGGAAGCTTGCGGCGTCGCCGAACTGCTGCTGGATGCCGGGCGAGGCATAGCCGAACGCCTTGTCGGCATCGCCGGCGATGATCGCCGCCCGCTGTGCCGCGATGACCTCACGGATCGCCTGCCATTCTGCCCCGGTCGGTGCGGTTGGCGCGGCCGCCGTCGCGACGAGCCAGCAGGCGAAGCCGACGGCGGCGAGTCGCGTCGCCAAGCGGCCGATGCTCCAGCGCGCCGGCGCGGCGCCTCTCATCGCACCGGCGTCCCGCACACCGGACATCCCGGATCCTTCAGAATCCGGACCTCGCGCCATTCCATCGTCAGCGCATCGACGAGCAGCAGCCGGCCGGCAAGCGAGCGCCCCGCGAGGGCGATCAGCTTCAACGCTTCGGCAGCCTGCGTTGCGCCGACGATGCCGACCAGCGGAGCGAACACGCCCATGACCGCGCAGCGCGTCTCCTCGAAGTCGCCGCCCTCGCCGAACAGGCAGTGATAGCAGGGATGGGTGCCGTCGCGCGCGTCGAATACCGCGATCTGTCCGTCGAAGCGTATCGCCGCGCCCGAGACCAGCGGCTTTTTCGCGGCGACGCAGGCACGATTGATCGCATGTCGCGTGGCGAAGTTGTCGGAGCAATCGAGAACGATATCGGCCGCGGCCGCGAGCGGTGCGAGCTCCTCCGGGCCGACGCGCTTGGCGACGCGCTCGACTCGCACTTCCGGATTGACCGCGGCAATGCGCTCACCGGCGGCGTCGACCTTGGGCCGGCCGACGTCGGCGGTGCCGAACAGGATCTGGCGCTGCAGATTGGTCAGGTCGACCTGGTCGGCATCGACCAGAGTCAGCGTTCCGACGCCGGCCGCAGCGAGAAACTGCGCTGCCGGGTTGCCCAAGCCGCCGATGCCGACGATCAGCGCATGCGCTGCGGCAAAGCGCT
This sequence comes from uncultured beta proteobacterium, assembly GCA_963697485.1. Taxonomy (GTDB): domain Bacteria; phylum Pseudomonadota; class Gammaproteobacteria; order Burkholderiales; family Casimicrobiaceae; genus PALSA-1003. The sequence goes on from CAVOOD010000002.1 coordinate 70,985, forward strand.
GCTGCGCGTCGACGCCCAGCTCGGGCAGAAGCACGTGCCGGCTATAGCGCAGCAGCTGCGCGTCGTCCATCGTCCCTTTCCATTGCCCGGTCGTTCGCCAGCAAAAACGCCCGGACGAGCCGGGCGTTTTGCGTTGCCAAAACTCGTTGTTTACTGCGGCGTTACCGCCGCGGCGACTGCCTTGGTCGATGCGACGACCGGAAGACCCTTCAGGCGGTTGATCGCCTGCTTGAGCTGAAAGTCGTCGGTCGAGCCGAACTCGAGACGCGGTTGCGCAGCCTCGCCCTTCTTCGGGTTTTCCTGCGTCTTTTCGACCGGCGTCTTGATCGAAAGCGTTGCTGCGCCGTCGGCGCTGGCGATCGGCGTCGTGCCATCGAGCAGGTGATGATCGAGATTGGCTTCGCGCAGCCGGTAGTCGCGCCCGTCATCGACCGCGATGTCGGGCTCGATACCCTTCGCCTGGATCGAGCGGCCGCTCGGCGTGTAGTAACGCGCGGTCGTCAGCTTCAGCCCGGCATTCGGACCCAGCGGAAGGATCGTCTGCACCGAACCTTTGCCGAAGGTCTGCGTGCCCATCACCACGGCGCGCTTGTGATCCTGCAGGGCGCCGGCGACGATTTCCGAGGCCGATGCGGTGCCGCCGTCGACCAGCACGACCATCGGCACTCGCTTGACCGCCGCAGGCAGGTCCTTCAGATAGTCGTCGCTGCGTCCGCGCAGATAGTCGCCCTTGTTCGACGACAGGCGCATGCGTGCATCGGAGGTGCGGCCATCGGTGTACACGACCAGCGAATCGGCGGGCAGGAATGCCGACGCAACGCCGACCGAAACATTCAGCAAGCCGCCCGGATCGCTGCGCAGATCGAGGACGAGCCCGGTGAGCTCACCCTGCTTGTACAAGTCGCGGATCGATTTGGCGACGTCTTCGCCGGTATGCTCCTGGAACTGAACGACGCGGATATAACCGTAGCCCGGCTCGATCATCTTGGCGCGGACGCTGCGGAAATTGATGATCTCGCGCAACAAGGTGAATGTCAGCGGCCCCTCGGCGTCCTTGCGCGCCACCGTCAGCACGATCGACGTGCCCGGCTTGCCGCGCATTTTCTCGACCGCCTTCGACAGCGGCAGCCCGCGAGTGGAAAGGTCGTCGATCTTGACGATCAGGTCTCCCGACTTGATCCCGGCGCGAAACGCCGGCGTGTCCTCGATAGGCGATATCACCTTGATCAGTCCGTCTTCGGCGCCGACTTCTATCCCGAGGCCGCCGAACTTGCCCTGGGTGTTGATCTGCAGTTCCTTGAAGGCGTCGGCATCGAGAAAGTCCGAATGCGGGTCGAGCCCGTGGACCATGCCGTTGATCGCTTCGCGGATCAGCTTGTCGTCCGGCACGACCTCGACATAGTCGCTCTTGATCCGGCCGAACACGGCCGAGAAGAGCTGCAGATCCTCGTAGGGGATCGGAAGTTTTGCCTCGCGCTCGGCCAACGCCGAGAAGTTGAGGCTGAGCAGCAGCCCCAACACCGCACCGATACCGATCAGTCCCGCCTTTTTCCAGCCGTTACCCATGTTTGCCTCGTTGTGTCGCGATAACGCGCATTGCGCGCAACCGCTCGGTATGCCGGCGTTCGGCGGCCCGATTGTCGAAAGTCGCTGCGCTCGCTCCTCCGGACACGGTCCTCTCGCCGCCGGGTTGCTGCGCAATCATTGCCGGATTAACGCGCGATCCACCAAGCCGGACCGCCGCTACTCCCTGGATTCTTGCGTCAAAGTATACGCCCGTTTCCTTAGGCGCCAGCGCCGACGCCGGTCCCGGACTTTCGAGCTGGCGGATCGACCGACCCGCGCATTCCTCCGCGAGCTACGTGGACTGCCACGCGGCCGGCAAGTTCCCCTCGCGGCAACGCGCGGTAGTGAACAACTTGCGGGCGATGTCCGGAAGGGCCTGTTCGGGAAGGAAAAGCTCGATCACACCCGGCGGCGCAGCCGCCCGGCGCGTGCCGACCTAGCCGGCGATGTCGAACAACGCGTGCCCGGTCATTTCCGCCGGCTGCGGCAGGCCCATCATCGCCAGCAAGGTCGGCGCGATGTCCTGCAGCGCGCCCGGGCCGTGCGGCGTCGCCGCGCGTCCGACGTACAGGCAGGGCACGACATTGAGCGTATGCGCGGTGTGCGCCTGACCGGTCACATCGTCGTGCATCTTTTCGGCGTTGCCGTGATCGGCGGTGACCAGAACCTCGCCGCCGCGTGCGCGCTGGGCAGCGACCACACGGCCGACGCAGCCGTCGAGCACCTCGATCGCCCGCGTCGCCGCGTCGAGCTTGCCGGTGTGGCCGACCATGTCGCCGTTGGCGTAGTTGCAGACGATCGCGTCGTAGGCTCGCGACTCGATCGCTGCGACCAGCTTGTCGGTGACTTCGAACGCGCTCATCTCGGGCTTCAGATCGTAAGTCGCGACTTTCGGCGACGGCACCATGATCCGGTCCTCGCCCGGATACGGGGTCTCGACGCCGCCGTTGAAAAAGTAGGTGACGTGCGCGTATTTCTCGGTCTCCGCGATGCGCAACTGACGCAAGCCGCGCTCGGAGACGACCTCGCCGAAGCTGTGGGTGATCGTCTGCGGCGCAAAGGCAACCGGTAACGCCGCGAACTCCTGGCCGTAGCTCGTCAGCGTGACGAACGCGCCGAGCTTGGGGACGCGCGCGCGCTTGAAACCCGAAAACGAGGCGTCGGTCAGCGCGCGCGTCATCTGCCGGGCGCGGTCGGCGCGGAAATTCATGAACACGACGACGTCGCCGTCCTCGATGCGCGCGCCTTCGCCGATCTTCGTCGGCTTGACGAACTCGTCGTTCTCGCCGCGGGCATAGGCAGCCGCCAGCGCCGACGAGGCGTCGGGCGCCGAATAAGGCGCCTCGGCGTCGACGATCAGCTCATACGCCGCCTCGATGCGCTCCCAGCGCTGATCGCGATCCATCGCGTAGTAGCGACCGACGATGTCGGCGATGAGGCAGCCGGGACGGCCGGCGCACGCCGCGGTCATGTATTGCAGCGAGGCCCCGGCGCTGCGCGGCGGCGTATCGCGGCCGTCGAGGAAGGCATGCACGGCAACACGCGGCGCGCCGCCGTCCGCCGCCATCGCGACCATCGCGGCGATCTGCCGCTCGTGGCTGTGCACGCCGCCGGGTGAAACCAGGCCCAGCACGTGCAGCGTCGAACGGTTGTTCCGCGCGGTCGCCACTGCATGGACCAGTGCGGGATTGCGCACGAATTCACCGGTCTCGATCGCATGGTCGATGCGCGTGAATTCCTGATAGATGACCCGGCCGGCGCCGATATTCAGATGACCGACCTCGGAGTTGCCCATCTGTCCGCGCGGAAGCCCTACGGCGAGTTCCGAGGCGTCGATCGTCGTATGCGCGAAAGAGCGCCACAGGCGATCCCAGTGAGGCTTGGCGGCGCGGCTGATCGCGTTGTCAGGCGCATCGTCGCGGCAACCGACGCCGTCGAGGATCAGCAGCACCACGGGAACGACCGCGGCCGCGGCGGCGGGATGCTGGGTCATCGGGAATTCGCGATCGCGCTCGGTGTCAGAGGGTTTACGCTATCATTTTACCTTTATCCCCTTGCTTCGGCCGCGCGCCGCCGCTGACATCCGGTGTCGATACTCCAATTCCTGCAGAACAACTGGCCGCTCGTCCTGGTGATGCTCGTCTCCGGAGCGATGCTGGCGTGGCCGCTGATCGGCAGTCCGCTGTCCACGATGCGCGAAATCGGCGCCGTGCAGGCGACGCAGCTGATCAATCGCAAGGACGCGCTGATCCTCGATTTGCGCGAGGCCAAGGAATACGAAGGCGGTCGCGTCCCCAACGCGATGCATATCCCGCTGTCGCAGCTCGCCAGCCGCGGGCAGGAGCTCGGCAAGTTCACCGCGCGGCCGCTGATCGCGTATTGCGGGCGCGGCAATCGCAGCCGGAGCGCCGCGGGGGTGCTTGCCAAGCTCGGGTTCAAGGAGATCTATGCATTGCGCGGCGGGTTGCGCGCCTGGACCGAGGCGGGGTTGCCGCTGGAGAAGGGATCCTGATGGCTGGCGTCCTGATGTACTCGACCGCCAGCTGTCCATTCTGCACCCTCGCCGAGCGCCTGCTTCGCGCCCGGGGTGTTGCCGACATCGCCAAGGTTCGCGTCGACCTCGAGCCGGCACGGCGCGGCGAAATGATCGAACGGACGGGGCGGCGCACGGTGCCGCAGATCTACATCGGCGAGCGCCATGTCGGCGGGTACGACGACCTCGTCGTGCTCGACCGCGCGGGCGAGCTTCTCCCGCTGCTTTCCGCGGACCCGCAGGCCGACGCGGCAACCGGCGCTACGCTATAATCATCGCGTTTATCGCCGGGGAAATCGCATGGCCGACACCCAAGCTCAACCGACCGTGCTGTCGATCGAGAAGATTTACGTCAAGGATCTTTCGCTCGAGAATCCCGGCGCGCCGCAGTCGTTCACTACGCCCGATGCTCCGCAGGTCGAGGTCGGACTGCGCACGCGCGGCGAGCAGATCGAGGAAAACGTCTACGAATGCGTTCTGACGATCACGGTGACCGCGAAAACAGCGGACAAGACGCTGTTCCTGGTCGAAGCCGCGCAGGCGGGCATCTTCCGCATCGTCGGCGTGCCGCTCGCCGACATCCAGCCGCTGATGGGCATTCACTGCCCGACCGTGCTGTTTCCGTACATCCGCGAGACGATCGCCGATGCGGTTTCACGCGCCGGCTTTCCGCCGGTGCACCTGGATCCGATCAATTTCGAGGCGCTGTACCAGCAGCAGATCGCCAACATGCAGCAGCAGGCGCCCGCGCCGGCAACGACCTAGCGGGCGATGAGACGCGCTAGCTTGCTGCTGGTCGCGGCGATCGCGCTCAGCGGCGGCGCCGCGGCGGCGGAATTCCAGTCGGCGAACGAAGCGGCGGTGCTCTACGACGCGCCGTCGCTCAAGGCCAAGCCGCTTTTCGTCATCGGCCGCGACACCCCGTTCGAAGTCATCGTAGGCGTCGAAGGCTGGCTCAAGATCCGCGATGCCAGCGGCACCGTCGCGTGGGTCGAACGCAAGTCGGTCTCGGAGCGGCGCACGTTGATCGTGCGCGTCCCGGTCGCCGACGTGCTCGCCGCGCCCGAGGCCAATGCGCCGGTGGTTTTCAAGGCCGAGCAGAATGTCGTGCTCGAGCTCATCGATCCGGCCCATGCCAGCAACACGCCAGGGTGGGCAAAGGTGCGCCATCGCGACGGACAGCAGGGCTACGTTCGGATCGCCCAGGTCTGGGGTCTGTAGCAGCGTCGTGCCGTCGGCCCGATGAGCGACAACGTTGCGATTCTCGGCGCCGGCGCGTGGGGAACGGCGCTGGCCGTGCATCTGGCCGGCGTCGCAGCACCGCCCGCGCTGCGTCTTTGGGCGCGCGATCCCGCTGCGGCGCGCTCGATCGCAGCGTCGCGCGAGAATGCGCGTTACCTGCCCGGCATCGCGATTTCACCTGAGATCGACGTCGTTTCCGAACTGTCGCGCGCGATCGCCGGCGCTTCGCTGATCATCGTGGCCACACCGGTCGGTGCGCTGACCGGCATCGTGCAGGCCATGCGCACGCAAACGAAGGCGCCGCTCGCCTGGCTCGGCAAAGGCTTCGTCGCCACGGCGGAGCCGCCGGGCGTCGCGCTGGCGCACCGCGTCATCGCGCCGATGTGGCCGGCGCCGGTCGGCGTGATCTCGGGGCCGAGCTTCGCCGAGGAAGTCGCCCGCGGCACTGCCGACGGCGGTCAGCGTCGCCGCCACCGACCCCGGTCTCGCCGCAATCGATCGCGCGACCGGCTGCGCGGCGACACCTTGCGCGCCTACGTCAGCGACGACTTGACCGGCATCGAGGTCGGCGGCGCGGTCAAGAACGTGCTGGCGATCGCGGCGGGCGCGAGCGACGGCCTGGGCTTCGGCAACAACGCGCGCGCCGCGCTGATCACGCGCGGGACTGGCCGAGACAGCCGGCTCGCGGTCGCGCTGGGCGGCAGGCGCGAGACGCTGACGGGACTCTCCGGCCTCGGCGACCTGGTGCTGACCTGCACCGGCGACCTGTCGCGCAACCGTCGCGTCGGACTGGCGATTGGGCCGCGGCGCACGCGCTCGCCGCGATCCTGGCCGGACTCGGCCACGTCGCCGAGGGCGTATCGGCGGCGCAGGCCGCGCACGCGCTGGCCGGCGCACTCGGCGTCGAGATGCCGATCTGCGAGGCCGTCTATCGGGTGCTTTACGAGGACCTGCCGCCGAGACACGCGGTCGAGGCGCTGCTCGCGCGCGAGCCCGGCCCGGAGTTCGAGTAAGGCGCCGGTGACGCAGTGCGGGTCTTTCATCCCGCGCCCGGGTCGGTCCTAGCGATTTATTTCGGCCGCGCCGACAAATCCCGCCTGCCGCCACGCCTCGTAGACGGTGATCGCGACGGCGTTGGAAAGATTCAGGCTGCGGACCGCCGGCCGCATCGGAATGCGCAGCCGCGCTTCCGCTGCGAACTCGTCGAGCACGGCGTCGGGCAGGCCGCCGGTCTCGCAGCCGAACACGAACACGTCGTCCGCCGAAAGCCGGCAGGTCGAACAGCGATGTCGTGGCGCGCGTCGTCAACGCATAGCGGCGGCGCCCGGCGAGCGCGTTGCGACATGCCGCCCAGTCGCGATGCACGACCAGCCGCGTGTATTCGTGGTAGTCGAGGCCGGCGCGCTTCAATTCGCGATCGTCGAGCCGGAAGCCCAGCGGCTCGACGAGATGCAGCTCGGCGCCCGCGTTGGCCGCGAGCCGGATCACGTTGCCGGTGTTGGGCGGAATTTCCGGATGGACGAGGACGATGGCGATCACGGCGGCGCGGCTCGTCGCTCAGTGTGCCGGCGGCAGCGTCCGCGCGACGATCCAGTTCTCCACGCCGGTCGCACCGGCGTCCGCGCAGCGTCCTCGCCAGTTCCGACAGCGACGCGCCGGTCGTCATCACGTCGTCGATGATCGCGACGCGCAGCCCGGCGAGGTCGACGTCGCAGGCAAACGCGCCGCGCACGTTGCGCGCGCGCACGGCCCACGGAAGTACCGCCTGCGGCGGGTGCGGCGCGGATTCGCCGCACGCCGGCCGACAGCAGCGGAACCCCGCAGCGCGCCGCCAAGACGCGCGCGATTTCCGCCGCCTGGTTGTAGCCGCGCTCGCGCTGACGCTCGACCGACAGCGGCAAGGCGACCAGACGGTCAGGATCGGCTCGCTTGAGCCGCAGTCGCTCGGCGAGCAGTGCCTCGGCCGACCACTCGGCCAGCGCGAGCCGCCCCTGGTACTTGAATGCGTGTATCAGCCGGTCGATCGGAAAAGCATAGGCGAAGGCCGCGATCGTCGCGTCGAACGCCGGCGCGTGCGCGAGGCAGCTGCCGCAAACCTCGCCGCCCGGCGCCGGCAACGCGCACACCGGGCATGCCGGTCCGATCCGCGGCAGAGTCGCGCGTGCATGCCGTCGCATATCAGATCGTTGCCGGAGGGCGCCGCGCAGAGCTCGCAGCGCTGCGGCAATGCGCGCCGCGCCGCGCCGACCGCGCCGCGTCGCATGCGGCCGAAGGCGCGGTCAAATGCGCCGGCCAGAAAATTTGACAACGCGATGACCCTCCCCGACACTCGGGACCCATTGTAACCAGCCGAGCCGCACAATGCAGCCAGTCCCGATAGCCGATCGCGCTACGCGTCGCGAGCTTCACCCGCGCTGGACGGCCGACGCTGTCGCGGCGCTGCTCGCGTTGCCGTTGAACGATCTGTTGCATCGGGCGCAGCAGACGCACCGCGCGCATCACGATCCGAACGCCGTGCAGCTCTCGACGCTGCTGTCGATCAAGACCGGCGGCTGTCCGGAGGACTGCGCTTACTGCCCGCAGGCGGCGCGCTATCACACCGGCGTCGACAACCAGGCGATGCTTTCGCTGCCCGAGGTCGCCGCCGCTGCGGCCGCGGCCAAGGCGGCGGGTGCGACCCGCTTCTGCATGGGTGCGGCGTGGCGCGGTCCGAAAGACCGCGATCTCGAACCGGTGCTGGCGATGGTGCGCGAGGTCAAGGCGCTGGGCCTCGAGACCTGCGCGACGCTCGGCATGCTGAAGGACGGCCAGGCCGAGCGGCTGAAAGACGCCGGGCTCGATTACTACAACCACAACCTCGACACCGCGCCCGAGTTCTACGGCGAGATCATCACGACGCGCGATTACCGCGACCGGCTCGACACGCTCGAGCGCGTGCGCGCGGCGGGCATGCACGTCTGCTGCGGCGGGATCGTCGGCATGGGCGAATCGCGCGCGCAGCGCGCCGGGCTGATCGCGCAGCTCGCCAATCTCGATCCGTACCCGGAGTCGGTGCCGATCAACAACCTGGTGCAGGTCGAAGGCACGCCGCTGTACGGCGGCGAAGCGATCGATCCGTTCGAATTCGTGCGCACGATCGCCGTCGCGCGCATCACGATGCCGCGCGCGATGGTGCGGCTTTCGGCCGGGCGGCAGCAGATGGGCGACGGCATCCAGGCGCTGTGTTTCCTCGCCGGTGCGAACTCGATTTTCTATGGCGAGAAGCTGTTGACCACCGGCAATCCCGACGTCGCCGCCGACCAGGCCTTGTTCGAACGCCTCGGGCTGCACGCCGGCGGCGACACGCATTAGCGCCGGCGAACCGCCGCTCAGGGGCTTTCGGCCCGACCGAAAAGCAACGATGTCGCGCCTGATCGCGGAGCTCGATGCCGCGCTTGAGGAGCGCGCCGGGCAGCGTCTGTCGCGCCGGCGCCGGATCGTCGATTCGGCGCAAGGCGCGCGCCTTACCGCCGATGGGCGGGAGATGCTGCATTTCGGCAGCAATGACTATCTCGGTCTCGCCGGCGACCCGCGCGTCGTCGCCGCTGCGCAGCAGGGCGCCGCGCGTTACGGCGTCGGCGCCGGCGCCTCGCATCTGGTCTCCGGACACTTCCAGCCACACGACGACCTCGAGCGCGAGCTCGCCGCCTGGGTTGCGCCTTGCGGGAATGCGCGCGCGCTTCTGTTCTCGACCGGTTACATGGCGAACCTGGGCGTGGTCACGGCGCTGGTCGGGCGCGAGGACGCCGTCTTCGGCGACCGGCTGAACCACGCGTGTCTGAACGACGCAGCGCTTCTGTCGCGCGCCGACTTCATTCGCTACACGCACGCGAACGTAGGCGAGCTCGCCGCCCGGCTCGCGGCGAGCCGCGCGCGGCGTAAAGCTGATCTGCACCGATGCGGTGTTCAGCATGGACGGCGACCTCGCCCCGCTGCCGCAGCTGCTCGACTTGGCCGACGCGCACGATGCCTGGCTTGTCGTCGACGATGCGCACGGTTTCGGCGTGCTCGGCGAAGGCCACGGCACCTTGGCGCATTTCGGGCTCGCCTCGGAGCGCATCGTCTACATGGGCACGCTGGGCAAGGCCGCCGGTGTGGCCGGGGCGTTTGTCGCCGCGCACCCGACGGTGATCGAAACGCTGCTGCAGACGGCGCGCAGCTACATCTATACGACCGCGTCGCCGCCGCTGCTGGCGAGCGCGCTGGCGGCAAGCCTGGCACTTGTGCGCAGCGACACCGCGCGCCGCGCTCGCCTGTTCGCACTGATTTCGCGATGGCGCCGCCTGGCGTCGAGCTTGCGCTGGCCGGTGCTGCAGTCGACCACACCGATTCAGCCGCTGATCATCGGCGATGCTGGCGAAGCGATCGCCGTCAGCGAAGCGCTATGGGACCGCGGCATCTGGGTGCCGGCGATCCGTCCGCCGACCGTTCCGCCGGGCTCGGCGCGGCTGCGCGTTACGCTATCGGCCGCGCATTCCGATGCCGACGTCGATCGGCTGGTCGCCGCACTGGCCGAGATCGGCGCCGGCGTCGCGCTGCGCGGCGCCGCGCAATGACCCTTCACGTCGAGTCGACCGGCAGCGGCCCGCCGCTGGTCGTGCTGCACGGCTGGGCGATGCACTCGGGGCTGTGGATGCCGGCGCTGCCGAAGCTCGCATCGCGCTTTCGTGTGCACCTGGTCGACTTGCCCGGACACGGCCACAGCGCGCCGATCGTGCCGACGACGCTTGCCGGGATCGCCGCCGCGGTAGCGGAGCATTTCGCGTCGCTGCCCGAGGCGCCGACGGTGCTCGGCTGGTCGCTCGGAGGTGCAGTCGCGCTGCAATGGGCGCTCGACCGGCCCGATGCGCTGGCGAAGCTGGTCCTGGTTGCTGCGACTCCGTGCTTTGTCGCGCGCGACGACTGGCCGCACGCGATCAGCGCCGAGACCTTGCAGCGGTTCGGCGACGAGCTCGCGGTTTCGTATCGAACGACGCTGCAACGGTTCGTGACGCTCCAGTTGCAAGGAAGCGAACATGCGCGCGAGCTCCTCGGAGAGATGCGGACACAACTCTTCGCGCGTGGTGCGCCGTCGCGGCAAAGTCTCGAGGCCGCGCTCGATGCGGTGGCTGCGATCGATCTTCGCGCCCGGGTCGGCGCGATCATGCAACCAGCACTGGTTATCGCGGGCGACTGTGACACGCTGGTCCCGCCGGCCGCCGGCGCCTGGCTCGCCGCGGCGCTGCCGGCAGGCCGCCTTGCCTCGATCGCCGGTGCGGCGCATGTGCCTTTTCTGTCGCATCCCGAGGCGTTTTTTGCAGCGTCGGAGGCGTTCTGCGATGGCCGATGATCGCAAGCCCGACGGGGCCGCCCTCGATCATGCCAGCATGCGGCGGGCGTTCGAGCGCGCTGCAGGGACTTACGACAGCGCGGCGGTGCTGCAGCGCGAAGTCGGGCAGCGCATGGCCGAGCGCCTGGGCATCGTACGGCTGGATCCCGCGGCGATCCTCGATGCAGGCTGCGGCACCGGCGAGGCGCTGGGCGAATTGCACGCCCGCTACCCGCGCGCGCGGCTGGTCGGGCTCGACCTCGCTTATCCGATGCTGCAAGCTGCGCGGCGCCGCGATCTTGCGGTGCAGGCGGATACGCGTCCGCTGGTTCGGCGATTGCTCGGCGCGTTCGCCGCGCCGACGCGCGTACGCACGGCGCTGGTCTGCGGCGACGTCTGCCGGCTGCCGCTGGCCGCGCGCAGCATCGACCTGGTATGGAGCAACCTGACCTTGCAATGGGTCGATGAGCTGCCGCAGGCACTCGCCGAATTCCATCGCGTCCTGAACGTCGGCGGCCTTTTCACATTCACGACGTTCGGTCCCGATACGCTGAGCGAGCTGCGGCGCGCGTTCGCCGCGGCCGACGCGAGCGCGCATGTCAACCGGTTTCTCGACATGCACGACGTCGGCGACATGCTGGTGCAAGCCGGGTTCGCCGATCCGGTCATGGACATGGAGATGATCACGATGACTTATGCCGATGCCGGGGCACTGATGCGCGATCTCAAGGCGATCGGCGCGCAGAATGCCCGCGCCGACCGCAGGCGCGGCCTCACCGGGCGGCACAAATGGCAAAGAATGCTCGCGGCGTTGGAAGAGTTTCGCCGCGATGGACGCTTGCCGGCAAGTTTCGAGATCATTTATGGACATGCGTGGAAGCCCGAGCCGCGCGTCGTCGACGATGGGCGTGCGATCGTGCGCTTCGATCGCGGCCCGCGCGAGCGCCGGTGAGTCGTCGGATCGCCGCGACCCCTTCCGGGACGGCAGCAGGGCCATGAGCAGCGGCATATTCGTCACCGGGACCGACACCGGCGTCGGCAAGACGGTGGCGGCGTGCGCGCTGCTTCGCGCGCACGCGGCACGGGGCTTGCGAGCGGTAGGCATGAAGCCCGTCGCCAGCGGGATCGCGCTCGATTCGGGGTACAACGAAGACGTCGTGGCCCTCGAGGCGGCTGGCAACGTCTCGGCCCCGCGGGCCGTGCGCAATCCGTACGCCTTCGCGCCGGCGATCGCACCGCACCTCGCCGCCGCCCAGGCGGGAGTGAAAATCGAGCTCGGCCGGATCGATCTCGCTTATCGCGAGCTCGCACTCGTCGCCGATCGCATCGTCGTCGAAGGCGCCGGCGGCGCGTTTTCGCCGCTGGACGATCAGCACGACATGCTCGACATCGCCTCGACGATAGGCTTGCCGGTGCTGCTCGTCGTTGGCATGCGCCTGGGCTGCCTCAATCATGCGCTCCTCTCGGCGCTGGCGATCCGGGCGCGCGGACTGACCCTGGCGGGATGGGTTGCCAACGCGATCGAGCCGGCGTTGCCTTGCTTCGACGAAAACGTCGCGACCATCGAGCGCAGACTCGCGGCGCCCCGGCTCGCGACGCTGCCGTGGAGCGATTCCGGCACGCCAACGTGGAACGGCACGGGCGCGATATAGATGGGGCAGCGGCGCGCACCGGCCCGGTGTCGTTCGGCTTTCCGCGCCAGCGAGAGCCATGCTAAAATCCTCGGGTTTTTGAGCGCAGAGCAGTCTTTCGATGCGTAGCGCGGGCGTTTCGCCGCCGGTTGCCGCAAGCCCGGATGCAGAGGCCGAGTTTTCGCTGACGTCGCGGCGCCACGATGCGATCGGGCCGCGTGGCCGGTGGTGGTTGTTCGCTTCGCTGTGCGGGCTTTCGTTCGGCTTCGCGCTGATGTTCGCGGTCCGCGGGGCCTGGCCGGTGCTGCCGTATTCGGCGCTGGAAATGGCGGTGCTGTTCTGGGCGTTTCATCGCTTCGAGCGCCGGATCGCCGACTGGGAGCGCATTACCGTATGCGGCGATCGCGTGATCGTCGAAAGTGAGCGAAGCGGTGTGCGGATACGACGCGAATTCAACCGCCAGTGGTTGCGCGTCGAGCTGGAAGAGCGGAGTTTCGGCCGCCCGCCGGCGCTGGCATTGCGCTACGCGGGACAGCGCACGACGTTCGGCGACGCCCTGCCGGCCGGCGAGCGAATAAGAGTTGGCCGCGAGTTGCGACGCGTGCTGGCAGCAGCGGTGAGACCGCCGGCGCCGGGTTTCGGGGATGGTTGACGTTTTCGGGGAAAGCATGGATCGCATCAAGGCGGCATGGCGTATCGGGCGGTTGCTTCCTGCACTACTGATTACGGCGCTGGCATCCGGCGCAGCTTGGGCCGATCGCGAGTGGAATTTTCCACCGCCGGTAACCCCGATCGCGCATGAGATTTACGAGCTGCACGCGATCATTTTCTGGATCTGCGTCGTCATCTTCTTCGTCGTCTTCGGCGCGATGTTCTATTCGATCTACGCGCACCGCAAGTCGAAGGGCCATGTCGCCGCGCAGTTCCACGAGAACACGACGGTCGAGATCATCTGGACCGTCATCCCGTTCATCATCCTGGTGCTGATGGCGTGGCCGGCGACCAAGACCGTCCTGTCGATGAAGGACGCATCCGCCGCCGACCTGACCATCAAGGTCACCGGCTCGCAGTGGAAGTGGAACTACGATTACCTGAACGACGGCTTCGGCTTCTTCAGCGAGCTCGCCACGCCGACGCGCAGATCGAGAACCGGGAGACGAAGAACGAGCACTACCTGCTCGAGGTCGACAGCCCGCTGGTCGTGCCGGTCAACAAGAAGATCCGCCTGCTGATCACGTCGAGCGACGTGATCCACGCCTGGTACGTGCCTGCGGCCGGCGTGAAGCAGGACGCGATTCCCGGCTTCGTGCGCGACGACTGGTTGAAGTTCGACACGACGGGCATCTACCGCGGCCAGTGCGCGAAGATCTGCGGCAAGGAGCACGGCTTCATGCCGATCGTGGTCGAGGTCAAGTCCGAGCAGGACTACGCCGCCTGGGTAGGCGACCAGAAGAAAAAGCTGGCCGCCGCCGCTGACGACGCCAACAAGACCTGGGACATCAAGGATCTGACAGCGCAGCGGCGAGAAGGTCTACACGGCGAACTGCGCCGCCTGCCACCAGCCGACCGGCAAGGGCCTGCCGCCGGCGTTTCCGCCGCTCGACGGCTCGAAGATCGCGACCGGTCCGAAGCTCGCGCACATCTCGACGGTGCTGAACGGCGTGACCAAGGACGGCAAGCCGACGGCGATGGTGGCGTGGAAGGGCACGCTCTCCGACATCGACATCGCGTCGGTCGTCACCTACGAACGCAACAGCTGGGGCAATCACACCGGCGAGGCGATCCAGCCCGCCGAGGTGGCGAGCGCCAAGGCGGCAGCGAAGTGACCAGGCGGCCAGGCTCGGCGCAACTCGACCCGACCCCATCAAACCGGAGCCAAGCGATGAGCAGCATTCCACACGATCACGCCGCGGGCCACGAGCACGACGCACGAGCATCATCCCGGCGGGATCATGCGCTGGATCACGACGACCAACCACAAGGACATCGGCACGATGTACCTGTGGTTCTCGTTCATCATGTTCATCGTCGGCGGCATGCATGGCGCTGACGATCCGCGCCGAGCTGTTCCAGCCCGGGCCTGCAGCTCGTCGAGCCCGAGTTCTTCAACCAGCTCACCACCATGCACGGCCTGATCATGATCTTCGGCGCGATCATGCCGGCGTTCGTGGGCTTCGCGAACTGGCAGGTGCCGATGATGATCGGCGCGCCCGACATGGCGTTCGCGCGCATGAACAACTGGAGCTTCTGGCTGCTGCCTTCGCCGGCGTCGCTGCTGCTGGGCTCGTTCCTCGCCCCGGGCGGCGCGCCGAGCGCCGGCTGGACGCTCTACCCGCCGCTGTCGGTGCAGGCCGGCATGGGCATGGACATGACGATCTTCGCCATCCACATCATGGGCGCGTCGTCGATCATGGGCTCGATCAACATCATCACCACGATCCTCAACATGCGCGCGCCCGGCATGACGCTGATGAAGATGCCGCTGTTCGTCTGGACGTGGCTGATCACCGCGTACCTGCTGATCGCGGTGATGCCGGTGCTCGCCGGCGCGGTGACGATGCTGCTGACCGACCGCCATTTCGGCACCAGCTTCTTCAACGCGGCCGGCGGCGGCGACCCGGTGATGTTCCAGCACATCTTCTGGTTCTTCGGGCACCCCGAGGTCTACATCATGATCCTGCCGGCGTTCGGGATCGTCTCGCCGATCATCCCGGCGTTCGCGCGCAAGCCGCTGTTCGGCTACGCCTCGATGGTGTACGCGACCGCGTCGATCGCGATCCTGTCGTTCATCGTCTGGGCGCACCACATGTTCACGGTCGGCATGCCGGCGGCCGGGCAGCTCTTCTTCATGTACGCGACGATGCTGATCGCGGTGCCCGACGGGCGTCAAGGTCTTCAACTGGCTCGCGACGATGTGGAAGGGCTCGATGACGTTCGAGACGCCGATGCTGTTCGCGATCGGCTTCATCTTCCTGTTCACGATGGGCGGCTTCACCGGCCTGGTGCTGGCGATCGCGCCGGTCGACATCAGCTGCACGACACCTACTACGTCGTCGCGCACTTCCACTACGTGCTGGTCGCCGGGTCGCTGTTCGCGTTCTTCGCCGGCATCTACTTCTGGCTGCCGAAGTGGACCGGCCACATGTACAACGAGACGCTGGGCAAATGGCACTTCTGGCTGTCGATGATCTTCTTCAACGTCACGTTCTTTCCGATGCACTTCCTGGGTCTCGCCGGCATGCCGCGCCGCATCCCGGACTACGCGACCGCAGTTCACCGACTGGAACGTGGTCGCGTCGATCGGCGCGTTCGGCTTCGGCCTGTCGCAGCTGTTGTTCCTGATCGCGGTTCTCAAGACGATCCGCAGCGGCGCGCCGGCGCCGGCGCGGCCGTGGGACGGCGCCGACACGCTCGAGTGGACGCTGCCGTCGCCGGCGCCGTACCACACGTTCGAGACGCCGCCGGTCGTGAAATAACGAGCACGGCGGCCGAGGCGATGCAAGCCGGACACCGAATGCAGCGCCGCGACGTGCAGCGAACCTGCGCACGGCGACGATCCTGCTGTCGATCGCCGCGGTGTTCTTTTGCGGCATCATCCTAGCTCAATACTCCGACGCCCCGGCAGTCGCGATCGGCGTCTTCGGCCTGGCGATAGCCGGTTTTCTCGGCGTCTCGATCGGGCGCAACGTCGGCAGGCGGGGGCGGCAATGAGCATTCGCCGCGGATCGGTGCCGGATGAAACCGGCCGCGCCAACCGCAGGATGGTCGCGAGGCTCGCGATCGTCGTCGTCGCTGATGTTCGGCTTCGGCTTCGCGCTGGTTCCGTTCTACGACCAGATCTGCAAGGCGACCGGACTGCGCGACATCGGCACGCGCCGACCGCGTCAGCAACACGCAGGTCGACGCCTCGCGCACCGTGCGGATGGAATTCGACGCCAACGTGCGCAAGCTGCCGTGGACGTTCCGCCCGCTGACTCCGTCGGTCGACGTGCATCCGGGCGAGGTGACGCAGGTGGTCTACGAGGTCGAGAACACCACCGACCGGCCGCTGACCGGGCAGGCGGTGCCGAGCTACGGGCCGCAGCTCGCCGCCGCGTATTTCAAGAAGCTCGAATGCTTCTGTTTTGCGCGGCAGGCGTTCGCGCCGCACGAAAAGCGGCAGATGCCGGTCGTGTTCGTCGTCGATCCGGCGCTGCCGCGCGACGTCGGTACGATCACGCTGTCGTACACGTTCTTCGAGGTCGAGGGCAACAACTCCTAGCAGCCGCCAGCGGCTTTCAAAGTTCACAAGGTAAAAGCGAAGGACAAGCGATGAGCACAAACCCCACCGGCGCCGGCCCCTATTACTTCGTGCCGCAACCGTCGTACTGGCCGATCACCGGCTCGTGCGCGCTGTTGCTGATGGGATTCGGCGCGGCGTCGTGGTTCAACTCGTACGCGTTCGGCCCATGGCTGGTGCTTGCCGGGTTCTGCGTGCTGCTGACGATGATGTTCGGCTGGTTCGGCCGCGTCATCGACGAGTCCGAGCACCGCGTGTACAACGCGAAGGTCGACGTGTCGTTCCGCTGGGGGATGAGCTGGTTCATCTTCTCCGAAGTGATGTTCTTCGCCGCCTTCTTCGGCGCGCTGTTCTACATTCGCAACCTGTCGGTGCCCGACTTGGGCGGCCTCGACCAGAAGCTGCTGTGGCCCGATTTCAACCCGTCCTGGCCGACCAACGGCCCGTACCTGAAGGACGCGTTCACGCCGATGGAGGCGATCGGCATCCCGCTGCTGAACACGATCATCCTGCGTCACGCTCGGGCGGAACGCTGACGATCGCGCATCATGCGCTGAAGGCCGGGCATCGCGGCGCGCTCAAGGTCATGGCTGTTCGTCACCATCGTGCTCGGCTTCACCTTCCTCGGCTTCCAGGCCTACGAGTACACGCACGCCTACAGCGCGCTCAACCTGAAGCTGTCGACGGGGGTCTACGGCTCGACCTTCTTCATGCTGACCGGATTTCACGGCTTCCACGTGACCATCGGCGCACTGATGCTGTCGGTGATGCTCGCCCGCGTGTTTCGCGGGCATTTCGATGCATCGCATCACTTCGCCTTCGAGGCGGCGGCGTGGTACTGGCACTTCGTCGACGTCGTCTGGCTGCTGCTGTTCATCCTCGTCTACTGGCTGTGACGCATTCGCGGCGGGCCGCGGCGCCAGGCCGCGGCTCACCGCAGGCCGGATTCGCCGATCCAGCCGAGCTTGTAGCTGACCACCAGAAAGATCAGCAGGCACGCCGACAGCGCGACGCGGATCGCCAGCGCCTTGACCATGCGGGTGCCCTGGCCGCGATCGTGATAAAGGTAGTACAGCGCGCTGCCCAGGCTGCCGACGATCAGCAGCAGGGCGACGATGACGATGATCCGGATCAATGCGCTCTCGCGGTTGTGAATGAGGCGTGAAGAGCCAGTCTAGTGCAAGGCCCGGCCGATGCCAATGAAGCTGCGCGCGATCGCTCTTCGCGCCGCCGCTTTCGTCCATCGCTTTGGCCCACGCTGGGATTGCTGCTGCTGGTCGGCGTGACCGTCGCGCTGGGCAACTGGCAGCGCCAGCGCGCGCACGACAAGCAGTCGCTGCGCGAGCAGTACGAGGCGGCATCGCGTGCGCCGCCGCTCGCGCTCGAGGCGGACAAGGCCATCGCGGGCGATCCTGCCCGGTTTCGCTTCCGCGCGGTGCGCGCGCGGGGAACGTACGACGCCGGCGCATCAGATACTGATCGACAACCGGGTGCACGCCGGACGCGCCGGTTTCGACGTGGTCGCGCCGCTGAAGCTCGAAGGCGCCGGCTACGTGCTGATCGACCGCGGCTGGGTAGCGCAAGGACCGAGCCGCGCCGTTCTGCCGCAGGTGCCGCCGCCTGCGGGACCCGTCGTCGTCGAAGGCCGGATCAATCTGCCGCCCGCGCGCTATCTCGAGCTCGGCGCCGATTCGAATGCCGGCCCGATACGCGAGAACCTCGACATCGCGCGGATCGCCGCGAGCAGCGGACTGCCGTTGCTGCCGTTCATCGTCGAGCAGACGCAAGACACCGGCGACGGGCTGGTGCGCGACTGGGCAGCGCCCGACTTCGGCATCGAACAGCACAGGAGCTACATGGTGCAATGGTATTCGCTGGCGGCGCTGGGTGTCGTGCTCTGGCTTGCGCTCAACTGGCGGACGGACAAGGAAGATGGCGCAGCATCGCGGTAAGCCGGGCGGACGCCGCACGCTGTTGCTGATCGTTGCGATCGGCCTGGCGCCGATCGTCGCCTCGTACGCCGCGTACTACTGGCTCACCCCGTCCAAGCGACTGAACTACGGCGAGCTCCTGGAAACTGCGCCGGCGCCGATCGTCGCCGGGACGAACGCCGACGGGAAAGCCTTTTCGCTGACCGACCTGCGCGGCAAATGGGTGCTGCTGATCGCGAGCCGGGGCGGCTGCGCCGACGATTGCGCGCGCGCCCTTTATGCGACGCGCCAGGCGCGCACGATTCAGGGACGCGAGCAGGACCGCGTCGTCCGGTTGCTGCTGCAGCCTGTGGCGGCACCGGCGCTGCCGCAGGAGATCGCGGCCGCGCATCCCGGACTCGTCGTCGTCAGCATCGATCAGCGTGCGCTCGAGCAGTTGCCGTTCGGCGCAAGCGCGGCTGCCGGCGTCCTGCTGCTCGACCCGCGCGGCAACCTCGTGCTGCGCTATGGCGCCGACCCCGACATCCGGGGGCTCGCCAACGATCTGCAGCGGGTCCTCAAGGCGTCGCAGATCGGGTGAGCGGCGATGGTAAAATTGATGCCCTGTCCCGCTCGTTGCCTTCCAGTCCGATGACCGCCATCGCGCTTCGCCACGACCGCCTGCGCCAGTTCCTGTCGCTGACCAAGCCGCGCGTCGTCTCGCTGATCGTGTTCACGGCGGTGATCGGCATGTTTCTCGCCTCGCCGGCGCTGCCGCCGCTCAACGCGCTGGTGTTCGGCACGCTGGGCATCGCGCTGGTCGCCGGCGCGGCGGCGGCGATCAACTGCCTGGTCGAGCAGAAGATCGACGCCGTGATGGCGCGCACCCGCGCGCGACCGCTGCCGCGCGGCGACCTGACCTCGACCCAGACGCTGGTGTTCGCCGGCATCGTCGGCGCCGCGGGTCTCGCGATACTGCACGTGATGGTCAATCCGCTGACGATGTGGCTGACGCTGGCGACGTTCGTCGGCTACGCGATCGTCTACACGGTGCTGCTCAAGCCCGCCACGCCGCAGAATATCGTCATCGGCGGCGCGTCGGGCGCGATGCCGCCGGTGCTCGGCTGGGCCGCGGTGACCAACGACGTCGCGCCGGAAGCGCTGCTGCTGTTCCTGATCATTTTCGTCTGGACGCCGCCGCATTTCTGGTCGCTGGCGCTGTACCGCGCCAAGGAGTACGCGAAGGCGGGGCTGCCGATGCTGCCGGTCACGCACGGATCGCGCGTACACGAGGCTCCACATCCTGCTGTACACGGCGGCGCTGATCGCGGTGACGCTGCTGCCGTTCGCGATCAGGATGAGCGGATATCTTTATCTCGCGTCTGCCGTCGCGCTGGGCGCGGTGTTCGTCGGCTTACGCGGTGGCGCTGCTGCGCCGCTACAGCGACGGGCTCGCGCGCAGGACCTTTCGCTATTCGATCGTCTATCTGGCCGCGCTCTTTTCGGCGCTGCTGCTCGACCATTACTGGCGCTAGGCCTGATCGTCGCGATGCGCCTGCTGGCCATCCTGTCGCTCGCGCTGGCCGTCGCCGCCTGCGGGCCGGCAACGCCCAAGTTCCAGGGCTCCGACGTCACCGGCGCCGCCTTCGGCCGCGACTTCCATCTCGTCGACCACAACGGCAAGCCGCGCACGCTCGCCGACTTTCGCGGCAAGGCGGTCGTCGATCTTCTTCGGCTATACGCAGTGCCCGGATTTCTGTCCGACGACGCTCGCGGAGCTCGCCGCCGCGATGCAAAAGCTCGGACCGGATGCGAGCCGGGTGCAGGTGCTGTTCGTCACCGTCGACCCGGAGCGCGACACGCGCGACGTGCTCGCCCATTACGTTCCCGCGTTCGACCCGTCGTTTCTCGGCCTGTACGGCGACGACAAGGCGACGTCGGACGTGGCCAAGGAGTTCAAGATCATCTACCAGAAGCAGCCGGGCAAGACGCCGGGAAGCTACACGCTCGATCATTCGGCGGGAACGTACATCTTCGATCCGCAGGGCCGGCTTCGCGTCTACGAAAACTACGGACCCGGCCCCGAGGTCTACGCGCACGACCTGCGCGAAGTGCTGAAACCCGCGGCTTAAGAGCGCGCGGTGCGGCGTGCCCGCGCGCGGCGACGATCATGCAGACCACTGTCCAGGACGCCTTTGCGCTCGCGGCACGGCACGAAGCCGGCGGCCGGCCTGCCGATGCGCGCGCGATCTACGAGCGGATTCTCGCGGCGATGCCCGAGCATCCGGGTGCGCTGCTGCGGATTGCCGAGCAGGAAATCGGCAACGGTGCGATCGATGCGGCGAACGCCTTGCTCGCGCGCGCACTGCAGGCCGCGGCGGCGCAATCGCTGCCGGCGCACGAGATCTGGCTGGTGGCGGGACGTCTCCGCCTTGCGCGCGGTGAGCGCGAGGCCGCGGTAGCCGCCGTCGTGCAGGCGATGACGTCGCCTCCATCCAGCGCGGCGATCGCCGCGAAGCTCGGTGAGCTCGCCAGCGACGCGGAAGCATTCGATGTCGCCGAACAGTGCTTTCGCACGGCATCGGAGCACGAGGCGGCGGGCTTGCACGCGTTGGGCAAGGCGCAGAAGGCAGCGGGAGCGCTCGCCGCGGCGCGAGCGACCCTGGAGCAATGCGCGAAGCTCACGCCCGGCGACCCGGACATCCTCACGACGCTCGGGCGCGACCTGCCTGGAGCTCAATGACGCGCAGGAGGCGCGGCGTCATTTCGAACGCGCGATCGATCTGGGTGCGCGCCAGGGGGAACTATGGGACAACCTCGGACTTGCCTGTCGAGCGCTGGGCGACGAGGAAAGTGCGGTAGCAGCCTTCGAGCGCGCGTTGCAGGCTGCACCGACGCTGACGCCCGCGATGGCGAACCTGGTGTACGCGCAGCAGTACTTGTGCGCCTGGGATGCGCTCGAGCAAAGCGAGCGCCGTCTCACTGCGACGCTTGCCGATCCGGCGGCCGATCCGCGCTGGCCGCCGTTTGTCGCTCTGGCGATGCCGCTCGCACCTGCGCAGCAGCTCGAGGTTGCGCGCCGCTGGTCGCGCGCGATGCTGCCGCCGTCGGCGCCGCGACGGCGCCCGCCGCCGCGGGCAAAGCGCCTGCGCGTAGGCTATTTGTCCGGCAGCTTTCACGAACATCCGACCGCGCGTCTGATGGTCGGCCTTTTCGAGGCGCATGACCGCGAGCGCTTCGAGGTGACCGGATACAGCTACGGGCCCGACGATGGCAGTGCGCTGCGCGCGCGCGTGCGCGCAGCGTTCGAGCATTGGCGTGACGTTCGCGAGTCGGCGGACGAGGACATCGCGCGGACGATCCGCGACGACGGAATCGATCTGTTGATCGAGCGCAAGGGCCACACTCACGGCGGCAGACTGGGCATCCTCGCGCAGCGGCCCGCCCCGGTCCAGATCCATTACATGAGCTTTCCCGGGACGATAGGCTACGACGCGGTCGACGGCATGATCGCCGACGCCGAGGTCGTGCCGCCGGGCGCGGAAGCCGATTTTCACGAGCGCGTATGGCGGCTGCCACGCTGTTATTACGTCAACGACAACCGGCGCGGCGTGCCTCGCGCCAGCTCGCGCCGCGATAACGGCCTGCCCGAAGATGCGCTGGTCCTCGCGTGCCTGAACCAGCGCTACAAGCTGCGCCGGCCGTTCTTCGCCGCATGGATGGAAGCGTTGCGCGCGCAACAGGACGCCGTGTTGTGGCTGCTCGCGGGCCACCCGCGGGCGCAGGCCAATCTGCGCGCCGAAGCCGCGAACAGCGGCGTCGATCCGGCGCGCCTGGTCTTCGCGCGCCCCGCCGCGCAGGATGCGCATGTCGCGCGGGTTGGATGCGCCGACCTGGCGCTCGACACGCTGCCCTACGGCGCGCACACGACCGGCGTCGATGCGCTGTGGGCGGGCGTGCCGATGCTGACCTGCCGCGGCGACACGTTCGCGGGCAGGGTCGGCGCGAGCCTGCTGCTCGCGGCCGGCTTGCCCGAGCTGGTGGCGAATTCGCTCGACGAGTATCGCGCGCGGCTGTTGGCGCTCGCCGCAGACCGCCCGGCATTGCGCCGCCACCGCGCCTATCTGGAGACGCAGCCGCGACACCAACCCGCTGTTCGACACCGCCGGCTTCGCGCGCGACTGGGAAACGCTGCTGCTGACGATCTACGACGACGCGGCGCGGATCGACTCTTAGGCCTGCCGCTCGCCCGGCTCGCGCAGATGCGGCGTCAGCTCGGCGATGCGCCGTTCATCGATTTCCTTCGCCGCCATCGCGATGTCGGCGAATGGAATCCGTGCGACCCGCCGCGGTTGTGGCGCGACCCGGTCGAGCCGGGCCGCGTGCGCGGCGACAAAGATCTCGTGGTAGCGGTGCCAATTCGGCGTCGAAGTCGCCGGTCGAGCGGTGGTAGACGGTGATGTCCGACACCACCGACACCGCGCAGCCGGCGCCGCGGGCACGGAACGAAAAATCGGCGTCGTACAAGTGGAAGCCGTCGAAGCGCTGCGCGTCGAAGCCGATCGCGGCAGCCACGTCGCGGCGCGCGGCGATCATGCATCCGTCGAGCAGCCGGATGCCATCGACCCGGCGGCTGGCCGCGCCCCAGACCAGCAGATCGACATGCGATCCCTTGGGCGCGGCGGCGACGACATGGCCATGGGTGTGCGGCTGGCCTGCGTAGCCCCAGAAGCCGGACAGCGCCGCGGTCGCGCCGGCGATGCCGACGACGTCGACCTGTTCGAGATGCGCTGCCAGCCGGTCGGCGAATGCGCTGGAGATCGGAAACGCGTCGTCGTGCGAGAACACGATGTTGGCGCCGCGCGCGCGGGCGACACCGCGGTTGTAGCCTTCGGCCAGCGACCTGGCGTCGTCGATGACGATCAGGTCGAAAGGCTCGTCGGCGAAGGCGGCGCGGTAACGCGCCACGCACTCATCGAGCCGCGCGCGGTCGACGCTGCAGACGACGAGTGAAAAGCGCGTCAAGATGAGCCGGGCGTTCGGCGCCGGTCAACGCTGGATCAGCTCGATCTTGTAGCCGTCCGGATCCTGAACGAAGGCGATGACGGTCGTCCCGCCCTTGACCGGACCGGCCTCGCGCGTGACGGCGCCGCCCTTGGCGCGCACCTCGGCGCACGCCGCGGCGGCGTCCGGCACCTCGATCGCGATGTGGCCGAAACCGTCACCGAGCTCGTAACGGTCAACGCCGTAGTTGTAAGTGAGCTCGAGCACCGCGTGTGCGGATTCGTCGCCGTAGCCGACGAATGCGAGCGTGTATTTCTGTTCGGGCCGGTCGGTCCTGCGCAGGACCTTCATACCGAGCACGCCGGTATAAAAGGCGACCGCGCGATCGAGATCGCCAACGCGCAACATCGTGTGCAGGATTCGCATCGTTCAGGACACTAGAATTCGACCAGTTCGTAATCTTCCTTGCGAGCGCCGCAATCGGGACATGTCCAGTTGGGCGGGACGTCTTCCCATTTGGTGCCCGGCGGTATGCCGGTGTCGGGGTCGCCGTAGGCCTCATCATAGATATGACCGCAGATCAGGCACATGTATTTTTTCATTCGGTACCGCTCGACTGGAGTAAAATCGCATTTTAGCAAGCATTCGTCGGCCTTTAGCGCCGGCCCGGGCATCCAGCGTGCGCCCGGTTGCACTGAAAGCGCCGCCGCAATGCCGCAGCCCTCCGAAGCCGAGTCCGATTTCCCGCCTGTAGTGCTGACTTTCGCCGCATCCGATCCGTCGGGCGGCGCCGGCATCCAGGCCGACATCCTGACCCTGGCCAGCATGGGTTGCCATCCGTTGTCGGTGATCACCGCGATCACCGTTCAGGACACGCTCGGCGTCGAGGCGGTGCAGCCGATCGACGCCGACTGGGTGGCCGATCAGGCGCGCTGCCTGCTCGAGGACATGCCGGTCGATGCGTTCAAGATCGGCGCGCTCGGCAGCGTCGAGAATATCGCCGCGATCGCCGAAATCCTGTCCGACTATCCGGACGTTCCGCTGATACTCGATCCGGTGCTGGCGTCAGGACGCGGCGACGAGCTGGCCAACGACGAGATGCTGCATGCGTTGCGCGAGCTGCTGCTGCCGCGCACGACGATACTGACGCCGAACAGCATGGAAGCGCGCCGGCTCGCCGACGTCGAAGACGAGGACGAGCCGTCGCTCGCCACCTGCGCCAACAGACTGATCGAAAGCGGCTGCGAATTCGTGCTGATCACCGGGACGCACGAACCGACGCCGCAGGTGGTCAATACGCTGTACGGCAAGAGCGGTATCGTGCGCAGCGACAGTTGGCAGCGGCTGCCCGGCAGTTATCACGGCTCGGGGTGCACGCTGGCCTCCGCGATCGCGGCGATGCTGGCCAACGGACTCGAGCTGCCGGAGGCGGTGCGCGAAGCGCAGGACTACACCTGGCACACGCTGCAGAAAGCCTACCGTCCCGGCATGGGGCAGTACCTTCCCGACCGGCTGTTCTGGGCGCGGGAAGACGAGGCCGAGCCTCGCGTGGACGAAGATGTTGTTCCGGCGTCGCCCGATCTGCATCGACACTAGAGCAGCATCGATGGCCGCAGTACCGAGGATCGCGCCGCGGTCGAAGCTTGCCGGCGTCTATGCGCTGACCCCCGACCTCGCTGACACGGCCGCACTGTCGGTGCGAACCGACCTGCGTGCTGTCCGGCGGCGCGTCGGCGGTCCAGTATCGCAACAAGCCCGCGTCAGCCGAACTCAAACTGCGGCAGGCGGTCGCGCTCTGTGCGCTCTGCGCGGCGCGCGGCGCGATCTTCATCGTCAACGATGATGTCGAGCTCGCACGCGCCGTCGGCGCCGATGGTGTGCATCTCGGCCGTGACGACGCGAGCGTCGCGGCAGCGCGCGACCGGCTCGGGCCGGCCGCGATCGTCGGCGTGTCGTGCTACGACGAAATCGGGCGCGGAGAGGCGGCGATCGCCGCCGGCGCCGATTACATCGCGTTCGGCAGTTTTTATCCTTCGCTGGTGAAGCCCGACGCCGTTCGACCGCCGCTCCGGCTGATCGCCGAGGCAAAAGCGCGTTGGCCGGACACGAGCGTCGTCGCCATCGGCGGAATCACCGCGGCCAATGCGGCACCGCTGATCGCCGCGGGCGCCGATGCAGTGGCGGTGATCAGCGCGCTCTACGATGCGCCGGACGTGCTCCTGGCGGCGCGCGAGCTGGTCGCCTGTTTCCGCTGATGCGATATTCGCACCCGCGACGGCGCAAGCTCGCACCCGACGCCTTCGCGCGACCCCTCCACCCTCGCCGATCCGAGATCATGACCCGTAACGAGCAACTGTTCGCACGCGCACAAAAGACGATCCCCGCCGGAGTCAACTCACCGGTGCGCGCGTTCCGCTCGGTCGGCGGCACGCCGCGGTTCTTCACCCGCGGCGAAGGCGCCTACCTCTGGGACGCCGACGGCAAGCGCTATATCGACTATGTCGGCTCGTGGGGTCCTGCGATCCTCGGCCACGCGCATCCGGACACCGTGCGCGCGGTGCAGGAGACTGCCCGCCACGGCTTGTCGTTCGGTGCGCCGACCGAGCTCGAGATCGAGATGGCGGAAGAGCTGTGCGGTCTGCTGCCTTCGCTCGAGATGGTGCGGCTGGTGTCGTCGGGCACCGAAGCGACGATGACGGCGCTCCGCCTCGCGCGCGGCTACACCGGTCGCTCGAAAATCATCAAATTCGAAGGCTGCTATCACGGTCACGGCGACAGCTTGCTGGTCAAGGCCGGCTCGGGCGCGTTGACGTTCGGACAGCCGTCGTCGGCCGGCGTGCCGGCGTCGATCGCCGGCGAAACGGTGGTGCTGACATACAACGACCTCGACGATGTCGCGCGCGCATTTTCCGAGCATCGGGACGCGATCGCCGGCATTATCGTCGAACCGGTCGCCGGCAACATGAACCTGATCGCGCCGAAGCCGGGATTCCTGCCGGGCCTGCGCGAGCTCTGCGACCGGCACGGCGCGGTGCTGATCTTCGACGAAGTGATGACCGGCTTTCGCCTGCACCTGCAGGGCGCGCAAGGCCTCTACGGCGTGGCGCCCGACCTGACGACGCTGGGCAAGGTGATCGGCGGCGGCATGCCGGTCGGCGCGTTCGGCGGAAAACGCGCGATCATGGAAAAGATCGCACCGCTCGGCCCCGTCTATCAGGCCGGCACCTTGTCGGGAAACCCGGTGGCGGTCGCCGCCGGACTCGCGACGCTCAAGGCAATCCAGTCGCCGGGATTTTACCAGCGGCTGGCGGAGCGCACGCGATCGCTGACCGACGGACTCACGGCGGCGGCAGCGAAAGCGGGTGTGGCGTTCTCCGCGCAGTCGATCGGCGGGATGTTCGGTATTTATTTCTCAGCGACCGTGCCGGATTCGTTCGCGGCGGTCATGACCTGCGACAAGGAAGCGTTCAACCGTTTTTTCCATCGCATGCTCGGCGCCGGCGTCTACCTGGCGCCGTCGGCGTTCGAGGCCGGCTTCGTGTCCGCCGCGCACACGGAGCCGGATATCAGCGAGACCCTGTCGCGCGCCGCCGAAGCTTTCATCCAATAAGGCCGCTGGTCGCCGCCATTCCGGCCATTGCGTTCGAATGAACGAGTCAACCCTATCAGCGATCTCAGACGCAATCGATATGCATCGGCGGGGCGACTTGGCCGGCGCCGAACGTGCGTACCGGAGCGTGCTCGCGCAAGCTGGCGCCAATAGCGACGCCGAGCATATGCTGGCGATGACGCTGCACCAGCAAGGCCGCAGCGACGAAGCCTTGCCGTGGCTGGAAAAGGCGGCACAGCACTCCAGCAGCGTCTCGCTCTGGACAAATTTTTCCTCAGTGCTTCTGGCACTTGGCCGTGCTTCCGAAGCCGAGGCACTCAGCTTGCGCGCCATCGCCCTGGACACGACCCATTTCGGCGCATGGCTCAATCTCGGGTTGAGTCTGGAAATACAGCGACGATTCCCGGAGGCAATCGTTGCGCTGGACAGAGCCTTGGAGATCGAACCACACGCCGCCGGGGCGCGGCGCTCGCTGGCGCGCTGCCACATACATGCTGGAGATCCGCAACGAGGCCTGCAGCTTCTGCTGCCGATCGTTGCAGGCACGGATCCGCAAGCCGACCTGCTGCGCTGCGAGGCCTGGATTGCGTGCGGCGAACATGCGTTGGCTCGCGACTCGCTTCGACTGTTAGCCGACCTGCCGCCGTACAAGGACGATGCGCTACTGCTGCAGGCTGATCTTGCACTTTGCGAACGGCAGAGCGACGCCGCCTGTCGGCTCCTTCAGGCAGTACTCGCACGGGATGTCGACAACCGGCGGGCGACAATGGCAATCACGTCATTGCGGCTCGGTCGGGGAGACGTTGAATCATCGCTTGCAACCTTGGCCGATTGGCTGGCGCGACATCCGGACGATCAACATGCGCGCAGCGCATTCCTCGTAACGTGTCAATACAGCGCGCGATTTGGGGCGGCTGAACTCTTGGCCGAGCATCGACGCTGGCAGCCGGTGCCAATCGATGCGGGGCCGGTAAGTGAGGGAATCGAACCGCGGACGTCGCGCCCGCTGCGCGTCGGCTGGGTGTCGCCGCGCTTCTGTAACGGCCCCGTGGAGACGTTCTTCGCCGATGTGTTGCGGCATCTTCAAACCGTCCCGGATCTGAGCAATGTCTTGTACATGTGCGGCAGCGCTGCGCCCGAGGCGACCGCATACTTTCGCCGGCTCGCCCCGGCGTGGCGCGAGGCTGCGTTTCTTTCCGACGCGCAACTGCTGCAGATGATTCGCAACGACGACATCGACGTACTCGTCGACCTCGTAGGACATGGGCCCGGCAATCGCCTTTCGGTCTTTGCGGCGCGGGCGGCGCGGGTTCAAGTAAGCTGGCTCGATTACTTCTGCACGACAGGCTTGGACGCAATGGATTATCTGATCACCGACATTCGGCTGAGCCCTCTCGGCAGCGATGCGCATTTCAGCGAACGGTTGCTGCGACTGCACCGGGGCCGCCTGTGCTATTCGCCCCCTCCGGGACCATCGCCTTCGCCGGCGGGCGCGAACAGCAGACGCCTTGTTTGTCTTAATCGCTTTGCGAAGCTCAATGATGCGGTTATTGCCTTGTGGGCCCAAGCGCTGACGCTGCTTCCCGACTGGACGTTGCGGCTGAAAGCGGCGGGGGGTGACGATGCGGGAATCGCGGATGAGCTGCGTAGCCGATTCATCAAGCATGGTGTCGCAGCGGCCCGCATCGAGATATCGGGACTCGGGCCCTACGCCGCCGCGATCGACGCGTATCAGGACAGCGCCATAGCTCTCGATCCGTTTCCCTTCAGCGGCTGCGCGACGACCTTCGATGCGCTATGGATGGGATTGCCCGTGGTCACGTGGCCCCGCGACACACTGGCCAGTCGGCAGAGCGCCGACCTGCTCGCGGCCATCGGTTGCGACGACTGGATCGTCAATGACGGACCGGCCTACGTCGCCAAAGTAGTCGAGCTTGCGAAGGCAAAGGACCTTCGCCGCGACTGGCGCGAAGTCGCCAGGACCAAAATGCTTCCCCTTACGGACGCCAAGGCGTTTGCGACGGAACTGGCGCAGATGCTGGTGCAAGTTCACCAAGGCGCAGCATCCGCCGAATCGAAAGGAGTCTCTCGAACTTGAAGCGGCGCGCGTAAAAGCCGACGACCATTGCGTCGTGCCGCCAGTGTTTCGTGTCTCGTAGGTCTATGTCCTACATCTGTCATGGGCTGGACGGACAAAAAATTCCGCCGCCTACCGACAGACGCGTCTGTCGTGCTACCGTAGCCTTCGTAAGCTGGGGAAAACGCCGGCGCGCGAGTAAAGACAAAACAATGATCAAAGTCCGGAAGGGACAGGCGCCGCCGCCGATCTCGCGCCAAGAATTCGGCGAACGCTTCCGCTCGGCGTACTTCGACCCGGCGTTCCGCGCCGGGCAGGGCGCGCTCGGTCGACTCGAAGCCATCGCGTGGGATGGCAACCACCAAAGTCGCAAGGTCGACCGTTTCGTCGGCTATTACGAGCCGTACGCGACCAGCCATGAAGCGCTCGATCGCGACCAGGCCGTCCAGGACGAAGTGCGAAATGTCGCGCAGGCGCTGGTCGAAGCAGTCGGCGAGCTGCGCGCGGGTCGTCTTTCTGCGCCCGGCGCCGACCTGGCCGCCCCGCGGCCGAAATAGCAAGGCTCGGACCGGTGCGAATCCGCGCGATTCGCGTCGTCTTGTAGTTTGCCGTGCCCGACGCAATATGCAGGAACTTGAACGCAGTCACACGAGGAAATCATGGCCCTTACCGCACTGCTTCCGCAAGCCGAACGCGCCTTTGCCGCCGACGTTCGCGCCGGCCTGATGCGCAGCCCGCAGAAGGAGCTCTCTTCGCGCTATCTGTACGACACGATAGGCTCCGGGCTGTTCGAGGTCATCACGGCCTTGCCCGAATACGGGGTGACTCGCGCCGAGGAGCGCATCGTGCGCAGCCACGCCGCGGAGATGGTTTCGCGCCTGCCGGCACACGGGCTGGTCGCCGAGCTCGGCAGCGGCAGCGGACGCAAGACGCGCTGGCTGCTCGAGGCCATCGGCCGGCGACATCCGGTGACCTACTGCCCGGTCGACATCTCGCCGACCGCGCTTGCGCTGTGCCGGCACGAGCTGCGC
The DNA here is from genome assembly GCA_963697485.1 of uncultured beta proteobacterium. Lineage (GTDB taxonomy): Bacteria > Pseudomonadota > Gammaproteobacteria > Burkholderiales > Casimicrobiaceae > PALSA-1003. The sequence goes on from CAVOOD010000002.1 coordinate 101,215, forward strand.
CGACATTCCGGGCGTGCGCGTCGTCGGCTATGAGCGCGATTATCTCGACGGCTTGCGGCAGATCGTGTCCGAACGCAAGGGCGCGATGCCGCTGCTGGTGCTGTTCCTCGGCAGCACGATCGGCAATTTCCGCCGGCTCGCGGCGACGCGATTCATGCGCGAGGTCCGCGCGCTGCTGCAGCCGGGCGATGCATTTCTGCTCGGCGTCGATCTGATCAAGCCGGAACACCAGCTGCTGCCCGCGTACGACGATGCGCTGGGCGTCACCGCGGCGTTCAATCTCAATCTGCTGGCGCGGATCAACCGGGAGCTCGGCGGGCAGTTCGACCTGCGGCGCTTCGCCCACGAAGCGCGTTTCGATGCCGATACGCGCAGCGTCGACATGCACCTCCGGTCGCTCGACGACCAGGAGGTCAGCATTCCGGCGGCGGACCTCGTCGTCCGGTTCGAGCGCAACGAGACGATCTGGACCGAGAGCAGCCACAAGTATCTGGCCGAAGAAGTCACTGCGATGGGCGAAATCGCCGGCTTTCACTGCGATGGACAGTGGATCGATCGCGTCTGGCCGTTTGCCGACACCTTGTTCGGCATCGGATGATGGGAGCTGCGGCATGATCGAGGCGATCGCCGAGGGCGCGGCGAGCGCGCGCATGGACCGCGGCAGAGCCGAGATATGAGCGGCCAAGCCGCGGCGGCGCCCCGGAGGCCGGGAACCAACCCGCTGGAAATTCTGCGCCACCCGGGCAGTTTCGTGGCGTGCGTGCTCAAGGGGTTCCGCGCGAATCAAGGGCTGCTGCTGGCCGGGGCGGTCGCGTACTACACGCTGCTGTCGATGATTCCTCTCTTGATCCTGATGCTGATCGCGCTGTCGAATTTCATCGACGAGGCGCGGCTGTTCGCGACGCTGTCGGAATACCTGCAGTTCGTCGTTCCCGGCCAGGCCGACGCCCTGGTCAGCGAGCTGCGCCATTTCCTTCGCAATCGCAGCGAAGTCGGCGGCGTTCTATTGGTCACGATGATCCTGTTCAGCGCGCTCGCCTTTACCGTACTGGAAAATGCGATGTCGGTGATCTTCATCCACCGGGTCGCCGTGCGCCGCCGGCGATTTATCGTGTCGGCACTGCTGCCGTATCTGTTCATTCTGTTTCTCGCGGTCGGCCTGGTCGTCGTCACCGTCGTCTCGGGCAAGCTCGCCGTCCTCGCAACCCGCGACATCACGGTGTTCGGGGTTCCGCATTCGCTGGAGGACCTGTCCGGGTATCTTCTGTATCTGCTCGGCGTCGTCGGCGAAATTCTGATGCTCACGGCGATCTATCTGGTGATGCCGGTCGGCCGGCTTTCGTTCCGGCACGCGTTTATCGGCGGCATCAGCGCCGGATTGCTCTGGGAGATCACGCGTCACATCCTCGTCTGGTATTACGGGACGATTTCCCAGGTGCGCCTGTTGTACGGATCGTTGGCGACCGCGATCACGGTGATGCTGAGCGTCGAGATCGCCGCGATCGTGCTGCTGCTGGGTGCGCAGGTGATTGCCGAATACGAGCGGATCGGACGCGAGCGCGCGGAGACGCCGCCGAAGCCGATGGACCTGAAAGAACCGTCGGGCGGGACGCCTTCCGGCTGACGCCGGCATCGCGAAACGGCGCGCGCGATGGACCTGGTCGTCGTTCAGCCGGAGGGGCTCTACTGCCCGCAGGGCGATTTCTACATCGATCCCTGGCGTCCGGTAGCGCGCGCGGTCATCACCCACGCGCATGGCGACCATGCGCGCCCCGGCCACGCCCACTATCTCGCAGCGCAGGCCTCGGAGCACGTGCTCAAGGCGCGGCTGGGGGAGATCACGCTGCAGACGCTGCCGTACGGCGAGAGCGTCGTGCAAAACGACGTGGCGATCTCGCTCCATCCCGCCGGGCACGTGCTGGGATCGGCGCAGGTGCGGCTCGAGCACCGCGGCGAAGTCTGGGTCGTGTCGGGCGACTACAAGCTCGAAGCGGATGCGACCTGCGCGCCATTCGAGCCGGTGCGCTGCCATACCTTCATCAGCGAGTCGACGTTCGGATTGCCGATCTATCGCTGGCGGCCGCAGGCGGAAGTCCTGCTCGACATCGCCGCCTGGTGGCGCGCGCAATGCCGAAGCGCAGCGCGCCAGCGTGCTGTTCTGCTATGCGTTCGGCAAGGCGCAACGGATTCTCGCCGGACTCCGCGCGATGGATGCGCTCGATATCGGCAAGCTGATCTGCCACGGCGCCATCGAGCCGCTGAACCGCGCCTACCGCGAAAGCGGCATCGACCTGCCGCCGACGCATAATGTCGCCGACGTCGCCAAGGCGGAGCTGCTCCAGCGCACTGGTTCTGGCGCCGCCTTCGGCCGGCGGCACGCCCTGGATGCGTCGCTTCGGCGACTTCAGCGACGGTTTCGCCTCCGGCTGGATGCAGCTGCGCGGCGCGCGGCGCCGGCGTTCGCTCGACCGCGGCTTCGTGCTGTCCGACCACGCCGACTGGCCCGGCCTCAATGCGGCGATCGCGGCAACCGGCGCATCGCGCGTCATCATCACGCACGGCCAGGTCGCGGTGATGGTGCGCTGGCTGCAGCAGCAGGGCTTCGACGCGAGTGCCTTTGCCACCGAATTCGAGGACGACGGCGGCGACGAGGAGGCGCAACCGCCGCAAGCAGCAGCACAGGCCGAGGCGGTCGAATCGGCCGAATGAGCGGCGCCATCTTCCGGCCCGGCCGGCGCGACAGCGACCAGGCCGTTTGATGGAAGCCTTCGCCCGACTCTACGCCGAGCTCGACGCGACGACGTCGACCAACGCCAAGCTCGATGCTCTGAAGCGTTATTTCGCCTCTGCCGCGCCGGCCGATGCGGCGTGGGCTGCCTATTTCCTGGCGGGCGGGCGGCCGCGGCAGGCGGTTCCCGCGCGGCGTGCTCCGCGAGATGGCCGTCGAGCGTGCCGGCATCGACGACTGGCTGTTCGAGGAATGCTATCAGGCAGTCGGCGACCTGGCCGAGACGATCGCGCATGTGCTGCCGCCGCCGCGAACCAGGAGCAGCGCCGGCCTGGCCGAATGGATCGAACAGCGGCTGCTGCCTCTGCGCGGCATGCCGCCGGACGAGATCGGCGAGCGCCTCGCCGGCTACTGGGACGAGCTCGACTGGTCGGGGCGATTCCTGCTGACCAAGCTGATCGGCGGCGGATTCCGGGTCGGCGTGTCGCGGCTTTCGGTGATCCGCGCGCTGGCCGAGGTCGCCGGCGTCGAGCCGAAGACCGTCGCGCAGCGCATCGTCGGCTACACCGGCATCGCGTCGATGCCCAGCGCCGCCGGCTTTTCCGCGCTGATCGCCTCCGGGTCCGACGCCGTCGCCGATGCCGGCCAGCCGTATCCGTTTTTTCTCGCGCACCAGCTGAACGATGCCGCCGGATACGCTGGGACCGGTCGACCAGTGGATGGTCGAATGGAAGTGGGACGGCATCCGCGGACAACTGGTCAAGCGCGCCGGCGCGATCTGGCTGTGGTCGCGCGGCGAGGAGCTGGTGACCGACCGCTTTCCGGAATTGCGCGCGCTCGAAGCGCGGATTCCCGACGGCACGGTGCATCGACGGCGAGATCGTCGTGTGGAAGGACGGCCGCGTTCGACCGTTCGCCGCGCTGCAGACGCGCATCGGAAGGAAATCGCTGTCGGCGAAAATCCTGGCCGACGCGCCGGCCGCGCTGCTCGCCTACGACCTGCTGGAAGAGGATGGCGCCGATTTGCGCATGCTGCCGCAGCACGAGCGACGCGCGCGCCTCGAGCGCGCTCGTGCCCGCGGTCGGCGACGAACACCTGCAGCTCTCGCCGCTGTTGTCGCTGCCGTCGTGGGACGCCTACGCGCGCGCTGCGCGCCGAGTCGCGCTCGCGCGGCGTCGAAGGCTTCATGCTCAAGCGCCGCGACGCGCGCTACGGCGTCGGCCGGACGAAGGAATCCGGAACCTGGTGGAAATGGAAGATCGACCCGATGACGCATCGACGCCGTGCTGATCTATGCGCAGCGCGGCCACGGCCGCCGCGCGAGCCTCTACACCGATTACACTTTCGCGGTCTGGTCCGACGACGCGGACGGCGAGCCGGCGGCTGATACCGTTCGCCAAGGCGTACTCGGGCCTGAGCGATGAAGAGATCAACGAGGTCGACGCGATCATCCGCAAGACGACGATCGAAAAATTCGGACCGGTGCGCAGCGTCACGCCGAGCCTGGTGTTCGAGCTCGGCTTCGAAGGCATCGCGCGATCGCCGCGCCACAAGTCGGGCATCGCCGTGCGCTTCCCGCGGATCCTGCGCTGGCGCATCGACAAGCCCGTCGACGAGGCCGACACGATCGATAGCCTGAACGCGCTGCTGGCGCAGTAGCGGCACGCGCGTCGGAGCCGCGAAGGTATAGTGGCGACTTTTCGCGCGGCGGATTGACGCCGGCATGGGGAGCGATCACGCGAGCCGGAGGCATACGGCCGTGATGTCGGGAGGAAGCGTCGGTGGTCGGTCGCAACGAGCCCTGTCCCTGCGGCAGCGGCAAGCGCTACAAGGATTGCCACGGCAGACTGGCCGCGCGGCCGGATAAAGTCGCGTTCGTCATCGCCGGAACGCAGAAGGGCGGGACCACCGCGCTCGCATCCTATCTGTACGAGCATCCGGAGATCGGCATGCCGACGGTGAAGGAAGTGCATTTCTTCGACACCGAAGAGCACTTCGCGTCGGCCGAAGTCGATTACGCCAGATATCACGGCTACTTCAAGCCCGCGGTGCGCGGGCGGCTGCTCGGCGACGCGACGCCGATCTACATGTATTGGGAGCCCGCACCGCAGCGCATTCGGCGCTACAACCCGGCGATGAAGCTGATCATGCTGCTGCGCAATCCGATGACACGCGCCTATTCGCACTGGAACATGGAACGCGAGCTGCAACGCGATTCGCTGTCGTTCGAAGAGGCGATCCGGACCGAGGCGGAGCGATGCCGCGACGAGCTGCCTCTGCAGCATCGACGCTACTCATACGTCGATCGCGGTTTCTACAGCGAGCAGATTCAAAGGATCTGGCGTCACTTTCCGACGGGGCAGACACTGATTCTGAGAAGCGAGGAAATGCAGCGCACGCCGAACGCGGCGCTGGCGCGAATCACCGACTTCCTGGGCGTCGCGCGCTTTCCGCCAGTCGAGCCGCGCACCGCGCACGCGCGCCCCTACCAGGCGCCTATGAGCGCCGAAGCGCGCAGTTACCTGCGCGGAGTCTTCGCGCCGGAAGTCAGGAAGCTCGAGCAGATGTTCGGTTGGGATTGCGCCGACTGGCTGGCCTAGTCGAAAGCTACGTCGGCCCCTTCCGCCGGTCGACGGGAGAGGCTAGACGAAGCTTGTGCAGATGCTGTTCCGGCTGCGATCCGTCGGGCATCTTGCCGACGAAATAGAATCGCTGCCACGCCTGCTTCAGCGTCTGCGCGTCGTTGGCGTTGAACTTCTTCATGAACTCGTCGCGGCGCTCCTTCCAGGCAAACGTCTGCGCCTTGAGGTCCGGGTCGTCGTCGAGGTTCAGGATTTCCGGCTCGAACGATCTGCAGCGCACCGTGCGGCACCGGAAAGAGCATGCACACCGGCTCATCCTTCTCGAAGCGAACGGTGCCCGGACGCGTCAGCTGCCAGTTCATCGTGAATGGATAAGGCAGCCAATCGGTTTCGATCACGCCGGTCAGCGGCGCAATGCCGTCCTTGCCGCCGTTCAGCGGCCCGGTCGCCAGCAGATCCCAGCCCGGCTCGGTGCGAAAAAGATACGAAAGGTGAAACGTGACGATGCCGTAGGCGAAATGCGTGACGGCAAAATCGGCGAGCCTCGGGTAACCGTCGATGGCGCTGAGTTTCAGGTCTCGCGCGTGGATCCCGCCCGACCACGTCGCGCTGAACGTGCACGGCGAGAGCACTTCCCACCCGTGGCTGTTGGCGATGTTGAGCGGCAGACAGCGATACGCATGGTTGTCGGCGATGCGGTCCATCCACGGGCGGGTCAGCGGCGCGGGCCGGATGGTCAACGGATCGGGTTTCAGCGCATAACAGCTAAGTTTCATCGAAGTCGGCGGGCAAACGTCGGGCGAAGGCGACATTCTACTCGGCGTACGTCGTCCGACGGCGACAGTCGGCACTGACAAACGGCTGCAAACCCTTGATTCGACCGGCTTCGCGAACTTCGGAGCTCGCTCGCCATGCTATGATCGCGCGTTGATTTTCATGCGGCGACAGGTGTGAACGCACCGGAAAGAAAACGACTCGGCGAGATGCTGATCGAGCGCGGCAAGCTCGATGCCGCGGGCTTGGACCGCGCCTTGCGCATTCAGGAGGACTCCGGCGAGAAGCTCGGCGTGCTGCTGGTCACGCTCGGCGTCGTCGCGCAGCGCGACGTGTCGGAGGCGCTGGCCGATCAGCTCGGACTGCCGCTGGTCGAGGCCGCCAGCTACCCCGAGCTTCCGATACTCGAGGAGCGCGTGTCGGCGCGATTCCTGCGCGAATCGCGCGCGCTGCCGCTCGCCGAAGACGAAACCGAGCTTGCGCTGGCGATGGCCGATCCGACCGACGAGTACACGGTCAATGCGTTCGAGATGGTCACCGGGCGCAAGGTGCGGCCGCAGGTCGCGATTCCGATGGAGCTCGAGGCGGCGCTCGAGCGGCTGTACGGCGCGGGCAAATCGGCGCTCGGCCAGATCCTGGGCGACGTCGAGCAGCGCGACGATCTCGCCTTCGACGCCGACGTCCAGCAGCTGAAGGATCTCGCCTCCGAAGCGCCGGTGATCCGCCTGGTGTCGCTGATCATCACCAATGCGCTCGACACGCGCGCGTCCGACATCCACATCGAGCCGTTCGAGAACCGGCTGATCGTGCGCTACCGGATCGACGGCGTGCTGCACGAGGTCGAGTCGCCGCCGCGGCGCCTTTCCGCCGCGGTGATCTCGCGCATCAAGATCATGGCCAATCTCGACATCGCCGAGCGGCGTCTGCCGCAGGACGGGCGCATCCGGCTGCGCGTGCAGGGCAAGGAGATCGATCTGCGCGTATCGACGGTGCCGACGATGCACGGCGAGTCGGTCGTGATGCGGATCCTCGACAAGGGCGGCGTCGCGCTCGACTTCAAGCGACTCGGCTTCGAGGACGACACGCTGAAGAGATTCCTCAACGTGCTGATCGAACCGCACGGCATCCTGCTCGTCACCGGGCCGACCGGCAGCGGCAAGACGACGACGCTGTATACGGCGCTCGATCGCCTGAACAAGCCCGACGTCAAGATCCTCACCGTCGAGGACCCGGTCGAATACCAGATGGCCGGCATCAACCAGATCCAGGTCAAGCCGCAGATCGATCTGACGTTCGCCAACGCGCTGCGCTCGATCGTGCGGCAGGACCCCGACGTCATCATGATCGGCGAGATCCGCGACCTGGAAACCGCGCAGATCGCGGTGCAGTCGGCGCTGACCGGTCACCTGGTGCTGTCGACCGTTCACACCAACGATGCCGCGAGCACCGTCAACCGTCTGCTCGACATGGGCGTCGAAGACTACCTGCTGACATCGACGGTGATCGGCATCCTGGCGCAGCGCCTGGTCCGGACGCTGTGCCCGGCGTGCAAGACCTCGTACACGGCGCTGCCGGAGGTCGTCGCCGAGCTGGGCCTGCACAAGTTCGCGCCGCCGGGCGACATCACGCTGTATCACGCCAAGGGGTGCAAGGAGTGCGCGCAAACGGGATTCATCGGACGGATCAGCATCATGGAAATGTTGCCGATGAGCGATCCGCTGCGCACGCACATCATGCGCCACGCCAATTCGGCGGAGCTTCGCACCGAGGCGATCAAGGAAGGCATGGTCACGATGTACGAGGACGGCATGCGCAAGGCGCTCAACGGCGTCGACGACGTTCGAAGAGGTTCTTCGCGTCACGCGCGAGAATTGAGTCCGCTGATGGCGCTGTACAAGTACCGGGCGGTCAATGCCGCCGGCGATGTCGCCGCCGGCGAGCTGGAAGCGGCCAACGAGTCCGAGATCGTCGATCGGCTGCGCGACCAGGGACTGATGCCGATGCGGGTCGAGGCCGCGATCGCTGGCGGGTCGCCGGCGCCGCGCCGACACGCAAGCGCCGCCGCTTGTTCGCGCCGCGCCGCGTCACGCGCGACAACCTGCTGTCGATCACCCGCGAGCTGGCGACGCTTGCTTCGCGCCGGACTGCCGCTGGATCGCGCGCTGGAGGTGCTGATCGACCTGGCGCCGACGCCGCCGGTGGCGAGCCTGCTGCAGACGGTCCGCGACGACGTCCGCGGCGGCAAGTCGCTGTCGCAGGCGCTCGACGCGCATCGCACGGTGTTCTCGCGCTTCTACGTCAACATCGTCCGCGCCGGCGAGGCGGGCGGCGCGCTCGGCACCGTGCTGACCCGGCTCGCCGACACGATGGAGCGGACCAAGGATCTGCGCGACAGCGTACAGTCGGCGCTGATCTATCCGACGATATTGATCGGAGTCGCTGTCACTTCGGTGATGGTGCTGCTGGTGTTCGTCGTGCCGCAGTTCCAGCAGACGTTTTCGCAGGCCGGCAAGGCGCTGCCTTTGCCGACGCAGATCGTCATCCTGTTCGGCACGGCGCTGCGCAAATACTGGTGGCTGGCGATCCTGATCGTCGTCGGCCTGATCGTGGCTGATCCGACGCCGCCTGCAGAAGACCGAGGTGCGCTTTCGCTGGGACGGTCGCCTGCTGCGGCTGCCGCTGCTCGGCGATTTGCTCGCCAAGGTCGAGGTCGCGCGATTTTCGCGCACGCTCGCCACGCTGCTCGCCAACGGCGTGACGCTGCTGGCGGGGCTCGCGATCGTGCGCGAAACGATGACCAACAGCGTGCTCGCGCGTGCGCTCGACGGCGTGATCACGCGACTGCGCGAAGGCAAGGGCTTCGGACGCCCGCTGGTCGAGACCGGTCTCTATCCGAAGCTCGCGACGCAGATGATTCTCGTCGGCGAGGAGTCGGGACGACTGGAGGAGATGCTCAACCGCGTCGCCGACGTCTACGACCGCGAGGTGCAGATCTCGATCAAGCGCTTTCTCGCGATACTCGAGCCGGCGATGATACTGACGCTGGCCGTGCTGATCGGCGGCATCGTGTTCTCGATCCTGCTCGGCGTCATGGGCATGAGCGAACTTGTCAGCTAGACGCACCTCTAATCGAACCGGCCGCCTGCGGGCGGAGGAGAAGCGACCATGCAGTTGAATCATCATCATCGCGGCATGACCCTGATCGAAATCCTCGTCGTGCTGGTCCTGATCGGCATCGTGATGGGCATCGTCGGCGGCAATTACATCGGCCAGGGCGAGAAGGCGAAGCAACGGGCCGCCAAGATCGAAATCGAGCAGATCGGCCAGACGCTGGACCTGTTCAAGCTCGAGCTCGGGCGTTATCCGACCTCGCAGGAAGGACTGCAGGCGCTGATCACCGCACCGGCCGGCATGACCAACTGGAACGGCCCGTACTGGAAGAAATCGACGGTGCCGAAGGATCCGTGGGGCAACGAGTACCAGTACGCGTCGCCGGGTTCGCACGGCGCCGTACGACATCGTCTCGTACGGCGCCGACGGCAAGGAAGGCGGCGACGGTGGCGACAAGGACGTCACCAGCTGGGACCAGTGACCACCGTGCAAGCGTCCGGTCAGCGCCTTGTGGAGTCGGCGCCTGCGCGCGCCGGCGCGACGCGCATGGCCTCCGGCTTCACGCTGATCGAGATGCTGGTCGTGCTGACGCTGATCGGCCTGCTGGTCGCGGTCGTGATCCCGATATTCGGCGGCGGTGTGTCGACGACCGAGCTGAAGAGCGATACGCGCGCCGTCGCCGCGGGTCTGCGCCAGGCGCGCGGCCAGGCGATCGCGCAACGCGGCGAGGCAGTGCTGATGCTCGATCTCGGCGCGCACAGCTTCAGCGTTCCGCCCGACCCCCGCGTGCACAAGCTCGCCGCAGCAGCTCGAGCTCAAGCTCTTTACCGCGCAGAGCGACCTGGTCAACGACAATGTCGGCGCGATCCGCTTTTTCGCCGACGGCGGCTCGAACGGCGGCCGCATCACCGCTAGCCTCGGGCGAACGCAAGTTCAACGTCGACGTCGATTGGCTGACCGGCCGCGTCGCGATACTCGAATGAGTCGCGTCCAGCTCTCGTCGGCCGCGCCGGGCGGGTTCTCGCTGATCGAGGTGCTGGCGGCATTCGTCATTCTGGCGCTGGTCGGCACCGCGCTGTTCCGCGTCTTTGCCGGCGCGCTGGGCAATGCCTCGCTGTCGGACGAATACAGCCGCGCCACGCTTTTCGCCGAAAGCCGGCTTGCGTCGCCGGGCGTCGAGACGCCGCTGCGCGAAGGCGCGCAGCAAGGCACGTCCGACGACGGCAAGTATGCGTGGAGCTCGCGCATCGCGCCGTACCGGGCACCGGGCAGCACGCCGGATCTCGACGCCGCGATCGATCTGATGCCGGTACGCCTGTGGCGCATCGCGGTCACCGTCACCTGGCCCGGCGTCGCCGGCAGCGATCGCTCGATCGCGCTGGCTACCGTGCGTCTCGCGCCCAAAGAGCTTACGCCGTGACTGCGCTCCGGATGACGGCCGCCGAAGCAAGGATGAATCGCCGCATCGCCGGCTTTACGCTGATCGAGCTGATGGTCGCGCTGCTGCTGCTCGCGCTGATGTCGAGCATCCTCTACGGCTCGCTGTCGCTGTCGGCGACCAGCTGGGACCGCGGCGAGGCGAAGGCCGAGCAGGCGGGCGACATGCGGCAGACGGCCGAATTCCTGCGCCAGGCGCTCGGCGCCGAGCATCCGCTGCGCCTGCACAAGGCGGTCGATCAGCCGCTGGTTTTCGCCGGCGCCAGCGACTCGCTGGCGTTCGCCGGCGGCGACGCCGGGAAGAGTCGGCGGCGGCATCTACTACTTCCGTATCGCGCTTGCGCCGAGCGGCGATTCCTCGAAGCTGCTGTTGTCGCGCACGATTCCCGACTACAGCGCGCTCGAAGCCCCGACGTTCGACGCCGCCGACGCGTCGGTGCTCGCCGACGGCATCGCGCAGCTCAAGTTTTCGTATTTCGGCCGCGATCCCGATGCGAACGATGCGGTCGATCCGACCTGGCGCGATCGCTGGGACGATCCGCAGATCCTGCCGCTGCTGATTCGCATGGACGTCACGACGGCGCAAGGGCGCGAGCTGGCCGCCGCTGATGGTCGAGCCCAGGATCGCGCCGGAGGCAGGTTGCCGGGCGTGGGATACCGACCGCAGGCGGTGCACGGGGTCATGAATCGATGAACGCCCGCATCGTCGTTTCGAGGTCGGCCGCGCCGCTGGCGCAGCGCGGGCATCGCGCTGGTGCTGGTCCTGTGGCTGACGGCGCTGCTGACGGTGATCGCCGGCGGCTTCGCCTACGCGATGCGCAACGAAGCGCAGGCGGCGCGCAACACGATGTCGCAGGCGCAGGCGCGTGCGCTCGCCGACGGCGCGATCGCGCGCACTGTCTTCGAATTGATGCGTCCGCGGACGATACGCCGGCGTCTGGTCCGCCGATGGCCTGGTGCACGTCTGGGACGAGGATGGCATGCGCGTCGCGGCCAGCGCGGTCGACGAGTCTGGTAAAATCGACCTCAACGCCGCACCGGACGCATTGCTCAACAGTTTGCTGCAGACAGCCGGGCAGGTCGACGCCGATACTGCGGCTCGCTTGGTCGACGTGATCGGAGACTGGAAGGACGCCGACGATTTCCGGCGGCCGAACGGAGCCGAAGCGCCCGAGTATCAGGCCGCCGGCCTGCCGTACAAGCCCGCGAACGCTGCCTTCGAGACGGTTGCCGATCTGCAGCGCGTTCTGGGCATGACGCCCGCGCTGTTCGCGCGGCTTGCGGGCACGCTGACCGTCTACAGCGGGGCGTCGGGGATCAGTCCGCAGTTCGCGTCGCGCACCGTGCTGATGGCGCTGCCGGGAGCGACCGACGCTATCGTCGATACCTATCTAACCCAGAGGGCCGCGGCGCTGGCCGCCGGTCAGCCGCTGCCGGTGCTGCCGCTCGCCGGCGCCGGGGCGCCGGTGAATGTCTGGAGGATGCGCGCCGAAGTGACCACGCCCGACGGCGTGGTCTTCGTGCGCGAGGCAGTGATGCGGCAAAGTGCAGGACCCGCAACACCCGCTGACGGTGCTGGCATGGCAGGAAGGCGAGCGTACGCCACCGGTCGCCGCGGATGCGGCCAACGCGTCGAACGCAACGAGATGATGAAGCTGCACTGAGCATGGAAAATCGATCTGGCAACCTGAGCCGTTACGCGCGCGATGCCGCAAGCGGGATCGGCTTGCCGCGATTCTGGCGCTGGTGGATCGCTGAGCTCAAGCCTGTCGTGCCCGTCGCTTCGCGCAGCGCGATGCGGCGCTGGCGCATGCGCCCGGTCATCGAATTCGGCGAACGCGAAGCGGTGTTCTGGCGTCCGGAAATAGTCGACGGCGAAATCGAGCTCGCGGCGATGGCCAAGGCGCCGCTGCAAGGCGACCCGGCCGACGTCGCGGCGGTCGGGCGCGCGGCGATGGCCTCGATCGGCGCGGACGCGCAGGGCAACGTGGCGTCGCGGCCGCCGCGAGTCATCGTCGCCTTGCCGCCGCGGCAGGTGATGCGCAAGCGCATGGTGCTGCCGGCGGCCGTCGAGGAGAATCTCGAGCAGGCGCTGTCGTACGATCTCGATCGCCACACGCCGTTTCGACCCGAGCAGCTCTATTTCGATGCGGTCGTCGTCGATCGCGATCCCGCGCACAAGACGATCACCGTCGACTGGGTCGCGGCGCTGAAAACCGTCGTCGACGGCGCCAAGCGGCAGGCCGAAGCATGGGGCGCGTCGGTGCAGGCCGTCATTCCGGGGCCGGCGTCGACGGTGCCTCCGCAGCTGAACCTGATTCCACCCGAGGAGCGGGCGCGCGCCGGCAGCTGGCGGCGCTGGCAGGTCTGGGTGCCGCTGGTGCTCCTCGCCGCAGTTGCGCTTGCCGCGGTGCTTGTGCCGCTGGTGCAAAAGCGCGAATACGCGATCGCTCTGAACAAACAGGCCGAAGAGGCGCGCGTGCAGGCGCTTGCGGCCGACGCCGTGCGCGCGCAGCTCGAGCGGGCGCAGGGTGAATACAACTACGTCCTGGCCAAGAAATACGCCTATCCGGGCACCGTGCAGCTGCTCGACGGGGTCACGCGCGTTCTGCCCGACGACACGTGGGTAACGCAGCTCGAGATGCGAACCAGCCTGCGCGGCAAGGAGACCCAGCGCGACCTGGTGCTGCGAGGCGAATCGGCGAACGCCGGCAAGCTGATCGGACTGCTCGAGGATTCCAAGCTGGTCGAGCAGGCGGCGCTGCGCTCGTCGACCACCAAGATTCAGCCGGGACCGGGAGAGATTTTCGATCTCGGCGCACAGGTCAAGAAGCTTGCCTCCGCCCGCGCCGGTGCCGCTGTCGGCGATACCCGATGCCGCAGCGCCATCCGCGCCGCCGCGCCCGCCGCCGCCCCCGCCGCCCACCGCCGCGGCGCCGACCCCACCGACATCCGCCGCCCGGCGTGCGTCCGGCCGCACCGGGCGTCCAGGCGCCGTCCGCCGCGCCGGCGCGCGCGGCGCCGCCGGCACCGGAGGTAGCGTCCAGCCGCCCGCGACGCCGCCCGGCATGGCACCCGCCGCACCCGGCACGCCGCCGCCGCCGGCGCGCCGGCCAGCGAAGACGAGGAAACCGAGTGATGGCCACGCTCGCGCTGCCGACCTCGCCGCGCTCGAGCCGCGCACTCGCGGTGCTGCTTCTGGTCGTCGCCGTGGTCCTGGCGCTGGCGCTGCTGATCGCGCCGGTGCTGCTGCTGCACCGCCACTACGACGTCGCGATCGATGGCACGCGCGATCATCTGGAACGCTATCGCCGCGTCGCCGCACAGGCGCCGGAGACCAAGAAAGCGCTCGAGGCGCTGCGGGCGAAAGACGGCCGCCGCTTCTTTCTGAAAAACACCGCGCCGAATCTCGCCGGCGCCGAGCTGCAGGACATCGTGCGGGCGGCGATCGAGAACAACGGCGGCCGCATCACGACCGTGCAGATCATCGCGCCCAAGGAAGACGGCCGTTTCCGCCAGATCGGCGTCAACGTCCAGTTGTTCGCATCGACGCCCAACCTGCAGAAGATCCTCTATGCCATCGAGACGCAGCAGCCCTACCTGATCGTCGACGGCCTGACGATACGGCCGCTGAACGCGTTTCGCGGGTTCAAGCCGGCGCCGGGCGTCGAGCCCGAGGTCAGCGTGCTGCTCGACGTCGTCGCATTCTCCAACACCGGGGCGGAAAAGCCATGAACGGAAATCTTCGCGCGCTGCTATGGTGGGTCGCACCCGCGCTCGCGTTTGTTGCGCTGGTCGGCATCGAGACCGACTGGGGCGGACAGCTGCACAGGCTGCCGGCGGCGCCTCAGGCGATCGAACCCAAGCCGGTCGTGCCGGCGCTGCTGCCCGAGTATCAGGTCGAAGGCGGCGTCGCCAGCCTGAACGAGACGGTCGACCGCACGCTGTTCAATCCGACTCGCCGTCCGGCGCCGCCGGCGACGGCAGGCGTCGAAGGCGAAAAGAAAGTGCAAAGCGGCCAGTTCGTCCTGACCGGCACGACGCTGGCCGGGGACCGCAGCATCGCGTTTCTGCAAGGAAGTCGCCGGCGGCAAGGCGCGCACGGTGCGCAAAGGGGACAAGATCAACGGAATGCTGGTGGCAGAGGTGCTGCCCGATCGAGTGCGCTTCACCCAGGGCGGTGAGTCCGAGGAACTGATGCTCAAAGTCTCGCCGGGCCCGAAGACCACGGTCGCGGCGGCGCCACCAGCCGCTGGCGGCGGGACAGCCGGGACGCGGCACGAGCCGCCGGCGTCCGGCGCGCGGCCGCGGCGGCGGCCGCCGCGGCGCCGCCGTCGGCGAAGGCCAGCAACCTGGCACGCCCCAGCCTCCGACCGGCCGCGGCGCCCGAGCGGCCGCCAGGGCGGCGGCCGACGCGGCCGCAGCAGGAGGAGCCGCCGCCAATGCCGCCGCCGGCCGGCAACACGCCGACCGATCAGTGGGGCCAGGTCTATCAACGGATGCAAGGCGCGGCAACGCGCGCAACAAATGACGTTTTCGACTGCGGCTCGAGCGACGCAGAGAGCCGGCCGCCGGTCGCGGCGAGGCCCATTCATCGGCAATGGAAACTGGACGGCGCTCGACCGAGCGCCTGGGACAACAACAATGATCAATCGCTTATCAGCGCCGGGAACGATCCTGGCAGCCATCGTCCTCCTCGCGGGCTGCGCGGCGACCTATCGCCCGGACAGAGGGACGGACATCGCGAGCCTGCCTTCGGCGCCGCTGAAAAGCGCCGCAACTGTCGGCGACGCGACGACAGCCCCCCGCGGGCCGTTGCCCGAGGGCACCGAAACCACCAAGGTATTCAAGGGCACCGGCATATTGGTCAAAGGACAGCAGCCCGGCGGCGCGCTGCCGCGCGGCAACGCCGGGCGCGGTGGCGAGCGGACCGTCGGTCACGCTCAACTTCGAAGGCGCCGAACTGCGCGAGGTCATCCGCAACATCCTGACCGATATCCTCGGCGAGTCGTACACGATCGATCCTGCGGTCGGCGGCACGGTAACGATACGCACGACCTCGGGCATTCCGCGCGAGGCGCTGCCGGCGACGCTGGAAATGATTCTTCGCTCGAACGGCGCGACGATGATCAAGGAAGGCGCGATCTGGAAGGTCGTGCCGGCCGCGACTGCCGTTCGCGGCAACATCACGCCTCAGCTCGGCAACAGCTCGCGGGCGCTGACGCCGGGCTACGGCGTCCAGATCGTGCCGCTCAAGTACGTCGGCGTGCGCCAGATGATGACGATCCTCGAGCCGTTCCAGAAGGATGCGACGACGATACGCGCCGACGATCTGCGCAACCTGCTGATCGTCTCCGGCACCGAGCTCGAGCTCCGGCACATGCTCGAGACCATCGACATGTTCGACGTCAACTGGCTGGCCGGCATGTCGGTGGGCCTGTTCACGCTGCAGAGCGCGGAGGTCAAGACCGTCGTGGCCGAGCTCGACAAGGCGATGGGACCGGCCGACAAGAGTCCGCTGGCGGGCATTCTGCGCATCATCCCGATCGAGCGGATGAACGCCTTGCTGGTGGTCACACCGCAGCCGGCGTACCTCGAGGAAGCAAAAAAATGGATCGAGCGGCTGGACAAGGGTGACGCCGGCGGCGGCGTCCGCTTCTACGTCTATCAGGTGCAGAACAGCCGCGCCGAGCGCATCGGCCCGCTGCTGCAGCAGGCGTTCACCGGCCGCACGACCCAGCAGACGACGATCCGCTCCGCCGACGCTGGCGCCCGGCACGCCGGCCGGGACCATCGTCTCCCCGCCGAGCTTTCAGGCCCAGCCCACGTCGGCCGTCCCGCTTCCGGCGCAGCCGCAGACGACGATCGTCCAGCAGCAGGGGACCCAGCCGGGCGGGCCGGTCGCCCAGGCGGTGGCCCGGGCGCTGGCCAACACGCCGGTCGCTGCCGACGGCAGCGTCGGCGTCGTGCGCAACGTCCAGGTCGTCGCCGACAAGGACAACAACACCATCCTGATCGTCGCCACGCCGGCCGAGTACGCGGTGATCGAGGCGGCGCTGAAAAAGCTCGACGTGCCGCAGCGCCAGGTGCTGATCCAGCTGACGATCGCCGAGGTGGCACTGACCGACGATCTGTCGTTCGGCGTCGACTGGCTGTTTCGCGGCGGGGCGCCGTCGGGACGCGGCAGCGGCGGCAACTTCAATTCCACCAAGACCCCGTTCAATCCGCAGCCGACGCCGACCTCCACGACTACGACGAGCGCGGTCGGCCTGGCGCTGCAGACGGGGTTCAACTACATCCTGAACAGCGCCAGCTTCCCGGGCGGCATCCAGGCGGCGCTGCACCTGCTCGACAGCTATGGCAGCACCCGCGTCATCTCGAACCCGCACCTTTCGGCGCTCGACAACCAGAAGGCGACGATCAAGGTCGGCGACCGCATCCCGATCCCCCAGCAGACCTTCGTCGGGGGCGCGACGACGGGGACGGTGAACAACGCCTTCACCACGACTTCGCAGTACATCGATACCGGCGTGCTGGTTCAGGTCACTCCCCACATCAACGCCGGCGGCCTGGTCACGCTGGAGGTCTCCGCCGAGGTCAGCAATCCGGGCAATCCTGCTAACCCCGGCGACGCCCCGCCGATCAGCACCCGCTCGGTCCAGACGCTGCTCGCCGTGCCGTCGGGCCAGACGATGGTCATGGGCGGCCTGATCACCGAAAACAAGCAAAACACCTCGAATGGCCTGCCGCTGATCTCACGCGTGCCGGTTCTGGGCGGTTTGTTCGGCAACCAGGACCTGAAGAACAACCGGACCGAACTGGTTCTTTTCATCACGCCGCAGGTGCTCGAGATCGGAGAGCGATTACCAGCGCGTCATCGAGGATTTGAGACGCAAGATGGAGCAGATCGAGGACGTCTTCCCGCGGCCTAAAGTCGCGCCGGAAGCGCCGGCAACGCCGGAAAACGTCTCCAAATGACGACGGACCTCATGTTGCACGCGTGCAACAGCGGGGGACCTCTTGATAAATAGGGAGTAAAGCAATTGACGATACAGGGTGATTTATTTAGTCTTGGCTCGACGATTACGGTGCTGCAGCGCCGGGACGGCCGGGTTGATCCCGGCATAATTGAGGTCCCGGCAGCGGGAAATCGGCAGCAGATGCGATCAACGATTCAGAAGCATACGGAAGCACCGCCGGCAAACAGAGCGCGGCGCGAAGGCCGGAGACGGCTGGCGTCGGCGCTGATGGCGGCGGGTGCGGTGGCAACGATGGCGTTGGGCGGATGCGCCGGTTTCGGGATCAACAAGGACTCGGATCCGACGGCCAAGCAGAAGGTGGTGGCGCAGCGGGCCGAGGCGCGCTGGCAGTCGCTGATCAAGGGTGATCTCGACGCCGCGTATGCCTACCTGAGCGAGGGCTCGAAGGCGACGACGCCGCTGGACGTGTACAAGGCCAAGATCAGGCCTGGGCATGTGGCGCCAGGCCAAGGTCGAAAAGGTGGAATGCGAGGCGGAGGTCTGCAAGGTGGAAATGCAGATCACCTTCGATCACAAGCTGATGAAAGGTATCCAGACGCCGCTGAACGAAAGCTGGATAATCGAGAAAGGGTCGGCCTGGTACGTTTATCGCTAGGGATCCCCTCCGGGACCACGGAAATCGTTGCAAATATCACACAGGAGAGCAGTCAGGTGTGGTCAATTCTGTTTGTAAAACGAAGTAAGCTGTACTAATATCGCGGGTGCTGTCGGTTAAAGTGATCACTTTAAATCTGAAACAGAGGAGTCAGCAAAAACCATGAACACGTTTAAAAGAAAATCGCTGTACGCGGCTCTGGCAGGTGTGAGCGCGCTGGGCGTGACGGGAGCCGCGCAAGCGGTAAACCTGAACCCCGACGGCCTCGGCCAGGTACTGATCTATCCGTACTACACGACGCGCGCCGATGCCGGCGGAAACGCGTACACGTCGCTGCTGTCGGTTGTCAACACGACCAGCTCGGCGAAGGCGGTCAAGGTTCGCTTCCTGGAAGGCAAGAACAGCCGAGAAGTGCTTGACTTCAACTTGTTCCTGTCGAAGCACGACGTCTGGACCGCTGCGATTCTGCCGAGCGCGACCGGCGGCGCGCATGGTCGGCACGCTCGACAAGTCCTGCACGCTGCCTCCGATTCCCGCTGGCGGCCAGAACTTCGTGAACTTCGCGTACTCGGCAACTACGACGACAAGGGCGGCACGAGCCTCGACCGGACGAAGGAAGGCTACGTCGAAATCATCGAGATGGCGACGTTCACCACCAGCTCGACGACGTCGCAGATCGTCACCCACGTCGGCGGCGTTCCCGGGCAGAACGGCTTCACATGCGCGGATCTGACGACCGGGCAGGCTCGAAGCGATGCGTCAGAGCGCGGACTTCGTGGCGGGCGGCCTGTTCGGCGGCATGACGCTGATCAACGTCAACGCCGGCACGGACTTCACCGAAGACGCGGTCGCGCTGGACAACTACGTCATCCATTCGACAACGCACCTTCGGCCAGATCTACAACGATCCGGGTTCGATCCTGCCCGATCTGCAGCAGGCAGGACCCGCCGGTCAGCCAGGTCTTGGCCAGCGGCGCGGTCTACACGTCGAGCTGGACGTTCGGCACCGCCGATCCGGTCAGTGCAGTGCTGATGCATTCGAACGTGATGAACGAGTTCGTGCTGGACGCGGGCACCAAGTCCGGCACCGACTGGGTCGTTACGTTCCCGACCAAGCGCTACTACGTCAATGTCGGCACCGGCAATGCGCCGAAGCTGTTCCAGCGCAACTTCAACCGGACCGATGGCTCGTGCGACGATGTCAACGCTGACCATCTACGACCGCGAGGAGCGCACGACCAGCACGCCGATCGACTTCTCGCCGCCGCCGCCCACGCAGACCAATTCGATCTGCTGGGAAGCGAACGTCGTGACGTTCAACAACAGCAACGTGCTGGGATCGACAAACACGGCCAACATTCCGACCTCGTTCCAGAACGGCTGGTTGGACATCAACTTCCCGATCGGCATCACGGGCGCCTCGCCGACGGTCCACGAGTTGATCAACACGACCAACACGTTGATCACCTCCATCGGCGGCAGCACCAGCTCGGGCCAGACGGTGACCTACATCGGTCTGCCGGTGGTCGGCTTCGCGGTGCAGACGTTCAGCAACGGTACCCTGTCGGTCGGCGGCGTGAATGTGCTGTCGAACTACGGCGGCAACTTCATCCACAAGTACCAGACGTTTGTTTCAGTCGACTAAACCGATAGGCACTTTGTTTCAGATCCAAGGCGGAACTTCGGTTCCGCCTTTTTTTTGGCCAGCGGGGCGAGTGACGCGTTGTGGCGTCACCAAGTGACGCGGGGCGTCATCGACCCGACGCGGCGCGACCAAGCGATCGGCTCGGCGACACGACCGATCGTCGGCCGACCCGTGCTGATTCAGCAGACCTGGCTTCGTGGATCAACGAACGGTTATGGATTTCTGACGGACGGGCACCTACACCGCTGTTCACAAAGTATGACAAGGGGGTATAATCCGCCAACAAAAATATTCTTTGTCTGGCGCGGACATTGCGTGAAGCTGGTGGCGTTTACTTTCCGCGGCCCTATTCTGGAGTCAAGATGATTCGATCCTGTATTCGACAAGCTGTCCGTGCGTTCGCCGGTGCTGCATTTTTTTCGTGTGCACTGGCAGCGCACGCGGGCGGCATCACGCTGAACGATTCGAACTGCGACAGCTTCTCGCTGAGCGGTTCCCGCAGGCAACCAGGTGTTGACCTGCGTCGTCTCGAATGCGCCGAGCGACTGCTCGATACAGGGTCCGGGTACGGGCACTAACGGAGTCGCGATTACGTTGACTGCCGTCTGCGCGTCGGGATCACCAACCAGTTACGTATGGACCGGCGGCAATTGCGCCAATAACACGACGCAGAGCTGCCAGGCCATTGGCACTAACGCGACCGTCGTCTACGGCGTCACGCCAAGCAACGCCATCGGACCGGGCAACAACGCGACCAAATCAGTCCTATGGAGCGCTTCGTTGCCGGTCAAACCGAGCGGCTGCTCGATCACTCCGACGCCGGGTAGCCTGCCCGCGGCCGGCGGCAGTGTCAGCCTGCTCGCGCAATGCTCGGGCGGCGATTCGGTCGACAGCTGGAATTGGGCCGGCGCGACCTATACGACTACCAGCGGCAACACGGCCAGCGCGACGATCGCCGCGACCACGACCTTTACCGTAAGCCCGACCAACGGCGGCGGCTCGTCGACCGGCTCGATAACGGTCACCGTTGGCAACGGCGGTGGCGGCGGAACGATTTCCTGCAGCGGCTTCCTCAACACCACCAACCTCACCATGAACTGGGGCAGCTGGGTCAGCAACGCCCACGCTGCGATGGGTCCGCTGGACGCGGTCGTGCTCAAGTTCACGACCGGCCCCACGCCGAGCACGGGTTCGGGCCTTCTTTATGCCACCGCGCTGGTTAACACGCGCCACGACGTGACGCTGTCGGCGAGTCCGTGCGATTTCGGCCCGGGCTTGACGTCGCAAGTCAATGGCGGCACGTTGAGACTGGGCTTCTCATTCGGCGGTTCACCGCCGGCTCTGCAGCCGAATTCGACCTATTACTTCAACTTCAAGAATTCGGCGGATGCGGCATGCGTTACAGGTGGTATCAGCTGCGACATCGGAGTCATTTCGTTGCAAAAGCCCCCTGGCACATAAGACCGCGCCGCAGCGTTGCATTGATTGGTTGTAGGGTCGGGTCGGCCCCGCCACGGCGGGGCCGACTCTTTGTTGCAAGCCCGCGCGATGGCTGCGCGCGCTGAACTTGCCGCGGTTGGGCTGTCCAATCGGGGCGCCGGCTGGCATTATTCGCCTCCGTCCCTTCTCTTTCATCCCGTCGCGAGGTTTCATGCTACGTCTGATTTTTGTCATCGTCGCTTTGCTGGCGCAGCCGCTGGGCTGGTCCGGCGCCGCCTATGGCCAAGCGCCAGCTTCACCCCCGACTCAGGGCTCGCCGGACGATGTTCTGGCCGAGAACGCGCGAACCCAGCTAACGAGGGCGGACTACACCGCCGACATTCAACGCGTTCCTGCGCAGATGCGCGACGAATTCGCGAGCGATCCCAAGCGGCTCAGCGCATATCTCACCAATCTGCTGATCGTCAAGACTTTGGCCGCCGATGCGCGCCAGGCAGGCATCGAGAAAGACCCGGTGGTGCAGCGGCGTATCGCACTGGACGCGGATCGCCAATTGGCCGAGGCGCAGCTGCGGCACCTCGAGCAGATTGCCGGCGATGAGTTCGACGCCAAGGCGGAAGCGTTCAAAGCCAGGGCGAAAGAGCTTTATCTCGTCGACAAAAGCAAATACAGCGTGCCGGAACAGATCAATGTGTCGCGGATCCTGATCGACACCAAGTCGCGCAAGCCCGAAGAGGCGCTCGCCATCGCGCAGGACGTTCGCAAAAAGCTCGTCGCCGGCGCCGATTTCGCCACGCTGGCGAAGGAGGTCTCCGACGATCCATCCGCCAAGACCACCGGCGGCCAAATGGGATGGTTCTCGCGCGCGCGAGTCGATCCCGAATTCGCCCAGGCAGCGTTCAGCATCGGACAGACCGGCGAAATCAGCGAACCCTTGCTTACGCACTCGGGCTATCACGTCATCCGCCTCGAAGGCCGCAGGCCCCCCGTCGCGCGTCCCTACGAGGCCGTCGAGAAACAAATCATGGCGGAGCTTCGCCGCCGTTACGTCGAGGAAAAGCGCGACGCCGCCGTCACAGCGATACGCACGGATCCGAACCTGAAGGTCAACCAGCCGATAGTCGACGGGCTGGTATTCCGAGTCGATCCCGGCCAGTTCGGCGCAGGAAGACGCAGGGCCACTGAACCGCTGCTCGGCAATCCGCCGCAGAGCGGGGACGCCGAGCCCAAATAGGCCTCGGCATTCTCACGGCTGGTATTCTGCTCGCCATGCCGCCGAGCCTGCGTCCCGTCCTGCCCCAACGCGCAACCGCCGATGCAGGTCAGATAAAGGAAAGCGTTGCGCGGCATCGCGCGCTGTTCGGCAATTTCTTCCACCGCGAGCTGTTCTCGCGCTATCTCGGCAGCGTCAGCGGGCTCGCGTGGGCGTTCGTGCATCCGCTCGCGCTGCTCGCCGTCTATCACTTCGTGTTCACCACGGTGTTTCGCGCCGGACCGATGGACGGGAAGAGCTTCTTGCTGTTCGTCGCGGTCGCGCTGTGGCCCTGGCTCGCCGCGCAGGAGGCGCTGCAGCGCGGCACGGTCAGCATCGCAAGCTACGCCGGGCTGATCCGCAAGGTCGCGTTCCCGCACGAGCTCGTCGTCTACGCGTCGGTGGCGGCCACGCTGGCGCTGCAGTTCGCCGGCTACCTCGTCGTGCTGGTCGTGCTGCGCGCTGTTCGGCGAGCCCGTGCATTTCGAAGGGCCTGCTGCTCGCGGTGCCGCTGTGGCTCGTGCTGGCCGTCGCCGTCACCGGTCTCGCGCTCGCGCTCGCGGCGCTGCAGGTGTTCGTCAGGGACGTCGAGCACATGCTGATGCCCGTGCTGATGATCCTGATGTACCTGACGCCGATCCTCTATCCGCTGACGCTGGTGCCCGACAGCATGAAGCCGTGGGTCGCCGCCAATCCGTTCGGCTGGCTGGTCGGCCGCCTGCGCGACGCGCTGCTCGACGGTCGGCTCGGACTGCGTCTGGGGCGATGCGGTCGCGGTCGTCGTCGCGCTGGCGCTCTTCGCGGCGGGCCGCTGGGTGTTCCGGCGGCTGTCGCCGCATTTCGAGGATTTTGTGCTAGACGCCGAGTGCGGCGACCCAGACGCTGATGTCCGCCTTGCTCCACCTCTCCGGCGTCGGCAAGGACTACGCGAAGGTCGATGCCAATGCGCGGCCGGCTGCGGCTCGTGTTCGACCTGCTGCGCGGGCGCGGCGCTCCGCACGTGTTCCGCGCGCTCGACGACGTCTCGTTCGACCTCGCCGCGGCGAGTCGCTCGGCATCATCGGCGAGAACGGCGCCGGCAAGTCGACGCTGCTGAAGATCATCGCGGGCGTGATCACGCCGACGCGCGGTGTCGTCGAAAGCGGGCGCGTCGGCGCGCTGCTCGAGCTCGGCTCCGGCTTCCATCCCGAATACACGGGCCTCGCCAACATCGATCTCGCCGCGGCGCTGCTCGGGCTCACGCGCGCCGAGATCGCCGCCAAGCGCGACGAGATCATCGCCTTCGCCGACATCGGCGAGCACATCCACGATCCGATCAAGCATTACTCGTCGGGAATGGTCGTGCGGCTCGGCTTCGCGGTCGCGACGGCGCTGACGCCGGACATCCTGATCACCGACGAAGTGCTCGCCGTCGGCGACGAGTCGTTCCAGAAGAAATGCGTCGCCTGGATGGAGCGCTATCTCGCCGGCGGCGGCACGCTGCTGCTGTGCTCGCACAGCATGTACCACATCCAGAAGCTCTGCCGCGCCGCGCTGTGGCTGAAGGACGGGCGCGTCGAGCGCTACGGCGCCGCGGCGGAAGTGACCCAGGCCTACCTCGCCTATCACGAGGAGAAGTCCGCCGGCGCGAAGCAGCCGATCGCCGCGCCCAGGGCCGCCGCCGCGGGCGTTTACGCGTCCAGTCGCTGACGCTGGACCCGCCGGCGACGCGTGCCGCCCGGCGGCGCGCTGACGATCGCCGGCGAGGTGTTCTCGCCCGACGGGCGCGCGCCGGTCGTCCTCCTCGGCATCGTCCGCGCCGACGGCACGCCGGTGTACGGCGTGGCCACCGACATGGACGGCGTCACGCCGAGGCGCATCGGCGCGCACCGCTTCGCCTTTTCGCTGACTTTTCCGCGGCTCCCGCTGCTGCCGGGCAAGTACTTCGTGCGCGCCCACGCGCTCGATCCCGAGGGCGTGCGCCTGTTCGACAACGTCGAGATGCCGCTTACTGATCGACGGCGCGACGCGCGAGCTGGGCCTGGTCCGCATCGATCACGACTGGAGCGCCCGAGCGGACGATTCCGATGGCGGATCGCCCGGCGGAGCCGGCCCCTCCTGATCGGTAAAATCGACGCTTTGCCGCCGCGACGGCGCTCCTCGCTCGAGCGGCGCGGCACGTGCCCCGCATGGCATCCGACCTCACCTTCACCGGCGAACGCTTTCTTCCGGCCTGCGCCGGCGAGATCGCGTACGAGCACTGGCACCGTTACGCGTTCGCGCGCCGGTACACCGAGGGCAGGCGCGTGCTCGATGCCGCGTGCGGCGAAGGCTACGGCACCGCGCTTGCTCGGCACGAAGGCGGCAGCGGCCGTCGGCGTCGACATCGATGCCGGTTCGATTCGCGCACGCACAATCGACCTACGGCAGCGCGACCATCCGCTTTGTCGAAGGGTCGTGCACCGCGCTGCCGCTTGCCCGACGCGTCGTTCGACGCCGTCGTTTCGTTCGAGACGATCGAGCATCTGGACGCGGCCGACCAGCCGCCGATGCTCGCGGAGTTCGCGCGGGTGCTGACGCCGGCAGGCTTGCTGATCATGTCGTCGCCGAACAAGCGGCTCTATAGCGACGCGCGCGATTACGTCAACGAGTTCCATCGCCACGAGCTCTATCGCGACGGGCCTGGCCGCGCTGCTGGCCAAGGCGTTCCCGGCGCAGCGCTGGTTCCACCAGCAGTCGGCCCTGGTCGGCGATCTGGAGCGAAGACGAGGGCGTTGGCGTCGAGGCCTGGCTCGGCGATGCAGGCCGGGTGTCGCCGTATGCACCTCGGGAAGGCATGTACTTCGTCGTCGTCGCCGCGCGGACAGCTGCCGCGCTTCCCGCTGCGGCGGTGCACGGGTCGCTGTTCACCGACGCCGACGAGACCGAGCAGAAGCGCGCGCAGGCCAATGCCAGCGAGGTGCTCCGGCAGGATGCGCTGCTGAAGGATCGCGACGTGGCGCTCGACCGGCAAACCGCGCACATCCATCACCTGGAAGCGCTGATTGCCGAGCGGGAAGCGCTGATTGCCGAGCGCGAACGAGTCATTGCCGACAAGGATGGCCAGCTCGCTGTTCTCGACGCGGCGCGGCAGGCAGCGCGAGCAGCTGATCGCCCTGCGCGACCGCGAACTGGCCGAGCGCGACCGGATGCTGGCCGAGCGTGCCGCGACGATTCAGTCGCAGGCCGAGGCGCTGGAGCGCGAGCGCCGGCGGCACGACGATGCGCTGAAGGCATTCGACGCCGAACGAATGGCGCTGCGCCAGGAGATCGCCTCGCGCGACCAGACGATCGGCGAACGGCATACGTTTCGCTGGTGGCTATCGCTGCCGTGGCGCAGGCTCAGTCTCTGGCTGCATGGACGCTGACGGTTGATGCCGCGCGTTCCGATCGACATCGTCGTCCCGGTCTACAACGCCGCGGACGATCTGGACCGCTGCGTCGAGAGCGTGCTCGCGCATACCGGCGGCGACTACCGTCTGATCGTCATCGACGACGCTTCGCCCGACCCCGCCGTGCGCGCCTGTTTCGCGCGGCTCGAGGCGCGCCGGCTGCCGCAAGTCCGGTTGCTCGCCAACGAGCGCAATCTCGGCTTCACGCTCACCGCCAACCGTGGCATCAGCGCCGCGCGTGCGGGCGCCGACGTGGTGCTGCTCAATTCGGACACCATCGTCACGCGCGGCTGGCTGGACGCGCTGGCGCGCTGCGCGGCATCGGACCCGGCGATCGGCACGATCACGCCGTTTTCCAACAACGCCGAGATCTGCTCGCTGCCGCGCTTCTGCGAGAACAACCGCTGGCCGGCATCGCGCGACGCCGAGCCGATGGTGCGAGGCGCTCGAGCAGGCCGCCGTGCCGACGTATCCCGATCTGCCGACGGGCGTCGGATTCTGCCTTTACATCCGCCGCGCGCTGATCGACGCGATCGGGATGTTCGATCCGGTGTTCGGCCTCGGCTACGGCGAGGAAAACGATTTCTGCCTGCGCGCCGCGGCTGCCGGCTATCGCAACGTGCTGTGCGACGATGCATTCGTCCTGCACCTGGGCGGCAGCTCCTTCGGCGACAAGCGCGCCGATCTGGCCGAACGCAACATGCGGATCCTGCTCGATCGCCATCCGCACTATCTCGACCAGGTGCGCGCGTACATCGCCGCGGATCCGCTGCGCCCCTTGCGCGAGCTGGCGCTATCGCAGTACCGGGTGCTGAGCGAACGGGTCCCGGGGGTGCTGCACGTGATCCACGATCACGGCGGCGGCACCGAGTACCACGTGCGCGCGCTGATTGCCGCCTCGTGCACGGCGTTTCGTCATTATCTGCTGATCGCCGTCGGCGACGAATGGCAGCTCGAGGAGCACGCGAGCGATGCCACGCGAACTTACGATTTCAGTCGCCTGCCCGCCGAGACGTGGGGCGATTTTCTGGGCGGCATCTGCGCGCGCTTCGGCGTCGACCTCATCCACCTGCACAACATTTCCGGCTGCCGCGACGGTCTGTTGCAGGCGCTCTCCCGCCTCGACACGCCCTACGGTTACACGGTGCACGATCTCAACTTCGCCTGCCCGACGATCACCTTTCTCAACGCGCGGCACAGCTACTGCGGCGCCGTGACCGACGCGACGGTCTGCGCCGCGTGTCTCGCCGCGCAGCCGGAGTTCGCCGGCGTCGACATCGAAACGTGGCGCGCGAAGCACCGCGGCGCTGCTGGCGCGCTCGTCGTTCCTGATCGCACCTTCGCCCTGGGCGGCGTCGATGCTGGGCAAGTATTTTCCGGAGCACGAGGTCGACGGTGATTCCGCACGGCAACGCCGATGGCATGTCGCGTCCGGACGCCGTTCACTCGCCGCTGCCGATGGCCGACGATGGTCGGCCGGTCGTCGCGGTGCTCGGCGCGATCGGTCCCGACAAGGGCGCGCGGCGGCTCGAGCGCCTGGTCGAGCTGACGCGCGCGCGGGGTCTGCCATTGCGCTGGGTGCTGATCGGCTACCTCGATCGTGGACGCGAGCCGTGGCAGTCCGACGACGGCGTGTTCACGATGCACGGCGCGTACGATTCGCGCGCGTTGCGCGAGTTGATCGAGCACTATCGCGTCCGGCTGGTCGCGTATCCGTCGGCGGGTCCGGAGACGTTCAGCTTCACGCTGTCCGAAGCTTGGGCCGCCGGCCGGCCTGCGATCGTGCCGCCGATCGGCGCGCTCGCCGACCGCGTCGCCGAGACCGGCGCCGGCTGGGTCCTGAGCGACGACGAGTGGCGCTCGGAAGCGCTGATGCTCGACCGCATCGTCAAGGTGCTCGATTCGTCTCGTGCGGACGAGTTTGCCGAGGCGGCGGCTCGCGCCAAACGCGCCATCCAGCCGACGTTGCAGGCCATGACCGATGCGACGATCGCGATCTATCGGTCGGTGCCGCCGCCGGCGCAGGAAGCCGGTCCCGAGTTGCGACCGATCAGCGCTGCGCGCTGCCTCGCCGCATTGCACTATTCGCCGTGGCGCCCGCCGCAGGCTGCGGTCGCGCCGACAGCGCGCGCGGACCGCGCTGCGAGCGTCGCCGTAAACGCGACGCGCGATCCTCTGGCCCATGTGGCACGAATGGCGCTGCGCATCCGACATACGCGGACCGGCCGCGCGCTGTACCGCATGGCGCCGGCGTCGCTGCTCGCCGCGCTCAAGGCGCGGCTGCCGCGGTGACCGCTGCCGATGAGGGCGCGTGGCTTGCGCGCGGGCACGCGCATCGCCGCGCCGGCCGCACCGTCGATGCACTGCTCTGCTATCGCGAGGCCATCACGGCCAACCGCTATGCGATCCAGGCTCATTTTCATCTCGGTCAGGTGCTGCGCGATCTCGGTCACGACGGCGAGGCATTCGACGCCTGGCGCACGGTGCTGACGCTCCAGCCGCGCCATCTGCCGACGCTGTTCGCTTTCGGCGCCGCGGCGCGGCGGATCGGCAAGACGATGGAATCTGCAGAGGCCTACCGCCGCGCGATGGCATTCGAGCCGCAAAGCACTCAGGCGAGGTACGGGTTCGCGCTGACGCGGCTTGCCACCGGCGACGTCGACGCCTATGCGGAAATTCAGCGATCGATCGACGATGGCACCGTTTTCGGAGAATCGCAGGAGCTGGAGCGCCTGCTGCTCGCCGCCCCCGTCTCGCCTCGCAGGCAGGCGCTGATCGGCGAGCTTGCAAGGCGCGGAAACGACGGCGCGCCTGCCTGGCTGGCGGCGATGGCGGCCGAGGACGCGGCAGCGCGCGGGGAGGACGAGCAGGCGCTGGCATGGCTCGAATCGGCCGAGCCTGAAGGCCCGACAGCCGCGCCGGAGGCGCTTCGTCTGCTGGCGCTTGCCGCGGCGCGCGTCGCCCCGGAATCTCCTTGGGCCGCGCGCTACGCCGCACAGTGCACGGCGCTTCACACCGCAGAGGTGCCGCTCGGATGGCCGCGGCGCACGGCGGGCGATGTGCTGCGTGTAGCCTATCTGATCGCGCCTGGGCGGCCGCTGCGCGTAGGGACGGTCGACATCGAGCCGGAGCGGTATTTGCGTGAGGTCGTCGCGACGCATCCTCGCGACCGGATCGCGGCAGTCGTGTTCGATGTCAGTGCGCCGACGTCGCCTGCGGCCGCGCGCTCGGGGATCACGGCGCTCGGCGCGGCCCCCGGTCCGGCCATCGCGCAGCGGATGGCGGAAGCCGATTTCGACGCGATTGTCGACCTGGCCGGCATGACGGCGGCAACCGGGCCGCTGCTGGCGCAACGTCCGGCGCGCAGCGTCTGGACGCTGGATTCGCTTTTCGCCGCGCACGCCGCGCCGCTGATCACCGAACGCCTGCCGGCGCCGCGATCGGCGTCGGACGAGGATTTGCGAAAGCACCGTCACGAGATCGAGGCGGTGATCGCCGCCGCAGTCGCCCCAGAACTGTCGCTCGGCGCCGCTTGTTCGGCCCCGCCGATTGTCATGGTGCGCCATTGGCGCGAGGGCCTGCGCGCGCACCAGGCGCAGGACGCCGACACCGCTATCGCCGCGTATCGTGGCGTGCTCGAGCTGCAGCCCGATTTCGCGCGTGCGCATTATCTGCTGG
This sequence comes from uncultured beta proteobacterium, assembly GCA_963697485.1. GTDB lineage: Bacteria > Pseudomonadota > Gammaproteobacteria > Burkholderiales > Casimicrobiaceae > PALSA-1003. The sequence continues at coordinate 130,908 of CAVOOD010000002.1, forward strand.
GCGTGCTGTTGCGCGACCGCGGGGACCGCGGCGAAGCCATTCAGCAATTCACGCTCACGGTTCGCGCCGCCCCCGCCTTTGTCGATGCGCGGACAGCGCTCGCCAATCTGCTGCGCGAGGCTGGCCGCTGCGACGAAGCGATCGCAGTTTGCGGCGAAGGGCTCGCCACCGCGCCTCGCGCCAGCGCGCTCTGGCGCGCACTCGGTCTCTCCGAGCTTGCCCGCGGCCGGGGCAATGAGGCGCGGGCCGCATTCGACCGCGCGCTTTCGCTGCAGCCCGGCGATGCCGAGACGCACTACAACCGCGGCGTCGCGCTGCAGGTCGGCAGGAAGCGCCGCGCCGCGCAGAACGCCTATCGGCGCGCGCTGGCGCTGGCGCCTGACTTGACTGCCGCCGGATACAACGCGGGTGTGGTCTTGCGCGAGCTGGGGCGGTCGGACGCCGCCGTCGCCACGTTCGAGTGCGTCATCGGACAGGATCCGGCGCACGTCGCCGCGCACAATGCGCTGTGCGAGACGCTGCATGAAAGTGGCCGGATCGACGACTGGCTGCGCGCGTTCCGGCGCTTCGAGGCGAGCTGTCCGGATGCGCTGCCGCTGGCGGTGCAGGCGCTCGAAGCTTGCCAGCATCAGGCAGATTTCACCGCGCTGGACGGCTATCTCGGCCGCTTGCGCCGCGGCGAGTTCAAGCCGTCCAGTGACATCGAGCTCGTCGATTGCCTCGAAACGCTGTTGTTCCTGATTCTGTATTTCGACATCGAGCCTGCCGACGTGCTCGAGCTCTACCGCGAGTACGCGGCGGCCGCGCCGCGAGTCTACGGCGCGCCGGTCACGCTGGCGCCTCGCCGCCGTCCCGGCCGGATACGCATCGGCTACCTGTCCGGTGACTTGCGCGATCACGTCATGGGCAAGATGATGTGGGAGACGGTGCGGCGCCACGATCGCGGTCGTTTCGAACTTTACTTTTATGCGCTGTCCGCCGTCAGCGACCCATGGACCGCCCGCTACCGGGCCTTAAGCGACCACTTCACGACGCTCGCCGACGCCACCGAGCGCGAAGCGGCCGAGCGCATCGCCGCCGACGAGCTCGATCTGCTCGTCGATCTGGGGACCAACACGCGCGGCGCCAAGCCCGGCATCCTGGCCTTGCGGCCGGCACGCGTGCAGATCACGCATGTCGCCAGCGCCGGCGTCGTCGGGCTTCGCACGATCGACTTCAAGCTCACCGACGCCTTCGCCGATTTGCCGGAAAACCAGGCCGGTCAACTCGAGACCTTGCTGCCGATCGACGGCTGCGTCTATCCGTACCGGCATATCGTCCCGGCCGCCGTGCACCCGTACCACCGCGACCGGTTGGGCATCGCCGCGGACGCGGTGGTCATCGCCGCCTTCGTCAATCCGATGAAGCTGTCGCGGCGCTGCCTTGCGCTGTGGCGCGGCGTCCTCGAGCGTATTCCGCGCGCCTTGCTCGCGATATCGCCGTTGTCATCCGGCGCAGGCGAAGCGCAGAAGCGCCTGTTCGCCGCCGCCGGGATCGAGGCGCAGCGGACGATCGTCCTGCCGGCAGGACGCAACGAGGCAGAGAATCAGGCACGCTATTCCGTCGTCGACCTGGTGCTCGACCCATTACCGTACGGGGGCGTCAACGGCACGCTGGAAGCACTGGACATGGGCGTGCCCGTCGTGACCTTGTGCGGGCGGCGGCACGGTGAGCGCAGCGCGTACAGCATCCTCGCCAATCTCGGCGTCCTCGATACGGTTGCGCACGACCCGGGCGAGTACGTTGCAATCGCGGTGCGGCTTGCCGACGATCGTACCTTCAGTGCGCAAGTGAAGGCGGCGATCCGGGCCGGCCTTGCGCGGTCGCCGCTGACCGACATGGATGCACACACCCGCAACCTCGAGCGCGCCTATCTGACGGCGCTCGAGCGGCGCTATCCGGCCGCACTCGCAGGGACCGCCTGATGGCAACCGGCAGACCCGGATCGGTGCGGGTCGAGCGCGCGCGGCAGCGCCTTGCCGCCGGGGACCTGGCCGGCGCACGGCGCGAAGCCGAAGCGATTCTCGCCGGGGCAGGCGACGCGCCCGATCACGTCGCCGCGCACCTGGTGCTGGCGACTTGCTTCGACCGCGCGCACGACATCAAGAGCGCGGCGGCGCACGCGCGGGCGGCGGTGACGCGCGCGCCCGAGGACCCGGTCGCGCACTACGTCTACGGCGAATTGCAGGAGCAGGACGGCGACAAGGAAGGCGCGCTGGCGAGCGTGCGGCGAGCGCTAGCGCTCAATCCCAAGTTCGTCCAGGCGCAGCACTACCTGGGGATACTGCTGGGCGAAAGCGGCGACACCGAGGGCGCGGCCGCGGCGTTCGAGCAAACCGTCCGCCTCGATCCTGCGCATGCGCGGGGATGGAACAATCTCGGCAATACGCTGCGCACGCAGGATAGGCTCGACGAGGCGGAAGCCGCGTTTGCGCGCGCCGTGGCGCTGAAGCCCGACTACTGGCTCGCCGCAGCGAACCTCGGCGGCGTGCAGCGCGACCTCGGCGCGATGGACCGCGCCGAAGCCACACTGCGCACGGCGTTGGGTCGGGCCGGGCCGAATCCCTACCGGCCGCTCGTCGTCCTGCTGGCCGGCGTGTTGCGGCTCACCGGCATGCTCGACGAGTCGGCGCGGCTCTACGTCCAGGCGATCAACGCCGCGCCGTCGGAAGGCGCCGGCGAATGGTTCAACCTGGGGTTGGTATTGGCCGAGCGCAACGACCCCGCGGGCGCGCGCAACGCCTATGGCCGGGCGCGCGCTCTCGATCCGACCGACCTCCGCACGCTGTTCGGCGAGCGGCTGACTTTGCCGATGGTTTACGCCGACGGCGACGAGGTCGAAGCCGCGCGCGCGGGATTCGAGGCGGGACTCGGCCGTCTCGAGCGCGAGCTCGTGTCGGCGATACGCGTCGCAGAGCTTACCGAGACGCAGGTTCTCGACGGGTTGCGCTGGGTCAATTTCTTCCTCGCCTATCAGGGGCGCGACGATCGCGATTTGCAGCGACGTTACGCGGCGGTTGCCGCTGCCGCCGTCGACGCCGTCGCGCCGCAGTGGCGCGCTCCGCTGCCCGCGCGGAGCTTGCGCGGCAGGCGCGTGCGGGTCGGATTCGCTTCGGCGTTCTTCCATACCGGCACCTGCGGCCGGTATTTCAAAAGCTGGATCACCGACCTCGATCGTGAGCGCTTCGAGGTTTTCGTCTATCACCTGTGGCCGGGTATCGACGATATCGCAAAGGCGATCGCGGCACGCGCCGACCACTTCCGCACCTTTGCCGCCAACCGCTCGAGACCTTCGGCGGTCGCGCCGGTGATCCGCGGCGACGGACTCGACGTGCTGGTCTACACCGAGCTCGGGATGGACGTCACCACTTTCGGGCTCGCGGCGCTGCGCCTCGCGCCGCGGCAGTACGCCGCGTGGGGCCATCCGGTCACGACCGGACACGCGACGATCGACGCATTCTTGAGCTGCGCGGCGATGGAGGGCCCCGAGGCGCAGCAGCACTACACCGAACCGCTGGTATTGCTGCCGGGCATCGGCACGCGTTACGAGCGGCCGATCCTGCCGACGCCTGGCAGCCGCGAGCAATTCTCGCTGCCCGCGGACCGTACGCTGCTGCTGTGCCCGCAGTCGCTGTGGAAGATCCACCCGGACAACGATCGCCTGTTCGCGGAAATATTGGCCGCGAATCCGAACGCGATGCTGGTCTTTTTCGGCGGCTGGCATCCGGCGCCGATCGACCGCTTCATGCAGCGTCTGAAGGCGACGCTCGATGCGTTCGGCATCCCGATCCGCGAGCGGACGCGGGTCCTGCCGCAGGTCGGACACGACGACTATCTGCGTATCAACATGCTGTGCGACGCGATGGTCGACACCTTGCACTGGTCGGGAGGCAACAGCAGTCTCGATGCGCTGGCCTGCAGCCTGCCGGTCGTCACGCTGCCGGGTGCCTTCATGCGCGGCCGCCAGAGCGCGGGCATGCTGTCCTTGCTGGACGTGCCGGAGCTGATCGCCGCCGACCACGCCGGCTATCTGGCGATCGCCGCGCGCCTCGGGGGCGACGAGCCCTGGCGGCGGGAGCTCGCGGCGCGCATAGGTGCGGCACAATCGCGCCTGTTCGACGTGTCCGACGCGATCGAGCGGCTGCAGCTGCTGCTTGCGTCGGACGATGTCACGGCGCCCCAGGCGCCCGGCAGCCCGACGTCAAGCTCGTGAATGCATTGCTCCGTCGTCCAGCTTTTGTTTCCACATGCCCCGCAGTGCTTCTTCCAGGTGCCGCGCGAAACGTTGGGCATCGAATAGAGGTGACGCCAGGACGGCCTCGCGCAAGCGCGACCGCAGTTTCGCCAACCGTTCGATGTCTGATCCGAGGGCTATCGCCCGAACGACATAGTCGCTTTCATTCTCGGCAATCCAGTCGCGCTGTCCCGCGCACGCGAGCAAACTGGTGCCTTGACGGGAGACGATCGTGTCACCGGACAAGGTCAGGGTAGGCACGCCCATCCACAGCGCCTCGCACGTGGTCGTAGCGCCATTGTAGGGAAAAGTGTCGAGGACGATGTCGACATCGGAGTGAGCGAGCAGGTATTCCCGGCGGGCAGATGGGCCAGCTAGAGTGACCCTGTCCGAAGCGATCCCGGCTCGGGTAAGTCGCTGCCGAAGGTGGGCTTGCGCGCTCGCGAACGACATCGAACGGTTCTGAATACGCAGCCTCGCCCGCGGCAGTTCGCGGAAAATCCGCCCCCAGGCCTCGAGCACCGAATCGTTCAGCTTGAGAAGATTCTGGAAGCATCCGAACGTGATGAAGCCGTGGCGGAGTGCCGGCAGCGGTGCCGGCTGGAGCCCGTCCGCGTCTGTTGGCGGCGAGAAGCAGAAACGGCAGTCGGGCAGATACCACACGGTTTCCGTGAACTGGTCGGATCGAGATTCGGGCACCGATACGCGATCGGCCAGCAGGTAGTCGATTCCGGGCACGCCGGTTGTCGCGAAGTAACCCAGCCAAGTCACCTGGACCGGCGCCGGTTTCCAGGCGAGCAGCGGCAAGCGATTGTGCGCAGTGTGTCCGGACAGGTCGATGAGGATGTGGATGCGGTCGGCGCGGATTTTCGTCGCCGCCGTTTCGTCGTCCATCTCGGCGATACTGCTCCACGAGGCGAATCGGGGCTTGATGCGAGCAGTCAGATCATCTTCCTGCGCCAGTGTTGGATAAGCGACGACCTCGAACCGGGCGCGGTCGATATGCTCGAGAACGCTTTCCACGAAGAACCCGACCGGATGCGTTCGCAGATCGCCGGAGATGCAGCCGATACGCAACGGAGCGGCGCGACCGGGCTCGATCGGCTCGACGGTCCAACTGGAAAACGGCCTGGCCCGCGCCATCGCAGCGCTGCCGAATCGCCGCGCCTCGGTCAGCCGTTCCGACGGCGAGAACGCCGGGTGGATATTGATGGAAAAAAGCAAGCCGCTATGCGCGGCCGCATTATCCGGTTTCAGCGACAGCGCGTGGCGGAAGCTCCGGATCGCCGCGTCGAGGTCACCTTGTGCCTGCAACGCGCTGCCCATGTTGACATAGGCTTGCGCGTCCTGGGGACGCAGCGAAAGCGCATGCCGGTAGCTCGCGACTGCCGCTTCCAGGTCACCCTGTTCCTGAAGCACATTTCCCAGGTTGACGTAGGATTCGACATGGCGCGGATCGATCGCCAGCGCTCGCCGGTAGCTGGCGATCGCCTCGTCGGGTTTGCGTGTCGCTTGAAGCGCATTGCCCAGGTTGCAGTGCGCCCAGGACAGCCCGGGGTTGATCGCAAGTGCCTTGCCGAAACTTTCGACCGCAGCGTCGTACTTGTGCAAGGCTTTGTAAAGAAGTCCGAGGTTGTTGTGCGCCTCGGCGGACCCGGGCATCAAACTGAGCCCCTCGCGGAGCCTCTCAGCCGCCGACTCCAGCTTGCCCTGCATCCACAACGCCTGCGCGAGCATGAACAGAGCCACCGCGAAATCCGGCTGCAGACCAAGCGCGGACGTGAGGCGATCGATCGCCTCATCGAGCTTGCCCTGTGCAAGCAGCGCAGACGCCTGCGCTACGTGCGCGTCGGCCGTCGCCCGTCCGATGCTCGATGTAGGACCGGCGCGCGTTGGAGTCACCTTGCATCCCCGATTTGTCCCTCACGGCCATGCCCGACCTCCGGGTTGGCGATGCTCGCCCTGTAATCGCGCCAGATCGCTTCCAGCCCGTCCTCGAAGTCGCGGGTGTAGCCGACCATATCGAACAGCGGATAGCTGCGTCGGTTGGCGGCGAGCCGGTCTCGCAATGCGCAAAGCGCGGCCGGCTCCCGCGCGAGCGTCAGGGACAGCGTCTCGTAGTCGGCAAAATCGGTCGTCACCAGCTCCGGCAGGCCGATCGCATTGAGCTGGCTGCCGGCAAGTCGCGTCACCAGCGTTTCTCCGGCGCAGGCGAGGACAGGGAGCCCAGCCAGCAGCGCATCGTTGGTCGTCGTATGCGCGCCATACGGAAACGTGTCGACAAACAGATCGGCCGCCGCATGCCGCGCCAGATGCTGCTGCTGCGGCACTTTGGGCGCGAAGATCAAACGCGCCGGATCGACCCCGGCTGCGGCGGCTTCGCGCCGCAAGTTGGCGGTTGCCTCGGCCTCGCTCGCGAGCAGCCAAAGGACGCTTGCGGGCACCGCGCGCAATAAGCGCATCCAGATCGCGAACATCGGCGGCAGTATCTTGAACGACTTGTTGAAGCAACAGAACACGAAGCCCTGCTCGGGCAAACCGCATTCGGCGCGCGATGGCGGCTGCCCTCGTGGCGCGCGCGTGGTATCGCTCGGATACGACGCGTGCGGCATATGCCAGAGGCGCTCGGTGTAGAACGGCTGCATCGCCTCGGGCGCGCCGAAGCGGTCGACCAGGATGTAGTCGTACCAATCGGCACCCAGCGTGCCTGGAAACCCGATCGAATTGATCTGTATCGGCGCCGGGCGCAATCCCATCAGCAGGCTGTCGCCGCCGGCGGTATAGCCGTTCAAGTCGAACAGGATCGCGATGCCGTCGGCACGGATGCGACGATGGATCTGTTCGGTTGATTCTGCGCTGACGTCGGCGAAATGCTCGAAGGCGCGCGCGACGCGCCGGCCGATCGGCCCGGGGTCGGTGGCCCGCAAGCCGTAGGCGAACGTTTCGATACGCGCGCGATCGATCCGCTCCCAATGCTCGATCTGCAGGTGCATCATCGGATGCTCGCGCAGATCCGCCGAGACGAAGCCGACGCGAAGACGCGCGCCCGCCGGCATCGTCACCTTCGGGCGCGGCGCCGGGGTGCGCGGTGCCATCGTCGCGGCCCAGCGTTGTGCGGCGCGCAACTGGGCCCGCGCGTCGCATGGCATCGCCAGCAGTGGAAACGGATTGACCGTGTAGCGTCCATCGCCGTGCGGCGGGCCGGCCAGCGCGGCGCCGACTTGCGCGAACAAGGCATCGAGCCCGGTCCAGATGCAGCGTTGCTGGCGCGCGTGCGCGAGCATCGACAGCGCATACGGATTGGCCGGATCGAGCTCCAGCATCCGCACCAAGGTCGGCTCGGCTTCCGCGTAGTGGGCAAGACCCATCTGGTGGGTGGCGAGGTTGCTGTGGATCTGGAGGTCGTCGGGCGCGAGCTGTGCGGCCTCCAGGAAGCTCACCTCGGCGCCGGCCATGTCGTGGATGCGGTCCTGTGCAATGCCCCGCCTGACCCAGATCCATGCCGGGACGTCGCGGCGGATGGCAAAGGCGCGCGTGTAGGTTTGGGCGGCGGCGGCGAAGTCTTCGCGTCCGAACTGGATGTTGGCGAGGTTGGCCAGCGCATCGGGATGGTTGGGGGTGGCGGCGAGCACCTGGCGATAGCAGGCCTCGGCCTCGGCGGTCGCGCCTTGCGCTTCGTAGGCCAGCCCCAGATTGTTGAGCACGCCGGCATGGCCGGGAGCGCGTAACAGCGCGCGCCGGTAATGGCCGACGGCGAGTTCGTGATGGCTGCGCTCGCGTTCCAGATTGCCCAGATGGAACAAGGCTTCGGCCTCGTCCGGATCGGTGGCCAGCGCTTCGCGCCAGGCGGCCTCGGCCTGCCCGGCATCGCCTTGGGCCAAGGCACGGCGCGCCTTGGCCAGCAGCGGGGCCACGGCACCGGCAGTCAGCGGCGGCGGCTGAATCGCACCGTGGCAATCCTTGTAGCGCTTGCCGCTGCCGCACGGGCAGGGAGCATTGCGCGGCGGCTCAGAGGCGATGGCGCTCATCCCAGGTGTGCAAGAGCAAGGCTTCGAAGTCTTGCGTATAGCGGGCCATGTCGAACAGCGGGTAGGTGCTGCGGTTGGCAGCCAGCCTGGTGCGCACGGCGGCCAAGGTTTCCGGCTCGCGGGCCAGGCGCAAGGCGAGCGCTTCGTACTCGGCCAGGCTCCCCGTCACCAGCTCCGGCAGACCAATCGCATGCAACTGGCTGCCAGCGATGCGGCTGACCAGCGTTTCGCCGGCGCAGGTGAGCACCGGCAGTCCGGCCAGCAGCGCATCGTTGGTCGTCGTATGCGCACCGTACGGAAACGTGTCGAGGAACAGGTCGGCCACAGCATGGCGCGAAAGGTGCCGTTGCAGCGGAATGCGGGGCGCAAACACGAGCCGTGCCGGATCGATGCCGGCGGCAGCCGCCTCGCGGCGAAGGTTCCCCACTGCGTCGGCGTTGGTCGCGAGCAGCCATAGCACGCTGTCCGGTATCGCGCCAAGCAGCCGCATCCAGATCGCGAAGACATCCGGCAGGATTTTGTACGCATTATTGAAGCAGCAAAAGACGAAGCCTCGTTCGGGCAAACCGCATTCGGCGCGTGATGGCGGCTGCCCTCGCGGCGCGCGCGTGGTATCGCTCGGATACGACGCGTGCGGCATATGCCAGAGGCGCTCGGTGTAGAACGGCTGCATCGCCTCGGGCGCGCCGAAGCGGTCGACCAGGATGTAGTCGTACCAGCGCGCGCCCATCGTCGCCTGATAACCGAGCCAATTGACCTGGATCGGGGCCGGACGCAGCGTAAAAATCCGCGTCCGCGAATGCGTCGTATAGCCGTTGACGTCGAACAGAATGCCGATGCGATCGTCGCGGATTTTCTGCGCGATCGCGGCGTCGGTCACCTCGCTCATGTCGACAAAATGATCGAAGGCGCGTCGGACGCGCTGCCCGAACGGACGCGGGTCTTCGGGCACCAGGCTGTAGGCGTGGAGCTCGAAGCGGCTGCGATCGAGCCGTTCCCAGCATTCGATGGCGAGGTGCGACGTCGGATGGTCGCGAAAGTCGGCCGAGACGAAGCCCAGGCGCAACGGATGGGGCTGTGCGGTCGCGAAGTCCGGACGCGGCCCGATGTCGTGTGCGAACTCCGTCGCCTTGACGGTCGCGGCCTGCAGCAGCACCGCTGGGGAAAAAGGCATCGCCAGCAGCGGAAACGGCGAGGCGTTGCACAGGCTTCGCGGCGGACCGTGCTCGATAGCGTTTCGGAGCTCGGCGACGCGCCGGTCGAATCCGTCCCACCAGCAGCGCTTCATGCGGCTGTGAAGCACCATCGTCATGGCCAGCGGATTGCTGCGGTCGAGATCGAGCGCGCGCGAGTAGGCGGCCTCGACCTCGGCGAACTTGTCCTGCAGCAGGCACAATGCTCCGATCAGAAGGTGGGTGCGCAAGTCATCGGGCGCGAGTCGCGCGGCTTCACGAAAGCTCTGTTCGGCGTCGGCGAAGGCGCCGATCGCGTGCAGGGCGATGGCGCGCTGCGTCCAGAAGCTTGCCGGGAAGTCGCGGCGGCCGGCCAGCGCTCGCGTGTAACTTTCGGCGGCGGCGCGATGCTCGGCGCGTCCGAACTGGATGTTGGCGAGGTTGGCCAGCGCATCGGGATGGTTGGGGGTGGCGGCGAGCACCTGGCGATAGCAGGCCTCGGCCTCGGCGGTCGCGCCTTGCGCTTCGTAGGCCAGCCCCAGATTGTTGAGCACGCCGGCATGGCCGGGAGCGCGTAACAGCGCGCGCCGGTAATGGCCGACGGCGAGTTCGTGATGGCTGCGCTCGCGTTCCAGATTGCCCAGATGGAACAAGGCTTCGGCCTCGTCCGGATCGGTGGCCAGCGCTTCGCGCCAGGCGGCCTCGGCCTGCCCGGCATCGCCTTGGGCCAAGGCACGGCGCGCCTTGGCCAGCAGCGGGGCCACGGCACCGGCAGTCAGCGGCGGCGGCTGAATCGCACCGTGGCAATCCTTGTAGCGCTTGCCGCTGCCGCAGGGACAGGGAGCATTGCGCGGCGGCTCAGAGGCGATGGCGCTCATCCCAGGTGTGCAAGAGCAAGGCTTCGAAGTCTTGCGTATAGCGGGCCATGTCGAACAGCGGGTAGGTGCTGCGGTTGGCAGCCAGCCTGGTGCGCACGGCGGCCAAGGTTTCCGGCTCGCGGGCCAGGCGCAAGGCGAGCGCTTCGTACTCGGCCAGGCTCCCCGTCACCAGCTCCGGCAGACCAATCGCATGCAACTGGCTGCCAGCGATGCGCGAGGCCATCGTCTGGCCGCTGCAGGTCAGCACCGGAACACCCATGAACAGCGCATCGTTCGCCGTCGTGCCCGCATTGTAGGGAAGCGTGTCGAGGAACAGATCGGCGTGCGTGTGCCGCGCCCGGTGCTCAGGCAAGCTGACCCGCGGCGCGAAAACCAGTCGCCGCGGATCGACGTCGCGCGCCGCGGCTTCGCGCTGCAGGTTGGCGCAGGCGATCGGATAGCCGGGGGAAAGCCACAGCACACTGTCCGGAACCTCGCGAAGCAGGCGCATCCAGACATCGAACACCGGCGGCAGGATCTTGTATGGCGTGTTGAAGCAGCAGAAGACGAAGCCGTGTTGGGGAAGCCCGCAGTCGACGCGCGACCGAGCGGTTGCGGCGACGCTGCGCAACGGGTCGCTGGGAAACAGGCAATGCGGCATCGCGAGAAAGCGCTCGGTGAAAAAGGGTTGCTGTTCGTCCGGTGTCGCGAATCGATCGGTGATCACATAGTCGTACCACGGCGCGCCCAGCGTGCCCAAGTAACCGAGCCAGTTGATTTGCACCGGCGCCGGCCGGAGTACGAAGATTTCAGGCCGGGCATGTGTCGTATAGCCGTTCAGATCGATCAGGATATCGATGCCGTCATCGCGGATGCGCCGCGCAATCGTCGCGCTGTCGTCCTCGTCGACGCCGGCAAAATGATCGAAAGCACGCCCGACGCGCACCCCCAGCGCGCTTTGCTCGGCGGGTAACAGGCTGTAGGCGAAGGTTTCGACGCGCGAGCGATCGAGCCGTTCCCAGCAATCGATCAGCAAGTGGGTCGTCGGATGGTCGCGAAAATCGGCCGAGACGAAGCCCAGGCGCAATCGTCCGTCCGGCGGGCGGGTGGAACCAGGCCGCGGCCTGGCGCGAGGCGCCTGCTGCGCCGACCATGCGTTCGCCGCGCGCAACAACAGCCGCGGCGGCAACGGCATCGCGAGCAGCGGAAAGGGCACAGCTGCATCGTTCGCGCTTTGCGGGACTTCGCGTTCCAGCACACGGCGAAGCGCGGCAAAGCGATCTTCCAAAGCATCCCACGCGCAGCGCTCGATGCGGCTATAAACCTGCATCGTGGACGCGTAGCGATGGCCGGGATCGAGTGCCAGTACGCCGTCGAACGCCGCCTCGGCATCGTCGAACTTGCCTTGCAGCAGGCAGAGCGAGCCGATGTCGACCTGGATCTTGACAATATCCGGTGCAAGCCGGGACGCTTCGCGCAGACTCTGTTCGGCGTCGGCGAAGGCGCCGATCGCGTGCAGGGCGATGGCGCGCTGCGTCCAGAAGCTTGCCGGGAAGTCGCGGCGGCCGGCCAGCGCTCGCGTGTAACTTTCGGCGGCGGCGCGATGCTCGGCGCGTCCGAACTGGATGTTGGCGAGGTTGGCCAGCGCATCGGGATGGTTGGGGGTGGCGGCGAGCACCTGGCGATAGCAGGCCTCGGCCTCGGCGGTCGCGCCTTGCGCTTCGTAGGCCAGCCCCAGATTGTTGAGCACGCCGGCATGGCCGGGAGCGCGTAACAGCGCGCGCCGGTAATGGCCGACGGCGAGTTCGTGATGGCTGCGCTCGCGTTCCAGATTGCCCAGATGGAACAAGGCTTCGGCCTCGTCCGGATCGGTGGCCAGCGCTTCGCGCCAGGCGGCCTCGGCCTGCCCGGCATCGCCTTGGGCCAAGGCACGGCGCGCCTTGGCCAGCAGCGGGGCCACGGCACCGGCAGTCAGCGGCGGCGGCTGAATCGCACCGTGGCAATCCTTGTAGCGCTTGCCGCTGCCGCACGGGCAGGGAGCATTGCGCGGCGGCTCAGAGGCGATGGCGCTCATCCCAGGTGTGCAAGAGCAAGGCTTCGAAGTCTTGCGTATAGCGGGCCATGTCGAACAGCGGGTAGGTGCTGCGGTTGGCAGCCAGCCTGGTGCGCACGGCGGCCAAGGTTTCCGGCTCGCGGGCCAGGCGCAAGGCGAGCGCTTCGTACTCGGCCAGGCTCCCCGTCACCAGCTCCGGCAGACCAATCGCATGCAACTGGCTGCCAGCGATGCGGCTGACCAGCGTTTCGCCGGCGCAGGTGAGCACCGGCAGTCCGGCCAGCAGCGCATCGTTGGTCGTCGTATGCGCACCGTACGGAAACGTGTCGAGGAACAGGTCGGCCACAGCATGGCGCGAAAGGTGCCGTTGCAGCGGAATGCGGGGCGCAAACACGAGCCGTGCCGGATCGATGCCGGCGGCAGCCGCCTCGCGGCGAAGGTTCCCCACTGCGTCGGCGTTGGTCGCGAGCAGCCATAGCACGCTGTCCGGTATCGCGCCAAGCAGCCGCATCCAGATCGCGAAGACATCCGGCAGGATTTTGTACGCATTATTGAAGCAGCAAAAGACGAAGCCTCGTTCGGGCAAACCGCATTCGGCGCGTGATGGCGGCTGCCCTCGCGGCGCGCGCGTGGTATCGCTCGGATACGACGCGTGCGGCATATGCCAGAGGCGCTCGGTGTAGAACGGCTGCATCGCCTCGGGCGCGCCGAAGCGGTCGACCAGGATGTAGTCGTACCAATCGGCACCCAGCGTGCCTGGAAACCCGATCGAATTGATCTGTATCGGCGCCGGGCGCAGCGCGAACAGCTGCTCGCGCGAATACGTCGTATAGCCGTTGAGATCGAGCAATATCGCGACGCGGTCATTGCTGATGCGCTGCGCGGTGGTCATGGCGCTCTCCGCGCTGACATCCGCGAATCGGTCGAAGGCACGCCTTATGCGCGCGCCGGTCGCGCTGGGGTCTTCCGGGAGCAGGCCGTAGGCAAAGGTTTCGAACCGGTCGCGGTCGATACGCTCCCAAAATTCCAGCGACAAGTGCACCATCGGATGATTGCGAAAATCCGATGAAACGAAGCCGACGCGCAGACGTTCGCGCGGCTCCGGCGCCAAAGTCGGCCGTGGCACGGCCGACGGGGGGGCAAATCCCCGCGCCCACTGCACGGCGGCGTTCAACTGCGCTCTCGGCGACGCTGGCATTGCCAGAATCCAGAACGGATTGACGAGGCCGCGCCGCCGGGCGGTGTCGGGCGCCTCCAGTTGGGTGCCGACCGCATCGAACAGCGCGTCAAGGCCTCGCCAATCACAGCGTTGCTGGCGCGCGTGCGCAAGCATCGACAGCGCATAGACATTCAGCGGGTCGGACGCCAGCACCTGCAATAACGCCGGCTCCGCCGCCGCCCATTCCTTCCGTTCCACACAGGCCGATGCGAGATTGATCTGCACGCCGGTATCGTCGGGCGCGATTCGCGCCGCTTCGCGCAGGCTGTCCTCGGCGCCGGCCATGTCGCCGCTTCGGCGCTGTGCCAGTGCGCGCCTGACCCAGATCCATGCCGGGACGTCGCGGCGGCTGGCAAAGGCGCGCGTGTAGGTTTCGGCGGCGGCGGCGATGCTCTTCGCGTCCGAACTGGATGTTGGCGAGGTTGGCCAGCGCATCGGGATGGTTGGGGGTGGCGGCGAGCACCTGGCGATAGCAGGCCTCGGCCTCGGCGGTCGCGCCTTGCGCTTCGTAGGCCAGCCCCAGATTGTTGAGCACGCCGGCATGACCGGGAGCGCGTAACAGCGCGCGCCGGTAATGGCCGACGGCGAGTTCGTGATGGCTGCGCTCGCGTTCCAGATTGCCCAGATGGAACAAGGCTTCGGCCTCGTCCGGATCGGTGGCCAGCGCTTCGCGCCAGGCGGCCTCGGCCTGCCCGGCATCGCCTTGGGCCAAGGCACGGCGCGCCTTGGCCAGCAGCGGGGCCACGCCACCGGCAGTCAGCGGCGGCGGCTGAATCGCACCGTGGCAATCCTTGTAGCGCTTGCCGCTGCCGCACGGACAGCGGAGCATTGCGCGGCGGCTCAGAGGCGATGGCGCTCATCCCAGGTGTGCAAGAGCAAGGCTTCGAAGTCTTGCGTATAGCGGGCCATGTCGAACAGCGGGTAGGTGCTGCGGTTGGCAGCCAGCCTGGTGCGCACGGCGGCCAAGGTTTCCGGCTCGCGGGCCAGGCGCAAGGCGAGCGCTTCGTACTCGGCCAGGCTCCCCGTCACCAGCTCCGGCAGACCAATCGCATGCAACTGGCTGCCAGCGATGCGCGAGGCCATCGTCTGGCCGCTGCAGGTCAGCACCGGAACACCCATGAACAGCGCATCGTTCGCCGTCGTGCCCGCATTGTAGGGAAGCGTGTCGAGGCAGATGTCGGCCTGTGCATGGCGCGCGAGATGCCGGTCCGGAGGAAGACGTGGAGCAAATGTCAGCCGCTGCGCGTCGACGCCGCGAGCCGCGGCTTCCTTCCGCAAGTGATCGCGTGCCGGGCCTTCCTGCGCGAGCCAAAGCGTGCTGCCCGGAACAGCGCCAAGCAGGCGCATCCAGACCTCGAACACCGGCGGCAGGATCTTGTACGGCGCGTTGAAGCAGGCGAACACGAATCCCTGCGCCGGCAAGCCGCACGCCTCGCGCGACGGAACCACCGCAGCCACCCGCCGCGTGTCGCTGGGCGCACAGCAATGCGGCATGGTGAGAAAGCGCTCGCTGAAAAAAGCCTGCTGGTCGGCCGGTGTCGCGAAGCGATCGGTGATCACATAGTCGTACCACGGCGCGCCCAGCGTGCCGAGATAACCCAGCCAGTTGATCTGGACCGGTGCGGGCCGCAGCGCAAAGATTTCGCTTCGCGCATGCGTCGTATAGCCATTGAGATCGATCAGGATATCGATGCCGTCATCGCGGATGCGCCGCGCGGTCTCGTCGGGCGCCTCGGCGCTGCAATCGGTGAAGCGGGAGAACGCGGCGGCAATGCGGGCGCCGAGCGGCGAGTTTTCCGGCGGCGCGATCGAGTATGCGCAGGTGTCGAATCGCGCGCGATCGTGGCGCTCCCATACTTCGGTCGCCAGGAACGCAACGGCATGGGTGCGAAAGTCGGACGAGACGTAACCCAGCCGCAACACCGACCCGCGTGAGCGCGGCACGGGCGCGGCGACAGGCTCGAACGAAGCGAGACTTTGCGCCCAGCGGCGCGCGGCGCGCAGCTGGTTGGCCGCCGACATCGGGACGGACAGCGCGGCGAAGGCGTTGACCAGCGCGCTCTCATCCTGCTCGATGCCGCGCACGACCCGCGCATGCAGCGCTGCGAGCCCGTCCCAGGAGCAAAGATGCTGACGGCAATAGGCGAGCAGGGCAGCCGCGTACAGAAACTGCGGATCGTCGGCGACGGCGCCGCGCAACGACGGTTCGGCAGCCGCGAAGTCACCGCGATCGATCAATACCGACGCCAGGTTGGTCTGCGCGACCGCATCGCCAGGCGCGAGTGCCAGTGCCCGGCGGAAGCTCGCTTCGGCCGCATCCTCGTCGCCGCGTGCGTGCTGGCAGATGCCCTGATCGATCCAGACGCTGGCGTCGCCTTCGGGGTACAGCTTTAGATAATGCGCGCAATGCGCGGCGGCCTCGTCGAAGCGGCGTCCCGAGCAGAGCGAATGCGCCAGGTTGCGCAGTGCCTGGGGGTGATCCGGCCGCGCCTCGAGTATGCGGCGGTACACCGCCTGGGCGCGTTGGCCTGCGCCGGCTGCGTCGAGCGCGAGGGCGTAGTTATTGAGCAGGCTCGGATGGTCGGGGGCAAGCGCGAGCGCGCGCTCGTACGATTCGATCGCCGCCGCGGCGCGGCCCTGTTCGCGCAACAGGTTGCCGAGATGGAAGTGCGCGTCGGGATCGCGAGGGCCGATCACTGCCGCGCGACGCAGCGCCGCCTCGGCCTCCGCCGGATCGCGCTGGCGAAGCGCGACGCCGAGCATCGTCCAGGCACGTCCATCGCCGGCATCGAGCTCGAGCGCGTGGCGGCTGTGCGATTCGGCGGCGCTTGCGTCGCCGCGTTGCCAGGCGGCGCGCGCCTCACGCAATGCGATGCCGGCAGCAGTCTCGCTCATGCCGGATTCCGCGCCTTGCTTGCGGCCTTCATCGGTCGCTATCGGTCAGCGCCGAGACCAGCGCGCGCAGCTCAAAGGCGATCGATCGTGCCACCGCGCTCCAGTCGCGCGGATTCGGCTGCCGGAACAGGCGCATCGTCGGATACCACGGACTGTCGGCGCGACCCTGCAACCAGCGCCAGTCGGCTGCGCAGGCGAGCATCGTCCAGGTGGGTCGGCCCAGCGCACCCGACAGATGGGCGATGCTGGTACACATGCTGATCACCAGATCGAGCTCGGCGATCAACGCGGCGGTGTCGACCAGCGCCCAGTCGGCGGGCAGGGGCCGCAATCGAGCTTCGCGCGCGGCCGGAGTGAATTCCGCGGCCGTGCGCCCCTGTTGCAGCGAATACCAGTCGATGCCTTCGACGTCGAACAGCGGATCGAGCGCGTCCAAAGGCGCTGACCGGATGCGATTGCTCGGATTGGCCGGATTTCCGGTCCAGACGATGCCGACGTTGAGCCGATGCGGCGAGGACTCGAGCAACGCGCGAGCCGCGGCACGCCGCCCCGGCGCAACGCTGATATAGGGCACGTCTGCCGGTATCGTATTGACCGTCGTGTCGAGCAGCCTGGGCAGCGACAGCAGCGGCAAATGCGCGTCGTAGTGCGGCAGAGGATCGGCGTCTGTCACGGTTTGCGCGACGCCGGGAGCCGTGTCGAGCAAGGGCACCAGCGCCTCGGGACAGCGGACGATGCAACGTGCGCCCGTACTTGCCAGCGGGGCAACGAAGCGCGCGAACTGCAAGGCGTCGCCCAGGCCCTGCTCGGTGTAGAGCAGCAAGGTCTTTCCTTGCGGCGCCGAGCCGTCCCAAGCCGGGCCGGTGAAAACTTGCCGGCCCTTGCCTAGTTCGGAAAGCGCGAACCGGGACTCGTACTCGCGCCAGCCCTCCGCATACTGTCCGTCGAGCAACAGCGCAAGCGCGAGATTCCAGTGGGCATGCTCGAACGCGGGCTGCAGCGCGATCGCTCGGCGGAACGCGCCGATCGCGCCGTCGACATCGTTGACCGATTGCAGCGCGAGCCCGAGGTTGTTCCACGCGACCGCGTGCCCGGACCGGAGCGCGAGTGCCGCGCGAAAGGCGGCGATGGCTTCTTCCTCGCGCTCTCCCGCCGCGAGCGCCAGCCCGAGATTGTTGTGGAATTCGGGCTCGCCGGGAACGGCCTCGACCGAGCGCTGCAGCAGCGGCAGCGCCGCCGCGACGTCCTGGCGCTGATAGAGGATCACGCCCAGGAAATGCTGCGCCAGCGGATGGCCAGGCTGAACGGCAAGCGCTTCCCGGTAGATCCGCTCGGCGGTCGCGGTATCGCCCTGCCGGTGCAGAGCAATCGCCTGCTGGACGAGGAGATCGAGCGTCGTGCAGGCGGCGGGCCCGGCGAGCGCTGCGGCGCCTGGCGGCAAGCGCGCCGTGGCAATTCTTGTAGCGCTTGCCGCTGCCGCACGGACACGGATCGTTTCTTCCGGCCTCCGGCGCCGAGGCCATGCCACTGCGCGCGGTCGCTAGCCCCGCCGCCGCAGTCTTGTTCGCTGGATCGTCGTCCAGAATGCGCTGGAAGATTGCGGCCGCCGCGCGCCATTGGGCGAGCGCCAGGCAATTGCGCCCGAGCTGCGCAAGTTGCGGCGAGCGCGCAATCGCCGGAGTGAAATCGACGACCAGCGCCGCCAGCTCGTCTTCGGGAACGACGCGGCAGAAGTTGTACAGGCCGTGAAACCCGAATGGCAGCCCGATCGGGTACGCCGCCTCGAATGCAAACTGGTCGGCCTGGCGCTCGGTGGCGAAGCGGATTGCATGCTCGCGCTCGAGCAATGTCCGGAATGTCCTGCAGATGGTCACGTCCTCGGCCTCGGTCAGCACGATCCGCGTATCGCGCAGGGCCTCGAGCAGCCGGCGGGAGCGCAGCGAAAAGCCGCCGTTGCCTACGCGCTGGCCTTCCGGCGCCCAGAACCACTTGGCACCGATGTAGTCGCAGTCGAGGAAGTCGCCGCGCCACCCCGCCGGGTTCAGCGCGTAGCCGTCCCACTGCACCAGAAGGACATGCGGCGTATCGACATGATCGAGCAGCGATGTCAGCACGAACCGCGAATAGTCGTCGCGCGATGCGAGCGTGGCGATCGTCCGGACCACGATGTCCGGCTCATCGACTCTGCGATCGGTAAGAAAAAGCGATCGTGCAAACCTTATGCCAACCGCCGACCGGCGCAGCGCACGCGCGGCCAGCGCATGGTTGGCGGTATCGATGCAGCACAGCGTGACTCCAGGCAGATCGAGCATGGGGAAACGAGATGCGGCGGTAGCTCAGGCGGTCGCCGGTGCAGCCGGAGCGACAGGCTGCGTCTCTTGGGCAAGCTCATGCCAGAGAAGCGCGCCGAGGACGACGATCAGCGGCGCCAGATGCAGCGTCGCGCGGTTGAGCATGGTCAGCTCGAGCATCCAGCCCGATGCGTTGGTGAACCAGGTCACGAACAGCAGGAAGGCGATGCCAGTGCCGACGACGACGGACAGCGGCGCGAGCCGCGGTCGACCCAAGCGCCGCGCGCCGACGATCGCCATCAGGACCGCACCGTACCAGAGCAGATTCCAGCTGCTGGACAAGAGATAGGCATCCCAGAACGTGCGCCATCCGGGATCGAAATCGGCATGCAGCCGGTAGCCGAGGACGACGACGTTGGTTCGCGCCATCGCAAGCAATGCGAACAGTCCTATGGCGTACGCGATGCCGAGGACCTGCATTCCGCGCCGCGGCATCAGGGCGACGACCACGCCGGGCAATAGCGTCAGCGCCCATATCAGCCCAGGAATCTTGATCAGCGGACAGCAAAGTGCGAGCCCGATTGCGAGCGCCGCGTCGAGCCGGTCGCGCCGCATCGCCCAGCGATAGAAAGCGAGCGCGGCCAATGTATAGATCGTAGCCATCGGCAGGTCGGCGTAGCCGGCGAGCGCTGCGTGCGTGTCGAGCAGCGGCAGCGACGCGACCAGGTACGCGCCGACCAGCGCGGCGAGCGGCGCAACGCCTTCGCCGCGCAGCGCGCCATAGACCGCGCAGGTGAGCGCGATCAGCAGCAGCAGCCACGGCCAGTTCATCGCCGAATCGTCCCAGCGTCCGAGCGCGATGCAGCTCCAGACCTGCAACAGCGGAACCGTCGCCGGATAATTGGGCGCAGCGTCGAAATAGGCGCCGCCGGGGCTCGCGAACCACTGCTCGGCGCGCACGAACGGGGCAATGCGGCCCAACTCGTACCAGACGCGGGCCTTCGTCGCCCATTGCACCCAGGCATCCCATGGATAGAGCGGTTGCCAGGCGACATCGGCGGCCAGCAGCAGGAAGCGCAGCGCAAGCCAGCCGATCAACCCGATCCAGACCACGCGCTGCCAGCGCGGCAGCGGCGGCCGCAGCAGCGAGCGATCACGATGCGCATGTCGACCGGGCGCGATGCGTCCGGCGCGCCAGCGCGAACGCGAGCAGCGCAGCGGTGGCGAGCGCGAGCGGCAGGCCGATCGACAGCCAGCCAAAGGCAACGCCGACGGCGCTCAGCAGGCGCATCCACAGCGTCAACAACAGCGCGCCGATGCAGTAACCGAACCCGGCGCGAAGCGCCGCCGTCCCACCGGAATCGCCGCCCGCGTGCGGCCAGCCCAGCGCGACAAGCAGCGCGAGGCCCAGCAGCCACGGCAGCATCAGCCCGGCGGTGAGCGTGAGGTACTCCATTTAACGTATGGCGAACACGGCGCCGCCACCGTCGGCAAGCAGAAGCTCGGCGTCCACCGGCTGGCCGCCGTCCCAGCGCAGCTTCTTCTGCGCCGGGTCGAACTGCACGCCTTTGCGCCTGAACACGACCAGATAGTCGCCGTCGCGCAGCTTTGCCGCGTCTGGCATCGTGTTCCGGTACGGATCGAAGTAGACGTTGTACGGATAGAGGTGATAGGCGCCGCGGTCTCGAAAATACAGCGCGTCCGCGGCCATGAATACGCGCGCCGGCGGCGACGGAAGCTTCGCGCGCGCCTTTTCGATGAAGGCGAACAAGGCGCCGTCCTCGGCGGCGAGGTGGCGCTCACGCCATGACTTGCCGGCATATTGCTGGAACGTCGCATGCGCCTCCCGCATCAGGTTCCATTGCCAGGGGACGTCGAGAATGAACCACGCGCAAACGAACAGACCACCGGCGATCAGCGGCCGGAACGGACCGATCGTTTGTGGCCGCCACCGCGCCAGGATGGCGTAAATGACCAAGGCGAGACCGACGATCGCTGCCAGCGCAAAGGGCAATGGCAGATCCTGTGCGTCCGCCCCGCCGTTGCGGCTGTTGATCGACCCGCCGCTCCACGGCTCGAAGGCGAGCCATTCGCGCACGCGATCGCGCAGGATCTGCACGGCGGTCATCGGCTTGGCCTCGACGCCTCGAATCAGCATCGGCTGGGCCAGATCGCCGCGGACGATCAGGGCAAGGCCGTTGATCTTGCCGATCCAGTTGGGATCATCGGCGAGCGTGATAGGAAGCAGGCGCCTCGCCTCGACGGTGAGCGGTCTTGTAAAACGGCGCCCGGGCTCGTAATCGTTGCGCCAGACCAGCGCTGCGGCAACATTGTCGGGCACGTCGGCAGTGTCCCACGCCACCGCCGCGTATCCGCCCGACCGGAACGAGGTCTGGATCGAGACAATCACGGTGCCTTGCGCGCCGGGAGCGCTGACGCGAAGGCCATCGACAGTCGGCTGTCCGCTGCCCTGCGTCACGGCGAGCTCGGCCGCCGTCCAGTGCAGCGTCGGCAAACTGCTGAACCAGTTGGCAGGCACCGACAGCGCCAGGTAGCCGACGATGCACAGCAACGTGCTGACGGCGAACAACGAGGCTCCGACCAGCATCGCTCGCGGGGGCGCCGGAAGCAGCGCTGTCGGCGAGGCAATCGTTTGCGGAGCCGGCTCGGCGGCAGGAGAGGTCAAGCGGCGAAAACGGGCGCTAGTAGGCGTTGCGGCTGCGAAATATGTGCATGAGGTCAGCGCAAGAATCCGCAGATCGAACCACAACGACCAGTTGTCGATGTAATAGAGATCGTATTGTATCCGCCCACGTGTCGAGCCAGCTGTGGATGAGAGCTATGCGCACGATGTCCGACGTTGGGCCGATCACACCGGCTGCATTACGCGAAGGCTACACCGCAACCGAGGGGCCTCGACAAACAAAACGGGGAGTCATTTCTGACCCCCCGTCGCCATCCCATTGTTGCCGGAAGTTAGTTCAGCTTGTGTCGACGACGCGCGAATGCGAGCGCCGCGATGCCGATTCCCAGGAGCACTAACGGCGTAGGTTCCGGAACGGCACCGACGTGAGTCCGGGGTTGATGTGCGGCCACCTTGGCCAGGTAGCCGTCGCCGGCCGGGTCGCCACTACTAGGGTTGACCGCAGGGGGGTCCAGGGACCCATGTGCGGGAGCCACGAGCACAGGCGGCTGCGTGACAACCGACCCCTCATCGTCGCTGCCAGTGTCGAAGCCGGCCGGGCATACGACCGGTGCGCTGTGCGGGGCTCTCGGGCAATTTTGTGAGGGGGCATTCTGAGCCAGGTGGCCAGTGCGATCCGTGCGCGAAGTACGATCGTGAGTTGGACGGACACCGTGGGCCACGCGATCCGCGTTGGTGGTGCGATCCCCGTGGGCGGTGCGATCCGCCTGGCCCGTCTGATGCGCCTGGCCAGTCCGATCCGACTCGCCAGTGGAATCAAGCCGCGCATGATGTAACGATTTGATGTAGCGGGAAACTTCCTTTCCCAGCGGCGGCGATGTAAAGGATTCCGACGTAATTGCGTCGGTTCCATCGCCAACGATCGGGGAAGCCCAAGCCGGCGCCGCGCAGACGACCGCTATCGAACCAACAATGGCCAGGTAAGAGAACGGATTTCATTAGAATCGGGGCGGTCGGCTTTATTTGCTGCTCCTAGTGTTGCGATTGTAGCACTTCCCATGCCATCGACAATTTCACTGCAAAAACATGCGGGATATAGCGCGAGGGGACGGTTTGCCGGAGGAAATGTAAGGTTTTTCGACGGTGCTGAGGAGAAGGGGCCGATCGCTAGGCACTTCGGCGCGGTTAGCGCTCGCTTCGCCGAGCACGATTCGGAACGCAGAACTCGGTTTCGCCTACCGTAATGCGGTGGCGATGATCTTCGCATCGCATTGCGAAGGCTTCGGTCTGCTGCTGTCGGTCGAAGCGATGCATTGCGAGCTCCCGGTCCTCGCATCGGAGATTCCCGTATTTCGGGAAGTTGGCGGCGACTATCCCGATTTCTTCCAGGCCGGCGACGAGCGTGCGATTTACGATGCGGTTCGCAGCTTTGATAGCAGGCGCTCGGCGGAGCCGCAGGCAACGGACAGTTCGAAAGCCTGTCCATCCTGGTCAGACAGCGCGCGAATGCTGCTCGACATAGTGACCGCGCCGCGCAGTTCCCCAGTCGACAAACCCGCCGCGGCAACGGCCGGCGCGCTGGATTAACGCGGCAAATCGGTCTTTGTCCTTGACCTAGCTCGATAGTGTTGTATAATCGCGCCTCTTTGCGTCTGTCTGGCAAAAGCCGGCCGCACGCACGCTCTTTAACAACGTGAACAATCGATAAGTGTGGGTACTTGGGGTGATGGCGGCCTTGGGTGACTGGTTGGGTAGTGGGTGCTGGGGGCGACTCTGGCGCGTGCTGACTGACTGGGGATTCGAGGGCTCGATAAGCATCACGAGAAGTACTCATGCTGAAGGAAGCGGGTTGGGTGGCTATCACGGCGGCCTGGCTCGTGACGAAGCTTTCTGCGACAAGCGGAAGGCTTGGTCGACGTCAGAATGAGTGAAGTCTTGTACAGGTATTGAACTGAAGAGTTTGATCCTGGCTCAGATTGAACGCTGGCGGCATGCTTTACACATGCAAGTCGAGCGGCAGCGCGGGGGCAACCCTGGCGGCGAGCGGCGAACGGGTGAGTAATACATCGGAACGTATCCCGTAGTGGGGGATAACCCGGCGAAAGCCGGACTAATACCGCATATGCTCTACGGAGGAAAGTGGGGGACCTGCAAGGGCCTCACGCTATGGGAGCGGCCGATGTCCGATTAGCTAGTTGGTGGGGTAAAGGCCTACCAAGGCGACGATCGGTAGCTGGTCTGAGAGGATGATCAGCCACACTGGGACTGAGACACGGCCCAGACTCCTACGGGAGGCAGCAGTGGGGAATTTTGGACAATGGGGGCAACCCTGATCCAGCCATGCCGCGTGCGGGAAGAAGGCCTTCGGGTTGTAAACCGCTTTTAGTCGGGAAGAAAGGGTTTCCTTGAATACGGGAGATCTATGACGGTACCGGCGGAATAAGCACCGGCTAACTACGTGCCAGCAGCCGCGGTAATACGTAGGGTGCGAGCGTTAATCGGAATTACTGGGCGTAAAGCGTGCGCAGGCGGTTCTCCAAGTCCGTTGTGAAAGCCCCGGGCTCAACCTGGGAATGGCAGTGGAAACTAGGGGACTGGAATCTGGCAGAGGGGGGTGGAATGCCACGTGTAGCAGTGAAATGCGTAGAGATGCGGCGGAACACCGATGGCGAAGGCAGCCCCCTGGGCTGAGATTGACGCTCAGGCACGAAAGCGTGGGGAGCAAACAGGATTAGATACCCTGGTAGTCCACGCCCTAAACGATGTCAACTAGGTGTTGGGGAAGCGATTTCCTGGTACCGCAGCTAACGCGTGAAGTTGACCGCCTGGGGAGTACGGTCGCAAGATTAAAACTCAAAGGAATTGACGGGGACCCGCACAAGCGGTGGATGATGTGGATTAATTCGATGCAACGCGAATAACCTTACCTACCCTTGACATGTACGGAACCCTGCAGAGATGTGGGGGTGCTCGAAAGAGAGCCGTAACACAGGTGCTGCATGGCTGTCGTCAGCTCGTGTCGTGAGATGTTGGGTTAAGTCCCGCAACGAGCGCAACCCTTGTCCCTAGTTGCTACGCAAGGGCACTCTAGGGAGACTGCCGGTGACAAACCGGAGGAAGGTGGGGATGACGTCAAGTCCTCATGGCCCTTATGGGTAGGGCTTCACACGTCATACAATGGCCGGTACAGAGGGTTGCCAAAGCGCGAGCTGGAGCCAATCCCATGAAAGCCGGTCGTAGTCCGGATTGCAGTCTGCAACTCGACTGCATGAAGTCGGAATCGCTAGTAATCGCGGATCAGCATGTCGCGGTGAATACGTTCCCGGGTCTTGTACACACCGCCCGTCACACCATGGGAGCGGGATGTACCAGAAGTAGGTAGGCTAACCGCAAGGGGGCCGCTTACCACGGTGCGTTTCGTGACTGGGGTGAAGTCGTAACAAGGTAGCCGTATCGGAAGGTGCGGCTGGATCACCTCCTTTCTCGGAGTCAGGTAACGACCTGGATAGCTGACAGCGATGTTGGCCAATCGGGGTTGCTTACCCAACGTCAGCGCTTCAAGTGCTCACGCTTATCGGTTGTTCGTCAGGTGTTGACCTGAATCGGGCCTGTAGCTCAGTTGGTTAGAGCACCGTCTTGATAAGGCGGGGGTCGATGGTTCGAATCCATCCAGACCCACCACCTCCTTAGGTCGCAAGCCATGAGCAATACGGGTGGCCTTAAGCGAGGGGGGCTGTAGCTCAGCTGGGAGAGCACCTGCTTTGCAAGCAGGGGGTCGTCGGTTCGATCCCGATCAGCTCCACCAGTTATGGGGTAGGCGAGGCTAGAGGGCAGAGCTAAGCGAGAGCGGCGTTTAGCTCTGATCTTTGGATCGGTGCCGAGCAGGTTTCGGTTGTTCTTTAACAATATGGAAGAAGTAAAGCGTCTTGCTCGGGAGAGCGGAGCTTACGCGCGAGCGTGGATTCGAAGAACGGGCGAGACTGGGTTAGATTGTATCGAGCCTGCTTACTCTTAGTCGGCGTAAGCGGGAGTGCGCAAACACCTGTAAGGCGAGGCGGAGTAGTGCGTAGCGTTATGGGGTCAAGCGACTAAGTGCATGTGGTGGATGCCTTGGCGATCACAGGCGATGAAGGACGTGGCAGCCTGCGAAAAGCTCCGGGGAGCTGGCAAACGAGCATTGATCCGGAGATGTCCGAATGGGGAAACCCGGCCCGCAAGGGTCACTCCCGGCTGAATACATAGGCTGGGTAGAGCGAACGCGGAGAACTGAAACATCTCAGTAACCGGAGGAACAGAAATCAACCGAGATTCCCAGAGTAGTGGCGAGCGAAATGGGAGCAGCCGGCACCATTTAGCATTTCGACTTAGCGGAACGCTCTGGAAAGGGCGGCCATAGTGGGTGAGAGCCCCGTACGCGAAAGGTTGGGAGTGGAACTGAGGGTACGAGAAGTAGGGCGGGACACGTGAAATCCTGTCTGAAGATGGGGGGACCATCCTCCAAGGCTAAATACTCGTGATCGACCGATAGTGAACCAGTACCGTGAGGGAAAGGCGAAAAGAACCCCGGAAGGGGAGTGAAATAGATCCTGAAACCGCATGCATACAAACAGTGGGAGCCCCAGCTTAATGAGCCTTCGTGGTTCTTTGCCGCACGCAGTGCGGCAAAAGAGCTCGACGATGAAATAGATCATTAAGCTGGCAATGAACCCGGAGGGTTCATTGAGCTGGGGTGACTGCGTACCTTTTGTATAATGGGTCAGCGACTTACGTTGTGTGGCGAGCTTAACCGAATAGGGGAGGCGCAGCGAAAGCGAGTCCGAACAGGGCGAATCAGTCGCACGGCGTAGACCCGAAACCGGATGATCTAGCCATGGCCAGGCTGAAGCGGGGGTAACACCTCGTGGAGGGCCGCACCCACGTCTGTTGAAAAAGACGGGGATGAGCTGTGGCTAGGGGTGAAAGGCTAAACAAATCCGGAAATAGCTGGTTCTCTCCGAAAACTATTTAGGTAGTGCCTCACGTATGACTTGCGGGGGTAGAGCACTGTTATGGCTAGGGGGGCATGGCGCCTTACCAAACCATGGCAAACTCCGAATACCGCAAAGTGTGAGCGTGGGAGACAGACTCCGGGTGCTAACGTCCGGGGTCAAGAGGGAAACAACCCAGACCCTCAGCTAAGGTCCCCAAGCCACAGTTAAGTGGGAAACGAGGTGGGAAGGCTCAGACAGCCAGGATGTTGGCTTAGAAGCAGCCATCATTTAAAGAAAGCGTAATAGCTCACTGGTCGAGTCGTCCTGCGCGGAAGATGTAACGGGGCTCAAACTGTGCACCGAAGCTAGGGATGCTGCATCTGATTCAAACTCCTTGCTCGACCGGCAAGCGTGGGCGAGGCTAACTTGGCGTCGAGCCAAGTTAAGCGCGCATGCGCGCGGCCGAGACCAAAGCGTTCCCGAATGGTCGAGACGGCCGTCGAGTGACGCGGTGGGAGCAGGAAGTTTGAATCAGGCGCGTGGATGGTAGGAGAGCGTTCCGTAGGCCGGTGAAGGTGACTCGTGAGGGTTGCTGGAGGTATCGGAAGTGCGAATGCTGACATGAGTAGCGATAAAGCGAGTGAAAGGCTCTGCTCGCCGAAAGCCCAAGGTTTCCTGCGCCACGTTCATCGGCGCAGGGTGAGTCGGCCCCTAAGGTGAGGACGAGAGTCGTAGCCGATGGGAAGCGGGTTAATATTCCCGCACCGGCCTGAGATGCGATGGGGGGACGGAGAAGGTTAAGCGAGCCGGGTGTTGGATGTCCCGGTTTAAGCGTGTAGGCGTGGTCCTTAGGCAAATCCGGGGATCTTAGCTGAGGCGTGATGACGAAGGCGGGCTTGCCTGCCGGAAGTTGCTGATACCCTGCTTCCAGGAAAAGCCTCTAAGCTTCAGTTTCAGGTTGACCGTACCGCAAACCGACACAGGTGGGCAGGATGAATATTCTAAGGCGCTTGAGAGAACTCGGGTGAAGGAACTCGGCAAATTAGCACCGTAACTTCGGGATAAGGTGCGCCTCAGGTAGGTGAAGCCGTACAGGCGGAGCCGAGTGGGGCCGCAGTGAAATGGTGGCTGCGACTGTTTAACAAAAACACAGCACTCTGCAAAGACGAAAGTCGACGTATAGGGTGTGACGCCTGCCCGGTGCCGGAAGGTTAAATGATGGGGTGCAAGCTCTTGATTGAAGCCCCGGTAAACGGCGGCCGTAACTATAACGGTCCTAAGGTAGCGAAATTCCTTGTCGGGTAAGTTCCGACCTGCACGAATGGCGTAACGATGGCCACACTGTCTCCACCCGAGACTCAGCGAAGTTGAAGTGTTTGTGAAGATGCAATCTCCCCGCGGCAAGACGGAAAGACCCCGTGCACCTTTACTGTAGCTTTGCATTGGACTGTGATGGGACCTGTGTAGGATAGCTGGGAGGCAATGAAGCGCTGGCGCTAGCTGGCGTGGAGCCAACGTTGAAATACCAGCCTGGTGTCATTGCGGTTCTAACCTAGGACCCTTAACCGGTTCGGGGACCGTGCATGGTAGGCAGTTTGACTGGGGCGGTCTCCTCCCAAAGAGTAACGGAGGAGCTCGAAGGTCTCCTAGGTACGGTCGGACATCGTACTGATAGTGCAATGGCACAAGGGGGCTTGACTGCGAGACTGACAAGTCGAGCAGGTGCGAAAGCAGGACATAGTGATCCGGTGGTTCTGTATGGAAGGGCCATCGCTCAACGGATAAAAGGTACGCCGGGGATAACAGGCTGATACCGCCCAAGAGTTCATATCGACGGCGGTGTTTGGCACCTCGATGTCGGCTCATCACATCCTGGGGCTGTAGCCGGTCCCAAGGGTATGGCTGTTCGCCATTTAAAGTGGTACGTGAGCTGGGTTCAAAACGTCGTGAGACAGTTTGGTCCCTATCTGCCGTGGGCGCTGGAGATTTGACGGGGGCTGCTCCTAGTACGAGAGGACCGGAGTGGACGTACCGCTGGTGTACCGGTTGTGACGCCAGTCGCATTGCCGGGTAGCTATGTACGGAAGCGATAACCGCTGAAAGCATCTAAGCGGGAAACGTGCCTGAAGATGAGATCTCCCGGGGACTTGATCCCCCTGAAGGGTCGTGGCAGACCACCACGTTGATAGGTCGGGTGTGGAAGGGCAGTAATGCCTTGAGCTAACCGATACTAATTGCCCGTGCGGCTTGACCCCATAACGGTGCGCGCTAGACGCGTCGTTACGGTGTTGGCGCAACGATTCGCAACCAATCTAATCCAAGCTTTACTTCTTCCCTTCGCGCTCGGCCGACCAAGCCTGCGGTCCGCCGACACCCGTCAATGCCTGACGACCATAGCCCGCTGGCCCCACCCCTTCCCATCCCGAACAGGACCGTGAAACGGCGGCGCGCCGATGATAGTGCGGATTGCCCGTGCGAAAGTAGGTCATCGTCAGGCACCCTTAAAAGCAAAAGCCCAACCATCGCGGTTGGGCTTTTGCTTTTGTGGACGGCACATCAGCCAGCTGCCCGCTTGCCATAGCTGCTGAATTTCTCCAGCACGACCTCCATCTCCGCATCGGACAGCAGGTTCGGCGTTCCCGTTTGCAAGGTGCGCCAGTATTGTTCGGCCAACGCTTCGACTTCGACGGCGAGCGCCAAGCGCGTCTGCAAGCGAGCCGCCGACGGCGATCATGCCGTGGTTGGCGAGCAGGCAGGCCTTGCGCGCCTCGAGCGCGACCAGCGCGTGATCCGACAAGGCCTGCGTGCCGAACGTCGCGTAGTCGGCGCAGCGGATGTCCTTGCCGCCGGCCACCGCGACCATGTAGTGAAAGGCGGGAATGCCACGGCCCAGGCAGGCGAGCGTCGTCGCGAATGTCGAGTGCGTGTGCACGATCGCGCCGACATCGTGCCTCGCCGCGTAGATGTCGCGGTGAAAGCGCCATTCGGTCGACGGTTGCCGCGGCCCGCTGGCATCGTCCGGCGAGCGTCACCGCTGCAATGTCCTCGGGCTTCGTTTCCTCGTAGGGCAAGCCGCTCGGCGTCACCAGAAAGCCGTCGCCGGCGCGCGCGCTGACGTTGCCCGACCTGCCGCGGTTGATGCGCAGCTCGTTCATGCGCAGCGCCGTCGCGACGATCTGCTGACGCAGGACGAGCTCGCTCATCGCCTGGTCCCGGGTGCGAACAGCGCCGCGAGTCCGTCGGCACGTGGCGCTGCAGATGCCGCGTTCGGTGACGATGCCGGTCAGCAATCGTCCCGGCGTCACGTCGAACGCCGGGTTGAGGACGCGCGTGCCGGCAGGCGCGATCGCATCGTCGTCCAGTCCGATGACTTCGTCGGCGCCGCGCTCCTCGATCGGAATGGCGTCGCCGTCGGCGAGCGTCCAGTCGATCGTGCTCGACGGCACGGCCGCGTACATCGGAATCCGGTTGTCCTGTGCCGCCAGCGCTTTCTCGTAGGTTCCGATCTTGTTGCAGACGTCGCCGTTGGCGGCAACCCGATCGGCACCGACGAGGACCAGATCGACCCGGTGTTGCCGCATCAGCGCCGCACCCGCCGCGTCGACGATCAGCGTGTGCGGCACGCCGTTCGCCCGCATTTCCCACGCGGTCAGCTTCGCGCCTTGCAGGCGCGGTCGCGTCTCGCTCACCCAGACGTGGACCGGGATGCCGGCGAGCTGGGCAAGATAGATCGGCGCGGTCGCGGTGCCCCATCCCAGCGTCGCCAGCGCGCCGGCATTGCAATGGGTCAGCACGTGGACCGGCGAGCGCTTCGCAGCGAGCGCCTTCGATGATGGCGAGACCGTGCTCGCCGATGGCGCGATTGGTCGCCACGTCCTCGGCGGCGATTGCG
Source organism: uncultured beta proteobacterium (assembly GCA_963697485.1). Classification (GTDB taxonomy): domain Bacteria; phylum Pseudomonadota; class Gammaproteobacteria; order Burkholderiales; family Casimicrobiaceae; genus PALSA-1003. Next base: position 161,202 of record CAVOOD010000002.1, read on the forward strand.
TCCGCTTCGTCCCAGGCCGCTTCGGCGCGCGCGGACGGCGCCAGCGGCGCGACAGTCGCGCGAACGCGTTCGAGCGCCCAGCGCAGGTTGACCGCGGTCGGCCGGGCCGCCAGCAACATCGTGTACGCATCGCGCATGCCGGCATCGGACGGATCGGTGCCGAGCGACAGCGCGAGTCCATAGGCGGCGGTGACGCCGATCAGCGGCGCGCCGCGCACCTGCATCGTGCCGATCGCACGCGCCGCATCCGCGGCCGACGTCAGGATGACCGGAACCTCGTCCCGGGGAAGGCGAGTCTGGTCGAGTACCTCGACGACGCGGCGTTGACGAAATGCGCGCAATGGCAGAATCGCGGGCGCCGGCGCATCGGGAGATGACGAACGCAACATGCGGGAATTCTAGCAGTCGTCTGGGATTGTGCCGCGCAAGGCCGCGGTCACAGATTGCCGCCGCTCGATTCGATCGGCGGTGGCCAAGCTACTTCAGGACCTGCACGATATTGTTGAAGTCGTCGGTCCACAGGAGCCCATTCGAGACGCGGCTCGATCGCCTTTGCCGCATCGGCGATCAGCGGGACGGCAAGCGAGCCGGCGCTATCCGACACCAGCACCCAGTCGCTGCGGCTGCTCAAGCCCTCGCTCGCCGTCGTCGGTGACCAGCACCGCGTGCAAACCCTGCGCGTCGGCCAGGCGCTCGACGACCGGAATCAGATTGAGATAACGATTGGTGACGTGAAAGGCGATGATGCCGCCGGGCTTCATGTGCCTGCGATAGATCGCCAGCGCTTCCTGCGTGAGAAGGTGAACAGGGATCGAATCGCTCGAGAAGGCGTCGATCGCGAGCAGGTCGAAATCCTGCGCCGGCTCTCGCTCGAGACTGAGCCGGGCGTCGCCGAGCGGCGATCTCGATCGTCGCCTCGCTGTCCCTGAGATAGGTGAACTCGCTGTTGGCGATGCGGATCACCGCCGGATTGATGTCGTAGAAGCGGTAGACGTCGCCTTTGCTGCCGTAGGCCGCGATCGTGCCCGTGCCGAGGCCGATCACGCCGACCTTCAGACGCCGCGTCGTCGGATGCATCGATTCGAGCGCGCGGCCGACGCCCGAGGTCTGCGTGTAGTAGGTCGTCGGAAGGCGCGCGAGATCCGGCGCGAGATACTGGTTGCCGTGCAGGATCGTGCCGTGGACGAGCGAGCGGTGGCGACCCGCGTCGACGCCGCCTTCCTGCACGCGCAAGCACGCCGTAGAAGTTGCGGGTCGCGAGGATCGTGCCGTCGTAGAACTCGCGAATGCCCCAGCCGGCCGTGCCGAGCGTGAAGAGCACCGCCGCGACCGCGAGCATCGATGAACACCGGATGCTGGCGGCGCACCTGCAATGCGAGCAGCAGCGGCGCAGGCGACCAGGCCGGCCGAAAGCTCGAAGTACGCAGGCAGCATCAGCGGCGCAACGATGCCCACCAGCGCCGATCCGAGCGCGCCGCCGGCCGAAACCATCAGGTAGAAGCGCGTCAGATAGCGCGGCGGCGGCTTGAGGCGCGCAAGCTCGCCGTGGCAGAACATGCAGGCGACGAAAAGGCCGATGCAGAAGACGGCGATCTGCAGCTCGAGCCTGTGCGTCAGGTCGCGATTGGCGAGCGTCCACCCCATGACGCCCAGCGCTGCCGCAAGCGTCGCGGCGAACAGGTCGCGCCGGTACCAGCGCGAGCTGTCGAAGCACAGAATGAACGTCAGCAGGTAGATCGACAGCGGTACGATCCACAACAGCGGGATCGACGAGATGTTCTCGCAGATGTGATTGGAGACGGCGAGCAGCAGGAACGATCCCGTCGCGGCGAGCGCCACCCAGAGAACCTGTCGCGCCGCCGTGGCGTCTGCCGTCGGACGCGCGCGTCCCGCGCGCGTCCGGCGCCATCGCGTCGCTTGGCGGCGGAGTCCGCAAGCTGTACCACGCGCACGCGCCGCACAGCAGCACGAAGACCAGGTAGCCGGCAGACCAGCCGTAGGACTGCATTCGAGTCGTCACCCACGGCTCGAGCGCGAACGGATAGCCGACCAGCGCCAGCATCGACGCGAGATTCGACAGCGCAAAAAGCCGATACGGGCTGCGACCGGGAAACCGTCGCGCGAACCACGACTGAACGAGCGGGCTGGTCGTCGACAACAGGAAATACGGCAGCCCGATCGTCAGCGCGAGCAGGCCAAGGATCAAGGCGCACGGACTCTCGCCGCCCAGCGGCTTCCAATGCGCGCCGGGAATGATCGGCAGCATCAGGCAGCTCAGCGCGAGCAGCGTCGACGTGCAGCCGCAACTGCGCGCGGGCCTGAAGCCGCCGCACGACCAGATCCGAGTAGGCGTAGCCCGAGCAGCAGCACGAGCTGGAAAAACACCAGGCAGGTCGTCCATACGTTGGCCGATCCGCCGAACCACGGCAGGATCTGCTTGGCCATGATCGGCTGCACCAGGAACAGCAGGAACGCGCTGCAGAAAATCGTGATGGCGTAGAGCGGCATCGGACGGGAAGGGGGACGCGCCTATGGCGGTTGCGCGGGCAGCGCGCATTGTACGTGCGCGCCAGGCCCTGCGTCGCCTTTAACGCTGCTGCGAGCCCCGGCGGCGGGGGCTCAGTAACTGGTCTTCTGGCGGAAGTAATCGATCCGGTCGATCGAGTGCACGTTGATGTCGCGCACGTCGATGCCCTGCAGCAGCCGCAGCGGAATGTCGCTGCCCGCAGCGCCGCGGCCCCATATCTTGCGATAGAACTCGGCTTGCGAGCGCACGGCGTCGTTGCCGACCGCCAGGATGATGTCGCCGGCCTTGAGCCCGGCCTGCTCGGCAGGGCCGTCGGGCGAGACGCGCGTGACGATCAGCCGGCCCTGCACCTCGTCCGCCGACGACGCCGAGCCACGGCCGCGCGGGACCGGAGCGGTGCCCGGTCTTGATCATCTCGGAAAGGATCGGCTTCAGCAGATCGATCGGCACGAACATGTTGCCCGGCAGATGCGGGTCGGCCTCGGTCGCGTCGCGCACGATCAGCGAGCCGACGCCGAGCAGCTTGCCATCCTTGCCGATCAGCGCGGCGCCGCTCCAGTTGAGCGTCGGCGGCGAGGTGTAGATCGCCTGGTCGAGCAGGTATTCCCAGCTGCCGATGAATGGACGTCGCGAAACGACGTAGGCGAGCGTCGCCTCGCTCGCGTCCGCCGTGATTGACGATCAGCACCGGATCGCGTTTCGGCGAGCTTGCCCGAGTCGCCCAGCGCCAACGGCGAAGCCTTCAGCGGCACCAGCGGCTGCACCAGTCCGAGCCCGCTGGAATGGTCGTAGCCGACGACCCGCGCCGGCAGCGTATGGCCTTGATCGTCGACGATCTCCACCTGGTCCGCTTCGACGATCAGATAGCCGATCGTCAGGATCAGCCCCTTGTCGTCGATGACGATGCCGGTGCCCTCGCGATCGGTGCCCAGCGTGTCCGCGCTGCGCGCGTCGGGCATCGCGTGCGTCCGCACCGTGACGAGGGCGGAGAAGAATTTCTCGGCGTCGATGCTCGGCGCGGTGCCGTCGGTGGCGCGGTCGGCAGCGCTGCGCGACGGGGACGAACACGCAACAGACGGCAACGACAGCGCCGCCGATCAGGCCGGCGGCATCGATCATTGACCAACCGTTCGAGCATCGGCGGCCTCCTTGCAGATACGCGGCCCGTGGCAGCGCCCTTGCGATCGCCGCGTCGCCGAGGCACCGGGGTTCGCTTCACAGCCCTCGCACGATTACAGCGATTTGACCGCGACCACAGCAGCCGGGTTCCGGTCGCTATAATGCGGGCACTTTGCCGTTCTGTCTGGAGAAAATGCGTTGAAGACCAGCGCCGTCAGTGCAATTAGGGGCACAAAGTGAGCGCAACGCGCAAGAAACCCGACGAGCTCCGCTCGCACCGCTGGTTCGGCGTCGACGACATGCGCCCGTTCGGCCACCATTCGCGCATCGCGCAGATGGGCTATTCGCGCGCCGACTACATCGGCAAGCCGGTCATCGCCATCATCAACACCTGGAGCGACATCAACGCCTGCCATTCGCATTTCCGGCAGCGCGCCGAGGAGGTGAAGCGCGGCGTGCTGCAGGCGGGCGGATTTCCGCTCGAGATGCCGGCGATCGCGCTGGCCGAGGTGTTCCAGAAGCCGACGACGATGCTCTATCGCAATCTGCTCGCGATGGAGACCGAGGAGCTGCTTCGCTCGTATCCGGTCGACGGCGCGGTGCTGATGGGCGGCTGCGACAAGACGACGCCGGCGTTGCTGATGGGCGCCATCAGCATGAACCTGCCGGCGATCTTCATGCCGGCCGGTCCGATGCTGTCGCGGCCATTGGCGCGACCAGGCGCTCGGCAGCGGCTCCGACGTCTGGAAATACTGGGCGGAAAAGCGCGCCGGCAACATCAGCGACGAGCAATGGCTCGAGATCGAGGACGGCATCGCGCGCTCGCCCGGACACTGCATGACGATGGGCACCGCGTCGACGATGACGTCGGCCGCCGAGGCGCTGGGCTTCACGCTGCCCGGCGCGGCATCGATTCCCGCCGCGGATTCGCGGCACGGCAGGATGGCGACCGACACCGGACGGCGCATCGTCGACATGGTGTGGGAGGACCTGAAGCCGCGCGACTTCGTCACCGCCGGCAGCGTCGACAACGCGATCACGACCGTGCTGGCGCTCGGCGGCTCGACCAACTGCGGTCGTGCACCTGGTCGCGATCGCGCGCCGCGCCGGCGTGCCGCTGACGCTCGACCGCTTCGACGCGCTGGCGCGCAAGACGCCGCTGATCGCCAACATCCGGCCGGCGGGCAAGTACCTGATGGAGGATTTCTTCTACGCCGGCGGCCTGCGCGCGCTGCTGGCGGGCATCGCCGATCTGCTGTCGCTCGACGAGCGCACGGTCAACGGCCGAACGCTGGGCGAGAACATCGCCGGCGCCGAGGTGTTCAATCGCTGACGTGATCCTGCCGCGCGACAAGGCGCTGGTGTCGGGCGGCAGCCTCGCGGTGCTGCGCGGCAATCTCGCGCCGGATGGCGCGGTGATCAAGCCCGCCGCGGCGGAGGCGCGACTGCTCAAGCACACCGGACCCGCGGTCGTCTTCGCCGACTACAACGACATGGCCGCGCGCATCGACGATCCCGCACTCGCCCGTGACCGCCGATTCGGTGCTGGTGCTGCAGAACGCCGGTCCGCTGGGCGCGCCCGGCATGCCCGAGTGGGGCCAGTTGCCGATCCCGAAGAAGCTGCTGGCGCAAGGCGTGCGCGACATGGTGCGCATCTCCGACGCGCGCATGAGCGGGACCAGCTACGGCGCCTGCGTGCTGCACGTCGCGCCGGAATCGTTCGTCGGCGGACCGCTGGCGCTCGTGCGCGACGGCGACCTGATCGAGCTCGACGTCGACAGCGCGCAAGCTCGAGCTCAAGGTGAGCGACGCCGAGCTCGCGACGCGCCGCGCCGCGTGGAAAAAGCCGCCGCCGCGGTTCGAGCGCGGCTACGGCGCGCTCTATCAGCAGCACATCACGCAGGCCGACCAGGGCTGCGACTTCGATTTCCTCGAAGGAACCGCGCCGACCGCCGAGCCGGAGATCCACTGACATTCGTCCATTCGACGCGCTCCTTCGCCTGTTCGGCGAGGACGCCCACAGGCGACCATGAAAATCGTTCCGGCGGCAAAGCTCGTCACGCTCGTGACCGCGATCATGCAAGGCGGCGGCAGCAATGCGACCGAAGCGGCCACCGTGGCGCGCCGGCTGGTCGATTCCAACCTGGTCGGCCACGATTCGCACGGCGTGATCCGCGTCGGCAAGTACCTCGAGTGGGTGCGCGCCGGCTGGCTCGCGCCCAATCAGACCCCGACGATCGTGTTCGAAAACGACGCGATCGCCATCGTCGACGGCAATCGCGGCTTCGGCCAGGTCGTCGGCGAGTTCGCAGGCGCGCTCGGCACCGCGCAAGGCGGCGAAGACGGGCATCGCGATGGTCGGGCTTGCGCAATTGCGGTCATCTCGGCCGCGTCGGCGACTGGGCCGAGCTCGCGGCCGCGCAAGGCCAGGTCTCGCTGCATTTCCTCAATACTTCGGGCGCGCAGCGCGTCGCGCCGTTCGGCGGCAGCGACCGGCGGCTTTCGACCAATCCGATCACCATCGGCGTGCCGGTCGCCGGCGGCGATCCGGTCATCCTGGACGTGACGACGTCGACGGTGGCCGAAGGCAAGCTGTTCGTCGCGATCAACAAGGGCGAGCAGGTGCCGCCGGGCTGGATCATCGACAAGCACGGCCAGCCGACGACCGATCCGCAAGGACTTCTACGACGGCGGCGCACTGCTCACCGTCGGCGCGCACAAGGGCTCGGGATTGTCGATCGTCGTCGATCTGCTCGCCGGCGCGCTGTCGACCGGCAAGAGCTCGGATCCGGACGACACGGTGCTGCGCAACAACATGCTGTCGATCTATATCGCGCCTGCGGTCTACGACCGGGACGGCGCGATCGGACGCGAGATCGCGCGCTTCGTCGCGTGGGTCAAGGCGTCGCCGCCGGCCGTACCCGGGCAGCCGGTGCTGATGCCCGGCGAAGTCGAGCGCAGCGACGCGGGCGCAGCGGACGCGCGAGGGCATTGCCGTCGACGACAAGACGTGGGCGGATATTCTGGATGCCGCGCAATCGGTCGGCATCGCTGCCGCTCGAGCCGAAGCGATCGTCGCTGATCAGGCTTCGGGCCATCGCGTCGCGTCGGCAGAGGCAACTCTGGTAAAATCGAATGCTTGGCCAAGTAGCTCAGTTGGTAGAGCAGCGGACTGACAATGTGGACCCGGAAGGGTGCACATTGCGGCGAAGGCTAACCTGCGATCAGCAGGTTAAGCGAGCGCAAGCTCGCGGCCGTAGCCAAAATCCGTGTGCCAAGATTAACCAGTCGTACAAAGGCCAAGTAGCTCAGTTGGTAGAGCAGCGGACTGAAAATCCGTGTGTCGGTGGTTCAATTCCGCCCTTGGCCACCCGATTTGGCGTGGCGCGTAGCGCCGCGCAAAATTGGCCAAAGGTGGAGATGATTCCGCCCTTGGCCACCCGATTTGGCGTGGCGCGTAGCGCCGCGCAAAATTGGCCAAAGGTGGCAATTCCGCCCTTGGCCACCCATAATTGCCGCAAGCCAGACTCTCGATGCCGGTATCCGCATTGACCATGGCAGCGCCGTACCAGCGGCTGGGAGAGGATGGCTACGCGTTCCGCACGCTCTGCGTGTTGATGACCGTTCTGGTCGCCATCCTGCCGCTCGCGCATGTGACCGGCATGCGCAATGCCCTCGTCGGCATGGCCGCGGCGGCCGCGCTGTTTCATTATCGGGCCGAGCTGTGGAAGGACAATCCGGTCCTGGTGCCTTGCCTCGTCTGGCTCGCGTTCGCCGCGCTCTCGATCGCCTGGTCCGACTACCCGACGGTCTCGTTTCGCGCTTTTCGCACCGACCTTTTATACCCGTTCGTCCTGTTCCTGATGAGCTTCATGCTGGTCCGATCACGTAACGGCCGACTCGCGCTGACTCTCGGCGCCGCGGTCGGCACAGTCATATCGCTGACGACGACCTTCGCGGCAGCAGTAGCGCCGGTCGAGCCTGGAATGGAGACGGCCGCACCCGGGGTGCTCGGCTGGCTCGCATGGAAAGCCGGGGAAGCGGTCGACTCGAGCACCTATATCGCTTTTCTCGCGGTGCCGCTGTTCGTCGTCGCGCTGACGTCGACCCGGGCATCGGTACGCTGGGCCTCGGCAGCCTGGCTCGTCGCCTTCGCCGGCCTTGGACTGATGAGCGAAAGCCGGACGCTGTTCGTGTCGCTGTGCATTTCGCTGCCATGCCTGTTGATCGTGTTCGGATTGCTGCGGGGAAAGCTGCATCTACGTCCGGTGCTGGTTGCGATCTGCGTCGGCCTGGTCGTCTCGGCGATCAGCCTCGAGCTGATTTCGCGCCTGCGCCTCCCCGAGCAACAGCCGTACGACCGGAGCGCCGCGCTGGAAATGATCGCCAGCGACTCGCGTCCGGCGATCTGGGCCGTCTACTACGATCTCGCCAAGCGACACCCCTGGCTCGGCGTCGGATTTGGACGATCGGTGCCGTCGAAGACCTACGACCTGGCGCAGAACGAGGACCTCAGGCGCATCGACCGCCAGGCCTTCGCGCACGCGCACAACGTGCTGCTGAGCCTGGCGCTGCAGGTCGGGCTGGTGGGACTCGCGATCTGGGCCTGGCTGCACGTTCGCGCTGCTAAGCCTTGCGGTGATGTGTGCCCGAGCGCGCGGCGAACGCGAGAAAGCCTGGGCGGCGGCCGCAATCGCGCTGGTGCTGGCGATGCTGGTCAAGAATTCGACCAACGACCTGATGGTCTTCGGCAACGCGATCCTGTACTGGACGCTGCTGGGGGCGATTCTCGGCCGGATCTGGTGGGGCGGGGGCGCCGAGAGCCTTACCCTCTCGCGGCTGGACCCGGCGGCCCGCTGACGCTACGCCACGTTCCTTCGCGGCGAAAAAAAGGCCGGGCAATGCCCGGCCTTCTTCTAGTGCGACTAAGTCCGCGTCAGACTGCTTGGATGTTCGACGCCTGCTTGCCCTTCGGGCCGGTCGTCACTTCGAACGACACTTTCTGGCCTTCCTTGAGCGACTTGAAGCCCGGCATGTTGATCGCCGAGAAGTGCGCAAACAGGTCTTCTCCGCCGCCATCCGGCGTAATAAAGCCGAAACCCTTGGCGTCGTTAAACCACTTCACTGTTCCAGTTGCCATTTTTACCAATCCTTCAAAACAAAAATAATCGGGTCGAACCCGGCCTATGTTTCGATCTCAAGGACAGGAAAGTACGGCGATTCGGCGACAGCGAAGCAGCCGGACAGGTCGTGCTTTAGTACTTGAAACAAAACACGAAGCGGACTATACGCAGTATCCCTTGCGGGGTCAAACGCTTATCGGTCCGAACCCCTCCCGTTTGTTGTACAAATACGTCACTTTCCAAGCTCCGCCCGGACCCGGGCGGCGCCTTCGGCCAGCGCGGCCAGCTTGCCGCGGGCGACGTCCCGCGCCAGCGGGACCATCCCGCAATTGGTGCAGGGCAGCAATCGATCCGGTCGGACGTAGTCAAGCGCGGCGCGGATCGTCGCCGCGACCTCGTCTGGCGTCTCGATCCGGTCGCTGGCGACGTCGATCGCCCCGACCAGCACGTCCTTCCCGTCGAGCAGGCCGATCAATTCCAGCGGCACGTGCGAATTGGCGCATTCGAGCGAAACCTGGCCGATGCCGGGATCGAGCCAGCAGCGGGAAGGTCCTTTCGTACTGCCGCCATTCGTTGCCCAGGGTCTTTTTCCAGTCGTTGTTCGCCTTGATGCCGTAGCCGTAGCAGATGTGGACTGCCGTACGGCAGCCAAGGCCCTGCGCCGCCCGCTCGAGAGCGGCGATGCCCCAGTCGCGGACCTCGTCGAAGTAGACGTTGAACGCCGGTTCGTCGAACTGGATGACGTCGACGCCGGCCGCCTCGATCGCGAGCGCCTCCTCGTTGAGGATCTCGGCAAATGCCCAGGCGAGCTTTTCGCGACTGCCGTAGTGCGCGTCATAGAGCGTGTCGACAGCGGTCATCGGTCCGGGAAGCGTGTACTTGACCGGCCGCCGGGTCAGGCTCCTCAGGAAGCCGGCGTCGTCGGCAAAGATCGGGCGACGGCGCGCGATCGGACCGGTGACGACCGGCACGTCGGCATCGTAGCGATTGCGGATCCTGACGGTCTTCTTGTGCTGGAAGTCGACGCCCTCGAGGCTTTCGATGAACGTCGTGACGAAGTGACGCCGTGTCTGCTCGCCGTCGGTCACGATGTCGATGCCGGCACGTTCCTGGTCGGCGACCGCCAGACGCACGGCGTCGCGCTTGCCTTCCTCCAATAGCGCTCGCCCTCGAGCAGCCACGGCGCCCAAAGCTGGTTCGGCGGCGCAAGCCACGCGGGCTTGGGCAGGCTGCCGGCGATCGTCGTGGGTAAAAGCATCGGCGGATTCGAGGAGCGCGCCGCCGTAAGCGGCCGGATGACGCAGGACGATTATAGCGGCCGGATCAAGCCCCAGGGCCAGTTGACCAGCGCATCGATACCGACGTACCGTTTGCGGCCCGGAGCGCGCCGCCGCTCACCAGCATCTCCCGAAGATCCCGATGGCCCGCGTCCTGATCACCGACCAGAACTACGAAGACCTGGCGCTCGAGCGCGAGCTCTTCGGCAACGCCGGCGCCGAGCTCGCCGTCGCCCAGTGCACGACCGAAGACGAGGTGCTTGCGGCGGGCAGCGACTGTCGATGCCTTTCTGGTCCAGTATGCGCCGGTCACCGAGCGCGCGCTCGCGCGGCTGCCGCGGCTTGGCATCATCAGCCGCATCGGTGCAGGCTACGACACGATCGACACCGCAGCCTGCGCGAAATACGGCGTCTGGCTTGCGAACTCGCCCGATTACGGCGTCGGCGAAGTGGCCACGCATGCCCTCGCGCTGGCGCTCGCGCTGATCCGCAACGTCGTCGCGTACAACCGCGATATCGCCGGCGGGCGCTGGCACTACCTGTCGTCGGGCAGAATTCGCCGCGCCAGCGAGCTGACGCTCGGCATCGTCGGCCTGGGCCGCATCGGCAAGCGCATGGCGCACGTGTCGCGCAACGTCTTCCGGCGCGTCGTCGCCTGCGATCCCTACCTGATCGACGGCGATTTCCCGGCCTATGTCGAGCGTGCGAGCTTGGCGGACCTGTTCGAGCAGTGCGACGTTGTCAGCCTGCACGTGCCGCTCAACGACGAAACCCGCGAGCATCGTCGACGCGAGCGATGCTGTCGCGAATGCGGCCGGGATCGTACCTGGTCAATACCGCGCGCGGCGCGCTGGTCGACATCGACGATTTGCTTGCCGCTGTCGATAGTGGAATACTTGCCGGCGCTGCTCTGGATGTCCTGCCGGTCGAACCCGTTCCCGCCGATAGCCGGCTGCTCGGCCACCCGAAGGTGATCCTGACGCCGCATGCCGCGTTCTACAGCGTGCAGGCGGAGATCGAATTGCGGCGCAAGGCAGCACAGAATATCGTCACGTGGCTCAAGACCGGACGTCCGGAATACGTCGTCGTCGCAGGGACCCGGCGCTACGCCCCGTAGGCGGATGATCCGAGCGCAGCAGGCGCGACGGAAAGGAGAGCATTGGCCGCAGTCAGCATACGTGCAGTTCAAAAGCGCTTCGGCTCGACGCCGGTGATTCGCGGCGTCGACATCGAGATCGCCGACGGCGAATTCTGCGTGCTGGTCGGGCCGTCCGGCTGCGGCAAGTCGACGCTGCTGCGCATGCTCGCCGGCCTCGAGGAAATCACCGGCGGCGAAATCTGGATCGGTTCCCGGGTCGTCAACAAGGTCGCTCCGAAGGAGCGCGACGTGGCGATGGTCTTCCAGAACTACGCGCTCTACCCGCACATGACGGTGCGCGACAACATGTCGTTTGCGCTGATGCTCGCCAAGCAGTCGAAAAACGAGATCGAAACCCGGGTCGCCAAGGCGGCGGGAATCCTCGGCCTCGCCCAACTGCTCGACCGCTATCCGCGGCAGCTCTCCGGCGGACAGCGCCAGCGCGTCGCCATGGGGCGCGCGATCGTGCGCGACCCGCAGGTGTTCCTGTTCGACGAGCCGCTGTCGAACCTCGACGCGAAGCTGCGCGTGCAGATGCGCACCGAGATCAAGGAGCTGCACCAGCGGCTGAAGACGACGTCGATCTACGTCACCCACGACCAGATCGAGGCGATGACGATGGCCGATCGGATCGTCGTGATGCGCGACGGGATCGTCGAGCAGACCGGCACGCCGCTCGATTTGTACGACACGCCGGTAAATATCTTCGTCGCGGGCTTCATCGGATCACCAGCGATGAATCTCGTGCCGGGCGTTGCGCGCGTCAACGGTGCGGGACCGATGGTGGAATTCGATGGCGGGATCCGCCTGCCGCTGCCGACCTCGGCGCGCGCGAGCGACGGCCAGCCCGTGCTGTACGGCATGCGCCCCGAGCACTGCGTCCTTGCACCCGGCGGCGGTTTGCCGGCGGAAATCGTCGTCGTCGAGCCGACCGGCGCCGACACGCAGCTGTTCTGCCGATTCAACGGACAGGAGTTGACATCGCTGGTGCGCGATCGGGTAACTTGCAGGGCCGGGGACCACGTGGCACTCGCACCGGATGTCGATCGTGCGCATTTATTCGATGCGAAGAGCGGTGTGCGGCTCGTCGCAGAAAGCAGATGACTTCGGATCATCACCGCAACAATCAACCGCAAGACGCGCTGGAGCAAATCACGCGCAATTTTCTAGGAGGATCTGATGAGTGAATTCAAACGCCGTAAATTCCTGAAGACTTCGGCAGGCGTGGCGGCCGCAGCGGCAGTGGGCCCGATGATCTGGGTCAAGGACGCCAACGCGCAGTGGAAGAATGTGCCGGAAAAAGGCGCGAAGCTGCGGGTCCTGCGCTGGAGCCGCTTCGTTCAGGGCGATATCGATCAGTACATGAAGAACGTCGCCAAGTTCACCGAGAAAACCGGCATCGAAGTGCGCGTCGACAACGAAGGCTGGGAGGACGTCCGTCCGAAGGCCGCCGTCGCGGCAAACACGGGCGCCGGCCCGGATATCATTCTGTCGACCAACGACGATGCCAACCTTTATCCGGAAAAACTGGTCGACGTGACCGACGTCTGCACCTATCTGGGCGCCAAGTACGGCGGCTGGTATCCGGTGTGCGACCAGTACCTGAAGCCGGACGGCAAGAAATGGATCGGTGTTCCGCTGGGGTGCGCGGGCAACGCACTGGTGTATCGCGCCAGCATGCTGAAAGCGGCCGGCTTCGATGCAGTGCCCAAGGACACCGATGGCTTCCTCAAGCTTTGCAGGGCGCTGAAGGAGAAGAATACGCCGGTCGGGTTCGCGCTCGGGAACGCCACCGGTGACGGCAACACCTGGACGAACTGGGTCGTGTGGGCGTTCGGCGGCAAGATGGTCGACGCCAATAACAAGGTGGTCATCGACAGCCCGGAGACGATCAAGGCGCTCGAATACGCCAAGGAGCTGTACGCGACGTTCGTGCCCGGAACGCTGTCGTGGCTCGACCCGAACAACAACAAGGCGTTCCTCGACAGCCAGATCTCGCTGACCAGCAACGGGATCTCGATCTACTTCGCGGCGAAGAACGCAACTGATCCGAAGGTGAAGGATCTCGAGGCGGACATCTTCCACTCGAACTTCCCGATCGGTCCGGTCGGCCGACCCACGGAGTTCAACCTGTTCTTCAACCAGATGGTCTTCAAGTATTCGAAGTATCCGAAAGCGGCGAAGGAGTTCCTCCGCTTCATGATGGAGGATGAGCAGATCAATCCCTGGGTCACCGCATCACTCGGCTATGTGACGCCGGCGCTCACCGTGTACGAAAAGCATCCGGTGTGGAAGGACCCGAAAGCGACGCCGTACCGCGACTCGATGAAGATCATGCTGCCGAGCGGCTACGCGGGCAAGATGGGGTACGCATCGGCGGGCGTGCTGGCGGACTTCATCATGGTCAACATGGTCGCCGAAGCCGCGTCCGGATCGAAGTCGCCCAAGGAGGCGGCGGAGCGGGCGCAGAAGCGGGCCGAGCGGTATTACAAGGTTTGATATTGCGTCGCGCCGATTCGGCATCGACGCGTTGATGATGCGGTACGTCGGCGCGACGCAATATCTGCGCGCGTTCAACGCGGCGCCTTGCGGCGCCGGTTAACGCGCGCGGCCGCGCCGACGATTTGCCGGGGCCGACGGCGCCATTGCGGATTCAGAGTCCAGATGCATAACGATTGCGATTTCCGGAAATCCCTCCATTGAGTTCAGCGCTCTCCCGGCTGCAGGACAATCGCAACGCGCTGGGCATCCTGTTCATGATGCCCGCGTCGCTGGTGCTGCTTGTCTTCCTCACTTATCCGCTGGGCCTCGGCACCTGGTTGGGCTTCACCGACACCAAGATCGGCCGTCCCGGCGAGTGGATCGGGCTGGAAAATTTCGAGTTCCTGTGGGGCGACGCCGTCACGCGCCTTGCGCTGTTCAACACGATCTTTTACACGACCGTCGCCAGCGTCATCAAGTTCGGGCTCGGCCTATGGCTCGCGCTGCTGCTCAACAAGCACCTGCCGTTCAAGGCGGTGATGCGCGCGATGGTGCTGCTGCCATTCATCGTCCCGACCGCGCTCTCGGCGATCGCGTTCTGGTGGATCTACGATTCGCAGTTCTCGATCATCAGCTGGGCGCTGATGAGAATGGGGCTGATCCACGAGTACATCGACTTCCTCGGCGATCCGTGGAACGCCAGGTTTTCGACGATCGCCGCCAACATCTGGCGCGGGGTGCCGTTCGTCGCAATCACCCTGCTCGCCGGATTGCAGACGATCTCGCCCTCGTATTACGAAGCGGCCAGCCTGGACGGCGCCTCGCCGTGGCAGCAGTTCCGCCATGTCACGCTGCCGCTTGCTGACGCCGATCATCGCAGTCGTCATGACGTTCTCGGTGCTGTTCACATTCACCGACTTCCAGCTGATCTACGTCTTGACGCGCGGCGGCCCGCTCAATTCGACCCACCTGATGGCGACCCTGTCCTACCAGCGGGCCATCCCCGGAGGCAGCCTCGGCGAGGGCGCGGCGATCGCGACGGCGATGGTGCCGTTCCTGCTGGCGGCGATTCTGATCAGCTATTTCGGTCTGCAACGCCGCGCGTGGCAGCAGGGGGCCGCCGACAAATGAGCACCGCTGTCGCCACGCCAGAGGCGGTCGATTCGCAGGGCATGAATTACCTTGTGTCGCTGCCGCGACGCATCGTGACCGTCTATCTGCCGCTCGCCGCGTTCGTCATCGTGCTGTTGTTCCCTTTCTACTGGATGACGATCACCGCGCTCAAGCCCAACGACGGAATTGCTCTCGCGCGAAGGCAACCCGTTCTGGGTCATCCATCCGACGCTGGACCACATCAAGAAGCTGCTGTTCGACACCTCGTATCCGGAGTGGCTGTGGAACACCGTGGTGATTTCGGTCGTGTCGACCTGCCTCTCGATCTTCTGCAGCGTGCTCGCGGCGTATGCGATCGAGCGGTTGCGCTTCCGCGGGTCGCGCTACGTCGGCATGAGCATTTTTCTGGCCTACCTGGTCCCGCCGTCGATACTGTTCATTCCGCTGGCGGCAATGGTGTACAAGCTCGAGCTGTTCGACACGCGGCTGGCGCTGATCCTCACCTATCCGACGTTCCTGATCCCGTTCTGCACATGGCTGCTGATGGGGTACTTCAAGACGATACCGATCGAGCTCGAGGAATGCGCGCTGATCGACGGCGCGAGCCGTATGCAGATACTGGTTCGCATCATCCTGCCGCTGGCGGTGCCCGGTTTGATTTCTGCCGGCATATTCGCATTCACGCTGTCGTGGAACGAATTCATTTACGCGCTGACGTTCATCTCCTCGTCGGAAGTCAAGACAGTGCCGGTCGGTGTCGTCACCGAGTTGGTCGAGGGGGACGTCTATCACTGGGGCTCGCTGATGGCCGGCGCGCTGTTCGGCTCGCTGCCGGTTGCGATCCTGTATTCGTTCTTCGTCGAGTACTATGTCTCCGGGCTCACCGGCGCGGTGAAGGAATAGCGCGCGAGCAGCGAGAGGGGCCCCCGCGACAGCGGGGTCGAGCGACCGCGAGTCGCCGCTGCGGCCGACAACGGAAGGCCTGCACACACTCGCCAGGCAAAGAGGCCGCGGGCGCGAGCAGCGAGAGGGGTCCCCGCGATAGCGGGGGCTAGCGATCGCGAGTCGCCGCTGCGGCCGACACGCAACAGCCCGAATATTGGCTAATGTAAGGAGGCCGCGGCAGTTTGGTCCACGATCCCGTATGCGGTAAAATGAGAGCATAGGAGTTGACGGAGACGGCGATGAGCATCCAGGACACGATACGCGAGCAGGTGACCGGTCATCCGGTCGTGCTTTACATGAAGGGCACGCCGCAGTTTCCGCAATGCGGTTTTTCGGACGCCGCTGTGCGGATGTTGCAGTCGTGCGGGGTCGACAAGTTCTTTTCGGTCAACGTGCTGGCCGACGCAGCGGTGCGCCAGGGCATCAAGGAATATTCGAACTGGCCGACGATACCGCAGCTCTACGTCAACGGCGAGTTCGTCGGCGGTTGCGACATCATGCGCGAGATGCATGCGTCGGGCGAGCTGCAGCGCTTGCTGGCTCCGCAGACGGCGTAGCTCGATCGCAAGGCGAAATAAACGGCCGGGTCAACCGGCCGTTTTCGTTTCTTGGCCTCCGGACGAGCGGCGCTAGGTCCGCGCGCGCGTCACCCGCTTGACCTCCGGAATGCGGCGCAGCGCCCGCATGACGTTGGCTAGATGCCTGCGGTCTCGCACCTGGACGCTGAAGAACATCGCGACGACGTGGCCGCCGTCGGGTCGCTCCATCGACAGATATTCGATGTTCGCGCCGGCGTCGGCGATGGCCGTCGCCAGATGCGCCAGCAGGCCGCGCTCGTCGGCGACCACCAGGCGGATGCCGGCTTCGAAGACGCCCTGGATCTCAGGCGCCCATTCGACGTCGACGATCTGGTCGCTGTCGATGCGACCCTTCCGCAGCGTCACGCAGTCGCGGGTGTGTACCAGCAGTCCCTGACCGCGCCGAAAATGGCCGATGATCGCGTCGCCGGGGATCGGCCGGCAGCATTTGCCGTACTGGATCGCAACGCCTTCGACGCCGCGCAGCTGCAGCGCGCCGTGCTTGGCCTGCATCGGCGTCGGCTCGTCGCTCGTCCGCCCGGCGCTGCGCGTCAAGCGCCTGAGCGACGACGAACGAAAGGCGCTTGCCCAGGCCGATGTCGGCAAGGATCTCGGTCTGGCCCTTGGCGCCGTACTCGCGCGCGAGCGCTTCCCAGCGCTCCCAGGTGACCGACGCGGGCGGAACCTTCAGCGAGATCAGCGCCTGCTCCAGCATGCGCTCGCCGAGCAGCGCCGACTCGCGCTGCTGCAGGGACTTCAGGAAGTGCCGGATGCGGGAGCGCGCCTTGCCGGTCGCGACGAAGCCGAGCCACGACGGATTCGGGCGCGCGCTGGGCGAGGTGATGATCTCGACCTGGTCGCCGTTCTTGAGCTCGGTGCGCAGCGGCATCAGCTCGTAGTTGATCCGCGCCGCCGTGCAGTGGTGGCCGATGTCGGTGTGCACCGCGTAGGCGAAGTCGACCGCGGTCGCGCCGTGCGGCAGCGCCATGATCTTGCCCTTCGGCGTGAACACGTAGATCTCGTCGGGGAACAGGTCGCCCTTGATGTGCTCGAGAAACTCCTTCGAGTCGCGCGACTCGGACTGTATCTCGAGCAGGCTTTGCAGCCAGCGATGCGTCTGCTCCTGGGCCTCGGCGATGTCGAGCTCGCCGCCCGCCTTGTACAGCCAGTGCGCGGCGACGCCGGACTCGGCGATGCGATGCATGTCCTGCGTTCGGATCTGCGCCTCCAGCGGCGTACCGAACGGGCCGAACAGCGTCGTATGCAGCGACTGGTAGGCGTTCGCCTTCGGAATGGCGATGTAATCCTTGAATTTGCCGGGGATCGGCTTGTAGAGATTGTGCAGCACGCCCAGCGCCGCGTAGCAGGCAGTCGTGTCCTTGACCAGGACGCGCACGCCGTAGATGTCGAACACCTGCGAGAACGTATAGCGCTTCTCGCGCATTTTCTTGTAGACGCTGTAGATCGTCTTTTCTCGTCCGGTGACCGTCGCCGCGATGTCGGCCTCCTTCAGGCCGTCGCGGATCGACTGCAGGATCCGGTTCATCACTTCGCGCCGGTTGCCGCGCGCAGCCTTGATCGCCTTGGCCAGCACGCGGTAGCGCGTCGGATGCAGATGCTTGAACGACAGCTCCTGCAGCTCGAGGTACAGAGCGTTGAGGCCGAGGCGATTGGCGATCGGCGCGTAGATGTCGAGCGTTTCGCGGGCGATCCGCTCGCGATGCGTCGGCGCCATCGCGTCGAGCGTGCGCATGTTGTGCAGCCGGTCGGCGAGCTTGATCAGGATGACGCGCACGTCCTGCGCCATCGCCAGCAGCATCTTGCGGAAATTCTCGGCCTGCGCGTCCTCGCGCGACTGGAACTCGATCTGGTCGAGCTTGGACACGCCGTCGACCATCTCGGCGACGGGCTTGCCGAACGACGTCTCGATCTCGTTCTTGGTGATGCCGCTGTCCTCCATCACGTCGTGGAGGAGCGCGGCGGCGAGCCCCTGGGCGTCGAGCCGCCACTGCGACAGTATGCTGGCTACCGCCAGCGGATGGGTGATGTAAGGCTCACCCGACTTGCGGAATTGCCCCTGGTGCGCCTGCTCGGAAAAGGCGAACGCGCGCTCTACGAGCGCGACGTCAGGCGGTTGCAGGTAGTGACCAAGGTGTCGGGTGAATTCGGCGATTTCCGACATGCTTGATCACGTTGGGGTTAAGCCGCCCGATGCAAGTCAACTTTGCGGCTTGAGCAGCATTTCGATGCCGATCTTGCCGGCAGCGATTTCGCGCAGCGCGATCACCGTCGTCTTGTCGCGGTCGCTCTCGACCAGCGGCTGCGATCCGGCGCTGATCTGGCGCGCGCGATTGGTCGCGGCGAGGGTGAGCTCGAAGCGGTTGGGTATCCTGATAAGGCAGTCTTCGATCGTGATGCGGGCCATGGTGCCTTCCTTGCATGCCGAGTCGGAAATTCGCTCGCACGCTAAATAAGTTGCGCAATCAGTGCCTCGTGGCGAACGCATTGTTGTGCCGCGCGCAGGCGCGAAGCCCGCACGATGGCGCTCAGGTCGTCGACCGCAGTGGCAAAGTCCTGATTAATAATAACATAATTGAACTCTGCGCAGTGGCGGATCTCGTCCCTCGCAGCCTCGAGACGCCGCGCGATCGTCGCCTCGTCGTCCTGGCCGCGCCGGCGCAGGCGCTCTTCGAGCGAGCGCGAGCGACGGCGGGAGGATGAAGATCTGGATCGAGGACGGGATCAGGCCACGCACCTGCGCTGCGCCCTGCCAGTCGATTTCGAGCAGGACGTCCTGGCCCGCGTCGATCTCGCTTCCTGAGCCAGCTTGCCGAGGTCGCATACCAGTTGCCATGGACGTGGGCGTGCTCGAGGAACTCACCGGCGTCGCGCAGCGCTATGAATCGCTCGGTCGAAACGAAGTGGTAGTCGACGCCGTCCTGCTCGCCGGGACGCGGCGGGCGCGTCGTGTACGAGACCGAAAGGCGGATGCCGCGGTCGCGTTCGAGCAGCGCGCGCGTCAGGCTGGTCTTGCCGCCGCCCGACGGCGCCGCGACGACGAACAGGCTGCCGGCGCGGTGGTCACGTTTAAGCAGCCTCCTGCCGTCTTCAACGCGCGACGCGGTCGGCGCGGCGACTCGCTTCCCGCGGGCCTCGCTCACTCGATGTTCTGCACCTGCTCGCGCATCTGCTCGATCAGCACCTTGAGCTCGAGCGCGGCCTGCGAAAGCTCCGCGTCGACCGATTTGGAGCCCAGCGTGTTCGCTTCGCGATTGAGCTCCTGCATCAGGAAGTCGAGACGCTTGCCGCTGCTGCCGCCGGCGGCAAGCACGCGCCGCACTTCGGCGACGTGCGTCTGCAGGCGCGAAATTTCCTCGGCGACGTCGACCTTGGTCGCGAACAGCGCCAGCTCCTGCTTCAGCCGGTCGTCGTCGGGATCGAGGCCGGCTTCGCGCAGGCGGGCGCCGAGCTTCTCGACGTAGGCATCGTGGATAGCCGGCACCCGCGGAGCGACGCGCTCCACCTGCGCCTTCGATGCCGCGGCAGCGTTCCTCGAGCATCGTCGCGCAGCTTCGCGCCTTCGCGCGCTCGCGATGCCACCCAGATCGCGCAGCGCCTGCTGTACCAGCAGCAGCGTCTGCTCGGCCAGCGTGCTTGCGTCGACCGAGGGTTCGGTCAAGACGCCCGGCCAGCGCAGTATCTCGACGGTCGACAGCGGCGCGCTGCCGGGGGCGTGACGCTGCACTTCGCCGGCCGCATCGCGGAGCTGGGCGACGCGCTCGCCGTTGATCGCCAGCGCTGCTGCGCCCGGCGTGGTTCGATTCAACGAAATCCGGCAGTCGATCTTGCCGCGCTTAAGCTCTCGCGCCAGCGCCTCGCGCATCGCGGTTTCGAGCGCGCGCAGCTCGTCGGGCACGCGCAGCTGCAAGTCGAGATAGCGGTGATTGACCGACCGCAATTCGACCGCCAGCGAGCAGCCGGGCAGTTCGGCAGCGACCGCCGCGAAGCCGGTCATGCTCAGAATCATCGCGAATCCGTGGCGTACAAGTCGTGCCGGCTGGAAGATGGGCGGAAGCGCAACGATGCGCGACCAAGACCAAAGAACGACGAACGAATTCTTTACTTTATCGCCGCGGTTGTCGAGAATGTAGAGCTTATCCCTTTGACGTGCAAGTCTTAAGCCCCAACGACAAAGCCCAATGGGCGTCACCAATCAGGCACTCCCCTCCGGATACCAGCTGCTCAATTACCGGATCGATCGGCAGATCAGCCGCGGCGGCTTTTCGATCGTCTATCGCGCGTTCGACGAGGCGGGCGCGCCGGTCGCCATCAAGGAATACCTGCCGTCGTCGCTGGTGCTGCGCACCGACGGCGACATCGTGCGCGCGAGCTCCGCCGAGAACCTGACTTCGTTCCGCTACGGGATGAAGTGCTTCTTCGAGGAAGGCCGCGCGCTCGCCAAGATCAATCACCCGAACGTCGTGCGCGTGCTCAATTTCTTCCGCGCCAACGAGACGGTGTACATGGTCATGCGCTACGAGCGCGGGCGCACGCTGCAGCAGCAGATCCAGATGCGCCAGGACCAGATGTCCGAGCGGCTGGTGCGTCACGTGTTCATGCACCTGCTGAACGGCTTGCGCGAAGTGCACACGCACAAGCTGCTGCATCTCGACATCAAGCCGGCCAACATCTATCTGCGCACCGACGGCACGCCCGGTGCTGCTCGACTTCGGCGCGGCGCGGCAGACGCTGACGACGTCGCGGCCGAAGCTCGCGCCGATGTACACGCCGGGCTTTGCCGCGCCCGAGCAATATCGCGAGCCCGACCGCCTCGGGCCGTGGACCGACGTCTACGGCATCGGCGCGAGCATGTTCGCCTGCCTCGCGGCGTTCGCGCCGCAGGCCGCCGACGCGCGCGTGTCAGGAAGACCACCTGGTGTCGGCGAAGAAGATCTGGGCCGGCGCCTATTCCGACAACGTGCTCGAGGTGATCGACTGGTGCCTGCGGCTCGATCCGCTCGAGCGGCCGCAAAGCGTGTTCGCGCTGCAAAAGGCGATCCGCGACATCCCGCCGCGCAAGCGCAAGCTCACGTTCCTCGACAACCTGAAAAAGCGCCTGTTCACCGAAGTGATGTAGGGCCTCGTCATGCGCTTCACGATATTCCAGGAGAGCCGCAAGGGCTCGCGCAAGGTCAACCAGGACCGGCTCGCCTACACCTACAGCCGCGACACGCTGCTGCTGGTCGTCGCCGACGGCATGGGCGGACACGCCGGCGGCGAGATCGCCGCGCAGATCGCGGTGCGCCTGTTCATCGAGCGCTTCCAGCAGGAAGCCAAGCCGACGCTGAAGAATCCGCTCAAGTTCCTGCAGGACTCGATGCTGCGCGCGCACCAGGCGCTCGGCTCGTACGCCAACCAGTTCTCGATGCTGGAGACGCCGCGCACGACGTGCGTCGCCTGCATCGTGCAGTCGAACTACGCCTACTGGGCGCACGTCGGCGACTCGCGCCTGTACCTGTTCCGGCAGGGCGGGCTGATCGGCCAGACCAAGGACCATTCGAAGGTCCAGTACCTGCGTCGACCAGGGCATCATCGGCGCCGCACGAAGTCGTCGACCATCCCGATCGCAACAAGATCTTCAGCTGCCTCGGCGGCCTGGTCGATCCGGTCATCGATCTGTCGCGCCGCACGCCGCTGCGCAACGGCGACCTGATCGTGATGTGCACCGACGGCCTGTGGAGCGTCTATCCGCCAGGAAGAGATCGCGCGCGCGCTCACCGTCGACGCCGATCCTCAAGTCGGCGCCGCAGCTGATGCGCGAGGCCGAGATGCGCGGCGGGGCCGACGGCGACAATCTGTCGCTGATCGTCGTGCGCTGGGGTCCGGAGACGCTGACCGACGAGCCGACGACGACGATCACCGAGACGCTGGGCCTGGGCGAGTTCCAGACCGAGATCGACCGCACGCTGACGCTGACCGATCGCAAGGGCACGCAGCGCGACCTGACCGACGACGAGATCGAGCGCGCGATCGCCGAGATCCAGGCGACGATCAAGCGGTACAAGACGCTGAGCGTCAGAGGCGGCGAATGCGGCAGCTGATCCTCGACACCGAAACCACCGGCCTCGACCCCGAAGCCGGCCATCGCATCATCGAGATCGCCGCGGTCGAGCTGTCGATCGCCGGCCGACCGGCCGCAACGTCCACTTCTACCTCAATCCCGAGCGCGAGATCGACGTCGGCGCGACCGACGTCCACGGCCTGACGTGGGAGATGCTGCGCGACAAGCCGCGATTCGCGCGACGTCGCCGCGGAATTCGTCGACTTCGCGCGCGGCGCCCAGTGGATCATCCACAACGCGCCGTTCGACGTCGCCTTTCTCGACGACGAGCTCGAGCGCGCCGGGCATGCCGTCGCAGCGCCGCGCATTGCCGCCGAAGTCGTCGACACGCTGGCGCTCGCGCGCGACCAGTTCCCCGGCAAGCGCAACAACCTCGACGCGCTGTGCGAGCGCTTCGGCGTCTCCAACGCGCATCGCACGCTGCACGGCGCGCTGCTCGACGCGCAACTGCTGGCCGAGGTCTATCTCGCGATGACGCGCGGCCAGGAATCGCTGACGATCGACATCGTCGACGCCGCGGCCGTGACAGTCGGCGATGGCTGTCGCCGGCGCTGGCCGCGCTGCGCTGATCCTCGTCCTGCCCTCGGCCGAGGAGCTCGCCGCGCACGACGCCTACCTGGCCGCAGCTCGATCGCGAATCGCCAGGGGCGCGTGCCTGTGGCTGGCCGCGTGGCCGCGCGATGTCGAGCGCGCCGGTAACATGCGCCGTAACCTGCAGTCGGCGAAACTGACGGATTCGCCGCCGATGACCCGTCGCACGGCGCCGTCGACATCCGCGATGCCGCCAGAACCGCGCCGCCAAGACGCGCCGCGCCGCCGCTGATCAATCGCGAGCTGTCGCTGCTCGCGTTCAACCGCCGCGTGCTCGCGCTCGCCGAGGACGCCGCCGTGCCGCTGCTCGAGCGGCTGCGCTTCCTGTGCATCGTCAGCAGCAATCTGGACGAATTCTTCGAGATCCGCGTGGCCGGCCTGCAGCGAGCAGCTCCGCGCCAAGGCGCCGCCGCCCGGCATGACGCTGCACGAGCTGCGCGCGCTGTCGTCGCGATCTGGCGAACGAGGCGCACGCGCTGGTCGCCGACCAGTATCGCGTGCTGAACGAGCGAGGTGCTGCCGGCGCTCGCCGGCGCCGGCATCCGCCTGCTGCGCCGCGCCGAGCGCAACGCCGCGCAGCGCGCGTGGGTCGCCGATTACTTCCGGCGCGAGGTCGGCCGCTGCTGACGCCGATCGGGCTCGATCCGGCGCATCCGTTTCCGCAGGTCGTCAACAAGAGCCTCAACTTCATCGTCGAGCTCTCGGGCCGCGATGCGTTCGGGCGCGAGACCGGCCATCGCGATCGTCAAGGCGCCGCGCGTGCTGCCGCGCGTGATCGAGCTGCCGCGCGAGGTCGCGCCGGCGACAACACGCTTCGTGCTGCTGTCGTCGATCATCCACGCGCATCTGCGCGAGCTCTTCGCCGGGCGCGAGGTCGTCGGCTACTCGCAGTTCCGCGTGACGCGCGACGCCGACCTGTGGATCGACGAGGAGGAGGTGAAGAACCTGCGCCAGGCGCTGCAGGGCGAGCTGCCGCAGCGCCAGTTCGGTCTCGCGGTGCGCCTCGAAGTCGCCGCCGACTGCCCGCCGCCGCTCGCGCAGCTCCTGCTGCAGCAGTTCGAGCTCGACGGAGGCCGATCTCTATCGCTGCGACGGGCCGGTCAACCTCGCGCGGCTGTCGTCGCTGGTCGACCAGGTCGACATCGACCGAGCTCAAGTATCGCGCCGTTCGTGCCCGGCACTGCCGGAGCGGCTTCGCGACGCAGCCCGACATCCTCGCCGCGATCCGCGCAGCACGACATCCTGCTGCATCATCCGTACCAGTCGTTCGAGCCGGTGGTCGAGTTCATCCGCAAGCGCCGCCGACGACCCCGACGTCGTCGCGATCAAGCAGACGGTCTATCGCACCGGCGTCAATTCGGTGCTGATGGAGGCGCTGATCGACGCCGCGCGGCGCGGCAAGGAAGTCACCGTCGTCGTCGAGCTGATGGCGCGCTTCGACGAGGAGGCGAACATCAACTGGGCGGAGCGGCTGGAGCGAGGCCGGCGCGCAGGTCGTCTACGGCGTGTTCGGCCTCAAGACGCACGCCAAGCTCGCGCTGCTGCTGCGCCGCGAGCGCGACGCCGCGGGCCGCTCGCGGCTGCGTGCCGTACGCGCACCTCGGCACCGGCAACTATCATCCGCGCACGACGCGCGCTGTACACCGACTTCGGCCTGCTCACCGCGAACCCGGATCTGTGCGCCGACGTCAACGAGGTGTTCCTGCACATCACGAGCCTCGCCACGCGCGAACCGGCTGAAGCGCCTGCTGCTCGCGCCGTTCACGATGCACCGGCGCATTGCTCGAGGCGATCCGCCGCGAGACGCGGCACGCGAAGGACGGCAAGCCGGCGCGCATCATCGCGAAGATGAACGCGCTGGTCGAGGAGGCGCGTGATCACGCGCGCTGTACGCCGCGTCGCAGGCCGGCGTGAAGATCGACCTCATCGTGCGCGGCGCGTGCGCGCTGCGGCCCGGCGTGCCAGGCCTGTCGGAGAACATCCGCGTGCGCTCGATCCTCGGCCGCTTCCTCGAGCATCACCGCATCTGGTATTTCGAGAACGGCGGCGAGCGCGGACGTCTGGCTGTCGCGCGCCGACTGGATGGGACGCAACCTGTTCCGCCGCATCGAGGTCGCGTTTCCCGTGCTCGACCCGGAGCTCAAGGCGCGCGTCATCGACGAAGGGCTCGAAGTCTATCTCGCCGACAACCGCGACGCGTGGGAGCTCGGCGCCGACGGCGAATATCGTGCGCGCGAAGCCCGCGACGCCGCGCGCGCGCCTGCGCGGCGCAGGAACTCCTGCTCGATCGGCTGGCCGAACGTCCGCAGTGCCGCTAGCTGAACGCAGCCGCTGCCATCCATGGACCTGATCCTCTGGCGCCACTGCCGAAGCCGAGCCCGGCGAGCCCGACCTCGGCCGCGCGGCTGACGGCCAAGGGCATCAAGCAGGCCGAGCGCATGGCGCGCGTGGCTCGACGCGCACCTGCCCGACACGTTGCCGCATCCTCGTCACTCCCGCCGATCGCGCGCAGCAGACGGCGCAGGCGCTCAAGCGCAAGTTCAGGACGGTGCCCGAGCTCGCGCCCGGCGCGACGTGCCGCCGCCGTGCTCGCCGCCGCCGAACTGGCCCGACGCGCGCGAGCCGGTGCTGATCGTCGGCCACCAGCCGACGCTCGGCAGGTCGCGGCGCTCCTGCTGTCCGGCGAGCGACGCGTACTGGTCGGTGCGCAAGGGCGCCGTGTGGTGGCTGTCCAACCGGGCGCGCGAGGAAGGCGCCGGCGGTCGTGCTGAAGGTCGTGCATCGGGCCCGATTTCGTCTGAGCGCGGCTGTCGAGTCCTGCCGCGGCGCCATCCATCGCGGCGCTACCGGCGTGCAGCCCGTGCCACTCCGCGCGCTCCCGATCGAGCAGGTGCGCGGTCAGCGGATGCGCCGCGAGCCAGCGCTGGCTCGACGCCGGAATGGCGACGCCGCCCCGGGTCTTCAGCGCGACGCGCGGCAGCGTCGACGCTCGGTCGCGCGTGATGGAACAGCACGGCGAGGCGCAGCGCCAGCACCTGCGCGCGCACGATCGGATCGCCGAGCGCGGCTCGCGATCTTCGACAGGCCGCCGCGGCAGCCGCAGACCAGCAGCGCGAGCCGCGCGCTGCTCCTGCGCCGAGAAGCCCGGCATGTCGGCGTGCTGCGAGGATGTACGCGCCGTGCTTGTGAAAGCCGATGTGCGACACCGACATAGCCGATCTCGTGCAGCAGCGCCGCCCAGTCGCAGCAGCTGCGCCTGCTCCGCGGCCGGCGTCGGGCGCAGCGCGGCGAGATAAAGCGCGCTCGCCAGTCGCGGCGACGCGCTGCGCGTGCGGCGGTCGATGTGGTAGCGCTCGAGGAAGCGCTCGACGGTGAGCTGCGCGGCGTCGCGCGTCGACGGTGCGGCCGAGCAGGTCGTAGAGCACGCCCAGGCGCAGCGCGCCGCCGACCGGATTGATGCGCTCGACGTCGAGCTCGGCCACCGCCGCGCCATGATGGCGAAGCCGCCGGCCAGCACCGGCGCGCGCTCGGGCTTGAGCGCCGTCGAGCGTGCAGCCGCGCCGGATGCGGCCGGCGCGCGATCATGCGCTTGCGCAGGCGGGCGAGCCCGTCCGGCGTGATGCCGCCGGCGGACAAGCCGTTCTGCTCGAGGATCTCGGCGAGCGCGAGCGCGGTGCCCGACGACGCGTAGGCGTCGCTGCCAGTGCTCGGCGCCGAATTCGCCGGCGATCGCTTCGATCTCGACGCGCGCGCGCGGTCTCCGCGGCGTCGAACGCGCTCGCGCGCAGCATCGCCGTCGGGAAAGAATCGCTGCGTCATGCTGACGCAGCCGAGCTTCAGCGACTCGAGCCGCTCGGGCTCGAGGCCGCGGCCGATGATGAATTCGGTCGAGCCGCCGCCGATGTCGATGACGAGGCGCGGCGCGTCCGACGGCGGCAGCACGTGCGCGACGCCGAGGTAGATGAGCCGCGCTTCCTCGTGCCCGCCGATGACGTCGATCGGAAAGCCGAGCGCGCGCTCCGCCTGCGGCAGGAACGTCGCGCGCATTGCGCGCGACGCGAAACGTGTTGGTCGCGACCGCGCGCACCGCCGACGGATGGAGGCCCGACAGGCGCTCGCGAAAGCGCGCGAGACAGGCGAGCGCCGCCTTGCGTCGCCGCCGGGCGTGATGCGTCCCTTGCGCGTCGATGCCGGCGCCGAAGCGCAGCGTCTCGCGCCAGGTGTCGAGCCGGAAGATCTGGTCGCCTTCGACGCGGCCGATCTCGAGGCGGAAGCTGTTCGATCCGAGGTCGACGACGGCGAGCGTCTTGGCGGTCACGCGATTAGGGCGCTGTTCAGCGCCGGCATCCGGCGCGACGAAAAGCAGTGCGCGCAAGCCTAGCAGAAATACGCGCGCTCGAACCAAGCCGGCTTTGGCGCGCGCAGGCGGTTTCTGCTACGCTCGCTGCCTCGTCCACGCGCTCGCTTCGTCCCATGCCGATCGACTACCTGCAGAAGATCCTGACCGCGAAGGTCTACGACGTCGCGATCGAATCGCCGCTCGAGCCGGCGCCGACGCTGTCGCGCCGCCTCGGCAACCGCGTGCTGCTGAAGCGCGAGGACCAGCAGCCGGTGTTCTCGTTCAAGCTGCGCGGCGCCTACAACAAGATGGCGCACCTCTCGCCCGCCGAGCGCGCGCGCGGCGTCATCGCGGCGTCGGCCGGCAACCACGCGCAGGGCGTCGCGCTCGCGGCGCAGCGGCTCGGCTGCAAGGCGACGATCGTGATGCCGGTGACCACGCCGCCGATCAAGATCGCGGCGGTCGAGGCGCGCGGCGCGACGGTCGTGCTGCACGGCGATTCGTACAGCGACGCCTACGCGCACGCGCGTCAAGCTGCAGAAGACGCAGCGGCGCCACGTTCGTCCATCCGTACGACGATCCCGACGTGATCGCCGGCCAGGGCACGATCGGCATGGAGATCCTGCGCCAGTGCCAGGGGCCGCTCGACGCGATCTTCGTCGCCGTCGGCGGCGGCGGGCTGATCGCCGGCATCGCGTCCTACGTGAAGCGCGTGCGGCCCGAGGTCAAGGTGATCGGCGTGCAGCCGGTCGACTCCGACGCGATGACGCGCTCGCTCGCCGCCGGGCCGCCGCGTCACGCTGCGACACGTCGGGCCTGTTCGCCGACGGCGTCGCGGTCAAGCAGGTCGGCAAGGAGACGTTTCGCATCTGCCGCGAGCTGGTCGACGAGATGATCCTCGTCGACACCGACGCGATCTGCGCGGCGATCAAGGACGTGTTCGAGGACACGCGCGCGATCCTCGAGCCCGCCGGCGCGCTGTCGGTCGCCGGCGTCAAGGCCTGGTGCGAGCGGCACCGGCGCGCAGGACCGGACGTTCGTCGCCATCGCCTGCGGCGCCAACATGAACTTCGACCGCCTGCGCTTCGTCGCCGAGCGGGCCGAGCTCGGCGAAGCGCGCGAGGCGATCTTCGCGGTGACGATTCCCGAGCGGCCGGGCAGCTTCCGCGAGTTCTGCGCGCTGCTCGGCAAGCGCAGCGTCACCGAATTCAACTATCGCTACGCCGATCCGCAGCGTCGCGCACATCTTCGTCGGCGTCGAGGTCGCCGATCGGCACGAGACCGCGGCAGCTGCTGCGCGCGATGCACAGCGCAGCGGATCGAGGCGTACGACCTGTCGGACAACGAGATGGCCAAGCTGCACGTGCGCCACCTGGTCGGCGGCCACGCGCCGGCGGCGGAGAACGAGATCCTCTACCGCTTCGAGTTTCCCGAGCGGCCGGGCGCGCTGATGCGCTTCCTCGACAGCATGAGCCGCGGCTGGAACATCAGCCTGTTCCACTACCGCAACCACGGCGCCGACTACGGCCGCGTGCTGGTCGGCATGCAGGTCCCGCCCGCCGATCACGCCGACTTCCGCCGCTTCCTCGAGCGCCTCGGCTACTACGTACGTCGACGAGACGGCCAACCCGGCCTACCGGATGTTTCTCGGACGCTAGCGCCGCCGGGTGGCGTAGCCGCAACGAACCTCCTGGCGGGGACCGCGCGCCAGGTCGGCAGGCTCACCGTGGCGCAGACCGCGTTTTTCGGGCCCCGAACGGCCCTTTTACGGCGTCCGCACCGCATGAAATCGTGCGCCCGAAGATACCTCCGGCATGGCCGGTTCGCCCCGTGCCGCCCGCGCGCGGTGACCCGGTACGGCAGTTTTTTGCTCAAATTCGCTGTGCCGATGTTGCAAATCGCTCAAAAACCTCAGCTTTGCCCGTTCTGGCAAGGATTATGCTCTAGGCATTTGGTCCTATACCGTGGCAAACTTTCGAGGGCTTGAAATGGAAACGATTGCGCTGGATGCAGGACTGAGCTTCAACGCGGGAGGAACTGAATTGCCGGATCCAGTCGCCTTGACGGGTGCGAAAGTCATGGTGATCGACGATAGCAACACGATTCGTCGCAGCGCCGAGATTTTCCTGCTCCAGGCGGGGTGCACGGTGATCCTCGCCGAAGACGGCTTCGATGCGCTGGCCAAGATCGCCGACCACCAGCCGGACCTGATCTTCGTCGACATCATGATGCCGCGGCTGGACGGCTACCAGACCTGCGCGCTGATCAAGAAGAATTCGCGCTTTCACCAGACGCCGGTGGTCATGCTCTCGTCGAAGGACGGACTGTTCGACCGGGCGCGCGGCACGAATGGTCGGGTCGGATCAGTACCTGACCAAGCCGTTCACCAAGGAAAGCCTGTTGAAGGCGGTCGGCACGCACGTCAAATCGGCGGCGCATTGAGCGACGCCTGCATCGGGCGCGAAGAAGGGAAGCAAGGGGTGCGGAAACAATGACCATAAAACGCGTATTGATCGTCGACGACTCGCCGACCGAGCGACACGTCCTCAAC
Organism: uncultured beta proteobacterium; assembly: GCA_963697485.1. Classification (GTDB taxonomy): domain Bacteria; phylum Pseudomonadota; class Gammaproteobacteria; order Burkholderiales; family Casimicrobiaceae; genus PALSA-1003. The sequence goes on from CAVOOD010000002.1 coordinate 191,105, forward strand.
GACATGCTGACCAAGGCAGGCTACGAGGTCGTCGCCAGCGACAACGGCGAGGACGCGATCCTCAAGGCGAAGACGGTGAAGCCCGACCTGATACTGATGGACGTCGTGATGCCCGGACTCAACGGATTCCAGGCGACGCGCGCGATCAGTCGCGACCCGGCGACGCGCAGCGTCCCGATCATCCTCTGCACGTCCAAGACGCCAGGAAACCGACAAGATCTGGGGCATGCGCCAGGGCGCGCGCGACTACATCGTCAAGCCGGTCAACCGCGACGAGCTGCTCGCGAAGATCACGGCGCTCGGCTGATTCACTGCAATGGCCCGCGCCGCCAAGCTCGACCTTCGCGCGTTCCAGCAGGAACTGGCGGCGCGCCTCGCGGCGAAGACGACTGCGCAGGTCGAGCAATCCCGCCTGGGTCTGGCCTGCGCCGGCAAGCAATGGCTGATCCGGCTGGCGGATGCCGGCGAGGTCATCGCGGTGCCGACGATGGCGACGGTGCCGCTGACCCGTCCGTGGTATCTGGGCATCTCCAACATCCGCGGCAATCTGTACAGCGTCATCGACTTCGCCGGATTCCTCGGCGAAGCGATCGAGCCGCTGACCCCGGGCGCGGCGCAGGCGCGACTGGTGCTGTTCGGGCCGCGCGTCGGCGAATTGCGCGCCGGCCTGGTGGTGACCCGCGTGCTCGGTTTGCGCAATCTCGCCGAATTGACGCGCAGCGACGCTGCGGTCGACGCGCCGGCGTGGTACGGCGCGCGCTGGACCGACAAGGCCGGCGGCGTGTGGCAGGAAATCGACCTGGCCCTGCTGGCGCAGGACCCGGCCTTTCTTCAAGTGGGACTGTAGCTTGAGCACAGTCTGACGGATTCATGCAGGCGTAACGACCCTATCTAGGGGAGGAATCATGGCATTCACATTCAAAGGCCTCTTGGGAGCAGGTGCGGGCAGGGGACAGATCCTGTCGGAAGCCGACCTCGAAGAGCCGACAACGCAGGTCAAGATGAGCGGCGCTCAGCGCGGCTACGACCCGCTGGCTGCGCCTTCGATCATGGATCAGATGCGCAGCGCGAGTCCCGAGATGAAGCAGCCGGGCCGCCTCTGGTTCATCGGGCATCTGCCGATCGCCAGGCAGTACCAGATCCTCGGCGTGCTGCTGCTGCTGTTCGGCATTCTCGCCGGGCTGATGCTGTGGCTCAACTACCGGGCGAACTCGCAGGCGGGCGCGAGCTCGACGACGGCGACCGAAATGCAGATGCTGTCGCAGCGCCTGGCGCGCGGAACCGCGCTGGCGGTGCAGGGCAACGCCGGCGCGTTCGAAAGCGTCAAGGATTCCCGCGACCGCTTTCGCGCCGACCTCGATGCGCTGACCAAGGGCGGCATCGTACACGGCACGAACGTCGACGTAGCCACCAACGAAGCGCTGCAGAAGGCGCTGGGCGCTCTCGACGCCCGCTGGGAGCGGGTCGAAAAGAACGCCACCACGGTGGTCGACAACCAGGCCGCGCTGCTTTCGCTGTCGAAGGGCCTGGACGGAATCAACCAGGGCAACAATGCGTTGCTCGAGCTTGCCCAGCAGGCGTCGGCGCAGATCGCCTCCGCCGGCGGCTCGCTGCGCGAGGTCGACTTCACCAACCAGCTCGCCGTGCTTTCGCAGCGGATCGCCAAGAATGCGAATTCGCTCGTTTCGTCGGACGAGATCGATCCGGAAGTCGCGTTCCTGCTGGGCAAGGACACCGGCACGTTCCGCGACATCCTGAACGGGCTGCTGAAGGGAAGCGACGCGTTGCGGCTTCCGGGCGCGGTGCGCGCCGACGATGCGCGCGCGACGCTGATCGAGCTGCAAAAACGGTTCGCCGGCTACGAAACCGGCGTCAACGCCATCCTGCAGAACATGCAACGCCTGGTGCTCGCCAAGCAGGCCGCGCGCGGCATCAATCAGGAATCGGAGCCGCTGCTGACCGATACGACGGCGCTGACCAGCGAATTCGACGGCCAGACGACGGTGCGCAGCTTCACTTTGTGGGCCGCGATGATCTTTGCCTTGCTGGCCCTGGTCGCGCCTGATCGCGCTACGGCAAGGTGTTCGCGTCGACGACGGTCGTGTTCGCGCCTTCGAGAGCGAGCAGGAGAACAAGCGCAACCAGGAAGCGATTCTGCGGCTGCTGAACGAGATGGGCAACCTCGCCGACGGCGATCTGACCGTGCAGGCGTCGGTGACCGAGGACGTGACCGGCGCGATCGCGGACTCGATCAACTTCACGATCGAGGAGTTGCGCACGCTGGTCCGCGGCATCAACTCGGCGACCGACCAGGTGGCCAAGGCGACGACCGACGCGCAGGCGATCTCGAACCGGCTGTACGAGGCCTCGCAGCGGCAGAACAAGGAGATCCAGCAGGCATCCGCGTCGGTGCTGCAGATGGCGCAGTCGATCAACGAGGTGTCGCAGACGGCGGCGCAGTCGGCACGCGTCGCGCAGCAGTCGCTGGCCGCGGCCGAAAAAGGCGGCGAGGCGGTGCACAACCAGATCTCGGGCATGAACGAAATCCGCACGCAGATCCAGGACACCGCCAAGCGGATCAAGCGCCTCGGCGAATCGTCGCTGGAGATCGGCGAGATCGTCGAGCTGATTTCGGACATCACCGAGCAGACGAACGTGCTGGCGCTCAACGCCGCGATCCAGGCGGCGTCGGCAGGCGAGGCGGGCCGCGGCTTCACCGTCGTCGCCGAAGAAGTGCAGCGACTGGCCGAGCGCTCGGGCGAAGCGACCAAGCAGATCGAGGCGATCGTGAAGACCATTCAGGCCGACACGCAGGACGCGGTCGCGGCCATGGAAAAGAGCACGGTCGGCGTGGTCGAGGGAACCAAGCTTTCCGACGCAGCCGGTCAGGCGCTGGACGAAATCCGGCGGGTGTCGCGCGAGCTCGCCGAATTGATCGGCGGCATCTCGGCGCAGACGCAGAAGCAGTCGGCTTCGGTGTCGGACGTGACTCGCGGCATGCAGGGCATCCTGAAGATCACCGAGGAGACGACCGAGGGCACCAAGCAGACCAACGTGTCGATCGGCCAGCTGACCAAGCTCGCCGCCGAGCTGCGCAGCTCGGTTGCCGGCTTCAAGGTATGACGCGCGCAGGCGGAGGCGCGAAGCGCGCGACCCGGAGCGCGGCAGGGCGGCCGACACGCAATGGTCGAGTTCGAGCCTAGTGATAGGAGGCCGCGAGCGCGCAGGCGGAGGCGCGAAGCGCGCGACCCGGAGGCCGCCGCACGAGGCCGACGACTGGATGGGCGCTCTGCGCAAGAGACAAAGGAGGCCGCGCGGCAGGGCGGCCGACACGCAATGGATCGAGTTCGAGCTTGGTGATAGGAGGCCGCGAAGCGTGCACGACGAGCCCGGGGCGGCTTGTGGGCGCGGTTCTTGCATGCGGTTGACGCCGAGTTGCCTACCCCGAATGAATTGAGCCCTCATCATCATGCCCAGCGATACCGCACAGGATTTCGATCTCGGACCACTCTCCTGGGTCCACGGCGAAATCGACCAGGCGCTAGGACGCGGGCTGGAGTCGCTCGCGGCCTACAAGGCCGCGACGCAGGACCCAACCCCGCTCAAGCAGGCGCGCACCCATGTGCACCAGGCAGCCGGTGCGTTGCAGATGGTGGGCCTCGACGCGGTCGCCGCTTACACCGAGGAGATCGAGCGCCAACTGGTGCGGCTCGAGGGCCTGCCGAAAGGCGAGGTACCGGCAGCCTGCGATCTGGTCGACCGCGCCGGACGCAAGCTCCGCATTTTCCTGGACGAGCTCATCGGCGGCACGAATCCGGTACCGCTGAAGCTTTTCCCCGAATACGAGCAGATGCAGCAGGCGCGCGGCGTGAAGGGCGCGTCGCCGACCGACCTTTTCTTCCCCGACCTGTCGCCGCGCGCGCCGAAGATCGCGACGCTGAAGTCGGTGACGCCGCACAAGCTTTCCTCCTTCCTCATCAAGCAGCGGCGCCTGTATCAGCGCGGCTTGCTTGCGTGGCTGCGCGGCGACGAGGAAGGCTCGAAGATCATGCGCGATGCCGTTCAGGGCATCGAAGACGTACAGACGCATTCGGCGCAGCGCTCGTTCTGGTGGACCGTCGGCGCGCTGCTCGAAAGCATCGTCGAAAAGGGCGTCGAGAGCGGATTCGGCGTCAAGCAGCTATGCGGACGAGTCGACTTGCAGATCCGGCGCTTCGTCGAAGGCTCGGCGAAGGTCTCGGACCGGATGCGCCGCGAAGTGCTCTATTACGTCGCGATCAGCGCTCCGGTCGGCGCCGCAGACGCAGGCAGTGCAGCGCGCCTATCACCTCAATGGCCTGATCCCGACTGCCGAAGTGCTTTCGGCCGACGTCCTGCGCACGCAGCCGCTGCTGCGCGAGGCCCGCGAGCAGCTGGCCAGCGCCAAGGACCTCTGGCTGAAGATCACCGGCGGTCGTCCGGAAAACATCGCCGAAGCTCAAACAGACGATGGCCGGCCTCGTCGACCGTGTGCGCGCCATCGGAGAGCCGTCGCTGTCCCGCCTGATCACCGCGCTGGCCAGTCGCGTCGACAAGTTCGGCGCGGGTGCCGTTTCCGAGGCGCTGGCGATGGAGTTCGCGACGGCATTGCTGCTCGCCGAATCGACGATCGAGCATTTCGGCTCGATTTCGCCGGAGCTGCCGCAGCAGATCGACGCGATGCTCGCGCGCATCGACGCCGCGCAGCAGAACAAGCCGACCCCGCTGATCGCCGGTGCGCCGCTGCTCGACGAAATGGCGCGTCGCGCGCAGGAGAGATTGCTGCTGGCCCAGGTCGCGCGCGAAATTCAGGCCAACCTGCGCCACATGGAACAGGTGCTCGACGCCTTTTTCCGCGACAACAGCAAGCGCGCCGAGCTCGCCACGCTCGCCGGCGACAGCCGGCAGATCGCCGGCGCGCTGAAGATGCTCGGGCTCGAGACGCGCGGAGCGCCTGCTCGAGCTCTGCCAGCAGCAGATCGACGAATATGCGAAACCGGATGTCGAGGTTCACAACGACGACCTCGAGATGCTGGCCGAATCGCTGTCGGGCCTCGGCTTCTATATCGAGGCCGTCGAGCAGCAGCGGCCCGATCGCGACCGTCTGATCACCCCGTTGCTCGATCGCCGTCTTGGCGTCGCGCCCAGCGCGCCCGCCGCCGAGCCCGAGACGGTCGAGTCGGCGGTAGTCGATTTGCGCTCCGCGCTGCCGGAGACCTTTGCCGCCTATCAGAGCGCGCCAGGCGACCTGGCAGCGCGGGACAGGCTGTCTGCCGATCTGACGACGCTCAAGCACGACGCCGAACTGATCGGCGACGCGCGCCTGCAGCAGGACGCCGATGCGGCACTGACCGAGCTCGCGCATGCCGGGACGGCCGACACCGCGGCCCTGCAGGATGCCGTTGCCGCAGTTGCGACGCAGAGCGCGGCGGCGCCGGCTCCTTCGGCGGAAACGATGCGCCTGCTGGAAACCGACGCGACGCAATTCGACACCGAATTGCTCGACATCTATCTGACCGAAGCAGGCGAAGTGCTGGATACGATCGCGGCCAGTGCGAAAGAGCTCGCCGCGAATTCCGACGATCGCACGGCGCTGGCCGTCGTGCGTCGCGGATTCCACACCTTGAAGGGGAGCGGCCGCATGGTGGGGCTCACCGATCTGGGCGAGCTCGCGTACAAAGTGGAAAAGGTTCACAACCGCGTGATCGAGGAAGATCGTCCGACGACGCCGGCGCTGATCGCATTGATAGGCGTCGCCGAGTCGAGCTTCCGCCGCTGGGTCGATGCACTGCGCAGTACCGGCCGGGTGACTCCGGACGCCGGCGCCTTGCACGCAGCGCTGGCTAAGGTGGAAAGCGAGTTTCCCGGTGGCGGCGGCGACTCGGGGGGGCAGCCGCCATCGCCAGGCCCATCGCCATCGTGGCCGGCGCCGGGGCCGCTCGCCGCTGTTTCGACGACCGAGCGGGTCGCCGACACCGCCGCGCCGACCTCGGCGCATGCGGCGATCGAAGTGCTCGAGCTCGACGAGACGCCATACGGCGAAAGCGATGTGGCCGATGCTCCGCACGAGTCGGCGGCGCCGACACTGGCCTTTGCCGCTGTCACGTCGCTGGACGTACCCGACGCCGATGCCGTCGCAGCGCTTGCCGATGCCGAAGAGGAAATAACTGTCGGCGGAGTCACGCTGTCGGCGGCGCTGTATCGCATTCTGTGTGAAGAGGCGAAGCAGCATCTGGCCACGCTGGACGACGAGCTGCAGACTCTGCAGTTCGACCCTGCGGCGACGCCGTCGCAGCTGATGGTGCGCGCCAGCCACACGCTGTGCGGCATTCACCGCACCGGCGGGTTTCCGCTGGTCGCCACCACCGCCAAGGCGCTGGAAGTGTGCCTGCTCGGCTTGCAGGAACGCGGCGCCCCGCTGCCGGGGGCGGCGCAACCGGTCCTCGCCCGCGCGGTCGCAGGCTTGAGTGCCTTGAGCGCACGCGTTCGCGCGCGCGAATCGTTCCGCGCCAGCGACGAGGCCGAGGCGGCCGAGATCATCAATGAGCTGGAGACGCTGCGCCAGGATACAGTCCCGCAGCATGGGATCGACGACAGCGAGGCGGTCGCGGCGCGCGTTGCCGACGCCGACGAGCATGGCATGACGATCAATCTCGAGCTGGCCGCCGTCGGCGAGCCGGCCGCCGATTCGACCCCGGTCGAGCGAAAAGCCGAGCCGATGCTGCATGCGGTAGCCGCTCCGCCCAGGCCAGCGCCGTCGCCCGCAGCCGCTGCGCCGACGCCCACGCCGGATGAGGCCGCGCTGCTCGAAGTTCATGACGACGTCGATCGTCAGGTGCTGCCGATATTCCTCGACGAGGCGGCCGAACTGTTCCCGCAAGCCGGCGAGCAGCTGCGCAGCTGGCGCGCGAAGCCTGGAACAAGCGACACCGTGCAGGCCTTGCAGCGCACATTGCACACGTTCAAGGGCAGTGCGCGGATGGCCGGCGCGATGCGACTGGGCGAGGTCGCGCACACGATGGAAAGCCGCCTCAGCGGTGTCGAAGCGACGGCGCCGACTGCCGAGCTATTCGACGCGCTGGACAACGATCTGGACCACATCGCCTTCCTGCTCGATCGCCTGCAGAAAGGCGAAACCGATACGGCTCCGCCGTGGCTCGCCGCCGCGGCCGAAGCCCCGCCCGAGCAGGCGCCGCCGGCAACGCACGGCGCCGTCGTCACGCCGCTGCCGGTCGCGTCCCGGGCGCCGCAGGCAGCCGCCGCGCAAGCGGCCGAGCCGGCGCCGGCCGCCGAGAGCGATGCCTCGCGAGCAATGCTTCGCGTGCGTGCCGAGCTGATCGACCGGCTGGTCAACGAGGCCGGGGAGGTCGCGATAACGCGCGCCCGCGCCGAGGGCGAGCTTCGCTCGCTCAAGGGCAACCTGCTCGAGCTCACCAACAGCGTCATTCGCCTGCGCGCGCAGGTGCGCGAAATCGAAATCCAGGCCGAATCGCAGATTCAGTCGCGCATGTCGATGGTCAACGAGGCAGCCGAAGGCTTCGATCCCCTGGAATTCGATCGCTATACGCGGTTCCAGGAATTGACGCGCGGCCTGGCCGAAGGCGTCAATGACGTCTCGACCGTTCAGCAGTCGCTTCTGAAGAACCTCGACGAAGCCGATGCCGCGCTGCTCGCGCAATCGCGCCTGTCGCGCGACGTGCAGCAGCAATTGTTTTCGATCCGGACGGTGCCGTTCGGCAGCCTGTCGGAGCGCCTGTACCGCATTCTCCGGCAGACCGCGAAGGAGCTCGACAAGCGGGCCAATCTCGAAATCCGCGGCACGCAGGTCGAGCTCGACCGCTCGGTGCTGGAAAAGCTGGTCGGGCCGCTCGAGCATCTGCTGCGCAATGCGCTCGACCATGGCATCGAAAGCCGCCAGATGCGCATCGCCGCCGGGAAGCCCGACACCGGGGAAATCACGCTCAACGTGCGGCAGCAAGGCAATGAAATCGCGATCGAGCTGGCCGACGACGGTGCGGGTCTCGAGCTCGATCGCATCCGGGAGAAGGCGCGTGCTCAGGGCCTGCTCGAGCGCCGATGCCGAGCCGACCGAAGCGCAGCTCGTCGAATTCATGTTCGCACCCGGATTCAGCACGGCGACCAAGGTCACCCAGATTTCGGGACGCGGCGTCGGGCTGGACGTCGTGCGGTCCGACATCGCCGCACTGGGCGGTCGGGTCGAGGTGGCGACCTCACCCAAGCGCGGCACCACATTCACCCTTTATCTGCCGTTGACGCTGGCGGTCGCGCAAGTCGTGCTGGTCAAGGCCGGGGGCAGGCTGTGGGCGCTGCCTTCGCCGATGGTCGAGCAGGTGCAGCAGATCAAGGACAAGGACCTGATCAACCTGTATCTGACGCGCGAAGTCGTCTGGCAGAACCGCAAGTACCCGTTCTTCTACCTGCCTCGACTGCTCGGAAGCAGCGGAAACAATCCCGAGACGATGCGCTACAACTCGGTGCTGCTGCTCAAAAGCGGCCAGAATCTCGCCGCCGTGCACATCGACGAGATGATCGGAAACCAGGAAGTCGTCGTAAAGAACATCGGGCCGCAGCTGGCGCGCGTCTCGGGCATTTCCGGCGCGACCGTGCTGGGTACCGGCGAGGTCGTGCTGATCATCAATCCGGTGCAGCTGGCGCAGCGGCTGGACACAGCGGCCGAGGCGCCGATGGTCGTCAAGACGCCGCAGGCGGCGGCTGCGGCGGCCGCCGCGGCTGCAGCCGCAGGTCCGCCGCTGATCATGATCGTCGACGACTCGCTGACGGTGCGCAAGATAACCAGCCGCCTGCTGACGCGCGAAGGCTACATGGTGATCGCCGCCAAGGACGGCCTCGACGCCTTGCAGCTGCTGGGCGAGCGCATACCCGATGCGATCCTGCTCGACATCGAGATGCCGCGAATGGACGGCTTCGAATTCGCCAAGACGATCAAGGCCGACCACAATCTGGTGGACATTCCAATCATCATGATCACCTCGCGCACGGCCGAGAAGCATCGCAACCGGGCCGCCGAGCTCGGCGTCGATCTGTATCTCGGCAAGCCCTACCAGGAAGAAGAGCTGCTGCGCAATCTGCGCGAGCTGCTCGCCGTGCACGCGAACTGATCCGAAGTCGGGCCGGAATCAAGCGAGGGCGCGTCGATGACGCGCCCTCGCCGCTTCCAGGCGGAGAGACGGCGTTTTGACCGCAGCCCGCGGCCGGCGTAAATTGGAATACGCCGCGGCCGGCCGCCAGCGCCGCCCCGGCGCGGCAAGGTAGAATTGCCGTCGCGGCAACGAGCACGGCCATCCCGCAGGTTCCCAGGAGGAGATGACATTCATGGCGAAATTCGCCACCACCAACATTCGCACGCTGGCGCTGGTCGGGCACGGGGCGTCGGGCAAGACCACGCTGGCCGAAGCGCTGCTGCACAAGGCGGGAGCGATCCAGTCGGTCGGCAGCGTCGAGCGCGGCACGACCGTCAGCGATTTCGAGCCGCTCGAAAAGTCCTGGCAGCACTCGCTGCGGTCCTCGGTGCTTCACCTCGAGACGCAGGACACGCGCGTGCACATCATCGACACGCCCGGCTTTCCGGACTTCATCGGCCAGTCGATCGGTGCACTCGATGCCGTCGAGACCGCGGCGATCGTGATCAACGCAGCGGCGGGCATCGAGATGATCGCCTCGCGGATGATGGAGTGGGCGGCGGCGCGCAGGCTTTGCCGTCTGCTGATCGTCAACAAGATCGATGCGGAGAACGTCGACTTGCCGGCGATCCTCGCCGCGATCCGCGCGACATTCGGCAAGGAGTGCCTGCCGATCAACCTTCCGGCCGGCAACGGAAAGCGCGTCGTCGACTGTTTTTTCAATCCCGCCGGGCGAAGCGGATTTCTCGTCGGTCGCCGATGCGCACCGCGCGCTGGTCGACCAGGTCGTCGAGGTCGACGAGGAGCTGATGTCGCTCTACCTGGAGCAGGGCGAGATCGAGCCCGAGCAGCTGCACGCGCCGTTCGAGAAAGCGCTGCGCGAGGGGCATCTGGTTCCGGTGTGCTTCGTGTCGGCCAAGAATGGCGCCGGCGTCGCCGAGCTGCTCGACATCTTCGCCAAGCTGCTGCCGAATCCTGCCGAGGGCAACCCGCCGCTGTTCACCAAGGGCGAGGGCGAGTCCGCCGTCGAGTTCCATTCGCAACCCGATCCGAAAAAGCACGTGCTGGCGCACGTGTTCAAGGTCGTGATGGACCCGTTCGTCGGCAAGCTCGGCGTTTTCCGCGTCTATCAGGGAACGGTGACCCGCGACACTTCGCTTTTCGTCGGCGACGGACGCAAGCCGTTCAAGGTCGGCCATCTGTTCATGCTTCAGGGCGGGAAGAACGTCGAGGTCGACGCGCGCGGTGCCCGGCGACATCGCGGCCGTCGCCAAGGTCGACGAGATCGAATTCGACTGCGTGCTGCACGATTCGCACGACGAGGATCACATCCACATGCAGCCGCTCGCATTTCCGACGCCGATGCAAGGCGTAGCGCTCCGCCCGAAAAAGCGCGGCGACGAGCAGCGGATCTGGGAGGTGCTGCACCGGATGACGGCCGAGGATCCGACGCTGGTCGTCGAGCACGATCCGCACAGCAACGAGACCGTGCTGCGGGCGCTGGGCGAGCTGCATCTGCGCTCGGTGCTCGAGCGCATGTCGAGCCAGTTCAAGCTCGAGATCGAGACCCGGCCGCCGCGCATTCCCTACCGCGAGACGATCACCGCGCCGGCCGACGGCTTCCACCGGCACAAGAAGCAGACCGGCGGGGCCGGGCAGTTCGGCGAGGTGTCGCTGCGTGTCGAGCCGATGGCGCGGGGCACCGGCTTCGAATTCGTCGATTCGACCAAGGGCGGCGTGATTCCGCACCAGTTCATGCCCGCCGTGCGCAAGGGCGTCGAGCAGGTGCTCGGCACCGGCGCGATCGCCGGATTTCCGATGCACGACGTGCGCGTTGTCGTCTACGACGGCAAGCACCATCCGGTCGATTCGAAGGAGGTCGCGTTCGTCGCGGCCGGCCGCAAGGCCTTCCTCGATGCGATCGACAAGGCGCGCCCGATCGTGCTGGAGCCGATCGTCACCGTCGAAGTGATCTGTCCCGACGTCAAGACCGGCGATATCGCGGGCGACCTGTCGTCGCGGCGCGGCCAGGTGACCGGGACCAAGGGCCTGCAGCCCGGCATTCTCGCCGTCAGCGGGCTCGCTCCGCTGGCCGAGCTCGAAGGCTATTCGGCGCGGCTGAAATCGGTGACCGGCGGGCAGGGAAGCTGGACGATGCAGTTGTCGCACTACGAGCCGGCGCCGCCCAATCTGCAGCAGCAGCTCGCGACCGAATACAAGAAGTCGCGCAAGCAGGAGGAAGACTGATCGAGGGCAGGGCCGGCTATTTGTGCCCGCGGGCCGCCACGACTACAATTGCGTCCATGGGCTACCCCGCATTGGCAACCGTATGGGTGAATCGCGGGTCAATCTGACCCACCATTTCCTGATCGCCATGCCCAGCATGGCCGATCCGCATTTCGCGCATACGTTGATCTACGTCTGCGAGCACAACGAAAAAGGCGCGCTCGGCATCGTGATCAACAGGCCGATCGACATGACGCTGTCGTCGCTGTTCGAACAAATCCAGGTCCCGCTCGGCGATTCCGATCTTCGAGCCGCGCCGGTGCACTACGGCGGTCCGGTCCAGATCGACCGCGGTTTCGTTCTGCACCGACCGCTCGGCAGCTGGCAGTCGACGCTGGCGATCAGCGACGACCTGGGTCTGACGACTTCGAAGGACATCCTCGAAGCCGTCGGCCACGGCGAAGGCCCGCAGGATGTGCTGGTCTCGCTCGGCTATGCCGGCTGGTCGGCCGACCAGCTCGAGCAGGAAATCGCGCAGAATGCCTGGCTTACCGTCGAGGCCGACCCCGACGTGATGTTCGCCCTGCCGGCCGAGACGCGGCTGTCGGCGGCGATGAAGCTGCTCGGAATCGATTTTTCCCGGCTGTCCGACGCTGTCGGGCACGCGTGAGCTTGGCGGCGACCTTGCTGCGGCCCGCAGAGCGCGCCGGCACCGTTCTCGCATTCGATTTCGGCACCCGGCGCATCGGCGTCGCGGTCGGCGAGACCGACGCTCGGGCTTGCGCATCCGCTGGCCACGATCGCTGCGGACAGCGACGACGAGCGCCTTGCGGCGATCGCATCGCTGGTTCGCGAATGGCAACCGGCGCTGCTGGTCGTCGGCTTGCCGACGCACGCCGACGGAACGCCGCACGAGATGACGGCGCGCGCGCAGGAATTCGCGCGCTGGCTCGAGGCTCGTTTCCGGCTCACCGTCGATCTGGTCGACGAACGCTACTCCACCGAGGCTGCGACGCGCCGCGCTCGCCGATGCGGGAGTCGGCGCGCGCGGGCACAAGCCGCTGCGCGACCAGATCGCGGCGCAAATCATCCTGCAGGCCTACCTTGATCAGCGTACCCGCGCCTGACCAGACCGGCGACGGCCTGCCCGACGCCGAGGCGACAATCGCCGCGCTGGCGGAGAAGATGGGCGCCGCGATCGCCTACGACGCCAAGCTGGTCGGCATCTATTCCGGCGGCGCATGGCTTGCGGAGCGCCTTGCCGAAATACTGCCGGGCGAGCATCCGGTCGGCTTCATCGACGTCTCGTTCTACCGCGACGACTACGGCAAGAAAGGGCTGCGCGCCAAGGTGGCCACCACGACCTTGCCGTTCGAAATCGGCAACAGCCGCATCGTGCTGGTCGACGACGTGCTCTACACCGGACGCTCGGTTCGCGCGGCGATCAACGAGCTGTTCGACTACGGACGGCCGGAGTCGATCGAGCTCGCCGTCCTGATCGATCGCGGCGGACGCGAGTTGCCGATCGAAGCCACCTACGTCGGCGCGCGGCTGGCGGTCGCGCGCGATTCGTCGATCGTGCTGCAGCGGCATCTCGACGGCCGCTTCGAATTGTCGGTCGAGCCGATCGAAAGCGCGCCCGGTGCGTAACCCGCAGCTCAACGGCGACGGCGAGTTACAGCATCTGCTGACGCTGGAAGGACTGCCCGCTCCCGTCATCGATCGCATACTCGATACCGCGCTGCCGTTCGTGTCGATCGCGGAGCGCGACGTCAAGAAGGTGCCGCTGCTGCGCGGCAAGACGGTGTTCAATCTGTTCTTCGAGAACAGCACGCGCACGCGCACGACCTTCGAGATCGCCGCCAAGCGATTGTCGGCCGACGTGATCAACCTGAACATCGGCGTGTCGTCGACCAGCAAGGGCGAGACCCTGCTCGACACGATCGACAACCTGGTCGCGATGAACGCCGACATGTTCGTCGTGCGTCACGCGCAAAGCGGCGCCGCGCACCTGATCGCGCAGCATCTTTCCGCGGCCGGACGCCCGCACATCCACGTGATCAACGCCGGCGACGGCCGCCACCAGCATCCGACGCAGGGACTGCTCGACCTGTTCACGATCCGCCATTACAAGAAGGAGTTTCACGGCCTGACCGTCGCCATCGTCGGCGACCTGCTGCATTCGCGCGTCGCGCGCTCGCTGATCCACGGCCTGACGACGCTGGGCACGACCGAAGTGCGGGTGATCGGCCCGCAGACGCTGCTGCCGGCTGCGGTCGAGAGCATGGGTGTGCGCGTGTTTCATGACATGCGCGCGGGCTTGGCCGGCGCCGACGTGGTCGTCATGCTGCGCCTTCAGAGCGAGCGCATGAAGGGCGCGCTGCTGCCGTCGGCCGGCGAGTACTTCAAGCACTACGGCTTGACGATGGAAAAGCTGGCGCTGGCCAAGCCGGACGCGATCGTCATGCATCCGGGGCCGATGAATCGCGGCGTCGAGATCGACTCGGCGGTCGCCGACGGCGCGCATTCGGTGATCCTGCCGCAGGTGACGTTCGGCATCGCCGTGCGGATGGCGGTGATGAGCATGCTGGCGGGCAATTGAGCGGCGCCGCGACGATGGCCGCGACGAACATCGAGATCAGGAACGGACGTCTGATCGACCCGCGGCATGGCGTCGACGGCAAGACCTCGCTGTTCGTCGCGGCCGGACGGGTCGCCGCCGTCGGCAGCCCGCCCGCCGGCTGGCGCGCCGACAGCATCATCGATGCAGCCGGATGCATCGTCTGCCCGGGCCTGATCGATCTTGCGGCCCGCCTGCGCGAGCCAGGGTTCGAATACATGGCCACGCTCGAATCGGAAATGAACGCCGCGATCGCCGGTGGCGTGACCAGTCTCGCCTGCCCGCCCGACACCGACCCGTCGCTGGACGAACCCGGCCTGGTCGAAATGCTCAAGCACCGCGCCCGATCGCTGAATCAGGCGCACGTCTATCCGGTCGGCGCGCTGACCGTCGGCCTCAGGGGAGAGAACATCACCGAGATGGGCGAGCTGGCCGAAGCGGGATGCGTCGCCTTCTCGCATGCCGACGCGCCGCTCGCCGACACGCAGGTGCTGCGCCGCGCGCTGCAGTACGCGGCGACGTTCGACTATCCGGTCTGGCTCCGTCCGCAGGACGCCTATCTCGCGCGCGGTGGCGTCGCGCATGACGGCGAGGTCGCGACCCGGCTGGGCCTGGCCGCGATCCCGGCCTCGGCGGAGATCATCGCACTGGACACGATCGTCGCGCTGGCCAAGGAAACCGGCGCCCGCGTTCACATCGCGCGACTGTCGACGCGCGAAGGCGTGGCGCGCGTGCGCGAGGCGAAGCGCGCCGGGCTCAAGCTCACCTGCGACGTCGCCATTCACCACGTCCATCTGTGCGACATCGACATCGGCTGGTTCGATGCGCAATGCCATCTGGTTCCGCCGCTGCGCAGCGTGCGCGACCGCGACGCCCTGCGCGCCGGGCTTGCCGACGGCACGATAGACGCGATCTGCTCCGACCATGCGCCGGTCGACGACGACAGCAAGCAGTTGCCGTTCGCCGAGGCCGAGCCGGGCGCGATCGGCCTCGAGCTGCTGCTGCCGCTGACGCTCAAATGGGCGCACGAAGCGAAGATTCCGCTGGCCGCGGCGCTTGCCCGCATCACCGCCGAACCGGCCCGGGTGCTCGGCATCGACGCCGGCCATCTCGCCGCGGGCGCTGCCGCCGATGTCTGCATCGTCGCCCTCGACGAGACCTGGACGGTCACACGCGATGCGCTGCAAAGCCAGGGCAAGAATACGCCGTTCCTGGGCCTCGAGCTCGCCGGCAGGGTGCGCTATACGCTGGTCGACGGGCAGATCGTGTACGAATCGGCTGGCCGCCGGCAACGAGCGTAAAAAAAAGCCATCGTCGGCTGGTATCATTGCGCGCCTCTTCTCCCGAATGCGCGGTCGGAGCGCTCGCCAAGCCGATGTCTGACTACCTGCACGATCTCGAACAACAGTCGATCCACGTCATCCGCGAGGCCTACGCGCGGCTGAAGCCGCTCGCGATGCTGTGGTCGCTGGGCAAGGATTCGAACACGATGGTCTGGCTCGTGCGCAAGGCGTTTCTGGGTCGCGTTCCGTTCCCGGTAATGCTGCTCGATACCGGCAACGAGTTCCCCGAGGTTTATGCCTTCCGCGACCGCCTGCTCGCCGAATGGGGCCTCGATTACGTCAACGCGACCTGCCCTCCAGTCGAGCAGACCGATGCGACGCTGCCGCCGGCCGCGCGCGCCGCGGCGCGCAAGACACTGGGATTGAAAGCGATCATCGCCGAGCGGGGTTTCCGCGGCATCCTGCTCGGCATCCGCCGCGACGAGCAATTGATCCGCGGCAAGGAGCGCATCTTCAGTCCGCGCCGGCCCGACGGAAGCTGGGATTTTCGCGACCAGCCGGCCGAATTCTGGGACCACTATCAAACCGACTTTCCGGCAGACGTGCATGTGCGAGTGCATCCGCTACTGGCTTGGACCGAGCTCGATATCTGGCGCTATGTCGAGCGCGAGCGCATTCCGGTCTGCGAGCTCTATTTCGCCCGCGGTGGCAAGCGCTATCGCTCGCTCGGCGAGTCGGACATCACGTTCCCGATCGATTCGGACGCAGCCACGATTCCCGAGATCATCGCCGAGCTGGAGCAGACCCGACAGAGCGAGCGCGCCGGCCGTGCGATGGACCACGAACGGGAAGACACATTCGAACGGCTGCGCGCTGCCGGTTACATGTGATGGAGCGTCCGGCCCCGCTGACGTTCGTCCTCGCCGGCCACGTCGACCACGGCAAGTCGTCTCTGCTCGGCCGGCTGCTGCACGAGCTCGATCTGTTGCCCGCCGGCAAGGCCGAGGAGCTCGCGGCGATGTCGACCCGCCGCGGCGTCCCGCTCGAATGGTCGTTTGTGCTCGACGGCTTTCAGGCCGAACGCGACCAGGCGATCACGCTGGATACGACGCGCGTGCGCCTCAAGACGCCGCACCGCGAGTTCGTCGTCATCGATGCGCCCGGGCACAAGGAACTGCTGAAGAACATGATCGGCGGCGCGTCGTCCGCGGCCGCGGCGCTCCTGGTGCTCGACGTCCAGGCGGGCAGCGAGGAGCAGACGCTGCGCCACGCCTATCTGCTGAAGCTGCTGGGCGTGCATGCGCTGCTGGTCGCGATCAACAAAATGGATCTCGTCGGTTACGCCGAAAGCGCCTTTGCCGCGCGCGCGCAAGAGGTCACCGTCGCGCTGCAAAGAATCGGCATCGAGCCCACCGCGATCGTTCCGGTGTCGGCAAGAGACGGCGCCAACCTGCGCGAGCGCGGCGTGATGCCCGGCTGGTACCACGGGCCATCGCTGGTCGATGCGCTCGAAGCGCTGCCGGCGGCGACGCCGGAGCACGCACTGCCGCTGCGCATGCCGATACAGGATGTCTATCGCCAGGGTGAGCGGCGCGTTCTCGCCGGCCGCCTCGATTCGGGGCGCCTGGCGATCGGCGACGAGCTGGTGTTTTCGCCGTCGGGGCGCGCGGGCAAGGTCGCCGAGCTGCTGGCGTGGCCGGGACCGGCGCCGGGTGCCGTCGAGGCCGGCGGCAATGCTTCGATCGTGCTTGACCGGCCGCTGGTCGTTGAGCGCGGCGACATGGCGAGTCATCGTGAGCACGCGCCAAAGCTGACCGCGGTGTTCGATGCCGAGATCTTCTGGCTTTCGGCAACGCCGCTGGTCCCCGGTCGCGAGTTGACGATGCAGCTGGGAACACGAAGCGCCGGGGTGCGCGTGCAGGCGATCCGCCACCGCATCGACGTGGCCACCTTGGCGCCGGAACTGGCGAGCACGATCGCGGCCGGCGAAATCGCCAGCGTGACCTTGCGCGCGCACGAACTGATCGCGGTCGACGATTTTGCGGTGATGCCGGCGACCGGGCGTTTTGTCTTGCGCGACGCTTATGTCACCGTCGGCGGAGGCATCATCGACGCCAGCGGCTATCCCGATCATCGCGCGATGCCGGAACGCGCGCGGAATCTTACGCCGATGCGCCACCAGGTGACCGAAACCGAGCGCGCTTCGCGGTTCGGACACGCGGGGGCGGTCGTCTGGCTGACCGGTTTGTCGGCGGCGGGGAAATCGACGCTGGCGATGGCGCTCGAGCGGCGCCTGTTCGACGGCGGCTACGCGACTTACGTCCTCGACGGCGACAACGTGCGGCGAGGCTTGAACGCCAACCTGGGCTTCTCGCCCGAGGACAGACAGGAGAACATCCGCCGCGTCGGCGAGGCAGCCGCCCTGTTCGCCGAAGCGGGATTCGTATGCATCACCGCGTTTATCTCACCGTATCGCGACGACAGGCGCCGGGCACGGGCCGCGATGGCCAAAGGGCATTTCCTCGAGGTCTACGTCAAGGCCGACCTCGCGGCATGCGAGGCGCGCGATCCCAAGGGCCTCTATCGGCGGGCGCGCGAAGGCGAGCTCAAGGACTTCACCGGGATCGACAGTCCCTACGAAGAGCCGCAAGCTCCCGATCTCGTCCTCGATACGACGCAAGAGGACATCGCCGCCTGCGTCGACAAGCTCACCGAGTTCGTCGCGGCCCGCTGCCGCGTCTAGCGGCCGGTAGCGTATTCGACAGCTCTAGTTCGCACCGGCTTTGGGCGGAATGTAGGCGCCGGGGGCCATCATGGTGTCGATCCCGTGCTTGTCCGAAATGCCCTTGACGTTTGACGTCGTGCTGTTATCGCGTACCGGCAGACGGCTGCCCGTCACATAGGCCTTGTCGTCGGGCGAGTCGTTCGCGGCAGTCTGCGGACTCGGTGTCGTGGCGCAGCCGGCAACGACGGTCGCGGCGATCGCTGCAAGGATCAGGTCGTAACGATTCATTTGAACACCCCATAGGCGCCGCACGCGCGACGAGGGCCGAGTGTAACCCAGCCGAAGAAGTCGCGCGAGTCCTAGCTGTTTTTGGGCTGTCGCCCCAGAAGGTGGAACTCGTCGTTGGGGCGCATGGCGATCAGGTTGGCCATGCGGTTCGACAGCGCAAAAAAAGCCGCGATCGCGCCGATGTCCCAGATGTCCTCGTCGCTGAAGCCGTGGGCCCGGAGCGCCTCGTAGTCGCCATCGACCAGCTCGACCGAACGCAACGCGACCTTGAGCGCGAACGCCAGCATCGCCTTTTGCCGCTCGCTGATGTCCGCCTTGCGATAGTTGACCGCGACCTGGTCGGCGAGCAATGGATTCTTGGCATAGATGCGAAGGATCGCGCCGTGGGCGACGATGCAATACAGGCAGTCGTTGGCGCCGGACGTGGCCACGACGATCATCTCGCGCTCGGCCTTGCTCAAGCCGGAGTCGCGCAGCATCAGCGCATCGTGGTAGGCGAAAAACGCGCGGAACTCGTCGGGGCGATGGGCGAGCGTCAAAAAGACGTTCGGTATGAAGCCGGCTTTTTCCTGCACCTCGAGCATCCGCGCCCGGATATCCTCGGGCAGTTCCTCGAGCTTCGGTACCGGATAGCGGCTGATCGCCGGCCGCTCGATCGGCTGCTTCATTCCTTCGGCGGAACGTAGCCCGAGGCGACGTCGGCACCGCCGCCGAAGAAATGCCGCTCCATCTGCTCGACCAGATATTTGCGCGCGCGCGGATCGGCGAGGCTCAGGCGGTTCTCGTTGACCAGCATCGTCTGCTGCTTCAGCCACTGCGCCCAGGCCTCTTTCGAGACGTTCTCGTAGATCCGCTTGCCAAGCTCGCCCGGATAGGGCGGAAAATCGAGTCCTTCCGCCTCGCGGCCCAGCTTGATGCATTGAACCGTGCGTGCCATTGCTTGCGTCCTCGTGCGATTGATCGTCAGAGTGAATTATCGCACGCTGGACGAAGCCCGGCGCGGCCCGGACCACCGGCAGATCGTCGGCCGAGTGCGGTTGCGGCTACACCAGGCTTTTCTCGTAGACCAGCGAGCGCCGTTGCCAGTTGTAGAGGTCGCGCTTCTGCTGCGGGAGGCGCGACGGGCTCGCTTTCGACGAAGCCGCGCTCGACGAACCAGCCCGAGGTTCGCGTGGTGAGGACGAACAGGCGCGACAGGCGAAGCTTGCGCGCGCGCTGCTCGATCTCGTGCAGCAGCGCCTCGCCGTAGCCTTCGCGACGGAAGTCCGGATGCACGGCCAGCGCGGCGAGCTCGCCCGCCTTCTCGCCGGGAAAGGCATACAGCGCCGCACAGCCGACGATCATGCCGTCGTGCTCCGCGACGACGAAGCGCTCGATCTCCATCTCCAGCCGCTCGCGCGAGCGCCGCACCAGCACGCCCTGGTCCTCCAGCGGCTCGATGATCGCGAGGATGCCGCCGACGTCGTCGATCGTCGCGCTGCGCAGGTGCGCGAGCGGCGCGGCCGCGACCATCGTGCCCACGCCGTCGCGCGTGAAGAGCTCGAGCAGCAGCGCACCGTCGTGATGGCGGGAAATCAGGTGCGCGCGCTTGACACCGTTTTCGCAGGCGCGGATCGCGCCGGGCAGGTAATGCTTGACGTCGGCCGGCAGCTTGCGTTCGCTGGCGAGCAGCGCCTCGGCGTCGTGGGTCGAAAGCTCGCTCAGCAGCCGGCGGCGGCCGTTGCGAACGCCGTCGGTTTCCATCAGGAAAATCAGCTTGTGCGCCGAGAGGTGGACTGCGACCTGGGTCGCGACCTCCTCCAGCGCGAGGTTGAATATCTCGCCGGTCGGCGAGTATCCGAGCGGCGAAACCAGCACGACGTCGCCGTCGTCGAGCCGCTGTCGAATCGCCGAGACGTCGACGCGGCGGACTTCGCCGGTCCATTGCATGTCGACGCCGTCGAGCACGCCGATCGGCTTCGCGGTCAGGAAGTTGCCGCCGACGACGCGAATGCGCGCGCCTGCCATCGGCGAGTTGGCGACGCCGAGCGAGAGCAGCGCCTCGATGCGGCTGCGTGCATGGCCGGTGCCCTCGAGCACGCAGTCGAGCGTCTCGGCGTCGGTGACGCGCAGCCCGCGGTTGTACTTGCTGCGGGATGTTCTGCTGCTTGAGGATGGCTTCGATCTGCGGCCGCGAGCCGTGCACGACGACCAGCCGGATGCCCAGGCTCTGCAGCAGGTTGAGGTCGTGAACGATGCCGAGGAAGGTCTCGTCGGCGACGACCTCTCCGCCGAAGGCGATGACGAAGGTCTTGCCGCGAAACGCATGGATGTAGGGCGCGGCCGAGCGGATCCATTGCACGAACGCGCGTGTCGTCGCCGAGTGCGCTGCGGGATTTATACGCGGAATGCGTGGCATCGGATCGAAGGTCGCATGGCGGCGGGCGCGGCGATTATAACGCCCGATGGCGTGAACCGAGAGAGGCGTGGCGACGCCGTATCGCCTATAATTGCGCTTTACACGGCACACCGGCGCGGCAACCGTCGCCCACGGTCCGCCGACCGCCGCCTGCTCGGCGGCGCGCCCCTTTCCGATGGCTTCGCCTTTACTCGAGAATCTCAACCCCGAACAGCTCGCCGCGGTGACGCTGCCGCACGCGTCGGCGCTGATCCTCGCCGGCGCCGGCAGCGGCAAGACGCGCGTGCTGACGACGCGCATCGCGTGGCTGCTCGCCACCGGCCAGGCGAGCCCGCTGTCGATCCTCGCGGTGACGTTCACCAACAAGGCCGCCAAGGAGATGATGTCGCGGCTTTCGGCGCTGACGCCGGTGAACACGCGCGGCATGTGGGTCGGCACCTTCCATGGCCTGTGCAACCGCATGCTGCGCGCGCATTACCGCGACGCGCAGCTGCCGCAGGCATTCCAGATCATGGACATGCAGGATCAGCTCGCGCTGATCAAGCGGGTGTACAAGGCGCACAACATCGACGACGAGCGCTTTCCGGCGCGTCAGCTCCAGAGTCTGATCAATGCATCGAAGGAAGAGGGCCTGCGCCCGAACCAGGTCGAGGCACACGACGAATTCACGCGACGCCAGGTCGAGCACTTCGCGCTCTACGAGCAGGCGTGCCAGCGCGACGGCGTCGTCGACTTTCCGGAGCTGTTGCTGCGCACCTACGAGCTGCTGACGCAGCACGAGGGACTGCGCGAGCATTACCGGCGCCGCTTCTCGCACATTCTGGTCGACGAGTTCCAGGACACCAACGTGCTGCAGTACAAGTGGCTCAAGCTGCTGACCTCGCCGCAGACATCGGTCTTCGCGGTAGGGGACGACGACCAGTCGATCTACGCGTTCCGCGGCGCGAACGTCGCCAACATGCAGCATTTCGAGCGCGATTTCGCCGTCGCCGGCGCACCGGTGAAGCTGATCAAGCTCGAGCAGAACTACCGGTCGCACGGCCGCATCCTCGATGCAGCCAATGCGCTGATCAAGCACAACCAGGGGAGACTGGGCAAGAACCTGTGGACCGCCGATGCCGAAGGCGAGCCGGTCCGCGCCTTTGCCGCGCCATCCGACATCGACGAGGCGGCATTCATCGTCGACGTCGTCAACGGGCTGGTCGCCGATGGCGTATCGCCCGCGGAGATCGCCGTGCTCTACCGGTCCAACGCGCAGTCGCGCGTGGTCGAGCACGCGCTGTTCAACGCCGGCATGCCGTACCGCGTCTACGGCGGCATGCGCTTTTTCGAGCGGGCAGAAGTAAAGCACGCGCTGGCGTATCTGCGCCTGATCGCATCCCCTGCGGATGACGGCGCGTTTCTGCGCGTCGTCAACTTTCCTCCTCGCGGCGTCGGCGCGCGTTCGATCGAGACTCTGCAGGAGCGCGCCCAGGCGACCGGCAGCAGCCTGTGGCAGACCGCGTGCAGCCAGCCGGTCGCCGGCAGGGCGGGCAGCAGCGTCGCCGCGTTCGTCGGACTGATCGAGGCGATGCGGATCGCCACGCAAGGCCTGCCGCTGCCGGAGGCGGTCGACCATGTCGTGCACGCCAGCGGGCTGCTTGCGCACTACGCAGCAGAAAAGGACGGCCAGGAGCGCGTCGACAACCTGCAGGAATTGATCAATGCCGCGGACGGATTCCTGCGCGAGACCGAGCGCGAGATCGGCGAAGGCGGCGACGATCCGCTGATGAGCTTTCTCTCGCATGCCGCGCTCGAGGCCGGAGAAACGCAGGCAGCCGAAGGACGGCCTGCGCTGCAGCTGATGACCGTGCACTCGGCCAAGGGCCTGGAGTTTCACACGGTATTCGTCACCGGTCTGGAGGAGGGGCTGTTTCCGCACGAGAACAGCATGTCCGAATACGACGGGCTCGAGGAAGAGCGGCGTCTCGCCTACGTTGCGATCACGCGCGCGCGGCGGCGCCTTTATCTGACCCATGCGCAAAGCCGCATGCTGCACGGCCAGCTTCGCTACAACGTCGCCTCGCGTTTCCTCGACGAGTTCCCCGACGGGCTGGTGCAATGGCTGTCGGCCAAGCGGCGCGACTTCACGATGGCCGATGACGCGCCGCCGATGACGCGAGTGGTGGCCCGCGAGGTGCCGGGCTGGCGCATCGGACAGAGCGTCAAGCACGCCAAGTTCGGCCTGGGCATCATCATCGATGCCGAGGGCCGTGGCGACGATGCGCGAGTGCAGGTCAATTTCCGCGAAGCCGGGCGTCAAGTGGCTCGCGCTCGAGTATGCCAAGCTGCAGCCGGCCTGACTCAGCACGACTAGCCTGCCGCGGCGGGCGCCTGCGGCGTCTCGTCCTCGGGGAAAATGTCGCGATAGCCGACGTAGTCCGAGATGTGCAACGTGGCGATCAGCACGAACATGTAGGGCGTGATCACGAACAGCAGCACCGGCCCTGCGGCGTTCTCGCCCAGCAGCTGCGCGATGCCCAGCGCGAAGACAGGCACGATTCCGCCGAAGGCGAATACGGCAAGCCCGTAGACGGCGATCGGACGCCAGTTGGCGATCGATGCCCGCAGGCTCGTCAACAGCGCGGTGCGCGCCCCGGCGTCGTTGAATACCACCAGCGCCGGCGCGAACCAGGTCGCGAGCAGCGTCGGCAGTGCGCATGCCGCGCCGAAAAGCATCGCCGCCTGAACGCGTCCGCTGCTTAAGATAGCTTCGCTCGGCCGCTCGGTGCCGGAAAGCAGCGAGATCAGCTGGCCGCCATCGATAAGCGACCGTGGCCTTTACCGCGACCAGCATGCCGCCGAGGAAGACGACGCCCAGCGGAAGCAGCGCGCGAAGGTCGCTGCGAAAGCCGCGAAACAGATGCGCGAACTTCGGCACGCCGCCGCGCTCCTGAGACCAGGCGGCGGCCAGAAATCCGACGGCGAACACCGGCCGCAGCAGCGGGGCGACGAACTGACCGATCGACCCCCACGGACCGAATTCGGTCAGGCCGACCAGAAGATAGTAGACGAAGAGCAGCAGCAGCCAGGGCAGCGGCGCCGCGCGGAACATCGTTGCCGCGCGCGATAGCCAGGCGAGGCCGTGGGCCGCCGGACGCAATTCGAACGCTATCGGCGCGTCGCTCATCAGCCGGGTAAACGCGGCGGCGACGCAATACGCTCGCGCAGGATGCGCTCGAAAACCGCCGGATCATGCGCCGAAGTGATCTCCCCCGGGCGAGGGCGGTGCAGATCGTATAGACGCGACAGCCAGAAGCGAAGCGCACCGGCGCGAAGCAGCGGCGCCCACATCGCCCGCTCTTCGGCCGTCACCGGGCGCAGCGCCGTGTACGCGGCGACCATCGCCTCGACGCGCTCGCCGTCGAGCGCGCCCTCCCTGCCGGTGTCGACCAACACGCACCAGTCGTTGACCGCAATCGCCAGGTCGTAAATGAAGGCGTCGGTGGCCGCAAAACCGAAATCGATGACGCCGGAAACGCGTGTGCCCTCGAACAGCACGTTGTCGCAGAACAGGTCGCCGTGGATCGCGCCGCGTGGGAGTCTGACCTTGGCCAGCCCGACCTGGAGCTTGAGCTCGGAGACGATCAGCGCATTCTGCTCGGCAGACAGGAACGACCGGACGGCGCGCGCGGCCTGGCGCCACCAGCCGGGACCGCGGCGATTCGACAGGCGGGAGCGATAGGTTCCGGCGGCGATATGCATCTGCGCCAAGACCGCGCCGGCCGCCGCGCAATGCGCGGCGTCCGGTCGCTCGACTGCCGCGCCTTCGAGCCGTGCCACCAAGCCCGGCAGGCTTGCCGTTGAGGATGCTCCACAGCGCGCCGCTGCGATCCGGTTCGGGCGCGGGGGCCTGCACCCCGGCGCTCGCCAGATGCGCAATCAGGTTCAGATAAAACGGCAATTCCTCCGCCGGAAGACGCTCGTAGAGCGTCAGCACATACCGGCCCTTGTCGGCGGTGACGAAATAATTGGTATTTTCGATGCCGGCTGAAATCGGCTCGAACTCGTGCACCGCGCCGATCGCATAACGCGTGAGCCACGCGGCGAGTTCTTCGGGTGTGACGGTAGTGTAGACCGACATCGGGCATCGCCGCGCACTCGGCGTGCACGCCGCTTTCAGCGCCGCTAGGGACCTAGATCAAAAAGAGAACAGCAGCCACATCGGCACTTTGATTCCCGTGTCGAGGCTGTCTCGACGGACGAACGTGCCGCCGGCGCCGTCGGCAACCAGATAGTAGGGTCTGCCGGTCTTGGGAATCACCTTGATCATCGTCAGTCGTCCGTTGACGCGATATTCCTCGATCGTCTCGGTCGGCCGGCGAACGATCGTCACCTGCGGCTCGAGCTCGGGATCGTTGGCGATTTCGGGCGGCGGCGGCGGAGCCTCGGGCAGCGGCTCGAGCTTCGCCGGCGGCGGCTTCTGCGCGAACGCAGCAAGCGCGAAGGCAAGAGCGAGGGCAGGAATCAGCGTTGCGGGACGAAGGCGCATGTTGCACAGCCACGATCAATAGTGGTTCATTCTAGCAGGAATCCGGCGCCTTCGGCCCGGCGCTACGACAGAGCGGAATGCTTCAAAGACTGAGCATCTTGTCGCGCTCGGCGCGCGTCGGCTGGAAGATTACGTTTGGCTCCGGCCGCTCGCCAACCCCGGCTCGCTTAACCTGCCTGAAGCCAGGTTAGCCTGCACCATCGCCGCGGGCATAGCTCACCCGAGCGCTACAGATTGAGCATCTTGTCGCGCTCGGCGCGCGTCGGCTGGAATCCGCGGCTCTCGTAATAGTCGAAGATCGCATCGACGATCGCTTCGGGTTCGTCGATCAAGGTCATCAGGTCCATGTCGCCGGGAGAAATCAGGCCTTCTCCGACCAGCTTGTCGCGCATCCAGTCGATCAGGCCCTTCCAGAAATCGCCGCCGACCAGAATGATCGGAATCTTGCGGCGTCTTCCCGGTCTGCACCAGCGTCAGACATTCGGTCAGCTCGTCGATCGTGCCGAAGCCTCCGGGCAGGACCACGTACGCGGACGCGAAGCGCACGAACATCATCTTGCGGGCGAAGAAATAGCGGAAGTTGATGCCGACATCCTGGAATGGATTGCCGGCCTGCTCGTGCGGCAGCATGATGTTGAGGCCGATCGCCGGCGAGCGTCCGGCATGCGCACCGCGATTGACCGCTTCCATCAGTCCGGGTCCGCCGCCGGAGATCACCGAGAAGCCCGCGTCGGACAGCAGGCGCGCGATACGCTCGGCCTTCTGGTAGTACGCATGTCCGGGCGCAATGCGTGCGCTGCCGAACAGGCTGACCGCGGGACGTATGCCGCGCAGGCGCTCGGTCGCGACGGCAAACTCTGCCATAATGCCCAGAACACGCCACGCTTCCTGTCCGTTGGTCGCGAAATTCGCCTGCAGGATCGATCAACTCGGGAATCTTGCTCGTCTGATTCATGCCTACGCTGTATCTCGTCGACGGCTCGTCTTATCTGTACCGGGCGTTTCACGCCTTGCCGGATCTGCGCACGTCGCGCGGCGAGCCTACGGGCGCGATTCGCGGTGTCATTTCCATGTTGCGCCGATTGGTCGAGGACGGCAAGCCGGACTAGTTCGCGGTCGTATTCGATGCGCCCGGCAAGACGTTTCGCGACGACTGGTATCCCGAGTACAAGGCCAACCGCGCGGCGATGCCCGACGATCTCGCGCTGCAGATCGAGCCGCTGCACGAGCTGATCCGCGCGTACGGCTGGCCGTTGCTGATGATCGCCGGCGTCGAAGCCGACGACGTCATCGGCACGCTGGTGCGTCGCGCGGAGGCAGAGGGCTTCGATGTCGTGATCTCGACCGGCGACAAGGATCTGGCGCAGCTGATCACGCCGCGCGTGACGCTGGTCAACACGATGAGCAACGAGAAGCTGGACATGCAAAGCGTCGTCGCCAAGTTCGGCGTGCGCGCCGATCAGATTCTCGACCTGCTGACGCTCACCGGCGATGCCGTCGACAACGTTCCCGGCGTCGCGAAGGTCGGACCGAAGACCGCGGCCAAGTGGCTGGCCGAATACGGGACACTGGACCAGGTGATCGCGCACGCCGGCGATATCGGCGGCGTCGTCGGCGAGAATCTGCGCGCTGCGCTCGACTGGCTGCCGCAGGGCAGGAAGCTGCTGACGGTCAAGACCGATTGCACGCTGCCCGTCACGCCGACCGGACTCGGTCGTGCAGCCGGTCGACGCCGCCAAACTGAGCGAGCTCTACGAGCGCTTCGAGTTCAAGAGCTGGCTCAAGGACCTCGACGATGGCGCGACGCGACCGCGCAGAACGCGACCGCGCAGACCGCCGCGCCGGTGCCGGCCGAGTCGACGCGCCGGCGGAGCCCACAGCGCGCGCTTCGGTGCCGCGACACTACGAGACCATACTGGACATGCCCGCGCTCGAGCGCTGGATCGATGCGATCGAGCACGCCGAGCTGGTCTGCTTCGACACCGAGACGACCAGCCTCGATCCGATGCAGGCGCGCATCGTCGGCTTGTCGTTCTCGCTCGAGCCCGGACACGCGGCCTACATTCCGCTCGCGCACCGCTATGCGGGCGCGCCGGCGCAGCTGCCGCTCGACCCGGTGCTCGCGCGGCTGAAACCCTGGTTCGAGAATCCGGCCGCGCAAAAAGCTCGGCCAGAACGTCAAGTACGATCAGCACGTGCTCGCCAACCACGGCATCGCGCTCGCCGGCGTCGCGCACGACACGATGCTGCAGTCGTACGTGCTCGAATCGCATCGGCCGCACGACATGGACAGCCTCGCCTGGCGGCGCCTCGACGTGAAGACGCTGAGCTATGCCGAGGTCGCCGGCAAGGGCGCATCGCAGATCGGCTTCGACCAGGTCTCGATCGAGCAAGCGACCGAGTATTCGGCCGAGGACGCCGACATCACGCTGCAGCTGCATCGGGTGCAGCATCCGCGGGTCGCCGCCGACGCCGGGCTCGATTTCGTCTATTCGACGATCGAGATGCCGACGCGCGAGGTGCTGTTCCGCATGGAGCGCACCGGCGTGCTTCTCGACTGCGCATTGCTCGACGCGCAGAGCCGCGAGCTGGGCGAGCGCGTGCTTGCGCTCGAAGACCAGGCCTACGAGCTCGCCGGCCAGCCGTTCAATCTCGGATCGCCGAAGCAGCTGGGCGAGATCCTGTTCGGACAAGATGAAACTGCCGGTGGTGAAGAAGACGGCGACCGGACAGCCGTCGACCGACGAGGACGTGCTGCAGCAGCTCGCCGCCGATTATCCGCTGCCGAAGCTTCTGCTCGAGCATCGCGGCCTGTCCAAGCTCAAGTCGACTTATACCGACAAGCTGCCGCAGATGGCGCAACGCGCGCACCGGACGCGTTCATACCAATTTCGGCCAGGCGACGGCGGTCACCGGACGGCTCGCCAGCACCGATCCCAATCTGCAGAACATTCCGGTGCGCACGCCCGAAGGCCGGCGGATTCGCGAGGCATTCATCGCGCCGCCGGGACATACGATCGTCTCGGCCGACTATTCGCAGATCGAGCTGCGCATCATGGCGCATCTGTCCGGCGACGAATCGCTGCTCAGGGCTTTCGCCGAAGGCGCCGACATTCACCGCGCGACAGCGGCCGAGATATTCGGCGTGCCGCTGGCCGAGGTCAGCGGCCGACCAGCGTCGCTACATCAAGGCCGTCAACTTCGGCCTGATCTACGGCATGAGCGCGTTCGGTCTTGCTGCGCAGCTCGGCATCGAGCGCAGCGCGGCGCAGCATGTTCATCGACAAGTATTTCACTCGCTATCCGGGCGTCGCCGAGTACATGCAGCGAACGCGCGAGCTGGCGCGCAAGCAGGGATACGTCGAGACGGTGTTCGGACGACGGCTCTGGCTGCCGGACATCAATGCCGGCGGCGGTCCGCGGCGCCAGGGCGCCGAGCGTGCGGCGATCAACGCGCCGATGCAGGGCACCGCGGCCGACTTGATCAAGCTCGCGATGATCGTCGTGCAGCAATGGCTCGATCGCGAGCAACTCGGCGCCCGGCTGATTCTGCAGGTGCACGACGAGCTGGTGCTCGAGGTGCCCGACGCGGAGCTCGACCGCAGTCAAGCGCGAGTTGCCGCGTGCTGATGAGCGGCGTCGCGCAACTGCGCGTGCCGCTGGTCGTCGATGTCGGCAGCGGCCCGAACTGGGAGCAGGCGCACTAGCGGCTGTTGCTGACAATTCTCCGACGCGTCTGCCGATGTTGTCGTGCACACCGGCGCGCCGCTTCGTGACGGCACAACCGTTAGTGCCGCTGCGCTATCCGTTCGTAAGCTCGGCTACCGCGGAGGCAAGGCAACGGCTATAAACAGCGCCTGCTCCCGTCGCGTGGTTTGCAAACATGCTTGCACCCGCTCATGTCGGTCATCTGGCCATGCTTCGGTCGCTTATCCGGCAGAATGCCGCCGAAGGCAGTTTCGATTCCGGGCTCGCGGCGGATTCCACGCAGTCGGTCGAATTCTTCGACAAGCTCAAGCGCGCACTCGTCCATGGCTACTTCATCGAGGAAGACCTGCAGACCGGGAGGGTCGAGTCGGTCGCGGTGCCTGGCTACGTGTTCTGGCCCGATGATCGCCACAGCGGTAATCCGCCGGCGGGCTTCGGCCTGTTCCGTGCGATCGCCGGCGGCTTCGAGCTCTGGCTTGCCGCGCTGGAGTTCGGGCAGCGCGGCGGCGGCCACGGTCGCGCGATGCTCGACGCGCTGTTCGCGACGCCGCCCGGGAGGAAAACCTGGGTCGTGCGCATACCGCGGGATTCACGCTATCGAGCGGCGGTCGAGCACCTGCTGGGCACGCACTCGTTCGATCGCGTCGGAGACACGAATCGGCTGCGCTGGTTTCTGCGCAGCGACGCCCCTGCAGCGCTTGCAACGAACGTGCGCCGCGCCGTCAACGGCAATCCACCGCCGCGCGACTAGCCGGGAGGTTTTGAGGCGTTCATGCGGAGCTGTGGTGGCAAGATTCGATCGCAAAGATCGAAGATTGCGAGCCGATGCACGTTACTGACCGGCAGAGGCGCACCGGCCAAATCCGTCGAGCAACGCCGCGGCCCATCTCGTGGCATCGGAAGGATCCGGCGCTGCCAGCTCGACGAATCGATGCTTGTGCCGAGACCAGCACGCGTGGTATTCGGGCCAACGCGCTGCATCGTGCTCGAACAGGCGACTCAACTCGTCGCCATCCAACCGCGACGGCCGAACCTTGTCGAGGCGGGTTGCCAAGCCGGCGGCCAGCTGATCATGGCGCGGACCCAATTCCGCAGGCAGGGTCGGCAACACGCGATGCAATAGCGGCGTCGATTGTATAGGCGGCAGCACAAGCCAGGCTTGCGCGTTGCGTGTCGTGACAATCGGTCCGTAATTCTGCTCGATCACGAGAAGCGTCAGACCGGCGTGCGTACCCGCCCACTCACGCGACGCATTCACGATGTCTCGCACCTGGTTCTGCGCCGAACGGGCCGTGCGAAGCTCGCCCTGAAGCACCCATGTGCCGGCCAAGGTTGCGCAAGCAAGCAACGCGAGCCCGGCGTGGCGATACCATGGACGGTCTTCGCGATGACCGATGTCCAAGGCTGGTTCGGCAGCTGCGACCCCGATCGCGAGCGCGAGCCAGGCGACGGGCGTATAGGCCAGACGTCCACCCTCTCCTGACGCGGCCATGCCGCCGGTGGCGAGCAGCGTCGCGACAGCGATCCCTCCCGAAGCGCAAAGAAGTGCGGCCGCGACCCGCCTTTGGGCCCTTCGAGCATTTGCCGCGACCAGCACGCACGCGGACCCCAGGAGGCCGAGATAGACGATCGCGCCGCGAGGCGTGTTTTGTGTGAGGCTTTTCCACCAATCTTCGATTGACCCTGCGCCCAACCACAGCGCATCCACGCGCGGTGCCGTGTCAGGTCTCGTGTATACCCGCCAGAAATCACCGAAGAAATGCGCTCTGAGAACGAGAAAGAGTGCGACGAGAAGAAAGCATGCGGCCACCGCGACTATCTGCGCACGGGACAAGCGGCCGGGCCACGCTAGCGCGACGAGCATCATTTGCAGCGGAAATACGACGGCGGATTCCTTGAACCCGAGCGCGAGGCCGAAAAGGACGGGGAGAGCGGCGGCGCGCATCGCCGAAGTCGGCGATGACGCCCAGACGTAGACACCCGCCAGCGTTAGCAGCGTGACGTACGCATCCGCGCGCGCTGCAACCCAGAAAACACCTTCCGCCAGCATCGGGCATAGTGCGAAGAACGTTGCTGCAATGACGCCGGCAACCCGCCCATCGCGGCCGCAAGCGGCGGCGACCCGCGCAATCAATAGCGCGATGATGACGGTATTCGCAGCGTGTGCCAGATAATTGAGCGCGAACCAGCCCGCGAAGTTGTCGCCCGCGATCCACTCGTTGAGCGCGACACTTGCGACCATCATCGGGCGGTAGAACACCACCCCGTCGGACGCCACGGCGAAAAATTGTGCCCAGGTTTGGACCCAAAGCTTGCCGTCCGTGGAGGCGAGCCACGTTTGATGCAGAAAACCAAAGTCGTCGCCGAGCCAGAACCCGTGAAAAAATCGTGCGTACATCGCCGACATCAGGACCAACGGAATGGCTACCATCGAGCGGCTGGAGGCGCTCGAGCGTCTCAGCGCCGATAACCATCGCCTTTCGTCCTTGAACTTGAGGAATGACATCACGCCAATTCGCCGCAGGAGCCCAGTGAATGTTCCGGCGCGCCGCCTGGCGCCATGAATACGAGCGTCACGCGCAGTTATGGAAGCGTCCTTCGGAGCAAGCTGCTGGCGCGACCCTGATGACTTCGTTGCCCGTGGCGATTGTTCACGTATCCGGCGCCTGCGCGAAGCGGCGGTACGTTCTGCGCAAAGATAGCGTCCTGCGCGAAGCCTAGGCCTGCTGCGGTGCAACCGCCTGCGGCGCCGTTGCCGGATCTTCGTAGATGTCGCAGTAGCTGGTATACAGCGATGCGATCGTCACCGGACCGAGCACCAGCCAGCCCAGCAGAAGTGGAATCGTCGCGACGATGGCGAGCCCGACGCCGACCAGACCGTAGAGCAGGAACGGAACGAAATTGCGCAGGCATCCGTTGAACGACAGCCGCATCGCTTCGAGCGGCTCGACGCCGCGCAGGACGACCAGCGCCGGCGCAAACCAGACCGCCATTACGAGCGGCAGATACAGCAGCAGGAAAACCAGGAGACCGATGCATATCGCGAGCATCATGCTGCCGAACATCGCAGCCAGCCCCCACGGATCCTGCATGTCCTGCAGGTGCCAGAGCTGGCTGACGATCGCTGCGCCGAAGATCACGAGCAACAGGCCGAACACGACCAGCGCGATCGCAACGGCGAGGGCGGTATAGATCAAGCCGACGATGAAAAGCGGCCCGGTGCGCGTGCCGAACCCCGCGAACAGGTGCCCGACGGTCAGCGGCTCGCCGCGATCGACGGCGCGGCATCCCAGCATCAGGCCACCGGCGAAAATCGGGAAAAGCAGTTGCCCGATCACGTGGCCCAGCAGCGGTATGACCGTCAGCACGATGTTCAGAATGACCAGCAGGATGATGATCAGAAGCCAAGCCCCTGCGGCAGGCGTGAACAAGCGCCACGCTTCGCTCCACCAGGCAAGGCCGCGATCGGCAGCGACTGCGCGCGGCGACGGCACGGGCGCTCCGGGGCGGCCGGCGCCGGCGATCGGTTGGTTGGACATCGCGCACCTCCTGGTTCGACTTGGGAACGGGGACCGGGACGCTAGCATAGCGCACCGGGACTATGACATTGTCATGGATACGCTTCGGTTGCGCACGGCGGACCGCAATGGTTCGGGGAAATTTACCCGTAGAGGCTTGATTTCCCGTCGCAGAGCAACTATCATCAGCACTCGCTCGAGGCGAGTGCTAACAAAGATCGCGCCGCGCGCGCACCAACCCGTCCCCGAGTCGATATTGAACCCAGGTCGTGGAATCAAACCTTTGATTCTGCTTAATTTTTGTTTCTAGGAGTGAGTGCTAACATGAAGATTAGTCCTTTGCACGATCGCGTGATCGTCAAGCGGCTGGAAGAAGAGCGCAAGACCGCCGGCGGCATCGTCATCCCCGACACCGCGGCCGAGAAGCCTTCGCAAGGCGAAGTCGTCTTCGCCGGACCCGGCAAGACCGATGACAACGGCAAGGTCGTCCCGATGGGCGTCAAGACCGGCGACAAGATCCTGTTCGGCAAGTACTCGGGCCAGGAATTCAAGCTCAACGGCCAGGACCTGCTGCACATGCGCGAAGACGACATCATCGGCATCGTCGCCTGATATCGCATAAGCGATCCGCTCCAACACCACACCAAGCTTTCAGGAGAAACAAATCATGGCATCCAAAGACGTTCGCTTCGGCGACGGCGTCCGCAACCGCATGCTGGCCGGCGTCAATATCCTCGCCAATGCGGTCAAGATTACTCTCGGCCCGAAGGGCCGCAACGTAGTCCTCGAGCGCAGCTTCGGCGCGCCGACGATCACCAAGGACGGTGTATCGGTCGCCAAGGAAATCGAGCTCAAGGACAAGTTCGAGAACATGGGCGCGCAGATGGTCAAGGAAGTCGCGTCGAAGACCTCCGACGTTGCCGGTGACGGCACGACGACCGCGACCGTGCTGGCGCAATCGATCGTCGTCGAAGGCATGAAGTATGTCGCCGCCGGCATGAACCCGATGGATCTGAAGCGCGGCATCGACAAGGCGGTCACCGCCGTCGTCGAAGAGCTGAAGAAGATCAGCAAGCCGTGCACGACCAGCAAGGAAATCGCCCAGGTCGGCGCGATCTCGGCCAACGCCGACGAGTCGATCGGCAAGACGATATCCGACGCGATGGACAAGGTCGGCAAGGAAGGCGTCATCACCGTCGAAGACGGCAAGGGTCTCGAGAACGAGCTCGATCTGGTCGAAGGCATGCAGTTCGATCGCGGCTACATCTCGCCGTACTTCATCAACAATCCCGACAAGCAGACCGCCGTGCTCGAGGACGCGTACATCCTGCTGCACGACAAGAAGGTCAGCAACATCCGTGACCTCCTGCCGTTGCTGGAGCAGGTGGCGAAGTCGGGCAAGCCGCTGCTGATCATCGCCGAGGACGTCGACGGCGAAGCGCTGGCGACGCTGGTCGTCAACAACATTCGCGGCATCCTGAAGACGACCGCCGTCAAGGCGCCCGGCTTCGGCGATCGCCGCAAGGCGATGCTCGAAGACATCGCGATCCTGTCCGGCGGCACCGTCATCGCCGAAGAGCTCGGCCTCAAGCTCGAAAACGCGACGCTGAAGGATCTTGGCCGCGCCAAGCGCATCGAAGTCGGCAAGGAAGACACGACTCTGATCGACGGCGCGGGCGAGAAGTCGGCCATCGAGGCGCGCGTCAAGAACATCCGCGTGCAGATCGATGAAGCGACTTCGGACTACGACAAGGAAAAGCTGCAGGAGCGCGTGGCCAAGCTCGCCGGCGGTGTTGCGGTGATCAAGGTCGGCGCAGCCACCGAAGTCGAGATGAAGGAGAAGAAGGCCCGCGTCGAAGATGCGCTGCATGCAACCCGTGCGGCCGTCGAGGAAGGCATCGTCGCCGGTGGCGGCGTCGCTTACCTCCGCGCACGCGCCAACCTGAAGAACCTGAAGGGCGACAATCCCGATCAGGAAGCCGGCATCAAGATCGTGCTGCGCGCGCTCGAAGAGCCGTTGCGCCAGATCGTCAACAACGCCGGCGAAGAGCCGTCGGTCGTCGTCAACAAGGTCGTCGAAGGCAAGGGCAATTTCGGCCTGAACGCGGCTACCGGCGAGTACGGCGATCTCGTGGCGATGGGCGTCGTCGATCCGACCAAGGTCACGCGATTCGCGCTGCAGAACGCGGCGTCGGTCGCCAGCCTGATGCTGACTACCGAGGCGATGATCGCCGAGCTGCCCAAGGACGAAAAGCCGATGGGCGGCGGCGGCGGCATGGGTGGCATGGGCGGCATGGGTGACATGGACATGTGATCTCGCGTCAAGCGGCATCCCAGGCTCCGAACGAGGGCCCCGCGATCGCGGGGCCCTTTTTTTGCGGTCGATCGCCCAAGCGTCGGCGGCTCTGCGCCCCCGGAGCGCGGACGCTTAAAATCGATTAGACTAGGCACCGGCATGGCGCGGCGGGGCGCTCGCATCGCGGATAGGGATACGCACGCTGCGCCCCCGATGCGTCGGACCGAAAGGCCTTTCGACGAAGGACCCGTCCGCATGACCTCCGGAATTCTCGTTGCCCTTGCGTTCGGCGCGATCGCCGTAGGCGTACTTTATGGCTTGTTCCGCCAGCGCACCGGACGCCGCGCCGGAGCGGGCGACACCGCGACCGTGGCGCAATGGACCGAGGGCGAGACGACCCGCCTCTTGTCGAGCGCCGAGCTTCCCGGCCTCTACCTGCTTCGTCCGCGCTTCCTGTCGAAGGCGGAGAACGTCGTCTACCTGCTGCTCAAGGCCGCGTTTCCACGCCACGACATCTTCGCACGGGTCCGGCTGGCCGACGTGCTGCAGGTCAAGATCGGACCCCAGGGAATGGAGCGCTTGCGGGCATTTCGCAAGATCGCCAACCAGCACGTCGGCTTCGTCGTCTGCGACCGCGGCATGACCATCGTCGCGATCGTCGACGCCAAGGAGCCGCAGCAGGTGCAGAATCCCCGCGACCAGAAACTCGAGATCATCAAGCAGCGGTGTCTGCAGGCGGCGCAGGTCAAGTACCTGTGCGTCTATCCGCCGACGCTGCCGCGCTATCGCGATTTGCGCGAGCAGGTTCTCGGTCCGGCGGCAGAACTGGTCTAAGAAGTCCGCGGCGCCTTTCGCCGCGCTTGGAAAATTCCCCCGGCTGGGCGAAAATAGCCCCCCGCCGGAACCGCTGGCGCAACCAAGAAGCAGAAGCGTTCGATGCGCCAGCTCCAGATTCCCCTCGTGGCTCTCTTGTTCGCGCTGCTCGTTCCGGCGGCGTCGGCACAAACCACGCCGCCCGGCGCGCCTGCGGCCACCGGCCAGGATCTCGACTTGCGGTACGTCGGCGCGAGCACGCGCCTTGGCATCGGCTACGATTCGCAGAACAAGCTTCGCGGCGACGCCTTCGCGGTCTTCGGCGAGACCGACCGGTCGGCGTGGATCGGCGAGCTCTGGTTTGCCGATCGCGGCGCTGGCGGCGGGCAAATCTCCTACCACTGGCAGCCGGCAAGCGCCGAGCCCGTCGCGGGCGTGCGCAAGCTGTTTGCGGCGATCGACCAGAATCGGTGGCACGACCGGAAGCTGACCCTGGGCGGCGGGCTCGAAACCGAGCCCTGGTTTGTCTCCGGTTACGCCTCCGGCGCGCTGACCGGCCGGCGGGAGCTCGGTGTCGGCGAAGTCACGACGATGCAGACGATCACCGGAAGCGATACCGTCGGACCGTTCGAGCAGGACGTCTTCACGACGGTGCGCACGACGCTGTTCGAGCGCGCCTACGACTACGGCGTCGGTGTGCGCGCCGGCCACTTTTTCGACGCGCAGCTGGTCCGCGTCCAGGTCGGCTTCGACTACGAGATCGGCAAGAGCGCTGCGTCTCAATCGACGATTTCGCTCGGCATCGAAAAATATTTCGCCGGAACGCCGCACAGCATCGCGCTGGTCGCCGAGGCCTATCACAAGAACGGCGAGCTCGAGCCGACGCGAAACGACCAGCGGGTGACCGCTATGTACCGGTACGAATTCGGCGGCAACAGCTACCGGCCGTCGCGTGCTTATCGCGACGTCAAGGTGGAGATTCCGGCGCCGGCCGGGACTCCGGCGGCGGTCGCTTCCCCCCGGCGGAGGCCGCGCAAGCCCGCGTCGAAAAGCGGCTGGTCAAGACGACCGCATCGATGGCATCCGATGCCTTTTTCGATTTCGACAAGGCGGTGCTGCGGCCCGATGCGAAAGCCGCGCTGGAGCAGACGCTCGCGCGTCTCAGAGCCTCGGGTTACGAAGGCAACATCCGAATTACCGGGCATACCTGCGACATCGGAACCGCCGCGTACAACCAGAAATTGTCCGAACGCCGTGCGGCCGCCGTCCGCCAGTTCCTGATCGACGGCGGAATGCCGGCCGATCGGCTGCTCGCCGAGGGCATGGGGCTTACCAATCCGCGCTACCCGAACGATCGCGAAGGACGTCCGAAGAATCGCCGCGTCGACATTGAATTCGTCACCTACGAGACCCGGACCGAGGAAGTCACGCTGCCGCCCGAGCGGCCGCAGGCCGCGCCGGCTCCGGTCGCCGCGGCGCCTGCGGCGCCCACGGTCGAGTGGCGGCGCGAATATATCGACAGCGAGCCGTCCTGGGTGCGGCGGGCACTGCACAACCCGGCGCAGCACAAGCAATCGGTCGACGTCTACCGCACGCAGCAGCAGACGAGCAGCGTCGTCGCCGGCGACAAGCGCTATCTGAACCGCGCCCCGAATGCGGTCGGCGACACGTTCACCGTGAACGGCAACTCGACGGCGAACGCGCTCGACGTGCTGGCTAACGACAGCGATCCCGACGGTGACCCGATCACCATCGTCGCAGTCGGCACGCCGGCGCACGGCACTGCCACAATCAGCGGCAGCAAGATCTCCTATACGCCGGCGTCGGGATACGTCGGGCCGGACAGCTTCAGTTACACGATTGCCGACCCGAAGGGCCTGACCTCGATGGCGACCGTCGCCATTACGGTGGTCGCGGTCAATCATCCGCCCAGCGCACAGCCCGATTTCGCGACTGCACACCTGAACACGCCGGTGGCGATCGCGGTGCTGGCCAACGACAGCGATCCCGATGGCGACCCGTTGACGATCACCTCGTTCACCCAGCCGGCGCGCGGGACGGTGACGCGCGGTGACAACAACACCCTGGTCTATCTGTCGATCAAGGACTTCGTCGGCGTCGACACGTTCATCTATACGATCAGCGACGGCAGGGGCGGGATTGCCTCGACCACGGTCACCGTTTACGCCGATCCCTGATCGACCGATCGCGGCGGACGCGGCCGGAGCCGTGTATCGCGCAGCGCCAGCCACGTTCCCGCGAGGATAAGCGCGCAACCCGACAGCATGTTGATCGCGACGGGTTCGCGCAGAAACAGAACCCCCCACAGCACGCCGAACAGCGGTATCAAAAACGTTACCGTAAGCGCCCGCGCAGGGCCGACGTCGGCGATCAATCGGAAGTAAAGCAGATACGCGATTGCGGTCGACGCCAGCGCCAGCGCGAGCACGTTGGCGGCGACCAGAGGACTGAGCGCGCCCGGGGGCAGCGCGAGCGGCAGCGCCGGCGCCAGGACGATGGCTGCGGCGAGCTGGCTGTAGACCGCGATGGCGAAACTTGGAATGCCGGTCATACGCACCTTGGCGTAGACGCTGGCGACGCCGTAGCAGAGCGCCGCAGCAAGGCAGGCCAGCGCAGCGACGAGGGTCGCAGCGGACAAGGGCTCCGCCTGCCAGCCGACCAACAAGGCCACGCCAGCGAGGCCCAGAGCCATGCCCGTCAATCTGCGCGCACCCAGCGGTTCACGTAGCCACGCCGCGGCGACGATCGCGCCAAAAAACGGGCTGGTCGCGTTCAAGATCGCGGCGTTCGACGCGGAGATGAATAGCTCGGCATAGCTGAACAGTGCGAACGGGAGCGCCGAGTTGACCGTGCCGATCGCGAGATACGCGCGCCAGTGCGCGGCGAGCGATGGCACGTCACGGCGGATGAGCGCGACGGCAAACAGCGCGGCGAATGCAAGTGCGACGCGGGACTCGGCCAGCCAGATCGGGCCCAGCGTCGGCACGGCAACGCGAATGAACGCGAACGACCCGCCCCAGAGCGCGGCGAGGCAAACCAGCCGCGCGACATCCTGGATGCGCACGGAATACTCCGCAACCCTAGGCGCCGATCGCGTCCGCGACCCGGTATTTTTCGATGCCCGGCAACGTCGACTGACCGCGGCCGCCGGCATGCGTGCGCTCGTGCTCGAGGAGCCAGGCCTTGCGCCACAAACCGCCACCGTACCCGGTCAACGTGCCATCGGCGCCGACGACGCGGTGGCAGGGGACAACAACCGCCAGCTTGTTGTCGCCGTTCGCGCGGCCGACCGCGCGCACGGCCGAAGGGTGTCGAATCGTCGCGGCAACGTCGGCGTACGATCGCGTCGAACCCGAGGGAATCGCGAGCAGCGCGTTCCAGACCGAAAGCTGGAACGGCGAGCCCTCGAGCCGCAACGGCGTCGCGAATACCAGCGATCGTCCGGCGAAGTAGGCATCGAGCTCCGCACCGATCTGATCGAGATAGCGATGCTCGCCCGGAACGACGTGGTGCCTGACGCGGCGTCGCAGGGCCCGAATTTCGCGCTCGAGGCCGCGGCGGTCGACGAACTCGAGCAGGTGCAATCCGTCGTCGTTCGCGAGCGCAAGCATGGCGCCCAGCGGCGTCTCCAGCCATTTGGCGTAAAGGCAATCGATTGCGCGCGCGCCGCTCGGCGCGGTGCCGAATATCCTGGCGAACGCATCGCGAAAACCGCTGGGCGAATCGAAACCGTGATCGAGCTGCAGGTCCAGCATGCTTTTCCCCTCTCGCACTCCGGTCAACGCGAGCCCCATGCGGCGGGCGCGCTGGTAGGCGTGAAACGTCATGCCGCAGTAGCGCTGGAACGCACGCCGCGCGGTCGTCGGCTCGATGCCCATCCGGGCGAGATCCGATTCGCGCAGGCGGCCGGCCGGGTCCGCTTCGACCGCGGCGAGAAGTTTGTCGACCAGCGGCGGGGGCAACCTGCCCTGGTCGAGCGGACGGCAGCGCAGACACGGACGGTATCCGGCGTACAGCGCGTCGTGCGGGTCGGCGTAGAACTCGACGTTTTCGCGCTTCGGTGTGCGCGCGTGGCATACCGAGCGGCAGAATATTCGCGTCGTCTTCACCGCGACGTAGAAGATGCCGTCGAAGGCGGGGTCGCGCGCGGCCAGAGCGCGGTACATCGTTTCGGCCGGAGGCAGCTTGGGCATGCAGGAATTATAGGCAGTCGGCAATTTGCGCGTCGCCGAAATTCGGGCGGCGAATTTCTTGCGATGGCCGACGATTATCGCTACCGGACGCTGCGATCGATCAAACCGGCCTGTCGGGCGGCCGGTCGCAGCCGATAACTACGGCGTTGTCGCGACCATACGGCCGGTGCGCGCCGCCTCGGCGATCGCCAGCGTGACACGCAGCGTCTGCAGCGCGTCGCGGCCTTCGACCAGCGGTCTCGCCTCGCCGCGCACGACCGCGCAGAAGTGCTCGAGCTGGAGCGCGAGCGGGTCGGCGCGCTCGACCGCGACGATCTCCTCCTTCATCGGCCGCCACCAGGAGCGCTCGGCGACGACCGTCTTGAGTCGCATCGTCGGCACGGACAGCGAGCCGTCGACACCCGAGATCAGGTAGCAATCCTCGTCCGGATAGCGGGCGTAGCTCAAGTTTTCGCCGGAGGTCTGTTCCCAGCTTCGCGCCGCGGCCGCCGTATCGGAAAGAACGAAGCTGCCCAGCGCACCGTTGCCGAAGCGCAGGCCTATCGTCACCGTATCCTCGACCGCAAAGCCGCGGGTCGCACTGGACGAAAGCGCCTGCACGGCGTCGATTTCGCCGCAGACCGAGCGCAGATCGTCGACTTCGTGAATCATGTTGATCAGGATCGGTCCGCCGCCGGGCTCGCGCCGCCACGGACCTTCGGAGAAATAGCTGTCGGGCTTGTAGAACAGGGCGCTACCGACGACCGCCACCAGCCGCCCAAGCCTACCCGCCCGGACGATCTCGCGAGCCTTGGCGAGGATCGGACTGTGGCGGCGGTGGTGACCGACCAGCAAGGCAATGCCGGCGCGCTCAGCCGCGACGATCAGTTGCTCGGCGTCGGCCAGCGAATCGGCGATCGGCTTTTCGATCAGGACCGGGACGCCGTGGCGCGCGCATTCGATGCCGTTCTGCGCGTGCAGTGCGTTCGGCGTCGCCGCAATCACCGCGTCGGGCCGGCGAGCCGCGAACAATTCGGCGAGCGTCCGGTAGAGAGGCACGCTGCAGTCCCGGGCGAGGTCCGCCGCGGCGGGCGCGGGATCGACGATCGCCGCGAGCTCGCAGGAATCGCTCTCCCGGATAAGCTCGATGTGGCGCCTGCCGATCAAGCCGGCGCCGGCGACCGCGATGTTGATCGGATTCATCGCGCTAGACGCCGCGGATGCGGCGGCGTGCAGCGCTACGCATTCGCAGCGGCAGCCTTCGCGGACGGAGCGTGGCCGCCGAGGAACAGCCGGTTCAGATTGGGATCGCCCAGCAATTCCGACGCCGGACGGTCGAGGGCCAGACGACCCATCTCAAGCACCAGGGCACGGTTCGCGTATTTCAGCGCGGTGCGGACGTTCTGCTCGACCATCAGCACCGTCGTCCCCGCGTCGGTC
Source organism: uncultured beta proteobacterium (assembly GCA_963697485.1). Classification (GTDB taxonomy): domain Bacteria; phylum Pseudomonadota; class Gammaproteobacteria; order Burkholderiales; family Casimicrobiaceae; genus PALSA-1003. The sequence continues at coordinate 232,323 of CAVOOD010000002.1, forward strand.
AACGCGCGCAACAGAACGAACACGTCCTGCACCAGCTTCGGCGACAGCCCGATCGAAGGCTCGTCGATCAGCAGCACGCGCGGCCGCAGCAACAGCGCACGCCCGACCTCGAGCTGCTTCTGCTCGCCGCCCGACATCGTCGACGCCTGATTGTCGATGCGCTCCCGGATGCGGGGAAAACGCGCCAGCACTTCCTCGATGCGGGCGGCAAGCTCGCCGCGAGGCAAAGTGATGCCGCCGAGCTCGAGGTTGTGACGGACCGACAACGAGCCGAACAGGTTCCGCCCCTGCGGCACGAAGGCGATGCCCTCGGCCAGGAGGTCGCGCTGCGACTTGCCGTTGACCCGCTTGCCTTCGAAGCGAACCTCGCCGCTGCGCGGGACGAGCATGCCGAAGAGCGTCTTCAGTACCGTCGACTTGCCTGCGCCGTTCGGCCCGATCAGCAGCGTGATCTCCGCCTTGCGCGCGTCGAGCGTCAGCTCGTTCAGGATCGTCACGCTCGGCGAGTAGCCGGCGACGACCCGATCGAATTCGATGATGGATTCGGCCATGCTTTTGCCCTCAGTTTCCTGCTCGGATTCCTGATCAGTTACCTACTCAGTTACCTAAATATGCCTCGAGCACCTGCGGATTCGCCTGCACCGCCGCCGGCGGCCCTTCGGCCAGCACCTTGCCCTCGACCATGCAGATGACGTGCGGACACAGCTTCATGATGAAGTCCATGTTGTGCTCGATGACGACGAAGCTGCCGCCCTGGGTCTTGTTCAGCTCGACCAGCAGCGCGCGCAATTCGTCGACCAGGCTCGGGTTGACGCCGGCGCACGGCTCGTCGAGCAGCACCAGCCGCGGCGCTGGCATGAATGCCATCGCGATGTCGATCAGCTTCTGCTGTCCGTACGAAAGACTGCCCGCCGGCAGGTTCGCGACGTGCTTCAGGCGGAACAGCTCGATCATCTGGTCGGCGTGATGTCCGAGTCCCGCGTCGGGACTCGCGAAAAGCCGGCCGGGCATCGTCCCCTTGAACTCCTGCGCCGCGGCGATCAGGTTGTCGCGAACCGAAAGCTTGACGAATACCTGCAGCGTCTGGAACGTGCGCCCGACGCCGCGCCGCGACAGCTCGAGCGGCGACATGCCGGTGATGTTTTCGCCGCAGAATTCGACCGAGCCCGCGGTCGGCTTGATCTGCCCGAGGATGCTGTTGAACAGCGTCGTCTTGCCCGAACCGTTCGGGCCGATGACGCCGACAATTTCGCCGGGGCCGACCGACAGGGTCACGCCGTCGACAGCCTTGATCGCGCCGTACGACTTTTTCATGTCCTTGACTTCGAGGAACGGCGTCATTGCGCGCTCCGGCCGAACTTGAACCGGTCGGCCAGTGAAAGCAGCCCCCCGGGCAGGAACACCATCAGCACGATCACCGAAAAGCCGAAGATCGCCAGATACCAGTCCTGCAGGAAGCGCAGCCATTCGGGCAACAGGATGACGACGACCGAGCCGAGCACCGGCCCGAAGAAGCGGCCCGAACCGCCGACGATCACCGCGAGCAGCATCATCAGCGAGACCGACAGGTGGAACTGGCCGGGCTCGATGAAATTGACCAGCGCCGACAGATAGACGCCGCCGATGCCGGCGCAGGCCGCACCGATCGCAAAGGCGAGCAGCGTGTATGCGGTGATGTTGACGCCGGTGCTCTCGGCGCGGATCGGGTTGTCGCGCAGCGCCGCGAACGCCCGTCCCCACGGCGAGCGCAAAAGCCACCACAAGACCGCGGCCAGGATGATCACCGACGCATAGGCGAAATAGAAAAAGGGCAGGGCGCCGTCGAGCGAATAGCCGAACAGCGTCGGCCGCGGGATATTGGCGATCCCGAATGTTCCTCCGGTGAGCTTCTCTTCGTTGCGCATCACCAGGAAGACCAGCACGTTGAAGCCCAGCGTGGCGAACGCGAGGTAATGATGCTGCACGCGCAGCGCCGGAAAGCCCAGCGCCAGGCCGACCGCGAAGCAGAGCATCGCCGCGATCGGCAGCACCAGCCAGAACGACATGCCGAGCTTGGTCATCAGGATGGCGGCCGTATAGGCGCCGATGCCGTAGAACGCGGCCTGGCCGATCGACATCTGCCCGGCGTAGCCGACGATCAGGTTGAGGCCGAATGCGGCCATCAGGTAGACGCACAGCAAGCGTCATCAGGTAGATGCCGTAGCTCTTGAGGAATTGCGGCAGCACCGCGTAGAGCACCAGCAGCACCGCGAGCCCGAGCTTTTGCGCGTTGTTCATACCTTGCGCTCCTCGCTCTTGCCGAGCAGTCCTTCCGGCCGGAAGATGATGACGACCAGGAAAAGCATCAGCGCGACGCCTTCCTTGTACGCCGGCGAGATATACGCGCCGACGAGGTTTTCGAGCACGCCGACCAGGACCCCGCCCAGGAGCGCGCCGCGCGTCTGATTGAAGCCGCCGATGATCGCCGCGTAGAACGCCTTCAGGCCGATCGATTCGCCCATGTCGAATTTCGCGAGGTAGGTCGGCGTCACCAGCAGCGCGGCGACGACGGCCAGGATCGCGTTGATCAGGAACGTGTACAGCACCATCCTTTGCACGTTGATGCCGAGCACCTTGGCCGCATCGGTGTTCTGCGCGACCGCCTGCATCGCGCGGCCGGTGACCGTGCGATTGAGGAACAGTTGCAGGCCGACCACGATCAGGCCGGCAAGCAGCAGCGTCCCCAGATCGGCGTACGAGACTTTCAATCCGCCCAGCGCCAGCAGGCCATCCGGGAACGGGCTGTCGAACGGCTCGGCTTGCGCGGTGACGCCCGCCTTGACCAGTTGCTTGACGCCTATCGAAAGGCCCAGCGTGGCAATCACCAGCGGAATGACGCCGTGCCGGATCAGCGGATCGACCAGCGCGCGCTTGAACGTATAGCCGAGCAGCAGCATCGCCACCAGGCAGGTGAGCAGGAAGGCGAGCCACAGCGGCAGTCCGGCTGTGTGCAGGAAGAACAGCATGACGAACGCGGGAACCATGACGAACTCGCCTTGCGCGAAGTTGATCGTTCCCGACGCCTGCCACAGCAGCGTGAAGCCGAGCGCGCACAGCGCGTAGATCGCGCCGACCGCGGTTCCCGAGACGATGATTTGCAGTAGATCGGCCATCGCTTGCCTCCGGTTAGCTCACTGCACGATGCACGGCCGGACGCGTTTCGCATCCGGCCGCGCGTCGTTCGCCTTTACGGAATCGGCTGCACCGGCGGCAAGGGTCGCGGTCACGACCTGCTTCCCGCCGACGACCTTGACCAGGAAGCTTTCGCGGTCGAGGTCGCCGTTGTCGTCGAAGTGCACGTCGAGCAGCACGCCGGGGACGTCCTTGACGCGGATCGTCGCGCCGTGCATCGCCTTGGCGAACGCCTTGCCGTCGAACTTGCCGATCTTCTCGGTGATCGCCTTGACCACGTACATGCCGCTGTAGCCCTTCATCCCGTTGTGGTCGCTCTTGTATTTGTATTCCTTCTGGAATTTCTCGTCGAAGGCCTTGATCGCCGGCTGCGGCGCATCGACGGTCAGGCCGACGTGGGCGACCGCGCCGTTGGCGGCGTCGCCGGCGAGCTCGATCACCTTCTGGCCGGTCAGCGTCGTCTCGCCGATGATCGGCTTGTCGAAGCCCTGTTTCTTCAGCTCGCGCAGAGCGCGCGCCGACTCTTCCTCGTTCGTGTAGACGAACAGCGCATCCGCGTTCGACTGCTTCGCCTTCAGGACCGCGGCCGAGAAATCCACCTGGCCCGGGTCGGTCGAGATGTCGGCGGCGACCTTGATGCCCTGCGCTTCGAGCGCCTTGGCCATCGAGTCGCGGCCGCCTTTGCCGAAATCGTTGTTGACCCAGATCATCGCGACGCTCTTCGCCTTCACCGTGTCCTTGATATAGCGCGCGAGCTTGGGCATCGCGGTCGATTGCGTGAACGACGTGCGGAAAACATAGGGATTACCCTGCTCGGTGATGTTGGCCGCCTCGCCGCCGGTGAAGTTCGGGATCTCCGCGCGCTTGGTCTCGGCCATGCTGACGATGAACGATCCGGAGAACACCGGGCCCATCACGACGTAGGCGGACTGGTCGACCGCTTTTTGCGCCAGCGCCTTGGCTGTCTGCGGCGCCGATTGCGTGTCCATCGTCGTGTACTCGATCTTGCGGCCCAGAATGCCGCCCGCCGCGTTGATCTCCTTGACCGCGAGCTTGACGCCGTTGTCGAAATTGGTCCCGGCGGTCGCGCCGGTGCCCGACAGCTCCATCAGGCCGACGATAGTCACCGGGCCCTGCTGCGCCAGCGACGCGCCGGCCAGACTCAGGCCGACCATGCTGCCGCTACCCATTTGAACTTCACCATGATCTTGTCTCCTCCAGAAGAAACTGCCGCTAAGAAACGATACTGCGAAAGTGTTGCTCCATGCGCTGCGCATCCGGAGCATGCCCGGTGAACAGCTCGAATGCCCCGACTGCCTGCCATACTGCCATGCCTCCGCCGTCGAGGTTGCGGCAGCCGCGTTCCCTCGCCGCGCGCAACCATTCGGTCTCCAGCGGAAAATAGACGATCTCGGCGACCCATTGCCGGCGCTCGATCCATGACGGATCGACCGGGGTGCCCGGATGGCCGGTCATGCCGATCGGTGTCGCATTGATGACGCCGTCGGACGCGGCGATCGCCGCCCGGACGTCGCGTACGTGTTGCACCGTGCGCCCATCGAAACGCGCGCGCAGACTGGCGGCAAGCGCCTCGGCCTTGGCTGCGTCCGGGTCGACAAGCGACAATTGCCGCGCGCCCAAGCGTAAGAATCGCGTGCGCGACCGCGGCTCCGGCCCCGCCGGCACCGAGCAGGCTGACGTGGTCGAGGGCGACGTCGGGGAGAGCGCGTCGAAACGGCGTCGCGAAGCCCGACCAGTCGGTGTTGTGACCGACGCGCTTGCCGTCGCTGGAAGACGACGGTGTTGACCGCGCCGATCGCCTGCGCATCGGCCGAAAGCCGGTCGAGCAGCGGCAGCACGGCCTGCTTGCAGGGGTGCGTGATATTGACGCCGGCGAACCCGACGGCCTGCGCAGCGTCGAGCAATCGCGGCAGGTCCGACGCGCTTCGCCCGTCGCGGGCGAGGTCGATCAGCTGATAATGAACCGCGAGCCCGAGATGGCGTGCCTCGTGTTCGTGCAGCGCCGGAGAACGCGATCCCTGGATCCCCTCGCCGATCAGCCCGACCAGAAATTTTCTCGCCGGCGACGCTCGCGCCGACTGCGACGGCGGTGGTCATCGCCGCCGCCCGCCGCAATCGCTCGCCGCCCGTCCTGCGCCCATCGCTCTCCTCCGATGTGCGATTAACGCACAATTGTTCGAATATCGAACGTAGTGTAGAAGCAGCGAGGACTTGATCGTCAAGGGCGATTATCGAAATATGGTGCGATTATCGACCATCGCAGGCGAACTACTGCGAAAGACGATAGCTTGCAGTTGCATTCCGGCCCCGGTCCGGCGACAGTCAGGGCTGCGGGTCTAGCGTGCGTACCGGTTGTATGCCCACAGCAGCACCGCAGCGCCGATCACCGACAGAACCCAGCCTGCCGGATGAAATTTTCCATCCGGCGACTTCCAGATGAGTCCCGCGACGACGCCGCCGACGACCGATCCCGCTATGCCCAAGCCGGTCGGTCAGCCAGAAGCCCAGCGCGTCGACACCCGGCACGATCGCGCGGGCGATCAGGCCGACGATAAATCCGACGATGATGGTTCCGATGATGCTGAAGAAGCCCATGGTTTTAACCTTTCATGCGGTCCGGAAGTGCCGCGGCGGCAGCTGCGTTCGTCACGGTCCGGCGATGCTAGCATACGCAGAGGCGACCGCAGCAGCGCCGGATGGAAGGCGCCGTAAGCACCGGCACGCCGGCATCGACCAAGGATCCAACACCGTCATGAAAGGGCGAACATGCATCTGGCCTGGCGCGCACTGGTCGCCGCCGCGTTGATCCCGGCGTTGACTGCGACGGCGTATGCCGATTGCCGGGCGCACAGCCCGAACCACTCGACGGCGCTGATCGAGCTCTATACGTCTGAGGGCTGCGACAGCTGCCCGCCGGCGGATCGCTGGCTGTCGTCGCTGTCGAAGCAGAAGCTCGGCGACCGCGCAGTGGCGCTGGCGCTGCACGTCGATTACTGGGACCGGCTCGGCTGGAAGGACCGGTTCGGCAGCGCCGGATTCAGTCAACGGCAGCGCGAGGAGTCGGCGCGCTCCGGCGGTGAATTCGTCTATACGCCGCAGGTCCTGCTGCAGGGCCGCGACTTTCCGCAATGGCAGGCGGGCGCGGCGTTCGACCAGGCGATCGCGTCGATCAACGCCCGGCCCGCGCGCGCCGTGCTCGACCTCGCCGCGCATCCGCGCGATGGCAACATCGTGGATGTCGATCTCAGCGTGCGGGTGACCGATGCTCGCGAACGCGCCGATGCCGTCATTGCATTGGCGCTGGTGCAAAGCGGCCTCGCGAGCGACGTCAAGGCCGGCGAAAATGCCGGCAAGCGATTGCATCACGATCATGTGGTCAGGCAGTGGCGTCAGGCCGTTGCGCTGGACTCGTCGGGCGCGGGCTCGAACAAGTTGAGCCTCGCATTGCCTGCGGATCAGGGTCCGCTGTCGGTCGTGGTCCTGGCCGAAAATGCGCGCACCGGCGACGTGCTGCAGGCGCTGGAATTGCCGCTCTGCACGGCCCGATAGTCAGATCTCGGCGACCTTGCATTCGCGCTTGCTCCCGCCGGCGCTGTTCGTTGTAGCCAACGACAAGCTCGGCTTTCGCCTCCCATCCAACCGGCAATAATTGCTGGCCGCCGCAGAGGGCCAAGCTCGGGCATCGCGGTTATAGCTTGCCTTTCGCCGGGTGTTTCCCTAAGCTTCGCAGGATCGTACGCGGCCGGTAGTGGTCGTGACGGGACCAGGGCTCAAAGAAGCCCGGCACCCGCCGCCAGGTCGCCAGCGTTCTTGGCAAGTCTTTTACCTCAGGAGGAAGCAACGATGAGTACAGCCAGTCGTCCGATTGCGCACGTACAGCTCGCCTCGAAGAGCGAAGAACGGCGAGTCATCTTCGCGTCGTCGCTCGGCACGGTCTTCGAGTGGTACGACTTCTACCTGTACGCGATCCTCGCGCCGTTCTTCGCCGCGCTGTTCTTCCCCAAGGGCAACGAGACCGCGGCGCTGCTGTCGGCGTTCGCCGACCTATGCGGCGGGCTTCCTGGTGCGGCCGTTCGGCGCGCTGGTGTTCGGACGCATCGGCGACCTCGTCGGCCGCAAGTACACGTTCCTGGTCACGATCGTCGTCATGGGCTTCTCGACGTTCGCCGTCGGCCTGCTGCCGACCTTCCAGACGATCGGCTGGCTGGCGCCGATCCTGCTGGTGTCGCCTGCGGCTGCTGCAGGGCCTGGCGCTCGGCGGCGAGTACGGCGGCGCGGCGACCTACGTGGCCGAGCACGCGCCGCAGAATCAAGCGCGGCTACGACACGGCTGGATCCAGACCACGGCGACGCTCGGGCTTGTTCCTCTCGCTGATCGTCATCTACCTCTGCCGCTTCACCGGCTGGATGACGCCGGCGCAGTTCGCCGACTGGGGCTGGCGGCTGCCGTTCCTGGTCTCGCTGGTCCTGCTGATCTTCTCGGTCTACATCCGGCTGAAGCTGAACGAATCGCCGGTGTTCCAGCGGATGAAGGCCGAGGGCAAGGGCTCGAAGGCGCCGCTGCGCGACAGCTTCCTCAAGTACCCGAACAACAAGTACGTGCTGCTCGCGCTGCTCGGCGCGACGGCCGGTCAGGGCGTGGTCTGGTACACCGGCCAGTTCTACGCGCTGTTCTTCCTGACGATCACGCTGAAGCTCGACGGCGCGACCGACCTACACGCTGATCGCGATCTCGCTGCTGATCGGCACGCCGTTCTTCATCGTCTTCGGCGCGCTGTCGGACAAGATCGGCCGGCTGAAGATCATCCTCGCCGGCTGCCTGATCGCGGCGCTGACGTACTTCCCGCTGTTCAAGGCGCTGACGCATTACGTGAATCCGGCGCTGGAGACGTTCCAGACCGCCAACCCGATCACCGTCGCGGCGAAGGATTGCAACTTCCACATCTTCGTCGGCCCGTGGTCGAAGTTCAGCGACTGCGACAAGGCGAAGGACTTCCTGACCAAGTCCGGGCTGTCGTTCACGTCGACCGACCTGCCGGCGGGCTCGCGCGGACACCGTCGTCACCAAGATCGGCGACACCGAGCTCAAGGGCTGCGGACGAGAGCGAAGTACACGGCCGCGCTGAAGGCCGCGGGCTATCCGGCGACCGCGGACAAGTCCAAGATCAACTGGCCGATGACCTTGCTGATCCTGTTCATCATGATGATCTACGTGACGATGGTGTACGGGCCGATCGCCGCGTTCCTGGTCGAGCTGTTCCCGACGCGGATCCGCTACACGTCGATGTCGCTGCCCTATCACATCGGCAACGGCTGGTTCGGCGGCATGCTGCCGCTGCTCGCGACGGCGATGGTCGCGGCGAGCGGCGACATCTACTACGGGCTGTGGTATCCGATCGTCGTCGCGCTGATGACCGTGGTCATCGGCTTCATATTCCTGCGCGATAACAAGGAGCGGGATATCGAGTCGGACTGGAAGTAGCGAAGCAAATAAACGCGCTCGATCGAGCGCACGTTTGGCGAAGGCCCCGGTCAGACGACCGGGGCTTTTTTTTGCCGACACTTCTGGCGGGAAGCGGACGTCGCTAGGTGCCGCTTCCGCTATACTCGCCCGGCCGGAGCCAGGGAACGACGATGATACGCAGATTTCGCGGATGGGCGAGCAAGCTCGGACCCGGGCTGATCACCGGCGCCGCGGACGACGATCCGTCGGGCATCGCCACCTACTCGCAGGCCGGCGCGCAGTTCGGTTTTCAGACGCTGTGGGCGGTCGTGTTCACCTACCCGCTGATGGTCGGCATCCAGCTGGTCAGCGCGCGGATCGGGCGCGTCACCGGACATGGCCTCGCGTCGAACATCGGCCGGCATTTTTCGCGACCGATCCTGTACGGCATCGTCGCGCTGCTCGTTTTCGCCAACACGATCAACATCGCCGCCGACATCGCCGCGATGGGCGAGGCGCTGCAGCCTGGTCATCGGCGGACCGCCGCACGCGCATGCGGTCTGTCATCGGCGTCACGCTGCCTGCTGCTGCAGGTGTTCCTGTCGTACCAGCGCTATGTTCGCTACCTCAAGTGGCTGACCTGGCGCTGCTGTCGTACGTCGTCCTGGTGCTGACGATACATATCCCCTGGCGCGAAGTGCGCCGCGCACGCGGTGCGCCGCATTTCGCGCTGACCGCCGAATATCTGACGGTCGATCGTCGCCGTGTTCGGCACGACGATCAGCCCGTACCTGTTCTTCTGGCAGGCCTCGCAGGAGGTCGAGGAGCTCAACGCCGATCCGGCCGCCGGCGCGCTGGCGCACGCGCCCGAAGGCGCGGTCGAGCACCTGCAGCGGATCAAGATCGATACCTACCTCGGGATGGCGTTCTCCAACATCGTCGCCTTCTGCATCATCCTGGGCACGGCCGCGACCTTGAACGTCGCGGGCATCACCGACATCCAGACTTCCGCGCAAGCCGCCGAGGCGTTGCGTCCGCTGGCCGGGCGACTTCAGCTTCGTGCTGTTCTCGCTGGGGATCATCGGCACCGGAATGATCGCCGTGCCGGTGCTCGCCGGATCGGCGGCATACGCGGTCGCCGAGACGTTCGAATGGAAGCGCGGCCTCGACCTGAAGCTGCTCGAGGCGCGCGAGTTCTACGCGATCATCGCGCTGGCGACATTGGGCGGCGTGGCGCTCGACTTTTCGCCGATCGATCCGATCCGGGCGCTGTTCTGGGCGGCGGTGATCAACGGCGTCATCGCCGTGCCGATCATGGTCGTGATGATGCTGCTGGCCGACGACCCCAAAGTCATGGGCTCGTTCACGGTGACGCGGCCGCTGAAGGCGCTGGGATGGCTCGCGACCGGAACGATGGCCGCGGCGGTGGTCGCGATGATCGCTACATGGTGAGGTGGTCGCCGTTCGCCTCGGCCTCGTCCGCCATCGACGAAGATCAACGGTCGAGTCGTCGGTCTCCGGCGCCGAGTCGCATTCTCGGCCGATACCGCTTCGGGTCCCTCGGCCGGTGGCTCGCGCCCCGGCCTCATAACGAGTCGGTCGCGAAGGTGGATTGCCCACCGATCGTTAGTCCGTTCCCGTCGGCCCGACTCGACCAAAGTGAATGACCGAATTCGGCGGCGGATTCAACCCGTCGACGCAACAGCTTCATGAAATCGCTGTGCTGGCGTTTCGTAGTCCAGCGTCTTTCTCGGTCGTTCGTTGAGGCGCCTAGCGATCGCGTTGAGCTTCGCTTGCGAATACGCGGAGAGGTCGATTCCCTTGGGCAGATACTGCCGCAATAGCCCATTCGCATTCTCATTCGACCCACGTTGCCAAGGGCTTCGGGGATCACAGAAGTAGACCTTGATGTCAGTGGCCAGCGTAAAGCGTCGGTGGTCTGCCATCTCCTTGCCGCGGTCCCAAGTCAGCGATCGGTACAGCTCGTCCGGCAGCTTATGGGCGTGCTTGATCAGCGCATTCACGACTGTCTCAGTATCCTTCTTGCCGACCTTCGCGAGCATCACGTAGCGCGATTGACGTTCAACGAGCGTCGCGATCTGGCTGTTCTTGCTGCCGAACAGCAGATCACCTTCCCAGTGTCCAGGAAGCGCGCGATCTTCGATCGCAGGGGGACGCTCGCTAATCGATATCGCATCAGTGATTTGGCCGTGGATGCTGGTCTTCTGCGTATGGTGTCGCGAGCGACGCGTACCTCGGGTGCGCCGCAGGTGGGCCATCAGCTCCTTCTTCAGAGCGCCGCGCGCCTGGATGAACAGGCTACGATAGATCGTCTCGTGGGACACCTGAAAGGCTTCGTCATCAGGGTGGGCACGCTTCAACCAGCCGGCAATTTGCTCAGGCGACCACTCGAGGCGAAGCTTATGTGCCACGAGGTGGGCCAGCGCTCGATTCTGCACAAGTTTACAGACCTGCGGGCGCTGGCCTCGATCCCACGCCGCCTGATCCGCCTGGCTGGCCCGATAGCCTTGCGGGCCATCATTGCGTCGGATCTCGCGACTGATAGTAGACGGCGCCCGGCCCAGCGTCGCCGCGATCACCCGGATCGACTTGCCTGCCACAACGCCGCGAGAGATCTCCTCTCGCTCGATCAGGGTCAATGCCAATCGCGATCGGCGCCGCTCGGTTGGGCGTATCCCGCCCGACTCCGCCACGATGCGTTGGATCGACGAATGGTATCGGTCAAACAACCGGGCGATCTGGTGAAGCGTCTCACCCTTCCGCCAACGCTCCCAGATGAGGGCCCGTTGGCTGGCCGAGTAGTAAATCCGCGGTCTCTTCTTCATCTGCAACACCCCTTCCGCCGCAATGGCGTCTAGTGTGTTGCATCGACCAGTTGAATCCGCCGTCGAAAGCGGTCAGTAGCCCGTGATGGGAGCAGAGAGCCTCGTTGGTAGTTCCTTTCGACAAGTCGAGTTCGCACGAATGGAAGCATTGGACGTGCGATCAAGTCAATCTATGGACGAATCGCCTATTTTTACGTAAGACACGACCGTTTCAAGTAGGGGCATTAGCGCTGCTTACCCGGGTTTTTTCGCCACGCTAATGCCGAACAGGATCGTCTCGGTGAATTGCTTGTCGGCATTCCGACCAACCCCTAGCGAACCGAAAAATGACGTTTGGTATTTTTCGGAAAGTGGATTGAGTATCGCGTGGACGTAACCCACGCGGACGTCGTTTCGGCAATGTTGCCAGCGTGAGTTGCATTCGCTTACCGTTTCCGCCATTAGCCGCGACGTTTCGTCGATCGCCCGACCGACGGCCAGAGAAACGAAGATCGCATCATTCGCCGGGTGCTCAAGGTTTTGTCGCCAAGCGGCATTCCCGACAAGCGTAAAAACTCCGCCGGCGATAGGCATGTCTTTGGAGATAATAATCGGAAGGTATACCGAGCGTCCGTCGCGTTCGATTAACGTGCCATCCGTTTCGCGTCGGCGAGCCCCGTCGTCCAAATCGATGCTGGGGAAGATGCCGAGCTTCCAACCCTCCGTTTCATAAAACCGATATTTGATGCCTATGTCAGTGGGTCCGAGGCCGTTCAATGCGGCCTCGCCGGCAATCCTCTCCTCGACTATCGACTTGGATATTCGCAATTGGGCTTTATCGCCAAGTCCGAAGGCCGCATCGACACCGGTCTGGCAAGACCGATTTGAATTTGCCTTGTCACAGTTGACGATGAAGTTGATCTCATAGCCTTGGCGCCCCGGCGTCCCGGGATCGTCGGTCTCTAAAGGTGGGGAGCTCGGTGATGATTCGGGCAACTCAGCCACCAAATCGGCTGCTTTAGCATGAACGAAGGTTCCCGGCGAGATGAGGACCGCTGAAATCAGCGCAATCGCAACTAGGCGCTTCACAAAACATCCATCGCGCGTCGCATTGAGCGAATACCTCCGCTCCCGAAGACGGTGCAGCAATCATCTAACCGCTCAGGAGGCCAAGCCTCGTTTGAAATGGTATCCGTTGCAAATTCTACCGGCGTCTTTTACGAGCGCGACCGCAGGGGCGACTTCGTGTGGCCCCGCGCCTCTTGAATGCAAGGCCTGTGCCCGACAGTAGGCATCGGCGACGCGCGTGGCAGGACATTTGCTTTTGATCGGGACGAACAGCAGGCTCGCGGGGGTGCACGACGTCCGGTCCGAGATCAATTGGGTTTCTGAAAGGGTGACGGCGCCTGCTGGCTAGCGAGCGATTGCGTCGATGGATGTTTGCAGATGCAATTCACGACAAACAAGGAAAAGTCAGGATGACCAAGATTGCGGAAAAAAACCTGAGTAAGATTCCCGAGGTCACTCTCGGTTTCTGGATCATAAAGATCGCTGCCACCACATTGGGTGAAACCGGCGGTGACGCGGTGACGATGTCGATGAACCTGGGGTACCTTGTCGGAAGCGCGATCTTCGCCACGATCTTTGTGATCGCGGTAAGTGCGCAGATTGCCGCGAAGCGATTTCATCCCTTTCTGTTCTGGGCCGTGATCGTCGCCACGACGACCTTCGGTACGACGCTGGCCGATTTTGTGGACCGCTCTTTGGGCATTGGCTACCTTGGAGGTTCGTTGATCCTCTTCGTTCTGCTCATAGCATCGCTCGGCCTATGGTACCGGTCGCTCGGCTCGGTCTCGATCAAAAATCTTGAGTCACGGAAGGCTCAGATCTTCTACTGGACGACGATCATGTTCTCGCAAACCTTGGGTACTGCGCTCGGTGATTGGGTGGCAGACAGCAAGACCGGGTTCGGGCTTGGTTACGAGGGCGGAGCGCTTGTCTTCGCCGCTGGTTTGGCGGTGGTCGCAGCAGCGTACTTCTGGACGAACGTGTCCCACACCATATTGTTCTGGGCGGCCTTCATCCTTACGCGACCGCTCGGTGCCACCGTAGGCGATCTAATGGACAAGCCGATTTCCAGCGGAGGCCTTGCCTGGAGCCGCTACACTGCCTCGGCCGCTCTTGCGGTCTTCATTATTGCGTGCATCCTGCTGCTGCCGCAGAGGGGAGAGAAGAAATTGCGCAAAGCCAAAGGAATGTGAATCGCCCCGGGGCGTGGGTAAACAAGCACGGCCGCGGAGATTGCGCGCCCCTAGCGCCGAGGCCAGGATGCAACGTCCGCCGCTTCCAGGGCGACAAACTGGTCCAACAGGCATAGATCCGTTTTGCGGAATGCGACGCGGGAAGCCATTGCAGGCCGGCCTCGGAATTTCATCGCCTATTCGAAAGTTTGGATGGTTTGTCAGGCGCCGTCAGTCTCAGGTCAGCCGCACCCCGGACTGCCAGCCAGCTCCGAACCGATGCTTCGCCTGCATGTTACCGTAACGAAAACAATGAAACGCGACCGCTGCTACCGAAGCGCCGACACGCGCGTGCGTCGTTGTCAGGCGGCGCTGCGCCGGCTGAACTCGACGCGTTGCACCACTGGGTACAGGCGATCCAGCAGCGATCGCTCGAGGCATCGACCGTTGCGGGCGCCAATGCGCCCGGCATACAAATGTCCCGCTCGGTCACGTCTGTCCTCGCTTAACGGCGGATTGGGCCGAGATAGTTGTCGGACGCGAATGGCCGATTGCGGACTGTTGCGCCAGGCCGCTATCGGCCAGGAGCGGACCGTCGAGAAGTTTCACCAAAGCGGACACTTGGGTGGGCTGGGCGCATGCTAAGAAGTCGCGCTTTGTTCATCCTGTGGCGCGATGGTTGATGAAACTCTAGTGGCTACGGCGAAGGGGTAGAAGACATGGCGCAGACGCTTGACCTTCACGCCATTGCTTATCAGATGAAGGCGGCGCAGGGCAGTGTTAGGCAGATCGCGCCGTTAGGCGATAGTCGGGCCTTCCTCCATGACGGAGACGGTACATGTCGCTCCGGAAGGGCCTTTCGGAGCCGTCATCAAGTTCAAAAGGCTGAAAATGGCACCACACGTCCATCGCACGCATCGCTCCGGGTTGTTACGTGCGGGTGTGCTCGGTGCGAACGACGGCACCCTGTCGATATCCAGTCTCGTTTTAGGCGTTGCGGCGGCGCACACCGACCCGCACGGAATAGTGGTCGCCGGCGTTGCTGGTCTAGTTGCCGGAGTGCTGTCAATGGGTGCGGGGGAATACGTCTCGGTTAGCTCACAAGCCGACACCGAACGCGCTGATCTCGAAGTCGAGAAATATGCGCTCAAGCACGAGTATGGTAACGAGCAAGTCGAACTGGCCGAAATTTATGTGCGCCGTGGCCTCGACCCAGAACTGGCAAACCGTGTCGCTGAACGGTTGATGGCACACGACGCGCTCGCCGCGCACGCACGCGATGACATCGGAATCTCGCCGGACCTTTCCGCGCGACCGTTCCAAGCAGCGCTGATGTCCTCGATCAGTTTCGCGGCCGGCGGTATTGTGGCGCTCATGCCGGCTTTCGTGCTCCGGGGGCCTGCGCTCATCCCGATCACGGCTGTGGTCTCGCTTGTGTTCCTGGCGATGCTCGGTGCAGCAGCTGCGCGCGCCGGTGGCGCCCCGATTATTGCAGGCGCGTTACGGGTTCTCATTTGGGGAGCAGTCGCGATGGCATTGACCGGCGTTGTGGGCGCCGCGTTCGGTGTGGTCGTCTAGACGATGCGCTGGTCCTGACCTGAGCTCGTGCGGGAGTGCTCGCATATTACGAAGTCCATGCCGTGAGCGACGGCTCCTTAAAGACCATGAGTAGTTACGGCGGCCGAGTGTCGTGCGCCCGCCGCTAAGCCAGGGCGTGTAGGCGGCAAAATGTCCGCTTCGGGTCGACAAGCGCCCGTCGGTCGAGATCAACATGAAGCTCCTTTCGCTCAACAGAGGAGCAGTTCATGGATACCGCTGCGACGACTACGAGGCGTGCATCACCGTGGAATAAGGGCAAGCTGCTTGGTCAGAAGCCCCCGCTGAAGCTGAAAGAGATCTGGGCAATCCGGATTCGGCTGCAACTGGATCATCGAGCCCGAGAACTCGCGCTGTTCAACCTCGCCATCGACAGCAAGTTGCGCGGGTGCGATCTGGTCGCGCTTCGCGTCCATGATGTGGTCCAGGGCAGTCATGTCGCCGCCCGCGCAATTGTCATGCAGAGGAAGACCCAGCGGCCGGTGCAATTCGAAATTACCGAACAAACCCGGGACGCGGTCGCGGCCTGGATCACGGCGGCCCGTCTGAAGCCGGAGCAGTTCCTCTTTCCGAGCCGCGTTACGGAGTCGCCCCATCTATCGACCCGGCAGTACTCCCGGATCGTCGGGTCCTGGGTAGGGTCGATTGGGCTTGACCCAGCGGCCTACGGCACCCATTCAATGCGGCGCACCAAACCGACGCTGATCTACCGGCGGACCAGGAATCTCCGGGCCGTACAACTTTTGCTCGGCCACAGCAAACTTGAAAGCACCGTCAGGTATCTCGGAATCGAAGTCGACGATGCGCTGGAGATCGCCGAGCAGACCGAGGTGTAGTCGCGTCTGGCTGGTCGCGGCCGCCGAGACTGACGGTCGCAGACCGGCCAGAAGCGGCCATTGCGTCACCGCGGCGGGATTGAACGCGGGCTGCGATTCGCGGGCTCAACGCCAACGTCGAGACGCGGGACGCCTTCCTAGTCAGGGACGCCTCGCAAGGACCGCGCTCATAGTGACGAACGCGCTCGGGTGGCGCGGCTCGCGCACGGTGTCGTACAGGTGCATCCACGGACTGCGTTCCTGCCGTTCCCCGAGATGCGCCACCACGGGTTGCGTAAAACCGCGGAAAGCCTTGCAGCGCCGATGCGGCGCAGATTAGAATCTCCTCGGTTACTAAAGCGAGGAAGAACCCATGAACGGCTACTCGGCGTTGCGCAGGCGGCTCGGAACGGCGATGGCCGGCATGGTCATGCTCTGTGTTGTGGCACCTGCCGCGTTCGGCGCACCGATTACCTACGTGTTCAGCGGACCAGCTACTGGGACCCTCGGCTCGACACCGTTCACCAACGCTCAGGTCACGGTCACGGGCACGGCGGATACGGCGAACATAGTCAATATCGATGCGTTGACCCCATGTGTCAACCTAACGGGCGTCACGATCGTGATAGCTGGCGTCGGAACCACGACCGCGACCGGACCAAACTTTCTATTCGACTTCCAAGGCGGTCCAGGGTGGGGCTTCGAGAATGGCACTTGCACTGTGGTGGCGCAAACCTGGCTAGGCGTTGACAACGGGCAGGCCGCGACCTACGGCCTTGCCACGCCAATCGGCCCCACGACCGGGACACAGGATTTTGCCAACAGCACGCCGACTGCCGCAGGGTTGCTGACATTCACCTCCGTTCCGCTCACGTTCCAGGCGACGCTTGACCAAGTTGCACAAATTGCGCCCGTGCCGACGTTAAGTCACCTAGCGCTCTTGGCGCTGGGCTTGATGCTCACCGCATTGGCCGCATACGTCCTCCGCGGACGAATGCCGTTGAAACACTAAAGCGCCTCGAACAGAGTGCCTTCATCCGTTCCATAAAAATCACTGACAACAGGGAAGACATATACTTTCTCTGGGCACGCCAGACAGACCGGTGAGCCATGACGCGCAAACCGGAGCTTTGGCCTCGGCCGCCCGCAATCTCCCTTCGTGGCAAGGATGTGGAGGACGTGTTGGGTTCCTTCTACAAACCCAACTCTTTGAACCCGCTCCGCAGCCCCTTGACCATTTGGTAATACGGTCCACCTTGCAGCACCACTCTGACGCGGTAGGTTTTCGTCTGCTGAGCGCTGGCAGCAGACGGCGCCGCGAGAAGTGCTCCCGCGATCAGGCTAACGCATCGCAATGACCGCTTTCAAGAAAGTTCGATGGCGGCAGTGGGTCGACTCCGGCCAGTCTCTTTCGGCCCAACCATGGTCGCCAGACCAGGAGCGGTCGCCTGCGTGGTTAAATCTGGGGTCCCACTACCGTCGCGTACATATCTCGTACACGACCGCAATAGGCGATTGATCCGGCTCAGCAGCAATCGGATTACCTATCCCCGAGAGCAGTGGGACCGACCCCGGCATGGGCCAGGACTTTTGCATGGGGGTAGCGTTTGGTTCCATATAGGGCACCATCGCACCCACGCTGCGCTCCAACTGCCTTGCTCGCAACGGACTACCAAATCGTGGTGCCCACCAACGTTGCTTGGGGGTGGTCTTAGAGGTAGATTCTCAATTTTTTATCTGGCTTGCCCCGCAATGTGAATGTTGGCGGACCGCTCACGGCCAACCCGGGCGGTCGCCCACCAGCGAATACAACCAAACCCGCGGGCGGGGCTGCTGTCATTGCAGTTACTTGCGGTTTTGTGCGGCTGCTAAATCCCGAGTGCTGCTGGGCCAAGATCGGGAAGTGCTAGCGCGGGTTGGAGCAGGCACTTGCGGTGACTAAGGATTGCCCAGGTAGTCGCGCTTGCCGATCTCGATGCCGTTGTGGCGCAGGATGTTGTAGGTGGTGGTGACATGAAAATAGAAATTCGGCACCGCATGGCCGAGCAGGAACTGCATGCCTTTGTAGTGGGTTTCCTTGTCGCCGCGCTTGATCACGATTTCCTTGTCTTCGGTGCCGTCGATCTGCGCTGGCGTCACGGTCTGGATGAAGGCGATAGTCTTGGCGATGCGCGCCTTCAGCTCGGCCAGGGTCTTCTCGTTGTCCTCGTACACCGGGATCTCCACCCCGGCCAGGCGCGCCACCACGCCCTTGGCGGTATCGCAGGCGATCTGCACCTGCTTGGTCATCGGCAGCATGTCAGGGAACAGGCGATAGGTGGTCAGACGTGGCAGCGTCGAGCTTCTTGGCGTCGACATGGGCCTGCGCCTTGTCGAGGATGTTCGACAGGTTGCCGAGGATGTTGACGAAACGCGGAACGCTCGCCTGATACATGGAAATGGTCATTTTAAATCCTTTAGTGGAAGAGGCGGGATTACAGCAGAGGCATATTCTATCTGTAGCCGAACGACCGCGGGCTCGCTCTGAGCCGATCACTCGAGAGGCTGCTCACGGCCAACAGCGGTCGTAGCGCATTGCGCTCCAGAGCAGTCATTGTCGGTGCTTTTCGGCCAAAAGAAGACGCTGGCGGCGATCCGCTTTTGAGGAAGGAAACGTCAAGGCGGCTTGTGCGGAGGTTGTGACAATGAGCGCCTTCGCCGTTGCGAATTTGTAAATGCGACGAACAGCGTGCGAGCGCTTCAAGAAGATACTGCGTAACGGGCGCGCTGGCGGATTAGCGCGAGGACGACGTCGATCGTTGGCGTTGCGACGTCGGCGATGTGGCCCAGCTCCTGAACCACTCCTACGAGGGGCTCGATTTCCATCGGGCGGCCGCGCTCCAAGTCCTGCAGCATCGACATCTTGTGTGGCCCCAGTTCGTGAGCACCATCGATGCGTCGCTCGACGTCGACGCGCAGACGCAGTCCGAGGCGCTCGCCAATGGCTTTCGCCTCCAGCATCATGGCGTGACACACCGCTCGCGTCCCGGGATCGGCGGTGACGACATCGATCGTTGCCAGCGTGAGCGCGCTGATCGGATTGAAGCACTGGTTGCCCCAGAGCTTCAGCCAGATCTCGTCACGGATATCCTCGAGAATCGGCGCCTTGAGCCCGCCAGCCACGAGAGCCTCGTGCAGGCGCTTGATCCTGATCGTTGTCTCTCCGCTGGGCTCGCCAATGAGGAAGGTCTGCCCATGGTCATGCCGTATCACGCCGGGGGAGACGACCTCGGCCGCCGGCAAGACGACGCAACCAATTGCCCGCGCCGGTCCCAGCAGGTCCCACTGCCTCCCCCGGGGTCGACGCTTGCCAGTCTCATGCCGGAGAACCTGCCCCCAATACCATAGAAGTACCAGTAAGGGATGTCGTTGCTTGCCGTGACGATGCATGTATCTGGCCCCAGCAACGGAACGATCTGGTCGACTGCCGCCGGGATCGAGTGTGCCTTGAGCGCAATGATGACGTAGTCCTGCGCGCCAAGTTCGGTAGGCTCGTCGGTGCATTTCAGGCGAGCGATTGAAGCCTTGCCGTCTGCCTCGAGGCGCAGCCCCTTGGCGCGCATCGCCGCGAGATGCGCTCCACGCGTGACTAGGCTCGCCTCGACGCCGGCGCGTGCAAGATGTGCGCCAAGCAAGCCGCCAATGGCACCCGCTCCGAAGACGCAGACCTTCATGCGCGGATACTAACCGAACTGTGCCGGTCCATTCCTCCCGGAAATCGATGCGCAGGAGGCGCGCGCATGCTTCGAGGCTCAGGTAGCCGGCCTGCCACGCAGCGAAGCCGACGCCAGGTCGGCTGCTGCTGCCCTGCTCGTATACGCGGCGCGCATCGGCTTGAGGACAAACAGTGCGAGCACTGCTGCCAGGATATTCATCGAAGCCCCGATCACAAATACGGCGAGCCAGGTACCGGTGGCTGCCATCAGCACGTTGCCGAGGGGGACGAGCAGCGACGCTGTTCCCTTCGCGGTATACATTAGTCCCGTGTTGGTCGTGGCGTAACGGGCGCCGAAAGTGTCGGTCACCGTCGCAGGGAAGAGACTGTAGATCTCGCCCCAGGCGAAGAATACGAGACCGCTGAGGATGACAAAGCTAACCGGGTCGGTTCCGAATTTGGCCAGCGCCAATATCCCGATGCCTTCCAGCCCAAATGCGATGAACATCGTGTTTTCCCGTCCGATGTGATCTGAAACCCAACCGAAAAAGGGGCGGGTAAGACCGTTTAGTACGCGGTCCAGTGCAAGCGCGAAGGTCAGCGCCGGAAGTGTCAAGCCAACTAGGCTCACCGGAATGTCGGCGACGCTGAAATCCTTGGCGATGAGCGCGAGCTGCGCGGTAGCCATCAAGCCGCCAGCCCCCATCAGAACGAACATCACATACATGAGCCAGAATATGGGCGACTTGACCATCTCGGCGGGAGTCGCCTGGTGTTTCCCGGCGCCCGGAGCCAATTTAGCCGGCGCAACCAACATGCTCGCGGGTGGCGCAAAGAGTGCGAATCCCAGAAGCACGACGATCAATCCCTGCGCCACGCCGAACGTGAGGAAAGTGCGCTCATAACCGCTTGTCTTGATCATGGCGGCGATCGGTATGATCGTCAGTGCCGACCCCGCACCAAACCCTGCGGCGGTCAGCCCAGCCGCCAGTCCGCGCCGTCCTGGGAACCACTTCACTGCGTTCCCAATGCATGTGCCGTAGACACCGCCCGCCCCGATTCCGCCCAGCGCGGCGGCGAAGTAGAGCATGGTCAGCGTGCTTGCCATCGAGTTGATCGCCCACGCGAGTCCGACCAGGATGCCGCCTACGACAACAATCCAGCGCGGCCCGAATCGGTCGACCAAGTAGCCTTCGACCGGCACAAGCCACGTCTCGAGAAGCACAAAAATCGTAAAGGCGATCTGGATCGATGCGCGGCCCCAGTGATACTTGGCGTCCATCGGGTTGACAAATAGTGTCCAGCCGTACTGCAGGTTCGCGACGCTCGCCATGCAGATGATGCCAATGACTAGCTGCGTCCACGGCGAAGCAAAGATTGAGCTCTTGCTGTTGGGTCCCGCTTCCATGGCTTTCTCCTCCAGGTGTCCGAATGTTGCTGGTCCAGTTTTGTGCTTTCGTACGGGGCACTACTCTTGCGGAATTCGGACTTCCGTATGGAGCATATTTTTGCGAAAGTCAACACAGCGAACTCGCCGCGTGTTGCAGTCCACGCCATGTGAGTTTGGTTTAGTCAGTTATTTGCAAGGCTCCTGTCAGCCTTTGCGCAAGTATTGTTCGTCAACTCGCTTAAGTTAGCGTCGCAATGCAGTGCGACACATCAAGGTGAACACTCCAGCAAGTACAAGCCCGGGCACCATGATTGATGCGTCCGCCCATAGGTCAAGACGCGGTAGCGAAATTGTCGCTCTCAGGATAGCAACGCCTAGCACGAGCCAAGCGAGTGCGCTGACGCCAAAGAACATTAGGGCGTCACCGATGCGCGTCCGGACGAACAATGCCCGCAATGGAAGCAAAACAAATACCTCGAACAAGATGCCTACCAATAGCGCCGGCGCAGCGTCAAACAACTGCTGCCACCAGTCGATCGCGTTCGTGCCCGAGTCGGACATGTCAGCGAACACAATGTATGCAATGATTGCCACGAGCAACGGAATAATGACCGTCAAAACA
The DNA here is from genome assembly GCA_963697485.1 of uncultured beta proteobacterium. Classification (GTDB taxonomy): domain Bacteria; phylum Pseudomonadota; class Gammaproteobacteria; order Burkholderiales; family Casimicrobiaceae; genus PALSA-1003. Next base: position 254,140 of record CAVOOD010000002.1, read on the forward strand.
GAGGGCACTCCGGGCACGTCGAGCCGAGTATGTGTGTTCATGCTTTTAGACGGGCATCCAGAACGGCACGAAAGCGTTACCGGGTGGCAGTATTCCCCTGGCAGCGTAATTAAGGAAGGTAACTCTGCTGAACCAACCAGTCGATCGCAAGATGGTCCCTGGAGGTCCTTCAACTGGGATCGAGCGAACCCCATCAACATCGCGCATGTCAGTCATCTGCCAGACCGCTGTCAGCGTCAAGCAAGGCGCCGAAGGTACGATCGATCAGGCGCGGAATTCGAACGGTGACGTCGGTATATCACCGTCCATTGCGTTGCTGCACAGGGTCCGACGTGCGACCCCGCATACAGCCTTCATCCCGAAGAGACAAACGCGCATCGGTCGCCCGGGCACCGCGCGAAACCGGTCGCCTTGCTGTGGACAAGCGAATATGGAAGTGGTCGACGCCGCGTATGCGGCAAAGCTCGATGTCATTCGATTGTCGATCGACAATTCGAGCCGCATGTTTTTTTTCCGGCAATCGAGCAAATCCGACCGGTCAGTCATCGAGCAGGTCCTGTCCAAGAAATGCTACGAGATGCGGATATTTCGCCAGAGCACGCTGCTGGGGGCGTATTACGCGAAGCTGATCGAGCAGAAGGCGACGCCGCTGATCATCGACGCCGGCGCGAACATCGGCGCCAGTACAGTCTGGTTCGCCAGCAATTTTCCCGGCAGCCACGTGGTCGCGATCGAGCCGGACAGGAACAACTGCGAGCTGCTTCGGAAGAACTGCCACGGCCTCAACTACAACTTGCTGGAAGGAGCGATCAGCTCGCACGAGGGAGAAGGATTCCTGCATGACCCCGGCGGGGGAGAATGGTCATACCAGGTCCGGCCGACTGGCAACGGCTGTCACGTGCCGTTGTACTCGGCCGCCAGCATCGTCGACGACCGCAAGGCGTCGGGCATGCGACCTTTTCTGTGCAAGATCGACATCGAGGGCGGCGAAGCCGAATTGTTCCGAGACAATCTTTCATGGGTCGGCGAATTTGCGGTCATCGTGATCGAGCTGCACGATTGGCTGTTGCCGGGCACGTCCAATTCCAGCAACTTCCGGCGCGCGATAAGCGATCTCGCCGTGGATTTTTTGTACCGCGGCGAGAATGTCTTCGTGTTCAATCATGGGGTTTATGCTTGAACCGTCGACCTGGCTACGCAGCAGTGCAGTAACAGTCGACTCGTCGCCCGGCGCCAGGCTGGGACAGGCAGCACGCTACCGCCACTTCCTACTACTGCTGCTCGTAGTCATCTACATCTTTCCGGGACTCGTCGGACACGATCCCTGGAAGCAGGACGAAACCTATGTAACCAGCATCGTCGCCCATCTCGAGCGAACGCACGACTGGATCGTCCCCCGTTCGGCAGGCTTGCCTTTCCTGGAAAAGCCGCCCCTGTACTTCGCAGTGGCCGAAGCCTCTGCGGATCTGTTCGCAGGTCGATTGCCGTTGCACGAAGCAGCAAGGCTGGCCAACGCGCTATGGACGTCGATCGCGTTTGGCTGCCTGGCGCTCGCGGCTCGACGGTCATGGCCGCGGAGCGCGCATGCTGGCGCGACGGCGGTCCTGATCCTTATGGGGTCCTTCGGGCTGGTACTGCACGCACATCTGCTTGTCGTCGACGTGGCGCTGCTCGCCGGCTTCGCCGTTGCGCTCCTCGGATTCGCCACGCTCACCGACCGGCCGATCCGGGGAGGCTTCCTGCTTGGTACCGGTGCCGGCCTCGGATTTCTCGCCAAAGGATTACTCGCACCCGGTTGCCTGGGCTTGACGGCGTTGCTGCTGCCGCTCTTGTTCCGGACTTGGCGAACGCGCACCTATGCACGCGCTCTCGCTCTCGCATTCCTCGCATGCCTGCCGTGGATGGCCATCTGGCCGGCAGCGTTGTACCTGCGCGCGCCTGATCTGTTCGATGAATGGTTCTGGCAACAAAACCTGGGACGGTTTTTCGGATTCGCGGATCTCGGCGCGAGCCCCGAATCCTGGTATTACGCCAAGACACTGCCGTGGTTTGCCTTCCCTGCGCTGCCGTTCGCGGCATGGGCGGTGTGGCGACGTCGCGCTGGATGGCATGACGACCGACCATTGCAGTTCTGCGTGGTGCTGACGATGGTCATCGTCGCGGCGCTGTCGGTCGCCGGATCGATGCGGGCCCTCTACCTGTTGCCAGCGCTACTCCCGATGTCGCTGCTCGCGGCGGCAGACGCAGCGTCGTTGCCGGGCAAGTTGCAGCACCGTCTTGCCGTAACCGGGTATGCCTTGTTCGGCTTGGCTGCTATCGCGTTGTGGGGCCTGTGCCTCGCAATCGCGGTTACCGGGTCGACGCCGGCGTGGCTTCCGCTCGGCGACTGGCTGCCGCTGGAATTCGAGCCGCGGGCCAAGCCGCTCGTGGTCGTGCTGGCCGCGGTGGCGACCATTGCCTGGGCACTCGTTTGCCCGCGAGTCATTCGCAGTCGCATCGCCAGCGTTGTAACTTGCGCGCTTGGGGTGACGCTGGTCTGGCTTCTAATCGCGACGCTCTGGATGCCGTGGATAAACGCTGCCAAGAGCTATCGCGCAATGTTCGACGATATGAGGCTCTATCTGCCTCGCAACTTCGATTGCGTCAACAGCATCAAGCTGGGCGAATCGGAGGCGGCGATGCTCGACTACGAAGGCGGGATCGTTACCGTGATGCTGGAGAAGGTCCCGAGCTCACGGTGCGAGCTGGTCTGGGTGCAGGATATTCAGAGCGACCCTTCCGACCCACCCGATCCGACGTGGACCTTGCTCTGGTCAGGGCATCGCCCGGGTGATACCAAGGAGCGACACAGGTTGTTCGCGCGCTACCGGGTTAAGCTGTCCCGCTAAATAGCTATTGGCTATCGATGAGGTAATAACAATGAATTGGCGTTATCAACAAACGCCGTTGCCTATGATCGGCCCGTGCCCTGAGCCCATCGGGACGCGAGGAGAGAAACCATGAGTGAGAACAAGCGCCTGACAACAAATGCCGGCTGTCCCGTTGTCGACAACCAGAACGTGCTGACCGCGGGCCCACGCGGCCCCCAGTTGCTGCAGGATGTCTGGTTCCTCGAGAAGTTGGCCCATTTCGACCGAGAGGTGTTCCCCGACCGGCGCATGCACGCCAAGGGTTCCGGTGCCTACGGCACGTTTACCGTCACGCACGACATCACGAAATACACGCGGGCGAAGATCTTCTCCCAGATCGGCAAGAAGACCGAGTTGTTCGCCCGCTTCACCTCCGTCGCCGGTGAGCGCGGCGCCGCTGATGCCGAGCGCGACATCCGTGGCTTCGCCGTCAAGTTCTACACCGAGGGGATGTGCTGGCCTGGCCCTCGCGCAGTTGACGCGCCGCGACCTACTCCGACGCTGCGTCTGGATCTGCTTGGTCGGTCCTTCCGGCCACTGTATGGCCGGAATCGTGCAGAGAAGCACTATCTGCCTAACATGCTTCACTGCTTTGTGATCTTCGATCGCCGGCTTAGCGTCTTGACGTTAATCAAGCTATCCGAATAGATCTGCTGCTTGGCCTATTGCTCGCGAGTTCGAACCGATTGATCCATGAGGTGGATCTGTCGTACTGTCAAGAATGCTCGACCCGCCGGAGTAGTCCGTACCGTGAAGTCCGCGAAGGTCCGCTTCTCTAGAGCACGAGCGGCAGCACTGGGTCGTCTGCAGCCGTTCGGATTCGGCGCTCTAATCTTGCTTGAAACCGTCGAGCTGTCGGTCTCCAGCGTCGCCGCTAGTTCACGATCTGCCGCAGCTCGCCGCTCTTGTAGCGGGCCGCCATCTTTCGAGCGGCACCGGCTTGATCTTCGACGCCATGCCGGCGCAGCCGAACTGCTCGTAGCGCTCGCTTGCAGATCTCCTTCGCGGCCAGCCATCGCCGGCTTCAGGTAGTCGCGCGGATCGAACTTCGACGGGTTCTCGGCGAAGTAACTGCGGATCGCGCCGGTCATCGCCAGGCGGATGTCGGTGTCGATGTTGACCTTGCGCACGCCGTGCCGGATGCCTTCCTGGATCTCCTCGACCGGCACGCCGTAGGTCTCCTTCATGTCGCCGCCGAATTCGCGGATCTCGGCAAGCAGGTCCTGCGGCACCGACGACGAGCCGTGCATCACGAGGTGCGTGTTCGGGATGCGCGCGGTGGATCTCCTTGATGCGGTCGATCGCCAGGATGTCGCCGGTGGGCTTGCGCGAGAACTTGTACGCGCCGTGCGACGTGCCGATCGCGATCGCCAGCGCGTCGAGCTGCGTCGACTTGACGAAGTCGGCCGCCTGGTCGGGATCGGTCAGCAGCATCTCGCGCGTCATCGTGCCCTCGGCGCCGTGGCCGTCCTCCTTGTCGCCGTTCATCGTCTCGAGCGAACCCAGGCACCCGAGCTCGCCTTCGACCGTGACGCCGAGCGCGTGCGACATCTCGACGACCTTGCTGCGTCACGTCGACGTTGTAGTCGTAGTCGGCGATCGACTTGCCGTCCTCCTTGAGCGAGCCGTCCATCATCACGCACGAGAAGCCGAGCCGCATCGCCGATTCGCACACCGCCGGCGACTGGCCGTGGTCCTGGTGCATGACGACGGGGATGTTCGGATAGCTCTCGACGGCGGCTTCGATCAGGTGGCGCAGGAAAATCTCGCCGGCGTATTTGCGCGCGCCCGCCGACGCCTGCATGATCACCGGGCTGTCGGTTTCGGCCGCAGCGGACATGATCGCCTGCACCTGCTCGAGGTTGTTGACGTTGAAGGCGGGCAGTCCGTAGTCGTGCTCGGCAGCGTGGTCGAGCAGCTGGCGCATGGAGACGAGGGGCATGGCGGACTCCTGAAATGACCGTCTGTTGGAGCGGTCATTTTACCGCGGATTCCGCCGCTGCCGGAGCCTGCGCCGGCCGGCCCTTCAGCAAACCGTCCGGTGCCGCTCGATGCAGGTGATCAGCACCTCGTCGGGGTCGCGCTTCCACCAGTTGCCGGCCGAGAAGATCTCGACTTCGTGCACGCCGCGGTAGCCGGCCGACTTCCATCCAGCGACCGGATCAGCGGCAGGTCGATGACGCCGTCGCCCATCATGCCGCGATCGATCAGCAGGTCGGTCGTCGGCACCAGCCAGTCGCAGATGTGATACGCGAGCAGGCGCCCCGGTGGCCGCCGGCGCGCTCGATCTCGCTGCGCGAGCGTCGGGTCCCACCAGACGTGGTAGACGTCGACGGCGATGCCGACGCCGTCGCGCCCGAGCTCGTCGCACAGATCGTTGGCGTGCGAGATCGTGTTGACGCACGCGCGGTCGGCCGCGTACATCGGGTGCAGCGGCTCGATCGCGAGCGGCATGCCGGCGGGGCGCGCGTATTCGAGCAGCTCGCCGATGCCGTCGCGCACCATTTCGCGCGCGCCGGCGAGATCCTTCGACACGATGCGGCCGGCGCGGTCCTTCGGCAGCCCGCCGACGACCAGCACCAGGCACGGCGCGCCGAGCGTCAGCGCCTCGTCGACCGCGCGCTGGTTGTCGTCGAGCGCCGCGCGCCGGCCGCCGCGATCCACCGCCGGAAACATGCCGCCGCGGCAATAGCCCGGACAGCGCAAGGCCGGCATCGCGTATGCGCTGCGGCCGATTCCTTGAGTCCGGTCGCGGCGACCTGGTCGCGCCACGGCGCGATGCCGCGGATGCCGCGCCGCGCGCAGCCGGCGATGATCTCGGGCAGGCTCCACTGCGCGCGCACCGTCGCGGTGTTGATCGAGAGCAGGTTCGAGTCGGGCGCGTTCATCGGCCGAGCGCCCGGCATCACGATCGGATCGACATCGGATCAGCCATCGCAGCCGTGCAGCGCCAGCAGCGTGCGCATCCGCGCTCGTCGCCAGCGCGCGGATCGCGCAGCAGGCCCGCCGCATCGGCGAGGCGGAACAGCTCGACCAGATGCAGCGAGGCTGCGCGCGCTCTGCTGGCCGCCGACCATCGCGAAATGCGACTGCTTGCCGTTGAGCCAGGCCAGGAACACGACGCCGGTCTTGTAGAAGCGCGTCGGCGCGGCGAAGACGTGGCGCGACAGCGGCACGGTCGGCGCGAGGATCGCGTCGAATTGCGCGCGATTCCCCGCGGCGAGCGCGGCCAGCGCCGCCGACGCCGCAGGCGCGATCGCGTCGAAGATGCCGAGCAGCGCGTCCGAGTAGCCGCCGGCGTCGCCGGCGATCAACTCGGCGAAGTTGAAGTCGTCGCCGGTGTACATGCGCACGCCGGCGGGCAGCCGCCGGCGCATCGCGATTTCCGTTGCTTCGTCGAGCAGCGAGATCTTGATGCCGTCGATCTTGGCCGCGTTGTCGCGGATGACGTCGAGGCAGACTTCGGTCGCGCGATCCAGGTCGGCATGGCCCCAGTAGCCGGCGAGCGCGGGATCGAACATGTCGCCGAGCCAGTGCAGGATCACCGGCTCGCGCACCTGCCGCAGAATGCGCTCGTAGACGCGCGCGTAGTCGTCGGGCGAGCGCGCGCACGCGGCCAGCGCGCGGCTCGCCATCAGGATGATGCGGCCGCCGCGGCTTTCGATCGGCCTCGCACTGCAGCTCGTACGCGGCGATCACGTCGGCGATCGGTCGTCGTCGGCCGCGGCTCGAGATGATCGGTGCCGGCGCCGCAGGCGATCACCGCGCCGGGCGTCGCGCGCGCCGCGGTCGAGCGATGCGGTCGATCAGCTCGAGCGACGCCGGCCAGTCGAGGCCCATGCCGCGCTGCGCGGTGTCCATCGCCTCGGCGACGCCGAGGCCGAGCGACCACAGGTAATGCCGGTAGGCGAGCGTCGCGTCCCAGTCGATCGCCGGTTGCAGCCACGGATCGGCCGTCGACAGCGGATCGGCGACGACGTGCGCTGCCGCGTAGGCGACGCGATTGAAGCGCGCGCCCGGCGCCGGCGGCGTCCACGCCGATGCGGCGCGCATCGTGTACTCGTGCAGCGAGCCGTCGGCGCGCGGCAGCCGGATGCGCTGCATCGCGCTCACCGCTCGGCCTCGAGCGCGGGCACGTCGATCCAGCGGCGCTCGGCCCAGCTTTTGCAGGCCGAGCTCGGCGAGCTGCACGCCCTTGGCGCCTTCGAGCAGGTCCCAGCGGAACGGCGTGTCTTCGAACAGGTGCCGGATGAACAGCTCCCATTCGACCTTGAACGCGTTGTCGTAAACACTGGTTGTTCGGCACCTTCTGCCAGCTCGGCGAAGAAATCGATCGTCTGCGGCACGTCCGGATTCCACACCGGCTTCGGCGTATTGGCGCGCGGCTGCGTCCAGCAGTCGGTCAGCCCGGCGACCGCGGAGCCGAGCGTGCCGTCGACATGGAACGTGACGAGGTCGTCGCGCCGCACGCGCGTCGCCCACGAGCTGTTGATCTGCGCGATCACCGGCCCGTCGGCGCCGTCGAGCTCGAACGTCGCGTAGGCGGCGTCGTCGGCCGTCGCCTCGTACGGGCTGCCCGCTCTCGTCCCAGCGCTTCGGGATATGCGTCGCGCCGAGGCACGAGACGCTCTTGACCTCGCCGAACAGGTTGTCGAGCACGTAGCGCCAGTGGCAGAGCATGTCGACGATGATGCCGCCGTCGTCCTCCTTGCGGTAGTTCCAGGACGGACGCTGCGCCGGCTGCCAGTCGCCTTCGAACACCCAGTAGCCGAACTCGCCGCGCACCGACAGGATGCGTCCGAAGAAGCCGGCTGTCGACCAGCATCCTGAGCTTGAGCAAGCCCGGCAGCCAGAGCTTGTCCTGCACGACGCCGTGCTTGACGCCGGCGCGGCTGCGCCGCGCGCGCAGAGCGTCGAGCGCCTCGCGCCAGCGTCGGCGCCACCGGCTTTTCGGTGTAGATGTGCTTGCCGGCGGCGATCGCCTGCTCGATCAGCTGCGGCCGCAGGCCGGTCGACGCCGAATCGAAGTAGAGCGTGTCGTCGCGGTTGGCCAGCGCCGCGTCGAGATCGGTCGTCCAGCGCGCGACGCCGTGCTCGCGCGCCAGCTGCTCGAGCTTGTCGGCGTTGCGGCCGACCAGGATCGGGTCGGGCATGACGCGGCGGCCATCGGCCAGCGCGACGCCGCCTTGCGCGCGGATCGCGCAGATCGAGCGCACCAGATGCTGATTGGTGCCCATGCGGCCGGTGACGCCGTTCATGATGATGCCGAGTCGTACGGTTTCCACGTTCAATCTCCTGGAGACGGTGGTGTCGCGTCGTTCATCGCGCAACCGCGGATGCGACCGGCGGCGCCGCGGACAGCGGCGTCAACGACGTCCAGTCGGGCTCGGCGCGCGAGGCGAAGCCGGGCGCGGCGAGCGAGCTCAAGGTCGATCATTCCGTCGCGTATCGCCAGGCGGACATTGCCGCCGTCGTCGCGGTAGAGGTCCGGATGCGCAGCGAGGAACGCCTGTTGCTCGGCTGCGCCGGCGCCTTGCCCGGCGAAGCCATCGACGTAGTGATGGCCATTGCGCTCGACATGCGTGAGGCCGAGCAGGCCGACCAGCGCCAGGTCCTGCTGGACGGCAAGACCGGCCTGTGCGGTCAGGTCCTCTCCGGACAGAAAGGCTCTCGGGCCCGGGACCGCGTTCGCCTGCGCGCAGCGCGCGGCGTTGAGCAGCGATTTGTAGAATCCCTTGCAGCTCTTGCTCGAGACGCCGCGATAGCCGCAGCGCCGCGCCGACGGGAAAGCGTCGAGCGTCGCATCGGATTCGTCGATCAGCAGCGGCAGCGACGCGTCGAGCGGCGAGACGTCGGTGGCCAGCGTCGCGGCACGCGGCAGCGGCTGCTCGAGATACAGCGTCGACGGCGGCAAGCCGAGCGAGCGAGCGCGTCGCGCCGACGCGGCGCCAGAAATCGTCGACGGCCGCCACGCTCTGCGAATTGCTCGTTGCCGTCGAGCGTCACCGCGTACCAGGGCAGCCGGTCGAGGACCGATGCGATCCGCACCAGTCGCGCAACGTCGGCCTCGGCGTCGCCGCCGAGCTTGATCTTGAAATAGCGATTGCCGTACGCGGCGATCACCTCTTCGAGCGTCGCCGGCAGGCCGTCGTTCGGGCGCTGCGGATCGTCGCCGGCGTCGAGCGGATCGAGGATGCCGACCGTGTGCCGCGCGGCGATCGCCGGTCGCGCTTCCAGGCCGCGCAGAAATCGGTCGAGGTCGAACCCGGCGAGATCGGGCGTCAGGCGCGCGTCGATGCCGGCAAGATTGGCGCGGATCGCGTCTGCAAACGAGACATCGAGCGCGCGGCAGAGCGCATCGAGCAGCGCGCGGTCGATCAGCGCCGCGCCGTAGCTTGCCGTCAGCGCGATTGAGTCCCGCGGCTGCTCCGGCGTCGATGATCGCGCGGTAATGCTCGGCGGCATGGCCGAACGCGGTCGACGGCCGCGCTCTGCGAGGTGTACGCCGCGGCCGCGGCGGCCAGCGCCGCCTCAGGTCGGCGATGTTGTCGGCATTCGACCGCTGCGGCGATTTGTCGAACCATTTGGGAATCATCAGCTCGGCGGCGGCGCCGGTGGCCTCGTCGTTCGGCGCGCCGCTCGCGAGGCGGATGCGCGCCCGGACGAACGCCTGCGGCGCCTGCGTGACGGTCGCGGCGCCGAAGCGAAACGGCAGGCGCAAGCGAACCGGCCGCTCGTAGAGCTCGATCGCGACGATGCTGAAGCTCGGCTGCACGATGAGAACGCGCTCGCGTCGACCGCCAACGGTCTAGACGTCGAGCAGGCCTTTCGAATAGAAGTGCGCCCGGATCGTCTGCGCAAGAACGCGCGAACTCCGGACTGCCCATCATCGCCAGCGTGCGCGGCCGCGGCAGCGCGACGTCGTAGATTGCGGCGATCGAGCCGGGACGCTCGCTCATCACCAGCACCCGGTCCGACAGGAATATCGACTCCGGAATGCTGTGCGTGATCAGCAGCACCGTCTTCTTCGCCGCCGCCCAGATGCGCTGCAACTCGAGGTTCATCTTTTCGCGCGTCATCGCGTCGAGCGCGCCGAACGGCTCGTCCATCAGCAGGATCGCCGGATCGTGCACCAGCGCGCGGCAGATCGAGGCGCGCTGCTGCATGCCGCCGGACAGCTGCCACGGAAACTTGTTCTCGAAGCCTTCGAGGCCGACCATCGCGACCAGCTCGCGGGCGCGGGCGAGGCTCTGCTCGCGGGGCAAGCGGCGCACCTCGTCTGCAGCAGGATGTTGTCCAGCACCGTTCGCCACGGCAGCAGCACGTGGCTCTGGAACACGATGCCGATGCCGGGCGGCGGGCCATCGACGACCGCGCCGCCGATCTCGATCGAGCCGCGGGACGCAGGCAGCAGCCCCGCGATCAGCTTGAGCAGCGTGCTTTTGCCGCAACCGCTGGGACCGACGACCGAAACGAACTCGCCTTCGCCGATCTCGAATTCGAGCGGCCGCAGCGATTCGACTTCGCCGTCGCCGGTCTGATACGACTTGGCGACGCCGCGCGCACGGATCAGCGTCCGTGCGCGCGCCTTGCCGGGCTCGACGGCGGCGCCGGCCATCACCGCGTCAGGGAAGATAGTCGAGCGTGACCCAATCCTCGGCCTTGCCCTTGGTGGCCGGATCGAGTCCGCCGTACTGCGCCAGCAGGTCGAGCGACTCGGCGACGTTCGCCATCGACGCGCGCAGCGGCCGCTGCTTGGCCGTTTCCTTGGTGTGATAGAGCGCGGTCGTCTGCTTGAGGCCGATGATCAGCGTCTCGCGCACGCCGGCCTTCGGATTCGCCTTCAGCATCGCGTCGACGGCTGCCTCGGGATTCTTTTCCGATTCCTCCATCGCCTTGGTCGTCGCGCGCAGGAAGCGGCGCGACCATGTCGGGCTTGTCCTTGAGCGTCGACGTATTGACGATGATGCCCGAGCTGATCAGGTTGACGCCGTAGTCGGCGAAGCGGATCGGATAGACGGCCTCGTGCGTCGCGTCCTGCAGCTTGATCGCCTGGTCCATCACGTAGCCCAGCAGCAGGTCCGCCTGGCCGTTCATCACCGCGTTGAGCTTGGTCTGCGCGTCGCCCGAAACCGTCTTGAATTCGGATTCGTTCAGGCCGGTCTTCTTCAGGAACAGCGGCCAGATCTGCGACATCGAATCGCCCGGCGTAATCGCGACCGTCTTGCCGACGATGTCCTTCGGCGTGCGGATGTTCTTGTCGGCAAAGCCCATGACCGACATCGGCGAAAGCTGCAGCGCGACGCCGACGGCCTTGACCGGCGCGCCCTTGGCGCGACGCCTTGATCATCGTCGCGATGTCGACATAGCCGAACGTCGCCGTGTTGGCGGCGACCGCCTGGACCGAAACGCCCGAGCCGCGCCCTTCCTGGATGTCGAGGTCGATGCCTTCCTGGTCGTAGTAGCCGCGCTCCTTGCCGAGGAAGAACGGCGCGTGCTCGCTGTACAGGTACCAGTTGAGCAGCAGGACGACCTTGTCCTTGGTTTGCGCCTGCGCGGCGCCAGCGCCTAAAAACAGAGCCATCCCTGCGATTGCCAGTGACTTCAGCAGCAATTTCATCAGTTCCTCCTTACGGTGAATAGGCGGCGAATCGGACTTCAGGCGGTCGCGCCCATCGCATCGGGCCGCCTCGACTGGTGCCAGGGAATCATCAGCTTCTCGACGAGGTCGACCAGCGCGAACAGGATCACTCCCATCATCGACAGCACGAACAGCGCCGCGAACATCAGCGGCAGGTCGAAGTTGCCGTTGGCGATCTGCAGCACGTAGCCGATGCCCGAATTCGACCCGACGAATTCGCCGACGACGGCGCCGACGACGGCCAGCGTCGCCGACACCTTGAGGCCGCTGAAGATGCTGGGCAGCGCCTGCGGCAGGCTGAACTTGATGAACATCTGCCAGCGCGACGCCCGCATCGAGCGGGCGAGGTCGATCATGTCGGGCTCGATCGACTTGAATCCCATCACCGTGGCGACGACGACGGGGAAAAAGCCGAGCAGGAATGCCGAGATGACCTTCGGAAATGATGCCGAAGCCGAACCAGACGACGAACAGCGGCGCGATCGCGATCTTCGGCACGCTCTGCGAAAAGACCAGCAGCGGGTAGACGTAGCTCTCGACCAGGCGCGAATACGCGATGATCATCGCGATCGGTATGCCGATGAGGATCGACAAGCGCGAAGCCGCCCAGCGTCGCATAGGCCGTGAACAGGCCGTTCTGCCAGAGTCTCGGCCACTCGGCGACCAGCATTTTGGCGACCGCCAGCGGCGCCGGTATCAGGTACGGCGGGATCCGGAAGACTCGAATCACCAGTTCCCACAGGACGAAGATCGCAACGATCAGCAGAAGCGGTCGCGCGATCTGCGATTCGAGTCCGCGCCGGATCCATGAACGGGCAACGGCCATCTTTTTGCGCTCCTCCTGGGGCAGCCCGGTTTCCGGACTATGTAACTAGCTGGCTAATACTCCAAGGTCGAAGGCTAGCACGACGCAGCCGCACGACGGCCGACCGGAGAAGGCTTACAAACTGAGCCCGGCGCAGAGCCGTTCAGCGAAGGTCGCCGACCCGGACGATCTTCATCGTGTTGGTGCCGCCGGACTTGCCCATCGGCTCGCCGATCGTCAGCACGATCAGGTCGCCGCGCTGGACCTGCCCGCGGGCGACCAGGAGATCTTCGGCGGCGCGCAGCACCGCGTCGCGATCCTCGCCCTGCTCGAGGTACAGCGGCTGGACGTTGCGGTACAGCGCCATCCTGCGCTGCGAGGAGACTTCCGGCGTCAGCGCGAAGATCGGGCAGCCGCAGTTGTGCCGCGACATCCACAACGCCGTCGATCCCGACTGGGTCAGCGCGGCGATCGCCTTGACCTTCAGATGATAGGCGGTGAACAGCGCCGCCATGGCGATCGACTGGTCGATGCGCGTGAACGTGCGATTGAGGAAATCGCGGTCGAGCTCGCTCGACTCGGTCTTCTCCGCCTCGGCGCAGATCTGGCTCATCGATCTCGATCGTTTCGACCGGATACCGGCCGGCCGCGGTCTCGGCCGAGAGCATGACCGCGTCGGTGCCGTCGAGCACCGCGTTGGCGACGTCGGAGACCTCGGCGCGCGTCGGCACCGGATTCTCGATCATCGACTCCATCATCTGCGTCGCGGTGATCGTGAGCTTGTTGCGCTCGCGGGCGAGCTTGATCATCCGCTTCTGCAGGCCGGGCACGGTGGCGTTGCCCACTTCGACCGCGAGGTCGCCGCGCGCGACCATGATGCCGTCGGACGCATCGATGATCTCCTCCAGCGCGTTGATCGCCTCGGCGCGCTCGATCTTGGCGATCAGGAACGCCCTGCCGCCGGCGGCGCGCAGGAGCTGGCGCGCCATGTACATGTCTTCCTTGTTCTTCGGAAACGACACGGCCAGGTAGTCCGCGTCGATCGCGACCGCGGTCTTGATGTCGTCCATGTCCTTGGCGTCAGCGCGGGCGCCGTCAGGCCGCCGCCCATGCGGTTGATGCCCTTGTTGTTCGAGAGCGCGCCGCCGACCTCGACGCGCGTGACGATCGCGGTGCCGCGAACCGATTCGACGCGCAGGCGGATCAGCCCGTCGTTGAGCAGCAGGATGACGCCGGGCGCGACGTCGTGTGGCAGCTCCTTGTAGTCGAGGCCGACGCCTTCCTCGTCGCCCAGCTCGCGCGCGGCGTCGAGCGATGAATGCTGGCCCGGCTTCAAGCACGACCTTGCCGCTTGCGAACTTGCCGATGCGGATCTTCGGCCCCTGCAGGTCGGCCATGATCGCGACCTCGCGGCCCAGCGATCGCGCCGACTCGCGCACCAGCGCGCGCGCTCCTCGTGGTCCGCCGCGGTGCCGTGGGAGAAGTTGAGCCGCACGACATCGACGCCGGCAGCGAGCATTCGCGTCAGGACGTCTGCGGCGCTGCTGGCCGGGCCGAGCGTGGCGACGATCTTGGTGGAGCGTTGCATCGAGGGTCTCGCTTAAAGAGGATCGGCATCACCGCTGCGGTTCAACGCGCAGCGCGCTGCTCGAGGATCGCGACGGCGGGCAGCGTCTTGCCTTCGAGGAATTCGAGGAACGCGCCGCCGCCGGTCGAGATGTAGCCGATGCGGTCGGCGACGCCGTACTTCGCGATCGCGGCGAGCGTGTCGCCGCCGCCGGCGATCGAGAACGCCTTGGAGTCGGCGATCGCCTCCGCGATCGTCGCGCGTGCCTTCGCCGAAGGCATCGAACTCGAACACGCCGACCGGGCCGTTCCAGACGATGGTGCCGGCCTTGGCGATGATCGCCTTCAGCGCCGCCACCGTCTGCGGCCCGATGTCGAGGATCATGTCGTCGGCGGCGACGTCGGCGATCGCCTTCAACGCGGGCGTCGCGGTCGCCGCAAACTCCTTGGCGACGACGACGTCGACCGGAACCGGCACCTTGCCCGGAAAAGCGTCGAGAATCGCCTTGGCTTCATCGACGAGGTCGGGCTCCGCGAGCGACTTGCCGATGCGGCCGCCGACGGCGAGGATGAACGTGTTGGCGATGCCGCCGCCGACGATCAGGCGGTCGACCCGCGCCGCGAGCGACTTCAGGATCGTGAGCTTGGTCGACACCTTCGAGCCGGCGACGATCGCGACCAGCGGCCGCGCCGGATGCGCGAGCGCTCGCCCCAGCGCGTCGATCTCGGCGGCCAGCAGCGGACCGGCGCAGGCGATCGGCGCGAACCGCGCGATGCCGTGCGTCGTCGCCTCGGCGCGATGCGCGGTGCCGAAGGCGTCGTTGACGTAGACGTCGCACAGCGCGCCATCTTGCGCGAAAGCGCCTCGTCGTCCTTCTTCTCGCCCTTGTTGAAGCGGCAGTTCTCGAGCAGCACGAGCTCGCCGGGCTTGAGCGCCTGGTGCCATGCACCGCCGTCGACCCAGTCGCGCGATCAGCGGCACCGGCGCGGCCCGAGCAGCTCGGCGAGCCGCTGCGCGATCGGCGCCAGCGAGTCCGCCGCGCTGAACTCGCCCTCGGTCGGCCGGCCGAGATGCGAGGTCACCATCGCCGCGCCGCCGCGCGACAGCGCGTCGCGGATCGCCGGCACCGAGGCGCGGATGCGCGTGTCGTCGGTGATCGCGCCTGCTCGTCCAGCGGCACGTTCAGGTCGGCGCGGATGAAGACGCGCTTGCCGCGCGACGTCGACATCGGCGAGGCGCAGGAACGTGGCAGCCATGTCAGCGGAGGTGCGCCGTCCGCGCGAATCGGCAGCGGCCCTTACTTCGCCGCCATCAGCGCCACGGTCGCGTCGAGCATGCGGTTGGAGAAGCCCCATTCGTTGTCGTACCAGGACGAGACCTTGACCAGGCGCCCGGAGACCTTGGTCAGCGTCGCATCGAAGATCGACGAGCGCGGGTCGTGGTTGAAGTCGACCGAGACGAGCGGCGCGGTGTTGTAGCCGAGGATGCCCTTCAGCGGCCCCGACTCCGATGCCGCCTTCATGATCGCGTTGACCTCGTCGACCGTCGTGTCGCGCGCGGCGATGAACGACAGGTCGACGATCGAGACGTTGATCGTCGGCACGCGGATCGCGTAGCCGTCGAGCTTGCCGTTGAGCTCCGGCAGCACCAGCCCGACGGCGGCGGCGGCGCCGGTCTTGGTCGGGATCATGCTCATCGTCGCCGAGCGCGCGCGGCGCAGGTCCTCGTGATAGACGTCGGTCAGCACCTGGTCGTTGGTGTACGCGTGCACGGTCGTCATCAGGCCGTTGACGACGCCGATCTTGTCGTGCAGCGGCTTGACCAGCGGCGCCAGGCAGTTGGTCGTGCACGAGGCGTTCGAGATCACCGTGTGCGCCGCCTTCAGCGTCTGGTGGTTGACGCCGTAGACGATCGTCGCGTCGACGTCCTTGCCGCCGGGCGCCGAGATGATCACCTTCTTCGCGCCGCCCTTGAGGTGCGCCGAGGCCTTTTCCTTGGTGGTGAAAAGCCCGTGCATTCGAGCACGACGTCGACGCCCAGCGCGCTCCACGGCAGCTCGGCCGGGTTGCGCTGCGCGAACACCTTGATGCGGTCGCCGTTGACGACCATCGCGTCGCCGTCGACCTCGACCTTGCCCGGAAACTTGCCGTGCACGGTGTCGTAGCGCGTCAGATGCGCGTTGGTCTCGGGGCTGCCCAGGTCGTTGATCGCGACGATGGCGATGTCGTGCTTCTTGCCGGTCTCGTAGTGCGCGCGAAGGATGTTGCGGCCGATGCGGCCGTAGCCGTTGATGGCAACCTTGATCATCATCCTGCTCTCCTGTTTTCTTTGTGGCAATTCAGTTTCCGTGCAGCGTCTGTCCTGCGCGGCAGACCGCCGCCAGCGCGGTGAGATCGCGCCAGCCGTAGCCCGCTTCCAGCAAATCCATCCCGTCCCACTGGAACGCCTGCTCGACCAGAAGCTCCGCGCCCAGCGCCTCGTAGAAGGCCCGCGCCGGCTTGTTGGCCGCGATCACCCAGACGATCATGCCAGTGGCGCCGAGCGCGCGCTGCGCATCGACGCACGGCCGCAATCAGGCGCCGTCCGAGGCCGACGCGCTGGAATTCGCGGCGCAGGTACACCGCCGTAAGCTCGGCGTCGAGTCCGAATTTGGGCTCGGCGAGCATGCTGCCCGCCGCGAAGCCGACGACCTCGTCGCCGTGCGTCGCGACAAAGACGCTGGCCGGGTTCGGTCCCGCGGTGAGAATCTTGTCCCACAGCGCCGTGCTGGCATCGACCTGCATGCCGTCGAGGTAGGCAGCGGGAATCAGGCCCGCGATACGACGTGCGCCAGCCGTCGATGCGCACGCGCGCGATCGCCTCGGCGTCGCGCGGCGCGGCGCGACGGATGGCGATGCCGGGTGCGTCAGGCAAGGACGCTGTGGACGGCGGCGACGACATGCTCGACGGTGAAGCCGAAATGCTTGAACAGGACGGCCGCCGGCGCCGATTCGCCGAAGCGGTCGATGCCGACGACGGCGCCGGCAGGATCGTCGACGGCCCCGACGTACTTGCGCCAGTAGTCGGTGACGCCGGCCTCGACGGCGACGCGCGGCATGCCGTGCGGCAGCACGGCTTCGCGATACGCAGCGTCCTGGCGATCGAAGACGCTGCGTGCACGGCATCGACACGACCCGCACCGGCGACGCCGGCCTCGCGCCAGCGCCTTTTGCGCGCCGACGGCGAGCGCGACCTCGGAGCCGGTGGCGATGATCGTCGCGCGCGCGCCTTCGGCATCCGACCAGGACGTAGCCGCCGCGGCGGATCGCCGCGATCTGGTCGGCGCGGCGCGGATTGAACGGCACGTTCTGCCGCGTCAGCAGCAGGCAGGTCGGGCCGTGCTGGCGCTCGAGCGCCGCTGTCCACGCCAGCGCCGTCTCGACGGTGTCGCAGGGCCGCCAGACGTCGAGCTGCGGGATCAGGCGCAGCGCGGCGGCATGCTCGATCGACTGGTGCGTCGGTCCGTCCTCGCCGAGGCCGATCGAGTCGTGCGTGTAGACGAGGATCGAGCGGATCCTCATCAGCGCGGCCATGCGCACGGCGTTGCGCGCATAGTCGGAGAAAGTGAGGAACGTGCCGACGTAGGGGATGAATCCGCCGTGCAGGGTGAGGCCGTTGGCGATCGCGGTCATGCCGAACTCGCGCACGCCGAAGTTGATGTAGTTGCCCGGCGAATGCGCGCTCACCGCCTTGCTGCCCGACCAGTTGGTGAACACCGAGCCGGTCAGATCGGCGGCGCCGCCGATCATTTCCGGCAGCAGCGGCGCGAAGGCCTCGATCGCCTGCTGCGACGCCTTGCGCGTCGCGATCGACTCGGCCTTGTCGTTCTGGCGGCGCAGCGAACGCGGCGGCGTTCGCGGCGAAATCCGGCGGGAGATCGCCGGCAAGGCGGCGCTGGAATTCGGCGGCGAGCGCGGGATGCGCGGCCTCGTAGGCGGCGAAGCGCGTGTTCCAGTCCGACTCGAGCAATTCTCCGCACTCGCGCGCGTTCCAGCCGTCGTAGGCGGCCTGCGGAATCTCGAACGGCGGGATAGCTCCAGCCGATGCGCCTCGCGCGTCAGCGCGACTTCCTTTTCGCCCAGCGCCTCGCCGTGCGCCTTGTCGGTCCCGGCGCGGTTCGGCGAGCCGCTTGCCGATGATCGTCTTGCAGCAGATCAGCGTCGGCCGGTCGGTCGTCGCGTGCGCCGAGCGTATCGCCGCATCGACGGCGTCGACGTCGTGGCCGTCGACATCCGGCAACGACGTGCCAGCCGTACGCCGCGAATCGCTGCCGGCGTGTCGTCGGTAAACCAGCCGGCGACCTTGCCGTCGATCGAGATGCCGTTGTCGTCGTAAAAGCAGACGAGCTTGGACAGGCCCAGCGTGCCGGCGAGCGAGCAGGCCTCGTGCGAGATGCCTTCCATCATGCAGCCGTCGCCGGCGAACACGTAGGTGCGGTGGTCGACGATCGTGTGGCCGGGACGGTTGAACTCGCGTGGCGAGCAGCCTCTCGGCGAGCGCCATGCCGACCGCGTTGGCGAGCCCCTGGCCGAGCGGCCCGGTCGTCGTCTCGACGCCGGGCGTGACGCCCACCTCGGGATGGCCCGGGCGTCGCCGAGCTGCAGCTGGCGGAAATGCTTGAGCTCGTCGATCGGCAGCGCGTAGCCGGTCAGGTGCAGCAGCGCGTACTGCAGCATCGAGCCGTGGCCGTTGGACAGGACGAAGCGATCGCGATCGGGCCAGTGCGGATTGGCCGGGTTGTGGCGCAGGTGCCGGTTCCACAGCGCGACGGCGATCTCCGCCATGCCCATCGGCATGCCCGGGATGACCGGAGTTGGCGGCCTGCACCGCGTCCATCGCCAGCGCGCGAATCGCGTTGGCCAGCAAACGCGTGTCGGGCGGTGTCTTATGCGTCTTTGAAGCCGGATGCGGCACGGAAAGCGATGCATTCATGGCCTTTGGGAGCTGAATCGGAGGCGCTCTGGACCGTCGAACGCACCGGGTGTGGAACGCTGCGGCAAAGCGGTAAAATTATCGCCCAAGCGCTGATTTTGGGCAATAATAGAGAGTTTAGCGTCTTCGCAACGTCATTATCGCGAAGCCGCGCCTGGAGAATGCGATGGACGGCATCCACCTGCTCGGAGAATGGTACGGCTGCGCGGCCGACACGCCGGAAATGACGCGCTCCGCACCGCTGCGCGCTCTGTGCGTGCGCGCTGGCCGAAGCCTCCGCGATGACCATCGTCGGCGACAGCTTCCACCAGTTCGAGCCGCAGGGCGTGACCGGGACGGTGCTCCTGGCCGAATCGCATCTGGCGATCCACACCTGGCCCGAACACGGCTTCGTCACCATCGACGTCTACGTCTGCAACTATACGACCGACAACACGGCCAAGGCCGAAAAACTGTTCCGCGCGATGCAGGACGCGATGCGGCCGCAGCGCACGAAATTCCAGGCCATTCATCGCGGCGGGAGCGATGCCTGAGGAAAAGCCCTCGGACCTGCTGCCCGGCGTGCTGACCGAATATCTGACCGACGACACGGGTTTTTTCGTCCGCTCGACGCGCGAGTTCGAGCACTTTCAGTCGCCGTTCCAGGCGGTCGAGGTGCACGACACGGCCTCGTTCGGGACGCTGTTTCGACTCGACGGCCACTTCATGACGTCGGAGAAGGACGAGTTCTACTACCACGAGAATCTCGTTCACGTCGCCGCGATCACGCACCCGTCGCCGACGACTGCCTTGATCGTCGGCGGCGGCGATGGCGGGTCGGCCGAGGAATTGCTCAAGTATCCGACGATCAAGTCGGTGACGCTGGTCGAGATCGACCTTGCCGTCGTCGACATCGCGCGCAAATATCTGGCCAAAGTCCACCGGGGCGCGCTTTCCGATCCGCGTCTGTCGCTTCGAGGTCGAGGACGGCCTGGCGTTTGTCCGCGCTTCGACCGAGACCTACGACCTGATCGTCCTGGATCTGACCGATCCGGGCGGACCTTCGGCGCCGCTGTACGACGCCGATTTCTATCGCGCCTGCGCCGCGCGCCTCAAGCCGTCGGGCGCGATGAGCTTGCACCTCGCCTCGCCGGTAGCGCACCCCGATCGCATCCGCGCCGGCATCGCCGATCTGCGCGCGGCTTTCCCCATCGTCGTGCCTTATCTGGTATCGATTCCGCTCTACGGCGGCTTATGGATGATGGCGTGCGCTTCGGCGACGTTGAATCCGTCCTACCTGACCCCGCTCGAAGCCGATCGGCGCATCTCGCAGCGCGGCATACGCGATTTGCAGTATTACAACGGCGACGTCCACCGCGCGTCGATGGCGCTGCCCAACTTCGTTCGCGACCTCGTCCAACCCCCCGCCTGACCCGTTGTGCGGCCGGAACGCTTGAACCTCTCCGGCGCGCCCGCATCTTAGTGTCAGGACGCCCCACCAAGGGGATCCGGGACATGGGGTGCAATCACAATGAGGTCATCCGATATGACACTGACCGAAGCGATGCACGGAGCCGATTTCGTGCAGCTCAACGGGGTCGTGTTCGCGACCGAGTACCTTCGCGTCCCGGACGAGTCGACCGTGCCGGACGACGTGGTGATGGAGCTGCGATCGGGCAATACCGAGCTCGAATTCACCTGCGGCGAGCTCGACGGTGCGGCTTACGTCGGCGAGGGAACCTATCGCCTGAAGTCGGGCGTGCTGCTGCGTTTTCTGACGTCGGCAACGATACATTAGCCGGCACAGCGCACCGACCGGCGCGGGCTTCTTGACCTGCGTGTTGCCGCTGCGCCCAATCCCCTGTTGCCAGCATGCCGACGCGGCTTGTCCTCGATGGCCGAATGGACGTCGAAGAGGAAAGTCGCGATGGATGGATTAGAATTCCGCATCCAGGCGACAGCCGACCGAGGGCGGGAATGAATCGCAGGCGAAGGCAGGTATTGAAGTCGGGCAGCGGCGTGACGCTGCTGGCACTGGTCGCTGCCGCCGGATGGCTGAAGCCGGGCGATGCGAGCGCGCAGTCGTGGAACAAGGCGGCGTTCGACACCAAGAGCATGGCCGATACGATGAAGGCGCTGGGCGGCGGCGAGCCGGTCCAGAGCAAGGACATCGTTTTCTTCCAGACGCCGGACATCGCCGAAAACGGCGCCGTCGTCCCGGTCGGCATCACCAGCAACATCCCCAAAACCGAATCGATCGCCGTGCTGATCGAAAAGAATCCCAACATGCTCGCGGCGGTGTTCGACATTCCGCCGGGCACCGAGCCGTCGATTTCGACGCGAGTGAAAATGGGGCAGAGCTCGAACATCTATGCGCTGGTCAAGGCCGACGGCAAGTATTTCGTCGCGGCCAAGGACGTCAAGGTCACGCTCGGCGGATGCGGAGGCTGACATGGCCGATCCGATGAAAATCCGCGCCACGCTCGTCGGCGATTCGACCGAAGTCAAGGTGCTGATGAGCCACGAGATGGAGACCGGCCAGCGCAAGGATGCGCAAGGCGCAGTGATACCGGCCTGGTTCATCCAGAACGTCACCGTCGCGCATGGAGGCACGACCGTTCTGGCCGCGCAGTGGGGACCGGCGGTGTCGAAGAACCCGTTCCTTTCGTTCAAGTTCAAGGGTGGCGCGAAAGGCGACAAGGTCACGATCACCTGGGTCGACAATCGCGGTGACAAGCGCACCGACGAAGCGACGATCGCTGAGCGTCGCGAGTGCGCCTGCGCACCGCATGCTCGCCGGCGCGCCGCGCATATCGCCTGCGCTCGCGGCATTCTGGCTGCATGTCGCGCACGGACTCGGCAGTCGACCGACGGCATCGCCAAGTACCGCGAGGCGCTGCAGGACGGCAATCCGGCCGAGCTCTGGGAGGCGCGAGGCGAAGGACTGTGGAAGGAGCCGCGCGGGCCGAACAAGGTCTCGCTCGAGCGGTGCGATCTGGGACTGGGCGCCGGCGTCGTCAAGGGCGCATACGCGCAGCTGCCGAAGTACTTCGCCGACGCCGATCGCGTCATGGATCTGGAGACGCGGCTGGTGTGGTGCATGGTCAAGCTGCAGGGCATCAGCGAGGCCGACGCCAAGAAAAATCCGTTCGGCAACGGCAACGACAAGAAATCGGACATCGAAGCGCTGGTCGCGTACATCACCAGCGAGTCGCGCGGCGTCAAAGATGAACGTGTCCGTCGCGCATCCGAAGGAAATGCAGATGTACAGGATCGGCGAAAAGATGTTCTATTTTCGCGGCGGCCCGCACGATTTCGGCTGCGTGACCTGCCATGGCGCCGACAACCAGCGCATCCGCCTGCAGGATCTGCCTAACCTTACGAAGATCGAGGGCGCGCAGAAGGCGTACACGACCTGGCCCGCGTATCGTGTCTCGCAGGGCGAGCTGCGCACCTTCCAGTGGCGCCTGAACGACTGCTTCCGGCAGCAGCGGTTCCCGGAGCTCGAATTCGGTTCGGATGCGTCGATCGCGCTGACGATGTTCCTCGCGAAGAATGCCAATGGCGCCGCGTTCGATGCACCGGCGATCAAGCGTTGATGAGCGCGCAAATGATCGCCAGAATGATGCTGTCCGCGACGCTGTTCGCGGCAATTCTCGTCGGCTGCGCGACCACGCCATCGGACGAGCGCATCTCGGCCGAGGCGAGCGCGATGATCAAGGCCTCGTTCAAGGCGAGAGGCCAGGCGGGACTCGATCGGCTCGACCAGGACGATACGCAGAGGCTGTGCAGCCAGGCCGCCGGCAAGACGCCGCCGAAGGATGTCGCCGAGCGGATCGAAAAGCAGAACCTCGCGACGATCAGGTATCCGGCCGACGGCAAGTTGATCGGCGACTGGAAGAATGGCGAGAAGATCGCCCAGGACGGCCGCGGCAAGCAGTACTCGGACGATCCCGCGGGACCGGTCGGCGGCAATTGCTACGCCTGCCATCAGCTCGCGCCGCAGGAGCTCGCCTACGGCACGATCGGGCCGAGCCTTTACCGGTTCGGCAAGCTGCGCGGCTACGGCCTCGAAACGCAACGCTATGCCTACGGCAAGATCTTCAACTCGGAAGCGTTCGCCGCCTGCTCGACGATGCCGCGCTTCGGCCACAACGGCATACTGTCCGAGCAGCAGATCAAGGACGTCACCGCGCTGTTGATGGATCCCGCTTCGCCGGTCAACCAGTGAGCCCGATGCGACGCGGCGCGCGTGGCCGGCGCCGCGGATCGTGCGACGATCTGATCGTGAAGCGGCGCGAATTCCTGCAGGGGCTCGCCGCCGCCGCGGTCGCCGGATTGCCGATCGACGCCAGCCGGCCGCCGACGGCGCGGACGGCGAGCACCTGTACGACGCGCTGCAGCCTTTCGGCAACGTCGGCCTGCTGCACATCACCGACTGCCATGCACAGCTGAACCCGACGAGGTTTCGCGAGCCGAGCGTCAACCTCGGCGTCGGCGCCGCGCGCGGCAAGCCTCCGCACCTGGTCGGCGAGGCGCTGCTCAAGCACTTCGGCATCGCACCGGGAACGCGTGCCGCGCATGCTTTCACCCATCTCGATTTCGAGCGCGCGGCGCGTGCCTATGGCGCGATGGGCGGATTCGCGCATCTTTCGACGCTGATCAAGCGCCTGCGCAGCCAGCGCCCCGGCGCACTGCTGCTCGACGGCGGCGACAGCTGGCAGGGCTCGGCGACCTCGCTGTGGACCCGGGGCCAGGACATGGTCGATGCCGCCAAGCTGCTCGGCGTGGACGTGATGACCGGCCATTGGGAATTCACCTATGGTGCGCAGCGGGTCAGAGAGGTCGTCGACCGCGATTTCGCGGGTCGCGTCGATTTCATCGCCCAGAACGTGCGAACCGCCGACTTCGGCGATCCGGTGTTCGAGCCTTACGTGATCAAGACGATCAACGGCATCCCGATCGCGATCGTCGGCCAGGCATTTCCGTATACGCCGATCGCCAATCCGCGCTACTTCGTTCCCGACTGGACGTTCGGCATCCAGGAAGAGAGTCTGCAGAAGGCGGTCGACGACGCGCGCGGCAAGGGCGCCCAGGCCGTCGTGCTGCTGTCGCACAACGGCATGGACGTCGATCTCAAGCTCGCATCGCGGGTGACGCGGCATCGACGTGATCCTCGGCGGCCACACGCACGACGGCGTGCCCGCAACCGTCTATCGTGGCGAATCGCGCCGGCAGGACGGTCGTCACCAACGCCGGATGCAACGGCAAATTCGTCGGCGTGCTCGACCTCCAGGTCAGCGACGGCAAGCTCGCCGACTTCCGCTACAAGCTGCTGCCGGTGTTCGCCGACCTGTTGCCCGCAGACAGCGAGATGGCGGCGCTTATCGCCAAGCTGCGCGCGCCGTACGCCGCAAGGCTCGCCGAGCCGCTCGCCGTCACCGACGGGCTGCTTTACCGCCGCGGCAATTTCAACGGGACGTTCGATCAGCTGATACTCGACGGACTGATGCGGGAAAAGAACGCCGAGATCGCGTTCTCGCCGGGGTTCCGCTGGGGCACGACGCTGCTTGCCGGGCAGACGATCACGCGCGAACATCTGATGGACCAGACGGCGATCACTTATCCGTACGTGACCGCCAGCGAGCTGACCGGGCAGACGATCAAGACGATACTCGAGGACGTCGCCGACAACCTGTTCAATCCCGATCCTTACTACCAGCAGGGCGGCGACATGGTCCGGGTCGGAGGCATGCGCTACGCGATCGATCCGACGGCGTCGATCGGGCGGCGCGTCAGCCGGATGGAGCTCGACGGCAAGCCGATCGATGCCGACAAAAAGTACAAAGTCGCCGGGTGGGCGCCGGTGTCCGAAGAAGCGAAGGCCGCAGGCGGCGAAGCGATCTGGGACGTGATCGAGCGCTATCTGCGCGATCAGAAGACGATCAAGCCGCGAACGCTGAATTTGCCTACGCTCGCCGGCGTCTCGGGCGATCCCGGAATCGCGCCGGCGAATTCCTGATCGTCACGGCAGTTTGTTCAGGTGATCGTCACCCGCGCGAACTTGCGCTTCCCGGCCTGAATGACGACGGTGCTGCCGGAAGCAACGACCAGAGCCTTGTCGCTGACGACCTCGCCGTCGAGCTTCAGGCCGCGTTGCTCGATCAGGCGCATCGCCTCGGACGTGCTGGTCGTCAGCCCCGCCTGCTTGCACAGTTGCGGCAGCGCCAGGCCCTGGCCGCCGCTGTGCAAGCGTGATCTCCGGCATGCTCTCCGGCATCGCATGGTCGCGAAACCGCGACTCGAACTCGGCCAGCGCGCGATCTGCCGCCTGGCGCGAGTGGAAGCGCGCGACGATCTCCTGCGCGAGCTCGACCTTGGCGTCGCGCGGATTGCGCCCCTCGGCGCATTCGCGCTTGAGCCGCGCGATTTCGTCGAGCGGCCGGAACGACAGGAGCTCGTAGTAGCGCCACATCAGCTCGTCGGAGATCGACATCAGCTTGCCGAACATCTCCGTCGGGCGACTCGGTGATGCCGACGTAGTTGTCGAGCGATTTCGACATCTTGTTGACGCCGTCGAGGCCTTCGAGCAGCGGCATGGTCAGGATGCACTGCGGCTCCTGGCCGTAATGGCGCTGCAGTTCGCGGCCGACCAGCAGGTTGAATTTCTGATCGGTGCCGCCGAGCTCGACGTCGGCCTTCAGCGCGACCGAGTCGTAGCCTTGCGCCAGCGGATAGAGGAATTCGTGCACGGCGATCGGCTGTCCGCTGGCATAGCGCTTGGCGAAGTCGTCGCGCTCGAGCATCCGCGCGACCGTGTATTTGGCGGCGAGCCGGATCATGCCGTCGGCGCCGAGCGCCGACAGCCACTTCGAGTTGAACGCGACTTCGGTGCGGTCGCGATCGAGGATCAGGAACACCTGGTCGGTATAGGTCTTGGCATTGGCTTCGAGCTCTTCGCGCGACAGCGGCGGACGCGTGACGTTGCGGCCCGTCGGGTCGCCGATCATGCCGGTGAAGTCGCCGATCAGGAAAATGACGTGGTGGCCGAGATCCTGCAGTTGCCGCAGCTTGTTGAACTGAACGGTGTGGCCCAGATGCAGGTCGGGCGCGGTCGGATCGAAGCCTTCCTTGATGCGCAGCGGCTTGCCGCGCTTGAGCTTCTCGGCGAGCTCGGCCTCGACGATCAGCTCGTCGGCGCCGCGCTTGAAGACGGCCAGCTGCTGGGGGATGTCGATCGGCATGGGAGGGCGGTCTGCTACAATCCGCCGGTCCGCGCACAGGCTTGCGGAGGCGATTCGAGCGTGAGCAAGCTCGCGATTCTAGCGCAAAGCGGCGGGTGCAGGCCGCGTCGCGGCAGTATTCGTCATGATGATCGTCGGCGGTCGTCGCCGCGTTCGGGTTCGTCCCGCGGGATCGGCGGACCCGGACATGCCGACGCGAGCTGGTGGTCCGCGATCTCGCGCTTCCGGCGCTGGCGCCGCGCGCCGATCGGCGGACGGCTACTGGCGCGAAGACGAGAATCGAGCGCGGCGACACGCTCGGCAGCGTGCTTGCCCGCCTGGCGGTCATCGACGCCGCCGCGCAGCAGTTCCTGCGCACCGATGCAGGCGCCCGTCCGCTCTATCAACTGATGCCCGGCAGGTCGGTCCGGGTCGAGACCGACGACGACGGGCGGCTGATCTCGCTGCGCTACCTGGCGCAAGGCGGCGCGCTGCTCAGCGTCGAGCGCCGTGCCGACGGCTTCGTCGCGCGCCAGCGCGCCGCCCGGTTACGGCGTGCGCACCGAAGTTCGCGCCGGCGAAATCCGCTCGTCGCTGTTCGGCGCCGCCGATGCGGTCGGCCTGCCCGATGCGGTGACGATGCAGCTGGCCGACGTCTTTTCCGGCGACATCGACTTCTATCACGACCTGCGGCGCGGCGATCGCTTCGCCGTCGTCTACGAAATGCGCGACGTCGACGGCGCGCCGGCCGGTGCCGGGCGCACTCGTCGCCGCCGAGTTCGTCAACAAGGGCGTCGCCTATCGCGCCTTCCTCTGGCGCGGCGCCGACGGCAGCGAAGCCTACTACACGCAGGACGGCAAGAGTCTGCGCAAGGCCTTCCTGCGCTCGCCGGTCGAATTCACGCGCATCACGTCGGGCTTTTCGCTGGCGCGCTTCCATCCGTTCCTGCAAACCTGGCGCGCGCACAAGGGCGTCGATTTCGCCGCGCCGATCGGCACGCCGGTGCGCGCCGCCGGCGACGGCAAGGTCATCGTCGCCGGCCGGCAGAACGGTTACGGCAACGTCGTCATCCTGCAGCATGGCGGCGCCATACTCGACCGTGTACGCGCATCTGTCGCGATTCGCCGCGGGAACGAAGCCCGGCGCGCGCGTCGCGCAGGGCGACGGTCATCGGCTACGTCGGTCAGACCGGCTGGGCGACCGGCCCGCATCTGCACTACGAGTTCCGCGTCGACAACGTGCAGCGCAACCCGATGACGATCGCGCTGCCGGATGCGCCGCCGCTGGCCGCCGCGGACAGGGCGGCGTATGTCGCGCGCATCGCGCCGCTTGCCGAAGCGCTCGCGCTCGGGCAGGTCGTCACCATCGCCGCCGGCGAGTAGCCGTCAAGCAGCGGTTGGCCAGCGAGCTCTACATCGGCCTGATGTCCGGCACCAGCGTCGACGGCGTCGATGCAGTGCTGGTCGATTTCGCCATAGCGCCCTGGCGAATTCGCGCGCGCCGCCACGTTGCGTTCGACCCCGCCGCTCCGCGGCCGAGCTCGATGCGCTGCAGAAGAGCGGCGCCGATGAATTGCACCGCTCGGCGCTCGCCGCCAATGCGTTGATGGATTGCTGCGCGGCTGCCGTGTCGGCGGTTCTTGCCGACGCGGGTCTCGAATCCCCGGACATCGCCGCGATCGGCTTGCACGGACAGACGGTGCGGCATCGGCCCGAGCTCCAGTTCACGACCCAGCTTGCGAATCCGGCGCGGCTCGCCGAAGCCTGCGGGATCGCCGTCGTCGCCGATTTTCGCAGCCGCGACGTCGCCGCGGGCGGGCAGGGCGCGCCGCTGGTGCCCGCGTTCCACGCCGCGCTGTTCCGGCGATGCCGCGACGGCACCGCGTCGTGCGTCAATATCGGCGGCATCGCCAACATCACCGACCTGCCGCCGGATGGGCCGGTACGCGGCTTCGACACCGGACCGGGCAACACGCTGCTCGATGCCTGGTGCACGCGGCATCGCGGCGAGCCGTTCGACCGCGACGGCGCATGGGCGGCGACCGGCCGGCCGATCGCGGCATTGCTCGAGGCGCTCTCGCGCCGATCCGTATTTCGCGCTGCCGCCGCCGAAGAGCACCGGGCGCGACCACTTCAACCTGCGCTGGCTCGAGCGCGCGGCTGCAGCCGTCGTACGCGCCGGCCGACGTGCAGCGGACGCTTGCTGGCGCTGACCGTCGGCGACGATCGCCGACGCGATCGCGCGGCACTGCGCCGGGGCGTCCGAGATCGTGCGTATGCGGCGGCGGCGCGCACAACGGCGCGCTGTTGCGCGAGCTCGCGGCGCGATCTCGGCGAACGCACGCGTCGCGACGACGGCGGCGTATGGGCGTCCCGGTCGGCGACGTCGAGGCGCTGGCGTTCGCGTGGCTCGCGCGCGAAGCGCTTGCCGGGCGGCCGGGCAATCTGCCGGCGGTGACCGGCGCGCGCGGCGCCGCGCGTGCTGGGCGCCGTCTATCCGGCCTAGGCCCGCTCGGCGAACGCGGAATGAAAACGGGCGCCGCCGGCGCCCGTCGATGTCCGGATGGACTAAGGCTTCAAGTCGTCGAGAACGACGAGCCGCAGCCGCAGGTCGTCGTGGCGTTCGGATTCTTGATCACGAACTGCGCGCCTTCGAGGCCTTCGTTGTAGTCGATCTCGGCGCCGACCAGGTACTGGTAGCTCATCGGGTCGATCAGCAGCGTCACGCCGTTCTTCTCCATCGACGTGTCGTCTTCGTTGACGGCCTCGTCGAACGTGAAGCCGTACTGGAAGCCCGAGCAGCCGCCGCCGGTGACGAACACGCGCAGCTTGAGGTCGGGATTGCCTTCCTCGTCGATCAGCGTCTTGACCTTCGCCGCCGCGGCGTCGGTGAAGACGAGCGGGGCGGGCATTTCGGTCATTGCATTCATCATCTACTCCGGTTCATTGCACCGCTAAGCACTGTCGCTCATTATCGGCCGCGTCGCGGATGCGGTCAATTCGCTCGGCTCATTCGCCGGTCGCGCGCTTCAGTTCGACCACTTCGGCGGTCTCCTGGCTCGACGTGCATCAGCTGGCCCTGGACGATGGCGCCGACGTGCATTTCGAGCGTTCTGTAGGCCACGTCTCCCTGGACCTGCGCCTTGGCCTGCAGTTCCAGGTAATCGCTGGCCGAGACCGGGCCCGCGACCGCGCCGTTGATGACCACGTGCGAGACACGGACTTCGCCTTCGACCTTCGCCTGCTCGCTGATGACCAGCGTGCCCGGCTCGTTGTCGACCGTCGACACGTTGCCGTGCACGGTGCCGTCGATGCGCAGGCCGCCGGTGAAAGACGACGTCGCCATCGACCGTCGTGCCGGCGCCGATCAGGCTGTCGATGCGCTTCTGCGGCGGGCGGGTCTTCTTCCGTTCGAACATGGAGGTCTCCTACGAAAGATTCAAGCTGCGCGTCGCCTTCGGGCTCGCCTGGCCCGGTTCGAGCACCTGCGCCTGCAGGCTCTTCAGCTGGCTGCCCGGCGGGCACGCTGAATCGTTCCTTCAACTCTCTGATAATACTTGAATTTCAGCTGCAGCGCCGCCGCGGTCTCCGGCTGGTCGTCGGGCAGCGTCGATGGTCGATCGGTGCCGTTGCTCGTCGACCACGATGTCGCCTGCAGCTCGACGCGGCCCGCGAACTCGTCCTCGGTCGGCTTGCCGCCGCGCACGATCAGCAGGCTGTAGCGCTAGCTGTCGTCGCCGTCGCGCTCGGCGGCGAGGCGCTGTATCGACATCGCGCCCTGCTTGCCGCTGTCGCTGAACGAGCTTCTGCAGGAAGGCGAGCTCCTCCTTGATCTGCGCGTTCTCGCTCTGCAGCTCGAGCGTCTGTCGCGACAGCGCGTCCTGCGCGCCGCGCGCCATCGCCGAGGTCGCTCTCGAGCTCGCGTCGTCCTGGCGCGCAGCCGTCGCGTTGTCTTCGCTGCAGCTGCGTCGCGTTCGGCCTCGAGCCTCGCGCGCTCGCTGCCGCGACTTCGCTCGCGGTTGAACCCGCCGAGGAATCTGCCCGAAGTCGAAGCCCCACCACCACATGCCGCCGATCAGCGCGACGAGCGATCAGCACGCAGCGCGAATCTTCAGGCGCCAGCTGTGCTCGATGCGCACCGCCATGCGCGGCCGCGCTGATGCCGAAGTGCTGGCGGAGCTTGCGCCACGACGGCGCGCGTCGTCACCATCGGTATCTCAGGGCATCACCGGCGGGGCGGTCAGCCCGGTCGTCTCGGGCAGGCCGAACATCAGGTTCATGTTCTGGACCGCCTGGCCCGCGGCGCCCTTGACCAGGTTGTCCTCGACCGCGAGCGACGACCGCGATGTCGCCGTCCCTGCGGGCGGTGCACCGCGATGCGGCAGACGTTGGACGCGCGCACCGAGCGCGTCTCCGGATGGCTGCCCGGCCGGCATCACGTCGACGAACGGCTCGCCGGCATAGCGCTTCTCGAACAGCGCCTGCAGATCGACGCTCCGGTCCGTCAGAGCGCGCGTACAGCGTGGCGAGGATGCCGCGGATCATCGGCACCAGGTGCGGCGTGAACACGACGCGTCACCGGCGTCTTGCTGCGGCCGTTCAAGCCCTGCACGATCTCGGGATGATGGCGATGGCCGCCGAGCGTCGTAGGCCTTGAAGTTGTCGGACGCCTCGCGAAGCAGCAGGCCGAGCTCGGCCTTGCGGCCGGCGCCCGAGACGCCGGACTTGCGTCGGCGATCAGGTGCGCGACGTCGACGATGCCCGCCTCGACCAGCGGCAGGAACCCCAGCTGCATCGCCGTCGGATAGCAGCCCGGGTTGCCGACGATGCGCGCCTTGCGGATCGCATCGCGGTTGCATCTCGGGCAGGCCGTACACCGATTCGGCGAGCAGGTCCGGGCAGGCGTGCGGCATCTTGTACCACCTCTCGAACTCGGCCGTGTCCTTGAGCCGGAAGTCGGCGGCGAGGTCGATGATCTTGACGCCGGCGCCGACGAGCTCGCGCGCCTGCGCCATCGCGACGCCGTGCGGCGTGGCGAAGAACACGACGTCGCAACGCTTGAGAGTCGGCGCCGGCGGGATCGGTGAAGGCGAGGTCGTAGCGTCGGCCGCGCAGGCTCGGGAACATGTCGCCGACCGGCATGCCCGCCTCGTCGCGCGACGTGATCGCCTGCGACGCGCGCCTCGGGATGCACGGCCAGCAGCCGCAGCAGCTCGACGCCGGTGTAGCCGGTGCCGCCGACGATGCCGATCTTGATCATGCCTGCCTCATCGAACCGGCGATGATTCTACCACCCCGGCCCCATTGTATGACATTGGAATAATCCGCGTCGCAAGGCCCAAATGCAAAGGCCGCCTTGCGGCGGCCTTTGGCGATCGTTCGGCAGCGAGCCGCGTTAGCGCTTCGAGAACTGCTTGCGGCGTCGCGCCTTGTGCAGGCCGACCTTCTTGCGCTCGACTTCGCGCGCGTCGCGCGTGACGAGGCCCGCCTTGGACAGCGTGGGCTTCAGCTGCGCGTCGTAGTCGATCAGCGCGCGCGTGATGCCGTGGCGCACCGCGCCGGCCTGGCCCGATTCGCCGCCGCCGATGACGTTGACCATGATGTCGAACGTCGCCTCGTGATTGGTCAGCTTCAGCGGCTGGCGCACGACCATGCGGCCGGTTTCGCGCGTGAAGAACTCGTCGACCGGCTTGTCGTTGACGACGAACTTGCCCGAGCCCTGCTTGATGAATACGCGGGCCACCGCGCTCTTGCGCCGGCCCGTGCCGTAGTAGTAGTTGCCGATCATGTGAACGAGCCTTTAGAGGTCCAGCGTCTTCGGTTGCTGCGCCGCATGCGGATGCGCGGCGCCGGCGTAGCACTTGAGCTTCTTCAGCATCGCGTAGCCGAGCGGGCCCTTCGGCAGCATGCCCTTGACCGCCTTTTCCAGCGACGCGGCCGGGGAAGCGCTGCTGCATCTTGCTGAAGATCGTCGTGCGGATGCCGCCCGGATAGCCGCTGTGGCGGTGGTAGAGCTTGTCTTCGGCCTTGTTGCCGGTGACCCGGATCTTTTCGACGTTGGTGACGACGATGAAGTCGCCGGTGTCGACGTGCGGCGTGTAGATCGGCTTGTGCTTGCCGCGCAGGCGGTGCGCGATCGCGCTGGCGAGGCGGCCGAGCACCTTGTCGCTGGCATCGACGACGTACCAATCCCGCTTGACGTCCTCGGGCTTGGCGGAAAAGGTTTTCATGGCGAAATTCGCGTCCGGTTCAACTTTACAAAGTCTTAGATGATAATACGTGGGCTGATACGCTGTCAAACCGACGCGCCTCCCACCGCAGGCTTGCCCGCGCCTCGCTGCAATCCACGCGCAGGGCGATAAAAAAGCGCGGCCGATGGCCGCGCTAAGTATTCCACCATAGGAGGAGAATGGAGGAACGATCTGCGGACCCGGGAAGGAGGAGAATCCCGGGCCGCAGACGGTTGCAGTCTGTCATATTGCGCCGCACAATGCAAGCGGCATAATGGTTCACGACGCCGCGTCGTCCACGACGGCAGGTGCGAGCCGGGACTTTCGGATGTCCGATAGAAGGTCTCGATTGAAAGCCACGGTCAAATGGATCGACCAGGTCAGCTTCGTTGCCGAAACCGGCAGCGGCCACGCCGTTGTCGTGGACGGATCGCCCGACGCCGGCGGGCGCAACATCGGCCCGCGGCCGATGGAGCTGCTGCTGGCGGGCACCGCAGCATGCACGGCGTTCGACGTCGTCTGGATCCTGAAAAAGGCGCGCCAGCCGATCAGCGGCTGCGTCGTCGATGCCGAGGCCGAGCGCGCGCCGACCGAGCCCAAGGTATTCACGCGCCTGCACTTCGTCTACCGCATTCGCGGCGAAGGCTTGAACCCGGCGCAGGTCGAGCGCGCGGTCAAGCTGTCGAAGGAAAAATACTGCTCGGCGACGCTGATGCTGGCCAAGACTGCCGCGATCAGCTACGAGATCAGCCTCAACGGCGAGCCGCTTAACCCGACCCCTTAGTCCCGCAGCAGGCGAATCAGGCTCGACGTATCCCAGCGTCCGCCGCCCCGCGCCTGGATGCGCGCGTAGAACTGGTCGACCAGCGCGGTCACCGGCAGCGCCGCGCCGTTGCGTCCGCGCTTCGGCCGTGCAGATGGCGAGGTCCTTGCGCATCCAGTCGACGGCAAAGCCGAAGTCGAACTTGTCGGCGGCCATCGTCTTGCCGCGATTGTCCATCTGCCAGGATTGCGCCGCGCCTTTGCCGATGACGTCGAGCACGCGCTCGGGGTCGAGCCCGGCCTTGCTGGGCGAAGTTGATGCCTTCCGACAGCGCCTGGACCAGCCCGGCGATGCAGATCTGGTTGACCATCTTGGTCAGCTGGCCCGACCCCGGGCCGCCCATCAGGGTCACCGCGCGCGCGTAATGCGCGAGCACGCCTTCGGCGCGCGGCAAAGACGTCGGCATCGCCGCCGACCATGATCGTCAGCTTGCCGTTCTCGGCGCCGGCCTGGCCGCCGGATACCGGCGCGTCGAGAAAGCCGACGCCGCGCGCCTTCGCCGCCGCGTGCACCTCGCGCGCGACGGTCGCCGACGCGGTCGTGTGATCGACCAGAACGCTGCCTGCGCGCATCGCCGCGACCGCCCCGTCGGCGCCCAGCGCGACGGCGCGCACGTCGTCGTCGTTGCCGACGCACATCATCACCAGTGCCGCGTCGGCGGCCGCCGCGGCCGGCGTCGGCGCCGAGCTGCCGCCGTACTTTTCGACCCACTGCGCCGCCTTCGCGGGCGTGCGGTTGTAGACGGTCACCGAATGTCCGGCGCGCGCCAGATGTCCTGCCATCGGAAAGCCCATCACGCCCAGGCCGAGAAACGCCAGTTTGCCGCTGTCCATCGCTGCTCCTTGCTGGTTGAGACGGGGCCGGTGCGGCCCGATGGCTTGCCGTTAGCGCATCCGGGCCGGGCTCAAGCGAGGACCGCGCGGCGCGGATCGCCGCGCGCACCTGCGCCGGCGCGGTGCCGCCGGGATGATCGCGGCTCGCGATCGAACCTTCGAGCGTGAGCACCGCATAGACGTCGTCTTCGATCAGCGGCGAAAAGCGCTGCAGCGAGGCGAGCGACAGCGTCGCCAGATCGCACTGCTCGGATTCGGCATGGCGCACCGCCTGCGCGACCGCCTCGTGCGCGTCGCGGAACGGCACTCCCTTCTTGACCAGGTAATCGGCGAGATCGGTCGCGGTCGCGTAGCCCTCGCTGCGCCGCCGCGCGCATGCGCTCGGCGTCGACCTCGATGCCGCTCGGATAC
Source organism: uncultured beta proteobacterium (assembly GCA_963697485.1). GTDB lineage: Bacteria > Pseudomonadota > Gammaproteobacteria > Burkholderiales > Casimicrobiaceae > PALSA-1003. Next base: position 288,532 of record CAVOOD010000002.1, read on the forward strand.
CAGCTCGGTGAGGACAGCCAGCGTCGGCAGCAGCGTGTCGACGATGTCGAATACCGGCTCCTTGTCCTCCTGGTTGTCCTTGTTGTAGGCGAGCGGCTGCGCCTTCATCAGGGTCAGCAGCGCGACCAGGTCGCCGAAGACGCGTCCGGTCTTGCCGCGCACGAGCTCCGGAACGTCGGGATTCTTCTTTTGCGGCATGATCGAGCTGCCGGTGCAGAAGCGGTCGGCCAGGCGCACGAAGCCGAAGCGCGGGCTCGACCAGAGGACGAGCTCCTCGGCGAAGCGCGACAGGTGCATCATCAGCAGCGCGCCGGCGGCGGCGAATTCGATCGCGAAGTCGCGATCGGACACGGCATCGAGCGAATTGGTGCACAGGCCTTCGAAGCCGAGCTCGCGCGCGACCTGGTCGCGGTCGATCGGGAAGCTGGTGCCGGCCAGCGCCGCGCTGCCGAGCGGAAGCCGGTTGACGCGCCGGCGGCAGTCGACCAGGCGCTCGGCGTCGCGCGCGAGCATCGCCTCGTAGGCGAGCAGGTGATGGCCGAAGGTGACCGGCTGCGCGACCTGCAGATGCGTGAAGCCCGGCATGATCGTCGCGGCGTGCGGCTCGGCGAGATCGAGCAGCGCGCTGCGCAGCGCGATGATGCGCCGTGCCGATGTCGTCGATCGCCGCGCGGACATAGAGCCGCAGGTCGGTCGCGACCTGATCGTTGCGCGAGCGCCCGGTGTGCAGCCGCTTGCCGGCGTCGCCGATCAGCGCGGTCAGGCGCTTTTCGATATTGAGGTGCACGTCCTCGAAGTCGGGCGACCAGGGAAATGCGCCGCGCCCGATCTCGTCGCGCAATCGTCGGTCAGCCCGCGCTCGATCGCGGCAAGGTCGGCAGCTGACAGGACGCCGACCGCGGCCAGCATGCGCGCGTGCGCGAGCGAGCCCGCGATGTCGGCGTCGGCGAGTCGCTGATCGAAGTCGACCGATGCGGTGTAGCGCTTGACGAGCTCGGCGACCGGCTCGCTGAATCGGCCGGACCAGCCGGCGGCCGCCGCGATGGCCGGATCGGATTTGCGCGTGGACATGGCTTGCCTCACCCGGACGTCTTCCGCACAATAGCCGGGCGCCGACATTCTGCACCTCGGTCCCGCGACCGGTGCCGGTCGATTTCCGCTCGCGCCGGGCCGGAAGCAACGAACAATGCGACCTAGTATAAATCAAAACACGGTCCGACTCTCGCTGCCGGAACTGCGCAATCTCGGCACCATCCTGCGCATACTGCTCGCGGTCAACGCGATGGTGCTCGTCGCGGCGCTGCTGCGTGAAACGCGCTGGGCGGCGCTGTGGGCCGACCTGGCTCGAGATGATGTCGATCGTCGAGCCGCAATTGCTGCTGCAGCTGCTGGTCCTGTACGCCGTCGCTCCTCAGCTCGACCGCCTGCCGTATCGCAGCGGCGCGATCGTCGTGCTGCTGCTCGACGCTCGCCGTCGCGCTGGCATTCAACACCGCGGTCGCCGCGCTGGTCGAGGATGTCACTACCAGCGCGATGTTGCGCGACGTCGTCTTTTCGCTGTTGATCGCCGGGGCGCTGCTCGTCTACTTTCAGCTTCGCGCCAAGGCGCTCTCGCCGGCGATCACCGAGGCGCGACTGCAGGCGCTGCAGGCCCGCATCCGGCCGCACTTCCTGTTCAACAGCATCAACGCCGTGCTCTCGCAGATGCGCACCGACCCGCGCCGCGCCGAGACCGCGCTCGAGGACCTGGCGGATCTGTTCCGCGTGCTGATGCGCGACAACCGTCAGCTCGCGCCGCTGGAGAACGAAGTCGAGCTGTGCCGTCACTATCTCGACCTGGAGAAGCTGCGGCTGGGCGACCGGTTGACCGTCGACTGGCACATCGACAACATGCCGAAGGATGCGCTGGTGCCGCCGCTGGTGCTGCAGCCGCTGCTCGAGAATGCCGTCTACCATGGCATCGAGCCGAGTAGCGCGCCGGGGGTGATCGCGATTAATATCTTCTTGAGCCGCGGCGAGGTGCACGCGATCCTGCGCAATCCGTACCAGGCGGGTCCGGGCCGCGGCGGGGGCAACAAGATGGCGCTCGCCAATATCCGCGAGCGCCTGGCGCTGCATTTCGATGCCGAGGCGAGTCTCGAGAACCGGCTGACCAGGGACAGCTACGAGGTGCATATACGCATGCCGTACCGCACGCATCACAAGATGGAAAAGCCGCGTGGCTGATGCTCCGCTGAAAGTGCTGATCGTCGACGACGAGGCGCCGGCACGCCGGCGACTGCGCGAGCTGCTCGACGATTGCACGACCGCGCTGCCGCTGGTGGTCGTCGGCGAAGCCGCGAGCGGACGCGAGGCCCTGACCCTGCTCGGCAGCACGCCGACCGACCTGGTCCTCTCCGACATCCACATGCCCGACATGGACGGCATCGAGCTGGCGCGGCACCTGCTCAAGCTGGCGGTGCCGCCGGTACTGATTTTCACGACCGCTTATCACGAGCACGCGATCGCGGCGTTCGAGGTACATGCCGTCGATTACCTGGTCAAGCCGGTCCGCGTGCAGCGCCTGCTCGCCGCGCTGCAGCAGGTGCCCCGGCTGCGGCCGCTGTCGGAAGGGAAGCTCGATCGCCTGCCCTCCGCGGCGCGCCGCTTCCTGTCGGTGACCGAACGATCGCGGGTCGTGCTGGTGGCGATCGAGGAAGTCATCTATCTGAAGGCCGAGCTCAAGTACATCACGATCCGGACCGCGGATCGCGAGTTCCTGCTCGAGGAGTCGCTGACCCGCCTCGAGGAAGAGTTCGGCCAGCGCTTCGTGCGCGTCCATCGCAATTGCCTGGTCGCGCGCGAAGCGATCCGGGGATTCGAGCGTCGCGTCAGCGCCGACGGTGACGCACACTGGGAAGTCCTGTTGCGCGGTGTCTCGGACGCGCTGCCGGTGTCGCGCCGGCAGCAATTCATCGTGCGCGAGATCGGCCGCGAGTCGTCGGCTTGACCCGGCGACAGCGCAGTCGAAGTCGCGGCCGACCGCCGGGGCGGCGTGTCCCGGCGGTCGTGGTTTAGACTGCCGGTCCCCAAACCCTTTCCTCGACGCTCAAGATGGCTCCACGCACGCTGATTTGCGGGTCGCTCGCCCGCGACACGATCATGGTGTTCCCCGACCGTTTTTCGCGGCACATCCTGCCCGACCAGACGCGCGTGCTGTCGGTTTCGTTCCAGATCGGCGAGATGCGCCAGGAGTGGGGTGGGTGCGCGGGCAACATCGCCTATAACCTGAAGGCGATCGGCGGCGAGCCGGTGGTGATGGCGACCGTCGGCGACGATGGCGGCGCGTACGAAGAGCGGCTCGCCTCGCTTGGCATTGCGCGCGACGGACTGCGTGCGGTGGCCGGCACGTTCACCGCGCAGGCGTTCATCATCACCGATCTCGACGACAACCAGATCACGGCCTTTCATCCCGGCGCGATGAACCGCTCGGAGCTCAATGACGTCCGCGACGTCGAGGGAATCGCGCTGGGCATCGTCGCCCCCGATGGCAAGGAAGGCATGCAATCGCATGTCCGCGGCTTTGCCGCGGCGGGGATTCCTTTCATCTTCGATCCGGGCCAGGGGCTGCCGCTGTTTGCCGGTGACGAGCTGGTTCGGATGATCGAAGCCGCCGACTATGTCGCCGTCAACGATTACGAGGGCCGCCTGCTTTGCGAGCGCACCGGGCTCTCGTTGCAGGACATCGCTGCGCGCGTGCAGGCGCTGATCGTGACGCTGGGCGCCGACGGATCTCGCATCTACAGCGACGGCGATGTGATCGATATCCCCGCGGTGCGTCCTGCCGCGCTGGTCGACCCGACCGGTTGCGGCGATGCCTATCGGGCCGGCCTGCTGTACGGAATCGCGCACGAATGGGAGTGGATGCGCACGGGAAGGCTTGCGGCGCTTCTGGGCTCGGTCAAGATCGCTTCGCGCGGCGGCCAGAATCATGCCGTCGACCGTGAGCGGCTGGCAGAACTGTACGCCGCGCACTTCGGCGGCTCGCTCTGGTAGCGCGGTACTCCGCGCGGGCGGCCGGCACATCGACGCCGCTGCCGCGCCGCTGTTATCGCCTGCTGAGACTTTGCGTCCATGTACTCCAGGGGCTTGCGACGACCGCGCTGGTCTTTCCGCTGGTCGGAACGCCGCGCCGTCAGGCGCTGATACGCCGCTGGAGCGCCGCGCTGCTGGCGATCCTCCGCGCCGAGCTGCGCATCAACGGATGGCCGGCGGGCGGGCTCACCGGCAATGTGCTGATCGTCGCCAACCACACGTCGTGGCTCGACATATTCGTCATCAACGCCGTCCAGCCGTCGCGCTTCGTCGCCAAGGCGGATCTCGCGCACTGGCCGCTGGTCGGTCGATTGATCGCCGGCGTCGGCACGCTGTTCATCGAGCGTGGCCGGGGCCGCGACGCGCATCGCATTAGTCATCACATCCGCGCGGCGCTTGTGTCGGGTGATGTCATCGCGGTCTTTCCGGAAGGCAAAACCGGCGACGGCCACGAGCTGCTGCCGTTCCACGGCTCGCTTCTGCAGCCGGTGATCGACGCGCAAGGCCGTGTGCAGCCTATGGCGATCCGCTACCGCGGCAGCGATGGCGCTCACAGCGATTCGGCCGGCTACGCCGGCGACACGAAGTTTCTGACGTCGTTGTGGCGAGTGCTGGGTGAGCGCCGGATGATCGTGCTGCTCGATGTCGTGCCGCCGCTCCCCGCGCACGGCCGCCACAGGCGCCACCTGGCGCGCGAGGCCGAGGACGCTATCCGTCGGGTGTTGGCGTCAGCGGCGAGCGGCCCGGCACCTGAAACAGCCGTCGGTCGCTCAGCCTGAGCGCTGTCAGGCAGCCGCCCCACAAGCAGCCCGAATCGAGCATCAGCACGTTCGGCGCCAGCATCAAGTCGAGCGTCGACCAATGGCCGCAGAGCACGGTGACGCCGGCGGACCGGCGTTCCGAATGCATGAACCACGGGGCGAACCCTGCGGGCGTGTGATCGGGCCCGCGCTTTTCGTGGAGATCCATCGTGTCGTCGGCCGTGCAAAAGCGCAGGCGAGTGCAGGCGTTGACGACGACACGCAGACGATCGTAACCGCGCGAGCGTCTCGTCCCAGCGCGCCGGCTGGTCGCCGTACAGGTCGCGCAGAAAGTCGTCGTGCCGGTCGGAGGCCAGCATCGCCTCGACCTCGCGCGAGAGCATCAGCGCGGTCGCCGGCGTCCACGAAGGCAGCAGGCCGGCGTGCACCAGCAGCCATTCGTCCTCGAGCACGACCAGCGGCCGCGTGCGCAGCCATGCGAGCAGCTCGTCGCGGTCCGGCGCTTCGAGAATTTCGCCGAGCGTGTCGTCGTCATGCGCGCGGCGGTGGCCGGCGGCGACGGTAAGCAGATGGAAGTCATGGTTGCCCAGAACAGTCACGGCACTGGCGCCGAGCTCGCGCACCGTGCGCAGCACCGAGAGCGATTCGGGTCCGCGATTGACCAGATCGCCGACCAGCCATAGCCGGTCGTGCCGCGGGTCGAACGCGATCAGGTCGAGCAGCTGTCGGAATTCGGCGTAGCAGCCCTGGATGTCGCCGACGGCGTAGACGCTCATCGCCGGCGCGGATCGCGTCGAGGCCGCCCGGAGACACGGGCGCGTGCCAATTCGATGTCGGGTCGCACGGTGAGGGCCCTCGCGCGGCATAAGCCGCGCTACAAAAATCGTCGATGCTAGAATCCGGCGCATTCTAACATCCGCGTCGCGATGAAATTTCCGCTGAACGACCCGCAGCGCGCTGCAGTGCGCTACACCGACGGACCGCTGCTGGTCCTGGCCGGGGCGGGCAGCGGCAAGACGCGGGTGATCACCGCCAAGATAGCGCACCTGATCGAGCAGGGCGCCGATCCAGCCGGCATCGCGGCGATCACGTTCACCAACAAGGCGGCGCGCGAGATGCGCGAGCGGGCCGGCGCGCCACAACGCCGACGCGATGACGCCGCTGCACCGACGATCTGCACGTTTCACGCCCTCGGGCTCAAGATCCTGCGCCGCGAGGCCGCGGCGATGCAGCTGACTCCGCGCTTTTCCATTCTCGATCCTGCCGACATCGAACCGATCGTCGCCGAGCTGCTGGCGACAAGCGACCGTGCGCGCGTGCGCGCCGCGCAGTGGCAGATCAGCGCGTGGAAAAACGCGCTGATCGCGCCGGACCAGGCGCTGGCGGGGGCGGCGACCGAGGCGGAAACCGCCGCGGCGCGAGTCTATGCGCGTTACCGCGCGGCGCTGTCGGCCTATCAGGCGGTCGACTTCGACGATCTGATCGCGTTGCCGGTGGCCGCGCTCGAATCCGACGGCGGCGCCGCCGCGCATTGGCAGCGGCGACTCGAGTATCTGTTGATCGACGAATACCAGGACACCAATCCGGCGCAGTACCGGTTGCTGCGGCTGCTGACCGGTGCGCGCGGCGCATTCACCGCGGTCGGCGACGACGACCAGTCGATCTACGGCTGGCGCGGCGCAACGCTGGCCAATCTCGAGCAGCTGCCGCGCGACTATCCGTCGTTGAAGGTGATCAAGCTCGAACAGAACTATCGCTCGTCGATCCGGATATTGCGCTCGGCCAATGCACTGATCGGTCACAACGCCAAGCTGTTCGACAAGGCGCTGTGGAGCGAGCTGGGCCTGGGCGAGCCGATCCAGGTCACGCCGGCCGCCGACGATCAGGCCGAGGCCGAGAGCGTCGCGCGCGCGATCGCCGCGCTCAAATTCGAGCATCGCATCCGCTTCGATGATTTCGCGGTGCTCTATCGCGGCAATCACCAGGCGCGCGCGTTCGAGCAGGCGTTGCGCGCACAGAATATTCCATACGCCGTCAGCGGCGGCCAGTCCTGGTTCGACCGCATCGAGATCCGCGACCTCGTCGCCTATCTGCGGCTGATCGCCAACGACGACGACGATCCCGCCTTCGTGCGCGCGGTAACGACACCGAGGCGCGGCGTCGGGGCTCAGACTCTCGAGCACCTCGGCCGCGCCGGCGGTGCTGTTCGCCGCCGCGTGCGACGACGCGCTTCTCGACACGCTTCCGGCGCGGCAGCGGGAAGCGCTGACCGCGTTCTGCAAGATGATCAACGGGCTGCGCTACCGCGCCGAGCGCGAACCCGCCGGCCGGTTGATCGACGAGCTGATCAAGACGATCGGATACGAGGACCATCTATTCTCGACCTGCGACAAGCGCGAGGCGCAAACGCGCTGGGAAAGCGTTACCGATTTCGTTCGCTGGCTGTCGCGCAAGGGCGAGGCCGACCAGCGCAACCTGCTCGAGCTCACGCAGTCGATCGCTCTATTGACCTTGCTCGAAGGCGAGGAGGGCAGCGAGCCGGACGCGGTCCGGCTGTCGACCTTGCACGCGGCCAAGGGGCTCGAGTTCCCGCACGTCTTCCTGGTCGGACTCGAGGAGGGCGTGCTGCCGCACCGCGAAGCGATCGCCGCAGGCAATGTCGACGAGGAGCGGAGACTCATGTACGTCGGCCTGACGCGCGCGCAGCGGAGCCTGCGCCTTTCGTGGTGCAGGCGCCGCAAGCGCGCGGGAGAATGGCAAAGTGCGATACCTTCGCGTTTTATCGGCGAGCTCGCGCAGGAGGATCTGCGGCACGCGGAAGGTGCGCGCGAGCCGGGTGACGCCGCGCGGGACAAGGAAGCCGGCAATGCGCGCTTGCGGCAAATGCGCGCGATGCTCGCGCGCTGATCGTCGCCGCTTACTTCAGCGACAGGATCCAGCTCACCAGCGCCTTGATGTCGGCATCAGGCACGGCGGCATTCGGCGGCATCGGCACCGGTCCCCAGACGCCCGAGCCGCCGGCCTTGACCTTCTGCTCGAGCTTGGCCGCCGCGGTTTTGTCGCCGCGATATTTCGCCGCCACTTGGTTGTACGCCGGGCCGACGACTGTCTTGTCGACGGCGTGACACGCGGCGCAGCCGTCTTTTTGCATCATCGCCTGGCCGGATGATAGATCAAGCGACGCGCCTGGTTTGGGCGCGGCAGCGGCCGCCGGCGGAGCCGCGGCGGCCACAGTGCTTGTTGCACTTGCGGGCGCGGTGGCCGCGGCGACCGCGGGTGCCGCGCCCGCCGGGGACGCGGCCGGTGCGGCGTTAGCGGGTGCGGCGGCCGGCGTAACGTCGCCGCCGCTGGCGCCTGCGCCTGTCGCACCGGCCATCGTGACTTCGCCGACCGGCTTGATGCGCGAGAGCACTTGGGCCTCGGTCGCGCCGGTGTCCTCACGTCTGACGCCGGTGACCAGTTGCGACAGCAGCAGGAAAAGCGCGATCGGAACCAGAAACGCAAGCACCAGCACGATCGCCAGTTGCTTGGGCGTTTTTATCGGTGAGATGTGCTCATCGTGCATCGTGGCATTCCCGGCAAGGATGGCTGAATGGACAAGGCCTCACGCGGCGGCATCGAATCTTCGTTTGCGCGCACCGCCGCTTGGACGAGGCGCGCATTATAACGCGCGTCCACGCTGCGCGAAATCTGCCGGCGATCGTGCGGCCCCACCCGTGTGCGCGATGGACGCTCCGGTGCGCTGCGGGTAGAATCCGGCTGCGTGCGCCCGTAGCTCAGTTGGATAGAGTGTTGGTTTCCGAAGCCAAAGGTCACAGGTTCGACTCCTGTCGGGCGCGCCACGATCCTCGCTCGAATGCGAGACCCTGGTTATCGGGCCGACCGCGATAAACGGTCATCCATCACTGGCCAAAAGCCCAGCATCAATCGTACGAGCGGCTGTAGTAGAGGCCGATGCCGCTGACCACGCCGGCTTCAACGCGCAAGGTCAGCGCGTGCGTCAGCGAATACTCGAGCTTGATCGCATTGTTCGCCACCGAAGTACCCTGTTCGTAGACCAGCGTCACCTTGTCGCTCAGGCGCTTGCTGAACGCGACGACCTGGCCGGCGATGCCCGTGCGCTGGGGGTCGGCGGTGGAACGGACACTTATTTCGTCGACGCCGATCGTTTGCGCGATGCGCTGTCCGAACGGCGTCGAGCTCGGACCGCTGAGCGCCGCGAGCGCCGCCTGAAGCAGCGCGGCGTCGGCGCTGCTGGTGCTGTCGAGCCCGTGCCCGAGCACCAGCCAGGCGAGCTTCTCGTTGTCGGGCACCGGAGGGTTCGATGTCAATTGCACCTGAGGTACGCGCACGGTGCCGGTGACTTCGACGCCGGCCTCGACCGGCAGATTCTTGCGCAAGGCGAACACATCGAGACCCGGGTTGTCCGGCGGGCCATTGAAGTAGAGCCTGCCGCGCTGGATCACCAGGCGCTGGCCGAAAGTCGTGTAAGTTCCGCGCACGATATCGATCGTGCCGTTCGCGACCAGGTCATGCGCGCGGGTCGTCTTGACCCGCAGCTTGCCGGCGAGGCCGGTGTCGAAGCCTTCGCCGACGAATCTCAACTTGTCGCCGAAATCGAGATCGAGGTCGACGTCGAACGGCACGCGTTGCGCGATGTCGCGCGACGGTCTCTTCTCGCGCCCGCGCACGATCACGTCGTCGCCAGGCACGTCGGTTCCGCTCGGACGAAACTCGAAGTAGCCTTCGTCGGCCTTCAGCGCGCCGGCGAGGGTCACGCTGCCGCGCTGGAACAACAGCGTTCCTGCGCCGGTAAGCGTGAGCTTTGTGTCGGGGCGGTTGAACAGCGCGAGCTTGTCGGCTTTCCACGCGAGCCGCGCGCCTTCGATATCGCGCGAGGCCGGCAGCGTGCCGCTGGCGACGAAACGGCCTTCTCCCGCGGCAAACGAGAATTCGCTGACGCTGACCGCCTGCTCGGTCAGGCGCGCGCGCAAGTGCCCGTCCTTCAGCGCGACGCCGTACTGCGCCGCTTCGAGCCTGAGCGCATCGCCTTCGACGGTGCCGGAAAATCGCACGCTGTCCAACGTGCCATGACCGGCCAAGTCGAGCTTCAGCCGCCCGTCGATGATCGCCGTCGTGCCTGCGAGCCCCTGCAGCGCACGCAGCGACGCCACGTTCACGCGGGCCGACAAGGTGAGCGGGGCGCCGGCGCCGAAGCGCGCTGCGGTCTCTGGCGCCGGCGCGAGGTCGGCGCTCAGGTCGGCGTCGGCCAGGCGCGAGCGCGCGACGAGCGTTGCGTGCACGCGGTCGTCGACGAATTCCGCCACCAGCTCGGCGCGCGTAAGTCCGAGCGCCAGTTCGGGCGCGTCGACCGGCGCCAGGTCGCCGCCGTCGCGCGAGACCGACAAGGTGCCGGTGACGCGAGGCGCCGCGGCGAATGACCATCGTCCGGCCAGCGTCAGCGTCGACGACACGCGAGGCGCGGCCCCGGTGAACGCGAGCAGCGGGGCCGCCGGCAGCGAGGAGAACTCACCGCGGCTGGATAGGCGGCCTTCCTGCCAGCGGATCTCGTCGACGGCGAAGCGGCCGCCGGCGAGCGTGCCGCGCAGGCCTGCCAGATGAATCCGGCGCGTCCCGGCTTCGAGCTCGGCCGGCTGCGCGAGCGTCAGCGGATACTTGCCCCGGCTTTCCAGCGCGACGATGCGCCCGGTCCACGAACCGGTCGATGCATCGCCCGACCAGCCACCCTCGAGCCGCGTGGTCAGCTCGACGTCGGTGTCGGCGGCATTGCCGGCCGCATCGATCTTCGCCTGGTGATGTGCGAGCGTGCCCTCGACATCGGCGCGCAAGGTGCGCGCGGTAACAGTGTCGGTGCGCAGCGCAGTTGCCGCCAGCGTAAGCCGCAGCGGACGATCGGCGCCGGCGCCGATCTCGCCTTCGGCGGCGAGAGTCGCCGCGGCAAATTCAGTGCCGACGCGAAGCCCGTCGCCCTTGGCGGTGAAGGCGAGCGTCGGTCGGTCCCATGCGCCGGCGATCCTTCCGTTGGCGCGCAGATGGCCGCCGAGCCGTGCATCGAGTGCGGTCGGATCGCGCACGTCCAGCGCGAAACTGAGCACGTCGCCGGTACGACCGAAATCGCCGTTCAAGCTCAGCTGATTCGCGCCGGCGCTCAACTCCACGTGCGCATCGCGAACGCTGCCCGGCGAGAGCGCGAGCTTGCCGCTTCCGGCAAGCGGCCGGCCGCGCAGGCTGCTGTTGTGGCCAAGCTCGAACGAAAGCGCGGCCGACCAGGCCGGCTTGAGTGCGCCCTGCGCGCTTGCCTTGCCCGAAAGCGATGCGACCGGATAGTTGCCGAAACTCGCCGGATTGAGCGCCGTCGCCGTTGCGTTCACCTTGAAGGCTTGGGTGCCCGCCATGGCGAAGCTCGCCGTGCCCTGCAGCGTGCCGCCGCGTGCCTGTGCGCGGAAGGTGCTGACGTCGACGACGCCGCGTGCGATAGCGGCACGGAATGCGAGCGCCATGTCCGATTGCCTGAGATCGCCGCTGATCTCGCCGTCGGCATCGGCGGTGTCGACGCGCATCCGGCCGGCGAATGTGCCGGCGAGCCGCGTCTGCCTCAAGTCGGCCACGATGCGGCGGAGGTCCAGGTCGCGTACCGCAAGCTGCCAGGTCGCGGCGCCGCGATCGATGGCTGCGGCGCCGGTAACGCGGCCGGCATCGCCGAGCGCGGCATCGAGTCCGTCGAGCTGGATACGCTCGCCATACGCGGCGAAGCCCGATGCCAGGCTCACCAGCGGCAGTCGTCCGGCCGACCACGGACCGGCGATGGCATTGCGCGCCGTCAACGCGCCGCGCACGCCGCCGTCGTCGCGGCCCGTGCCGGTGAGCGTCGCCTGCAATTCGGTGCGCGGCAGCGCCGCGTCGAAGCGCGCGAGGTCGACGTTTTCGACGCGGAGCTCGAAGTCGCGCAGACGGCGCGCTTCGAACGGCGCGATGCGCGCGGCGCCGGTCGCCCGCGCATCGTCGACGCTTCCATCGGCCGACAGCGAGAGCGTCGTCATGTCGCCGCCGACCGCCACTGTGGCGGTCGCGTGCCGCGCCGCCTCGCTGCCGGCAAAGTCGATGCGGCCTTCGGCGGCGAACGGCGGCGTCGCGGCAATCGCAAGCTTGCCGCGCACCGAGCCCCATTCGCTGTCGAGCGTCAAGTGCGTCGAGCGCGTGCCGATCGATCGCGCCGGTGTAGTGGAATCCGAGCTGCGTCACCTTCCAGCGGTTCGGCCCGCTGGCGACGGATCAGCGCCGCGATGTCGGCGCGCCGCACGTCGATCGGCCAGGGCAGCACGAGCGACGCCGGCGGCGCGCTGGGGCCGGCGCTGGGCTTGAACTCCAGCGTGACGGTCGCGGCCGACAAGGTATCGACGATGACAGTGCGGGAAAGCAGCGCGCGCGGCGACCAGGTGAACGCGACATCGTCGGCAACGAGGCTCAGGTCTTCGTCCGCGTAGCGAAGCCGCGCGATCCGGACGATGCCGCCGAGCGAGCCGGTCGCGCCTTCTATCGTCAGCCGTCCGCCGCTGCGCGCAGCCGCTTCGCCGCTTGCCCAGCGCAGTCCGCGCGTCGCTGGCCGCGAACCACAGCGCGCCGCCGATGATCGCGACGATCAGCAGCGCGAGCGATCGACAGCGCGGTCGAAACACGCCTGATCGCAACGAGCGCGCGCATCAGAACGACAGGCCTACCGAAAGATGCACGCGCACCGTGCGCGTTTCCTCACCGTACGCAACGTCGAATCGCATCGGGCCGATCGGCGTCCGCAGACGGGCGCCGACGCCGTAGCCGTACACCGGCTTCAGGTCGGAGACGCGATCGGCGGCGTTGCCGGCGTCGACGAACGTGGCGATGCCCCACGTGGGAGCGATCCAGCGCACGACTTCGACACTGCCGAGCGCGTAGTAGCGGCCGCCGACCGTCGCATCGCCGATCCGCGGGCCGAGGCTGTCGAACGCGTAACCCGCGCACGGTCGTATCGCCGCCGGTCCGGAACAGCAGCTGCGATCGGAACGTCGCGCGCGTTGCGCGCGGCGACGGCGCCGCCTTCGGCCTTGAAAGTCAACTCCGTTTTGGTGTCGATCGGCAACCATGCGGCGAATTGCACGACGCCGCGTCCCAGCGCCGTGGTCGATACGCCGGGCGGCGCGGCGCCGATCTGCGCATTGATCGCGTAGCCGCGCGCCGGCGACAAGAGGTCGTCGACATTGCGCCAGGTGCGCCCGTAGTCGAAGAACAGCGCGTGCGCGTTGGCCGATTCGGCGTTGGTCGGCATCTGCTGCGACGCGTAGAACGCGACGCCGTAGCTCACCTGGTCGCGCGTGTTCGCCGTCTTGCGCTTCCAGCCGGCGGCAAATTCATTCGTTTCCAGTCCGGAAATGTCGGTGTGCGCGACGTTGGTCGAATACGTGTCGCTGTATTGCGGCACGCGTGGCGGCAGCGTCAGCCGCAAGGTCGCGCTCTGGATCTTGGATTCGACGTCGAGATCGGCGTGGAAGCGCAGGCCTTTGTCGTCGATGTTGAAATCATCGTAGGTCACCTGTGCGCGGTACAGCGTGTCGGTGGAGAAGCCTGCGCCGACGCTGATCTTTTTTTCGCGGCGCCTCGATCAGGCGCAGATGCACCGGTGCCGCGTCGGCTTGCGCCGGGTCGGCTTCGACCGTCGCCTGCGCGCTGGCGAAGTAGCCCGAGCCGTTGAGGCGGCGCAGGAAGATCTGCAGCGCTTCGGCCGTATACGGATCGCCGGGCGCGAAGGTCACGAGGTTCCTGACCAGCGACTCGCTGTATTTCTCGCACGCCGGTCACGTCGAGTGCGCCGAAGCGAAACGGCGGCCCGCTGTCGACGGTCACGCTCAGCGCAGCGCTGTGCGTATCCGGATCGACATCGGCGCGGGTCTCGGCCAATTTGGCTGCCGCATAGCGGTCCGCAGCGAATACCAGCACGGCGCCGGTTTTGGCGGTGGCCCAGTCGGCCTGGCGGAACACGGCGCCCTTGGGCAGCGACCAGTCCTTGCGCATGCGCTCGATCAGCTCGCTTCCTTCGGGACCGCCGAGGGCGGCCGCTCCGACGACGACCAGGTCGACCGACGTCACCGTCGTCGGCTCACCCGGCTCGATGCGCAAGCCGCACGGTCGCCGGAGTCGTCGAACGGTCGATCTCGCTTTCGACTTTCGCCGCAAAATATCCCTGCGCCTCCGCGGCGTCGCGCGCCTGCGATCGTGCGTCGGCAACGAGCAGGTCGAAGAACTCGGGCGTGATTTCGGCGTACGACTGCCAGCGGACGAGGTCGAGACTGCGCTCGACCGCGGCCTTCACCGGGCCGGGCGCATGATCTCGACCTTATACGCCTGCATCGCGACGTCCGCGGCCGCCAGTCCACAGCGCGATGTCAAGCCCAGTCCCAGCGCCAACGCGATCACAGGCACAAGCGCGCACGCCGCGCGGCAGGGCGTTGCGCCAGGCGAAGCCGTGATTGCGCGGCTGATGCGGTGGATTCACTCGTCCGAAGGGAATGCGGCGCTTCAGCCGCGAGAGTATGAACGCCGCCGTTTGACGGGAAGCGTGGAAACGTTTCGAGCGTAGCGGCAGCCCGGCAGCAACGTCAAGCCGGCACGGCCGCATCGCTACTTCCGGGCGATCAAGCAGTGATGGCGCGATGCGTTGCGGAATTCGATCACCGTTGCAGTCGCGTTGCGCGAAGCAAGTCTCCGCTGCCGAGCGCAGCGGCGAATCACAGGCCGGCCATCGGGCGTGCATCGCATGGCGACTGTCCGAGCACGCCGACAAGCAATGAACATCCGGGCTGCGTCTCGATTGCGTCACGATTTGTCGATTGAACGGCCTGCGACGGACCCACCGAAGCCATGAAGCGGCCACAAAGTTGCGATAGCGGGGACGCGTCTGCCATGCCGACGTCATGAAGCCGTCGCACAGGCGGTTTTGGCCCCCGCGCGGGCCGATCTGAGGGATGTTACGGCGTAATATTACTGCAATACATTCATAGAATAGCATAAGTACTTATTTTTAAACGAATTTAGCCATGTATACAACAATTGCGCTAAGTCCTTGTTCGGAAAACGAATTTGTGTTGACCGGTCTCCTTCGTTTCCTTATAGTGGCCAAGTGGTAAAAAGTGGGTGAAAGTGGGTACCCACGGCCGCGCGATGTGAAGCAAGGGAGGGGCAGGTGTTTCGAGGCGTCACGCAACTGGCACTGGACAACAAGGGCCGGCTGGCGATTCCGGCCAAGCATCGCGAGACACTGGCTGCGCGCGATGACGGCCATCTGGTGCTGACCGCCGATCCCGGACACTGCCTGCTGCTCTATCCGTTGTCCGAGTGGGAGCCGATTCAGCAGCGGCTGATGGCGCTCTCGAGCTTCAACGACAAACTCCGCAGCCTGCAGCGATTGCTCGTCGGACATGCCGACGACGTCGTGCTCGATGCGGCCGGCCGCATTCTCGTGCCGCCGGCGCTGCGCCAATACGCGACGCTCGACAGGCGCGTGATTCTGGTCGGACAGGGCAACAAGTTCGAGCTATGGGACGAAGCCCGGTGGCTCGAACGAACGAGTTCCGCAGTGGTGTTTCCGTCCGGCGATCTGCCGCCCGAGCTCGATGGTTTCTCGCTCTGATGCCGGATGGCGAACCATGCGCCGGCACTGCTCGAGGAAGCCGTCGCCGCGCTTGCAGATCAAGCCGGACGGCGCTTACGTCGACGCCACGTTCGGCCGCGGCGGACACGCTCGTCGCATCCTCTCGCTTCTGGGTCCGCGCGGCAGACTGCTCGCGCTCGATCGCGATCCCGCGGCCGAGGCGGTCGCGCATGCATGGACCGACCCGCGCTTTGTTTTTCGCCGCGCATGGTTTTCGGAGCTTGGCTCCGCAGCTCGATGCCTGCGGGCATCGCGCAAGCCGACGGCGTGCTGCTCGACCTCGGCATCTCTTCACCCCAGATCGACGACCCCGAGCGCGGATTCTCTCTGCGCGCGGATGGACCGCTCGACATGCGCATGGATCCGACGCGCGGCATCAGCGCGGCGGAATGGATCGCGCGTGCATCGGAACGTGAACTCAGGGGAGTGATCGCGGACTATGGTGAAGAACGGTTTGCTCAACAGATTGCAAGAGCGATTGTTGCGGCTCGCACGGAGCGGCCGATCGTCCGGACGCAGCAACTGGCCGCACTCGTGGCAAAAGCCCTCGGCGCGAGGGCGCGGGGTGATTGGAGTCAGGATCCGGCCACGCGGACTTTCCAGGCTGTACGGATTTTCATCAATCAGGAGCTTCAGGAATTGTCGCTAGCGCTCGAGCGCATTCCGGCGCGGCTGGCCGTCGGCGGCCGGTTCGCCGTCATCAGCTTTCACTCGCTCGAGGATCGGCTGGTGAAGCAGGCTTTCCGTCGAGGCAGCCAGCCGTACGGCGGCGACGCCCGGCTCGCCCGCCTGGCGATCGCCAGCGCGGCGCTGCCGACGCCGCCGCTGAAGACCGTCGGCCGCGCGATCCGGCCGACTGATGCCGAGGTCGCGGCGAATCCGCGCGCGCGAAGCGCGACCTTGCGCGTCGCCGAGCGCACCGAAGGGCAGCTCGACTGATGGCGCGCCTCAATCTCGCACTGCTCGCGGTGCTGGTCGTCTGCGCGTTGTCGCTGGTCACCTCGCGCTATCAGGCGCGCAAGCTCTTCGTCGATCTCGAGCGCGAGCAGGCGCAAAGCCGCGCCTACGACGTCGAATACGGACAGCTGCAGATCGAGCAATCGACATGGGCGATGCCGGCGCGCGTCGAAAAAATCGCGCGCGAGCAGTTGCACATGCAATTGCCCGCGCCGGCGCGCCTGCGCGTCGTCGAGGCGGGGCAACGATGAGATTCGCGCACACGTTCAAGACCAAGGCGGCACGCCGCGCCCCGCCTGCCGCGATTGCGCGCGCCGCTGGTTTTCGGCGGCCTGCTTCTGCTGTTCGTGGGGCTCCTCGGCCGCTCGCTCTATCTGCAGAGGATCGACAACGGGTTTCTGCAGGAGCAGGGCAGCTCGCGCTACAGCCGCGACATCGAGGTGCCGGCGCATCGCGGCCGCATCGTCGATCGCTTCGGCGATCCGCTCGCGATCAGCACGCCGGTGAAGGCGGTATGGGCCTGGCCCGACCAGGTCGATGCGACGCCGGACCAGCTGAAGGCGCTCGCCGCGGCGCTGGACTTGCCGACCGCCGCGCTCAAACAGAAGCTCGCGCAGGGCGGCGACTTCGTCTACCTGAAAAAACCGGTCGCGCCGCAGGCGGCCGCGCACATCGCCGCACTGAAGATCGACGGTATTCACGACGAAAACGAGTACTGGCGCTATTACCCGGGCGGCGAAGTGATGAGCCAGATCGTCGGATTCACCGGCGATCGCGACGTCGGCCAGGAAGGCATCGAGCTCGCGCAACAAAGCTGGCTGGGCGGGCACCCGGGCAGCAGGCGCGTGATCATCAATCGTCGCGGCGAGATCGTCGAGGACGTGGCGAGCATACGCGCGCCGCAGGAAGGCCGCGATCTCGCGCTGTCGATCGACAGCAGGCTGCAATACCTGGCCTTCCGCGAGCTCAAGGCCGCGGTCGAGGCGAACAAGGCGACAGGCCGGCGCGCTGGTCATGCTCGACGCCAAGACCGGCGAGATTCTGGCGCTGGCGAACTGGCCGGCGTTCAACCCGAACAATCGCCAGCGGACCGCGCGCGACCACATGCGCAATCGCGCGCTGATCGACACGTTCGAGCCCGGGTCGACGCTGAAGCCGTTCACCGTCGCCGCCGCGCTCGATGCGGGCAAGGTGAGTCCGCAAACGATCATCGACACCGCGCCGGGCACGCTGACCATCGGTCACGCGACGATTCACGATGCGCATCGCGAAGGCGCGCTGACGGTCGAGCAGGTGATCCAGAAGTCGTCCAACGTCGGCGCGGCCAAGATCGCGCTGTCGCTGCCGGCGGAAACGATGTGGCAGATGCTTTCCGGCGCCGGCTTCGGCGCGCAGCCGCGGACCGGATTTCCCGGCGAAGTGTCGGGCCGGCTGCGCGCGGCGAAGACCTGGCGGCCGATCGAGCAGGCGACGATGGCCTACGGCCACGGCATCTCGGTCAATCTGGTGCAGCTCGCGCGCGCCTACACGGTCTTCGCCAGCGACGGCGAGCTGAAGCCGGTGTCGTTGCTCAAGGTCGACGGCGCGGTCGCCGGTCGCCCGGTGATCACTCCGCAGACCGCGCGTGCGGTCCGGCACATGCTCGAGATGGTCGTCCAGCCGGGCGGCACCGCGCCGCAGGCCCAGATCGCCGGCTATCGCGTCGCCGGCAAGACCGGCACCGCGCACAAGCTCGAGGGGCGCGTCTACGTCGACAAGTACGTCTCGTCTTTCGTCGGCTTCGCGCCGGTGTCGAACCCGCGCCTGATCGTCGCCGTCATGCTCGACGAGCCCGGCGCCGGCCAGTACTACGGCGGCACGGTCGCGGCGCCGGTGTTCGCCAACGTGATGGGCGCGGCGCTGCGGCTGCTCGGCGTGGCCCCGGACGCGCCGGCCAACAACGTCAGTCCTGCCGCCGGACGACGCCGACGGTGCGCGAGGAAACATGAACACCGCGACCGTCGCCGATTTCGACGCCGCCGAGCTGCTCGGCCGGCTGAACGCGCCGATCTCGCGGATCAGCTCGGACAGCCGCCGGCTCGGCCCGGGCGACGCTTTCGCCGCGTATCCGGGCACGCAACACGACGGCCGCGCTTACATCCCCGACGCGATCGCCCGCGGCGCCGGCGCGATCCTCTGGGAAACGCAGGGCTTCAACTGGAATCGCGCGTGGAAGCTGCCGCATCTGCCGATCGACGAGCTGAAGGCGCAAGCTCGGATACATCGCCGATGCCGTGTACGGACATCCATCGCGCGACCTGTGGATGGTCGGCGTCACCGGCACCAACGGCAAGACATCGTGCGCGCACTGGATCGCTGCCGGGCTCGACGCGGCCGGACGGCGCGCCGCGGTGCTCGGCACGCTCGGCAACGGGCTGATCGGTGCGCTCGAGGCGGGAGCGAACACGACGCCCGATGCGGCGCTGCTGCAGCAGATGCTCGCCGATTACCGTGCGGCGGGCGCGCAAGCCGCGGTGATGGAAGTGTCCTCGCACGGCATCGACCAGGGGCGGGTCAACGGCGTCGCGTTCGACGTCGCCCTGTTCACCAATCTGTCGCGCGATCATCTCGACTACCACGCCACGATGGCTGCCTACGGCGCGGCAAAAGCGAAACTGTTCGCATGGCCCGGACTGCGCGTCGGCGTGATCAACGCCGACGACGCGTTCGGCAGCAGTCTCCTCGACAGCGCGCGCAGCCATGGGCACAAGGTGCTGAGCTACGGTTTCGGCGCCGCCGACATCGTCGGCACAGGGCTCACTTCGCTGCCGGCCGGGGGCCTGGCATTCACCGTCGAGACGCCGTGGGGCAAAGGGCGGATCACGACGCCGCTGGTCGGTGCGTTCAACGCGGCGAATCTGCTCGGCGTGCTCGGCGTTCTCCTGGTCAGCGGCGTCGCCTTCGAGCCGGCGCTCGCCATTCTCGCCGGCGTCGAAGCGCCACCCGGACGGATGCAGCGGCTCGGCGGCGGCGACCGGCCGCTGGTCGTGATCGACTACGCCCATACGCCCGACGCGCTGGACAAGGTGCTGACGGCGCTGCGACCCGCGGTCGCGGAAGGCAACGAGCTCATCTGTTTGTTCGGCGCCGGCGGCGAACGCGATCGCGGCAAGCGACCCGAAATGGGTCGGCTCGCGGGCAGGCTCGCCGATCGCGTGCTGGTCACCAGCGACAACCCGCGCGGCGAAGATCCGGCCGACGATCGCCAGCGAGATCGTGCACGGACATTCGCGAGACCGGCAACCGGCGCTATTCGGTGCGAACTCGACCGCGCGACCGCCATCGCCAGCGCAATCGGTGAGGCCAGGCGCGGCGATATCGTGCTGCTGGCGGGCAAGGGTCACGAAACGTATCAGGAGTGCAATGGCGCGCGGCTGCCGTTCAGCGATGCCGAGCATGCGGCGCGCGCGCTCATGTCATGGAGCGGCAAATGATGGATGCAGCAACCGCAGCGCAGGCGATTTCCGCGCGGCTCGAAGGGGGCAATGCCTGGTTCGACGGCGTCAGCATCGATTCGCGCGTCGTTCGTCCGGGCGAGCTCTTTGTCGCGATCAAGGGCGAGCGCTTCGACGGACATGAATTCGTCACGCAGGCGTTCGAGCGCGGCGCTGCCGCCGCTATCGTGGCCGCCGATCACGCTGCGCGGCTCGCCGCGTCGGGCGTCGGCGGCGGGAAAAGCCTGCTCGCGGTCGACAATCCGATGCAATCGCTGGGGAGCCTGGCCGCATTCTGGCGCCGGCGCTTTACGCTGCCGGTCATCGCGATCGTCGGCAGCAACGGCAAGACGACGGTCAAGGAAATGACGGCGGCGATCCTCCGCGCCGCCAGCGGCGCCGATCGCGTACTGGCGACCGAGGGCAATCTGAACAACCACATCGGCCTGCCGCTGATGGTGTTGCGCCTGCGCGGCACGCATCGCAGTCGCCGTGTTCGAAATAGGCATGAATCACGTCGGCGAGACCGCGCAGCTGGGCGAGATTGCGCTGCCGACGATCGCCGTGCTCAACAATGCGCAGCGCGAGCACCAGGAGTTCATGAAAAGCGTCGCCGACGTCGCGGCAGAACATGCGACGGTCCTCGGCACGCTGCAGCAGCGAGGGATTGCGGTCATCAATGCCGACGACGATTACGCTCCATTCTGGAACGAAGTTGTCGCGCGGCGCAACGCGGAGGGCGCGTCGCTTACCGTGCGCGATTTCGGGTTGCGCGCGCCGGCCACCGTCATCGGGCGCGTTCGCGCGCAATCCTGGGGCAGCGTGGTCGACGTTGCCGCCCCGGAAGGATCAATCAGCGTCGATCTGAAGTTGCCGGGACGGCACAACGTGGTCAATGCGCTGGGGGCGATTGCGGCCGCGACCGCTGCCGGCGCGAACCTGGACGCGGTGGCGCAGGGCTGGCCGAGTTTCGGCCGATCGCCGGCCGACTGCAGGCCAAGACAGGTCGCAACGGCGCGACCTTGATCGACGACACCTACAACGCGAACCCGGATTCGGTTCGCGCGGCGATCGCGGTGCTGGTGCATGCGCGCGGGCCGAAATGGCTGGCGCTCGGCGATATGGGTGAGGTCGGCCAGCAGGGAGCGGCCTTCCACCGCGAGATCGGCGAATGCGCGCGCGCGGCTGGGGTCGACCGCCTGCTGACCCTAGGCGAGTTGACGCCGCACGCGGTCGACGCGTTCGGGCCGGGTGGCGAGCATTTCGCAAGCGCCGAGGAGCTGGTCGCGGCCATCGAGAGCGACCTTGCACCGGATGTCACCGTGCTGGTCAAGGGCTCGCGCTTCATGCGCATGGAACGCATCGTCGCCGCACTCGGCGGCGCCACGGCGGCCGCCCACTGATGCTGCTCGCGCTCGCCAACTGGATCGCCACCGACGTTCGCGCGTTCAATGTCTTTACCTACATCACGCTGCGCTCGGTGCTCGCCACGATGACCGCGCTGGTGATTTCGTTCGTCATCGGCCCGAGGATGATACGCAAGCTGACCGAATACAAGATCGGCCAATCGGTGCGCGACGACGGCCCGCAAACGCATTTGATCAAGGCCGGCACGCCGACTATGGGTGGCGCGCTGATCCTGGTGTCGATCATCGTTACGACCCTGCTGTGGGCCGATCTGCGCAACCGGTTCGTCTGGGTCGTGCTGCTGGTGACGCTCGGCTTCGGCACCGTCGGCTGGATCGACGATTACCGCAAGGTCGTGCAGCGCAATCCCAAGGGGCTCTCCGCGGGCAAAAAACTGCTGCTGCAGTCGCTGATCGGGCTGGTTGCCGCGATCTATCTCGCGTTCTCGGTTTCCGCACCTTCGACCTCGCAATTCCTGCAGCTGTTTCAGGCCTGGCTCGCGAGCGGGCTTTCCGTCGACCTGTCGCCGAAAGCGGATCTGATCGTGCCCTTTTTCAAGACCGTGTCGTATCCGCTCGGCGTCTGGGGCTTCATCATTCTCTCGTACTGCGTCATCGTCGGCTCGAGCAACGCGGTCAATCTGACCGACGGCCTCGACGGCCTGGCAATCATGCCGACGGTGATGGTCGGCGCCGCGCTGGGCCTGTTCGCCTACGTCGCCGGGCGCGCCGACTTCTCGACCTACCTTTTCATGCCGCACATTCCCGGCGCCGGCGAGCTGACCGTCGTCTGCGCCGCGATTGCCGGAGCCGGCCTGGGTTTTCTCTGGTTCAACGCGTATCCGGCCGAAGTGTTCATGGGCGATGTCGGTGCGCTGGCCCTCGGCGCCGCGTTGGGCGCGATTGCGGTGATCGTCCGGCAGGAGATCGTCCTGTTCATCATGGGCGGCGTGTTCGTCGTCGAAACGCTGTCGGTGATGATCCAGGTCGCCTCGTTCAAGCTGACCGGCAAACGCGTCTTTCGCATGGCGCCGATCCACCATCACTACGAATTGAAGGGCTGGAAAGAAAATCAGGTTGTGGTTCGTTTCTGGATTATCACGATGTTGTTGGTCCTCTTTGGTCTGTCAACGTTGAAGCTGCGCTAGCGATGACGATAAAAAATCGCGACGTCGTCGTGCTGGGGCTGGGGCTGACCGGGCTCTCGGCCGCGCGCTGGGCGGCGCGCCACGGCGCGCGGGTCCGTGTCGCTGACACCCGCAACGAGCCGCCATTTGCCGCGAAGCTCGCCGCCGAGTTGCCGCACGTGCCGCTGTTGCGCGGGCCGATCACCGACGCGACGCTGGCCGATGCCGCGACGATCGTGATCAGCCCGGGGCTGGCGAAGAATCAGCCGCCGATCGCCGCCGCGGTCGCGCGCGGCGCCGAGCTGGTCGGCGATGTCGAGCTTTTCGCGCGTGCGCTGCGGCCGGCGCAACGCGTACTGGCGATCACGGGCTCGAACGGCAAGAGCACGGTCGCGTCGCTTTGCGGCGAGCTCGCGCGCGCGGCGGGCCTCTCGGCGTCCGTCGTCGGCAACATCGGCGAGCCGGTGCTCGACGTCCTCGCCGGGCACGAGCGCGGCGCGCCCTGGCCCGAGGTCTTCGTCATCGAATTGTCGAGCTTCCAGCTCGAAACGACTTCGAGTCTCAAGGCCACCGCCGCGACGGTGCTCAACGTCAGCGCCAATCATCTCGACCGCTACGCCGGGATCGACGCGTACGCGCGTTCCAAGGCGCGCATCTTCGCCGGCGCGGGCGAGCAGATTCTGAACCGCGACGACCCACGCTCACTGGCGATGCGGCTTCCCGGCCACATCGTGCAGACGTTCGGTGCTGGCGTGCCTGAAGCCGAGCTCGACTGGGGCCTGGTACAGCGCAGCGGCAAGCCCTGGCTCGCACGCGGCGGCGCGCTGCTCCTTGCCGCGAGCGACCTGGCGCTGGTCGGACGACACAACGCGCTCAATGCGCTCGCGGCGCTGGCGCTGACCTCCGCGGTGGCCAAGATCGACGCCAAGGTGATCGCCGCGCTCGCCGCGTTTCGCGGCCTGCCGCACCGGATGGAACGCGTCGCCGAAATCGGCGGCGTGCTGTTCGTCAACGATTCGAAGGGCACGACGGTCGCCGCGACGCAGGCCGCGCTCGAGGGCCTGGGCCGGCCGGCGGTGCTGATCGCCGGTGGCGACGGCAAGGGCCAGGACTTCGCACCGCTCAAAGCCGACGTCGTCAAACATTGCCGCGCGGTGATCCTGCTCGGGCGCGACGCGCCGGTGATCGCCGCGGCGCTGTCCGGTGTCGAGGCGGCGATCGAGTTCGCGCCGGCGCTCGAAGTGGCCGTCGCGCGCGCGATCGCGCGGGCGCGACCCGGCGACGCGGTGCTGTTGTCACCGGCATGTGCGAGCCTCGACATGTTCCGCGATTACGTCGAGCGCGGCGATCGATTCAAGGCGGCGGTGGCCGCACACGAGCGCGAGGTCGCCCATGCCTAGGGACCCGGGCTTCCTTGCTGCGCTGCCGCGGCTGTCGTCGATCGCCGCGGCGCCGCGCGAGAGCCGCGCGATGCAGTCGTACGACGCGACGCTCGCCTGGTCGGCGCTGATGCTGCTCGCTCTCGGGCTGGTCATGGTCTATTCGGCGTCGATCGCGACCGCGGAAGCGCTCGCGTACACCGGCTATCGGCCCTGGTATTTTCTGGTACGCCATGCGGCGTTCGTCGCGGTCGGCCTCGCCGCCGCGCTGCTCGCGTTCCAGATCCCGCTCAAGATCTGGCAGAGGCTCGCGCCCTATCTGTTCATCGCCGGCGCGGCGCTGTTGATCGCGGTGCTGATTCCCGGCATCGGCAAGAGCGTCAACGGCAGCAAGCGCTGGCTGTCGCTCTACATCGTCAACCTGCAGCCGTCCGAGCTGATGAAGCTCGCCGTCGTCCTCTACGCGGCAAGCTACGCGGTGCGCAAGGCGGCGTTCCTGCACGCCGAGCAGCCGCTGAAGCAGACGCTGCTCAAGGGATTCCTGCCGCTGCTCGCGGTCATGGTGCTGGTCAGCGCGCTGTTGCTGCACGAACCCGACTTCGGCGCCTGCGTGGTGATCGTCGCAATCGCGTTCGGCATTCTTTTCCTGGGCGGCCTCGACTGGCGGCTCCTGATCGGTCTCGGGTTTCTGCTGCCCGTCACCTTGTGGATCCTGATCTGGATTGCACCCTACCGGCTGCAGCGCTTTACCGGTTTTCTGGATCCGTGGGCGGACCCGTTGGGCAAGGGCTACCAGCTGTCGCATTCGCTGATCGCCTTCGGCCGCGGCGAGTGGTTCGGCGTCGGGCTCGGTGCCAGCGTGGAAAAGCTGCTCTATCTGCCCGAAGCGCACACCGATTTCCTGTTGGCGGTCATCGCCGAGGAACTGGGCTTCGTCGGCGTCGCGCTGGTGATCGGCCTTTTCGCATGGCTACTGATACGCGCGTACGGGATCGGCAGCCAGGCGGCGCGCCTCGAGCGGCCATTCGCGGCGCTGGTCGCGCACGGCATCGGCCTGTGGATCGGCGTGCAGACGTTCATCAATGTCGGCGTCAACATGGGCGTGCTTCCGACCAAGGGTCTGACCTTGCCGCTTTTGTCATTCGGCGGCAGCGGCATCGTCGCGAATTGCGTCGCGCTGGCGGTCCTCCTGCGAGTGGATTACGAAAATCGACGGCTACTCCGAGGGTTCACCGTATGACGACCGTCGCGTCGTCGATTTCGGTGAAGACAAGACGCCGCGCAGCGGCTTCTTGCGGCGAAGACTCATATCCGCGCAGCGGATGTGACGTCGAAGTCACTAATGCGCGCGCAGCGCGCGTTAAGGCCGCGGATGCGGCCGGCCGCAGCCAGAATCGCCGCTTGCTGCGGGGATTCACCGTATGACCGGCACCGTGATGATCACCACCGGCGGCAGCGGAGGACACGCGTTTCCCGGGCTTGCGGTCGCCGCGCGCCTGCTCGCCAAAGGCTGGCACGTGTTCTGGCTGGGCACGCACGACGGCATCGAGTCGAGGCTCGTGCCCCAGCACGGCATCGACTACGAGTCGATCCGCTTCGCCGGCGTGCGCGGCAAGGGATTCAAACGCCTGCTGCTCGGCCCGTTCGCGCTGCTGTCGGCGTTCTGGCAAAGCCTCGTCATCATCCGGCGCCGGGCGCCCGATGTCGTGCTCGGACTCGGCGGCTTCGTCTCGTTCCCGGGGGCGCTGATGGCGGTCGCGTGCAACCGGCCGCTGCTGATTCACGACGCGAACGCGGTCGCAGGGCTTGCCAATCGCATTCTCGCCTATGGCGCCGACCGCATCCTGCTCGGATTTCCAGGTGCGCTCGGCAACAAGCACGCCGACAAGGTCGAGTGGGTCGGCAATCCGCTGCGCGCGGAGATAGTCTCGATCCCGCCGCCCGAGCAGCGCTTCGCCGGAAGGCACGGCACGATGAGCTTGCTGGTCGTCGGCGGGAGCTTGGGCGCAACCGCGCTGAACGAACGCGTGCCGGCCGCGCTCGCGCTGCTCGATCGCGAATCGCGGCCGTATGTCGTGCACCAGGCAGGCGAGCGCCATATCGACGCGCTGCGGCGCGCCTACGAGGCGGCCGGGGTCGAGGCGGTCTGCCTGCCTTTCATCGACGACATCGCGCGCCAGTATGCCGACGCGGATCTCGTCATCTGCCGCGGCGGCGCATTGACGATTTCCGAGCTCGCCGCCGTCGGCGTCGGCAGCGTGATCGTGCCGCTGCCGGGCGCATTCGCCGACGAGCAGTCGCACAACGGGCAATTCCTGGTCGACGCGGGCGCGGCGGTCATGCTGAAGCAATCGGCGATGACCGCTCAGGGGCTTGCCGACCTGCTGCTTGCGATGAATCGCGGCCGGTTGCTGGCGATGGCGATCGCGGCGCGCCGCGTCGGCCGCACCGACGCCAGCGACGCGTGTCGCCGACGCGTGCATCGCGCTGGCGCAAAGGTCAGCGGCATGAAGTACAAGGTCAAGCGCGTGCACTTCGTCGGTATCGGCGGCGCCGGCATGAGCGGCATCGCCGAAGTGCTTTTGACGCAGGGCTATCGAGGTCAGCGGCTCGGACGTCGCGCTGTCCGCGACGACGCGACGCTTGAGCGAGCTCGGCGCGAAGATCGCCGCCGGACACGACGCGCGCAACGTCGCCGGGGCCGATGTCGTCGTCGTGTCGACGGCGGTCGCTGCGGACAATCCCGAAGTCGTCGCCGCGCGCGAGCGCGGCGTGCCTGTCGTGCCGCGCGCGCTGATGCTGGCCGAGCTGATGCGGTTGAAGCAGGGCATCGCCGTCGCGGGCACGCACGGCAAGACGACGACGACCAGCCTGATCGCCAGCGTGCTGGCGGAGGGAGGACTCGATCCGACCTTCGTCATCGGCGGCCGATTGCTGTCCGCAGGGGTCAACGCGCGGCTGGGCAAAGGCGACTTCCTGGTGGCCGAGGCCGACGAGTCCGACGCCTCGTTCCTCGTGCTGCAGCCGGTCGTCGCCGTCGTGACCAATATCGACGCCGATCACATGGATACCTACGGCCACGACTTCGCGCGGCTCAAGGAGGCATTCGTCAATTTCGTGCAGCGCCTGCCGTTCTACGGAGTCGCGGTGCTCTGCGTCGACGACGCCAACGTGCGCGACATTCTGTCCGCGATCGCCAAACCGATAGTCACCTACGGTCTCGATCCCGATGCGCAGCTGCGCGCGGTCGACGTCGCGCATGCCGCAGGGCGCATGCGGTTTGTCGCCACCGGGGCGGGGTCCGATCTGCCGGTCGAGCTCAACCTGGCCGGCGTGCACAACGTTCAGAACGCGCTTGCCGCGATCGCGGTCGGGCGCCAGACGGGCGTGGCCGACGCGGCGATCGCCAAGGCGCTGGCCGAATTCAAGGGGGTCGACCGCCGCTTCCAGCGCCACGACGATGTCGCGCTGGCCGACGGCGGGACGTTCATGCTGATCGACGACTACGGCCATCATCCGGCCGAAATGGCGGCAACGATCGCCGCGGTGCGCGGCAGCTTTCCCGGACGCAGAGTGGTGCTCGCGTTCCAGCCGCATCGCTACTCGCGTACGCGCGACCTGTTCGAGGACTTCGTTGCCGTGCTGGCCACCGCCGACGTCGCTGTTGCTGGGCGAGGTTTATCCCGCGGGCGAGCCACCGATCGTTGCCGCGGACGGGCGTGCGCTGGCGCGGGCCTTGCGGGTCGCCGGGCGGATCGAGCCTGTGTTCGTCGACGACATCGCGGACATGGCCGAGGCGATTCGCGCGGTCGCGTTGGACGGCGACGTCGTGCTGACGATGGGCGCGGGATCGATCGGCGGCGTGCCTGCCCAACTGGTGCCTGCATGATGATGCTCGAGCCGCTGCGTTTCACGGGCCTGCGCGGCGAGCTGCGCCGCAACGAGCCATTGGCCAGACACACGAGCTGGCGCTGCGGCGGCGCTGCCGACGTCGCGTTCTTTCCGGCCGATCGCGAGGACTTCGCGACCTTCGCGCGACAGCTTCCCGTCGAGGAGCCGGTGACCGTCGATCGGGCTCGGCAGCAACCTGCTGGTGCGCGACGGCGGGGTGCGCGGCACCGTCGTGCTGCTGCACGCGGCGCTGAACGAGCTCGGCTTCGACGGCAGCCGGATACGTGCCGAGGCGGGAGTCGCGAGCCCGAAGGTCTCGCGCTTACGCCGCGATGCACGATCGGGCCGACGCGGAGTTCCTTTCCGGCATTCCGGGCACGATCGGCGGCGCACTGGCGATGAACGCCGGCTGCTACGGCGGCGAGACCTGGCGCGACGTCGTCGAGGTCGAAGTGCTGACCCGGCAAGGCGCGTTCGAGCGCCGCGCGCCGGAGGCCTACGTCATCGGCTACCGCAGCGTCGTCAGCCGGCGCGGCGCGGACGACATCGCGTTCACCGCGGCGTGGTTCGATTTCCCGCCGGGCAACGGCGCCTATGCGCGCGGACGCATCAAGGCACTGTTGACGCAACGGATCGCAACGCAGCCGCTCGGCCTGCCGAACGCGGGATCGGTGTTCCGCAACCCGGCAGGCGATCACGCCGCGCGGCTGATCGAAAGCTGCGGACTCAAGGGATTTGCGATCGGCGGCGCGCGCGTTTCGGAAAAGCACGCCAATTTCATCGTCAACGCCGAAGGGCTCGCGACCGCGGCCGACGTCGAGGCGCTGATCGGTCACGTCCGCGCCGTCGTCCGGAACCAGACCGGCGTCGATCTGGAGCCGGAAGTCCGCATCATCGGGGAGGCCCGATGAGCGAGTTCGGCATGAATCACGGCGATGAATTCGGCAAGGTGGCCGTGTTGATGGGCGGGCCGTCATCGGAGCGCGAGATATCGCTCCTGTCCGGCAACGCGGTCCTCGCGGCGCTCAAAGGGCGCGGCATCGACGCGCATCGCGTTCGACCCGGCCGAGCGCTCGATCTTCGAGCTCGAAGCGCGAGGATTCGTGCGGGTCGTTCATCGCGCTGCACGGCCGCTTCGGCGAAGACGGCACCGTGCAGGGCGCGCTCGAAGTGCTGGGCATTCCGTACACCGGCAGCGGCGTGATGGCATCGGCGCTGGCGATGGACAAGTGGCGCACCAAGCTGGTCTGGATCGCAAGCGACATTCCGACGCCGCGCTATCGCGTCGTCGACGCCGGCTCCGACTGGTGGGCGATCGTCGCCGAGCTCGGCTTGCCGTTGATCGTCAAGCCGGCGCGCGAAGGCTCGACGATCGGCCTCAGCAAGGTCGCCAAGGTCGACCACGACGAACTGGCGATCGCGTATCGCGCCGCGGCCGAGCACGACGATCTGGTCATCGTCGAGGAGTTCGTCGCCGGCGTCGAGCTGACGGTCGGCGTCCTCGGCGAACGCGCGCTGCCGCTGATACGCATCGAAGCGCCGCAGGGCAACTACGACTACCACAACAAGTATTTTTCCGACGAGACCAAGTACTTCTGTCCGTGCGGCATCGACGCCGAAGTCGAAAGCGCGATCCAGGCGCAATCGATGGACGCGTTCCGCATCATCGGCTGCACCGGCTGGGGACGGCTCGACCTGATCCTGCGGCCCGACGGCGAATGGACATTCCTCGAGGTCAACACCTCGCCCGGCATGACCGGTCACAGCCTGGTGCCGATGGCGGCGCGGCAGGCCGGCATGGACTTCCCCGAGCTCTGCGTCCAGATCCTGCGAGGCGCGCATGTGGGATAACCCGCGGCAGCTCAACGCCATCGCGCTGGTCGTCGCCTTCGCCGCGGCGACGATGCTGGTGTGGGGCGCGGTCGCATGGGCTGTGCGCCAGCCGGTGTTCGCGTTTCATGAAGTCGTGATCGATGGGCCGTTGCAGCGCGCCAATCCGGCGCATCTCGAAGCGGTGCTGCGCGAGGAGATCAAGGGAACGTTCTTCACGCTTCGCCTCCCCGATGCGCGCTCATCGCTGCAGCGCGTGCCTTGGGTGCGAAGCGTCGCGCTGCGCCGCCAGTGGCCGGACCGGCTCGAGGTCGAGGTCAGTGAGCACGAGCCGCTCGCGCGCTGGAACGACGCTTCGCTGATCGACACCGAAGGCGAGGTGTTCAGCGCCGACTTCGACGGCGACCTGCCGCAGTTCACCGGGCCGGAAGGCACCGCCGACGGAAGTCGCCGCGCAATACCGCGCCTTCGTCGCGGCGCTCGCGCCGACCGGGCGCGCGATCAACGCGATCCGCCGCTCGCCGCGCGGCGGCTGGCAGCTGGTCGCCGCCGGAAGCCCGCCGCTGACGATCGAGCTGGGGCGCACCGATCCGGGCGAGCGCCTGGCGCGCTTCGTCGCCTACTACCGCCAGACGCTGGACCCGCTTTCGCACAGCGGAGCGCGCATCGACTACGCCGACCTTCGCTATCGCAACGGATTCGCCGCACGCGTGTCCGGCGGCGGCGATCGATCGTCCAGAAAAGCCGCCCGGGGATAGAACAACATGGTCAAGGACAGCAAGAACCTCATCGTCGCCCTCGACATCGGCACGTCGAAGATCGTCGCGATCGTCGCCGAGGTCACCGCCGACAAGCGCCTGAACATCATCGGCCTGGGCACGCAGCCGTCGCGGGGGCTGAAGAAGGGCGTCGTCGTCAACATCGAAGCGACGATGGCGTCGATCCAGCGCGTGCTCGAGGAAGCCGAGCTGATGGCCGACTGCGCGATCACCGAGGTCTACACCGGCATCGCCGGCAGCCACATCAGGAGCCTCAACTCCAGCGGCATGGTCGCGATCAAGGAAAAGGAAGTGACCGCAGGCCGACATCGACCGCGTCATCGAGACGGCGAAGGCGATCGCGATTCCGAACGACCAGCAGGTGCTGCACATCCTGCCGCAGGAATTCATCGTCGACGGGCAGGAGGACGTGCGCGAGCCGCTCGGCATGAGCGGCGTGCGGCTCGAGGTGAAGGTGCACATCGTCACCGGCGCGGTGTCCGCGGTCGAGAACATCACCAAGTGCGTGCGCCGCTGCGGGCTCGAGGTCAACGACGTGATGCTGCAGCCGCTGGCCTCCGCGCTCGCGGTGCTGAACGAGGACGAAAAGGACCTGGGCGTGTGCCTGATGGACATCGGCGGCGGCACGACCGACCTCGCCGTGTTCACCGGCGGCGCGATCCGTCACACGGCGGTCATTCCGATCGCCGGCGACCAGGTGACCAACGACATCGCGATGACGTTGCGCACGCCGACCAAGGAGGCCGAGGAGCTGAAGCTCCGCCACGGCTGCGCGCTGCGCCAGCTCGCCGACCCGAACGACATCATCGAGGTGCCCGGCGTCGGCGAGCGCGGTCCGCGCAAGCTCTCGCGGCAGACGCTGGCGGAGGTGATCGAGCCGCGCATCGAGGAGCTCTACACGCTGGCGCAGGCGGAGCTGCGGCGCAGCGGCCTCGAGGAACTGCTTTCGTCGGGCATCGTGCTGACCGGCGGCTCGGCGCTGCTGCAGGGGATGGTCGAGCTCGGCGAGGAAGTCTTTCACCTGCCGGTGCGCGTCGGCGTGCCGGCATACGTCGGCGGCCTGGCCGACGTGGTGCGCAGCCCGCGCTACGCGACCGCCGTCGGGCTCCTGCTCGACGGGCGCGAACATTTTCTGCGCGCGGAAATCGCGCGCGGCCAGACCAAGGGATTGGGCAACGTCGGAGAACGGATGAAGCAATGGTTCAAGGCGAATTTTTGAGCAACGCAACAGCACGTCAATCGTTTGCAGCACTTCGACAGGAGAGAGGAGCACATCATGTTTGAAATCATCGACCAGAATCCGCAGGAAGCCGTCATCAAGGTCATCGGCGTCGGCGGCTGCGGCGGCAATGCCGTCGAGCACATGATCGAACGCGGGCTGCAAGGCGTCGAGTTCATCGCGGCCAACACCGATGCGCAGGCGCTGAAACGCTCGACCGCGCGCGTGCAGCTTCAGCTCGGCAGCAATCTGACGCGTGGCCTGGGCGCCGGCGCGCGGCCGGAGATCGGGCGCGACGCGGCGATGGAGGACAAGGACCGCATCGGCGAAATGATCGAGGGCGCCGACATGCTGTTCATCACCGCCGGCATGGGCGGCGGGACCGGCACCGGTGCGGCGCCGATCGTCGCGCAGGTCGCGAAGGACCGCGGCATCCTGACCGTCGCGGTCGTCACGCGGCCGTTCCAGTTCGAAGGCAAGCGCCAGAGAGTTGCCGAAGCCGGCATCGAGGAGCTGCAAGAAGACCGTCGACTCGCTGATCATCATCCCGAACGACAAGCTGATGCAGGTGCTCGGCGAAGACGTCTCGGTGCTCGACGCCTACGCGGCCGCCAACGACGTGCTGCACAGCGCGGTCGCCGGCATCGCCGAGGTGATCAACAATCCGGGCCTGGTCAACGTCGACTTCGCCGACGTGCGCACGGTGATGTCGGAAGTCGGCATGGCGATGATGGGCTCGGCCACGGTCGGCGGACCCGACCGCGCGCGGCTCGCCGCCGAGCGCGCCGTCGCCAGCCCGCTGCTCGAGGAGATCAACCTCGCCGGCGCGCGCGGCGTGCTGGTGAACATCACCGCGTCGGCCGGCCTCAAGATGAAGGAATATCACGAGGTCATGAACACGATCAAATCGTTCACCGCGGACGATGCGATGGTGATCGTCGGCACGGTGATCGACGAGGCGATGAAGGACGAGCTGCGCGTGACGATGATCGCGACGGGCCTGGGCGGCGCCACCGCCCGCAGCCGGCAGCCCCGGCTCGAAGTCGTCGAGCAGGTGGTCGAGCGCACCGGGACCGACGGACTCGGCATGTCGCGTCGAGACCATCGACTACGATTCGCTGGACAAGACGCCGGCGGTCATCCGGCGCGGGCGCACGCCGTCGCAGGCGCCCGGTGGATCGGCGTTCGATGCCTCGGACATTCCGGCGTTTCTGCGGAAGCAGGCGGACTAGACGCGCGCCAAGGCTCGCCTACGATGAGCCGTGAAGGCGACGGCGGGTATCGGGATCGGCTGCTTCCGGGCGGGGCAGGGACGCGCACGCCCGCAGTCGGCCTGTGCTATAATTGTTCGCTAACTCCTTGAGCCGGCAAGTGAATCGCTTCCCGGTCGGCAAAGGGGGACATCGATGATGAAACAGCGCACGCTCAAATCCAAGATCAAGACGACCGGCGTTGGCCTGCATACCGGCGCGCGCGTCGAATTGACGCTGCGTCCGGCGCACCCAGACACCGGGATCGTGTTCCATCGAGTCGACTTGCCCGGCTCCGCGGCGATCCCGGCCGAGGCCCGCAACGTCGGCGACACGCGACTTTCGTCGTCGCTGTCCAAGGATGGCGCGAGCGTGTCGACCGTCGAGCATCTGATGTCGGCGCTGGCCGGACTCGGCATCGACAATGTCCATGTCGACGTCGCCGGTCCCGAGTTGCCGATCATGGACGGCAGCGCCGCCCCGTTCGTCTTCCTGCTGCAGTCCGCGGGCATCGTCGAGCAGGAGGCGGCCAAGCGCTATTTGCGCATCAAGATGCCGGTCGAAGCACGCGACGGCGACAAATGGGCGCGCTTCGAGCCGCATCACGGTTTCGTGCTCGACTTCACGATCGATTTTCCGCACCCGGTGTTCGGTTCGGAAAACCGGCACGTGCGTCATCGATTTCGCCGAGAATTCGTACACCAAGGAAGTCAGCCGCGCCCGCACGTTCGGCTTCATGCAGGACGTCGAGGCAATGCGCGCTGCAGGGCTTGCGCTCGGGCGGCAGCCTGCAGAACGCGATCGTGCTCGACGAAACGCGCGTTCTGAACAGCGAGGGCTTGCGCTACGACAACGAGTTCGCCAAGCACAAGGTGCTCGACGCGATCGGCGATCTCTATCTGCTCGGCCATCCGCTGATCGGACGCTACACGGCGTTCAAGTCCGGGCATGCGCTGAACAACGCGGTGTCGCGCGCGCTGCTGGATCGGCCCGAGGCCTGGGAGATCGTGACGTTCGACGTCCAAGCCGACGTTCCGCGCGCGTTCCAGGGCTGGCAGCTGGCGCAGCCGGTCTAGCGGCCGAAGACTGCCGCTGGAGCCCGGAGCAGGGCGCCTCGCGCCCGGCGGGATGATCCGGCGCGCTTCCCTCTAAGGAATTCCTTGGTTCTGGTGCGGATGCTGCTGTTCCTGGCTCTGGCGGCGATTGCCGGCGCCGGGGCGGCCTACCTGTTCAAGCGCGACCGGCGCTATCTGCGCTTCATCTGGCGCGTCGTCCAATACACGATCCTGCTGCTGCTGGGCATCCTCGTCTTTTACGCCTTCGAGCGATTAGTCGTCGTCGCTTGACCCCGCCCGGCTGGGGGCATGGCGCGCGAGGCGCTTCAGCGCCTTGGCCAACGGCGCGTCGCCCAGGCGGGAGGCCAGCGCCTCGAGCGTGGCCGCCGCCGCTTCATCCAATTGTTTTTTAGGGGTTTTCGCCGGTTCGGTCGCCGCCGGGCGGGCTTGCACCCGCACCTTTATTCCAGTAAATTCCCACCCCTCCCCGGCAAGTTTGTGCAGCACATCGGGCGCGCGTTGGCGCAGCAGCGCCGCCGCGGCACCGCTGGCAGCCAAGAGTTCGAGCTCCTGGGACCGTGCATCGGCGACACTGACGTGGGTGGCAAGTGCGGGCGGCAGCGCCCGCCGCAGTTGTAGTTGCAAGCGGAGCTCGCGCTCCCGGCGGCGCTGGAGGTCGGCCAGCGCGGCTTCGGTTTCGAGTACTTGCCCTAGGAGCCGCATGACGTTAGCATATTCGCCAGAAGCCGCCGGACGCCGCCTCGCGCGCCGACGATTGCAGGGAGATCCAGTTTGAACATTATCCTGGTTTCCGGCGCCACGGCGCGGGCCCGCACCCTGAGCCTGGACTGGCGACACTGGACGGCCGGCGGATTCGGCCTCCTCGCGCTGTTCCTCGTCGTTCACGCTGCTGTTCAACTACATGACGCTGCGCTACGCCGCGTCGATCAATCATCCGCTGCTGCAGGCGATCCTGCTGGCCGACCAGCGGGAGGAAGCGCAGAAGACGCAGGAGGTCGTGCAGGGCCACCTGAACGCGATGGCGATCAAGCTGGGCGACCTGCAGGCGCAGATGCTGCGCCTCGACGGACTGGGCGAGCGGCTGGCCAAGCTCGCCGGACTGAAGCCGCAGGAATTGCCGGGCCCGCTGCAGCCGGGCACGACACCGGGACGCGGCGGCCCGGCGCCGACCTTGCCGCGCAACCTCTCGCTCGACGAATTCAACACGATGCTGGCGCAGCTCGCGCGTCAGGTCGACCAGCGCTCCGATCAGCTCGGCGTGCTGGAGGCGCTGCTGGTGAGCGACTCGGCCAACAAGAAGTTTCTGCCGACGCTTGAAGCCGATCGAGGATGGCTGGTATCTCGTCCAACTTCGGCTGGCGCATCGATCCGTTCACCGGACAGCAGAGTTTCCACGAAGGCATCGATTTTCCGGCCGACGTCGGCACGCCGATCGACGCCGCCGCGAGCGGCAAGGTCATCTTCGCGGACGTGCATCCCGCCTATGGTAAAATGATCGAGATCGATCACGGCAACGGACTGGTCAGCCGCTACGCGCATGCTTCGGCGCTGCTGGTCAAGGAAGGCGACCTCGTCGTGCGCGGCCAGCGGATCGCGAAGGTCGGCACGACCGGGCGATCGACCGGCCCGCATCTGCATTTCGAGGTGCGCTTGAACGGCGTGCCGCAGAACCCGGCGCGTTTCCTGCAGGCTAGCGGCTGACGTCGCAATAACCGCCGGCGCTTGCCGACCGACGCGAGGTCGGCGGGCGAAACGGAAGGGGTGAGGAAGTCCTCACCCCTTGTTTTTTGGGCGGGCCGTGCCCATGGTGGTAAATGGACAAGGTCCGCGTCATTAAGAACCTATGATCTCCAACATCCTCACCAAGATCTTCGGCAGCCGCAACGAGCGCCTGCTCAAGCAGTACAGCCAGGCACGTGCAGCAGATCAACGCGCTCGAGCCCGCGATGGCGGCGCTGTCCGACGCCGAGCTGAAGGCGAAGACCGCGACGCTGAAGGAGCGGGTGGCCGGCGGCGAGGCGCTCGACGCGGTGCTGCCCGAGGCATTCGCCGTCGTGCGCGAAGCCGGCAAGCGAACGCTGCAGATGCGTCACTTCGACGTGCAGCTGATCGGCGGCATGGCGCTGCTACTACGGCAAGATCGCCGAAATGCGCACCGGCGAGGGCAAGACGCTGGTCGCGACGCTGCCTGCCTATCTGAACGCGCTGACCGGCAAGGGCGTGCACATCGTCACCGTCAACGACTACCTGGCCCAGCGCGACGCCGACTGGATGGGCCGCATCTACCGCTTCCTCGGCTTGACCGTCGGCGTGAACCTGTCGCAGATGGCCCACGACGACAAGCAGGCGGCGTACGCCGCGGACATCACCTACGGCACCAACAACGAGTTCGGCTTCGACTACCTGCGCGACAACATGGTGTTCCACGCCGGCGAGCGCGTGCAGCGCGGCCTGTCGTACGCGATCGTCGACGAGGTCGATTCGATCCTGATCGACGAGGCGCGCACGCCGCTGATCATCTCCGGCCAGGCCGACGACAACGTCGAGATCTACTACCGCCTGAACGAGCTCGCGCCGAAGCTGACGCGGCAGGCGGAAGAGAAGGGCCCCGGCGACTACTGGGTCGACGAGAAGGCGAACCAGGTGCTGCTGTCGGAGGAAGGACACGAGCACGCCGAGCAGATCCTGGCCAAAGCCGGACTGCTGCCGGCCGGAACCAGCCTCTACGACGCGCACAACATCTCGCTGATGCACCACCTGTATGCGGCGCTGCGCGCGCATGCGCTCTACCATCGCGACCAGCACTACGTCGTGCAGGACGGCGAGGTGATCATCGTCGACGAGTTCACCGGACGGCTGATGTCGGGCCGCCGCTGGTCGGACGGCCTGCACCAGGCGGTCGAGGCGAAGGAAGGCGTGCCGATCCAGCGCGAGAACCAGACGCTGGCGTCGATCACGTTCCAGAATTACTTCCGCATGTACGACAAGCTCGCCGGCATGACCGGCACGGCGGACACCGAGGCGTTCGAGTTCCAGCAGATCTACCACCTCGAGACGGTCGTGATCCCGACCAACGTGGCGATGATCCGCAAGGACGAGAACGATCTGGTGTTCCGCACGTTCCAGGAAAAAGTCGACGCGATCATCGCCGACATCAAGGACTGCTACGCGCGCGGCCAGCCGGTGCTGGTCGGCACGACGTCGATCGAGAACTCCGAGCTGCTCTCGCAATTCCTGGACAAGGAAAAGCTGCCGCACGAGGTGCTGAACGCCAAGCAGCACGCGCGCGAAGCGGAGATCGTCGCGCAGGCCGGGACGGCCGAAGGCGATCACCATCGCGACCAACATGGCCGGCCGCGGCACCGACATCGTGCTCGGCGGCGCGATCGAGCCGACCTTGCTCGCGATGCGCGAGGACGAGTCGCGCGCGCAGACCGACCGCGACCTGGAGATCGCCAAGATGCGCCGCGAATGGCAGGTGCTGCACGACGAGGTGATCGCCGCCGGCGGTCTGCACATCATCGGCACCGAGCGCCACGAATCGCGGCGCATCGACAACCAGCTGCGCGGCCGCTCGGGACGCCAGGGCGATCCGGGCTCGTCGCGCTTCTACCTGTCGCTCGAGGATCCGCTGCTGCGCATCTTCGGCGGCGAGCGCCTGTCCGGCATCATGCAGCGGCTGAAGATGCCCGAGGGCGAGCCGATCGAGCATCCGATCGTCAACCGCTCGATCGCCAAGGCGCAGAACCGCGTCGAGTCGCGCAACTTCGACATCCGCAAGCAGCTGCTCGAGTACGACGACGTCGCCAACGACCAGCGGCGCGTGATCTACCAGCAGCGCAACGAATTGCTCGAGACCGACGACATCTCGGAGACGATCCGCAACATGATCGCCGGGCAGATCGAGGACACGGTGCGGCAGTACGTCCCGCCCGAATCGGTCGAGGAGCAATGGGACGTGCCGGCGCTCGAAAGCGACGCTGGCCGGGCGAGTATCAGCTGCGCGCGCCGGTCGGCGAGTGGCTCAAGACCGAGCCCGAGCTGACCGACGAGACGCTGCGCGAGCGCGCGCGCGAGTTCGCTACCAAGCAGTACGAGTCGAAGCTGAGCCTGGTCGGACCCGAGCTCTTCCACCAGTTCGAGCGCAACCTGATGCTGCAGACGCTCGACCAGCACTGGCGCGAGCACCTGGCGCTCGCTCGATCATCTGCGGCAGGGCATACACCTGCGCGGCTATGCGCAGAAGAATCCGAAGCAGGAATACAAGCGCGAGTCGTTCGAGCTCTTTTCCGACATGCTCGATCGCATCAAGCAGGACGTCGTCAAGATCGTGCTGACCGTGCAGGTGCGCTCCGAGCAGGACGTGCAGGCGGTCGAGGAGGCCCCGGCGGTCTCCAACGTGCGCTACCAGCACGCCGACTACGATACGGCGCTGGCCGCGCCGCCCGACCAGCCGCCGATCGCAGCCGCCGCCTTTCACGCGCGCCGGACAGAAGGTCGGCCGCAACGATCCGTGTCCCTGCGGATCGGGCAAGAAATACAAGCACTGCCACGGCGCGATCTAGCCGCTGGCCCGAACGCCGGGCACAGGCGCAGCGACTTCGTCGCCGCGCGTGGCCGGCCTGTCGCGGCGCGCCGTGAGCGCTGCGGTAGAATCCGACCGACGCTCCCGCTCGCGCACCCATGCCGGTCAACTACCATCCGCCTACGCCCGAGCAGCTGTTGCCGGTCGCCGGCGTGAGCTTGGGCACCGCCGCCGCGGCGCATCAAGAACTGGTCGCGCGACGACGTGCTCCTGGTCGCGTCTCGATCACGGATCGCGCGCCGCGGGCGTGTTCACGCAGAACCGGTTTTGCGCGGCCCCGGTGATCGTCTGCCGCGAGCACCTGGCGCAACGGGCAGATCACGCGCGCTCTGCTGATCAACGCCGGCAACGCCAATGCCGGGACCGGCCAGGCCGGCACCGACGACGCGCGCGCCTGCTGCGCCGCTGTCGCCCGCGCCCTCGACTGCGCCGAATACGAAGTGCTGCCCTTCTCGACCGGCGTCATCATGGAGCCGCTTGCCGGTCGACCGGATCGTGGCCGCGCTGCCGAAGTGCGTGGCCGCGCTGTCGCCTTCGGGATGGGACGCGGCGATGCGCGCGATCATGACCACCGATACGGTGCCGAAAGCCGCATCGCGCCGCGTCGACATCGACGGCGTGCCGATCACGATCACCGGCATCGCCAAGGGCGCGGGCATGATCGCGCCCAACATGGCGACGATGCTGGGCTTCATCGCCACCGATGCGCCGGTCGGAGGGGCTGCTGCTCGGTGAGCTCGCGGCGAGCCTCGCCGCCGCGTCGTTCAATCGCATCACCATCGACGGCGACACGTCGACCAACGACAGCTTCGTCCTCGTCGCCACCGGCAAGGCGGCGATGCCACCTGATCGTCCGCGCCGACGATCCTCGCCTGACGCCCTTGCACGATGCGCTCGAGCTCGTCGCCGTGCAGCTGGCGCAGGCGATCGTGCGCGACGGCGAGGGTGCGACCAAGTTCATCACCATCGTCGTCGACGGCGGGCGCGACGACGTCGAATGCGATCGCGTCGCGCGCGCCATCGCCAATTCGCCGCTGGTCAAGACCGCTTTTTTCGCCTCCGATCCCAATCTCGGACGTATCGTCTGCGCGATCGGCAACGCGGCGATCGAGCGATCTCGATCCGGGCTGCGTGTCGTTCTGGCTCGACGACGTGCTGGTCGTCGCGGACGGCGGCCGCGCCGCGAGCTATCGCGAAGAGGACGGCAAGCGCGTGATGGAGCAGGCCGAGATCGGCATCCGGGTCGCACTCGGGCGCGGCGGCGCGACGGCGACCGTGTGGACCTGCGATCTGTCGCACGACTACGTGACGATCAACGCCGATTACCGGAGCTAGCGAGCCGTGAACGAACGCGACCTCGACCGCCTGATCGCGCGCGCCGAAAGCCTGCTGGGCCGGCTCGAAGCGCTGCTGCCCGCCGCACCGGCCCCGCCCGACTGGAAGGCGCGGGCGTTTCGCTGGCGCAAGCGCGGGCAGCGCGGATATCTGCAGTCGGTGCTCGCGTCCGCATGCGATCAGCCTCGACGATCTGGTGGCGATCGACGCGCAGAAAGCGGCGATCGACGCCAACACCCGGCAATTCGTCGCGGGTCTGCCGGCGAACAACGTGCTGCTGACCGGGTCGCGCGGCACCGGCAAGTCGTCGCTGGTCAAGGCGATGCTGGGCAAGTACGCGGCGCAAGGGTCTGCGCCTGATCGAGGTCGACAAGAGCGACCTGGTCGACCTGCCGGACATCGTCGAGCCGATCGCCGAGCGGCCCGAGCGGTTCATCGTTTTCTGCGACGACCTGTCGTTCGACGCCAACGAGCCCGGCTACAAGGCGCTCAAGGTCATGCTCGACGGCACGATCGCGGCGTCGTCGTCGAACGTGCTGATCTACGCGACGTCGAACCGGCGGCACCTGCTGCCCGAATATTTCAGCGAAAATCTCGAGGCAAGGCACATCGGCGAGGAAGTGCATCCCGGCGAATCGGTCGAGGAAAAGATATCGCTGTCGGAACGCTTCGGCGTGTGGATCTCGTTCTATCCGTTCACCCAGGAAGACTACTTCGCTCGCCGTCGCGCAGTGGCTGCGCTTCTACGGCGTGCCGGTCCCCGACGACGGCGCCGCGCTGGAACGCCTGCATCGCG
Source organism: uncultured beta proteobacterium (assembly GCA_963697485.1). Classification (GTDB taxonomy): domain Bacteria; phylum Pseudomonadota; class Gammaproteobacteria; order Burkholderiales; family Casimicrobiaceae; genus PALSA-1003. Next base: position 329,172 of record CAVOOD010000002.1, read on the forward strand.
AAGCGGTCCAGTTCGCGCTGCAGCGCGGATCGCGCAGCGGCCGCATCGCCTGGCAGTTCGCACGGGCGCAGGCCGGCGCCCGCGCGCTCGACGGCGGCAAGGCCAAGGGCAGGAACAAGAGCACCAAGTGAGCGAGCGCACGATCGTGCGCGTCGCCGCGGCGATACTGCAGCGGGGCGATGGCAGAGTGCTGCTGGCGCAACGGCTGGCCGGAACGCCGTATGCAGGCTTCTGGGAATTTCCCGGCGGCAAGCTCGAGCCGGGCGAATCGGCCAAGGATGCGCTGCTGCGCGAGCTCGACGAGGAGCTCGGCATCGTCGTGACGCGAGCCGCGCCGTGGCTCACGCAGCGCTACGATTACCCGCACGCACACGTCGAGCTCGCCTTTTTCCGGGTGTTCGAATGGCGGGGCGAGCCGCATGGCCGCGACGGCCAGGCGATCGCGTGGCAACAGCCGACCGCGATCGAGGTGACGCCGCTGTTGCCCGCCAACGCGCCGGTGCTGCGCGCGCTTGCCTTGCCGGCCGTGTATGCGATATCGATGGCAGAAGACCTGGGGGAAACGGAATTTCTGGCGCGGGCCCGCGTCGCGCTCGATGCAGGGCTCGAGCTGATTCAGCTGCGCGAGAAATCGTTCGCGCCGGATCGCCTGCGCGCGCTTGCCGACAAGCTGCTGGCGATCAGCGCACGGTACGGCGCGCGCGTACTGCTCAACGGCGACGCGGACACCGCGCGCAAGCTCGGCTGCGACGGAGTGCATTGGAGCGCGGCGCGCCTTCTCGCTGCGCGCTCGCGCCCGCACGACATGCTGTGCGCCGCGTCGACGCACGACGCGGCCGAGCTCGAGCAGGCCGCGAAGCTCGGCGTCGATTTCGTCGTGCTCGGCCCGGTGTCCGACACGCCGACGCATCCGGACGCGCGCCCGCTGGGCTGGCAGCGTTTCGCCGAGCTCGCTGCCGGCTCGCCGATGCCGGTGTACGCGCTGGGCGGACTCTCGCCCGCAGATCTCGACATCGCGATCGAGCACGGCGCGCACGGCGTCGCGCTGCGCCGCGCCGCGTGGCCGGCGCTTCCGCGCAGTTAGGTACGACTAGCTACGACCGTTCCGACTTCGCTTCGTCGGCGTCGGGATCGGCCGGGTCTTCCGCGACCGGCACGCGATACGATTCGCTCGCCCAGGCACCCAGGTCGATCAGCTTGCAGCGTTCCGAGCAGAACGGCCGGAACGGATTATCGGGCGTCAGGTCGGCGGTCTTGCCGCATTGCGGGCAGCGTGCGCCGCGCCGGCGTCTGTCGGGCGTGTTCATGGCGATAATTTAGCGCGAACCGCGCGCGATGCGCCAGTCCGCGCCGGCTGCGCTTAGTCCAGCGCCATCGCCAGCACGCTCGCCACGTGCATCGCATCGCGCCCGGCCCCGTCGTGGATCTGATGCCGGCAGCTGAAGCCGTCGGCCACGACCAGGGTCGCGGCCGAGGCCGAGCGCACCGCCGGCAGCAGCGCCTGCTCGGCCATCTGCATCGACAGCTCGTGGTGCTCCGCCTGGTAGCCGAAGGCGCCGGCCATGCCGCAGCAGCCGGAGGCGATCGTCGTCGTCGCCAGGCCCGGTATCCAGCCGAGCACCGTCTCGACCGGCGTCATGACAGCGAAGGCTTTTTGATGACAATGCCCGTGCAGCAGCGCCTCGACTTGCGGCAGCGGCTTCAACGGCAATGTCAGCCGTCCGGCCGCACGTTCGCGCACCAGAAACTCCTCGAACAGCATCGCGCTGGCGCGAGAGCAGCGCCGCGTCCTCGCCCAGGCCGTAGCTCAGGAATTCGTCGCGCATGCCGAGCAGGCACGATGGCTCGAGCCCGACGATCGCCACGCCGCGCCGCGCGTAGGGCACCAGCGCTTCCAACGTCCGCCGCGCCTCGGCCTTCGCCTCGTCGACCAGGCCCGCGGCGAGAAAGGTTCGTCCGCAGCACAGCGGGCGTTCGCCCGGCATCGCGTTGGTGTGCACCGTGTATCCGGCGGCTTCGAGCACGCGGCGCGCGTCGGCCGCGTCCCCGGTGCGCGAAGTAGTTGCTGAACGTGTCGACGAAGAGCACGACTTCGCGTCCGTCTACGCCGGGCGCCGCGCCGGCCTTGTCCGATGACATTCGGCGCAGCAAGCTGCCGTGCCAGGCCGGCAGCCGACGCCGCGCCGAAAGCCCGAGCCACGATTCGGCCAGCCTCGCCGCACCCGGAATGCGCGTCAGCAGGTTCGCAAGCCACGCGACGCGCGAAACCATCGGCGCATAGCGTGGCAGATGCGCAATCAGACGCTCGCGCAGCGGGACGCCGTGCCGCTGGTTGTACGCGGCCAGCGACTCGATCTTCATCTTCGCCATGTCGACACCGGTCGGACACTCGCGCGGCAGCCCTTGCACGAGACGCACAGATCGAGCGCCGTCCTGCACGGCCTCGCTCGCCCAGGTCCTCGTCGCCGAGCTGTCCCGACAGCGCGAGGCGCAGCGTGTTGGCGCGCCCGCGCGTCGTATGCTGCTCGTCGCGCGTGACGCGATAGCTCGGGCACATGTGCCGGCGTCGAACTTGCGGCAGTGACCGTTGTTGTTGCACATCTCGACCGCCTTGGCGAGACCCTGCGTCAGCGTCGCTTCCGGTCCCGGGCGCGCTTTCTTCGCCGGTCGCCGGATCGCGCTCGACGTTCCATGCCGACCAGTCGAGCTTCGGCTGGACGCGGAACCCTGTCGTAGCGCGGGCGAAGCGGAACAGCGACGCGTCGTCCATTTTCGGCGTCGCGACGATCTTGCCGGGATTCATCCGGTTGTCGGATCGAACAGCATCTTGATCTCGCCGAACGCGGCGTTCAGCCGCGGTCCGAACTGCCAGGCGACCCATTCGCCGCGGCAAAGACCGTCGCCGTGCTCGCCCGAATACGCGCCCTTGTATTCGCGCACCATCGCCGCGGCTTCCTCGGCGATCGCGCGCATCTTCGCCGCGCCGTCGCGTCGCATGTCGAGGATCGGCCGCACGTGCAGCGTGCCGACGCTCGCGTGCGCGTACCAGGTGCCGCTGGTGCCGTGCTTTCGTGAAGACTTCGGTCAGTCGGTCCGTGTACTCGGCCAGATGCTCGAGCGGCACCGCGCAGTCCTCGATGAACGACACCGGCTTGCCGTCGCCCTTCATCGACATCATGATGTTGAGGCCCGCCTTGCGCACTTCCCACAGCGCCTTCTGCGCCTGCGTCCGGTTTCGATCCGCACGACCGCGTCGGGCAGGCCGAGGTCGCCCATCAGCTCGGCGAGCCGCATCGAGACTCGCCGCCTGCGCGGCGGCATCGTCGCCGGCGAACTCGACCAGCAGGATCGCCGCGGGCTCGCCGATCAACGCGCGCTCGATCACCGGACGGAACGCCGGGATTGGCGCGCGCCAGGTCGATCATCGTGCGATCGACGAGCTCGACCGCCGTCGGCTTCGAGCTTCACGATGTGCTGCGCCGCCGTCCATCGCCTGGTAGAACGTCGGAAAGTTGACCACGCCGAGCGTCTTGTGCGCGCGGCAGCGGCGCGAGCTCGAGCGTGAGTCGCGACGACCAGGCGAGCGTGCCTTCGGAGCCGACGAGCAGGTGCGCGAGATTGACCGAGCCGTCGGCGGTGTACGGGCGCACGCTCTGGCGGCGCGAACAGATCGAGGTTGTAGCCGCCGACGCGGCGCAGCACCTTCGGCACCATGCGCTCGATTTCGCCGCGCTCGCGGCGCGCGATCGCCGCAAGCGCCGGCGACGATCTCGCCGCCGCGGCCCTCGCGTCGCATCCCGTCGAGCGGACCGAACGCGATCTCGCTGCCGTCGGCCAGGATCGCGTCGATGCCGGCGACGTTGTGCACCATGTTGCCGTATTCGATCGAGCGCGAGCCGCACGAATTGTTGCCCGCCATGCCGCCGATCGTCGCCTGCGCCGACGTGCTGACGTCGACCGGGAACCACAGGCCGTGCGGCTTCAGGCACGCATTCAGCTGATCGAGCACGACGCCCGGCTGCACGGTGGCCGTCATCGCGTCGTCGTCGAACGCGAGGATGCGGTACAGCGACTTGCTGTGATCGATCACCAGCGCATCGCCGACCGTCTGCCCGCATTGCGACGATCCCGCGCCGCGCGGCAGCACCGGAACGCTCGAGGTCGCGCGCGACGGCGAGCGCGGCGCGAACGTCGTCCTCGTCGCGCGGCACGACGACGCCGATCGGCATCGATCTGGTAGATCGACGCGTCGGTCGCGTAGCGCCCGCGCGAGGCCGCGTCGAACAGCACGTCGCCGCGGCACGCCTCGCGCAGCCGCCGCACGAGCAGCGACGAGTCGACGGCACGCTTGAGCCGGCCGTCGATCGCGATCGGTCGTTCCAGCGCAGTATTCATCTTGGTGGAAATCGGGATCGCAGTTGTACAATGCGACTATACCTCGCCGGCGATGGCTTCGATAACGGCCACGGCGATTTCGAGCGATCGGATTCCAGCACAATCGACCACGCGCATGCTGAAACTCGACGACCACCCGAGCGGCCGGCATTTCCTGCAGATTCCCGGGCCGACCAACGTGCCCGACCGCGTGCTGCGCGCGCTCGACCATCCGACGATCGACCATCGCGGACCCGAGTTCGCGCGGCTGACGCTGGAAATTCTCGACGGCCTGAAGCACGTCTTCCAGACGGCGTCGCCGATCGTCATCTACCCGGCGTCGGGCACCGGCGCGTGGGAAGCCGCGCTGGTCAACACGCTCTCGCCCGGCGATCGCGTGCTGATGTTCGAGACCGGGCACTTCGCGACCCTGTGGCGCAAGATGGCCGACAAGCTCGGGCTCGTCGTCGACTTCGTTCCCGGCGACTGGCGCAGCGGCGTCGACGCCGCGATGGTCGAAGCCAAGCTCGGCGCCGACAAGGCGCACGCGATCAAGGCGGTGCTGGTCGTGCACAACGAGACGTCGACCGGCGTTACCACGGCGATCCCGCCGATCCGGCAGGCGATCGACCGCGCCGGTCATCCGGCGCTGTTGATGGTCGACACGATCTCGTCGCTGGCCTCGATCGACTACCGGCACGCCGAGTGGGGCGTCGACGTCACCGTCGCCGGCTCGCAGAAGGGCCTGATGCTGCCGCCGGGACTGTCGTTCAACGCCGTCAGCGACAAGGCGCTTGCCGCGAGCAAGGACGCGCGGCTGCCGCGGTCGTACTTGGCCTGGGACGAGATCATCGCGATGAACCGGCAGGGCTACTTTCCGTACACGCCGGCGACCAATCTGCTCTACGGCCTGCACGAGGCGATCGACATGCTGCTCGGCGAAGGCCTGCCGAACGTGTTCGCGCGCCACGATCGCCACGCCGAAGCGACGCGGCGCGCCGTGCGCGGCTGGGGGCTGGAGATCCTGTGCCGCAATCCGGCCGAGTACAGCAGCTCGCTGACCGCGATCATCGTGCCCGAAGGTCACGACGCCGATGCCTTCCGCCGCGAAGCGCTCGCCCGCTTCGACCTGTCGCTCGGCACCGGCCTCGGCACGCCTCGCGGGAAAGGTTTTCCGCATCGGTCACCTGGGATTCTTCAACGACCTGATGTTGTGCGGAACGCTATGCGGCGTCGAGATGGCGCTCGCGGCCTCGCGCGTTCCGCATAAATCGGGCGGCATCGCCGCGGCGCTCGCGTTTCTCGCCGGTTCGCAGAGCACCAAGTCCGGTGCCCCGGCGCTCGCCGCCAGCACGGCCTGACGCGCCTAACGTAGTCAGTTGCAGCAACCATCAAAACGACTGATCGCGCTTGAACTTTGGAGAAGATCGCCATGAGGATATCGAGATTGTTGTGGATCGGGTTGCTTGCCGTGTTCAGCCAGCCCGCGCTGGCGCAGCTGGAGCTCAAATTCGGCCACGTCGGCGAACCCGGATCGCTGTTCGACGTCTCCGCCACCGAATTCGCCAAGCGCGCCAACGCCAAGCTCGCGGGCAAGGCGACGATCGTCGTCTACGGCTCGAGCCAGGTCGGCGGCGACAAGGAAATGCTGCAGAAGCTCAAGCTCAGCACGCTCGATTTCGCACTGCCTTCGACGGTGATGTCATCCGAGGCCGATCTGTTCGGTCTGTTCGAAATGCCGTACCTGGTCAAGGATCGTGCCCACATGATGAAGATCGAAAAGGCGATCTTCTGGTCGAAGCTCGAGCCGGCGGCCGAGGCAAAGGGGCTCAAGATCCTTGCGGTCTGGGAGAACGGCTACCGCCATATCACCAACAGCAAGCGCCCGATCTTCAAGCCGGCCGATCTGCAGGGCATCAAGCTGCGCATCCCCGAGGGCAAGTGGCGTCTGAGGATGTTCCAGGCGTATGGCTCGAACCCGAGCCCGATGAAGCTCTCCGAGGTGTTCACCGCGCTGTCGACCGGCGTGATGGACGGCCAGGAAAATCCGCTGACGCAGATCTGGTCGCAGAAATTCCAGGAAGTGCAGAAGTATCTTTCGCTGACCGGCCACGTCTACACGCCGGCGTTCGTCGCCGTCGGCGCTAAGCGCTGGGCCACCCTGCCGCCCGACGTGCGCAAGATCATCGAGGACACGGCGAAGGAAACGCAGGCCTTCGTCTACGAGCGTGCCAAGAAGGACGACGACGAGCTGGTGGCCAAGTTCGTCGCCGCCGGCGTCAAGGTCAACCAGGTCGACAAGGACGCGTTCATCGCGGCGAGCAAGGGGATCTACGACGAGTTCGGCGCCGACGTCCCGGGCTCGACCGCGCTGATCGAGCAGGCGATCGCGCTGGGCAAATAAGCGCCCGGCGGGCGAGGGGGAGCAAGCGTGACGTTGGCGCGAATTCGCAGCGCATACGAGAAATTTCTCGAAGCGATCGTCATCGTGCTGATGTCGGCGATGGCGATCGAAGTCACGATAGGCATTTGCTATCGCGCGCTCGGCCGTTCGCTGTCGTGGTACGACGAGGTCGCCGTCATCCTGCTCGCGTGGGTCACCTTCTACGGATCGGCGCTGGCGGCGCTGAAGCGCGCGCACATCGGATTTCCGGGGCTGGTCAAGTCGATGCCGCCGCGGCGCCGCCTGGTCTTCGTTCTGATCGGCAAGGTCGTGGTGATCGGCTTCATGGCGCTGCTCGGCTGGATCGGCTTTTCGATCCTCGACGTGCTGGCGACCGACTATCTGATCAGCTTTCCGGGGGTCTCGGTCGCGTGGACGCAGTCGGTCATACCGATCAGCTGTGCGCTGTTCATCGTGGCGGAGCTGTTGAACCTGCCCGACTCGATCCGGGCGGCGCGCGGTCTCGCGAGCACTGAGGCGAGCGATCTCGGCGAGCGTCTGCAATGATCGCCGTCAGCCAGCCCACCGAGGCGGCCTGACGTGCAGATACTGATCCTGTTCGGGGCGGTGCTCGTGCTCGTCCTGTTCGACATTCCGATTGCGATCGCGCTGGGCGTCGTCGCCGTCGTCGCGCTGGTCATCACCCAGGGCATCGAAATGCTGCCCAACGTGGCGATCACGATTTACAACGGCGCCACCAGTTTCCCTCTAATCGCGATTCCGCTGTTCATCATGTCGGGCGCGATCATGAACGCGTCGGGCATCTCGCGCCGGCTGATCGCGTTCGCGTCGGCGTTGCTCGGCTGGATCCGCGGCGGTCTGGCGATGGTGTCGATCGGGACGTCGCTCTTTTTCGCCGAAATCTCCGGCTCGGCGGTCGCCGACGCGGCCGCGCTGGGCTCGATCCTGATCCCGGCGATGCGAAGCCGGGGCTACAGCAAGGAGTTTGCCGCGTCGGTCATCTCGTCTTCGGCGACACTCGCGGTCATCATCCCGCCGTCGATCCCGATGCTGCTCTACGCGGTGATCGCCGGAACCTCGGTGGTCAAGCTCTTCGTCTCCGGCATCGTGCCCGGCATTCTCGGCGGCTTGGGCATGATGGGCGTCGCCTACTGGTTCGCGCGCCGCTACAACTTTCCCGTCGAGCAGTCGTTCCGCTGGGCCAACGTGCGCAAGACGTTCAGGGAAGCGCTGTGGGCGTTCCTGCTTCCGGTCATCATCCTCGGGTCGATTTTCGGGGGCATCGTCACCGCGACCGAGGGTGCGGCGATCGCGGTGCTGGCGGCACTGTTCGTCGGCTTCGTCGTCTATCGCGAGCTCGACGTCGGTGTGTTGCGCACGTCGATCGTCGAAGGCGGCGTGCAGACGGCGGTCGTGATGCTCCTGGTCGCGGCCAGCGCGCTGCTCGGGGTTTATCTCACCGAGACGCATCTGCCGCAGCAGCTCGCGCAAGGCATCCTCAATTTCACGGCGAATAAGTGGGCAGTGCTGGCGATACTGAACGTGCTGTTCCTGGTCCTGGGTTTTTTCCTCCATTCGGCGGCCGCGATCATCCTGGTCGTGCCGGTCGTCATGCCGCTGGTCACCGCGGTCGGCATCGACCCCGTTCACTTCGGCCTGATCGTCACGATCAACCTCGGCATCGGGCAGCAGACCCCTCCGGTGGCGAGCGTGCTGATGACCTGCTGCGCGATCGCCAAGGCCGACATGTGGGAAGTGACCAAGGTCAACGTGTACTTCGTCGCCGTGCTGCTGGCGGTGCTGATCCTGGTCACCTACGTTCCCTTTGTCGGCATGGGACTGGTCGACTTCTTCTATAAGTGACGTCATGACGGCCGCCGTTCTCGTCGAACGCGACGGCGCGATCGCCACCGTCGTGCTCGATCGGCCGGACAAGCTCAACGCCTTGTCGCTGGCCGTCATGGACCGAGCTCGGCGCGCGCATGCGCGAGCTTTCGGCTGACGAGACTTTGCGCTGCGTCGTTGTGCGCGGCGCCGGCACGAAAGCCTTCGCCGCCGGGGCCGACATCGCCGAGTTCCCCGAAGTGCGTGCCAACGCCGCACAGGGACGTGCATATGGCGAGACGATACACGCGACGATGCGCGCGATCGGCGAGTGCCGGCATCCTACCGTGGCGATGATCCACGGCGTGTGCGTCGGCGGCGGACTCGAGGTCGCGCTGATGTGCGATCTGCGCATTTGTGGCGCCGGCAGCCGCTTCGGGATCCCGATCAATCGCCTCGGCCTGACGATGGGCTACGGCGAGCTCGCCGGCCTGCTCGCGGTCGTCGGGCCGGCGGTGGCGCGGGAGATTCTGCTCGAAGGCCGCATCTTCGGCGCGCAGGAAGCGTTCGACAAGGGACTGGTGCAGCGCGTCGTCGCCGACGAATACGTCGAAGCCGAAGCGCTTGCCGCGGCCGAGCGCGTCGCCGCGGGGGCACCGCTGGTCGCGCGCTGGCACAAGCAGTTCATCCGGCGCTTGACCCCGATGCCGCAGCTGTCGGACGCGGACTGGGCCGAAGGCTACGCCTGTTTCGACACCGCCGACTTCCGCGAGGGACTCGCCGCGTTCCTCGCCAAGCGCGAGCCGCGGTTCCAGGGGAAATGATGGGACCGCTTTCCGGACTCAAGGTCATCGAGCTCGCGCACATCATGTCGGGCCCGACGGCGGGCATGCTGCTCGCCGATATGGGCGCCGACGTGATCAAGGTCGAGCGCGTCCCCGACGGCGACGACACGCGGCGCTTCACGCCGCCCGAAGTCAACGGCGAGTCGAGCGCGTTCATGATGATGAACCGCAACAAGCGGGGCATCGCGCTCGACCTGAAGCACCCGGCGGCGAACGCGGCGCTGCGGCGGATCATCGACCGCGCCGATGTCGTCGTCGAAAACTTCCGCGTCGGCACGATGGAGCGGCTGGGTTTGGGCTACGAGGTGCTGCGCCGATCCAATCCGCGGCTGATCTACTGCGCCTTGTCCGGCTACGGACTGACCGGCCCCGATGCGACCAAGGGTGGTTTCGACCTGGTCGCCCAGGGGCTTTCCGGGCTGATGCGCATCACCGGCGATCCGGGCGGACCGCCGACCAAGGTCGGATCGCCGGTTACCGACATCAACGCCGGCATCCTCGGGGCGCTCGGCATCGTCAGCGCCTACGTGCATCTGCTGAGGAGCGGCGAGGGCCAGCTGGTCGACACGTCGCTGCTCGAAGCCGGCGTGATGCAGACGTTCTGGCAGAGCGCGATTTTCATCGGCAGCGGCCGCGAGATCGGGCCGCTCGGCTCCGCGCATCCGATGACCGCGCCGTACCAGGCGTTCGAGACCGGCGACGGCTGGATCACCGTCGGCGCGTCGAACCAGGTCAACTACGTCCGATTGACGCAGGTGCTCGAGGCGCCCGAGCTGCGCGACGATCCGCGCTTCGCCGACAACAAGCTGCGGATGGCGAATCTCGAAGGCGCTGGTCGCCGAGCTGACGTTGCGCTTCAAACGCAAGCCCTCGGCCGCGTGGCTCGCCGCGCTCGACGCGGCCGGCGTACCGGCCGGAGCGGTCAAGACGATCGAGCAAATGCTCGCCGACCCGCAGGTGCGGGCGCGCGACATGGTCGTCGACCTCACGCATCCGCGCGCCGGCGAAACCCAAGCGATCGGCTGCCCGATCAAGTTTTCCGCCACACCCTCGGGCGTCGTACGCCCGGCGCCGATGCTCGGTCAGCATACGACCGAGGTGCTGGGCGAATTCGGCTTCGGTGCCGATGAGATACGGGAGTTACTCGCGGCTGGGGCAGTGGTGCAGGGTTAACGCCGTCGCGCGATCCAAACACTACGCATCCGTTTGGCCGATTGCGTTGGAACCCGCAACGGTGTAGGCTGTCTTACTTTCGTCTTACCGCGCTGACCGAATCATGGACACGACTCGCCTCTCCTCCAAGGGCCAGCTGGTGCTGCCCAAGGCGATCCGCGATGCAGATGATTGGGCGGAGGGTACCGAATTCAGCGTCGAGCGCGTGCCGGAGGGTGTGCTGTTGCGTCCGCTGCGGACGCTGCCGGTGACACGGCTTGAGGACGTCATCGGTTGCGCGGGGTACCGCGGACGCCCGCGTTCGCTCGCGGACATGGAGCGCGCGATTGCCGAAGGCGTGAAAGCTCATCGTGGTCGCGGTCGACACTAACGTCCTGGTCCGGCTCCTTACCAACGATCACCCAGTCCAGGCGGCCCGGGCCGCAGCCGTCTTCCGCTCGGGTCCGGTCTTGATCGCCAAGTCGGTGCTGCTCGAAACCGAGTGGGTACTGCGCTACAGCTACAATCTGGATACCGCGTCGATCCTGCGCGCCTTGCGCGGCGTGCTTGGCCTCGAGACCGTTTCGGCCGAGGACCCAGCGAGCGCCGCGGCGGCGTTGCGCCTGTTCGAACACGGCCTCGATTTCGCTGACGCGCTGCATGTTGCGAGCAGCGCGCAGGCAGATCGCTTTCTGACCTTCGACGGGCGGCTGGTCAAGCGAGCCGGGCGCGTTCTGCCGGGGAGAGTGGCTTCGGCTTGACCGGCACGGCTAAGCCAAGCGCCTCAGGCCGCAATGCGCTCTGGCGGCAACGGCTCGACGTCCGCCAGGCGCGACGGGTCCTGAGCAAGCCGCCAGAGATCCAGCGCTTCCTGCATCCGTAGCCAGCTTTCCGGGGAGTGCCGGAGCAGCTTCGCGATACGGGCGGCGAGCTCGACCGAGAGATCACGCTTCTCCTGCAGCAGCGTATTCACCGTCACCCGCGAAACGCCGAGGCGCTCGGCGAGCTCGATCTGAGACATCCGCAGCGCCGGGAGGACGTCTTCCCGAAGAATCGCGCCGGGATGCGTCGGCTGACGGCGGCGATCTCGCAGCGTCTTCATCAGTGATAATCCTCCAGGTCGATATCGATGGCGTCTTCTCCGTCGAAAGCAAATGTGAGACGTAAATTGCCGGACACGGCGATCGCCCAACGCCCCTTCCGCGCCCCGCGCAGCGGATGAAGCCGCCAGCCCGGAACGTTCATGTCTTCGGGCCGAACTGCGGCATCGAGCCGGTCCAACATCCTCACGATGCGTGCCTGATGCGCAGTCGGGATTCCCCGCACTAGACTGGTCGTGAATAACCGCTCGAGGCCCTTGTGCCGAAAACTGCGGATCACATTGTGGCCCTCGACCGATAGTAAATGAAATCGTTACATGATGTAAAGCTAAGCTTTACACATTAGTTTACACGCAATTCGATCCTTGCACCCCTCCTCTGATCTCTGACGTCTCCCACCCAAGCAATATTATCGGCTGCCCTGTCGTGGACGCGCTCATCCTGTTGGACTAGCTATTGCACGAGCCCGGCGAACAACGCTACGACGACCTCTTCATCGTCAGCTTGAACATCGTCGTCCAGCCGTCCTTGCCCTGCATCTCGCTCCACGCCTCGTACGAGGTGTCGCTCAGCCGGGTCCAGCGCACGCGGTAGGTCATCGCCTGGCCGTCGGCGACGTACTGCGTCGCCGGAAAGACCAGCGCTTCGGGCGTGCTTTGCATGTTGCCGCGGCTGATGCCACCCAGGTTTTCGATGTAGATGTACTCGACTCGCTTGGCGCGCCGAATCGTAGTAGTAGGTGGTCTCGCCGACGTAATCCGGCTCGCCCCGGCGCGCGCACGGTGTGGGTGTCGCGCAACGCCTTGCCGTCGTAGAGCCAGCTGAAGCAATGCTCGTCGGTCTCCTTGCCGTCGGCGAAACTCGCCTTTCCAGCAATGCCCGGCGAGGAAGGCCATCGGTTGCAGCGGCTCGATCGGGGCGGCTGCGGCCGACCCGCCGATCGCCGCGGACGAGATCAGCACACCTGCCAGCGTGATACGAAGTTGGAGTGACATCATTTGTTCCCTCGTGAAGTTGACTTCCTGCGCGGCGGTTTTGCGCGCGACGGCTGCTGCGCCGCCTCGCGCTCCAGGTGATCGAAATGAATGCGGAGCTGCCTGACCGAGCTGTCGAAATAGGCCGGATCGCGATGCGTGCGCGCCTGCATCACGCCGCCTTCCATCGCGGTCAGGACGAACCGCGCCAGCTCGCGCCGGTCGAGCGTGCGCGGCAGCCGCGGTCCGGCCGCCACCAGGCAGGCTTCGACGGCGTCGGTCCACGCCTTGAAGTTGCGCGGCAAGGGCCTTCGCGCACCGGCGGATCGGGCTCGTGGATCTCGAGCGCGAGGCTGCCGATCGGGCAGGCGTAGATGCAGTCGGTCTGCACGATGCCGAGGCGGTAGCGCGCCAGCAGCGCGAACACGCGCTCGATCGGATCGTCGACGCCCTTCCACGCGGGCGCCAGCAGCATCTCGTCGATGCCGCCGCGATAGGCGTCGAGCACCGCGAGCAGCAGGTCCTGCTTGCCGGGAAAGAAGTGATAGAGGCTGCCGCTGTTCACGCCCGCCGCGTGCAGCACGTCGGCCACGCTGGTCGAGCCGTAGCCCTTTTCCCAGAACAGCTGCATCGCGGTCTGGATCAGGCGGTCGCGCGTCGAGGGCGTCGGGGCAGGGGTTTTCATGACTTGATTGAACGATCAACTAAGAGGGTAAAGCCAGCCGGCCGGCGTGTCAAGCCGAGCCGGCGGCAAGCGCCCGACGACGACGGAATAGTAGAATTGCAACTTTTCCGGCGCGCTCCCGGCCGATGCTCGCCGGGGCCGCCGTTACGCCAACCGTCCACCGACCCGTCCGCCGCGCTCTTCGCGCCGGACCATCAAGACGACAAGACACCGTGTTCCGCTTTTTCGAACGCCTGGTCGATCCCTATCCCGAGGCGACGCCCGCGACGCCGCCGCGCGGCTTCTTCGCGTTCCTGTGGGCGTGCTCGAAGGGCCTGCGCCGGTACCTGCTCGCCACGACGCTGCTGACCGCGGTGATCGGCGCGTTCGAGGCGCTGCTGTTCAGCATGATGGGCAGCATCGTCGACTGGCTGGCCAAGGTGCAGCCGGCGCGAGCTGTGGACGAAGGAGGGCGGCGCGCTGCTGCTGCTGGGCGGCGTGCTCGCCGGCAGCATCCTGCTGATCGCGCTGCAGTCGATGCTCAAGCAGCAGACGCTGTTCGGCAACTTCCCGATGCTGCTGCGCTGGAACTTCCACCGGCTGATGCTCGGCGCAGAGCATGAGCTTCTACCAGGACGAGTTCGCCGGCCGCATCGCGACCAAGGTGATGCAGACGGCGCTCGCCGTGCGCGACACCTGGCTGATCGTCGCCGAGCTGCTGGTCTTCGTCGTCATCTATTTCGTGACGCTGCTCGCGGTGCTGGGCGACTTCGACTCGTGGCTGCTCGTGCCCTTCCTCGGCTGGCTCGTGCTGTACATCGCGCGCGCTGTACTTCTTCGTGCCGCGGCTGGGCCGCGTCGCGCGCATGCAGGCCGACGCGCGCTCGCTGATGACCGGCCGCATCACCGACGCCTACACCAACATCGCGACGGTCAAGCTGTTCTCGCACGCGCAGCGCGAGGCGTGCTTCGCGCGCACGGCGATGCAGGAATTCCTGAGCACCGTGCACACGCAGATGCGGCTGGTCACCGGCTTCGAGATCGTCAACCACACGCTGTCGATGGGGCTGATCGCCGGCACCGCGGGCGCCACGCTGTGGCTGTGGACGCAGGGCCAGGTCGGCGTCGGCGCGGTCGCCGCGGCCACCGCGATGGCGCTGCGCCTGAACGGCATCTCGCACTGGGTGATGTGGGAGATGGCGGCGCTGTTCGAGCACATCGGCACCGTGCAGGACGGCATCAACACGCTGGCGCGGCGCGCACGACCGTCGTCGACGCCCCGGACGCGAAGCCGCTCGTCGTGACGCGCGGCGACATCCGCTTCGAGCACGTGAGCTTCGCCTACGGCGGCAAGCGCGACGTGATCGACGAGCTCGACGCTGCACATCCGTCCGGGCGAGAAGATCGGCCTGGTCGGCCGCTCGGGCGCCGGCAAGTCGACGATCGTCAACCTGCTGCTGCGCTTCTACGACGTCGAGAGCGGCCGCATCCTGATCGACGGCCAGGACATCGCGCACGTGACGCAGGACAGCCTGCGCGCGCAGATCGGCATGGTGACGCAGGACACGTCGCTGCTGCACCGCTCGGTGCGCGACAACATCGTCTACGGCCGGCCCGACGCGACCGAGGCGGACATGCTCGCCGCGGCGACGCGCGCCGAAGCCGACGACTTCATCGCCGGCCTCACCGATCCGAAGGGACGCAGCGGCTACGACGCGCACGTCGGCGAGCGCGGCGTCAAGCTCTCCGGCGGCCAGCGCCAGCGCATCGCGATCGCGCGCGTGATGCTGAAGGACGCGCCGATCCTGCTGCTCGACGAGGCGACCAGCGCGCTCGATTCCGAGGTCGAGGCGGCGATCCAGCAGAGCCTCTACCGGCTGATGGAGGGCAAGACCGTCGTCGCGATCGCGCATCGGCTGTCGACGATCGCGGCGATGGACCGGCTGATCGTGCTCGACCGCGGCCGCATCGTCGAGGAGGGCGATCACCGCAGCCTGCTCGCGCACGACGGCCTGTACGCGCGGCTGTGGGCGCATCAGAGCGGCGGCTTCCTCGGCGACGATCTCGCCGAAATCGCCGGCGACGCCGACCAGGCGATCGCGCAGGCGCGCGCCCAGGACAGCGAGGACAACGCCGCAGCCGACGATGCGCGCGCGCGCCGGCCCGAGCCGACGCTGATCGGCCACGATTTGCCCGCCGGCTCCGAGCCGCCGGGCTGACGACCAGTCGCCGGCTACAGCGTCTGCAGGAAGGCGATCAAGTCGCTCCTTTCCTGGGCGCTCAGGTTCAGCGTGAAGCGCGTGTTGTAAAAGTCGACTACGGCGGCGAGATCCGCCGCGAAGCCGTTGTGGAAATACGGCGCCCGCGCCGCGAGCCCGCGCAGGACCGGTCCCTTGAAGCGGCCGATGTCCTTCCACTTCCCGGTGATGAGCGCCCGGCCCGGGTCGGTGGTCTGGATCGTCTGGCCGGTCTGCAGATTGCGCAGCGTGTACAGCGGCATATCGGGTGTTCGGCGCGACGCATCGGCGATGCCGATGTCGAGCGGGGCCGGCACCGAGTGGTCGCCGGCGTTCGGCGTGTCGTGGCAGGTCGTGCACGTCCCAGGAATGACGGTCACGTTGAGATCGTCGTTCAAGCCGTTGACGTCGGTGATGTTGATCAACCGGGTGTTGAAAATGGCTTGTCCGCGGACGACGGCGGCGCGTGCCGCGACGCGGCTGTTCGCGTTCGCTTTATCGCTGGCCGGCGAGTCCCACGCGTCGTAGGTGTGGAACACGGTCGAGTTGAACGGCGCTCCGGTCCGGTAGTCGCCCGCGATCGCATCGTTGACGCCGAAATACGACTCCTGCGCCGACAGAGTAGTCCGGCCCGCCGAACGCCCGATTCGCGTTGAGCTCTCCCGCGTTGACGTCGAACACCTGCGCGGTGTACAGCGTGCTTTCGAACGCGACGATCGCCTGGCGCTGCTGGTCGCTCAGCGGAATCGCGCCCTGGGCATGCCCGAGCGTGGCGGCGTTCGATTGATCGGCGAGGTCGAACGGAATCGTTGCGAAGCAGTTGGTGGTTCCGATCACGCAGTTGTGCGACGCCGGGTCCTTGAACGTCTCGCGGCCGTCCCACATGACGGTGCTCAGGAAGCTGAGATTGGTCGCCGGCAGCGGACGGCGGAACAGCGACAGGTCCTGCGCGCTCGCGTGGCCGTACGGATCGTCCACCGCGACCAGCTCGAATTCCACCCCGGGCCCAGTCGGCATGGCGATGCCGACGCGGATCAGGCCTTTCGAAAGCAGCATGCTGTAGGCGCTTCGGCGCGCGTCGATCGTCGACACGTCGAGCTCGGGCGCGTTCGAGCCGTCGACCGTGCGGAACACCGGATCGGTGCCGTTGGTGGCATCGAAGCGCTGCTGCAGATGCGCGGGCGTAACCGTCCAGCCGTCGCTGGGTTGATGACAGCTGCCGCAGCTGCGGCCGTTGGTGCCCAGGCTCTGGAAGAACGGCCCCGTCAGGTCGACCTTTCCGGTGGTGCTGAAAGTCGCGGCGAAACCCGTGGGGTTCGGGAAGCGCAGCATGTTGGGCAACGACGTATCCCCGGCGAGACTCGGGATGCTGACGAGCGATAAACCGGCGAGCAGCAGCCCGATCGGACGAAGTCTTGAAGCGATGAATCATGGCGATCTCCCTGAGGTCGGCATGTGCGTTGACGTGGGTCAGAACGTGTCGATCGGCTCGGCAGGCTCCTTGGCCTGGTTGACGTAGTGGTCGGGGAAGTAGTCGAAAGGCTGGTCTTGCGTTGCGCCGGACTTCACCGCGGCATCGGACGCCGCGGGCCGACGCTGCACGCTGCGCTGCTCCGCTGGCATTGGCTCTCGCCGAAGCCGAGAACCTCGGCAGGCTGCAGCACGACCATCACTCCGGCCAAGGCAATCACGACAGCGACCGGATAGAACCACCCCGGCACCTTTACCGGGCGCACTCCTTCAGGGCGTGCCGGACCCGGATTCCCGCCGCGGATCAGATGAAACCGACGATGCAGAATGTTCATGAGAGCTCCTTTCGTTGCCCTCCCTTTCTCTTAATCGGAAACGGGGCCAGAAAGGCGACAGCCGGCGGCGGGCGTTCGATGACGCCCGGGACAGCCGGCAGCAAGGCGCGGCGCGCCGGGCTAGGAGTGCTTGCCGGCGCTTGCCTGGGTCAACAGCCGCTCGGCGAGACGGGTCTGCGGATGATCGGCGCCCAGCGTAGGTCGGAGGTGCTCGAGCGGCGGACGAGAGCGCTTTCGCGGCGTCCGGTGACGCGCCCGAGGCGAGCAGCGCGCGACCATCGGCCAGATACGCGAGGCCGAGGGTCGACGAGTGCGCACCCGGTGCCGTGACGTCGACGTTCACGCGGATCGACCGTTCGGCGTCGGCCTGCGCGGCGGCAGGCCGGCCGAGCGCGAGCTCGACCTCGGCGCGGCGGACGAGCATAGCGCGGCAAGACGTCGGGCCGCGCCTTGTCGCCCTCGGCGATCGTCGACCGCCTTGTTCATCTCGGCCATCGCACGATCGCCTTCGCCGTGCGCTGCAGCGAGGAGTCCGCGCTCGGACGCGATCGTCCCGAAGCAGGAACATTCCGGCGGGTAGTTGCGGCGGAATTGCTGCTCAAGGTCGGCCAGCGCCTGCATGCCCTGCGCGTACTGGCCGCGCACGCGGAAGACTCGCGCGCGCGCGCCGCAGCGCATAGCGTGCGATGACCTCATCGCCATCGGCACGCGCCCGCTCGTAGGCCTGGTCCGCGTAGCGCTGCGCCTCGTCGATGCGCCCAAGCTCGATCAGCGTGGTCGCCAGGTTGGTGAGCTCCATCGGCGAGACGTTCTTCTCCGTGCCGTCGGCGCTGCTGATGCGCATCGCGCGCCGGATACAGGCCTTCCGCCTGCAGCGGCTGGCCGGTGAGGGAGCAGCGTCAGCGCCCAGTTGTTGTACAGCGTGCCCGCGTTCTCGGTGTTTTCGCGGCCGAGCTCGACGATGCGCGCATACGCCTGCTCGAACGTCGCGGATCGCCGGCCCGTACTGGCCGGCGACACGGTACGACTCGGCCAGGTCCATCAGCACGTTGAGCTCCAGCGCGGCGGACCGATAGCGCAGCTGCGGCAGGAGCGCCTGCGCCTGCTTCGCGCGCGGGAGAGACCTCGTCGCCGTGGTAATTCTCGCGCGCCACGCATGCTGCCGTCACTCAGGCAGTGGATCCGATCGAGCGCGTATTGCGGCTCGTCGGGCAGCAGCGACATTCCCTCGCGAAACAGCGCCTCGGCGCGCTCGCCGCCGCTGCCGACGACTTATCGCGGAAGCCAGGGCGCAAGCCGCGCGGGCATGCGTCGTCGGATCGGGCTGCGTCCGCGCGATGTCGTAGGCCTGCGTGAGCAGTCGCAGCGCGTCGTTCGTCGTGGTCCATCACGCCGGTACTGACGGCCGATCGACACCATCATGTCGGTGCGATTCGCGTCGGCAGCCCGCGTGCTGGCGCTGGACGATGGCTTCGGCGCGCGCGAGCAGCTCGCCGGCCGTGAACGGCTTGCCCGAAGGCGCGGCATCGGAGAGCAGAAACTGGTTGAACTCGTTGACCGACGCGGCGCGGGACAATTCGCGCAGCGCGAAGTCGCGCTGCTCGGTCGCGACGCGCGCCTGGGTGTCGGCGCGGCTGCGCTCGTCTTCGGCAACGCGCGCCTGCTGCGTGGCGCGCTGCGCCTGGGTGATCGTTCCCGCCAGGCCGGCCAGCAGCGCCAGCACCGCGACCGACGCGAGGGCAACCGGGATCCGGTTCCGGCGCACGAACTTGGCCGTACGGTAGGCGAGCGAATCGGCGCGCGCGCTGACCGGCTCGTGGTCGAGATAGCGCCGGATGTCCTCGGCGAACGCGGTCACCGACGCGTAGCGCTCTGCCGGGTTCTTCTTCAGCGCCTTGCCGACGATGTTGTCGAGATCGCCGCGCAGCGCGTGCGCCAGGCGCTCCGGCGTGGCCGCACGCTTGGCCGCGTTGTCCTGCAACGACTGCCCGTCGAGCGTCTTCGCCGACGTGACCGCGTCCGAGAGCCGGGTCGGCGAAGTCTCGACGATCGCCTTGACGAGATCGGCCGACGAGCGCGTGCTGCGCGCCGGCCGGATGCTGGCCGCCGAGCAGCACGTAGAGCAGCACGCCGAGCGCGTAGACGTCGGTCGCGGTCGTGACCGGCAAGCCCAGCAGCTGCTCGGGCGCGGCGTACTCGGGCGTCATCGCGCGGCCCGCTTCGCGCGTGAGCTCGGTCGACCTCGCCCGGGTGCAGCTCGTCCTCGAGCAGCTTCGCGATGCCGAAGTCGAGCAGCTTGACCGTGCCGTCGTTGGTCACCAGCACGTTCGACGGCTTCAGATCGCGATGCACGATCAGGTTCGCGTGGGCGTGCGCGACCGCTGCCAGGACATGTCGAGAAAGAGCCGCAGCCGCGCCGCGACGTCGAAGCGCTCGTCGTCGCAATACTGGTCGATGCGCTTGCCGTCGACGAGCTCGAGCACCAGGTACGGCTGGCCGGTGGCGGAGACGCCGGCGTCGATCAACCTTGCGATGTTGGGATCGGTGAGCCGGGCGAGAATGCTGCCTTCGCGCCGGAAGCGCTCCTCGCCGGCGCGGCCCACCAGCGCGGCGTTCAGGAACTTGATCGCGACCTTGCCTTCGAAGCGGCCGTCGCTGCGGCGGCGCGAGCCAGACGCTGCCCATCCCGCCGTGTCCGAGCGGCGCTTCGAGCGTGTACGCGCCGAGCGTCTGGCCGGCCAGCGTCGCGCGCTGCGGGCTTTCAGGCGTGTGCTCGAGGAAGCGCTCGTCGCCCGCCGCGCGCGCTTCGTCGAGCAGCGCCTCGACTTCGCCGGCGAGGTCCGGCTCGTCGAGTCCGCAGCGTCGCGAGCCACTGCGCCCGCTGCTCGGGCGGCAAGTCCAGAGCCTGATCGAGCAAGGGGCTCAGCCGCTGCCAGCGCGCGTGATCGATGGCCACTTAAGGCATCCTCGGCCTCAAATACCTCTATATCGGAATTCGGGGACGAAAGGCGACACGGCGCCGGCGATATTCACTTCGAATCCTCACGCAGGCTCCGATGCAGGTAGATTCGCGCCTTCTCCCAGTCGCGCTGCACGGTACGCTCCGACACGCCGCGCATCGCCGCGATCTCCGCGAAGGAAAACCCGCAGAAGAACTTGAGGTCCACGACCTGCGCCAGATCGGGCTCGAGCTTGGCGAGCTCGTCGAGCGCGTCGCCAACCAGCGGAAGATCGATCTGGTCCGTCGACCTCGTTGGCGATGTTGGTGTCGAGCGTGGTGATGTCGAACTTGCCGCCGCGCTTCTCCGCATGCCGGCTGCGCGCGTGGTCGATGATGAGGCCGCGCATCGCCCGCGCCGCGTAGGCCATGAAGCGGGCACGATCGGGAAAGGCGATCGCGTCGCGCTCCGACATGTTGATGAACGCCTCGTGCAGCAGCGTCGTCGCGCCCATCGAGACCGCGGCGCCGCTCTTCCAGAGCTCGCGCCGCGCCAGCCGATGCAGCTCGGCGTAGAGCCGCTGGAAGAGCTGCTCGCGCGCGGCCGCATCGCCTTTGTCGGCGGCGGCAAAAAGCGCGGTGAGATCGGGTTCCACGTCATGCGTTCCCAAGATGGGCAAACCGTTCGGGAACGGAAAAGTATAGGCGCTGTGCGGAAGTCAGTTCGTCGTCAGGAAATCTGCGATTGACATCGGGTGCTCGTGTAAGTACAGTAATTACTCAAAACCCGATGCCGCCCCGCCCAGTGAAAAGCCCGAAAACCGTCGAGCTCAAGATCGTTGCGATCGGCAATTCCCGAGGGGTGCGGCTGCCCAAGGAAATCATCGAGCGCTACGCGATCGAAGAAACGATCGTGCTCGAGGCGCGCGAAGAGGGACTGGTCTTCCGCAACAAGCATGACAAGCGGCTGTCCTGGGAAGACACGTTCAAGGACATGGCGCGCGAGCGTGAAGACTGGAGCGACTTCGAAGGCACGATCGCCGACGGGCTCGATCCAGCGGAGCGCTGGTGACCGTCGATGTCGAGCGCTACGGCGTCTACCTTGCGGATCTGAATCCGACGCGCGGCGCGGAAATCGCCAAGACACGACCCGTTGCCGTGGTCAGCCGGGACGAAATGAACCGGTACCTGGATACCATCGTCGTCTGTCCGCTGACGACCACACTCCACCCACGCTGGCGCAGCCGCATTCCGATCGTTTGCGCGCGGCGAAAGGCCGAGATCGCAGTCGACCAGATCCGGACGATCAGCAAGGATCGGCTGGGCAAGCGCCTCGACCGTCTCTCGGTCGCAGATGCCGCGCGAGTCAGACGGCTTATCGTGGAAATGTACGGCGAGTAAGTCAGGGCGCCGGGGCTTGCGCCAACCGCACGACGATCTTGCCCCGTCCGTGACCGGTTTCCATCGCGCGCTGGGCCTCGGCGACTTCTTCCAGCGAAATCGTGCGCTCGATGTGCGCCTTGATCGCCTTTTGCCGCACCAGCTGCAGCAGGCGCTGCCAGATGCGGGCATCGTTGCGGATCATCAGCGGGATCGCGCGCTGGCGCGAGGTGAGGCGCGCCATCACGGCGGCGGCAGCCGCGCCGAGAGCTGCGGTCGTGGTGCCGGCGGTGCTGATGTAGACGCCCGACGCGGCGAGCACCGGTCTCGCGGCCGTGAAGCTCGACGCGCTCGCGGCGTCGAACACCACGTCGAAGCGGTCGCTGCGCCGCGTGTAGTCGTCGCGGGCGTAGTCGACGACCTCGTCGGCGCCGAGCTCGCGCACGAACGCGGCATTCGCCTCGCTGCACACGCCGACGACGTACGCGCCCAGGTGCTTGGCGATCTGCACGGCGAAGTGTCCGACGCCGCCGGCGGCGCCGGTGATCAGCACGCGCTGCCCCGGGCCAACGTGGGCCTCGTCGGTCAGCGCCTGCAGCGCGGAGCCCGCGGCGACCGGAAGCGCGGCCGCCTGCGCGGCGTCGAGATCGTCCGGAATCGGCAGCACGCGCTCGTCCGACACGACGAGAAAGTCGGCCAGCGCGCCGTCCCGTCCCGATGCCTGCAGCGAGCCGAAGACGCGCTCGCCCACCCGCCGCGCGTTCGGACCCGCGCCGATGGCGACGATCTCGCCGGCGAAATCGGTGCCCACCCCGCGCGGCGGCGACCGAAAGATCGGAATCAGGCGGAATTGGCCGGCGCGGATCTTGCCGTCGAGGGGGTTGAGGCTGACCGCCTGCACGCGCACCTTCACCTGGCTCGCGGCGGGCGTGGGCTCGGGCACCTCATCGATGCGAAGGACGTCCGGCGGACCGTAGCTGTGGAAGCGAAGCGCGCGCATGACGCCGATGTTAATGCCTCGGCCGGCGCAATGCACTCCAGTTTTGTTCGTCGCTCAGCGCGCCGCGCGCACCCAGCCGCGACAGCCATTCAGGAACAGATTCACGACGTCGCCCGCCCAGGCATCGATCTCGGCGGAGGTCATCGGCGCGCCGAAGCCCATGGCCCGGCGCTGCGGCAGCGCGATGATCATGTAGAGAAACTGCTGGGCCGCGAACGTCGGGTTGTCCAAGGCGAGGTTTCCCGGCCCGGATTTCACGCTCGAGGATGCCGGCGATGACCCGGATCGCTTCGTCGGTCACTCCGCGCTCGGTCACGACCGCGGCCAGTTTGGGAAATCGCGCTGATTCCGCGACGAGCATTCGATTCAGAGCGAGGGCCTGCGGCAGCAGCGCTGCGCGCAGGATGAATCCTGGCGAGCCGCTGCAAGACCTCCGGAAGGTCGCCCACGAGCCGCTCGACATCGGCGGGCGGACGCAGGCGATCGATGATGCGATGGACGACGGCGACGAAAAGCGCGGGCTTGTCGGGGAAGCGATGGTAGAACGTGCGCTTGGAAATTCGGGCGCGTCGCGCGACCGCTTCGATGCTCGTGGCGCCGTAGCCGTGCGACAGGAACAGATGCGTGGCAGCGTCGACGAATCCGCTCGCCGAGCTGTGCCGCCTGCTGCCGCGAAGGGCGACCTCCGCGGCCGGCGCCCGTGGCAAGTGGGCAGGTCGGCGGCAGTGCGGCGGCAGGCGCAGCGGACGCCGCTTTCTTGGTTCGAGCTCGCGGTGTCGAACCGCCCCCGGCCGATCGCCTCATCCGCCGACGCGGTCAGCGCCGATAGTCGTAATAGCCGGGAGCAGGCGGAGCCTGGTTGTAGTAGTCCGGCGGCACTCCGTAGTCGTAACCCGGTGCCGCCGGAGCCGCAGGCGGAGCGTAAGACTGTGCAGGCTGAGCGTAATACTGCGGGGGCTGAGCGTAATAGCGCGCGGGCGGCGCGTAATACGCGGGGGCAGCGTTGTAATAAGCCGGCGCTGCGGGCGGAGCGTAGTAGACCGGAGCGGGCGCACTGTTGTAGTAGCGCGCGGGCGGCGCGTAATAGGCAGGCGCCGCGTTGTTGTAATAGGAAGGCGGTGTCGCGTCGCCGTACGTGGCGGCCGGCGGCCCATAAGCCGCGGGCGACGCGTAGTACGCCGCGTTCGCGGCACGTCGAGAGCGACGAACGGCAAGGTGACGACCGCAGCGGCGGTGTTGACGACCGCGGCAGCGACCGTCCCGACGGCCGCAGCCGCAAGGCCGAACGGCCACAAGCAGCCGCGGCAACCGTGACCGCCGCGAACCGAGTAACTGCACGTTGCCATGGACCGCCCCAACTGCTGCCGTGACCCCAATGCCGGTCGAATCGACTGTCGGCAAAGGCGGACGACAGCGGCGCGAGCGCGAGTGCAACGCCAACGAGAGTGCCGAGCGCAACAACTTTGGTCTTGCCCATGTCTTGCTCCTCCTGGTGGCGCGGACAGGCCGCATCCGATCGGCACCCACGCTAGCACGTTCGGTCGCATAACGCAACGCACCGTAGCGTATTGTTGCACTGCCGTACCGGCAGCTACCTCTCTCCCAGGAACCCCGCGACGCCCTCCCAGAAGGCCGCGTCGTTGCCGAGATCGTTGTGGCCGGCGCGCGGCACGAGCTGCCAGGTCTTCGGCCCGGCCCAGGCGTCGAACAACGCGCGCGAGCGCTCGGCCGGAATGATCGAATCGGACCCACCGACGATCGCCAGCATCGGCATCGTGTTGCGCTTCGCATCGGGAACCGCGTCGAAGCGGTGGCGCAGCAGCAGCGACACCGGCAGCCACGGATAGTGCAGCTTGCCGATCGCCGTCATGCTGTCGTACGGCGAGACGAGAATCGCGCCGGCGACGGGACGCTCCGCGGCAAGATGTGTCGCGATGGCGGTGCCGAGGCTGCGTCCGAAGACGACGATGCGCTGTGGGTCGATGTCATCGCGCTTGGTTACCGCATCGTAGATTGTTAATGCGTCGGCGGTGAGCTCGGGCTCGCCGGGCTTGCCCTCGCTCGTGCCGTAGCCGCGATAGTTGACGCCGACGATCGTCCAGTCGCGCGGCCAGCGCGCGTCGGAGATCGTCCACGAGACTTCTTCGGCGTTGCCTCCGAAGTAGATGACGGTCGGCGCCGGCGCGGCCGTGCCCTTGACGATCCAGCCGCGAAGATGCGTGCCGTCGGCGGCGACGACCTCCAGCGGCGAGGCGCGCGCCGGCAGGTGCGCCGTGGAGGCGACCGGCTGCGGAAAGAAGAGCAGGCTCTCCTGCGCGAACCACGCCCAGGCGGGGACGCCGAGGGCGAGGGCGGCGATTAGGAGAAGCCAGGTCATGAGGGGACGGCGATGGTGCGGGGGTGCGGGCGGAATGCGGGATCATAGGCTGGGCAGGTGTTGAGGCCTCTTGTGGAACCCGACGATTTGACTTCTATGAATTGATACCATGCAGGTAGCCCGCGTAGAAGTCGTCTCGTCTACAAGCGTCGCCGATCACGAGGCGATGTGCATGTGACGAAGAGACGATCGAGTCGGGTACAATCAGAACCAATCACCAAGTACTTTCGTCATTCGAAGGGCGCGGTGGTTGACAAAGTCTTTGCCGGTAGCCCGAGCAGTTTCGGGCTCGACAGGCGGCAGGCTAACGAAGTCAGTTTTACAAGATGCAGGAAGATGACGAACTCGGATGTCAACGGGTGACGAATCAAGCTGATAGTATTTCGTACTACGGCTGAGAACGTTATCTATCAAAGCAAGCTTGGGGAACCATGAAGGCACCGGCCGCATCGCTGGACCCAAACATTTCAGCGTCGGTCGAGCGGGAGCTAGACGGAGCGATTCGTCTGGTTCAAGCGGTGGTTCGGTCGGAGATGCACTTCCAGTGAACGGCTTTACTCCGATTCGCGCGAACGACATGGAGGTGCTGGAACCAACGCTACCGATGACAGTATTCGCCGCTTCGAGCAAGTGGCGAGGGCGGACAGCACGTTTATCTTGCCGAAATACCGCCTCCTATGGCACACCAACTCTTGGTACTGCTCGAGACGAGAGGGGCAGGTCGTGGTTGACGCTCTGGAGATCGTGAAGTTATAGATTCAAACATTTGCAGAGGCAGCGACATTGAACATTCCGAACTGCAATGAACTCGCGCGATTGGGCACCAAAGCAGCAAAGACTACAATTGCCAAGGCGCCGCGTCGGGCAGGGGCTTTTCGAAATCAAGGGCTGCGCGCGAGTTCGCGGTCGGGAAAAATGCTGCCGTATCAACGTAGAAAAGTCGAGCTGACCAGGAATTGCACTTGACGGCGAGCCACATCAAGCCATGGCGTACTTCTTCGGACATCGAAAGGCTCGACGGAAACAACGGCCTCTGCTTGCTCCACACATCGATCACCTGTTTGATCGAGGCTTGATTAGCTTCACATCGGTCGGTCGCATCCTTATTTCTCCGACCCTCGCGCCAAGTATTCTGGAACGATGGTCAATCGATTCCCACCAAAATGTTGGTACTTTTTCAAGCGAACAGTCAGAGTATCTCGAATACCATAGCGATTTGGTGCTCAGGCATTAGATTGGACAGTATTCCCGCTGCTGGGCAGCCGCCATCGAGGTGGGAGACGGAGCCTCGCGCGCAGAATGCGCCCGCGGGCTACGGATCGAGACCAAACGCCACTCCCAACCGATGCAACTCCTCAATCCTTCTCTCCAGCTGCTCATAAAGCGGCACAGCCGACTCCACCGCCATCCGCCTTCGCGCATGCGGCGCGGCGCTTGACCCGCAATTGAAGCGGATCCACGTGACCGGGTCGATCAGCTCGCCGCAACCGTCGATGAAGTCGGCGACCCAGAGCTGGCCGTAGCGCAGATAGATCGCCGCTTCACGCCGCCGGGTCAGGCGCAGGATCTGACCCTGGATCGCCGGGACGGATCGGTCATCGGTCATGGCTATAGCGATGGCGATGCCTTGTCCACCAGCTTCGTAACCTCAAGGTCGGCATGGTGGACCTTGTCCGCGACGTCCTGCAGATCGTGCTTCAGATTGAGGTAGGCGTCCAGCGCGCCCGGCGTGTGGAACGGGGCCGGATTCTTAAGCGCGTCGAGGTCCTGCTGCAGATCGGATTCAGCGGTTTGCAGGCTTTCGAGGACCGC
This sequence comes from uncultured beta proteobacterium, assembly GCA_963697485.1. Classification (GTDB taxonomy): domain Bacteria; phylum Pseudomonadota; class Gammaproteobacteria; order Burkholderiales; family Casimicrobiaceae; genus PALSA-1003. The sequence goes on from CAVOOD010000002.1 coordinate 356,058, forward strand.
CGCCAACGTCTCCGGATCCGGCAACTGCTGGTCGTCCTGCACGATCGAGACGAGATCCTGGGCGTCGGCGAGCGCGAGGTAAACCGAGCCGGGGGGTGAGTCTCTCCCGGCTTTGCGGACGTGGAGAAGAACGTCCGTTGCGACCGCCTGCAGCTCGGGAAACTGTGACGCCGTCTGAGCCGAGTCTTCCAGCCTCTGCACGGCCGGCAGCAACAGGCCGATCAGGATCGCGATGATCGCGATGACTACGAGCAGCGCGATCTGGGTGAAGCCGCGGGTGCGAACTGCGGTCGCGGACGTCATGTTGTACCTCCATTGATATGCCGGGATCGGCGACAAGGTTCGAAGGGGAGCGCGACGCGTCAGGGAGTCGGAGCCAGCTCACACCGGCACTCGTCGCTGCAGTACGTCGGGTTCGATGGTGTTCACCGGACAGCCGGTCGAAGCTGCCAGCGGATCGCATTGCTCGTTCGGCCCGATGATGCCGTTAGGCTGGCAGCTGCCGGATGCGCCGACGGCGGCCGTCTTCAGAAGCGCGGCGTGTCCGATGATCTGCTGAAGCACATCTCTCAGATCGCCGCATTCGTCGCAGTCGGACGTCATGCCCATCAGCGCTTCCGTTGCGCCGATCGCCTTGCTCAACCGGCTGAGCTCGGCAGCGCGGTTGCCGACCATGTTGGCAGCGCGGGCGCCTTCGGCGGCTGTCTGGAGTTGGTTGATGACGACCTGCGACCCTTGGGGAAGATCGGACTCCGCGAGGTCAATCGTCGCCACTATGATGAGCGCTAACATAACCGCGTATTCAACCGACACGGCCGAAGCCTTGGGAACCGGCAAGATCGACAGTGCGATGCACAGAAAACCCGTGAGCAGTATCCGCAATGGTTTCATCGTTTTCGACATGGTGATTCTCCTTGGGCGTAAGTCGGAGCGCGTGGGAACGGCAACCGAACGTTGCGTCAGTTGACCTGGCCCACGGGGAACGCGGTCATATGCCCGACGGCGAGCGCCTTGCTGCCGCCGGAATAGACGCGGCAGCCAATGATCACCGACGAGTTGTCCGGCAGGTTGAGGACGTACGTGTCGCTCAGGTTCGAGGTTTGCGGAACGAACACACGTATGGTGTCCACATTGCCGATCTGGATGTCCCCCCCATTCAATTGGGTGACGCACTGCAGATTCGCCGTGTCGCCGTCGTGGACGATGCCTTGCCCGAAAAGGATGGCGCTTTGTATCGTCGTGGCGAAGACGTACCACCCGGCCGGCAGCCCGCTCAATCCGACGATCGGGTGGTAGATCAGGTCGTCTTCCTGTTCGACCTCGAGCGAGTTGGACGCCCAGTAGACGTGATTCGATCCTGCCGGGCCGGTGTCGCCCTTGGGACCTTGCAGGCCCTGGATTCCCTGCGGTCCTTGTGAGCCTTGAGGCCCTTGCGGGCCTTGCGGACCCTGGGGCCCTTGCGGTCCGGTGGGTCCTTGGGGTCCTTGCGGTCCCGTCTGATTCCACTGGATCGCGGTCTCGCCGATCTTGCAGGACGCGACGGCGGTATCGATGATCCGCTGAGTGCCGTTGGTGCTGTTGTAGCAGCCGTGGATGATGCCGCTCGCATCCGGGATCGACGCGAATGCGGCCGGTGCCATCAGCCAAAACAATGCGACCAGGTATTTGCGCATTTCGACTCTCCGTCGAATCACTCGAGTTCGTCGGGGGGCTCGCAGCCGTCCTGGCCGACCAGGCAGGCGCTCAGCAGCGTCCCGTTCGCGTCGTACTGCGGGATCACCGTCAGATCGAAGTAAAGACTCGATCCGTGGCCCGACCCGATCGGCACCAGCCGGAACGTCAGCGTCCAGAACGGCGGCGCGCACGGCGCCGACGGATCGCATTCGGCGGGCATGCCGTCGGCGCCGACGGCGACGTAGGACTGGGAACCGTCGGCGGTTACGGCGGAGGCGTCCGCAAGATTCCCGTGCAGCGTGAATCCGACCGGCGTGCCGTCCTGCGAGAGCAACGCCTTGCTCACGAGATGCAAGACGCCCTGAAGGACGATCGACGGTCCGGACGTCTGGCTCGTATTCGATTTTCTGGAAGTTGATCGTCACTTGTTCGGTCGGTCTCGGCTCCGGCTTTGGCTTGTCCGCTTCGGCCGCGCCGGCGCCCAGCATCGCCGCAGTCAGGACAACCGCGACCAGCAGTGCCTTCGCTTTACCGCCAGAGACTATCGGACCCGGTCGACCTATGCTTGACGTTCATGATGTGCCTCCGTGGGATGAGCTTGATTGGGATCGCGACCGTCGACCAGCGTGAGCACGAGATAGCTCAACGCGATCAAGATAAACAAAACGAGTGCGACGATCCGTCGATTGAAGTGATAGCGACTCCTGTTGATTTCCATCGGGACCCTCCTTGCAGACGCAGCGGATCACGATGCGGATCGTCGATCGTCACGGTCGGAGAAGTCTTGAAAAAGTTGTTAAATATCTATAAAACCTGTGCTGTCCGAGAGACTCTCGTGTGACCAGGATCTTCGAACTCGGCCCGTTCCGGCTTGATGCCGATGGCGCCCTGCTCACTCGGGATGGAACTCCGACGCCGCTCGGTCCCCGAGCCGTGGCGTTGCTGGCGACGCTCGTCGAGCACGCGAGCGAATTCGTTTCCAAGTCCAAGCTCCTCGACACCGTCTGGCCGGGCGTCGTCGTCGAGGAGAGCAACCTGGCCGTGCAGGTCGCCGCGATCCGGCGCGTGCTTGCGCATGCTCCCGGCGCCGAGCGCTGGATCGAAACGCTTCCCCGGCGCGGTTACCGGTACGTCGGGCCGAGCCGCGAAGTTCCGCGCGAGCGGAAAGCTGTTCCTGACAATAGGCTGACGAATCTGCCCGACGCGCTGACGTCGTTCATCGGGCGCGAACGCGAGCTCGTCGAGATCAAGCGGCTGTTGCCGGCCACGCGGCTGGTGACCATCGTTGGCGCGGGAGGCATCGGCAAGACCCGGCTTGCACTCCAGGCGGCTGCGGAGATCGTCGACGCTTACCGCGACGGCGTGTGGCTGGCCGAATTGGCGTCGATCCGGGATCCCTCGCTGGTGCCGACGACGGTCGCGCAAGCGCTCGGTGTGCAGGAGAGGGCCGGCAGGCCGCGCGATCGAGTCGCTGCGTGCGCATCTGAAGTCACGCCAGGTGCTTCTGATCCTGGACAACTGCGAGCATCTCGTGGAGTCCTGCGCGCAGCTCGTTGAGAGCGTCCTCGGGGAATGCGCAAAGGTACGACGATCGTCGCTACCAGTCGCGAGCCGCTCCGGGTGCCCGGAGAGCAGATCTATCCGCTGCATCCGCTTTCGCTGCCCGAGCCGAAAGCGAGCCCCGAAACGATCCGACATTCGGAGGCGGTGCAGCTCTTCGTGGAGCGAGTCCGGCGGCAACTGCCCGACTTCGAGCTGACGCCGGATCGAGCCCCCGCGGTAGCCGAGGTCTGCATCCACCTCGACGGCATTCCGCTGGCGCTCGAGCTTGCCGCCGCCCGCACCCGCTCGCTGTCGGTGGAGCAGATCAACGCCCGTCTGGGCGAACGCTTCAGGTTGCTCACCGGCGGATCGCGCACCGCGCTGCCGCGCCAGCAGACGCTGCGCGCCACGCTCGACTGGAGCTACGATCTGCTCGCGGAAGACGAGCGCGTCGTGTTGCGGCGGCTGTCGGTTTTCCCGGGCAGCTTCAACATCGAAGCGGCCTCCGCGGTCGCCTCCGATGCGACCATCGACGAATTCGCGGTCATCGACCTGCTTTCGCAGCTCGTGGCACGCTCGCTGGTCATCGCCGATACGAGCGCAGGCGAGACGCGCTACTGGCTGCTGGAGACCACGCGCGCCTACGCGCATGGAAAAGCTCAACGAGACAGAAGAGACCGACGCGGTCCGGCGCCGGCACGCGCAGTTCTTCCGTGACCTGTTCGAGCCCGCACCGGACGAGTGGCTGCGCCAAGCCGGACGCGGCGTGGCACGCAAGGTACGAGCCTGAGCTCGTCAATGTTCGCGCTGCGCTCGATTGGGCGATCGGCCCGAGTGGCGATTCGTCAATCGGCATTGCGCTCGCCGGTTCCTCGGGAGTGCTGTGGATGACCGTTGGATTTTTCGCCGAGGGCATCGAGCGGCTCGAGGCCGCTATCGCGCGCATCGAGCCGCGCACGTCGGAATCGGACCAGGCGCGGCTTTGGCTTTGGCTGGGGAGAATCAGGGACAAGACGCCGCCCCAGGCGCGGCCGGCCCTCGAGCGCGCGGCCGCGCTGTACCGCAGGCTCGGCGATGCGGTGGGCCTCGGTATCTCGCTCGCGCGCTTGGGCCGCGTGCTGGCGCTGATGGGCGAGTTCGAGCAGTCGGAGGCGGTTCTGAACGAAGCGCGTCCGCTCCTCCAGCGCGCGGGACCGCCGAGGGCGGTCGGTTTCTATTTCTACAATCTCGCTTTCCTGAAGACCTTCACCGGTGATCTGCTCGGCGCCCGCGAGAACCACGAGCGATCATTGGCACTCGACCGGGAGGCGGGGGACGAGTTCGCCGTTCTCGGGACCATCGGCAACCTCGCCAACGTGAACTGGGCGCTTGGCGATCTCGACGCGGCGGCGGCATCCTTTCGCGAGCAGGTTGCGCTTCTGCGCGACTCGCCGATGCGGACCGGGCGCTGGCTCGGATACGCGCTGGCGAACCTCGCCGGCGTGCTGACCGAGCGGGGCGAGCTCGATGCGGCGCTTGCGGCCGCGCGAGAGGGGCTGCCATTGGTCAGGGAAGACGGGAGCGCCTGGATATTCTTTGACCATATCGCGCTGCGGGCCGCGCTCGCGGGGAAGCTCTCCGACGCCGCCCGTCTCGCCGGCTACTCAGATTGCACGTGGAGCGCGAAGGAGGCGACACGCCAACCCAACGAAGCGCGCGCTCGTGAGCGGCTGCACGCTCTTCTGCGCGAGAACTTGGCGGCCGACGACCTCGAAGGTCAGCTTGCCGAAGGCGCGAAGCTGAGCGACGAGGAAGCCATCAGGCTGGCGCTCGAAGAATAGCCAGCCGAACGAGCGAACTTGACCGATGTCAATGACCATTACCTGACGGTATGATCGGATGCCATGCGGTGTTCAGTACCGACCGCGCCGCAAAGGCCGGCGCGCAACGCGAAAGGAACGTAAAGTTTATGAGGCCTGAGTACGATTTTTCCGAGGGCAAGCGAGGGGCGGTCATACCGCAGAAGGGCAAGACGCGGATCTCGATTTTTATCGACAATGCCGTGCTCGACGCCTTTCGGGCGCGCGCCCAGAGGGCGGGCGCCGGCTACCAGACGATGATGAACGAAGCGCTGCGGCAGTACTTGTCCGATGCCGAGCAGCCGGTCACGGAGAAGATACTTCGCCACGTGCTTCGGCAGGAGCTGCCCAAATACATCGTCGACGCTGCGCCGTCCGGGCACAAGCCGGCGAAAGGGGCCAAACGCCGCAACCCACGACCGTAGTAATTCGACTCTCCTAGCGGATTTCGACGGTACCGTTTACCGAGACGTGCAGCTCTTCGTTCTGCACGACGAGGTTGCTCAACTGGAGGTCGCGCAAAGCGATGGTGAAGGGCGGGGTCCTTTCCGGGGCAGTCAGCGTCCGAGCCGCCTGGAGCACGTCGATGTGCAGCCGTGACAGCGCATTGCCGCCGATCAGGGTTTGCAAAGCCGCGGCCACCATCGGCGTGTCCGCGGCCTCGACGCGCACGTCTTCCAGCGCAGCTTGCTGCGCGCGCAGGACGGGCCGCGCCGAAAGCATGATCGAACCGGGCTCGGTTGCCGATTGGCAGACGCCTCCGATCAATGCGCCGATGCGTCCGGCGAAATGCGCTCCGATGTAAACCCGGCCCTCCCTGAACGACACGGTGGGATTTTCCAGATACGGATCACTGCAACGGCCGGGCTTCTGCAGGTAATAGCGGCCCTTGTCCTTGAAGACCTGCGCCTTCAGTGCCTTCGCGACCGTCGATGCGTGCACGACGAGGTCGAAGGCGTGCGCGCCCGGCGCCGCGAAGGCGAACGTCGAAGCAAACAGCAAAGCCAGCACTTTCGGTTTCGCGAGCGGTGTCACAGGGCGTTCCTTCGCTTAAAGGCCATTAGTCAGGGAATGGTTCGCTTTCGTTCATGCTTAGTGTAATTGCGTCGGCCAATCGGCCGAGATTGGGGGAGCGCAACGAGGGCAAAATCTCTGCTCCTTAAGATCGACGTGGTCCCCCATGGTTGCTCGATTTGACCGATGTCGCCGTGGACAGAGCCATACATTAATATGGCTTATTATATGGATTCAGTGTAGTATTACTGAGCGATGACGGCGCGGTTCGACTGGAACCCCGTCAAGGACCGAGAGAATCAGCTTAAGCACGGCGTCGGATTCGCGGAGGCTCAGTTGGCGTTCGCGGACCCACGCCGTGTGATCGCCGAGGATCTGGCGCATAGCGAAGGCGAGCCGCGTTTTTTCTGCTTCGGCAGGGTCGGAGATAACGTCCTTACGGTACGCTTCACCGTATCGGTCAGAGGTTATCCGAATACTTGGAGCGGGCTATTGGCGAAGAGGCAAACGAATCTATGAGCGCGAAAATCAAATACACCGATGAACCGCTGGGCAAACTCAGGGTGGTGCCGAATTTCCTGCCGGCGCCGCAGGATCTTGTGTTTCGCGAAGAAGGCGTCAAGGTGACGCTCGCCCTGAGCAAGCGCAGCGTTGAGTTTTTCAAGCAGGAAGCGGCGAAACATCACACGCAGTACCAGCGCATGATCCGCCGGTTGCTCGACGCGTATGCCGAGCATCACGCGCAACGTCAGGATCCCAGTGAGGGTCGGACACGCCGGCACCGCGCCCGAGCCGGCTGAGTTACTAGCTCGGCACTTCCCCCAACACCGTGCATCGCCGAATGACGCGTCCCTGCGTCGCCGGATCGTACGCGGTCGCGCGATGCATGACGCAGCGGTTGTCCCAGAGCATCAGCTCGCGCGCGGTCCAGTGATGCTCGTAGGTCAGGTCGGGATGGATCGCCAGCCGGTTCAGCTCCTCGATCAGCGCGCGGCCCTCGTCGTAGGGCATGCCGACGATGTATTCGGCGTGATCGCCCAGGTACAAACACTTGCGACCGGTCTCGGGATGCGTGCGCACGACCGGCTGGTCGACCGGCGGTTTTTCGCGCCGCTGCGCGTCGGTCATCGGATCTTCGCCGTGGCGGCGCGTGCGCGAAAAGTCGAGGTTGTGCACGGCACGCAGGTTGGCGATCCGCGCCTTCCACTCGCTGCTCAGGCGCTCGTACGCGCCGTACATGTCGGCGAAGTGCGTCTCGCCGCCGATCTCGGGCATCACCTCGCCGTAGATGATCGTCGCCTGGCCCGTGACGCGCTGCCACGAGCCGTCGGTGTGCCACGCGAGCGTGCCCTTGTCGGGATGCTTGCCGCTCGGCTTGCCGTCGGCGTCCAGGTTCGACAGCCGGTAGAGCTCGGGAAAACCGTCGGCGTGATACTGGTTCATGATGTGGATCTGCACTTCGCCGAAGCGGCGGGCGAACGCCACCTGGCGCCCGGGCGGCACGTCCTGCGGCGGAAACAGCAGCACCTGGTAGCGCAGGAACGCCTGGTAGATCGCGTGGAAGAGCTCGTCGCTCATGTCGTCGGCGAGCGTCACGTCGGAGATCGCGGCGCCGAGCTTCGGCGTCAGCGGGCGCAGCGCCAGGGCTTCGGAATATCAGCGGTCGAGTTCATCGCCAGTCCTGCGCAACTCACGGCGGGCAGATATAGCCGGCGCCGGTCGGGCTCTTGAAGCAGCCGACCGACTCGGGCAACAGCTGCTTCGGAAGCCACAATACCACCTTGGGAAAGTAGACGGTGAAGGCGATCGTAAGGAAAAACACGATGTAGAGCGGCAGCGATCGTATCACCGCCTTGCCGAAGCCGACGCCGACATATTTCGACGCGACCAGCAGCGACAATCCGTACGGCGGCGTGATCAGACCGAACACCAGCGTCGTGATGATCACTACGCCCATGTGCAGCGGGTTGATGTTGCCGACTTCGGCGAGCTTGCGGATGATCGGCATGAAAATGATGATCGCCGGGACTGCGTCGATGAAGTCGCCGACGATGACGAACAGCGCGACCAGCAGCAGCATGATCATCTGTCCGTCGTTGCCGGCGAAAGCGGTGATGTAGCCGGCGACGACGTCGGGGCCGCGCAGGAAGGCGACCATCCAGCCGAACGCCGACGCGGCGGCGACCGCACCGAGCGGCAGCGAATAGAGTAGCCCCGCGTACATGAAGTCGCGCGGCAGCTCGCGGATATGGGTCGGATTGAGGCCCGGGATCAGCACGATCAGGATGTAGACCGCCGCCACCATCCCGGCCTCGGTCGGCGTGAACCAGCCGGAGAGTATCCCGCCCATGATGATCACCGGGATCACCAGCGGCAGCGCCGAGCCGCGTGCGGCGATGACGACTTCGCTGAACGGCGCGCGCTTTTTCATCACGCCGGCCGGACCCCAGATGTAGCTGTAGATCATCAGGCCGACGCCGATCAGCACGCCGGGGACGACGCCGGCGAGGAACAGCCCGCCGATCGACACGTCGCCGGTCGCGCCGTACACCACCGCCATGATGCTGGGCGGGATCAGGTTGGCCATCGTCGAGGCCGAGGCGATCAGCGCGGCGGTGAACGCTTTGTCGTAGCCTTCCCTCGCCATGTCCTTCGCGATCGTCCGGCTCAGCACCGCGACGTCGGCGACCGACGAGCCGGAGATGCCGGCGAAGAACATGCTGAACACCGTCACCACCTGCGCCAGGCCGCCGCGCAGGTGTCCGACCAGCGTCTGCGACAGCCGGATCATCCGGGTCGCGACGTCGGACGCGGCCATCAGCTCGCCGACCAGCAGGAAGAACGGCACCGCCAGCAGGGTTTCGGAATCGATGCCGTGGAAGAGCTGGCCGATCATCGACTGCATGCTGATCTGGGTGAACGCCGTTGCCGCCAGCACACCGGCGATCAGCGCGAAGACCACCGGCACGCCCATGTAGCCGAACAGCAGGAAGAGCACGGTCATCAGAATCAGGACCGCGGAGTGGCTCATATGATCGGCTCGCGCGTTTCGTCGCGATCCTCCGGGCCTTCGAAGCCGTGCTTCCAGCCATTGATCAGTTGCTCGATCGTGAACAGTGCGACCAGCACGCCCGCCACCGGCACGATCGCCGTATACACGGTCAGCGGAATCAGCGATGGCATGCGGAAACTGCCGAGGTCGAGCAGCGCGTTCTTCGCAGCCGAACCAGGCGATGACGACCGCAACGACCAGGGTGATCAGACGATTTACGATCTCGATGGTGTTGCGCGGCCAGCCGGTCATCCGCTTGGTGATCTCGGTCAGGTAGAAATGGTCGTTGCGGCGCGTCGCCGCGGCCATGCCGATGAACACGCCCCAGGCGAAGAACGCGGTCGTGACCTGCTGCAGCCACAGCCACGGCATGCCGATCGTGCGCGTGATCACGTCGAGCAGCACGGTCAAGGTAAACATGAAGATGCTCACGCCGCACAGCACCATCAATGTCGCCTCGAGCGGATCGAACGCCTTCCACTTGAGCTGGCGGTGCCGCTGCAGGATCAAAGCCCGGTAGTCGGCCATTTCATCCTTCGCTGGTGGTTGCGCCAGGCAACAGCCCGGACAACGGCGCGAACGCGCCGAGGTCCGGACCAAGACTTTCAGGCTACTTTACGTCGCGTACGAGCTGCAGGAGCTTGACCGCGTGCGGCCCGAGCTCCTTGGCGAGCTCGTCCTGCACCGGCTGCGCGGCCTTGATGAAGCCTGACTTGTCGACGTTCTCAACGACCTTGACGCCCATCGTCTTGAGCTTGTCGGCCGAATCCTTCTCCAGCTTCAGCGCCATCGCGGGCTCGCGCTGCGCGACCTCGTCGGCCGCCGCCTGCACCCACTTCTGCTGCTCGGGTGTGAGGCTGTTCCAGGTCTTGTCGCTGACCCAGATGCAGTTGTTGTTCGCCTCGTGCTCGGTCATCGACAGGACCGGCGCCACCTCGTAGTGCTTGTTGGCGAGATAGACGTTGACCCCGTTCTCGGCGATGTTGACGACGCCAGTCTGCAGCGATGTGTAGACCTCGCCGAACGGCATGTGCACGGTCTGCGCACCGTAGGCCGGGAACAGCGTGTCCTCGGTCTTGGTCGCCTGCACGCGAACCTTCTCGCCCTTGATGTCGTTGATGCTGTGCACTTCCTTCTTGCTGTACATGTCGCGCATGCCCATCGTCATCAGTCCGAGCACCTGCGCGCCCTGCACCGAATCCTTGACCATCGCGCGGAATTCGGCCGAGACGGCGGGGTCGGCGAGGACGTGCTGCAGGTGCGTCTGGTCGCGGAAGATGAAGTGCAGCGAGAACACGCCGGCCTGCGGCGCCAGGGTCGACGCATTGGCCGTCGACGTGATGACGAAGTCGATGTCGCCGGCGCGCATCTTCTGCAGCATCTGCGGTTCCTGGCCCAGCTGGGCGCCCGGGAACTGGTTGATCTTCATCGTGCCCTTCGAGAGCTCCTGCAGCTTGGCGTCGAACATGTTGGCGGCGATGCCGTACGCCGTCGTGGTCGGTTGGTCGTAGGCGAAGCTGAAGGTACGGACCTGCGCTGCCGCGCCGGTGATCCAGCCGGCAGTTGCCGCCATGGCCAATCCACACAGAATCGCCCTGCGGCGATAGCTACTCGTCTTCATTGCATTTCCTCCTCGAGTGGGTCGCCCGGGGATCTAGCGTCCTTGCCGGGCGGGGTATTCACGGCAGACGATAGCGGTCGGCCGTCAATAATGCAATGCCCGTCAAAGATTGCAGAAAGTCAGCTCGAAGTCGAAATCGTGGCCGTCGTAGACCGAGCCACGGTCCATGCCGGCGATGCCGATGAAGCGGATATTCAGCGCGTATTTGTTGGCGCTGATCTCGGGCACGCACGGCAGGTTGGCCGGCAGCGCGAGGCGCAGGAGCTGCGCCACCTTCGCCGTCGTCAGCATTAGCTGGAAGACGCCGTGAGTCGCCGTGTGCCTGCTGGTCTTGCCGTTTTCCCGGAGCAGCCGGAGGATGATCGTCAGGCCGCCGTGGATCGGCAGGAACGGCGAGATCCAGCTTTGCAGGTCGTGCTGGCGCTGCTGCGGCGCCAGGTGCAGCCAGTAGTGGTAGGCGGGCAGGTCGAACTCGCAGACGCCGCCTGGGATCGCCGTGCGCTGCTTGATCGCCATCAGCCATTCGTTTTCGCGCAGATGCGCGCCGACTTTTCCGGTCAGCGCCAGCAGGCGGGCGCTGACGTCGTCGATTTCGGCGAGCAGCGCGTCGAGCATCTCGCGGTCGATCGCAGGATTGCTGCGCAGCGGCGCCAGCAGCTGCCGCTGCCGCTCGAGCTCCTGCAGTATGTCGGTCTTCAGATCGGCGCGCGCCGCGACGTCGGTGATCTCGAACAGCGCCAGAAGCGCGGCGTGGTGCGCCTCGGGTGTCGTCTCGCCGGTGAAAAACAGCGCGCGCGAATACAGTCCTTCGAGCCGCATCAGCGTGCGGACGCGCTCGTTCAGCGGATGCTCGTAGCGGATCATGGTGCGATCGCGCGCGACCTTGGCGACGCGGCGAGCTCGCGGTAGCGCCGGTCGAGCCGGGCGACCTGCGGCGCGATCGCCTCCGGCGGTCCCGCCGTTGTCGATGACGTCGTCGGCCGCGGCGAGCCGCGCTTCGGCGGCTCGATTGCGTCGCCATGATCGCGCGCACCTCGGCAGGCGTCATACCGCTCCGCGCGACGACGCGGCGAGACCTGCTCCTCTTCCGGACAGTCGACGACCAGTATCCGGTCGACCGCCGAAGCGAGCTTGCCGCGCTCGAGCAGCAGCGGCACGACGGTGACGCCGTAGGGTCCGCGCCAGGCTGCGATCTCACGCTTCGCCGCGGCGGCGATCAGCGGATGCAGTGCGGCTTCGAGGCGGACTCGCGCCGCGGGGTCGGCGAAGACGCGGCTGCGCAATCGCGCACGGTCGATTTCGCCGTCCGGCGTCAGCTCGACATCGGGGAACTGCGCGCGAATCGCCGCGTAACCGGGCTCGCCCGGCGCCGACAGCCGATGGGCCAGCAGATCGGCATCGACGATCTCGACGCCGAGCGAGGCGAACGCGTTCGCCACCGCGGATTTGCCGCTGCCGATGCCACCGGTCAAACCGACGACGAATGGCATAGCGTCCCTTGGTGGCCCTCAGTGTCCTACGCGGGCAGGTAGATCGCGATCAGCGATCTGCCGAAGAAAAGCGCAATCCCGCCGGCGATCGCCAGGTACGGCCCGAACGCCAGCGGGGTCTGGTGATCGCGTCCCTTGAACACGACCAGCGAAATGCCGATCGCGGCGCCGACGACCGACGACAGCAGCACGATCAGCGGCAGCATCTGCCAGCCGAGCCAGGCGCCGAGGGCGGCGAGCAGCTTGAAATCGCCGTAGCCCATGCCCTCCTTGCCGCGAATCAGCTTGAACAGCCAGTAGACGAGCCACAGCGTCAGGTAGCCGGCGATCGCGCCGATCACCGCGTCGCGCAAGCTCGCGATCGGCGCGGCGCCGAGGACGTTCGCCAGCAGCCCCGCCCACAGCAGCGGCAAGGTCAGGTTGTCGGGCAGCAGTTGCGTATCGAAGTCGATCAGCGTCAGCGCCAGCAGCATCCACAGGAACACGCAGGCCGCGAGCGCCGCCGGCGTGACGCCGAAGCGCACGATCGCCGCGACGGCGAGCCCCGAAGCCAGCAGCTCGACGATCGGGTAGCGCGCCGAGATCGGCGCGCGGCAGGCGCGGCAATGTCCGCGCAGGACGAAGTAGCTGACGACCGGAATGTTCTCCAGCGCGCCGATCTTGTGCCCGCACGACGGGCATTGCGAGCGCGGCACGATCAGGTTGTAGGCGGGCGCTTCGGCCGGGGCAACGCCTTCGAGCTCCGCGCATTGCTCGCGCCAGCCGCGCTCGAGCATTTTCGGCAGGCGGTGGATGACGACGTTCAGGAAGCTGCCGACGCACAGTCCGACGACCGCGGCGAGCACCAGGGTGGCGACGCTATCGAATGCGAAGGGCATCGGTCAAGGTCGCGCGCGGCAAGCCGTGGGATCATTGGCGGCGCGTTCGACACGGTGCGGCGGGATGCTGCCGTCCGCGAGACGGTCGCCGTCCGCCGGCAGCTCGCATCCGGCGGAACGGCACGATCGCGTTTCGCTTCCCGCGTCCCCGTCAGATGACGGCGCCAAGCTTGAATATCGGCAGGTACATCGCGACGACGAGTCCGCCGATGACGACGCCCAGGAAGACGATGATGATCGGCTCGAGCAGGCTCGACAGCGCGGCGACCGCGTCGTCGACTTCGCGTTCGAAGAACTCGGCGACCTTGGACAGCATGCCGTCGAGCGAGCCCGACTCTTCGCCGATCTGCGTCATCTGCAGCACCATCGTCGGAAACAGGCCCGGTGTTGTGCATCGCGTTGGTCAGGCTCGTGCCGGTGCTGACCTGCGTCTGGATCTTGCGCGTGCCGGCGATGTAGACGGCGTTGCCCGAGGCGCCGGCGACGGCGTCCAGCGATTCGACCAGCGGCACGCCGGCGGCGAACATCGTCGCCAGCGTTCGCGTCCAGCGCGCGATCGTCGCCTTCTCCAGGATCGCGCCGATGATCGGCAGCTTGAGCGAAATGCGGTCGAGGAAGTAGCGGAACGCCGCCGAGCGGCGCTTCAGGAACAGGAACGCCGAATATCACGCCGAACGGCGATCGCCGCCATCACCCACCAGTAGGCGACGAAGAAGTCCGAGATCCCCATCACGATCAGCGTCGGCGCCGGCAGATTGGCGCCGAAGCTCGCGAACACCTGCTTGAACGCCGGAATCACCCAGATCATGATCACCCAGATGACGACGATCGCGACGACGATGACCGAAATCGGGTAGAACAGCGCCGACTTGATCTTGCTCTTGATCGCCAGGATCTTTTCCTTGTAGGTCGCCAGGCGCTCGAGGATGCCGTCCAGCATGCCCGCGGTTTCGCCGGCGTGCACCAGGTTGCAGTACAGCGCATCGAAGTGTGCCGGATACTCGCGGAACGCCTGCGACAGGCTCGAGCCGGCTTCGACCCGGCCCTTGATGTCCATCATCAGGCGCGCGAAGCGGGCGTTGCTGTGGCCGCGCGCGACGATCTCGAACGCCTGCAGCAGCGGCACGCCGGCCTTGAGCATCGTCGCCAGCTGGCGGGTGAAGAACGTGATGTCCTTTTCGTTGACGCGCCGGCCGCCGCGGAACGACTGGCGGCGGAGCTTCGCGATCCGTATGCCCTGGCGCCGCAGCGTCGTCGTGACGACCGTCTCGGATGCCGCGCGCATTTCGCCGCGCACCTGGCGGTTGTTGCGGTCGGTGCCCTCCCACAGGTAGGTGTATTCCTTGACGTCCCTGATCTGGGCCCTGCGTTGTACGGTTGCGGTCGCCATGATGATTCCCGTCGCGGTTGTGCGATGCCTATTCGTTGGTTACGGCCTCGATCTCCTCGAGCGAGGTCATGCCCTGCTTGACCTTGAGGAGTCCCGATTGCCGCAGATTGCGTACGCCGTCTTTTCTCGCCTGCTCGGCGATGTCGAGCGCGTTGCCGGACCGCATGATGATCTGCCTCATGTCGTCGGTGATCGGCATCACTTCGTAGATCCCGATCCGGCCCTTGTAGCCGGTGCCGAAGCAATGATCGCACCCGACCGGACCGTAGCACTGCCAGGTTCCGTCGATGTCCTCTTCGGAAAATCCGGCCTCCAGCAGCGCTTCGGGCGGGATTTCCTCCGACCTTCTTGCACTGCGTGCAGAGCTTGCGCGCCAGCCGCTGCGCGGTGATCAGGATGACGCTCGAGGCGATGTTGAACGCCGGCACGCCCATGTTGGCCAGCCGCATCAGGGTCGCGGGAGCGTCGTTGGTGTGCAGGGTCGACATCACCAGGTGACCGGTCTGCGCGGCCTTGATCGCGATGTCGGCGGTTTCGAGGTCGCGGATTTCGCCGACCATGATGATGTCGGGATCCTGTCGCAGGAAGGCGCGCAGCGCGTTGGCGAAATTGAGACCTGCCTTTTCATTGATGTTGACCTGGTTGACGCCGGCCAGCTGGATTTCGGCCGGGTCTTCAGCCGTTGCAATATTCACGCCAGGCTGGTTCAGGATGTTCAGGCACGTGTACAGCGACACCGTCTTGCCGCTGCCGGTCGGGCCGGTCACCAGGATCATGCCGTACGGGCGCTTGATCGCATCGAGCATGATCTGCTGCTGGTCGGGCTCGTAGCCCAGCGCCTCGATGCCGAGCTTGACGCCCGCCGCGTCGAGGATACGCAGCACGATCTTTTCGCCGTACAGGGTCGGCAAGGTGCTGACCCGGAAATCGATCGCGCGGCTTTTCGACAGCGTCAGCTTCATCCGCCCGTCCTGCGGCACGCGCTTTTCCGAGATGTCGAGCTCGCGAGATGACCTTGATCCGCGACGCCATCTTGTCCTTGATCGCCAGCGGCGGCTGCGCGACTTCCTTCAGGATCCCGTCGAGCCGGTAACGGATGCGATAGAACTTTTCGTACGGCTCGAAATGGATGTCCGACACGCCCGGCGCCGATCGCGTCGAGCAGGATTTTCTGGATGTACTTGACGACCGGCGCGTCCTCGACGTCGGGATTGGCTTCTTCGTCGGCCGTCGCCGGAGCGCCATCCTGCAGGTCGATCTCGAGGTCTTCGGCGCTGACCAGGTCCTTCAGGGTCTGGCCCATCGACTCGACGACCTTGGCGATCGTCTGGCCGAGCTTGTCGTCCTCGACGACGACGGCGTCGATGACGAGGTTGGTCTTGAAGCGGACTTCGTCGAGCGCCTGCAGGTTGGCCGGGTCGGACACCGCGACGAACAGGCGGTTGCCGCGCTTTTGCAGCGGCAGAACGCGTCGCATCGCGGCCATCTTCGGATCGACCAGCTCCTTGTTGATGTGGTCGAGATCGAAGCCGTTCAGGTCGAACAGCGGGGCGCCGAACGCGCGCGACGCGAAAACGGCGACCTGCGAGGCGGTCATCCGCTTGCTCAGCAGGACTTGTTCGACAAAGCCGAGATTGGCGGCCTTCGCCTGGCGTGTGCAGCGCGTCGGCGTCGAATTCGGACAATAAGCCCTGCTGGACCATCGCCCGGGCGAGGCCGCTGATGTTACGGGTTGCCGCTTGCGTTGCCATAGTCGATGGGCGATTGGAGGGGTAAATTCCCCCGAAAACCGTTATTCCAGAGGCATATAAGTTAACTTATCGATGATGCCTGCTCCCCGGTGGTTTGTAAAGGCGGCGCCGGGGCGCGCCCGACTGGAGGCAACAGCTTGACCACCTTGACCGCCCGATCCTGGACCTGCAGCACTTCGACCCCCTGGCCGGCAAGCCGGAAACTGATGCCCGAATCGGGGATTTCGCCCAGATATTCGACGATCAGGCCGTTGAGCGTCTTCGGGCCTTCGAGCGGAAACTCGGTGCCGAGCTTGCGGTTGAGCATGCGCAGCGGCGCCATGCCGTCGACGATGACGCTGCCGTCGGGCTCGCGGCGGAACACGTCCGACCCGCCGGGGCCTTGCGTCGTGAACTCGCCGACGATCTCCTCCAGGATGTCCTCGATCGACACCAGACCCTTCAATTCGCCGTATTCGTCTACTACAAGTCCGAGGCGCTGCCGGTCGGCCTGGAATTGGTGGAGCTGCGTCAACAGCGGCGTTCCGGCCGGAATGAAGTACGGCGCGCGCAGGATCTCCACGCAGCTGCTCGGCGTCGATCTCGTCGGCCTGGCGCAGGCGCAGCACCTGCTTCAGGTGCAACAGGCCGACGATATTGTCCAGCGCGTCTTCGTAGACCGGCAGCAAGGTGTGATAGCTGGTCGCGAGCTGCTGCGCGAGCAGCGCAGGCTTCTCGGTCAGATCGACCGCTTCGATCTGGTTGCGCGGCGTCATCACGTCGTCGACGCTGACCGATGCCAGGTCGAACAGGTTGGCGAGCATCGCGCGATGCTTGCCCCGGAAAAAATGGCCCTCGAGCACGAGGCTGCGCACTTCTTCCTGCGACAGCCGCGCCTCGACCTCTTCGCCCGGCTTGAGTCTCAGCAGTATCAGCAGCCCCTGCACGAACAGGTTGACGAACCATACGACCGGGTAGGAGAGCCGCAGCATCGGCGCGAGCAGAAAACCCACCGGCGGGGCGATGCGATCGGCGTACGCCGCGCCGACGACCTTCGGCGTGATTTCCGAGAAGATCAGAATCGCCAGCGCGATGGCCACGCCGCCGACCATCAGCGATGCCTCGCTCTGTCCGAACAGGCGCGTCGTGATCACCGCCGTCAGCGTGGTCGCGATGGCGTTGACCAGCGTATTGCCCAGAAGGATGACACCGAGCAGCTTGTCGGTGCGGGCGAGAAGTCCCAGCGCGACCTTGGCGCCGCGCTCGCCGTGCTTCGCTTTCAGACGCAGCCGGTGCCGGTTGACGGCCATCATCGCCGTCTCGGCGATCGAGAAAAAGCCCGAAACCGCAAGCAGCGCGACCAGCGAGATGACCAGCGTCGACAGCGGAATGTCGTCCAAGCAGCGCGCGCCGTGAGATGACCGGGGACCAGTATTTGGCGCGCCGGGGGCGCTGTCAAGGCGACGGCGCTTCAGCGGTGCAGGATCGCCTCGAGCACGAACTTGCTGCCGATGTAGGCGAGCAGCAACAGCACGCTGCCGGTGAGGATCCAGCCGCAGCGCGAGTTTTCCGCGCCAGCCGTAGCGGTAGCGTCCGACCAGAACCGCCCCGAACGCCAGCCAGCCGAGCACCGAGAACACGATCTTGTGCGTGAAGGTCAGCGGCTTGCCGAACAATTCCTCGGAAAAGAAGATCCCGCTCAGCAGCGTCAGCGTCAGCAGCGCATAGCCGACGCTGACCAGCCGGAACAGGAAGCGCTCGAGCGTCAACAGCGGCGGCATCGCCGCGGCGCCGCGCGCGGCCACGCCGCGATGCAGTCGCCGCTCGACGCCGATCAGCAGCAAGGCCTGCAGCGCCCGCGACGATCAGCATCGCATACCCGGTCAGCGCCACCGCGATGTGCAAGGCGGCCCACGGTTCATCGGAGATCGACATCGGGTGCGGATTGGCGAACAGCAGCGGCAACAGCACCGCAACCGCGGCGACCGGCAGCGCGATCACCGCGACGCCGGGCAGCGCGCCCGCGCGCGAGCCCAGCCATGCGAACAGCGCGATCAGCCCGGCGACCGCGGACAGCGCATTGGCGAGGCTCAGGTCGACTCGGCCGCCGGCGAACACGACGCTCGATACGAGAACCGCGTGTCCGGCGAGCGCGAGCGCGGGCAGCCATTGCGCGATCGCCGTCGCGGGCGATGCGTGCTCCGGCGCTTGCGCGAGTTGCCGCCATTCGAGCCAGGTGGCGGCGAGGTAGGCGGCGACGACCGCCAGGTAGAGTAAAATCATGTTTGTTTTTTGGCAGTCTACACCAAGGGCGCGCCGGTTCCCGGCAGCGCTTTTCGCAACGCGAACCCATCGACGATGCTCGACAATCTGACCCAGCGGCTCGGCCGCGTCGCCAAGACGCTGCGCGGCGAAGCGCGGCTCACCGACGCCAACATCCAGGAAGCGCTGCGCGAAGTCAGGATGGCGCTGCTCGAGGCCGACGTCGCGCTTCCGGTCGTTCGCGATTTCATCGCGATCGTGCGCGAAAAGGCGATCGGCAGCGATGTCGCCGGATCACTGACACCCGGACAGGCGTTCGTCGGCATCGTCCAGCGCGAGTTGACGCGGCTGATCGGCGGTCCGACGGCGCCGCTCGATCTGGCCGTCGTGCCGCCGGCGGTGATCCTGCTCGCCGGACTGCAGGGCTCCGGCAAGACGACCAGCGCGGGGAAGCTCGCGCGTCTGTTGCGCCAGGACATGCGCAAGAAAGTGCTGCTGGTGAGCTGCGACGTCTACCGGCCGGCGGCGATCGCACAGCTCGAAACGCTCGCCGGCCAGGTCGGCGTCGATTTTTTCCCGTCGTCGACCGACCAGGATCCGGTGGCGATCGCGCTGGCTGCCGTCGACTGGGCGCGCCGGCACTACCACGACGTCGTCATCGTCGACACCGCCGGCCGTCTCGCGATCGACGACGCGATGATGCGCGAGATCGCCGCGCTGCACGCTGCGGTGAAGCCGGTCGAGACGCTGTTCGTCGTCGACGCGATGCAGGGCCAGGATGCGGTCAACACGGCGAAGGCATTCGGCGCCGTGCTGCCGCTGACCGGCGTCATCCTGACCAAGCTCGACGGCGACGCGCGCGGAGGTGCTGCGCTTTCGGTGCGGCAGGTGACCGGGGCGCCGATCAAGTTCGCCGGCGTCTCCGAAAAGCTCGACGGTCTGGAAGTCTTTCATCCCGAGCGCATGGCTATGCGCATCCTCGGCATGGGCGATGTGCTGGGCCTGATCGAGGGTGCGCAGCGAGCAGGTCGACGTCGCTGAGGCGCAAAAGCTCGCCAAGAAGGTCAAGTCGGGCAAAGGCTTCGACCTCGAGGACTTCAAGGCGCAGATCGGACAGATGCGCAAGATGGGCGGCATGCAGGAACTGATCGACAAGCTGCCCGGCGAACTCGCGCGCGCCGCGCAAGGCACGCAGGTCGACGATCGCGCGATTCGCCGGCTCGAGGGCATCATCAATGCGATGACCCCGGCGGAGCGGGCCAAGCCTGAGATCCTGAAGGCGTCGCGAAAGCGGCGGATCGCGGCTGGCGCCGGCGCCTCGGTGCAGGAAGTCAATCGCCTGCTCGCCCAGTTCGAGCAGACGCAGAAAATGATGAAAATGGTCTCCAGGGGCGGCATCCAGAAGATGATGCGGGGCCTCAAAGGCGGCTTTCCCGGCCTGCGCTAGGCCCTCCGGCGAGCCCGCGCCGCCGATTGCGGGCAGCACGGATTTCGTCGTATAATCAACGTCTTTTTTTGCGGCTCAACCCGGGACTTTTGCCATGGTCGTAATCAGACTCGCTCGAGGCGGCGCCAAGAAGCGCCCGTTTTTCAACGTCGTCGTCGCCGATTCGCGCAACCGCCGCGACGGACGGTTCATCGAGCGCGTCGGCTTTTACAACCCGATCGCCCGCGAAGGCCAGGAAAGCCTGCGCCTGTCGCTCGACCGCATCGACCACTGGACGCATCAGGGCGCCAAGCTGTCCGATACTGTCGCCGGTCTGGTCAAGCAGGCGTCCGAGGCGAAGCCCGCAGCGGCTGCGCCAACGGCCGAAGCCGCCGCGAAGCCCGCAGCGGCTGCAGTGGCTGCAGCGACTGCCGAAGCCGCCGCGCCGACCGCTGGCTAGCAAGCGCGGCGCCGGCCGCGACGACGCGGTCGCGCCGGACGACATCGTGGTGATGGGGCGCTTGCTCGCCCCGTTCGGCATCAAGGGATGGGTGAGGCTCAAGCCGTTCACCGCGGCGCCGGAAACGCTGCTCGGGTACAAGACGTGGTGGCTCGCGCCGGATGAGAGCAAGGAATGGACGCGGTATCGCGTCGTCGAGGCGCAGATTCACGGCGGAGCTATCATCGCCGCGATCGAGGGCGTTGCGACTCGCGAAGCGGCGCAGGTGCTGCGTGGATTTGTCGCCGGCGTGCCGAAGAGTTTGCTGCCGAAGGCCGCGCCGGATGAGCATTACTGGTCGGATCTGGTCGGTTTGGATGTCGTCAACCGCGCCGGTCGGACGCTGGGCCGCGTGGTCGGATTGCTGGATACCGGAGCGCATCCGGTGCTGCGCGTCGAAAGCGACGGCGGCGAACGCCTGATTCCGATGGTGCCGGCGTATGTCGATGCGATCGAGCCGGCGGCCGGCCGGATCGTCGTCGACTGGCAGGAAGACTATTGAAGCAAGGACGCGGCGGGTTGACGAAAGAGCGGACGGAAGAGCGCGCTGCGGCGAGCATGGTCAGGATCGAAGTCGTCACGCTGTTTCCGGAAATGGTGCAGGGTGCGGCGGCGTACGGCGTCATGGGACGCGCGCTCGAGCGCGGCATCTGGACGCTCGGCTGCCGCAATCCGCGCGATTTTGCGACCGACAGCTACCGGACGGTCGACGACCGGCCATTCGGCGGCGGGCCGGGGATGGTGATGCGGGCAGAGCCGCTGACGCGAGCGCTGGACGCGGCGCGGCAGGAAATGCGGGTGGCGGGAATCGAGCGCGCGCCGGTCATCTATCTGTCGCCGCAGGGTGAGCCGCTGCGCCACGCGCGCGTGACGAAGCTCGCGGCGGAGCCGGGGCTGATATTGCTGGCCGGACGCTACGAAGGCGTCGACGAGCGCTTGCTGGAAAAGGAGATCGACCTCGAGATTTCGATCGGGGATTTTGTCGTATCGGGCGGCGAATTGCCGGCGCTGCTGCTGATCGATGCGATTGTGCGGCAGCTTCCGGGCGTGCTGAACGACGCGCAGTCGAACGTCGAGGAATCGTTTGTCGACGGTCTGCTCGATTGTCCGCATTACACGCGGCCCGAGCAGTTCGAAGGCGGCGTGGTGCCCGCGGTGCTGTTGTCCGGCAACCACGCGGAGATCGCGCGCTGGCGGCGCAAGCAGTCGCTGGGGCGGACCTGGCTGCGGCGGCCGGATCTGCTGGCGGAGAAGTGCCTGTCGGCGGAAGATGCGAAGTTGCTCGAGGAATTCAAACGCGAGGGCAGCGTAATGACAGGCGAAAGGTAGCAACAGGCAGCTGGACTTCGAAGGACGAGATTTCCAAAACAAACAGCGCGCATCAGGTGGCGACCTGCGCTGCGCGAAAGGCCAACGGCCGGAACCATCGATCAAGGAGCAACGCATGAACATCATCGATACGCTGGAGAAGGAAGAAATCGCCCGCCTGGGCAAGACGGTACCGGATTTCGCGCCGGGCGACACCGTGATCGTCAACGTCAATGTCGTCGAAGGCGAGCGCAAGCGCGTGCAGGCCTACGAAGGCGTCGTCATCGCCAAGCGCAACCGCGGCCTCAATTCGTCGTTCGTCGTGCGCAAGATCTCGAGCGGCGAGGGCGTCGAGCGGTCGTTCCAGACCTATTCGCCGCTGATCGCGAGCATCGAAGTCAAGCGCAAGGGCGACGTGCGCCGCGCCAAGCTCTACTACCTGCGCGACCGCTCGGGCAAGTCAGCGCGTATCCGCGAGAAGCTCGCCCATCGCGAGGGCAAGTCGAGCGAATAGGCTTTCTCGCCTCGCAAAAAAGCGGCCCTTGCGGCCGCTTTTTCATTGGTAGTCTGCATTTGAGCGCTAGGACGGCGGCGGTCCTGGCCGGCGATCGCCGGACGCCGATGCTGCCGCACAGCGGCATCGTCTGCCGCGCCGCGTGCGCCCGAACTTGGCGTTTTGCGGCGCAATTATCGATAACTTGCATTGTCCAGCGGTTTCCCGGAACATTCCAACGTCAGATTGGGTGCATTTTCCTGCGATTAAGGCGATGAAGGCAACGCTCTACGAGGCCCTGGGAGTACCGCAGCTCGCACCGGACGAAGAGGTGCGGGCCGCGCTGCGTCGCCTGATCCGAAAATATTATGCGAAAACGCGCGACGGCCAAGGCAACGTCGAAGAAGCCTTACGCTTCATCAATCATGCCAGCCGCATACTCAGCGATCCCGAGCACAGACAGCATTACGATCAGGAGCTCGCCGTCACCGGCGAGGCCAATACCGAGCAGCGCATCTCGCGCTTCGTCAGCAACGTCGCAGCCACCGCAGAGCAGGAGGGTACGGCGGAGCACGATGACGACGAAGTCATCGAGGCCGCCGACGAGAAGCTGCTGACCACACCGGTCGGCGCGCCGGACAAGACCCTGCATCACCCCGGACTGACCGAGCGTGTCGCCTCGTTCGGGCGCTCGGCGCTCGGGCCAGCTTGCACTGTGCCTGCTGTTCGGCGCGTTCATCGCCGGCGCGATCGTGTTCGTGACCCCGGCCGATTCGGTGCTGGTCGCCAAGCAGGTGCTGGTCTGGCTGACGCTGCTGCTGCTGGTCCTCTCGCTGGTCTACGGCATCGTGCACGGCCTGTCGTGGCTGCGTCGCGGCAACGTGCCGCGCATTCCGGCGCTGATTCCGCAGACCGATCTCGCGATTCTCAACTGGCGCCGCGAGAAGAGCGTGTTTCTCGGCACCGACGCGCCACAGGAAGACGCGAGCTGGATATTCCAGCTGCGCATGGCCGAGCTCGAACGGGCGAAGTCGGGACGCACCAGCGAGCCCCGCCCGTGGAATCGCCTGGCGGCGCGACTGTTCGACTATGCGATCTGGGGACTGGTGCTCGCGCTGCTGCTGTCGGAGCTGCACAACGCCGGCATCGTCAGCGACGACGTCGCCTTCTGGCTCGGCCATCCGCTGCTGGCGCCGATACTCATCACGCTCTTCTGGATCCCCATCGAGGCGCTGCTGATCGCATCGCTGCAGCAGACGCCGGGCAAGTGGCTGTTCGGCGTCTATCTGCAGTTCTCGATCAGCAACGCCTATGCGCGGCGCGACGTGCGCGCGCAGCTGGAGCGCGCGCTGCGCCGCTCGTTCCATGTCTGGTGGGCCGGTCTCGCCTGCGGATTTCCGCTGCTCGCGCCGGTCCTGATCGCGCTGGCCTACGAAAAACTCGCGCAGCAGGGCGAGACGAGCTGGGATTTCGCCGAAGACTGTCTGGTGACGCACAGCCCGCCGGGCATACTGAATATGGTCACCGGCGTCGTCGGCCTGGCGGCGATGCTCTGGCTGTACGGCGTCGCATGGCATGAGCCGATGACCGAGTCGATCGTCGCGGCCAAGCGCGCGGTCGCCGGCTGGACGCCTTCGACGCAGGGGTTGCTGCCTCGCGGGTTCCAGGGCGACGTCGGGAAGATCGGGTTGCTCGATCGAGGGTCTCAGGCCGCAGGCGGCAGCGGATCGACGCCGGACACCGGCACGGTCAACGACGCCGATACGACGGCGCTCTTTGCCGATCGCCAGGCGCGGCTCGCGCTGCTGCGCGGCGAGGGCCCGCGCATGCTCAACGCGGGCAACTGGCGCCGCGCCGCCGAGCTCTGCCAGGCGTGGTCGGATCTGGAATTCTGGAATGCCGAGCCATGGCGCTGTCTCGGTTACTCGCTGCAGGCGCAGGGCTACCACCAGGAGGCGATCGCAGCATTTCGCCGGGTGCTGCAATACGATCCGCTGGACAACACGATGGAAGCGGCGATCGACAAGAGCCAGCGCGGCATCGTCGTCGACTTCCTGAACCGCTACCGGCGCTAACGCGAGCGAGCGAAGAGCAGGGGCCCCGCGTAGCGGGATGCGACCGCGAGTGAGCGCACCAGCAACTATAGCGGAGAATGACGCAAAACCGGGTCTGCTCTGAAACATGATGCAAGCAGGAGCGACGAGCAGGGAACGCGAGGAGCGCGGAGCAGGGGCCCCGCGTCAGCGGGGATGCGACCGCGAGCGAGCGCACCGGCAACTATTTGCGGCGAGCCTCGCAAACCACGATCTGCTTTGAAACACGGTGCAAGTAGCAAAGGGTCAGCTGCCCTCGGCGGTCGGCGTTTCCGCAGGCGCTTCGGCCTGCGCGGCAATCTCGCGCCGCACCGCTTCCATGTCGAGCGCCTTGGCCGCGGTCAAGACCTGGTCGAGCGCGCTGGCGGGCAGCGCGCCGGCTTCGGCGAACACGATGATGTTGTCGCGGAAGATCATCAGCGTCGGAATCGAGCGGATGTTGAAATGCCCGGCCAGCTGTTGCTGCTCCTCGGTGTTGACCTTGGCGAACCTGACGTCGGGATACTTGACTGCCGCGGCGGCGAACACCGGCGCGAATGCGCGGCACGGCGCGCACCAAGGCGCCCAGAAATCGACGACCGCGAACGGATGATCGTTGATCGACTCGGCGAAATTCTCGTCGGTGAGCTCGATGATCCCTGGTATCGGCCATGGTCATTCGCTATCGAAATGGAAAAGCTTCGTCGCCCGAGCGCTCGCGCCGGCTCCTATTTGCGCCGGAGCAGGAAAACGAATTCGCCGTTCTGCTCGCTTTGCTGCAGCAGCTGATTGCCGGTCTGCCGGGCGAACGCCTCGAAGTCGCGCACCGATGACGGATCGGTCGCCAGGATGCGCAGGACCTGGCCGCTCGCCATGTCGTTCAGCGCCTTCTTGGTGCGAAGAATCGGCAGCGGACAGTTCAAGCCCCGCGCATCGACTTCACGTTCGAATTGCACCGTCTGTTCCATTATCGGTCCGGTCCATTCAGCGGCAGGCCCGCCCGCATCCAGCCGGCGATGCCTCCGCCGAGATTGCATGCCCGGGCGAAGCCGCGCTCGGCGAGGTAGGCGCAAGCTTGCGCCGACCGCGCTCCCGACTGACAGACGACGACGACAGGCGCGTCGCTGTCGAGCTCGGACAGTCGCGCCGACAGCGTCGACAGCTCGATGTGCAGCGCGCCGCTTATGGTCCCGCGGGACACTTCGGGCGCGGTGCGCACGTCGACGACCCGCGGCGCTTCGCCGCTTTCGATCAGGCGTTTGAGCTCGACTGCATCGATCGTCTGGAACATCGACTTCGCTCGCTAAAGCGTCAAATTATAGCAAACGCGCTGCGACGCCTCGCCTTCGCGCCTTCAACGCCGCAAGCGGGTCAGCAGTGCGCTGGTCGAACGTCCGGGCAGCAGCGGTATCGCCTCGAACCGTCCGCCCCAGCCGATGACTTCGGCGGCGCCGACGGTCGTGGCCGCCGTGTAGTCGGCGCCCTTGGCGATGACGTCGGGGTGGCATTCGAGCACGAGCTCGAGCGGCGTGTCCTCGTCGAACGGAATGGCCAGGCTCACCGATTCGAGCGCGGCCAGAACCGCGATGCGATCGTCGAGCGAATTGATCGGCCGATCGCCGCCCTTGCCGAGGCGGCGCGCCGATGCGTCGCTGTTGACGCCGACGATCAGCGAGGCGCCGAGCCGGCGGGCATGGTCGAGGTAGCTGACGTGACCGCGATGCAGGATGTCGAACACGCCGTTGGTGAACACCAGCGGCCGCGGCAGCGCGGCGATCTGCGCCGCGCGGGTGTCGGCGGTCGCGATCTTGGACGCGAAGCTCGGCGCCTCTGCCGCGAGCCGGTCGGACGAAGCGCTCAACTGATGTATTCGAACACCTTGACGACGCGCTCGACGCCGCTGGTCGTGCGGGCGATCTCGGCCGCGGCATCGCCTTCGTCGCGCCGCACGATGCCCATCAGATAGACGACGCTGCGCTCGGTGACGACCTTGACGTGATTGATCTGGAACTTCTTGTGTGCCTCGACGAACCGTGACTTGACCTTCGAGGTGATGAACGTGTCGTTGGTGCGCGGCGCCAAGCGAGCTGGTCGGGCCGATGACGAGCTCGTTCTGCACGATGCGCACTTTCGGCATCGACCGCACGATCTGCGCCACCTCGTTTTTCGAGGCCTCGGTCGGCACCTCGCCGGTCAGCAGCGCGATGCCGTTGTAGCTGGTGACGTTGACGTGGATATCGCTCTTGAGGCGATCGGCGATCTGCGCGATCGCCTTGTCCTCGATGAACTCGTCGTCGAGCTGCGCCCCGGTCGTTCGCCGGTCGGTGGCGATCTGCGCGGTCGCCGCGGCGCCCCCGATCACCAGCGGAATGCAGCCGTTGAGCAGCGTTGCGCCGGCGGCAAGCGAGAGCGTCGCCGCAATCCGCATGATGGTATCGAACCTTTTCATGATTCCTCTCGTTTCCCCAGGGGTTCAGCTCTCTTCGCCGAGCAGGTTGGTATCGATCGCATCGCACAGGCAGTGTATCGTCAACAGGTGCACTTCCTGGATGCGTGCGGTCACCGAATGCGGCACGCAGAGGTGGACATCGACACCGGTGAGGAGTTCACCGATGCGGCCGCCGCCCCTGCCGGTCAGCGCGACGATCCGCATTTCGCGCTCGTGCGCGGCATCGATCGCGAGCGCGACGTTGGCCGAGTTGCCCGATGTCGAGAGCGCGAGCAGGACATCGCCGCTGCGTCCGAGCGCGCGCACCTGCTTGGCGAACACCTGGCTGAAGTCGTAGTCGTTGGCGACCGCGGTCAGGATCGAGGTGTCGGTCGCCAGCGATAGCGCCGGCAACTCCGGCCGCTCGCGCTCGAAGCGGCCGACCATCTCGGCGGCGAAATGCTGGGCGTCGGACGCCGAGCCGCCGTTGCCGCAGGCGAGGATCTTGCCGTCCGCCAGCAGGCAATCGGTCATCAGGCCCGCCGCGCGCGCGATCAGCGGCGCCATCGCGTCGACTGCGGCGAGCTTCAGTTCGGCGCTGTCGGCGAAGTGCGCGCGGATGCGATGCGTGGTATCCATCGGTCGAGCTAGCGCATTGTAGCAACTTCGGCCTCGCACAGGTCGTCAGCTCGCGTCGATATCGACCAGCCATTCGATCCGATCCGGATCGAGCGACCCCAGCAGGATCGCATCGAAGCGGCACGGCGGTTCCCGGCTCATTCGGCTCAGGCTTAAGCGGCTTAGATAGTGGGACGCGGCGAACCGACAGACGCTTCTTCTTGGCCGCGGTGATGCTCTCCGCCGCGCCGCCGAACGCCGCGTCGCTGCGCAGCCGCACTTCGACGAAGATCAGCGTCTCGCCGTCGCTGGCGATCAGATCGATCTCGCCGCCGCGACAGCGGTAGTTGCGCTCGACGATCGTCAGGCCCCGCGCCTGCAGGAACTCGGCCGCGAGCGCTTCCGCCGCCGCGCCGCGATTCATCGCTTCATCGCGCTGGCGATTCGGCCAGCACGCGGCCGTCGTGGATGGTCATCACGCGGCCTTCGCGCGCAAAGGACCGCGACGGCAGCAGCGACAGATGACCGGTCGCGCCATCGAGCTCGATCCGATCGGGCGGCGTCGGTTCGGCCAGCATCTGCGCCAGCGCGAAGGCATCGATGCCCAGAGCGTAGAGCCGCTCCAGCACCGGGTCGTCGTAATCGGCGCGCGGCACGTCGGCGAACGCCGGATTGTCGGGCTCGGCGAGCCACGGCATTTCGATGTAGCGGACGTTTTCCAGGTCGTACAGCATCTGGGCCGGCAGACCGTCGGTGATCTGGCTGCTCGCATAGACCCTGCCCGCGCAGGAAGGACTTCGCCAGCGCCGCCTCGTTGGCGTCGACCGCCAGCAGGACCGCATCGATCGGCTGCGCGGCCAGCTCGCGGCGCAGTGCGCCCAGCTGCTCCGGGCTGGCGTCGAACCGGTACTCGCGCGGCGCCGCCCCGCCTTCGCGCCGCCACGCGGCGACGAACGACTGGCTGAACCGGCGCTGAAACGGCGCATCGCTGCCGACGACGGCGATCGCCTTGACGCCGTCGCCGCGGGCGACCCGCATCAAGAGCGCTGCGTCCTGCTCGACGGCAAGCGTCAATGCGTAGACGCTGGCCGGCAACGGCGCCCCTTCGTCGGACTGGTTCAGCGCGAGCATCCGCGGGCGCAGCGGCGACATCGCGAGGACGGTCTTCAAATCGTCGCGCGTCAATGGGCCGACGACGAGCGCGACGCCGCTTCGCGCCGCAGCGGCGAACGCGGGCAGCACGCCGTCGTCGCCGTGCCCGATAACGCTGCACGCGCGCGCTCGCGCCGGCGCGCGCCGCTGCGGCGACGAAGCCTGCCTTCACGGCGCTGGCGGCGCGGCCATAGGTCGGCGACTCGAGCGGCAGGATCAACGCGATCGCGTTCCCGGCGGCGCGGGCGATCGCGGCTTCGGTCATCGGCGGCGGAGTCGGCGGCAGGCGTTACCGCAAAGGGAGGCGGCGGCACCAGAGGCGCCGGTACGCTTTCGACCGCCGGCGGCGTGAACGGCACCGTGCTTGGCGGCGGAGGCCGCGCGGCCGGACAATGGCGGCGTGACCGCGCACGCGCCGACGCCGAGCACCACGGCGGCGAGCGCCGCTGCGCGCAGCCATGCCGGCAATCGGGCCATCGAAAGGAAATCGTCGACCATGAGCAGAGGGGAGCCGTTGCCGGCGCTGGAGCGAACATTATATGTGGTGGCGACACCGATCGGTAACCTGCGCGACTTGACCCTGCGCGCGCTCGACGTGCTGGCCCAGGTCGACGTGATCGCGGCCGAGGACACGCGCGTCAGCGCCGGGTTGCTCGCGCACTATGGCGTCCGCGCGCGGCTGGTTTCTCTGCACGAGCATAACGAGCACAAGCGCGCCGCCGCCATTATCGAATCGCTTTCGTCCGGCAAGCGCGTCGCGCTGATCACCGATGCCGGCACGCCGGCGATCAGCGATCCGGGCGCCGCGCTGGTGCGCGCCGTTTCGGCGGCGGGCTTCGCGATCGTGCCCATCCCCGGTCCGTCCGCGGTGACGGCGGCGCTTTCGGCGGCGGGCATCGCGACGCCGCAGTGGCTGTTTCTCGGATTCCTGCCCGCTGCGGCCGGCGCGCGCCGTGCCGCACTCGAGCGAGTGCGCGCGTTGCCGTATGCGCTGGTCTTGTACGAGGCGCCGCATCGGATCGCGGCGACGGTGGCGGCGCTCGCCGCCACGCTCGATCCGCAGCGCGAGATCGTCATTGCGCGCGAGTTGACCAAGCGCTTCGAAACGCTGCATCGCTGCGCGCTGGCCGACGCATCAGCGTGGCTCGCGGCCGACGCCGACCGGATCCGCGGCGAGTTCGTGTTGATCGTCGCTGCGCCGGACGACGACGCCGCGGAGGACGACGCCGGCGAGCACGACGCGCTGCTGAAGCCGCTGCTCGCCGAGCTGCCGCTGGCGCAGGCGGTGCGCATCGCGGTCGCGCAATCGGGCGCGGCGCGCAATCGCCTTTATCAGCGCGCGCTGGCCCTGCAGAAGGCGGTCAAGTCGTAGCGACGAAGTCCGCGATCGCCGCCAGCGTCGCTTCGGGCTGATCGCGATGCGGCGAGTGACGGCAATCGGCGAGCTCGAGGCGAGCGACCCTGCCGCCGACCTGGCGCTCGATCGCGTCGAGCTGCGCTCGCGCTTCCGTACTCGTCGTCGCGGCCCTGGATCAGCAGCAGCGGACAGCGCACGCCGGGCAGGCACGCTTCGATGTTCCAGCTGCGAAACGCCGGTGCGAGCCAGATGTCGTTCCAGCCGCGGAACGCGGCGTCGGGATCGGCGTGGCGGCGCGCCAGCCTTTCGCGCAGGTCGGTCGTCTCGTATTGCCGGCGTGCTTCGGCGATGCTCGCGATCGACATGTCCTCGACGAAGACGTGCGGCGCGAGTGCGACCAGCGCGCGCACCGGGCGCCTGCCCGAACCCGCATGCATCAGCGCGATCGATGCGCCGTCGCTGTGCCCGACCAGTACCGGGTCCGCGATATCGAGGCGGTCGAGCAGCGCCGGCAGCACGGTGAGCGCCTCGACGTGCATGTAGTCGGGCGCACGCGGCAGCGCAGCCGGCGACGATCGCCCGTATCCGGCTCGCGAATAAACCAGCACAGGGCAGCCGGTCGCATCGGCGACGCGCGCGGAAAATCCTTCCACAACGCCACCGAGCCCAGTCCCTCGTGCAGAAAGACCAGCGTCGGTGCGCTCTTCGCTCCGCGGATGCGCACGCATTCCAGCCGGTGGCCGGCGACGTCGACGAAGCGCGCCCGCGGCATCGATCGAACCGGCGTCAGATGCCCAGGTGCTGCTCGCGCAGACCCGGCTGCGCCGCGAGCTCGGCAGGCGAGCCGTCGAACACCTTGCGTCCCTTGACCAGGATCACGCAGCGATCGGCGAGCTCGGCCAGCATCGCGAAATGCTTGTCGACGATCACCGTCGCGATGCCGCCGTCGCGGATCGTGCGTATCGTCCGCCAGATCGTCGTCGCGATCAGCGGCGCCAGACCCTCGGTCGCCTCGTCGAGGATCAGCAGGCGCGGATTGGTCAGCAGCGCGCGGCCGATCGTCAGCATCTGCTGCTCGCCGCCCGACAACTGGTTGCCGCGGTGATCGAGCCGCTGCGCCGAGCGCGGGAAACGTCTGCCATCACCCGTTCGAGCGTCCATGCGTTGCCGCGCGGCGGCCGGGCGCGCCGCGACCAGCAGGTTCTCGCGGACCGTCAGCGTTGGAAAGATGCCGCGGTTCTCGGGCACGAACGCGACGCCGAGACGGGCGATCCTGTGCGGCGGCATATCGGTGGCGCTGACGCCGTCGATGTCGACTTCGCCGGTGCGCGACTTGAGCAAGCCCAGCATCGAGCGGAGCAAGCGTCGTCTTGCCCATGCCGTTTCGGCCCATCAGCGCGACCACCTCGCCGGCGCCGATCGAAAAATCGACGCCCTGCAGCACATGGCTGCTGCCGTAGTAGCTGTGCAGCTTGCGCGCTTCGAGCAGTGGCGCAGCCATCAGAGCGCGCTCACGGCTTCGGTGCCCAGGTAGGCGCGCTGCACTTCGGCGTTGGCGCGGATCGCCTCCGGCGCGCCGCTCGCCAGTATCCGTGCCGTTGACCATCACCGTCAGCCGGTCGGCAAGCGCGAACACCGCGTCCATGTCGTGCTCGACCAGCAGGATCGCGTGATCGGCCGCCAGGCGCTTGAGCAGCGCGACGATGTGCGCCGACTCCTCCGGGCCCATCCCGGCCAGCGGCTCGTCGAGCAACAGCACGGTCGGCTGCGGTGGCGAGCGCCATCGCGATCTCCAGCGCGCGCCGCTCGCCGTGCGACAGCGCGGCAGCGGCAACGCCGGCGCGCGCGGCGAGTCCGACGATCGCCAGCGCCGCTTCCGCCGCGGCATTCCAGTCGCCGTAGCGCTCCGCGGGCTTGAACCAGCGGCCGAAATTTCTGTGGTGCGACTGCGCGGCGAGCCGGCAATTTTCGAATGCGGAAAAGACGCCGAAGACATTGGTGTGCTGGAACGATCGCGCGACGCCGTGCTGCGCGATGCGGTGCGACGGCCAGTGCGTGATGTCCCGCGCGCCGAGCAAGATCGTGCCGGTCGACGGCCGCAGGTCACCGGAGAGCAGGTTGACCAAGGTCGACTTGCCGGCGCCGTTGGGGCCGATGACCGCGTGCACCGTCTTCGGCGCGAGCGACAAGCTGACGTCGTCGACGGCGATCAGGCCGCCGAAGCGGCGGCCGAGCGCGATCGCGGCGAGCACCGGCTCAGTCACTTGTCGCCCTCGGCGCGCGGCGAGCGCGGCTTCATCCGCAGCTGATGCAGACCGATCAGGCCCTGCGGCAACAGCAGCACCGCGGCGACGATGAAGACGTCCCATCAGCAGCTGCCAGTGCTTGGTCAGCGCGGAGAACCATTCCTGCAGCAGCACGTAGGAGAACGCACCGAGCACCGCGCCGAACAGCGTCCCCATGCCGCCAAGGATCAGCATCATCAGCACGGTGCCCGATTGATGCCAGGCCATCATCTCGGGATTGACGTAGCCTTCCTTCGCCGCGGCGAGATAGCCGGCGAGCCCGGCGATCGTCCCCGCCAGCACGAAAGCGGCGAGCTTGTAGCGCAAGGTGGCGAAGCCGAGCGCGCGCATCCGATGCTCGTTCGCCTTGATGCCCTGCAGCGCGCGTCCGAACGGCGAGCGCAGGATGATCGCGAGCAGCGCGAAAACGATCGGCGAGCGCGGCGAGCACGAAATAGTAGAAATGCAGGTCGTTGGCCAGATCCAGGCCCGGCACCATCGCGTCGGGGCGCGTGTTGACGTAGATGCCGTCGGATCCGCCGGCGATGCGCGTGTCGTGAAAGAAGTAGTAGGCCATCTGCGCGAACGCCAGCGTCACCATGATGAAGTACACGCCCGAGGTGCGCAGCACCAGCGCGCCGACCAGCAGCGCGGCCGCGGCGCTCGCCGCCAGCGCAAGCGGCAGGGTCAGCCAGACGTTGGCCGGATCGGCTGCCGGCGCAGCCAGCGCGTAGGTGTACGCGGCGATGCCGAAGTAAGCGGCGTGGCCCAGGCTGACGAGCCCGGTATAGCCGACCAGCAGGTCGAGCGAGAGCGCGAAGATCGAAAGGATCATGATCTTGGTGACGAGCTGCAGATAGAACTTTTCCGCGACTGCCGGAAACAGCAGCAGCAGGATCGCGGCGACGATCAGCCACGGCAGAAGGCTGCGCTTCATGCCGGAGCCTGCGGGCAGGTCGCGCTACCGCGCCGGAGCTCACGCACGGCCGAAGAGTCCCAGCGGGCGGAACAGCAGCACGACCGCCATCAACAGGTAGACGGCGATGCTCGCGTAGTCGGGGAAAAGCACCTTGCCGAACGTATCGGCGAAGCCGATCAGCAGTGCGGCGATCAGCGCGCCCTTCAGCGAGCCGATGCCGCCGATGACGACGATCACGAAGCAGACGATCAGCACCTGGTTGCCCATGCCCGGAAACACCGACGACACCGGCGCGGCGATCATGCCGGCGAAGGCCGCCAGCGCGACACCTGCGGCGAAGACCAGCGCGTGGATCCAGCGGATGTCCATACCCAGCGACGTCGCCATCTCGGGATTCGATGCCGCTGCCCGGATCATCATGCCGAAGCGCGTCTTCTGTATGGTCACGTACATCAGCGCCGCGAGCGCCAGGCAGACAGCCGAGATGAACAGCCGGTAGACCGGGTACGAAAGCGTGTCGGTCAACGGCAGCGAGGCCGCGAGCACTGCGGGGATGGCGACGCTGTGGACGTCGTCGCCGACGATGATGCTGCGCAGCTCCTCGAAAATGAGGATCAGCCCGAACGTCAGCAGCACCTGGTACAAGTGATCGCGGCGGTACAGGCGGCTGATCAGCGCCCATTCGAGCAGCAGCCCGAGCGCGGCGGAGAGGACGATGCCGAGCGGTATCGCCAGCCACAGGCTGCCGGTCAGCGACGACAGCGTGAATGCCAGATACGCCCCGATCATGTAGAAGCTGCCGTGGGCGAGATTGATGACGCCCATGATGCCGAAGATCAAGCGTCAGCCCGCTCGCGACCAGGAACAGCAGCAGGCCGTATTGCACGCTATTGAGGATCTGGATCAGCCATTCCACGGCACGGGTCCGTCATGTGCGTCTCGCATCGACGCATAGCCTGCACAAAAAAAGAAGCGGGGACGACTGCCCCCGCCGGAATAACGTGCGAGCAACTGCTAGGCAGCCGACATCTTGCAGCCGCGCGCCGGGTCCTCCAGCGCTTTCCATGCGATGCCGATCACCTGGTTCGCATTGCCCTCGACGCGGCGCAGATAAATGTCCTGGATCGGATTGTGCGCCTTCGACATCGTCCAGGGCCCGCGCGGGCTGTCGATCTTGACCTTCTCCAGCGCGCCGTACAGCGCCTTCTTGTCGCCGAAGCTGCCTTTGACCGCGTTGAGTCCGCCGTGCAGCAGCAGCGCGGCGTCGTAACCCTGGACCGCGTAGACATCGGCCTGGATGCCGTACTTCTTGCCGTAGTTGTAGCGGAACTGCTTGTTCTTCGGGTTCTCGATGCCGTCGCCGTAGTGCAGGGTCGTCAGCAGTCCCTGCGCCGACGCGCCTTGCGCTTCGAGCGTGCCGTCGGTGAGGAAGCCGCTGCCGTAAAGCGGGATCTTGTCCTTGAGCCCCGCGGCCGCGTAGTCCTTGGTGAACTTGACCGCGCCGCCGCCGGCAAAAAAGACGAACACCGCATCGGGCTTGAGCGAGGCGATTTCGGTGATGAACGGCTGGAACTCGACGTTCGGAAACGGCAGGTACATCTCCTTGGTGATCGAGCCGCCAAGCTTGGTGAACGCCTCCTTGAAGCTTTCGATCGATTCCTCGCCGGCGCCGTATTTCCAGGTCAGCGTGACGACCTTGCGATGGCCGCGGTCGTACATCACCTTGCCCATCGGGTGCGCGGGCTGCCAGTTGGAAAACGACGTGCGGAAAATGTTCGGCGCGCACTGGCCGCCGGTCGCGGCGTTCGCGCCCGCGTTCGGGATGATCAGCAGCGTGCCGTTGTCGCGTGCGACCTTGACCATCGCCATCACGACGCCCGAATGCACGGTGCCGAGCAGCACGTCGACCTTGTCGCGCTGGACGAGCTTGTTCGCGTTGTCGGTGGCCTTCGACGGCTCCGACTCGTCGTCGACGGTGAAGAACTCGATCGCGCGCCCGCCGAGCATGCCGCCGTTTTCCTCGACCGCGAGATTGAAGCCCTGGGTGATCGCGGTGCCCAGCGCGGCAAAGGTGCCCGTGTACGGAAGCATCATGCCGACTCTGAGCTTGGCGCTCTGGGCGCGCGCGACCGATGGCGCGAGACCGCCGATCGCGGCCGCGGATGCAAGCAGGCCTGCCTGCTGGATGAACTGGCGCCGGTCTGTCATGAGCTTCTCCTCCGAGGTTTTGATCTTGTCGGCGCTGCGATGGTAGCAGCGGGTTGGCATTCCGTCATGTTCTGGTGTCCTGCGCCGGTGCGCGCAGCTTGAAGCGCTGGATCTTGCCGGTCGCGGTCTTCGGCAGGTCGGCGACGAATTCGATCCAGCGCGGATATTTGAACGGCGCGAGCAGCGCCTTGACGTGCTCCTGCAGCGCCGCGGCGAGCGCGGGTCCCGGCCTGCGTGTCCGGGCTTGAGCACGACAAAGGCCTTCGGCTTGATCAGCTCGCTCGCATCGGCGCAGCCGACGACGGCGGCTTCGAGGACGGCCTCGTGCGTCGCCAGCGCGGCCTCGACCTCGAACGGCGACACGTACACGCCGCCGACCTTGAGCATGTCGTCGGTGCGGCCGCAATAGACGTAGCGTCCGTCGGCATCGACGATGTATTTGTCGCCGCTGCGGGTCCAGGGCCCGAGAAACGTCGCCAGGCTCTTGGCGCGATTGTTCCAGTAATACGGCGAGCTCGTCGGTCCGCTGACCTGGAGCTCGCCGATCTCGCCGGGCGCGACCGGATCGCCCTGCTCGTCGACGACGCGCAGGTCGTAGCCGGGCACCGGCCTGCCGGTCGTGCCGTAGCAGACGTCATCGGGACGATTGGACAGGAAGATATGCAGCATTTCGGTCGAGCCCAGGCCGTCGAGGATGTCGACGCCG
This sequence comes from uncultured beta proteobacterium, assembly GCA_963697485.1. GTDB lineage: Bacteria > Pseudomonadota > Gammaproteobacteria > Burkholderiales > Casimicrobiaceae > PALSA-1003. Next base: position 392,020 of record CAVOOD010000002.1, read on the forward strand.
GTCTTGTCGCGCCAGCGCTTGCCGAGGTCCGCCGGCAGCGCCTCGCCGGCGGAGACGCAGCGGCGCAGGGCCAGCCGGTCGCGCGCCGGAAATTCGGCGCTGGCCAGCATCGCCGCGTACAAGGTCGGCACGCCGTAGAAAATCGTCGGCCGTTCGGCGACCAGGCGCTTGAATACCGCCGCCGGCGTCGGCCGCTCGGCCATCAGCACGCTGGTCGCGCCGACCGCGAGCGGAAAGGTCAGCGCGTTGCCCAGACCGTACGCGAAAAAGAGCTTGGCCGCGGAGAACACGACGTCGTCCGGCGCGATGCCCAGCACCGGGCGCGCATACAGCTCCGCGGTATGGATCAGATCGGCATGCAGATGCACGGCGCCCTTCGGGCTGCCGGTCGATCCCGACGAATACAGCCAGAAGCAGACGTCGTCCGCCGTCGTCGCGGCGACCGGCGCATCGGCCGATTCGGACGCGATCCATCCGCGGAATTCGAGCGTGCCGTCGACGGCGTCGCCGGAGACGATGACGTGTTCCAGCGCGTCGAGCCGCGCCGCGAGCGGCGCGATCGCCGGCGCCAGCGGCGCCGAGACGACGACGGCCCGCGCGCGGCTGTCGGCGAGCAGATATTCGTAGTCGGCGGCGGTCAGCAGCGTGTTGCAGGGGATCGGCACGACGCCGGCGCGGATCGCGCCGAGAAACGCCGTCGGAAAGTCGATGCTGTCGTGCAGCAGCAGGACGACTCGATCCTCGGTGCGCAGGCCCAGACGCGTCCAGGCGTTGGCGCAGCGGTTGACGCGCTGCGCGAGCTCGCCGTACGAATAGCGTCCGGCGTCGTCGATGAACGCGATGTGCCCGGCGCGACCCGCGGCGAGATTGCGCTCGACCAGGTCGACGGCGGCGTTGTAGGCGCGGGGAATGCTCAGGCGCGGCGGCGACGCCGCATGATCTGCCTGGGCGAAGGCAGGTGTCCGGGCGGTCATGATCGCGTTGACTGGAAGCGGGACTGGCGATTGTGGCGGCGCATGCAGGCCTCGTCAATCGCCGCCATGCCGCGTAGCTTGCGCCGCGACCGCGGCGTCGGCTTCCGCCGCGTCGAGGGCGGCGCGCACCTGCCGCAGCCATTCCGGAAACCATTCCAGCGCCACGTCTTCGGGCAGCGTGCCGCCGCTGGCGTTGTGCTGCATCACCTCGCCGATGCGCCGCGCGCCGCGCGCCGCCAGCGCCTCGTCGAAACGCCTGCCGCCGAAACAGTAGGTGCCGACGTGCGTGCTGTCGCCGAGCGCAAACACGCCGTAATGCACGTGCGCCAGCGAGTCGCGGCATGCGATTAGATCGGCGTAGAAGGCCTTGGCGTTGTCGGGCACGTCGCCCTGGCCATAGGTCGACGTGCAGATGAGGAACACGCCGGGCCGCTCGAACACGCGCCGATCGAGCGCATCCATGAACGTGACGTCGATGCCGAGCTTGCGGGCCGGCAAAGGCGAGCTCGATTTCCTGCGCGACCAGCTGCGCGGTGCCGGTCATCGTGCCGACCAGGATATTGACGTTCAGCATCGGTCGAGGCTTGTCCCCGGGCTTGTCATCAAGACGGCCATGAACTATAGTACATACCTTGAGATCTGGATGCAATAAAATGCATTATCGCACCAACACTGCCCGGCGCGAAGCCCGCGGGGCACGCCGGCGATGAGCACCGCCTCGCCGGCGCGTACGGCGCTGCCCGCGGCTTCCGGCCGCGACGGCTGACGCCGCCTATCTCGCCGCGATCGGCGAGCGCGTCCGCGAAATCCGCGCGCGCCGGGGAATGTCGCGGCGCACGCTGGCGCAGGATTCGGGCGTGTCCGAGCGCTATCTCGCATCGCTGGAATCGGGCCGCGGCAATGTCTCGATCCTGCTGTTGAAGCAGATCGCGCAGGCGATCGATGTGCCGGTCGAGCAGCTGACGCGAAACGGCCCGGAGGCACCGACCGAGGTCGCGCTGCTGATGCAGTGGCTGTCGCGGCTTTCGGCGCCGGAAATCCGCCGCGCCTCGGACACGCTGCATCGCGCGTTCGGCGCCGCTGGACAGGAACGAAAGCGCCGGATCGCGCTGATCGGCCTGCGCGGCGCCGGCAAGACGACGCTGGGCAAACGGCTCGCCGCCAGGCGCCGCGTTCCCTTCATCGAGCTCGACCGCGAAATCGAGCAGGCGGCCGGCGCGTCGCTGGCGGAGCTCTTCCTGCTGTACGGCCTGCCGGCCTACCGCCGTCACGAGCGGCGCGCGCTGGAAGCGCTGCTGCTGCGCGACGAGGCGATGGTGATCGCGACCGGCGGCAGCATCGTCTCCGAGCCCGAAACCTTCGACTTGCTGCTGTCGACCTGCCGCGTCGTGTGGCTGAAGGCCAAGCCCGAAGAGCACATGGCGCGTGTCGTCGCGCAGGGCGACCAGCGGCCGATGGCCGGCAGCACCGAGGCGATGGAAGATCTGAAGCGCATCCTGGCCGGACGCGAGCTCCTGTACCGCAAGGCCGATGCGATCGTCGACACGTCGGGCAAGTCGATCGCACAGAGCCTCAAGCTGCTGGCTCAGGCTACCGCTGCCGCCGGCGCTGCCGAGACGTCGAAGCGCGCCGGGTGAATCCGATGGTGACCTTCGACACCGATCCCGATCATTACGCGCACTGGCGCATGAAGATCGACGGCGCGGTCGCGACGCTTGTCCTCGACGTCGACGAGGATCGCGGCCTCAAGCCGGGCTACAAGCTCAAGCTCAATTCGTACGATCTCGGCGTCGACATCGAGCTGGCCGACGCGCTGCAGCGGCTGCGCTTCGAGCATCCCGAAGTGCGTTGCCTGGTGATCACCAGCGGCAAGGAGCGCATGTTCTGCTCGGGCGCCAACATCTACATGCTCGGCGCGTCGTCGCACGCCTGGAAGGTCAACTTCTGCAAGTTCACCAACGAAACGCGCAACGGCATCGAGGACGCGAGCCTCTACTCGGGCTTGAAGTCGATCGCCGCGCTGAACGGCACGACCGCCGGCGGAGGCTACGAGCTGGCGCTGGCCTGCGACGAAATCCTGATGATCGACGACCGGTCCTCGACGGTCAGCCTGCCCGAAGTCCCGCTGCTGGCCGTGCTGCCGGGCACCGGCGGCCTCACCCGGCTCACGGACAAGAGAAGGCTCCGCCGCGATCTCGCCGACGTCTTTTGCACGACCATCGAAGGCGTGCGCGCCGATCGCGCCAAAGCCTGGGGCCTGGTCGACGCGATCGCGACGCCCAGCACGTTCGCCGAGACGCTGGCCCGCCGCGCGAAGGAACTCGCCGCGGCGGGCGCGCATGGCTCCGAAGACTGCGCCGCCGCGCGGCATCGTGCTGACGCCGCTCGAGAGAACGGTGGACGAGTCCGGCATCAAGTATCCGAACCTCGACGTCGCGCTCGATCGCGCCGCGCGCGTCGCGACGTTCACCTTGCGCGCCCCGGCGCAGCCCGACGCCCGACTCGATCGAAGCGATCACGGCGCTCGGCGCCGACTGGTGGCCGCTGGCGCTCGCGCGCGAGCTCGACGACGCAATACTGTTGCTGCGGACCAACGAGCTCGACATCGGCACCTGGGTGATGCGAACCGCCGGCGATCCTGCGACGGTCCTGGCGGTCGATGCGACGCTGACCAAACACGCCGACCACTGGCTGGTGCGTGAGACGATCGGCGTGTGGCGGCGCACCTTGTCGCGGCTGGATGTGTCGGCGCGCTCGGTCTTCGCGCTGATCGATCGCGACTCGTGCTTTGCCGGAACCCTGTTCGAGCTGGCACTCGCGGCCGACCGCAGCTACATGCTCGCATTGCCCGACGAGCGCGATGCCGAGCCTGCGATCGCGCTGTCGATGCAGAATTTCGGCGCCTACCCGATGTGCAACGGCCGCACCCGGCTGGCCAACCGTTTCGCGGCAGACACGCTGGCACCCGAAAACGTCGGCGTGATGCTGCGCTCGGAGTCCGCGCGGGACGCCGGACTGGTCACGTTCACGCCGGACGACCTCGACTGGGACGACGAGATCCGGCTGGCACTCGAAGAGCGCGCGAGCCTTTCGCCCGATGCGCTGTCCGGCATGGAGGCGAGCCTGCGCTTTTCCGGACCCGAGACGATGCACGCGCGCATATTCGGACGGCTGGCGGCCTGGCAGAACTGGGTCTTCCAGCGGCCGAACGCCGTCGGCAAGGACGGCGCGCTGAAGCTCTTCGGCAGCGGCACGCGGGCCAAATTCGACTGGGAGCGCGTTTAGGTTCGCGCAGCAAGCAGCGGAAGCGATCATGACGATCAACTACAGCGAAAAGATTCCGAACAACGTCAATCTGACCGACGATCGAACGCTGCAGCGCGCACTCGAGCATTGGCAGCCAAAGTTCCTGCAGTGGTGGCAGACGATGGGTCCGTCGGACTTCGCCGCGGCGGACATCTACTTGCGCACCGCCGTCGGCGTCGATGCCGCCGGTTGGGCGAGCTACGGCCAGGTGCGCATGCCCGATTACCGCTGGGGCATATTCCTCGCCGACGCCGACCCGGCGCGCACGATCGGCTTCGGCGATCACATGGGCGAGCCGGCGTGGCAACAGGTGCCCGGCGAATACCGCTCGCCGCTGCGGCGGCTGATCGTCACCCAGGGCGACACCGAGCCGGCGTCGGTCGAGCAGCAGCGGCTGCTCGGGCACAGCTGTCCGTCGCTGTACGACCTGCGCAACCTGTTCCAGATCAACGTCGAGGAAGGCCGCCATCTGTGGGCGATGGTCTATCTGCTGCATGCGTATTTCGGGCGCGACGGACGCGAGGAAGCCGAGGAGCTGCTCGAGCGTCATTCGGGCGACGCCGACAAGCCGCGGATCCTCGGCACGTTCAACGAGCCGGTGACCGACTGGCTGTCGTTTTTCATGTTCACCTATTTCACCGACCGCGACGGCAAATACCAGCTCAAGAGCCTCGCCGAATCGGCGTTCGACCCGCTGGCGCGGACGACCCGGTTCATGCTGACCGAGGAGGCGCATCACATGTTCGTCGGCGAGACCGGCCTTTCGCGCGTGATCAAGCGCGCGCTGGAGGTGATGACCGAGCTCGGCACCGACGATCCCGCGGCGGTGCGCAACGCCGGCGCGATCGATCTGCCGACGTTCCAGCGCTACCTCAATTTCTGGTTCTCGTCCTCGCTCGACCTGTTCGGCTCGGAAGTCTCGTCGAACGCCGCGTCGAGCTTCGCCACCGGCCTCAAGGGCCGGCCCGACGAGTCGCAGTACGACGATCATCGCTGCGTCGACGTTGCCTTCGAGCTCGCGCAGCCCGATCCGGCGCGCGGCGTCAAGACCGAAAGCATTCCGCTGCGCAACGCGATGAACGAAGTGCTGCGAACGTCATACGTCCGCGACTGCGAGCTCGGGCTCAAGCGCTGGAACCGCCTGTTCGAGCGCGCGGGCATGGCACAGCGGCTGGCGCTGCCGTCGCCGCGCTTTCACCGCGCGATCGGCGTATGGGCCGGCGTGCACTGCGATCCGGACGGCGCGATCATCGACCAGAGCGAATTTCGCCGGCGCGAAGGCGAATGGCTGCCGACGGAGGCCGACCGCACGTTCGTGAAGAGCCTGATGCGGCAGGTCATCGCGCCCGGCAAGATGGCCGGCTGGATCGCGCCGCCGGAGCGCGGGATCAACAGCCTCCCGATCGAATACGAGTACGTGCGGCTGTAGCACCCGGAAGAGGCGGGCCTCGAACTGTCGATTCAAAACGGAAGACGCGCCGCGAAAGCGCGCGTCTGCGCGAAGGGCCCGGAGCAAAGGCGGCGCGAAGGGCGAGGAGTGCGTCGGTAAGCGCCGCCCGCCCCGGGCAACGGCAATCCAGCAATAGCCGTGCCAAGCACTCCTGTGCGCGCGCCGGTTGCGATTTGTCGCGAGGCCCCGCACAGGCAGCGACGCGCCGCGGCACTAACGCGCCGCGGCTCGCCGCTTCTAAGGCTTGCGGCTGCGGCTTCGGCGCCCCTTCGCCGACCGTGGTCGCCGCCGCCTTGTGGTGATCTGCAGCGAGCAACATGTACACCGCAGGAACGACGAACAAGGTGAACAGCGTTCCGATCGATATGCCCGTGAAGATCACCAGGCCCATCGCGTGTCGACCCGCGGCGCCTGCGCCCGCGGCGATCACCAGCGGAACGACGCCCAGCACCATGGCTGCAGTCGTCATCAGAATTGGCCGCAGCCGGACCGCCGCCGCCTCCTCGATCGCCTCGCGCTTGTTCTTGCCTGAGAGTTGCACCTGGTTGGCAAACTGCACGATCAGGATCCCGTGCTTGCTGATGAGGCCCATCAGTGTCACCAGGCCGACCTGCGTATAGATATTCAATGTCGCGAAGCCGAGGTTGATGAACAACAGCGCGCCAAACAGCGCCATCGGCACCGACACCAGAATGACGATCGGGTCGCGGAAGCTCTCGAATTGCGCCGCCAGCACCAGAAAGACGATGATGATCGCGAACATCAGCGTCAGCACGAAGCCACCTGACTCCTGCACGAACTGCCGGGAGACGCCCGAATAATCGGCCGAGTAGCCGCTCGGCGCCGTCTCCGCGAGCGTCTTGCGCATGAAATCGAGCACGTCTCCCTGTGAGTACTTGAACCCATTGTAGACGCCGAAGATCGTCGCTGAATTGAGCTGCTGGAAGCGTGCAATACCCTGCGGTACGACTTCGGTGCGCAGTTTGGCGATCGTCGACGCGGGCACCATCGTGCCGTCCGGCGTGCGGATCTGGTAATTCAGGATCTGATCGGCGTTGAGCCGATCGACCTGTAGCACTTGCGGGATGACCTTGTACGATCGGCCCGAGATCGAGAAGTAGTTGACATAGCCACCGCCGAGCGCGGCGCCGAGCGCGGCGCCGACATCCTGTTGCGTCAGCCCGAGCGTCGCGATCTTGTCACGATCGACTTCGACGGTGGTCTGTGGCTTGTCGATCTTCAAATCGGTGTCGACGTAGAAGAACATCCCGCTCGCCTGCGCCTTCGCGAGGATCGCCTGCGCGACCTCGTTCAGCCGCTGATAGGGCTCGGTCGTCTTGATCACGAACTGGAGTGGCAGGCCCGGTCGAACCCGGCAGCGGCGGAAACTGAAAGGCCGCCGTGCGCGCGCCGGCAATCCCGCTCCACTTGGCCTGGAGTTCCTGCTGCAACTGTGCGGCACTTCGGGTGCGCTCGTCCCAGGGCTTGAACAGCACGCCACCGATTCCCTGGTTCGGCGTCGGCGTGCCCGTGATCTGGAACATCTGATCGTATTCCGGCAGCGACTTGGAGATCTCGAACATCTGCCTGGAGTACGTATTCATCTGTTCGGAAGTCGCATTCGCCGGTCCGACTACCTGCCCCAGCACGATGCCCTGATCCTCCTGCGGCGCGAGCTCCGACTGAGATGTCTTGAACAGGACCACGACAAGCCGGAGAAGGATCACGCCCATCACGACCGGCACCTGCCACGTGTCGAGCGTGCCGTGCAGCACGCGCTGGTAACCATGGTGCAGCCGTTCGAACTGATGATCGACGAAGTTTACGAACTTGCCGGTGTCCTGCTCCGGCCGGAAAATGCGCGAGGTCATCATCGGCGACAGGGTCAACGCGACAATGCCTGAAACGGTGACGGCGCCGGCGAGCGTAAACGCAAACTCGGTGAACAGCGCGCCGGTCAAGCCACCCTGGAAGCCGATCGGAACATAGACCGCGACCAGCACGATCGTCATCGCCAGAATCGGGCCGCCCAGTTCGCGCGCCGCGATCAGCGCGGCCTGCATCGGCGGCGTGCCTTCCTTCATGTGGCGGTCGACGTTCTCGACCACGATGATCGCGTCATCGACGACCAGGCCGATCGCGAGCACCAACGCCAGCAATGTCAACAGGTTGATCGAGTAGCCCAGCAGGAGCATGACGAAGAACGAGCCGATCAGCGACAGCGGCATCGCGATCAACGGAATTGCGACCGCGCGGAGACTACCGAGGAACAGAAAGATGACGACGCTGACGATCAGCAGTGACTCGATCAGTGTCTTGACGACTTCGTGGATCGAACTGGTAATGAATTTGGTCCCGTCGTAGACGATCTCGCCGGTGATCCCGTTCGGCATGTCGGCCTGAATGCCGGGGAAAACGTCGCGAACGCGCTTTGCGACATCGAGCACGTTGGCATCGGGAGCCACCTTGATGCCGATGAACACCGCATTGCGCCCGCCGAACGCCGTCGTCAGATCGTAGTCCTCGGCACCGAGCACGACCGTAGCAATGTCGTCCAGACGGACGATCACGCCGCCCTGTTGCTTGACGACGAGTTGCTTGAATTCGTCGACCGAGTGCAGGCTGGTGCCCGCGGTCAGATCGACGCTGACCATCTGGCCCTTTGTCGTGCCGAGCGCCGCAAGGTAGTTGTTGTTGCCCAGCGCTGTCCGCACGTCGGTGGCGGTGATCCCGTACGCTGCCATCTTCGTCGGGTCGAGCCATGCGCGCAGCGCGAACGTACGCGCGCCCAGGATTTCGGCGACCTGGACGCCCTCGACCGAGTCGAGCTTCGGCTTGACGACGCGAACCAGATAGTCGGTGATGTTGTTGTTCGCCAACGACTCGCCGAAGAAGCCCATGTACATCGCGTCGATCTGCTGCCCGACCTGGACGTTGAGGACCGGCTGCTGTGCCTCGGGAGGCAATTGGTTCCGCACCGAGTTGACTTGCGTATTGATCTCGGTCAGCGCGCGATTGGCGTCGTAGTTGAGACGCAGCGTCGCCGTGATCGACGACACGCCCGAGGTGCTGGTCGATGAAAGATAATCGATTCCCTGTGCCTGTGCGATCGCGCCTTCGAGCGGCTGGGTGATGAAACCCGCGACCGTTGCGGCGTCGGCGCCGTAATAGGCGGTGCTGATCGTGACGACGGCGTTCTCGGTCTTCGGATACTGGCGGACGGCAATGCCCACCAGCGAACGGACGCCCAGCACGAGAATCAACAGGCTGATCGTCATCGCAAGCACAGGCTTGCGGATGAATAAGTCGGTGAAGTTCATGGTTGTGCCTAGCGTTCCTGTACCGTCGGGTTGGGGTTATCCAACGGGACGACCGTGTTGTTGATAACGACCCGCGCGCCGTTCTTGAGCTTGACCTGCCCACTGGTGACCACTTCCGCGCCGGGATCCAGACCTTTGAGGATCGCGATCTGGTCACCGCGCGTCGGGCCGGTGGTCACGAACACCTGTTGCACCTGCAGCGCCACATTGCCCTTTTCGTCCTTCTTGTCGGACGGCTTGACGACGAACACAGTGTCGCCGTACGGATTGAACGTCAGCGCGGTTTGCGGCAGCGTCAGGTAGCGGTTCTCGGCCACCCGAATTCACTTTCACTGACGCGAACATGCCGGGGAGCAGTTCGCGCTTGGCGTTCGGCAGCGTCGCCTCGATCATTACGTTGCGTGTGGCCGGATCGATCCTCGGGCTGATCGCATTGATCTTCCCGATGAAGGTCTGACCCGGCGCCGCGTCGGCTGTGAGCGTGAGCTTCTGTCCGACCGAGAGCTGCGGTAATTGCTGTTGCGGCACGTTGAAGTCGACATAGATCGGGTCGATTGTCTGCAGTGTCACAAGTTTATCCGCGGGATTCATGTATTGACCCGGATTGACGGTCGAGATCCCAAGCTTGCCCGCAAAGGGCGCGCGGATCGTCTTTTTCTGAACGACCGCCAGTTGCTGCGCGACCTGCGCGCGCTTGCTCTTCAGGTCGCCGGCGTCGGTATCGACCTGCGCCTTGCTCAGAACTTCTGCCGCGAGCAGTGCCTTGTCACGTTCATAGACGGTATTCGCCAGATCGGCAGCGGCCTCGAGTGAACGCAAGAACGCGACGTCCGAGTCGGCATTGAGCTGCGCGAGCAGCTGCCCGGTTTTGACCTCGTCACCCGACTTGAAATGAATGCTGCGGACGAGTCCGGCCACTTCGGTAGTCACATCGACGCCGCGCATCGCGCGGAGCGTGCCGACCGCGGTGATCTGCGGTTGCCATTGCTGGAACTCGGCCTTGGTCGACGTGACCGTCGACGAAGGAACCGGCGCAGCCGCCGCCGACTTTTGATATTGCACGAAGCCATAGTATTTCCAGCCGACTACGGCTCCGACCAACAACAAAATCCCCAGGAGCATGTAAACCATGCGCTTTTTCATCGCGTACTTCTCCGTTCGAGTTGTGCGTTTTGCTGCGCGACCGGCCAGGCCGGCGGTTATTTGTTCGAGACGTCGGTGGATGCGGTGTTCGTCGTGTCGGCGTTCCACCAGCCGCCGCCGAGAGCCTGGAACAACGCCGCGGTGTCGGCGTAGCGCGCCGCCTGGGCCTGCACCAGCGCGAGGCGCGCCTGCTGGTATTGCCGCTGCGCGTCGAGCAGGGCGATATAGTTGGAGGCGCCGAGCTGGAACTGACGCGTCGTCAGGTTGAGCGTGTCGCGGGCGAGGACCTCCGCATCGGATTGCGCCTTCAGCGTCCGCGCGTCTGCCTCGAGCGCGCGCAACGCATCGGCCACGTTCTGAAACGCGAGCAGCACGGTCTGGCGATATTGCGCCGCCGCCTGATCGTAGGCGGCGACCGCGGCGCGGCGCTTGTGCTCGAGCTCGCCGGCGTGGAACAGCGGCTGCAGCAGGCCGGCGCCGATGCTCCAGACGCTCGGGCCGGCGAAAAGGCTATGCAACTGCGTCGCCTGTGCGCCGAAGCTGCCCGACAGCGTGACCTGCGGATACTGATTCGCCGTGGCGACGCCGATTTGCGCGCTGGCCTGATGCAGCAAGGCCTCGGCGGCGCGAATGTCGGGCCTTTGCCGCGCCAGCGCGGAGGGCAGTGTCAGCGGCAGGTCCTGCGGCAAGGTCAGCGCCGCAAGATCGAAGGTCGGAATCCCGCCGTCGCTGGGCAGCCGGCCCGCGAGCGCGGCGAGCTGATGGCGCGTTTGCGCGAGCTCGCGCTCGAGCGGCGGCAGCAATGCCTCGGTTTGCGCCGCCTGCGATTGTTGCGCCACCAGGTTCAGCCGGGCGACCGCGCCGAGGTCGAACTGGCGCCGCACCAGGTCGATCTGTTTGTTCTGGGCGTCGATGATGTCGCGAGTTGCGTCGATCTGCGCGCGCAGCGATGCTTCCCTTACCGCGGCGGTGACGATGTTCGAGGTCAGCGCGAGGTGAGCGCCGGCAAGCTGGTAATCCTGATAGTCGACCAGCGACTGCAGCGCTTCGAGCTCGCGCCGGTTGCCGCCGGCGACGTCGAGCGCGTAAGACACGCTGACCGACGCGTTGTACAGGTTGAAGATCGTGGTTCCCACGCCAGGCTCGCCCAGCGAAGCGCCGGAGATCTTTTGGCGCGTCGCGCCCAGGTTGCCGTCGACCTTCGGATAAAGCAGCGCCCCGGTCTGCGCTGCGAGGTTTTCCCGCGCCACCTGCAATGCCGCCTGCGCTGCGGTCAGGTTGGGACTGTCGGCGATGGCCTGGCGCACAAGGCGATCGAGCGGGTCGGAATGAAACAGCGACCACCACTGCGACGGCAGGTCCTGCGCCGGCACGAAGCGCTGTGTACCGCCCGCGGGCCCTGGCGCGGATACCGTCTCAGGCGGGAGATCGGTCTCGGTATAGCGAGTAGCGCCAGGCGCATCAGGCTGCCGGAAGTTCGGCCCCACCATGCAGCCGGCGAGGATCGCACTCGCTGCCCCAATGAATATCGCGCGACTTATTGTCTTCACGTTGCCGCCCCTGTGATCGACCGTTATTGGCCTGCAGTCGCCGAGCGAAATCCGTCGCCGGCGACACCCCTGTTTTCCCCCAAGCTAGCTTGGGGCGCTGATTCGTCTGCTCAAGGCCGGTCGCATCGACTAGGCACGGGCCGTGGTTATGGTGGGCCCGGCTGGACTCGAACCAGCGACCAAAGGATTATGAGTCCTCTGCTCTAACCAACTGAGCTACAGGCCCGCTCGGCGCGGTCCGCGATTATAGCCGACGCGAATCACCTTCCGCAGTTGTATGTGCATTGCGATGCGTTGCCTTCAGCTCCGGCAGCGCGGCGCTCGTTCGCTCGTCACGCGATGCCTTGTGATCATTGCCGGACGAGCCTACGCCACGCGCTTCCGCTGCTTGACCGCGCGGAACTCCGACCGTCCAGCCGCTATGGCGCGCGCGGCCCGCTGCCGGTGAGGTGCGGCGACGGCCCGGCCTGCGTCTCGCGGCGAGTTTCGCCGCGATGGCGAGACCCACCAGCGCCAGGGCCGTCAACAGCATGCTGTGCGCCAGTGGCCCGACGTCGTCTTCCATCGCGGCAAACAGCGCGATGGTAATCGACAGGCCGAACAGGAATCCTGCACCAAAATCAAGCAAGATCCTGGATGACGACGTCGCGCCGGCTTTCATTGCGTTCAATCCCCGGCCGCTGTCGCCGCAGCGTTGCCGGCAGCGGAACGAACCGGCCGCGCCAGCCAGATGACGCCGATCAGCGCAAGGAACAGCAGCGCCGACACGAAGAAGATATCGTTGGCCGACAGCATGAAGGCCTGCTGGTCGATCAGCCGGTTCAGCATCTGGTAGCTCTGCTGCTGGCCGACGCCGCCGGCGTGCAAGTTGTCCAGCGCCTGCAGCGCGTTGGCGTCGAAGGGCGAGATATGCTCGGCGAGTTGCGCGTGATGCAGGCTCGCGCCGCGGTCCCACATCGTCGTGGCGATCGACGTGCCGAACGATCCGGCGGTGATCCGCGCGAAGTTGAACAACCCCGATGCCGCGGGAAACCTGTCGGGCGATAGGCCGGACAGGCTGAGGCTCACCAGCGGAATGAAGAACACCGCCACCGCAGCGCCCTGCAGTATCGTCGGCACCATCAAGGTGCGAAAGTCGGCATCGGTGTTGAACTGCGAGCGCATGTACAGCACCACCGCGAAGATTGCAAACGACACGGTCGCGAACACCCGCGGGTCGACCTTGGTGATGTTCCTTCCGACCAGCGGCGAGAGCAGAATCGCCAGCAGTCCGACCGGCGCCAGCACCATGCCCGCCATCGTCGCGGTGTAGCCCATGTATTGCTGCAGCCACAACGGCAGTAGTACCAGATTGCCGAAGAACGTTCCGTAGGCCACCGCCATCGCCAGCGTGCTGGTCCAGAAATTTCGACGCTGGAAAAGTCGCAGATCGACGACAGGATGGCGTTCGGTAAGCTCCCACACCAGGAACAGCACGAAGCCGACGACGACGACGATCGCCAGGATCGCGATCTGAGTCGATTCGAACCAGTCGAGATCCTTGCCGCGGTCGAGCATTATCTGCAATGCGCCGACCCAGATCACCAGCAGGCCGAGCCCGACCCCGTCGATCGGCAGGCGCACCGTCGCCGTTTCGCGCGGACGGTAGATCATCCAGGTCACCGCGGCGGCCGCGAGGCCGACTGGAATGTTGATATAAAAAATCCAGGGCCAGGAGATGTTGTCGGTGATCCATCCGCCGAGCAGCGGGCCAGCGACCGGAGCGACCAGCGTCGTGATCGACCACATCGCCAGAGCCGTTCCCGCCCGCTCCTTTTTGTAGCTCGACAACAGCAGCGACTGCGACAGCGGAATCATCGGCCCGGCGACCGCGCCCTGGATCACGCGAAACAGGATCAGCAGGCCGAGCGAAGGCGCCAGGGCGCAGAGAAACGATGAAAGGACGAACAGCAATATCGAAGCGGTGAACAGCCGCACTTGTCCGAAGCGTTGCGTCAGCCAGCCGGTCAGCGGCAGCGATATCGCGTTGGCGACGCCGAATGAAGTGATCACCCAGGTGCCCTGATCGGGCGAGACGCCCAGGTCGCCGGCGATCGCGGGGATCGACACGTTGGCGATCGACGTGTCGAGCACGTTCATGAACGTGGCCAGCGACAAGGCGATCGTGCCCAGCACCAGCGCGCTGCCGGTCAGCGGCGGCGCGGCCGCGGCCGGTGAAACGCGGGCGGGTGCGCCGGCAGGTGCCGCGGGCAGTGTTGCGTCCGACATCGCGCGTGCCTAGAGCGGGCGTCCGTTCAGCGTCGCCGCCGGGTGCGCACTCCGGGCAAGCGTGCTCGAATCGGACGTTTCGGGCACGGCGTTCGGTCGCGCAACATTCGTCGGCGGCAGCGGCGTGCCGCGCTCGTTGGCGGCGATGATCGCCTTGACGCGCGCGTCGGCGATGTCTCCCAGCGAGTGGAAGACGTCGGTCTCGACGGCCTGCGCGGGCTGGCCGAGTTGCGGCAGCCGGTCGCCTGCGCGTTGCCGTGTATCGACCTCGACCTGCATCGACAGGCCGATCTGCAGCGGGTGCGCAGCGAGTTCCTGCGGATCGAGTCCGATGCGGACCGGAACGCGCTGCACGATCTTGATCCAGTTGCCGGTCGCGTTCTGCGCCGGAAGCAGCGCGAACGCCGATCCGGTGCCGGCGCCGAAGCCGGCGATCGTGCCGTGGTAGACGACCTTGCCGCCGTAGATGTCGGCGTGCAGCGTCACCGGCTGGCCGATGCGCATCGACGCGAGCTGGGGCTCCTTGAAGTTGGCGTCGACCCAGACCTGATCGAGCGGCACGATCGCCATCAGCGCCGCTCCCGGGCTGACGCGCTGGCCGAGCTGCACCGCGCGCTTGGCGACGAAGCCGGTGACCGGCGCCGGCAGCGTGGTGCGTGCATAGGCGAGATACGCGTCGCGCACGTGCGCCGCGGCATTCTTGACGTCCGGGTGCTCGTCTATCGTCGTGTGATCGACGCGCGCACGGTTGGCTGCGAACTGCTGCTGCGCTCCCGACAGGCCTGCGCGCGCTCCGGACACCGCTTCGCTGCGCATGCTGCAGCTCTTCGCCCGAGATCGCGCCCGAGCTCGACAGGCGCTCGCGGCGCGCGAGATCGGATTCGGCGGTCGCGAGCTCCGCCTGGCGGATGGCGATCGAGCTCTGCAGCTGCGCGCTGGTGGCAAAAAGGCTCCGCACTTCGCGCACCGTCTTCGCGAGCTGCGCTTCGGCCTGGTCGAGGGCGACCTTGCTGTCGGCCTCGTCGAGCCGCACCAGCGTCTGTCCGGCCTTGACGAACTGCGTGTCATCGGCGCCGATCGCGACGACCGTGCCCGAAATTTGCGGCGTGATCTGCACGACGTTGCCGCTGACATAGGCGTCATCGGTCGATTGCTCGTAGCGCAGCGCCAGCGCCCAGTAAAGACCCCAGGCGATGCCGATGACGGCAAAGGCGCCGATGGCGATCGCCAGCCAGCGCGTGCGCTGCCTGCGCATTGCGGAGGTTTGAGGGGTCGAGATCCTGTTCACTCATGATGCTTCCTCTGTTTGACCTGCTATTGCGTTAGGGCAGTATCGCGATCGGCGCGAGACCGCTGGCCAGACTGTCGTCGACGATGTGCACGATTCCGTCGCGCGTGCCGCTCGCGCCGGTCGTATCCGACGATACGGCTTGCTTGATCAGCATGATCTCGCCGCAGGCCACGACCAGCACCAGCAGCGCCGCGGCGAGCGCGCGCCCGATCAGCCGACCCCGCCGCGGAGGCGAGCGGGCAGCCTGCCGCGTGGCTCGGTGTGACTTTTTCGCTGCGTGTCGGTCATCTCGTCAATCCATGTCCAGCGCTCAGCCCGCGTGCGCAAGCGCCGCTGACGACGGGTCGAAGCCGCCGCCCAGGGCGCGCACGAGGTCGATCGACAGCGCAAGCCGGCGCGCCTGCAATTCCGCGTCGAGGCTTTGCTGCGACAGCCACTGCGCCTCGGTCGTCAGCACCTGCAGGTAGTTGCCCAGTCCTTCGCGATAGCGCAGCAGCGCGAGGTCATACGCCTGCCGGGAGGTCGCGACGGCGAGCGCCTGCTGGGCACGTTGCTCGTCGACGCTGCGGAACGAGGCGATCTGATCGACGACATCGCGCAGCGCATCGGCCAGCATCTGGTTGTACTGCTCGACGGCGATATCGTAGCCGGCGTTTTTTGCGGCAAGATTTCCGCGCAGCCGGCCGGCATCGAAAATCGGCAGCGTGATCGCGGGGCCGAAGCCGACCATGCGGCTGGCGCCGGTCAGGAATCCGGCGGCGCCCAGGCTCTGCAGGCCGACGAAAGCCGCGAGATTCACGTTCGGATAGAACTCGGCCCGCGCCGACGCGATGTCGTGCGACAGCGCTTCGATGCGCAGGCGTTGCGCCGTCAGATCGGGACGCCGGCCGAGCAGCTCCGCCGGCAGCGCCGACGGCAGCGCGACCGACGCGCCCGCGCTGGCGCTGGGTCGCGCGATCGCGAGACCGCGGTCCGGGCCCTGGCCGAGCAGCGCCGCCAGCTGGTGGCGCGAGAGCTCGATCGATTCCTTCCATTGCGCGATCTGTTCGCGCGTCGCCGGCAGCGCGGACTCCGCCTGCTTGACCTCGAGCAGCGAATCGACGCCGGCGGCGTTGCGATCGCGGGTCAGCGCGTAGATCTGGTCGCGCTGCTTGAGCGTCGCCTCCGCGATGTCGAGCTGCAGGTAAGCGCGCTGCATCTGAACATAGGCCTGCGCGATGTTCACCGACAGAGCAAGCCGTGCGGCATGCGCGTCGATGTCGGCGACGCGCGCGGCGCCGAGGGCGCTTTCATACGCTTCGCGGTTCTTGCCCCAGAAATCGATCTCCCACGACAGCGTAGCTTCCAGCTGATGCAGAGTCGCCCAGCTGCTTCCCGGCGGCAGCGGCGTCGCGCCGTTCTTGGACGGATGTTCGCGCGTCAGCTCGGCATCGGCGTTGATCTGCGGAAAGAGTTGCGATCGCGCGACGCCGGCCACTGCCAGCGCCTGGCGCGTGCGCGCCTCGGCGACGCGCAAGGTCGGGCTGCCCGCCAGCGCTTCGTCGATCAGCCGGTCGAGTTGCGGATCGTTCAGCGATTTCCACCAGTCGCTTTGCGGCCATGGCGCAGCGACCGATGTGCCGGCAAGCGAGCGCTCGGCGGACAATTGCGCGGCGCTGTCTCTGCTCGGCTTGCGTCGACAGTCCGGCGGTGCTTGCGCAAGCGCCGACCAGCATCGATGCGCAGACGAGGATCGAGACGCGCGCAATGTAGGCATTCATGCGATCGAACCTTGCTTGTCTGTAGCGCTGCGATCCACTCGACCGGGCGCGCAGCGATCCGCCCGACATCAGTTCGATGCGGCGAACGCGTGCGGAGTTCGGCCGTTGGCGCAGCGGCGCGGCTCGTTACGTTGAAATGGCGAATCGAAAATCATTTTTGTCTTTGATTGCGTTGGCTTTGTTGTCACGGCTGAGAATGCCTAGGCAACGGTAGCGGCAAAAAAAATCAGCCGTTGGCCAGCATCCTTTTCAAAAACGTCTCGAACTGGGCCATCTCGTCCCGGCTGAATCCGCGCAAATAGCGATTGAGCACGGCAACGACACTCTCGATCAGCCGCGGGTAGACCGCCTTGCCTTCGGGCGTCAGCTCGAGGTTGATCTTGCGTCGGTCGTCGGGACAGCGAATGCGCCGAACCAGACCCTTGCGTTCGAGCCGGTCGATCATGCGAGTCATCGCGCCCGGGTCGTACGACACGCCTTTGCACAGGCCGGACGTCGAATCGACCGGACCTTCGGCGAGGGTGACCAGGATCACGTATTGCGCCCCGGTGATGTCCAGCGGCGCCAGCTCGCGGTCGAGCGCCTCCATCAGTTCCATCTTGACCTGGCTCAGCAGGCGGCCGAAACCTGTCTTCGGATCGAAGGTCGTTCGCGCTGTACAGCCCGGGCGCGACCACAGAGATGAGTTTCCATGGACGAACTATAGTTGCCTAGACAATAGTTGTCAAGGCTTTTATGGCTCGGGCCGGAAGGGTCCGGATCAGCCCGGTCGCCGCCACACGCTTGATATTACTGCGATATTTCCGGAGGCTGGCGGTCGCTCGCGCCGCCATTTGCCGCGCCGCAACATGCGCGAACGTTTGCAGTAGACTGACGCCGTGATATCGCCCGGCCACTATCTCCGGCCCCTGCTGCGCCCCGGAGTCGGTGGCGCTGATCGGCGCGTCGGCCAAGGCCGGATCACTTGGCCGCATCGTCTACCAGAACCTGCTTGCCGGCGCTTTCAAGGGCGAGCTTTTCGCGGTCAACCCGAATCACGCCACCATCCTGGACCGGCCGGCATTTCCGTCGCTGACCGCGATCGGCAAGCCGGTCGACCTGGCCGTCATCTGCGCGCCGCCAGCCGCGGTGCCGGCGATCCTCGACGAAATGCGCCAGCGGGCGCGCGGCGCCGTCATTCTTTCGGGCGCGCCGACGGCGAAGTCCGTCGACTTTCATCGCTGGCGCCGTGAAATCGCCGCGCGCGCCCGCACCTCGCGCGTTCGAGTCGTCGGGCCCGCGAGCTTCGGCGTGATCCGCACCTCGCTCGGGCTCAATGCCAGCTACAGCGCGGTCGCGGCGGCGCCGGGCAGGTTGACCCTGATTTCGCAATCGGGCGCGGTCTGCGGCGCGCTGCTCGATTTCGCACGCACCGCGGGCATGGGATTCGCGTCGGTCGTAGCACTCGGCGGGACCGCCGACGTCGATTTCGGCGAAGTGCTGGAGTTCGCACTGGCCGATGCCGAGACCGACGGCATCGTCCTTTATATAGAAACGCTGCGCGATGCGCGGAGTTTTTTGTCGGCCTTGCGCGCCGCTGCGCGAACCAAGCCGGTGATCGTGCTCAAGGCAGGGCGGCATCCGGCCGGCACAGGCGCCGGCGACATCGACCCGGACCGCGTGTTCGAAGCCGCGCTCAAGCGCGCCGGCACGGTTCGCGTGCATACCTATGCGCAATTGTTCGCTTCGGCGCGCGTCCTGGCGTCCGGGCGCATTCCGCGCAGCAATCGGCTGGCGATCGTCACCAACGGCAGGGGACCGGGTCTACTGGCGATCGATCGCGCCGCCGAGACCGGTGTCGTCCTCGCCGATCTCTCGGCAGCGACCCGCGTCGCGCTGGCTGCGCTGCTGCCGCCCGAAGCCGATCCCGGCAATCCGGTCGACGTTCGAGGCGAAGCGACGCCCGCGCGTTTTGGCGCCGCGGTGACTGCGGTGCTGGCCGATCCGGGTGTCGACGCGGTGCTCGCGCTCCATGTGCCGGTGCCCGCCGCGCCGCCGGTCGCCACCGCGGACGCTGTCGCCACCGCAGCTCGCACCGCGGGCAAGCCGGTGCTCGCCGCGTGGCTCGGTGTCATCGATCAGCCGGACGCGCGGGTCGCGCTGGAATCGGGCGGGCATCGCGAATTTTTTCACCCCGGAGATCGCGGTCGACGCGTTTGCGTCGGTCGCAGCCTATCGGCGCAATCAGGAATGGCTGCTGGAAGTCCCTCCGCCGCTGCCCGCGCTGAGTGCTCCCGATCTTCCGGCGGCCGAGCGCGTGCGTACTCAGGCACTGACCGCAAACCGTTCGCTGCTTGCCGACACCGAGACCGCCGCGCTGCTCTGCCGCCTTCGGCATTCCGGCGGCTCCGCTGAGCCTCGTGTCGACCGTGGCAGCAGCCCGCGCGTTCGCGCGTCGCGTCGGGTATCCGGTCATGCTCGAGCGCGACGCTGACGGTAGCGCGGCACGCACCGGCTTGCGCGACGGAAGGATGCTGGAACGCGCATGGGCGGAGCTCGTCGCCGACAAGTCCGGGCGGCCCCGCGGCGGCCGGCGCGGATTCATCGTGCGCAAGCAGCTCGAATTCGCCCTGGCGCGTGAAGTGCGCATCGCTGTGCGCACCGACCCGCTGTTCGGACCGGTCATCGCCTACGGCGCGACGTCGGCGCAGCCGCGCGACATGGCGCTGATGTTGCCCCCGCTCAATCGCCGTCTAGCCGTCGATCTGATCGCAGGCGCGCACGTTGCCGGCACGTCACCCGAGGTGCAGCCGCTGGTCGCGCTGCTGCTCGAACTGTCGGCGTTGCTCTGCGCGCTGCCGTGGGTCGTCGAGATGGAGCTCGACCCGGTCGTCGTCAGCCCGGTCGCCGCGGTCGTCGCGCGAGCAAGAGTCGTCGTCGACCCTCCGCGGATCCGCCTGGCGGACGGCTATCGCCACATGGCGATACATCCGTATCCGGTGGAACTGGAAACGAGCTTGCGCCTCCCTTCCGGGGAAGTGCTGAAGCTTCGCCCGATCCGACCCGAGGACGCCGATCTCGAGCGCGCATTCGTCGCGGGCATGTCCGAGCAAAGCCGCTATCGCCGCTTCATGCAGCACCTGCCTGCGCTGACGCCGCAGATGCTGGCGCGCTTCACGCAGGTCGATTACGACCGTGAGCTCGCGCTGATCGCGCTCGACGGCGACCCGCCGACGGAAGCGATCGTCGCGGTCGCGCGGTATGTCGGCAATCCCGATCACGAGAGCGCGGAATTCGCGATCGCGGTCGCCGACGCCTGGCACGGCCGCGGGCTAGGCCGCGCGATGATGCAGGCGCTGATCGCGTGCGCGAAGAAGCGCGGCTTTCGCCGCCTGGTCGGCGTCGTGCTCGCGAGCAACGAGCCGATGCTTGCGATGTGCGGGAAGCTCGGCTTCGCCGCCGAGCGCGATCCCGAGGATCCGGAGCAGGCGATCGTGACTTTGGATTTGGGCAGGTAGAAGAAAAAACGCCGCGCGAGGCGGCGTTTTTCGTTACACACTGCTGCTGCGCGGGCTCTAGCCTTCGCCCTCGATAAAGCTGCGCAGCTTCTCCGAGCGCGACGGGTGGCGGAGCTTGCGCAGCGCCTTGGCCTCGATCTGGCGGATGCGCTCGCGCGTGACGTCGAACTGCTTGCCGACTTCCTCCAGCGTATGGTCGGTGTTCATCTCGACGCCGAAGCGCATCCGCAGCACCTTCGCTTCGCGCGGCGTCAGCGTGTCCAGCACGTCCTTGCACACGTCGCGCAGGCTCGCGTTGACCGCCGCGTCGATCGGCGCCACCGTGCTCGCGTCCTCGATGAAATCGCCCAGATGCGAATCGTCGTCGTCGCCGATCGGCGTTTCCATCGAGATCGGCTCCTTGCGAGATCTTCAGGATCTTGCGGATCTTCTCCTCGGGCATTTCCATCTTTTCCGCCAGCAGCGCGGGATCGGGCTCCTGCCCGGTCTCCTGCAGGATCTGCCGCGAGATGCGGTTCATCTTGTTGATCGTCTCGATCATGTGCACCGGGATGCGGATCGTCCGCGCCTGGTCGGCGATCGAGCGCGTGATCGCCTGCCGGATCCACCAGGTCGCATAGGTCGAGAACTTGTAGCCGCGGCGATATTCGAACTTGTCGACGGCCTTCATCAGGCCGATGTTGCCTTCCTGGATCAGGTCGAGGAACTGCAGGCCGCGGTTCGTGTACTTCTTGGCGATCGAGATCACCAGGCGCAGGTTGGCCTCGGTCATCTCGCGCTTGGCCTTGCGCGCCTTGGCTTCGCCGGTCGACATCTGCTTGTTGATTTCCTTCAGATCGCGCAACGGGATCATCACGCGCTTCTGCAGGTCGAGCAGCTTGTGCTGCTGCTCGACGATCGCCTGCCGGAAGCGGGTCAATCCCTCGCTGTACGGATGATGCGTGGCGATCTCGCGGTCGATCCAGCGCAGGCGAGGTCTCGTGCTCCGGGAACTTCTTGATGAAGTCCGGCCGCGGCATGCCGCCCTTGTTGACGACGAGGTCCTGGATCTTGCGCTCGATCTGGCGGATGTTGTCGACCTCGCAGCGCACGCTGTCGCAAAGCCGCTCGACCTGGCGCGCGGCAAAGCGGATCTGCATCAGCTCGGCCGAGATCTTCTTCTGCAGCTCGAGGTACTTCGGCGCCTTGTGGCCTTCCTTCTGCAGCACGCCCAGCATCCGCGTGTACAGGCGGCGGATCACGCCGAAGCGGGTCAGCGCGGCGACCTTCAGACGCTCGAGATTCTCGGCGGCGATCGCGCCGCTGTTGTCCTCGGCTTCCTCGCCTTCCTCGACGTCTTCGTCGTCCATCGCCTCGAGCTGCTCGTTGAAATCCATCAGGCCGTCGACGACGTCGTCGATCTTGAGCTCGTCCTTTTCGATCTTGGCGGCGAGGTCGAGGATCTGCGCGACCGTCATCGGGCAGGCCGAGATCGCCATGATCATGTACTTCAGGCCCTCTTCGATCCGCTTGGCGATCTCGATCTCGCCTTCGCGGGTCAGGAGCTCGACCGAGCCCATTTCGCGCATGTACATGCGCACCGGGTCGGTCGTGCGGCCGAATTCCGAGTCGAGCGTCGATGCCGCGGCTTCGGCGGCTTCCTCGTCGACGTCGTCGGCGGCAGCGGTCGGCGCCGCTTCGGACATCAGCAGCTGTTCGGCGTCGGGGGCCTCGTCGTAGACCTGGATCCCCATGTCGTTGATCATGGAGATGATGCCTTCGATCTGCTCGGCGTCGAGGATGTCGTCGGGCAGATGGTCGTTGATCTCGGCGTAGGTCAGGTAGCTTCTCTCCTTGCCGAGCACGATCAGATTCTTCAGCCGCGTCTTGCGCGCCTCGGCCTCGGCCGGGGACAGCTCGACCTTGCGCGGCTCGACGCCGCCGTTCTTGCCGCTGCGGACCTTGCCTTCGGCCAGCGCCTTTTCGGTGCGCCTTGCCGACAGGCGCGCGGCGATTTCGCCGGCGGAAGGCTTGACCGCCGGCTTGGCTCCGGGCTTGCCCGCGGCCGCGCCGTTGCGAGCCGCGACCACCGGCTGCTTGCCCGGCGTCTTGCCGTTCAGTCTTCACCGGCGCTTTCGACGGCTTCGACGCGAGCGCGGCCGGCGCCTTGGGCGCCAGCTTGGCCGGCGTGCTTTTGCCGGCGATCTTTACCGCAGGCTTGGCCGACCGGGCTTTGGCCTTCGGCGCCGGGCGTACGCTTGGCGGGCTTTTTCCCTGCGCGCGACAGGCTTTTTCGCCGGGCCTTTCCTGGCCGCGGTCGCGCCGGAGCGCCGAAGCTTCCGCGCCGCGGGCTTCCTGGCCGGCTTGGCACGGGCCTTGGGCTTGCTGCGCGACTTCGCCGCCCGGGCCGCTTTGGCCTTGGGCTTGACGCGCGATTTCCTGACGGGCTTCGAATGTTTTTTGGCCATGATCGTCCTACGAGTTGCGGTGCCGACCTCTGATCGACCAACGGCCGGCTTGCCGACAGTTCGAAAATGGGGGCGACTCGGGAAAACTTCAAATTATAACATCCGGCTAGCGGGCTTCATTTCAACTTCCCGCAGGCGATCTGGCGGGCGAGCTGCCGCTGGCGCGCGCGCTCGGTCTCCTCCGGCGGACAACTCGATCGGCGGCGCGTGCCGAGTCACGTCCGAATCGCCGTGCTTCTGGGCGTTCAGCCAGTAGCGCTTGATACCTTCGACAAGCTGGACTTCCAGCAATTCGCCCGCCAATGCCCTCGCTTTCCCCCGTCGTCAACGCGGCCATCAGCGTGCTTTCGTGCGGTGAGCCGGCGAATTGCTGCATGACGCCGGCCGTCGTCAGCGGCGGCGCGCTGGCGCAGCAATGCGCGACCACCGCCGCCAGCGCGTCGCCTTCGGCGCCCGCGCCGGCGGGCTCGGGCACCTCGAATCGATGCGTCAAGGTCCGGCTCGAGCAGCACGCACTGCAGGATGCCGCGCACCAGCGACGGCGCGGCCGTGCGCTGCGGCCGCGTGCGCACGGCCGCGGTCGCGACCGCGCGCGCTACCGGCAGCAGCGCGTCCATTTCGGTTTCGCGCAGGCCGGCGAGCTCGGCCAGGCCGCGGCGGAGCAGCGTCGCCAGCACCGGCGCGGTGATCTCGGCCAGCAGCGGCTTGGCCGCGTTGACCAGCGCCGCGCGGCCTTCGGCCGAGCGCGGCGGATAGCGCTGGGCCAGCTCCGCCAGCAGGAAATCCGACAGCGGCGTCGCCGAGTCGACCAGCGCCTCGAACGCTTCCTTGCCGCGCTGGCGGATGTAGTCGTCGGGATCCTCGCCGTCGGGCAGGAACAGGAAGCGCGCGTTCTTGCCGTCGGCGAGCAGCGCGAGCGTGTTTTCGAGCGCGCGCCACGCCGCGCGTCGTCCGGCCGCGTCGCCGTCGAAGCAGAACACGACGGTGTCGGTCAGCCGGAACAGCTTTTGCACATGCGCCGGCGTCGTCGCCGTGCCGAGCGTCGCCACCGCGTATTCGACGCCGTGCTGCGCCAGCGCGACGACGTCCATGTATCCTTCGACCACGACCACCCGCCCGGACGCGCGGATCGCCTGCCGCGCCTGGAACAGCCCGTAGAGCTCGCGCCCCTTCGAGAACAGCGGCGTTTCCGGCGAGTTCAGGTACTTGGGCTCGCCCTTGTCGAGCATCCGGCCGCCGAAACCGATCACGCGGCCGCCGCCGTCGTGGATCGGGAACATGATGCGGTCGCGAAAGCGGTCATAGCGCTTGCCGCCGTCACCGGTGATGACCAAGCCCGGCGGTTTCCATCGCCTTGTCGGCATAGCCGGGCATCGCGGCGAGCGGTTGCCAGTCGTCGGCGGCGTAGCCGATGCCGAAATGCGCGGCGATCGGCCCGGTCAAGCCCGCGACGCTTCAGATAGTCGATCGCGCGCGGCGAGTCCTTGAGCGCGCTGCGATACATATTTCGCGGCTTCGCAGCATCACGCCCGGACAGGTCCTGGGCTTCCTCGCGCCGCGCCTCTGAACCCGGCGTCGTCACGCGAGGCACGTCGAGGCCGACGCCGCGCGCCAGGTCGTCGACGGCCTCGGGGAACGACATCCCGCTGTATTCGATCAGGAAGCCGATCGCGGTGCCGTGCGCGCCGCAACCGAAGCAGTGATAAAACTGCTTCGACGGGCTGACGGTAAACGACGGACTTTTTTCGTTGTGAAACGGGCAGCAGGCAACGATAGTTAGCGCCCGCTTTTTTTAGCGGCAAATGCGGGTCGATGACCTCGACGATATCGACCCGCGATAAGCAGCGTTTGGATGAAGTCGTTCGGAATCATGGCCTTAGCCCCGTCTGGCCATGGATCGGCGAAGGGAGGGCACGGGGCCCATCAACCCATTATAGGCGACGATTTCCGCGGCGCGAGGACGGCGTCGGCGCGATTTCGTCAGGCCGAAAGCTCGGCCTTGACCTTGGCCGAGACGGCGCCCATGTCGGCGCGGCCCGGCGAGTTGCGGCTTCAGCACAGCCATCACCTTGCCCATCGCCGCCATGCCGCCGCCGGATTGCGCGACCGCGGCGGCGATCAGCGCGTCGACCTCGGCGTCGGACAGCGCTTGCGGCATGTAGCTTTGCAGGATGTCGATCTCGGCGCGCTCGGCGGCCGCCAGGTCGGGGCGTTTGCCGGCCTCGAACTGCGTCGATCGATTCGCGGCGCTGCTTGATCATGCGCTCGATGATCGCGACGATGTCGGTGTCGCTCACCTCGACACGCTCGTCGACTTCCTTCTGCTTGATCGCGGCCAGCAGCAGGCGGATCGTCGACAGGCGCGCCGCGGCCTTGGCGCGCATCGCGTCCTTCATGTCGTCGGTGATGCGGGCTTTGAGCGTCATCGCAGTCTCCCAAAAGCAAAATGCCGCGTTAACCGGCGCCTCGCGCCGGTTCAACGCGGCAAGTTAGTGCGTCACGCCCTGCGTGACGCACTAACAACTAATAGAGCTTCGGCGGCAGTTGCTGGCTGCGCAGGCGCTTGTAGTGGCGCTTGACCGCGGCGGCCAGCTTGCGCTTGCGCTCGGCGGTCGGTTTTTCGTAGAACTCCCGGGCGCGGAGCTCGGT
The DNA here is from genome assembly GCA_963697485.1 of uncultured beta proteobacterium. Taxonomy (GTDB): domain Bacteria; phylum Pseudomonadota; class Gammaproteobacteria; order Burkholderiales; family Casimicrobiaceae; genus PALSA-1003. The sequence goes on from CAVOOD010000002.1 coordinate 417,675, forward strand.
GAGCAGGCCCGTCTTCTCGATCGTCCGCTTGAAGCGGCGAAGCGCTACTTCGAACGGCTCGTTTTCGCGGACACGAACGCTGGGCATCGGTGACTATTCCTTTTGGCAGCAAAGACTTATAACGAAGCCCATAAGTATAGCAGGGCGTTGAGTGCCCCGCAAGCAGGCTATACTTGCCGCCCTCCAGGAAAGACGATCTTGCTCGTACTCGGCATAGAAACCTCCTGCGACGAGACCGGGCTGGCGCTGTACGACAGCGTTCGCGGCCTGCTCGCGCATGCGCTGCATTCGCAGGTGGCGATGCACGAAGCCTACGGCGGCGTCGTGCCCGAGCTCGCGTCGCGCGACCACATCCGTCGGGTGGTGCCGCTGACCGAGTCGGTGCTGCGCGAGGCCGGCGCTGCGCTTGCCGACCTCGACGGCATCGCCTATACGCAGGGTCCGGGGCTTGCCGGCGCGCTGCTGGTCGGCGCGAGCGTCGCCAACGGGCTGGGCTTCGCGCTGGGCATCCCGGCGCTGGGCGTGCATCATCTCGAAGGACATCTGCTCTCTCCGCTGCTCGCGAAGCCGCGCCGGCGTTTCCTTTCGTCGCGCTGCTCGTCTCCGGCGGCCACAGCCAGCTCTATGCGGTCGGCGGGGTCGGCGATTACACGCTGCTCGGCGACACGCTGGACGACGCGGCCGGCGAGGCCTTCGACAAGACGGCGAAGCTGCTCGGCCTGCCGTATCCCGGCGGTCCGGCGCTGTCCAGGCTCGCCGAGCGCGGGCGGCGCGGCGTTTTCGTCTTGCCGCGCCCGATGAAGGACAGCGGCGATCTCAACATGAGCTTCTCCGGCTTGAAAACCGCGGTCCGCACGCTGGCACGCGATACGACGCCTTCCGACGCAGCGCGACGCCGACATCGCACGCGAGTTCGAAGATGCGATCACCGACGTGCTGGTCGCGAAGTCGCTGGCCGCGCTCGACGCCGCCGGCCTGTCGCGGCTCGTCGTGGCGGGCGGCGTCGGCGCCAACCGCAGCTTGCGCGCGCGTTTGAGCGAGCGATGGCGGCGCGCGGCGCGCGAAGTCTTCTATCCGGACCTGCAGTTCTGCACCGACAACGGCGCGATGATCGCGCTGGTCGGCGCGCTGCGGCTGCAGCTGGGCTTGCCGCAGGACTACTCTTTCGGCGTGCGACCGCGCTGGGAGCTTTCGAGTCTCGCGCGCCCTGATTCGCGCGCGAGCGGCTGAAGGCCGGTCGAGGACGCGCCGTTGGCGGGCGCATCGTCTATACGGATTTCTCTCCGATCCTGCGCTCTTCGCCGGCAATCAGCTTGCGTATGTTGGCGCGATGGCGCCAGAACATCAGCAGTGCGATCGGCAGCAGGGCCCAGGATTCGGGCCAGTAGCCGAGGAAATAAAAGCCCAGCGGCGGCAATGCCAGGGCGGCGACCAGCGAGGCGAGCGATGACATGCGAAACGCCAGCGCAACGACCACCCAGATGACGAGCAGCGCGAGACCCGAGCTGCCATGACAGTGCGAACGCGATGCCCGCCGCCGTCGACACGCCCTTGCCGCCGGCGAAATGATGGAACACCGGATACAGGTGACCAACGTAGACGGCAAGCGCGGCGCCCGCGGTCGCGAGCGAGGCATCGCCCCAGCTCGCTCCCAGGCGATTGGCGGCCCACACCGCGACAAAACCCTTGACGCCGTCGCCGACGAGCGTCAGCGCGGCCGCGGCCTTGTGGCCGGTGCGCAACACGTTGGTTGCACCGGGATTGCCCGAGCCGTAGCTGTGAGGATCGGGCAGGCCGAACATCCTGCTGACGACGACGGCGAACGATACCGAGCCCAGCAAATACGCGGCGACGATCACGCCGAGCGTCGGCATACCGGAGTCCTCCATCTCGATTACAATGCGCGCGCATTCTAGCAAACCGCCAAGTCGTCGCTAAGATGAACACGATCTTCATTGCCGACCTCAAGGTCGAGACGCGAATCGGCGTCTACGATTGGGAGCAGCGTCTGAAGCAACCGCTGCTGCTGAACCTGGAGATCGAGCCGCCTTCCGCCACGGCGTTTGCCAGCGACAGCTTTGCCGATGCACTCGATTACGCGGCGGTCGTCGCGCGCGTGAAGAGGTTTGCGAGAGATCATCCGCACAAGCTTCTCGAGCGCTTTGCCGCCGCCCTGGCCGATCTCGTGTGCGAAGAATTCGGCGCGCGCTGGGTGAGCGTCAGCGTCGCCAAGCCTGCGCCGATCGCCGGCGTCAGGCAGATCGGCGTCAGGGTCGAGCGCGGCGTGCGCAGCGCCTAGCGCTCTGTTCGCCAGGTTCGCGATAGTTCGGGCAGAATCCGCTCCCGCGCGACGCTACGCCTCATCTTGCGCCAGCAGCGCGGCGTTGCCTCCGGCTGCAGCGGTGTTGATCGACAGCGTGCGCTCGACCGCAAAACGGAAGAGATAATTCGGGCCGCCGGCTTTCGGTCCGGTGCCCGACAGTCCCTCGCCGCCGAACGGCTGCACGCCGACGACGGCGCCGATGATGTTGCGGTTGACATAGACGTTGCCGACGCGCACGCGCGATGCGATGTGGCGCACGGTCGCGTCGATGCGGCTGTGGATGCCCAGGGTCAGCCCGTAGCCGGTGTCGTTGATGGCGTCGATCACCTCGTCGAGCGCGCTCGCCGGGTAGCGGATCACGTGCAGCACCGGGCCGAAGACTTCGCGCTTCAGACGGCCGATGCCGTCGATCTCGACCAGGGTCGGCGCGACGAAGGTGCCGCGTGCGGCGGCCGCAGGCAGCGCGACCCGATGCAGCACGCGGCCCGCCGCGGCCATCGCGGCGACATGCGTCTCCAGCGTCTTCTTCGCCTCCTGGTCGATCACCGGGCCGACGTCGGTCGCGAGCGATGCCGGATCGCCGATGGCGAGCTCGTTCATCGCGCCGATCAGCAATTCGACGATGCGCGGCGCGACTTCCTGCTGCAGGAAGAGCACGCGCAGCGCCGAGCAGCGCTGTCCTGCGCTGTTGAATGCCGACGTCACCGCGTCGACGACCAGCTGCTCGGGCAGCGCGGAACTGTCGACGATCAGCGCGTTCTGTCCGCCGGTTTCGGCGATCAGCGGGACCAGCGTCGCGCGTCGCGCCAGCGCGAGTGCGATCGCGCGCGCGACCTCGGTCGATCCGGTAAACGCCACCCCGGCGGTGCGCGGATCGTCGACCAGCGCGGCGCCGACGGTTTCACCCGCGCCGGGCAGCATCGCGTAGACGCCGGCCGGCACGCCGGCCGCGGCCAGAATTTCCGCCGCGCGCTGTGCGAGCAGCGGCGTCTGCTCGGCGGGCTTGGCGATTACGGCGTTGCCGGCGGCGAGCGCCGCCGCGATCTGGCCGACGTGGATCGCCAGCGGAAAATTCCACGGACTGATGCACGCGAACACGCCGCGGCCGTGCAGCGCGAGCTCGTTCGTTTCCCCGGTGGGAGACCGCAGCGACTGCGGCCGTGCGAAGTGTCGGCGCGCCAGCATCGCGTAGTAACGGCAGAAATCGGCCGCCTCGCGCACCTCGCCTATCGCATCGGCTCGGTTCTTGCCCGCTTCACGCGCAAGCAGCACGACGAATTCCTCGCGCGCGCCCTCGATCCGGTCGGCCGCGCGCTCGAGCACCGCGGCACGGTCGTCGCCGCCGGCCGCGTCCCAGGCGGGCTGTGCGGCCACCGCGCGCGAAAGCGCCGCGTCGACCTCTTTGAGATCGGCGTCGACGACCGCGCCGATCGTCCGGCGATGGTCGGACGGATCGACGACTTCTCGCGCCCTGCCGGTCGCCTGTTGCGCGCCTATCGTCGGAGCTGCGGTCCAGCGCGTTTCCGATCGGGCCGCGAATGCCGCATCCAGTACCGCCATCGCCGGCTGGTCGGCGAGGCTCAAGCCACGCGAATTACCTCGTTCGGGCGCAAACAGGTCGCCGGGCAACGGCAGCGCGGGGTTCGGCGCGCCGCCTTGGGCGCGCACTTTGAGAGCGGGGTCGGCAACGATATCCGAGATCGGGATACTCGCGTCGCCGATCCGGTTGACGAACGAGGTGTTGGCGCCGTTTTCGAGCAGCCGCCGGACCAGGTACGGCAGCAAATCCTGGTGGCTGCCGACCGGCGCGTAGACGCGGCAGGCGATATCGAGCTTCCCGGCAGACACGATTTCGTCGTACAGCGCCTCGCCCATCCCGTGCAGGCGCTGGAATTCGAACGCGTCGGGCTCGACTTCCCCCTGTGTCGCCCACTCGACGATCGCCGCGGCAGTGTGCGCGTTGTGGGTGGCGAACATCGGAAACAGCGCGCCGTCCTTGCCGGCGCTGCCGAGCATGCGCCGGACGCAGGCGAGGTAGGACACATCGGTGTGTGCCTTGCGCGTGAACACCGGATACGAATCGAGGCCCAAAACCTGGGCGCGCTTGATCTCGGTGTCCCAGTACGCGCCTTTGACCAGCCGCACCGGAATGCGCAGGCCACATTCGGAGCCGAGCGCGATCAGCCAGTCGATCACCGCCAGCGCGCGTTTCTGATACGCCTGCACGGCAAGGCCCAGGCCCTCCCAGCCGGCGAGCGCCGGATCGCGCCGCAGCCGGGCGAAGATTTCCAGCGAGAGCTCGAGCCGTTCGGCTTCTTCGGCGTCGATCGTCATGCCGATGCCGTGGCTCTTGGCGATCTTGGCGAGCGTCGTCAGCGACGGAATGAGCTCGGCGAGCACGCGCCGGTATTGCGGATACTCGTAGCGCGGATGCAGCGCGGAGAGCTTGACCGAAATGCTCGGCTGGGCGAACACCGTCGCGTCGCGATCGCGCGCGAGGCCGATCGCGGTGATCGCATCGGCATAGGAGGCGTGATAGCGCGCGGCGTCGGCGGCGGTCAGCGCGGATTCGCCGAGCATGTCGAACGAATGGCGAAAGCGTGCGTTGCCGGCCGAGCGGCCGCGCGCGAGCGCCTCGGCGATCGTGCGGCCCATGACGAACTGCTCGGCCATCAGCCGCATCGCCTGTCGTATCGCGACCCGCACGACCGGTTCGCCCGCGCGCGCGACGACGCGCTCGTACCAGCTCGCCGGATCGCTGGCCGATTCGGCGTCGATCTGCGTCAGCCTGCCGGTCAGCATCAGTCCCCAGGTCGACGCATTGACCAGCAGCGACGGACTCTGCCCGAGGTGCTTCTGCCAGTCGCCGCGCGAAAGCTTGTCGCGGATCAGCCGGTCGGCGGTCTCGGCGTCGGGGATGCGCAGCAGCGCCTCGGCGACGCACATCAGCAGCACGCCTTCCTGCGTCGACAGGTCGTATTGCTGCAGGAACGATTCGATGCCGGCGCTTCCCGCCTGGCGCGCGCGCACCGCCTCGACCCAGGCGCGGGCGCGCGCGCTGATTCGCGCCGAAGCCGCCGCGTCGGAACTCGCCAGCGGCAAGAGGCGCGCGACGACGCGCGTTTCGTCAGCGAGGAAATCGGCGCGGATCGCCGTGCCGTCGGGGCGTTCGGGAAGCATCGGAACGTTCATCTTGTCCCAGAAGGGATGGCGGTGATCACGCGATCAGTCCGGCCAGCGGATCGCAGCGCGCGCTGCCGCCGTCGGCCCGATGCCGTTCGGGTCGGTGCCGCAGCGCATGACGGCGAACATGTGCGTGGGTTTGATCGATCCGGCGGCGATCTCCGCCTGGTCGCGCTCGTGTACACGGTCGATGAATTCCCTGTCCGATGGACTGTCGGCCGAAAAGTTCGGGCCGAATCCGCGATCGATAAACGGGTCGATGACGTTTGCGAATCCCAGAAACATGTCGAAGCCGAAGCGGTCGACCAGCAGCGGCAGGATATCCTGCGCGCGGATTCCTTCAAAGCCTTCGGTCGAGCAATCCCAGTCGAGAAACTCGTCTTCCTGTCGTTTCAGTTGCCGATGATAGCGGTAAGCCGACGGCAGCTCACGCCAGAACTCGCGCACGATGACGAGTGCCTCCGGCCATCGCTGGTGGCCGTTGCGCCCGATCATGTCGGAGACGATGAACCTTCCATGCGGCGCCAACGCGGCTCCGACGGCATCGAACAGGCGCTCGAGCGCGACCACGTGATGCAGCGACTGGTGGGCGATGATGCCGTCGTAGCGTCCAACCGGTTGCCATTCGTTGAAGTCGGCTTGCAGCGGAACGACTTTGTCGGCGAGACCATCGGCCTGCGCCAGCTGCCTGCCGCGTTCCAGCATGCGCTCGTTCAATTCGAGGCATTCGATCACAAAATCATTGCAACCCGCGTTGATCAATGCGCGTGCGAGCCGGACTTCGGAACCGCAATTGCCGGCCCCGATGCTGACGAACCGCCGCCTGTCGACGCCACGGCCGTAGCATTCAGCAACATACTTCGTAAAAAAAGCATCGGGATCGCTGATGCCGACGGCTTCGAGGCGCGGCCGCAGATACCGATTCGACCAGTAGTGGAATATCGGCGGCAGGTCGTGGACTTCCACGCACGCATCGAAATTCTGGCGCTCCGCGGCAATGCGCTGCTGGTAGCCGTCCTCAGGCGCAACGTCTCCGGCGATTGCAGGCTTGCTGCTTGACCGACCGACAAGGAGCGGCGACAAGGTGCGCCGGAGGCGATTGCGAACGCGGCGGGCGAGCGCCCTCGCGCCCGCAGTAATCGGCGCTCCGCGCGAAGCGTCGTCAGGACGCATAGGCAACCATCGGCACCGACCACGGCTCCGGCCAGACGATGCCGTGCTCTGGACACGCCTCATCGGCGATGCGCATGCGCGCGAATCCGGCGTCGGTGAATGCGTGCTCCAGCCCGGCACGCGAAAAAAGCCGCATCTCCAAGGTCGTGCCGGGGCCGCCGTGAAAGACGAGATCGGTGAAGACCTCGTCGCGTCCGTCCGACGTGCGGTTTTCCAGCCGCCAGGACCCACCGGACTCGATCAGTCGATAGTTGTGCAACGCGGGGAAGTGCTCGACGGTGTCGGCAGCGAGCGAAAACGGCACCGAAAAAATCAGCACGCCGCCTGGCTTCAGCAGCCGTCGTGCATTGGCGAACGCGCGCGCGACCGGCGGCGCCACATGCTCGAATACGTCGCTGGCGATGATGAAGTCCGCCTCGGCGGCGCGATGCTTGGGCACGTCGGCGATGTCGAGCCGCGGCTCGGTGTGGAAATAGGTATTGGTGTAGCCGAGTTTCTTCGCCAGAGGTAACGCGTACGCGGGCGAGTCGGACAACCCGATGCCGACGAGATCCGGCCGTTGCGGCAGGTCGGGCAGAGCCACGCTGCGGCCGAAGAGCTCGCAGGTCAAAAGATGGACGATGGCACGCATCCGCACCGTCGAGCCGCAGGCGGCGCACGAGGGCGTCTCGCGCGAAATCGACGCGGGCGCGACACGGCAGGCGGCGCCGCAGATATTGCAGCGAAACGCGACCAGGTCGGCGGCGGCGGGCGCGGCAGGACGATCTCTGCTCGGCGGCTTGCCGGCGAGGGCGCGCAACCAGTGCAAAGTTCGATCGCGGGCGGACATCATCGGCGCGTCGGCGGGAAGGCGGGCGATCCGGCGCGATCAGCCGCGCGGATGGTGGCGGTGGTGCAGCTGCTTCAGCCGCTCGCGCGCCACGTGGGTGTAGATCGTCGTCGTCGTGATATCCGAATGCCCGAGCAGCAGTTGCACGACGCGGAGGTCGGCGCCGTGGTTCAGAAGGTGCGTCGCGAACGCGTGGCGCAGCGTATGCGGCGACAGCGCGGTGCGCGCGATGCCGGCGGTCACGGCGTGCCGCTTGATCAATTGCCAGAACGCCTGCCGCGTCATCGGGCCGCGGCGTGCAGTGACGAATACCGCCTCGGCCTTCGCGTCGCCGCCGAGCTCGGCGCGCGCGGTCGCGCAGTAGCGCTTCAGCCAGTCGATCGCCTCTTCGCCCAGCGGGACCAGCCGCTCCTTGTTGCCCTTGCCCAGCACGCGCACGACGCCCATGTCGAGGCTTACCTGCGACAGCTTGAGCCCGACCAACTCGGAGACGCGCAGGCCGGTCGCGTACAGCGTCTCGAGCATCGCGCGGTCGCGCAAGCCGAGAGGCGTCTCCGGATCGGGCGCGCCGAGCAGCGCGGCGACCTGATCCTCCGACAGATTGCGCGGCAGGCTGCGCGGCAGCTTCGGCGACTTGACGCGCAAGGTCGGGTCGGCGGCTATCGTCGCCTGCGCCGCATTCAGCCGATAAAAGCGGCGCAAGGTCGACAGTCGCCGATTGATCGAGGCGATCTTCGCCTTGGTCTGGAATTGTGCGGCGAGGAAGGCCTCGACGTCGGTTCGCTCGGCCGCCAGCAGACTCTTGTGCGCGTGGCGTTCGAGCCACGCCGACCAGGCGGTGAGATCGCGCCTGTAGCTCGCGAGGCTCGATGCGGCGAGCCCGTCCTGCAGCCAGACCTGGTCGCAGAACGCGTCGATCAGCTCGGCGGCGGTCCGCATCCGGCTATTGCCCGAAGCGATAGCCTTCGTGCGTCAGCAGCCAGCGCTTGATCGCGATCGGGTCGCCGTCGGTCGTACCCATGAAGCCGCCCAGCGAGCCCTGGCTGCCGACGACGCGGTGGCACGGAATGACCAGCGCGATCGGGTTGGCGCCGCAGGCGCCGCCCACCGCGCGCGGCGCCGTATGGAGGCTGCGCGCAAGCTCGCCGTAGGTGCGCGACTCGCCAACCGGGATGTCCGCCAGTGCGTCCCAGACCTTGCGGCGGAATGCGGTGCCGGCGGGGGAGAGCGGCAGCGTGAAGCGGAATTCGGGATCGGCGAAATAGCGCTGGAGCTGCCGGCACGCGCGCTCGGCGAGCGCATTGGCAGGCGCCTGCGCACGCTCGTCCTTCGGCAGGTATTCGATGCCGGTGACCGCACCGCCCGACGTGCGGATGCCGAGCACCGCGAACGGCGCGGCCAGCTTCGCCGCATAGCCGTGACTCACAGGGGCGCGCATTGACGTATAGGCATCCTCAATGGAATTTCATCTGCTGCGGCAGATAGCCTACCAGCTGCGGGACAAAGTAGATCAGCAGGGTCGCCGCGATCATCAGGAAGAACATCGGCAGCGCCTGGCGGGCGATCCAGGTGATCTGCCTTTGCGTCATGCCCTGCAGCACGAACAGGTTGAACCCGACCGGCGGCGTGATCTGCGCCATCTCGACGACCAGCACGATAAAGATGCCGAACCAGACCAGATCGATCCCAGCCTTTTCGACCGTCGGCAAAATGACGCCCATCGTCAGCACGACCATCGAAATGCCGTCGAGGAAGCAGCCGAGGATGATGTAGAAGATCATCAGCGCGACGATCAGCTCGAGCCTGGTAAGGCCGAGACCGCCGATCCACTCGGCCAGGTGCCGCGGCAGGCCGATGTAGCCCATCGCCAGCGTCAGGAACGCGGCGCCCGAAAGGATCAGCGCGATCATGCAGTACAGGCGCGTCGCTCCCATCAGGCTGGCGCCGAACGTGGCGCGGGTCAACGATCCCTGCACGGCGGAAATCAACAGCGCGCCGACGACGCCGAAGGCAGCCGCCTCGGTCGCGGTCGCGATGCCGGCGTAGATCGAGCCCAGCACCAGCACGATCAGCAGAACGATCGGAATCAGATGCCGCGACGCGTGGAGCTTCTGTGCGATCGTCGTTCGTTCGGCGATGGCCGGCACCTGGTCCGGATGCAGCAGCGCCCAGACGACGATGTACCCGGAGAACAACGAAGCCAGCAACAGGCCGGGTATCGACGCCGGCGATGAACAGGTGCGAGATCGAGACGTTGGCGGCGACGCCGTAGACGATCATGATGATCGAAGGCGGGATCAGCAACCCGAGCGTACCCGCGCCTGCGAGCGTGCCGATGGTGATGGCATCCGGATAGCCGCGGCTCTTGAGCTCGGGCAGCGTCATCTTGCCTATCGTCGCGCAAGTCGCCGCCGAGGATCCCGAGACCGCGGCGAAGATCGTGCATCCGATGATGTTGGTGTGCAGCAGCCTGCCGGGCACGCGCTCGAGCCACGGCGCCAGACCTTTGAACATGTCCTCGGAAAGTCGGGTGCGGAACAGGATTTCTCCCATCCAGATGAACAGCGGCAGCGCGGTCAGCGTCCACGACGACGCCGAGCCCCAGACCGTCACTGCCATCGCGTCGCCCGCCGGACGCGACGAAAACAGCTCCATCCCGATCCACGCGACACCGGCCAGCGCGATGCCTATCCAGACGCCGCTGCCGAGCAGGACGAACAGCGCGACGATCAGCAAGGTTGTGATCAGCAGGTCCATCGCTACTCGACGTGCGCCGGCTCATCGGCGCGCGGTGCGGGCTCGCGACCGCCGTAAATCGCGGCGAGCAAAAGGTCGACAAATGCGATCACAAGGACGACGTTGCCGACAGCCATCGAAAGCTGCGGAATCCACAGCGGCGTCGCGTCGTTGCCGGTGGACATGTCGTGGAACTGGTACGACTGCCAGGCGAGCCGCACGCTGTACCATGCGAACGCCGACGACAGCACGGCGGCGGCCGCGAGCGACCATCGCTCGAGCCACCGCTTGCCGGTCGCACCGGCGTGCTCCAGCACCAGCGTGACGCGGATGTGCTCGCCGCGCATCAGCGTATGCGCCAGCGCGAGAAAGCCGGCACCGGCCATCAGGTAGCCGGCGTAGGCATCGGTACCGCGCACCTGGAAACTCAGCAGCCGGCCGAAGATGCCCAGCAGCACCATCACTAGCGTGCCGACCAGGAACAACGCCGCCAGATATGCGGCGGCGTTGTAGAGCGCGTCAAGCGAACGGCGCATCGTTACCGGGACGCTCGAGGCTGCCGGATTCCCGCCTGTGGGAACGGGGGCGGAGCGGTCACATCTTCCTGAACGCGTCGACGGCGGCCTGTCCGTCGGGACCGGCTTTCTTGAGCCATTCCTGAAGCATCGTATCGCCGACTTTCTTCAGATCGGCAGCGAGCTGCGCGCTCGGCTTGACGATGGTCATGCCTTTTTGCTTCAGCTGATCGATGTACCAGCTGTTCTTTTCCTCCGAGGCTTTCCAGCCGCGCACTTCGGCGTCGGCAGCGGCCTTGAGCACGGCATCTTGCGTCGCCTTGTCCAGCGCGCCGAATGCCTGCTGGTTGACGATCACCGCGTTCTTCGGCAGCCAGGCCTGGGTGTCGTAGAAGGTCTTGATGCTCTCGTAGGTCTTGGTGTCGAACCCGGTCGACGGCGACGACATGTACGAGTCGACGACGCCGGTGGCGAGCGCCTGCGTGAGCTCCGAGGCCTGCACGGTCACCGGCTGCGCGCCGACCAGCTCGGCGATGCGCGAGGTCGCCGGACTGTAGGCGCGCCATTTCGAGTCCCTTCATGTCGGCGACGCTGTTCAAGGTCCTGTTGGTATAGATGCCCTGCGGCGGCCATGCCACCGTGTACAGCAGCTTGATGCCCTGCTTGGCGAGCCTTTCCTCCAGCGCTTTCCTCGATGCCTTGGCCAGCTTCATCGCGTCGCCGTAGCCGGTGGCCAGAAACGGGACGCCGTCGATGCCGAACATCGGGTCCTCGTTTTCGAAGTTGACCAGCAGGATCTCGCCGGCCTGCGCCTGGTTGCCCTGCACCGCACGCTTGATCTCGTTCGCCTTGAACAGCGACTGCGTTGGCGTGCACGGTGATCTTGAGCTTGCCGCCGGTCGCCTTGTCGACGTCGGCGACGAACTGGAGGATGTTCTCCGTATGGAAGTTGGTCGCCGGGTAGGCGGTCGGCATGTCCCACTTGGTTTGCGCCGCCGCAGCCAGCGCGACCGACAGGCCGATCGCGGCGGTAAGGATCTGAACCCTTTTCATCGGAAATCTCCTGCGTCTCGAAGACGGTGGCAAGCGAATCTCGCGCGCGGGGAACACGCGCCCGCGGTGCGCGCTTAGGACTCGTGCATTTGTATCATATCGGCCGGTGGCGCGAAACCGCTTAGCGCAAGGCGAGGCGCCGATATAATGGCCTTCGGCGCGACGGCCTCGCCAAGTGACGAACTTGCCCGGCAATCCCCTTTCCGATGACCGATTCCCCGCAGGCCCGCTGGCAATTCTGGATCGACCGCGGCGGCACGTTCACCGACATCGTCGCGCGGCGGCCGGACGGCACGCTCGTGACGCACAAGCTGCTGTCGGAGAACCCCGAGCGTTACCGCGACGCCGCGATCGCGGGCATCCGCGAGCTGCTCGGCCTGCCGCCCGGCGCGCCGATTCCGGTCGAGACGATCGAGGCCGTGAAAATGGGCACGACGGTCGCGACCAACGCGCTGCTCGAGCGCCGCGGCGAACGCACGGTGCTGGCGATCACCCGCGGCTTCGGCGATGCGTTGCGCATCGCCTATCAGAACCGGCCGAAGCTGTTCGTGCGCCGCATCGAGCTGCCGACGATGCTCTACGAGCGCGTCGATCGAGATCGACGAGCGTATCGGCGCGCACGGCGAGGTCGTGCGCGCGCTCGACCTCGCGCGCGGCGGAAGTCGCGCTGCGCGCCGCGTACGCCGACGGCATTCGCGCCTGCGCGATCGTGCTGATGCACGCCTATCGCTATCCGGAGCACGAGCAGCGGCTCGCGGCGCTGGCGCGCGACGATCGGCTTCACGCAGGTTTCGGTCAGCCACGAAGTCAGCCCGCTGATGAAGCTCGTCTCGCGCGGCGACACGACGGTGGTCGATGCCTATCTGTCGCCGATCCTGCGCCGCTATGTCGGCGAGGTCGAGCGCGATCTGCTCGGGCCGTCGCGGTCTTCGAGCGCCGAAGGACCGCGGCTGCAATTCATGCAGTCGAGCGGCGGCCTGACCGACGCGCATCGCTTCCAGGGCAAGGACGCGATCCTGTCGGGTCCCGCCGGCGGCATCGTCGGCGCGGTGCAGGTCTCGCGGCAGGCGGGATTCGACCGGATCATCGGCTTCGACATGGGCGGCACGTCGACCGACGTCACGCATTACGCCGGCGAGTACGAGCGCGCGTTCGTCACCGAGGTCGCCGGCGTGCGGCTGCGCGCGCCGATGATGCAGCATCCATACCGTCGCCGCCGGCGGCGGCTCGATCTGCACGTTCGACGGCGCGCGCTTTCGCGTCGGTCCCGCAATCGGCCGGCGCCAATCCGGGGCCCGCGTGCTATCGCCGCGGCGGCCCGCTGACCGTCACCGACTGCAACGTGATGGTCGGCAAGATCGATCCTGCGTTGTTTCCGCACGTGTTCGGCCCGCACGGCGACCTGCCGCTCGACGCCGCCGTCGTGCGCGAGCGTTTCGCCGCGCTGGCCGCCGACGTCGCGGCCAGGTCCGGACACCGGCGAACGCCGGAAGCGATCGCCGAGGGCTTCCTGCAGATCGCCGTCGACAACATGGCGCACGCGATCAAGCACATCTCGGTCGAGCGCGGCTACGACGTCACCGAGTACACGCTGTGCTGCTTCGGCGGCGCCGGCGGCCAGCATGCCTGCGCCGTCGCCGACGCGCTGGGCATGACGCGCGTGTTCATCCATCCGCTGGCCGGCGTGCTGTCCGCGTACGGGATGGGGCTTGCCGACGTGCGCGCGCTGCGCCAGCGCGCGGTCGAGGCGCCGCTGTCGGAAGCGGCGCTCGCCGACGTCGAGCCGTGTTCGACGAGCTCGCGCGCGTCGCTCGCGACGAAGTCGCCGCGCAAGGCATCGCCGCCGCCGCGATCGCCGTCAAGCGCTCGCTGCATCTCAAATACGACGGCACCGATACCACGCTGGAGATCGGCTTCGGCGCCGATCGCGGCAGACCGGCGCCCGCGCGGCAGTCGACCCGACGTTGCCGCGCTCGTCGCCGACTTCGAGCAGCGCTACCGGACGCAGTACGGCTTCCTGATGCCCGGCAAGGCGCTGATCATCGAGGCCGCCGCGGTCGAGGCGATCGGCGCGGCGGCGAAGACCGACGAGACGGCGCCGTCGTTCCCGCCGCGCGCCGGACGCATTGCGAGCCGCGACGATCAACCGCGTGTACACCGGCGGCGCATGGCACGCAGGCGCCGGTGTACGCCCGCGCCGAGCTGCGGCCCGGGCGACGCGATCGCCGGTCCCGCGGTCGTCGCCGAGAAAAACGCGACGACGGTGATCGAGCCGGGCTGGCAGGCGACGCTGACCGCGCGCGATCACCTGGTCCTCGAGCGGACGACGCCGATCGAGCGCGCGCATGCGATCGGCACCAGCGCCGACCCGGTGCTGCTCGAGGTGTTCAACAATCTTTTCATGGCGATCGCCGAGCAGATGGGCGTGACGCTCGCCAACACCGCGTACTCGGTCAACATCAAGGAGCGACTCGATTTCTCCTGCGCGCTGTTCGACGCCGAAGGCAACCTGATCGCCAACGCGCCGCACATGCCGGTGCACCTGGGCTCGATGGGCGAGAGCGTCAGGACGATCATCGACCGCCGCGCCGGCACGATGCAGCCGGGCGATGTGTTCGTGCTCAACGCGCCGTACAACGGCGGCACGCATCTGCCCGACGTCACGGTGATCGCGCCGGTTTTCCTCGACGAGGCGAGCGATGCCGAGCGCGGAGCAGTCGCCGTTCGCCCGGAGTTCTACGTCGCGTCGCGCGGCCACCACGCCGACATCGGAGGAACGACGCCGGGATCGATGCCGCCGGATTCGACCCACGTCGACGAGGAGGGCGTGCTGCTCGACAACGTGCAGCTGGTCGCGCAGGGCCGCTTTCTCGACGACGAAATGCGCGCGATCCTGGCGCTCGGGACGCTATCCGTCGCGCAACGTCGACCAGAATCTCGCCGACCTGCGGGCGCAGGTCGCGGCGTGCGCGAAGGGCATCGACGAGCTCAAGCGGATGGTCGCGCATTTCGGCCTCGCCGGTCGTGCGCGCGTACATGAAGCACGTGCAGGACAACGCCGAGGAGGCGGTGCGGCGCGTGCTCGACGTGCTGACCGACGGCCACTTCGAGTACGAGATGGACAGCGGCGCGAAAATCGCCGTCACGATCTCGATCGACAAGGCAGGACGCGAAGGCGGTGATCGATTTCACCGGGACGAGCGCGCAGCAGCCGACCAACTTCAACGCGCCGTCGGCGGTGTGCAAGGCGGCGGTGCTGTACGTGTTCCGCACGCTGGTCGACGACGAGATCCCGATGAACGCCGGGTGCCTGAAGCCGCTCGACATCGTCATTCCCGGAAGGATCGATGCTCTCGCCGCGCTATCCGGCCGCGGTCGTCGCCGGCAACGTCGAGACGTCGCAGGCGATCACCGACACGCTCTACGGCGCGCTCGGCGTGCTCGCCGCGTCGCAGGGCACGATGAACAATTTCACCTTCGGCAACGACGACCTATCAGTACTACGAGACGATCTCCGGCGGCTCGGGCGCCGGGCCGGACTTCGACGGCGCGAGCGTCGTGCAGACGCACATGACCAACTCGCGTCTGACCGATCCCGAGGTGCTCGAGTGGCGCTTTCCGGTGCGGCTCGACGAGTTTCGCATTCGCGCCGGCAGCGGCGGCGCCGGCGCGCATCGCGGCGGCGACGGCGGCGAGCGGCGCGTGCGCTTCCTCGAGCCGATGACCGCGGTGATGCTCGCCAACCGCCGGCGGGTCCCGCCGTTCGGGCGTCGCCGGCGGCGACGCGGGCGAGCCGGGCCGCAACTGGGTCGAGCGCAGCGACGGCGACGCGAGGAATTCGGCGCGACGTTCCAGGTCGAGATGCAACCGGCGACGTGTTCGTCGTCCAGACGCCGGGCGGCGGCGGCTTCGGCCCGCCGCGGGACCGCATTGGCGAGGTGGGCGCTCGCAAGCCGGACGGCGGCAGCGCATAATCTCGCCATCGCATTTTCCGGAAGAGCTCACCGATGAGCAGATCGTCTACGATTTCTCGATGACCGACATCCACGGCAAGCCGCAGTCGCTCGACCGAATACAAGGACAAGGTGCTGCTGATCGTCAACACCGCGAGCAAGTGCGGCTTCACGCCGCAGTACAAGGGTCTCGAGGCGCTGTACAAGAAGATGCACGCACGCGGCCTGGAAGTTCTCGGCTTTCCCTGCAACCAGTTCGGCGCGCAGGAGCCCGGGAGCGAGGAGGAGATCGAGTCGTTCTGCGAGGTCAACTACGGCGTGACCTTTCCGATGTTCGCCAAGATCGACGTCAACGGCGAGAACGCCGCGCCGCTTGTACGAGTACCTGAAGACGGCGAAGCCGGGCCTGCTGGGCTCCGAGGCGATCAAGTGGAACTTCACCAAGTTCCTGGTCGACCGCAACGGCAAGGTGGTCGAGCGCTACGCGCCGAAGGTCGAGCCCGAGGCGATCGCCGCCGACATCGAAAAGCTGCTGTAAGGTGCCGACGCTCGCGCGCCGCTGGCGTCGACCTGGCGGCGGCGCTCGCGGTGTCGCTTTGCTCGCGATCGCAGCGGCGTCGCGCCGGCGTACGCCGCGGATCCCGCCAAGGTGCTGCGCGTGGCGATCCCGGTCGCCGAGACCGGCTTCGACCCGCAGGCGGCGGGCGACGTCTATTCGAACTACGTCAACCGCGTCATCTTCGATGCGCTGTACAGCTACGACTATCTGCGCGGCCGTTACAAGCTGGTTCCCAACACCGCGGCCGCGCTGCCCGACATCTCAGCCGATCGGCAAGACGTGGACGATCAGGATCAAGCCGGGCATCTACTTCGCCGACGATCCGGTGTTCAAGGGCAGGAAGCGCGAGCTCACCGCCGCGGACTACGTGTATTCGCTGGAAGCGCATCGCTCGATCCCGCGATGCGCTCGAACTCGTTGAACGTGTTCGACGGGCGCTTCGTCGGCGCCGACGCGGTCGTGGCCAAGGCGAAGACAGACCGGCAAGTTCGACTACGACGCTGCCGATCGAAGGCTTGCAGGGCGCTCGACCGCTATACGTTGCGCCTGCAAGCTCAACTTCCCCGACGCCGAGCTGCTGTCCAACCTCACCATCGTCGGCAGCGCCGCGGTCGCGCGCGAAGTCGTCGAAGCCTACGGCGACGCCAGCGGATGGACGATGGCGAATCCGGTCGGCACCGGTCCGTACCGGCTGACGCGAGTGGCGCCGCGGCCAGCAGATCGTGCTCGAAGCCAATCCCGGCTTTCGCGAAGAGCGCTACCCGGCGAGCAGCGACAGCGCCGACAGCGCGCTGGTCGCAGAGGCTCGCAGGGCAAGCGGATGCCGATGATCGGACGCATCGAGATCAGCGTCATCGAGGAAGCGAATCCGCGCCTGCTCTCGTTCGAGCAGCGACCTCGATTACCTGCTCGGTGCCGCCCGACCTCGTCGAGCAACGTGCTCGACCCAGGCAACAAGCTCAAGCAGCGGTTCGCTGCAGGCAGGCATTCGCCTCGAGCGCGATGCGCAACCCGTGATCACCTGTACTCGCCTTCAACATGGAAGACCCAGTCGTCGGCGGTTACACCAACGACAGGATCGCACTGCGCCGCGCGATCGCGATGGCTTACAACGCGGAGGAGGACGCACGGGTGATCAGGCACGGCCAGGCCCGTCGGCGACACAGTCCATTCCACCCAACGTCAGCGGCTACGATCGCGAGAATCGACAAGCCGGGTCGACGTACGACGCCGCGGGTGCCCGGCGCTGCTCGACAAGTTCGGCTACGTCGATCGCGACGGCGACGGCTGCGCGAGGCGCCCGACGGCCGGCCGTTGACCTTGCGCTTTTCGTCGCCGCCGGACACGCTGGCGCGCCAGTAGGACGAGCTGTGGCAGCGCAATCTGGCCGCGGTCGGCTTGCGCGTCGAGTTCGTCAAGCAGAAGTGGCCGGACCTGCTCAAGATGGCACGGCTCGGGCAGCTGCAGATGTGGCAGGCGGCGAACATCAGCGTGACAGCCGGAAGGTTTCGGGTTCCTCGGGCTGCTCTACGGCGAGCAACGCCGGATTCTCCAACCTGCCTCGCTTCAAGCTTCCCGAGTACGACAATCTCTACGAGCGGCCCGCGCCGTTGCCGGACGGACCCGAGCGCGACGAAGCTGATCCGGCGGATGACCGAGCTGATCGGCACATACGCGCCATGGGCGGTGACGATCTACCGCTACGAAAACGCGCTGCTGCAGCCGTGGCTCGTCGGGCTACAAGCACAACCCGATCCAGCAGCATCCTTGGCAATATCTCGACATCGACGTGACGCGCCGCGCCGCCGCACTTCAACGGATAGCCCGGTGACTCGCGACTCGCATCCGCGTCCTGGCGCGCGGACTTGCGCTCGTGCTGACGCTGTCCGTGGGCTCCAGCGCACTCGCCGCCGATCCGGACAAGGTCCTGCACGTCGCGTTGCCGATCGCCGAGACGGGCTTCGATCCGGCCGCCGTGAACGATCTGTATTCGCAACTACGTCAACCGCGCGATCTTCGACACGCTCTACGTCTACGATCTTCTGGCGCGTCCGTACAAGCTGGTGCCCAGCGTCGCGGTGGCGCTGCCCGAGGTGTCCGCCGACGGCAAGACCTGGACGATCAAGGTGCGCCCGGGCATCTACTTCGCCGACGATCCGGCGTTCAAGGGAAAGAAGCGCGAGCTCACGGCCGCCGATTTCGTCTATTCGTGGAAGCGCATCCTCGACCCGAAGACGCGCTCGCCGGCGCTCGCGGTTTTCGACGGCAGATCGTTGGCGGCATCGCGGCGCCGATCGCGGCCGCGAAAAAGACCGGGCAAGTTCGACTACGACGCGCCGATCGAAGGCCTGCAGGCGATCGACCGCTACACGATCCGGCTCAAGCTCGATCAACCCGAGTATACGTCTGCTGTCCGACCTGACGACGATCAACGACCGCGGCGGTCGCGCGCGAAGTCATCGAGGCGTACGGCGACGCCAGCGGCTGGACGATGGCCAATCCGGTCGGCACGGGGCCGTACCGGCTGAAGGAGTGGCGTCGCGGGCAGCGCATCTGCTCGGAGGCGAATCCGGGCTTTCGCGACCAGAGCTATCCCGACAGCACCGATCCCGCAGACAAGGCACTGCTCGCGACCATGCGCGGCAAGAAGATTCCGATGATCGGCCGGATCGAGATCAGCATCATGGAGGAATCGAATCCGCGCCTGCTCGCGTTCCAGAGCGGGGACCTCGACTACCTGCAGATCCCGAACGAGCTGATCTGGAACGTGCTGGATGCGGACGGCAAGCTCAAGCCCGATCTCGCCAAGCAGCGGCATCGGCGTCGGCACCGGCATCCAGCCCGCGATCGTGTACACGTACTTCAACATGGAGGACCCGGTCGTCGGCGGCTACACCACCGACAAGATCGCGCTGCGCCGCGCGATCAGCATGGCTTACAACGTCGACGAGGAGATACGCATCGTCGCGCCAGGGACAGGCCGTGCCGTCGACGCAGCCGATTGCCGCCGAATGTCGAACGGACACGACCCGAATTTCACGCGGCTACGCGCGCTACGACGTCGCCGGCGCGAAGGCGCTGCTCGACAAGTTCGGCTACATCGATCGCGACGGCGACGGCTGGCGCGACCTGCCCGACGGCAAGCCGCTGGTGCTGTCGCTGGCCTCGCCGCCGTCGAGCAGCGACCGGCAGTACGACGAGCTGTGGCAAAAGAGCCTCGCCGCCGTCGGCCTGCGCATCGAATTCGTCAAGCAGAAGTGGCCGGACCTTTTGAAGATGGGGCGCGCCGGCAAGCTGCAGATGTGGACGCTGGCCGAATACGAGCTCGACGCCGAACGGCGTCGACTTCTTCGATCTGCTGTACGGGCCGAACGCCGGCGATCAGAATCTGTCGCGCTTCCGCCTGCCCGAATTCGACGCGCTGTTCGCCCGCGCCCGCTTGATGCCCGAGGGCCCCGAGCGCCTGAAGCTATTTCACCGCCTGTCCGAGCTCGTCACCGCCTACGCGCCTTGGCAGTTGAGCGTCTATCGGCGCGAGACCATTCTCGTGCAGCCGTGGCTGCAAGGCTACAAATACAACACGTTCTATGTGCATCCCTGGCAGTACTACGACATCGACCTGAAGCGCAAGGCGGCAGGTGGCTGACCGCTGACCGCGCGACTTCGCTGCAGCGGCGCAACGATTCGTCGCACAAATACGACACAGTCGGCGGCGCGCGCGCGTGCGATGCGCGATCGCGATTGCGCCGCCGAGGCGATCTCGCGTACACTGGCGTCGACTTCAACCACTCTTCAGGGACGCTCCTGCCATGACCAGAACGCCGACGACCTTCGTCACCGCGATTGCGATCGCGGCGCGCGCGTTCGCAGGAAAGTTTCCTTCCGGCGCGCATTTCCCCGCCTTCGGGCCGGGGATGCCGCTGTCGCGACCTTAGCCCGGGCATTCCCGCCGGGCTCGGCGGGAATCGGGATCCGGGTTTTCCCGCGTTTCGTTTCTCGCCGGTGGCGATAGACCGGCGGCCGCGCTTTTGATAAGCCGCGGCCGGAGGAAACGATGATGAACGATACCGATAAATTACAGCACTGGTTTCGCCGCAACTTCGGCGGCCTTTGGCTTTCCGCGAGCTTCCGGAGGCTTTGGCTGTCGCTGACCGTCACCTCGTTCGGCGCGCAGATCACCAATCTGGCGCTGCCGTTGACTGCGGCGCTGCTGCTCAACGCGACGCCGATGCAAATGGGCATCCTGGTCGCGCTCGAGACGCTGCCGTTCGCGCTGTTCAGCCTGCACGCGGGCGTGCTGCTCGACCGCGTGCGCAAGCTGCCGGTGATCATCGCCGCGGACGTCGGGCGGGGGATTGCGCTGCTCGCGATTCCGATCACCGCCTGGTTCGGCGTGCTGTCGATGGAAATTCTGTTCGCCGTCGGTTTCCTGTGCGGCATGCAGAACGTCGTCGGCGGCGCCGCCTACCAGGTGCTGCTGGCGCAGATGGCCGGCCGCAAGCGCCTGGTCGAGGCCAACGCCAAGGTGACCCTGGGTGAAACCTCGGCGGCGCTGATCGGGCCTGGCATCGCCGGAGGGCTGATCCATGTGCTGACCGCGCCGTTCGCGATCGCGCTCGATGCGATGACGTTTTTCGCCTCCGCCATGATGCTGCGCCGGATCAAGGCCCCCAACGACGTCGCACGCGATGGCGTCAACGGCGGCGTGTGGCGGAGATCGGCGAGGGGTTGAAGCTCGTCTGGGGCAATCGCACGCTGTGGGGTCTCGCCTGGCTGGCGGGGATATGGCAGTTCCTGCATCACATGCAGGTCGCCGTGCTGATCCTGTTCGCGACGCGCGATCTCGGCCTGTCGGCCGGAGCGATCGGCCTGGCCTACGTCTTCGGCGGTGCCGGCTGCGTTATCGCGTCGGCTTCGGCCGAGCGCTTGTCGGCGCGGTTCGGTATCGGCCCGGTGATCGTCCACGGGCTGATCCTGTCGGCTTTCGGCTGGCAAGCGTACGGCCTGATCGGCGGACCGCCGTGGCTCGCGGGCTTGCTGCTCGGCGTGGCGATGCTGGTGTTCGACTTCGGCGCGATCCTGTACGCGATCAACTATCTGTCGCTGCGGCAGGCGATCACGCCCGACCGGCTGCTCGGACGCATGACCGCGACGATGCGTTTTGTCACCGTCGCATCCGCGCCGATCGGCTCGCTGGTCGGAGGCGCGCTGGCGACTGCAGATCGGGCTGCGCTCGACCTTGCTCGCCGTCGGCATGCTCGGGCTATTGCTGTCGGCCGCCGCCGTGCTGTGGTCGCCGGTGCGCCGGCACCGCACGCTGCCCGACCCGCTGATCGACTAGACATGTGAGCCGGAGTTGACGCCGGCTCACATGTCGGCTGCGGTAAAATGCGCGGCCAGGTCGTGTCCAAAGTCCGGGCTCCACTTCCGAAGATCATGTTGCCGCCGATCCTCTTCGTCACGCTCGATTCGTGCCGCTACGACGCCTTTGTCGAGGCGAAGACACCGAACCTGAGCGCAATCGGGCCGCTGGTGCGCGCGCAGGCGCCATCGCACTTCACCTTCGCCTCGCACGCCGCGTTTTTCATGGGATTCACGCCCGGCGACCCGCTTCGCCGCGAGCCGTATGCGAATCCGAAGTACGGGAAGATTTTTCGCATGGACGGTGGCGGCGATCCCGGCGTCGTCGCGCCGTACATGACGCTGACTGGTCGCAACATCATCGACGGCCTGAAGAATCGAGGCTACCGGACGATCGGCAGCGGCGCGGTGAACTGGTTCAATCCCGAGCATCCGACCGGGCGCGTGTTGAGCGAGGACTTCGACGCCTTCGGCTTCGCCGGGGGAGCGCATCTGAAAAAGCAGATCAAGTGGATCGACAACACGCTGCTGAAGGTCAAGCCGGGCGCGCCCCCGTTCGTCTTTCTCAACCTGGCCGAGACGCACCTTCCGTACTGGCACGATGGCGCGCCCTGGGATGGCGCCTACAACCCATCGGTGCCGTTCGGCAACAACAATGACGCCGTCGAGGCGAGGCGGCGGCAAGTCGCATGCATCGAATACTGCGATGCGGCGCTGGTGCCGCTGCTCGAGCGTTTCGCCGACGGCACGGTGATCGTTTGCGCCGATCATGGCGACTGCTGGGGCGAAGACGGGCTGTGGGCGCATGGCGTCTCGCATGCGAAGACGCTCGAGGTTCCGCTGTTGTTCCGGCTCGCCGCGAACGGGGAGTGATGGCGGGAGCCTGCTAGCGCTCGATCGGAACTCAAGCGCTGCGCTGGAACGGATAGACGCTGCCCAGTCGAAGCAGCGCCGACAACTCGTCGAGCGCGCGCCGTCCTTCGATGAGCAGGGCAGGGTCCGCGAGATCCGCCGGTGCGAGCCGGTCGCGATAATTTCTCTCGACCCATGCGACCAGCGCCGCGTGCAGCGCATCGTCCAGCCACACGTTGGCGCGGATCGCGGCGCGTTCGGCGGCCGTGAGCGCGACGCGCAGGCGCAGGCACGCCGGACCGCCGCCGTTTCTCATGCTCTGCCGCAGATCGAAGGTCAGAATTTCCCGGATCGGTCCGCCCGAGGCGACGAGCCGCGCCAGATACGCGCCGACCGACGGATCCTCGACGCATTCGGCCGGCGCGACCAGCAGCATGCCGCCGTCGGCGCGCGTCAGCAGCTGGCTGTTGAACAGGTACGTCGCCACCGCCGCTCGACGCTTACTTCCGCCGCCGGGACGACGATCGGCGTGAACGCCGCGCCGACCGCGGCCGAGAGATCGGCGAGCAATGCCTGCTGCGTCGACGAACGCGCTTTCGTGACAGAACAGCACTGCCTCGTTGCCGACGGCGATCACGTCGTTGTGGAATACGCCGGCGTCGATCGCCGCCGGGTTCTGCTGGGCGAACAAGGTGCGCGTCGGGTCGAGGCCGTGGCGCCGCGCGATCGCCTGCGAGGCTTCGCGCGTCTGCCGCGCCGGAAAGCGCGATGGCGAGCTCGCCGCCGTAGCGTACGCGACCCGCCCGTAGACGAAGAGCTCGATGCCGGGAGCGGTCGCGTCTGAAGCGAATCGCGTGTGGTTGGCCGCGCCTTCGTCGCCGAATTGAGCGGCCGACGGCAGCGGCTCGTGCACGGCAAAGCGAGCCTCGTCGGCGAAGATCGCACGCAGCACCCGGGTGGTCGTCGGCGCTTCGATCGCGCGGTGGAAATGCGAGGTGAGGTTGGCCGGCGTGAAATGCACGCGGCGGTCGGCGGTGTCGGCCGACGGGCTGACGGTGGCGGCGTTGGCAGCCCACATCGCCGCCGCGGACGAACACGCGGCGAGCAGCGGCGAGTCGTCGCGCGCGGCGCGCGCGATGACCGAGGCGTCATCGCCGTGGTAGCCCAGCGCGCGCAGCGCGGCCAGGTCGGGCCGCTCGTGCGGCGGCAGCACCGCTTGCGGGTAGCCGCGGTCGGCGAGCGCCTTCATCTTGGCCAGTCCCTGCAGCGCGGCGAGCCGGGGGTTGGCGACCGAAAGGCGGTTGCGCTCGGAGGCGAGATTGCCGGTCGCGAGCCCGCTGTAGTTGTGCGTCGGACCGGGCAGGCCGTCGAAATTGACCTCGACGGCGGCCGCTTCGCGCTTCGGCATCGGTGGCGTCCGGAGCCGGCGGGCTAGCGATCGCGCGGGGACAAGGGAACTGCGCGCACCGAGTCGCCGGCGCGCACACCGAGCGCCTCGGCCGCATGCGGCAGCAGCGGAAATTGGGCGATGCGTGCCGGCGCCGGGCAGAGGATCGCGCGGAACGCGGCGAAATCGCGGCTCGCGACCAGCCACAGAACGTCTTCGCTCAAGCTGTCCGGGACAGGGTCCGCCTCGCCGACGCTGACCGGCAGAACCTGTGATTGTCGCACCGCGTGGATGTCGTCACGAAAGCACTCGAGCGTCGGGCCCGCATCGAAGATGTCGACGTAGCCCTCGTAGCGGAATCCTTCCGACTCGAGCATCGCGCGCGCCGGCATCGTATCGGCGTGGACTTCGCCGATCGCAGCACGGGCGTCCGCCGGCAGCAACGTCGTGTACACCGGATGGCGCGGCATCAACTCGGCGATGAAGGCCTTCTGGCCGATGCCGGTCAGGTAGTCGGCGCGCGAATACTCGATGGTGAAGAAATGGCGGCCCAGGCCTTCCCAGAACGGGCTCTTGCCGTCGGCGCCGAGCCGGCCGCGCATTTCGGCGATGATCTTCGGGGCGAAGCGATCGGTGAACTCGGCGATGAACAACAGGCGCGCCTTGGCGAGCAGCGGTCCGTTCTTGCCATGCCGGTAACGCGCGTCCAGAAACAGCGAGCACAGCTCGCTGTTTCCGGTGTGATCGTTGCTGAGGAACAAGGTCGGCGCGCTGGTATAGACGCCGAGCTCGCGCGAGGCATGCACTTGCGTGCCGACATGGTAGTTGTACCAGGGCTCGGCGAGCCCGACCGCTCCTTCGATCGCGCTGATGCCGACGACGCCTTGCGTCGCGCTGTCGATCAGCACGAACACATAACAGGCGTCGGCGTTGCCGGCACTTCCCGCGAACGACGCGAGAGAGCGCTCGATTCGCGAGCCCAGCCGCTCGGCATTGGCCGGCAGGCTCGTCAGCCCCGTGCCGCTTTTTTCCGACAGCGCGAACAGCGCAGGCAGATCGGCTTGCTCTATCGGTCGGACGGTGAACATCAGCGCGCGGCGGAATCGGGCGTTCGCGTCACCGTGCGCCGCCGCCCGCCGCCAAGGCTCAGGTGAGCGCCTTGCCCAGCGCGGTTTCGAGCCGTGCCAGTCCCTCGAGGATTTCGTCGAGGCTGATCACCAGCGACGGCGCGATGCGGATGACGTCGGGACCGGCCATCAGGACGATCAGTCCAGCGTCGCTGGCGGCGCGCATCACGTCGGCAGCCTTGCCGTGCCAGCGCGGCAGGAGCTCGCAGCCTATCCAGACGCCTTCGCCGCGGATGTCGGCGAAGACCTCGCGCCGGCCGTTGATCGTGCGCAGGCCCTCGACGAACAGCGCGTGCCGTGCCTTGACTCCGTCGAGCACCTCGACGGTGTTGATCACGTCGAACACCGCGCCTGCCACCGCGCACGCCAGCGGGTTGCCGCCGTAGGTCGTGCCGTGCACGCCGACCGAAAACGCACTCGCGATTTCGGTCGTGGTCAGCATCGCCCCGACGGGAAAGCCGCCGCCCAGGCCCTTGGCGCTGGTCAGGATGTCGGGCACGATGCCTTTTTGCATGTAGGAGAACAGCGCGCCTGTGCGACCCATGCCGCTCTGGATCTCGTCCAGAATCAATAGCGCGTCGTGCTCGTCGCACAATCGACGCGCGGCGCCCAGGAATTCCGGCGTGCCGGGCATCATTCCGCCCTCGCCTTGCATCGGCTCCAGTATCACCGCGCAGATGTCGTCGCCGCCTTCCTCGGCGAACGCGGCTTCCAGGCCGGCGACGTCGTTGTAGCGGATGTGGGTGAACCCGGTCGGCGCGGGGCCGAAGCCGGTCGAGTACTTGGCCTGGCCGCCGGCGGTCACGGTGAACAGCGTTCGTCCGTGGAACGCGTTGAGCGTCGAGACCACGCGAAACTTCTCCGGTCCGAAATGATCGTGCGCGTAACGCCGCGCCAGCTTCAACGCCGCCTCGTTCGCCTCGGCGCCGGAGTTGCAGAAGAAGACGCGCTCGGCGAACGTCGCATCGACCAGCTTTTTGGCCAGCCGCAACGCCGGCTCGTTGGTCATCCAGTTCGAGACATGCCATAGCGTGCGGGCCTGCTCGGTCAGCGCGCGCACCATCGCTGGATGGCAGTGCCCCAGCGCGGTGACGGCCACGCCGCTGGCAAAGTCGATGTACATCCGGCCCTGCTGGTCCCAGACGCGCGAGCCTTCGCCGCGCACCGGAATGAATTGCGCCGGCGCGTAGCAGGGCACGATCAGCTGATCGAACATCGCGCGCGTGACGGGCAAGGGCGCGGCCGTACCGGCGGGCGCGCTGCGCGTCCCTGCCGGAAGCGATGCGGTCGATGTCGAGGGAACGCTCATGAGCGTACTGGCTGTTGCGCCGCGATGACCTGGATCTCGATCTTGTAGCCGCTGGCGGCAAGCTTCGCCTGCACGGTCGCGCGCGCCGGCGGCTGTCCGGGAACGATCCACGCTTCCCACACCGCATTCATCGCCGCGAAGTCGGCCATGTCGGGCAGGTAGATCGTCGCCGACAGCATTCGGTCTTTGCCGCTGCCGGCTTCGGCCAGCAGGCGGTCGATGCGCGCCAGCACCTGCCGCGCCTGCGTCGTAATGTCGGCGTTCAGATCGTCGGCGACCTGGCCGGCGAGATAGATCGTGCCGCTGTACACGACCATATCCGCGAGCCGCTTGCCGACGTGATGGCGTTGAATCGTCATGGTGCTATCCTTGCCGGAACCGCTCGACGCGCCTCGTCGAGAGCGCCAGCGCCTCATTGTAGACGAATTGCGCGCAGCGCCCCGCGCTCCGGACCGTGATGAACGGCAAGATCTGCCTTCTCGTTGCCTCGCTTGCGCTCGCCGCGGCCGTCGCGCTCGGCGCATTCGGCGCGCATGCGATGAAGTCGCGGCTCGCGCCGACATGCTGGCCGTCTACCAGACGGCCGTGCAATACCATTTCTGGCACGCGCTCGGCCTGTTCGCGCTCGCCTTGCTGATGCTGCAGTGGGACGCGCCGGTCCTCAACCTGGCGGGCTGGCTGCTGCTCGCGGGGCTGATCCTGTTTTGCGGCAGCCTTTACCTGCTCGCGCTCACCGGCGCGCGCTGGCTCGGCGCGATCACGCCGCTCGGCGGCATCGCGTCGATCGCGGCCTGGCTCGTCGTCGCCTGGGTCGTCTGGCTGCGCTAGAACACCGCCTCAGTCGACCTTGGCGCCCGAAACCTTCACTACCTTCGCCCATTTTTCGGTTTCGGCGCGGATATGAGCGGCAAACTGCTCGGGCGTGCCGCCCGCCGGAATCAGCGCCCTGGGCGAGCAGCTTTTCCTTCGCTTCAGCGGTTTGCATCCATTGGTTGACGTCGGCGTTGATCCGCGCGACGACCGCCGCCGGCGTTCCTGACGGGGCCAGCAGGCCGAACCACGAGCTGGCCTCGAAGCCGGGCAACCCGCTCTCGGCGATCGTCGGGATGTTCGGACAGCGCCGGCGCGCGCTGCGCGGAAGTCACGGCAATCGCGCGGAGCTTCCCGGCCTTGATCTGCGCCAGCGACGAGGGCAGGTTGTCGAACATCAACTGAACCTGACCGCCCATCAAGTCGATCAGGGCGGGAGCGCTGCCCTTGTACGGCACGTGCACCATGTCGACTCCAGCCATCGTCTTGAAGAGCTCGCCCGAAAGGTGGATAGACGTCCCGCTTCCCGACGAGGCGAAGTTGAGCTGACCGGGCTTCTCCTTGGCGAGCTTGATCAGATCGGCGACCGAGTTGACCGGCAGGCTCGGCGTGACTTCGAGGACGTTGGGCACGCCGGCGACCAGAACGATCGGGACGAAATCCTTCACATGGTCGTAGGGCATCCTGGCGTAAAGGCTGGGATTGATCGCGTGCGTGCCGACCGTTCCCATCAGCAGGGTGTAGCCATCCGGCGCGCTCTTGGCGACGAGATCCGAGCCGATATTGCCCGCCGCCCCGGGGCGGTTATCGACGATGACCGATTGGCCGAGCGACACCGAGAGCCGCTGCGCGACTTCGCGCGCGAGGATGTCGGTCGTTCCAGCCGGCGGGAAAGGGACGACGAGCCGGATCGACCGAGTCGGATAGGCCTGGGCCCAGGCGCCGGCTGCCAGCAGTAAGGCCAGTGCGCCGAGCGCCGCGCGTTGCAGCTGTTCGCATCATGTTTCCTCCATTTCGATCGCTTCGCCGTCGCCGGTCCTCGGATCAATCGACCTTGGCGCCGGACGCCTTGATGATCTTGGCGTACTTCGGAATCTCGCCCTGGATCAGCGCCGTGAACTGCTCCGGCGAGGTCGGGCGAGGGCTCGGCCCCCTGTTGCGCGAAGAAGGCCTGCATTTCCGGCGTATTCAGGATGCGCGTCACCTCGGCGTTCCACTTGGCGATGATTTCCTTCGGCGTGCCGGCCGGCGCCATGAAGCCCCACCACGTGTAGATATCGAACCCGGGCAACCCGGCCTCGGCGAGCGTCGGCAGATCGGGCACCAGAGGCGAGCGTTTGGCCGTCGTGACCGCGAGCGCCTTGAGCTTGCCCGCGCGCACTTGCTGCATCGAATTCGCCAGATTGTCGAACATCAGCTGGATCTGCCCGCCGAGCAGGTCCTGCATCGCGGGCGCGCCGCCCTTGTACGGGACGTGCACCATGTCGACGCCGGCCTCGGTCTTGAACAGCTCGCCCGCGAGATGGCCGGCGCTGCCGTTGCTGCCCGAGCCGAACGCGAGCTTGCCCGGATTGGCCTTGGCGTAACTGATCAGCTCCGCGACCGAATTGGCCGGCACCGAAGGATTCAGCACCAGCACGTTCGGCGTGACCGCGACCAGGGTGATCGGCGCGAAATCCTTGATCGGATCGTACGGCATCTTGCTGTAGAGACTCACGTTGACCGCGTGCGTCGACAACGCGCCCTCGAGTATCGTGTAGCCGTCGGGCGCGCTTTTCGCGACCAGATCGGCGCCGATGTTGCCGCCGGCGCCCGGGCGGTTGTCGATGATCACCGGCTGTCCCCAGGCGATCGAGAGCTTCTGTCCGATCGCGCGTGCGATCACGTCGAGCGAGCCCCCGGCAGGAAACGGCACGACCAGGCGGATCGGCTTGGACGGGTAGGCTTGCTCCGCAGCGAACAGCGGCAGCGACCAGGACAGCACAAGCCCCGCCAGCGTAACGGCAAGCGCGCGAACGAACATTGGGCCGATCCTCAAGTCATGGGCTCTCGGCGATTGTATATAATCGTGCGCTCGCGCGCTTGAGCCCGCTGCGCGTTTGCCTTTCTCGATCCCTGTCATGCCGCCGTCCGGGAATGCGTCGATGCCCTTTTTGCGCCTGTCATCGTCATACGCACTGAAGCGCTGTGCGCCGCTGATCGTGCTGGCTTGTCTCGCTGCGTGCGGCAAGGATGCGGCCGCGCCTGCCGCAGCGCCGGCGCCGATTGCGGTTCGCATGCTTACCGTCGAGCCGCGAAAGGTACCGATCCGATTCGATATCGTCGGACAGGTCGAAGGATCGAAGCAGGTCGAGGTGCGCGCGCGCGTGTCGGGCATTCTGCAAAAGCAGTTCTACAACGAAGGCGACGCCGTGAAGGAGGGGGCGGCGCTGTTCGAGATCGATCGCGCTCCGTACGAAATCGCGCTGGCGCAGGCGCGGGCACAGCTCGCGCAGGCGACCGCGCAGGTCGATCAGGCGCGGCGCGAAGAGGCGCGATTGAAGCCTCTGGTGCAGGACCGCGCGGTAAGCCGCAAGGAATACGACGACGCGACATCCTCGCGCCAGCTCGCGGAAGCGGCGATTCAACAGGCCAATGCGTCGATCAGGCAGGCCGAGCTGAATCTCTCGTATACGCGCGTAACCGCGCCGCTGGCCGGCATCACCGGGCGTGCCGAGCATTCGATCGGCACGCTGATCACGACCGACGCCAATGGCGGCCTGCTGACGACGATCAACCAGGTGACCCCCGTGTGGGTCCGCTTCAGCCTGGCCGAGGCGGATCTGGCCAAGCTGCCCGACGGACGCCTGAACCGGTCGACGCCGGTCGTCATGGAGCTCTTGCTTCCGGATGGCTCTGCGTACCCGCTGAAGGGACGGCTCAACTTTGCCGCGTCCGCGATCGACACACGGCTCGGCACGCAGCAATTGCGCGCCGAATTCGACAATCCGCGCCAGCTTCTGCTCCCCGGGCAATTCGTCACGGTCCGGATCACCGCCGGCGAGCGCGACAAGGTATTTCTCGTCCCGCAGGCCGCCGTCATCCAGACCGAGAAAGGCAATCTCGTTTTCGCTGTCGATGCCGACGGCAAAGCGCAGGCTCGGCCGGTGAAGACCGGCGATTGGATAGGCAACGACTGGACGATCCTGTCCGGCCTCAACGCCGGCGACAAGGTCGTCGTCGACAATCTTCTGAAGCTGCAACCCGGCGCTCCGGTGACCGAAGCGCCACGCGCGGCGGCCGCCCCCGCGCCTCCAGCGGCGCCGACCGCGCCGGGCGCACCCGGCAAGAAATAGGGCGAGGCGACGTTGTTTTCGCAGTTCTTCATCAACCGGCCGATTTTCGCCGGAGTCATAGCGATCATCATCACGCTCGCGGGATTGATCGCCTCGCAAGTGCTTCCCGTCGCGCAATATCCTGAAATCGCTCCCCCGACGGTGGTCATCACCGCCAACTATCCGGGCGCCAGCGCCGAGACGCTGGCGCTGACCGTCGCCGCGCCGATCGAGGAGCAGCTCTCCGGCGTCGAGAACCTGATCTACTTCAGCTCGACGGCGGCGACCAACGGCACGCTGACGATCGCCTGCACATTCGAGGTCGGCTCGAACGCCGACAAGGCGGTGATCGACGTCAACAACCGCGTGGCGATCGCGCTGCCGCGCCTGCCCGACGTCGTGCGGCAGACCGGCGTCGTTGCGCAGAAGCGCTCGACCGACATCCTGCTGGTGATCGCGCTGGGGTCGAACGATCCCCGGTACGACACGCTGTATCTGTCCAACTACGCGACGATCAACCTCCTCGACGAGCTCAAGCGCATCCCGGGCGTCGCCGACGCGACGATCTTCGGTGCGCGCGACTACTCGATGCGGGTGTGGCTCAATCCAGCGAAAATGTCGCAGCTGGGAGTCACCACGACCGACGTCGCGCAGGCCATCGCCACGCAAAACAACCAGTATGCGGCCGGAAAAATCGGCGCCGAGCCGGCGCCGCCGGGGCAATCGCTGGTCTACACCGTCACCGCGCGGGGCCGGCTGGTCGATCCCGACGACTTCGGCAATATCGTCCTGCGCTCGACCGGACCCGGCGGAGCGCTCCGCATCCGCGATGTCGCCCGCATCGAGCTCGGCGCGGTCAGCTACGACGCCTTCACCAATCTCGACGGCAAGCCCACGGTCGGCATCGCGGTGTTTCTGCAATCGGGAGGCAACGCGCTCAAGGTCGCCGATTCGGTGCGCGCGGGCATCGCGCGGCTCGAGCAGAGCTTTCCGCAGGGCGTGACGCAGGTCATTCCGTTCGACACGACCCGCTTCGTGCGATCGTCGATCCACGAGGTGATCATCACCTTGTCGGAGGCCGCCGCCCTGGTGCTGCTGGTCGTATTCGTGTTCCTGCAGAGCTGGCGTGCGACGCTGATCCCGATCATCGCGGTGCCGGTTTCGCTGATCGGCGCGTTCGGCGGCCTGATGCTGTTCGGTTTCACGCTGAACACGCTGACCCTGTTTGCGATCGTGCTTGCGACCGGCATCGTCGTCGACGACGCCATCGTCGTGCTGGAGAACGTCGAGCGGCTGATGGCCGAAAAGAAACTTTCGCCGAAGGACGCGGCGATCGAGTCGATGAAGGAAGTGACCGGCGCCATCGTCGCGATCGAGCTGGTGCTGGTGTCGGTGTTCGTGCCGGTGGCGTTTCTCGGCGGCCTTGCCGGCAAGCTCTACCAGCAATTCGCCGTGACGGTGGCTACTGCGGTCACGATTTCGGGGCTGATCGCGTTGACCTTGACGCCGGCGCTGTGCGCGTTGCTGCTCAAGCCCCAGCACATCGAAAGCCGCCTGTTCCGCCCGTTCAACCGCGGGTTCGCCTGGCTGACGCGCACCTATCTCGGCGGCGTGCGGCTGACCGTGCGCCACGCGGTGATCGCTGTCCTGCTGTTCGTCGGCGTCTTCGGCGCCGACGCGCTGCTGTTCCGGACCGTGCCCGGCGGCTTCGTCCCGCCGGAGGATCAGGGTTACATCCTCGGCTCACTGACATTGCCCGACGGCGCGACGCTGCAGCGCACGCAGGAGGCCGGCGCAGCGATACAGCGGATCCTGCTCGGTCATCCTGCCGTCGAGCACGTCTTCGTCGTCGCCGGCTTCGATGTCATCGCCGGCGCCAACAAGACCAACGCCGCGACGATGTTCATCCCGCTTCATCCTTGGGACGAGCGCAAGACGAGCGCGGAAGATCTGGCAAAGTACGCGATGGCCGAAGGCGCCAAGCTGTCGCAGGGCACGCTGCTGGCATTCAACCCGGCAGCCATTCGCGGCCTGGGCAGCGCCGGCGGATTCGAGGTCTACCTGCAGGATCGCGCCGACGCCGATCCGCAGAAGCTGTACCAGAACCTGCAGCAGTTCATCGGCGAGCTGCGCAAGAAGCCGGAGCTCACCGGCATCGCCACATTCTATCGCCCGACGTCTCCTCAGCTTTTTGTCGATGTGGATCGCGAAAAGGCCGCGGCGCTCGGCGTGCCCTTGAAAGACGTGTTCGACACGCTGCAGGGCACGATGGGCGTGCTGTACGTCAACGACTTCAACAAGTTCGGCCACACCTATCGCGTGCAGCTGCAGGCGGAAGGCGCGTACCGGTCGAAGCCGGAAGACCTGGGCAATGTGTACGTCCGCTCCGCGGGAGGCGACATGATTCCGGTGAAGGCGCTGATCAGCGTCAAGAACGTCATCGGACCCGAGCAGCTCGATCGCTTCAACGGCTTCCTGGCGGCCAAGGTGCTCGGCAACAGCGCCGCCGGCGTGAGCTCAGGCCAGGCGATCGCCGCGGTCGAGGAGGTCGCGAAATCGCTTCCACCCGGCTATACGATCGCCTGGACCGGCCAGGCCTTCCAGGAAAAACGCATCGGCACCCAGTCGATCATCGCGTTCACGTTCGCGATCATCATGGTGTTCCTGATCCTGTCGGCGAACTACGAAAAATGGTCGCTGCCGGTGGCGGTCCTGCTGGCGGTACCCTTCGCGTTGTTCGGCGCATTGACGGCGGTCTTCCTGCGCGATTTCAGCAACGATGTCTACTTCCAGATCGGACTATTGGTGCTGATCGGCCTTGCCGCCAAGAACGCGATCCTGATCGTCGAATTTGCGGCGCAGGAGCTGGCGAAGGGCTTGTCGCCGGTCGACGCCGCTCTCGAGGCCGCGCGACTGCGCTTCCGTCCGATCGTGATGACCTCGCTGGCGTTCATGCTGGGCGTATTGCCGCTGGTGCTCGCAACGGGGGCCGGCGCGGCGGCACGGCGCTCGATGGGCACCGGCGTGTTCGGGGGCATGCTCGTCGCGACGTTCGTTGCCACGATTTTCATTCCGCTGTTTTTCGTGCTCCTCACGCGGCGCAAGGACAAACCCGCGGCGGCGCCGGCGGGAGTCGAGGAAAGAACCGCCTGATGCATCGTCGCTGGTGATGGCGGTTACCTTGGCGCTTGCCGGCTGCATGGTGGGGCCCGACTATCAGCGGCCGCAGACGACGCTGCCGGCGACCTACGCCGACGCGCCGGCGGCCGAAGCAAAAGCCGCCACGACCTCGACGCCGACGATGCGCGCCGACTGGTGGACGCTGTACGACGACCGCACGCTCAATGACCTGGTCGCAACGGCGCTGTCGGACAATCTCGATGTCGCCGCCGCGGTGGCGAGGATCGAGGAGTTCGACGCCGATCTGCGTGAAGCCAATGCGGCGTTGTTTCCCGAGATCGACCTGGGCGCCGCCGCCGCGCGCTCGCGCACGAGCGGAGCGGTGGCGGCGCCGCAGTCGATCAGGGTGAGCAACGATTTTCGCGTCGCGCTGTCGACGTCTTTCGAAATCGATTTCTGGGGACGGCTCCGACGCCTGCTCGAGAGTGCGCGCGCGCAGGTTCTGGCGACGCACTACGCAAAGGACGTGGTCACGCTGTCGCTGGCGGGCCTGACCTCGCAGACGTACTTCCTGCTGCGCTCGCTCGACGCGCAGATCACGGCGACGCGCGAAACGCTCACGACGCGGGAGGAGTACCTCGGTGTCGTTCGCCGCCGCGTCGACGCCGGCCTGGCATCGGGTCTCGATCTCGCGCAGGCGCACGGCGCGCGCTCGGACGCGGCGGCCCAGCTGAAGGATCTCGTGCGCCAGCGCGCGCTGGCCGAACATCTGCTGGGGACGCTCACCGGAAGGCTCGATCTCAAGGTCGCCCCCGGCGATCTCGCGCAGCTGCCCGTTCCTCCAACCCCGCCGACTGGCTTGCCGTCGACTTTGCTGGAGCGGCGCCCGGATATCCGCCAGGCCGAGGAAAACCTGGTCGCGGCGAACGCGCAGATCGGCGTCGCCAAAGCGGCGTTGTTGCCACGGATCTCCCTGACAGGCGCCCTCGGCAGCGAAAGCGATGCCCTGAGCTCGCTCGCACGAAGCAGCGCCGGGATCTGGTCGATCGGATTTGCGCTGGCGCAGCCGATCTTCACGTGGGGTCGCTTGACCGCGGAAGTCGACGCCACCACAGCGCGGCAGAAGCAGGCGCTCTTCGGCTATCAGAAATCGATTCAGACGGCGTTTCGCGAGGTTTCCGACGCGCTGGTCAACGTCGACCAGACGTCGGCGATGGAAATCGATCTGCAGTCCAGCGTCGATGCCGCGCAGGACGCGTTGCGCTTGTCCACCGAGCGCTACGAATCGGGATATTCCACCTATTTGGCCGTCCTCGATGCACAGCGTACGCTGAATCTCTCGCAGCTCGTGTTGATCCGCAACCGCCAGGCGCAGCTGTCGGCGTCGGTCGATCTGATGAAGGCGCTCGGCGGAGGGTGGACCGACGAGACGCCGTTGGCTGCGCGTTAGAGGGCATCGAACGCGCAGTGGGGTGACACGTAGCTGACGCAAAAAGCCGTTTACAATAGAATAGCCAAAGTTGGGCCCAGAACAGAAATCCATCTCCGAGGAGGAAACAATGACCAAGATCGGCAAGTCGAGCTTGGCGCGCGCGGCGCTCGCGATCGCGCTTTTGGCGCTCGCCACCCAGGCGCAAGCGGTGACCGAAATTCAGTGGTGGCATTCGATGACCGGAAAGCTCAATGACATCGTCACCGACGTCGCCGCCAAGTTCAATGCGTCGCAGACCGAATACAAGGTCACCGCGATCTACAAGGGCCAGTACGACGAGTCGATGACCGCCGCGATCGCCGCCTATCGTGCCGGGAACCCGCCGCAGATCGTCCAGGTATTCGAAGTCGGCACGGCGACCATGATGGCGGCCAAAGGCGCCGTCAAGCCGGTTTACCAGCTGATGGCCGAGGCGAAGGAGCCGTTCGATCCCAAGGCCTTTCTTGGCGCCGTCGCCTCGTACTACTCCGACACGTCGGGGCGCCTGATCTCGATGCCGTTCAACAGCTCGACGCAGGTGCTGTACGTCAACGACGACGCGTTCAAGAAGGCGGGCCTCGATCCCGCGAATCCGCCGAAGACCTGGCCCGAAGTCGAGCA
Source organism: uncultured beta proteobacterium (assembly GCA_963697485.1). GTDB lineage: Bacteria > Pseudomonadota > Gammaproteobacteria > Burkholderiales > Casimicrobiaceae > PALSA-1003. The sequence goes on from CAVOOD010000002.1 coordinate 453,371, forward strand.
GGCCGCCGCGAAGCTCAAGGCGTCCGGAGCCGCTTGCGGGTTTACGACCGGCTGGCAGTCGTGGGTGCAGCTCGAAAGCTTCAGTGCGTGGCACAACGTCCCGTTCGCGACGCTGGAGAACGGCCTCGGCGGCATGGGCACGCGGCTCGAGTTCAATGGGCCGGTGCAGGTCAAGCACATCCAGAATCTGGCCGACTGGGCGAAAAAAGGCGAGTTCACCTACAAGGGGCGCAAAGACGAGCCGCTCGCGGCGTTCACCAGCGGCGAATGCGGGATGATCACGACGTCCTCGGGTTCGTACGCCAACGTCAAGGCCAATGCGAAGTTCGCGTGGCGCACCGCGACGTTGCCGTACTACGCCGATGTCAAGGGCGCGCCGCAGAACACGGTGATCGGCGGTGCCACGCTGTGGGTGCTGAACCAGAAGAACCCGGAAATGTACAAGGGGATCGCGAAGTTCTTCACCTACCTGTCGTCGCCCGCGGTGCAGGAAAAATGGCACGCCGACACCGGTTACGTGCCGATCACGCTGGCCGCGTATGAGCTGGCGAAGAAAGACGGTCTCTACACCGAGCGGCCGGGATTCGACATCGCGATCAAGGAGCTGACCAACAAGCCGCCGACCGCCAATTCCAAGGGACTTCGGCTGGGCAACTTCGTGCAGATCCGAAACATCGTCGACGAGGAGCTCGAGAGCGTCTGGAGCGGGCAGAAGAACGCCAAGCAGGCGCTGGACGATGCCGTCAAGCGCGGCAACGAGCAGCTGGAGCGGTTCGAGAAGGCCAACAGCAACTAGCATCGGGTCGGACGGCCGGCCAGGCCGTCCGACGAATCCCCGCCGCGCTTGCGCGGCGGGATCGCCTCGACGAGGATCGGATGGAAAAGCGCGTCGTCTTCAAGTCGCCGTGGCTGCCGTATGCGCTTGTCGCGCCGCAACTCGTCATCACGCTGGTTTTCTTCTTCTGGCCGGCGAGCCAGGCGATGTACTGGTCGCTGCTGATCCAGGACGCCTTTGCCGCCAGGACGCAATTCGTCTGGTTCGACAACTTCCGTGACCTGTTCCACGACCCGCGTTACCTGGCGTCGTTCCAGATCACCGCGGTATTTTCCATCCTGGTCACGGTCATCGGGCTCGCCGTCGCGTTGCTGCTCGCCGTCTTCGCCGACCGCGTGGTTCGCGGTGCCAATGTTTACAAGACGCTGCTGATCTGGCCGTATGCGGTCGCGGCGGCGGTCGCCGCGGTGCTGTGGCTGTTCCTGCTCAATCCGACGCTTGGCGTGATAACCCACCTGTTGCGCGCGCTGGGCTACGACTGGAATTACCTGCTCAATGCGCGCCAGGCGCTGATCCTCATCGTGATCACCGCAGTGTGGAAGCAGATCAGCTACAACTTCCTGTTCTTCCTCGCCGGCCTGCAATCGGTCCCGAAATCGCTGATCGAGGCGGCCGCGATCGACGGCGCCGGTCCGGCCCGCCGTTTCTGGACGATCATCTTTCCGATGCTCTCGCCGACGACTTTCTTCCTGCTGGTCGTCAACATCGTCTACGCCTTTTTCGACACCTTCGCGATCGTCGATGCCGCGACCGGCGGCGGTCCGGTGCAGGCCACGGCGATCCTGGTCTTCAAGGTCTACCAGGACGGCGTGCAGGCGCTCGACCTGGGCGGGTCGGCGGCGCAATCGGTCGTCCTGATGGCGATCGTCATCGCGCTGACCGTCGTCCAGTTCCGTTTCGTCGAGCGCAAAGTCCAATACTGATGGCACATCGATAGACCATGGTCGAACACCGCCCACTCGGATCGATCGTCAGCCACCTGGTGCTGATCGCAGGCGTCGCGGTCGTCGCGCTGCCGCTCTACGTCGGCTTCGTCGCCTCGACGCTGTCGTTCGATCAGGTGACGGCGGTGCCGATGCAGCTGACGCCCGGCACGCACCTGCTGGAGAATTACGAGAGCCGTGCTGCTGCACGGCAGCACGGCGGGGTCGAAGGCGCCGGTCGGGCGGATGATGTGGAACAGCCTGGTGATGGCGCTGGCGATCGCGATCGGCAAGATCGCGATCTCGATGCTGTCGGCTTTCGCCATCGTCTACTTCCGCTTCCCGCTGCGCAAGACGTTTTTCTGGATGATCTTCGTCACCCTGATGCTGCCGGTCGAGGTGCGGATCCTTCCCACCTACCAGGTGGTCGCCAGTCTCGGGATGGTCGACACCTATGCCGGACTGACGCTGCCGCTGATCGCTTCGGCGACCGCGACGTTCCTGTTCCGGCAGTTCTTTCTCACCGTTCCCGAGGAGCTGGCCGAGGCCGCCCGCATCGACGGCGCGGGACCGATGCGCTTTTTCGTCGACATCCTGCTGCCGCTGTCGCGCACCAGCATGGCGGCGTTGTTCGTCATCATGTTCATCTACGGCTGGAACCAGTACCTGTGGCCGCTGCTGGTGACGACGCAGGAAGACATGTACACGGTGGTGATCGGCATCAAGCGGATGGTGGCCGGCGGCGATGCGCTGATCGAATGGCAGTACGTGATGGCGACGGCGATGCTGGCGCTGCTGCCGCCTGCGGTTGTAGTGCTAGTCATGCAGCGATGGTTCGTCAAGGGATTGGTCGATACTGAAAAATGAGTGAAAAATGAGTGAAAAATGAGCGAGGAATGAGAACGCCATGGCCAAAGTCCATTTTCGCCAGGTAACCAAGCGCTACGGCGACCTCGAGGTGATCCACGGCATCGACCTGGATGTCGCCGACGGCGAGTTCATCGTCATCGTCGGTCCATCGGGCTGCGGCAAGTCGACGCTGCTGCGGATGGTGGCGGGACTCGAGACGATCAGCGGCGGCGAGATCTCGATCGGCGACCGTGTCGTCAACGCGCTCGAACCCAAGGACCGGGACATCGCGATGGTGTTCCAGAATTACGCGCTGTATCCGCACATGACCGTGTACGGCAACATGGCATACGGTCTGAAGATTCGGGGAACATCCAAGGCGGACATCGACGCCAAGGTGAAGCGCGCGGCGGAAATACTCGAGCTCGGGCCGATGCTCGAGCGCAAGCCGCGACAGCTTTCCGGCGGACAACGCCAGCGCGTGGCGATGGGCCGCGCGATCGTGCGCGAGCCGGCGGTCTTCCTGTTCGACGAGCCCTTGTCGAACCTCGACGCGAAGCTGCGCGTGCAGATGCGCTTCGAGATCCAGAAGCTGCATCGGCGCCTCGGCACGACCAGCCTCTACGTGACGCACGACCAGGTCGAGGCCATGACGTTGGCGCAGCGCATGGTCGTGATGAACGCGGGGCGGGCGGAGCAGATCGGTACGCCGATGGAGGTCTACGAGAATCCGGCGACCGTTTTCGTCGCGGGATTCATCGGTTCACCGGCGATGAACTTCATCGTGGGCAAAAGCGAGGGGGATGGGCGCATCCAGCTCGAAGGCAGCGGCATACTGACCGTGCCGAAGGCTCCGGCCGCCGGGCGCAAGCTGACGATCGGCATTCGCCCCGAGCATCTGACGCCATCCAAGCCCAGCGAAGCCAATCTGGTCGGCAGCGTCGAAGTGATCGAAGCGCTGGGCGCAGACACGCTGATCCACGTCGCCGTCGCCGGACATACGATCATCGCGCGCCTGCCGAACGGCACGCCGGCAGAAGTCGGCGAGCCGATTGCGCTGGCCGCCGACCGCGACCGCTTTTACCTCTTCGACGCCGAAACCGGTGCGCGGCTGCCGTCCTGAGCGGCGCGGCACGCGCACGCGAGCGCGCTGGGCGTTCCCCCGCTATATCGCGCACCGCGGCGCCGGCAAGCTGGCGCCGGAGAACACGCTGGCCGCGATGCGTGTCGGGTACACGCATGGCTACCGGATGGTCGAGTTCGACGTCAAGCTCTCCGGTGACGGCGTTCCATTTTTGCTGCACGACGATACGCTCGACCGCACGACCGACGGTCGCGGGCGCGCGGACGCGCTGACCTGGGCCGAGCTCGCCAAGCTCGACGCCGGCAGCTGGCACTCCGCCGTATACGCCGGCGAGGCATTGCCGACGTTGGTCGCGATCGCCCGCTGGGCTATCGCCAACAGCGTCGTGTGCAATATCGAGATCAAGCCGAGCCCCGGCCGCGAGAGCGCGACGGGCGCGGCGGTTGCGCTGGACGCGCGCGCGCTGTGGCGCGGCGCGCCAAACGCGCCGCTGCTGTCGTCGTTTTCGGAAGCAGCGCTGGTCGAGGCCATGGCCGTCGCGCCGGAGTTGCCTCGGGCGATGCTTTTCGAGAAGGTTCCGCCCGACTGGCCGGAGCGTCTGGCGCGCCTGCAATGCGTGGCGCTCGACACCGACTATCGCGAGATCGATGCGGCACTCGTGACCGCCGTCCACGCCGCCGGCTACAAGATGCTTTGCTACACGCCGAACGATCCTGCGCAGGCGGCGGAGCTGGTGCGCTGGGGCGTCGACGGCATCATCACCGACGCGGTCGACGCGATCCGGCCGGCTTGAGCCGGCAACACCTGGTTACATCCGGCCGTCAACACCGCGCCGCGGCCTCCCGTTGTCGGATGCGTGGGCACGTGCCCATTCGAACCAGGAGGAACTCCAATGAAACGAAAACTCGTTGCTGCCTCGCTGTTGACGATCGCATTCGCCGCCGCGCCGGTGTGGGCGCAATCATCGACAGACACGCCGCGCGTCGACAAGCGCGAAGCGATCCAGGCCGATCGGATCGAGCAAGGCATGAATTCCGGAGCGTTGACACCGGGTGAGACCGCGCGTCTCGACCGAGGTCAGGCCCGCATCCAGGCCGACGAAGCGGCGGCCAAGGCCGATGGAAAGGTGACCAAGCGCGAGCGCCTTGCGCTGAATCGCGCGCAGAATCATCAGAGTCGCAAAATCTACCGGCTCAAGCACAACGCGCGCACGACGACGCCGGCGTCCTGAACCGACGATCGAGCCTTGGCGGCGGGGGCGCTAAGCCCAGCCTTTGGCCCGCGCCACCGCCTTGTCCCATCCCGCCGTCAACGCGGCCGCCTGGTCGCGCGTCATCGCCGGCTCGAAGCGGCGGTCGACCCGCCAATTCGCGCGGATGTCGTCGGTGTTCTTCCAGTAGCCGACGGCGAGCCCGGCAAGATACGCCGCGCCCAGCGCCGTCGTCTCCTGCACTTTCGGGCGCACGACCGGGACGCCGAGCAGATCCGCCTGGAATTGCATCAGCAGGTTGTTCGCGGTGGCGCCGCCGTCGACGCGAAGCTCGGCGAGCGCGAGCCCGGCGTCGGCTTCCATCGCGCGCAGCACTTCCGCGCTCTGGTAGGCGATCGACTCCAGCGCCGCGCGCGCGATATGCGCGGAGGTCGAGCCGCGGGTCAGGCCGAACATCGCACCGCGCGCATAGGCGTCCCAGTGCGGCGCCCCGAGCCCTGCGAACGCCGGGACCAGGTAGACGCCGCCGTTGTCCGGCACGCTCGCCGCCAGCGCCTCGACTTCCGGCGCGGAGCGGATGATCTTGAGCCCGTCGCGCAGCCATTGCACGACCGCGCCTCCGATGAAGACGCTGCCCTCGAGCGCGTAGTCGATGCGGCCGTCGCGCTTCCAGGCGATCGTCGAAACCAGATGATGCGAGGACGCAACGGCTTCCGCACCGGTGTTGAGCAGCAGAAAGCAGCCGGTGCCGTAGGTATTCTTGGCCATGCCGCGCTCCAGGCAGGCCTGGCCGAACAGCGCCGCCTGCTGGTCGCCGGCGATGCCCGCGATCGGCACGCTGGTCCCGGCGATCGTCGCCTCGGCGCACACGCCCGACGATGCGACGACCGCCGGCAGCACCGCGCGCGGCACGTCGAGCAAGGCCAGCAGCTCGTCGTCCCAGTCGCCGCGATGGATGTCGAACAGCAGCGTGCGGCTGGCGTTCGACGCATCGGTGACATGAACCGCGCCGCCGGTCAGATTCCAGATCAGCCAGGAGTCGACGGTGCCGAACGCGAGCTCGCCGCGCGTTGCGCTCTCGCGCGCACCGGGCACGTTGTCGAGCAGCCATTTGAGCTTGGTGCCGGAAAAATAAGCGTCGAGCACCAGCCCGGTCTTGCGCGCGAACAGCGGCTCGTGGCCCGCTGCGCGCAGCTCGTCGCAGATGCCGGCAGTGCGGCGGTCCTGCCAGACGATGGCGTTGGCCACCGGCTTGCCGCTGGCGCGCTCCCACAGCAGCGTCGTCTCGCGCTGATTGGTGATGCCGAGCGCCGCGAGATCGCCTGCCCCGATGCCGGCGCTGGCCAGCGCCTCGGTGACCACGCCCGATTGCGTCGCCCAGATCTCGGTCGGGTCGTGCTCGACCCAGCCGGGTTGCGGAAAGATCTGTCGGAATTCCTTTTGCGCGGCGCCGCGGATCGCCCCCGCGTGATCGAACACGATCGCGCGGGAACTGGTGGTGCCCTGGTCGAGAGCGAGCACGAATGACATGTCGACGCCGCCTTAGGAAGAACGGCCGAATAAGGTAAAATAACGCGCTTTGTGGCCGTTGGCATTGTAACCAGTTTGTGCAGCCGCTTTGCCGGGCCAAACATCTGCTTCGCCAGTCCTCCCGAGCCATGCCGCTTTCATCCGCCGCCGTCGACCGTTCGCGCCTGCACGTACGCGCCGTCACCTATGAAGGCTATCGGCGGGACGACGATCTGTTCGACATCGAAGGCCACCTGACCGACGTCAAGGACCACGACTACGCGCTGCTGACCGGCGTGCGTCGCGCCGGCGAGCCGGTGCACGACATGTGGATACGCCTGACGATAGGCCGCGACTATCTGATCCGCGCCATCGAAGTCCGGACCGACGAGATGCCGTACCCCGGCGCCTGCGATCTGATCACGCCGGCGTACGACAAGCTGGTCGGCGCGAGTCTGCTGCACGGCTTCCGGCGCACGCTTGCAGGAGGCGATGGGCGGCGTCCAGGGTTGCAGTCATCTGACCGAGCTGTTGTCGCACGCACCGACCGCGGCGATCCAGATGTTTGCCGGCCTGCGGCGCGAAATCGAAGGCGACGAGCGGCCGTTCCAGCTCGATCGCTGCCATGCGCTCGAAACGACGACCGACACCGTGCGCCGCTATTACCCGCGCTGGTATCGCGGCGCGGCGTAGCACGACGCAAGGAGCGGCGTTTGAAAATCCACGAGTACCAGGGCAAGGAAATCCTGCGCCGCTTCGGCATCCCGACGCCGCGCGGAATTCCGGCGTTTTCGGTCGACGAGGCGGTCAAGGCGGCCGAGTCGCTCGGCGGCGCCGTGTGGGTCGTCAAGGCGCAGATCCATGCCGGCGGCCGGGGCAAGGGCGGCGGCGTCAAGCTCGGCAAGTCGATCGCCGAGGTGCGCGAGCTCGCGGGGCAAATCCTCGGCATGCAATTGGTCACGCACCAGACCGGTCCACGCGGACAGAAGGTACGTCGCCTGCTGATCGAGGAGGGGGCAGACATCAAGAAGGAGCTCTACGTCGGCATGGTCGTCGATCGCACGACGCAGCGCGTCGTGCTGATGGCGAGCTCCGAAGGCGGCATGGACATCGAGGAAGTCGCCGCCAAGACGCCGGACAAGATTCACAAGGTCTTCGTCGATCCGGGCAAAGGTCTCTCCGACCGCGAAGCCGACGGCGTCGCGCGGCAGATCGGCATTCCGGAAGGGAGCGTGCCGAGGCGCGCACGCTGTTGCAGGGCCTCTACCGCGCGTTCGACCAGACCGACGCGTCGCTCGCCGAGATCAATCCGCTGATCCTCACCGGCGACGGCCGCGTGATCGCGCTCGACGCCAAGCTCAACTTCGACGACAACGCGCTGTTCCGGCACCCCGATATCGTCGAGATGCGCGATCTCGACGAGGAGGATCCGGCCGAGATCGAGGCGTCCAAGTTCGATCTTTCGTACATCTCGCTCGACGGCAACATCGGCTGCCTGGTCAATGGCGCCGGGCTTGCGATGGCGACGATGGACGTGATCAAGCTCTACGGCGGCGAGCCGGCGAATTTCCTCGACGTCGGCGGCGGAGCGACCGCCGAAAAGGTGACCGAGGCGTTCAAGATCATGCTGAAGAACCCCGGGCTCAAGGCGATCCTGGTCAATATTTTCGGCGGCATCATGAAGTGCGACACGATCGCCAACGGCGTGATCGCCGCCGCGCGCGAAGTTCAGCTCAAGGTGCCGCTGGTCGTGCGCATGAAAGGCACCAACGAGGAGCTCGGCAGGAAGATTCTCGCCGAATCCGGCTTGCCTATCATCACCGCCGACAACATGGCCAGTGCGGCGGAAAAGGTCGTGGCGGCCGCGAAGGGAACGCGCCAGCCATGAGCATTCTGGTCGACAAGAACACCAAGGTCATCACGCAGGGAATCACCGGCAAGACCGGACAGTTCCACACGCGGATGTGCCGCGACTACGCCAACGGAAAGAATTGCTTCGTCGCCGGGGTGAATCCGAAAAAGGCCGGCGAGGATTTCGAGGGCATCCCGATCTTCGGGACGGTGCGCGAGGCGAAGGCGGCGACCGGCGCGACGGTCAGCGTCATCTACGTGCCGCCGCCGTTCGCCGCGGCGGCGATCGACGAGGCGGTCGACGCCGGCCTGGACCTGGTGATCTGCATCACCGAGGGCATTCCGGTGCGCGACATGATCCAGACCCGGTACCGCATGCGCGACAGGAAGACGCTGCTGCTCGGACCGAACTGTCCGGGCGTGATCACGCCGGACGAAATCAAGATCGGCATCATGCCCGGCCACATCCATCGCAAGGGACGGATCGGCGTCGTCTCGCGCTCGGGCACGCTGACCTACGAAGCGGTCGCGCAGATCACCGAGCTCGGACTCGGACAGTCGTCGGCGATCGGCATCGGCGGCGATCCGGTCAACGGACTGAAGCATCTCGACGTGCTGCGCCTGTTCAACGACGATCCCGATACCGACGCGGTCGTCATGATCGGCGAGATCGGCGGCACCGACGAAGAAGCGGCGGCGCAGTGGGTGAAAGAGAACATGAAAAAGCCGGTCGTCGGCTTTATCGCCGGCGTCACCGCGCCTGAGGGCAAGCGCATGGGGCATGCCGGCGCGATCGTCGCCGGCGGCAAGGGAACGGCGCAGGAAAAGCTCGCGGTGATGGAAGCGTGCGGCATCAAGGTCACGCGCAACCCTGCGGAGATGGGCAAGCTGCTGGCGAGCGTTCTGCAGGCTTGACCAAGAAAGAAGAGAAAGAACATGGCGGATCTGTTCACACCGCAGTTCCTGATTTCGGTGTTGGAAATCATCCTGATCAACATCCTGCTGTCGGGCGACAACGCGGTCGTCATCGCGCTCGCCTGCCGCAACCTCCCCGACAAGCTGCGGCGCCAGGGCATTCTGTGGGGCGTGCTGGGCGCGATCGTGCTGCGCATCATCCTCACGTATTTCGCGATGAGCCTGCTCAACTACCCGTGGCTCAAGCTGATCGGCGCGGTGCTGCTGATCTGGATCGGCATCAAGCTGATCGTCGGCGACGAGAACGCCGAGCACGAGGTCAAGGCCAGCGACCGGCTGATGTCGGCGGTGTGGACGATACTGATCGCCGACCTGGTGATGAGCCTGGACAACGTCATGGCGGTCACCGCGGCGGCCAAGGGCGATCTGCCGCTGATCATATTCGGCCTGGTGATCAGCATCCCGCTGGTCATCTTCGGCAGCCAGATCATCATGCGCCTGATCGAGCGCCTGCCGCTGCTGGTCCCGGCGGGCGGCGGCCTGCTCGGCTATATCGCCGGCGACCTGGCCACCGACGATCCGGTGGTGGCTCCCTGGATCGAATCGTCTGCCCCGATGGTGGACTGGCTCGCTCCGTTCATCGGCATCGCCGTCGTCGTCATCCCGGGGCTGTGGCTGGCGCGCCGCCGCCGGCCCGCCGCATAGCCGGCGCGCGCCGATGCCGTGCTCCTGGTCATCTCGCCTTGGACCGCGCCGCAGCGTAAACTCGCCGCCGATGAGCATCACCGCGTATTCGAGCCTCGGCCGCCTCTCGCGCGCAGCGATCGACAACTGCAGACGACTGCGTCCTGATGGCCTCCAGAGCGCCGCTCGACGTCGCCAGCCTGTCGCATCCGGGAATGGTGCGGCCGCACAACGAGGACACGGTTTTCGTCGACGGCGAGGCCGGGCTTGCGGTGCTCGCCGACGGCATGGGCGGCTACAGCGCGGGCGAGGTCGCGAGCGGCATCGCGGTCAACGTCATCAGCAACGGCATGCTGCAGGAGCTGCGTTCCGGGCGCCAGCTTTCCAAGGTCGACGTCGGCAGCGGCTTGACGCACGCCGGCTTGCTGCTGCAGCAGCAGATCGCGCTGGCCAACAAGAGCATCTACGAAGCCGCGCAGAATCGCGCCGAATGCGCAGGCATGGGGACGACGCTGGTCGCGACGGTGTTCTTCTCGAACCGGGTCAGCATCGGGCATATCGGCGACTCGCGCTGCTATCGGCTGCGCGCCGGCAAGTTCGAGCAGCTGACCCACGACCACTCGCTGCTGCAGGAGCAGATCGACAGCGGCATGCTGACGCCGGAGCAGGCCAAGTACTCGCTGAACAAGAACCTGGTCACGCGAGCGCTCGGCATCGAGGCGGTCGTGCCGCCGGACATCGCCGAGTATCGCGCCGAAGCCGAAGACATCTACGTTCTGTGCTCGGACGGGCTGACCGACATGGTCGATGCCGACGCCGTCCAGGAGATCATCGCCGCCAAGCGCAGCGATCTGGCCGAAGCGGTGGCCGAGCTGATCGACGTCGCCAACCAGAACGGCGGCCGCGACAATATCTCGGTCGTGCTGGTCCGCGTGCCGGAAGGATTTCTGCCCAGCGGCGGCTGGCTGCAGCGCTGGGGCGCGAAAAAACCCGCGTAGGCGCCGCGTCGGCATTTCGCGATATCTTCGCCCCCCATGGCAAAACTCGTCCTGCTGGTGCCGAACGGAACGACGCTGGACGTGCCGCTGCGCCGCGAGCGGGTGACGATCGGCCGGCGCGCCGACAACGACGTCTGCCTGCCCAATCTCGCGGTCAGCGGCGAGCACGCCGTCGTCGTGACCATCCTCACCGACTCGTTTCTCGAGGACCTGGGCAGCACCAACGGGACGCTGGTCAACGGCAAGCCGATCGCCAAGCATTTCCTGCGCGACGGCGACCTGATCGACATCGGCCGGCACAAGCTGCTCTATTTTGTCGACGACGAGGCGATTCCGCCGTCGGGCATCCTCAAGAAGGCGATCCGCGAGGCGGTCGGCGACCTGGGCGACAAGGTCGAGATGGCCAAGCCCATCGTGCGGACCCGGCGGGCGAGCCCGGCGGTCGTGCGGCGCGACGGGCCGAAGCCGCCGGAGCCGGCCAAGAGCCGAGGAGTCGACCAAAGGAACCTGGCCGTCGCCGCCAAGCTGCTGTCGGCCGACTTTCGCCGAGAAGTCGGCGCCGATGGGCCGATGCTCAAGTTTCTGTCGGGCCCAGGGCCGGGCAGGCCGTCGCGCTGACCCGCGAGAGGACGACCATCGGACGCGCCGGCGTGCAGCTGGCCGCCATCGAGCGCTCGGGCGAGGCGTACCGCCTGAGGCCGGTCGAGGGCGACGCCGACGTCGGTCAACGGCCGGCCCGCCAGCGCGATGGCGTCGCGCTGGCGACCGGGGACGTCATCGAGATTCTCGGCAACCGGCTGGAGTTCGTCGGTGCCGGCGGCGCTTCGGCGAGCCCGCCGCGGAGATGCCGCCGTGGGCCAGCGTCGCGCTAAGCGTGCACCGGAAGCGTCCTAGAAGCGCCACGCTAGCGTGCGCGACGCCGGTGTGTCACCGCGCCGGCATCTGCACGCCCGATGGTCCTTCGGCGAGATAATTCCACGCCGTCCGCGCAATGTCACCGCCTTTCAGCGTCAACATGTGACGCTGGGCGTCACATGCCTTTGGCATCCCGCCCGTCGCCGGGCCCGAACCTCTGCTGGAAGGGGGTCGCAATGGTCAGACTGGCGCGATACTTCCCATTGGCGCGCAGTGCTTATTGCCTCTTCAATGCCGACGACATTAGCTGGCATGCCAATTGCGACTCGTCCTTCGGCATCCCCAGATGCGAAGGGTTAGGGAGTACTTACTAACGTTACGGAGATCGCAATGAAACGAGTACAACAGGGTTTTACCCTGATCGAACTGATGATCGTCGTTGCGATCGTCGGTATTCTGGCGGCCATCGCGCTGCCGGCGTATCAGGACTACGTCATCCGCTCGAAGATGTCGGAAGGCGTGGCTGCGGCTGCTGCCTGCAAGACGTCGATCAGCGAGTATGTTTCGACCAAGGAATGCGTGGCCGGCTGACGCGGACACCGCCGGGTGCTCGACGCTGGCAACCCACTATGTCGCATCGCTGACCGTCACGGGCCAACGGCGTGATTTCGGTTACGACGACGAACACCGGGTCGAAGCCCGGCGACTGCATACTGGTTCTGACGCCGACTACGCCAGGTCTTCCCGATATCACAACCTGGACCGGTTCGGTGGGCGGGAACTCTTGCGACCTGAAGTACGTGCCTTCGAACTTCCGCGGGTAAAAATCGCGTTAGTGAGTTCTTCAGGCCGGCTGGGCCCACGCCCAGCCGGCCTTTGTTATTCTCGGTCCAGGTCACCCGATAATCCCAGGCAAGGTGGAGCTGTTGTGAAGCGAGCAATGCTGGCAGGCTGCATGGTCGTAGCCGTCGTTGTCTGTGCGGCCGGCGGGTTCTGGCTGGGGCTGCGCGAGGGGTGGGAACTCGCGCTGATGGCGGATTCCGCCCGCATCGGATCCGGCGCCGTTCCTCGCTTGACTGCGATAAAGATGGGTCAGGTCAATGCATTGAATACGGCGCTCGAGCTGGATGTCGACAATGGGCTGATCTGGTCCCATTATTATATTCAGTCGCCCCTGCATCCTTTTCTGGCCCCCGTCTGGGGTCTCAATGGTTACCCGGAGAATCGCAAGGAAATGGCTCGCCTCGCGGGCTATCGCAGAGCGCATCCTGCGCTGCCGATCGTCGACGGCATCGGCCTGAGCCCGCGGGCGGCGAAAGACGATTCAGTCGAAGCAATGATGGATGAGAGGCGTCAGATCGTAGACGAGATGGTCCGACACTTTGCTCCTCAGCCATGAAGCGGAAGGCATCGGCCGACCTCGGCGAAGACGTCGGTAACGGTTCGTCACGGCATTCCGCTTGATGTCGCCCCTGCTCAAACTGTCCCGAAGATCGCGTGCGGAAGTTGCGACAGCAATCACCTCGCCCGGAAGCGAAGGGCAAGCGTCCTCATCATCAGCGCAGGCTCGCGAGCGTCTTAGCTCCGAGATTGCCGTCCATAACGCAGCCGGGCGTTACGCCGAGTCTCTCTCCCTGGCCGCTCAGGCGCTGGGCGCAGCCCCGGATGACCCCGAGCTGCTTTTTTGCCGGGGATCGACGTTGTTTGCCTGGGGTCGATTCCGCGAGGCGCGTGACGCCTTTGATAAGGCGACGGCGAGCGGCACGCGCAACGTTGCGCTTCACCTGCAGCTCGGATGGTCGTGCTATTACACGGGCAAGCTTGACGAGGGCGAGGCTTGGATGCGCCAGGTGGTCGCGTCCGACCCCGGCAATTGGCAAGCGCATTTTGTGTTGGGGGCCATACATCAGGCCCGGCGGAAATTGGATGAGGCCTTGGCTTCCTACGCCCGCGGTATGGAGTTGCATCCCGGCGATGTTCAAGCCTACGTCATGTCGGGGATCTGCAAGCTCGAGCAGGGCGATCACAGTGCTGCAGAAGTGCTGTTCAGACGCGCAATCGCCATCGACGATCGTTCGGCGATCGCCTGGGCCAATCTGGGCGCTGCGCTCGGGTCCGAGGATCGCTTCGACGTGGCATTGGAAGCTTTTGAACGGGCCGTTCGTCTCGAACAGGAAGGCAGCGACGCGTGCGATAGCTTTGTCAATTTCGCAACCAACCTGCGCGAGGCCGGACGTACGAAGGAAGCGTTCGCGCTGTATGAGCAGAATCTCGTTCAGCGGCCGAGTGTTACCGGGCTCGGCGATTATGCGTTGGCGCTGCTGACCGATGGACAGCTGACACAGGGCTGGGCGCTGTATGAGTTTCGGTGGCTGAAGGAGCCATTCCTTTCGCTGCGGCCACGTTTCCCGAGACCGGTATGGGCCGGCCAGGACCTCGACGGCAAGACCATTCTTCTCCTTGGCGAGCAAGGGTTCGGCGACATCATCCAGTTCATTCGCTATGCACCACTGCTAAAGCGTCTGGGGGCGACGGTGTTCCTGCAACTGCGTTCGGGGCTCGAATCTTTGGCAGCGAGCTTTCCCGGCGTCGATCGGGTCTTCGACCGCGATGCGCCCTTGCCGCCGTTCGATTTCCACTTACACCTGATGAGTCTGCCCGGCGTTTTCGGCACGGAGCTGGCCTCGATTCCAGCAGACATTCCCTATCTTCGCGCCGACTCGGCGCGCAGCGATCGATGGGCGGGCCGCCTGACGGCGGCCGGAAAACTGAAAGTGGGCCTGGTCTGGGCAGGAAACCCGACTCACGCCAGGGATCGGCTTCGATCGATGTCGCTGGGGCAGCTGGCCCCGCTCTTGAAGATCGACGGCGCACGATTCTACTCACTGCAGAAGGGTCCGGCCGCCGCGCAGATAGAGACGCTTCACCTCTCGGATGACGACCTGGTGAACCTTGGACCGGTGCTCGACGATTTCAGTGACGCCGCCGCGGTCCTGTCGGAAATGGACCTGGTAGTTTGCGTCGACACCGCCATAGCCCACCTGGCCGGAGCTCTGGGAAAGACGGTGTGGCTGCTCGTGCCGCAGTTCTCCGACTTCCGCTGGTTGGAAGGTCGAGGGGACAGTCCGTGGTACCCGACGATGCGATTGTTTCGGCAGTCGCGGCGCGGAGAATGGGATGACGTGGTGGAACGAGTCACGACCGCGCTGGCAGAACGGGTACGCGCGGGCGAGACGGGCGTGACGGCACCTGCGACGTCGCGGCCTGCTTCACCGACGTTGCCCTTTGCGAGACCACGCGCCGAGGCGATGGCGGGGCACCGGCCCGGTTTCAGTGCGATAGCAGAATGTCGCGATGGAATCGTGCAGTATTTGCCCGACGAAGAATTTGTCGGCGATTCGCTTGGCTGGTACGGCGAGTATTTGCAACCGCAGCTGGACCTGCTGGGCCGTCTGGTTCGGCCGGGCGCAACCATCCTCGAGGCAGGTGCAGGGATAGGTGCGCATGCATTGTCCCTTGCAGCGAACGCAGGCGAGTCCGGGCATTTGTTCCTGTATGAATCGCGGCCCGTGGTCCAGCGGATACTGCGCCAAAACCTCGGCGCGAATCGGATAACGAATGTCACAGTCATGCGCCGATCGCTGGAGGGTCCGCGGGCATCCGACACGAAATCGGGTGTTGCTCGGCCGCCATCGCGGGATGCGTCGGGAATGGGCGCGGCGGCTAAGCTTACCGAGACTCTCGATGAGTTGCAGCTGGAGCGCCTGGATTGGCTCAAAATGAACTCTACCGTGGCCGCATTGGCCGTCCTGGACGGCGCTGCCGAGACTCTGTGGCGTCTCCGTCCGCTATTATTCGTCGCGGTGGCGGACCAGCTATCGATGGCTGCCCTGGCCGCCCGTGCACGGGAGTTCGGCTACCGCTGCTGGCAAATGGAAACACCGTTGTTCAATCCGAAGAATTTCAACCGCCGCGAAACGGACATCTTCGCCGGTCGAGCGGCGCGGGCATTACTTGCCGTTCCCGAAGAAATCGACGTCGACGTGGCGCTCGAGGGGTGCATCGAGCTACCATAGCCCAGCCTGACGGCGCGGCCGTTTGCCGTTAATCTTTGATCGTGTGTCCAAACGCAGCGATTACCATGGCGTTCCTAAAGTTTCTCAATACCGCGGAGCTGGAAGAATTCTCCATCGGCCTTGCTACCGACTTAGGTCGTCGCTTTCCTCCTGCTTCCGAATCGCGAACCGATCCCGGCGCAAGTCACCAGCTCAAGGTGATTCTAGAAGGTCTCGCGGCTCGGGCCGTGCGCTATCACGATCAAAAGCGCCTCGGCATCTATGGAAAAGCGAAGCTGGGCAACGTCTTCAAATGGAAGCTGACCGAGCTCGGTTACAGCAAGACCTTCGTTGAACACGCAACGAAGGAGATCGTGACGCGGCTGGCCGTGAGAAAGAAGTAACGGGGCCGCGGGGCTGTTGAATCAAGAGGTCGGTGCCGATTTTCTTGCGACAATCACCATTCGATACTCCGAGGCGACATTGTTCCACTCGCGACTCATGACGTCGATATCTCCGGGCGAGAGCTGTCCCTTTTCGAGCTGCGTGGAATATGGCTCACAGAGCACCATCTGCTGACTCTCCAGAAAAAAGTCCACTCCAAGGTAGTGGGCGAAACGGGTATTGGCGCCGCCCGACGCTTTGATTTCGTCATTGCTCTGGCGGTCGAAGAGCGGCAGCATACCGGGTGTGATGATCCGGACATGGGTTGGATCGTTGATGAAATTCTCATGCCGTGGATGGGGAACGTTAATTTGAATGCGTGCGTTGTCCTTGCACACGCGATACAGCTCTTTCATCATCCCGAGGAACACGCGAGGGCTCTGGCCGATGTGCTCCAGGGAGTGATTGAAGAGGACTTCGTCGACCGAGTTGTCTTCCCACGGCCAGGGGAGAGATTCAAGATCGCAGACCAGATCCGGCTCACATTCCGGTGATAGATCTACGTTCACATACGCCATCTTTCTTGTTGAAGCCACATCCCATGTTCAATTTCATGAATTGTCCTCCGGCGACCAAGGTTACCACGGGGTCAAAGTCGCGACATCCTCGGGCAGCCGAGCCGTTCTATTTGCTCTCCAGGCCGCCTCAACCAAGTTGCGCGTCGCTGGAATGACAGGCCGGCCGTACTCGTTGCGACATGATGACATCCGATAGTCGGGTTGACGAGACTGCATTGGGCGATATGGCGGCGACGGGGACAGGGTCGCTGGCGCGTCAATCCTCGAGCGACTGCGAACGATGGCTGAATTCGTTATTACTGAAGATGTTTCAGTCGATGCACACGTTCGAGCAGGATAACTTCGATGCCGATCGGTATCGAAACCAATCTGCCAATGCGTTCTACCCCGGTTTCCACGCTGACTACTTGACGTTCGTTCTGAAGCACCTTGAGCTTTTCTTTAACGCGCGAGCGCTCCTCGAAGATCGAGGCGTCCAGAGAGATCTACGATCGGCTGATTCTGTTCAGGGCGCTAGGTCATCTTCATGTGCGACTTCCGTTCAACACTCCAGAGAATCGAGCCTGCGTTGCCACGGCAGAAAGCTGGCGCATCGAAGATACCGACGATGTTACGGCCTTTGGCCCGCTTGCGATTTTCCTGGTTCCGGGTAGGGAAGGTGAGATACGCGTCAAAGGCTGGAAATGGAACATAGCCTGGACTTTCCTTTACCGGCAATATTATTTTCAGCGTAGCACGGCGGAAATCCAACCGATGCCCGGCGACAAAGTCATCGACGCTGGCGGGTGTTTCGGCGACACCGCACTTGGCTTTGCGGATGCTGTTGGCAGGCAAGGACATGTTTACGTATTCGATCCGCTGCCCAAGCATTGCGCGATCATGCGCGAGCAGCTGGTGATGAATCCGCGGCTGGCGTCGCGAATATCGATCTTTGAGTCAGGACTGGCGGACCGTGTGAACGCCGTAGCACCATTGATGGATGATGGTGTGATCGATCCCGGGGCGAGGTTGGCGGCAGATAGCGTTCCAACAACGACGATCGACGAAGTGGTCTCGAGCAACGACCTGCGGGGCGTCGATTTCATCAAGATGGACATCGAAGGAAGCGAACTCAGTGCGTTGCAAGGCGCAGAAACGACACTCCGACGGTGGCGACCGAAGCTCGCCATCTCGCTTTATCATCGACCCGAGGATTTCTTCACTATCCCTCTCTGGCTTGCCCAGCTCGGCTGCGGATATCGATTTTATCTGGAGCACTACAGCATCCACCACGAAGAGACGGTGCTGTATGCCAGAGTGTGATCTCCGCCGGATGCGGCCGCGTTGGTATGCGCTCGCGGCCGGAGCAAAGCGATGACCGCCGTCGTTTTTCTGTCGGGACAAGCGGCGAATGACGCATTGGGCGCCGCCGGGCGCGCCCATCGGCCGTTGTTTGAGACGCTAGGACATGAATTCGTCGAAGTGATTCTCGGGCAGCCCAGCGCCCAGGAACTCTTGAACAAGACGATCCAGGAGGGCCGAATTGAATTCGTCTACAGCGCGGCAGGCATGGGTGCCAACATGCGCGCCACGACGCCGGACGGCAAGGACCTCAATCTCTGGGAAGGGATCGGCGTTCCATTTATCTCCTTGAAAGGCGATTCCCCCGCGTACTTCTTCGATCGCCACGTGATGCCAAGTTCGTGGCACGCGTGTCTGTATTATTTTCCCGAGCACCTGGACCTTCGCAAACGATTGCCCCTGACCACTGCGCTTGTACGGTCTGGTGCCGCCTGTGCCCTTTGACATGGTCGGGAAGCAGGAGATCGACTTCCGCAAGAAGGAAAAGGGCAAGCTGCTGTTCCTGAAGAACGGCAACGATCCGGAGAAGCTTGTCCAGGCGTGGCGGCAAGCGATGCCGACGGCGACGTTCATCACGCTGACCGACCTGGCCGGTGAGCTTGTCAACGGCATCAACACGGAAATCGGCTATGACATCGACGCGCTCGTTACCGCATATTTTCTGGGCAAGGGCTGGGACGTCAACGAATTCGTGAATCTGCGCTTGTTCTTCGTCGCGCAGCTCGACGATTATCTGCGACGCATCAAGAGCGCGTTGGTTGCCGATGTGATTGCAGATTTTCCGGTCGTGATTCGCGGCTTCAACTGGGAACACTTCGATTTTGCGGGCCGCCGTGCGACATTCGTGCCCGGCGGAGATTACACGCAATCGAAGCAGCAAATCGTCGAATCGCTCGGAATGGTCGACATGTCGCCGAATACGCAACGGGCGCCTCACGACCGGGCGATGCGCGCGTTCGGCCTCTGGACCCTTTGTCTGACCAACGAGCAGCGCTTCTTCAAGGAGCAATTCGCGAAGTCCGACTCGTTCAGCTATCGCTTCGAGAAGGAGCACCTCGCCTCGAAGATCGCCGACGTGCTCGAACATCCTAAGCAGTACGTCGACCTCGGGGTCGAGGTCGCCGAGCAGTTTCGCCAAAACCGACGCCCGCAGGATTTCGCGCAGTTCATGCTCGATACGGCAAGCCATATCCGTCTGGCAAGCGGGCCGCGTCCGGGAGGCCTGCAGGACTTTTTCGTATGGCCTCCGACAAAGCAGGGATAAGCTCGCTCCGCGGATCGCGCTGCTCGCCATGAGGGTCGCTATCATGCAACCCTATTTCTTTCCCTACATCGGGTACTTCCAGCTGATTCGCTCAGTGGACTTGTTCATCCTTTACGACAACATCAAGTATACGAAAAAGGGATGGATCAACCGCAACCGCTTCCTGCAAAACGGCACCGATTCCGTCTTTTCGGTGCCTTTGCGCAAGGACTCCGATTTCCTCGACGTCAAGGATCGTGCATTAGCGGACAGCTTCGACCGCGGGAAGCTGGTAAACCAGCTGCGTGAGGCATACCGGCGGGCGCCGCACTTCGATCAGGCTTTTCCCGTCATTGAAAACGCCGTCATGTCGCCCAGGGCAAACCTGTTCGACTACATTCACGGCACGGTGACAGGCGTCTGCCGCTATGTTGGCGTCGGCACGAGTATCGTCGCCTCATCCAGCATCGCGGTCGACCCGGCGCTGAAAGCGGAGGAGAGAGTGCTCGCCCTCTGCAAGGCCGCCGGGGCCAGCGGGTATGTCAACGCGATCGGCGGCCGGAATCTCTATTCACGTGAGAAATTCGCGGCGCATGGCGTCGAGCTCAAATTCCTCGAGTCGCATGCGATCACATACCCGCAATTCGGCGGCCCATTCGTTCCGTGGTTGTCGATCGTCGATGTGATGATGTTCAATTCGGTCCCGACGATCCGGGAATTCATCGAGACCGGCTACGACCTTGTCTAGACGACGTGCGGAATTACCCCGGATTCGAACAAACGGCGAACAGGCTCGCCGACAGGTCGGGGTATATCTTGGCGAGGTCATTGCACGCCTGAAGATAGGCATCGCCGACGATGCCTGCTGCAATCGCCTGATCGAATTGAAAGTTCGCCAGCGGCTTGACCAGTATTCCGCCATGGTCTTCCAATCGATACCCGGCGCGGCGCAACTCTGACAGCAGGACATCCATCGAGTACGTGCAGCGGTGACCGTGCTGGGCCTCGGCCGGCGTTACGGCGGCGTTGTACTCTATCAGTCCCATCCTGACGGCAATCTGCCGCGAGAGCGCGTTAGCGTTGGGCACCGCGACGAAAAGCCTGCCGGTGGGACTCAGCCATTGCCGAATTTTGGCGAGGACTTCGACCGGGTCGTCCAGATGCTCGAGCGTGTGAACGAGGAATATGTTGTCGAAGCGCTGCTCCAGCCGCGCATCTTCGAACGTCGCGTTGACGACGGTCACTCGTGCGGGGAAGCGCTGGCGGACCGTTTCGGCCAGCTCGCTGGCCGCCTCGATTGCGGTGATAGCCGGGAAATAGTCCAGGATCTGTTCGGTCATGTCCCCCTTGTAGCATCCGAGCTCCAGGACCGAGCCGTCGCGCGCGAAATGCGGCTCCAGCGTCTGCAGCAGATATCGGCGGATGATCGTGTCGAAGTCGTACGCGTACTTGCGGCCCTGATTGTCCTGATATTCCTGACTATGGTTTCTCATGCTCCGTCTCTCCGGGGCCATGCGCTTTCATGGGCTTTAGCGCGTCGCGTCCACAGCACATCCGTAATGTAACAAGATCCGCAAACATCGGCGACGAGTTCCCTTCTGAGCTCGATCGGCCCTATTGGACCACCGTGCATTCCGTCGATCCTTCAGCGCCTTGTCGCTCGAATCCGCGCTTGGCGGCCTCGACCCCGCCGCCTCGCCCGGATTACAATGCCCCGGGGAAAGTAAGCCCACAAGTCATCGCAACATGCTCGCGGAGCGCGATCTTGTTTGATCGGCCGGAAAGAGACTCATGAGCAACATCCTGGATGCGCATGTCGGGGCATACGAAGGCAACAACATCTACGACTTCGACAATTCGATCCTGCTCAACTGGTACCCGAAGAGAATCCTCGAACTGGCCCCCAATACCGCGTCGCTGCTCGAGCTTGGGCTGGGCCACGGTTTCTCGACCCCTCTGTTCTCGCGCGCCCTTGCGCGTCACGTAGTGCTCGAGGGCTCGCCGGCGGTCATTGCGAACTTCCGGAAGACGTCTCCCGAGTGCCGGGCGGAGATCGTCGAGACGTATTTCGAGACGTTCGAAGGGAAGGAGCGATTCGACGTCATCGTGATGGGCTTCATACTCGAGCACGTCGACAATCCGGCCGAGATCCTGGCGCGCTTCCGGCAATTCCTGATGCCGGGTGGAACTCTGTTCGTTGCGGTCCCTAACATGGAGTCGATGAATCGGCGTCTGGGACACCTGGCAGGGCTGCTGCCCGACCTGAATGCCCTGTCCGAAAACGATCTCCTGCTCGGGCACAAGCGCTATTACACGGTGGATTCCCTGACAGCCGAGTTGCGGGATGCCGGCTACCAGGTGGAGCGCGTTGAAGGAATCTACCTGAAGCCGGTCACCACCCGGCAACTGATCTCCCTCAATCTGGGCGCGAACATCATCGAGGCGCTTTGCAAGCTCGGCATCGCCTATCCGGAGCTTTCGTGCGGCATTATGGCGCAAGCGAAAGATGCCGGATGAGAGTGGTCATCGTCGGCGGCACCTCTTCGCTGGGCTCGGCCCTGAAGGCAGCGCTCTCCACGCGCTGCGAGGTGATCACCGCCGGCAGGACGAACTGTGACCTCGAATTCGATCTGACCTGGCCGCTCGAACGCATGGCATTCCCGGAGGGGGTGGACGTCGTTGTTCATACGGCCGCTCATTTCGGTGGGAAAACGGCCGCGGACATCGTCGATGCCGAGCACGTCAATGTGCTCGGTACGATGAAGCTCTGTGAGGCGGCAGCCGCCGCCAAGGCGCGTCACTTCATCCTTATCTCGAGCGTCTTCGCTTCCTTGAGGGAGGACTCGGCGCACTACAGCGTCTACGCTCTGTCGAAGAGGCATGCCGAAGACGTGGCGCGGTTCGTCTGCGCGATCCATTCGCTCCCGTTGGCAGTATTGCGGCCGTCGCAGATTTACGGAGCGGGGCCTCGGTTCCGGGTGCATCAACCCTTCTTGCATGCAATGCTGGACAAGGCGAAGAAGGGTGAGGACATCCTCCTTTACGGCAACCACGATCCTTGGAGGAACTTCATCTACATCGACGATCTGACAGCCGTGATATCCAAGGTTATCGATGCGAAGATCGTCGGAACCTATTCCTGCCAGCACCCCGATAACGTGACGTACACGCAGATCGCCAAGGCGGCGTTCCAGGCCTTCGATACCCGAGGCAGCGTCCGCTTCCTGCGCGACAAGCCCGATATCCCGGACAACATCTTTCCGGGCGACGATGCGCTTTACCGGGCAATCCACTTTCGTCCCAGCACCACTATCGAAGACGGCCTTCGGCGAATCGCTACGCTGTCATGAAGACGATCCTGGTTTCCGGTGCAAGCGGCGTCGTCGGATACGGTATCCTCCGTTCGCTTCGAAAATCGGGCAAGGATCTGCGCCTCATCGGGACGACGATCTATGACGACTCGGTCGCCGAAGGCTTCTGCGACATCTTCGAGCTGGCGCCCCCGACGCACGATGGCGGCTATCTGGAGTGGCTGATCCAGGATAATCTCGACCCACCAGGTCGACTTGATCATTCCAGGAATCGAAGCCGACATGTACCGTTGGACCGAATCCGTCGGCGAGCTGGAGCGCAGCGGCACGGTGAAAGCGCTGCTCAACGAGCCGCGGCTGGTGTTGCTGTGCAAGGACAAGTGGGCGTTTTACGAGGCGCTGAGCAAGAGCGGCCTGCCGTGCGCCATCGAAACGACGCTCGAGTCCGACTTCGATGCGCTCGCCGGCAGATTCGGATTGCCGTTCCTGCTCAAACCGCGGATCGGATTCGGCTCCAAGGGGATCGTGCGGGTCGATTCGCTGGCGACGTTCCTCGAGCATCGCGCCCGAGATCGGGACCGTGCTGATGGCGCAGCCGATCGTCGGCACGGAGGATGAAGAGTTCACGACCTCGGCGTTCTGCGACGGCAACGGCGGCTTCTACGCTCACATGACGCTCAAGAGGAAGCTGTCGAGCGACGGCTTCACCGATCGGGCCGAGGTCGTGCAGGTGGATGACATCGCGGAAACCGTGCGCGGGCTGTGCGGCCTTTTCAAGCCGATCGGGCCGACCAACTTCCAGTTCCGGCGACAACGAAGGCGCGTTGAAGCTGCTCGAGATCAATCCGAGGATCTCGTCGTCCACGTCGATCAGGACGGCGTTCGGATACAACGAGTGCGCGATGGCAGTCGAGTACTATCTGGAGGGCAAGACGCCGAAGCAGCCGGTCATCAGGCCAGGGCGCGCGGTCCGCTATACCGAGGATCTCATCTTCTACTCATGACCATCGGCATCATCTCTGACATCCACGGCAATTACGAGGCCCTGAAAACGGTCCTGGCCGAGCTCGACCGGATGAACGTGTCCGAGGTGATCTGCCTCGGCGACGTCGTCGGCTACTACACCCAGGTCAACGAGTGCTGCGACGAACTGAGGACGCGGCACATCCGTTGCGTGATGGGCAATCACGACTGGTACATGGCGGGCGGCGGCTTTTGCATGAGATCCAAGAGCGTCAACGATTGCCTGGTCTACCTGCGAAAGGTGATCACCGCCGAGAACGTCGAATGGCTGAGGAGCTTCCCCTTGCAACTGTCGATCGACGGGCTGCGCGTCGTGCACGGCGGATGGTCCGATCCGATCGACGAATACCTCAAATGGACGGAGACGTATTTCGACAAGATCGCGGGACACCGCTTCGCATCCGGACACACGCATATTCAGGCGATTCACACCGCGGGCGGCAAGACGTATTGCAATCCCGGCTCCGTGGGACAGCCGAGAGACAAGGATCCGAGGGCGGCCTTCGCGACCTACGATGGCGAATTCACGCTGCATCGGGTCGTGTACGACACTGCAGCCGGTGTTCGATCTGATGAAGAAGGCGGGCTTCAGCGACTACTATTACGGGTGCCTGAAAACCGGCGCACAGCAGTTTGTGCCGCCTGCCTGAAGAGCACGGTACGGAAGGTGTTTAGCTGGCGCAAGCTGGGGCGGGTTTTCGACCCCAGAGACGTCGACATCGACTGGATGAGGGACTTCGCCCAGGCGCCGTCAGCCCTGGTGCTCGACGATCGCGTCCGCGTGTATTTCGCCTGCAGACCGGCCGCCGACAGCAACGGGCAGTTCGTCAGCTACGTCGCCTACGTCGACTTCAAGCGAGACAATCTGCTGGAGCGAATCAACATTTCGAAGGAGCGCGATCCTGCAGCTCGGGGAACGCGGAACCTTCGATGAGTTCGGCACGAATCCGGCGTCGGTGATCCGGAACGGAGCTGAAGTCTGGATGTACTACGCCGGGTGGACGCGGTGCGAATCGGTGCCGTTCAATGCAGCGATCGGCCTGGCGGTCAGCCGCGACAATGGAGACGACGTTTGCGAGGATCGGCAACGGCCCGGTGCTCTCGTATTCGTTCGACGAGCCGTTCGTCATCGGAAGTCCGCGGATCCGGAAATTCAACGACACGATGTATCTGTGGTACGTGGCCGGAAAGAAATGGATCAAGGGGGACGGCCGACCGGAGCCCGTCTACAAGATCCGCATGGCAACGTCCGCGGACGGGCTTCGCTGGACCAAGCACGGGGCGGATCTGATCGAGAGCGTCCTCGAGGAAGACGAGTGTCAGGCGAGTCCGGACGTGTTTTTCTCCAACGGCGAAGTACCACATGTTCTTCTCGTACCGCCACACGCTGGGGTTCAAGGACAAGGGCCGCGGATACCAGATCGGATATGCATCGTCTTCCGATCTTCGGACGTGGACACGAGACGATGCCAGAGCGGGAATCGCCGTTTCGCCGGAGGGGTGGGACTCGGAAACCGTCAGCTACCCGAACGTATTCGAGCTCGATGGGAGCACGTACATGTACTACCAGGGCAATCAAGTCGGCAAGTTCGGGTTCGGGTTGGCCCGCCTGGAAGCCGACTCGTAATGGACAGATGTCCATGAAATGGAAGAAGCTGGGAAAGATCTTCGACCCGACGGATCATTCGCTTCCGAACGGCTGCGTCGAATTCGCCCAATCCCCGCAGGCGCTGGTGTGCGCCGATTTCATCAGGGTTTACTTCTCAACGAGGAAGCGCGACGCGTCGGCAAGTACGTGAGCCATATCGCCTTCGTCGATTTCGACAGGCGACTTTCGAGGATACTCGGCGTCTCGCAGCACACGGTCATCGAAGTGGGCGGGCTAGGATGCTTCGACGAGCACGGCATTTTTCCGATCAGTCCGGTTCGGGACGGCGATCGCGTGCTCGCGTACACGACGGGGTGGAATCGAAAGGTTTCAGTATCGGTCGACTCATCGATCGGCCTGGCGATAAGCACTGACGACGGCCGCAGCTTTCAGAAGTTCGGGACCGGTCCGGTCGTGACGACCTCGCTGCACGAGCCGTTTTTGGTCGCCGACGCGTTCGTCGCGGTGCACGGCGGCGCCTATCACATGTGGTACATCTACGGGACGGCCTGGGCTGGTGATCCGCCCGACCGGGTGTACAAGATCGGGCATGCAACCTCGGCGGATGGCGTCGAGTGGCAAAAGGAGGGCAGGCAGCTGATCGCCGACAGGCTCGGCAGCAGCGAATGTCAGGCGCTGCCCACCGTCATCCACTTCGACAAGCTGCCACCACATGTTCTTCTGCTACCGGCGCCAGTTCGGCTTTCGCACCGATCGCGAGGGTGCCTATCGGATCGGGTATGCCTTCTCCGATGACTTCGCGAACTGGACGAGGGACGATGCCAAGGCGGGCATCGATGTGTCGCCGGATGGCTGGGATTCGGACATGCAATGCTATCCAAGCACGTTCGAGTGCGACGGAAACATCTACCTTCTGTACAACGGAAACGAGTTCGGCCGGCGAGGCTTCGGCGCGGCGGTGCTGGAGCGCTGAACGCGAGCCGGGGGTCTTAGACCTTGCCCAACGCGAGGATGCCGAGAATCGACGCGGTCGCTCGGATCGCGTCGGCATCCAGCGCTGATCCAGTCGGAAGTACGACGACACGCTCCGCGACGAGATTGGTGTTCGGCAGCACCAGGCCGGCGTGCGGATAATACGATCGATACGGTTCCATGTTGTGGCAGCCGGGCCAGAAATACTTGCGCGCCAAGAATGTTCTCGGCGTGCAGGACTTCGACGATTCGATCGCGCGACACCGGAAAGTAGGGCGCGACCTCGACGACCGATGTACTGGTAGTTGTTTCGTTCGGATTCGTCGTATTCGAGGAAGCTGAGCCCGGGCACAGTCGCTATCGCTTCTCGATAGCACTGATAGTTGCGCCGGTTGATCGCGACGAAATCGTCCAGGTCCTCGAGGTTCGTCAGCCCCATCGCCGCCGCGATCTCGGTCATCTTCCCGTTGGTGCCGGGATAGATCACGTTGTCGTAGCCCGAGAAGCCGAAGTTGCGCATCAGCCGCATCTTCTCGGCCAGTACGTCGTTGTTGGTGACGACCGCGCCGCCCTCGAAGGTGTTGAAGAACTTGGTCGCGTGAAAGCTGAACACCTCGCACTCGCCGAAGCCGCCGAGTAAGCTCGCCGTTCAGAGTGCAGCCAAATCCGTGCGACGCGTCGAACATCAGCCGGAGCTTGTGCTCCTCGGCGATCGCCTCGAGTTCCTTGACGCGGCAGGCGCGTCCCCACAGATGCACGCCGACGATCCCGGTCGTCCGCGGCGTGATCATCCGCCAAACGGCGGCGGGGTCGAGGTTGTGCGTCGCCGGATCGATGTCGGCGAAGATCGGCGTGATCTCCTGCCATTGCAGCGCGTGCGCGGTCGCGACGAACGTGTACGACGGCACGATCACCTCGCCCTTCAGCTCGAGCGCGCGAGTCGCGATTTCCAGCGCGATGGTCCCGTTGCACATCGCGACGCAGTGCTTGACGCCGAGAAAGTCGGCGATCCGCTGCTCGAATTCCTGCGCAATCGGACCGTTGTTGGACAGCCAGCCGCTGTCGAGCATGTCGGATGCGCGCTGCAGAAAGCGCTTGTGGTTGCCGATGTTCGGGCGGCCGACGTGAAGCGGCTCCGCGAACATCGGCGGCGCACCGTTGATCGCAAGGTCAGCCGCCGACCTGACGGCTTTGTACGAGCGCGGCCGTCGACGTCCTGGACGCAATTTCATCGACTTCGCCCTCGCTGTTGCGGACGCCGGTTCGCTTCGCAGGTGCAGCGGCGTTAGCCTCGCCCTGCTGCCCGAACCCGCCACTGCCCCTTTGGCTTTCATGCGAAGCCCTCTTACTCCGACAAAGGACGCCTGAACTCACCGGAACAAGCACAAGTTGCGCCAGTCGTTCCATCGGCTTCAGCTCGAAAGCCTCGCTCGCCGCGATTCCAGCAGCTGACCATCAGCTGCCCCTGGTAGTCGGAGTCGATCAGGCCCACCAGGTTGCCGAGCACGATGCCGTGCTTGTGGCCCAGGCCCGAGCGCGGCAGGATCAGCGCCGCGAGGCCCGGGTCGCCGATGTGGATCGCCACCCCGGTCGGGACCAGCTCGGTCCGGCCCGGCTGCAGCGTGATCGGCGCGTCGATGCAGGCGCGCAGGTCCATGCCCGCCGAGCCCGGCGTCGCGTAGGCGGGCAGGAACGGCCGGATCCGCTCGTCGAGGACCCTGAGCTCGACGGTGGCGATGCGTCATCTACCGCGGCAGCCGCGACGCGATTTCGGCGACCAGCCTGCGCGCCAGCGCGAGCTTGTCCATCCGCGGCAGCGGGTGCGCGCCGCGCGTCGTCGAGCAGCGTGACCTCGTTCTCGTCGCTGCCGATCGCGTCCTGCGCGCGGTTGGCGATCATCAGCGGCACTTTCTTGCGGCGGCGCTTGGCCTCGGCGTTCTCGCACGACGTCGTCGCTCTCGGCGGCGAAGCCGACGCAGAACGGCGGTTTCGGCACGCGCGGCGACGCGCGGCGAGGATGTCGACGGTCGGCTTGAGCGTCGAGCGTCATCGCGCTCGCCGTTCTTCTTGAGCTTGCTCGCGTGGACTTCGGCCGGCGTGTAGTCGGCGACCGCGGCGACGGCGATGAAGATCTGCGCGGCCGGCGACCTGCGGCGTCGACCGCGGCCGCCATCTCGCGCCGCGCTTTTCACGTCGACGCGCGTCACGCCGGTCGGCGTGCGCAGCGACGTCGGTCCGGCGACCAGCGTGACGTCCGCGCCGGCTTCGGCGCAGGCCTGCGCCAGCGCGAAGCCCATCTTGCCCGAGCTGCGGTTGGTGATGCCGCGCACCGGATCGATCGCTTCGAACGTCGGGCCCGCGGTCAGCAGCACGCGCTTGCCGGCGAGCAGCTTCGGCTGCGCCGACGCGAGGAGCGCCGCGCAGGATCTCCTCGGGCTCGAGCATGCGGCCGTCGCCGATTTCGCCGCACGCCTGGTCGCCGCTTCCGGGACCGAGGATCGTCGACGCCGTCGGCGCGCAGCTGCGCGACGTTGCGCTGCGTGGCCGCGTTGCTCCACATCTGCCGGTTCATCGCCGGCGCGACCAGCAGCGGACAGTCGCGCGCGAGGCACAGCGTCGACAGCAGATCGTCGGCGTGGCCGTGCGCGAGCTTGGCGATGAAGTCGGCGGACGCCGGCGCGACGACGATCGCGTCGGCGCCGCGCGAGAGCTCGATGTGCCCCATCGCGTTGGCGGCGCCCGAGTCCCACAGGTCGGTGAGCACCGGGTTGCCGGACAGCGCCTGCAACGTCATCGGCGTGACGAACTGCGCGGCGGCTTCGGTCATCACGACGTCGACGGCGATGCCGTCCTTGACCAGCAGCCGCGTGAGCTCGGCGGCCTTGTACGCGGCGATGCCGCCGGTCAGGCCGAGCACGACGCGCGAAAGCGGTCGCGCGGCAGCGGACGAGGTCATCGCGTCAGGAATCATCCATGAGGACGAACGTAGGGTCGTGGCGTCGGCGCAGTTTAATATGCGCTGGCATCACGGTACAGGGGCCGCGATGATGCGCATCGCCGATTGGCCCGCGCGACGAGCGTCCGCGCGAGCGCCTGCTCACGCTCGGCGCCGCGGCGCTGTCCGACGCCGAGCTGCTCGCGATCTTCCTGCGCACCGGCATGGCCGGCAGCAGCGCGGTCGAGCTCGGCCGCGAGCTGCTCGCGCGCTTCGGCGGCCTGCAATCGGCTGTTCGGCGCGCACGCTCGATGAATTCGCGACGGTGCGCGGCTTCGGCCCGGCGAAGTACGCGCAGCTGCAGGCGGTCGTCGAGCTCGCGCGCCGCGCGCTGTCCGAGGAGATCGGCGAGCGCGATGCGCATGAGCTCGCCGCGCGCGGTGCGCGACTATCTGCGCTGTCGCTCGGCAGCCGGCCGCACGAGGTGTTCGTCGCGCTGTTTCTCGAAGCGCAGAACCGCCTGCTGCGGATCGGAGGAGCTCTTCCGCGGCACGCTGACGCAGACCAGCGTCTATCCGCGCGAGGTCGTCAAGACGGCGCTGCGCTACAATGCCGCCGGCGGTGATCCTCGCGCACAACCATCCGTCCGGCGTGGCCGAGCCCAGCCGCGCCGACGAGCTGCTGACGCAGACGCTCAAGCAGGCGCTGGCGCTGGTCGAGATCAGGACGCTCGACCATTTCATCGTCGCCGGCACGCGGACGGTGTCGTTTGCCGAGCGGGGCCTGCTGTAGCGGCGGCCGCCGCGCCAAATGCTTGAATCGCCTTGGATTTCCGGTTACAATCCAAGACTTTCGCAATTTCAACGAGTTGGAGCGAGCGATGGCTCGAGTCTGTCAGGTCACCGGCAAAGCCCCGATGGTGGGCAACCACGTGTCCCACGCCAACAACAAGACCAAGCGCCGGTTCCTGCCGAACCTGCAGCGCCGCCGCTTCTGGGTCGAAAGCGAGAACCGCTGGGTGAGCCTGCGGCTGACCAACGCCGGCGCTGCGCACGATCGACAAGAACGGCATCGACGTCGTCCTGGCCGAGATGCGCGCCCGCGGCGAGCACGTCTAGACCGGCGCGAGCTCAAGGAGATTTCAGACCATGCGCGAAAAGATCAAGCTCGAATCGTCGGCCGGCACCGGCCACTTCTACACGACGATCGAAGAACAAGAAGCTGATGCCGGACAAGATGGAGATCAAGAAGTTCGATCCCGTCGCCCGCAAGCACGTGATGTACAAGGAAACGAAGCTCAAGTAACGCCGGACGCGCGTCCGCGCCCGGTCGCGGCTTGACAATAAAAAAGCCCGCCTTCCGGCGGGCTTTTTGCATCGTGCGGAGACGAATTGCTTACGCGTAGCTGCGCAGGCGTCCGCGAAAACTTCTGCAGCGCGGCGATGCCGCTTTCCTCGGCGCGATGGCACCAGTCCTGCAGGCGCGCCAGCAGCTGCTCGCGCGAATCGTTCGAGCGCTCCCACAGCGCCGGCCAGCTCCTGCCGCATCGCGTAGATCGTCTTGCAGCGCCTTGCTGCCGCTCGAGCGTCGTCTCCAGGTGCGCGCGATCGGCTTCGGGCAGCGCGCGTCGCGTCCGACTGGAACCATTTGCGCAGCCGGCGGAAGCTCGGCATGTCCGGCGTGAGCTCGCCACGGCGGCGCGCTCGCGCAAGCTGCGCGACTTCCTGCGCGTACGCGAGCTTCAGCGACGCGCGTAGCTGGTCAGCACGGCGTAGCGATGCGTGATGACGGCCTGCAGCGTCTCGAGGTCGGCGTTCAGCTTGGCGCGGTCGAACTTGAGCTCGCGGCGCGACCTTGCGCACCGTGGCGAGGCCGAACGAACTCCAGCATGCGGATGTACGTCCAGCCGATGTCGAACTCGTACCAGCGCGACGACAGCTTGGCCGACGTGCCGTAGGCGTGGTGGTTGTTGTGCAGCTCTTCGCCGCCGATCAGGATGCCCCAGGGCACGATGTTGCGGCTCGCGTCTTCGCAGGAGAAATTGCGGTAGCCCCAGTAGTGGCCGATGCCGTTGATGATGCCGGCGGCGGTGACCGGGATCCACACCATCTGCACGGCCCAGATCGTCGCGCCGAGCGGCCCGAACAGCGCGAGGTTGACGACCAGCATCAGCCCGACGCCTTGCCAGGAATGGCGCGTGTAGACGTTGCGCTCGATCCAGTCGTCGGGCGTGCCCAGGCCGTACTTGTCCAGCGTCTCGCGGATTCTTCGACTTCGTCGCGATAGAGCTCGGCGCCTTCCCAGAAGACCTTGTTGATGCCGCGGGTCTGCGGGCTGTGCGGGTCGTCGGCGGTCTCGACCTTGGCGTGGTGCTTGCGATGGATCGCGACCCATTCCTTGGTCACCATGCCGGTCGTCAGCCACAGCCAGAAGCGGAAGAAGTGGCTGACGAGCGGATGCAGGTCCAGCGCCGCGATGCGCCTGCGAGCGATGCAGGTAGATGGTGACCGCGGCGATGGTGATGTGCGTGAACACCAGCGCGACGACGACGTAGCCCCACCACGGCAGCGGTACCAGGCCGTGAGCGAGCAGCGAAAGGGGATCGAATGACATCAGTGGAAATCCTAAAAGGGAAGGCGGGCCGGCAGGCCCAATGTGTGGTATCGGACATTAGCGAGTTTACATGGTTTCAGCTCGGCTGCCGCCTGACCGGCGATCGCCCGACTGTCCAGTACAAGCGATCAGCCGGGAGCCGGCGCCTCGCGGCTTGTCGCCGGGCGAGCCAGCCGATGATGCGCACTTCGCGCTGCGGGTAGGGGATCCGGATGCCGTTGTCCGCGAAACGCCTTCCAGATGCGCGATGTTCAGCGCCGATCTTCAGGTTGCCCTGCCCATTTTCCGGGTCGTTGATCCAGACGGCGAGCTCGAGGTCGATGCCGTTGTCGGCGAACTGGAGCACGTTGACGACCGGCGCCAGCGCGCCGCTGCAGGACGCGCGGCTCGCCTGGCGGCGAGCTCGGTCATCAGGCGCATCGCGAGCTCCAGGTCGCTGTCGTAGCTGATCTGCACGCGGGATGCCGACCTTGACGTCCTTGCTGGTGTACGAATGGTTGAGCACGGTCGTCGTCACCAGCATCTCGTTCGGCACGATCGCCTCGACGCCGTCGAGGCCGCGCACGACGACATAGCGCGACGTCACGACGCTGACGTCGCCGGTGCGGTTGTCGACGGTGATCATGTCGCCCAGCCGGATCGACCGGTCGAGCAGGATGGTGAAGCCGGCGATGTAGTTGCTGGCGAGCTTCTGCAGTCCGAGGCCGATGCCGACGCCGAGCGGCGCCGCCGAACACCGACAGCACGGTCAGGTCGACGCCGACGAACGACAGCGCGACCAGCACGCCGATCAGCAGAAGCAGCGCGCGAAATACCTTGGCCAGCACGACGCGCAGATTCTGGTCGAGATGCGTCCCGCGCATCAGCCGCTGCTCGAGCAGGCTCGAGAGCCCACAGCGACAGCACGACGACGACGACGATCGACGATCGCGTCGCGGCCGAGATCGAGGACGCTGATCTCGCCGTCTTGCCGATCGGGATGCGCGTCGTCGTCGCAGCGCTGCGCCGATTTCGGGCAGCACGCCGACGTAGTAGAGCAACAGCGCGCCCCAGATCGCGAAGCTGAGCGCCCGCTCCGACGCGGAGGCCGGCGTGGACGCCGAAGAGGTTGCGCAGCGCGTAGATCGAAAGCCGGATCAGCGCGAGTGCGACGACCAGCGGCAGGGCGATCGGAAAGAATGCCGGCACCTGCCAGTGCCGGAACACGGCGCGGGCGACGTAGCAGCAGCGCCAGCGCGGTCAGCGGAAAGATCAGCCGGTTGAGGCTGCCGGCGCCGAGGCGGGCGACGCGCGATTCGCGCTCGCTGCGTCAGGTGCACGCGGCGGTCGACCGCCCAGGCGATCGCGAAGCACAGCGCGATCGTCGCGAGCTCGATCCAGCCGTTGGGCGTGCGCAGCGATGCCTGGATGCGGTCGAGATCGAGCGGCGTCAGCATGGCCGGAAGTTTAGCGCGAGTCGGTCTTCGCAGCCGGCCACGGCGCCGCATGCGGCCTTCAGCCGCAGCCAGTTGTCGCGATAGGCGCGCGCGACGTCGCGGTTGTCGCGAAGGATCACGCACGTTTTCGGCGTTGCTGCCGCTGTGCGGCGACGGTGAAGTTGTAGCTGCCGGTGATCGTCGTCGCGTTCGCGCGTGTCGGCGTCGACGACGATGACCTTGTTGTGCGCGGCCTGGTAATTCGCAGTCGAGCCATACGTCGACTCCACCGTCGACCAGCTCCGCCAGCACGTTCTGCGGCAGCGTCGCGGCCTGCTCGCTGTCGGCGATCACCTGCACCGCGACGCCGCGCTCTGCGCGCCGCGACCAGCGCGCCGGCGATGCGGCGTTGCGTGAACAGTAGGCATTGACCAGCACCTCGTGCTTCGCGCCCGCGATCGCGGCGATGATCAGATTGTCGATGCGATCGCCGGGCGTGAACGCCGCCTCGATGCTTCCGGTCGCGGCGAAGCGCGCTCCGGTCGCCGTCGGCGGATCGGCGATGGCGCTCGCGCGCCGCGAGTACGACGATCGCCAGCGCGCTGCGGTCGCCGACTCTCATGCCGAACGCTCGAGCACCGCGGCGAAGAATCCGTCGCAGCCGTGGCGTGCCGTCGACAGCTTGAGCGTGCGTCCGGTGTCGAGCGCGACGCCGGCGCGCCGCAGTTCCGCTGCCGCGTCGCCGAGCGCGAATTCGGGATGGGCGCCGACGAACGCTTCGACGATCGCTTCGTTTTCTTCGGGCAGCACGCTGCACGTCGCGTACACCAGCCGGCCGCCGGGCTTGACCAGCGTCGCCGCCGCGGCGAGGATCCTCGCCTGCTTGGTCGCGAGCTCGGCGATCGCTTCCGGCGTCTGTCGCCACTTCAGATCCGGATTGCGGCGCAGCGTGCCGAAGCCGCTGCACGGCGCGTCGACCAGCACGCGGTCGATCTTGCCGGCCAGCCGCTTGATCGTGCGTGTCGCGCTCGTTCTCGATCAGCGTCGGCTGCACGTTCGACAGTCCCGAGCGCGCGAGCCGCGGCTTGAACCTGGCCAGCCGCGCGCGCGAAACGTCGAACGCGTAGAGGCGTCCCTGCGAGCGCATCAGCGCGCCCAGCAGCATCGTCTTGCCGCCGGCGCCGGCGCAGAAGTCGACGACCATGTCGGTGCGCCTCGGCGCGACCAGCAGCCCGAGCAACTGGCTGCCTTCGTCCTGCACTTCGATCGCGCCGGAAGTGAACAACGGATGCGTCTGCAGCGCGGGCTTGCCGGCGACGCGAAGACCCGAGCGGCGAATACGGCGTCGGCTCCGACGTCGATGCCGGCGGCCTGAGCTGCGCGCTGCGCCGATCGCGCGTGATCTTGATGCGTGTTGACGCGAAGATCCAGCGGCGCCGGACGCGAGCCACGAGCGGGCCAGCGCGTCGCGCTCGCCGGCGGGCAGCGCGGCGCCGAGCTTGTCCCACAGCCATTCGGGCAGCTCGGCGGCTTCGGCCGGCGAAAGCACCGGCTTCGCGCGCCTTGAATTCCTTCGCCCACGCGATTTCGGCCGGTCGACAGCGCGGCCTCGATCTCGCGCAGGCTCGTACCCAGCTCGCGCAGCGTGACGGCGATCGCGAGACGGCGCGGCGTTGAGCTGCCGGCCTGCACGCGTCAGCGAGCGACAGCCGGCGCAGCGCGGCGAACACGCCCTCGGCGACGAAGGCGCGATCGTGCCTGCCCGAGTCCGCGATGGTGCCGGAAGAAACCGCGCAGCACGCTGTCGGCGGGCTCCTTGAACGGCAGCACGGCGGCCAGCGCGTCGGTCAGCGCGCCGAGCTGGCTCGCGCGGACCGTCATTGCTGCGCGACGGTATCGTCGACGCGAATGCTGTCGAGCAGGCCTTCGACGGTCGCGCGCTCGTTCGACAGCCGGAGCTTGACCGCGACGATAGTGCAGCGACGGCGCGAGCCACACCTGCGCTTCGATCGTGCCGTCGGCGTCGACCCGCTTCCAGACTTCGGTGTCGACGTCGCCGAAGGGCAGCGTGATTTTCTCGGCGCCGATGCGGCGGAAGGTGTACGTGATAGATCTTGCGCGTGGTCGCGATGTTGAACTCGGTCTCGTCCTGCGCCGGCGGCGCGAAATAGAACTGCCAGAGCACGACCAGCGGATCGAACGTCGGCAGCTCCAGCGGCGCCGACTTGTCGTCGTTCAGCAGGACCATGCCGGTTTCCCAGTCGAAGTTGGCCGCCTCGCGCCGGTTGCCGCTGGTGCGCTCGACGCTGTAGCTCGTCGGCTGCAATCCGTCGGCGGTGATCGCGCCCTCGCTCTTCGCCCTCGCCTCGCCGGGGAACAGCAACGCGGCCAGCCCGCGCGCCTCGCCGACGGTCGAGATGCGGTACTGGCTGCCCGAGTGCTCGAGGCGGTAGACGGCGTCGCCGATCAGGAAACCGCGCGTGCCGAGGAACGCGCGATAGGCGAGATCGATGCGCGGCGGCAATTCGCGGCGGTGGCGCCAGCGACAGGCGTGGCGGGGATCGCTTCCTCGAGCGGCGGTGGAGCGACGGGCTCGGGTGCCGGCGATGGCTCCGGCAACGGCGCGGCGAGCGGCGACGACTTCGGGTGCGGGACTCTCGACCGTGACCGGCGGCGCGACGGGCACGACGCGGCGATGCTTGGGCTTGGCCGGTGCGCGCGTTTCAACCGGCGCCGGAGGCGGCGGCAGCTCGGTGATCGTCGCCAGCAGCGGCGGCGACTCGTCGACGCGGTCGGGCGAGGCGAAACGGCGATTGCAGCAGCGCGATGTGCACCGCAATCGACGCCAACGCCGCCACCGCGAGAACGCGCGAGGCGGGTCGCCGGTCGGAAGATGCGAAAAATGCGCTGCGCGAGGACATGTTGGTGGGAGCTTACCGGCTTTGGCCGCGGCATTGCCGGTTTGACGGTCAAGGCGACGGGGAGTTCGTCGCCTCTGTCGGAGGGTGCCTGTAGCACGGCCGGGTCGGCGAGTTTCGCCGCGGACGCGCACGCGAGCGCCGTCGATGGTCAAGCCGGTCCGCGCAGAACCAGCGCACCGCGCGCGACCAGCAGTCGGTGCTCGACCGCCAGCACGCGCGCGGCGAGCGTGGCCTCGTCGTCGTCCTCGCTGCACCGTCACGGCGCCTGCGCGACGATCGGGCCGCGATCGACGTCGGAGGTGACGAAGTGCACGGTGCAGCCGTGGATGCGCACCCCGTCGGCCAGCGCCCGGCGGTGGGTGTCGACGCCCGGATAGGCGGGCAGCAGCGAGGGGTGGATGTTGAGCAGCCGGCCCGCATAACGCGCGACGAACGCCGGCGACAGGATGCGCATGAAGCCCGCGAGCACGACCAGGTCGGGCGCTTTCGCATCGATGGCTGCGATAAGCGAGCGCTCGAACTCGCTGCGATCGGCGAAGGCGCGATGATCGACCACCGACGTCGCGAGCCCGGCCGCGGCGGCGATCTTTAGTCCCGCCGCATCGGGCCGGTTGCTGATCACGACCCCGATCGTTGCGTCGATCTCGCCCGCTCGAACCGCGTCGATCAGCGCGGCCATGTTGGAGCCGCGGCCGGAGATGAGGATTACCAGGCGTTTCACCTCGTCGCCCGCTCCGATCCGTTGGCCGGATCCTCCCTGCGCCGAGGTCTCACGCGACGACGGTCCCCGGCGCATCGGCCGCGCGCGGCACGACGGTGCCGATCGCGTACACGGTCTCGCCCAAAGCGGACAGTCGCGCGATCGCCGCGTCGGCTGCCTCGGGCGCGACCACCAGCACGAAGCCGATGCCGCAATTGAACACGCGGTGCATCTCGGCCGCGGCGACGTTGCCCTGCCGCTGCAGCCAGTCGAAGATCGGCGGCCGCGGCCACGATTGCGCGTCGATGCGCGCGGCGAGCGCGTCCGGGAACATCCGGTGCGTGTTCTCGCTCAGGCCGCCGCCGGTGATGTGCGCCATTCCCTTGATCTCGCACTCGGCCAGGAGTGCCAGCACCGGCTTGACGTAGATGCGCGTCGGCTCGAGCAGTGCCTCGCCGAGCGTGCGCTCGCCGGTGACGCCGGCGATCTTCTGCGCGAGGTCGGCGTGCCCGCGCTCGAGGATGCCGCGGATCAGCGAAAAGCCGTTCGAATGCGGTCCGCTGGAGGCGAGCCCGAGCAATACGTCGCCGGCGGCGATCCTGCGGCCGTCGATCGCGCGCGATTTTTCGACGACGCCGACGGCGAATCCGGCGAGATCGTATTCGCCGGGAACGAATGCCTTCGGATGCTCGGCGGTTTCCCCGCCGATCAGCGCGCATCCGGCCAGCTCGCAGCCTTGCGCAATGCCGTGGATGACTTCGCTGGCGACGGCCACGTCGAGCGTCTCGCAGACGTAGTAATCGAGAAAGAACAGCGGCTCGGCGCCCTGGACCAGAATGTCGTTGACGCTCATCGCGACCAGGTCGATGCCGATGGTGTCGTGCTTGTTCATCGCGAATGCGAGCTTGAGCTTGGTGCCGACGCCGTCGGTGCCGGCGACCAGCACCGGCTCGCGGTAGCGCTTCGGCAGCTCGATCAGCGCGCCGAAACCGCCGATGCCGGCCAGCACCTCGGGACGCATCGTGCGCTTGGCAAACGGCTTGATCGCCTCGACCAGCCGGTCGCCGGCATCGATGTCGACGCCCGCGTCGCGATACGAAAGCGATTGCCTGGGACGCTCTTCGGGGAACTCAATGCAGTCTTTCGCGGGCGCGCGGCGGCATGAGTGGGGATTTGGATTGAGTCGCGGCGTCGCGCGCGGTACAGTGCGCGGGGGAGGATTTTACCGGAAATGATCACTGGGAGCCCGCCGCCCGACCATACGCCGTCGCCGGGCGGAGTCGTTCGCGGCCACGCGCAGCAGCAGCAGCAACTGAGCCTGCAGCAGTACCTTTGGATCATCGCTGTTGTGGTGATCTTCGCGCTGCTGCTGCACTTGCTCGGGGAAATTCTCACGCCGTTCCTGATCGGCGCGATCCTCGCCTATATCGGCAATCCGGCCGTCAGCTGGGGCGAAAGGCACCGCGTGCCCCGAACCGTCGGCACGCTGGTGGTCCTGGCGATCACGATCCTGGCGGTGCTCGGGCTGATACTGGTCTTGACGCCGCTCGTGCATTCGGAATTCGGCGCAGCTGGTGCAACGGCTGCCCGACCTCGCCGCGCTGCTGCAGAACAAGTTCGCGCCCTGGCTCCAGCAGACGTTCGGAATCGAGCTGCAACTCGATATGGACTCGATCAAGGCGATGATCTCCGACAACCTGGCGGGCGCGCAAGCGCTGACGCCGAAGGTGCTGTCGAGCGTCAAGGCCGGCGGCACGTTCATTCTCGCCATCCTGATCAACATGGCGCTGATTCCGGTGGTGATGTTCTATCTGCTTCGCGACTGGAACATTATCCTCGGGCGGGTCGAGGAGCTGACGCCGCGGCGCTGGCTGGCGAAGCTGCGCACGATGGCCATCGAAGTCGACGACGTGCTCGCCGAGTTCCTGCGCGGCCAGTTCTCGGTGATGATCGTGCTGGCGATCTACTACGCGATCGGGCTGTGGATCGCCGGCCTGCAGTTCGCCGTGCCGATCGGCATCCTGACCGGCCTGCTGGTGTTCGTGCCCTACGTCGGCTTCGGCCTCGGCCTGGTGCTCGGCGTGCTGGCCGCATTGCTGCAGTGGCATGGCTTGCCGGGCTTCGTCGCGGTGCTCGTCGTGTATGGCATCGGCCAGCTGCTCGAAGGCTATGTGCTGGTGCCGTGGCTGGTCGGCGACCGGATCGGACTGCATCCGGTGGCGGTCATCTTCGCCTTGCTCGCCTTCGGCCAGCTGTTCGGCTTCGCCGGCGTGCTGCTCGCGCTGCCGGCGAGCGCGGTGCTGCTGGTCGCTCTGCGGCATCTGCGCAAGGCGTACAACGAATCTGCGCTGTACCGGTAGCGTTCTTGGGCGGCCTGAGTACGGCGCCGTCCGCGAGCGGACCGCGCCTTCATTGACTGACGCGACAAGCGCGAAAAAGCCGACGATGGAACAGCTGATCTTCGAGCTCGCGCCGGCCGAGCCGCCGCGTCTTTCGAATTTTCTTTCGGGACGAAACGCGGAGCTGGTCGCGTTGCTGCCGCGATTCGTCGCTGGAGACGTCGACGAGACCGGGCTGCTTCTGTGGGGCGCGGCGGGTGCGGGAAAGACGCATCTGCTGCACGCGGCGATCGAATCGGCGCAGCAGCAAGGCATCGCCGCGCGATGGTTCGCCGATCCGGGCGAGCTTGCCTCGACGACCGGCGACGTTGTCGCGCTGGTCGTCATCGATCGCGTCGACACAGCGGACGCCGACGCCGCGGCGGCGATCTTCACCCTGTACAACGCGCAGAAACAACGTGGCGGCCGGTTGATCGCCGCCAGCCGCACGCCGCTGGCGGCACTGCCGCTGCGCGAGGACCTGCGCACGCGGCTCGGCTGGGGTCTCGTGTACGAAGTGCTGCCCTTGTCCGACGAAGACAAGCCGGCGGCGATGGTCGCATTCGCCGATCAGCGCGGGTTTCACCTCTCGGCCGACGTGATCGATTATCTGCTTCACCACGGCCGGCGCGATCTGCCCTCGCTGCTCGCCACACTGGCCGCGCTCGACCGGGCGTCGCTGGCGAGCAAGCGCACGATCACCGTGCCGCTGCTGAAGGCCTGGTTGAAGCGGGCGGAGGCATGAGCGGCGGCGCGAAGCCCGCGGTCGAGCGTCTGACGCTGTTCGATCTCGACAACACCCTGCTCGGCGGCGATAGCGACTACGGCTGGGCGCAGTTTTTGATCGAAGAGGGCGCCGTCGATGCCGAAGACTACGAGCGCCGCAATGCCGAGTTCTTTGCCGACTACAAGGCGGGACGGCTGGATATCCACGCGTTTCTCGAGTTCCAGCTGCGTCCGCTGGCCGACAACGAACCGGCCGTCCTTTTCGCGTGGCGCGAGCGCTTCATCGCCGAAAGAATCCGGCCGATGCTGCTGCCGATGGGCCGGAAGCTGGTCGACGAGCGGCTCGCCGCCGGAGACCTGGTCGCGGTCGTGACGGCGACCAACAGCTTTATTACGCGACCGATCGCGGCGCTCTACGGGGTCAGCCATCTGGTCGCTACCGAGCCCGAGGTCGTCGCCGGCCGCTTTACCGGGCGGCCGAGCGGCGAGCCCTGCTTCCAGGCGGGCAAGCTCACTTGCCTGAATACGTGGCTTGGCGGCCTCGACCGGAGGCTTTCGGATTTCGCCGAATCCTGGTTCTACAGCGATTCGCACAACGACCTGCCGTTGATGCTGGCCGTCACTCACCCGGTCGCGATCGATCCGGACCCGGTATTGGCCGCCGAAGCGGCGGCCAGGGGCTGGCCGATCGCGAGCTGGCGCTGAAGCGGCGTCCGGCCGATAGTGTCGCGCTGTCAACCGTTTATCGCAGGGTCGCGTTAATGGCGGCGACACAGCTTCGAGTGTCGACCAACCCACCCATAAGACTGAGGACAGACTCCATGAACAAGCTGTTGACCGCGCTGCTTGCCGGCGCCTTTGCCGTATCGCTGACCGCCGCCGCGCAAACCCCGGCTCCGGCGCCAGCAGCAGCACCCGCCGCCGCGCCGGCCAAGGCTGACGCAGCCAAGGCCGAAGCGTCCAAGGACGCCGCCAAGAAGGACGCGGCGATGGCCTCGGATTCGGCCAAGACCGCGAAGAAGGAAGCCAAGAAGGCGAAGAAGGCTGCCAAGAAGGCCAAGAAGGAATCGGACAAGGCGGTAAAGAAGGACGCCGCTGCCAAGGCCGACAAGGCGATGGCGCCTGCCGCCATGGCACCGGCAGCGACCGCCGC
The DNA here is from genome assembly GCA_963697485.1 of uncultured beta proteobacterium. Lineage (GTDB taxonomy): Bacteria > Pseudomonadota > Gammaproteobacteria > Burkholderiales > Casimicrobiaceae > PALSA-1003. The sequence goes on from CAVOOD010000002.1 coordinate 494,441, forward strand.
GCCGGCTGCCCCGGCCTCGACGACCGCACCGGCTGCGCCCGCCAAGAAGTAAATCAAGCCATACCGTTGGAAGGCCCGGTCTCGCGAGAGACCGGGCCTTTGTTTTTGTGGTGCGGAAACTAGCGTATAATCATGGGCTTAAGGATTGGGTTCTGCTTCGATGGACAGCAAGCATCGCATCGTCGTCGGATTGTCGGGCGGGGTCGACTCGTCGGTCGCGGCGTGGCTGCTCAAGCGTGCAGGCCACGAGGTCGTCGGCGTATTCATGAAGAACTGGGAGGAAGACGACGGCGACGGCTACTGCACGTCTCGCCAGGACCTGGTCGACGCCGCGTCGGTTGCCGATGTGATCGGCATCGAACTCGAAGCGGTCAACTTCGCCGCAGAATACCGCGACCGCGTGTTCGCGCAATTCCTGCACGAATATGGCGCCGGACGCACGCCCAACCCCGACGTGCTTTGCAACAGCGAAATCAAGTTCAAGGCCTTCGTCGATCATGCCAATGCGCTGGGCGCCGAGCGCATCGCCACTGGGCACTATGCACGGCTCGCGCCCGGCGAGCCCGGCGTCGAGCTGCGCAAGGCGGCCGACGCAGGCAAGGATCAGACCTACTTCCTGCATCAGCTGTCGCAAGCGCAGCTCGACGGGACGATGTTTCCGGTCGGTGATCTCGCCAAGCGCGACGTGCGCGCGATCGCCCGCGAGCAGGGGATACCTACGTACGCCAAGAAGGATTCGACCGGCATCTGCTTTATCGGCGAGCGGCCGTTTCGCGAGTTTCTGGCGCGTTACCTCCCGACCGAGCCCGGACCGATCGAGACAGCATCGGGAGATACAGTCGGCCGCCATCAGGGTCTTGCCTACTACACGCTCGGCCAGCGGCAGGGTCTCGGTGTCGGTGGCACGCGCGGTGGAGGGACCGCGCCCTGGTTCGTCGCCGGCAAGGATCGCGCTCGCAATGCGCTGATCGTGGTCCAGGGCCACGACGACCCGCGGCTTTACGCCGAGGTCGTCGAGACCGGGGCCATGCATTGGATCGCGGGCACGGCGCCCAGCGGCCGGCGTTTCGCCGCCAAGACGCGCTACCGGATGGCCGACGCGCGCTGCACGCTCGAACCGCTCGACGCGGGACGCTGGCGCGTATGCTTCGACGCGCCGCAATGGGCGCCGACGCCCGGCCAATATCTGGTGCTCTACGACGGCGAGACCTGCCTGGGCGGGGCGGTGATCGAGTCGGCGCACGCGCGCGAACGCGCGCAGGCGCTCGCGGCGGTGGGCTGATCGTCGCGAGCGCATCGCGCGAACGCGATTTGGCCGCGTTGCGCACTCCAGAGGGCGATCGTCCTCGGTGCAACAAGTTGTTACCAAGAAAATCGCCCACACGTTATCCCCTTGGTTCGCGGGGCGTTAATGATCGTGCGACGGGCGACATTCGATTCGACGCCCGCTGCCGCAGGAACAGGCATGCGATCCCGGGTGTTAGCCTGGATCGAGCGATGTTCAAAGGGTTTCGTGAGGTGTTGATGATGCAATTCGATTCCGGTGTCCGCGGAGGCAACAGGGCATTGCGCGCGCATCGCGCAGCCGACGGGCGCGGACGCCCGCATTCCGCGCCGGAGCGTTTGTTCACGCTTGCGCTGATGCTGATGCTTGCGTTGCTGATGCCGGCGCGGTCGCAGGCGCAGTCGTCCGGCGTTCCGCCCGACCTCGATGCACCGTCCGCCGAATACCTTCCGCAGGATCAGCTCGACGCGCTGCTGGCGCCGATCGCGCTGTATCCGGACGACCTGCTGGCACAGGTGCTGATGGCGTCGACCTATCCGCTGGAAGTGGTCGAAGCGGCGCGCTTCGTACAGCAGAATCCCGGGCTGTCCGGCGCCGCGCTCGACAGCGCGCTTCAAACCAGGCGTTGGGATCCGAGCGTGCAATCGCTCGCGGCCTTTCCGCAAGTGCTGGCGATGATGAGCGATCGGCTCGAATGGACGCAGCAACTCGGCGATGCCGTTCTTGCCAACCGCCAGCAGGTGATGGACACCGTGCAGGCGCTGCGCGCCCGTGCCGAATCGGCCGGCACGCTTCAGGACACCGACCAGCAGCACGTCTACACGTCGGACCAGGCGATCATCATCGAGCCGACGCAATACGATTACGTCTACGTGCCGGTCTACGATCCGATGCTCGCCTACGGGCCGTGGTGGGTCGCGTCCTATCAGCCGTTCTTCTGGTATCCGCCGGCGTTCTTCGGCTACCCGGTGCGCTGGCACGGCAGCGGAATCGTCTGGGGCAGGCCGTGCCGGGTCGATCGAAACCATTGGGGCTGGGCTCATCCCGAATGGCGGGCGGGGACGATCGGCGTGACGATCGGCCGCAACGAATTTTTCAACCGACCGCAATATCGCAACTACCGCGGCACCGTTTCCTGGCAGCACGCGCCCGAGCACCGGCGCGGCGTCGCTTATGGGAGCGCGCTGGTGCGCGATCGCTTTGTCAACGCCGAACGGCGCGCTACCGACGCGCGGCGCGAATTGCGCACCGGCGCACCGTCCGCCGCGCCAGGCCGGCAGGCGACAGCGCCGCAGACTGCGCCCGGCTACCGGCAGGCGCCTTCCGATCCGCGTGCGACGCCGCCCAGATGGCCCCCGCTTATCGCCAGGCGCCTCCCGATCAGCGTGCCGCGCCCGCGTTGCGTCAGGCGCCGAACGCCGGCGCGCCCTCGATGCCGCAGGTCCAGGCGCAACCGCGGGTCGCACCGCCGCCGTCGATGCCGCCGCGCATGATTGTCACCACGCCGCAGGCTGCACCGGCGCCGCTGCCGTCGATGCCTCATGTGATTGTCACGACACCGCAGGCCGCGGCCGCGCCGCCGCCGGCGTATGCGCCGGCTCCCGCCCAGGCGGGTCGCGTCGTTCGTCAGGGAGCAGTGCCCGCGCCGGCCGACCCCGGGGATACCGGACCGTCACGGCGCTGATCGCAAGCCGCGGCGGGCGGCGGGCCCGCGGGAATTTCCGCGCGTGCCGCGCGGCGCTTCAGTACTAGAAGGGGATATCGTCGTCCAGGTCGTCGACGTTCTTTTTGGCCGGCGCCGAGCTCCCGGGTTTGCCACCGCCCGCGCCGCGCTCGCGCTCCGGCGGCGGCTCGCCGCCACCCCCGCCGCCGCCCGCACCGGCGCGGCTGCCCAGCATCTGCATGCGATCGGCGATGATTTCGGTCGTGTATTTTTCCTGGCCTTCCTTGTCCTGCCACTTGCGCGTCTGCAACCGGCCCTCCACATAGACCTGGCTGCCTTTTTTCAGGTATTCGCCGGCGATCTCGGCGAGCTTGCCGAAAAACGCGACGCGGTGCCATTCGGTGCGCTCCTGCTTTTCGCCGGCCTTGTCCTTCCAGGTGTCGGTCGTCGCGATCGACACGTTGGTCACGGCTTCGCCGCCGGTCGTGTAGCGCGTTTCCGGATCGCGGCCCAGGTTGCCGACCAGGATCACCTTGTTCACCGATGCCATCGAGCTTCTCCCATGCGTAATTTCGCTCGTTCGATGCTACGCCGCGCGCCGTGTGAGTGGCCTCGGCACTTCGTATCATCCAGACGGCCAATCAGAACCGACCGAGGGCCGACGTGATCGAACGAGCGCTGTCGGGCGCGGCCTGATGCCGGCGGCTTGTCGGCATCGAACGAGCGTGCGAAAAGGAGTATATTAGCAGGTTGCCTTAAGGCTTTTCGGCACCGTAACGCACCAGCATGGACTACATCCGAATCCGGGGTGCACGCACCCACAATCTCAAGAACATCAACCTCGATCTGCCGCGGCATCGGTTGATCGTCATCACCGGCCTGTCGGGCTCCGGCAAGAGCTCGCTCGCGTTCGATACGCTCTACGCCGAAGGACAGCGGCGCTATGTCGAGTCGCTGTCGGCGTACGCGCGGCAATTCCTGCAGTTGATGGAAAAGCCCGACGTCGATCTGATCGAGGGACTGTCGCCGGCGATCTCGATCGAGCAGAAGGCGACCTCGCACAATCCGCGGTCGACGGTGGGCACCGTCACCGAGATCCACGACTATCTGCGGCTGCTTTTCGCGCGCGTCGGCGAGCCGTACTGTCCGAATCATCCGGAACAGAAGCTCTCGTCGATGACGATCTCGCAGATGGTCGACGCGGTGCTGACGCTTGCCGGAGGAAACCCGGCTGATGATCCTCGCCGCCGGCGGTGGTCAACCGCAAGGGCGAGCAGGTCGAGCTTTTCGTCGAGCTGCGCGCCAAGGGGTTCGTGCGCGTGCGCGTCGACGGCAAGGTGTACGAGATCGACGCCGTGCCGAAGCTGACCAAGAACACCAAGCACACGGTCGAAGTCGTCGTCGACCGGCTGCGCGTGCGCCAGGACCTGAAGCAGCGGATCGCCGAATCGTTCGAGACGGCGCTGCGCAACGGCGACGGGCGCGCGATCGCGGTCGAGATGGACACCAACGTCGAGCATCTGTATTCGGCGAAGTTCGCCTGCCCGATCTGCAGCTATTCGCTGGAAGAGCTCGAGCCGCGCCTTTTCTCGTTCAACAATCCGATGGGCGCCTGTCCGCGCTGCGACGGACTGGGCGCGATCAGCTTCTTCGATCCCAAGCGGGTCGTCGCGTTTCCGCAGCTTTCGCTCGCCTCGGGCGCGATCAAGGGCTGGGACCGGCGCAACCAGTTCTATTTCCAGATGCTGCAGAGCCTCGGCAAGCATTACGGCTTCGATCTGGACAAGCCGTTCGACAAGCTGCCGGAACGCATCCAGCAGATGATCCTGTACGGCAGCGACAAGGAAAAGATCGCGTTCCAGTATCTGTCCGACCGCGGCAAGACGGTGACGCGCGAGCACGCGTTCGAGGGCATCATCCCGAATCTCGAGCGCCGCTATCGCGAGACCGATTCGATCATGGTGCGCGAGGAGCTCGCCAAATATCTGAATTCGAAGCCGTGTCCCGAGTGCGAAGGCACGCGGCTGCGGCGCGAGGCGCGGCACGTCAAGGTCGGCCCGCCCGGCGACGAGCGCGCGATCTACGAGATCAGCAACCGTCCGCTGAAGGAGGCCGGCGAGTTCTTCCGCACGCTGAAGCTCGAAGGACAGCGCCAGGCGATCGCCGACAAGATCGTCAAGGAGATCGTCAGCCGGCTGCAGTTCCTGAACAACGTCGGGCTCGATTACCTGTCGCTCGATCGCTCGGCCGAGACGCTGTCGGGCGGCGAGGCGCAGCGCATCCGGCTCGCCTCGCAGATCGGCTCGGGACTGACCGGCGTCATGTACGTGCTCGACGAGCCTTCGATCGGACTGCACCAGCGCGACAACGATCGGCTGCTGACGACCTTGAAGCACCTGCGCGACCTGGGCAACAGCGTGATCGTCGTCGAGCACGACACCGACGCGATCCTGTCGGCCGATCACGTCGTCGACATGGGGCCGGGCGCCGGCGAGCACGGCGGACAGATCGTCGCGCAAGGAACGCCCGAAGAGATCCGCCGCGCGGCGCACTCGCTGACCGGGCAGTATCTGGCCGGGCACCGGCAGATCCCGATTCCGGCGCACCGGCACAAGGCCGACCTGAAGCGCGTCCTGACGATCACCGGCGCGACGGGCAACAATCTGAAGGACATCACGCTCAACCTTCCGGTGGGCGTGTTCGTCTGCGTGACCGGGGTGTCGGGTTCGGGCAAATCGACGCTGATCAACGACACGCTGTACCACGCGGTGGCGCGGCACCTGTACGGCAGCACCGCCGAGCCCGCGCCGTACGCCGAAATGCACGGCATCGAGCACTACGACAAGGTGATCAGCGTCGACCAGAGTCCGATCGGCCGCACGCCGCGGTCGAATCCGGCGACTTACACCGGGCTGTTCACGCCGATCCGCGAGCTGTTCGCGCAGGTCAAGGAGGCGCGCGAGCGCGGCTACGGGCCCGGACGGTTTTCGTTCAACGTCAAGGGCGGCCGCTGCGAAGCGTGCCAGGGCGACGGGCTGATCAAGGTCGAGATGCATTTTCTGCCGGACGTCTATGTGCCCTGCGACGTCTGCCATGGACAGCGCTACAACCGCGAGACGCTCGAGATCCAGTACAAGGGCAGGAACATCCACGACGTGCTGTCGATGACCGTCGAGCAGGCGCATGCGTTCTTCGAGCCGGTGCCGGTGGTCGCGCGCAAGCTCTCGACCTTGCTCGACGTCGGCCTCGGCTACATCACGCTGGGACAGTCGGCGACGACGCTCTCGGGCGGCGAGGCGCAGCGGGTCAAGCTGGCGCTGGAGCTGTCGAAGCGCGACACCGGCCGTACGCTCTACATTCTGGACGAGCCGACGACCGGTCTGCATTTCCACGACATCGAGATGCTGCTGACGGTGCTGCATCGCTTGCGCGACCACGGCAACACCGTCGTCGTCATCGAGCATAATCTGGACGTCATCAAGACCGCCGACTGGGTGATCGATCTGGGTCCGGAGGGCGGCGCCGGCGGCGGCAACATCATCGCCGAAGGCACGCCGGAGCAGGTGGGGAATACGCCGGGCAGCTATACCGGCGCCTACTTGAAGCCGGTGCTCGAACGCCATGCCGGCCGGCTGGGGCCGCGCGCCGAGACATCGCGCAACGGACGCAACAAAAAAGCGGCGGCGGATCTGCTCGGTTAGGATCGCGAGCAGCGGAGTCTGGCCGAAGACAGTGACGAGCGCTAAGGAGGAGCGATGAAACGATTCTGGAAGACGCTTGCAACGGTCGCTGTCGCCGCCCTGGTCGGCGGCGCGGGCGCGGGCATGGCCGCGGACGCGTCGCGCTGGAGCTATTCGGGCGCTACCGGCCCGGCGAAGTGGGCCAAGCTGGAAAAGAGTTTCGCCTCCTGCGCCGCGGGCAAGACGCAGTCGCCGATCGACATCCCGGACGCCGAGGCCCGGAAAGGCGACTTGCCGCCGCTACTGTTCGACTATCGGCCGGTACCGCTGCGGATCGTCGACGACGGCCATACGATCCAGGTCAACTACCCGCCGGGCAGCACGGTGTCGGTCGAGGGCAAGCGCTACGAGCTGATCGAATTCCATTTCCGCAAGCCGAGCGAGGAAAAAATCAGCGGCAAGGGTCACGACATGGAAGCGCAGCTCGTCCACAAGGGCAAGGACGGCAAGTTCGCGATCATCGCCATTCTGCTCGACCAGGGAAAGGAGAACGCGCTGGTCAAGACGCTGTGGGCGAACCTGCCGCAGACCAGGGACAAGGAAAACGTCGTCGACGCGGTGAAGATCAACGCGCTGGAGCTGCTGCCGCGCGACAAGGCCTATTACACGTTCGCCGGCTCGCTGACGACCCCGCCGTGCAGCGAGGACGTCAAGTGGTTCGTGCTGAAGACGCCGACGCAGCTCTCGGCCGACCAGATCGCCCGGTTCGGCAAGGCGTATCCGATGAACGCCCGCCCGGTGCAGGACCTCAACGCCCGGGACGTCCAGGCCACGCGGTAAGCGCAGCGTACGAGCGCGGCACGAAGAAAAGCGCGGCGCCGACTCGAAGTCGGGCCGCGCTTTTTTTATCTGCATTACTTATTGAATCGTGATCTGCTTGCTGTTGGCCTTGGCGACCTTCGGCAGCGTCAGCTGCAGCACGCCGTCGACATGCGTCGCCTGCGTGCCGTTGGCGTCGACCGGCTCGGGCAGGCGGATCGCCCGCGACAGCTTGCCGAAATTGCGCTCTTGCCAAAGCGTCTTGCCGTTGGCGTCGATTTCCTGGCTGAACGAGGCGCCGATGGTGACGTTGCGGTCTTCGACGTTCACTTCGATCTTGTCCTTGGGAATTCCAGGCAGCTCGGCCTTGACGATGTAGGCTTCCGGCGTCTCGACGACGTCCAGCGCAATGCTGCGGCTGGCCGCGTTCGCATCGCCGTTGGCCAGCACCGCCCCGAACGCGCGATCGAACACGCGATCCAGCGGATCGAAATAGCGAATCAAACTGGGCATTTGTCTCTCCATTGGTTTTCCGCGGCCACGAGGAAAATCCTTTAGCCGCGCACGACCGGTAAATGGCGGCCCGCCGACCGATTTCAAGGGGTGTCGGGTGCGTCCGGCGACCGGAGGGTCGGTTCGACGGCCGGGCGGTCCCCCGTCCCAGCGACCGGTGGCGCGTGCGCGCCGATCGCCGCCAGGATGCCCTGCAGCAACGCGCGCGGCGCCGGCGGGCAGCCGGGGATCGCGACATCGACCGGTATCACGCTGGCCACGCCGCCGAGGCTCGCGTAGCTCTGGCCGAAGATGCCGCCGGTGCAGCCGCAATCGCCGACGGCGACGACCAGCTTGGGCTCGGGCGTCGCATCGTAGGTGCGCTTGAGCGCAATCGCCATGTGCTTCGATACCGGGCCGGTCACCAGAAGCATGTCGGCGTGGCGCGGGCTCGCGACAAAGCGTATGCCGATGCCCTCGAGGTTGTAGTACGGATTGGTCAGCGCCTGGATCTCCAGCTCGCATCCGTTGCACGAGCCCGCGTCGACGTGCCGGATCGTCAGCGCGCGGCCCAGCGTGCGCAGGATCGCCTTTTGCAGCCGTGCGACGACGACCATCTCCTCGGCCGGCGCGGGCGCCGGCTCGCTCTTGATTCCGGTACGGGCGATCTGGTGGAGGATGTGCAGCATGGTCGGTGTAGGGCCCTACAGATCGTGGCCGCTGTACGACAGGTTGAACGACTTGTTGATCAGCGGAAAGTCGGGAACGATGTTGCCGATCACCGCGTGCTCGATCACCGGCCAGTTCTGCCAGGACGGGTCGTGCGGATGGCAGCGGCGGATCGCGCCGTCGGGACCGCTTTCCAGCGCGATGAAGACCGGGCCGCGCCAGCCCTCGGCACAGCCGATCGCGAGTCGCGGAAGACGGCGCTTCGGGCAGCGGCGTCGCGATGTCGCCGTCGGGCATCGCCGCGAGGATCGCGCCGACGAGCCGCAGCGATTCGACCGTTTCGTCGAAGCGCACGGCGACGCGCGCGGCGACGTCGCCGTCGGCGCGCGTCGCCCGCCGCACGTCGAGCGTGTCGTACGGCGTCCAGGCGAAATCGCAGCGCAGATCGTCGGGGAGGCCGCTGGCGCGGGCGGCGAGGCCGGTCAGACCGAGCTTGATCGCGAGCTCGCGGCGTGACCTGGCCGCAGCCGCGAAACCGGTCCTGCAGGCCGGCGTGCTCGTCGTAGATGTCGCGCAGCACCGCAAGCTCGCGCTCGAGCGAGGCGCATTGCTCGCGCATCAGCGCCGCGTCGTCGGCGCGAAGATCGCGCGCGACACCGCCGGGCACGACCACATCCATCAGCAGGCGATGGCCGAACGCGCGATCGTTGAGCCGCAGCACGTCCTCCCTCAGGCGCGAGAACTGCGAATGGCCGAAGGCGAATCCGCCGTCGTTGCCGAGGTAGCCCAGGTCGCCCAGATGGTTGGCGATGCGCTCGCGCTCGAGACACAAGCGCGCGCAGCCACGCCGCGCGCGGCGGCGCGTCGCCGGCGGCGATCGACTCGACCGCCTGGGCATAGGCGCAGGCGTAGGCGACGGTGCTGTCGCCGGAAACCCGGCCGGCGAGCCGATAGCCGTCGAGCATCGACAGCGATTCGAAGCGCTTTTCGATGCCCTTGTGCGCGTAGCCGAGACGCTCCTCGAGACGCAGCACTTTTTCGCCGACGACCTGGAAGCGAAAATGCCCCGGCTCGATCGTTCCCGCGTGCACGGGCCCGACGGCGATTTCGTGCACGCCGTCGCCGGCGACGCGCACGAACGGATAGTCCTCCTGCCCCGGCTCCCACGCCGGCGACGCCTCGAAATCGCGCCGCAACGGAAAGCGATCGATCGGCCACGCCGCCTGCCAGGTCCACGGTCGCTGGTCGTCGGCGTCGCACTGCGCGCCGACCAGGTCGAAGGCCGCGCGCTGCATGCGGTTCGCGGCCGGAAAGATCGGCGACAGGTCCGGATAGCGCGCGCCTTCGTCCGGCAGCGTGTGCTCGAGCAAGGTCGAGTCCGTCGCCGTCGCGCAGCAAGACGCGAACGCAAAAGCCGCGGGCGCGATCGCGCTCGTCGCTCGCCCACAGCGCGACCAGCTGCCCCGCCGCGCTCCCACGCCAGGCGGCACGCGGAGAGCAGCTGGCCCGAGTTGACCCGGCAGCGCTGCGCCGGCATCGCGCAGGGCAGTGCCGAGGCCGAGAGTCCGAGCGGCGAGACGTTCATCTGGGGCTGGTCATCCGATCAGCCGCGCGGCCTGCCGATACCAGTCGGCGAGAAACGGCGGGATCCACAGGCCCAGCATCAGCACGATGCCGAGGTGGACGAACACCGGGATCATCGCCGGCCGGTGCGGCAGCCGCTTGACCGTCGTTTCGCCGAACACCATCGGCTGCACGCTGCGAAAAGATCGCGGCGAACGCGACGCCGAGCGCGCCGAGCAGCAGCGGCGTCGCCCACGGCTGCTCGTGCATCGCCGTGGTCAGGATCAGGAATTCGCTGGCGAAGACGCCGAACGGCGGCATGCCGAGGATCGCCAGCGCGCCCAGCGCCAGCCCCCAGCCGATCAGCGGGCTGATGCGTGACCAGCCCGCGAATGCCGTCCATCAGCTGCGTGCCGGCCTTTTGCGTCGCGTGGCCGACGGTGAAGAAGATCGCCGACTTGGTCAGCGAGTGCACGGTCATGTGCAAGCAGGCCGGCGAAGTTCGCGATCGGGCCGCCCATGCCGAAGGCGAAGGTGATGATGCCCATGTGCTCGATCGACGAATAGGCGAACAGCCGCTTGATGTCCTTTTGCCGCAACAGCAGCAACGACGCGACGACCACCGACAAGCAGTCCGAAGCCCATCATCAAGGTCCGCGGCGAACGAAGTCTGCACCGAGCCTTCGACCAGCACCTTGCAGCGCACGACCGCGTACAGCGCGACGTTGAGCAGCAGGCCGGAAAGCACCGCCGACACCGGCGTCGGGCCCTCGGCGTGCGCATCCGGAAGCCAGTTGTGCAGCGGCACCAGGCCGACCTTGGTGCCGTAGCCGACCAGCAGGAAGACGAACGCGAGCGAGAGCACCGTCGGCTCGAGATCGCCCTTGACGCTGTTGAGCTCGGTCCACAGCAGCGCATTGCCGCCGGCGCCGAGCAGCTTTTCCGCGGCGAAGTAGAGCAGGATCGTGCCGAACAGCGCCTGCGCGATGCCGACGCCGCAGAGGATGAAGTATTTCCACGCCGCCTCGAGGCTCGCCGGCGTGCGGTAGAGCGAGATCAGCAGCACCGTCGTCAGCGTCGCCGCCTCCATCGCCACCCACAGCAGGCCCATGTTGTTGGTCGACAGCGCCAGCAGCATCGTGAAATTGAACACCTGGAACATGCTGTGGTAGAGCCGCAGCCGCCCCGGCGTCAGGTGCCCGAGGTCCTGCTCGATCCTCATGTACGGCCGCGAAAAGATCGACGTCGTCAAGCCGACGAACGCGGTCAGCGCGACCAGGAAAACGTTGAACGAATCGACGAAGAAGAGCTTGTCAGCGACCAGCAGCGGACCTTCGCCGATCACGCGAACGGTCAGCGCGACGGCCGCGACGAACGTGACCAGGCAAACGCCGACGTTGATCTCGGCGGCGCGCTCGCGCCCGCCGATCAGGGCGAGCAGCAGCGGCGCCGGCGATCGGCGCGCCGAGGACGGCGAGGATTTCGCACTCATTCCTTCAGCTTTTCCAGATGCTGCAGGTCGAGGCTGTCGAACTGCTCGCGGATCTGGAAGAAGAACACGCCGAGGATCAGCATCGCGACCAGCACGTCGAGCGCGATGCCGAGCTCGACCACCATCGGCATGCCGTAGGTGGCGCTGGTCGCGGCGAAGAACAGGCCGTTTTCCATCGCCAGAAAGCCGATCACCTGCGGGATCGCCTTGCGGCGGGTGATCATCATCAGGAAGGCGAGCATCACGCTGGCCATCGCGATCCCCAGCGTCGCCCGGGTCACCGTATTGGCGAGCTGCGAGATCGGCAGCGCCAGGTTGAACGCGAACACGACCAGCACGATGCCGAGCAGCATCGTCGTCGGGATGTTGATCAGGCCTTCGACGTCCCATTTGACGTCGAGCCGGAGAATCAGCCGGTGCAGCAGCCAGGGCAGCAGCATCACCTTGAGCACCAGCGTCAGCCCGACCGACCAGTAAAGATGCGGCTGGTGCGTCGCGAACGCGACGATCGCGGTCGAGCAGGCGAGCGCGAATCCCTGCGCGGCGAACAGATTGATCAAGGTCAGCACCCGGCGCTGCGCAAGCATCGCGAACGCCAGCAGCAGCAGCACCGCCGCAAGCAGGTTGATCAGCTGCGCCCAGAGCGGGATGTGAGTCATCGTCATCGTCCTTCAGCTGCCGAGCATCAGGTTGACCAGCATCGCGAGCACCGCGAGCAGGAAAGCCGTGCCCAGAAACTCGGGCGCGCGAAAGATGCGCAGCTTCGCCGACAGCGTCTCGATCATCGCCAGCGCGAAACCGCCGACGGCGAGCTTGACGATCAGCACCGGCGTCGCGCCGAGGATGGCCAGCCAGTCGGCGCTGCCTTCGGCGATGCCGAACGGCAGGAACAGCGCGAGGCCGATGCACGAATAGTTGAACAGCTTCAGCGCCGAGGCCCACTCGAGCAGCGCCAGGTGTCGCGCCGAGTACTCGAGCAGCATCGCCTCGTGGATCATCGTCAGCTCGAGATGCGTGGCAGGATTGTCGATCGGGATGCGCGCGTTCTCGGCCAGCGACACCATCGTGAACGCGACGCCGGCGAAGGCGAGGCTCGGATAGATCGCGAATTCCCGATGGGCAAGCGTGTCGACGATCGTCGGCAGCGACGTCGAGCCCGAGATCAGCGATGCGGTGAACAGCACCATCAGCAGCGCAGGCTCGGCGAGGAAGCCGACGAACATTTCGCGGCGCGCGCCCATCGAGCCGAACGCGGTGCCGATGTCCATCGCGGCGAGTGCCGCGAACACGCGCGCCAGCGCGAACAGGCCGACCAGCGCGATCGCGTCGGCGGCGCGCGCGAACGGCAGGTCGGTCGCCAGCGAAGGGACGATCGCCGCCGCCAGCGCCATCGCGGCAAAGACGATGTAAGGCGTCATCCGGAACAGCCACGACGCGTTCTCCGCGACGACCGCGTCCTTGTTGAACAGCTTTCTGATCGTCCGGTAGGGCTGCAGCAGCGGCGGCGCGCTCCGGTTGGACAGCCACGCGCGGCACTGATTGACCCATCCGACCAGGATCGGCGCCAGCAGCAGCGCGATCGCGAGCTGGAGCAGTTGCGACAGGAAGCCGGTGGCGGTCATCGGACGAACATCAGCAGCGCGAGCAGGGTGACGAAACTGTAGATCAGGTAGATCGATATCCTGCCTTGCTGGATCCGGCCGGCAAAGCGCGCCATCAACTCGACCGCGCGCATGACCGGCAGGTACAGCCATTGCCACAAGTGGTCGCCCAGCGTGACGCGGTACTGCGGCGCGGCGTCGAACGGCGAAGGCAGCACGCGCTCGACCCGGAAGAACGCTTCGAACACCTGCCGGATCGGCTGGCCGAAGCCTTCCGCCGTGTCCTGCATGCGCGGCGTCTGCATCGGGAAGCCGCAATCCCACGCCGGGCCGCTGCGGACGCGTCCGTGGTACCAGCGATGCACGACCTGAATCGTCAGCGCCACGACGGCGGCGATCACCAGCAGCACGATCAGCGGGCTGTAGCTGGAGCGGTCCGGGCTGATCGGCGCCAGCAGCCACCATCGGTCGCCGGCGTGGCCGACGGTCGCGCCGATCAGCGTCATGTTGACGTTGTCGAGGAACCCGATGACGGTTCCGGGAAACAATCCGAGCGCGACGCAGCCGGAGGCGAACCACGTCAGGGCGACGCGCTCGAAATGTCCGGCGTCGTGCGCATACGCCAGGTGGGGTTCCCGCGGTCGTCCGAGAAAGACGACGCCGTAGAACTTGACCATCACGTAGGCGCCGAGCGCGGCGACCAGCACCAGCGCCGCGGCCGCGAGCGGTACCAGCATGTTGATGAACGATTGCGGCAGGGTCGGCGTGAACAGGAATGCCTGCAGCAGCAGCCATTCGGAAACGAAGCCGTTGAGCGGCGGCAGTCCGGCGATCGCCAGCGCGCCGATCAGCGCCGACCAGGCGACCCAGGGCATGCGATGAATCAAACCGCCGAGCTTGCCGAGGCTGCGCTCGTGGGTCGCGTGAAGGACCGAGCCGGTGGCGAGGAACAACAGGCTCTTGAAGAACGCGTGGTTGAGCGCGTGGTAGAGCGTTGCCACCAGCGCGATCGACGCCAGCAGCGTCTTGCCGTTGGCCTTGAACAGAATCGTCAGGCCGATGCCGGCGACGATGATGCCGATGTTCTCGATCGACGAGTACGCGAGCAGACGCTTCATGTCGACCTGCACGGTCGCGTAGATGACGCCGAACAGCGCGGTCAGCAAGCCCAGCACCAGCGCCGTGACACCCCACCACCACAGCTGCGCGTTGAGCAGGTCGAACGTCACTCGCAAGAGACCGTAGATCGCGGTCTTCAGCATCACCGCGGAGAGCAGCGCGGATACCGGCGAGGGTGCTGCCGGATGCGCTTCGGGCAGCCAGATGTGCAGCGGCAGCAGTCCGGCCTTGGCGCCGAATCCGGCCAGCGCCAGCAGGAACGCGATCGAAGGCCACGCGCCGGTCAGCACCAGCGAGCGCATCGAGCCGAACGTGTAGTCGCCGCTGCCGCCCTGCAGCACGCCGAAGCAGAGCAGGATCGCGACCGCGCCGACGTGCGCGATCAGCAGGTAGAGGAAGCCGGCACGGCGGATCTCGGGGACGACGTGATCGGTGGTCACGAGGAAGTACGAGGCCAGCGCCATCGTCTCCCACGCCACCATGAACAGGTAAGCATCGTCGGCGACCAGCACCAGCGCCATCGCCGCCAGGAACACGTGATACTGCAGGCACAACAGACGCGGCGAGGCGTTTTCGCTGGCGTGGAAATAGCCGGCCGAGAACACCGAGATGCCTGCCGCTGCGCCGCCGAGCAGCACAAGAAAGAATGCGGACAGCGCATCGAGGCGCAGGTGAAACGGCAGATCGGGCAGGCCCAGCGGCAGCACCATCGTCTGCGCGACATCGCCGATCCCAGTGAGCGCGATGACCGAGATCGCGATGCCGACCACTGCGCCGGCGACAAACAGCGAACGGCCGATGAAGCCGCCGCCGGTCGGGACCAGGGCGAAGAGGCCGATCGCCAGCCAGGCGACGATGGCGTCGACGATCAGTGGCAACGCGCTCATCATCGCCGGAACGCTCCGATGTTCCGCGTCCGGCGCAGGGCTGCGTCGGCCATCCTGCCTACTTGACGCGCATGCCGGGCTCTGCGCCCGAATCCGGCGCGAGCAGAAAGATTCCCGGACCTTCGCCCGATGCCGCGAGCACCATGCCTTCCGAAACGCCGAACTTCATCTTGCGCGGGGCGAGATTGGCGACCATCGGCGTCAGGCGGCCCACCAGGTCCTGCGGCTTGTACGCGCTCTTGATGCCGGCGAACACCGTCCGATGGCGCGTTTCGCCGACGTCGAGCGTCAATTTCAGCAGCTTGTCGGCGCCATCGACCTGCTCGGCGTTGACGATGCGCGCGACACGAAGGTCGATCCTTGAGAATTCGTCGATGCTGATCGGCGGCGCGACCGGGGCCGATGCGGCCGCGGGCTCGGCGGCCGGGGGAGGCGGCGCGCTGGCCGCCGTCTTCGGACCTTCGAGCAACGCATCGACCTGCTTCGGGTCGATGCGGTTCAACAGATGCTTGTAGTCGCCGACCGCATGGCCCGCCGGCAGCGCGGTGCCGATATCGCTCCACGCCTGCGACGGAATCTGCAGGAACAGCTCGGCGCTGGCCGCCACGCCCGGCAGCACTGGCTTGAGCAGGGTCGTAAGGATCCGGAAGTCATCGATGCATTCCGAGCAGATCTCGAGCACCCGCGCCGCGCCGTCGGGCCGCTTGGCGGCTTCCCACGGTTTATTGCGGTCGAAGTATTCGTTGGTGCGGTCGGCAAGATCCATCACCTCGCGCAGGGCCTTGCCGAATTCGCGGTTCGCATACAGCTCCGCGATCCTGTCCGACAGCGCCTGCAGCGCCACGCCGTGCCGCACATCGAATCCGGACGTCGGCGCGAGCTTGTTGCCGGTCTGCGCGATAAAGCGCGCCGCGCGGCTCGCGATGTTGACGTACTTGCCGATCAGGTCGCTATTGACGCGCGCGATGAAGTCGTCGGGATTGAAATCCAGATCCTCGACCCTGGCGTTTAGCTTAGCGGCGATGTAGTAGCGCAGCCACTCCGGATTCAATCCCAGGTCGAGGTAGAGCTCGGGGCTGATGCCGGTGCCCCGCGACTTGGACATCTTCTCGCCGGTGAAGGTGATGAAGCCATGCACGAAAATGTTGTCCGGAACCTTGTACGGCGGTCCGGCGAACTCGAGCATCGCCGGCCAGAACAGCGTGTGGAAATAGACGATGTCCTTGCCGATGAAGTGATATTGCTCGACGCCTTCGCTGCGCAGAAAATCGGCCAGCGCGATGCCCTTGGTCGCGAGATCCGCCTTCAGGCTTGCCAGGTAGCCGACCGGCGCGTCGAGCCAGACATAGAAATACTTGCCCGGCGCGTCGGGGATCGGAATGCCGAAGTACGGCGCATCGCGCGATATGTCCCAATCGGCGAGGCCCTTGCCGTCGCCAGCGGGTTTTTCAGCCAGCCACTCGATCGCCTTGTTCGCCACCTCGGGCTGCAGCCTGCCCGGCGCCTGCGTCCATTGACGGAGGAAGGAGACGCACTGCGGATCGGACAGGCGGAAAAAAAAGTGCTCGGAGGACTTCAGCACCGGTGTCGCGCCAGTCAAGGTCGAATACGGATTCTTCAAGTCGGTGGGCGCATAGACCGAGCCGCAGACCTCGCACGAGTCGCCGTATTGATCCTTGGCGCCGCATACCGGGCACTCGCCCTTGATGTAGCGGTCCGGCAGGAACATCGACTTGACCGGGTCGAAAAACTGCTCGACCGCCTTCGAGTAGATGAGACCCCGCGTCTTGAGCCGCCGGTAGATATCCGACAACAGCTCGACGTTCTCCGGCGAGTCGGTGCTGTGCCAGTGATCGAAGCTCAGGTGAAAACCTTTGCCGGCGAACTCGCCAATACCGAGAATCTTCGGCCGCGTCGCCGCGATGCGCGCAACCATCTGCTGCGGCGTGACACCTTCGGCTTCGGCGGCGAGCATGATCGGTGCACCGTGCGCATCGTCGGCGCCGACGAAATGCACGTCGTGACCCTGCATGCGCTGGAACCGCACCCAGATGTCGGCCTGGATGTATTCCATGATGTGCCCGATGTGAAACGGGCCATTGGCGTATGGCAGCGCGGTCGTGACGAACAGCGTGCGGCGCGGCATGCGGCGAAGACCTTTGATGCGGCAGGGGATTGCCACATTCTAGCAAATGGGCCGAAGCGCCGAGTACCGAGGGCGGGTGTTTTTCGCTAAACTCGCCGTTTAAGCGTTCTACGCGATCAACATCCCCATGGCCATTTCCGAGGCAGACGTACACGCCAGCCTGCGTGCGCTGATCGATCCCAACACCGGCCGCGACTTCGTTTCCGACAAGGCGATCCGCAAGGTGCAGATCGACGGCGGCAATGTGGCCATCGACGTCGTGCTCGGCTACCCGGCGAAGAGCCAGCACGAGACACTGCGCCGGCTGATCCAGCGTCATCTCTCGGCGCTGCCGGGCGTCGGCAAGGTCGCGGTGACGATCAGCCATCGCATCGGCTCGCACGCAGTGCAGCGCGGGGTCAAGCTCGTGCCCGGCGTCAAGAACATCATCGCCGTCGCAAGCGGCAAGGGCGGCGTCGGCAAGTCGACGACGGCGGTCAACCTCGCGCTGGCGCTGTCCGCCGAAGGCGCCAGCGTCGGCGTGCTCGACGCCGACATCTACGGGCCGTCGCAGCCGATGATGCTGGGCATTTCCGGCAGGCCGGAATCGAAGGACGGCAAGACGCTGGAGCCGCTCGAGGCGCACGGCGTCCAGGCGATGTCGATCGGCTTCCTGATCGACACCGATACGCCGATGGTGTGGCGCGGGCCGATGGTGACGCAGGCGCTCGAGCAGCTGCTGAAGGACACGAACTGGCGCGACCTCGACTACCTGATCGTCGACCTGCCGCCGGGCACCGGCGACATCCAGCTGACCCTGTCGCAGAAGGTTCCGGTCACCGGCGCGGTGATCGTCACGACGCCGCAGGACATCGCGCTGATCGACGCGCGCAAGGGACTCAAGATGTTCGACAAGGTCGGCGTCCCTATCGTCGGCATCGTCGAGAACATGTCGACACACATCTGCTCGAACTGCGGCCATGCCGAGGCGATTTTCGGCGAAGGCGGCGCAAAGAAAATGTGCGACGACTACGACGTGCCGTTTCTCGGCCAGCTGCCGCTGGACATCCACATCCGCGAGCAGGCCGATTCGGGACGGCCGACGGTCGTCGCCGATCCGGAAGGCGCGATCGCGACGATCTACAAGGACATCGCGCGCAAGACCGCGGTGTTCGTCGCGCAGAAGGCCGAGGATTTTTCCGCGAAGTTCCCCAACATCGTCGTGCAGAACACGTGATTGCCGGCGCAACGGCAGGCCCGCGATGATCAAGTCCGACCGCTGGATTCGCCGCATGGCGGCCGAGCACAGGATGATCGAGCCGTTCGAGCCCGGGCAGGTGCGCGAGTTCGAGGGCCGCAAGATCGTTTCATACGGCACGTCGAGCTACGGCTACGACATCCGCTGCTCGAACGAATTCAAGCTGTTCACCAACCTCAATTCGACGATCGTCGACCCGAAGAACTTCGACGACAAATCGTTCGTCGACTTCAACGGCGCGTCCTGCATCATTCCGCCGAACTCGTTCGCGCTCGCCCGCACGGTCGAATATTTCCGCATTCCGCGCAACGTTTTGACGATCTGTCTCGGAAAATCGACGTACGCGCGCTGCGGCATCATCGTCAACGTGACGCCGCTCGAGCCGGAATGGGAGGGTTACGTCACGCTCGAGTTCTCGAACACGACGCCGCTGCCCGCGAAGATCTACGCCAACGAGGGGGTCGCGCAGGTGATCTTTTTCGAGTCCGACGAGGTCTGCGAGACCTCGTACAAGGATCGCGGCGGCAAATACCAGGGTCAGAAGGGCGTTACGCTACCGAAGATTTAGGACGCCGGAGGGCGGAGCAGGGGCCCCGCGCGTAGCGTGGGGATGCGACCCCGGAGGCGGAGTGGCCGGCGACAACAAGATAGCGGCTGTCGCGTCGCTGGTTCGGAAGCTGGCGACGCCGGAGGGCGGAGCAGGGGCCCCGCGCGTAGCGTGGGGATGCGACCCCGGAGGCGGAGTGGCCGGCGACAACAAGATAGCGGCTGTCGCGTCGCTGGTTCGGAAGCTGGCGACGCCGGAGGGCGGAGCAGAGGCCCCGCGCGTAGCGCGGGGATGCGACCCCGGAGGCGGAGTGGCCGGCAGACACGAGAGTGCCGCGTCTCGTGTGAACGTGGCGGAGCCGGCAGGGCGGAGAGTGCTTCCATGAGATTGTCAGCGAACTCCAAGGGCGCCTCGATCGCCATCATCGCCGTTTGCCAGGTCGCGGCGATGGCGGTGTGGTTTTCCGCTTCCGCCGTCGCCCCGGCGCTGGCCGCCGAGTTTCACCTGTCCAATTTCGCGCAGGCGGCGCTGACCAGCGGCGTCCAGGTGGGCTTTGTCATCGGTTGCCTGGCCAGCGCGTTTCTCGGTCTTCCGGACCGCGTCGATCCGCGCCGGCTGTTCGCCGCATCCGCTGCGATCGCGGCACTCGCCAACGCCGGCCTGCTGGTGGTCGATCCGGCGTCGATCGCCGCGCCGCTGCTGCGCGTGATCACCGGCATCGGCATGGCCGGCGTCTATCCGGTCGGCATGAAGCTCGCGACGACCTGGGCGCGCGACGACATGGGACTGATGGTCGGCATCCTCGTCGGCGCGCTGACCCTGGGCTCGGCATCGCCGCATCTGTTCAACGCCTTCGGCGGCGTCGACTGGCGCCCGACCGTCGTGCTGTCGTCGGCGAGCGCCCTGGCCGCCGCGCTCGGCATCGCGCTCGCCGGTCTCGGCCCGAACCGCAAGCCTGCGCCCCGCTTCGAACCGGGTGCGATGCTGCTGGCATGGCGCGACGTCCCTCTGCGGCTCGCCAACCTCGGCTATCTCGGGCACATGTGGGAGCTCTATGCGATGTGGGCGTGGATCGGCGTATTCCTCAACGCGAGCTTCGCCCTTTCGCTGCCGCCGGCGTCGGCGCAAGTCGACGCCAGGCTGGCGGCCTTCGCGACCATCGGCGCCGGCGCATTCGGCTGCGTCGCCGCGGGACTCGTCGCCGACCGGATCGGCCGCACGACGGTGACCATTATCGCGATGGCGGTCAGCGGCAGCTGCGCCGCGAGCGTCGGACTCCTCTACGGCGGCGCTCCCTGCGCTGCTGGTCGCCGTCTGCCTCGTCTGGGGCATCAGTATCGTCGCCGACTCGGCGCAGTTCTCCGCCTCGATCGCGGAGCTCGCCGATCCGGCGCGCGTCGGCACGATGCTCACCTTGCAGACGGCGCTCGGCTTCACGCTGACGCTGGTGACGATCCACCTGCTGCCGTATTTCGTCGATGCCGTCGGCTGGCGCCACGCCTTTGTGCCGCTGGCGATCGGTCCGGCGGTCGGCGTCTGGGCGATGGTGCGGCTGCGCCTCCGACCCGGCGTCGGTACGGCTGGCCGGCGGCCGGCGTTAAGCGGTCGCGCTTGCCGAATATTCGGCTGGAATCGGCTCGCGGGCTCGGCGTAGCATCAACGGGCTCGCGGCGCGCGGACAATCGCCGCGCCGCGTTCCGGGCGAATTCAAGCGAGGGGAAATCCATGGCCTACCATCTGGAAGGACGACTGCTCGAGGTCTGCAATTGCCGCGTGCTGTGCCCGTGCTGGATCGGCGAGGATCCGGACTTCGGCACCTGCGACACGATCGTTTCCTGGCACTTCGACAAGGGCACGATCAATGGCGTCGACGTTGCCGGTCATACGATTGCGCTGATCGCGCATATTCCCGGCAACATCCTGCAGGGCAACTGGCGCGCCGCCGTATACCTCGACGACAAGGTGAGCCCGAAGCAGGAGGAAGCGATCCTCGGCGTCTATACCGGCAAGCTGGGCGGCCCGGTCGCGGACCTCGCCAAGCTGATCGGCGAAGTGGTGTCGGTCGAAAAGGTGCCGATCCAGTGCGACGTCCACGGCGGCAAGGGCATGCTCAAGGTCGGCAACGCCGGTTATGCCGAGCTCGAGCCCTACAAGAGCGCGAGCGGCGCGACGACGACGCTTCACGGACACGGTGTTCTCGACGGTTCCCGGCGCGCCGGTGTTCGTGGGCAAGAGCCCGCGCTATACGCTCGAAGGTCGAGAAGCTCGGCATCAACCTCGACATCAAGGGCCACAACGCGCTGCAAAGCACGTTCGTGTTCAACGCCTGAAGCGCCGGCTGAGCGACGAGGGCTGATGCGCCGTGTCCGACCGCCAGGCAGCGGCCGCGGCGCCGTGCGGCCGCGCGCTTCGACCCGCAGACGCTGCGCGTCGCGCCTGGTGGCCGCGCTGTCCGCCGTCGCCTGGCTCGCGCTGGCCGCATGGAGCGCGAGCCCGTACGGGCGCTACCTCGACCACGGCGGCTGGGCCGATGCGGGCGCGTTCGCCGCGCTTTGCCGCAGCATCCCGCAAGGCGCGCTGATCGTCCCGGCGCTGGTCTACGCGCTCGCTGGCTGCTGATGATCACCGCGATGATGCTGCCGACGACGCTTGCCGCTGCTCGGCATCTTCGGCCGTGTCGTGGCGCGAGGCCCGACGCCGGCGCGCTGCTGGGCAGCGTCGTCGCCGGCTACGCGATCGCCTGGCTGGGCTTCGGGCTCGCTCGCGCACGGCGTCGACAGCCTGCTGCACGCCGGCGCCGCGCAGGTCGGCTGGCTCACCGGCCGTGGCTGGGCGATCGGCGCGGTCGTGCTGGCGGGCGCCGGAGCGTTCCAGTTCAGCGCGCTCAAGTACCGCTGCCTGGAGCACTGCCGCACGCCGTTCGCGTTCGTCAATGCGCGCTGGCACGGGCGCGCGCCGCGCCGCGAGGCGTTGCGCATGGCTTCGACCACGGCGTCTTCTGCGTCGGCTGCTGCTGGGCGCTGATGCTGTGATGTTCGTCGTCGGCATGGGCAACCTGGGCTGGATGCTCGTGCTCGCCGCCGTGATGGCCGCCGAGAAGAACCTGCGCTGGGGAAAGCGGCTGCGCACGCCGCTGGGCCTCGGGCTGATCGCCTGGGCCGGAATCCTGATCGCCGCCAACGTCTGACGCCGCGGCGCCGGCGGCGGAGGCGATTTCCCGCCGCGGCCGCCAAATCGCTCGCATCGCGCGCCGTACGCGGTGCACAATGCGGCCCTGACGAGGGGTGCGGCCACCGGCCGGACACCCCGCTTTCTTTTCTGGCGCACGGCACGACCCGATCCGCAGGAGTGGCTGGATGAAATTCCGCTTTCCCATCGTCATCATCGACGAGGACTTCCGCTCCGAGAACACGTCGGGCCTCGGCATCCGCGCGCTCGCCGCCGCGATCGAGAAGGAGGGCATGGAGATCCTCGGCGTCACGAGCTACGGCGACCTGTCGCAGTTCGCGCAGCAGCAATCGCGCGCGTCGGCGTTCATCCTGTCGATCGACGACGAGGAGTTCACGCCGGGTCCGCGAGCTCGAACCCGGCGGTGCTGAAGCCTGCGCACGTTCATCGAGGAGATCCGCTTCCGGAACGCCGAGATCCCGATCTACCTCTACGGCGAGACGCGCACGTCGCGGCACATCCCGAACGACATCCTGCGCGAGCTGCACGGCTTCATCCACATGTTCGAGGACACGCCGGAGTTCGTCGCGCGGCACATCATCCGCGAGGCGAAGTCGCTACCTCGACTCGCTGGCGCCGCCGTTCTTCCGCGCGCTGGTCGACTACGCGCAGGACGGCTCGTACTCGTGGCACTGCCCCGGCCACTCGGGCGGCGTCGCGTTCCTGAAGAGCCCGGTCGGCCAGATGTTCCACCAGTTCTTCGGCGAGAACATGCTGCGCGCCGACGTCTGCAACGCGGTCGACGAGCTCGGCCAGCTGCTCGACCACTCCGGCCCGGTCGCCGCGGCCGAGCGCAACGCGGCGCGCATCTTCAACGCCGACCACTGCTTCTTCGTCACCAACGGCACGTCGACGTCGAACAAGATGGTGTGGCACGCCAACGTCGCGCCGGACGACATCGTCGTCGTCGACCGCAACTGCCACGTGTCGATCCTGCACGCGATCACGATGACCGGCGCGATTCCGGTGTTCCTGACGCCGACGCGCAACCATCTCGGCATCATCGGGCCGATTCCGCTCGAGGAATTCCGGCCGGAGAACATCCGCAAGAAGATCGAGGCGAATCCGTTCGCGCGCGACGGCCAAGAACAAGAAGCCGCGCATCCTGACGATCACGCAGAGCACCTACGACGGCATCGCCTACAACGTCGAGATGCTGAAGGAGACGCTCGGCGACTACGATCGACACGCTGCACTTCGACGAGGCGTGGCTGCCGCACGCGACGTTCCACGATTTCTACAAGGACATGCACGCGATCGGCAAGGACCGGCCGCGCAGCAAGGACGCGATGATCTTCGCGACGCACTCGACGCACAAGCTGCTGGCCGGCATCTCGCAGGCGTCGCAGATCATCGTGCAGGAATCGCAGACGCGCAAGCTCGACCGCCACATCTTCAACGAGGCGTACCTGATGCACACGTCGACGTCGCCGCAGTACGCGATCATCGCGTCGTGCGACGTGTCGGCGGCGATGATGGAGCCGCCCGGCGGCACGGCGCTGGTCGAGGAGTCGATCATCGAGGCGCTCGATTTCCGCCGCGCGATGCGCAAGGTCGACGACGAGTGGGGCAAGGACTGGTGGTTCAAGGTCTGGGGCCCGGAGCAGCTGCGCCGCGGAGGGCATCGGCAAGCGCGACGACTGGATGCTGCGCGCCAACGAGAAGTGGCACGGCTTCGGCAACCTCGCGCCCGGCTTCAACATGCTCGACCCGATCAAGGCGACGGTCATCACGCCGGGGCTCGACGTGTCCGGCAAGTTCGCCAAGACCGGCATTCCCGGCGTCGATCGTCACCAAGTATCTGGCCGAGCACGGCGTCATCGTCGAGAAGACCGGGCTCTACTCGTTCTTCATCATGTTCACGATCGGCATCACCAAGGGCCGCTGGAACACGCTGGTGACCGCGCTGCAGCAGTTCAAGGACGACTACGACAAGAACCAGCCGCTGTGGCGGATCCTGCCGGAGTTCTGCGCCAAGCAGCCGCGCTACGAGCGCGTCGGCCTGCGCGACCTGTGCCAGCAGATCCACGACATGTACAAGGCGAACGACGTCGCGCGCGTGACCACCGAGATGTACCTGTCCGACATGCAGCCGGCGATGAAGCCGTCGGACGCCTTCGCCTGCATGGCGCATCGCGAGATCGACCGCGTCGAGATCGACCATCTCGAAGGCCGCGTGACCAGCGTGCTGCTGACGCCGTATCCGCCGGGCATTCCGCTGCTGATTCCCGGCGAGCGCTTCAACCGCACGATCGTCGCAGTACCTGCAGTTCGCGCGCAGCTTCAACGAGCAAGTTCCCCGGCTTCGACACCGACATCCACGGCCTGGTCGAGGAACCAGCGACAGCCGGCAAGCTCGCGCTACTTCGTGGATTGCGTGCGGCACGAAGTAGCCGGCGTTGCGCGACGTGCGTGCAGATCGCGCGCCGCTGTCGCGCCGGCCAGCGTCGCGCGGCGGCCGTCGGGCAGCGTGCGTCTGGCACTCGACGAAGATGCGCGCGGTGCAGGCCGGCAGACGCGACGTCGAGCCGCGCGTAGATCGCGCGCACCGCTTCGTCCTTGGTCGCGAAGATCGCGATCGCGTCCGATGCGCTCGAGCAGGCCCGCCGCGCTCCAGCACGTCGACGCACCGGCCGGCTTGAGGTTGCAGAGGTAGAGCGCGCCGCCGCGCCGCGCGCTGCGCGTCGCGCTTCCTGCGCCAGCAGCTCGGCGCCGGCGACGTCGACGAAATTGATGCCGCTGCCGATCGAGCAGCACGTGCGCGCGCGCCGGGCTCCGCGCCGCGCGGCCTCGAGCTCGTCGCGCACGTGCTCGACCGCGCCGAAGAACAGCGAGCCGTCGACGCGCAGGATGGCGAGCTGCGGGCACGGCCGGCGCTCGGCGACCGTCGCGGCGACCGGGACGAAGCGCCGCTGCGGCGACGCCGCATCGGCAGCCACCGCGTGAGCGCGCGGATGCGTCGTGCGGTTGAGGTAGACGAGCAGCGACACGAGCACGCCGACCAGGATCGCGACTTCGAGCCGGATCGATCAGCGTCGCGACGAACGTGACGGCGAGCATCAGCGCCTCGCCGCGGCTCGCGCGCACGATCTGGCGGATCGCCGCGACGTCGATCAGCCCCCACGCGACGATGAACAGCATCGCCGCCATCGCCGCCACCGGCAGGTACGCCGCCAGCGGCGCACGAGCAGCAGGATCAGCAGCAGGAAACCGGCCGAGAACACCGCGGCGAGCGGCGTGCGCGCGCCGGCTTCGAAGTTGGCGCCGGTGCGGTTGAACGAGCCGGACGTCGGATAGCTCGACGTGAACGCGCCGACGATGTTGGCGAGTCCCTGGCCGATGAACTCCTGGTTGCCGTCGATGCGCTGGCCCGAGCGCAGCGCGACGGCGCGCGCGCTCGAGATCGCCTCGGTGAGCCCGATCAGCGTCAGCGCGAGCGCGATCGGCGCGAGCTCGCGCCAGGTGCCGGGCGAGAAGTCGGGCAGCGACAGCGGCGGGCACGGCCGACGGCAGCGCGCCGATCGTCGCGACGCTGCGCGACGCCGGCGCGCGCCAGCGCGAAGGCGAACGACGCTGCCGACGACCATGCCGTCAGCATGTAGGGCACGCGCGGCAGCAGCCGCGTCGCGCCGACCAGCGCCGCGACCAGCGTCACGACGCCGACGGCGACGCGTCCACGGATCGACCTCGCGCGACGTGCGCGGCGAAGTCGCCGAGCGCGCTGACGAAGCTCGGCTGCTGCGGCACGTCGAGGCCGAAGAAGTTGCGCAGCTGCGCGCCGATGATCAGCAGGCCGGCGCCGGCGGTGAAGCCGATGACGACCGTGGTGGAGATGAAGTTGACGAGCGCGCCGAGCCGCGCGAGCCGAGGCCGAGCTTGATCAGGCCGATCATGAGGTTCAGCGTCAGCACGCAGCGCGACGTAGCGGGCGAGAACGGCGCCGCGAGCGCGCCCACGTGGCGAACACCATCAGCGACGTCGCGTTGGTCGGGCCGGAGACGAGGTGCCACGACGAGCCCCACAGCGCGCCGACGATCGCCGGCAGCATCGCGCCGTAGAGGCCGTATTCGCGGCGGCATGCCCGGCGAGCGTGGCGAAGGCGACGCCCTGCGGCAGCACGATCACGCGCCGAGCAGGCCGGCGACGAGATCGGCGCGCAGCGTCTCGCGCGTGACGCGGTGGCGCCAGGCGAGGAACGGGAAGAGCCTCAGCGCGAGCGGAGGCATCGGAGACGAGGGCGCGGCCGCGGCGCCGCGATGAAGCAGGGCCGCACGGCCGCCATCATGCAGCGGCGCGCGCAGGCTGGCGCAACGAGGACGCGCGGTCGGCCTCGTCAGGCGGCGACCGGCGCCGGCACGGCGGCGGCGCGGCGCCGCTGCGCTGCTGCGCCTGGCGCGGCGGCGATCAGCGACGCCAGCACGCAGGAGGCCATGCGCACTTCGATCGAATCGCTGCGCGCCGGCGAGCACGATGGGCACGCGGGCGCCGAGCACGATGCCGGCGGCAAGCGCGCCGCAGATGCGCCAGTCAGCGTGCGCAGCAGCATGAGCGCCGGCTTCCATGCCGGGCGCGATCAGCACGTCGGCGTGGCCGGCGACCGGATCGTCGACGCCGTTGACGCGCGCTGCGTCGGCCGACAGCGCGCTGTCCGGGCGTGAGCGGACCGTCGACGATGCGCGCCGCTGATCAGGCCCTGCGCCGCCATCTTCGCCAGCGCGGCGGCGTCGGCGGTCGACGGGCAGCGCGGCGGTGACGCCATCCATCGCGGCCAGCAGCGCGACGCGCGGCGTCGCGATGCCGAGCGCGTGCGCGAGGTCGATCGTGTTCTGCACGATGTCGCGCTTGGCCGCGAGGTTGGGCGTGATGTTGAGCCGCGCGTCGGCGAGGACGAACGGCCGCGTCGAAGCCCGGCAGGTCGAGGAAGTACGCGTGCGACAGCCGGCGTGTCGGTGCGCAAGCCCGAGTCGGGCGCGGCGACCGGCGCGCAGCAGGTCCTCGGGTCGAGGCTGCCCTTGATCAGCGCGCGCACCGTCGCCGTCGCGCGCGAGCGCGACGGCGCGTCGCGGCAGCCGCGGCCGGGTCGTCCGGCGGTGTCGACCAGCGCGAGGCGCGAGATGTCGAGGCCCGCGTGCGCGGCCGCATCGGCGATGCGCGCTTCGGGGCCGACGAGCATCGGCGCGAGGTAGCCTGCGAAGGCCCGGACAGCGCGAGCTGCAGCGAATCGCGATCGCACGGGATAGACGATCGCCGCGGCAGCGGCGGCGTTGCGCGCGCGCTCGACGAGCTTCTGGAAGTGCGGGCGGTTGATCATGGCCGGCGAGCGTGGCAAAGCGGGAACGCCATTGTCAACCCTGCGACCGGCATCGGCCGGAGCAGCGCTGCTGCTGCAGGCGGCCGCGAGCGGCCGATCGGCCGCGCGACAGTCGGCTACGGCGCGCGAGGCCGCGCTGCTCACACCTTGCCCTTCCACGGCACGACCAGGCGCTCGACGTAGCGCATCAGCAGGTCGAACAGGTACGCGACGACGCCGATGACGACGATGCCCATGATCACGACGTCGGTGCGCAGGAAGTTCGACGCGTTGAGCACCATCTGGCCGAGGCCGTCGGTGGCCGCCACCATCTCGGCGGCGACGAGCGTCGTCCAGCCGAAGCCGATCGCGATGCGCATGCCGGTCAGGATCTCCGGCATCGCCGCGGGAATGACCACGTGCGCAGATCACCTGCCACTTCGACGCGCCCATCGAGTACGCGGCGTTGATCTGCTCCATGCGACACCGAGCGCACGCCGGCGCGCGCCGCCATCGCGAGCGGCGCGAAGCAGGCGAGGTAGATCAGCACGATCTTGGCGGTCTCGTCGATGCCGAACCAGATGACGATCAGCGGCAGGTACGCGAGCGGCGGCAGCGGCCGGTAGAACTCGATCGGCGGATCGAAGATGCCGCGCGCGATGCGCGACACGCCCATCGCGATGCCGACCGGGACCGCGGTGACGCAGGCGAGCACGAACGCGGCGAACACGCGGAAGAGGCGACCACCAGAAGTGCTCGGAGAGCGGCTCGCCGCCCTGGATGTCGCCGCGCCACGCGTCGCCGAAGCTCGTGAAGACCGTTCTCGGGCGTCGGCAGGAAGAGCGGCGGGATCCAGCCGCAAGTGCGTGGCGACCCACCACAGCGCGAACAGCGCCGACCACCGTGACGACGCTGATCAGCGTGCTCGGGCCTTCGCCCGGCGTCGAGTAGCCGCGACGTCGTCGGCGCGATCGGCGCGTCGCTGCGCTGCCGGCGCCGCGGCTGTCGCCGACCGGCTCCGCGGCGCTCATGCCGGCGTCGCCGCGTCGGCTCGCGCTGCAGGATCACGGCCAGCACCTCCTCGCGCACGCGGATGAACTCGGGGTCGGACTTCACCGCGCGCGCGTCGCGCGTCTCGACGAAGCGGCGGCCGAAGTCGAGCTCGTACGCGTGCGCGATGCGCCCGGGCGCGGCGTCATCACGATCAGCTCGGTGGCGAGGAACAGCGCCTCCTCGACGCTGTGCGTGATGAAGAAGAACATCTTGCCGGTGCGGTGCCAGACGCTCGAGGATCAGCTCCTGGATCTGCTCGCGCGTGAGCGCGTCGAGCGCGCCGAGCGGCTCGTCCATCAGCATCACTTCGGGGTCGCTCGCGAGCGCGCGCGCGAGGCCGACGCGCTGCTGCATGCCGCCGGAGAGCTCGTAGATCGGGCGCGTCGGCGAAGTTCTCGAGGCCGACGAGGCGCAGCTTGTCGAGCGCGATCGCGCGCGCGCTCGGCGCTGCGGCACGCCGCGCATGCGCAGGCCGAACTCGACGTTGTCGACGACGTTGAGCCACGGCATCAGCGCGTGCTTCTGGAACACGACGCCGCGCTCGGCGCCCGGGCCGGTCACCGGCTTGCCGTCGAGCACGATCGTCGCCTTCGGACGGCTGCAGGAAGCCGGCGATGCACGACAGCAGCGTCGTCTTGCCGCAGCCGGACGCGCCGAGCGCGACGACGAAGTCGCCGTCGCGCATCGCGAGGTTGACGTCGGAGAGCGCGTCGACGGTGCCGGTCTTGGTCGCGTAGCGGACGCTGAGGTGGCGGATGTCGAGCGTGGGCACGCGGATTCCGGATCGAAGTCGAGCGTGACGCGCGGCCGGAGCGCATGCGAGCGACGAGCTTCGCGACGCGTCAGCGTCACGGATCGCTGGCAGAAAAACGGCGGCGCATCAGGCGCCGCCGTTTGCGATCGCCGCGGATCTTGCCGATGACCTACATCGCCTTGGTCACCCATTCGACGGTGACGTTCTTGCTGTAGTCGGGCGCGACCGTCGTGCAGCCGGCCTCTGCTCCTTCAGGAAGTTGGCCTGCTGCGGTCGAGCGCCTTCGCCGCGGCGCCGTCCGCGCCGCCGCCCAGCCACTTCGGCGACGCCTGCTCGTCCGCGCTCGGGAAGCCGTACAGCGCCATGCCCGCCGGCACGTCCTCCGGCTTGGCGCCCGACCACTTCGCGACCGCCTTCGACCTTCGGCCGAATCGCCGGTCCACTTCTTGGCGTTGGCGCGGTAGTCGTCGTCGGCCTTCGGCCAGCACCTTGACGAACTTCACCATGAAGTCGCGGTTCTCCTTCGCCCAATCTTGTTGACGATGTAGCCGTCGAAGGTGGCCTTGCCCTGTCTTGCCGATAGCTCGCCCGACGTCATGATGACCTTGCCGTCCTTCTTCACCTCGGACAGCACCGGGTCCCAGATGAACGTCGCCTCGATGTCGCCGCGCTGCCACGCCGCGCGCACTTCCGGCGGCCGCATGTTGAGGATCTGCACGTCGGCGGGATTGACGCCCGCCTGCTCGAGCGCGACCATCGTGTGGAAGTGCGTGGTCGAACGAACGGCATGCGCGATCTTCTTGCCCTTGAGGTCGGCGACCGTGTTGATGCCGCGAGCCGTTGCTCGCGACCAGCGCCTCGGCGTCGCCGATGTCGTCGAGGATCCAGAAGAGCTCGACGGCCGCCGCGCGATACGCCGCCGCGATGCCGGTCGAGCCGACCTCGCCGAGCTGCACGTCGCCCGACGCCATCGCCTGATCACGTCGCCGCCGCCGCCGAACTGCTTCCAGTTGATCTTGTAGCCGGTCGCCTTCTCGATCTCCTTGGCTCTCCTGCACCCAGCGCTACGGGATCGATCATGTCCTGATACGCGATGGTCACTTTCTTCTGCGCCATCGCCGGCACGCCGCGACGGCCGCCGCGCACTGCGAACAGGCAATCCAGCCAGCCAATCGTTTCATGTTCTCCTCCGTGGTCCCTTGCGATGGTGACAGCGAGCGCCGAGTCTAGATCGTCGCCAGCGTCTTGCGCAAGATGTCGGCGATGCTGTCGATATGCGCTCTTCTCGGCGATCAGCGGCGGCGCGACGATCGCGCAGTCGCCGGTCGTCTTGAGGTGCAGGCCGTTGTCGAACAGCTTCTTCTGGAACGCGTGGCCGCGCTGGCCGGGCGCGCCGTCCGGATGCGACGTCGATGGCGGCCGATCATGCCGTAGCCGCGGATGTCGGCGACGACGCGGCACGTCCTTGCAGCGACCAGATGCGCGTCGAGGAAGTACGGCGACAGCTCGCGCGCCGCGCTC
This sequence comes from uncultured beta proteobacterium, assembly GCA_963697485.1. Lineage (GTDB taxonomy): Bacteria > Pseudomonadota > Gammaproteobacteria > Burkholderiales > Casimicrobiaceae > PALSA-1003. Next base: position 525,487 of record CAVOOD010000002.1, read on the forward strand.
GAACAGGCCTTCCTTCTCGGTAGATGTCGAGCGTGGCGAGGCCCGCGGCGCACGCCGCCGGATGCGCCGGAGTACGTGTAGCCGTGGAAGAACTCGATCGCGCCGTCCGGCGCCGCGCCCATGATGGTGTCGTGGATGCGCTCGCTGATCGCGACCGCGCCCATCGGCTGCGCGCCGTTGGTGATGCCCTTGGCCATGGTCATGATGTCGGGCGTGACGCCGAAGCTCTGCGCGGCGAAGGCCTGCGCCGGTGCGGCCGAAGCCCGCTGATCACCTCGTCGAACACGAGCAGGATGCCGTGCGCGTCGCAGATCTCGCGCAGGCGCTTCAGATAGCCCTTCGGCGGCACGAGGCAGCCGGTCGATCCGGCGATCGGCTCGACGAAGCAGGCGGCGATGTTCTCGGCGCCGTAGAGATTGACGAAGCGCAGCAGGTCGTCGGCCAGCTCGGCGCCGTGCGCGCCTTCGCCGCGCGTGAAGTAGTTCTCCTTCAGATGCGTGTGGCGCATGTGCGCGATGCCCGGCAGCGTCGGACCGAACTTGCGCCGGTTGTTGACCATGCCCGGACAGCGACACGCCGCCGAAGTTGACGCCGTGATAGGCGCGCTCGCGCGAGACGAACATGGTGCGGCCGCCCTGGCCGCGCGCCTGGTGATAGGCGAGCGCGACCTTCATCGCGCGTGTCGACCGCCTCGGACCCGGAGTTGACGAAGAAGATGCGGTTGAGGTCGCCCGGGCGTCAGCTCGGCGACGCGCGAGGCGAGCTCGAACTGCTTGGGATGGCCGCGCAGGAACGGCGCGATGAAGTCGAGCTCGCGCAGCTGCGCGCCGACGGCGTCGGCGATTTCCTTGCGGCCGTGTCCGGCGTTGACGCAGAACAGGCCGGACGACGCGTCGATGATCTTGTCGCCGCGGTCGTTCCAGTAGTACATGCCTTCGGCGCGCACGACCATCTTCGGGTCGTGCTTGAATTCGCGATTCGGCGTGAACGGCATCCAGTATTCGTCGAGCGAGACCTGGGTAGCGGCGTTGGTCGCGCAGCGTGATTTCGGCATGACCCATGCGTTTCTCCTCATCGCCGGCGAGAACGGCGCCGCGGCTTGTCGCCGTCGGGCCGTTGCGGCTGTGCTACGATTCTACGCCAGCTCGCGGGCTGGGGTGTTGATCGGCGGCGCACCGTGCAGTCGCCCAATTCGCGCTCGAGCAAGGCACGCATCCACGATGCGCATCGGCGTTCCCAAGGAAATCAAGGACCACGAGTACCGCGTCGGCATGACGCCGGCGAGCGTGCGCGAGGCTGCGCACGCGCGGCCACGAGGTGATCGTCGAGACCCACGCCGGGCACGGCATCGGCATGGACGACGACGCTTATCGTCGCGCCGGCGCCAAGATCGCCGCGACCGCCGCCGAAGTGTTCGCCAGCGCCGACATGATCGTGAAGGTGAAGGAGCCGCAGGCGGTCGAGCGCGCGATGCTGCGCCGCGGCCAGACTGCTGTTCACCTATCTGCATCTCGCGCCGGATCCGAGCAGACCGAAGGACCTGATCGAGAGCGGCGCCATCTGCATCGCCTACGAGACGGTGACGTCGACGACGCGGCGGCCTGCCGCTGCTGGCGCCGATGTCGCGAAGTGGCCGGGCGCATGTCGATCCAGGCCGGCGCGCTACTTCCTCGAAATCGCGCACGGCGGCCGCGGCATGCTGCTCGGCGGCGTGCCCGGCGTCGCTGCCGGCGCAAAGTGGTGATGCTGGGCGGCGGCGTCGTCGGCTCGCAATGCCTGCGCACATGGCGATGGGCCTGGACGCGCGATGTCACGGTGCTCGACCGCAACGCTGATCGTGCTGCGCGAGCTCGATCGGCAGTTCGGCCGCCACGCTGAACACGGCTATTCTCGACGCATCGATGCGATCGAGCGAGCAGGTGACGGCGGCGGATCTCGTCGATCGGCGGCGTGCTGATGCCGGGTGCGGCGGCGCCGAAGCTGGCGTCAGCCGCGACATGGTGGAGCAGATGAAAAAGGGCTCGGTGATCGTCGACGTCGCGATCGATCAGGGCGGCTGCTCCGAGACTTCGCACCCGACGACGCATGCCGATCCGACCTACATGGTGGACGGCGTGGTGCATTATTGCGTGGCGAACATGCCGGGCGGCGTGCCGCGCACGTCGACGTTCGCGCTGAACAACGCGACGCTGCCGTTCGTCCTGGCGCTGGCGGACAAAGGCTATCGGGCCGCGCTCGCCGACGACCCGCACCTCGCCAACGGTCTGAACGTCGCGTTCGGCAAGGTGACGTGCCGCCCGGTCGCGGAGGCGCTCGGCTACGCCTACACCGAACCGGCGGCCGCGCTGGCGTAGATGCGCGCAACAACGGAGAACGGCGATGAACTCGATGACCGATGCCGGCGCGCTGCCGGCGCGTACCGCCGTGCGCGGGCGGCAGAGGATGACGCCGTCCGAGGCCTTCGTCGAAACGCTCGTCGCCCACGGCGTCACGGACGTCTTCGGCATCGTCGGCTCGGCCTACATGGATGCGCTCGATCTGTTTCCGCTCGCCGGCATCCGCTTCATTTCGGTCGCGCACGAGCAGGGCGCCGGCCACATGGCCGACGGCTACTCGCGCGTGTCCGGCCGCCACGGCGTCTGCATCGCGCAGAACGGACCCGGCATCACCAATTTCGTGACGTCGGTCGCCGCGGCCTATTGGGCGCATTCGCCGGTCGTCGTCGTCACGCCGGAGACCGGCTCGATGACGCTCGGGCTCGGCGGTTTCCAGGAAACCGAGCAGCTGCCGATCTTCTCCAAGATCACCAAGTACCAGGCGCACGTCAACAACCAGGCGCGCATGGCCGAGCTCACCTCGCGCGCGTTCGATCGCGCGCTGCTGGAGCTGGGGCCGACGCAGCTCAACATTCCGCGCGATTTCTTCTACGGCGACATCGAGTGCGAGATTCCGCGGCCGCTGTCGATCGAGCGCGGTGCCGGCGGCGAGCAGAGCCTGGACGACGCGGCCGCGCTGCTGGCCGCGGCGAAATTTCCGGTGATCATCTGCGGCGGCGGCGTCGTGATGGCCGATGCGCAGGCCGAAGCGATCGCGCTCGCCGAGCTTTTGCAGGCGCCGGTCGCCAACAGCTATCTGCACAACGATTCGTTTCCCGCCAATCATCCGCTGTGGTGCGGGCCGCTCGGCTACCAGGGCTCGAAGGCGGCGATGAAGCTGATCGCGAAGGCCGACGTCGTGCTGGCGCTGGGCACGCGGCTCGGACCGTTCGGCACGTTGCCGCAGCACGGGCTCGATTACTGGCCGGACGCGGCGAAGATCATCCAGATCGATGCCGACCCGCGGATGCTGGGCCTGGTCAAGCCGATCTCGGTCGGCATCTGCGGCGATGCGAAGGCCGCGGCGCGGGCGCTGATCGCCCGACTGTCCGGACGCTCGCTCGCCTGCCACGGCAACCGCGAGCAGCGGCGCGGCGGAAATCGCGGCCGAGCGCTCGGCCTGGGAATCCGAGCTCGCGCAATGGACGCACGAGAAGGATCGCTGGTCGGTCGAGGTCGCGAAGGGCTCGTCGGCGATGCATCCGCGGCAGATGCTGCGCGAGCTGGAAAAGGCGATGCCCGACGACGCGATGGTCTCGACCGACATCGGCAACATCTGCTCGGTGTCGAATTCGTATCTGCGCTTCAAGTCGCCGCGCAGCATGTTCGCCGCGATGAGCTTCGGCAATTGCGGCTACGCGTTTCCGACGATCATCGGCGCCAAGGTCGCCGCGCCCGGCCGGCCGGCGATCGCCTACGTCGGCGACGGTGCATGGGGAATGAGCTTCGGCGAGATCCAGACCTGCGTGCGCGAAAGCATTCCGGTCACCGCGGTCGTGTTCAACAACGGCCAGTGGGGCGCCGAAAAGAAGAATCACGTCGATTTCTACGCCAATCGCTTTGTCGGCGTCAATCTCGACCGGCAGCCGTCGTGGGCGGCCGTGGCCAAGGCGATGGGCGCCGACGGAGTACGCATCGAAAAGCTGTCCGACGTCGGTCCGGCGTTGCGGGCCGCGGCCGATGCGCAGAAGGAGGGCAAGACGACGATCCTGGAAATGATGGTGACACGCGAGCTCGGCGATCCGTTCCGGCGCGATGCGCTGGCGATGCCGGTGCGGCATCTCGACAAGTACAAGTCGACGGCGGCGCGCTAGGCGATGCCGCCTCGCAGCGTCTGAGCGGAACGACCCGACCGCGTTCGGCGCGGTGCCGGCGGCAACGCGTTGATCGCGCCGCCGCTGCCCGCCCCGCTCGGCTACGTCGCCTGGGGCGCGGGCGTCGCGCTGTTCGCCGGCGTCGTGCGCGGCTTCGCCGGTTTTGGTCTGTCGGCTTTCATCGTCGCCGGCATGTCGCTGCTGCTGTCGCCTCAGCAAATCGTCCCGGCGGCGATGATGCTGGAAATCCTGGCGAGCCTGTCGCTGCTGCGCTCGGTCTGGCGCGACGTCGCCTGGCATTGGATCGGTCCGCTGCTCGCAGGCTACGCGGTCGCGGTGCCGCTGGGCGTGTGGTGCCTGGCGACGCTGCCGGAGGTTCCGCTGCGCACCGCGGTGTCGATCGTGATATTCGCCGCTGCGTTGATCATGCTCCGCGGCTGGCATCCGGACTTGCGCGACACGATCGCCTTGCGTCTCGGCACCGGCCTGGGCTCCGGGTTTCTCTCGGGGCTGTCGTCGATCGGCGGCATATTCGCCGCGACGATGCTGTTCACGACGTCGCTTCCCGGTACGCGCCTTCGCGCGACGCTGATCATCCTGTTCTTCGTCAGCGCGTGGTACGGGCTCGCGTGGACATGGCAGCAGGGACTTGCCACCGGTACCACGGTACTCTGGACGGCATGGCTGCTGGTGCCGATGCTGGTCGGCATCGCGATCGGGCGCCTGTTTTTTGCGCGCACCGCGGAAGAACAGTTCCGGCGCGCGGTGTTGCGCGTGCTTGCCGGCATCGCCGGGCTTGGCCTTGCGCGCGCGCTGTGGGCGTTTTTCTGACATCGCAGGCAATCGCGTTCATACTTAGCCAGCCGGTTTGCACCGGCGGCGCCGACGCCCAGGAATCTCGACGCACCCATCGTTCATGACCCGCCAGATCGCATTCGACGACCGTTCCCGCCAGCAGACGCATTTCAGCACCTGCTACATGTGCGCCTGCCGATGCGGGATCAAGGTGACCGTCGAGAACGATCGCGTGCGCTTCATCCAGGGCAATCCGAATCACCCGGTCAACAAGGGCGTGCTCTGCGCCAAGGGTTCGGCCGGGATCATGAAGCAGTACTCGGCGGCCAAGCTCACCAAGCCGCTGCTGCGGCGCCCCGGCGCCCGGCGCGGCAGCGGCGACTTCGTCGAGATCGAGTGGGACGAGGCGCTCGACATCCTGACCGCGCGGCTCAGAGACATTCGCGCGAGCGATCCGACCAAGCTCGCCTTTTTCACCGGGCGCGACCAGATGCAGGCCTTGTCCGGCATGTGGGCGCAGCAATTCGGCACGCCGAACTGGGCGGCGCACGGCGGCTTCTGCTCGGTCAACATGGCGGTCGCGGGCCTGTACACGATCGGCTATTCGTTCTGGGAGTTCGGCGCGCCCGACTGGGACCACGCCAAATACTTCATGCTGTGGGGCGTCGCCGAAGACCATTCGTCGAATCCACTGAAGATCGGCCTCGACAAGCTGAAAAAACGCGGCGCCAAGTTCGTGTCGATCAACCCGGTGCGCACCGGATACTCGGCGATCGCGGACGAGTGGCTGCCGATCCGGCCGGGGACCGACGGATTGCTCGCACTGGCGCTGGTCCACGTGCTGCTCAAGCGCGGCGCGATCGACTGGGAATTCCTGATCCGCTACACGAATGCGCCCTGGCTGGTCGTGCAGACGCCGGGCATGCCGGGCGATGGCCTGTTCGCCCGCGACGAAAACGACAATCCGCTGGTCTGGGACCACGTCGCGCAGGTGTTCACCAACGGCCACCTTCCCGACATCGCGCCGGCACTGCTCGCCACGGTCGAGCTGCCCGACGGACGCCGCGCCAAGACGGTGTTCTCTCTGATCAGCGAGCGCTATCTGGACGAGCGCTATGCGCCCGAGACGGTCGCGGCCGAGTGCGGCGTCGATGCCGCGACGATCACCCGCATCGCGCACGAGATCGCTCACGTCGCGTTCAACGAGGCGGTCGAGCTGCCGATCCGCTGGACCGACATGCACGGGCGCACGCACGACAAGGTCATCGGCCGGCCGGTCGCGATGCACGCGATGCGCGGCATCTCGGCGCACTCGAACGGCTTCCAGACCTGCCGCGCGCTGCACCTGCTGCAGATGCTGCTGGGCGCGCTGGAAGGGCCGGGCAACTTCCGCGCCCGCGCGCCGTATCCGCGTCGCATTCCGATGCGCACGCTGCCGGAGAACGATCCGACGGTCATTTTCGCGCCCGACACGCCGCTGAAGCGGATGCCCAACGGCAATCCCACGCGGCCCGAGGACCTGGTCATCGACAAGGACGGCAAGCCCTTGCGCATCGACCGGGCGTACTCGTGGGAGTCGCCGCTGGCGGCGCACGGCATGATGCACATGGTGATCACCAACGCCGCCAACCACGATCCCTACCCGATCGATACGCTGCTGCTGTTCATGGCGAACATGGCGTGGAATTCGTCGATGAATACCGGCGACGTGCGCGAGATGCTGGCGCGCACGGCGGCGCACGGCGAATACGCGATACCGTTTGTCGTCGTCGTCGACGCGTTCCAGTCCGAGACCGTCAATTTCGCCGACCTCGTGCTGCCGGATACGACCTACCTGGAGCGCTACGACGCGATCTCGCTGCTCGACCGGCCGATCTCGGAGCCCGACGCGGCAGGCGATTCGATCCGCCATCCGATTCTGAAGCCCGATCGCGACGTCAAACCCTGGCAGGACGTGCTGGTCGAGCTCGCGTCGCGGCTCAAGTTTCCCGCGTTCACGCGCGAGGACGGCACGCGCAAGTTCGCCGACTACCGCGACTTCATCGTCAATTATGAAAAGCTTCCCGGAATCGGCTTCCTGGCCGGCTGGCGCGGCAAGGACGGCGAGTCGCATCTGCGCGGCGAGCCCAATCCGAAGCAGTGGGAAAAATACATCGAGCACCAGTCGTTCTTCAGCTACCCGTGGCCGGAGAACATGCGCTACTACCGGTTCGCGAACAAGGATTACCTGGAGTTTGCCGAAAAGCACGCGCTGTTCGGAACCCCGCCGGTGCAGGTGATCCTGCAGATGTATTCGGAGCCGCTGCAGAAGTTTCGCCTCGCCGGCCAGGGCCTCTACGACGGCCCGCGGCCGTCGTCCGCGACCGATCGCGAGCGGCTGGCCACTTACTTCGATCCGCTGCCGTTCTGGTACGAGCCGCTGGAAACGCAGGGAAAAGCGCGCGAGGCGTATCCGTTCCACGCGATCACGCAGCGGCCGATGATGATGTACCACTCGTGGGATTCGCAAAACGCGTGGCTGCGGCAGATCGTTGCGCAGAACTACCTGTACATGAATCGCGGCAGCGCGAAGAAGCTCGGGCTGGCCGACTACGACTGGGTCTGGGTGGCCTCGCGCCACGCCCGAATCCGCTGCCAGCTGAAGACGATGGAAGGCGTCGAGGCGAACACCGTCTGGACGTGGAACGCGATCGGGCGCCAGGCGGGAGCCGCCGGACTCACGCCGGATGCACCCGAAGCGACGGCGGGCTTCCTGCTCAACCACCTGATCTCGGAGTTGCTGCCCAAGCATGCGAGCGACGAGCGCCGCCTGACCAACTCGGATCCGGTCACCGGACAGGCGGCATGGTTCGATCTCAGGGTCAGCATCCGCAAATGCGCGCCGGGTGAAACCGGCTTGTGGCCGACGGTGGGCCCGGCCAAGCTCATACCCGGCGACGACGGCGTGCGTCCGTCGCTATTGCGATGGACTACGAAGAAGTCCTGATGGCGCCGGTCAGCATGCATAACGAGAGCGATCGGATGAAGCTGGGCCTGGTCATCGATCTCGACACCTGCGTCGGATGCCACGCCTGCGCGACCGCGTGCAAGGAGTGGAATGGGGCGTCGTCGGTCAGCGGGCCCTTGTCCGACTATCAGCCGTTCGGCGCCGAGCCCTCCGGCGTCTGGTTCAACCGCGTCCGCCATTACGAGGTCGGCGATTATCCGGCGAGCAAGACGATCAACTTTCCGATGTCGTGCCTGCATTGCGCGGACGCCGACTGCGTCAGCGTCTGCCCGACCGGCGCCTCGTACAAGCGCGCCGACGGCATCGTCCTGGTCGATCAGGACAAATGCATGGGCTGCAACCTGTGCGCATGGGCCTGTCCGTACGGCGCGCGCGAGCTCGACGAAGCGACCGGCACGATGAAAAAGTGCACGCTGTGCGTCGATCGCATCTACGACGTGCTGCTGCCGCCGGAGGACCGCCAGCCGGCGTGCGTGCTCGCCTGTCCGACGCACGCGCGGATGTTCGGCGACTTCGACGATCCGAAATCCGAAGTCTCGCGCGTCACCGCCGAGCGTGGCGGCTTCGGCCTCCTGCCGGAGCTGGGCTACGCGCCGGTCAATCGCTATCTGCCGCCGCGCGAGCCGCAAACCGCTGCCCGGACGTCGATGATGCGCGAGCGCTGCTCGAGCGCGGGCTCGCGAGCCTCGCGCAGCCCGGTCATCCGCCGGTGAAGCATCCGGGCGCGGCGCCGCGATGAAGCCTGCGCTGTCGATCGTTTTTTTCACCGTCGCCTCGGGCGCCGGCCTCGGCCTGCTCGCGCTGCTGGCGCTGCCGAGTCTCTGTCCGGTGCCGCTGCTATCGCCGGAGGCGACTGGCGCGCGGCATCGCGCTCGCGCTGCTGCTGATCGCCGCCGGTCTCGCCTCGTCGGTGCTGCATCTGGCCAAGCCGTCGAATGCGTGGCGCGCGTTTGCGCGCTTCCGTACGTCGTGGCTGTCTCGCGAGGCGGTCATTGCGGCGCTGCTGTTTCCGGTGGCCTTCGCCTACCTGGTCGCGGTGTGCGTCGGCTACCGACGGCATGGCGCGCATGCTGCTGGCGATCGCCGTCTGCCTGCTCGCGTGGGGACTGCTTTTTTGCACGGCGATGATCTACGCGAGTCTCAAGCCGATCCGGCAGTGGCGCACCGGATGGACGCCGGTCGGCGTATCTGCTGCTCGGCCACTGGTCGGGCGCGTTGATCGCGGTTGCGCTCGCCCTCGCCTATGGCGGCGAGCCGGCCAGCTGGGCATGGCTGGCGGCAGCGCTGGGTGTCGCCGCGCTTGTCGCCAAGCTCGGCTACTGGCGTCACGGCGCCGGCGATCGCGGCGGCAAGTCGGCGCTGACGCTCGAGCAGGCGATCGGCGTGCCGCAGGGCGTCCGGCCGCCGGGTATCAGCGTGGCGCAGGCGCGGCTCTTCGACGCCGGCCACACGCAACGGACATTTCTCACCGACGAGTTCGTCTTTCGCCTGGCGCGGCAGCATGCGCAAGCCGTGCGCGGCGCCGCGCTGGCGCTCGGCTTCGGCATCCCGCTGCTCTGGCTCGCCACGGGCCCGCGCCACTGGGTCGCAGCGGCGTCGGTCGCGATGCTGGCGCTGGTCGGACTTCTCGCCGAGCGGTGGCTCTTTTTCGCCGACGCGCGCCACACGGTGCGCCTCTACCATGGCGACGCCCGAACCTGAGCTGCTCGAGGTCGACGTCTGGCGCGGCGGCAGCGACGGCAGCGGCCGGTTCCAGACCTACGCGGTGCCGCGCCAGGCGAGCGCAGACGGTGCTCGACGTCGTCACCTGGATCCAGCGCCAGCTCGACCCGACGCTCGCCTACCGCTTCGCGTGCCGCGTCGGCATGTGCGGCTCGTGCGCGATGACGGTCAACGGCACGCCGCGCTGGACCTGCCGCACGCACGTCGCCAAGGTTGCCGCGACGGCAAGCGCCTGCAGATCGCGCCGCTCGCCAACCTGCCGATCGTGCGCGACCTGGTCGTCGACATGCGCGAGTTCTTCGACAAATGGGCGAAGGCGCGGCGGCCAGTTCACGCCGACCGCGACCCGCCACGACGATTTCGCGCGCGTCGCGCCCGACGTCGCCGGCGCGGCGCGAGGTCGACGCGGCGATCGAATGCATCGGCTGCGGCGTCTGCTACGCCTCGTGCGACGTCGTGGCGTGGAATCCGGCCTATCTCGGTCCGGCGGCGCTCAACCGCGCGTGGACGCTGCAAACGACGTGCGCGACGGCGGCCAGGCCGCGCGCCTTGCCGCGGTCGCGGGCGACGCCGGCTGCCACGCCTGCCACACGCAGGCGGCGTGCACCGAGCGCTGTCCGAAGCAGCTCGCGCCGACCGCGTCGATCGCCGGGCCTGAAGCGCGTGACCGCGCGCGCGGCGCTCAAGGGCGACGCTGTGAGCGCGCGCGCGCGAGACGCGCGCTGTGGCTCGCGCAGCGGGCGAGCGCGGCGGTGCTCGCGCTGTGCGTCGTCGTGCATCTGGCGACGATGATCGTCGCGGTGCAGCGGCGGCCTGACCGCGGCCGACGATTCTCGGCGCGCACGCGCGGCAACGCGGCGTGGGCCGCGTTTTACGCGCGTGTTCGTCGCTGGCGGTGCGCGATCCACGCGCCGATCGGCTTGCGCAACGTCGCCGCGGAGTGGCTGCGCTGGCGCGGACGCGCGCGCCGATGCTCTGCTGGCTTGCCATCGGCGTCGCTGCTGCTCGTCGTCGGGCTGCGCGCGCCGTCGCGGCCGTGCGTGCTGTGACGAACGGCCGCGCTGGCGCAACGCGCGACCATCCGTCGTACTGGGCGTTTCTCGTCCATCGCGTCTCGGGACTCGCGCTGGCGCTCTTCCTGCCGCTGCATTTCTGGGCGCTGGGACGGCGCTGCGCGGCGAGGCGGCGCTCGACGGTTTCCTGCGCTTGGACCGAGCGGCCGCTGGTCAAGGCGTCCGAAGTGGCGCTCGTCTTCCTGCTTGCCGCGCATCTCGCCGGCGGCCTGCGCCTGCTGCTGATCGAGTTCGTCGGCTGGCACCGCGCAGGCGGCAGCGGAGCTGGGTCGCCGTCGCCGCGGGCGTCGCGCTGTTCTGCGCGCTGACGTTCGCGCTTAACCTATACTGAGCGCATGCATGCGCATCGATCCGGGCCTCGTCGAAGAACGTCGCCAAGGAGCTCTACATCCGCGCGCTGAAGATCCTGCCGCCCGACATCAAGCAGGGCTTCGCGCGCGCTCGCGGCGCGCGAGACCGCGCCGACGGCGAAGAACGTGCTGGGCACGATGATCACGCAACATCGCGGTCGCCGAGGAGACCGACAACCTGCTCTGCCAGGACACCGGCATCCCGATCTACAACGTGACGATCGGCCGCGGCGTGGAGTTCGGCGACGGCGACGGCACGGCGCTGAAGGCCGCGATCCGCAAGCGGCTGCGAGCGCGCGACGCGCGAGCATCCGCTGCGCTCGTCGATCGTGCATCCGATGACGCGCAAGAACGAGCACACGTCGTGCGGCATCGGCGTGCCGGTGATCCACATCGACTTCGGCGACGACGCCGACGGGCTCGACGATCGAGATGATTCCCAAGGGCAGCGGCTCGGAGAACAACTCGTGGCTCAAGATGGCGATCCCGGCCGAAGGCGTCGACGCGATCAAGACCTTCGTCGTCGACTGCGTGCTCGATGCCGGCGGCAAGACCTGTCCGCCGACGATCGTCGGCGTCGGCGTCGGCGGCACCGCCGACCTGTGCGTGCACCTCGCCAAGATCGCGGCGACGCGGCCGCTGGGCACGCAGTGCGCGGATCCCGAGGGCGCGAAGCTCGAGGACGAGCTCTCGCGGCGGTCAACATGCTCGGCGTCGGACCGCAGGGCCTCGGCGGCGACTCGACGGCGTTCGCGGTGCACGTCGAGCTCGCCGCGACGCACATCACGATGAACCCGGTCGCGGTCAACATGCAGTGCCATTCGGCGCGGCGCGCGCGCGCGGCGATCACGCCGGCCGGCGTCGCGCTACGGCTTCTGAAGCGCATGGCGCACCACGACCTGCGTCGACGCCGATCACCGAAGCGCAGGCGCGCGCGCTGCGCGTCGACGACACCGTGACGCTGCAACGGCACGCTCTTCGGCATCCGCGACGCGACGCAGATCGCACATGTTCGACCGCGGCCGCACGACGCGCTTCGATCTCGCCGGCCACGCGGTGCATCCACACCGCGCCCAACGTGAAGAAGGTCGACGCCGTCGCCCGAGCATCCGACCGGCTACGCGCCGATCTGCATCGGCACGACGACCTCGGCCCGGATGGAGCGCTTCACGCGGCCGCTGATGAGCGCTGCGGCGTGCGCCTCGTCATCGGCAAGGGCGGCCTCGGCGCGGCGTCGCTCGCGGCGTTCGGCGAGCTCGGCGGCGCGTACCTCGGCGATCATCGGCGGCACCGCGGCGCTCGAGACGACGTGGATCGAAGCGATCGAGGACGTCGACCTCGACGACCTCAATCCCGAGAGCCTGTGGAAATTTCGCGTCCGCGACTTCGGCCCGCTGCTGCGTGGCGATGGACAGCCACGGCGGCAGCCTGTACGACGTCGGTCGACGCCGATGCGCGCGGCAAGCGCGCGGCGCGCGCTCGCGGCGCTCGGCGTCGACACGCCGCTGACCGGCGCGCTGAATGCGGCGGTTCAAGACCGACATCCTGATCCTCGGCTCGGGCGGCGCGGGCTTGTTCGCCGCGCTGCACGCGCACGCCGCCGACCCGTCGCTGTCGATCACCGTCGCCGTCAAGGGCCTGCTCGGCAAATGCGGCTGCACGCGCATGGTCCAGGGCGGCTACAACGTCGCGCTCGCCGCCGGCGATTCGGTCGAGCGCCATTTCATGGACACGATCGAAGGCGGCAAGTGGCTGCCCGACCAGGATCTCGCGTGGACGCTGGTCAACGGCGCGATCGAGCGCATGCACGAGCTCGAGAACGAGCTCGGCTGCTTTTTCGACCGCAATCCCGACGGCACCGTGCACCAGAAGGCCTTCGCCGGGCCAGACGTTCGACCGCACCGTGCACAAGGGCGATCTGACCGGCATCGAGATCATCAATCGGCTGTCCGAGCAGGTGTGGGCGCGCGGCATCGACCGGCTCGAGGAGCATCGCGCGCTGGAGTTCATTCTCACCGCGCGACGGCTCGGCGCTCGCCGGCGTGCTGCTGGTCGACATGCGCAGCGGCGAGTACGTGCTGGTGCGAGGCGAAGGCGGTGCTGCTCGCCACCGGCGGCGGCCCGACGATGTACCGCTATCACACGCCGTCGGGCGACAAGAGCTGCGACGGCCTGGCGATGGCGCTGCGCCGCGGGCCTGCCGCTGCGCGACATGGAGATGGTGCAGTTCCATCCGACCGGGCTGCTCGCCGGCCCGCACACGCGGATGACCGGCACCGTGCTCGAGGAGGGCTTGCGCGGCGCCGGCGGGTACCTGCTGAACGGCGACGGCGAGCGCTTCATGGCAGCGCTACGATCCGCGCGCCGAGCGCGCGACGCGCGACATCGTCTCGCGCGCGATCGACGCCGAGATGCGCGCCGGCCGCACGACGCCGCACGGCGGCGTCTGGCTGTCGATGGCGCATCTGGGCGCCGACAACGTGCGGCGCCAGTTCAAGGGCATGGTCGAGCGCTGCGCCGACTGCGGCTTCGATCTCGCCGGCGGCCGGGTCGAGGTCGTGCCGACCGCGCATTACATGATGGGCGGCGTCGAGTTCGCGCCCGATTGCACGACCGCGCTGCCCGGATTGTTCGTCGCCGGCGAGGATTCGGGCGGCGTTCACGGCGCCAACCGGCTCGGCGGCAACGGCGTGGCCAATTCGACGGTGTTCGGCGCGATCGCCGGCGACGCGATGGCCGACTGGGTTGCGCGCAAGGGCGCATTTCGCGATGCCGACAACGCCGCGATCCAGGCCGCGCTCGACCGCGCCGAGGCGCCGTTCGGCCGGGGCAAGAGCGCCGATCTGGACGCGATCCGCGAGCGCTTGTTCACGACGATGTGGGACGACGCCGGCATCGTGCGCGATGCCGCCGGCCTCGACCGCGCTGCCGCCACGCTGGACGCGCTCGCCGGCGAGCTCGGCGCGTATGCGCTTCCCGCGGACGCCCGCGACCGCGCGTTCAATCTGAGCTGGCACGACTGGCTCAACCTGGGCAGCCTCGTCGCGGTCAGCCGCGCGATCGTCGCCGCCGCCGCGGCGCGGCGCGAATCGCGCGGTGCGCATTTTCGCGCCGATCATCCCGGCACCGGAGACCTCGCCGCCTCGGCCTATATGCGCGTGCGACGGCAGCAGGGAAAGCTCGCCGTCGAAGCCGTGCCCGTGCGGTTTACGCGAGTCAGGCCCGGGGAGTCGCTGCTCTCGACACCAGGCTGAGGCCGGGGGCAGGAAAGCGGCGCCGCAGCCGCGACCGTCATATGGGTGTCATCTGCGTACGGCAAGAATGCGGCAAAGACGTCGAAAGGCACACTATGGCTGTCCGCGCCGAGGGTTTCTGCCGGATCATCGAGCAGCTCGGGGAGAAGCAGGACTTCGAAGCCGAGCTCAGCCGGCTCGGGTACCGGCACGAGGATTTCTCGCTGATGGTTCGCCGCGCGCGGCTGACCGGGCCGGTCGACGGATGGACCGCGAGCTATACGGTTTGCGTGACCGACCTGCGGACGTCGCGCTCGAATGTCTACTGGGGTGGACCGCGCATGGAGTGGGTCGCGCAGTTCGCATCCGATCTCGCACGCGGGTTTTTCGGCGAGCCGCGATTACTCCGTGAATCCCCGGTCCCCTGGCGCGCCCGTGCCGGCGGATAAACGCGCCTCGAGTCGCGGCTCAGTTGCCTGACGCGCGACGCCGCGTAAGTTCCATCAGCCAGGCCTGAGTGCCTGTACTGATCGCGCCCTTGCCGTCCGCCGGCGACCTGCTGCTGACGGTAGGCTCCGTCCGGCTGCATGACCCATGCCTGGCGGCTGTCCTCGAGGCAGGCCTGCAGTATTTCCCAAAGGCGCTCGCGCAGCGGCCGATCGTTGATCGGAGTCGCCGCTTCGACCCGTTGCGAAAGGTTGCGCATCATCCAGTCGGCGGAGCCGATGTAGAACTCGCCGGCAAGCGGATCCTCCTCGCCGTTGGCGAAATAATAAATGCGCGAGTGCTCGAGAAATCGGCCGATGATCGACCGCACGCGAACGTTCTCGGTCCAGCCCGGAACGCCGGCGCGAAGACAACAGAAGCCGCGGACGATCAAGTCGATCCTGACGCCGGCGCGCGACGCCGCCACCAGCGCCGAGATGATCTCCAGATCGTCGACCTGGTTGAGCTTGGCGATGATGTGGCCGGTCCGGCCCGCTTCGCAGTGCGCGGCTTCGCGCGCGATCATTTCCAGGAAGCGTTGCCGCATGTTCATCGGCGCGACCAGCAACTTCTGGAATTGCGGTCCTTTCGAGTGGCCGGTAAGGTAATGAAACAGGTTGACGATGTCGGCCGTTATCGCCGGATCCGCGGTAAGCAGCCCGACATCGGTGTACAGGCGCGCCGTCTTGACGTGATAGTTGCCGGTGCCGATGTGCGCGTAGCAGCGCAACCCCATCCCGTGCTGGAGCACGACCAGCGCGATCTTGGTGTGGGTCTTGAGCCCGAGGACGCCGTAGGTCACGTGCGCGCCGACCTTTTCCAGCTGCTGCGCCCAGTGCAGGTTGCGGGCTTCGTCGAATCGCGCGGTCAGCTCGATCACGCAGGCCACCTGCTTGCCCGCTTCGGCGGTTTGGACCAGCGACCGGACAAACGGCGTGTCGTCGCCGACGCGATAGACGGTCATCTTGATCGCCATCGTCCGGGGATCATCGGCCGCCTGGTGAATGAACCGCTCGACGCTCGAATCGAAGCTCTCGTACGGATGGTGAATGAGGATGTCGCCGGCATCGATGGCAGTAAAGATGTCGGATTCCGGCTCGGCGAGTCGCGAGACCGGCTGCGGAATCCAGGGCGGATCGCGCAAGGCGGGAATGTCGAGCGCGGCGATCTGGAAACAGATCCAGGTAGTTGAGCATGCCCGGCAGCTCGAACACGTCGAGATCGGTCAATTCGAACCGCTCCATCAGCGCGAGACGCACGACCGGGTCGGCGTTCGGGGCCGAAGTCGACGCGTACGACGGGCTCGAACCGCCTCTGTTGAACGGCGTCGGTGACGGCGTCGCGCAGGCTCTCGCCTTCGTCGTCTTCGAGGTCCATTTCCGCGTTGCGCAGGATTCGAAACAAGGTGCCGGAGATGATCGTCATTCCGGGCAGCAACTTGTGCGCGCTGCGGTAGATCAATTCCTCGAGCGCGAGAAAGCGTCGCTGATCGGTGGGAACGTCCGCCTTGAGCTCGAACCACGCCGGAAGCTCCGGCGGAATCTTGACCCGGACGATCCGCGGCTCGATCGATTCCTCGCTGGCGATCACGAACGCCCAGTTGGTCGACAGATTCGACATGAACGGGAAAGGATGGGCGGGATCGAAGCTCAATGGCGTCAGCGCCGGTGATACATGGCTGTCGAAATACGTGCTCGCCTCTTCTGTCTGCGCCGGGCTGAGCTGTTCCCACGTTGCGATCAGGATTCCGTGCGAAGCGAGCAACGGCAGCAGCGCCTTGTAGCAAGCTGCCTGATCGTCCAGCATCTTCAACACGATGGCCCGTATCGCCAGCAAGCGCGTGCGCGCGTCCCCCTCGCGAGACAGCGGGTCTTCGCGGTCCTCGATCAACGCCTTGCCGCGAAACATTCCCACGCGTTTCATGAAAAACTCGTCCAGATTCGACGTCACGATGGCGAGGAACTTGAGCCTCTCGAGCAGCGGCGTACGCTCGTCGAACGCCTCGTGCAGGACGCGTTCATTGAACGCGAGCCAGCCGAGATCGCGATCGAGCCACGCATGCTCGAGCAATGACTTGCGGTCGATCGTGCCGCGGAGTGCAGACTCGGTGGTGCGGTCGTTCATCGGATCCTCGTCGGGCGACGGGTGGGACGCCAAGACTTAGCAGGGATTTGTGGCGGACCGATTAAAGTAGGGCCCTGCCGGGATTGATTTCACGCATTTTCATCATGACGCCATCAGATTGCAACGATCCCGAGTGTCTCACCAGCCCCACCGGCCTGTCGCTTGCGCCGATGGCTCGACGATCCGGCATCCGCGGTTCTGGTGCCGACCGCTTTAGCGCCCGCGCGGCCGGTGTAATCGCACTGTAATACTCGGGTCCCACAATCCGGGCATGACGACAAAACGAGGAAACCAAGTGCGAAACAGCAGATCAGGATTCCACTTGGCTGGCGGCGGTGCTCGCCGGCGGCCTGTTGGCGGCCGTGTCGGCACAGGCGATGGACATCACCGGCGCCGGCGCCACCTTTCCGTACCCGATCTATGCCAAATGGGCGGAGGCCTACCGGGCGAAGACCGGCGTGGGGTTGAACTACCAGTCGATCGGCTCCGGCGGCGGAATAAAGCAGATTCAGAACAAGACGGTCGATTTCGGCGCGTCGGACATGCCGATGAAGCCCGACGAGCTGGACAAGGACGGTCTGTTGCAATTCCCGACCGTCATCGGCGGCGACGTGCCCGTCATGAATCTCGAGGGCGTCGGCGCCGGGCCAGCTGAAGCTGACCGGCCCGGTGCTCGCCGACATCTATCTGGGCAAGATCACCAAGTGGAACGACGCCGCGATCACCAAGCTGAACCCGACCCTCAAAATGCCTGATTCGGAAATCACCGTCGTGCACCGTTCGGACGGCTCGGGCACGACGTTCATCTGGGTGAATTATCTGTCGAAGGTCAGCCCGGAGTGGAAGGAAAAAGTCGGCGAAGGGCACGTCGGTCGCGTGGCCGGCAGGCGTCGGTGGCAAGGGGAACGAGGGCGTGGCCTCGTACGTGCAACGCGTCAAGGGCTCGATCGGTTATGTCGAGTACGCGTACGCACTGCAGAACAAGATGAACCACGCGCAGATGCAGAACCGCGATGGCGCCTTCGTCAGCCCGTCGGCCGAAACCTTCAAGGCAGCGGCCGCCGGCGCCGACTGGAGCAAAGCGCCGGGCTATTACCTGGTGCTGACCGACCAGCCGGGCAGGAATTCCTGGCCGATTTCAGGCGCGACATTCATCCTGATGTACAAGAGCCAGGCCAAGCCGGAAACGGCGAAGGAAGTCCTGAAGTTCTTCGACTGGGCGTATTCGCCGGAAGGCGACAAGCTGGCCGGTGCTCTCGACTACGTGCCGTTGCCGGATGCCGTCACCAACCAGATCCGGACCACCTGGAAGTCGCAGATCAAGGACGCTTCCGGGAAGCCGGTATTCTGACGGGCGAGCGGCCGAGAACGCGTTCGCATCCGGTCGTTCGGCAGGCTCGCCAGAACCAGGCTCTTTCCAACGTGCAGCCGCGCTGCCGCCGCGACGCGTTCCGATGGCGGCGTGGCTGCCCATCGATTGCGCCGAGGGCTGATGCGCGCGCGCCGGTCAGGCTGATAAACGTGGCTACCATACCGGCTACAATCGAGTTGTTGCCACGCGCAGCGTCTGCGGCTGCCTCCAGGATGCCCAAGCCCAAACAGCGAAGAAGCACGCAGTTTCAGGACGCGCTGTTCCGCTGGTTCACCCGTTCGTTTGCTTTCCTCGTGCTGGCCATCCTGCTGGGGATCATCGTCTCCCTGGTCTACGGCAGCCTGCCGGCAATGCAGAAATTCGGCTTCGGATTTCTGTTCAGCGCCGAGTGGAATCCCGTCACCGAGAAATTCGGCGCGCTGGTACCGATCGTCGGCACGCTAGTCACGTCGTGCATTGCGCTGCTGATCGGCGTGCCGGTGAGCTTCGGCATCGCGCTTTTCCTGACCGAGATGTCGCCTCTTTGGCTCAAGCGTCCGCTCGGAACGGCGATCGAATTGCTGGCCGCGATTCCAAGTATCATCTACGGCATGTGGGGGCTGTTCGTTCTCGCCCCGCTGTTCGCCGATTACCTGCAGCCGTGGCTGATCGCCACCATCGGCGCCGTGCCGCTGATCGGCGCGCTGTTCAAGGGGCCACCGCAAGGCATCGGCGTGCTTACCGCGGGGTTCGTCCTGGCGATCATGGTGATCCCGTTCATCGCATCGGTGATGCGCGATGTGTTCGAGATCGTTCCCCCGGTGCTGAAGGAGTCGGCGTACGGCATCGGCTGCACGACCTGGGAAGTCGTTCGCAACGTCGTGCTTCCCTATACCAAGGTCGGCGTCATCGGCGGAATCATGCTCGGCCTGGGACGGGCACTCGGCGAGACGATGGCCGTGACGTTTCTCATCGGCAACGCCCACCGCCTGACGCCGTCGATCCTCGCGCCGGGCAACAGCATCGCGTCGGCGCTGGCGAATGAATTCACCGAGGCCGTCGGCGATTTGTACACGTCGGCGTTGATCGAGCTCGGGTTGATCCTGTTCGTGATCACCTTCATCGTGCTCGCGCTGGCGAAGCTGCTGCTGCTGCAACTCGCGAGGGGCGAAGGCAGAAAAACATGAGACGACCGCGCGCCATGAAGTCGCTCTACGCACGGCGGCTGTTCGTCAATCGCTTCAATCTCGCGATGTCGATGATGACGATGGCGTTCGGATTGTTTTTTCTGCTTTGGATTCTGTACACGCTGTTCGCGGCGGGCTTTCACGCTTTCAGCATCGCGCTTTTCACGCAGATGACGCCGCCGCCGGGCAGCAAGGGCGGCCTGCTCAACGCGATCATGGGCAGCCTGCTGATGGCGACGATGGGCACGTTGATCGGCACGCCGATCGGGATCTTCGCCGGGATCTACCTCGCCGAATACGGCAGCCGCGGGTGGCTGGCGCCGGTCACGCGGTTCATCAACGACATCCTGCTGTCGGCGCCGTCGATTGTCATCGGGCTGTTCATCTACGAAATCTATGTTTTCCAGGTCGGCCATTTCTCCGCGTGGGCGGGGTCTCTGGCGCTGGCGCTGATCGTGATTCCCGTGGTGGTCCGCACGACCGAGAACATGCTGAGGCTCGTTCCCGACAGCCTGCGCGAAGCAGCGGTGGCTCTCGGAACGCCGCAATGGAAAATGATCCTGATGGTGACCTTGAAAGCGGTCCGCGCCGGCGTCATCACCGGAATCCTGCTGGCGATCGCGAGAATCTCGGGCGAAACCGCGCCGCTGCTGTTCACTGCCTTGAACAACCAGTTCTGGACAACCAACCTCAATGCGCCGATGTCGAATCTGCCGGTGGTCATTTTCCAGTTCGCGATGAGCCCCTACAGCGATTGGCAGGAGCTGGCATGGGCTGGTGCGCTGCTGATCACGCTGACAGTGCTGGTGCTCAACATCGTGGCGCGTCTGTTCTTCCGACAGGCAGCGGCCAAGTGAATTCCGGAGCCCTTTGATGAATCTCGAAGCTGTCGCGACTCGCCCCGAGACGGGCGGCGCAGTAGTGCCGCCTCTCTCCCGGTCAAGATATCGGTGCGACACCTCGATTTCTATTACGGGAAATTCCATGCGCTGAAGGACATCAATCTGGACATCGCGGCCGGTCGCATCACCGCGTTCATCGGTCCGTCCGGTTGCGGCAAGTCGACATTGCTCCGGACGATGAACCGCATGTATTCGCTCTATCCCGGCCAGCGCGCGACCGGCGACATCCAGTTCGGCGGCAGGAACCTTCTTCATTCGCGCGTCGACCTGAACATGCTGCGCGCCAAGATCGGCATGGTATTCCAGAAGCCGACGCCGTTTCCGATGTCGATCTACGACAACATCGCGTTCGGGGTGAGGCTGTACGAGAGTATGAGCTCGCGCGCGATGGACGAGCGCGTCGAATGGGCGCTGACCAAGGCGGCGATGTGGGACGAAGCCAAGGACAAGCTGAAGCAGAGCGGCATGGCGCTTTCCGGCGGCCAGCAGCAGCGGCTGTGCATCGCGCGCGCGGTCGCCGTCAAGCCCGAAATTCTCCTGCTCGACGAGCCGACTTCCGCGCTGGACCCGATCTCGACCGCCAAGATCGAGGAGCTCTTGAGCGAGCTCAAGGCCGACTACACGATCGTCATCGTCACGCACAACATGCAACAGGCCGCGCGCGTCTCGGATTACACTGCGTACATGTACCTTGGCGAGCTGATCGAGTTCGGCGCGACCGACGAGATATTCCTCAAGCCGAAGCGCAAGGAAACCGAGGATTACATCACCGGCCGGTTTGGCTGACGCGCCGGCACCGCGAGACGAGGATGCGACAATGAGCGATCACACGCACAAGCAATTCGACGCCGAGATGGAGGAAATCCGCTCGGGCGTTCTGGCCATGGGTGGCCTGGTCGAGACCCAGCTGACGCGCGCGATCGATGCGCTCAAGCATCCCGAGATATCGACCTGATCGCCTCGGTCGCCGCCGACGAGCGGGCGATCAATCAGATGCAGGTCAGCATCGACCAGCAGTGCAGCCAGATCATTGCCAAGCGCCAGCCGGCGGCGATCGACCTGCGCATGGTTCTGACGGTGGTGAAAGTCGTCAACGAGCTTGAGCGAATCGGCGACGAGATCAAGAAGATCGCCTACAAGGCGCAGCAGATGCAGCGGCCCGAGCGCCTGTCGAACGTCCGCTTTCACGAAATCACCCGTGCCGCCGAGCTCGCCGAGAGCAACCTGCAGCTCGCGCTGGACGCGTTCGCCCGTCTCGACGTCAACGCCGCCGCGCAGGTCGTCAGCAACGACGAGGCCATCGATTCCGCGTTCCTGTCGATCCTGCGCCAGCTGATCAGCTACATGATGGAGGACCCGCGCACGATTACGCCGGCGCTGGAGATCGTCTTCATTGCCAAATCGATCGAGCGCATCGGTGACCACGCGAAGAACGTGGCCGAGAATGTCGTTCACGTCGTCAAGGGCAAGGATGTCCGCCACGCGACGGCCGAGCAGATCCGCGCCGAGGTGGCGGAATGAACCGATGGCCGCGCGCTTAGGCACTTCGATCCTGGTCGTCGAGGACGAACCGGCGATCCAGGAGCTGCTGCGACTGAGCCTGGGTGAAGCAGGCTTCGACGTGCACGCGGTCGCCGACGCCGAGGGAGCGCACGCGGAGATCCGCCGCGCGTTGCCCGACCTCATCCTGCTCGACTGGATGCTGCCCGGCCAGTCCGGACTGGCGCTGGCGCGCACGCTGCGCGCCGATGCCCGGACGCGCGAGTTGCCGATCATCATGCTGACCGCGCGCGGCGACGAGACGGACAGGATCGCCGGCCTCGAGGCCTGGGTCGACGACTACGTGACCAAGCCTTTCTCGCCGCGCGAGTTGCAGGCGCGGATCAAGTCGGTGCTGCGCCGCCGCGCACCCGAAGCCGCGCAGGAAATGCTGACGATCGGCGCATTGCAGCTCGACCCGACCGCCCATCGCGTCACTGCCGCCGGCGCGACGGTCGATCTCGGCCCGACCGAGTTCCGTCTGCTCAAGTTCCTGATGGCGCGTCCGGACCGCGTACATACGCGCACGCAGCTTCTCGATCAAGTCTGGGGTGATCATGTGTACATCGAGGAGCGCACGATCGATGTCCACATCCGCCGCTTGCGACTCGCGCTCGAGCCGCACGGGCAGGAGCACATGATCGAAACCGTGCGCGGCACCGGATATCGGCTTGCGGCGGCCAAGCGTCAATAGGCCGCTCGCGGGCGTCGGTGCGATGCGTGCATCGCCGCAGCGGAACCGGCAATGAGTCCGGTGTGGCTGAGCGGTCTCGCTGCGCTGGCGCTGGTGGCGCTGGCGGCGCTGGTCGCGGGGCTGTCCGGCGGCGTGGGCGCGGCTTGCGCCGTGGTCGCGATCGGCGCGATCGTCGTCATCGGGTGGCATTTGTCCCAGCTAGGCCGCCTGCTGCGATGGGCAGCGGGGCCGATCGATGCCCAGGTCCCGGAAGGCCGCGGCGCCTGGGGCCGCGTCTTTACCGCGCTCTACCGGAGAATGCGCCTGCGCTCGGCGCGTCAGCGCGACTTGAGGCTCGCTCTCGAACGCTTCGAAAGCGGCGCCGAAGCGATGCCGGAAGGCGTCGTCGTGCTCGACGGCAACAACCGCATCGAGTGGGCCAACTCCCGCGCCGAGCGGCACCTCGGTATCGACGGCAGGAAGGACCGCGGTGCGCCCATCGTCAATCTCGTGCGCCAGCCGGCATTCGTGCATTATCTGGCCGGCGGCGAGACCGGCGAGCCGCTGGTGCTGCAGTCGGCGCGCGAAACCGCGCTGACCCTGTCGCTGCAGATCGTTCCCTTCGGCGTCGAGGAAAAACTGCTGATGAGCCGCGACATCACCCGGCTGGAAGCGGTGGCGCGCGTTCGCCGCGACTTCATCGCCAATGTCTCGCACGAGCTCAAGACGCCGCTGACCGTGCTGTCGGGGTTCATCGAGACGCTGGCCGACGTGCCGCTGGACGACTCGCAGCGCAAGCGCTGTCTCGCCTTGATGGGCGACCAGGCGCAAAGCATGCAGCGCCTGGTCGACGACTTGCTGACCTTGTCGACGCTGGAAAGCGAGGAAAGCCCGCTACGTGAAGCCGAGTTCGCGATCGTCCCGTTGCTGCTTGCACTTTCGGCGGACGCGAAGGCCTTGTCCGCGGGCAGGCACGAAATCGCGTTGACGATCAACAATGCGGCAACGATCCGCGGCAGCCGCGACGAGCTGGCGAGCGCATTCGGCAATCTGATCAGCAATGCCGTGCGCTACACGCCCGACGGCGGCCGCATAGCGCTCGACTGGCGCGTGAACGCGAACGGCGGCGAATTCAGCGTCACCGACACCGGCATCGGCATCGCCGCCGAAGACATTCCACGGCTGACCGAGCGATTCTATCGCGTCGATCACAGCCGTTCGCGCGCGACCGGGGGCACCGGACTGGGACTCGCGATCGTCAAGCACGTACTGATGCGCCATCAGGGCGAGCTCAAGATCGAGAGCGAGCCGGAGCGAGGTAGCCGCTTCACCGCGAGGCTGCCGATCCGCCGCGTCGTGGCGGAAGAGGGCGAATCGCCGGCGCCGCGCGGCTGCTCGACGGCGCCGACGAATCCCCTACCAATATCGCATCGCCGCGCTGAACAGGCTCTTCAGGTCGTCGCGCGAGACGTCCTTCGGCGCATTGCGGATCACGCGGTATTGCGGCTCCGCGCCGGTCGCCAGCGCATCGACGTCGGCGGCGCCGAAGCCCAGCGCGGCGAGGCCGTTCGGCATCCCGGCGGAGCGCATCAGCTCGACCACGCGCCCGGCGAGCGCCTCGCCCGCGTCGACCGCGCCCGCGTCGCGCGTATGCGCGCCCAGACAGGTCGCGGCGTGCAGATGGCGCTCCGGGCATGACGGCGCCGTGTATCGCCACACCGACGGATTGTTGAGCACGACCGCCATGCCGTGCGGGACCAGTGTCTTGCCGGCCGGGTAACCGGGCACATGGAAGTCGCGCGCGAGCCCGGAGACCGCGTACGACAGTCCGTGCGGCAGGTGGCAGCCCGCGGCGTTGAACGCGATCCCCGCCTGCATCGCCGCGTACATCATCTCGGTGCGCGCCTCGACGTCGGCCGCATCGCTGACCGCGCGAACCAGGAACTTGCCGACCGCACGCAGCGCTTCCGACGCCAGGCCGTCGGAGAACGGATTGGCGCCTTGCGACACCGGCCGGCTCGCGCCGCGCGCCGGGTTCAGCCGCCGCGGCCACGCGCGGGCAGTCAGCGACTCCAGCGCATGGCTCATGCAGTCGAAGCCGCTGGACGCGACGACGTTCCGCGGCAAGGTCGCGGTCACGTTCGGATCGATCAGCGCGACCGTCGGAATCAGGCGGCGCGAAATGATGCCGGTCTTGGCGTTGATCTCGGTCAGATTGAAAATCGAGATGCCGGTCATTTCGGAGCCGGTACCCGACGTCGTCGGGCAGGCGATGTGCGGTCGCAGCGCGCCGGGAACCCGCTGCCCGGCACCGATGGGCGCGTTGACGTAAGTCATGAATTCGGCCGGGTAGCGTCGCGTACAGATTCGCCGCCTTGCAGGTGTCGAGCACCGAGCCGCCGCCGACCGACACGTAGCCATCGAATTTGCCCTCGGCGGCGAAGCGCGACGCCGCCTGGAACGATGCCGTCGTCGGCTCGATCGTCACCTCGTCGTAGATCGCCACGTCGATCCCGGCGGCGGAGAGCGAGCCGCAGCACCGTCGCCAGGTGCTCGGAGCTCTTGAGCGTCTTGTCGGTGAACAGCGCAACCCGTTTCAGATCCCAGGTCCTGCGCGTGCGCGCCGGCTTCGGCCAGGCAACCGGCGCCGAAGGTGAACGTCGGCATCCCGACGGTAAATGCCTTGTCGCTGTCCGCGGTCAGCGCAAAGTCGGTGTGGCAGCAAGCTCATCGAATCTCCTTTACGCACGCGGCTCCCGCGGGCGTCGGCATCGCGCAGGATCAGATCGGCCGCCTTTTCGGCGATCATGATGACGGGCACGTTGGTGTTGCCCGACGTCAGCGTCGGCATGATGCTGCAGTCGACCACGCGCACGCCGTCGAGGCCGTGCACGCGCAATTCGCGGATCGACGACGGCCATGGCGTCGCGGGCGGCGTCGCCCATCTTGCAGGTGCCGCTCGGATGGAAGATCGTTCCGCCGGTGTTCCGGGCGAACTCCAGCAGATCCGCGTCGGACTGCGCGGCCGGCCCGGGCCGGTATTCGGACTTGACGTACGGCGAGAGCGCACGCGGTCGCCGCAAGCCGGCGCGCAAGCCGGATGCCGGCGATCAGCGTGTCGCGGTCGGCTTGCGTCGACAGGTAGTTCGCTTGCATCGCCGGCGGGGTCAGCGGATCGGCCGAGCGGATGCGCACCCATCCCCGCGATTCGCGGCCGCAGCTGGCAGACCGACATCGTGAAACCGGAGAAGGCGTGCGTCGGCGAGCCGGCCATGTCGGACGAAAGCGTCGCGATATGGAATTGCACGTCCGGCGTCGTGGCGCCGGCGCAGGCGCGCGCGAATATGCCGCCCTGGTTGATGCCGACGGCCATCGGTCCGTCACGCGTGAACAGGTAGTCGATGCCCATGCCTAGCGTGCGCCAGAAGCTCGCGAGGTCGTCGTTGGTCGTGATCGGCCGGGTGCATTCGTAGATGACGCGCGCCTGCAGGTGATCCTGCAGGTTTTCGCCGACGCCGGGGAGCTCGTGCAGCGAGCGGAATGTCGAAGCCGCGCAGAAGCGCCCGCAGGCCCGACGCCGGAGAGTTGCAGCAGCTGCGGCGTTTGCAGCGCGCCGGCGCAAAGCAGGACTTCGCGGCGCGCGCGCGCCGTGTGCTCGGCGCCGCGACGACGATAGCTGACGCCACCGGCGCGGCGGCCGTCGAACGCGATCCGCGTCGCCTGCGCACCGGTCTCGATGCGGAGGTTCTGCCGCCGGCGCGCCGGCTTGAGGTAGGCGACGGCGGTGCTGCAGCGCCATCCGCGGCGGGTCGACAGATGGTAATAGCCGACGCCTTCCTGCGTCGCGCCGTTGAAATCGTCGTTGCGGGCGATGCCGAGCTCGCCGGCACCGGCGATGACCGCGTCGATCAATTCGTGCCTGCGTCCGATCGGCGAGCACCACAGCGGCCCGTCGCGTCCGTGGTACGCCGGATCGCCGCCGACCGCATGCTCGAGCCGCTTGAAATAGGGCAGCACCTCGTCGTAGCTCCAGCCGGCGTTGCCCGCCGCCGCCCAGCGATCGTAGTCTTCGCGCTGGCCGCGCACGTAGATCAGCCCGTTGATCGAGCTCGAGCCGCCGAGCGTCTTGCCGCGCGGCCAGTAGATCTTGCGGCCGTTCATGCCGGGATCGGGCTCGGTGTAGAAGCACCAGTTGTAGCGCGCGTCGAACATCGTTTTGGCGTACCCGATCGGGCACGTGGATCCAGGGATAGCGTCGGGCGGCCCCGCCTCGAGCAGCAGCACCGAGTGGCGACCGTCGGCGGTCAGACGGTTGGCGAGCACGCAACCGGCCGATCCCGCGCCGACGATGATGTAGTCGTACTGCATTCGCCGGATTCTACGCAAGCGCGGCCGCGCGGGCGCCGGTGCGGCGCGCAGTAATCCGGGCAAAACGAGGCCTGGTTTGACACTTGGGAATGGAAATTGCTAAACTATGCGGTTTCCGGTTTCGTCGGAGGGGTTCCCGAGCGGTCAAAGGGAGCAGACTGTAAATCTGCCGGCTCTGCCTTCGAAGGTTCGAATCCTTCCCCCTCCACCAGCGAAGAATTCAGGGGTCAGAAGACAGGCGACAGGAACAGCAAGGTTAAGCGGCTTGGGTGCGGGCGGACGGTTTCTCGGTTGGCGACATCTGAATTCTTGATTCCTGAATCGCGGGTGTAGCTCAATGGTAGAGCAGAAGCCTTCCAAGCTTACGACGAGGGTTCGATTCCCTTCACCCGCTCCAGAATTGCCCGTTTCCTGATCATCGGTGCGGCAAGGAGCGGTTCGACGGCATTCGCGGCAGCTCGCATGGGCGGGGTCGCTCGAAGGGTAGCAGGCGGCGCCCATGTAGCTCAGTGGTAGAGCACTCCCTTGGTAAGGGAGAGGTCGCGCGTTCAATCCGCTCCATGGGCACCACGGACTGTACGCGGAAGAAGAGCGCATCGGCGGGCGAAAGAACAGACAGCAAGGAGCAACAATCATGGCCAAGGGCAAATTCGAGCGGACGAAGCCGCACGTGAACGTGGGGACGATCGGGCACGTGGATCACGGCAAGACGACGCTGACGGCGGCGATGACGCTGGTGCTGTCGAAGAAGTTTGGCGGCGAGGCGAAGGCGTACGACCAGATCGACAACGCGCCGGAGGAGAAGGCGCGCGGGATCACGATCAACACGGCGCACGTGGAGTACGAGACGAAGAAGCGGCACTACGCGCACGTGGACTGCCCGGGGCACGCGGACTACATCAAGAACATGATCACGGGTGCGGCGCAGATGGACGGGGCGATCCTGGTGGTGAGCGCGGCGGACGGGCCGATGCCGCAGACGCGGGAGCACATCCTGCTGGCGCGGCAGGTGGGGGTGCCCTACATCGTGGTGTTCCTGAACAAGGCGGACATGGTCGACGACAAGGAGCTGCTGGAGCTGGTCGAGCTGGAGGTGCGGGAGCTGCTGTCGAAGTACGAGTTTCCGGGGGACAAGATTCCGATCGTGATCGGCAGTGCGAAGCTGGCGCTGGAAGGCGACAAGAGCGACCTGGGCGAGGCGTGCGATCACCGAAGCTGGCGGATGCGCTGGACAGCTACATTCCGCAGCCGAAGCGGCTGATCGACGGGCCGTTTCTGATGCCGGTGGAGGACGTGTTCTCGATCTCGGGTCGCGGCACGGTGGTGACCGGGCGGGTGGAGCGCGGGATGGTGAAGGTGGGGGAGGAGCTGGAGATCGTGGGCTTGAAGCCGACGTTGAAGACGGTGTGCACGGGGGTGGAGATGTTCCGCAAGCTGCTGGACCAGGGGCAGGCGGGAGACAACGTCGGGGTGCTGCTGCGGGGCACCAAGCGGGAGGAGGTGGAGCGCGGGCAGGTGCTGGCGAAGCCGGGCACGATCACGCCGCACACCAAGTTCAGCTGCGAGGTGTACGTGCTGTCGAAGGAAGAGGGCGGGCGGCACACGCCGTTCTTCCCGGCTACCGGCCGCAGTTTTACTTCCGGACGACGGACGTGACGGGGAGTGTGGAGCTGCCGGCGGGCACGGAGATGGTGATGCCGGGGGACAACATCCAGATGACGGTGACGCTGATTGCGCCGATCGCGATGGAAGAGGGCCTGCGCTTTGCGATTCGCGAAGGCGGCCGCACCGTCGGCGCCGGCGTCGTCGCCAAGAGTCATCGAATAAGCGACTAGCGGAATAGGCCAGTAGCTCAATTGGCAGAGCGGCGGTCTCCAAAACCGCAGGTTGGGGGTTCGATTCCCTCCTGGCCTGCCACCGGAAGGTGGCGGCGCGGAGCAAGGGCGATGAATCGGGACGATGAACGTTGCAAGGGCAGGGTGCCGGCGGCCGGCGCCATGTTGAACGCGGGCCGCAGAATTCTGTCATCACAAAGGTAACGATGCTGGACAAGATCAAGATTGGCGCTGGCGGCTGCGCTGGTGGTCGCAGGCGTCTGGGGCTTCTACCACTTCAGCGACACCGCGCAGGTGCTGCGCGTGCTGATGGTGCTGGGCGGCCTGCTGGCCGCCGGCGGCGTCGCCTGGCTGACGCGCGCCGGGCAAGCAGTTCTTCGCCTTCGCGCAGGAGGCGTGGGCCGGAGGCGGCGAAGGTGTCGTGGCCGACCCGCAAGGAAACGATGCAGACGACCGGCGATCGTGTTCGCCTTCGTCGTCGTCATGGCGATTTTCCTGTTCGCCGTCGATACGTCGCTGGCGTGGCTGGTCAAGCTGGTCGACCGGGACGGGGCGAGGGATGAGCGACAAGAAATGGTTTGTCGTGCACGCCTACTCGGGCTTCGAGAAGAGCGTGCAGCGCGCGCTGACCGAGCGCATCAAGCGCTCGGGCATGGGCGACCAGTTCGGCAAGATCCTGGTGCCGGTCGAGGAAGTCGTCGAGATGAAGAACGGCGCCAAGGCGATCTCCGAGCGCAAGTTCTTCCCCGGCTACGTGCTGGTCGAGATGGAGATGACCGACGACACCTGGCACCTGGTGAAGAGCACGCCCAAGGTGACCGGCTTCGTCGGCGGCACGGCGAACAAGCCGACGCCGATCACGCAGAAGGAAGTCGACGCGATCCTGCAGCAGGTGCAGGAAGGCGTCGAGAAGCCGCGCCCGAAGGTGCTGTTCGAAATGGGCGAGGCGGTGCGCGTCAAGGAAGGCCCGTTCACCGACTTCCACGGCAACGTGGAGGACGTGAACTACGAGAAGAGCAAGCTGCGCGTGTCGGTCACGATCTTCGGACGCTCGACGCCGGTGGAGCTGGATTTCTCGCAGGTCGAGAAGGCTGATAGTCCGTCACGCTTGCGCGCGACGGATACTGTCCGGGTTCGAGCGTCAGCTTCGCGACGCTCAACCGGACGGGCTCCGTGCTGAACGGGGCAGTGCTGAGTCGTAAACCGGGGAGGGCGCGAAGCGTCCGCTTGCACCCACCAGGAGAAATGACATGGCAAAGAAAATCGTCGGTTTCATCAAGCTGCAGGTGCCGGCGGGCAAGGCGAATCCGAGCCCGCCGATCGGGCCGGCGCTCGGCCAGCGCGGCCTGAACATCATGGAATTCTGCAAGGCGTTCAACGCGCAGACGCAGAAGCTCGAAGCCGGCCTGCCGATCCCGGTGGTGATCACGGCGTTCGCCGACAAGAGCTTCACCTTCGTCATGAAGACGCCGCCCGCGACGGTGCTGATCAAGAAGGCGGCGAAGGTCGACAAGGGCAGCCCGAAGCCGCACACCGACAAGGTCGGCAAGCTGACGCGCGCGCAGGCCGAGGAGATCGCCAAGGATGAAGACGCCCGGACCTGACCGCCGGCCGATCTCGATGCCGCCGTGCGGACGATCGCCGGCAGCGCCCGCAGCATGGGCATCACCGTCGAAGGGGTGAAGTGATCATGGCGACGACAGCAACAAGGACACCCCGCATCTCTCCAAGCGCATGAAGGCGGTGCGCGGCAAGGTCGATCACGCCAAGTCGTATCCGATCGACGAGGCGCTGAAGCTGGTCAAGGAAACGGCGACCGCCAAGTTCGACGAATCGGTCGACGTCGCGGTGAACCTCGGCGTCGACGCCAAGAAGTCGGACCAGACGGTGCGCGGCTCGGTCGTGCTGCCGGCCGGCACCGGCAAGAAGGTCCGCGTCGCCGTGTTCGCGCAGGGCGACAAGGCCAAGGCCGCGCACCGAAGCCGGCGCCGACATCGTCGGCTTCGACGATCTCGCGGCCAAGGTCAAGGAAGGCTTCATGGACTTCGACGTCGTGATCGCGACGCCGGACGCGATGAAGGTCGTCGGCCAGCTCGGCCAGATCCTCGGCCCGCGCGGCCTGATGCCGAACCCGAAGGTCGGCACCGTGTCGGCCGACGTCGGTCACGGCGGTCAAGAACGCCAAGGCCGGCCAGGTGCAGTACCGCACCGACAAGGCCGGCATCGTCCAGTGCACGATCGGCCGCGCGTCGTTCACGCCCGATCAGCTCAAGACGAATCTGATGGCGCTGATCGAGGCGCTGAACAAGTCGAGGCCGCAGGGCACCAAGGGCATTTACCTGAAGAAGATCAGCGTCTCGAGCACGATGGGTGCGGGCGTGCGGGTCGACTCGTCGGCGTTCGGGCAGCAGCAGACGCACGCGTAAGCGAAGCAAGTGCACGAAACGAATTTGAGGGAACGCCGAACAGGCGAGGCGGGGTTGGACGTTGCGACCTCTGTTCGCCGGGAGCGGCGCGCCGTCAAAGACCGCAGGAGCGAAGGCTTAAAACGCAGGTTGCGAAGCAGTCGCCCGATCCGAGCGTAGATGGTGTCCCGAAGACAGGATTTTTCCTGACGTAAGGTCACCGCGGGAACCGTCCGGAAACTTTCGGACGGCGTGGAATCGGCGGCAGCAGGTGGCTGCGGTTCCGAAATGATGGAGGTAGACCTTGGGTCTTAATCTGGAACAGAAGCAAGCGGTAGTCGCGGAAGTCGCGAAGCAGGTCGCCGGCGCTCAGGCCATCGTCCTGGCCGAGAACCGCGGCATGGCGGTCGCGGCGATGACGCAGCTGCGCGCCAAGGCACGGGCTTCCGGCGTGTATTTCCGGGTGGTGAAGAACACCCTGGTGCGCCGCGCGGTCGCCGATACGCCGTTCGCCTCGCTGGCCGACAAGATGGTCGGTCCGCTGGCGTACGGCATCGGCGCCGATCCCGTCGCCGTGGCGAAGGTGCTGAACGACTTCGCCAAGGGCAACGAGAAGTTCGTGATCACGGGCGGCGCGATGCCCGGCCAGCTGATGTCGGCCAAGGAGATCGCCGCGCTGGCCTCGCTGCCTTCGCGCGAGGAGCTGATCGCCAAGCTGCTCGGCACGATGCAGGCGCCGATCGCCAAGTTCGTCCGGACGCTGAACGAAGTGCCGGGCAAGTTCGTGCGGACGCTCGCCGCGGTGCGCGACGCCAAGGCCGGCCGGCTGACCGCGAACCGACTACCAATTATTCAACCTTACGATTCAGGAGTACGACATGGCTGTTGCACAAGCTGAAATCCTCGACAAGATCGCGTCGATGACCGTCCTCGAGCTCTCCGAGCTCATCAAGGCGATGGAAGAGAAGTTCGGCGTCTCCGCCGCCGCCGCCGTTGCGGCTGCCGCGCCCGCCGCCGCGGCGCCGCGGCGCCGGCCGCCGAAGAGCAGACCGAGTTCACCGTCGATGCTGACCGCGATCGGCGACAACAAGGTCAA
Organism: uncultured beta proteobacterium; assembly: GCA_963697485.1. Taxonomy (GTDB): domain Bacteria; phylum Pseudomonadota; class Gammaproteobacteria; order Burkholderiales; family Casimicrobiaceae; genus PALSA-1003. The sequence continues at coordinate 557,822 of CAVOOD010000002.1, forward strand.
CGTGATCAAGGCCGTGCGCGAGATCACGGGCCTGGGCCTGAAGGAAGCCAAGGACCTGGTCGACGGCGCGCCGAAGCCGGTCAAGGAAGGCATCAACAAGGCCGACGCCGAAGCCGCCAAGAAGAAGCTGGAAGACGCCGGCGCGCAAGGCGGAGATCAAGTAACGCAGTAGCAGGTGCCGGTCCGCGGCAAGCTGCGGTCCGGTCGCCGTCGCTTCGAGGAGCTCGCGAGCGCTCCCAGAAGCCGAAGACAAGCGAGTCCGACCGCCTCTTGAAAGCCGTCGAGGCGGCCGCATATAGGCTTGCTTATCTTCGTCTTCTGAACCGACTGCAGAAGACAGGTTTGGTCGGACGGTGCGGATTGCAGCGCGCGCCGTCGTCCGCCAGCGGTTGGTAGTGGCCAACCACCATCCCAAGGGGCGCAATGCTCCCGCATCAGTCGATGAACGAAGGTGACGCGCCGGCCGCTTTCGAGCTGCTGCCGGCGCGCGCCCGAAACATCGCCAACGAGGTCAAGGCCCATGACTCAGTACTCGTTTACCGAAAAGAAACGCATCCGCAAGAGCTTCGCCAAGCGCGCGAGCGTGCTGCCGGTGCCGTTCCTGCTGGAAACGCAGCTCAAGTCGTACCGCGCGTTCCTGCAGGAGTTGACCGCCGATCGGAAGCGCGCAAGAACGAGGGCCTGCAGGCCGCGTTCACGTCGATCTTCCCGATCTCCAGCCACTCGGGCAACGCGCGGCTGGAGTTCGTCGGCTATTCGCTGCTGCCGCCGGCCTTCGACGTCACCGAATGCCAGCAGCGCGGCCTGACCTATTGCTCGGCGCTGCGCGCCAAGGTGCGCCTGATCCTGATGGACAAGGAAGCGCCGAAGGAGACGGTCAAGGAAGTGAAGGAGCAGGAAGTCTACATGGGCGAGATCCCGCTCATGACCGAACAACGGCTCGTTCGTCATCAACGGCACCGAGCGCGTGATCGTCTCGCAGCTGCATCGCTCGCCCGGGCGTGTTCTTCGAGCACGACCGCGGCAAGACGCACAGCTCGGGCAAGCTGCTGTTCTCGGCGCGCGTGATTCCGTACCGCGGCTCGTGGCTCGACTTCGAATTCGATCCGAAGGACTACCTGTACTTCCGCGTCGACCGCCGCCGCAAGATGCCGGTGACGACGCTGCTGAAGGCGATCGGGCTGTACCAACGAGGAGATCCTCAAGCAGTTCTTCGCGTTCGACACCTTCCATCTGGCCAAGAAGGGCTCGCAGATGGACCTGGTGCCCGAGCGCCTGCGCGGCGAAGTCGCCAAGTTCGACCTGCACGGCAAGGACGGCAAGGTGCTCGTCCAGAAGGACAAGCGCATCACCGCGCGGCACATCCGCGACCTGGCCGAAGGCGGCGTCAAGAAGATCGCGGTGCCGAACGACTACCTGATCGGCCGCACGCTCGCGCGAGAACGTCGATCAACAAGGACACCGGCGAGATCCTCGCGTCGGCGAACGACGAGATCACCGACGAGCTGCTGAAGAAGCTGCTCGACGCCGGCGTGGCGAAGATCCAGACGATCTACGTCAACGACCTCGACCAGGGCCCGTACATCTCGCAGACGCTGAAGATGGACGACACGCCGGACCAGACCGCGGCGCGCGTCGCGATCTACCGCATGATGCGGCCCGGCGAGCCGCCGACCGAGGATGCGGTCGAGGCGCTGTTCCACGGCCTCTTCTTCTCCGAGGAGCGCTACGACCTGTCGCCGGTCGGCCGCATGAAGTTCAACCGCCGCGTCGGCCGCAGCGAGCTGACCGGCCCGGGCACGCTGTCCAACGACGACATCATCGCGGTCATCAAGATCCTGGTCGAGCTGCGCAACGGCCGCGGCGAGATCGACGACATCGACCACCTCGGCAACCGCCGCGTGCGCTCGGTCGGCGAGCTGGCCGAAAACCAGTTCCGCTCGGGCCTCGTGCGCGTCGAGCGCGCGGTCAAGGAGCGCCTCGGCCAGGCCGAGAGCGAAAACCTGCTGCCGCACGACCTGATCAACGCCAAGCCGATCTCGGCCGCGATCAAGGAGTTCTTCGGCTCGCTCGCAGCTGTCGCAGTTCATGGACCAGACCAATCCGCTGTCGGAGATCACGCACAAGCGGCGCGTCTCGGCGCTGGGCCCGGGCGGTCTGACGCGCGAGCGCGCCGGCTTCGAGGTGCGCGACGTGCATCCGACGCACTACGGCCGCGTCTGCCCGATCGAGACGCCGGAAGGCCCGAACATCGGCCTGATCAACTCGCTCGCGCTGTACGCGCGCACCAACGAATACGGCTTCCTCGAGACGCCGTACCGCAAGGTCGTGCACGGCAAGGTCACCGACGAGATCCATTATCTGTCGGCGATCGAGGAAGGCGAGTTCGTGATCGCGCAGGCCAACGCGCAGCTCGACAAGAACGGCAAGCTCAAGGACGAGCTGGTCTCCTGCCGCTGCAAGAACGAGTTCATGCTGTCGACGGCCGACAAGGTCCAGTTCATGGACGTGGCGCCGGCGCAGATCGTCTCGGTCGCGGCCTCGCTGATCCCGTTCCTCGAGCACGACGACGCCAACCGCGCGCTGATGGGCTCGAACATGCAGCGGCAGGCGGTGCCGTGCCTGCGCGCCGAGAAGCCGCTGGTCGGCACCGGCGTCGAGCGCACGGCCGCGGTCGACTCGGGCACCGCGGTGCTCGCGCGCCGCGGCGGCAAGGTCGATTACGTCGACGCCAACCGGATCGTCGTGCGCGTGCACGATACCGAGACGGCGGCCGGCGAGGTCGGCGTCGACATCTACAACCTGACCAAGTACACGCGCAGCAACCAGAACACCAACATCAACCAGCGGCCGCTGGTGAAGGTCGGCGACGTCATCGCCAAGGGCGACGTCATCGCCGACGGCGCCTCGACCGACATGGGCGAGCTCGCGCTCGGCCAGAACATGCTGGTCGCGTTCATGCCGTGGAACGGCTACAACTACGAGGACTCGATCCTGATCTCGGAGCGCGTCGTCGGCAACGACCGCTACACGTCGATCCACATCGAGGAGCTCTCGGTCGTCGCGCGCGACACCAAGCTCGGCCCCGAGGAAATCACGCGCGACATCTCGAGCCTGGGCGAAGCGCAGCTCGGTCGCCTCGACGAGTCCGGCATCGTCTACATCGGCGCCGAAGTCGAGGCCGGCGACGTGCTGGTCGGCAAGGTGACGCCGAAGGGCGAGACCCAGCTGACGCCGGAAGAGAAGCTGCTGCGCGCGATCTTCGGCGAGAAGGCCTCCGACGTGAAGGACACGAGCTTGCGCGTGCCGTCGGGCATCTCGGGCACGGTGATCGACGTCCAGGTCTTCACGCGCGAAGGCATCGAGCGCGACAAGCGCGCGGCGCAGATCATCGACGACGAGCTCAAGGGCTATCGCAAGGACTTGAACGACCAGCTGCGGATCGTCGAGAACGACGCGTTCGCGCGGATCGAGAAGCTGCTGCTGGGCAAGACCGCCAACGGCGGCCCGAAGCGCCTGGCCAAGGGCACGCGCCTGACCAAGGATTACCTCGAGAGCACCAATCGCCACGACTGGTTCGACATCCGTCTCGCCAACGAGGAAGCGGCGCGCCAGCTCGAGGCGATGAAGGACTCGATCGCGCAGACGCGCGTCCAGTTCGACCAGGCGTTCGAGGCCGAAGAAGAAGAAGCTGACGCAGGGCGACGAGTTGCCGCCGGGCGTGCAGAAGATGGTCAAGGTCTACGTCGCGGTCAAGCGCCGCCTGCAGCCGGGCGACAAGATGGCCGGCCGGCACGGCAACAAGGGCGTGGTGTCGAAGATCGTTCCGGTCGAGGACATGCCGTACATGGCCGACGGAACGCCGGTCGACATCGTGCTCAATCCGCTGGGCGTGCCGTCGCGGATGAACGTCGGGCCAGATTCTCGAAGTCCACCTCGGCTGGGCGGCGAAGGGGCTCGGCCACCGCATCGGCGAGATGCTGAGGGCGCAGGCGAGCGCCGCCGAGGTCCGCAAGTTCCTGACCAGCATCTACAACGGCACCGGCAAGCCGGAGGACATCGAGTCGCTCAACCGACCACGAGATCTTCCAGCTCGCGGGCAACCTGACCGACGGCGTTCCGTTCGCGACGCCGGTGTTCGACGGCGCCACCGAGGCCGAGATCAAGAACATGCTCGAGCTCGCCGGCCTGCCGCGATCGGGGCAGGTGACGCTGCATGACGGCCGCACCGGCGAGGCGTTCGACCGCCAGGTCACCGTCGGCTACATGCACGTGCTGAAGCTGCACCACCTGGTCGACGACAAGATGCACGCGCGCTCGACCGGGCCGTACAGCCTGGTCACGCAGCAGCCGCTCGGCGGCAAGGCGCAGTTCGGCGGTCAGCGCTTCGGCGAGATGGAAGTGTGGGCGCTCGAGGCCTACGGCGCCGCGTACACGCTGCAGGAAATGCTCACGGTCAAGTCGGACGACGTCAACGGCCGCACCAAGGTCTACGAGAACATCGTCAAGGGCGAGCACAAGATCGAAGCCGGCATGCCGGAGTCGTTCAACGTGCTGGTGAAGGAAATCCGCTCGCTGGCGATCGACATCGATCTGGAGCGGTATTGATGCGCAGCGCTCGGCACCGGTTCTCACGGGATTCGCACAGTTGCAGCTCGGACACGGAATATTCGGGAGTAACGCATGAAAGCATTGCTCGACCTGTTCAAGCAGGTTACCCAGGAAGAAGAGTTCGACGCGATCAAGACCGGGCTTGCCTCGCCGGAGAAGATCCGCTCGTGGTCGTACGGCGAAGTCAAGAAGCCGGAGACGATCAACTACCGCACGTTCAAGCCCGAGCGTGACGGCCTGTTCTGCGCCAAGATCTTCGGGCCGGTCAAGGACTACGAGTGCCTGTGCGGCAAGTACAAGCGGCTGAAGCACCGCGGCGTGATCTGCGAGAAGTGCGGCGTCGAAGTGACGCTGGCCAAGGTGCGCCGCGAGCGCATGGGCCACATCGAGCTCGCCAGCCCGGTCGCGCACATCTGGTTCCTGAAGAGCCTGCCCTCGCGCATGGGCATGGTGCTCGACATGACCTTGCGCGACATCGAGCGCGTGCTCTATTTCGAGGCGTACGTCGTCACCGAACCCGGGATGACGCCGCTCAACCGCGGCCAGCTCCTGACCGAGGACGATTACCTCGCCAAGGTCGAGCAGTATGCCGACGACTTTTCGGCCAGCATGGGCGCCGAGGGCATTCGCGAGCTGCTGCGCTCGCTCGAGGTCAACACCGAGATCGAGAAGCTGCGCAAGGAGCTCGAGACCACCGGCTCCGACACCAAGATCAAGAAGATCGCCAAGCGGCTCAAGGTGCTCGAGGCGTTCCACAAGTCGGGGATCAAGCCCGAATGGATGATCCTGGAAGTGCTGCCGGTGCTGCCGCCGGAGCTGCGTCCGCTGGTCCCGCTGGACGGCGGCCGCTTCGCGACCTCCGACCTGAACGACCTGTACCGCCGCGTCATCAACCGCAACAACCGGTTGAAGCGCCTGCTCGAGCTCAAGGCGCCGGACATCATCGTGCGCAACGAAAAGCGGATGCTGCAGGAGGCCGTCGACTCGCTGCTCGACAACGGCCGCCGCGGCAAGGCGATGACCGGCGCCAACAAGCGGCCGCTGAAGTCGCTGGCCGACATGATCAAGGGCAAGGGCGGCCGCTTCCGCCAGAACCTGCTGGGCAAGCGCGTCGACTACTCGGGCCGTTCGGTGATCGTCGTCGGTCCGCAGCTGAAGCTGCACCAGTGCGGCCTGCCGAAGCTGATGGCGCTCGAGCTCTTCAAGCCGTTCATCTTCAACAAGCTCGAGACGATGGGGCTCGCCACGACGATCAAGGCGGCGAAGAAGATGGTCGAGAGCCAGGAGCCCGTGGTCTGGGACATCCTGGAAGAAGTGATCCGCGAGCATCCGGTGATGCTGAACCGCGCGCCGACGCTGCACCGCCTGGGCATCCAGGCGTTCGAGCCGGTGCTGATCGAAGGCAAGGCGATCCAGCTGCATCCGCTGGTCTGCACGGCGTTCAACGCCGACTTCGACGGCGACCAGATGGCGGTGCACGTGCCGCTGTCGCTCGAAGCGCAGATGGAAGCGCGCACGCTGATGCTGGCGTCGAACAACGTGCTGCTGCCGTCGAACGGCGAGCCCTGCATCGTGCCGTCGCAGGACATCGTGCTGGGCCTGTACTACGCGACCCGCGAGCTGATCAACGCCAAGGGCGAAGGCATGCTGTTCGCCGACATCTCCGAAGTGGCGCGCGCGTACGAGACGCGTCAGGTCGACCTGCACGCCAAGATCAGCGTGCGCATCAAGGAAGTCGTCGTCGGCGCCGAACGGCGAGCGCAGCGACAAGGTCACGCGCTACGAAACGACCGTCGGCCGCTCGCTGCTGTCGGAGATCCTGCCGGCCGGGCTTGCCGTTCGACACGATCAACCGGCCGCTGAAGAAGAAGGAGATCTCGAAGATCATCAACGCCAGCTTCCGCCGCTGCGGACTGCGCGAGACGGTGATCTTCGCCGACAAGCTGATGCAGGCCGGCTACAGCCTGGCGACGCGCGGCGGCATTTCGTTCGCCGCCGACGACATGCTGATCCCGGCGGAAAAGCACTCGATCATCGAGAAGTCCGAGAAGGAAGTGAAGGAGATCGAGGCGCCAGTACACCTCGGGCCTGGTCACGCAGGGCGAGCGCTACAACAAGGTGGTCGACATCTGGGGCCGCGCCGGCGACGACATCGCCAAGGCGATGATGAGCCAGCTCGGCACGATGGAGGTCAAGGACCGCGACGGCAAGATGGTCAAGCAGGAGTCGTTCAACTCCATCTACATGATGGCCGACTCCGGCGCGCGCGGCTCCGCGGCGCAGATCCGCCAGCTGGCCGGCATGCGCGGCCTGATGGCCAAGCCCGACGGCTCGATCATCGAGACGCCGATCACGGCGAATTTCCGCGAAGGCCTGAACGTGCTGCAGTACTTCATCTCGACGCACGGCGCCCGCAAGGGCCTTGCCGACACCGCGCTGAAGACGGCGAACTCGGGCTACCTGACGCGCCGCCTGGTCGACGTCACGCAGGATCTGGTGGTGACCGAGGACGATTGCGGCACGAACAACGGCGTGGCGATGAAGGCGCTGGTCGAAGGCGGCGAGGTGATCGAGGCGCTGCGCGAGCGCATCCTCGGCCGCTCGCTCGCCGCCGACGTCGTCAATCCCGAGACGCAGGAAACGCTGTATCCACGCGGGGACGCTGCTGTCCGAAGACGAGGTCGAGCAGATCGAGGCGCTGGGCATCGACGAGGTCAAGGTGCGCACGCCGCTCACCTGCGACACGCGTTACGGGCTGTGCGCGACCTGCTACGGCCGCGATCTGGGCCGTGGGCACCTGGTCAACGTCGGCGAGGCGGTCGGCGTCATCGCCGCGCAGTCGATCGGCGAGCCGGGCACGCAGCTGACGATGCGGACCTTCCACATCGGCGGCGCGGCATCGCGTACCGCGGCTGCGTCGCAGCTGGAAAGCAAGTCGGCCGGCATCGTCCGCTTCTCGCCGGTCATGCGTTACGTGACCAACGGCAAGGGCGAGCTGGTCGTCATCGCGCGCTCGGGCGAAGTGCTGATCCACGACGACAACGGCCGCGAGCGCGAGCGCCACAAGGTGCCGTACGGCGCGACGATGCTGGTCAAGGACGGCGAGCAGGTGAAGGCGGGCAAGGTGCTCGCTACGTGGGACGCGACCTCGCGTCCGATCATCACCGAGTACGCCGGCCGCGTGAAGTTCGAGAACGTCGAGGAAGGCGTCACCGTCGCCAAGCAGGTCGACGAAGTCACCGGCCTGTCGACGCTGGTCGTCATCGATCCGAAGCGCCGCGGCCGGCGCCGCCGCCAAGGGCGTGCGTCCGCAGGTGAAGCTGTTGAACGAGCAGGGACAGGAAGTGAAGCTCGCCGGATCCGATCTGCCGGTGAATATCACCTTCCAGCTCGGCTCGATCATCACCGTCAAGGACGGCCAGGACGTGACCGTCGGCGAAGTGCTGGCGCGGATCCCGCAGGAAACGTCGAAGACGCGCGACATCACCGGGCGGCCTGCCGCGCGTGGCCGAGCTGTTCGAGGCGCGCGCGCCGAAGGACGCCGGCACGCTGGCGGAAGTCACCGGCACGGTCTCGTTCGGCAAGGACACCAAGGGCAAGCAGCGCCTGGTGATCACCGACCTGGACGGCGTCGCGCACGAGTACCTGATACCGAAGGACAAGCACGTCACCGCGCACGACGGGCAGGTGGTCAACAAGGGCGAGTCGATCGTCGACGGCCCGGCGGATCCGCACGACATTCTGCGGCTGCTGGGCGTCGAGGCGCTGGCGCGCTACATCACCGACGAGGTGCAGGACGTCTACCGGCTGCAGGGCGTGAAGATCAACGACAAGCACATCGAGGTGATCGTGCGGCAGATGCTGCGGCGGGTGCAGGTGCAGGATGCGGGCGACACGCGCTTCATACCGGGCGAGCAGGTCGAGCGCTCGGACCTCCTGGACGAGAACGATCGCGTGGCCGAACGCGGCGGCGTCAAGGGCGGGCCGGACGCGAAGCAACCGGCGACTTACGAGCACATGCTGCTGGGCATCACCAAGGCGTCGCTGTCGACCGATTCGTTCATCTCGGCGGCCTCGTTCCAGGAGACCACGCGGGTGCTTACCGAGGCCGCGATCATGGGCAAGAAGGACGAGCTGCGAGGCTTGAAGGAGAACGTCATCGTCGGCCGGCTGATTCCGGCGGGAACGGGGCTCGCCTATCACAACGCCCGCAAGAAGCAGAAGGCCGGGGGCGCGGCGGAGGGCTTCCTGCCTGAAGGCGCGGTCGCCGAGACGCCGGCAGCGGAGGTCAGCGCCGACGCGGCATGATCGGGTAATTGCGACTCAAAGCCGGCGGAGCGATCCGCCGGCTTTTTTTTGCCGCCGTTACCCGACTAAGCACCCTGCGCCGCTGAGGGTTTGCCGTGGTCGGACGCGTTGACATACCTAGCATAAGCCCTTAAAATTGACGGTCTTTTCGCCCCTCACCGGGTTTTGGCTTGGCCTTGAAGGCCGGGTGCCGGTGGGGCGCGCGTACCCGGCCGCATCGCCCCGTTGATCGGGACCATGTCGGCCGAGGCGCGAGAAAGGTGGCCTGAGGCAGACTTGCCTTAAGGCCACTTTGATTTATGTGCTTCAAAAAATCGCGTCCGGAAAACGGTTTGCCGCGCTTGTCGGCATGCCGCCGGGCGGTGGCAACAACTGAAAAGCGAGCGAGCGGAACGGAAAGCATGCCAACGATCAATCAGCTGGTGCGGAAGGGCCGCGTGGCCCCGGTTTCGAAGAGCAAGGTACCGGCGCTGAAGCGCAGCCCGCAGAAGCGCGGCGTCTGCACGCGCGTCTACACGACGACGCCGAAGAAGCCGAACTCTGCGCTGCGCAAGGTCGCCAAGGTGCGGCTGACCAACGGCTTCGAGGTCATCAGCTACATCGGCGGCGAAGGCCACAATCTGCAGGAGCACTCGGTCGTGCTGATCCGCGGCGGCCGCGTCAAGGACCTGCCGGGCGTTCGCTACCACATGGTGCGCGGCGCGCTCGACACGGCCGGCGTCAAGGATCGCAAGCAGAGCCGCTCCAAGTACGGCGCCAAGAAGCCCAAGGCGGCTTAAAGACTGAACGGAACGAGACGCATATGCCACGACGCAGAGAAGTCCCCAAGCGCGAGATCCTGCCGGATCCGAAGTATTCGAACAGCGACGTTGCGAAGTTCGTCAACGTGCTGATGAGCCAGGGCAAGAAATCGGTCGCCGAGCGCATCGTCTACGGCGCGTTCGAATCGATCGCGAAAAAAGGCGGCAAGGATCCGCTCGAGGTCTTCAACCAGGCGCTGTCGAATGTCGAAGCCGATGGTCGAGGTCAAGAGCCGGCGCGTCGGCGGCGCCAATTTCCAGGTGCCGGTCGAAGTGCGTCCGGTGCGCCGGGTCGCGCTGGCGATGCGCTGGCTCCGCGAGGCAGCGCGCAAGCGCGGCGAGAAGTCGATGGGCCAGCGGCTGGCGGCCGAGCTGATCGAAGCGTCCGAAGGGCGCGGCGGCGCGGTGAAGAAACGCGAAGAGGTGCACCGGATGGCCGAAGCGAACAAGGCCTTCTCGCACTTCCGCTTCTAGACGGACAACATGAACCAGTGGCGGCGGATCCGAGTGGCAATTCCCCGCAGGCATTCAGGCATTGAGACAACGTGGCAAGAGACACACCCATCGAGCGCTATCGGAATATCGGCATCAGTGCGCACATTGATGCCGGTAAGACCACGACCACCGAGCGCATCCTGTTCTACACCGGCGTGTCGCACAAGATCGGCGAAGTCCACGACGGCGCGACCGTCATGGACTGGATGGAGCAGGAGCGCGAGCGCGGCATAACGATCACGTCGGCGGCGACGACCTGCTTCTGGAAGGGGATGGAGAACAACCATCCCGAGCATCGGATCAACATCATCGACACGCCCGGCCACGTCGACTTCACGATCGAGGTCGAGCGCTCGATGCGCGTGCTCGACGGCGCCTGCATGGTCTACGACGCGGTCGCCGGCGTGCAGCCGCAGTCGGAGACCGTGTGGCGTCAGGCGAACAAGTACAAGGTGCCGCGGCTGGCGTTCATCAACAAGATGGACCGTCAGGGCGCCGAATTCTTCAAGTCCTACGACCACATCCGGACGCGGCTCAAGGGCAACCCGATTCCGATCCAGATCCCGATCGGCGCCGAAGAGAAGTTCGAGGGCGTCGTCGATCTGGTCAAGATGAAGGCGATCTACTGGGACGAGGCGACGCAGGGCATGAAGTACGAGCTGCGCGACATCCCGGCGGGCCTGGTCGACGAAGCGAAAAAGTGGCGCGAGAAGATGGTCGAGGCCGCGGCGGAAGCCAACGACGACCTGACGCACAAGTACCTCGAGGGCCACGACCTTTCGATCGACGAGATCAAGCAGGGCCTGCGGATCCGCACGATCAAGAACGAGATCGTGCCGATGCTCTGCGGCTCGGCGTTCAAGAACAAGGGCGTCCAGGCGATGCTCGACGCGGTCATCGACTACATGCCTTCGCCGATCGACATCAAGCCGGTCGAGGGCGAGGACGATCGCGAGCAGGCCGGCTAGCCGCAAGGCTGCCGACAGCGAGCCGTTCGCGGCGCTGGCGTTCAAGATCATGACCGATCCTTACGTCGGGCAGCTGACGTTCATTCGCGTCTATTCCGGCGTGCTGAAGTCAGGCGACACGGTGTTCAACTCGGTGCGCGGGCGCAAGGAGCGCATCGGGCGGATTCTGCAGATGCACGCCAACCAGCGCGAGGAAATCAAGGAAGTCTATGCCGGCGACATCGCCGCCGCGGTGGGGCTCAAGGAAGCGTCGACCGGCGAGACGCTGTGCGACCCGCAGCACGTGATCATGCTCGAGCGGATGGAGTTCCCCGAGCCGGTGATCTCGCAGGCGGTCGAGCCGAAGACCAAGGCCGACCAGGAAAAGATGGGCCTCGCGCTCAATCGCCTGGCGCAGGAGGATCCGTCGTTTCGCGTCCACACCGACGAGGAATCGAGTCAGACGATCATCTCCGGCATGGGCGAGCTGCACCTGGAAATCATCGTCGACCGGATGAAGCGCGAGTTCGGCGTCGAAGCCAACGTCGGCAAGCCGCAGGTCGCGTATCGCGAGGCGATCAAGAAGCCAGTCCAGATCGAAGGCAAGTTCATCAAGCAGTCGGGCGGACGCGGTCAGTACGGACACGTGTGGTTGAAATTGGAGCCGCAGGAAGCGGGCAAGGGTTTCGAGTTCGTCGACGCGATCAAGGGCGGCACGGTGCCGCGCGAATACATCCCGGCGGTGGAAAAAGGGCTGCGCGAGACGCTGCCGAACGGCGTGCTCGCCGGATTTCCGGTGGTCGACGTCAAGGTCACGCTGTTCGACGGCAGCTACCACGACGTCGATTCGAACGAGAACGCGTTCAAGATGGCCGCATCGATGGCGTTCAAGGACGGCATGCGACAGGCGAATCCGATATTGCTCGAGCCGATGATGGCGGTCGAGGTCGAGACGCCCGAGGACTTCATGGGCAACGTCGTCGGCGACCTGTCGGGGCGCCGCGGCATGATCCAGGGCATGGAGGACGTCGTCGGCGTCAAGGTGATCAAGGCCGAGGTGCCGCTGTCAGAGATGTTCGGTTATTCGACGACACTGCGCTCGCTGTCCCAGGGCCGCGCGACGTACACGATGGAATTCAAGCACTACACCGAGGCGCCGAAGACCGTCGCCGAAGCGGTTATCAACAAGAAGTCCTGATTACGAGGTAACGAATCATGGCCAAGGGCAAATTCGAGCGGAAGAAGCCGCACGTGAACGTGGGGACGATCGGGCACGTGGATCATGGGAAGACGACGCTGACGGCGGCGCTGACGCTGGTGCTGTCGAAGAAGTTTGGCGGCGAGGCGAAGGCGTACGACCAGATCGACAATGCGCCGGAGGAGAAGGCGCGGGGGATCACGATCAACACGGCGCACGTGGAATACGAGACGAAGAACCGGCACTACGCGCACGTGGACTGCCCGGGGCACGCCGACTACATCAAGAACATGATCACGGGCGCGGCGCAGATGGACGGGGCGATCCTGGTGGTGAGCGCGGCGGATGGGCCGATGCCGCAGACGCGGGAGCACATCCTGCTGGCGCGGCAGGTCGGGGTGCCCTACATCGTGGTGTTCCTGAACAAGGCGGACATGGTCGATGACAAGGAGCTGCTTGGAGCTGGTCGAGCTCGAGGTGCGGGAGCTGCTCTCCAAGTACGAGTTTCCGGGGGACAAGATTCCGATCGTGATCGGCAGTGCGAAGCTGGCGCTGGAAGGGGACAAGAGCGATCTGGGCGAGGCGTGCATCGACCGGCTGGCGGACGCGCTGGACACCTATATTCCGCAGCCGAAGCGGCTGATCGACGGGCCGTTTCTGATGCCGGTGGAGGACGTGTTCTCGATCTCGGGTCGGGGGACGGTGGTGACCGGGCGGGTGGAGCGCGGGGTGGTGAAGGTGGGGGAGGAGCTGGAGATCGTCGGGTTGAAGCCGACCTTGAAGACGGTGTGCACCGGGGTGGAGATGTTCCGCAAGCTGCTGGACCAGGGGCAGGCGGGAGACAACGTCGGGGTGCTGTTGCGGGGCACCAAGCGGGAGGAAGTGGAGCGGGGGCAGGTGCTGGCGAAGCCGGGCAGCATCACGCCGCACACCAAGTTCAGCTGCGAGGTGTACATCCTGTCGAAGGAAGAGGGGGGCAGGCATACGCCGTTCTTCCCGGGCTACCGGCCGCAGTTTTACTTTCGGACGACGGACGTGACCGGGAGTGTGGAGCTGCCGGCGGGGACGGAGATGGTGATGCCTGGGGACAACATCCAGATGACGGTGACTTTGATTGCGCCGATTGCGATGGAAGAAGGCTTGCGCTTTGCGATTCGCGAAGGCGGCCGCACCGTCGGCGCCGGCGTCGTGGCCAAGGTCCTCGAATAACGCTTGCGCTGCGCGGAGCAGGGGCCCCGCGCGCGGGGATCCGACCGCGGAGCAAGCGCACCGGTTAGAGAATGGCGACCGAAGCAAACGGGAACGATAAAGTAGAACTGGCGTAGCGCAACGGATAACCGAAAGCTCAAAATGCAGAACCAGAGAATCCGCATCCGCCTGAAGGCGTTCGACTACAAGCTGATCGACCAGTCGGCGCAGGAAATCGTCGAAACCGCGAAGCGCTCGGGCGCCGTCGTCAAGGGCCCGGTGCCGCTGCCGACCAAGATCGAACGATTCGACATCCTGCGCTCGCCGCACGTCAACAAGACCTCGCGCGACCAGCTCGAGATTCGCACGCATCTGCGGCTGATGGACATCATCGATCCGACGGACAAGACCGTCGACCAGCTGATGAAGCTCGACCTGCCGGCGGGTGTCGACGTGGAGATAAAGCTTCAATAGCCGTCGGGAGAACGCGTAGTTGCAGCAGGTTTTGGTAGCAGGTGCCCGGATGATTCCCGGGAAATTGGAACGCTGCCGGTCAATCGTAATCGGCGGCTTTGAAGGAAGACGAAAATGAGTCTAGGACTAGTCGGCCGTAAAGTCGGCATGACGCGGATCTTCACCGACGACGGCTCCGCCGTTCCGGTGACGGTGCTCGACGTCGCCAACAATCGCATCACCCAGATCAAGACCCAGGAGGCCGACGGCTACACTGCCGTCCAGCTCACCTACGGCAAGCGCCGCGCCAGCCGCGTCAGCAAGCCTCAGGCCGGGCATCTGGCCAAGGCCGGCGTCGAGGCGGGCGAGCTCCTGAAGGAGTTTCCGGTCTCCGCCGAACAGCTCGCCAGCATGAAGCTCGGCGAGACGGTCAGCGTCGAGACCTTCGCCGTCGGGCAGCTGGTCGACGTCTCCGGAACGACCAAGGGCCGCGGGTTTTCCGGCGCGATCCGGCGGCACCATTTCAGCTCGAACCGCGCCTCGCACGGCAATTCGCGTTCGCACAATTCGCCCGGCTCGATCAGCATGGCGCAGGATCCGGGCCGCGTGTTTCCGGGCAAGCGCATGGCCGGTCAGTACGGCAACGTCAACCGCACCGTGCAGACATTGAAGGTCGTCCGCGTCGATGTGGCGCGCGGCCTCCTGCTGGTCAAGGGTGCGGTTCCCGGCGCCGACGGCGGGCACATCGTCGTCAGGCCGGCCGCCAAGACCCCGCTGAAGAAGGGGGCCTGAACATGGATCTCAAACTGATCGACGACAGCGGCAAGTCCGCGGCGACGCATGCCGCATCGGACGCGCTGTTCGGCCGCGAGTACAACGAAGCGCTGATTCATCAGCTGGTGACCGCGTACCAGGCCAATGCGCGCAGCGGCAACCGCAAGCAGAAGGGCCGCGCCGACATCAACAAGTCGCACAAGAAGCCCTGGGCGCAGAAGGGCACCGGCAGAGCCCGCGCCGGTCAGGCGAACAGTCCGCTCTGGCGCGGCGGCGGCAAGATTTTCCCAAGCTCGCCTGACGAGAACTTCTCGCACAAGGTCAACCGCAAGATGTTCCGCGCCGGCATCGCCGCGATCCTGTCGCAACTGGTTCGCGAGAACCGCCTTTCGGTGGTCGAGCAATTTGCCATCGACGCGCCTAAGACGAAATTGTTCGCGCAAAAGATCAAGGGCTTCGGCCTGACCGGCAGCGTGCTGGTGGTTACCGACAAGTTCGACGACAACGTGTTCCTGTCGTCGCGCAACCTGCCCGACGTGCTGGTGCTCGAGGCGCGGCAAGTCGATCCGGTCAGCCTGGTGCGGTTCGACAACGTGCTGCTGACCAAGGCGGCGGTCGCGCAATTCGAGGAGATTCTGGGATGAGCCCGACCAAGGCAACGGCCACAACCGGGAAATCCGCCAAGGCGGCCGCAAAAACCGCCGCGAAAAAGGCTGCGAAGACCTCCGCGAAAACGGCGGCGAAGGCGACCGATAAGACTGCGGCGAAGGCGACCGACAGGAAGGCCGCGAAGACGTCGGTCAAGACGCCGGCGAAAGCGCCCGGACCGAAATACAAGCCCGAACGGCTGCTTACGCTGCTGCTCGCGCCGACGGTATCCGAAAAAGCGACGCAGATCGCCGACCAGCATTCGCAGGTCGTCTTCAGAGTCATGCAGGATGCGACCAAGCCGGAAGTGAAGGCGGCGGTCGAGCTCTTGTTCAAGGTCGACGTCGAGGCGGTGCGGATCGCCAACGTCAAAGGCAAGGCCAAGCGCTTCGGTGCCTACAGCGGCCGGCGACGCCACTGGAAAAAGGCATACGTGAGCCTGAAGCCGGGCCAGGAAATCAACTTCGCCCAAGAGGGCTGACATGGCACTGATCAAAGTCAAACCCACTTCCCCTGGCCGGCGCGCGCTGGTCAAGGTCGTCACGCCCGAGCTGCACAAGGGTGCGCCGTTCAACGCGCTTACCGAAAGCAAGAAGCGCGGATCGGGCCGCAACAACAACGGCCACATCACCACGCGGCACAAGGGCGGCGGGCACAAGCAACACTATCGCCTGGTCGATTTTCGTCGCAACAAGGACGGAATCGCGGCGACGGTCGAGCGGCTGGAATACGACCCGAACCGCAGCGCGCACCTGGCGCTGCTGCTCTACACCGATGGCGAGCGCCGCTACATCGTCGCGCCTCGCGGCGTCTCGGCTGGCACGCAGCTGATGAGCGGCGCCGAAGCGCCGATCAAGGCCGGCAATTGCCTGCCGCTGCGCAATATTCCGGTCGGTACGACGATCCATTGCGTCGAGATGCTGCCGGGCAAGGGTGCGCAGATCGCGCGCTCGGCGGGAGCGTCGGTGCAGCTCCTGGCGCGCGAAGGCGCGTATGCGCAGCTGCGCATGCACTCGGGCGAGATCCGCAAGGTGCACGTCGACTGCCGCGCGACGATCGGCACCGTCGGCAACGAGGAGCACAGCCTGCGCTCGATCGGCAAGGCCGGCGCCAACCGCTGGCGCGGCATCCGCCCGACGGTGCGCGGCATCGCGATGAATCCGGTCGACCACCCGATGGGCGGACGCACCAACGGCGGCGGCGGCAGGCACCATCCGATGTCGCCGTGGGGCACGCCGAGCAAGGGTTATCAGACGCGTCGCAACAAGCGCACCGACGGCATGATCGTTCGCCGCCGGCAAGCCGCGAAAAAGGGATAAGGGACCATGGCACGTTCGATCAAGAAGGGACCGTTCGTCGACCATCACCTGCAGGCGAAGGTGGAGGCGGCGCGAGCGACGTCGGACAAGCGCCCGATCAAGACCTGGTCGCGACGCTCGACGATCACGCCCGATTTCGTCGGACTGACGATCGCCGTGCACAACGGCAAGCAGCACATTCCGGTGTACGTGTCCGAGAACATGGTCGGCCACAAGCTCGGCGAGTTCGCGCTGACCCGCACGTTCAAGGGTCACTCCGCCGACAAGAAGGTCGCGGCGCCGACGCCGCCGCCGAAGAAGTAAGGAGCAAGACATGGAAACCACAGCGATCCTGCGCGGCGTGCGCCTGTCGGCACAGAAGGGGCGGCTGGTCGCCGACCAGATCCGCGGCCTGCCGGTCGACCGGGCGCTCAACGTGCTCGCTTTCAGCCCGAAGAAGGGCGCGAAGATCATCAAGAAGGTGCTCGAGTCGGCGATCGCCAATGCCGAGCACAACGACGGCGCCGACGTCGACGAGCTCAAGGTCCAGACGATCTATCTCGACAAGGCGACCAACCTGCGCCGCTTCACCGCGCGCGCCAAGGGCCGCGGCAACGTGATCCTGAAACAGACCTGCCACATCCACGTCACCGTCGGTGACGGCAAACAAGGATAGCTCATGGGACAGAAGATCAATCCGACCGGCTTCCGCCTTGCCGTCAACCGCAACTGGGCGTCGAAGTGGTACGCGAACAGCAAGCATTTTCCGACGATCCTGAACGAGGACATCAAGGTCCGCGCCTACCTGAAGAAGAAGCTGGCGCACGCCTCGGTGGGCAAGATCACGATCGAGCGCCCGGCCAAGAACGCGCGGATCACGATCCACAGCGCGCGTCCCGGCGTCGTCATCGGCAAGAAGGGCGAGGACATCGAGACGCTGCGCGCCGAGCTGCGCAAGATGATGGGCACCGAGGTCGGCCTCAACATCGAGGAGATCCGCAAGCCCGAGATCGACGCGCAGCTGGTCGCCGACTCGATCGCGCAGCAGCTGGAGAAGCGGATCATGTTCCGCCGCGCGATGAAGCGCGCGATGCAGAACGCGATGCGGCTGGGCGCGCAGGGCATCAAGATCATGAGCGCGGGACGGCTCAACGGCATCGAGATCGCGCGGACCGAGTGGTATCGCGAAGGCCGCGTGCCGCTGCATACGCTGCGCGCCGACATCGACTACGGCTTTGCCGAAGCCAAGACGACGTACGGCGTCATCGGCATCAAGGTCTGGGTGTTCAAGGGCGAAGTGATGCCGCACAACGGCGAGCCGCAGGCGGCGCCGGCACCGGCGCCGGAAGCGCCGAAGCGCGTGCGCAAGAGCGCAGGAGTGAAGAATGCTGCAGCCAGCTAGAAGGAAGTACCGCAAGGAGCAGAAGGGCCGCAACAAGGGCGTTGCGACCGTCGGCGCCAAGGTGAGCTTCGGCGAGTACGGCCTGAAGGCGATCGGCCGCGGCCGTCTCACGGCGCGCCAGATCGAGGCGGCGCGCCGTGCGATGACGCGCCACATCAAGCGCGGCGGCCGAATCTGGATCCGCATTTTCCCGGACAAGCCGATCTCGCAGAAGCCGGCCGAGGTCCGCATGGGCAACGGCAAGGGCAACCCGGAGTACTACGTCGCCGAGATCGTGCCGGGCAAGGTGCTCTACGAAATGGACGGCGTCGACGAGGCGCTCGCCCGCGAGGCGTTCGCGCTCGCCGCGGCCAAGCTGCCGATCAGGACGATATTCGTGCATCGCTTGCTCGGCGGCTAGAGAGGACGACGATGAAAACCTCCGAACGCAGAGAAAGATCTGAACGCGAAGTCGCCCGAGGAGCTCAACACCGAGCTGCAGGCGCTGCTGCGCGAGCAGTTCGGGCTGCGCATGCAGAAGGCGACCCAGCAGCTCACCAATCACTCGAAGCTGACGGACGTCCGGCGCAACATCGCCGGGTGCGGACGCTGCTTCACCAGAAGGCGGGACCGGTATGAACGCGCAAGCCAACACGCAGGGCGCGCCGGCGGCGGAATCGCAGCCGGGCGCGACCAAGGGCAGCCTGATCCAGACGCAGATCGGGCGCATCGTCAGCGACAAGATGGACAAGACGGTCACCGTGCTGGTCGAGCGCCGCGTCAAGCATCCGCTGTACGGCAAGGTCGTCACGCGCTCGCAGCAAGTACCACGCGCACGACGAGAACAACGAGTACAAGGAAGGCGACCTGGTCGAGATCGAGGCCTGCCGCAAGCTCGCCAAGACCAAGGCCTGGCGGGTCAAGCGCTTGATCGAAAAGGCGAAGGTGATCTAAGCCTTTGATTGCGTGCAGGACTTGCGCAGAAGCACAAATCCTGCCATACTTTTCGTTTCCCCGGCCGCCAGCTGGGTGAAGCGACGAATCCGAGGCGCTGGCGGCGGGCTACCCGGACGGGTTCCAAAACTGGCCGCCGCCGAGCCGTTGCCGCAGCGGGTCAAGTTGGAGATTGTTGCAATGATTCAGATGCAGTCAATGCTCGATGTCGCCGACAACACCGGCGCCCGCCGCGTCATGTGCATCAAGGTGCTCGGCGGCTCCAAGCGCCGCTATGCGCACATCGGCGACGTGATCAAGGTCACCATCAAGGATGCGGCGCCGCGCGGCCGCGTCAAGAAGGGCGAGATCTACAACGCGGTCGTCGTGCGCACCGCGCCAGGGCGTGCGCCGCGACGACGGCGCCAAGATCAAGTTCGACAGCAATGCGGCGGTGCTGCTGACGCCGAAGCTCGAGCCGATCGGCACGCGCATTTTCGGGCCGGTGACGCGCGAGCTGCGCACCGAGCGTTTCATGAAGATCGTGTCGCTCGCGCCGGAAGTGCTGTAGGACGACATGCGCAAGATCAAGAAAGGCGACAACGTCGTCGTCATCGCCGGCCGCGACAAGGGCAAGCGCGGCAGCGTCACGCACATCGTCGACGACCGAGCACGTCGTCGTCGCCGGCATCAACCAGGTGAAGAAGCACACGCGGCCGAACCCGATGAAGAACCAGCCGGGCGGCATCGTCACCAAGGAAATGCCGATCCACGTCTCGAACGTCGCGATGTACAACCCGGTCACGCAGAAGGCCGACCGCGTCGGCTTCCGCACGCTCGAACGACGGCCGCAAGGTCCGCTTCTTCAAGTCCAACGGCGAAGTGCTCGGAGCATGACGATGGCGCGCCTGAAGGAAGTCTACAAGAAGGAAGTCGTGCCCGCGCTGACCGCAGCAGTTCGGCTACAAGTCGGCGATGCAGGTGCCGCGCATCACGAAGATCGTCGCTGAACATGGGCGTCGGCGAAGCGATCGCGGACAAGAAGATCCTCGACAACGCCGTCGGCGACATGCAGAAGATCTCCGGCCAGAAGCCGGTCGTCACCAAGGCGCAGGAAGTCGATCGCCGTCTGCAAGATCCGCACCGGCTATCCGATCGGCTGCATGGTGACGCTGCGCCAGCAGCGCATGTACGAATTCCTCGACCGCCTGGTGTCGATCGCGCTGCCGCGCGTGCGCGACTTCCGCGGCGTGTCGGGCCGCTCGTTCGACGGCCGCGGCAATTTCAACATGGGCGTCAAGGAACAGATCATTTTCCCCGAGATCGAGTACGACAAGATCGACGCGCTGCGCGGCATGAACATCACGATCACGACGACGGCAAAGACCGATGCCGAGGCGAAGGCGCTGCTCGCCGCGTTCAAATTTCCGTTCAAGAACTGAGACTGAGGACGCCATGGCTAAAACGGCTGTCATCAACCGCGACCTGAAGCGCCGCAAGATGGTGAAGAAGTACGCCAAAAAGCGCGCCGAGCTGATCGCGATCATCAACAACTTCAAGCTGTCCGAGGAAGTCGCGTCTCGATGCGCGGCACAAGCTGCAGCAGCTGCCGCGCGACGCGAGCCCGACGCGGCTGCGCAACCGCTGCACGCTGACCGGCCGCCCGCGCGGCGTGTACAGCAAGTTCGGCCTCGGCCGCAACAAGCTGCGCGAGATCGCGATGCGCGGCGAAATCCCCGGCGTGGTCAAGGCCAGCTGGTAGGAGGTGACTGCATGAGCATGACTGATCCGATCGCCGACATGCTGACGCGCATCCGCAATGCGCAGATCGCGGAAAAGGCCACGGTGCAGATGCCGGCGTCGAAGGTGAAGCTGGCGATCGCCAAGGTGCTGAAGGACGAAGGCTACATCGAGGGCTTCGCCGTCGTCGGCGACGAGGCCAAGCCGCAGCTCGAGATCGCGCTCAAGTACTACGCCGGTCGGCCGGTGATCGAGAAGATCGAGCGCGTGTCGAAGCCGGGCTTGCGCATCTACAAGAGCAAGGACGACATTCCGCGCGTGATGAACGGGCTGGGCATCGCCATCGTCTCGACGTCGCATGGCGTGATGACCGATCGCAAGGCGCGCGCCACCGGCGTCGGCGGCGAAGTGCTTTGCATCGTTGCCTGACGAGGAGCGAAAAGCGATGTCCCGCATCGGCAACAATCCGATCAAGCTGCCGGCAAAGGTCGAGGTGACGATCGCCGGCGGCGAGATCTCGGTCAAGGGTCCGCTCGGCTCGCTGTCGCGGCGCTTCGGTCCGACCGTCAGCATCGAGCAGGCCGGCGACACGCTGACCTTCAAGGCGGCGAACGCCGAAGCGAGCGCGATGCACGGGCACGATGCGCGCGCTGGTCGCCAACATGGTCAAGGGCGTCACCGACGGCTACGAGAAGCAGCTGACGCTGGTCGGCGTCGGCTACCGGGCGCAGGCCGCCGGCGACAAGCTCAACCTGTCGCTCGGCTTTTCGCATCCGGTCGTGCACCAGATGCCCAAGGGCGTCAAGGTCGAAGACGCCGGTGCAGACCGAGATCATCGTCAAGGGCATCGACAAGCAGCAGGTCGGACAGGTCGCCGCGGAGATACGCGCTTACCGTCCGCCCGAGCCGTACAAGGGCAAGGGCGTGCGCTACGCCGACGAGCGGGTCGTGATCAAGGAAACCAAGAAGAAATAAGCGGCTGGCCGAAGACTGGAGACCTGGGTAATGAACAAGAGAGAAGCTCGTGTCCGCCGCGCCCGCAAAACCCGGGCGCGCATCGCCGAGCAGCGGGCAAACCGGCTGGTGGTCAGCCGGTCGAACAGCCACATCTACGCGCAGATCATCGCGCCGGAAGGCGACAAGGTGCTGGCCAGCGCCTCGACGCTCGAGGGCGAGATGCGCGCGGGCACCAAGAACGGCGGCAACACGCGCGGCCGCGACATTGATCGGCAAGCGCATCGCCGAAAAGGCGAAGGCGCTGGGCATCGAGACGGTCGCCTTCGACCGCTCCGGGTACAAGTATCACGGCCGCGTCAAGGCGCTGGCCGAGGCCGCCCGCGAGGGCGGCCTGAAGTTCTAGCGCCAAACAGAGGACGGGACCGCATATGGCAAAGCCAATGGGCAGGCAGCAGGGCAGGCAGCAGCAGGATGATCGCGGCGACGGCCTGCGCGAAAAGATGATCAGCATCAACCGCGTCACCAAGGTGGTGAAGGGCGGTCGGATCCTGGCGTTCGCGGCGCTGACGGTGGTCGGCGACGGCGACGGACGGGTCGGCATGGGCAAGGGGAAGGCGAAGGAAGTGCCGGTCGCGGTGCAGAAGGCGATGGAAGAAGCCCGGCGCCGGATGATCAAGGTGCGTCTGAAGAGCGGCACGCTGCACCACGCGGTCATCGGCCGCCACGGCGCGACCAAGGTGTTCATGCAGCCGGCGTCCGAAGGCACCGGCGTCATCGCCGGCGGCCCGATGCGCGCGGTGTTCGACGTCGTCGGCGTGACCAACATCCTGGCCAAGTGCCACGGGTCGACCAACCCGTACAACGTCGTGCGGGCGACGCTCAACGCGCTCGAGAACTGCAGTGCGCCGGCGGACATCGCGGCCAAGCGCGGCCTGACGGTCGAGCAGCTGACGGAGGCCTGAAGCATGGCGGCGGACAAGAACGCGGCGCACCGAAGCGATTGCGCGTGACGCTGGTGCGCGGACTGATGGGCAAGAAGCCCGATCACCGCGCGACGGTCGCGGCCTCGGCCTCAAGTGGCGCAGCCACACGGTCGAAGTCGCCGACACGCCGGAGATTCGCGGCATGATGACCAAGATCGGCTACATGCTGACGGTGACCGAGGCGAAAGCGTGAGTTGTTTTTGCGGAAAAAGGACCCATCTGCCCTGTCGGGCCGATGAATGCGATCGAGGACACGACGATGCGGATGAACACGATCAAGCCGGCGGCCGGCAGCAAGCAAGGCCGAAGCGCCGCGTCGGCCGCGGCATCGGGTCGGGCCTCGGCAAGACCGCGGGACGCGGCCACAAGGGCCAGAAGCTCGCGCCGCGGCGGCTTCCACAAGGTCGGCTTCGAAGGCGGCCAGATGCCGCTGCAGCGGCGGCTGCCCAAGCGCGGCTTCGTTTCGCGCATCGCGCGACGACACGGCGGAAGTGCGCCTGTCGGATCTGGCCAAGCTGCCGGTGACCGAAATCGACCTGCTCGCGCTGAAGGCGGCGGGCGTGGTGCCGGCGCTGGCCAAGACGGCGAAGGTGATCAAGACCGGCAAGCTCGACAAGGCAGTCAAGCTGTCGGGCCTGCAGGCAACCAAGGGCGCGCGCGCGGCGATCGAAGCCGCGGGCGGGAGCCTGACGGAACTGAGCGAATAGGCAGAACGAATTGGCCACGACCAACCCGGCGCAGAAAAGCGGCAGCCGCTACGCGGACCTGAAAAAGCGCGTGCTGTTTCTGCTCGGCGCGCTGTCGTCTATCGGATCGGCACGCATATCCCCGTGCCGGGGATCAACGCGTCCGTTCTCGACGAGCTGTTCCGCTCGCAGCAGGGCGGCATCCTCGGGCTGTTCAACGTGTTCTCGGGCGGCGCGCTGTCGCGCTTCTCGATTTTCGCGCTGGGCATCATGCCGTACATCTCGGCGTCGATCATCATGCAGCTGTGCACGGTGGTCGTGCCGACGCTCGAGGCGCTGAAGAAGGAAGGCGAAGCGGGCCGGCGCAAGATCACGCAGTACACGCGCTACGCGACGCTGGGGCTGGCGTTCTTCCAGGGGCTGGGCATCTCGATCGCGCTCGAGGCGCAGCAGGGCCTGGTCCTCGAGCCCGGTCTCGCGTTCCGCTTCCTGTCGGCGACGACGCTGGTCACCGGCACGATGTTCCTGATGTGGCTGGGCGAGCAGATCACCGAGCGGGGCCTGGGCAACGGCATTTCGCTGATCATCTTCGCCGGGATCGCGGCCGGACTGCCGCGGGCGATCGGCCAGACGCTGGAGCAGGTCAACACCGGCGCCTATTCGGTGCTGCTGGTCCTCGGCATCGCGGTCCTGGTCATCGCGGTCACCGCCTTTGTCGTGTTCGTCGAAAAGGCGCTGCGCAAGATCCAGGTCAACTACGCGAAACGACAGGTCGGCAACAAGGTCTATGCCGGCCAGCAGTCGTTCCTGCCGCTGAAGCTCAACATGGCCGGCGTGATTCCGCCGATCTTCGCCTCGTCGATCATCCTGTTCCCGGCGACCCTGGGGCAGTGGTTCGGCTCGAGCGAGAACACGATCTGGCTGCGCGACCTGGCATCGACGCTTGCCCCCGGCCAGCCGGTGCACGAGATCCTGTACGCGTCGGCGATCATATTCTTCTGCTTCTTCTATACGGCATTGCAGTACAACCCGAGGGAGACGGCGGAGAACCTGAAGAAGAGCGGCGCGTTCATCCCCGGATACCGGCCCGGCGAGCAGACGTCGAAGTACATCGAGAAGATCACGCTGCGCCTGACGCTGATCGGTTCGCTCTATCTGGTCGTCGTTTGCTTCATCCCGAACTTCCTGATCGCTTGGAAGAACGTGCCGTTCTACTTCGGCGGCACGTCGCTGCTGATCATCGTGGTCGTGACGATGGACTTCATGACGCAGGCCATGCCTACATGATGTCGCAGCAGTACGAGAGCCTGCTCAAGAAGGCGAACTTCAAGGGCGGCTTGCCGACGCGCTGATGTCAAAGGAAGAAACGATACAGATGCAGGGAGAGATCCTGGAGACGCTGCCCAACGCGACGTTCCGGGTGAAGCTGGAAAATGGTCATGTCGTGCTGGGGCACATCTCCGGCAAGATGCGGATGCACTACATCAAGATTTTGCCGGGCGACAAGGTGACGGTGGACCTGACGCCGTACGATCTGTCGCGGGCGCGGATCATTTTCCGCGCCAAGTGATGCGGGCGGGCAACGTCCGGGAGCAGCGGATTTCAGCGGCGCGCGGCTGACGCGCGACGATTGACGGAGAGACGGCAATGAAAGTACTGGCATCGGTGAAGAAGATCTGCCGCAACTGCAAGATCATCCGGCGCAACGGGGTCGTGCGCGTCATTTGCACGGAACCGCGTCACAAGCAGCGTCAAGGTTAACGGATCAGAACGATAGGGTAGGCATATGGCCCGTATTGCAGGCGTCAACATTCCGAATCACCAGCACGCCGACGATCGCGCTGACGGCGATCTACGGCATCGGCCGCGCGCGCGCGCGGGCGATCTGCGTGGCGGCCGGCGTCGACGGCATGACGAAGGTGAAGGACCTGTCCGACGCACAGATGGACAAGCTGCGCGAGCTGGTCGGCCGCTACACGGTCGAGGGCGACCTGCGCCGCGAAGTGACGATGAGCATCAAGCGGCTGATGGACCTCGGCTGCTACCGCGGCGTGCGGCACCGCAAGGGCCTGCCGGTGCGCGGCCAGCGCACGCGCACCAACGCGCGCACGCGCAAGGGCCCGCGCAAGGCGCGCCAGTCGCAGATGACCAAGGGAACCGGCAAGCCCGCAGGCAAGCCGGCGCCCAAATAAACCCGGCGGTCGAACTCCGGGACCGAACAAGGAACAAGGAAACAGCGAATGGCACAGGCACCAACCAAGACCGGCACCACGCGAGCGCGCAAGAAGGTGAAGAAGAACGTATCCGAAGGGATAGCGCACATCCACGCGTCGTTCAACAACACGATCATCACGATCACCGACCGGCAGGGCAACGCGCTGTCGTGGGCGACGTCGGGCGGCGCCGGCTTCAAGGGCTCGCGCAAGTCGACGCCGTTCGCGGCGCAGGTCGCCGCCGAATCGGCCGGCAAGGCGGCGCAGGAATGCGGCGTCAAGAACCTCGAGGTGCGGATCAAGGGACCCGGACCCGGGCGCGAGTCCGCAGTGCGCGCGCTCAATGCGCTGGGACTGAAGATCACCAGCATTTCGGACGTGACGCCGGTGCCGCACAACGGCTGTCGCCCGCCGAAGCGCCGCCGCATCTGACCAAATTCTAGGATAGCAACGTGGCTCGATACCTCGGACCCAAATGCAAGCTGGCGCGACGGGAAGGCACCGACCTTTTCCTGAAAAGCGCGCGTCGATCGCTCGACTCCAAGTGCAAGCTGGACTCCAAGCCGGGTCAGCACGGCGTGAAATCCGGCATGCGCCAGTCGGACTACGGCAACCAGCTGCGCGAGAAGCAGAAGCTGCGCCGCACCTACGGCATCCTCGAGCGGCAGTTCCGCCGCTATTTCACGATGGCCGCGCAGCGCAAGGGATCGACCGGCGAAAATCTGCTGCAGCTGCTCGAGTCGCGGCTGGACAACGTCGTCTACCGGATGGGATTCGGCTCGACCCGGGCCGAGGCCCGCCAGCTGGTGTCGCATCGCGCGGTCGTCGTCAACGGCAAGATCGTCAACATCCCGTCGGCGCTGGTCAAGGCGAGCGACATCGTCGCCGTCAAGGAAGGCGCCAAGACGCAGCTGCGCATCGTCGATGCGCTGCAGCTCGCCGAGAAGATCGGATTTCCGTCGTGGGTCGAGGTCGACGTCAAGAAGATGACGGGAACGTTCAAGGGTGCGCCGGACCGGTCCGAATTCGGCCAGGACATCAACGAAAGCCTGGTCGTCGAGCTTTATTCGAAGTAAGCGGCACGGCATTTGGCCGCAACCGCTTGGGATTTGCCTTAAGGATTCCGCATGCAGAGCAATGCTTTCTTGAAACCGCGCATCATCGATGTGCAGAGCACGTCGCCGTTCCACGCCAAGGTCGTGATGGAGCCGTTCGAGCGCGGCTACGGTCATACGCTGGGGAACGCGCTTCGGCGCGTGCTCCTGTCGTCGATGCCGGGCTATGCGCCGACCGAGGTCAAGATCACCGGCGTGCTGCACGAGTATTCGGCGCTGGACGGAGTTCAGGAGGACGTCGTCGACGTGCTGCTGAACCTCAAAGGCGTCGTGCTCAAGCTGCACAACCGCGACCACGTGACGCTGAAGCTCGCGAAGACGGGCGAAGGTCCGGTTACCGCGGCCGACATCGAGCCCAACCACGACGTCGAGATCATCAATCCCGATCACCTGATCGCGCATCTGACCGCGGGCGGCAAGATCGAGATGGAGATCAAGGTCGAGAAAGGGCGCGGCTATCAGCCGGCCACGGTTCGCACCAAGCCCGACGGCGGACGCAGCATCGGCAACATCCTGCTCGACGCCTCGTTCTCGCCGGTTCGCCGCGTCAGCTACGCGGTCGAGAGCGCGCGGGTCGAGCAGCGCACCGACCTGGACAAGCTGGTGATGGACATCGAGACCAACGGCGTGATCGAGCCCGAGCAGGCGATCCGTTACGCGGCGAGCATCCTGGTCGAGCAGCTCGGCGTGTTCGCCGACCTGAAGGGCACCGAAGCGCCGACCGAGCAGCGTTCGATGCCGCAGGTCGATCCGATCCTGCTGCGCCCGGTCGACGACCTCGAGCTGACCGTGCGCTCGGCCAATTGCCTGAAGGCCGAGAACATCTACTACATCGGTGACCTGATCCAGCGCACCGAGACCGAACTGCTCAAGACGCCGAACCTGGGGCGGAAGTCGCTGAACGAGATCAAGGAAGTGCTGGCCTCGCGCGGCCTTTCGCTCGGGATGAAGCTCGAGAACTGGCCGCCGGCGAACCTCGACCGGCC
Organism: uncultured beta proteobacterium; assembly: GCA_963697485.1. Lineage (GTDB taxonomy): Bacteria > Pseudomonadota > Gammaproteobacteria > Burkholderiales > Casimicrobiaceae > PALSA-1003. The sequence goes on from CAVOOD010000002.1 coordinate 585,536, forward strand.
GTAAGGGAAAAGATCATGCGCCACCGCCACGGATTGCGTAAGCTCAACCGCACCAGCAGCCACCGCCTCGCGATGCTGCGCAACATGACCAATTCGCTGCTGACGCACGAAGTGATCAAGACGACGCTGCCGAAGGCGAAGGAATTGCGCAGCGTCGCCGAGCCGTTGATCACGCTGGGCAAGACGCCGACGGTGGCAAACCGCCGTCTGGCGTTCAACCGGCTGCGCGACCGCGCCGTCGTCAGCAAGCTCTTCGACGAGCTCGGGCCGCGCTTCGCCAAGCGTCCCGGCGGCTATCTTCGCATCCTGAAGTACGGATTCCGCCAGGGCGACAATGCGCCGATGGCGCTGGTGGAGCTCGTCGATCGCAGTGCGGAAGGCGACGCCGACGCGACCGTCGAGAACAAGGCCGCTGCACCCAAAGCCAAGGCCGCTGCGCCCAAAGCCAAGGCATCGCGGGCCGCGGCCAAGGCCGCCTGACCGATCGCTGTCGAGAAATCAGGCCGGGCTTTCGCGCCCGGCTTTTTTTCGCCCTGCGTGAGGCTGCTCGCGTAACATAGGCCGATGGCAGACACCGTCCTCGTCACCGGCGGTGCGGGCTATATCGGTTCGCACATCGTCGTCGAGCTCGCCCGCGTCGGACACCAGCCGATCGTCGTCGACAATTTCTGCAACAGCTCGCCATCGGTGATCCCGCGCCTCACCCGCATCACCGACCGGCAGATACCGTCCATCACGGCCGACGTGCGCGACAAGGCCGCCTTGTCGCGGATCTTTGCCGAGCACTCGATCGCGGCGGTCGTGCATTGCGCGGGACTGAAGGCGGTCGGCCAGGGCGAAGCGCAACCGTTGAGCTACTACGACAACAATGTCGGCGGCGCCATCGCGCTGGTCGCTGCGATGGCGGCGGCAGGGGTCAGGCGGCTGGTGTTCAGTTCGTCGGCAGCCGTGTATGGACAGCCGGACAATAACCCCGTCACCGAAGACGCGCCGCTTCGCCCGCACAACGTCTACGGCCGCACCAAGCGCATCGTCGAGCAGCTTCTCGAGGACCTCGCCGCCGCCGATCGCTCATGGCGGATCGCGCTGCTGCGCTACTTCAATCCCGCCGGGGCGCACAGCAGCGCGGCGATCGGCGAGGCGCCGTCGGGCAGGCCGAACAACCTCGTCCCTCTGCTGGCGGGCGTCGCCGCCGAAAAACTCGATGAAATCGCGATCTACGGCGACGACTGGCCGACGTCCGATGGTACCGGCGTGCGCGACTACATTCATGTGATGGATCTCGCCGCAGGGCACGTGGCGGCGCTCGCGTATCTCGCTTCGACACCGGGTGCCGTCGCGCTCAACCTCGGCACCGGGCGCGGCCATTCGGTACTCGAATTGATCGCCGCATTCGAGCGCGCTTGCGGCCGGGCGATACCGCGGCGGGTCGCGCCGCGCCGTCCCGGTGACGTCGCGGCTTACTATGCCGATCCGTCGCGCGCCGAGGCGGTGCTTGGCGTGCGCGCGCGTCGCGACATCGACGCCATCTGCGCCGACGCGTGGCGATGGCAGCTGCAGCGCCCCGGCGAATGAGCGCCGCATGCTCGCTGCCATGACACCCGCGGCATGATCGCGCCGGCAATCAAGCGATGGAACGCTTCTACACCGCGCTGAACCGATTCGACGCCTACCTGCTGCTGCACCGGCTGCAGCACGCCGGCATCAGCGCGCACGTCTTCAACGAGCACGCGTCGAGCATCGTCGGCGAGGTTCCACCCGATATCGCGCAGCCGCAGGTTTGGCTGGCGAACGAACGAGACCGCCCGCGCGCGGAAGCCGTGCTCGCTGCGCTGGCGCGCGAACGCGGGCAATCGGGCAGCGTATTCTGCCGCTCCTGCCACGAGGAAAATCCGGCGAACTTCGAGCTGTGCTGGCACTGCGGCGCCAGCCTTTAGCGCTTGCGCCGCAGCGCGGCCTCGCGCCGAGTAAGCGACTACGGCGGCGGCTCGTCGTCGAGCAGCGCGCGCGCGCGGGCCTCGACGGCGGGATCGCGCGTCGGGGCCGCGGCCGCCGCGCGCTGCCGCCGCCGCAAGACCTGCCACCACACTACGCCGCCGCCGGCGAGCAGGGCAAACGGGCCGAACCACAACAGCCAGGTCGTGCGCTTCAAAGGTGGATCGTAGAGCACGAAGTCGCCGTAGCGGGCGACAAGATAATCGCGGATTTCGGAATCGTTCTTTCCGGCGAGTGCCTGCTCACGCACTTCGCGGCGCAAGTCGCTGGCGAGATCGGCGTTCGAATCGGCAAGCGTCTGATTCTGGCAGACCAGGCAGCGAAGCTCGGTCTCGAGCTTCTTGAGCCGCGCTTCGAGCGCCGCCGACGGCGGCGCCTCGGTCATCGCGGTTGCGTACGCAGCAGCGCTTATCACGGCGATGCCAATCAGAAAGATCGCGCGCATTATTGCTGCAGCTGCCGGACCAGCGGAAGAATCTTCTGCTGCAATGCCTCGACGGTCAGTGGTCCGATCTGCTTGTAGCGGACGACGCCTGCCTTGTCGATCAGGAATGTCTCGGGCACGCCGTACACGCCGTAGTCGATGCCGACCTTGCCGTCGCTGTCGACGATCGACGCGGTGTACGGGTTACCGTGCTGCGTGAGCCACGCGAGAGCGTCACCCGTCTTGTCCTTGTAGTCGAGACCGTACACCGGGACGACGTTGGTCTTGGCAAGCTGCAGCAGCAGCGGATGCTCGACGCGGCAGGACACGCACCATGACGCCCAGACATTGAGCAGCCATACCTTGCCTTTGAGATCGTTGGACCCGAGCGTTTTTCCCGCATCGTGCAACTGCGCCAGCTGGAATGCCGGCGCGGGCTTGCCGATCAGCGGCGACGGCACCTCGTGCGGATCGCGTCCCAGTCCGGCCCAGAGAAATGCGAGCAGCACGACGAAAACCGCCAGCGGTATCGACCACCGCAGCGTTTTCATCGACGATTCGGTCACTCGCCTGCCGCGGCGCCGGCCAGCGCGCCCAGCCGCCGGCGCACGCGCGAGGCGATAGCGCCGATCGGAAACGGCGACGAAGCCGCCGAGCGCCATCACGAACGCGCCCAGCCAGATCCAGTCGACAAAGGGTTTCAGATAGACGCGCACACCCCACGCACCGGCGATCGCGCCGTCGCCGCCGACCGGCTCGCCGAGCGAGACATAACGATCGCCGGAGATTCCGGTATCGATCGCTGCGATCGTCATCGTCTGACCGGACGCGTTGTAGATGCGCTTTTCCGGATGCAGCGTCTCGATCAATCGGCCGTCCCGGCGAACCTCGACCGTGCCGACCAGCGCCCGATAGTTCGGGCCCGGCGCGGGCGTCACACCGAGGAAAGCGAATTCGTACGGGCCGACGGCGACGCTTTGCCCGACGTCCAGGCGCACGTCGCGTTCAATCTCGTAGCCCTTGACCAGCGTGACGCCGACGATGAAGACGCCGACACCGAAATGCGCGAGCAGCATGCCGTAATAGGACGGCGGATTCGCGGCGAGCCTCGCCCACAGGCTGCCGCGATGCGAGCCCTTGATCCGCTGCCACAGGTTGACCGCGGTCGTCGCGAACAGCCACAGCGCCAGAAACAGGCCGACGGCGATCAGCGGCGACCAGCGCCCGAGCACGAACGGCAGCAGCAGCGCGCTGACCAGCGCGACCGCCAGCGCCCATTTCAGTCGCGCCGCCAGCTCGGGCACCGCGGTGCGGTTCCACCGCGTGATCGGACCCACACCCATCAGGAAGACGGCCGGCGCCAGCAACGGGTAGAACACCGCGTCGAAATACGGCGGCCCGACCGAAATCTTGCCCAGGTCGAGCGCATCGAGGAACAGCGGATAGAGCGTTCCGAGCAGCACGCTGGCCATCGCGACGACCAGCACGATGTTGTTGGCGAGCAGCATCGACTCGCGCGAAACCAGCGCGAACGAGCCGCCGAGCCCGACGCTGCCGGCGCGCCACGCGAACAGCGCAAGCGAGCCGCCGATAACGATCGCGAGAAAGACAAGGATGAACACGCCGCGCGCCGGATCGGTCGCGAAGGCGTGCACCGAGGTGAGCACGCCCGAGCGCACCAGGAAGGTCCCGAGCAGCGACAGCGAAAAGGCGAGGATCGCGAGCAGCACCGTCCAGCTGCGGAAGGCGCCGCGCTTCTCGGTCACGGCCAGCGAATGGATCAGCGCGGTGCCGGTGAGCCACGGCATGAACGACGCGTTCTCGACCGGGTCCCAGAACCACCATCCGCCCCAGCCGAGCGTGTAGTAGGCCCAGCCGCTGCCCAGCGCGATCCCCGTCGTCAGAAATGCCCACGCGACCGTCGTCCACGGTCGCGACCAGCGCGCCCAGGTCGCGTCGAGCCGACCGCCGATCAGCGCCGCCAGCGCGAACGCGAACGCGACCGAGAATCCGACATAGCCCATGTACAGCAGCGGCGGATGGAACACCATGCCGGGATCCTGCAGCAGCGGATTCAGGTCGCGTCCTTCGGGCGCGGGCGGGAGCAGCCGGGCGAACGGGTTCGAGGTGAACAGCAGGAATAGCAGGAAGCCGACGCTGATCAAGCCCATCACCGACAGCACGCGCGCCGCCAGCGCGTCGGGAAGATTGCGCGAAAAGATCGACACCGCGCAGCTCCAGCCGGTGAGCATCAGCGCCCACAGCAGCAGCGAGCCTTCGTGCGAGCCCCAGGTCGCCGCGATGCGGTAGTGCAATGGCAACTCCGAGTTCGAGTTGGAGGCGACGTTCTGCACCGAAAAATCGTTCGATGCGAACGACCAGGCGAGGCACGCGAACGCGATGGCGACCAGCACGAATTGCATCCGCGCCGCCGGCCGCGCCAGCGCCATCAGCCGCCGCTGGTTGCGGGCGGCGCCCACCATCGGGACGATGCCTTGCGTGGCGGCGACCAGCAGCGCCAGGATCAGTGCGAAGTGGCCGAGCTCTGGGATCATCTATCCGCCTTCGTTTCGTGCAGGCTCGGCATCGTCATTCCCCGCTTGGCCTGGTCGATTGCCGCCTGCGCCTGCGGCGGCATGTAGTTGGCATCGTGCTTGGCGAGCACTTCGGTGGCGTGAAAGCTGCCGTCAGGATTCAGCGATCCCTGCGCGACGACGCCTTTGCCCTCCTTGAACAGGTCCGGCAAGAGGCCCGTATAGCTGACCGGTATTGTGCGCGCGGTATCGGTCACCCGGAAGTGAACAGTCAAGCTGTCGCGATCGCGGGTAAGACTGCCTGTCTCGACCATGCCACCGATGCGAAAAGGGCGGCCGCGCGGTGCTTCGTCGGCGGCGACTTGCGACGGCGTGAAGAAGAACACGAGATTGGACTGGAAGGCATTGAGCACCAATGCGGTGGCGACGCCGAGCAGAGCGAGTCCGCCCGCGATCCAGCCGAAGCGGCGTGTCCTCGGTTTCACTGCGAAGGCTCCCGGCCGCCGGCGGCGCGCCGCGCCGCCGCGAGACGCGCACGGACGACGACGATTTCGGCGGCGATCGCCAGCGCGCATGCCGCGTACGAGCCCCAGACGTAGAGTCCGTAGCCACCCATGGAGACAAATTCGGCGACGCTCATCGCGCGCCCTTGGCCGCCAGCGCAGCTTCGCCCACCCATCCGGCGTGGCGCTCGCGTTCGAGGATGATCGCGCGCACCCGGGTCAGCGTGATCGCGATCGAATAGAACCACGCGGCCAATGCCATCAGCAGCATGCCGGTCAGCATCACCGCGGCCATCGTCGGCGCCGAAGTCAGGCTGACGCTCGCTCCCTGGTGCAGCGTGTTCCACCATTTGACCGAGAAATAGATGATGGGGACGTTGATTGCGCCGACCAGCGCCAGCACCGCGCTCGCGCGATCGGCGCGACGCGGCTCGTCGATCGCCTGGCGCAATGCCATGTAGCCGAAGTAGAGGAACAGCAGGATGAGCTCCGAGGTCATTCGTGCGTCCCAGGCCCAGTAAGTTCCCCACGTGGGCTTGCCCCAGAGCGAACCGGTGATGAGCGCCAGCGCGGTGAACAGCGCGCCGGTCGGGGCGAGTGCCTGCGCCATCATCGCCGCGAGGCGGGCGTTGAACATCAGCGACACCGCGCACCAGAAGGCCATCACCAGATAAATGAACATCGACATCCACGCCGCCGCCACGTGCACGAATATGATCCGGTACGCGTCGCCCTGTTGCGCGTCGGTCGGCGCTGCGATCAGACCGAGATACAGTCCCGCCGCCGCGAGCACCGCTGCCGCGCCGCCGAACCAGGGCGCCAGCCGTCCGGCCAGTGGATAGAACGACGCCGGTGAGGCGAAGCGGAACCAGTTCAACAAAGCGTCCTTTCGAATCAATCGATCGCGATGCGCACCGCCGCCGCGGCAGCGAGCGGCGCACCGACCAGCGCTGCCAGGAGTCCCGCTCCGAGCAAGCGACAACTCGGCCCCGGCGCCCAGGCCCGTGCGCACCGCGTCGACCGCGCCTGCGCCGAAAATCAGGACCGGAACGTATAGCGGCAGGACCAGAAGCGCAAGCAGCGCGCCGTTGCGCAAGCCCAGCGTCAGGGCTGCACCGACGGCGCCGATCAGCGACAGGGTCGGCGTTCCCAGCAACAATCCAAGCGCCAGCACGACCAACTCATCGCCGCCGAGGCCGAACTGCAGTCCCAGCAGCGGCGAGGCCGCCACCAGCGGCAGGCCGGTTGCAAGCCAGTGCGCCGCTATTTTACCGGAGATCAACGCGGGCAGCGGATACGGCGACAAGGTCATCTGCTCGAGCGTGCCGTCGGCGAAATCCATCGCGAACAGGCGCGGCAGCGCGAGCAGCGAAGCCAGCAGCGCGGCGACCCAGAGCACGCCCGGTCCCAGTGCACGAAGCAACACGGAGTCGGGACCGACGCCGAGTGGAACGAGGGCGACGACGATCACATAGAACAACAGCTGCACGCCGAGCTCGGCCTTGGAGCGCAGCGCGAGCCTCAAGTCGCGCCGCATCGCCCACGCAGCGCCGCGCCACGCGCCGGGTGGCGAGCGCTCTTCCGCTTCGTCCGTCGCTGCCGTCATGACAACGACACGCTGCGCACCGACGCTCCGGACAAGGCGATGTCCTGATGGGTCGCGATAATGGCCATGCCGCCTTGCGCCAGATGCGCGCCGAGCATCTCGCACAGCAGCGCGACGCCTGCGGCGTCCAGCGCCGCAGCCGGCTCGTCGAGAATCCAAAGCGGGCGCGGCACCAGCGCCAACCGCGCCAGGCCGATACGTCGACGCTGGCCCATCGACAGCGCGCGCGCCGGCAAGGCGCGCTGCCGCTCGAGCGACCATACAGCGAGCGCGGCGCCGATGGCATGGCTGGCGGCGCTGCCGGCGTGCAGGCTTGCGAGCGAAGCGAGATTCTCCTCGGCCGTCAGCTCGTCCTTCAGCGCTGGGGCGTGGCCGATGTACGTGACCGCCGCACGCAAGTCAGGATCGAATGGCGCAACCGGAACGCCGCGCCACGACAATGTGCCCAGGGCGGCATGCGACAGGCCCGCCGCAATGCGCAGCAAGGTCGTCTTGCCGCTGCCATTGGCGCCGGTCACCAGCAAGGCGTCGCCGGGCCCGAGCTTGAAATCGATGCCCGAGAACAGCATCGTGGTGCCGCGCTGCGCGGCCAGCTGCTTCGATTCCAGCATCGAACCTGCGCGGCGGGAGGAAGGGGGTCGATTATAGCCCGGCGCTGTATTGCTTCCCTGGGGCGGGATAGGGGCGCGGCGGAGCGGCGGCGGATGTGCTAAGGTTGCGCCCGGTCGCCGTTCAAGGACTTGTCGATGGCCCGGTCGTCCGGAGTCGCAGTGCGTCTTGCCCGAAATGCCGTCGGCTGCGTGCCCGCGCTGGTGGCCGCCGCGCTGCTGATCGCAACGCAGCCAGCCGGCGCGATTACGGGAATCACGACAGGCCCGCTGACCGCTGAAGTCGGCATTCCGTTCGCCTCCAGCTTCCGCCCGGTCAACAGCCACTTGCCCAAATACCCGGTCGACTGGAGCTTGAGTCCCGGCAACTGCCTCGCGGGATCCGGCATTGGACTGGACCCGCGCACGGGCACACTGTCCGGCACGCCGAGCGCGCCCGGGACCTTTCAGTGCGTGATCATCGCACTCGACACCTACCCGACGCCGGTCACGACCGCGCAGACGGCGTTCACCCTGGTCGTCGAGTCGCGGTGCGTCGAACCGTCCATCAGCAGCGGTGCGCCATCGCCGGGAACGGCAGGCTCGCCGTATGCGTTCGCCGTGAGCGCGACCGGTAATCCGGCGCCGGTTCTGTCGGTCTCCGGCCTGCCGCCCGGCCTTTCCTTCGATGCCGCATCGGGTCTGATCAGTGGCACGCCGGATGCCGCGGGCACGTCGACCTTGACCGTCACGGCGAACAATGGCTGCAGCGCGCCGGCGGTGCAGACTTTCACGCTCACCGTCGATCGAGCGGCGACGACGCTGTCGCTGGTCGCCCTGCCGGAAGTCGCCGTGTTTGGGCAGCCGGTGAATGCAACGCTGGTCGCTTCCGGCGGCCCGGCGTCGCCACAGGGCGCGGTTACGCTTTGCGTGCGCCGGACCGGCACGTTCTGCGGGCCGCCATTCGACACCGTGCCACCCGGCACGCCGCCGGAGAACATTGCGGCACCGCTGTCCGGCGCGCTCGATGCGAGCGGCCGGGCGGATTTTCTGTTGACCGGACTGACGATCGACGCCTTCACCTTGTCGGCCTTCTACGCCGGCGACAGCTCGCACTTGCCGGCAAGCGCGGGACCCGTCGATGAGCTGGTCATCAAGGGCGTGCTGCTGCCGGTGCCGCCGGATGGGAAGGCGAGTGTCGCGGCGTCGGCGTCTGCAGCGAGCGCGATTCCGGCGCTCTCGTCCATCGGGTTGGCACTGCTTTCCGTCGCAGTCGCGGCGCTGGCGATCGCGGGTTTGCGCCGGCGGGCGCGCCGCTAGCCCGTCTGGCCGTGCGTCTCGCCCCCGGGACGCTTGCCGCTTGGCTGATCGGCGCGCCGCGCTGGCTCGTCGGCCTGCTGATCATCGCCGTCTTCCTGCTGCATCCGCTGACGCAGGTCGGCAAGACGACGTTGCTGGCCAAGCTCGAAGCGATCTCGTACGACACGCGACTCAAGCTGACGCTGCCGAATCATGACGATCCGCAAATCGTCATCATCGACATCAACGAGCCCAGCCTGCAGCGCGAAGGACGCTGGCCCTGGTCGCGCGACAAGCTCGCCCGCTTGACGACGCAATTGCTCGATCGCTATCAGGCGCGGGCCGTCGGCTTCGACGTCGTGTTCGCCGAACCGGACCGATCGTCTGGCATCGACGTCCTCGAGCGCCTCGCGCAGCGCGACCTCAGGGAGGACCGCGGGTATGTTGCCACGCTCGACAGGTTGCGTCCCGAGCTCGACTTCGATGCGCGATTCGCCGACGCCATTCGCGGCAGGCCGGTCATACTGGGCTTCGGCTTCACCTACGAAGCGCAGCAGATCGGCGCTCTCCCGCCGCCGCTGTTCCGCTCCCAGGATATCGGCGGCGGCATCATTCCGATCCTACCCGCCGTCGGCTATACGGCAGCCATCGCGGAGCTCACGCATGCGGCCGCAGGCAGCGGCCACGTCGACCCGTTCTTCGATGCCGACAACGTCGTGCGCCGCGTTCCGATGGTCGAGCTCTACCGCAACGCCTACTACCCGGCGCTGTCACTGGCGATCGCGCGGGTCGTGCTCGAAGCGAAGCGGGTGACACCGCACTTCGATTCCGACCAGCGTCTCGACGGTTTCGATATCGGCGGTCTGGCCCTTCCCACCACGGCCGACGGAACGGCGCTGATCCCGTTTCGCGGGAAGCCCAAGACCTTCCGCTACTATTCGGCCGCCGACGTGCTGGCTGGCAGCGCGCCCGCGGATTTCGCGGGCGCGATCGCGCTGGTCGGAACGACGGCCAAGGGACTGCAGGATTTGCGGCCGACGCCGCTCGCCGCCGACTTCCCTGGAGTCGAAATACACGCCAGCCTGCTCTCGGGCATGCTGAACCAGGATCTGAAATCGGTTCCGGCGAACGCGAACGCGATCGAGGCGCTGATCATGCTGCTGACCGGGCTGGTCGTGCTGTTCGTCATTCCCTATCGCGACCCGGTGTTCAATGCCCTGGGCCTGGTCGCCGTCATGGGCCTGGTGGCCGCGGCGAACCTCCTGCTGTGGATCAAACTGAACGAGGTCGTCCCGGTGGCCGCGACCTTGCTGATGCTCGCGGTCCTGTTCGGCTGGAACATGCTGGCCGGCTTCATGCGCGAGGAACGCAAGATCCGCAGGGTTTCGGCGATGTTCGGCGAATACGTGCCGCGCGAGCGCGTCGCGCAGATGGTCGAGAGCGGAGAGCGCTACAGTATGGTCGGCGAGAGCCGCACGATGACCGTGCTGTTCTGCGATGTGCGCGACTTCACCGCGTTGTCGGAAAACCTGCCGCCGCGCGAATTGTCGGCGATGCTCAACGCCTACCTGACGCCGATGACCGAGATCATCCACGCGCAGCACGGGACCGTCGACAAATATGTCGGCGATGCGATCATGGCGTTCTGGGGCGCGCCGATCGACAATCCGAACCACGCGCGCGACGCCGTTGTCGCCGCGCTGGCGATGCAGCGCAGAATGCTCCTCGCTGGCCGAGGAGTTCAAGAAGCGCGGCTGGCCGGAGCTTGTCATCGGCGTCGGCATCAACAGCGGTGCGATGAACGTCGGCGACATGGGGTCCGAATTCCGCAAGGCTTACACGGTGCTCGGCGATGCGGTCAACCTCGCATCGAGGCTCGAGGGCTTGACCAAGGAGTACGGCGTCGCCGTCATCATCGGCGAGGATACGCGAGCCGCCATACCCGACATCCGCTGTCGCGAAATCGATCGCGTGCGCGTCAAGGGCAGGGCGCACCCGGTTACGATATTCGAGCCGCTGCCGGAAGCGGAAGAGGCGATCGCCGGCGAAATCGCGGCGTGGGAGAAAGCCTTGCTGCAGTACCGCGAGCGGCGCTTTGCCGACGCGGCGGCCTCGCTCGCCGCCCTCGCCAGCGCGCATCCAGCCACGCGCCTCTACGCGTATTTCGCCCAGCGCTGCGCGATGTACGCCGCGGCGCGACCGCCGGCGGATTGGGACGGCGCAACGAACTTCGCTACGAAATAGCGCTCGCCCGCTTCAGCATCCGCCGGTCCCGCATTTGCGGTAACCGACGACGCCCTCGATGACGCTGCCGGTGCGGGTGTTGAAATAGTAATCCATGCCTATGCCGGATCCGCCGGGGCCGGCGAAAAAGCCGGTGAAGTTCCCGGCGACCAGCGGTTGACAAGCGCCGCCGGTGCAACCCGTCAACGCACCGCCGACGCCGCCGGTCGAGAAGCGGCCATTGATGATGCTCGCCGTGCCGCCCATCGTGTAGTTCGCGTCGCTGAAGCCGGCGGTGAGACCGGTGAGCCCGAGTTGCGCGGTGGTGAAGTTGACGTTGATTGTGCCTCCGGACACCAGCGCTCCGACGGCGCCGGTGCCCGAATCGGTCGGCCGCGTGCCGCCGACCACCGCGTACGAAACCTGTCCGGATGTCGGCAGCGCCGTCGCAGTATTGCCGTAGATGTAGTGCAGGTCGCCACCGTCGTTGTGAACCAGCTGATCGCCGAGCGCCTGCGTGATCGTCGATCCGGGCCCCGACCATCGGCCCCAGTTGAGCCCGCTGCCTGCGGCAAAGCGCGACGAGATCGACCCGTCGCTGCCGACGTCGGTCAGCGCTGCCGAGCCGAGATCGGCCGAGAGCGAGCCGTTGTGGAACGAATGCAGTGCCCCGCCGACGATGCCGAGCTGCAGGTCAGGATTCGACGTAGAGTCGAGTTCCAGCGTGTAGCGATCCGACCCCACGACGATCGTCTGCCCCGGCGTTAGCAAGCCCGAGCCGAGATCCTCCGTCGCCATGAACGTGAACGGCGCCTGCGGCAAAGCCGGCGGCGGCGCGGTCTCGGGCACCTTGGCAAAACGCAATTCGGTGGGCGCGGTGCGCGCGACGCGCGTGCGCCGCTCGAGCTTGTCGGACAGAAAATCAGGCGGCCCGAGCCAGCGCAGCGGCGCTTGCCCGTCGGGCACGTAGAAGAATTCGTCGGCGCCGAACTCCCCGCTGCCGAAGCCGTTGGCGACGACGACGCCGCCTTCGTAGGCGCCGCCATACATGCCGGCACCGACGTCGGCGCCGCGGTTTCTGCACTGGCCGGCGGCGCAGATCTGGACCTGATAGTGCGTGCCGCGTATGCCTATCGTCGCCTGGGTGGTCAACAGCTGGTACTGGTCGTGGTTCAACTTGCCTATTTGTCCGGTCAGGGTCCGGAATCCGCCGCGCACCAGGCGGAAGACCGCGGCCTCGCTGCCGTCCTGCTTGCCGGTGAAATTGAAGCGCTCGATGCGAAACTCGGTCTCGGGCTTGAGCGCAACCAGCGCGTCGTCGCTGAAGCGTATCTGTGCATAGCTGTCGGGTCCGGTGACGACGCTGTCGCCTGCGCTGACCATCGCGCCGGCGGTCAGACGCGCACGCTCGCCGCCACGAACGACGCTGACGTCGCCGACCGAGAGCAGGACCTTCCCGGCAGTCTGCGCGAAGGCAAAATTCACAGTGAGCGCGCAGACGAGCAGCAAGCCGAGACGCAACGCGAGCCTGCGCCGGAGCGAGATGGCCGTGCTATTTGAATTCATAGCGGACTTTCAATACGCCGACGTGGCGCGTGTATTCGTAGAGCTCGAGATTGGACGTGTTTTTCGCATACCGGTATTCGCCGCGGACGCTCAGATTCCGGTTGACCAGGTAGATCGCACCGAGGCTCACGCCCAGGTTGCGGTCGCGCCGCGTCACATCGAGCAGCGGGATCGGCGCGTCGTAGTCGCTTTGCGCGTATGCCAGGCCGGCATTGACCGCCCAGAATGCCGACGGTGAAACGGTGACGTCGACGCTCGCGCCGACGATGCTGCGGCCGAGGTCGCCGCGGCTCTCACGGTTGTGCTCGTCGCCGTAGAACACCGTCGCATTGAGCACCGGCTGCCACCGGCGGAGCCATACCTGCCGATAGCTGGCGCTCAACGCGCTCAAATCGGCATCGCGTGCCGCGTTGTCGCCGTCGTAGCCGATGCGCGCGTATTGCGGCGCGAGCGCGAACGAAGACAGCTCCGAGATCTGCCGGCGCCATTCGAGGCCGACGCCGTCGGTCCAGCGGTAGCGTGATCCGTCGAGCGCGATTTCGCCGTGGGCGTAGACCAGCGAGTACTCGTTGCGGTCGGCGCGGTAGCTCGCGCCGAGCGCCGCGCCGTAATTCGCCAGATTGAATTCCGACGCCGAACCGTAGAACGTGCCGCCGCCATAGACGCTGGCATTGACCGTCAGTCCTGCGGAAACAGGATGGCGGATCTCGCCGCCGGCGGCCAGCCATCCGAACGCCGATTCTTTGCGGACGCCGAAATCGTCGACGGTGACCGGACCCAGCACCGGCAAGCCGATGTCGGCCTGCGCAACGCCGGCGTTGGCATTGCTGTCGTAACCGCCGCCGACCTCGACGAACGCCGTGCGCCGGCCGCGGTAGCGCGCCTCGCGATCGGTCAGCGCGGCAAGGTAGCGGTCGATGCCGGCCTGGACTTCGGGCGGCGGCTGGCTTCTGGCCACCGCCTCGAATTCTTCGCGCGAGCGGACGTCGTCGCCGGCGTAGAAATAAGCGCGCGCCAGCTCGAGGCGAGCGCGCGCGTCGTCGGGAAATTGCAGCACGTAACGCTCGAGTGCCAGGACGCCTTCGCCGGAACGGCCGATGTCGACGGCCGCGACACCGCACCACAGATCGAATTCCGGCGGGCGCTCGGGGGCGTCGATCGAGGTTGCGCAATGGCGGGCGTACGCCGCGGCGGAGTCGCCGGCTTCGACGGCGGCCCGCAAATCGTCGACCGGCGCCGCCGCAGCGGCAATCGCGAAAGAGCCGGAGCACACCGCGATCGCCATGATCGCTGCATGGGGGCGCCGGCTCGAACGCTGCGCGCAAGAGTCGCCGTCCGAACGCTGTGCCATGCTCGCGCCGCCCCTCCCGAATTGGCTCGGCGGCGATCATAGCACGGCACTGCGATGCTTCCGGGCGGAACGGCCGCCTAGGGCATGACCTGGTCTATCGTGATGCGCAAGCCGGTAGCGCCAGGCTTGATCGGCCCGCTTTTGCCGAACAGGTCACCGGGCTGCGCCAACGCATTGCCGGTTCGCGACACTCGCGCTTCGACGATCACTTCGCCGGCATTCGACAGTTTCGCACCCGCTGCCATACCCATCGCATCATCGAGCGTGAATTCCTTCGGCAATTCGCTGGCCGGGATGCGCATCGCGGCAAGCGGCATCCGCGGTCCGGCCGGTGCGCGCGCGAAGATGAAAACGGTGTCGGTGGGCACGATTTTTTGCGCCAATGACGGGCTGACAACGACGCGGCCACTGATCGTGCCGCCGTTGCTTGTGGCGGCGAGCTGCGCCGGCGCCCGCATCGTCTTCGCCGCATCCGGCGCTCCGCCACCGAGCTCGGCGATCACGGCGGCGACCTGCGTTGCGTCATCGGAGCCGGGGGGCAGCTGCGCGGCGAGCCGGCGCCAGTAGGCGAGCGCCCTGGAAGGATCGTGCGCCTCCATCGCCGCCGTTGCGGCAAGCGCCAGCGCCTTCCCGTGCCGCGGATCGATGGCCAGTGCGCGCTCGACTAGCGCGAGCGGCTTGCCGGCGAGGCGGTGACCCTGCACCATCCCCAACGCGTCGGCGTAATCGGCGAGCAGATCGGGGTTGTCGGGCGCCATCGCGAGCGCCTTGGTGTACGCCTCCGCCGCCGCGGGAAAGCGACCGAGCGCGTAATACGAGCGAGCGAGCAGGGCCCAGCCTTCGGCGTTGTCGGGATGCTGCTCGAGCCGGCGCTCCAGCGCGCCGACCATCGCGGCGATCTGCGGGTCGCTCAATTCCTGTCCGCCGTCGGTGGCCGCGGCGACGGCGGAGGCTGCCGGATCCCCGAGACGGCCGTAGAGGGCGATCGCCAGCACCGGAATCGACACCAGCAGGGCTATCGCCAGCGGCCACGACGGCCGCGGCATAGGACCGCTCGCTGACATGCGCGGCGAGGCGCCGATTTCGTCGGCAACGCGCCGCGCAAGATCCGCCACGACGGCCTCGCGCTCGGCGCCGGTAATCGCACCCGATGCGAAGTCCTCGTCGGCGGCGCGCTTCTGGTCCCGGAATACCGCGATCGAGGCCGAGTCGGCGTTGGGCTCCGCACCACCGCGCTGCGTCCGCAGCAGCGGCCAGAGCAGCACGCTCAATGCGCTGAGCAGCAGCCCTGCGGCGAGGAACCAGAAGAGAAGCATCGGCAGAAATTCAGTGGCAGGGGCGATGCGCGCATTATACGGTCAGCGCGAGCGCCGCCCGCCGGCTTTGCACCGCCCGGCAGCAAGGCGTCGGCACGGCTTCTGCTATCATCTTCCCGCGGACGAACGATGAGCAAAGAGATGCCCGACCAGGACATACGCGAGGCCTCGCTCGAATATCATCGCGCGCATCCGCCGGGCAAGATCGCGATCCTGCCCACCAAGCAGCTGATCAATCAGCGCGATCTCGCGCTCGCCTATACGCCGGGTGTCGCCGCCGCCTGCGACGAAATCGTCCGGGATCCGGCCGAAGCGCGCAACCTCACCGCACGCGGCAATTTGATCGGCGTCATCACCAACGGCACCGCGGTGCTCGGCCTTGGCGCGATCGGTCCACTCGCCGGCAAACCGGTGATGGAGGGCAAGGCGGTCCTGTTCAAGAAATTCGCCGGCATCGACTGTTTCGACATCGAAATCGACGAGCGCGATCCGGACCGGCTGGTCGACATCATCTGCGCGCTCGAGCCGACGTTCGGCGGCATCAATCTGGAAGACATCAAGGCGCCCGAATGCTTCTACGTCGAGCGCAAATGCCGCGAGCGCATGCGCATTCCGGTATTCCACGACGACCAGCATGGCACGGCGATCATCGTCGGCGCTGCGGTCCTCAACGGTCTTCGCGTCGTCGGCAAGGAAATGCGCGCCGTCAAGCTGGTGTGCTCGGGTGCGGGCGCGGCCGCGCTCGCCTGTCTCGACCTGCTGGTGGAGCTTGGTGTCCAGCGCGAGAACATCTGGGTCTCCGACATTGCCGGCGTCGTCTACCGCGGCCGCAAGGAGGAGATGGACGACAACAAGGCGCGCTACGCGCAGGCCACCGACGCGCGAAAGCTGGCCGACATCATCCCCGGCGCCGACATTTTCATCGGTCTGTCGGCGCCGCGCGTGCTCAAGCCCGAAATGCTGAAGCTGATGGCGGACAGGCCGTTGATCATGGCTCTGGCCAATCCCGAGCCCGAGATCATGCCCGACGTCGCCAAGGCGGCGCGGCCCGACGCCGTCATCGCGACCGGACGGTCCGACTTTCCGAACCAGGTCAACAACGTCCTTTGCTTTCCGTTCATTTTCCGAGGTGCGCTGGATGTCGGCGCGACGACGATCAACGAGGCGATGAAGCTCGCGTGCGTGCGCGCGATCGCCGACCTCGCGATGGTCGAGCAATCGGACATCGTCGCCGCCGCGTACGGCGTGCAGGATGTCAAGTTCGGGCCCGACTACCTGATCCCCAAACCGTTCGACCCGAGATTGATCGTGATGATCGCGCCGGCGGTCGCGCGAGCGGCGATGGCGTCCGGCGTCGCGACGCGTCCGATCGCGGACTTCGACGCCTACCACGAGCGCCTGTCGCAGGTCGTCTATCACTCGGGCCTGCTGATGAAGCCGATTTTCCAGGCCGCGAAGAAGGCGCCGAAGCGCGTCGTCTACGCCGAGGGCGAGGAAGAGCGCGTGCTGCGCGCCGTGCAGGTCGTCGTCGACGAGGGTCTGGCCAAGCCGGTGCTGATCGGTCGCCCCGCGGTGATCGAGCGCCGCCTGGCGCGCTACGGGTTGCGGATCAAGCCCGGCGTCGACGTCGAGATCGTCAATCCGGAATCCGATCCACGCTACCGCGCCTACTGGACCGAGTACTACCGGCTGGCGCAGCGCAAGGGCGTGTCGCAGCAGTTCGCCAAGATCGAGATGCGCCGCAGGCTGACCTTGATCGGCGCGATGATGATACACATGGGCGACGCGGACGGCATGCTTTGCGGGACGTTCGGCGCGCATTCGGCGCACCGGCACTATGTCGATCAGGTCATCGGGCTGCGCGAGGGCGTGACGACCTGGGCGGCGATGAATGCGGTGCTGCTGCACGACCGGACGGTGTTCATCGCCGACACCTACGTCAACCGGGATCCCACCGCCGAGCAGATCGCGGAGATCGCGCGCCTGGCGGCCGAGGAAGTGCGCCGCTTCGGCATCACCCCCAAGGTGGCGCTGGTGTCGCATTCGAGCTTCGGTTCGAGCGCCGACCCGCAGGCGCGCAAAATGCAGGCGGCGCTTTCGCTTATCAACGCCCAGGAACCCGAGCTGGAAGTCGATGGTGAGATGCAGGGCGACGCCGCGCTGTCCGAGCAGATCCGCCGCAAGGTTTTTCCCGATGCGCGCCTCAAGGGCGACGCCAATCTGCTGATCATGCCGACGCTGGACGCGGCCAATATTTCGTTCAACCTGCTGAAGGTCGCCGCCGGCAGCGGCCTGACGCTCGGGCCGATCCTGCTCGGCGTCGCCCAGCCGATTCACATCCTGACCCCGTCCGCCACCGTGCGGCGCATTGTCAACATGACCGCGTTGGTCGTCGTCGACGCCGTGGTCGAGCGGCAGCGCGCGCTGATCTGACGTTGCGGCTTTTCGCCGCTTAATCGCCCTTCGCTGTAAGAATTACACGCCGGCTCGGCATCTTTTGTCGCAATCGAGCTAGCGGCGCGAACGCTGCAACGGGCGCCGGGGGTCGGCATGATTCCTGCTGCGGACGCAATGTTCGCGGGTCGGCAATTCGCCTCCTCGCCGACCATCCCAGGAGACGTCATGAGCAAGCAACCATTTCTTTCCGACGTCGCGAGCTTGCGCAAGCGCGCACGGCAGCACATCGAAGAAGGCGCAGTCACTGCCGGATACGGCGGGGACACCCAGACGGCGATACGCGTACTCAACGAGGCGCTGGCTACCGAAATCATCTGCGTGCTGCGCTACCGGCGCCATCATTTCATGGCCCGCGGGATACACGCCGGGCCGGTGGCCGCCGAATTTCTCGAGCACGCCACCGAGGAGCAGGCGCATGCCGACTTGATCGCCGAACGCATCGTCCAACTGGGCGGCGAGCCGAATTTTTCGCCGGAGGGCCTGGCCACGCGAAGCCATTCGGAATACGTCGAAGGCAAGGACCTCATCGACATGATCAAGGAGGACCTGGTCGCCGAACGGATCGCGATCGACAGCTATCGCGAGATTGCGGCTTATTTCGCACCGTTCGATGCAACATCGCGCCGCTTGATGGAGGAAATCCAGGCGAAGGAAGAAGAGCACGCCGACGACCTTGCCGACCTGTTGACCCATTTGCCGGCGAACCTGAAAAACTGATCGTCGGCGTAGGCCTTTGTCCGACAGCGGACGCGCGCGGCGCCGACACGAGAAACAGCGCCGGACCGATAGCGGCGGCCTGCGGCGCTCGGCATAGTCTGTCTACCACAGGGGGAGACAGGCGATGTTGAGGCAAGCTCAGGAAAACGGCGGCACCCAGACACCGGACCTGTTCCCCGAGGTGGGAGTAAAGCGCGCTGGACTCGGGCGATCGCCGATCATCGGGGCTGACAGCCTGCTTGGGTGCATCGTGCTCGACAGCCAAGGTCAGCGCGTCGGCGAGTTGCTGGACGTTCTGGTCGATATGCATGCCGGCCGCGTTGCCTACGGTGTTGTCGTTCTCGACCATGCGCCGGACTGGAGCGAGCGGCTGATCGCGGTGCCGTGGAACACGATGTACATGCAGGTCGACGGCGACGGGATCTGCGTCAACGCCACGCGCGACTGGATCGAGCGAGCGCCGTCGATGCGTGTCGAAGCAATGAACGAGCTGCTCGACCGCGAGCTCGCGGTGTTCATCCATGCGTACTTCGGCGCCAAGCCGTATTGGGAGCGTGCTGCACAACATAGCTAGCGGCACGAGGCCAGAACCGCCGGCCATGAGGCGGGAACAGACATTTGCAAGGAGCAAAAATGCACAGTCAACTTAAGCCCATGATCGCGATTACAGCGCTGGCCTCGAGCTTGTTGCTTGTCGTTGGCTGCGGCCAACAGGGAACCGGTACCGGCACGACCGTCGGCCAGAAGATGGACCGCGCGGCCGACAAGGTGGCCGATACCACCGCTGACGCGACCTCCAAGGTCGCCATGGCGGCCGACGACACGGCGATCACCGCCAAGGTCAAGGCAGCGCTGATTGCCGAGCCAGGCCTGAAGTCGACTGACATCAACGTCGACACCAAGGAAGCCACGGTGACGCTGTCGGGGACGGTTGCCTCCAGTGAGTTGCGCGACAAGGCGAAGCAAATCGCTTCGTCGACCAACGGGGTCAAGAACGTCGTCGACAATCTGGTCGTCAAGTCGGCTTGACGGCGCCGCATCGGAGCAGCGATGAATCGTGATCGGATCGAAGGACGCCTGAGGTCGTTCATCGGCGCGCTCGAAGAGAGCTGGGGCCGCGTGATCGGCGATCAAACGCTGCAATTCCGTGGCGAACGCTCGCGCTCGCTGGGACGGATCCAGTCCGGCTACGGCGCGATGCGCGACCGGCCGGTGCTCGACCGCCGTCGCAGCGCGGGTTGACCCCGGCGCGGGCGGCGCCTTTCAGGCGCGCCCGCGTCGGGTTGGCGGCCCGTTCAAGCGTTCTGCTTCGGGATCGTCACCACGAGCGTCGTTCCCTCGGACGTCGAGGAAACCGACAGGTTGCCGCCGAAATGCTGGGCGCGTTCGCGCATGCCGCGGACGCCGTGCGACATCGGCTTGCGCAAATCGTCCTCGCTGATCCCGTTGCCGTCGTCGCGGACGGTCAGAACGTAGGCGCGGTCCGTCTGCGCCAGCCCTATCCAGGCATTGGACGCGTTGGCGTGGCGCGCCACGTTCGTGATGGTTTCCTGGAATATGCGGAAAAGCGCCAAGCCCCGTTCGCGGTCGATGGCAATGTCCGGATCGGACGTGTCGAGATGAAGCCCTAGCTTGGTGTGTTTTTCGTATTCACCGATCTGCCAGCGCAACGCTGCGGCGAGGCCGAGATCGTCGAGCATGCTGGGCCTCAGGTCGGTGACGATCTTGCGGGTTGTCGCGACCGCGGCGTCTACAAGCTGAATCATTGCGCTGCGCTTGGCCCGCGCTTCGGAGAGGTTGGCCGGCAGCTGTGCGTCGAGTGACTCGAGGTCCATTTTCAGCACGCTGAGCGTCGCCCCGAGCTCGTCGTGCACTTCACGCGCGATCCGCTGTTTCTCTTCCTCGCGCACCGACTGCAGGTGCCGCGACAACTCGCGCAGTTCCTCGCGTGAGCGCTCCAGCTCCACCTGCGAAAGACGGCTCTGCGTGTCGTCGAACACGACGCCGTCCCACAGCACGCTCGCGTTTTCCGCCTGCCTGGGGCGGGCCCGAATGCTTATCCATCTTTCGGTCGATTCGTGGCGCGGCTGGATGCGGCCGCTCCAGCTCCAGTTCGACAGTTGCGCGGCGGACGCTTCCAGGGTTGCCTCCAGATGCGGCCGCTCGGCGGGCGCGACGAGATCGAAGAACGCCGCGCTGTCCGCGGTCAGCGCCGCCTCGGTAAGGCCGGTCAGCGCGACGACACCCTCGCTGACGTACGAAAACGACAGCTTCCCGGCGGGATCGCGCAGCAGCTCGAACACCATGCCCGGCACGTTGGCCGTCATGCCCTGATAGCGCGCCTCGCTTTCCTTGAGCGCACTTTCCATCGCGCGTCGCACCGTGTTGTCGTAGCAGGCGTTCAGGTAGCCGGCAAAGCGGCCCTGCATGTCGTAATACGGACGGCCGTTGCAGATGATCGAGCCGAAGCTGCCGTCGGCGCGCCGCAGCCTGAACTCGTATTCGAAAATCTTCTGCGCGGGAAAGGTTTCGGCGATGATTTCCCGCCAGCGCGCGCGGTCGTCGGGGTGGACGCCGTCAAGCCAGCCCGAGCCGAACTCCTCCTCCTGTTTCCGGCCCGTGAACTCCAGCCATGCCTGGTTCAGGTAATCGCAGGCGCCGGTCGTGTCGGAGCGCCAGACCAGGTTCGGGAATCCCGAGAACAGCGAAAAATAAAAGTCGCGCGCGCGTTCGGTCTGCTCGCGCAACTCGAGCCGCATCGTCGCGTCGCGGGTGACGACGGAAAAGCCGCGAAGATTGCCGGGCTCGTCGCGAATCGCGGAAATTATGTCGTCGCCGCAATACCGGCTGCCGTCCTTGCGCAGGTGCCAGCATTCTTCCTCGTACCAGCCGCGCCGGGCCGCAACGGCGAGCTCTTTTTCCGGCGGGTCCTTGCGATCGGATGGGTAGAGCATCGAAAAATGCTTGCCGATGATCTCCGTCTCCGTATAGCCGTTCAGGGCCTGCGCGGCAGGATTCCAGCTCGCAACCCGCCCTTCGGTGTCGAGCATGTATATCGCGCAGTCCTTGACCGCGTTGATGATCAGGCTGGTGCGACTCTCGCTTTCGCGCAATTCCTGCTCGACGTGATAGCGGCGCGCGATGTCGCTGATCAGTCGCTCGTTCGTGCGCTTGAGATTTCTTGCGTTGGAGCGGGCGGTCTGGAAAAGGTAGGTCGAAAGCGCAAGCAGCGTGGCCAGGATCGCGCCCAGCGCCAATGCGGCGATCGGAAGCGGCGAGGCGCCGCTGGCGACGAGACTCTGCGTCGGCGTCGCGCGCAGCATCCAGCGCGCGTTCTGCACGACCAGCGGAAGTTCCTGCGACCATTTGTCCGCCGCCCGCGATCCATCGGGAGCAACCGTGCGCACGGCGCGTCCGTTCTGCACGATCTCGATGTAATGCTCGGGAAAGCGATCGTCGATGATCGACTTCGGCCATCCGGCACGCGCCAGCGTCGCCGAGATGAGCGCGCGCAATTCGTCGCCCTGGAACACGGGTACGTAAAGCACGAGACCCTCGCCGCCGACGACCAGGTCGACAAAGGGACTGAGCGTGCTGCGGCGTGTGCTCACCGCGAGGTCGATCGCCGCGCGTCGCGACGGTTCCATGCGGCGGTCGAGGCCCACGACTGCCTCTGCACTCGCGGGGACTGCCTGGCGGATGATGTAGTCGGGGCCGCCTAGAGTCACTGTATCGACCGCCGCGACGCCTTTCAGCAGGCCGGCGGCGTCGCGCTTCCACGCCGCCGGATCCGAATACGCCAACGAACGGTCCGCTAGCCGTTCCAAGATGTCGACGCGCGCGTACAGATCCCGCTGGATCTGACCGCGGGCATCCGCCGCGACCAGCGCTGTGCTGCGCTCGATGAAGCGCGTCTCCTGCACGGTCAGCGCGCGCCAAAGCACCAGCGTGCATGCGAAAACGGCAAGCCAGACGATGAGGGGCGCCGAGCGGCGCAACGCCTTCCTCTCGCCCCCGCTGCCCAGCATGGCGTAGGCGAGCGTGGCGGCGGCAAGTACCGAGTAGATCGTGCCCGTCGTCCGCTCGCCGCCGGTCAGCTGCAGCGATTCGGACGCAACTGTGCTCCCGCTCCACGCGGCAAACAGCATCAGCAGCGAAAGCGCCAGGGCGATCGAGGTGAGCACTGCGACGGTAATTGCATGCCACGCCTTGCGGCTCTTTCCCGGGCGAAGCAATAACAGCAGGGCAGCGCCGACGACGACCGCAATCAGCGCGGTGAGCAGGCCCATGTCGTTGTATGAACCGGCGGCGAGCGGTAGCCAGGGATTGACGAGCATCGGGTGGAGCGGAATCCCGTCCGGCGCAGCCCAGGCGGCGAGCCGCACGCTGCCTAGCGTCAATGGAACCAAAGCAAACAGGCGGGCGATGCGTGTTGCGCCGACGGCGTGCAGCGCCAATGCGGCGCTGGCAAAGGCGATTGCCCATGCGGCGTCGTACTGGATGCGATCGAAACCACCGGCCATCCGCGCAGGTTCGGGCGCGTGCCAGCTGACGATCGTCAAGCCGGTGAAGACGGCAAGCCCGCTGCCGACGGCGAACAGCAACGCCGGAATCCAGGCATCCAGGCGGAAGGAGCGAGTGGTCGGCATAGGGTGTCGCGCACGCCGCGAGGCGAGCACGGAAAAATGGATGTTAGCTGATCGCGGCGCAGCGGGGCGGTCGAATGCGACCGCGCGACCGATACGAGGATCGAGCAGCTTATAGCGTTGAAACGAGGTTGGCGTCAACGCATGCGACGCCGGACCCGCCTGCTACAGCGTCATCTGTCCCCGGCGATGCGCCGCGACATGCGCATCGGTGCCGCACGGCGCGAATCGAACGCGGTGGCAAGAAAGGTCGCCGCAGGCGACAGCTTCAGCGAGGGGCTTTGCCCGGGCGCGGCGGACGCCGTCGCTGATCCGAGTCGGCGTCGGGCTCGCTGTCGGGCTCGGTTTCCGGCGCGTGCTCGTCGGGCTTCTCCTCGGGCTCCTCGACCGGCGGATGCGGCCGCGGAGTGTGCGCGTCCGTAGTATGGCCTTCTACGTCCGTCGCCGCGTCGGGATGATCGACCGGAGATTCGACATTGGTGCGCCGGTTGCGGCGTGCGCCCGCGATCGGCGAATCGAGAGCAACTTCGTCCTGCGGATTATCCGGATATGTCTGCATGGCGTTCATCCATTCGTGCAGGTCGCGAATTTGCATCCCTGCTCGCGCAAGCGTCGTGCCAATCGGACGCGTCCCTGCGCGCATTGCGGCGTTGCCGCGCTTGCGACGTTTCTACAAATGGTCTGTCGTTTATTGCAATCCGGATTGCAAGTCGTGCCGCCACGCAAGGTACGAATGGGTACGCTGTCGAGGGAGATCGATGCTGGCACGCGCCTTGCGACAGAACGCGCGCAGGGCGTCGGGAACATTGGGTTCGTTCAGCCCTCCCATGAACCGAGTTCGATACACCCGGCGCACCTGCTCCACTCTCCAGTGACGGCTCCGCGGCGACAGCGCGGGGCTGTTGCGCGGTCGGGAAACCGTCTGATTAGCCGTCTGATTATCGGCCCAGTCGACTGAGGCTGCGGGAACAGTGCAGCACTCCGCGTGACGACGGGCTTCCAGCGGACGCGATCATCCGTTGTAGGACTTGATCCTACAAGGCTCCCCGTTACACCTACAGAATTTACAGAGCAAGACCTATACCGGCTCCAACTGGCCTAGGTGAGTATTGGCGCGTCCAACGTCAATAACAACGGAGAGGGCCATGTTTGGAGAGCTTCAAAGTATCGCCAGTCTTGCCAAGTATCCGGCCAACACGCCCGCTGATGCTGCCGCCCCGCACGATAAGCAAGATATCGCTCGAAAAACGCCTCGAGCGTTTCGGTCTGCTGTACGGCGCATGTCAACCGATGCGCGATCTCTTTCGAAGTCTCGATCGACTGGCCCGTTCCACGGCGCCGGTGATGATCCTCGGTGAAAGCGGCTCCGGCAAGGAGCTGGTCGCGACGACGCTGCACCATCTCTCTCCGCGCAAGGAGCGCCCGTTCATCGCGGTCAATTGCGGTGCGATTCCCGAGAACCTGATCGAAAGCGAACTGTTCGGCCACGAGCGCGGAAGCTTTACCGGCGCCGCGCGGACGCACCGCGGTTGCTTCGAACGGGCCGACGGCGGCACGCTGTTTCTCGATGAAGTGACCGAGATGCCGGTGGAGATGCAGGTTCGACTGCTGCGCGTCCTCGAGACGGGACGGTTCACGCGCGTCGGCGGCGATCAGGAAATCGGCGTCGGACGTCAGGGTGCTCGCGGCGAGCAATCGCGATCTGCGGCAGGCGGTCGCGTCGGGCAAGCTGCGCGAGGACCTGATGTACCGGCTGTGCGTCATTCCGGTCAACGTCCCGCCGCTGCGCGATCGCGGCGACGATGCAGTGCTGCTGGCGGAAATGTTCCTTGCCGAGCTCAACGAGGAGCACGGCGAGCAGAAGACTCTCAGCGCCGAGGGCCGGCGAAGGATAGTCGAGCACACCTGGCCGGGCAACGTGCGCGAGCTGAAGAACGTCATCCATCGCGCCTTCGTTCTTTCGGACGAGGAGGTCCAGGTCGACATCGGCACGTTTTCGGCATTGGGTCGTCGACCGCGGCGAAGACAGCGGCACGGTCGCGACGATCGGATCCGCGATGGGCACGCCGGCGATGTCCGATGCGTCGACGCTCCGCATCTACCGTCGGCATGTCGCTCGACGACGTCGAGAGGACGTTGATCACGGCGACGTTGCAGGCGGTCGGCGGCAGCAAGACCGAAGCCGCGCGGCTGCTGGGCATCAGCCTGAAGACGATGTACAACCGGCTGCACGCCTATGGAGATGGATGCATACGGCGCAAGCCGATGCCGTCGAACGGATACGATGCGTTGGCCGCGTGACCGTCACGGCTGGCCGGGCGCGACGGCCCGACTTATAATCAAGGAGAGCCGTGATGCGTGAAGGGGGGAAACCATGACGCAAGGCGAACGTGCGGCGCTGCCGGGTCGCAAGACGCGCGTACTGATCGTCGACGATCACGCGCTGGTTCGCGCCGGATTCAAGCAGCTGCTCGACACCACAGACGACCTCGAGGCCGCCGGCGAGGCCGGGACCGCGGCCGCTGCGTTGAGCCTGGCGGCGACCGGTCGGTTCGACATCGTGTTGCTCGACATTTCGCTGCCCGACGCCAACGTCCTCGAAACGGTCAGCTCGCTTCGCCGCAAGCAACCGGAGCTGCCGATCCTCATCGTCAGCATGTATCCTGAGGAGCAGTACGCGGTCAATCTGCTGCGCGCGGGCGTCAGCGGGTTTTTCCCCAAGGCGGGCGAAGCCAAGGACATGCTGCAGGCGCTGCGCACGATCGCCAGCGGCAAGAAATACATCAGCGCCTCGCTGGCCGAGGCGCTCGCGATGGAGGCGGCGGGCGACGCCGCGGAGCCGCTCCACCGCCAGCTGTCCAACCGCGAGTTTCAGATCTTCGTCCAGCTCGCCGCCGGCAAGACCGTCACCGACATCGCGGGAGAACTCTGTCTGAGCGTCAAGACCGTCAGCACCTATCGCACGCGCATTCTCGAGAAGATGAATTTCGCGCGCAATGCGGAGCTGACGGCGTATGCGCTCCGGCACAGTCTGATCAGTTGATGCGCGCGGCCCTCCTGGTGAAAACTGCGCTACTGCGCGTCTTCGTGGTCGAGGATTCGGCGCTGATCCGTCAGACGGATCATCGACAACGTCCAGTCGATGGGCGGGTTCGACGTCGTCGGGTTTGCCGAGTCCGAAGAGGAGGCGATCGAGGCAATCAAGAAGTTGCACCCGGACGTCGTGGTCACCGATATCCGGCTGAAGGAAGGCAACGGCATCGCAGTCGTTCGCAACATTCGCGCCGACGAAATGACGCCGCAGCCGAAAATATTCGTGCTGACGAACTTCGCGTATCCCGAATACCAGGTGCAGTGCTCGCTGGCCGGGGCCGATGCGTTTTTCGACAAGTCGTCCGAGTACGACAGCTTTCTGACGCGCCTGCGTCAGATCATGTAGGCCGCGCGCCGACGCGCTGCGGGCGCTTGCGCCTGCGGCACGACCGGCACAAAACATCTCCGATCAGCAGGACATTCTGCAGGCCGTCCACTGGCATGCGGATTGCGTCTTTATCGCCAGGTAGCCGTGGCGGGCACATCGACCATACGTTTGCGGGTCGTGGTGCCTGCGTCCGAGTAACTCTTGCTCTAAGTCGAGCAGAAAGGATTGAAAATGTTGCATTACGCCATCGTGTTTTTTGTCATCGCGCTGATCGCGGCGCTTTTCGGCTTCGGCGGCATAGCCGCAGGCGCGGCCGAAATCGCCAAGGTCCTGTTCTTCATTTTCCTGGTTCTGTTCGTCGTTTCGCTGGTCGTCGGCCTGTTCCGTCGCGGAGGCGGTTAAGTGCGACGCCACGCTGCCGTGATCGTGAACGGCGCGCAGATCGCCGGTTGTGCTGGCGGCGATCGTGATCGCTGTCGGCATCGCCGCCTGCGATCGTTCTCCGGACAGGTCGGCATCGGTGAAGCCCGAGTTGACGCCGACGACTCCGGCGATCGCGCCTCCGCCCGCTGATCCGGCGCCGGTGATGCCGCCCAAAGCGGATACCGTGCTCGAGACGCCGTCGCAACCAGCGAGCAGCGGCGCCGGCGTCGGAGTTCCGCCGAAAGAGCAGCCACCCGCCGAGCAGACGCCAAAGGGCAGCGACCCGAACGCGAAAGAGCCGATGAGCAAGGAAGAAGAATCGACCGCGATGCCCAAGCCGGCGCAGGCGAACGACCATTCGACGACGGCTACGGACGGCAAGCAGTGATATCCGGCGGCGGTGGCCGAAAGCCATCCTTCCGCCACGCCATTGCGTCCCGTCGCGGGCGGAGCCTTCCGGTCCCTTTACACCAGCTTCGCCCGTGTTTTTTCCCAACGGAGCAATGGCAACTCTTCGTGATTGAGGAGAACGCAATGGAACTTACCGGCAACAACAACGCAATCGAGCGCACCGCGAGCCAGGCGCACCAGACCGTCGACGATCTCGCCCGACAGGGCCACCGACAAGGCAGGGCCCGGCGATCGATCGCGTCGCGCGCGCAGCGCACCAGACCGTCGACAAGGTCGCGCAAGCGGCCCAACCCGCAGCGGAATGGATCGGCGACAGCGCCGAGCGCGTCAAGCAGACACAGGACCAGATGGTCACGAGCGCCCGCGACTACATCCGCGAGCGTCCGCTGGTCACGCTTGGGCATCGCACTTGGCCGCAGGCTACCTGATCGGGCGACTCGGGCGGTGAGCGAATCGGCGATCGGAAGGCCGGCACCTGCCGTCGACGCGCCGTCGTCGCTGGCGGCGGCGATCGGGCAGCTTTTTGGCTCCGGTCGCGAGCTGGTCGCCGACGCGGCGGACCTGGTCGCGGCCGAGGCGCACGTCGCACTGCAAGTGATGACTGCGCTGGTCGTCAGCGCCGTTTGCGGCGCAGTGCTGGGCGTTCTCGCGGCAGCCGGCGTTCTGGCCGCGATCGCGATGGGAATGATCGAGCGCGGATTCTCCGGCGCGGCGGCCACCGGCGCAGTCGCGCTGGTCTGCGCTCTCGGCGCCGCCTGGTTTATCGTGCGCTTGCGCTCGCTCGCCCGGCGCGCGCTGTTCGCGCGATCGAGGCAGCAGTTGCGCGGCGACGCCTGAGGAGCACGACATCGTGTTGTTCGGCGTCGACGACAGCGAGGCAGTGCGAGCCGAGCAGAGGCTGCGTGACGACAAGCTGGCGCTCGACCGAAGCAAAGCATGCATTGACCGAGCAATGCCGGCGAACGCTGACCCGGCCGTCGACGCTCGCGATATTGCTCGTCGTCGGCGGACTGGTTGGCGCACGCCCGAGGGCTACGGCGCAGGCGCCGGAAAGGCGGCGCGCGCGGTTCGGTGCTCGGCGCCATCGTGCGATCTATCTGGGCGCCGTTGTTCAAGGGCGTGACGGCCGTCGCCGTCGAGCGGGCCTTGCACCGGCATCACGATGAGGCCGCACCGGCATCGCGCCGCCACGATCAGGCAGACGGGAATGGTTGCTTAGCCGCAGCATCCGTGCCGACGCGGTGGCACGGCGATTGCTGCTACCGACGCAGGTGGCATCGGCCGCCTTGTGCATAATCATAAGGAGATCGGGTCATGTGGAAGAAGATCGTATTAGCGTTCGCCAGTATCGCCGTCGTGTCGTTGATCAGCGCCTGCAATACGATCGAGGGCGCGGGTAAGGACGTTTCCGCGGGCGGCAATAAAGTCCAGGAAGAAGCGAAGGAAGCCAAGCAAAAGATGTAAGCGCGCGTCTTCTCGCGCCTGGCCGGCATAGCGTTGTCGGCCAGGCGACTGGATGAAAGACACGCCCGCTGCCGAGGGAGGCTCGATGAAGGCGGATAGCAGGGCGCGTGCGCGCGCCGTCGCGACGCAAGCGGTGGACGATCAGCGGTCACGAGCGAGACACCGTTACCACCGCCGCGACCGTCCACGGTCGCGCTGACGCTGATCGCGCTGATCCTCGGATTGTTCGCGATCAGGGCGGGCGCGGCGTTTTTCATCCCGCTGCTGCTCAGTCTGTTTCTGAACTACGCGTTGTCGCCGGTCGTCGGCCGACTGGCGAGCTGGGGCGTGCCGCGGGCCCTCGGCGCCGCGCTCGTGGTCCTCGCCTTCAGCGCCGCGATCGCGGGCGCGATCTACCGGGTCGGCAGCGACGCCGGCGATGTCCTGCAGGAAATCCCTTCGGCGGTGCAGCGATTGCGCATTGCGCTCACGCACTCGCAGCAGGACCATACCGGCGCACTCGAGCACGTACAGCGGACTGCTTCGGAATTGCAGAAGCTCGCCGAAGCGGCGAGCCCGGCGCCCGCGCGGGCGAAAGAACTCTGCTGCCGCGTCCGCCGTGGATTTCAGCTCGATGCTGTTGATCGGTACCAGCAATATGGCGATTGCGCTGGGCCAGCTCGGCTTCGGCGCTTTTCCTGGCCTTTCTTTCTGCTGTCCGCGGGCGACCTGTTCCGGCGCAAGTTCCTGCGCGCTGTCGGCGGCGATTTTTCGCGACGCAAGATGACTCTGCGCATCCTCGACAACGTCGACCGGCAGAACCAGCGCTATTTCGCGATCGTGCTTCTGGTCAATGTCGCCGTCGGCCTCGTCATCGGCGCCGGCTTCTATGCGATCGGGCTCGAGCGCCCGACGGTGTGGGGCATCGCCGCGGCGGTGCTGCACACGATTCCCTATGTCGGGGCGGCGATGCTGGCCGGCGCTGCCGCGCTCGTGGCCTACGGACAGTTCGGGACGCTGCAGATGGCCTTGCTCGCCGCCGCGATACCGATCCTCGTCGCCGCCATTCTCGGCATCTGCGTGCAGACCTGGCTGATGGGACGCGCCGCGCGAATGAACACGCCGGCAGTGTTCGTGTCGCTGCTGTTCTGGGGAATGCTGTGGGGCGGCTGGGGTCTGCTGCTGGCGGTGCCCATCATGGTGGCGATCAAGACGCTCTGCGACCACGTCGAACGTCTGAAACCCTACGGCGACATTCTCGGGCCGTGAACGAAATTCGCGCCGCGTACGCGCGCAGCGAAAACGCGGCGCGTAGGCTGCCGTCCGACTGCGTCGTTGGTTTGCTTGCCGCACGCGCGACATCGTCGCGCACGTTCAAGCAGCATTTACAGCAGGTCCAAGCAATTCTTACGCTGCCCTTGATTCCGCCCATCGGTAGGCATTATTTAAGTCGTTGTTTTTGCTAGATAAATCTGGCTGGCACGACGGTTGCTGAAGTCGATACGACAGATGCAGCTGCGACTGCATCACCGAAAGGACGAAAGATGAATTGGGATCGAGTAGAAGGCAACTGGAAACAGATGACCGGAAAAGTGAAAGAGCAGTGGGGCAAGTTGACCGACGATGCGCTTGCCGAGATCGGCGGTCGACGCGATCAGCTTGTCGGCAAGATTCAGGAAACCTATGGCATCAGCCGTGACGAGGCCGACCGGCAGGTGAAGGACTGGGAAAAAATGCACTAGCGCCTCCCGGACTTTCGCGCCGCGGCGCAGGAGCGTGCCGATGCGGAACGAAACCAGCAAATCAAACCAAGGAGAAAACGATGAGAATCGCGATGAGAGAACTGATCTGTGCCACGGCGCTCGGCGTTTTCGCGCTAAGCAGCCACGCTGCCGTGGGCGACGAGACCAAGAAGGTCGACAAGACGCAATACAAAGCGGCCGTTGCCAGCGCCGAGGCCGACTACAAGTCCGACAAAGCCGCCTGCGACGCCAAGAAAGGCAACGACAAGGACGTCTGCATCAAGGAAGCGAAGGCGAATCTGACCAAGGCCAAGGAAGACGCCAAGGCCAACCGCACGTCGAAGGACGCGATGGCGACCGCGGCGCACGAAAAGAGCGAAGCCAATTACGCGGTGGCGAAGGAAAAATGCGACGCGATGAGCGGCGATGCCAAGAGCAAGTGCGTGCAGGACGCCAAGGCTCGGTATAACCAATAACGCGCGGCAAGGCGAACGCCCGGCGGAGATCGGCTGGCGAAGGAAACCAGGCTTTCGCCAGCACCGATCGCGGACGGTCTGTGTTCGGTCGATTTTGGCGGTGCCGGACGATTCGAATATTCGCCTGGCCAGGCGTACACGGAGGTAAGCCATGACTATAGGCACCATTCTGCTGATCATCCTGATCCTCGCGCTCTTGGGCGCGCTGCCCGCATGGCCGTACAGCCGCGAGTGGGGCTACGGACCCAGCGGCATCGCGGGACTGGTCGTCGTCGTCCTCATCGTCTTGCTGCTGATGGGACGGATCTAGCGAGCCTGCCCCGTTCCAGCGCACCAAAGACGGGCGCGGCGCCGGCCACACGGTCGGCGCCGCGCACGCGGCGGGTCTTTGGCGTTTGTCCCGCGCGCGATCACAATCACATGCAGCGATGAGCACGTTTCAAATAGATTGCGAGCTCGAATACGAGGTCGCCGCGCAGACGGTCTTCGTTTTCAACGTGGCGGTCCCCGACGACCATCGTCAGCGCGTCGTCGAAGAAAGAGTGGAGCTCGAGCCGTCGTTGTACTGGGACGAGTTGCGCGAACCGCAGACGCTCAATCGCTTCATTCGCGTCGACGTGACGCCGGGTCCGTTCCGCGTGCGCTATCTGGCAGTGGTCGACGTGACGCCGATCGAAGCGGACATAGCAGGCGGCCGAGGTTCCGATCACCGCCTTGCCGGTCGACGCGTTCGCCTGCCTTCGCGGGAGCAAGTATTGCCAATCCGAGGAAGTCTTTAGTCTCGCGTGCCGGCTATTCGGTGGGCTCGCGCCCGGATTTTCGCGCGTCGACGCGATCTGCCGCTGGATACGCGCCAACATCGACTACTTGATCGGGACATCGACCCCGAGCTACTCGGCGCGCGATGTTCTCGCCCTGCGCGCCGGCGTTTGCCGCGATTTCGCGCATCTCGCGATCACCTTTTGCCGCGCGTTGAATATCCCCGCGCGCTTTGTCACCGGCTATGCGCGCTACGCCGAGCCTCCGCCCGATTTTCACGCGGTATTCGAGGCCTTCCTCGGCGGCCGATGGCAGTTGTTCGACCCGACCGAGCTCTCGCCGATGCGGGACCTGGTGCGCATCGGCACCGGGCGCGATGCGTCAGAAGTGCCGTTCGCAACCTTCTTCGGAACGGCGCGGCTGCGCCGTTTGAGCGCGCTGATCGAGGCTGCGCCGGAAGGGACGGGGCTTGTGCGCCTGCAGACGCCCACATCGGGCATCCAGCTCGCCGCCTGAAACGGCGGACTAGTCCCAGTAGGGCGGATAGCCGTAATACGCGTGCAGGTGCGAGGCCCAGTCGGGATCGGCCATCGCCGGCCAATGCCTTTTGTCGAATCCAGGCGCGCCTTCGAGCACGCCGCGATCGACGTTCAGAATAAAGCGATGGCGGTCGGCATCGAACGTAAAGGCGTTCCACGGAATCGCGAACAGCTTCTCGCCCAGGCCGAGAAACCCGCCGAAAGTGAGCACGGCGTAGGCAATGCGACCGCGCTGCACATCGATGACGATGTGCTCGACTCTGCCCAGCGCGTAGCCTTTGGGATTGACGACGGGGTCGCCCTTGAGCGCGTGCGCCGGCATCAATTCGGGCCTCGGGGCAAGGCTGGGCGGCCCCCCGCCCAGGATCGCCGTGCCTACCGATTGCGGGTCTTGCGAGGTATTTGCCCGGATGTCGGTCATCGTTGTTCTCCCGAGTCGGTCCAACGCCGACTCTAGCAATCGACATGCCACCCAATTCGTGCCGCAACCGCGTCTCGCTGCGCCGGAACACATCGGAGTTTGCGCGCAAGAACTGCAACTTACTGTAGGCCTTGCAAGAAACCGGGCCCGGGTATTCGGCGGCGCGCCCGCGCCGGCTGCCGGGCCCTCTGCCTTGAATTCGCCGCAGCGCATCGCCAACTACCTGCCATGTCGCCCCTCGACGGTCACGCTGCTTCACATCTGCATCGGGTGCTCGATCAGGCCTCCGCCGCAGTGCCGGCCGGACGCGACGGCGCGGGCAACGATGCCGCCTTGCTCGATGCCTACTCGGCAGCCGTCGTCGGCGCAGTCGAACGGGTGCGCGCCGGCGGTCGTCCACATTCGGGTCGAGCGTCCCGGCAAGGGACGCGGCGAAGGCTCGGGCTCGGGCTTCATCATCACGCCCGACGGATACCTGCTGACCAACAGTCATGTCGCGGGCGGCGCGAGCGCGCTCGAGGTGACGCTGCCCGACGGACGAACCGCGGCGGCCGAGCTGGTCGGCGACGATCCCGATTCCGATCTCGCGGTGGTCAAGGTCGGCGCGCCGGAGCTCGCCTATTCGCGACTCGGCGATTCGACGCGGGTGCGCGTCGGACAGATCGCGATCGCGATCGGCAGCCCCTACGGGTTCCAGCACACGGTCACCGCGGGCATCGTCAGCGCGCTCGGGCGTTCGATGCGCAGCCAGACCGGGCGGCTGCTCGACAACATCATCCAGACCGACGCGGCGCTCAACCCCGGCAATTCGGGAGGTCCGCTGGTCAGATGCGCGCGGCGACGTGATCGGCGTCAACACGGCGATGATCCTGCCCGCGCAGGGCATCTGCTTCGCGATCGCGGCGAACACCGCCGAGCGCGTCGCGGTCGCGCTGATGCGCGAGGGCAGGGTGCGACGCGCCTACCTGGGCGTCGGCGGCCACGACACGGCGATCGCGCGCCGCATCGTTCGTCATTTCGATCTGGTCCACGAATCGGCCGTGCGCGTTTCGACGATCGAGAAGGATTCGCCCGCGGCAGCGGCCGGGATGCGCACCGGCGACCTGATCGTCGCTTTCGGCGGCGAAGCGGTCACAGGCATCGACGATCTGCAGCGCCTGCTTACCGGGCGGCGCATCGGCGACGCGGTCGACGTCGTCGTGCTGCGCCGCGATCAGCGCCTGCTGCTGCGCACAACGCCGCGCGAGCTGTCGCGCCGCTGAGCGCCGCAGCGTCGCTCGGTCGACGCCCGGCGGGCGCGCTTTCCAAGCGCGCCGAACTGTGCAAGAATGTCCGCAACGCGCAGAACTACAGGTGTCGCGATGCTGGACCGTGACGGGTATCGCCCGAACGTCGCCATTGTCGTCGTCAACTCGAAGAATCTGGTCTTTTGGGGCAAACGGATCCGCGAGCACTCGTGGCAGTTTCCGCAAGGGGGCATCAATCCCGGCGAGACGCCCGAGCAGGCGATGTATCGGGAGTTGAAGGAAGAGGTCGGGCTCGAGCCCGACCATGTCAAGATCCTCGGACGCACGCGCGACTGGCTGCGCTACGAGGTTCCGCAGCACTGGATCAAGCGCGAATGGCGCGGCAGCTACCGCGGCCAGAAGCAGATCTGGTATCTGCTGCGCCTGACCGGCCGCGACAGCGACGTGAGTCTGCGCGCCAGCGAGCATCCGGAATTCGACGCCTGGCGCTGGCACGACTACTGGATCCCGCTGGAGAACGTCATCGAGTTCAAGCGCGACGTCTATCGGCGCGGACTGACCGAGCTCGAGCGCTTCCTGCACCAGCGGCCGCAAACGCGGCGCGAGCGCCTGTACGGCTGGGCGCACAGCGTCGTGCCTTCGCCTTACACCAATCCGACCGGCAAGGCCTAGCGCCGGACCACGCTACCCGCGCGGCGTCCGGCGCTGGCCGGCATCCATCGCCCGGCCAGCGCGTCTAGCGCATCATTCCGAATCCTGCACCGGTCATCGCGCCGCCGAACATCGCGGACATCAGCACGCCGCCGAGCACGATAGCCAGCACGATGCCGCAAAGCACGACGACGATCGTGTAAGCGACGGCCTTTTCCGGCGGACACTTCTTCACTACCGGCACGCCCAGATAGAACGTATACCAGGCGTAGATCGCGGCAATGAGCCCGATCAGGCCGCCTATCGTGCCGCCGAGCAGCAGGAAGACCCCGGCGACCCAGGGCGCCGTGTACGAATATGCGACCAGCTTCAGAGACTGCGTGAAGTCCTTCGTGCCGTTGAACGTTGGCGCAAGCGTGTCCACGATCAACGCCATCAGATACGTGATCACCAGCGCAATGACGTAATGGGCGATCGCGGCCGCGATCGCGACGCCGCCGGTGCGGATGAGCAGCGCCAGCGGCGCGATCGCGGCAAGCACGAGGATGTAGCCGACGTACAGCGATTGCACCGTTGCCGCCTCCTCGGCGATCTTCGGCCATTCGGTCCGCGGAGACAGCAGGATGTTCTTGATGCGGTCGACCAGGTTCATGGGGCCCCTCCCGTGGTGTCGATCGAAAATCCGGCCGCTTGCGGCCCGTCACGTGCGCAATCAAAGCGGTTTCTTGTGTCGCGAGTGTAGGGGAATGCGAAGGCCGTGTCGATTTTCCGGCCGCGACCGGCGATCGTGCCGTGCGCGGCTTTAGAGCACGACCAGGTTGTCGCGGTGGATCAGCTCCGGTTCGTCGACATAGCCCAGAATCTTCTCGATTTGCGCCGAGGGCTTGCCCAGGATGCGCAGCGTCTCCGCCGCGCTGTAGTTGATCAGCCCGCGCGCGCAGCTCGTGCCCCTCGGCGTCGAAGCAGCCGACCAGCTCGCCGCGCTCGAATTGACCGGCGCAGGCGGTGACGCCGATCGCCAGCAGGCTCTTGCCTTCCCGCGCAAGCGCGCGCACCGCTCCGGCGTCGAGCGTCAGCCGGCCCGCCAGCCGCACATGGTCGGCCAGCCATTGCTTGCGTGCCGCCAGGGTCATCATTTCGGCGGCGATTTCGGTGCCGAGCATCTCGCCCGCGGCGAGCCGGGTCAGCACGCCGTCCTCGCGACCGCTGGCGATCACCGTCGTCGCCCCGCTTCTGGCCGCGCGTTTCGCCGCCAGCACCTTGGTCAGCATGCCGCCGCGGCCGAGTGCCCCGGCGCCGCCGGCAATCGCTTCGAGCGCGGGATCGCCGGCACGCGCGCGCCGCAGCATCGTCGCGCCGGGATCGGCTGCGGGGATCGGTGCTGTAGAGCCCGGACTGATCGGTGAGCAGGATCAGCACGTCGGCTTCGATCAGATTGGTGACCAGCGCGCCCAGCGTGTCGTTGTCGCCGAGGCGGATTTCATCGGTGGTCACCGTGTCGTTTTCGTTGATCACCGGGATGACGCCCAGGCGCAGCAGGGTGAGCAGCGTCGAGCGCGCGTTCAGATAGCGGCGCCGATCGGACAGATCCTCGTGCGTCAGCAGGATCTGCGCGGTGTGCAGGCCGAAGCGCTTGAACGCGGTTTCGTACGCCTGCACCAGCCCCATCTGTCCGACGGCGGCGGCAGCCTGCAATTCGTGGATCGCCACCGGACGCCTGCGTCCAGCCGAGGCGCTTCATGCCTTCGACAATCGCGCCGGACGACACGAGCACGAGCTCCTTGCCGCTCTTCGACAGCGCCGCGATCTGCTCGGCCCAGCGGCCGACGGCGGCGTGATCGATGCCGCGTCCTTCGTCGGTGACCAGCGTCGATCCGACCTTGATCACCAGCCGCCGCGCGGTGGCGACGATCGACGTCGTGCCCGGCGCGTTCATGGCGCCGCGGCGAGCGCTTCGGAAGGATGCGCTTCGAGCCAGCGCTGGACGGCATAGACGAGATCGCGGCAGCCTTCGCCGCTGATCGCGGCGATCGCGAACACCGGACCCTTCCATCGGTACGACTTGACGAATGCGGCCACACGCGCGTCGCGTTCGTCGGCGTCGATCAGATCGACCTTGTTCAGCACCAGCCAGCGCGGCTTGTCGTACAGCGCGCGGTCGTAGCGTTCGAGCTCGCGCACGATCGCGCGCGCGCCGGCGACCGGATCGGCATCGCCATCGAGCGGCGCGAGATCGACGACGTGCAGCAGCAGCCGCGTGCGCTGCAGGTGGCGCAGAAACTGATGGCCGAGTCCCGCGCCCTCGGCCGCACCCTCGATCAGCCCGGGAACGTCGGCGACGACGAAGCTGCGGTTCTCGTCCACTCGAACGACGCCCAGGTTCGGCGCCAGGGTCGTGAACGGGTAGTCGGCGACCTTCGGGCGGGCAGCCGAGATCGCGCGTATCAGCGTCGACTTGCCGGCGTTCGGCATGCCGAGCAGCCCGACGTCGGCGAGCACCTTGAGCTCGAGCCGCAGCAATCGCTGCTCGCCCTGCTCGCCCGGCGTCGACTGCCGCGGCGCGCGATTGGTGCTGGATTTGAAGTGCAGGTTGCCCAGGCCGCCCTGGCCGCCCTTGGCAAGCTGCGCCGACTGACCGTGCGCCGCGAGATCGGCGATCATTTCACCCGTCTCGGCGTCGGTGATGACCGTGCCCACCGGCATGCGCAGGACGATGTCTTCGGCGCCGCGTCCGTACTGATCTGCGCCGCGGCCGTTTTCGCCGCGCTTCGCTCGATGGATGCGCGCGAAGCGGTAGTCGATCAGCGTGTTGATGTTGCGGTCGGCGATCGCACGAATGCTGCCGCCGCGGCCGCCGTCGCCGCCGTCCGGGCCGCCGCGCGGCACGTACTTTTCGCGGCGAAAGGAAACCGCGCCGTTGCCTCCGTCGCCGGCAATGACTTCGATCTTGGCTTCGTCGATGAATTTCATCGCGCATGCCGCCGGTCGCGGACGTCGAACAGCAGGAAGCGCTCGGTGTCGTCGCCGCGCCGGTGGCCTTCCCAGATCTTTTGCCACGACGAATCCGGCGGCGTATCGCTATCGTCGCGACCGACCTGCAGCAGCAGCAGCGGGCACGCATTCGCCGCGGCAAGATCGTCGCGCACCGGCACGATGCCGCCGAAGTACTCGATCAGCGCTCGCTGCGGTTCGCCCAGGTCTCGACTTGCCAGGCACGGCGTCCCTGCGAGGCAATTGCTGCACAAGGGATTCGACGACCGGTCGGTAGCTGCGCCGGGAATCCAGATACGGCAGCCAGATCGTCGTGTAAAGCCCCCACACCAGCGTCATGCCGGTCGCCCAGTTCAGCACCGCGCGGCGATTCGATCGACGCGCCGGCCGGACCAGCACGATCCATAGCAAGCTCAAGAATCCGGACACGAGCAGAACCAGCGGCTGCAGCGGCGGCTGAAAGCCCGGCTGCGTATCGCGAAACATGCGCGCGACCGGCTCGGGCAAGCCATGCCATAGCGACTCGAGCCAGAGCGCCCAGACGATCACCGCCAGCAGACCGAAGGTCAGGATGCCGAACCAGTCGAGTGCGCCCGACGTGCCGCGCTTGAGCGTGTCGACTTCGGCCGCAGCGAGCAAGCGACAGCGGCAGCAGCAGCGGCAGCGCCAATGTCGCGCGCGGCTCTGCGGCGGCCGACAGAACCACCAACAGCACGATGCTCATCGTGACCGGCAAGACGATGCCGGGCTGCGCGAGCCCGCCGTTGTAGCCGCGCGCCCGCAGCCAGAGCGTCCACAGCGCAAGCGGCAGCGCAGGCCAGGCGAACCACGGCAGGTTCTTCAGATAGTAGAACGGCTCGACCGGCGGCGATCCGGCGGCGAAGCCGAAGAAGCGCGCGATGCTTTGTCCGTCCCACCAAAGCACCAAAATCGCGGGATCGCGCAGATACATCGCCAGCGGCCACGCGATCAACAACGGCGCGGCAACGAGCACGGCGAGCGCGAGCGTCGCGGCGTAACGGCGCGTGCGCCACTGCGGGAAAGCAACCAGCAGCAGCGCGCTCAGTGCGATCATCACCGTCCACGGCGTGCCCCGGACCAGGAATGCGATGCCTGCGCTCGCGCCGAGCAGCGCGCCCGAGATCAGCGGGCGCCGCGGCGCCATCGCCAGTGCATAGAGCGCCAGCGCGTACGCCGGCAGCAGGCCTATTTCAGGCGCGAGCGCATGGGCGCGATCCCACAGCCCTATGCACCCGATGAACACCAGGACCGGGAGCCAGCGAAAGGCGCGCCCGTAGAGTTCGCGACCGGCGAGCGCACAGCAGCCACAGGGTCAATCCGAGGCAAAGCGCGTTGGCAACGCGCGCGCCGTCGTGCAATGCGAGCAAAGTTTGCAGCGCCGCGGCGCTCGCCGCAGCCAGCGCATAGAAGAGCGGCGGGCGCACCGATGCCGGCGCGCCGGCAAGTTGCGGCGCCAGCCAGTCGCCGTTGCTCAGCACATCGTGGGCAACGCCGAATGTCGTCGCATCATCGGGTTTCCAGGGATCGTGCCCGAACAAGCCGAGCAGAATCCACGCCGCGCAGAGCAACACCAGTCCCGCCTGTTTGAGCGCGCGGTATCTGCCCCCAGGCGACAGATTGGACGCCTCGCTCGGAGGGGCGGTGGGATCGGCAAGAGGCATCGGGGGCAATGCGAAGTCGGGCTTTGGGTTCGTCCGGTTCAGAACACTAGTGGTTTATGGCGCCCGGCGCCACTCGGCTCGTGCGAGATCGGCGCCGGTCGGCGAGCCAACAAAAAAGGCAGCCGAAGCTGCCTTCCGGTCCGCGACGAGCCAGGGCTTACGCTGACTTGGCCGCGCTCCTCGTTGCCGCTGCACCCTTGGCAGCAGCGCTTTTGGCGGTCTTGGCCGATGGCGCTGGCGCCGGCTTGGCCGATGGCGGGGCCGGCGGCTTGGCCGCATAACGCTGACGGAACTTCTCGACGCGACCGGCTGTGTCGACGATCTTTTGCTTGCCCGTATAGAAAGGATGGCACGCCGAGCACACCTCGACATGCAACGGCTTTTGGACGGTCGAGCGGGTGGTAAACGCGTTGCCGCAGCTGCACGTCACCTGGATTTCACTGTATTGCGGGTGAATGGCGGTTTTCATTGATACCTCGGAGGCGGGCGCCAAGCTGACGCGCGCCGGGTTTCGGCAGGATTTAGCTCCAAAGCCTTGGCGGCCGAAGCTAAAGCGCGCCGT
Source organism: uncultured beta proteobacterium (assembly GCA_963697485.1). Classification (GTDB taxonomy): domain Bacteria; phylum Pseudomonadota; class Gammaproteobacteria; order Burkholderiales; family Casimicrobiaceae; genus PALSA-1003. Next base: position 625,528 of record CAVOOD010000002.1, read on the forward strand.
ACAGCCGAAAATTATGGGCCTTTTGTCGCTGCAGTGCAACAGGGAGGGAACTCGGCTTAGGTGGTGGCGTCAATGTCCGGTTCAAGCTGGCGGGCGGGACCGATCGACGCCAGCCGAGCGTGCCGCATGGCGGCGCCCAAGGTCGGCGGCGGCATGATGCACGCCGTCCGTCATCTATCTGCTCTTTGCGGCGTTATTGACCGATGCCCCGTTTAAAATCAAGGCCCATGACCCTCTTGCTGGCGCTGTTGTTCGCCTTACCCACGTTTGTCTGGGCGGCCTCGCCCGATGTCCCCGTTGCCACCGCGATGTGGGATGCACCGCTGGCGGCGTTCGCCGCGGCCGACGACAAGCAGGCGCCGCCACCGGGTGGCGTGCTATTCGTCGGAAGCTCATCGATCCGCCTGTGGGATGGGCTGGAGACCGATTTTGCTGCGTTGCCGGTGGTCATCAATCGGGGCTTCGGCGGGTCGAGGCTTTCCGATTGTGTGCACTATCTGGATCGTCTGGTCATACGGTACCGGCCGCGGCTGGTGCTGGTCTACGCTGGCGACAACGACCTGGCCGAGGGCAAGACGGCCGCCGATGTGCTGCGCCAATTCGAAGCGTTCGTGCAAGGCGTTCACTCGGCCTTGCCTGCAACCCGCGTTGCCTTCATTTCGATCAAACCCAGCCCGGCGCGCGCCGCGCTGCTCCCCGAGATCCGCCGCGCCAACGCGCTGGTCGAGCAATTCGCCGCCTCGCAGTCCGGCGTCGCCTATGTCGACGTCTATTCGCCGATGCTGGCAGCTGACGGAAGCCCGCGAGGCGAGCTCTTCAGGCCCGACGCGCTTCACCTGAACGCGACGGGCTATGCGCTATGGAAATCGGTGATTTCGCGCTATGTGAATTGAGCGGCGCGTAGTGCCCTGGGGCGAAGACGGCGAACGGAATTCAGACGAGCTAGTTGCCCCGTCGCATCGAGTCGAAGAGTACGCCGTCGAAGGGCGGAGCAGGGGCCCCGCGCTTTAGCGCGGGGATGCGACCCCGGAGACGGCGAGGCCGGCGACAACTCTGTGCGGAGTGTTCACACCGGTGGTTCTGAGCCGGCGACCCCGAAGACGGCGACGGAATTCAGACGAGCTAGTTGCCCCGTCGCATCGAGTCGAAGAATTCCTCGTTGTTCTTCGTCTGCTTGCACCTTGTCGACCAGGAATTCGGTCGCTTCGAGCTCGTCCATCGGATAGAGGAGCTTGCGCAGCACCCAGACCTTCTGCAGGACGTCCGGCTTGAGCAGCAGCTCTTCCTTGCGGGTGCCGGAGCGGTTCACGTTGATCGCCGGATAGATGCGCTTCTCGGCCATGCGGCGATCCAGGTGGATCTCCATGTTGCCGGTGCCCTTGAATTCCTCGTAGATCACGTCGTCCATGCGCGAGCCGGTGTCGATCAGCGCGGTGGCGATGATCGTGAGCGAGCCGCCTTCCTCGATGTTGCGCGCGGCGCCGAAGAAGCGCTTCGGCCGCTGCAGGGCGTTGGCGTCGACGCCGCCGGTCAGCACCTTGCCCGACGCGGGCACGACGGTGTTGTAGGCGCGCGCGAGGCGCGTGATCGAATCGAGCAGGATCACCACGTCCTTCTTGTGCTCGACCAGGCGCTTGGCCTTCTCGATCACCATCTCGGCGACCTGCACGTGGCGCGTCGCCGGCTCGTCGAACGTCGACGACACGACCTCGCCGCGCACCGTGCGCTGCATCTCGGTCACTTCCTCGGGCCGCTCGTCGATCAGCAGCACGATCAGGACGACGTCGGGGTAGTTGGCGGCGATCGAGTGCGCCATGTGCTGCAGCATCACCGTCTTGCCCGACTTGGGCGACGAGACGAGCAGCCCGCGCTGGCCCTTGCCGATCGGCGCGATGATGTCGATGATGCGGCCGGTGATGTTCTCCTCGGCCTTGATGTCGCGCTCGAGGATCAGCGGCTCGTCGGGAAACAGCGGCGTCAGGTTCTCGAAGAGTATCTTGCTCTTGGCGTTCTCGGGCGGCTCGCCGTTGACCTTGTCGACCTTGACCAGCGCGAAGTAGCGCTCGCCGTCCTTCGGCGTGCGGATCTCGCCCTCGATCGTGTCGCCGGTGTGCAGGTTGAAGCGGCGGATCTGCGACGGCGAGATGTAGATGTCGTCGGTGCCGGCGAGGTAGCTGGTGTCGGGCGAGCGCAGGAAGCCGAAGCCGTCGGGCAGCACTTCGAGCGTGCCGTCGCCGAAGATGCTTTCGCCTTTCTTCGCCTGGTTCTTCAGCAGCGCGAAGATCAGGTCGTGCTTGCGCAGGCGATTGGCGCCGTCGATCTCGTTGGTGTTGGCGATCTCGACGAGCTCGGTGACGGGCTTGGATTTGAGTTCGGACAGGTGCATGGAGGGAGTGAGTGCGGGAGGAAGACGGGACGGTCCCCGGACAAGCTAAAGGCCGCGAAACCTGATGCGATAAGGGAGGTTGGCGCCGGACAAGACAACTGCGTGCGACAGCGCCGGTGACGACGTCCCGCCGGCGACTACGCCTGGCGGGGCGCGTACTTCAATGGGTTAGCAGCGTAGCGTGTTCAGATGTGGCTGTCAATAAAGGCCGTCAGCTGCGACTTGGACAGCGCTCCGACCTTCTGCGCCGCCACCTCCCCGCCCTTGAACAGGATCAGGGTCGGGATGCCGCGGATGCCGTACTTGGCCGGCACCCCCGGATTGGCGTCGATGTCCAGCTTGGCCACCGTAAGCTTGCCCGCATAGCTCTTGGCGACGTCGTCGAGGATCGGCGCGATCATCTTGCACGGCCCGCACCATTCGGCCCAGTAGTCGACCAGCACCGGCGTGCCCGCCTTCAGGACGTCGTTGTCGAAAGTGGCGTCGGTAACGTGCTTGATGTGCTCATTCATGCTGATCCTCGCTGGAGCGCTTTCGCGGCGCCGGTGGCTTGCCTGGAGGGCGCGGCTTTCGCGTCCCGAAACCTAACTTAGCGCAAAGGAACGACAGGCGCAACCCGCTGGCATGTCCAAGGCTGCTACATAGCTGGGGCCGATTTGGTAAAATCCAAGACCGGCTGCAAACGGATCGAAAGACGCGATGACCTACGTGGTGACCGAAAGCTGCATTCGCTGCAAGTACACCGACTGCGTCGACGTCTGCCCGGTCGATTGCTTTCGCGAAGGGCCCAACTTCCTGGTCATCGATCCGGACGAGTGCATCGATTGCACGCTTTGCGTCGCCGAATGTCCGGTCGAGGCGATCTTCGCCGAGGACGACGTCCCCGACGACCAGCAGCAGTTCAAGGCGCTGAACGCCGAGCTCGCGAAGGTCTGGAAGCCGATCATCGAGCGCAAGCCGGCGCCGCCCGACGCCGACGAGTGGAAGACCGTCAAGGTCAAGCTGCCGCTGCTCGAGCGCTAGGGCTATCCCTGAAGCGCGCGGAGCGAATGCCGTTTGACCGGCGTCGCGGCCAGCCCGTAAAATAGCCCCGCTCTAAGTCCACCGCCACGGTATTTTCGCCGCTGCGGCAAACTCATGAAAGCCGGTCGATGACCAGACTGTTCTTGCTTGCCGCGGCCTTTGCGCTTGCGCTACCGGGAGCCGTGTCGGCGCAGGCGCCGGCGCCTGCGCCGCGGGCGACCCCGCCGCCGGATCGCAGAAAATCGAGATGTGCATCGGCTGCCACGGCATCGTCGGCTGGCGCACCGCTTTTCCCGAGGTCTACAAGGTGCCGAAGATCGGCGGCCAGCACGAGGCCTACATCGTCAGGGCCTTGCAGGCTTATCGAGCCGGCGAGCGCAGCCATCCGTCGATGAAGGCGATCGCGGCGACGCTGTCGGACAAGGATATCGCCGACCTCGCCGCGTACTATTCGCGTGCGACTGCCGAAGACGGCCAGCAAGTGACGGCGAAGGCGATGATGAAAAAATTCGTGCTCGGGTTATTCGCGATCGCGGCGTTCGTCGCGGCAAGCTGCCGCGCTGGCCGCCGATCTGAAGGCCGGCGAAGCCAAGGTCAAGGCGGTCTGCCAGGCCTGCCATGGCGCCGACGGCAACAGCCAGAGCGCCGACTATCCGAAGCTCGGCGGCCAGTATCCGGATTATCTGGCCAAGGCGCTGCGCGACTACAAGTCGGGCGCGCGCAAGAATCCGATCATGGGCGCATTCGCCGGAACGCTCTCGACGGCCGACATCGACAACGTCGCCGCTTACTACGCAGCGCAACCGGCGGTGCTGGTCACCAGGCACTGAGCAAGCCGCTGCCGGTCGCGAAAAGGCGCCGTTCACGGCGCCTTTTCATTTTTCGCGGTGCTCACACCGTCTTATGCCGGTATTCGCACAGGTCGACGATCACGCACTGCGGGCAGAGCGGCTTTCGCGCCTGGCATATGTAGCGGCCGTGCAGAATCAGCCAGTGATGCGCATCGTGGCGGAATTCCTCCGGCGTGAACTTGACCAGCTTCCGCTCGACCTCTTCGGGCGTGCTGCCCGGCGCGAGGCCGGTGCGGTTGGCGACGCGAAAGATGTGCGTATCGACAGCGATCGTCGGCTGGCCGAAGGCGACGTTCATCACCACATTGGCGGTCTTGCGGCCGACGCCGGGCAGCCTGACCAGCGCATCGTGGTCTGCGGGAACTTCGCCGCCGTGCTCGGCGATCAGCTGCCGGCATAGCGCGACGACGTTTTTCGCCTTGGTGCGAAACAGCCCGATCGTCTGGATATACGGAATCAGGCCCGCTTCGCCGAGCTTGACGATCGCCTGCGGCGTGCGGGCGACCGGAAACAGCTTCGCCGTCGCCAGATTGACGCTCTTGTCGGTCGCCTGCGCCGACAGCACCACCGCGATCAGCAATTCGAACGGCGTGCGATAGCTCAACTCGCTGCGAGGATGCGGATTCTGCTGGCGCAGGCGCTCGTAGATCGCGCGCCGCTTCGCCGGATTCACCGGCTGTCCCGAGCCCGGCGGGCGCGGGCTCGGTCGAGGGCCGCCGCGACCGTCTTCCGGCGCGCGTCGGGCGTCGCATTCTGCACGCGCGACGTTGCCTTGGCATCCGGGCGCGACGTGCGCTTGGCGGCGCGTTGCGCGAGCCGCAAATTGCGCGATTGAAACCGGGTGCGCGCGGCCGCGGCGTCGGCCGCGGTCCACTCTCGTCGCTGCGGCCGTCATGACGATGCAATCGACCGGACACGGCGGCAGGCAGAGCCCGCAGCCGGTGCAATGGTCGGCCAGAACGGTGTGCATCCGCTTGGCGGCGCCGACGATCGCGTCGACCGGACAGGCCTGGATGCACAGCGTGCAACCGATGCAGACGGCCTCGTCGATGCGCGCCAGTGTCAGCGGCTCGGCGACGCCGAAGGCGGGATCGGGCGACGGCGCCGGCACATCGAGCAGCGCGGCGAGTGCCGCGATCGTTGCCGTGCCGCCCGGTGCGCAGCGGTTGATCGGCACCGTGCCGGCGGCAATCGCCTCGGCGTACGGACGGCAGCCGGGATGCGCGCACCGGCCGCACTGCGTCTGCGGAAGCAGGTCGTCGATGCGGTCGGCGAGCGCGGCGGTGTTGCGCATGCCGCCATTCTACCGGCGCCAGGCGTTGCCCGGGATGCGGGCTTGGTCGACAATGAGACACGCGAGCAGAATCATGCCTGCCCACCATCATTCCCCTGCAAGGCCGCGCGGCGACATGGCTACAAGCGCGGCGGCGCGCGAACGCCGCGCTCTGCGTCTGGCCGTCGTATTGACGATCGGCTTTGCGCTGGTCGAGGCGGGCGGCGGCTGGCTCGCAGGCTCCTTGGCCCTGCTCGCCGACGCGGGCCACATGGTCACCGACGCCGCGGCGCTGGGCATCGCGCTGCTGGCTCAGCATGTGGCGCGACTGCCGCCGTCGCGCCGCGCGAGCTACGGCTACGCGCGGGCGGAGGTGATCGCCGCCTTCATCAATGCGCTGCTGATGCTGGCCGTGGTCGTCGGGATATCGGTCGAGGCGGTGCGCCGGCTGCTGGCGCCTTCGCCCGGTTGCCGGCGGCATGGTGATGGCCATCGCCGCCATCGGCCTCCTGATCAACATGTTCGCGGCCTGGAGCCTGTCGCACGGGCGGAGCCTCAACAGCCGCGCCGCGTTGCTTCATGTCACCGGCGACATGCTGGGTTCGGTGGCGGCGATCGTCGCCGGCGCCGTCGTCGCCTCGACCGGATGGATGCCGATCGATCCGATCCTGTCGCTGCTGGTCGCGGCGCTGGTGCTGCGCTCGACCTGGCTGCTGCTCAAGGCGTCGACGCATGTGCTGATGGAAGGCGTTCCCGCGCATCTTTCGTACGAGGACATCGGGCGCGCGCTGACGCGCGTTCCCGGGTGTGGCCGCGGTGCACGACCTGCACGTCTGGCAGATGACCAGCGACCGGACGGCGATGTCGGCGCATCTGCTGATCCGCGACCCGCAGGCATGGCCGCAGATCCTGGTCGCGGCGCAGCGGCTGCTGGCCGAGCGATACCGGATCGACCACGTGACGCTGCAGCCGGCCTGGCACCAGCCGCCCGCCGACAAGCGCGTGATTCCGCTGACGCCGATCGCCGGCGACGACAAGCCGCACCTGCACTAAACGCGTCAGGCACCGGGCTGCTACAGCCAGCGGATCTTCTTGAACCAGAAATAGAGCACGACATCGACCGCCACCATCACGGCGAGCGACAGCGGGTATCCGTACACAGAAATCGTACTCCGGCATGTTCTTGAAGTTCATGCCGTAGATGCCGGCGATCAGCGTCGGCACCGCGATGATGGCGGCCCAGCCGGCGAGCTTCTTGGTGACCTCGGTTTCGTTCAGGCTGATCATGCCCAGGTTGACCTGGATCGCGGTCGTCTGCATGTCGCGGATGCCTTCGATCGATCGCGTGCAGCCGCTGCAGGTGGTCGAACACGTCGCGGAAGTACTCGCCCATGCCGGCGCAGATCTGCGGCACGCGGCCGCCGTAGAGCTTGCCGACCGCCTCCATCAGCGGGTCGACGGCGTGCTTGAGCGTCATCAGCTTGCGCTTCAGGGCGTACAGCGCCTCGATGTTGGAGCGCGCCGTGTTGCGCACGAAGATCTGCTCCTCGATCGCTCTCCAGCTCGGTCTCGAGCGTCGTCGAGCACCGGGAAAGTAGCGATCGACCACCTTGTCCATCAGCGCATAGAGCACGTACGCCGCGCCGTGCTTGAGCAGCTCGGGCTCGTGTTCGCTCCGCGCGCGCACGTCGGCGAAGCCGCGCTCGGTGTCGCGGCGCACCGACAGCACGTAATTGGGGCCGACGAAGATGTCGATCTCGCCGACGTGCAGCTCGTCGTCGCGCATTTCGACCGCCTGCAGGACGGCGAACAGCGAGTCGCCGTACTCCTCGATCTTGGGCCGCTGATGGCCGTGCCGCGCGTCCTCGACGGCGAGCTCGTGCAGGTCGAATTCCTCGCGCATTTCCTCGAGCTCGGCCGGCGTCGGATCCTTCAGCGCGACCCAGACGAAGCAATCGGGACGCTTCACGTAGTCGCTGATCTCCTCCTTCGGGATGTCGGCGAGCTTCTTGCCTTCCTGATAGGCGACGCAGTTGACCAGCATGGATCGTTGCCTTGTTGGTGAATGGATCGATGATAGCGGCCCCGGCCCGCGATTGCCACCTTGCGCGGACCTGTCGTTCGCCTCGTCGCTTGGGATGCCGCCTCCGCCCGGCGCAAGTGGATACCCTCGCCGACAGCGGGTACCATGGCTGCCTTTCCGCCGCTCGCGAAACCCCGCATGATCATCGAGTCGCTGCTCGATACCGACCTGTACAAGTTCACGATGATGCAGGTCGTGCTGCACCATTTTCCCGGGGCGCAGGTCGAATACCGCTTCAAGTGCCGGACGCCTGGCGTCGACCTGACACCGTACCTCGAGCCAGATCGAGCGCGAGATCGTCGGCCTGTGCGCGCTTGCGCTTCACGCACGAGGAGCTCGAATACCTGCGGCGCTGGCGCTTCCTCAAAAGCGACTTCGTCGATCTGCTCGGCCTGTTCCAGCTCGACCGGCGCTTCATCAGCCTGACGCCGGCGGCGACGCCCGGCGAGATCGACATCACGATCAAGGGGCCGTGGCTGCACACGATCCTGTTCGAGGTGCCGGTGCTGGCGATCGTCAGCGAGGTCTATTTCCGCGAGACGATAGCCCGGCCCGATCTCGCCGAGGGCCGCCGGCGGCTCGACGCCAAGATCGCGCAGATCAACGCGGTTCCCGACCCCGAGTTCCGCATCGCCGACTACGGCACGCGGCGCCGATTCTCGCGGGCGTGGCAGGACGAAGTCGTGCGCACGCTGAAGGAGGGCATCGGCCCGAAGTTCGTCGGCACCAGCAACGTCAAGCTCGCGCTCGATCACAACCTGACGCCGCTCGGCACGATGGCGCACGAATACCTGCAGGCTTGCCAGGCGGTGGGACCGCGGCTGCGCGATTCGCAGGTGTTCGCGTTCAACACCTGGGCGCGCGAATACCGCGGCGACCTCGGAATCGCGCTGTCCGACGTCTGCGGCATGGACGCGTTCCTGCGCGATTTCGACCTCTTCTTCTGCAAGCTGTTCGACGGCGTGCGGCACGACTCGGGCGACCCGTTCGAATGGGGCGAAAAGCTGATCGCGCATTACCAGAAGATGCGCATCGATCCGCGCTCGAAGGTGATGGTCTTCTCCGATTCGCTCAACGTGCCGCTGGCGATCCGGCTGTTCGAATACTTCAAGGGCCGCAGCCAGACGGCGTTCGGCATCGGCACCAACCTGACCAACGACCTGGGCTACGAGCGCGCTGCAGATCGTGATCAAGATGACGCGCTGCAACGGCCAGCCGGTCGCCAAGATCAGCGACGAGCCGTCGAAGGCGATGGATTACGATCCGTCGTACGTCGCCTATCTGCGCCAGGTGTTCGAGGTGCCCGAGCTGGTGGCGACCACCGGCGGCGACGGGCTCGACGCCGACTAGCCGATCGCCGCCTGGTACGCGGCCAGCACGTCGGCGCCGGCGCAAGCGAACACGATGCTCTGCAGCGCATCGAGCGCGGTCGAAGGCTCGCACCGTCGCGACCGCGATCGGCACCGCCTTTGTCAGCGGATAACCGTACGCACCGCAGCTGATCGCCGGAAACGCGATCGACGCGAGCCCGTGGCCGACGGCGAGCTCGAGCGAGCGCCGATAGCACGAGGCCAGCAGTTGCGGCTCGCCGGCGCCGCCGCCATGCCACACCGGCCCGACCGTGTGGATGACGTGACGGGCCGGCAGGCGATAGCCGCGCGTGATCTTGGCATCGCCGGTCGCGCAGCCGCCAAGGCGCCGGCATTCGGCGAGCAGTTCGGGTCCGGCCGCGCGATGGATCGCGCCGTCGACGCCGCCTCCGCCCAGGAGGCTGGTGTTGGCCGCATTGACGATCGCATCGACGTCGAGCGTCGTAATGTCGGCGCGAAGGGCAGTGATTTCCGGATGCACGGCGTCATTTTCGCATTTGCGCGCCGGCCGCGAGCGGGTCGTTCGCGACGAACTCGGCCGGCCTCGGTCCGCTGTCGCACCCCGGCGCTTCGGTTTATAGTAGCGCGATGCCTTCGGCCACCCCGATCAATACACCCGCGGCTGCCGCCTGGCGCCCCTGCGGGCAAGCAGCCGGCGCGAACGCCGGACCGGCGCCTGCGACTCGACGACATCCTGAAGCTGATGGTGGCCGACGGGCTGGTCGCGCGCCGCCGACGCGGACCCGGTCGCGCGCTCGCGCACGCAGCGTTACGACAATCCGCTGGAGCTGATCGCCGACCAGAAATGGCGCTCGCTGATCCCTCCGCGCCGGCCGTTGACGCTCGAGACGCTGGTCGAATGGCTGGCCGGCAAGCTCGGCATTCCCTACCATCACATCGATCCGCTGAAGATCGATCTGGTCGCGGTGACCGGCACGATGTCGATCGCGTACGCCGAGCGCTACCGCATCCTGCCGGTCGCGGTCGCCAAGGGCGAGCTGACCGTTGCGACCAGCGAGCCGTTCGTGCGCGCGTGGGCCGACGAGCTCGAGCCGATCCTGCATCTGAAGGTGAAGCTGGTCTTCGCCAATCCGCAGGACATCCGTCGCTACATCGGCGAGTTCTTCACTCTCGCCCGCTCGATCAAGAAGGCAGGCGAGACGCAGCGCGGCGACACGTTCACGCGCAATTTCGAGCAGCTGGTCGAGCTCGGCAAGCACGGCCAGCTCGACGCCAACGACCAGCACGTCGTCCACATCGTCGACTGGCTGTGGCAATACGCGTTCGAGCAGCGCGCGTCGGACATCCATGTCGAGCCGCGGCGCGACGCGGGCGTCGTGCGCTTCCGCATCGACGGTGTGCTGCACCAGGTCTACGCGATCCCGAATCCGGTCCTGATCGCGATGACCAGCCGGATCAAGCTGCTGGCGCGCATGGAGATCGTCGAGCGGCGCCGTCCGCAGGACGGCCGCATCAAGACGCTGTCTCCGGACGGCGAGGAGATCGAGCTTCGCATCTCGACGATGCCGACCGCGTTCGGCGAGAAGGTCGTCATGCGGATTTTTACGCCCGACGTGCTGGTGCGCGATTTCCAGGAGCTGGGCTTCACCGCCGAGGACCGCGAACGCTGGGAGCGCATGATCAAGGAGCCGTACGGCATCGTCCTGGTCACCGGTCCGACCGGATCAGGCAAGACGACGACGCTGTATTCGACGATGAAGCTGCTCGCCACGCCCGAGGTCAACGTCTGCTCGATCGAGGACCCGATCGAGATGATCGCCCCCGAGTTCAACCAGATGCAGGTGCAGCCGGCGATCGGCGTCGATTTCGCGAGCGGCGTGCGCACGCTGCTGCGCCAGGATCCCGACATCATCATGGTCGGCGAAATCCGCGATCGCGACACCGCGGACATGGCGGTGCAGGCGGCGCTGACCGGCCACCTGGTCCTCTCGACGCTTGCACACCAACGATGCGCCCAGCGCGATCACGCGCCTGCTCGATCTCGGCGTGCCGCCGTTCCTGATCAGCTCGACGGTGCTCGGCGTGATGGCGCAGCGCCTGGTGCGCACGCTTTGTCCGCACTGCAAGGTGCCAGCGGACCCGCTCGATCCGGATATGTGGCGCATGCTGACCGCGCCGTTCCGCAGCGACGGCGAGCAGCACGTGCACGCGCCCGTCGGCTGCCTCGAATGCCGGATGACCGGCTACTTCGGCCGCATCGGCCTGTACGAGATCATGACCTTGTCGCCGATCATCCGCCGCCTGATCCATGCCGACGCCGACGATATCAAGATCCGCGAGCAGGCATACAAGGAAGACATGAAGCCGTTGCGCGTCTCCGGCGCGGCGAAGATCGCCGCGGGGCTGTCCACCGCCGAGGAAGTCATCAAGGTCGTTCCGCTGGGCTAGCGCGACGGCCGATATCGACCGCACGGCGTTGCGCGCGGCCTTGACTCGCCCTGGATCGCCCTGAAATGATCATCACACGATGAGCACGCAAGAACCGCTACGTCCGATGCACCTGTCGCTGCGCTTCATCGCGCCGCTTGACGGTGGCGCTGGCGCTGCTCGCGTACCTGCTGGTGCCGGTGGTCGACAAGCTCGCCCTGCGCTGGTGGATCAACGACCTCGACACGCGCTCGGAACTGGTCGCCAACACGCTGCAGGACCAGCTCTCCGGGGCGATCGAGCAGGGCTCGACGACCAAAGTCGAGCAGGTGTTCATGCGGGCGCTGCAGGACGAGCGGCTGTATGCGCTGGCTTTTTGCGATGAGAAAGGGAAGCTGCGCTATTCGACGCCGACCTATCCGGTGACGCTCGGATGCCGGCCACCGGCGAGCGCGCCGGGCGAAGCGCACTCGGTGATTCGCCTGCGCCAGGGCCCGCTGCACGTCGTGCAGCGCCCGCTGCTCCAGGGCAACGATCGGATCGGTACGCTGATCCTGGTCCACGACATGAGCTTCGTCGACCGGCGCAGCGCCGATACGCGGCTCTATCTGATCGGCCTGTTCGTCGTCCTCGGCGTGGTCGTGTCGCTGGTCACCGTGTCGATCGCACATCTGTCGTGGCGCGGCTGGGTGGCCGGCGTGCGCTCGTTGCTGCGCGGCGAAGGGATACTGCAGCCGTTTTCGCAGCCGGGCTCGTCGCCGGTCCATCCGCTGGCGAGCGAATTGCGGGCGCTGCTGCGCGAGCTCGACCAGGGCCGCCGGGGGCGCGACCAGACCGCGATTTGGAGCCCGGAAATGCTGCGCAACGTCCTGCACGAGCAGCTGCTCGGCGACGAGGTGCTGGTCGTATCCAATCGCGAGCCGTTCATCCACAACCGCGAAGGCGATGCGGTAACGCTGTTGCGACCGGCCAGCGGACTGGTCACCGCGCTCGAACCGGTGATGCGCGCCTGCTCCGGCACCTGGATCGCGCACGGCAGCGGCAGCGCGGACCGCGAGACCGCCGATGCGCGCGGACGCCTGCGTGTCCCTCCCGACAATCCGAGCTACACGCTGCGCCGCGTCTGGCTGAGCGCGGAAGAAGAGCACGGCTACTACAACGGTTTCGCCAACGAGGGGCTGTGGCCGCTGTGCCACATCGCCCACGTGCGGCCGGTGTTCCGATCCGCCGACTGGGAGCAGTACGTCCGGGTCAATCGTCGCTTCGCCGACGCCGTGCGCGACGAGGCGCACACCGAGGACCCGGTCGTGCTGGTCCAGGACTATCACCTGGCGCTGGTGCCGCGGCTGATCCGCGAGCGGTTGCCGAAGGCCACGATCATCATGTTCTGGCACATTCCCTGGCCGAATCCCGAATCGTTCAGCATCTGTCCGTGGCGCGAGGAACTGCTCGAGGGGATGCTGGGCAGCACGATCCTCGGATTCCATACGCGTTTCCATTGCCAGAATTTCGTCGAGACCGTCGACCGTCACCTGGAAGCTCGCATCGAGCGCGAGTCGTCGACGATTTCGTACGGCGGCCAGCTGACGCGCGTCGAGTCGTATCCGATTTCGATTCAATGGCCGCCCGAGTGGATCGATTCGCAGCTGTCGGTCTCGCTGTGCCGCGCCAAGGTGCTGCGGATCGAGAAGCTCCCCGACGACGTCCTGCTCGGCGTCGGCGTCGACCGGATGGATTACACCAAGGGCATCATCGAGCGCTTCCTCGCCGTCGAGCGGCTGCTCGAGGTGCACCCCGAGTTCATCGGCCGCTTCGTGCTGGTCCAGATTGCCGCGCCTTCGCGCTCGTCGCTCGACGAATATCATAATTTCGAGACGAGGGTTCGCGCGCTGGCGGCACGAATCAACACGCAGTTCGGCCGCGACGGCTACGAGCCGATCCGGCTGAAGGTCGAACATCACGAGTCGCAGTCGGTCAACGAGTACTACCGGGCGGCCGACGTTTGCATAGTCACCAGCCTGCACGACGGGATGAACCTCGTCGCGAAGGAATTCGTGGCGTCGCGCGACGACGAGCAAGGCGTCCTCGTGCTTTCGCAATTCACCGGCGCCGCGCGCGAGCTGCCGGACGCGCTGATCGTCAACCCGTACCATATCGAGAATTGCGCCGATGCCCTGTACAAGGCGTTGACGATGCCGGCCGACGAAAAGCGCGTGCGCATGCGCAGCATGCGGCGGCTGGTGCAGGAGTTCAACGTCTACCGCTGGGCCGGTGCGATGCTGCTCGACGCGGCACGGCTGCGGCAGCGTCAGCGAGTATCGGCACGAATCTTCGCGCACCAGCGCAGCGCCGGCGCCGAGGCATGAGATATGCGCTCGGGACTGCGTCGCTGACGCAAATCCGCAATATGCTTTCGGGCCGGCCGATGCTGGCATTCGACATCGACGGCACGCTGGCGCCGATCGTCGCCGAGCCCTGGCGGGCGCATATTTCGGAGGAGCTCCGCGCGTGCCTTCGCTCGCTTGCGGCCAGAACGCCGGTCGCGATCATCACCGGACGCGCGGTCAAGGACGCGCGTCCCTTGCTGGGCTTCAGCCCGCACTATGTGGTCGGCAACCACGGCGCGGAAGGCATCCCCGGATTCGAGGCGCAAAGCGCCGGCTTTCAGCGCGTTTGTGCGGCGTGGCTCGCCGAGCTCAGCGCCACGCCGGATGCGCGCGGATGGCGGGCGATGCCGGGGATCATGCTCGAGGACAAGCAGTATTCGCTGTCGTTTCATTACCGGCACGCGGCGCGGCCGGCGCTGGCGCGGCAATTGCTCGAGCAGCGCGTCAGCCGGCTCGTTCCGACGCCCGACATCGTGCACGGCAAGCGCGTGCTCAACCTGCTGGCGCCCGATGCGCCGCACAAGGGCGAGGCGCTGCAAAGCCTGCTCGGCCTCTCCGGCTGCGCTCGGGCGATGTACATCGGCGACGACGTCACCGACGAGGACGTGTTCCGCATGCGCATGCCGGAGGTTCTGTCGATCCGGGTCGGGCGGAAGCGGAAGAGCGCCGCCGAAATGTATCTGAAGAACCAGGCCGAGGTTGCCCGGCTGGTGCGCCGGCTGGTCGCGATGCTCGATGGCGGCAGGCATCCGTCCCGGCCGTTCGGCGCAACCGCGTCCCCGATACCGCGATGAGCGAGGCCGCCGGCCGCATGGCGCCGAATCTTTCGCTGGGCGTCATCGGGAACTGCGCGTTCAACGCGCTGGTCGACGAGCGCGGGCACTATCGTCTGGTGCTGCCTGCCGCGACCGGACGGCGACCCGGTATTCCACGCGCTGCTCGGCGGTGCGCAGCGCGACGATGCCGCGCGCGGCGCATTCGACATCGAGATCGAGGACTTCGCCCGGGCGACGCAGCATTACGTCACCAACACGGCGATACTGGTCACCGACCTGTTCGACCGACAGGGACACGGGGTGCGGATCACCGACTTCGCGCCGCGCCTGCGCGACCGCGGCCGCGTATTTCGCCCGTTGCTGTTCATCCGGCGGATCACTCCGCTTTCCGGACGGCCGCGCGTGCGCATACGCGTGCGGCCCAGCTTCGAGTACGGCGCGGCGCGACCCGAATTCACCCGCGGCAGCAACCATATCCGGTATGTGCATCCGACGCAGTCTTTGCGGCTGACCTGCGACATGCCGATCACCTACATCCTCGACGAGACCTACCATCTGCTCGACCGGCCGGCCAATCTGATCTTCGGCGTCGACGAGACGATCGCCACCGGCATCGCCGAAACTGCGCGCGATTTCGAGGAGCGCACCGCCGAATACTGGCAGCACTGGTCGCGCGCGCTGGCGGTGCCGCTGGAGTGGCAGGATGCCGTGATCCGCGCCGCGATCACGCTGAAGCTCTGCATGTTCGAGGAAACCGGCGCGATCATGGCCGCGATGACGACCAGCATTCCGGAGGCGCCGGGGACCGAGCGCTGCTGGGATTACCGCTACTGCTGGCTGCGCGACGCTTTTTTCGTCGTCCGCGCGCTGAACGGGCTGTCCGAAGTCGCCACGATGGAGAATTATCTCCGGTATCTGTTCAATGTCGCCGACACCGCGGCCTTGCAGGGCCACCTGCAGCCCTTGTACGGCATCAGCCTGGAGAGCGAGGTCGTCGAGCGCTTCGTCGACACCTTGCCGGGCTATTGCGGCATGGGGCCGGTCCGCGTCGGCAACCAGGCCTACGAGCACCGGCAGCACGACGTGTACGGCCACGCGATCCTCGCTGCGACGCAGGCCTTCTTCGATCGCAGGCTGCTGCATCCGGCGGGCATCGAGGATTTCCTGCGCCTGGAATGGCTTGGGGAGCGCGCGTTCGCGTTGCACGACAAGCCCGACGCGGGGATCTGGGAGCTGCGCACGCGCAGCGGCGTGCATACGTCGTCGACGGTGATGTGCTGGGCCGCTTGCGACCGCCTGGCGAAGATCGCTCTGCACCTCGGTCGTCCCGACCGGGCAAGCGAATGGCGCAGCCGCGCCGATGCGATCAAGGCGACGATACTCGAGCTTGCATGGAACCCGCAGCGGCAGGCGTTCGTCGACGTCTTCCGCGGCGAGCACCTGGACGCCAGCGTGCTGTTGATGAGCGAAGTCGGCCTGGTGGGCGCCGACGATCCGCGCTGGCGATCGACGCTTGCCGCCGTGCGTGGCGAGCTGCTGCGCGGCGGCCATCTGTACCGCTATGCGACCGCCGACGATTTCGGCACGCCCAAAATGGCGTTCACCGCCTGCACGTTCTGGCTGATCGACGCACTCGCACGCGCCGGTGACACCGGCGAAGCGCGCGAGCTGTTCGAAGGGCTGATCGCGGCGAGAAATCCTTTGGGCCTCCTATCCGAGGACATCGATCCCGCGACCGGCGAGCTCTGGGGCAATTTTCCGCAGACCTATTCGATGGTCGGTATCATCAATGGCGCGACCCGGTTGAGCCGGCGCTGGGAAACCGTGCTCTAGACCGTGGCCGGGGCGCCTGATTGAAGAAGGAAAGACATGCCGCCAATCCGCTACGTGCTGGTGGCCTTGCTGCTAGTCTGCATTGCAGGCTGCGGCAAGACGAGCGAGCAGCGCGAACAGGAAAGGATCGCGCGAGAGACGGCGCTGCGCCAGGCGCTCGAGAAGTCTCTGGCCGAAGAGCAGCAAAAGGACCGCCGCATGCGCGAAGGCGCCGCGGCCGAGGCCTTCGAGCGGCTGGTCAACGAGGCGGCCGAGCACGAGCAGGAGGTGGCGCGGGCGGCGGCCGCGCCGCCCAGTCCCGAGCAACAGCAGGCGGAGCGCGCGAACCTGCTGCGGCAGTACACCGAAACGCTGAAACGGACGCTCAGCGATCCTGCGTCGATGCAATTGCGCAACGCCGAATTGAGCCCCAAGCAGACCGGCATGTGCGCCGAATACAACGTCCGGAACAAGGCCGGTGCCTACCAGGGCTACAAGCGGGTGGTCGTCATCGATACCAGGGTGGCGACCGAGGAAGCGCCGACGCGCGAGACGCTCCCGCAGTTCCTGGCGTTCCAGATCGCCGCACGCGACAGCGGGTGTTTTCCCGACGTCGAGAACGTCAAGATTCTGCAGTAAGTGCGCGTAAAGCGAGCCATTGACTTCGCGCGGCTGCGCAAGTAAGTTTTCATCGATAAACCCGGGCTTTCGTCCTGACCGCGAGAGGAAGATCATGTCGACGCGAATCCTGCTGGCGCTGAGCAATGCCGCGACGATCGCCGCCATTGCAAGCTGCTTTGGCGTTCAATCTGCGCATGCGCAGTCGGTCGTCGATCAATGGAGCTCGATAACCGCGCCCCCGCGCCCGCCTTTGATGTCGGTCACGATCGACAAGAACACGACCGCGCTGCTGATGCTCGATTTCAACGAGCAGACGTGCAACATGCAAAGCAGGCCGCGCTGCGTAGCGTCGATCCCCAGGGTCAAGACGTTCTTGACGGCGGCGCGGACGGCAGGCGTTCCGGTGGTCTTCAGCCTTGGCGGCGGAGGCAAGCCCGCCGATATCCCTCAGGCTCTCGCTCCGGCCGCCAACGAGCCTATCGTGTCCTCGGGCGTCGACAAGTTCGCCGGCACCGATCTCGAAAAGATCCTGAAGGAGAAAGGCACCAAGACAGTTATCGTCGTCGGCGCCGCCGCGCACGGCGCAGTGCTGTACACGGCCAGCACCGCCGCGCTCAAAGGACTGAAAGTGATCGTTCCGGTGGACGCCATATCGGCGGACATCCCTTATGCGGAGCAATACACCGCGTGGCATCTGGCCAATGTGCCGCGTATCAGCCAGGCGGTCACGCTGACGACGATCGATCAGGTCACATTCTGACCGGGCAGGCAGGCGCGGCCGCGGCCCGCGCCTGATGGTGCGCGGTCGCGCCGCGGTAGCGACCTACCCGCGGCGCTTGGCGTGCGCTGCCTTCCGGCGGATCACTGCGAAGGCCGCGAAACCGAGGAAAGCGGCAAGCAGGGCGATCGTCCATTCGGAAAGTGCGGGAATGGCCGCGGCGGGAGCTACGAACGAGGCACAGTTGGGAACGGTAATCGTGTCCGCATCGGTCGTCACCGTTCCGCCGAACGCCAGGGCCCGTCCGGTCAAGTTCGCGAAATTTCCTATCGTGATGCCGGCCGCATCGAGGATGTTTCCCACAAATGTGGGCGTCAGCGACAACGAGGCGTTTGCCCCGAGGGTCGTTGCGCCGACGGGAACCCAGAACACATCGGACGCGCAAGCGCCGCCTGCCAGGACCACCAGAGAATTGGCTCCCGTATTGAGCGCGCCACCGGGCCTAAAGATGTAAACACCGGCGCCGTTGAGGGTCACCGTCGTCGACAGCGTCACGTTCATCGCGCCGCCGCTGGAATAGCACCCCGGAGGAATGGTTCCCGGCGGATTGCCGCCGACAATCACCGAATCCAGAGCAACGGCACCCGCGCCGAGGGAAGTGCAGAGCTGGCCAAGCAGGTTCGCCGTGGCGAGCCCCTGGTCGGCCCCGACCGATGGAGGACAAGGCGTCGTTGTTGTGCCGGTAATCGTCAGCGGCGGCGTCGTGGGCGGAGTCGTATAGCAGACATCGCCATTGATGATGGTTTGCGGTGAAGTATTGGAATTCGTGAAAGTGCTGGAAACGACACCGTAGGGGCCGGTCGACCCGAGCGACGGTGCGATGGCAGCCGAAACCGGAGCGGACACAGAAAGAAGCGCTGCAAGGCCCGTGCTCGCCAGGACGGCCAGATGTCTGCGAATCATATTTACCTCCATCTTGTAAGCGCAAGGCCGGGGTGCGTCGCGTTGCGGCGACGTAGGGCTATGGTTTTGCTATGCAATAGTGCCTAGCATGCCGGGCCCTCGGGGCGTCATCTGTGCGTTGGCGAACATAGCGGTTAACGCGCCCGGCCGAGAGCCGGGGTCTTTGCCAGTACGCTTGCGCCGTCCTTACGGTCGCCGGCTAGCTTGGTTCGTCAGGGCGCACAATGTGGCTACACGGGAAATCTTCGTCCCACAGCCGAACCATCGGGACATCGCCATGCGCATCCTAGTGCCACTGCTTCTTTCTCTTCTTGCCAGTTTCTCGGTACAGGGTCAGGACGTGACGATCACACCGTCGGCTCCCACGCCGGGGGACGTCATCTTCGTCCAAGTCTACTTGCCGCAGTATATGGTTCGCACGCAATCACATTCAGTGTCCGGCAACACGGTGACTGTCACCATCGACAACACTGGTACTGGTTTCCCCAATCCGCCGGGTGTGGCCACTGAACCGGTAGGCCCGCTACCGACTGGAACCTATACGTTCGTGGTCTTCATTCAACCCGGAACTGCGCCTATTGCCACAATGACGGTCATCGTCGCGCCCAGCAACAACGTTGCGGACGCGATCGTCATTCGTCCGGCTCAGCCAACAGCCTTAACGCCGATCCAAATCGACGTTCCAGTCGAGGTTTGCGCTTTCGGTAGTAACCCCGTGGACGATGCCATTGGCGCCATGCGGTTTGCCAGCACGTCCGTGAACATTGCCTATCCGGTCGTGTCAATCGCTGTCGCGTTGCCCCACTTTATCTGCTTCGACAGTTCGCCCGTAGTGAGGGCGTTTACCTTTACTCTTCCGCTGTTGCCCCTTGGTGACTATACGGTCAACTATACGAGGACAGTGGATGGAGTCCTAGATCACGAAGAGTCCGCCGCATTCACCGTGAGCGGAGTCTCGAATGGGGTATTGCCCGTTGAGGGGATGTGGTGGGACCCGACGCAATCAGGGAGTGGCTACGCCATCGCCGTCAAGCATGACGTGCTTCTTATGACAGTCTTCAGCTATACGGGATCCGGTTTGCCACAGTGGTACCTTCTAATCGGCCCTTACATGAATAACAGCACCACCGGTAATTTGCTCAAATTCGCAGATGGCCAATGCATCTCTTGCGCAATGTGGCAACTACCATCGGCTGCAGGCGACGATGGCGTCGCGACCGTGACCTTTTCGTCTCCCACGACCGGAACGATACTTTTGCCCGGGGGCCGGATCACTCAGATCGTTCCACAAGATTTCTGATGCTGCACAACGCGGTCAACACGAACGCTCCTCGGCGGGCACCAAAGACCGTCGATTCACGAATGCGCCCGTTACGTCCAGACGGCGTCAGCGCTTCATTGGCTCTCACCGTTCGCCATTTCGCCGACATCATGCTATCGGCAAGGATGTTCCAATGATTCATCGATTGATTTTCGTTATCTTCGCGTGCGCAGGCGCGCTGCTTTCGTCCGGGTCGATGGCTGGCCAAGATCGCTGGACGCCGATCGGCCCGGTCGGTGCGCCAATCACCTACATTGGGAAGAATCCCTGCTCGCTCGGTTTGGGGCGCAGTCGAGCGGGATTTGGCGGAAGGTGTGAGATTCGAACTCACGGTGCCGTTGCCGACACGCCGGATTTCAAGTCCGGTGCATTCAACCGCTCTGCCAACCTTCCTGGGTGATGCGCGCCGGCGTGCCCGGCAGGCCAAAATCATAGCACCGCGGTCACCGGCCCTCGCAGGGGGAGCGGTAGTACGGCAGCCAGGCGCTTGAATTGGGCGCGCGAGGCGGCATATTGCACTTATCGCCCTATAGCGAACACAGTTGAAACCTGGGGTATTTCTGCTAGTCTAAGCGCACGTGACGGGAATCCGTCACCTTGGAAAAGGAAATCTGATGGAACCGCAACTGAAGCCCGTTCCGATCGATAGCGCCCAGCCCGGATGGCAACAGCCGGCGCCGCCCGCGCAGTCCGGCGCGACGATCGTCACGAGCGACCAGCAGAAGAACGTTCTGCGCAACACCTACTGGCTGCTCGCGCTGTCGATGCTGCCGACGATCGCCGGCGCATGGTTCGGCACGTCGATCAACTTCGCCGGCCTGTTCAAGACCTCGCCGATCATGGCGCCGCTGCTGATGTTCGGCGCGATGTTCGGCATGCTGTTCGTCGTCTCGGCGCTGCGCAACAGCAGCTGGGGCGTGCTCGCGATATTCGGCTTCACCTTCGTCTCGGGCGTGATGCTGGCGCCGATGCTGCAGTACGCGGCGCAGGTCAGGAATGGCGGGCAGCTGGTGGCATTGGCCGGCGGCATGACCGCGGCGGTCTTTTTCGTCATGGCGACGATCGCGACCGTATCGAAGCGGGACTTCAGCTTCCTCGGCAAATTCCTGTTCGTCGGGCTGGTCCTGCTGATTATCGCGTCGCTGGCGAACCTGTTCCTGCAGATCCCGGCGCTGTCGGTGACGGTCTCGGCGATTGCCGTGCTGATCTTCTCGGCTTATTTGCTCCACGACGTCAGCTCGATCGTCCGCGGCGGCCAGACCAACTACATCATGGCCACGCTGGCGCTGTTCCTCGACATCTACAACATCTTCGTCAACATCCTCAATCTGCTGCTGATCTTCTCCGGCCAGCGCGACTGAGGGCTTCAGCTGCCCCAAAGGGCGCCTTCGGGCGCCCTTTTTATTGGCGGCTGCTCAGCGGGTGAACAGCGCGACCGACTCGACGTGCGCCGTGTGCGGGAACAGGTTGACGATCCCCGCCTTGCGCAACGCGAAGCCGCGCTCGTGCACCAGCACCGACGCGTCGCGGGCGAGCGTAGCCGGATTGCACGAGACATAGACGAGGCGCGACAGCCGTGCTTCCGGCAGCGCCTTGACCAGCGCGATCGCGCCTTCGCGCGGCGGATCGAGCAGCGCCTTGTCGATCGCGCCCAGCGCCTCGATGCTCGCCGGCGTCGCCTCGAACAGATCGGCGGCGACGAAGCGCGCACGATCGCGCGAGACCGTTGGCTTGCGCGTTGGCTTGCGCCCGGCGCACCAGCGCCGCGCTGCCCTCGACGCCGACGACGTCGCGCCCCGCGCCGGGCGATCGGCAGGCGTGAAGTTGCCCAGTCCGCAGAAGAAGTCGGCGACCGCATCGCCCGTCCGTCGGCTCGAGCATGCCGACCGCGCGGCGCACCAGCATGCGATTCATCGCGACGTTGACCTGCGTGAAGTCGGTCGGCTGAAACTCGATGCGCACGCCGAAATCGGGGAGCGCATAGCCCAAGGTGCGGGCGCGGCGGATGGAACGCCTGCACGGTGTCGGGTCCCTTTGGCTGCAGGTAGAGCCGCACGCCGTGGCGATCGGCGAAGTCTGCCAGCGCGCGCTCATCATCGGTCGTCGGTGCGTCGAGGTTGCGCAACACCAGCACCTCGTTCCCGGTCCCGTCGTCGGCGTCGTCGCCGACCGCGAGCTCGATCTGCGGCAGGCGATCGCGCATCGACAGGCCGCCGATCAGCTCGCGCAGCGCCGGCAGCAGCGACGAGATATGCGGCGGCAGCACCGGGCAGGTGCGCATGTCGGTGATGAAGCTCGACTTCCTCTCGTGGAAGCCGACCAGCACGCCGCCTTTTTTGGGGACGTGGCGCACCGACAGCCGCGCCCGCTGCCGGTAGCCCCACGCCGGTCCGTGGATCGGCGCCAGCAGCTCGCCCGCGCGCACGCGCCCGATATGCCAGAGCGCGTCCTCGAGCACGCGCTGCTTGGCGGCGACCTGCGCCGCCGCGTCCAGATGCTGCAGGCTGCAGCCGCCGCAGACGCCGAAATGCGGGCAAAGCGGCGCGACGCGTGAAGGGCTGGCGCGCAGGATGCCGGTCGCGCGCGCGAGCTCGTAGGTCGGCCGCTTGCGATAAATCTCGATGGTGACGCGCTCGCCGACCAGGGCCCCTTCGACGAACACCGCCTTGCCGTCGATGCGCGCGATGCCGCGGCCTTCCTGATCGAGCGCGGTGATGAGGACCGTATTCATGCCCTGCCGCGCCGAACGCGGAGTAAATCGAGCATTGTACCGGCGCGGCCATGCGCGACATGGCGTAACCCCTGCACGGTAAAATGCGCCGATGCGGATCCTCGCCATCGATACCTCGACGGAGACCTGCGCAGTCGCGCTCGGCGATGGCCTGGCCTGGGACGAGCGCTCGCTTGTCGCGGGACACCGTCACTCCGAATTGCTGCTGCCGATGATTCGCGGTCTGCTCGACGACCACGGCGTGACGCTCGCGCGGCTGGACGGTGTGGCGTTCGGCGCGGGGCCGGGTGCATTCACCGGACTGCGGATCGCGTGCGGCGTCGCGCAGGGCCTGGCGCTCGGCGCCGGACTCCCGGTGATCGGCGTCTCGACGCTGGAAGCGCTGGCTGAGACGGCTCGACAACGGCACGCGGCGGACAAGGTCATCGCGGCGCTCGACGCGCGAGCGCAGGAAGTCTATGTTGCCGCCTACCGGCATGACGGCGCGCGCTGGCATGAGGTCGTCGCGCCGGCGGTGACCGGGCCGG
The DNA here is from genome assembly GCA_963697485.1 of uncultured beta proteobacterium. Lineage (GTDB taxonomy): Bacteria > Pseudomonadota > Gammaproteobacteria > Burkholderiales > Casimicrobiaceae > PALSA-1003. The sequence goes on from CAVOOD010000002.1 coordinate 648,758, forward strand.
CCGCGGTGACACTGCCGGACGGCGGCGGCTGGACCGGCGTCGGCAGCGGCTTCGCCGCCTATCCGGCGCTGCGTGAACGTTGCCTTCCGGCGCTCGCCTCGTGCGAGCCGATGCTATTCCCGACCGCGACGGCGATCGGCACGCTCGCGCTGCCTCGTCTCGCCGGTGGCGAGGGGGTCGACGCGCGGGATGCGGCACCGATTTACCTGCGGCACAAGGTTGCGCTGACCAGCGCCGAGCGCGCCTTGGGACGGCCGCGATGAGCGCCGGCGTCGAGACGGGCATCGAAGCAACGGTGATCTGGAGGCCGATGCGGGAGGAGGATTTGCCGGCGGTCGCCGCGCTGGAGCAGGCTTCGCATGCGGCGCCATGGACTGAGGGCAATTTCCGCGATGCCTTCGCCGCCGGTTACGGGACGCTGGTCGGCGAGCTCGACCGCAGTGTCGTCGCCTACGGCGTGCTGATGCTCGCGCCGGGCGAGGCGCAGCTCTTGAATCTGACGGTTGCGGCGCCGGCGCGCCGGCGGGGCCTCGGCCGCAGGTTGTTGCGACGGATGCTCGACGACGCGATCGGCGTCGGCGCCGAGCAATGCTTTCTCGAAGTCCGCGAATCGAATCATGCGGCGATCGCGCTTTATCTGCGCGAGGGATTCGCCCCCGTCGCGCGTCGCGCCGGCTACTATCCTGCGCCGGCCGGCGCCGGGGGACGCGAAGATGCACTGGTGATGCGTCGCCGTCTCGGGGGCGACGCACGTGGTTGATCGCAGCGACATTCTGCGCGAGCTGGGTTTGCTCCCGGTATGGCGGCTGCGCCCGCCGCCGGCCGAGGTCGCGCCGCCGCCGCTGCTGCGCGATGCCGCCGTCGATCCGGTACGCACCGCGCCGGCGTCCGGGGCGGTGGATCGCATTGCGCACATCGCGACGCTCGGCTGGTCGAATTTCGCCGCCGATGTGCAGGCGTGCACCGCGTGCGGATTGTGCCGCTCGCGCCGGCAGGCGGTGCCGGGCGTCGGCGACGCCGGCGCCGAATGGATGTTCGTCGGCGAGGCGCCGGGCGCCGAAGAGGACGCCAGGGGCGAGCCATTCGTCGGGCAGGCGGGACGGCTGCTCGACAACATGCTCGCCGCGCTGGGCATGCGGCGCGAGACCAACGTCTACATCGCCAACGTGCTCAAATGCCGTCCGCCCGGCAACCGCACGCCCGAACCGGGCGAGGTCGATGCCTGCCGGCCGTATCTGGACCGGCAGATTGCGCTGATACGTCCGAAGCTGATCGTCGCGCTCGGCAAGAGCGCGGCGACGACACTGCTCGCCGTCGACGCGACGATCGCGAGCCTGCGCGGGCGCGTGCACCGCTACCAGGGCGTGCCGCTGATCGTCACCTATCATCCGGCGTATCTTTTGCGCAACTTGCCCGACAAAGCCAAGGCATGGGAAGATCTCTGCCTCGCGCGGGCGACGATTCGCGCTCTGCACGACGCCGGCGGCTTGCAAAGCGCGGCGGCAGCCCCCAAATAAAGGCCGGCGGGCAAGCTTGCCCGAGGAACGCGCCCCGCCGGACATTGAACGCGTGGCAACTCTGGGAGGGAATGGCATGCGCAAGAATTCTGGCCTGGCCACGGCGGTCTTCGCCGCGGTGTTCGCGACGCTGCTCCTGTCCGGCTGCGGCTACAACGATCTGCAGCGGCAGGACGAGCAGATCAAGTCGGCGTGGTCGGAGGTGGTCAACCAGTACCAGCGGCGCGCCGACCTGGTGCCGAACCTGGTCAACACCGTCAAGGGCTACGCCGCCCAGGAACAGCAGGTGCTGACCGAGGTGACCAACGCGCGAGCCAGCGTGGGCAGCATCAAGGCGACACCGGAAGCTGCTCAACGATCCGGCGGCATTCGCCAAGTTCCAGGCCGCGCAGGGCGAGTTGCAGTCAGCGCTGTCGCGGCTGCTGGTCGTCTCCGAAAACTATCCGCAGTTGAAGTCCGACGCGCTGTTCCGCGACCTGACCGCGCAGCTCGAGGGAACGGAGAACCGCATCACCGTCGCGCGCAACCGCTTCATCAAGGCCGTGCAGGAGTACAACACGACGGTGCGCTCGTTCCCGACCAATCTGACCGCCATGGTGTTCAAGATGGAAGTGAAGCCGAACTTCACCGTCGACAACGAAAAGGCGATCAGCGCGCCGCCGAAGGTCGATTTCAGCAAGCCGCCTGCGCAACCGGCGCCCGCGCCGGCACCGGCGCCGAAGAGCTGAACACCGCACGCCGCGCGGTGTGCCGCGCGGCGATGCGGCTGCGCCGCCGTTGATGACCCACTCCCGCCTGCTCGGCCGCGGCCTGGCGCTGCTGACGTTCGTCATGCTGGCGTCGTTCGCGTTCGCCGCGACCGACGCGCCCAAGGACGGGCTCGCGCCCGTCCCGCCGCTGACCAGCGCGGTCACCGACCAGACCGGCACGCTCTCGGCTTCCGAGCGCCAGGCACTCGAGGCCAAGCTGCGCGACTGGGAAGCTCGCACGACCAACCAGCTGGCCGTGCTGATCGTGCCGACGACCGCGCCGGAGCCGATCGAGCAGTACTCGCTCCGGGTTGCAGAGGCCTGGAAAATCGGCCAGAAGGGCAAGGACAACGGCGCGATCCTGCTCGTCGCCAAGAGCGACAAGCGCATCCGCATCGAAGTCGGCTACGGTCTCGAGGGTGTCCTGACCGACGTCACGTCGCGCCGGATCATCGCCGAAAACATCGCTCCCGAATTCAGTAAAGGCAATTTCGCCGCGGGCATCAACGCCGGCGTCGACCGGATCATCGAGGTCGTCGGTGCCGGCGAGCCGCTGCCGGCGCTGACCCCGCAGCGCAGGGCGGCGCCGGCGCGGCATTTCGATTTCGGCACGATGCTGATCGTGCTGCTGGTCGCCGTGCCCATCCTCGGCAGCGTGCTGCGCTCGGTCTTCGGCAAGGTCGGGGGTTCGGTGTTGGGCGGCGGCATCGTCGGCGCGATCGCCTGGTTCGTCGCCAGTTCGCTGCTGATCGCCGGTGTCGCTGCAGTCATCGGCTTCATCGTCATGCTGTTTACCGGGATCGCGGGACGTGGCGGACCGGGCATTTTCATACCGGGCGGTGGCGGCGGATTCGGCGGCGGAGGCTTCGGCGGCGGCGGAGGTTTCAGCGGCGGCGGCGGCAGCTTCGGCGGCGGCGGCGCGTCCGGTGGCTGGAACTAGGACTGCGATGAGCACACTCGCACAGCGTCCCTGGCGGTTCTGGCGGCATCTGGTCACCGATCACCGGACAGCCCGTCGTGTCTTTCCGCCGGCCGCGCTGGATCGGATACAACGCACGATCGCCGATGGCGAACGCAGACATGTCGGCCAGGTCTGTTTCGCCGTCGAAGCCGCGCTGCCGCTGTCACTGGTTCTGCAGCACGAGACGCCAGGCGCACGCGCCCTCGAAACGTTCGGCCGCCTGCGCGTCTGGGATACCGAGCACAACAGCGGTGTCCTGGTCTACGTGCTGCTCGCCGACAAGGACGTCGAAATCGTCGCCGATCGCGGCATTCATCGCAAGGTGGGCGAGGCGGCATGGCGGGACATCTGCCAGACGATGGAGTCCGCCTTCGGCGAAGGCCGTTTCGAGGAGGGCGCGGTTGCCGGGATCGAAGCGGTCAGCGCTCTTCTCGCCCGCCATTTTCCGCGCTCGGAGGCCGGCGGGAACGAGCTGTCGGACCAGCCGGTAATGCTCTAGAGCCTTCGGGCTCTCGCCGTCAGCCTTAAGCCTTGGTGCCGCGCGTCGCCGCGCCGGTGTGAGGGCGATCGCCGCCTGCGAGCAGCTGCAGCAGGTCGCCGGTAGCGACGTTGATCCTGTGCCGCCACATGACCAGTGCCATCGTCCCGGCGACGAACAGCCCGAACAGCACGATGACCTCGTTGGTCGACAGCCCCAGGAAGACCAGCAGCGCGTAGAACGACAACATCACCAGGACGCCGATGTTCTCGTTGAAATTCTGCACCGCAATCGAATGGCCGGCGCCCATCAGCACGTGCCCGCGATGCTGCAGGACGGCGTTCATCGGCACGACGAAGAACCCGGCGAGCGCGCCTATCAGCGTCATCAAAAGCACCGAGGTCTCGAGCTTCTGTACGAAGATCATGATGATGACCGCGATGCCCATCAGGACGCCGAGCGGGAGCACCTTGACGGCGTTCTTCAGCGACACGAACCGCGCCGCCGCGACCGCGCCGAGCGCGATGCCGATGGCGACGACGCCCTGCAGGTACGAGGCGCGGGAAAGGTTGTAGCAAAGGTGCGACGCGGCCCAATCGATGACGATGAACTGCAGGGTCGCGCCGGCGCCCCAGAACAGCGTCGTCGTCGCCAGCGAGATCTGCCCGAGCTTGTCGCGCCAGAGCAGCGCACAGCAGTGGCCGAATTCGCGGATCAGGAAGATCGGATTCTTGCTCGGCATCCGGTGGTCGACGCCAGTGTCGGGGATATACCAGTTGAACAGTGCGGCGATCGCATAAGTACCCATGATCACCGCGATCGCAGCCTCCGGCGGCGTGTCAATGCCGGTATCGATGCGGGGAATGTCGATGGCGAGCAGCGCGCTGGACACCGGCCCGCTGATCAGCGCGCCGCCCATCAGCACGCCGAGGATGATCGACACCACCGTCGTGCCCTCGATCCAGCCGTTGGCGACGACGAGCTGCCGCGGCGGCAGGAGCTCGGTCAGGATGCCGTACTTCGCCGGCGAATACGCGGCTGCGCCGAGGCCGACGATCGCATACGCGATCAGCGGATGGAACATCATCAGCATCAGCGAGCAGCCGACGATCTTGATGCCGTTGGTTATCAGCATCACGCGGCCTTTGGGCATCGAGTCGGCCAGCGCGCCGACCAGCGGCGCCAGGAGGACGTACGAGACGACGAAGCACTGCTTGAGCGCCGGCGTCATCCACGCAGGCGATTCGAGGTCGCGCAACAATTGGATTGCTGCGACAAGCAGCGCGTTGTCGGCGAGCGACGAAAAAAACTGCGCCGCCATTATCGTGTAGAACCCGGCTCTCATTGTCCTCAGTAGGCGCGTGCGCTCTTGTAGGCGGCGCCGGCGGCGGAAGCCGGGAGACGCGCGCTGCGCTTGTGTATAATAAAACGAACTGGCCGGCGCTCGCGGCTCGCGCCTTATACCACGTTTTCTCTTTTCAGACCAAACCGCCCGGCCAAGGTTCGCCAACAGACCCGCGCCGTTCGACCGTGACGCGTCCGATCCTCGCACAGATCAATCTCGCCGCGCTGCGCGCCAATCTCCGCGTTGCGCGCGAACGTGCGCCAAGCGCCCAGATTCTAGCCGTAGTCAAAGCCAACGCTTACGGGCACGGCCTGATGCGCGTGCTGCCCGCGCTGGCCGATGCCGACGGCCTCGCGCTGCTCGAGCTCGACGCAGCGGTCGCGCTGCGCGAGCATCACTATGCGCGCAGAATTCTGTTGCTCGAAGGTTTTTTCGGCACCGGCGAGTTGCCGGAGATCGCGGCGCGCCGTCTTGCGGTTGTCGTGCACCACAACGAGCAAGTTCGCATGCTGGAGTCGACAAGTCTGGCCCGCCCGCTCGAGGTCTTCATCAAGGTCAACACCGGGATGAACCGGCTCGGATTCAAGCCGGACCAGGTGCGCGACATCGCCGAGCGCCTGTCGCGGGCGAGCAGCGTCGCCGCGCTGCGGCTGATGACGCATCTTGCTCGCGCCGACGAGGACGACGGTGTGCAGGAGCAGCTGCAGGCGTTCGAGCGTGCGTGCAGCGGTCTGTCGTATCCTCGCTCGGTGGCGAACTCCGCCGGCGTCATCAAGTTCGAGACCGTCGGCGGCGATTACGTCCGTCCCGGCATCATGCTGTACGGTTCATCGCCGCTTCCGTTCGACACGGCGGACATGCTCGGGCTGAAAGCGGTGATGACCTTGCGCAGCGAGCTGATCGCGATTCAGGACCTGAAAGCCAACGACAGCGTCGGCTACGGCGGAGGCTACACCGCCGCGCGCGCGCACCGCGTCGGCGTGATCGCCTGCGGCTATGCCGACGGCTATTCGCGCCACGCGCCGAACGGCACGCCGGTGCTCGTCTGCGGCAGGAAGGTGCGCACTGCGGGGCGCGTGTCGATGGACCTGATGACCGTCGACCTGTCCGACGTGCCCGAGGCCGGAATCGGCAGCCCTGCGGTGCTTTGGGGCGAAGGGCTTTCGGTCGATGATGTCGCCGCCGCGGCCAGCACCGTCGGCTATGAGCTACTCTGCGCGGTGACTGCCCGCGTGCCGTTCGTGACCACCGAGGTCGGCAGCGTCGACATCGAGCTCTAAAGGGAATCGCTTGTACATCATCGTCACCGGCGCCGCGGGCTTCATCGGCTCGAATGTGATCAAGGCACTCAACGCGCGCGGCGAGAGCCGGATCATCGCCGTCGACAATCTGCAGCAGGCGGACAAGTTCCGCAATCTGGTCGACTGCGAGATCGCCGAATACTTCGACCAGGACGAATTTCCAACGCGGCTCGTCGACGGCGACTTCGACGACGACATCGCGGCGATCCTGCACCAGGGCGCGTGCTCGGACACGATGCAGACCGACGGGCGCTACATGCTGGCCAACAACTACCGCTATTCGATGCTGCTGCTGCGGCATTGCCAGGACAACGACATTCCGTTCATCTATGCGTCGTCGGCCGCAGTGTACGGCGCCGGTCCGGTCTTTCGCGAGGAATCGGCGGCCGAGGCCCCGCTCAACGTCTATGGCTATTCGAAGCTGTTGTTCGACCAGCACGTGCGCCGGACGCTGCCGGAGCGAACCGCGCAGATCGCGGGCTTCCGCTATTTCAACGTCTACGGACCGCGTGAAGCGCACAAAGGCAGGATGGCGTCCGTGGTATGGCATTTCTTCAACCAGTATCGGGACACCGGCAAGGTCCAGCTGTTCGAAGGCTCGGGCGGTTACGCCGCGGGCGAGCAGCGCCGCGATTTCATCAGCGTCGACGACGTGGTCAAGGTCAACCTGGACTTTCTCGACCATCCGGAGCGCTCGGGCATTTTCAACGTCGGTACCGCGAGCGCCGCCAGCTTCAACGCGGTGGCTGCCGCGACGATCAATGCCTGCCGCGCCGCCGACGGCGCGGCGGCGCTGTCGTTCGACGAATTGCATCGCACCGGAGCGATCGAGTACGTCGCCTTCCCGCCCGGACTCGCCGCCCGATACCAGAGCTTCACGCAAGCCGATCTGGCCCGGCTGCGTGCCGCCGGGTACGACGCGCCGATGGTTGGCATCGGGCAGGGCGTGGCCAACTGTGTCCGGGCGCTGCTTGCGGCGGCTTCGGTCAACCCCTAGCATCGCTCGCGCGTTTCAGGAGTCCGGGAAGAGCCCGGACCAATCATTCCACCCAGGGGAAACAACCATGAAAAGAATCTTGCTGCTGCTGGTGACCGTGCTGTTCTCGGCGCTGGCCTTGGCGGCGGTGAACATCAATACGGCAAGTCTGGCCGACCTCGAGGCGCTGCCCGAGATCGGGCCGGTGAAAGCGCAGGCGATCATCGACTACCGCAACGCCAACGGCCCGTTCAAATCGCCGGAAGATGTCATGAAGGTGAGCGGCATCAAGGAAGGCACCTACGGAAAGATCAAGGGGCTGATCTCGGTCAGCGGAGCATCGACGCCGTTGCCCGCTGCCGCCCCCGCGAAAACCGCGGCGCCCACCCCCGCACCTGCGCCCGCGGCCAAGACCGCCGCGCCGGCGGCAACGCCTGCGGCAGCCGGAGCGGCCGGTGCTGCGGCAGGCACCGACGCGGCGGCGGCCAAGGACGCCAAGGGCAAAGATGCCAAGATGACCAAGAAAGAAAAGGCCGCGGCGGACAAGGCAGCGAAAGCCAAGGCGAAGGAAGACGCAGCCAAGGCGAAGGCGGACGCAGCCAAAGCGAAAACCGACGCCGCCACGGCGAAGGCTGGAACGCAGGCAAGGCGAAGGCAGACGCCGCGAGCGCCAAGGCGGACTCGACCAAGGCCGGCGCGGCTGCAACCAGCGGAGCCACGCCGACCAAGGCCGAAAAGGCCGCGGCCGACAAGGCCGCCAAGGCCAAGGCGAAGGAAGACAAGGCGGCGGCGGCCAAGGCCAAGAAGGACGCGGCCGCAGCGGAAGCCAAGGCGAAGAAAGACGCGGCAGCCCAGGCAAAGAAAGACGCGGCGGCAGCGAAGGCCGACGACAAGGCGAAGAAGTAGACGCAACAAGGCTCTTCGGTCGATAAGCAAACCCCGCGTTCGCGGGGTTTGCCCTTTTTGCGAGACACCGATCGGACGTGCGCGTCGGGATCGGAGCATGGTCGCTCGGGTAAAATGGCATCCGTGTACAAGACCATCGAACAAACCGTCGGCAACACGCCTCTCGTCCAGCTGCAGCGCATGGCCGCCGCGTCCGGCAATGTCGTGCTGGTCAAGCTCGAGGGCAACAATCCTGCCGGCTCGGTCAAGGACCGCCCGGCGCTTTCGATGGTTGCGCAAGCCGAGAAGCGTGGCGACGATCAAGCCCGGCGACACGCTGATCGAGGCGACCAGCGGCAACACCGGTATCGCGTTGGCGATGGCCGCCGCGATGCGCGGCTTCCGGATGATCCTGGTGATGCCCGAGCATTTGTCGCTCGAGCGGCGGCAGACGATGAGCGCGTTCGGCGCCGAGATCGTGCTGACCCCGAAGGCCGGCGGCATGGAGACCGCGCGCGACGTCGCCGAGCGCATGCGTGACGACGGCAAGGGCATCATCCTCGACCAGTTCGCCAATCCCGACAATCCGCTCGCGCACTACGAGGGAACCGGCCCGGAAATCTGGCGCGATACCGGCGGCCGGATCACGCATTTCGTGTCCAGCATGGGCACGACCGGCACGATCATGGGCGTGTCGCGGTACTTGAAGGAGCAGAACCCGGCTATCGTGATCATCGGCTGCCAGCCCGACGAAGGCTCGCAGATTCCCGGCATACGCAAGTGGCCGGAGGCGTATATGCCGAAGATCTTCGATCGCAAACGCGTAGACCGCATCGAAAACGTCTCGCAGGCGGATGCCGAAGAGATGGCGCGGCGGCTCGCGCGCGAGGAAGGGCATATTCGTCGGCATATCCTCCGGCGGCGCGTGCGCGGTGGCGCTGCGCATTGCCGACGAGGTACGGAACGCGACGATCGTGTTCGTCGCCTGCGACCGCGGCGACCGTTACTTATCGAGCGGAGTCTTTCCTGGGTAGTGCGACATCCCGGCGCCCGTTTGCGTCGCTGACGACGCGTTCGACGCCCCGAAGCCAATGACACCCACCCTCGTCTTCGACATCGAGACGGTGCCCGACATCGCGGGCATTGCGCCGGCTGAATCGACTGCCCGCGACGCTGTCGGACGCCGAGGTCGCTACCTGGGCCGCGCAGCAGCGGCGGGCGGCGACCGGCGGCGATTTTCTGCCGCTGCATCTGCAGCGGGTCGTCGCCATCGCCTGCGGCTTGCGCGAAGGCAGCACGTTCCGCGTCTGGTCGCTCGGTGAGGCGGGCGACACCGAGCCCGAGCTGATCCGTCGTTTTTTCGACGGGATCGATCGCTATACGCCGCAGCTGGTTTCGTGGAACGGCGGCGGCTTCGACCTGCCGGTACTCAATCACCGCGCGCTGATCCACGGCGTCAGCGCGGCGCAGATTCTGGGATTGGGGCGACGACGACCGCGAGTTCAAGTTCAACAGTTATCTCGGGCGCTATCACACGCGGCATCTCGACCTGATGGACGTGCTGTCGATGTACCAGCCGCGGGCGACGCGCCGGCCTGGACGCGATCGCGCGGCTTTGCGGGCTTTCCCGGCAAGCTCGGCATGGACGGCAGCGAAGTCCATGCGGCATTCGAGGCGGGCAAGATCGACGAGATCCGCAGCTATTGCGAGACCGACGTGATGAACACCTACCTGCGTCTACCTGCGCTTTCAGCTGCTGCGCGGAACCTTGTCCCCGGCGCAGTACGCGACCGAGCTGTCGTTCGCGCGCGAGAAGCTCGCCGCCACCGGCGCGCCGCATTGGCGCGAATTCATCGCAGCCTGGGACGCGAACGGCTAAAGGTCGAGCGCCGGCTAGGTCTTGAGGAGCGGCAGCGGCGCGAATCTGCCGCCGAGCGGGCCGGTCGACGGGACGTTCCACCAGCGGTCGAGCGCTGTCGCGTAGACGCTGCGAAAATCGATCGAGTATCCGGTATTCCCGTCGCCGGACAAGCGCTCGAGCGACGGATGCTCGCCGTACAGACCGCCCGCGACGCGCCCGCCGAGCGACGAAATGCGCACTGGCCGTGCCGTGGTCGGTGCCGTTCGACAGGTTCTCTTTGGGCCGGCGGCCGAATTCGGCATAGGTGAGCACCAGCGTATCGTCCCACCGCTCGAGCTCGTCGAGGGCATCCTTCAGAGCGACGACACCGCCGGCCAGCTCGCCCAGGAGCCGCGCCTGCGTCGGCGCCTGACCGCTGTGGGTGTCGTAGCCCGTCTGCGTCACGCGTACGACCGCCACACCCGGACGATTCGCGACGACCTGGCAGGCGGTCCGGATCGCGTTGCCGAACGGGCTCTGCGGAAAGCTCGTCTTGAACGCATAGTCGGATTGAGGCGCGCCGCCGCCTGCACGATGTCGCCTTCGACCTTGAGGATGTGCTGCAGGGCCTTGTTGCGCGTCTGCCCTTCGGCGGTGGCGAAGCGCGCCTGCCGCAGGAACTGCTCGGTATTGGCCAGCGCGATCGCGCGCGTGCCACCGCCAGACGAGCGGCCCGAGATCGGGCGAGCCGATGATCACGCCGTCGGCGGCGAAATCCGCCGGCGTCGGCGCCAGGGCGAACGTGCGCGTCAGCCAGCCGTCCTGCAGATACTGGCGGCTGCCCGACGCCGTATCCCAGATCTCGATCGAGCGAAAATGCGACAGGTTGGGCTCCGGGTAGCCGACGCCCTGAAGCACGGCGAGCTCACGAGCGCGCCACAGCGGCAGCAGCGGCTCGAGGGCGGGATGCAGGCCGACGGCGTCGGAAAGCTGAACGACCGAGTCGCGCGCGATCGCGAGCTTCGGGCGCAATGCGTAATACGCCGGATCGGCGAACGGAACCAGCGTGTTCAGTCCGTCGTTGCCGCCCTTGAGCTCGATCAGTATCAGCAGCCGGCGATAGTCGGCGCCGGCCGGCGCGGCGCCGAAGGCCGATGTCGCGGCAAGCGCCGGCGCGAGTGCCGGCGATCGGCGCACGCTCGCGGCGAGCTTGAGGAAACGGCGTCGATCCATCATGCGGGCCTCCTCGATTCGCAACGCTCATTTGAGCTCGTAGCGCCGCGTCGAGCACGAGCCCGCGCACGCAGTGCCAGCGGCTCGGTCGCTTGCGGCGGCGTCTGCGGCGCGACCGCGAACAGCAGCCGCACCGCCTCGTCGCTGCGCTTCTGCGCATCGGCCGGCGCTTGCCACTGCGCGAACCACGCCGCGCTGTCGAACTGTGTGCTGCGCACGCCGCGATCGACGGCGCGCAGCAGGCGGGCGCGGCGCGCCTGCTCGGTCTCGTCAGCCGCCGGCGGCGGCATACGGTCCGATGCCGTCATCGTGTCGCCGGGCGTCGATTGCGACATGCCGGAGGCTCCGCCTTCGGCCCGCATCAGCCGGTCGAGAAACTGCTTGCGCGCGAGCAGGGTGCTGGTGTTGATCCACGTCTCCTGGCCCCGGCCAGCCCCTGACGTTGGGCGGAGCGAACAGGTTCTGTCCCATGCCGGCCGCGGCGACGGCAAACGGGATCGTATCGCCCGGACGCATGCCGAATTGCCGCAGCGTTCCGACGACCAGATCGACCGGCGACTTGACCAGCATGCCGCGGTTTTCACGCGCGTAGAACGCGTCCGAAGTCAGCAACGCGTACAGCGCGGTCTTGATGTCGTAGCCCGAATCGCGAAAACGCGCCGCGATGCGTTTGACTTCGGCGGCGTCGGGATCGGGCGAGACGAACTCGCGCCACAGCTTGCGGCTGACGAATTCGGCGGTCGACGGTTGCGCGAGCAGAATGTCGATGACGTCGTCGCCGTCGAAATTGCCGGTCTTGCCCAGCACCGTCTTGCTTCCGTAGTCGTGCATGCCGCGGCGGAAGACGAACTCGCCGCGCTCTCGGTCGAGGCTCCAGCCGGTGAACGCGCGCGCCGCTTCCTTGACGTCGCTCTCGCCGTAGTTGCCTTCGCCCAGCGTGAAGAGCTCCATCAGCTCGCGCGCGAAATTCTCGTTCGGTGCGCCCTTGCGGTTCTGTGCGCTGTCCAGGTAGATGATCATCGCCGGATCGCGCGCGACGGCGTGCAGCATCGTGCCGAAGTTGCCGAGCGCCTGCGCGCGCAGCGTGACGTTCTGCCGATACATCAGCTCGGTGAGCTTCACCTTCTGCTGGCTGGACACGAAATGGTTGTGCCAGAACAGCGTCATCCGCTCGGTCAGCGGCGACGGCGTCGACAGCATTTCGCCGACCCACCAGCCGCGCAGCTCCAGGCCTTCGCGGACCTGTTGCTGGCGGAACATCTTGAGTTCCTCGTCCGACGCGCCTGTGCCGCGGCGCGGATACTGCAGCGGTCCGGTCGCGACCATCGCCGGTGGCGGCGGCGTCACCGCCGCGGTCCGCGCGGTGCCGAGAAGCGCCTTAGCCGCGTCTTCTCGCGACATGCCGACGTAATGTTCGATCTCGGCTTGCGGTGGCGCCGAAGCCGGTGCGGTTGAGCAGGTGCCTCGCATCGTCGTAGCCGAGGGCACCGGCAATCGCTGCGTCGGCTGCCGGTGTGGCCAGCGACAGGACGGCGGCGATCGTGGCGAACGAGATGAGGGCGCGCATGCGTGGCCGAACGGGGTCCGATCGGCAATCAACGGCCCAGTGTAGCCAGCTGTTGACCTTGCGTGCGACCCCCGTTGTAACAGCCTGTTGCGGCTCGCCTCCGTGACGCGCCGTCAGAGGCTTATTGTGCCGCGGCCGAGCTCGAGCACGCGGCCCGAGACGCAAAATGCGTCCGTCGGCGCCGACCTCGAGGCCGAGGCGGCACGGCCGTCCGACGGCTTCGCCCTGGGATATGGTTAGCGATTGCGGGCGCGCGGCGCCGGTCGCGACCAGCCATCCGCCCAGGTTCGCGCAGGCGGAACCGGTGGCCGGATCCTCGACGACGGCGCTTTGCTTGGAAAAGAAGAAGCGCGCGAGCACCGAGCCCTCGCCGGCGCGCGACCAGACGTACGCCATCGCGCGGACGCTGCGCGCGCCGCCCGACTGCCCGGGCAGATCGAGGCTTGCATGACGCATCAGCAATGCCGGATCGGGTACGCAACGGACCACCGCATCGGTGCTGGTCAGAGGTATCACCAGCTGCTCGCTGCCGGTGTCGATCCACAGCGGCGTCGTGCCAAGGTCGGCGGCAGACAGCCCCAGCATCGCGGCCAGCGCATCGCGCGGCGCCGCGACGTCGCGGGTGCGCGGCGCTTTGGCTTCCAGCGTCCAGCGATCGCCGCTCGCGGTGACAGGCACGATGCCGGCGTGCATTTCCAGGCTCAGCGAGTCGCCGCAGCGCAAGGTGTCGCGCACGACATGCGCGGTGCCGAGCGTCGGATGCCCCGCGAACGGCATTTCGAACGACGGGGTGAAGATGCGAACCCGCGCGGTTGCGGCGGTCGACGGCAGGATGAACGTCGTCTCGGAGAGATTGAACTGCAGCGCCAGCGACTGCATCGTCGTCTCGTCGAGACTTGCGCCGTCTTCGAACACCGCGAGCGGGTTGCCGCTGAAGCGGTCTTCGCGGGCGAACACGTTCAGAATCCGGAATCGGTAATCGTTCATCGTTGCTCCAGCAGCGCCGTCCGGCGAGTCGTCGCTTGCGGCAAGCACGTCGGCGGCCAGCGCGGCGAAGCCCGCGGGCGAGGGATCGCGCAAGGCGAACACGGCACGTCGGACCCGCGGCGGGGAAATGCCGCGCCATCGAGCGTGCCGTACAGCGGATCGTAATGCGCTTCGAGCAGCTCGCCGATCAGCGCATCCCAGTCGCCTCCCGTGGCCAGCGCTTCCCATCGAGCGAAGGCCGCCTTGCCGTGCAACGGAATCAGCGGGCGCAAGCGGTCGAGCAGCAGCGCCGGATCTTGCAGGAAGTGACCGTACTCGGATCTGAGCAGCACGATGCGTTGCGGAAGCGGCGTGCGCACGATGATCGTCTCGCCGGCGTGCATGCGCTCGAGCAACGCGTCGGGCAGCTGGATTGCGCCGATCCGCCTGCTCTCCGCCTCGACGTAGACCGGGCGGCGGGGGTCGAGGAGGCCAAGTGCGGCGAGCAGATCGGTTTCGAACTTTTTCTGCGACGGCTGAGGCGTGCCCGGCACGTGTCCCAGCAGCGAGCCGCGATGCTGCGCGATGCGCTCGAGATCGAGCGTCTGCGCGCCTGCATCGGCCAGCGCGCTGAGCAGCTGGCTTTTTCCCGAGCCGGTCAGAGCGCACAGCACCCGGAAACGGTAAGGTGCCGGCGCGACTGCGAGCCGCGCGACGACATGGCGGCGGTACGCACGATAACCGCCGTCGAGCTGTACGGCGCGCCATCCGATCTCGTTGAGCACATGCGCGACCGCGCGGCTGCGCTGGCCGCCGCGCCAGCAGTAGACCAGTGGCTTCCACTCGCGTGGCTGCTCGGCGAATGCCGTCTCGAGCATTTTCGCGATGTTGCGCGCGACCAGCGCCGCGCCGACCCTGCGCGCCTCGAACGGCGAGGCTGCGTGCATGATGCCGATCCGGGCGCGCTCGCCGTCGTCGAGCACCGGATGATTGCGCGCGCCCGGAATGTGATCGTCGGCGAATTCCGCGGGGCTGCGCACGTCGATGCGGTCGGGGTGCGCCGGCAGTCCATCGACATCGACGCGGCTGCCCGGGTAGAGCACGGTGCTCATGCGGCTTTGGCGCTCGCCCGAGCAGTGGCGCGAGCATCGGCCAGACATTGTCCAGCATCTTCACCTGTGCGCCCGCCAGCGGATGGATCCGATCGGGCTGGAACATGGAGTCGTCTTCGGCGAATCCCTCGAACAAAAACGGCACCAGCGCGACCTTGTGCGCGCGGGCGACGTCGGTGTAGGTGGCGGCGAAGCGCTTCCCGTAAGCCGCGCCGTAGTTCGGGGGAACGCGGATGCCGACCAGCAGCACGCGCGACGCCGGCGCGCTGCGCTGCCGACGTCATCGCGTCGAGATTGTCGCGCATCGCGTCGAGGCTGCCGCCGCGCAAGCCGTCGTTGCCGCCGAGCTCGATGATCGTAATCGCCGGATGATACTGCGCCAGCAGCGCGCCGAGTCGCGCGCGGCCGCCGGCGGTGGTGTCGCCGCTGATGCTTGCGTTGACGACGCGATAGGAGAGATGTCGCGCGTCCAGCCGCTGCTGCAGCAAGCTTGCCCATCCGGCGCCGGTCGGCAATCCGTAACCGGCCGAAACACTGTCGCCGACCAGCAGGATCACCGGCGGCGCGCGCTCTCCCGACGCCGGCATGGCTCCGGCGAGCAGCGCCCAGCACACGACGATGGCGAATGTGCGCACGAACATCGAACCAAAACGGGCAGTCACCACGCATTGTAGAGCCGGGGCGCGGGCGGCGCCAAAGGACGCTTCGGCGGCAAGGTAGAATGAGGGCAACGCCCATGAATCCGACGCGCAGCGCCTACGCTCTTCCGACTTCCGCATTCGCGATCGCAGCGTCGAAGTCGCGCGCGCCGTCGACGAGCGAATCAACCGGCCAATGCCTGATCCGGTCATTCGCGCCGCAGGACTGTCCAAGCAGGTGATCAGCGGCGAGGCGCCGCTCAAGATCCTGGACGACGTGAGCTTCGACATCGCTGCCGGCGAGAGCGTCGCAATCGTTGGCGCGTCGGGCTCGGGCAAGACGACGCTGCTGGGATTGCTCGCCGGGCTCGATCGGCCCACGACCGGCGAAGTCTGGCTCGGCAACACCGCATTGAACGGCTTGTCCGAAGACGCGCGCGCGGCGCTGCGCCAGCGCTGGGTCGGCTTCGTCTTTCAATCGTTCCAGTTGCTGCCCGCGCTGACGGCGCTGGAAAACGTCATGCTGCCGCTGGAGCTCGCCGGCGCGAACGACGCCGGCGCGCGTGCGCGCGAGTGGCTCGCCCGCGTCGGGCTCGCCGCCCGGGTCACGCACTATCCGAAGCAACTGTCGGGCGGCGAGCAGCAGCGCGTGGCGATCGCGCGCGCGTTTTCCGGCGAGCCGCAGGTGTTGATGGCCGACGAACCGACCGGCAACCTCGACGGCACGACCGGCACCGAAGTCGCGGAGCTGATGTTCCGCCTGAATCGCGAGCGCAGCACGACCTTGCTGCTGGTCACGCACGAAGTCACGCTCGCTGCGCGCTGCGCCCGACGATTGTCGCTCGCGACCGGACGCCTGGTCGGCGACGAGCGAAGCAGCCCCAGTGGATCGGCAGGCGCATGAAGATCCCCGACACCGTGCGACTCGCCTGGCGGCTGTTGTCGCGCGATTGGCGCGCCGGCGAGCTGCGCGTCCTGATCGCCGCGCTGGTCCTCGCGGTGGCGAGCGTGGGCACCGTCGGTTTTTTCACCGATCGGGTCAAGGGCGCGCTGACGCGGCAGGCGAACCTGCTGCTCGGCGCCGATCTGCTGCTTTCCGGCGACCGTCCGCTGCCGGATTCCTTCATGCGCGAGGCGCGGTCGCGCGGGCTCGTCGCGGTACCGGCGATCAAGTTCAACAGCATGGTGCAAGCGGCCGGAGGCGCCGGCGCTGCGGTGCTGGCCGATGTCAAAGCGGTCACCGCCGGCTACCCGCTGCGCGGCGCGATCCTGCTCGTCGACCCGGCCAATGCGGCGGGCAAAGTCGCGCCGGGCGTGCCGCCGCCCGGCGAGGTCTGGATCGACAATCGGCTCGCAGCGCGGCTCGGCGTGCAGCAAGGCTCGAGGCTCGCCGTCGGCGAATCGACGTTGACCGTCGGCGCGATCGTGCAGCAGGACCCCGAGGTGACGAGCGGTCTGCTCGCGCTGGGGCCCCGACTGATGATGAACCTGGACGACGTCGCGGCGACGCGGCTGTTGCAGCCGGGCAATCGCGCCTCGTACCGGCTGCTGGTCGCGGGCGATGCGATCAGTGCCTTCCGCGACTGGGCGCAGGCGCATCTCGACCGAGGACAGCGGCTGGAATCGATCCGCGACCTGCGGCCCGAAGTCCGGCAGACGCTCGAGCGAGCCGAACAGTTCCTGGGCCTCGCGGCGCTGGTCGCGGTCATGCTCGCCGCGGTCGCCATCGCGCTCGCCGCATCGCGCTATCTGCGCCGTCATCTGGACGCTGCCGCGATGATGCGCTGCCTCGGCGCGCCGCAGCGGCAAATCCTGTCGCTGTTCGCGCTGCAATTCCTCGTGCTGGGTGTCGGCGCCAGCATTGTCGGCTGCGCACTTGCGCTCGGTGGCCAGCAGCTGCTGATCGTTCTGTTGGGCGGCATCGTCAGCGCGGACCTGCCGCCGCCGGGTGCGTGGCCGGCCTTCGCCGCCGCGGCGAGCGGTATTGCCGTGCTGTTCGGCTTCGCGCTGCCGCCGTTGTTCGCGCTCTCTCGCGTCCCGCCGCTGCGCGTGCTGCGGCGCGACCTGGGCCTGCCGCGCGCCGGCGGCTGGCTTGCGTATGCGCTGGGCGCGGCGACGATCGCGCTGCTGATCGGATGGCAGGCGCAGGACGCGACAACCGGCGCGATCATGATAGGCGGCATCGCCGGGCTGCTCGTGGTCGCCGGCGCAATCGCGTGGGCGCTGATCGCGCTCTTGCGTTTGTTGCCGCAACGCGGCTACAGCTGGCGCTATGGCCTGGCGAATCTGCGCCGCCGGCCGTTGGCCTCGAGCCTGCAGATCGGCGCGCTCGGGCTCGGTTTAATGGCGCTCTTGCTGCTGACCCTGGTCCGCGGCGACTTGCTGCGCAACTGGCGCGCGAGCCTGCCGCCCGACGCGCCGAACGTATTCCTGATCAACATCCTTCCCGACCAGGTCGAAGGCCTGCACGCGCTGCTCCAGCGCGAGCTCAAAGCCGACGTGCCGCTCTATCCGATGGTGCGCGGCCGACTGGTGGCGGTCAACGACGTCCCGCGTCGATTCGACGCGCCTGACCGACGCGCGAGCACGCCGGCTCGCCGAGCGCGAATTCAACCTGTCGTGGATGAAAGAGCTGCCGCGCAGCAATCGCGTCGTCGCCGGACAGTGGTGGAAACCCGGCGAGACTGGCGTCATGTCACTCGAGGACGGCATCGCCGAAACGCTGGGCGTCAAGCTCGGCGACGTGCTGACCTACGACATCGTCGGCACGCGCGTCAGCGCACGCGTGGCGAACCTGCGCAAGGTCGACTGGGACAGCTTCCGGGTCAATTTCTTCGCGCTCTACCCGCCGGGGATGCTCGACAATCTGCCGGCGACCTACATCGCCGCGACGCGCGCGCCGGACAATCCCGCGTGGCTGAACGGCCTGCTGGCGCAGTATCCGAACGTGCTCGCGATCGACGTCGGCGAGATGCTGCACCAGGTCGGCGCGATCGTCGAGCAGGTCGCCCGCGCCGTCGAATTCGTGTTCCTGTTCACGCTGGCCGGCGGCGTGCTGGTGCTCGAGGCGGCGATCGCGGCCACGCAGGACGAGCGCCTGTACGACGCGGCCGTGCTGCGCACGCTCGGCGCAAGCCGCCGGCAATTGACGGTCGCGCAACTGGCCGAATTTCTGGCGCTCGGAGCCTTGGCGGGGCTGGTCGCGGCAGGCGGGGCGACGGCGACCGCCTACGTGCTGGCCGATCGGGTGTTTCACATTCCGTTCGGCTGGAACCCCTGGCTTTGGGCGATCGGCATCGTCGGCGGCGCGCTCGGCGTGGCTGCCGCCGGCTGGCTGGGCACCCGGCGCACGTTGCGCCAGCCGCCGCTGGCCCTGCTGCGACAGTTCGGTTAGCGCGGCGAGCGGAACCAATAGCCGGCTGCAGCTTTCAAAATGAGAACGATTCGCGTTACCATACGCACTTGATCCCGATCCCCACCGACGTTCAGCCCGATGCCGCGCAACGATCATGGGTAATGCCCTTTTTATCATCTGGCGCGAATCGGCCGAGGCGATGCTGGTCGTCGGCATCCTGTACGCGTGGCTGCGCA
This sequence comes from uncultured beta proteobacterium, assembly GCA_963697485.1. Classification (GTDB taxonomy): domain Bacteria; phylum Pseudomonadota; class Gammaproteobacteria; order Burkholderiales; family Casimicrobiaceae; genus PALSA-1003. The sequence continues at coordinate 667,917 of CAVOOD010000002.1, forward strand.
GGCATCCGGACGTCAAGCGCGGCATGCGCTACCTGTGGGCTGGGGTGGGCGCCGGGATCGCTCTGGCGCTGGCGCTCGCCGCGCTGATGCTGGGCATCGCCCGGACCTTGTCCGACCAGGGCCTCGAGTACTTCCAGACCGCGATGATGCTGATCGCGGCCGGGCTGATCGTGCAGATGGTCTTCTGGATGCGGCGGCACGGTCGGACGTTCAAGCGCGAGCTCGAGCACAACATGCAGAAAAACGCGTCGGCGGCGAACTGGTGGGGCCTCCTGGTCGTCGTGGCGCTGGCCGTCGGGCGTGAAAGCTCCGAGGCCGTCGTCTTCCTGTACGGCCTGGGCACGCAATACGCGAGCTTCTGGGGATTTATCGGGATCCTCGTGCTCGGCCTGGGCGCCGCGCTGGCGACGTTCTGGGTGTTGCAGCAGGGCGGCAGGATCGTGTCGTGGCGCGCGTTCTTCCGCTTCAGCGAAATCCTGCTGCTGCTGCTCGCCGGCGCGCTTCTGGTCGGCGCCGTCGAGAAACTGATCTCGTTCGATCTGCTGCCGCCGCTGGTCGATCCGCTCTGGGATTCCTCGATCGTGCTCGATGACGGCAGTCGCGTCGGCAGCCTTGTCGCCTCGTTCACCGGTTATCGCGCGCATCCGTCTCTGCTGGTACTGCTGATTCTGGCGTCGTACTGGGCAGGCGTGCTCGCCATGCTGCGCCGCGTCTCGCGCTGACCGCAGTCCGCCACCTGATCGCCCTTTAGCGCCCGGCGAAGACATCCTCGCGGCGCAAAAGCCGCGCCGCGGCCAGCAGCGCGACCATCGTCAGCAGCAGTGGCAATGCCGCGCTCTGCAGCCAGTCGGCGATCGCGATCGCATCGCCGCGCAGCGCGCGCGTGAGCAGCGTGTACTGGCTGGAGACCGGCACCCACAGCAGCCAGGCAGGTTCCTTTTTCTGCAGGAAAAGCTGCACGACCGGGACGATGCTGACCACGAAGACCAACGCCGAAACATTGCTCTGCGCCTCCTTCAGCGTGCGGCCGCGCAGCCCGACGTACAGCAGCACGGCAGGCAGCAGCATCACCAGCGGCAGCAGAATCGCCACAAAGCGGACCAGCTCGGCGCTGCCGAACAGAAACGGCACGCCGATCGCCGGCAGCGGTGCGAAGTTGAGCGTCAGGTAGAACCCGGCCAGCGTCAGCAGCACGACCAGGAGGTCGAAGGTGCCGATCGCGAGCCATTTGCCGACCGCCAGCTGCAAGGTCGAAAGCGGCGTCGCGAGCAGCGGCTCGAGCGAGCCGCGCTCGCGCTCTCCTGCGGTCGCGTCGAGCGCGACGGCGATGCTGCCCATCAACGATGCGAACAGGCCGTAGTAGGCGACCAGGAACAGGATCAGCGCGCCGCTCTGTTGCGGCGTCGCGAGGTCGACGCCTTGCACGTCGAGCGGCGAAGCGACTTGCGGCGCGATGCCGCGGAGCAGCAGCCGCTGCGTTCCCCATTGCCGGTTGTACGCGCGCAGCAGCGATTCGGCCGAGTCGATCGCCGCGCGCGCGCGATCGCGCGAGCGGTCATAGACGAGCCTGACGGTCGCCGGCTTGCCCGCGGCGACGTCTTGTTCGAATGCCGCATCGATCGCGAGCACGACGTCGAGATCGCCGTTTCGGATCCTCGCCTCGTAGTCGCTCGGCGCCGCCACGATCGCGACCTGCTGCCGCTGGAGAAATGCGATCAGCGCCGGCGCGTTGCCGGCCCCGTCGACCGGCAGTTTGAGCTCGCGCGCCTTTTCCGCCTGGTTCGCCGCCATGTTGAGAATCAGCGCGAGGAAGATCGGACCGGCGGCCATCGCCATCAGCAGGGTGACCAGCATCGTGCGCCGGTCGCGCAGGGTATCGGTGAGCTCCTTGCCGCTGACGGTGAAGATGCGGCCGATCGCGCCGATGCGAGCCTTTTCCGGCGCGCTCACGCCGCGAGGCCTTCCGCGGATCCCAGCAGGCTGACAAAGGCGTCCTCGAGCGAAGCTTCTCCGGTGCGCGCCAGCAGCTCGGCGCCGGTGCCGGCGGCCCGCACTCGGCCGTGGCCGAGGATGACGATGTGGTCGCACAGCAATGCGACTTCCTGCATGACGTGGGTCGATATCAGGATGCACTTTCCGGCCGCGCGAAGCGCGAAGAGCTGCTCGCGCAGGCTGCGGATGCTCATGACGTCGAGTCCGCCGGTCGGCTCGTCGAGCATGATCGTCGCCGGATCGTGCACCAGCGCGCGGGCGATCGCGACTTTCATTTTCTCGCCCTGAGAGAAACCCTGCGTGCGTCGATCGGCGAGCGCGGCGAGCCCGAGTTGTCCGAGCAGCAGGTCGATGCGCGCCTCCAGCATCGTGCCGCCGAGCCCGTGCAATCGGCCGTAGTAGCGCACGTTCTCGCGCGCGGTCAATCGCGCATAGAGCCCGCGCGCGTCGGACAGTACGCCGATGCGGTCGCGAACGCCGCCGCGCTCGCGCACGATATCGAGGCCGTCGATCGACGCGGCGCCGGCGTCGGGTGGAATCAAGGTCGCGAGCATGCGCAGCACCGTCGTCTTGCCGGCGCCGTTCGGTCCCAGCAGGCCGGTGATCGCGGCGTCGTCCGCGGTGAACGTCGCGCCGTCGACGGCGCGAATTTCCCCGCGCTTTCCGAACGCCTTGACCAGTCCGTCGACGACGATCATCGCGCTTCCAGCACCGACGAGTACAGCGGCGGCCGCGCGCTGGTCGAGAAGTAGTCGATGCACGATGACGGCAGCGTCGCGAAGCCCGCATCCTCGACGAATTTTTCGATCAGTCGCGGTGCGCAGGCGTGCGGCGACACGATATGGCCGTAGCCGGCCGCGACGATGTGGCGGCTATGCGACAAGGTCTTGGCGATTTCCTCGCCCCCGGCCGGCGGCGTGACCGGATCGAGGCCGCCCGACAGGATGAGCACCGGCTTGTCGCTGACGACCGGAGCGTAGAAGTCCGCCGGCACCGGCGGACGGGGCCAGCCGTCGCAGGCGGCGAGATCGCGCCGCGCCAGCTCCGGCGCGCGCAGCCGCGCCAGCATGCGACTCGTCTCCGCGGCGTCGATGCGCGGCGCATCCTCGGCGCAGCGTGACCGCGAAGTGCAGCGCGAGATTCACCGTTTTCGCGACGTCGTCGTTCAGCAGCATCGCTGTGGCCGCCAGCGGCGCATAGTCGCCGGCCGCTGCGCGCGCGAGCAGGGGAGGGATCAGGCTCGCCAATTCCGGCGCATAGACGAGGCCCTGCAGCGCGCCGATCACCGTGTCGAACGACGCCTTGAATGTTCGCTGGGCGCCGGTCCGCGGATCGGCGACGGTGATCGTCCGTGCCTGCGCGAGATCGGCGCGAATCCGCTCGAGTGTGGCGTCGAGGTCCGGGTAGGCCTGCCGGCAAGCCGGACTTGACGCGCAAGCGGCGATGACCTCGTCGAGCGCCGCTTCGCGCGACAGCCACGGGTCGAAGCCGACCCGCATCGCGGGCGGCGCGGCGCCGTCGAGGACGACACTGCGCACATGCTGCGGATACCGGCGCAGGTATTCCTGCGCGACGCGGGTTCCGTACGAACCGCCCCAGAGATTGATCCGGTCATAACCGAGCGCAATCCGGACCGCGTCGATATCGGCCGCGACGTCGGACGTCGTGTACTGCGCCGGGTCCGCGTCGCTGCTCGCGCGCAATTCGGCGATGCAACGCTGCGCCGCGATGGCGATCGTCTCTCCTTCCGCCAGCTCATCGAAGGCATCGCGCGGGGCGAGTGCGGCGCAGCGCAACGGCGCCGATTTGCCGGTGCCGCGCGGATCGATCAGCACGATGTCGCGGTTGCGGCGCACGCCGCCCAGCGCGCCGGCGAGCGGCGCGAGCGCGTCCGACGATTGTCCCGGTCCTCCGGGCAGCATGATCAGCGGGTCGGGTTGCGGCGACAGCGTGGCCGCAGGAAGCACGACGACGGCGATCGCCAATGTGCGTCCTGACGATCTCCCGCGGTCCTCGGGAACCTCGACCGTGCCGCACTGCGCGGCGGTGGCGAGCTTCGGCACCCGGCATTCGGTCAGCGCGATCTGCCGGACCGGCGCCTTGCTGCCGCATGCGGCGACGAGGAGAACGCCGGCACCGAGCGCCGCGGCGCGCGCGATCGCCCGGATGCATGTCATGGCGCGCGCGGTCGCGTTGGGCCAGTGCGGCATGCGCGGATTCTAGCAGAGCAGCCATGCGCTTTCGCGCGTGTGGACACGCACGATCGCGCTTCCTATACTGCACCGTCATCCCACGCGACTTATCGCCATGCCGCATCAGCTCGAACCGGGCATCGTCACCGACCTGCGCGATCGCCTGACGTACACCGGCTATCTCTGCCTCGACACGCTGCTCGGCGCGCAGAAGCCGCTGTCGGGCTCGGCATCGGCGCCGGCGCGCCACGACGAAATGATGTTCATCATCCAGCATCAGACGTCCGAATTGTGGATGAAGCTGATGATCCACGAGCTCGAGGCGGCGATACGCTTCGTTCGCGCCGACCAGCTCGATTCCTGCTTCAAGATCCTGGCACGCGTCAAGCTGATCCAGAAGCAGCTGTTCGAGCAGTGGGCGGTGCTGGAAACGCTGACGCCTTCGGAATACGAGGCGTTCCGGCCGGCGCTCGGCAGCGCGTCGGGCTTTCAGTCTCCCGCAGTACCGGGCGATCGAGTTCCTGCTCGGCAACAAGGACCGCGCACGGGCCGACATATTCAGCTACGACCCGGCGATCCATGCCGAGCTGATCGGCTTGCTCGAGGCGCCGTCGCTCTACGACGAATTCCTGCGCCACTTGTCGCGGCGCGGATTGCCGGTGCCGCCGATCTGCGTCGAGCGCGACTGGTCGCTGCCGCACGAGCGCAACGCGGCGTTGGTCGAGGTCTTCAAGACGATTTACGAGAATCCGCAGCAGTATTGGGACGCCTACGAAATGGCGGAAAAACTGGTCGACGTCGACGAGGGTTTTGCCCTCTGGCGCTTCCGCCATATGAAGACCGTCGAGCGCATCATCGGGTACAAGACCGGCACCGGGGGGTCCAGCGGCGTCGCCTTTTTACGGCGCGTGCTCGAGCACACTTTTTTTCCCGAACTGATCGACGTGCGCACAGTGATCGGCGCGCCATGAGCGCCGACAGGCCGCCCCAAGGCGCGAATCTGCCCTCCGGGGAGCAGCGCAGCGGCCGCAGTTGCCAACTGGGCCGCAGGCCTGGGGGGATCGCATGAGCCCGCGCGCCGATACCGCGGCGACCATCGCGGCGGCGATCGCGGCGATGGGCCCCGGTCCGCTGACCGAGGAAGGCATCGCGCGCCACGTCGCGCCGCTGTTCTCGGGCGTGCTCTCGGCGCGCGATCGGCCGGTCTATCTCGCCAACCATTCGCTCGGCCGGCCTCTCGACGCGACGGCGGCCGATGTCGCCGAAGCCGTCGGCCTCTGGCAGTCGCAGCTGGGCAACGCGTGGGACGCGTGGCTGGCGGAGATCGCCGCCTACCGGGCGCGGCTTGCCGCGCTGATGCACGCCCCGCGCGCCGACTGCGTCGTGCCGAAGACCAGCGCGGGACAGGGCCTGCGGGCGATCCTGAACAGCTACGATCGTCCGCCGCGCGTCGTGGCGACCCGCGGCGAATTCGATTCGATCGATCTGATCCTGAGGCAATACGCGCTTCGCAAGCGCATCGAGCTCCGTTTCGTCGAGGCTCGCGCCGACGGATTGTTCGAAGCCACCGCGCTGCTCGATGCGATCCGCGACGTCGATCTGGTCGTCGTATCGCAGGTGCTGTTCAACACCAGCCAGGTGCTGCCGGGCTTGCCCGCGCTGATCGCTGCGGCGCACGCCGGCGGCGCGCGGGTGCTGCTCGACGTCTATCATTCGCTCGGCGTGCTGCCGGTCGACATCGCGGCGCTCGATGCCGACTTCGCGATCGGCGCCAGCTACAAGTATTTGCGTGGCGGCCCGGGCGCCGGATACATGTATCTGCATCCGCGGCACCTGGACGGCGGCTTCAGCACGCTGGACATCGGATGGTTCGCCAAGAAGGCCCCGTTCGACTATATGCGTCCCGATCCTCCGGAGTTCGCCCCCGGCGGCGACGGCCTGATGGAATCGACGCCGCCGGTGCTGACCTGCTACCAGGCGCGCGCCGGCCAGCTGTTCACAGCGGCGGTCGGCGTCTCGCGGCTGCGCGAGTATTCGCTCGCGCAGCAGCGCATGCTCGTCGGTCTGCTGGGCGAGCGCGGGGTGCGTGCGGAAGGCGGTTCCGACGATCGCGGCGCCTTTGTCATCGTGCGCAGCGAGCAGGCGCGCGCGTGGGCCCGTGAGCTCGAGCGCCGCGGCGTGATCGTCGATTCGCGCGGGGGCATCCTTCGCCTCTGCCCCGACCTGCTGTCGACGCAAGCGGAGCTCGCCTGCGCCGCCGAGCGTCTGGGTGAGATCGCGGCGCGATAGCGCTTGCCGCAGAACGAGGCTATTCGTCGAAGGCCGAGAAGATGCCGCCGCCAGGCGGCGCGTCCTTGCGCGCGTTGTCGAGGGTGGGCTTGATCCGCGCCGCATCGGCAAAGAAAGCGTCTTCGCTTTGCGGCGGCGCCAGCCGCAGCGCCGGCGGCTTCAGATGCCGCACGTACGACTGTTGGCCAAAGCGCGAACGCATTTCCGCCTGCGCAACCGACTGCGTCGCGATGGCCACCGCGGTGAGTGCGGCGAGCGTTGCCGCCTTCGCCTTGAGCCGACTCGGCCCGATCTCGCGCAGATGGAAGAAGCACAGCGTGGCGAACAGCAGCCAGTTGGCGACATAGCTGTAATCGGCAAGCCAGCGCCATGACAGCGAAAATGCGGCGTAGTCGAGCAGCTCGCCGAACAGCGCAAACCCCAGCACGCCTATCAGCGCGATGCGCAAATGCCGGTCGAAGCGGGCGTATCCGGTAAAGATGCGCGACAGGATCGCCCAGGCCGTCGTCCATACGAGCAGCAGCAGCGCGACGATCAGCGGCGGCAGCAGATAGTAGGCGGTCTTCGGCTCCGAGGTCTCGGCCAGCCACAGGCTGACGAGCTCCAATCCGAGCAGGGCGGCGGCAAGCCACAGCACCGCCGGCAGGACGCGGGTCGACGCCGCGAGCCGGCGCTCCGGCGGCACCGTATAGCTCGCCTCGCGCACGCGCAGGTAGGTGCGGCCGATCCGGATCGGACGGTCGCCGTCGAGCACAAGGCGCGCCGAACGCTTGTCGCTGTCGCCTTCGAAAAGGCCGTTGGCGCTGCCCAGGTCCTCGGCGATCAGAGCCCCGCCCTCGTCGCGGAAAATGCGCAGGTGGTGCGCAGCGACCGCCGGATCGTCGATGACGACATCGTTGTCGTAGGCGCGCCCGACGGTCGTCGCCGAGGCGTCGCTGCGATACCGCGCAACGACATCGCGATGCCGCGACAGCACCTCGACCGAGATCATTTCGCCCACGAGACGCCTCCGAGGAAGCGTTTCGCCAACGCCATCGCATTGCTGTAGGTGACCCCTTGCATCGACAGGCGCGAAATCAACGCCTCGCGGCTGCGATCCTGGGTGACGGCGATCACCGAGATATCGTAGAGGTCCTCGAACTCGCGATAGGCGCGCGCACACCACACGGCCCGCAACATCGGGTGCGTGCCGTCCGCCGCGGCCTCGATGAAATCCTCGTGGCACTGCTGCGCCGTAAGCCGCTTGGGCGAACGCGCGCCGGTGCCGAACCACGAAGGCTGGTACTGACGCGAAAGAAAAGTGCTGAACTGAAAAGCATTGAGGTCGATGCTGCGCACGTAGGAATGCGCGAGGTCGACCTGACCGGTCTGCAGGTCTCCGGCAATGAACAGCGAAGTCTGCATGCTGCAATTGGTCGTGCTCGCCAGCGCACGCGGCTTGGGCAGGATGTCGGCGTTGGTGCGCGCCCAGCAGGTGAACCAGGGCGCATTGCTTTCCGGCGCAACGTAAGGCCCGAACGCGCTGCTGCGGAATCCCTGTTCGCCCAGCGCCTGGTAGAGTCCGGCCTGCCAGACACCGAGCTGGCGCCCGATTTCCTTGCGGCTGTCGGCGGTCGTCAGCGGCGGCGAACTGCGCGCGCGATCGATCAGCGCCTTGGCGAACCGCGCCGGCACCAGGAAGCTCACCAGCTCGCCGCCGACGTGCTTGGCCACGTTGACGCCGACGATCTCGCCGTCGGCGGTCACGACCGGGCCGCCGCTCATGCCCGGATTGATGGCGCCCGAAAAGTGGATCCGCTCGTTGTAGCTGCGCTCGACCAGGCCGTTGTACGTTCCGTCGACGATGGTGAAGCCCAGATCGAGAGGATTCCCCATCGAATAGATGCGCTGGCCCTTAGGCATATCGCCTTCGAGCGCACGGGCATTGAAGGCGAAGAACTGCCGACTCTGGTTGTCTTCGCGCGGCCCCAGGTCGACGACGGCAAGATCGTTGACGACGTCGATCGCCCGCAGCTTGACCGCGCCATGCGAGCCGTCGGGTGCGGCATACTCGAGACGGTATGTCGCCGGCTCCAGCGCATATTGCGAGACGACGTGGTAATTGGTGACCGCCAGGCCATCGGCGCTGATCAGGAACCCGGAGCCCAGCGAGGCCTGTCGCCCGGCGGAATCGAGCAGCGTCCGGATTTGCAGCAGTCGCGGCCGCGCGGCGGCATAGACGCGATCGGCGGTGGACGGCTGGCCGTCGACCCCGTTCTGCGCGCCCTCAGGCTGCGCGATCGCGGCGGCGCAGCACGTCAGCGAGGAAAGCACGGCCAGGGCCGACAGGCGCAACGACGAGAGGATATTCGTCACGCCTGGTCTAGCCCTTGTGGGTAACGATTTTGACCAGGACGATCAGGACGAAGACAAGAATCGCGGCACCCAGCAGTCCGGCCAGGATGACGTGGAGCGGCTTGATGGTCACCATGTCGCGCTCGCCCGCGGCCCTGCGGCGGATGCCGAAAAAACTCCAGAACACCGCGCCGATGACCTGTGCGAATCCTGCGTTGCGGTTGGCGTCGGACGGAGGCTGCGGGGACGGCGGCGGGACGGGGTCCGGCATGATCGTCGATCGGGCGGACACGACGGCGAAGCCTAACACAGCCGCCGGAACCCGCATCCGGCGGCGTCGCTTGGCCGTATATGGCCGATACAGCGCTTCCCGCGCTGCCACGACGGTAGAGGAGAGACGAGATGAACGCAATATTGCGCAACCTGCGGGTCCCGGCCCTGCTGGGCATGGTCCTGCTGCTCGGCGCCTGCCAGAACATGGGCATGCCGATGCAGCAGAAGTCGCTGTACGATCGCCTCGGCGGCAAGGACGCGATCGTGGCGGTGGTCGACGATTTCGTCGGCAACGTCGCGGCCGACAATCGCATCAACCGCTATTTCGCCAAGACCGACATCCCCCGGCTGAAGCGAAACCTGGTCGACCAGATATGCGCCGGAACCGGCGGCCCCTGCACCTACACCGGCCGCGACATGAAGACCGCGCACGCCGGCATGGGCGTCACCAACGCGGACTTCGACGCGCTCGTCGGCGACCTGGTCAAGACCTTGGACAAGTTCAAGGTCCCGGAAAAGGAAAAGGGCGAGCTTTTGGGCATCCTAGGACCGATGCGGCCGTCTATCGTTGGCCAGTAAGACCTGCTGCCTAAGCGCCCCGGACCGAGCGACTCGGCCGGGGCGTCAAGGCGCGCGCAATCCGCGCCGAATCAACCGCTTGAACCCCCGCACACGGCTTGAATAACGCGTAATCTTCCCCATGTTCCCGTTAGGCTCATTGCGCGCAAGGGCGGGTCATGCGTTTCGACAAATTCACCACCAAGCTGCAACAGGCCCTGGCCGACGCGCAGAGTCTGGCGCTGGGCAACGACAACGGCTTTGTCGAGCCGGCGCACCTGCTCGCCAGCCTGCTCAATCAGGAGGACGGCGGCACCGCCTCGCTGCTCGCTCGCGCCGGCGTCAACGTTCCGGCGCTCAGGGCCGCCACCGAGAAGGCGATCGCCCGCCTGCCCAAGGTCGAAGGGCAGGGCGGCGAGATCAGCGTTTCGCGCGAGCTCGGTAACCTGCTCAACCTGACCGACAAGATCGCCACCAAGCGCGGCGACCAGTTCATCGCCAGCGAATTGTTCCTGCTCGCGCTCGCCGATGACAAGGGCGAGACAGGCAGGCTCCTGAAAGAGCACGGCCTGACCAAGAAGGCGCTCGAATCGGCGATCGAGGCAGTGCGCGGCGGCGCGGCCGTCGATTCGCAGGAAGCCGAAGGGCAGCGCGAGGCGCTCAAGAAGTACACGATCGACCTGACCGAGCGCGCGCGCCAGGGCAAGCTCGACCCGGTGATAGGACGCGACGACGAGATCCGCCGCACGATCCAGATCCTGCAGCGGCGGACCAAGAACAATCCTGTGCTGATCGGCGAGCCGGGTGTCGGCAAGACCGCGATCGTCGAAGGCCTCGCGCAGCGCATCGTCAACGGCGAAGTGCCGGAGACGCTCAAGAACAAGCGCGTGCTGTCGCTGGACATGGCGATGCTTCTCGCCGGGGCCAAATATCGCGGCGAGTTCGAGGAACGGCTCAAAGCCGTTCTGAAGGACATCGCGGCCGACGAAGGCCGCACGATCGTCTTCATCGACGAATTGCACACGATGGTCGGCGCAGGAAAGGCCGAAGGTGCGATCGATGCCGGCAATATGCTCAAGCCCGCGCTGGCACGCGGCGAGCTGCATTGCGTCGGCGCGACCACGCTCGACGAGTACCGCAAGTACATCGAAAAGGACGCCGCGCTCGAGCGGCGCTTCCAGAAAGTGCTGGTCGACGAGCCGTCGGTCGAGAGCACGATCGCCATCCTGCGCGGATTGCAGGAGCGCTACGAGATCCATCACGGCGTCGAGATCACCGATCCGGCGATCGTCGCCGCCGCCGAGCTGTCGCACCGCTACATCACCGACCGCTTCCTTCCCGACAAGGCGATCGACCTGATCGACGAAGCGGCTGCGCGCATCAAGATGGAGATCGACTCCAAGCCCGAAGTGATGGACAAACTCGACCGGCGCCTGATCCAGCTCAAGATCGAGCGCGAGGCGGTCAAGAAGGAAAAGGACGACGCGTCGAAAAAACGCCTGGCGATGATCGAAGACGAAATCCAGCGGCTCGAGCGCGAGTATGCCGACCTGGACGAGATCTGGCAGGCGGAAAAGGCGCAGGTCGTCGGCACGCAGCACATCAAGGAAGAGATCGACAAGGTCAAGCTGCAGATGGAGGAGGCCAAGCGCAAGGGCGACTGGCAGGCGGTGTCCGAATTGCAGTACGGCAAGCTGCCCCAGCTCGACGCGCAACTCAAAAAGGCCGACAGCAAGCTCGCGAGCGAGCAGGCGACGAAGCCGCGGCTGTTACGGACACAGGTGGGCGCCGAAGAAATCGCCGAAGTGGTATCGCGCTCGACGGGCATTCCGGTGTCGAAGATGTTGCAGGGCGAGCGCGAGAAGCTGTTGCACATGGAAGACGCGCTGCATCAGCGCGTCGTCGGCCAGGACGAGGCGGTCCGGCTGGTATCCGATGCGATCCGGCGGTCGCGCTCGGGTTTGTCCGACCCGAATCGGCCGTACGGATCGTTCCTCTTCCTCGGTCCCACCGGCGTCGGCAAGACCGAGCTGTGCAAGGCGCTGGCCGGTTTCCTGTTCGATTCCGAGCAGTTCCTGATCCGCATCGACATGTCGGAATTCATGGAAAAGCATTCGGTCGCGCGGCTGATCGGCGCACCGCCCGGTTATGTCGGTTACGAGGAAGGCGGCTATCTGACCGAGGCGGTGCGGCGCAAGCCCTACAGCGTCATCCTGCTGGACGAAGTCGAGAAAGCGCATCCGGACGTATTCAACGTGCTGCTCCAGGTGCTCGACGACGGCCGCATGACCGACGGCCAGGGGCGCACCGTCGACTTCAAGAACACGGTCATCGTGATGACGTCGAACCTGGGCTCGCAGATGATCCAGCAGATGTCGGGCGACGACTACGGTGTGATCAAGCTCGCGGTGATGGCCGAGGTAAAGACGCATTTCCGGCCCGAATTCGTCAACCGCATCGACGAGATCGTCGTCTTCCATGCGCTGTCGGAAAAGAACATCGAATCGATCGCCAGGATCCAGCTGCAATCACTCGAGTCGCGCCTGACCAAGATGGACATCCGGCTCGACGTCAGCCCGGCGGCGCTCGCCGCGGTTGCGCAGGAGGGCTTCGATCCGGTGTACGGCGCGCGGCCGCTGAAGCGGGCAATTCAGCAGCAGATCGAAAACCCGCTGGCGACCGAAATCCTCAAGGGCACCTTCGCTCCCGGTGACACCGTGCACGTCGCGGCAAGGGGCGGCAAGCTGAGCTTCGTCAAGCGCTGACCGGACACGACCGCCGCGCCCGGGCGGGCGCGAACGGTCAGTAGTACGGGGCGACGCGCCGTGCCTGGCGGAACGTCGAGTGTGCGGACAGCCGGGCCGCGTGGCGCTTGAGCCATGCGACGGCGCGGCTGGCGGGCGTGACCTCGGACAGCAGGCGGAAACGCGAGTCCTCTTCGGCAGCGATTACCGTCCGGCCGGTGCGGTCGATCTCGAAGCTCATGCCGGGCAGCAGGACGATGTCCCGTGGATCGCGCTCCATCGTCACCCACAGGCAGCCGGCGTCGACCGTGATCGCCGTTCCTTCGGCATTGTTCAATATCAGCGACTCGCGCCGCGGCAGGTACGCGCGGCGGCCGTGTTGCGGGGTAGACCGATCGAATGGCATTGCTATCTCCTGGTTCATGCGTAATATTCATGCATTGGCCGGTCGCTCCCATCTGCTGCGTTTCCGGTCCGTGCAGCTGAAGTATCGACGCTCGCCGGGGGCTTGACCAACGAATTCCCCGCATGCGTTGCATGACAAAATGGAATACCTGGACTGTCCCCGCTGCCAAGCTGAGGGCCATTCTTCTCATCCGGACGTCCAGCCGGGGTTCACGACGACGGCCGGCCCACTGCCTGATGCATAATGTGCATGCATACGGCGCCCCGGTACGTTCGTCGAAGGCCGCCACCGGAATCACGGCGGCGGGTCGCGCGATGTGCCGCATGCCGGCGGTGCCTGCAGCGGGCTGCATGAGGGTTCAGCATGGACAAAACCGCCGTATCCAAGCCGCGCGCCGGGCCACGCCTGCCTTCGCTCGACCTGCTCAAGGGGTTCGAGGCTGCGGCGCGCCAGCTTTCGTTCACCCGCGCCGCCGAGGAGCTGTTTCTGACGCAGTCGGCGCTGTCCCGTCAGATGCAGACGCTCGAAGAGCAGATAGGCTTCGCGCTGTTCGAGCGACGGCACCGCGAGCTACGCCTGACCGATGCCGGCCAGATCCTGCAGGCAACCGCCAGGAACGTGCTCGACGAGCTTACGCAGGCGGTCGCCAAGATTCGCCGCGAGCAAAAGTCCCTGCCGCTGACCGTCTCGACCAATCAGCCGTTCGCTTCGGTATGGCTGATCCCGCGGCTGGCGCGCTTTCGCGCTCGCCATCCGGCGATCGACGTGTTCATCTCCGCCGACAATCGCATCGTCGACCTGGAGCGCGAGCGCATCGACCTGGCCGTGCGGTATTGCAGCGATGCGATGGCGCCGCCCGGCGCGGTGCGGCTGTTCGGCGAGCGGCTGCTGCCGGTGTGCAGTCCGGCGCTCGCCGCCGACCGCGCGCGCCCGCTCAAGCGCCCGGAGGACCTGGCCCGGCACGTTCTGCTGCATATCGATGACGAACGCGGCCGCTTTCCGTGGCTCAACTGGTCGGTTTGGCTCGCTGCCAACGGCATCGATGAAATCGAGTCGGCGGGATCGCTGCGTTTCAACCATTTCGATCAGGTGATGCAGGCCGCGCTCGATGGCCAGGGGGTGGCGCTGGGCCGCGTGCCCCTTATCGACAGCCTGCTGGCGCAACGCAGGCTGGTGGCGCCGTTTCCCAACCGCTATGCGACGACGCGCTCCTACTTTATCGTCCGCGGCACGATTTCCGCATTGCGCCCCGAAGCGCAGGCGTTCATCGACTGGCTGATCGAGGAGGCCGCGGCTGAAAGCGCGCTCGATGTGAGCGGCCGGACCAAGCCGGCACGCAAGCCGCGTCGGTCCAAGCGATGACCGACGCGGTGATGCACGCTGCGCCATCGCCCTGGATCGCGCGCTTTGCGCCGCTGATTCCGCCGGGAGCGCGTGTGCTCGATCTCGCTTGCGGGCACGGCCGGCACAGCCGATTCCTTGCCGCGCGTCTTTGCGACGTCGTCGCCGTCGATCGCGATGTGCAAGCGCTGGCCGCGCTTGCCGGCGTCCCGCGCGTTACGACGATCGCCGCGGACCTCGAAAGCGGACCGTGGCCGTTGTCTGGCCAGCAGTTCGATGCCATCGTCGTCGCCAATTATCTGCACCGGCCGCTGTTCCCCAAGTTGCTCGACTCGCTGGATAGCGGCGGCGCTTTTCTGTACGAGACATTCGCCGCCGGCAACGAAGCCTATGGGAGGCCGTCGAATCCGGACCATCTGCTGGCTGTCGACGAGATGCTTTCGCTGTTGCGCGCACGGCTGACGATCGTCGCGTTCGAGCAGGGCCGGGTCGCCGGCGCGCGCCCGGCGGTCATGCAGCGCATCGCGGCCGTGGGGCGCGGCCGTCGCTGGCCGCCGCCGCTGCCGCCGGACGCTGCCGCGGCGGCGGATGTTGCCGCGCGCTGACGCCCTGATCTCTGGTCGCGGCGCAACGGCTTGCCGGCTTCGATTCGGGTAAAATGGCGCTTTTCCCAGATTGGTCTCGATGCTGACCGGAAGTTTTGTTGCGATCGTGACGCCGATGCAGCCCGGCGGCGCGCTCGATCTGCCGGCCCTGCGCAAGCTGATCGATTTCCACGTTGCCAACGGCACCGCAGGCATCGTCGTCGTCGGCACGACCGGCGAGTCTCCGACGGTCAGCGTCGACGAGCACTGCCAGCTGATCAAAACGGCGATCGATCATGCTGCCGGCCGCCTGCCCATCATTGCCGGCACCGGCGCGAATTCGACCGCCGAAGCGCTGGCGCTGACCGAATACGCCAAAGCCGCCGGCGCCACCGCGGGTCTGTCGGTAGTTCCCTATTACAACAAGCCGTCGCAGGAAGGCCTGTACCGGCACTACAAGACGATCGCCGAAAAAGTCGATCTGCCGCTGCTGATCTACAACGTGCCCGGCAGAACGGTCG
The DNA here is from genome assembly GCA_963697485.1 of uncultured beta proteobacterium. Lineage (GTDB taxonomy): Bacteria > Pseudomonadota > Gammaproteobacteria > Burkholderiales > Casimicrobiaceae > PALSA-1003. The sequence goes on from CAVOOD010000002.1 coordinate 683,151, forward strand.
CCGATATCGGCAACGACACGGTGCTGCGTCTGGCGCAACTGCCGGGCATTGTCGGCATCAAGGACGCCACGTCGGACCTGGTCCGCCATGTCGACCTGATCGACCGGCTACCCAAAGACAAATCGTTCGCTCTGCTGTCGGGCAACGATGACACCGCGCTGGCGTACATGCTGCTCGGCGGCCACGGCGTCGTTTCGGTAACCGCCAACGTGGCGCCGCGCGCGATGTCCGAGGTTTGCGCGGCGGCACTGGCCGGAAAGCTCAAGGAGGCGCGCGAGATCAACGCGCGGCTGATGCCGTTGCACGCGAAGTTGTTCGTCGAGGCCAACCCGATCCCGGTCAAATGGGCACTGGCCGAAATGCGCATGATCGCGCCGGATTTACGGCTGCCGTTGACGCCGCTCGCTGCTCAATATCACGATACCGTCCGTGCGGCGCTCAAGCGCGCGGGCTGTCTGTAGGAGAATTCGCATGCATCGTTTTTCCCTGCTGTGGCGCTTGTCGCGTCCCGCGCTCGCCGCCGCCGTTGCCGCCGCTGTCGTCAGCGTGCTGTTATCCGGCTGCGAGTCGATGTCGTTCAATCTGGGCAAGAAGATCGACTACAAGTCCGCAGGGTCTGCTCCGGCGCTCGAGGTGCCGCCCGACCTGACAACGCCGAACTACGACGATCGCTATCAGTCGACGACTGCCTCCGGAGCCGTCGCGGCGCGCGCGGCGCCGCGCCCGAGCGAGGTGTTGCCGGCCAACCCCGATGCGCGCGTCGCGCGCGCCGGCAGCGAGCGCTGGCTGGTCGTCAAGGCGAGTCCGGAAGCCGCGTGGACGACGTTGCGCGATTTCTGGACCAAGAACGGCTTTGTCCTCGCCGTCGAGCAGCCCGCGCTGGGGATCATGGAAACCGACTGGGCCGAGACCCGCGTCGAAAAGCCCGAGGGCTGGCTGCAGCAGTTCGCGAACAAGTACGTCAGCTTCGCGACCGACACCTACAAGCGCGATAAATTCCGCACGCGGATCGAGCGCGGAAGCGAGCCGGGCACGGTCGAGATCTATATCAGCCACCGCGGCTCCGAGCAGCAGCCGATGAAGAGAGGGCAGGGCGGAGCGCCGGAAGATTGGAATTGGATGCCATCGCCTCCGAACCCCGAGCTCGAAGCGGAATTCCTCGAAAGGCTGATGGTCGCGCTCGGCACGCCGGGGCCGGCGGCGGCGCAGGCGCTCGCGGCTGACGGCAAGACACCCGAGCGGGCGCGAATCGACAAGGGCACCGACGGCACGCGTCTGGTCGTCGACGACACGTTCGACCGCGCATGGCGCCGCGTCGGCCTGGCGCTCGACCGCACCGGGTTCACCGTCGTCGACCGCGATCGCTCGAAGGGTCTGTACTTCGTCCGCTATGCCAATCCCGAGCTCGAGAAGAAAAAGTCCGAGGGGTGGCTGGCCGATACCTTGACCAAGATGCAGTTCTGGAAAACGGCGCCTGCGGACAAGCCTGAACAGTATCGCGTCGTCGTGACCCAGGCCGATCCGCTGAGCGTGATTACCGTGCAGGATCCGAACGGCGTCGTCGACCGCACAGCGAACAGCGAGAAAATTCTTGCGCTGCTCAAAGACCAGCTGAAGTGACTGCGTCAGTCAGGCCGTAGTGCGTTTCGCCTGTCTCGGCAGCGGCAGCGAAGGCAACGGCCTGCTGGTCGAATGCGGCGGCACGCGCGTATTGATCGACTGCGGCTTCGGCATTCGCGACGCCGTCGCGCGCCTCGCCCGGCTGGGCGTGGAAGCGGAAAGCATCACCGCGATCATCGTCACTCATGAGCACAGCGACCATATCGGGGGCGTGGCGGCGTTCGCCACGCGCTACGGCACGCCAGTGTGGCTGACGTTCGGTACCTTGGCCGCCGTCGCCGAGCGCTTCGCCGCGCTGCCGCGCGTGTGCGGGTTCGACAGCCATGATCGTTTCGCCATCGACGCCATCGAAGTCCGGCCGTTTCCGGTGCCGCACGACGCGCGCGAGCCGGTCCAGTTCGTCTGCTCTGACGGCCGGTGGAGGATCGGCGTGCTGACCGACCTCGGCGTCTCGACCGCTCACGTCGAGGCGAGCCTGTCGGGCTGCGACGCGCTGGTGCTCGAATGCAATCACGACGTCGACATGCTGGCCAATGGCGATTACCCGTATCCGCTGAAGCAGCGCATCGCCGGCAAGCAGGGGCATCTGGACAACGGCGCCGCTGCGGCGCTGCTGGGACGTCTGGACAATTCGCGGCTCAAGCATCTGTTCGCCGCGCATTTGAGCCAGCACAATAACCGGCCCGACCTGGCCCGCGCCGCGCTGGCCGGAGTCCTCAACTGCGCGCCCGATTGGATCGGCATCGCCGACCAGCACGAAGGCTTCGCCTGGCGCGAATTCGTCTCCTAGGAGAGGGACATGGAGAAACGCCAACAGCTGTACCGAGGCAAGGCGAAGACGGTCTATGCGACCGACGATCCGGCGCTGGTGATCATGCATTTCCGCGACGATACCAGCGCATTCGACGGGACCAAGGTCGCGCAGCTGCCGCAAAAGGGCGAGACCAACAACAAGATCAACGCGTTCATCATGGGCAAGCTCGCCGAAGCCGGGATTGCAACGCATTTCGTGCGCGTGCTGAACGAGCGCGACACCCTGGTGCGCGCGCTGAAGATGATTCCGGTCGAGTGCGTGGTGCGCAACGTCTGTGCGGGCTCGATGGCCAAGCGCTACGGCATCGCCGAAGGAACGCGCCTGGCGGAGCCGATATTCGAATTCTTCTACAAGAGCGACGCGCTGCACGATCCGCTGGTCAACGACGACCACATCCGCGTGCTCGGCTGGGCGAGCGCGGACGAGATAAAACAGATGAAGGCGCTAACGCACCAGGTCAACTCGGCGCTGCAACCGCTGTTCTCGCGAGCGGGGATCGACCTGGTCGACTACAAGCTCGAGTTCGGGCATGCGCTCGCCGAGCCGCAAGGGCCGCTGCTGCTCGGCGACGAGTTCACGCCCGACGGATGCCGTCTCTGGGATCACGCTACCCAGGAAAAGCTCGACAAGGACCGCTTCCGGCGCGATCTGGGCGAGGTGATCGCCAAATATCGCGAAGTGGCGCGCCGGATCGGCGCGCCGCTCTGACGCTTCCGCCGCGCCGCAACGCGACTCCTGCGGATCAAAAAAAGCCGGCGCGAGCCGGCTTTTTGATTGCTGCTGAACCGAAGATTATTTCTTCGTGCTGTCGGACTTCGACTGATCCGGCGCCATCGTGCTGGCGGGTGCGGCGGGCGTCATCGTGCTGGCGGGAGGCGTCGCGGCCGGAGCCTTCATCGAATCCATCGCCGCGGTGCCCGCGGCCTTGGCTGCATCGGTCGCGTCCTTGCCCGCCTGCATCGCGGCGTTGCCCGCGTCCTTGGCCGCGGCCGCAGCCTTGTCGCTCGCTTCTTTCGCGGCGGCCGTCGCCTTGTCAGCTGCAGCCTTGGCGTCAGCAGCCGCCTTGCCATTGTCGCCGCAAGCGTTCAGCGCGAGCGCCAACGCAGCGGCGAAGACTACCGATACAAACTTGTTCATTGGGTTCCCCTACTCGTGTATGAAAGATGGAAATTCAGCAGTCGAATATTCGGTGGCGAAAATCGGCTTCCGCAGACGGCCGATTCGTGCATTTCGGCAGGGCAACGGAGATACAACCGACCCCGAAATGTTAGCACAAAGATGATCGATTTACATGCCTTGTAGCATCCGAGATACACTTTTGCGCCGCCGCCGGCCGCGCTCAAAGGCCCAGCACGGTACCGCTCAACCCCGCTTCGCCGGTCGCCCAGATCTCGTCGAAGCGGCTGGCCAGTGGCTGCGTCTGCTCCGGTTGATCGATGCCGAGCGAGGCGCGCGGCTGCTCGAAGTGAAAGCGATGCAGATAATGCCTGCCATCGACGATCACCAGAGGATCGGTCGCGACCTTGCCCTCCGGCCCGGTCTGATAGATTGTCAGCGAGTGGCCATAATTGCGCAGCAGGGCGAGCAGGTGCGGGCATGCGCTCTGCAGATAGCGCGTGTCGTGCACGATGATGTCCAGCCGGCGGCCGCGGACCTGGCGCAGGAATGCAGCCAGCCGGTCGGCGCGGCCTGCGCCGCCCCACCCGGTTTGCGACAGGTCCTGATCGAAGACGCGGATATGTTGCCGCGCCAGCTCGATCAAGGTGTCGACGGCTTCGGTCTGCTCGGCCAGCGTTGAAAGCTCGACCAGGCGTGGCTCGGCGGGCGCCTCAGCCGGGGGCGGGTCGGCCATGGCGGATTGCTTTAGTCAAGGTGGAGATAGCCATCGCAATACCATCGATAGAGCAGTTTGGCCGACTCGGCTGTCCCCGGTTTGCCGCGCGCGATGGCGCGCGCATTGGCCAAACGCTCGATCGCCGGTGCGCCTCGCGCGGGCCGCGCGATCGCGGCGCCATTGATAAAGACCCATCGGGCATCGTATAGCAACTGCGTGCGCTCGTCCAAGCGCAGGCCGCGTCGCGCAGCCGCCGCAGCGAACGCCCGCGGCGCCAAAGGGCGCGCCGGCGGCGCGAAGTAGACGTTGGGCTTGGGCTCGGTCAGATAGCAACCGAGAAACACGTCGGCGGCGGAACGGTCCCAGCGGATGCGTGTGAGCGCCGCCGCGCACTGCGCCTGCATGGCCGCGTCGATGCGCGCCGGCGATCGCGCCGGACGCAGGTCCGGATCGGCGTAACGGCCGTCGAGCGCGATTTCGTCGCGCAGCCAGTCGAGGAAGGCGGTCGCGAGTTGCTGAGTCGAAGACGCGCGAAACCCGACCGAATAGGTCGTGCAGGCGTCGACCGCGACGCCCTCGTGCGCGTGGTCGGGCGGCAGGTACAACATGTCTCCGGGTCCGAGCGTCCAATCGTCGTCAGGACGGAAATTCGCGAGCAGCTTGAGCGGCGATGCCGGCTTAAGCGACAGATCGCGCTGCCGGCTGATGCGCCAGCGCCGCCGCCCGCCGCCCTGCAGCAGGAAGACGTCATACGAATCGGCGTGCGCGCCTACACCTCCGCCCGGCGCGGCGTAGCTGACCATCAGGTCGTCGAGTCTCGCATAAGGGATAAAGGCGAAGCGGCGCAGCAGCGCATCGCCGGCAGCCAGATGCAGATTGACGCCCTGCACCAGCAGCGTCCATCCGCGCGAGGGAAGCGAGGTGAAATCCGCGCCGCGGAAAGGTCCGTGCGCCAGCGACCAGCGTCCGCCCTCGCGCAGCACCAGCCTCGATTCGACGTCGTCGCGGCAAGCGAGCCGGAACAGCTCCGCCCGCGACAAGAGCCCGCCGAAACCGCGAATTGCGCCGCGCACCAGCAGCGGACGTTTCTGCCAGTGCCGGCGCAGGAACGCCGCCGGTGTCAATCCTCCGAGCAGGTTCCGATCAGCAGCGTCGGACATCGCGCGATTATAGCTGCCGATACCGGCGGTCGACGGTCGGCCGCGATGCGGTAAAATCGATGCTGCGCGCGCGCATGTTCGCGAAGCCGCGCCCAACGAACCGATCAGCCGATGAACATATTCTCGAACACCGTCGTCACGCTCAACTACAAGCTTTTTTCCGCCAGCGGCGAGCTGATCGAGGAGTCGACACAGCCGATCACCTACCTTCACGGCGGGCACCAAGGCATTTTCCCGAAGGTCGAGGCTGCGCTGACGCAGAAAACCGTCGGCGACCAGATCTCGGTCGGCCTCGAGCCCGAAGACGGGTTCGGCGACTACGACGCCAGCCTGGTTCGCATCGAGCCGCAGGACCGCTTTCCGCCCGAGGTCAAAGTGGGAATGCAGTTCGAAGGGCAAGGAGACGGCGACGATCAGGACGGCATCGTCTACACGGTCACCGACATCGCCGAGGGCAAGGTCGTCGTCGACGGCAATCATCAGCTCGCCGGGCAGCGGCTGCGCTTCGATTGCACGGTCCTGGACGTGCGTCCGGCGACACCGGAAGAGCTGGCGCACGGTCACGTGCACGGCGCGCACGGCCACCACCACTGATCACCGCGCACGCTTGAAGCGTCGCGGCATCGCGCGGCCCTTTTACGCGTCGTCCGCCAGACGCTTCAGCTCGTAGAGGATGTCATGCGCGTCGCGCGGCGACATGGCGTCCGGGTCGAGCGACTTCAAGCGATCGCGCAGCCCCGAATCGGCGGGAGCCGGATCGGCAGGTGGCGCGATGGCTCCGAACAAATCGCCGTCGCGGCGCGCGCTGAAGTTATCGAGGCGCGCCAGATGCGTGCGCGCGCCGCGGATCACGGTGGCCGGAACGCCGGCGAGGCGAGCCACCTGCAGGCCGTAGCTCTGATTCGCCGGGCCTTCCTCGACCGCGTGCAGGAAAACGATGCCGTCCTTGTGCTCGACGGCATCGAAATGCACATTGGCACAGGCCTCGAGCTCCGCCGGCAGTGCCGTCAATTCGAAGTAGTGCGTGGCGAAAAGCGTCAGGCACTGGTTCCTGAGCGCAAGCTCGCGCGCGATCGCCCATGCCAGTGCCAATCCATCGAACGTCGAGGTGCCGCGGCCGATTTCGTCGATCAGCACCAGACTGCTCGGTGTCGCCCGGTTAAGTATGTACGCGGCCTCTGTCATCTCGACCATGAACGTCGAACGTCCGCCGGCGAGATCGTCGGCTGCACCGATGCGGGTGTGGATCGCATCCAGCACACCGATCTCGGCATCGGTGGCGGGCACGAACAGCCCACAGTACGCGAGCAGTGCGATGACGGCAGTCTGCCGCATGTACGTCGATTTGCCGCCCATGTTCGGGCCGGTGACGATCAGCATCCGCCGCGCGGCGCCCAGCGACAGGTCGTTCGGAATGAAATGCTCGACTTGGCCTTCGACCACGGGATGCCGCCCGCCGCGGATCGAAATCATCGGCTCGGCGCTGAAGCGCGGGCGCGTCCAGCGCAGCGCGGCGGCCAGCTCGGCGTGCGCGGTGAATACGTCGAGCGACGCCAGTGCGAGTGCCGCGCGCTGCAGCGCACCGATCGACGGCTCCAGTGCGGCGACGATCTCGTCATACAGCTTGCGCTCGCGCGCCAGCGCCCGCTCCTGCGCCGACAGCGCCTTGTCCTCGAACGTCTTGAGCTCCGGCGTGATATAGCGCTCGGCGTTCTTCATCGTCTGGCGCCGCCGGTAGTCGTCCGGAATGCGCTGCACGTTGGCGTTCGATACCTCGATGTAGAAGCCGTGCACGCGGTTGAATTCGACCTTGAGGCTCGCGATTCCCGTGCGTTGCCGCTCGCGTGCTTCGAGGTCGACCAGGAACGCGCCGCAGTTGTCCTGCATCGCGCGAAGCTCGTCCAGCTCGGCGTCATAGCCGGCCGCGATCACGTTGCCTTCGCGCACCGCGGCCGCGGGCTCGGCGGCGATTGCCCGGGCGAGGAGCTCCGCCCAGCGCGATTCGACCGCCAGCGCTTCCGCGGCGGCGGCGAGCAGCGCCGACTGGCAGTCGGCGAGCGACGTCGCCAGCGCCGGCAGACGCTGCAGCGTGTCGCGCAGGCCGGCGAGATCGCGCGGGCGGGCCGAGCGCAGCGCAATGCGCGAAGCGATGCGCTCGATATCGACCGTCGTCTTGAGCGCCTTGCGCAACGCGCTGCGCAATGGCGCCGCGGCGGCCATCTCCGCGATTGCCTCGTGGCGCAACGCCGCGGCGGACTGCGCCCGTAGCGGATTGGCGAGCCAGCCCCGCAGCAGGCGGCTGCCGGCGCCGGTGCAGCAGCCGTCCAGAAGCGAATACAGCGTGGGCGCAGGTTCCCCGCGCAGAGTCTCGGTGATCTCCAGATTGCGCCGTGTCGCGAGGTCGAGCGCCAGATGGTCGGTAGCGCGCTCCACGATCAGCGTGCGCACATGCGCGAGCGCCGACTGCTGCGTCGCTTGCGCGTAGTCGAGGAGGGCGCCGGCGGCGGCGACAGCGAGCGGCGCGTCATCGGCGCCAAATGCGGCAAGATCGCGCGTGCCGAATTGGGCGCAGAGACGGCGCACGCCGGTGGCGCGCTCGAAGCGCCAGGGCGGCAGCGCGTGCGCCGGCGCGCCGGCGGAGACGATCGCCGCGCTGTCTTCGGCGTGCAGGATCTCGCTTGGATCGATACGCGCGAGCAGCGCTCCGGCCTCGGCCAGCGCCACGTCGCGCAGGTGCAGCCTGCCTCCGGCCAGATTGAGCCACGCGATGCCCGCCCGCGACGCCGTTGCATGCAGCGCGACCAGCAGACAGTCGCGCTTGCCGTCGAGCAGGCCGGCGTCGACCAGTGTGCCCGGGGTCAGGACGCGCGTGACCCTGCGCTCGACCGGTCCTTTGCTGGCGGCCGGATCCCCAATCTGCTCGCAAATAGCGACCGAATGCCCGAGGCGAACCAGTTTGGCCAGATACTGCTCGACCGCGTGATAGGGGACGCCGGCCATCGGTATCGGCGCCCCCGCCGACTGTCCGCGCGCGGTCAGAGTGATATCGAGCAGCGGCGCTGCACGCTGCGCGTCACCGTAGAAGAGCTCGTAGAAATCGCCCATGCGGTAAAGCACGAACTTGTCCGGATGCTCCGCCTTGATGCGCAGATATTGCTGCATCATCGGCGTGTGCGCCGCGTACGCGCCGGCGGACGGATCGGCTTCGGTGGGCGTCAGTGCGTTGTGCAAGAGCGAGCCGCCGATCGCCCGAAGCGGCCTAGTTGTCCTCGACGACGACGCCGGCGAGGGCGGCACCCGACCCGACCACGTAAATCGTGTACAGCTGTCCGCCCAGCAGCACCACCGCGGGAAGCTGCAGGCTGCTCTGGCTCGATCCGCTGACATTGAAGTCGAACTCGTAGGCCGTTCCCGCCGTCGCGTCGGCGTCGAGCTCGACACCGGGCGAGACGGTGTTCATCGCCAGCCCGGAAACCTGCCGGCTGAAGTTGACGAACACATCGAGCGCCGGAACGTCCATCGTGCTGTTGACGAAACGCACGCGCGCGCGGCCCAGCGCCGGCGGGAAGTTGGGCTCGCTGTACAGCGTCGCTGTCAGCGCGCCGGCCGAGCCGGTGATCGCGATCGCCGTATCGCTCGCCGGCGGAAACGGCGTATTGAGCGTCAATAACGCCGCGCCGGGCGTCGCCGTCGATTCCACGGTCAGCACGCGCTGCCCGGCATTGATCGTCTGGTAGCTCGATGCGGCCGCGTAGGGAATGTTCGACAGCGCGAGGTCCTGATCGACGAAGACATTCAGCGGCGAAGGTACCGATGAGCCGTTGACCACCTTGAATCGAGCGAGCGAGCTGTTGGCGATCGCTCCGGTGCCGGTATCGTCGATGTTGAGGAACGCGACATTGACCAGCGTGCTGCTGCCGCGCGAATAGACGATCGCTTCGACCTGGGCGCGCTCGGCGAAGGTTTGCGCCGGCGCGTCGTAGATCACCTGCTTGGTGTTGGCCACCGTGACGCGAACTTCGAGATTGCCCGCCGGCAGATTGACGAACACGCTGGTGGTGCCGTAAGCGACGCCGGCGATGCTGGGCGAGACAGTGTTGAGGTCTTCGCCGGGCGGGGTGACGTAGACATCGATTCCGCCGTTGTTGCTCGCGCCGTTCATCACCCGCAGCGCGAACATCCCGGCGCCCGGATCGACCGTCAGCGTGTCGTTGAGAACGGTGCTGCTGGCGTTGGCGAGCGCGCCGAACGCCACAATCGTATAGGCGTTGTCGGCCAGAAAAATCGGGGTCACGTCGATCACGTTGGTCGAGCTTCCGGCGACACTCATCTGCACTTCGCGCGATCCGACGTCGATCGTCTGATACTGGGTCATTCCCTCGAACGGGAGGCCGGTTAGGAACGGCTTCAGGTCGAACGTGACGTTCAACGGCCCGCCGGCGTTCGGGATGACGTTGATCAGTCGCAGCGTGCCATGTGTGCTTCCGTTGCTGACACCTTTGCCCGTATTGCAGCTTCCCAGCGCGAGCGACAGGACGCAGGTCAAGGCAAGCAGAAATGGGTGCGGGCGCATCGTTTGCTCCGGATCAGTGAACTTGCTTAAGCCGCGCCGCTTGTCCTTGCCGCTGCCATTCGCCATATCGTTCCGCCATCGCCGCCGGCCGGGCGCTCGCGGGGACGCCCCTCCGCGGCGCTAATTCCGGACGGCGCTGCGGCCAGGCGATCGGTCAGTTGTCTTGCGACACGATGCCGCGCAGGCTGCTGGCAGGACCGGCGAGATAGACCGTGTAGGTGTGGCCCGCGGTGAGCACCACGGACGTCAGCTTCAGCAACGAGTTCGTCGTCCCGGCCAGATTGAAGTCGAATTCATAGCTGGTTCCGGTCGAGGCAGCCGCGCTGAGATTGACATATCCTGAAGCGCCGTTGGTCGGAAGGCCCGAAACCTGCTTGCTGAAATTGATGAACACGTCGAATGCCGCGACGTCCGCGGACGAGTTGACGAACCGTACGTTGGCGGTCGAGACCGGGGGCGGCAGGTTGTTGTCCTGCAGCACCAGCGGGTTCAGCGCGCCTGCGGTTCCGGTCAGGACGATCGAGGTGTCGGTCGCCGCCGTCAAGGTCTGCACCAGCGTCAGCAAGGACGCGCCCGGTGTGGTCGTCGCCTCGAAGTTGAAATTGTGCGTTCCGGTGCTGGTCCGCTGATAGTTCGACACGCCCGTATAGGGGATGTTCGACAACTGCAGGGTGCCGTCGACCAGCACGTTCAGCGCAGAGGGGACCAGCGACGCATTGACCACCTTGTATTGGGTCAGCAGGTTGTCGATCAGCGCGCCCGATCCGGGGTCGTCCTCCCGTAGAAGGGTGACGTTGACCAGCTTGCCGCTGCCCTTGCCGAAGGCGACGATCGTCGTGCCCGAATGTTCGGCGAACGTTTGCGGCACCCCGTCGTAGATCACGTCCTTGGTGCCCGCGGGCGTAATGCGAATCTCGAGACTGGGAACTGTGGCCTTCGTGACGGAGACGAACAGGCTTCCCGAGGCGTAAGTGATATTGGCGACGGCCGGCGCCGTGGCGGTCAGGTCGGCACCCGGTGCGGTGACATAGAGATCGAGCGCCCCCGGACCGGCGGCGGCATTGACCAGACGAAGCGCGAAAAATCCGTCGCCCGGATCGTTGAAGGAATCGGCCAGCAACAGGGCGCCGACGGCAGTCTGGGGCCCGTAGATGATATAGCTGTACTTGGTATTGGAGCCGAGGTTGTAGGTCGTATTGATCAGCGCGGTCGAGGCGCCGGTGACGCTGACGATGGTTATCTGGCTCCCGCTATCCACGTCTATGTACTGCGAATTCGACTGGAACGGCAACCCGCTGACCACCGGCTTGGCGTTGACCGATACGTCGAGCGCGTTTGCCTGCGAAAAGGCATTGATCACGCGCATCTGCGCGTTCGAGCTATTGCTGCTGTTTTTGCCGCAACCGGCAAGGATCAATGACGTCAGGCAGAAGGCAGCAAGCAGGGCACGCGGAATCGACATGGAGTTCTCCGTCAGACGGGCCGGCAGCGGGAAGCGAAGCGGCGAAACGCGCTGATTATAAGGGTATGCGCCGCACGGCGGGGACGGCACGCAATATCCGGTTACAAGTTACCCGCGGTCCGAATGCATCGCAGGCGCGCAACAATTCCAGAGGGTCCAGCGCATCGTGTTCGCGGTGCCGCGCCAGAACGACTTTTCCGCCGCGGGAAAACTGGTCGGGGTGAGAGGATTTGAACCTCCGGCCTCTACGTCCCGAACGTAGCGCTCTACCAGGCTAAGCTACACCCCGACGGTCGCCGTGCTGCCGCGTCGAGAAGCAACGCCCCAGGAGCGCAGGTCCCGGAACTTCAAAACGCGCGCGTCACCGCGAAAGCCGGCAATTCTAGCAGGATTTCCCGGCAAGTCGAAGGCGGCAGCGCATCCAGACACTCGATCGCCAGCCGGCTTTCCGCTTCGGCGCTCGCCCGCGTGTAGTCGAGTGCGCCGGTGCGCTGCAAGGCGACCAGCACCGGGCGAAAATCGGTCAGTCCGCCTGCCTTTACCGCGCCCCGGATCAGCGCCGCTTCCTGCGGCGAGCCGACGGCGAGCGCGCGGATCAGCGGCAGCGTCGGCTTGCCTTCGGCGAGATCGTCGCCCAGGTTCTTGCCGATGGCCGCGTGGTCGCCGGTGTAGTCGAGAACATCGTCGATCAGCTGGAATGCAGTGCCGAGGTGCGTGCCGTAGCGCGCCAGAGCATCTTCCAGCGGCGGCGCCGCGCCGCCGAGCACCGCGCCGAGCCGAGCTGCGGCTTCGAACAGCTTGGCGGTTTTGCGCTGGATGACATCGAGATAGGTCGTTTCGTCGATTTCCGGATTGCCGGAATTGATCAGCTGCATGACTTCGCCTTCAGCGATGATGTTGGTCGCCGCCGCGAGAATCTGGAACACGCGCGTGTTGTCGACCGTCACCATCAGCTGGAACGCGCGCGAATACAGGAAGTCGCCGACGAGCACGCTCGCCGAATTGCCGAAAATGGCGTTGGCCGTGTCGTGGCCGCGGCGCAGCGACGATTCGTCGACGACGTCGTCGTGCAGCAGCGTCGCCGTATGAATCATCTCGATCACCGCAGCCAGCGTGTGCTGGTGCGGGCCCCGATAGCCGCAGGCCTGGGCGACCAGCAGCAACAGCGCCGGGCGCAGCCGCTTGCCGCCGCCGGCGATGATGTGATCGGCGATCCGGCCGATCAGGGCGACGTCCGAGTGCAGCGCCTCACGCAGGACCGCGTCGACGGCCTGCAGGTCGTCGCGCAGCGCGGCTTGGAGCAGTGGAATGGGCACGTGAGGCGCCTGTGAGGCGGGTAAGGTCGGACGCTGGCGGCGCTAAAGGCCGCCGCCGCGAAGCCCGCCGGCGCCGGTCGGTAGTGTACCCGAAGGGGGAACCTGATCCGGCGCCTGCGCCCGGCTTTGACATCGATGGCCTAAGGCCTTAAAATAACGACCTTTTTGCGGCAACGAATCCATCTGGAGTTTCCTATGTACGCGGTCGTAAAAACCGGCGGCAAGCAATACAAGGTCGCCCCGGGCGAAAAACTCAAGGTAGAACTGATACCGGCGGACGTGGGCGCGGCGGTGATCCTCGACCAGGTTCTGATGGTCGGCGACGGTGACAGCGTCCGGCTGGGCCAGCCGACGCTGGCTGGCGCGACAGTCAACGCCACGGTGCTTGCGCACGGGCGTGGCGACAAAGTGAAGATCTTCAAGATGCGGCGTCGCAAGCACTACCAAAAGCATCAGGGTCATCGTCAGGGATACACCGAGTTGCAGATCGACGGCATCGTCGGCTGAAGCGACCGTTCAAGGTAGATAAATGGCACACAAAAAAGCAGGCGGCAGCTCCCGCAACGGTCGCGACTCGCATTCGAAGCGGCTTGGCGTCAAGGCGTATGGCGGCGAAGCCATTACCGCGGGCGCGATCATCGTTCGGCAGCGCGGCACCCAGGTTCATCCCGGCACCAACGTGGGCATGGGCAAGGATCACACCCTGTTCGCGCTGATCGACGGCAGCGTCCAGTTCAGCACCAAAGGCAGCGCCAAGCGCACGTTCGTCAGCATCTTGCCAGCGGTCGCAGTCGCGACGGCATAGCTCGCACGCCGAATCGCGCGCCTTGCGGCGCGCGTCCAATGAGGTTCGAGTCCCCGCTTCGGCGGGGATTTTCATTCAGGGCGGGACTAACCCTGCTACCGCCGCTCCAGCCACCAAAGCATCGTTGCGGCGACGAGGACGAAGGCGATGACCGGGAACGCGGCGGAGAACAGCGGCGGCCAGTCGTTGATGATGCCGAGGTAGGAAAACAGACGTCCGACCAGGAAAAAGACCAGCCCCAGGATCGTTCCAGCAAAGATGCGGAAGCCGACGCCGCCGGCCCGACGCTGGAAATAGGCGAAAGGCAGCGCCAGCACCATCATGACCACCACGGCCGCCGGATAGAAGATCTTGTTCCACAGCGCGACCTCGAAGCGCGAGGTTTTCTGCTGATTGCCGCCCAATACGCGGATGTTGTCGTATAGCGACTCGATCTCCAGATTTTCCGGCGCGACCTGGTAGACGGTCAAAAGCGAAGGTTTGAGCACCGTCGCCCAAGCGTATTCGCTCGACTGCGTCACCTTGGCGCCATCCGGCCCCAATTCGGTTGAGCGCACGTTCTTGAGCTTCCATTGGCCGTCGGCAACAAAGCTTCCGGAATCGGCGACGCGCAGCGCCTTCAGGCGCAGGTCGGCGTCGAACTCGTAGATCCGCACGCCGAGCAAGGTCATGTCGGCGAGCAGGCTGCGGATGTTGGCAAAAGTCTGGATATCGCTGTCCGGCAGCGTCTGCTTGAACCAGAAGCCCGACTGGAATTGCTGTGCGACAAAGCGCAGCGCCTGGCCCTGCGTCTGCACCCGGACCTGCTGCGCCAGGCGCTCGGCCGGAGGTGCCAGGAATTCGCCGGCGAGGAACGTGGCGACGGCCAGCGGGATCCCGACCCGCACGATGGCCCAGGTGATCTGGGTCAGCGACGCACCGGAAGCGCGCATCACCGTGTACTCGGAATTGCCGACCAGCTGCGCGATGGCGAACAGCGTTCCGATCAGCGCGGCGGTGGGCATCAGCTCGTAGACATGACCCGGCAGGCTCAAGCCGACGAACAGCAACGCGCGGCCCGGAGGATAACCGTCGCGCCCGACATTGCCGAGCTCGTGGATCAGATCGAAGAACGCGAAGAGCATCAGCAGCGCGACGAAGATCAGGGCCGTCGCGTACAGCACCTCGCGCCCGACATAGCGGTTGAGCGTCTTCACGCCAGGCGGTGCCGGGGAAACCAGCCGCGCACGGCCAGCCGCTTGAGGAACAGCACGACGACGACGGCGGCCGCGAGCGAATGGATGATGAACAGGCCCAGCACCAGCGAAAGGCGGCCTTGCGCGATCATGCTTTGCATGATGTTCAGGCAATTGCTGTAGAGCATGTACATGAACAGCGCGATGAACAGATTGAGTGAGCGGCCCATCCGGGGGTTGACGTAGGCCAGCGGGATCGCCAGCAGCACCAGCAGCAGGGCGCTGATCGGCACCGATATCCGCCAGAACAGTTCGGCCCGCTCGGGCGCGCCGTCGGCTAGCGCCAGCACATCGATCGGCAGCGCCTTCAGCGACGCTGGCAGGGCGCGCACTTCCGCCGGCTCGATCCGGCGTCCAAGACGCTCGAACTCCGCCGTGCGAAAGTCGGCGCTGCCGGGCGTACCTTCGTAGCGTCGGCCGTCCTGCAGCACGATGAAGCGGTCGCCATTGGGCGCGTCTTCCAGATGACCCGAGCGGGCGACCGTCGTTACGTCCTTTTCGCTGTCGATCGAGTGCAGGAACACGTTCTTGATCGTTCCGTCGAGCGTGTTGATGCTTTCGATGAACACGACCAGCTTCGCCTGGCGGAATTCCTTGAACAGTCCCGGCGTCAGCAGCGACAGCTCCTCACGGGATTCGAGCTGGCGCTCGTATTCGAGTCGTCGCGCCTCGGCCCAGGGCGAGAGCCAGAGCGACAGCACGATGATCCCCAGCAGGAACGGCGTGGCAAACAGGAGTATCGGCTTGAGCCAGGCGGTCAGGCTCTGACCCGAGGTAAACCAGACAATCATCTCGCTGTCGCGATACCAGCGGGATAGGGTCAGCAGGACTGTCAGGAACAGCGCAACCGACAGGAGGATGTTGAAGTAGAAGAGGGCATTAAAGCCCAAAAGGGCCAGAACCCCTTCGGGAGCCACGGTTCCCCCGGCGGCCCGGGCCAGCAGCCGCAGGACCAGATTGGTGAAGAGTATCCCCAGCAATACCAGGAACAGTGCGACCGCTGTCGCGGTCAGTTCTCGCACGAGGCTGCGCCGGAAGACCATGACGACGGAAATATTTTGACTTTTTCAGGCCGATTTGCCGATAATGCGGTTCGTACCGCCTAAAGGCAAATTTTTCGTTCGAAGGAAGGCGATGGAATTTACCATAAAAAGCGGCAGTCCAGAAAAGCAGCGCAGCGCTTGCGTCGTGGTCGGGGTATTCGACAATCGCAAGCCCAGCCTGTCGGCAGAACTGATCGACCGCGCCTCGAACGGTTATATCAGCGAGATCATTCGCCGGGGCGACATGGAGGGCAAGCTCGGCGCGACCTTGCTGTTGCACAACGTGCGCGGGACGCTGGCCGACAGAGTCCTGCTGGTCGGTCTGGGCAAGGAGCGCGACTTTCGCGAGCGCGAATTCCGCAGCGCCATCCGGGCCGCCGTGCGTCTGCTTAACGAAACCGGGTCGTACGAAGCGGTCGTCTATCTTACCGAGGAAAAGGTCAAGCGTCGGGAAGTGGCCTGGCGGGTCGAGCACGCCGTCGTCGTCGCGATGGAGGCCGTCTACCGCTTCGACCAGATGAAAAGCCAGCCGGCCGATGTGCGGCGACCGTTGCGCAAGCTCACGCTGTCGGTACCGCAGCGCAGCGACCTGACCGCGGGCGAGGCGGCGGCGGCGCGCGGGCTCGCGATCGCGCACGGCATGGACCTGGCCCGCGACCTGGGCAACCTGCCGGGCAATATCTGCACGCCCACGCATCTGGCCGAGCGCGCGCAGGCGCTGGCGCAGGAATTGGGCTTCAAATGCGAGGTGTTCGACCGCCCCAAGCTCGAAGAGCTGAAAATGGGATCGTTCCTGTCGGTGACCAACGGCAGCGACCAGCCGCCGAAATTCATCGTGCTCGAGTACTTCGGCGGCCCGAAAAAGCAAAGGCCGGTGGTGCTGGTGGGCAAGGGGATAACCTTCGACAGCGGCGGCATCTCGCTCAAGCCCGGCAACGACATGGACCAGATGAAATTCGACATGTGCGGGGCCGCCAGCGTTCTGGGTGCGTTTCGCGCGGTTGCCGAGCTCAAGGCCAAGGTCAACCTGATCGGCCTCATCCCCACTTGCGAGAACATGCCCAACGGCCGGGCGACCAAGCCGGGCGATGTCGTCCGCAGCATGTCGGGACAGACGATCGAGGTGCTCAACACCGACGCCGAGGGTCGCCTGATCCTGTGCGACGCACTGACCTATGCCGAGCGTTACGAACCGGCGGCCGTCGTCGACATCGCGACCTTGACCGGCGCGATGGTCGTCGCACTCGGCCACGTCGCCTGCGGCGTTTTCAGCAACAGCGACAGCCTCGGACGCGCGCTGCTCAATGCCGGCGAAGACGCATTCGACCGCGGCTGGCAGCTGCCGCTGTGGGATGACTACCAGGAGGCGCTGAACAGCAATTTCGCCGATTTCGCCAACATCGGCGGCCGAGCCGGCGGCAGCATCACGGCGGCGTGCTTTCTGTCCAAGTTCGCCAAGAAATTCGACTGGGCGCACCTGGACATCGCCGGCGTGGCATGGAAGGAAGGCAAGGAAAAGGGTGCGACCGGGCGCCCGGTGCCGCTGCTGACTACGTGGGTGCTGTCGCAGGAGACCGCCCCGTAGCTCGCGCGCATCTTGAGCGCGTGGTACGCAGAATCCTCCGGCGGACGCTACGATGACATCGATCGATTTCTACACGCACGTGAGCGATCGCCTCGACGTCGTCGCCAAGCTGGTCGCCAAGGCCTTTGCGCAGCACGGCAGCGTGCGCGTGCTGACCGGCGACGCCGAGTCGACCGAGACGCTCGATCGGATGCTCTGGATCCAGCCGGCGATCGGATTCCTGCCGCATTGCCGCATCGGCAGCCGGCTCGCCGCCGAAACGCCGATCTGGGTCGACCACCTGCTCGAGCACCAGGGACCGGCAGCAGTGCTGATCAATCTGCACGACGCGCCGCCGCCGTTTTTCTCGCGTTTCGAACGCCTTGCCGAAGTCGTCGGTGCCGACGAAGCCGGTGCCGCCGCGGCGCGTGAGCGCTTTCGCTTTTATCGCGAGCGCGGTTACGAGCTTCGCACCCATAATCTGAGCGAGCGCGGCTGATGGCGAGCGCACGCGAGCTTCTCGAGCAGGCCGACGCATTGATGCGGCGTAACCGCGGCCGCAGCAGCCCAGTCGACATCCCCGTGCTGACCGACGTGGTCGCCGGCGTTCCCGCGAACGACGAGCCGGAGACCGACGTGCCGGTGCTCACCGACGTGGTTGAAGCGGGTGCCGTCGACGATGAGGAACTGCAGGTGGCGGCACCAGCTTCGACCCCGCCGCAACCTGCCGACGCCGAGCAAACACCGCCGCCGCAGCAGGCCGACAGCGTGGCAATCATGCATTCGGCCGACGCTATCCCGGTCGAGTTGCCGATGGATGGTGACACGTCCGATTGGCTGGTGATGGACACGATCGACCCGTCCACGCACAGCATTACCGGCCCCGGCCCGGACACGCTTGCTGTGGTCCCCCCGGTCACGCTCAAGCCGGCCGAGGCCGAGCCGGCGCCCGCCGCCGCTCCCGTTCCGGTGGTCGACGAAGCCGCCGAGCGCGCGGCAAAGGCCGCCGCCGAAGAAGAGCGCTGGCGCGCGCTGGCCGAGCAGGTGTCGATGCAGGTATTGCAGCGGGTCGATCTGTTTACCGACACCGGTCTCAAGACCCAGCTCGCCGAGCATCTGCAGCCCATCGTCGAGCGCGCGAGCGCCGAGCTGGTCAGAGCGATCACAGAGCACGTCGGGGGCGTATTGCGCACCTACGTCGCCGAGGCGATCGAGCGGGAGATCGCCCTGTGGCGGCGCGATCACTGAAGCCGCGCGGCACGCGTTGCGCGCCGGGAGGCGAGCCGTGCTAGACTCGGGCTCATGAATTCGCTGCACGCCCGATTCGCTTCCGCAGGCCTCGGCAAGGCTGCCCGCACTGTCGGGTACGTCGGCTTTTACTATTTCGGGATAACCTCCCCGGGCCGCGCTCGCCGATAGTTCGAACCACAAAGTTTCAAGACAAATCGGGCGGCCCCTAAAGGCCGCCCGATTTTTTTCAAGGAGCCAGCAATGATCATCGTCATGCAACCCGACGCCGGCGACGCCGAAATCGCCGCGGTCGAGGCCAGGATTCGTGCCGCCGGACTCGAGGTCCATGTGTCGCGAGGCACCGAGCGCACGCTGATCGGCGCGATCGGCGACGAGCGCAAACTCGATCCCGAGATGTTCGATCCGCTGCCCGGCGTCGAGCGCTCGATGCACATCCTGAAGCCCTACAAGCTGGTGGCGCGGGAATGGCACAAGGCAAGCACGATCGTCGACGTCGCCGGCGTCAAGATCGGCGCAAACGCCGTGCAGGTCATCGCCGGCCCGTGCTCGGTCGAGACACAGCCGCAGATGGACGCCGCCGCCGACGGCGTCGCTGCGGCCGGCGCGCGTCTGATGCGCGGCGGCGCATTCAAGCCCCGCACCAGCCCCTATGCATTCCAGGGCAAGGGCGTCGACGGGCTCGCGATGCTCCGGGACGCGGCCGCGCGACACGGGCTGCCGATCGTCACGGAGTTGATGGACGTGCGGATGCTCGATGCATTCCTCGAGCACAAGGTCGACGTCATCCAGATCGGGACGCGCAACATGCAGAACTTCGATCTGCTGAAGGAAGTCGGCCGAGTCGACGTGCCGGTGATATTGAAGCGCGGGATGAGCGCGACGATCAGCGAATGGCTGATGGCCGCCGAGTACATCGCCGCCGGCGGCAATCACCGCATCATGCTATGCGAGCGCGGCATCCGCACGTTCGAAACCGCCTATCGCAATGTGCTCGACGTCACCGCGGTCGCGGTGCTGAAGCGTGAGACGCACCTGCCGGTCATCGTCGATCCCTCACATGCGGGCGGCAAGGCGTGGATGGTGCCGGCGCTGTCGTGCGCCGCGGTCGCGGCGGGTGCCGACGCGCTGCTGATCGAAGTGCACCCGTGTCCGCCGGAAGCGTGGTGCGATGCCGACCAGGCGCTGACGCCGGACGAGTTCGCGGCGCTGATGGACAAGCTCGACGCGCTCGCGCAGGCACTGGGACGGCGCATTGACCGCAAGTCGGCGAAGGAGGAGTCCGCTGCGCTCGCGCGCTGATCGGCCGGGCGTCTCCCGCGGCGCCGCAACTCGCGGCTATTCGTCTATAATATCATGTTTTTACGAGATATTCCTCCAATCGCGATGACCTTAGGCAAGAGTTTCGAACCGCGCGCCATCGAGGCGAAATGGTATCCGTACTGGGAAACACACGGCTTGTTCAAGCCGTCGATGCGACCCGGGACCACGCCGTTCTGCCTCCAGCTTCCTCCGCCGAACGTCACCGGGACGCTGCACATGGGACATGCGTTCCAGCAGACGCTGATGGATGTGCTGATCCGCTACCACCGCATGCGCGGCGACAACACGCTCTGGCAGGTAGGCACCGATCACGCCGGCATCGCGACGCAGATCGTGGTCGAGAACCAACTGAAGGCCGAAGGCAAGTCGCGGCAGGACCTCGGCCGCGAAAAGTTCGTCGAAAGAGTCTGGGCCTGGAAACAGGCGTCGGGGTCGACGATCACCAACCAGATGCGGCGGCTCGGCGCGTCGTGCGACTGGTCGCGCGAACGCTTCACGATGGACGAAGGCCTTTCCAACGCGGTGATCGAGACCTTCGTGCGGCTCTACGAGGATGGCCTGATCTACCGAGGCAAGCGGCTGGTCAACTGGGACCCGAAGCTCGGCACCGCGGTCTCGGATCTCGAAGTCGAGAACGAGGAGGTGGTCGGGAAGCTCTGGGAGATCCGCTACCCGCTCGCCGACGGCTCGGGCCAGCTTACGGTGGCGACGACGCGGCCGGAGACGATGCTGGGCGACGTCGCGGTGGCGGTCAATCCGGACGACACGCGCTTCGCCCATCTCGTCGGCAGGGAGGTGTTGCTGCCGCTGGCCGGCCGGAGGATCCCGGTCATCGCCGACAGCCATGTCGACAAGGATTTCGGCACCGGCGTGGTCAAGATCACGCCGGCGCACGATTTCAACGACTGGGACGTCGCCCAGCGGCACGGCCTCGCGCCGATCACCATCTTCACGCTGCAGGCAACAGTGAACGACAACGCGCCGGCGAAGTATCGCGGCCTCGATCGCTACGCCGCGCGCAAGCTCGTGCTCTCCGACCTCGACGCCGCGGGACTGCTAGTCGGCGAGGAGTCGCACCGGATGGTCTTGCCCCGCTGCGGGCGCAGCGGCGAAATCGTCGAGCCGATGCTGACCGATCAGTGGTTCGTCGCGATGACCAAGCCCGCGCCGGACACGCACGCCTGGTTTCCCGGCAAGTCGTTCAAGGATATCTGTCTGCAGGCGGTCAATGCCAGCCTGCCCGACCCTGCCGGCGGGGCGCCGGCGTCGATCCGCTTCGTGCCCGAGCACTGGACGTCGACTTACAACCACTGGCTCGACAACGTCCGCGACTGGTGTATTTCGCGCCAGATCTGGTGGGGCCATCGCATTCCTGCGTGGTACGACGACGCGGGCAAGGTCTACGTCGCGCGCGATTTGGCCGACGCTGCGAAGCTGGCGGGCAAGCCAGCCAGCGCGCTCCGGCAGGACGACGACGTGCTCGACACCTGGTTCTCGTCGGCGCTCTGGTGCCACTCGACGCTGGGGTGGCCGCAGCAAACGCCCGAGTTGCGGACGTTCCTGCCGAGCTCGGTGCTGATCACCGGCTTCGACATCATTTCCTTCTGGGTCGTCCGCATGATCATGATGACGACTTATTTCACCGGCGAGCGGCCGTTCCGCGACGTGTACATCAATTCGATCGTACGCGACGAGGAAGGGCAGAAGATGTCGAAGTCGAAGGGCAACATCCTCGATCCGCTCGACCTGATCGACGGCGCCGACCTCGAGACCCTCGTCGCCAAAAGCACTTCGGGGTTGATGCTGGAGAAGCAGAAGCAGTCGATCGAAAAGCGCACGCGAAAGCAGTTTCCGAACGGCATACCGGCATTCGGCGCCGACGCGGTGCGCTTCACCTTCGCCAGTCTGGCGACCTTCGGCCGCACGCTCAATTTTGATCTGTCTCGCTGCGACGGCTATCGCAATTTCTGCAACAAGCTGTGGAACGCGACGCGGTTCGTGCTGATGAACGTCGAGGGCAAGGACGTCGGCCTCGACGATGCGGCTCCCATATCGTATTCGATCGCCGACCGGTGGATCGTCGCCGAGCTGCAGAACGCGGAAGAGGAAGTCAACGAGCAGCTTACAGCATACCGATTTGACCTCGCCGCGAAGACCATCTACGAGTTCGTCTGGAATCAATACTGCGACTGGTACGTTGAGCTCGCCAAGGTCGATCTCGCTAATCCCGACGAGGCAGCGCAGCGGGGCACGCGGCGCACGCTGGTCCGCGTGCTGGAAACCGCGCTCAGGCTTGCCCATCCGGTCATCCCGTTCATCACCGAGGAGCTCTGGCAAACGATCGCGCCACTCGCCGGCAAACACGGCGATTCGATTTCGGTTCAGCGTTTTCCCCAGGCCGACTTCGGCAAGCTCGATCCCAAAGCGAGCACCGCGATCGCCACGCTGATGGCGCTCGTCGAATCCTGCCGGTCGTTGCGCGGACAGATGAACGTTTCCCCGGCCGCGCGAGTGGCGGCGCTGATCGCCGGGGATGTCGCCGGTGTAGGGGCGGGCGCATTGCTGGGCTACCTGAAGGCCCTGGCGAAGCTGTCCGATGCGCGCATAGTCAACGAGTTTCCGCGATCCGATCTGCCGGTCCAGATCGTCGATCAGTTGCGCGTGATGCTCGACATCAAGATCGACCCCGCCGCCGAACGCGAACGCATCGGCAAGGACATCGTCAGGCACGAAGGTGAAATTGCGCGGCTCAAGCCGAAGCTCGCCAACGCCGGCTTCGTCGATCGCGCGCCGGCCGCCGTGGTCGAGCAGGAACGCGCGCGCCTCGCCGGTCTCGAATCCACACTGGAGAAGCTGCGCACCCAACTCGAGCGACTGCACGCCTGAACCCGATGGTCCCGGATCGCCGGCGCACGATCGGCGTTGTTGGCCGCGCTGCGCGGATACGCTGATCCTTTAGATGCCCAAGCTGCAGACCTTTCGCGCGCTCGCGCACCGCAACTACCGCCTGTTCTTTTTCGGTCAGGGGCTGTCGCTGATCGGAACGTGGCTGCAGCAGGTCGCGATGTCCTGGCTGACTTATCGGCTGTCGGGCTCGGCGCTGCTCCTGGGCTTCGTTACATTCTGCCAGTACATCGCCGTGCTGTTCATCGCGCCGGTCGCGGGCGTGCTCGCCGATCGCGTCGATCGCCGTCGGGCGCTGCTGATTACGCAATCTGTGATGCTGGCTCAGGCTGCGACTCTGGCGCTGCTCTCCGCGACCGGCGTCGTGGCGGTCTGGCATGTCGCCGTGCTGGCGTTCGTATTGGGCTGCGCGTCGGCGTTCGACATTCCGTTGCGCCACGCGATGATCGCTCGGCTGGTCGAGCACCGCAGCGAATTGCCCAATGCGATCGCGCTCAACTCGCTGCTGATCAATTGCGCGCGCGTCGTCGGCCCGGCGCTGGCGGGGGTGCTGATCGCGGCGGTCGGCGAGTCGCTCTGCTTCGGCTTGAACGCGCTGTCGTTCGCCGCAGTGCTGACGGCGCTTGCGATGATGCGCTGGCCCGTAAGTCCGCCGGCGCCGCCGCCGCGTGGCTGGCTGCACAGCTGGCTCGAGGGCGTGCGCAGCGCATTCGGGTTCGCGCCGATCCGCGCCGGGCTGCTGCTGATCGCCGCGATCAGCGGCACGATAGGCACGTATTCAACCTTGATGCCGGTATTCGCCAAGGATGTCTTCGGCGGCGGCGCACGGACGCTGGGCATCCTGCTCTCGTCGGCGGGAACCGGGGCGCTGCTGTCGGCGCTCTACCTAGCGAGCCGACATACGACGCGAGGTCTCGACCGGGTGATCCTGGTCGCCGGCGCGTGCGCATCGCTGGCGATGCTCGCGTTCGCGCACGCGTCGAGCTTCGCCCTCGCTCTGCCCTTGCTGATCGTGCTCGGCGCCGGACTGATCGCCGCGCAGGCGTCGATACAAACGCTGGTCCAGACGCTGGTCGACGACGACAAGCGCGGCCGCGTGATGAGCCTTTATACGATGGCGTTTCTCGGTGCGCTGCCGTTCGGCAACCTTCTCGCTGGAGCGATCGCGCGCTACGCAGGTGAGGACGTCGCGTACTCACTGAACGCGGTCCTCTGCCTCGCCGCACTGCTCGTTTTCTGGCGCTCTCTGCCCGGCCTGCGAGCCGCGGCGCGACCGGTGTACGTGCGGCTGGGCCTGATCGGCGGCCGCGACGAAGCGAAAGCGCGCGAAAAGCGGCGCTAGACCTTTTCCGGCTCGCCGGCGGTGCGTTTCATCAGCAGCGCGGGAATCGGATGCGATTTGCGCAGTGCCGGCCGGTTATGAGACGAAAACGCCAGCGTTCCCGAGCCGTTCTGCTTGGCTGCGGCACGTTCGATCGGCGGCTGGTCGGGGTTGCGGGTGTCGTCGACTGCATGGTCGCGCCGCGGCGGCGGCGGCTCGGCAGCGCGCTCGCGCGGCGCCTTCGCCGGCCTCGCTTCGCGGGCTTGTCCTGGCTCCCGCACGGCGCGCGGCTCGCGCGCAGCGCGTGGTTCACGACCGGCGCGCGCCGGTTCGCGCTCGGCGTGCGCCGGCGCGCGTTCGGCCGGGATGCCGTCGACGGGGGCGACCGGAATCGAACGCTTGAGCATCCGCTCGATTTCAGTCAGCAGCCTTTCCTCATCCGGCGAGCAGAATGAGATCGCTTCGCCGCTAGCCCCGGCACGACCGGTGCGGCCGATGCGGTGGATGTAATCCTCGGGGACGTAAGGCAGCTCATAGTTGATGACCAGGGGCAGGTCGTCGATGTCCAGCCCGCGCGCGGCGACGTCGGTCGCGACCATCACTTGAACCTTGGCCGCCTTGAAATCGTCGAGCGCTTCCAGGCGCGCCGGCTGGCTCTTGTCGCCATGGATCGCCGTCGTCTTCAGCCCGTCCTTTTCAAGTTGTCGCGCGAGGCGCGACGCGCCGTGCTTGGTGCGCACGAAGCAAAGCACCTGCCATAGATTGCGCGAGGTGACGATATGCGCCAGCAACGCGCGCTTGCGCTCGGTCGAGACCTTGTAGACGCTTTGCGAGACGGTTTCGGCGGTGGTGTTGCGGCGCGCGACCTCGATCAGCCGAGGCGCATTGAGCAGCTGGTCGGCGAGCTTTTTGATTTCGTTCGAAAAGGTCGCCGAGAAGAGCAGGTTCTGCCGCTTCGCGGTCGCCGGCAGCAGCGCCATGATCCGCTTGATGTCCGGAATGAAGCCCATATCGAGCATGCGATCGGCTTCGTCGAGCACGAAGATCTCGACCTGGCCCAGATAGACCGATTTCTGCTCGATGTGATCGAGCAGTCGTCCCGGGGTCGCGACGAGGATCTCGACGCCGCCCCGAACGGTCGGAAGCTGCTGTCGTATGTCGACGCCGCCGTAAACGACCGTCGAGCGCAGTCCTGTGTGCTTGCCGTACGTCGCGATCGCTTCCTCGACCTGGATCGCCAGCTCGCGGGTCGGCGTCAGGATCAGGGCGCGAACCGGGTGCCGCGCAGGCGATGGGCTGGCGTTGGCCAGCGGCAGCAATTTCTGCAGTATCGGCAGGGCGAAGCCCGCCGTCTTGCCCGTGCCCGTCTGGGCGCCCCCCATGACGTCGAGCCCTTCGAGAATCAGCGGGATGGCTTGCAGCTGGATCGGTGTCGGTATCGTGTATCCGGCTTCGGCGACGGCGCGGAGGATCTCCGGCCTCAAGCCGAGCTCGGCAAAGCTCTGCGGGGTAGTGCTACTCATTCAATGGTGCTCCTGGCGCGGCCTCTCGCTTGTCGCGAGTTCCGGTCCAGGCAGCGAAAAATGACATCGGGACAGCGGGTTTGCGGCCAACGAAGGCCGGCCCGGCTGGGGGATCGGCGGTGACCGGAACGGCCGCCGAATTATTGGATAGTACCTCTAAATGCCGGATTTTGCAACTATTTTCTCGCGGCGGGACGTCGGATCCGCTACAATGGGCCGTTTCGCTCCCGCACCGCACCATGACTGACATCACGCCGCGCAGAAAGCTGCGCAACATCGCGATCATCGCCCACGTCGACCACGGCAAAACGACTCTCGTCGACAAGCTTCTGGTCCAGGCAGGGACGTTTGCCGCCTATCAGCACGTCGCCGAGCGGATGATGGACAGCAATGACATCGAGCGTGAGCGCGGCATCACCATCGTCGCCAAGAACTGCGCGATCGAGTATGGCGACACGCATATCAACATCGTCGACACGCCCGGCCACGCCGACTTCGGCGGCGAAGTCGAGCGGGTGCTGTCGATGGTCGACGGCGTCCTGCTGCTGGTCGATGCGGTCGAGGGGCCGATGCCCCAGACCCGCTTTGTCACCCGCAAGGCCCTGGCGCAGGGCCTGAAGCCCATCGTCGTGGTCAATAAAGTCGACCGGCCGGGCGCGCGTGCCGAATGGGTGGTCAACCAGACGTTCGAGTTGTTCGACCGGCTCGGCGCGAGCGAAGACCAGCTCGACTTTCCGGTCGTCTATGCATCGGCGCTGAACGGATACGCGTCGCTCGACCCGAAGACGACCGGCACCGACATGCGGCCGCTGTTCGAGACGATTCTCGCGAGCGTGCCCGCGCCCAGCGGTGATCCCGACGGGCCGCTGCAGCTGCAGATCAGCGCGCTCGATTACTCGAGCTATGTCGGGCGGCTGGGGATCGGTCGCATCCGCCGCGGCCGATTGGTCCCGGGTCAAGACGTGATGGTTCTGTCCGGCGATGCGGCGTGGGCGCGCGGCAAGGTCGGCCAAGTTCTTGGCTTCTCCGGGCTTCAGCGCACGCCGGTCGAAAGCGCGGCGGCCGGCGACATCGTGCTGATCACCGGCATCGATCAATTGTCGATCGGCACGACGATCGCTGCGGTCGATGCGCCCGACGCGCTGCCGATGATCGCCGTCGATGAGCCGACGCTGTCGATGCAGTTCCAGGTCAACACTTCGCCCCTTGCCGGCAAGGAAGGGAAGTACGTGACCAGCCGCAATCTGCGCGAGCGGCTGTCGCGGGAGCTTTTGACCAATGTCGCGCTGAAGGTCGAGGACACCGCCGACACCGACATCTTCACCGTCTTCGGGCGCGGCGAGCTGCATCTGACGATTCTGCTGGAGAACATGCGGCGCGAAGGCTACGAGCTCGCGGTGTCGCGTCCGCGCGTCGTATTCCGGGAAATCGACGGCGAGCAGTGCGAGCCGTTCGAGCAGCTTTCGGTCGACGTCGAGGATGCGCACCAGGGCGCGGTGATGGAAGCGCTTGGAATGCGACGCGGCGAGCTCACGCACATGGAATCGGACAGCCGCGGGCGCACGCGGCTCGAGTACCGTGTTCCTGCGCGTGGCCTGATCGGGTTCCAGGGCGAGTTCATGAACCTGACCCGCGGGACCGGCCTGATCAGCCACGTATTCGACGGCTACGCCAAGGTCGGCGGCGACATTCCGGAGCGGCGCAACGGCGTGCTGATCTCGGCGGAAGCCGGCGATGCCGTCGCCTACGCGCTGTGGAAGCTGCAGGAGCGCGGTCGCATGTTCGTCTCTCCCGGCGACAAGCTGTACGAGGGCATGGTGATCGGCATCCACAGCCGCGACAACGATCTGGTCGTCAATCCGATCAAGGGCAAGCAGCTGACCAACGTCCGCGCGTCGGGCAAGGACGAAGCGATCGCGCTGACGCCGCCGATCCAGCTGACGCTCGAGTACGCGGTCGAGTTCATCGCCGACGACGAGCTCGCCGAGGTGACGCCCAAATCGATCCGCATCCGCAAGCGACATCTGCTGGCGCACGAGCGCAAGCGCGCAAGCCGCGAAGCAGCCTGAAGCCGCCGCATTCGAACGCGGTGCGAGCGTGCTCGCTTTGCCGGGCTGAGGGCGAGGACGTAAACTATCGGCAATGGAATCCGCCATCCTGGTGATCGCCGCCGTCGTCGGCTTTGTCGTTCTGGCCGCGCTGGTCGCCTTCGTCCTGGCGCGCGTGCAGGCGCTGTTCCGGATCGCTAGCGGCGTCGAATTCAAGGCCCGCCTCGACGCGATTTCCACGCAAAACGAGCGCCTGGAGCGGGAGTTGCGCACCGAGCTCGCGCAGGCGCGCGGCGAAGCGGCACAGAACGCGCAGACCGGGCGAGTCGAGCTCGCCGCAACCCTCAACCAGTTCACCCAGTCGCTGCAGAACCAGCTTGCCGGCAGCGCGCACGTGCAGAACGAGCGCCTGGCATCGCTGACGCAGTCGAACGAGGTGAGGCTCGAGGCGGTGCGGGCGACGGTCGAGCAGCGGCTGGAGGCCCTGCGCGCCGACAACGCGCAGAAGCTCGAGCATATCCGGTTGACGGTCGACGAAAAGCTGCACGCGACGCTCGAGCAGCGCCTGGGCGAATCGTTCAAGCTTGTTTCCGACCGTCTCGAGCAGGTTCACAAGGGATTAGGCGAGATGCAAACGCTCGCGGCCGGCGTCGGCGATCTGAAGAAGGTTCTAACGAATATCAAGACGCGCGGCACCTGGGGCGAAGTCCAGCTGGAAAATCTGCTCGAGCAGATGCTGACGCCGGCGCAATACAGCAAGAACGTCGCAACCCGGCCCGGCCAGTCGGCGCGCGTCGAATTCGCGATCCGCCTGCCGGGCCGCGACGAAGGCAAGAGCGAATTCTGGCTGCCGATCGACGCCAAGTTTCCGCTCGAGGATTTTCAGCGCCTGCAGGACGCGCAGGAGAGAGCGGATCTGGTCGGCGTCGAGTTTTTCGGCAAGGCCTGGAGGATCGCGTTCGCAGGCAGGCCAGGGACATTCACGAAAAATACATCGAACCGCCGCATACGACAGACTTTGCGTTGCTGTATCTGCCGGTGGAGAGTTTGTACGCGGAAGTTCTCAGGCGCCCCGGCCTCGCCGACATCATCCAGCGCGAGCATCAGGTGACGTTAGCCGGACCGACGACCCTTGCCGCGATTCTGAACAGCCTGCAGATGGGATTCCGGACGCTTGCGATCGAGCGGCGATCCGGCGAAGTCTGGAGGCTGCTCGCGGCGGTAAAGACCGAGTTCGGAACGTTCGGCGATATTCTCGCCAAGACCAAGAAGCAACTCGAGATGGTCGGCAATACGCTGGGCGCCGCGGAGATACGATCGCGGTCGATCGAGCGAAAGCTGAAGGGAGTGGAGGCGCTTCCGGAAGGCGAGGCCACACTGCTTCTGCGCGACCAGACCGCGCTCGTCATCGACATCGAGACCGGCAGCAGCCCGGATCCGGATTTCGATCTCGAGCCGCCTGCGTCCAACAGCGCGAGCTGACGCTCGCCATTCGTCAACGATGTTCGAAGCCATCCGCAGATGGCGTCGCCGGCGGATGCTGACGACGGCGGCGATTCCCGAGCAGTTGTGGCGGCAGGCGCTGGACGCGCTGCCGTTTCTGGCGATCTATACCGAGGACGAAATCGAGCGCCTGCGCGAGCGCGTCGTCGTGTTCCTCTCGGAAAAGAGCATCGTCGGCGCCGCCGGCTTTGCCGTAACGCCGCTGATGCGTGTCCTGATCGCGTTGCAGGCCTGCGCGCCGGCGCTCTGGCTCGACGAGGATTGCTACGACGGCTGGGAAAACGTCATCGTCTATCCCGACGAGTTCATCATCGCACGCGAATTCGAGGACGAAGCTGGCGTCGTCCATCGCGGGAGGGAGCAGCTGGCCGGCGAGTCGATGCCGGGCGGCCCGGTCGTGCTGTCCTGGTCGGACGTCGAAGCCGGAGCCGACTGGGACAGCGCCGGGATGAATCTGGTCATCCATGAATTCGCGCACAAGCTCGACATGCGCAACGGCGACGCCAACGGCTTCCCGCCGCTGCCGGCCGACATGCGGGCTAGCGACTGGCAGCGGACGATGAACACCGCGTACGAGCACTTTCACGCGCGAGTCGAATCCGGCGAAGACACCGCGATCGATCCGTACGCGGCGGAGAGCCCGGCGGAATTTTTTGCCGTGCTGTCCGAAGTGTTCTTTGCCGAACCGGCGCTGCTGCTGCACGACTACCCAGCTGTTTACGATCTGCTGCGCCGCTATTACCGGCAAGACCCGGCGCGCCGTGCCGAGCTGCTGATGGAATGGGACCACGGGCTGCCCGCCGGCGATGCACCCTCGACCGCGAGGCGTCACCGCTAAGCGCCGGCGCGCTTTCAGCCGCTCGCCTCGGCCATGACGGCGGCGCAATCGATGCCCGCCGGCAACGTCCCCAGCGCTCCGGCGTAGCTCTCGCCCAGGCGCGATGCGCAGAACGCATCGGCGACCGCCGGAGCGGCGCTCCTCACCAGCAATGCTGCCGCCAGCGCGAGCGCGATATCGGAGGCGAGCCGGCGCGCTCCTGCCTCGTCCAGCGCACCGTCGTTGAACGTCGCGCCGAGCCGCGCGACGTGTCGGTCGAGACGGACATCGCCGCCGCGCGCTAGCGCGAGCTCAGCCAGCAGCGCCGCCACGGCGTTCGGTTCGCGCCGTGCGGCGCGCAGAACATCGAGGCACATGATGTTGCCCGAGCCTTCCCAGATCGAGTTCAGCGGCGCCTCGCGGTACAGGCGCGGCAACGCGCTTTCCTCGACGTAGGCGTTGCCGCCCAGCACTTCGATCGCCTCGGCGACGACCGTCGGCGCGCGCTTGCACAACCAGTATTTAAGCGCCGGCGTCGCGAGCCGCGACAGCGCCGCTTCCGCTTCGCCGGCGTTCGCCTCGAACGTCGACGCCAGCCGCAGCGCCGAGACAACAGCGGCTTCGGCTTCGATCGCGAGATCGGCGAGCACGTTCTGCATCAGCGGTTGCTCGGCCAGCGGCCGGCCGAACGCGCGCCGGTGCTGCGCATGGTGCAGCGCCTGCGCGGCGGCGCTTTTGGCGATCCCGGCGCTGCCGATAGCGCAATCGAGTCGCGTGTGCTGGACCATTTCGATGATCACCTGCACGCCGCGGCCTTCGTCGCCGAGCAGCCAGCCGGCGGCGCCGTCGAACTCGACTTCGCACGACGCGTTCGAGCGATTGCCGAGCTTGTCCTTCAGTCGCTGCAGGCGTACGGCGTTGCGCGCGCCGTCGGGCAGGACGCGCGGCAGGAAAAAGCACGACAGGCCCTTGGGCGCCTGCGCCAGCACCAGATGCGCATCGCACATCGGTGCCGAAAAAAACCACTTGTGTCCGGTCAGCCGGTATTCGCTCCCGCCGACCGGTTCGGCGCGGGTGGTGTTGGCGCGGACATCGGAGCCGCCCTGACGTTCGGTCATGCCCATGCCGATCAGCGCCGACGCCTTTTGCGCGACCGGCAACGCGCGCGGATCGTAATCGCGCGAGAGGATGCGCGGCAGCCATTCGTCGGCCAGCCACGGAATGGCGCCCGCGTGCCGGCGCAGCAGCGGCACGGCGGCAAAGGTCATCGTCAGCGGGCACTGCGTGCCATTTTCAATTTGCGCATGCATCAGGTACGCCGCCGCGCGCGCGACCTGCGCGCCAGCGCGCGCTTCGGTCCACGGCGACGCGTGCTCGCCTTCGATCATCGCCAGCATCAGGATCTCGTGCCAGGCGGGATCGAATCCGACCTCGTCGATGCGATTGCCGAAGCGGTCGTGCGTTCGAAGCTCAGGCCCGAAACGATTGGCGCGCGCCGCCAGCGCCGAAAGCTCGGCGCTGCCGAGTGCGGCTCCCCACTCGGCAAGCCCGCCATGCGACCACGCCGCCCCGCCCCGTTCGACGGCGGCGTGCAGCGCGCGATCGGCTAGATAAAGGTTGCGTCCCTCGTAAGGCGGCGGCTGGTTGGTGTCGTCGGCGGCCATCGTTCGCGGGAGCTCACGCCGAGGGCGGACGCAGCGCGCTTTTCGGACGGAAGATCTTGCAGACCTCGTCGCGCGTCTCGATGTAGGGGCCGCCTATGAGGTCGATGCAATAAGGCACAGCGGGAAAGATGCCGTCGAGCGTTTCCTTGATCGCCTTCGGTTGTCCGGGAAGGTTGAGGATCAGCGCGCCGCCGCGGATGACACCGACCTGGCGCGACAGTATCGCCGTCGGCACGTACTTGAGGCTCACCTGGCGCATCTGCTCGCCGAAGCCCGGCAGTACCTTGTGTGCGACCGCCAGGGTCGCTTCCGGCGTCACGTCGCGCGCTGCCGGTCCGGTGCCTCCGGTTGTCAGCACCAGATGACAGCGCACGCTGTCGATGAGCTCGATCAGCGTGCGCTCGATCAGCGCCTGCTCGTCCGGGATCAGCCGCGTTTCCATTCGCCACGGCGTCGTCAGCGCCGCGCCGAACCACTCGGTGAGGCCCGGAATGCCCTTGTCCTCGTACACGCCCGCGGATGCACGGTCGCTGATCGAGACCAGGCCTATCAACAGCGATGCGACGTCGGTCATCGGCGGATTCCGGCGGGCGTGCGGTCTGCGCCGGGCGTCAGGCGCTTCGCGCCGTGGACAACAAGGTGTTCAGCGCACGAAAAAGCTCGCGATATGCGTGCGGGGGCGCAGCGCGCGCGCGCTCGCCCTGGACACGCGCCACCAGCGCCGAGAGGCGCGCGCGGTCGGCGTGCGGTGCAGCGGCGCACAGTTGATCGAGCGCGGCCGGATCCGCGAGCAGACGCTCGCGCCAGCGCTCGACCGCTGCGAGACGCGCTTTTTCCGCGGCGGGCGCCGCGCCCCATTGCGCGAGGTGCGCCCGGATCGGGTCGGGGTCGACTTCGCGCATGAGCCTGCCGATGTATTGCATTTGCCTGCGCCGCGCCTCGTGCTTGGTGATCGCGCGCGCCTGTTCGATCGCGTCGAAGAGTCGCTCGGGCAAGCCCAGCTCGGATAGCCGCGGAGCGGAAAGCTGCACCAGCGTCTCGCCCAGGCTCTGGAGGTCGTGCATCTCGGTCTTGCGGCGCGTTTTCGACAGGGCGGGGACATCGTCGCCGGATTGATCGTCGGCCGATCGGTCGGCTGCTGCGGCCACCGGCGTCGCGCGAGGGCTGCCGGAGGAGCGCGATCCGCGTTCCTCCTGTCCCGTTCGCCGGGGTGTTTCGTCGGATCGTCGCATGGCGGCGCCAGGGGTCGCGAAAGGGGTTTGCTATCATAACCGATCAGGGGCCCACCTTCCGCTTCGAGTCCGTCGATGACCAGCTCAGTGAGCACGTCCGAGAATCGCTTTGCGCTCGCCGCCGGCACACTCGCCGACGTCGCCGCACAAGTGCTGGACGCGGCACGCGCGGGCGGCGCGACCGCGGCCGAGGCCGAAGTCTCGCAGGCCTTCGGCCAGAGCGTGACCGTGCGCAAGGGGGACGTCGAAACCATCGCCTACAACCGCGACAAGGGCATCGGCGTCACCGTCTATGTCGGCATGCGCCGGGGGCACGCCAGCACCGCCGACTTCGCGCCCGCCGCGATACGCGACACCGTCACCAAGGCGCTGACCATCGCTCGCTACACCGCCGACGACAACTGCGCGGGGCTGGCCGATCCGGCATTGCTCGCGCACGACTGGACCGATCCCGATCTGAGCCATCCGTGGCCATTGACCGTCGAGCGAGGCGATCGAGCTCGGACGCGAATGCGAGGCCGCGGCACTGGCGCGTCGATGCGCGCATCAGCAATTCCGAAGGCGCGTCGGTATCGCTGCACGAAGCGGAATTCGTCTACGCGAACAGCAACGGATTTTCGGGCGGCTACGCGAGCTCGCGTCACGGCATCTATTGCGCGGTGATCGGCGAAGAGGACGGCGCGATGCAGCGCGACGACTGGTATACGTCGGCGCGGTCGCCCGCGGACCTGATGCCGGCGCGCGAAGTCGGCCGAAAGGCGGGGCTGCGCACGCTGCGCCGGCTCGGTGCGCGCAAGCTCGCCGACCATCGAGTGTCCGGTCGTCTACGAGGCTCCGATCGCGACCGGTCTGATCGGTCACTTCGTCAACGCGGTCAGCGGCGGCAGCCTGTATCGCAAGTCGTCGTTCCTGCTCGACAGCGTCGGCACGCAGGTGTTCGCTCCGCACCTGTCGATCCGCGAGGAGCCGCATCTGCCGCGCGGCCAGGCGTCGACGCCGTTCGACGACGAAGGCGTCGCGACGCGTCCTCGCGACGTCGTCGCCGACGGTGTCGTGCAGGGATATTTTCTCGGCAGCTATTCGGCGCGCAAGCTCGGCCTGCAATCGACGGCCAACGCCGGCGGCAATCACAACCTGATCGTCAGCCACGGCGACGACGACCTGCCTGCGCTGTTGCGACGCATGGATCGCGGGCTGCTGGTCACCGAGCTGCTTGGCCAGGGCGTCAATCCGGTTACCGGCGATTATTCGCGCGGCGCGGCGGGCTACTGGGTCGAAGGCGGCGAGATCGCGTATCCGGTCGAGGAAATCACCATCGCCGGAAACCTGACCCGCATGTACCGGGACATCGCGGCCATCGGCAAGGATGTCGATCGCCGCGGTTCGCGTCACTGCGGATCGATCATGATCGGCGCG
Organism: uncultured beta proteobacterium; assembly: GCA_963697485.1. Taxonomy (GTDB): domain Bacteria; phylum Pseudomonadota; class Gammaproteobacteria; order Burkholderiales; family Casimicrobiaceae; genus PALSA-1003. The sequence continues at coordinate 717,576 of CAVOOD010000002.1, forward strand.
ATGACCGTGGCGGGCAATTAGTGATGGCCGGTCCCATCTATCGGCTCGACGGCGCGTCGCGAACGCAGCCGCGCTCCCGGACGGCGGTCTAGGTGCGAGCCCAGTTGGCCAAACGCAGCGTCGGCGAGCGGATCGCGATCTGGAGAAGGTCGCTGTCCGATCCATTGCGCAGCCCGGCCGCGGCCGGGCGCTGGATCGCCACCTTGCCCGGCACCGACGCGCTGCAGCTGCAGCACGAGGCACTCGACCTCGTCACCTCGTTTCCCGGCGGTCGCCGCGCGATCGGTCCTGCGCAGGCCGAGGCGCTGCTGACGATCGATGCGCGATTCGAGTCTGATGATCGGCGCATCTGACCGAGCAATACACGGTCAATTATCAGCGCTCGAGCAGCGTCGAGACGCGGCTGTGGCATGCGGTGTTCGATCTGGTCAAGGCGTTCATCGCGGCATACGAAGCGGCGGTCAAGAGCGGCTACGGCGGACGTGAAGACAAGCAGTGGAAGGCGGTGCTGCCCAAGGTTCTGTTGCGGCTTGCGCACTACAAGGGACTGGATGGCAAGTTCCGTCTGTTTCGCTACGGGCACTGGATACCCGCGCAATGGCGCGAAATCCACGAGCTCTACGAATTCGCCCGCACCCGCGGCTGGCATCGCGAAGTCGGCGCCGCCGGATTCCGGCACCCGACCAAGACGCAAGAGCAGGAATACGTCGCGACGCTGCTATTGATGCGTCTGGACAGCGGCAGCTTCACGCCCGATCAGGTCGAGTGGGTGGCGCGCGCGCTCGAGGATTGGGTCGACGCGGTGACCCTGGTTCCGCAGCACGGCACCAGCGCCAATTTTCTGGTCGACCTGTCGGGCACGCATGGCCTGCGCCGCGGCGACCGGCCGCGCGCCGGCGGGCGCGTGCTCTATCTCGATGCATCGCCGGTGTACGCCAAGATCGTCGAGCGCATGCGCGTCCTGCCGGACCGCGACGACGACAAGCCGCTTGACGGCGATCTGCCGCCGCGCGAGCAGAAGCTTTTGCTGATGCGGCTGGCGGCGCTCTACGGTCCCGATGCGCTCGCCTACGCGCCGCGCGCGCCGCGGCAGCGCACCGAGCACGACGTCCGAGTCGTCGTCGGGCTGCAGGCCCTGACCCGCGCGGTCGCGGAAGTCGAGCACCTGTCGCCGCAGGCCAAGTCGGTCGGGGCGATGATGAGCTACGACGAGATCACGCAGATGGTGAACCCGAGCGCCAATCCCGACTCGGTCGCGCGGCGCGTGAGAGGGTCGCAATGGCGCCTGGTCGACCACAGTGACAGCGGCTGCCGGCTGGTTGCGCCTGCCAAGGACGTGCCGGCCAAGCTGGGCGAGATCATCGCCTTTCAGGCCCCGGAAGGGTGGAGTCTCGCGGTCGTGCGCCGCATGCAGCGCGAGCAGGTCGACGAAGTGATCTGCGGCGTCGAGATCATCGCCCGGCGCATCATCCGGGTGCTGCTGCGCACCTGGGTCGCGCCGCTGGACGCCGAGCACGCCGCGATCGACCGGCCGTTTTTCGGCGTCTACATTCCCGCGCACGCGGCCAACCGCGAGGCCACGCAGCGCAGCCTGATCGGACCCGACGACCGGCTGATGTCCGGCGGCATGGTCGAACTCGATACCGGGAATGCTCGCTATCTTGTGCGCTTCAACCAGACGATCGAGCGCCAGGCCGGCTGGTCGTGGGGCCTGTTCAGCGCGGTGCGGAAGCTGTCCGGCTGACCGGCTACCCGGTCGGCGAAATGGGTTAGAATCGCCGGCGGAGCAGTCTGACTCCGGCAGCTGGCTGACGAGCTGCGTCGCACCCGCGCGTCATCCGGCGTCGCGCCACCGCCAGTTCTGCAGCACGCCAATCGGTCGAACGTCATTTGGAGGAATTCATGGAACGTCGTTCATTTCTGAAAAAGGCCGGGGTCGGTCTCGCCGCCGGCGCCGTTGCCGCGCCGGTCATCGGCCAAGGCACGCAGCCCGAGGTCAAATGGCGCCTGGCGTCGAGTTTTCCGAAGTCGCTGGATACGATATTCGGCGCCGCTGAAACCATATCGAAGCGCTGTGCCGCGGCGACCAACGGCAAGTTCCAGATCCAGGTCTTTGCGGGCGGTGAGATCGTGCCGCCGTTCGGCGTCGTCGACGCCGTGCAGAACGGAACCGTCGAGCTCTGTCATACGGCGCCGTACTATTTCTTCGGCAAGGACCCGACGTTCGCGTTCTCCTGCGCGATCCCGTTCGGCATGAACGCGCGCCAGCAGAACGCCTGGATGTACCACGGCGGCGGGATGGCGCTGATGCGCGAGTTCTTCAAGGACTACAACATCATCAGCTTCCCGGCGGGCAACACCGGCGCGCAAATGGGCGGCTGGTTCCGAAAGGAGATCAAGACCGTCGACGACCTCAAGGGTATCAAGATGCGCATCGGTGGTACCGGTGGTCTGCCGCTGACCAAGCTCGGCGTCGTGCCGCAGCAGATCCCCGGCGGCGACATCTATCCGGCGCTGGAGAAGGGCACGATCGACGCAGCCGAATGGGTCGGTCCCTACGACGACGAAAAGCTCGGGTTCTACAAGGTCGCGAAGAATTACTACTATCCCGGCTGGTGGGAGGGCGGTCCCGAGCTCGACTGCTTCGTCAACATCAAGGCCTGGGAGGCGCTCCCCAAGGACTACCAGGCGATCTTCGAAGCCGCCTGCTTCGAAGCCAATGTCGACATGGTCGCCAAGTACGATGCGGTCAACCCGCCGGCGCTGAAGCGGCTGATCGGCAACGGCGTCAAGCTGCTGCCGTTCTCGAACGACATCATGGCAGCGTGCTACAAGGCGACCGCGGAAACCTACGACGACATCGCCAGCAAGAACGCCAAGTTTGCCAAGGTCTACACGCCGTGGAAGGCATTCCGCGCCGACCAGGTCTCGTGGTTCGCCGTCGCGGAAAACCGATTCGACAACTTCATGATCGCGGCCGGGCGGATGAAGACCGGCAAGTAATATCCACGCTCACCGGCGCTGCCCGGCTCGGCCCACGACGCGCCTCGGCATGATTGCCGGGCGCGTTTTTTTTTGGCTTATTTCTTCCCCTCCGGAGCCTTGGTCCCGCCGAACTGTTTCTGCAGCGCCTTTTCCGCGTCGTCCTGTTCGCTGTTCGGATTGCTTTCGCCGGCCTTGTCGGCGGGCGCCTTGGTCTCGCCGCCAAACTCTTTTTGCAGTGCCTTCGCGGCCTCGTCCTGCTCCGCGTTCGGATTGGATTCCGGATTGGCCTCGGTCGGCTGGTTGCCCGGCGCCGACTCGTCCACCGGGACTTCGATCCGGATCTTGTTGATGTCGAAGGTCCGGTCCTTGGCCTTGTAGACCATTACCATCTGCGGGAAGCTGATGACCAGCGCGATCATCACGATCTGGATCAGCACGAACGGCACCGCGCCCCAGTAGATCTGTCCGGTGGTCACGCGCTTGGTGAGGCGGCCCGTGACCTTGTCGAGAAAGTCCTTGGCCGGCGCGACGCTGCGCAGATAGAACAGCGCAAAGCCGAACGGCGGGTGCATGAACGAGGTCTGCATGTTGACGCCGAGCAGTACGCCGAACCAGATCAGGTCGATGCCGAGCTTGTCGGCGACCGGGCCGACCAGGGGAATGACGATGAACGACAGCTCGAAGAAATCGAGGAAGAACGCCAGGAAAAAGATCAGGACGTTGACCACGATCAGGAAGCCCAGCTGCCCGCCGGGAAGATGCAGCAGCAGCTGCTCGACCCAGACGTGGCCGTTGACGCCGTAGAAGGTCAGGCTGAACACGCGCGCGCCGACCAGGATGAATACGACGAACGTCGACAGCTTGGCCGTGGTGTCCATCGCCTGGCGAAGCAGCTTCCAGCTCAAGCGCCTGCGCGCCACTGCCATGATCAGCGCACCGGAGGCGCCCATCGCGCCGCCCTCGGTCGGTGTCGCGACGCCGAGGAAAATCGTGCCCAGCACCAGAAAGATCAACGCCAGCGGCGGTATCATCACGAACACGACGCGCTCGGCCAGCCGCGACAGCAGTCCGACCTTGAACACGCGATTGAGCACCGCGGCAAAGAACGCGACGCCGGTCCCGACGCTGGTCGCGACGACCAGCATTTCGTCGGTCGGATCGTCGGGGCCGTACTTCCAGTGCGCGAAAGCCACGGCCGACGCGGCGGCGATGATCGTCAGCACCAGCAGCGAGCGCGTCCCGCCAGCGCCGCTCGGCTCGCGCAAGGTCCGCGCTTCCAGCGGCAGCGCCGGCGCCCAGGCCGGCTTCAGCGTGCACACGCCCAACGTATAGACGGCGTACAGGCAGGCGAGGCTGATGCCGGGAATGAACGCGCCGGCGTACATGTCGCCGACCGACTTGCCGAGCTGGTCGGCCATGATGATCAGCACCAGCGACGGCGGGATGATCTGCGCCAGCGTGCCCGGACGCGGCGATGACGCCGCTGGCGAAGCGGCGGTCGTAACCGTAGCGCAGCATGATGGGCAGCGAGATCAGACCCATCGATATCACCGATGCCGCGACGACGCCGGTGGTCGCCGCGAGCAGCGCGCCGACGAAGATCACCGCGTAGGCGAGCCCGCCGCGCACCGGTCCGAACACCTGTCCGATGGTGTCGAGCAGATCCTCGGCCATGCCGCTTCGCTCGAGGATCAGGCCCATGAAGGTGAAAAACGGCACGGCGAGCAGCGTGTCGTTCGACATCACGCCCCAGACGCGCTCCGGAAGCGCCTGGACCAGCGAGGGCGTCAGCAGACCGAGCTCGATGCCCACCAGAGCGTAGAAGATGCCGACGGCGGCCAGCGAGAACGCCACCGGGAAGCCGATCAGCAGCACGACGATCAGCGTCACGAACATCAGCGGCGCGATGTTCGCGATCAGGAAAGCGCTCATCGCTCGGCCTCACTGACCGCCTGGCGCAGGACCAACGGCCTCGCGTCGGCCTCCTGCCGAATCGCGCGCGAACGGCCCTGCGGGCTGCCTTCGGCTCGCGCGCTCATCGGTTGCCCCCGTCGGGCTTCGGCGCCTGGGCGGCGATTTCCGCGGCCAGCGCTTCCTCGCCGCGCGCCCGAAGGATGTCCTCGGCGAGCTGCTCCTCCGCGGTTTTCACAACGTGCTTTTCCAAAGGATCGGGCGCCAGGCCCATCAGGAAGCCGACCCGCTTGATCAGTTCGGAGATGCCCTGCACCGCAAGCAGGAAGAACCCGACCGGTATCAGCAGCCGCGCCGGCCAGATCGTCAGTCCTCCGGCGTTGGTCGACACCTCGTCGCGCACGTACGAATCGACGAATACCGGCCAGCCCAGCCACCCGATCAGGAGCGCCATCGGCAGCAGAAAGAAAATGATCCCGAAGATGTCGATCCAGATCTGCGCCCGGCGCGACAGCCTGGCGGAAATGACGTCGATGCGCACGTGCTCGTTGCGCAACAGCGTGTAGCCGGCGGCGCCGAGGAAGATCGCCGAAAACAGATACCACTGCATCTCGAGAAAGCTGTTCGAGCTGTAGTTGAACGCCTTGCGCACGACGGCGTTGGCCGCACTGATCAGAACCGTGACCAGGATCAGCCAGTACAGCGCCTGGCCGATGCGCTCGGTGATGCGGTCGATTAGTCGCGACAGCGAGAGGAGGAATGACACGGCGACCTCCGGGCGGTTGGCGTTCGCGCCGGGGGACCATCGGCATCCAGTCGTCGGGCACCGGACGTCGCCGCGCCCCCCACGGCGCGTGGAAGATTAACCCGCGATGACGGCAATGGCAATCGCCTTCGCCGCACCGCGGCAACGGAGGGTCGCGGTGGTAAAATGCGCCCTTTCATTCACGTCCAGCCCCCATGCCGCACCGCGCACAGGAACTGAGCCAGGCCGACCCCGAGCTGTGGAAGGCGATCAGCGGCGAAAACGCGCGTCAGGAGACGCATATCGAGCTGATCGCGTCTGAGAATTACACCAGCATGGCGGTCATGGCGGCGCAGGGGTCGCAGCTCACCAACAAGTACGCCGAGGGCTATCCGGGCAAGCGCTACTACGGCGGCTGCGAATTCGTCGACATCGCCGAAAGGCTGGCGATCGATCGGCTGAAAAAGCTCTTCGGTGCCGAATACGCCAACGTGCAGCCGCATTCGGGTGCGCAGGCGAACCAGGCGGTCTTTTTCGCGGTGCTGCAGCCCGGCGACACGGTGCTGGGCATGAGCCTGCCGCACGGCGGACATCTGACCCACGGCTCGCCGGTCAACATGTCGGGCAAGTGGTTCAACATCGTCGCCTACGGGCTCGACCCGGCTACCGAGCTGATCGACTACGCCGCCGCCGAGCGGCTTGCGAAGCAGCACAGGCCGAAGCTGATCATCGCCGGCGCGTCCGCTTATTCGCGCGTCATCGACTGGAAGCGTTTCCGCGCCATCGCGGACATGGTCGGCGCGTACCTGATGGTCGACATGGCGCATTACGCGGGTCTCGTGGCCGCCGACGTCTATCCGAGCCCGGTCGGGGTCGCCCATTTCGTCACCAGCACAACCCACAAAACGCTGCGCGGACCGCGCGGCGGATTCATCCTGGCCGGGGCCGAGCACGAGAAGCTGATCAATTCGGCCGTGTTTCCCGGACTGCAAGGAGGTCCGCTGATGCACGTCATCGCCGCCAAGGCGGTAGCGTTCAAGGAAGCGCTGACACACGAGTTCAAGATCTACCAGGAACGCGTCGTCGAGAACGCGCGTGTACTGGCGACCGTGCTGCAGGAGCGGGGATTGCGCATCGTCTCCGGCGGCACCGATTCGCACATGTTCCTGGTCGATCTGCGGGCGAAAAAGATCACCGGCAAGGACGCCGAGGCGGCACTGTCGGCTGCGCACATCACCGTCAACAAGAACGCGATACCGAACGATCCCGAAAAGCCGTTCGTCACCAGCGGCGTGCGCATCGGCAGTCCTGCGATCACGACGCGCGGTTTCAGCGAGATCGAATGCGAGCAGCTCGCGCATCTGATCGCCGACGTGCTCGATGCGCCCAGCGATACGGACACGCGCCATCGCGTCGTCAAGACGCTAGCCGCGTTGACGGCGAAATTTCCCGTTTACCGGCCGGCATGAAGTGCCCTTTTTGCGGCAGCGAAGATACGCAAGTGGTCGACTCGCGCGTTTCGGAGGCCGGCGATTCGATCCGCCGCCGCCGCCGCTGCCCGGCATGCCAGAAGCGCTTCACGACTTACGAGACGGCGGAGCTGCGGCTGCCGCAGATCGTCAAGCAGAACGGCACGCGTTCCGATTTCGATGTGCACCGCATTCGCAGCGGCTTCCAGCGCGCGCTGCACAAGCGCCCGGTGCCGACCGAGTACGTCGACCACGCGGTCGAGCGTATCGTCCAGCAGGTGCTGGCGCTGGGCGAGCGCGAGATTCCGTCGCGCCAGGTCGGCGAGATGGTGATGCAGGAGCTCTACAAGCTCGACAAGGTCGGCTACATCCGGTTCGCCTCGGTGTACCGCAGCTTCCAGGACGTCGCCGATTTTCGCGACGCGTTGCAGGAAGTCGAGCCCGCGCCGCCGCGGCGCAAGCCGCGCTGAGCACGTCGCCGCCAAGGCGGCGAATCGCGCAGATTTTGATCCAGGCATGAGCCGTTTCGACGACCACGATCGCGCGTTCATGACGCGTGCGCTGGAACTCGCCGAGCTCGGCCTTTACACGACGACGCCCAACCCGCGCGTCGGCTGCGTGCTGGTTCGCGACGGCCGCATCATCGGGGAAGGCTGGCACCAGCGCGCCGGCGGGCCCCACGCCGAAGTCCACGCGCTGGCCGATGCCGCCGCGCGCGGCGAACATGCGCACGGGGCGACGGTCTACGTCACGCTGGAACCGTGCAACCATCAGGGCAGGACGCCTCCATGCACCGATGCCTTGCTCGCCGCAGGCGTGGCGCGAGTGGTCGCCGCGATGGCCGATCCGTATCCGGCGGCAGCGCACGGCGCCGAACGCCTGCGCGCAGCCGGGATCGAAGTCGATATCGGCCTCTGCGAGGATAGTGCCCGCGAGCTCAATCTCGGCTGGCTGATGAAGGTCGAGCACGGGCGCCCGTGGGTGCGAGTCAAGATCGCGGCCAGCCTCGACGGCCGCACCGCGCTCGAGAACGGGACCAGCCAATGGATCACCGGCGAGGAAGCGCGCGCCGACGGCCATCGCTGGCGGGCGAGGGCATGCGCGATCCTGACCGGCATCGGCACCGTCCAGCACGATGACCCGCAGCTCACGGTGCGCGGGGTCGCCACGCCGCGGCAGCCGTTGAAAGTCGTCGTCGACCGCCATGGCGAGCTTCCGGCCAACGCGCGGGTGCTGGCCGACGGCGAGGTCCTCGTCGTCACCGCATCGACACCAAGGGCGGTGTGGCCGCCAACGGTCCGGACGATGAATTTGCCCGATCGCGACGGACGGATCGACCTGGCGGCAATGATGTCGGCGCTCGCGTCGGAGGGCATCAACGAGATCCACGTCGAAGCCGGCGCGCGGCTGAACGGCGCGCTGCTCGCGGCCGGTCTGGTCGACGAGCTTCTGGTCTACCTGGCACCCTGCCTGCTGGGCGACGGTGCGCGCGGCATGTTCGCGCTGCCGGCGCCGCTCGAGCGTCTGACCGACCGCACGCCGCTGCGCATCGCCGCCGTCGACCGGATTGGCGCCGACTGGCGCATCGTCGCCAGGATCGAGCGCTGATGTTCACCGGCATCGTGCAGGCAGTCGGCCGCATCGCCACGGCGAAAGCCGCGGCAGACGGGCTCAAGCTGACGCTCGACGCCGACACGCTCGACCTGTCGGACCTGGCCGTCGGCGATAGCGTCGCCGTCAGCGGCTGCTGCCTGACGATCGTCGCCCTCGACAAGACGAAGCTCTCCTTCGACGTGTCGGCCGAGACGCTGCGCTGCACGGCACGGCTCGATCGCCCCGGCCCGGTCAATCTGGAAAAGGCGTTGCGACTTTCCGACCGGCTCGGCGGTCACCTGGTCGCCGGCCACGTCGACGGCGTAGGCATCGTGACGCGCTTCGAGCGCGCGGCAAGCGATGGCGCGAACGTCGAGCTCGAGATCGAGGCGCCGGCCGAGCTCGCGCGCTTTATCGCGAGCAAGGGCTCGATCGCAGTCGACGGCGTCAGCCTCACCATCAATGCGGTCGCGGGGCGACGCTTTTCAGTCAATCTGATCCCGCATACACTGGCCGTGACGACGCTGGGAAGCCTCGCATCCGGCGCGCGGGTCAACCTGGAAGTCGACATGGTCGCGCGCTACGTCGCGCGGCTGCAAGACGTCGGATGAGATCCGGCCGAAAGCCGCAGGAGAAAAACTCATGGACTTGACGACACTCGAGCGCCTGCCGCTGTGGATCGGCGGCCGGGCAGTGGCTGCGCACACGACGCGGTACGCCGAGGTGACCAACCCGGCGACCGGCGAAGTGCTGCGGCATGTTCCGTTGAGCGACGCCGCCGACGTCGACGCCGCTGCCGCTGCCGCCACCGCTGCATTACCCGCGTGGCGCGCCGCACCGGCGTTGCGCCGCGCGCGCATTCTGATGCGGTTCCGCGATCTGATGGAAACGCACAAGACCGACCTGGCGCGGCTGGTGTCGCAGGAGCACGGCAAGACGATCAGCGACGCCGAGGGCTCGATCACCCGCGGCATCGAGGTCGTCGAGTTCGCCACCGGCATTCCGCATCTGCTGAAAGGCGATTTCAGCGACAACGTCGGCACCGGCGTCGACAGTTTTTCGCTGCGCCAGCCGGTCGGCGTGTGCGCCGGCATCACGCCGTTCAACTTTCCGGCGATGGTGCCGATGTGGATGTTCCCGGTCGCTCTCGCCTGCGGCAATGCGTTCATCCTGAAGCCGTCCGAACGCGATCCGACGATGAGCCTGCGCATGGCCGAGCTCCTGACCGAGGCCGGGCTGCCCGACGGCATATTCAACGTCGTGCACGGCGACAAGGAGGCGGTCGACGCGATCCTCGCACATCCTGTCGATCAAGGCGGTATCGTTCGTCGGCTCGACGCCGATCGCGCGCTACATCTACGAGACCGGAACGCGCAACGGCAAGCGCGTGCAGGCGCTGGGCGGCGCAAAGAATCATGCGGTGGTGATGCCCGACGCCGATCTCGCCTTCGCCGCCGACGCGCTGATCGGCGCGGCGTACGGCTCGGCCGGCGAGCGCTGCATGGCGGTCTCGGTTGTCGTCGCAGTCGGCGATGCCGGGGATGCGCTGCGCGACAAGCTCGCCGAACGCGCGCGCCGGATCGCCGTCGGGCCGGGCGACCGGCAGGAATCGGACATGGGACCGGTGATCACCTGCGCGGCGCGCGATCGCATCGTCGGCCTGATCGATCGCGGCGTCGACGAAGGCGCGGCGCTGGTCGTCGACGGCCGCAAACCGAGTGTGCCGGGCCACGAGGACGGATTTTTCGTCGGTCCGACGCTTTTCGACCAGGTCACGCCAGAGATGGCGATCTATCGCGAGGAAATCTTCGGACCGGTGCTGGCGATCGTGCGGACCGAGTCGCTGGATGCGGCGATCGAGCTGATCAACGACAATCCCTACGCCAACGGCGCCGCGCTCTTCACCCGCTCGGGATTTGCGGCGCGGAAGTTCCAGCAGGACGTCGAAGTCGGCATGATCGGCGTCAATGTGCCGATCCCGGTGCCGATGGCGTTCTACTCGTTCGGCGGATGGCGCAATTCGCTTTTCGGCGACCTGCACGTGCACGGCATGGACGGCGTGCGGTTCTACACTCGCGGCAAAGCCGTGACCGCGCGCTGGCCGGATGACGGCAGCGCGGCGCCCGGCTTCCACATGCCGACGATGGGCTAGTCGACTGACTTAGTACGCGGGCCTCAGCGCGGACCGGCCGCCGTCGAATCGCCCGCAGGCGGGTCGATGCGAAATACGAACTCGAGGATCAGCCAGTAAGGCATCGGGTCGCCGTCGAGCTCGCCCGGCGTGAAGGTGGCGCCGTCGATCGCGGCCAGCACCGCGGAATGAAACATCGGATCGTCGGGCACGAGCCGCGTTTCCGCAGCAACGACCTTGCCCGCTGCATCGATCGTCAATACCGCGGCGATGCGGGCGCTGATATGTGAACGCGCCGCGTCCAGCGGATAGCCGGTGATCACCGCGCCTCTGGGCATCGGCGGTCGCGCCGCGCGAACGGGGAAGCGCTGTGCGAGCCGCGCAGCGGTGGCGACGCTGACCTGCTCGGGATTGCCCAACGGACCGACTGCTACCGAGCCGTAGGGGTTCGGAGGTCCCTGGCGAACGACCAGCGGCTGCGTGGTCACTGTCCCGCCCGCCGCGCTTTCCGGCACAGGCGGCTTGCTGAGCAAGGCTTCCAGAGCGATCGGTTCGGGAGTCGGCAGGAACCTCGGCACCGCGATCGGCGCCATCGGCTCCGGCATCGGCTCAATCACGGGCACCGTCTGTTCGGTGAGCTGCACCTGCAGCGCTCCGGTGAGTCCCAGCAGGCTCGGCGAGAGCGGTAAACGTCGGCCGTACGCTGGCGAGCGCAATGATCAGCAGCCCGTGCACGACGCCCGACGCCGCGACCGAATAGCCGAATCGCCGTTCCGGCGCCGGCATCGGATGATAGGCCTGCGGATAAATTGTGGCGGAGCTCATCGGGCGCGCGCGGGCCAGGGTTGCAAAAGTGCGCGGCCGCTCCGCTTGCACGGAGCGGCCGCGTTCAGCCGCGATGATGTGCGATGTCTACTGGCCGAGCAAGCGCCACGACATGCGGTGCTTTTGCGCGAAGTCGGGATTCTTCGGCTTGTAGAAGGTAACCTTGCCGGTCGTTCCCGCAGTTATCGCGATCCGCAGATCGGGGTAGCCGCCGCTGCCGCCTCCGTTGGCCCCATCCAGCGCGACCAGCTCGACACCCACGCCACCCTCGGCGGCGAAGATGCTTTCGACCGGCGTAACGCCGTCGGTATCCAGCAGCAGTGAATTACCGCGCGCGTATTCCCTCGCATACACCGTCGCCGGCTGTCCGGTCAGGCATGGATCGGTCTGCGGCGAGGTGCCGACGTAGGCAACCAGCGACAGCGCAGCCTGTATGGGGGTGACAATCCGCTGTCCGACCGGCAGATCGTCGTACCAGCCGTTGACCGGCTTGGTGTTGAGACCGGTGATGCCGGCGGCGACGGTGATCGCATCCATGTCGGTGCGCGGCGCGAGCGTTGCCGGCCATGGCGTCTGGGGCAGTGCTGCGCTGCCGTCGCGGATCGCGTAGAACGTCTGCACCTGATTGGCGATAGACGCCGTTGTCAGATCCAGGTCGTCCAGCAGCCTGCCGGTTCCGACGAACACCCAGCGGTCGATGCCGTTGGAGATGTCGATCTCGATCTGCGGCGCTGTCGTCACGGCCTGCGGCGTGCCGTCCGGAGCGGTCAAGTTGGCGAGCAGGACCGGTGCGCCCCAACTGGCCGCCGCTGCGTCCGTACCGGAGATATCGAATCGCCAGAAATTACCCAGCAGATCGCCGCCGTAGATCTGCTCGGCGATCTGGTTGCGGTAGTCCTTTTCGTATGCGGCGATATCCGCAAGACCCGAAGGATTGATGGCCGTGCCGACCCCGGTCGAGAGCGTCTTCAGCAGCGACCCGTCCTTGGCGTCGAGGATGAAGATCTTGCCCTTGCCGGTCCCGTTGTTGTAGCCCGCCGTGACGATGACGACCCACTTCCCGCCGAATGCGTGCGTCTTGGCGATGATCGGCCGGCCGTAGCTGTAGCCCATGTCGGCGTCGGTGAACTGCCACAATACCTTTTGCGCCGCGGTCGCTTCGTCCGTAACGCCGGCAGGATCGGTAACGTCCAGCGCATAGTAGGTGTGACCTCCCTTGCCGAGGCCGCCGACCAGCAGCGTATGCCAGTCGGAGTCGCCGCCGCCGAAGTTGACGTCGGTGATTCTCGGCGTCGAATCGACATAGAAATGATGCTGGAACGGCGGCAGGGCACCATCCTGGTACGAAAGGGCGCCCAGGCCGGTCTTGTCGGCACGATAGAGCTCGGACGGAATGAATGCCCAGGCCTCGTTGCCATTGGCGTCGTCGATTGCATGCAGCATGCCGTCGTTGGCACCGACGTAGACGCGCGCCGGGCGGCCGCCCAAGCCGGTCTTCCACGCCGAATAGCCCGGGTCGTTGACGTCGCAGATACGGCGCACGCGGCGGGCCGGTATAGATGGCCTGCGAGTCGACGATGTCGCCGAGCAGCCCGCCGACACGGACGCGGAACTGGCCGATCGAGGCGCCTTCGTTGACCTGGCTGCCGCGCAGGAACTCGAGCACGAGCTTGGCGCGCGCGTTCTTCCCTGGCGAAAGCGAGTCGAGCTCGTTCGGGCCGATGCTGGCCGCGAGGAATGGCACCGCATTACCGCTTTCGTCGACGGTCACGATCCTGCGGTTGGTGAACCACGGCGTGTCGCCGGGGTTGACCACGGCGAGCTGCGCGGTCAGCTGCGCGGACGCCTCCCAGATGTTCGCCACTTCGGCGCCGGTGGTCGTATCGATCTGCACCTTGGTCAAGCTGGCGCCCCAGCCCGGCTCGAAGCGCACGCGGTAAATCATGTTGTTGGCGCCCGAAACGTTGCTGCTCTGGAAGCCCACCCCGGCGCGCGCGCCGGCCTGGTTGATCACGTCCTGCAGGATCTGACCCATGCCGAGCTTGAGCTCGTCGGCCGACTGGGCATTGACGAATCGCCCGCGGCCGTTCATCGCCGCATGCCAGAGATCGTCGACGCCCGATGCGTCCGGCTTGAAGACGGTCGGTTGCGGCTTCGGCCATAGCAAGGTGCCGGCCGTCAGCTGCGATTCGACGATCGACTGGTTGCCGGACGGCAGAATGCCCTGCGTGCCGAGCGACATCGCGGCGAAGTTCAGGTGCGGCCACGGTGCCGGGTCCTTGTTGCTGGTGGCGACGTTCATCGGCATCGCCGGACGCAGGTCAGTGACCCAGTAGTTCATCGAGTAATCCGACGCGGCATTCGCCGCAGCATTGTTCGGATCTTCGCGGAACGGAGGCGGCCACGCCGATCCCGGCGTGAGTCCGGTGATCGTCACCGGCATGGTCCCGTTGACCGGCAACTGCCCCATCGGCCCGGTGTTCGGCACCTTGTCGTCCTGGTCGGCGACGGTCGACGTCGGCAGCGAGCCCTGGTTCGTGAAGCCGTCGGTGAACAGCATGTGCCAGTTCTTCTGACACGACAGGATGATCGGGTCGGTGGCACCCGACAATTCCGCGCTTCCGCCCGGCGAGAAGTATTGCCCGATCCGCGACATCGCATTCAACGTCGGCGTTTCCAGACCCAGCGGTATGTTTATCGCCTGCAACTGTGCGTACCACGCCGCTTTTTGTGTCGCATCGAAGTCCTGAACGTCGACGAACGCGGCGGGGTCGAACTTGCCCGACGTGGCGGCCTTCTTGTTCGACAGCGTGTGCAACCCGACGCGGAACGTGTCATCGAGATTGAACGTATTGCCCAGCTTGCCGAGGAACGTCAGCGCGGTCACCGTCTTTACCGCGGTGATGCGCGTGCGGTAGTAGGCGAACCAGTTGGCGTAATTGGTCATCTCATCGTCGAAGCTGCGCGTGATCGACTCGGGGCCGGAGGCGTCGGTCCAGTCGTGCTGGTACGTTGCGGTCGCGCGATTGGCGATGTTGAGGTCCACGCGCTGGAATGCGGACGTCGTCTTGTTGTCGGTTCCACCAGCCGAGCCGAACTGGTGGAAGCGCGGATAGGGATGCGAAGCGTCCTTGAACGACTGGCAGACTCCGAGGGTGGCGTCGCCGTAACCCAGCCACTTGTCGTTGGCGGTCGATACCGCCTTGGTGCACCACTCGACCTCGGTCTTCCAGTAATGGCGGGGAACGGCCGCGTAATGGTCGGTGCTGAAACAGGCATCGGGCCCGGTGCCGTTGGTGATCGGCGTGATGTACTTGCCCGACGGGTAGTTGTACGGGCTGGCGCCGATCGGATTGGCTCCCGTGTACGCCATGTTGTTATGACGGCACGCGACACCCTTGCTGGCCGTGTCGGCGTCGTTGCGCAGAGTCGCGGTCGCGACTCCGCCGACGCCGCCGGTGCTGCAGACGGCTGCGGTCGGCGGCAACGGTCCGGGCTGATCCGGACACTGGCCGTTGCCGGTGCACTGCGCACCGGTAATGGAGCACGTCCCGATCGCCGGGCATTCGGCCACATCGACGCCGGGTACCGTGCAGGCGGCGTTGGTGATCGTGCAGTTGCCCGGCACGTTGGCGCAGGGGACGTTCGAGTTGCAGGCGGCGTGCGTATTGGCGCAGGTCCCGACCGACGAGCAATCGTTGGCGCCGCGGCACGCAACCGACGCGTCCTTGGCGCATTTGCCCATGATTTCGGGGCAGGTGGCGCTGGTCGTACAGACTGCGTTCGGCGGATTGTTGCAGGTCCCGTTCGTCAGGCACTGCAGATTGGCGTTCGCCTGAGTCGTGCCGTTGCACGGCTGCTGCGACCACGGCTGGCCGTTCTGCTTCGAGCAGGTTCCGGGCGTCGTCGGGCAGTTCGCTGCCGATGCGCAAAGCTTGGCCGTACACGCCTGGCCTCCGCACTGAGCGGTGGTCGTGCACGCCGTCGTACCGTTCGGACAGGTTTTTTGCGCGCATGAGCCGCCGGTCACCGCGGGGCAGTTGGCGGCGCTCGTGCAGGCCTTTGCATTACACGCCAAGCCTCCGCAATCTGCGGTGGTCGAGCAGACGGTCGTGCCGTTGGCGCAGGTCTTCTGGTTACAACTGCCGTTGATCGTCGTGCATTGGGCAACCGACGTGCACACCTGGCCAGGCGGGTTGTTGCACTGTCCGCAATCGGTCGGCACCAGGCAAGCGGTCGCACCGTTGTTGCTGCAGGTTCCCGTCCCCGGGCAGTCGGTATTGAACGCGCAGGCGATGTTGTTCTTGACGCTGCAGTGTCCGCCGAGGACCGCGCAATCGTTGACCGAGGTGCACAGGTTGCCGAGGCTGCTGCAGTGGCCGATGTTCACGCAATCGGCTTGTCCCATGCAGGCCTTGCCGCTGACGCTGCAGGCGCCGGCCTGCGGCACGCAGTTGGCATTCGACGTGCAGGTAAGGCTGGTCTGGATCGAGCACTTGCCTGGATCCGGCGTGCATGTCGGCGGCGGGCAGGTCTGGACCGTCGAACAGGTGTTTTCCGGATCCGGGGGCAGCAGGTTGCAGCCGGGCGGATCGTAGGTGGTCGTGCAGGACTGGGAAACGCAGGTCTGCGTGCCCGGCAGGTTACACACTTGCGCGAACGGGCCGCTGCAGGTCTGCGGCGCGGTCGGGCAGGTCTGGAACGTGCCGTTGCAAGTCTCCGGCCGGATATTGCCGCAGGTGCCGAAGTTGCACGCGGCTACGGTTGCGCCGTTGCAAGCGCCGGCGCCGCCGCCGCATGCCGAGCCCGCCCAGCCGTTGCAGGTTCCGACAAAGGCGTTGTTGCAGGCGGGCGCGACATACCCATTGCAGTTCCCGGGCGCCTTCGTGCAAACCTGCACAAAAGCGCTGCATGTCTGGTTCTGAAGGTTGGTGCAGGTCTGACCCCGGACCGGCCCGGTCTGCGGCCACGACGGGCTGGTGACATCGCACCAGAGTATGTTTTCGTTTTCGTAGAAATACTTCTGATTCTGCTGCGCCGCAGTCCAGTTGGCGCTGATCGCGGTTCCGGTCAGCGAGCCGTTGAGCGTGACCTTTTGCGCCGCGTAGCTGGACGCGGTCGTTGCTCCAGCCGAGGCGCTGACGGTGAAATTGGGCGCCGCCCACGGGTAGGTGTAGTCGAGGCCGTCGGCCGCGACCACGGTGCCGAAAGCAGCGCCGCCGCCGCCGTTGGAACGGCATTGCGTCGGATCGGTGGCTGCACCGATCGACCAGTCGGAGTTGCACCACTTGCCGATGTTGACGGTCGCGGTCAGATCGACGTAGACGACCGGTGACGCCCATGGATCGGCGGGTACCTGGGTCCATGTCGTCGTGTGCGCCGCGTCCATCTGATCGTAGCTCTTGCCGGTCGCATCGACCGGCGGGTCGTAGGTCAGACGCGGGTTGTAATACATGTGATTCAGCGCGCTGTTGTGCACCGCCGGCGGCCACATCAGCCAATACTCGTAGGGACGCAGCGAATTCGGCCAGCTGGCCGCCGGGCCCGCCGGGTAAATGGCGACCCCCGGCAACGCGCCCGGGTCGATGCCGGGCGAACAGGTGGGCGGCGCTCCGCCGTAACAGCCGCCGCCGGGGCCGGCGGCGTCGAAGCCGGTCGCGTAATTGGAATACGGAACGTTGTATTGCGAGAAAATGTACCCGGGAGACGAATACTTGCCGCCGCCGACGGCGGTGAAATCGTTGGCTGCACCCAGGCTGCCGCACACAGCGCTGCCCGCGCCCAAACCATTGCGGCAGTAGGCCCCGGTGACCACGTAGTCGGGCAGGAAATCGAACAGCATCGACGTCGAATCGTCGACGGTGAGCACGATGTTCGGCTTGGCCTGGTTCTTGATGTTCAGCGGCTCGTCGGCAAGCGGCGTCAGGGCGGCGTATGCCGGCGTGGCCAGCGGCCCGAGACCGATCAGCAGCGCAAGCAGCGCGGCGAGCCAGCGGCGGACGAGGGGAGGAACGGGTTGGTACAGCATGTTTTATTCTCCCTGTGCGGCTTTCACCGCAGCATCGCCTGTAAGAACGATGCAGTGTTCTGCGGTCCATCGACTCGGACCGTGACGCGGTAGAACGGTATCGGGTTGAGCGTTGCCACCGACTCGTCATGCACGGTCGTGCCCGGGTTCTGCTTGGGCGGCATCATGTCGCAGATCCCGGCCTTCGCGGGGCCGACATCGATGCACATGCGCTCGATGACATAGCGGACCGTCGTCGGCGCGACGCTCGCGTTGGTGTTGTCGGTGGCGTCGAGCTGCTTCGGCAGCGTCCAGGCGCTCTTGGTCTGAAGCTGCAAGGGAATGCCGCGGACATCGTCGCTGTTCTGCCACTTCGCGTAATAGTTCTCCGCAGGCAGGTCCGCAGTCGGATCGGCGATCGCCGGCACGCCGCCGATCGCGGCGTCGGAGAACAGCGCGGCGGCCGCCTGCTCGACCGCGATGTTCGCGGGCAGGATCGACGCCTGGCGGAATGCCAGGTTGCCGATCAGGATATTGGTCGTGTCGACCGACCGGATCAGCGCGATCGCGGCGAGGCTCATCGCCACCATGACGATCAGCGCAATGAACAGCACGACGCCTCGCTGGCGTCCGACTGTCGGTGTGCGTTCGGTTTTCATACTTCCTTGTTCCACACTTCGTTACGCAAGGGAATCACGGTTTCGTAGATCCGGTAGCGCCAGCCGTACGGCTGCGTGCCAGCGGCGACGGCTGGTACAGAGAACGAAACCGGGTAGCAGGTGCCGCCGTCGGCGCAGTCGCTGAACACAGGCGGCGGATTGAATCCCTGGCCGGCGAGCTCCTTGTCCGGCTGCTCGCTTCGGACCAGGATCGCGATGCGCGCCGCCTTGATCCGGTTCAGCGTCGGCATCGGCGCCGCCAGCAGCGTGGCCGGGTCCCAGTCGCCGTAGGGCGTCCCGCTGATTCCCGGCACCCAGTGGTGGATCAGGCCGTCGCCGATATCGTCGATGCCGTACTGAATCTTCATGTTGAGGATGTTCGACGCGATCGGATTGGGCACCTGCACGCCGCTCGGAGCCCCGTTGGCGTCGAGCAGCGACGTGCTGCGCAGGTTTCCGCCGTTGACGTCGTAGACCATTTTCTGGACCAGCTTGGCAGGACCCAGGTTGAACAGCGTCGTCCCTACCGCGGCCGCCACGGCCGAGTGGGTGATCGTCACCACGCCGGTAACCGGATCGGGAACACCCACGGGGTCGGTGATTATCGAGCTGTAGCAAGCGCCGCTTCCGGTAGGGTTGGAGATCGCAACGATCACATCGTCTTTTTTGAATCCGTTGGTGCTTTGGACTGTGTAGGTGTTGACATCGGGCGCCGTCTGGATCAACGCCGGCGACAGCAAGGTGCGCGCCACGCTGTAGTAGACGACAAAGCTATCGGGCGTGTTGTCGTTCAAGCCCGTGGTGATCAGCAGCGGAATCGGCCGCAGCGAATCCTTCATCGCCGCGGCGGCGGTGCAGCTGCCGAGATCCTGCGCGGCGACAGCCAGCCCGTTGCCGGCATTCGCAATCTCGATGCCCAGCATGAACGACGACAGGAGGCCGTTCTGCTGCGCGTCGCCCGCGGCGCTGATGTTGCGCTTGATGCCTTCGGACGTGGCGAATACTTGGTAGATGACCAGCACCGCGATCATGCCGATGACCACGCCCACCATGATCTCGACGATGCTGAAGCCGTGCTGCCTGCGCTGAATGGGGATCGGAGCCATGATCGGGCGCTTTACGGAGGATTCGTTCCGACGACGCCGGTCGTCGTGTAGTTGTGGACGGCCGCGTCTCCCGCCGTCTTCCAGAACACGCTGACCAGCACGACGTGACCCTGCACCGACGGCGACTGCGGAACCGGCGCGGCGGGATCGATGAGCACGATCGGGAGATTGGCGGCGCCGCCGGGGAGGTTGGCCACTGCGGCCTTGAAGGTCACATACCCGGCACCGCCGACCGTGCTGTCGTATTTCGCCTTGAGCACTGCCGGATCGTCGGTCCACATCTTGGAAATCAGCGAATTGGCCAGATAGATCGCTTCGGCCCGGTATTCCGACTCGCCGGTGTGGCGCAGCGATGCCGCCTGCAATCCGACGATGCCCAGGATCCCGAACGAAAAGATCAGGACGCCGATCAGCGCTTCCAGCAGGAAGCCGCCGGCTTGTGCGTGTCTGGTCCTGATGTGCATGGTCATGGGCATAGCGCTGGATCGTTTGGATTGTTGACAGAAGTAAGTGCGGGGTCGCAAAGCTTGATGCCGCTGGTGCCGCCGACCGTGTTGATGACGACGCGCAAGGGCCGCGTGGTGGACACATTCGCGTTGGTGATGTCGATCTGCGTCAGCTGCGCGCTGGCGTCGGTGTTGGGCAGCAGCCGGCCGAGACCGTCGAACGTGACGGTCGTCGTGTTCGCAGTTGGTCGTGATCGTCGCCTTCGGACGCGCCTTCACTGAAGACGTAGGTCTCGATCACCTTGTCGGACCCATCGTTGGGGTCGGGCGCGTGGATGGTCCAGCCGGTCGCCGGATCGAGTACGAAGGCGGCACTCGTGTTCACCTTGACCGCCTGCGTCTGCGCCAGTCGAACGCCGTTCAGCACCGCCTCGGCAGCGTTGCGGATATACGAATTGCCGATGAACTCGGTATACATCGGCGCTGCGAGCATGATCAGGAACGCGAAAATGACGATCGCGATCATCAGCTCGATCAGCGAAAAGCCGTGCCCGAATGCGCGGTGTCGCATCATGTGCACGAGCCGTCCTTGCGCGTGACCCAGCAGTTGGCCGCTGGTCGGGCCCCAGTACGTCTTGGTCGTCGACTTGAGATCGGGAACGGCGAGGGTGTTCGTGTACACGTAGATGAAATTGTTCATGCCCTCAGCAGCCTTACCCGTCGCCGTGACGACGTAGCCGGTGGCCGACGCGACGCACGCTAGCGTGAACGTTTTGACGTTCTTTTCCGCGACCGCAGGGTCGACCCCGCAATTGTTGTTGTTGTCGTATCTGCGGTTGTCCAGAAAATACTGCTCCATCCGCGTCCGCATGTCGGACATGGCGGTCGTCGCCTCGATGATCTTGCTGCGCCGGACATAGTCGGCATACGACGGCAGCGCGATCGCCGCCAGGATGCCGACGATCGTGACCACGACCAGCAGTTCGATCAGCGTGAATCCGCGCGCGTGCCGGCCCAGCAGGCTCGTTCGCGGCCGGATTGCGGCTTCTCCCATGAAGAGATCTCCCTGTTCGGTTGCAGCGGATAGTATGTCGCCGTCCAGAGACAGGCAAAGCGGTCCGATGTGAGGTATTGCCAACGGAACAAACGGTTATGTGCGTGTGAACCGCGTGCACACGCACACACACAGGATGTCGTCGACAACCTCGGGGCCCGGTCCCGACGGTCAGGGGCACCGTTGCCCGGTCGGCTGGACGCGGGCGCGGCCGCTGTTGGCCAGCACCACCTGCAGCGCATCCTGGCCGGGCTTGCAGACGACGAACGTGCCCATCTGCAGCGCGCCGGAAAGCATCCTCGCGTGGCCCAGGCTGGTGTAGGACACATAGTCGCCAACCGGGCGGTTGCCGCGCACGGTGATCCCGTTGCCCGGAGGTCCCTCGATGCGGATGACCTTTTCGCCGTCGCTGACTTCGCCGTCCTGGTTCTCGTCGATGTACAGGATCCAGCCGAGCTCCCAACCGCTGCCATCGTCCGCGCACTGCTGCCGGTCGGAGGACTTGCACAGATTGACCCGGTAGCCGGTCTTGATCGCCTCGCTGCGGGCCTGGTTCAGCGTGCCGGCGAGGAAATGGGCGTGGTTGGCGAGCTGCTGCGCCGCAATCCAGTTGCGATACGACGGGCCGGTGGCGAGCACGATCAGGCCGAAGATGGCGACGGCAATCAGCAACTCGACCAGCGAAAAGCCTTGGCGGGTGCTCGGGTCTGGCTCGGCTTCGGCATCCCGTCGACCTGGCATCGCGCGTCCCTTTTCCGCCCACCGGCGGGGGCCGGATGCCCGCCGCCTCTGATGCAAAAAAGCCTAGGCCGGGACATGCCAGGACGGCTGCAGCGGATTGCCTAAGCCATTGGTCGAGTGGACATAAGGAGGGAACAGCGTCGGTAGCCTCTGCTGCGCGACGGCGCTGGCGCGCGTGCCGGCGCCAAGCGATAATCAAACGCTGCACGGTCGGCCCTGAAGCGCCGCTCACCGGAGTGCCCAATTAACGCCCCCGAACGCCTGAGCCGGTCCCGGCAATCGAAGCCGTCTTTTGTCTGGGACGATCCTTTGCTGCTCGCCGAACAGCTGTCGGAGGACGAGCGCATGGTTCGCGACGCCGCGCACGCGTATGCGCAGGACAAGCTCGCGCCGCGCGTCACCGAGGCCTTTCGCCACGAGCGCTCCGACCCGGCGATCTTTCGCGAAATGGGCGCGCTGGGACTTCTGGGCGCGACCTTGCCCGCGGAGTTCGGCGGCGCCGCGTTGAACTATGTCTGCTATGGCCTGATCGCGCGCGAGATCGAGCGGGTCGATTCCGGTTACCGCTCGATGATGAGCGTGCAGAGCTCGCTGGTGATGTACCCGATTCATGCCTACGGATCGGATGCGCAGCGCCGAAAATACCTGCCGACGCTCGCGAGCGGCGAGTTGGTAGGCTGCTTCGGCCTGACCGAGCCGAACCACGGCTCGGATCCGGGCTCGATGGTGACCCGTGCCAAGTCCGCGCCCGGCGGCTACAAACTCTCCGGCGCCAAGACCTGGATTTCCAATTCGCCGATCGCCGATGTGTTCATCGTGTGGGCCAAGACCGACGACGGCGTCATTCGCGGCTTCATCCTCGACAAGGGCATGGCGGGGCTCACGGCGCCGAAGATCGAAGGCAAGTTCAGCCTGCGCACGTCGGTGACCGGCGAGATCGTGATGGACGAAGTCTTCGTTCC
The DNA here is from genome assembly GCA_963697485.1 of uncultured beta proteobacterium. Taxonomy (GTDB): domain Bacteria; phylum Pseudomonadota; class Gammaproteobacteria; order Burkholderiales; family Casimicrobiaceae; genus PALSA-1003. The sequence goes on from CAVOOD010000002.1 coordinate 740,210, forward strand.
CGAAGCGCAGCGCCTGCCCGGGGTCGAAGGGCTGGCCGGGCCGTTCGGATGCCTGAACAACGCGCGCTACGGTATCGCCTGGGGCGCGCTGGGTGCGGCCGAATTCTGCTGGCATGCGGCACGACAATATACGATGGACCGCTCGCAGTTCGGCCGGCCGCTCGCCGCGAACCAGCTGATCCAGAAGAAGCTCGTCGACATGCAGACCGAGATCACGCTCGGCCTGCAGGGCTGCCTGCGGCTGGGGCGTCTGAAGGACGAGGGCAAGGCGGCGCCGGAAATCACGTCGATCATGAAGCGCAATTCCTGCGGCAAGGCGCTGGATATCGCGCGCATGGCGCGCGATATGCATGGCGGCAACGGCATCGTCGACGAGTTCCATGTGATCCGCCACCTGCTGAACCTCGAGACGGTCAATACCTACGAGGGCACGCACGATGTGCATGCGCTGATCCTCGGCCGCGCGCAGACCGGCATCTCGGCGTTCAGCTAGTACACCAAGCTTGCGATGAAGCTGTACAGCTATTTCCGCTCGTCGGCGGCGTACCGCGTGCGGATCGCGCTTCATCTGAAGGGGCTGCCCTTCGACTACGAGCCCATCCACCTGCGCAAAGGCGAACAGAACGCGGAGGCGTATCGGGCGCTGAACCGGCAGGAGCTCGTGCCCACGCTGATCGACGGCGACACGGTGGTCACCCAGTCGCTGGCGATCATCGAATACCTGGACGAGACCCACCCGGAGCCGCCGCTGCTGCCTTCGACGCCGGCCGGACGCGCCCGGGTGCGCGCGATCGCGCTGGCGATCTGCTGCGACATTCATCCGCTGAACAATCTGCGCGTGCTGCGCTACCTGATGCGCACGCTCAATATCGGCGAGGAAGCCAAGGATGCCTGGTACCGGCACTGGATCGATACGGGCCTCGTCGCGCTCGAGGCGCAGCTCGCCGCGGATGCGTCGACGGGCACGTTCTGTCACGGCGACGCGCCGACGATGGCCGACATCTGCCTGGTGCCGCAGCTCGCCAACGCCCGGCGCACAAACATTCCGCTGGACAGCTATCCGACGCTGTTGCGCATCGATGCAAGTTGCCGGGCGCTGGATGCCTTCGCGCGCGCCGCGCCCGACCGCCAGCCGGACGCCGATTCAAGCGCCTGACGTGCAGCGGTCATCGATTCCCTTCTGAAGGTAGACCGACGATGAAATATGCGATCCCCGCCTGGGACATCCCTGCCGTGCCTGTTGCCGGCAGCGATCTTGCCTTTCCGGTCCGCCACATCTATTGCGTCGGCCGCAACTACGCGGAGCACGCCAAGGAGATGGGCGGCGACGCGGCGAAGGAGCCGCCGTTCTTTTTCACCAAGCCGGCTGATGCGATCGTCCCGGTCGTGCCGCCCTCGGTCGCCGACGTGCAATATCCGCTGGCGACCAAGAACTACCATCACGAAATCGAGCTGGTGGTCGCGATCGGCGGCCGCGGCGCGGGCATCGCCGCGGACCGTGCCGAGGAGCTGATCTTCGGCTACGCGGTCGGCCTCGACATGACGCGACGCGATCTTCAAAACGCGATGCGCGAAATCAAGCGCCCGTGGGACATCGGCAAGTCGTTCGCGCAAGCGGCGCCGATCGGCCCGATCCATCGCGTCGCCGAGGTCGGGCATCCGAAGCGCGGCCGCATTGCGCTCGAGGTCAACGGCGCGATCCGGCAGCAGGGCGATCTTTCCGACATGATCTGGGACGTGCCGCACATGCTGCATTTCCTCGCGCAATATTACGAGTTGCTGCCGGGCGATTTGGTGTTCACCGGCACACCCGCGGGCGTCGGTGCGGTCGTGGCCGGCGACCTTTTGGTCGGCAGGATCGAAAGCCTCGGCGAGCTGCGAATACGCATCGTGTGACCATGCTCTCAGCCGACTTCGTCGAGCGCGAATACAACTTGCGCCAGGCCTTTCCCGACCACCCGCAGTGGTTCGCGCGATGGTCGGCGGAAAGCGCCGTCGCCCGATCGCGCCTCGATTCGCGGCTCGGCATTCGCTACGGCAGCGGACCGAAGCAGACGCTCGACCTGTTTCCGGCCGAAATCGCCTCGCGGCGCGCTGCTGTTCATCCACGGCGGCTACTGGCGCGCGCTCGACAAGGACGATCATTCGTTCGTCGCGCCGGCGTTCGTCGACGAGGGTGTCGGCGTCGTCGTCATCAACTACGACCTTTGTCCCAACGTCAGCATCGCGCATATCGTCGAGGAATGCCGGCAGGCCGTCGCGTGGCTGTGGCGCGAAGGCGAGAGCCAGGGCGTGCCGGTCGAGCGGCTGTTCATCGCCGGCCACTCTGCCGGCGGCCATCTGGTCGCGATGCTCTACACGACCGACTGGCGGCGCTACGGCGTGCCGGTCGACGCGATTCGCGGCGGTCTGTCGATCAGCGGCGTTTTCGATCTCGAGCCGCTGATCCAGGTTTCGTTCAACGCGGACTTGAAGCTCGATAGCGGGAAGGCGCGAGCGCTGAGCCCGATTCATTGCACGGCCGAGGTGCGCGCCCCGCTGCTGCTGGCCGTGGGCGGCGGCGAGACCAGCGAATTCAGCCGGCAATCGTGGCTGTTGTGGGAGCGCTGGCCCGAATGCCGCCCCGCGGCCGCGCGCAGCCCGTTGTTCATCGCCGGTCGACATCATTACAGCGTCATGTCCGAGCTCGGCGATCGAAAGAGCGAATTGACCGCCGCCACGCTGGAGATGCTGCTCGCCTGAGGCCTTGCGTCGAGGGACTCGACGCTGTCGCCATCGGTCGCGATGGCATGCAGGCGCAGTATAATGAGCGTTCCCGTCACGACTTTGGCAGCCATCGTGAAGCCCACCCGCTTGCACGCGATCGACAAGTCCGCCGCGCCTTCGCCGGCGCTGTCGGGCGCGATCAGTCCGATCCCCGAAATCGTCGCCGAGATCAGGGCCGGACGCATGGTCATCCTGGTCGACGAGGAGGACCGCGAAAACGAAGGCGACCTGGTCGTCGCGGCCGACGTCGTGACGGCCGACATCGTGAATTTCATGGCGCGGTTCGGCCGCGGGCTGGTGTGCATGCCGATCACCGAGGACCGCGCGCGGCAGCTCGATCTCGCGCCGATGACGCCGGTGAACCGCTCGGTGCACGGCACCAATTTCACCGTCTCGATCGAGGCGGCCAGCGGCGTGACCACCGGGATTTCGGCCGCTGACCGCGCGCACACGATTCGCGTCGCCTGCGCGCCGGACGCGCGCCCGGCCGACATCGTGCAGCCCGGTCACGTGTTCCCGCTGGTCGCTCATCGCGGCGGAGTGCTCGCCCGCGCCGGTCACACCGAGGCCTGCTGCGATCTGGCCGCGCTTGCGGGCTTCTCGCCGGCCGCGGTGCTGTGCGAAATCATGAAGGACGACGGCACGATGGCGAGGCTGCCCGACCTGGTCGGGTTCGCGCGGCTGCACGGGCTCAAGATCGGCGCGATCACCGACCTGATTCACTATCGCAGTCAGACCGAGCGCCTGATCGAGCGGGTCGGCGAGCGGCCGATCCGCACCGCTGCGGGCGATTTTCGGCTGGTGACGTTTCGCGACAAGCTCGCCGATGCAACGCACCTCGCGCTGGTTCGCGGCGAAATCGCATCGGAGCAGGAAACCGTCGTGCGCGTGCACGAGCCCCTGTCGATCGTCGATCTGCTCGACTACGGCAGCCGCGTGCATTCGTGGACGATACCGGCGGCGCTTTCGAGAATCGCGAGCGCCGAGCGCGGCGTGCTGGTGCTGCTGCATCGCCCCGAATCGGCGCTGGATTTGCGCGACAGGGCGCTCGCCGACCAGCCGCGCGTCGAGAGCAAGATGGACCTGCGCAATTACGGCATCGGGGCGCAGATCCTGCGCGACCTGAATGTCGGAAAGATGCGTCTGCTGGCGCGCCCGCGCAAGATGCCCAGCATGGCCGGATTCCATCTGGCCGTCACCGGCTACGAGGAGTTTCCGCCTCGCGCTGCGTCTTCCTGAGCGCGCCGCGCGACCGCGTCGCTGCGCGCGTCTGGCCACGCCACGACTTCGATGCCGATTCGTAGAATCGTACCGAGCAGCCGCGCCGGACATCTGCGCGTCGGCATCGTGCTGTCGCGCTTCAATCCTGCGATCGGCGATGCGCTGCTGGCCGGCGCCGAGCGCGCGCTGTCCGAGGCGGGCGTCGCCGAATCGGCGATCACGATTGCGACCGTTCCCGGCGCACTGGAAGTGCCGCTGGCGCTGCAGCGAATGGCGCAGACCGGCGATTACGATGCGCTGGTCGCGCTCGGCGCCGTGATCCGGGGCGACACCTATCATTTCGAGATCGTCGCCAACGAATCGGCGGCGGGAGTCGCGAGCGTGCAGCTCGAGTTCGGCATCCCGATCGGCAACGGCATCCTGACCACCGACACCGATGCACAGGCGTCGGAGCGTGCCGAAACCAAGGGGCGCGACGCCGCGCTCGCCGCGCTGGAGATGGCGAACCTGCTCGACGCAATCGATGAGCAGTAGTCCGCGCCGCCGGGCGCGCGAATTTGCGCTGCAGGGTCTGTACCAGTGGCTGCTGTCGGGCAACGATCCGGCGGCGATCCGCGGCCAGCTCGCCGAAAGCGCCGGCTTCGCCCGCTGCGACAGCAAGCTGTTCGACCGGCTGTGGCAGGGTGTCACCGCCGAGTACGACGCGCTGCAGAGCGCTTACGCGCCATACCTCGACCGCAAGCCCGGCGAAGTCTCGCCGATCGAAAAGAGCATTCTCACCATCGGCGCATGGGAGCTCCTGCATGCTCCGGACGTGCCGTTCAAGGTAGCGATCAACGAAGCGGTCGAGCTGGCGAAGGCCTACGGCGGAACCGACGGGCACAAGTACGTCAACGGCGTGCTCGACAAGCTGGCGGCGACCGCGCGCGCGGCGGAAGCCGGTTGACCGAATTCGAGCTCATCGAGCGGTACTTCCGGCGCCCGGCGCGCAACGCCGTGCTCGGCGTTGGCGACGACGCGGCGCTGATCGCGCCATCGCCCGGTTTCGAAATTGCGGCGTCGGTCGACATGCTCGTCGAGGGCCGCCATTTTTTCCCGGGGGCGGAAGCCGAGGCGCTCGGCCACAAGACGCTGGCGGTCAACCTGTCGGATCTGGCGGCGATGGGCGCGACGCCGCGCTGGGCGCTGTTGGCGTTGGCGCTGCCCTCGGTCGACGAAGGCTGGCTGTCGGCGTTCGCACGCGGTTTTTTCGCGCTGGCGGATGAGCATAACGTCGATCTCGTCGGCGGCGACACGACGCGCGGTCCGCGCAATCTTTGCGTCACCGTGCTGGGTGAAGTGCCGGCCGGGAGGGCGCTGCGTCGCAGCGGCGCGAGCGGCGGCGATTCGATCTGGGTCTCCGGCAAGCTTGGCGACGCGGCGCTGGCGATCGCGCACCAGCTGGGCAGAATCCGGCTCGAAGGCGCCGATCTTGCAGCCTGCGAGAACGCGCTGGCGCGTCCTGCCCCGCGCGTTACGCTGGGCCTGGCGCTGCGCGGCATTGCCAGCGCCGCGATCGATGTATCCGACGGACTGGTCGGCGATCTGGGCCACGTGCTCGACGCGTCCAGGATCGGCGCGACGATCGATCTCGACGCACTGCCGCGCTCGACCGCTCTCGAGCGACAGCTCGGCGGCGCAGATCGCGAGATCGCGCTGCAATGCCTGCTGGCCGGCGGCGACGACTACGAGCTTTGCTTCACGGCGCCGCGGGCGCGCGATGCCCGTATTACGGCGCTCGGCGACAAGCTCCGCCTGCCGCTGACGCGGATCGGCATCGCGACGGCGCAACATGCAGGGCTGGAGGTCCGCGATGCGAACGGGCGCGCACTCGAGCCGCTGCCACGCGCGTTCGACCATTTCGCGCCGTGACTCGGCCAATGCGTCGATGAAAAAGACGCCGACCTTGCGTTTTATGCTCGCGCATCCGGCGCACCTGGTGGCGCTCGGCTTCGGGACCGGGCTCTCGCCGATCGCGCCCGGCACCGTCGGCACGCTGCTCGCGCTGCCGCTCGATGCTCTGCTGCGCGCGACGGTGAACGACGTCGGTTATGCGCTCGCGGTGATAGTCGCATTTGCCGTCGGTGTCTGGGCGGCCGATCGCACCGGGCGCGACCTGGGTGTGGCGGATCACGGCGCGATCGTCTGGGACGAGGTCGTCGCCTTCCTGGGCGTTCTTTATTTTGTCGGCGCCGAGCCGGTGCATCAAGCGGTCGCGTTCCTGCTCTTCCGGCTGTTCGACATCGTCAAGCCGCCGCCCGCAGGATTGATCGACCGCGAATGGCATCACGGTATCGGCGTGATGGCCGACGACCTGGTCGCCGCCGGGTACACCCTGCTGGTGCTGGCGCTGTGGCAACGGGTATTCGGATGAGCGGCCGTTCCACCGCCGATAAGCATGCGCAGGGACGGCGGCTCGAGGAGATGGCGCTCAATGCTTCCGGCGCCTCGCAATCGCTGTTTTACGACGGCTGGCTGCTCGGTCATCGCCCCGGCCCGACCAAGCGTCTGCGTTGCATCAATCCGACTTATCGATCGTCGTTGCCGCTCGAGCGAAAGCTCGCGTACTGCACCGACTTTTATCGGACTGCGGGCTTGCCGGCGATCTTTCGCATGTTGCCGTTCGCGCAGCCCGTCGCGCTCGATGCGTTCCTTGCCGAGCGTGGGTGGACCGAGTTCGAGCGCACGCTGGTGATGCGCGCCGGTCTTGCCGCGGCCATCGCCCTGCCCGCGCCGGCGGTGGAAGTCGAGCTCGTTGCGATGACGGCTTGGGTCGAGGCGACGCGAGCCTTGCTCGGCGTAGCGAGCGATGCGCTGCCGCGGCTGCTCGATCGCGCCGCCAGCTACCCGCTGCCGCAGAGCGGTGCGCTCGTTCGCCGCGACGACGAGGTCGTCGCCTGCGGCCTGGCGAAAGTCGAAGAGGATCACGTCGGATTATTCGCCGTGCACACGGCGCCTTCGTTTCGTGGGCAAGGCCTGGGGCGCGCGGTCGTCGGCGCGCTTCTGGCCGATGCGCAGCGGCGCGGCGCGCGCACCGCCTACCTGCAGGTCACGGCGCAAAACGCTCCCGCGCTCGCGCTTTACCGCCGGTTCGCCTTCGAGATGGCCTACGACTACTGGTATCGGGCTCGGCCCGATGAGCAGCATTGAACCCGCCATCGCCTCGGTCGAACGATGAAGGTATCCATGCGCTGGCCGTGCGCGTGGGCGAGTTGGCGCTGGCCCGGCAGGTGATGCTGGCGACCGCGGAATCGTGCACCGGGGGCTTGGTCGCCGGCGCGATCACCGACGTCGCCGGCAGCTCGGGCTGGTTCGAGCGGGGCTTTGTCACCTATTCGAACCGTGCCAAGATTGAGCAGTTGGCCGTGGACCCGGACATCATCGCGCGCCACGGTGCGGTCAGCGAGCCGACAGTCAAGGCGATGGCGCAGGGAGCCCTGGCAGCCAGCGGGGCGCAATGGGCGGTGGCGGTGACCGGGATCGCCGGTCCGGCGGGGGGCAGCCCCGACAAGCCGGTGGGCACCGTATGGTTCGCCTGGGCCGGCCCACCGGGCGTCGAGACCCTGCACCGGCGGCTGGACGGGGACCGGGCGGCCGTTCGGGCGGCCTCGGTCGCGATTGCCCTGCAGGGCCTGGTCGACCGCCTGGGTTAGGCCGTAAGAAAGCTTTATCGAACGATCGTTCTATGCCATAATGGTCTCATCCTTCGCCACTGGGCGGAGCGCCACCGAGAGACCGCGATGAGCAACGTAAGCCTGATTAAATCCAATGGAATGAACGCCATGGACGACAACAAGAGCAAGGCGCTCACCGCCGCGCTCGCGCAGATCGAAAAGCAGTTCGGCAAGGGCTCGATCATGAAAATGGGCGAGGCCCAGGTGCAAAACGACCTGTCGGTGGTCTCGACCGGCTCGCTGGGCCTCGACATCGCGCTGGGTGTCGGCGGTTTGCCGCGGGGGCGCGTCGTCGAGATCTACGGTCCGGAGTCGTCGGGCAAGACGACCTTGTGCCTGCAGGTCGTCGCGCAGGTGCAGAAGGCCGGCGGCACCGCCGCCTACATCGACGCGGAAAACGCGCTCGACCCGGTCTATGCGGGAAAGCTCGGCGTCAACGTCGGCGAGATGCTGATTTCGCAGCCCGATACCGGCGAGCAGGGCCTCGAAATCGCCGACATGCTGGTCCGCTCGGGCGGCGTCGACGTCATCGTCATCGACTCGGTCGCGGCGCTGGTGCCCAAGGCGGAGATTGAAGGCGAGATGGGCGACCAGTTGCCCGGGCTGCAGGCGCGGCTGATGAGCCAGGCGCTGCGCAAGCTCGCCGGCAACATCAAGCGCGCCAATACGCTGGTGATCTTCATCAACCAGATCCGGATGAAAATCGGCGTCATGTTCGGCAACCCGGAGACCACGACCGGCGGCAACGCGCTCAAGTTCTATGCCTCGGTGCGGCTCGACATCCGCCGCATCGGCTCGATCAAGCGCGGCGAGGAAGTCGTCGGCAACGAGACGCGGGTCAAGGTCGTCAAGAACAAGATCGCGCCGCCGTTTCGCGAAGCCTTGTTCGACATCCTTTACGGCGAAGGCATTTCGCGCGAAGGCGAGATCATCGAGCTGGGCGTCACCCACAACGTCATCGAGAAATCCGGCGCGTGGTACGCGTACAACGGCGACAAGATCGGCCAGGGCAAGGACAACACGCGCGAATGGCTGCGCGAGCACCAGGACATCGCGGCCGAGATCGAGGCGAAGATCCGCACGGTTGTCGGTGTGCCGGTCGCCGGCTCGCCGCGTCCGGCGTTGGCGGCGGACGCGTAACGCGTCGGACGTAAGCGCTTGAGGGCGGGCAAACCGGTCTCGCTCAAGGCGCAGGCGGTTCGCCTGCTGGCGCGGCGTGAATACGCGCGGGACGATCTGGAGCAGCGCCTGATCGCCAAGGGCGCGGCGCGCGATGAAGTCGTCGCCGTGCTCGACGAGCTTTCGTCGCAGGGCCTGTTGTCGAACGAGCGCTTTGCGCACGCGCTAGTCGCGCAAAAGGCGGGAAACTACAGCCGTCGAAGCATCCGCGGCGAGCTCAAGCGCAAGGGCGTAAGCGGCGAGGCGATCGAGGGGGCGCTCGGCGATGCGCCGGTCGAGGACGAGGCCGCGATGCTCGCGCTGTGGCAGCGCCGCTTCGGCACGCCGCCGGCGAACGATCGCGAAAAGGCACGGCAGATCCGCTTCTTGCAATCGCGCGGCTTCGAGCTCTCGGCCATTTTCAAGATGCTGCGAACACTCGCGCCCTGACGTCGCCGGCGCCGGCGTTCCTGTGCTAACATATTGAATTTTCAGCGGGTCGCCGGGTCCGGCTTCGACCGAGCGTGCCGCGCCGCAATCATTGCCGCGATGAAAGCCAACGACATCCGCCGCAAGTTTCTCGACTATTTTGCCGCGAACGGACACACGATCGTTCCGTCGGCTTCGCTCGTTCCGGCGAACGACCCGACCTTGTTGTTCACCAACAGCGGCATGGTCCAGTTCAAGGATGTGTTTCTCGGCACCGAGACGCGCAGCTACGTGCGCGCGGCCGACGTCCAGCGCTGCCTGCGCGCCGGCGGCAAGCACAACGACCTCGAGAACGTCGGCTACACGGCCAGGCATCACACCTTCTTCGAGATGCTGGGCAACTGGTCTTTCGGCGATTACTTCAAGCGCGAGGCGATCAAATATTCGTGGGATCTGCTGACCAACGTCTACGGGCTGTCGCCGGACAAGCTCTGGGTCACCGTCTACCAGACCGACGACGAGGCGTACGACGTCTGGGCGGACGAGATCGGCGTGCCGCGCGAGCGCATCGTGCGCATCGGCGACAACAAGGGCGCGCCGTATGCATCGGATAATTTCTGGCAGATGGCCGAGACCGGCCCGTGCGGACCGTGCAGCGAAATCTTTTACGACCACGGACCGGAAATCGCCGGCGGGCCGCCGGGCTCGGCGGACGCCGAGGGCGACCGTTACATCGAGATCTGGAACCTGGTGTTCATGCAATTCGATCGCGACGCGCAAGGGAAGCTGACGCCGCTGCCCAAACCCTGCGTCGACACCGGCATGGGCCTCGAACGGCTCGCGGCGGTGCTGCAGCACGTGCACAGCAATTACGAAATCGACCTGTTCCGCGACCTGATCAAGGCTGCTGCTGCATTGACGAACGCCAGCGACCTCGAGTCGCCTTCGCTCAAGGTCATCGCCGACCACATCCGTGCCTGCGCATTCCTGATCGTCGACGGCGTGATTCCAGGCAACGAGGGTCGCGGCTACGTGTTGCGCCGGATCATCCGTCGCGCGATCCGCCACGGCTATCAGCTCGGGCAGCAGAAGCCTTTTTTCCACAAGCTGGTTCCCGAGCTCTCGCGGCTGATGGGCGATGCCTATCCCGAGCTGCCGCAGAAGCAAAGCTACGTGGCGCAAGTGCTGCAGGCCGAGGAGGAGCGCTTTGCCGAGACGCTCGAGCACGGTATGAAAATCCTCGAGGCGGCGCTCGCCGACGCGCGCAAGTCCGGATCGAAAGTGTTGCCCGGCGAAACCGCATTCACGCTGTACGACACCTACGGCTTTCCGCTCGACCTCACCGCCGACGTCTGCCGCGAGCGCGGCGTCGCGGTCGACCAGGCGGGATTCGACGCCGCCATGGACAAGCAGCGCGGCCGCGCGCGCGCCGCGTCCAGCTTCAAGACGGCCGGAGGCTTGAGCTATGCCGGCGCCAAGACGGTGTTCGACGGTTACGACACGCTGTCCGAGGAAAGCCGGGTGGTTGCGCTCTACCGCGACGGCAGCGCGGTCGATTCGCTTTCTACCGGGCAAGAGGGCGTCGTCGTGCTCAACCGCACGCCGTTTTACGCGGAGTCCGGCGGCCAGGTCGGCGATCGCGGCGAGCTTTCGCGCACCGGAGCGTGCCTGACGCTTTTCTCCGTGCACGACACGCAAAAGATCCAGCCCGACGTCTTCGGCCATCACGGCGAGGTCAAGACCGGCGAGCTCAAGATCGGCGACACCGTCGTCGCCTCGGTCGACGCCCACGCGCGTGCGCGCTCCGCCTGGAACCATTCGGCGACGCACCTGATGCATGCTGCGCTGCGCATGGTGCTGGGCGATCACGTGCAACAGAAGGGCTCGCTGGTCGACCCGGACCGCACGCGCTTCGATTTTTCGCATCCGCAGCCTATGACCGACATCGAAATCCGCACGGTAGAAGCGCTGGTCAACCGCGCGATTCGCGCCAATTACCCGGTCGAGGCGCGATTGATGAAGTACGACGACGCGATCAAATCGGGCGCGATGGCGCTGTTCGGCGAGAAATACGGCGACGAGGTCCGCGTGCTGAGCATGGGCGACTTCTCGACCGAGCTTTGCGGCGGCACGCACGTCTCGCGCACCGGCGACATCGGCTTTTTCAAGATCGTGTCCGAATCGGGCGTCGCCGCAGGCATACGCCGGGTCGAAGCGGTGACCGCCGAAGGGGCGCTCGCCTATACGCACGAGATCGAGGCGAAGTTGAACGAGGCGGCGCGTGTGCTGAAGGCATCCCCGAGCGACGTCGTCGCCAAGATCCAGCAGATGCAGGACAACGTGCGCGCGATGGAAAAGGAGCTTGCGCGCGTCAAGGGCAGGCTCGCGTCGAGCCAGGGCGGCGATTTGTCGGCGCAGGCGGTCGAAGTCAACGGCCATGGCGGACCGATCCGCGTGCTCGCCGCGACGATCGAAGGCGCCGATGCGAAGGTCCTGCGCGAAACGCTCGACCAGCTGAAAGGCCGGTTCAAGTCCGCCGCGATCGTGCTGGGCTCGACCGAGGGCGGCAAGGTGACGCTGATCGCCGGAGTCACGTCGGATCTGACCTCGAAAATCAAGGCGGGCGATCTGGTCAACCACGTCGCGACTCAAGTCGGAGGCAAGGGCGGCGGCCGGCCCGACATGGCGCAGGCGGGAGGCACCGACGCCGCTGCACTGCCCGCGGCGCTCGCCAGCGTCCGGGGTTGGGTCGAGCAGCGACTGTAGGCTACGCGCGCGTCGCACCGGCAAAGGAGAAAACGCATTGAGCTTGCGCGCCGGCATCACACTGGAACAGCTCGCGAAGCGCGGTGAAGGCTTCCTGCCGGGATTGATCGGCGTGCGCTTTACCGCCGTGACCGAAGAAAAAGTCGATGCCGAGCTCGACCTCCGCGACGAGCTCCTCGCGCCGAACGGCTACCTGCATGCTGCGACGGTCATCGCGCTGGCCGACACTGCGTGCGGTTATGGCTGCCTTGCGCATCTGCCGGCCGGCGCCGACAACTTCACGACGATCGAGCTCAAGAGCAACTTTCTCGGGACCGCGCGCGCCGGCACGATAGCTTGCGTCGCCACGCCGGTGCACCTGGGCAATGCAACCCAGGTCTGGGATGCGGTGGTCAGCGATCGCGCGACCGGAAAGAAAATCGCTCTGTTCCGATGCACGCAGATGGTGCTATGGCCGCGCAACAGATGACGGCCGCCCGCCAAATCTGACGCTGCGCGTAAGTCGGCACCATCGTGGCCAACCGTTCATTCTTCGTCAAATGCCTCACATCGGGCCGTCGCGACGATGCCGAGCGCGCGCCCTATGATGGCGGCCAATCTTCGGGCGGGTCCCTCATCTACCCCGGCCCGGAGTCGTCGATAACTCAAAGGAAGGCAGGCAAGGCAATGTTGATCAAATCCTGGCGCACGATCGCCGCGCTCGCGTTAGCCGCCGCTGTCGTGGCGGGCGCGATGCCGGCGCACGCCGAAGGCATTACCAGCGAGCAGGCGCAGCAGATCCTCGACGAGCTCAAGGCGATCCGCAAGGCGGTCGAACAGGGCGGCGGTCAGGGCGCAGGCCAAGCCGCGCCGGCGCCCGACGACAAGGTCAGCTTCGCCTTCCCGGCCGGCGGCCTCAGCGAGGGCAAGGCCGATGCGCCGCTGGTCCTGGTCGAATATACCGACTACCAGTGTCCGTTCTGCCAGCAGTTCCATAACTCGGCGTATCCGCAGATCAAGACCAATTACATCGACAGCGGCAAGGTCCGCTTTGTCAGCCGCGATTTCCCGCTCGACTTCCACGAGAACGCGCGGCGCGGCGCCTACGCGGCGCGATGCGCGGCCGAACAGGGCAAATACTGGGAGCTGCGGCATGCGATGATCGTCAATGCGAGCCAGCTGCAGCAGGACAAGATCGCTAGCTATGCGGCCAACGTGAAAATGGACGTCGCCAAGTTCCAGGCGTGCGTCGCCGCGGACAAGTACAAGGCGGCGATCGACAAGGACATCGCCGAAGGCATGGCCGCCGGCGTCAACGGAACGCCGTCGTTCGTGCTTGGCCGCGTCGTGGACGGCAAGCTGACCGGCGTGCGCATGGTCGGCGCGATGCCGTACGAGCAGTTCGATACCAAGATCCAGGAGATGCTGGCCCAGGCTGCGGCCAAGAACTGATCGCCTGATATCGCGCATCCGGCTTCGGCCGGCCCGGGCAGTTGAAGCCCGCGCCGGCCGAAGCCTTTTTTGCGTCGTCGCGAACGAAAAGCCATGCCGTCGCGCACGCCGAGGCGGCGTCGGCGATAATGCGGCGCCGCCGCCGACACGATGCCCAACGAACGACTCTCCTGGCGCCACGGCCTGCCCGTGGCGCTGATGCTGCTCTGGCTCGCCGGCATCGGCCTGCGATTGACGATTCTCGCCGTGCCTCCGGTGCTGGCGATGATCCGCGACGACTTCGGCTTGAGCGCGACCGAGGTGGGCCTGCTCTCCAGCATCCCGCCTGCGCTGTTCGCGATCGCCGCGCTGGCGGGCTCGCTGCTGGTCGCGCGGCTGGGCGTGACTACCGCACTGGTCGGCGGCTTGCTGCTGGTCGCCATCGGCTCCGCGCTGCGCGGACTCGCGACCGATTTCGCCATCCTGTTCGCAACGACGATCCTCATGTCGGCCGGCATCGCGATCATGCAGCCGATCATGCCGGCGGCGGTTCGACTATGGGCCCCGTCGCGCATCGGTCTCGGCACGGCGATCTATACGAACGGCCTTCTCGTCGGCGAGATCTTTCCGGTGGTGCTGACGATTCCCTACGTTCTGCCGTGGGTCGGCGGCGACTGGCGGATGTCGCTGGTCGCGTGGTCGGCGCCGATCGCGGTGATCGCGGTCGCCGTCTACGCCGGCGCACCGCGCAGCAGCGCGCATCGCGACGCGCCTGCGACGATGCCGCGGCAATGGCTTCCCGACTGGCACAAATCGCTGGTCTGGCGGCTCGGAGGCTTGTTCTGCTGCATCAACGCGATCTATTTCAGCGCCAATGCGTTCATTCCGATCTACCTGACCAGCGCGGGCCGCCCTGACCTGATCGGCGGCGCGCTGACCGCGCTCAATTTCGGTCAGCTGCCCGCGTCATTGCTGCTTCTGGCTTTTGCCGGCAGGCTCGAGCGCAAGGCGTGGCCATTTCTCGCGTCGGGATTGTTGTCTCTATTGTCGATCGCAGGACTCACGTTGATGGTCGGACCGGCGACCATCGTCTGGGCGGCATTGCTCGGCTTTTCCGACGCCGCCGCGCTGATCGTCGGCCTGACCTTGCCGGCGCTGCTCTGCCCGCCCGAAGACGTCGCGCGCACGTCGGCAGGTACGTTCACGATAAGCTACGGCGGCGCGGTGGCGATCGCGGTATTGAGCGGCGCCGCCTGGGATTTGAGCGGCGTGCCGGCGCTGGCATTCGTGCCGCTCGCGATCTGCGGCGTCGCCCTGGCCGCGATTACGCTGCGCATGCGCGCAAGACGGGAATTGCTGTAGCGTTACGACGCGCGGCCGGCGCTTTCGTTTCGGTGGCATCGCACAGCGCATCATCCGTCCGGCCGATCAAGCGGCGGTCGAACTCTGGCTAGACTGACGCATTCGGCGCACGCCGAACCGTCGGGAAGTTGTCTTGCCGCTGCAGCTAGCTCTGCTGTCGTTTGCGCTCGGCGTTGTCGTGCTGCAGACGCGGGCGACATTGCCGGACCCGCATCTTGCGCTCTTCGTTCCGCTGCTTGCGCTGCTGTGGCGCCTGCTCGCGCGCCGCACGCGATACGCGGTTGTCCTCCTCGCGCTCGCGGCCGGCAGCGGTGGCTTTTTCTATGCCGCGTGGCGCGCCGAGGTTCGGCTCGCCGACGCGCTGCCTTCCGCGTGGGAGGGCCGCGATCTCCGCCTTACCGGCGTGATCGACGAGCTGCCGCAGCCAGCCGATCGCGGCACGCGCTTCGCCTTCGCCGTCGAAAGCGTCATCCCGCCCGAAGCCGGCGTGCCGTCGCGCGTGTCGCTTGCCTGGTACAGCGGCTTCGCGGCCGGCGCAGCGACGCCGGCGAGGTGCCTGCTGTTGCACGCCGGCGAGCGCTGGTCGCTCGCGGTCCGCTTGAAGCGCCCGCACGGCACCGTCAACCCGCATGGCTTCGACGTCGAAGCCTGGCTGCTGGCCAACGATCTGCGCGCCACCGGCTATGTGCGCAAGGACGACGCCAATCGCCGGATCGATGCATTCGCCGGGCGCGCCGAAGATCACGTCGCGCGCGCCCGCGAGGCGATACGCGATCGCATCCTGCACGCACTCGGCGAGCGGCCGTACGCCGGCGTGATCGCCGCGCTGGCGATCGGCGACGAGCGCGCGATTCCGTCGGCGCAGTGGTTGCTGTTCAACCGCACCGGCATCGGGCATCTGATCAGCATTTCGGGATTGCATGTCACGTTCTTCGCGACGCTGATCGGCGCGCTGGTGTTCTGGGCGTGGAAAAGGAGCCATGCGCTGACGCTGCGGTTGCCGGCACGCAAGGCGGCCGCGATCGCGGGCGTGGTGGCTGCATTCGGCTATGTGCTGCTGGCCGGATTCGCCGTGCCGGCGCAGCGCACGCTGTACATGCTGACGGTGGCGGCGATCGGACTTTGGCTCGCACGGCCGGGGACCGCGGCGGTCGTGTGGCTGTGGGCGCTTGCGGTCGTCCTCGCCTACGACCCCTGGGCGAGCCTGACTCCAGGCTTCTGGCTGTCGTTCGGCGCGGTGGGCCTGCTGCTCTACACCGGCGTCGGGCGCATCGGCCGGATCGCGAGCTGGCGCGTCGCCGTCCGCGCGCAGGCGGCGATCACCCTCGGGCTGATTCCGCTGATGCTGGTGTTGTTCCAGCAGGTGTCGATCGTCTCGCCGCTGGCCAACGCGGTGGCGATTCCGGTCGTGACGTTCACCGTCGTTCCGCTGACCTTGGCATCGATCGCGCTGCCGTGGGATGGGCTGCTGGTGGTCGCGCACCAGGTGTTCGCCTGGCTCGCGCTGCTGCTCGAACTTTTGAGCGGTTTGCCCGCCGCGGTCTGGCAGCAGCACGCGCCGCCGCTGTGGACCGCGCTGGCCGGCGCGATCGGAGTCCTGTGGCTGCTGGCACCGCGCGGCGTTCCGGCTCGAATCCTCGGGCTGGCGTGGCTTGGGCCGCTGTTCGTCGTCGTTCCGTCGCCGCCGTTGCCAGGAGCGTTTCGCGTGACGGTGCTCGATGTCGGGCAAGGCCTCGCCGTGCTGGTGCAGACGCACGCGCATGCGCTGCTTTACGACACCGGGCCGCGCTTCAACGATACCGCCGATGCGGGCAACCGCATCATCGCGCCGATGCTGCGCGCAACCGGCATACGCGCACTCGATGCGCTGGTGGTCAGCCACCAGGACAGCGATCACAGCGGCGGCGCGCTGTCGCTGTTGCAGACGGTGCCGGTGGGCTGGCTCGCCTCCTCGCTGCCCGAGGAGAATCCCATCGTCGGCGCGCAGCGCGCACGCGGTGCATCGGCGCGGCGCTGTCTTGCGGGGGCACGCTGGACCTGGGACGGTGTGGAATTCGCCACGCTTTATCCATTCGACTCGACCTATCTCGAGCCGCGGATCAAGACCAACGACCTGTCGTGCGTGATACGGGTCACCGGCGCCGGCGGGAGCGTACTTCTGACCGGCGACATCGAGGCGCGCGCCGAGTCGGCAATGCTCGCGCGCGACGCGATCGCGCTGCGCTCCGACCTTCTTGTCGTGCCGCATCACGGCAGCCGGACGTCGTCGACACCCGCGTTCATCGCCGCGGTGGGCCCGGCGGCCGCCGTGTACACGCCCGGTTATCGCAATCGCTTCGGGCACCCGCGGCCCGAGGTCGTCGCGCGCTACGCGGCCGCCGGCATTCGCGCTTATCGCACCGACTACGACGGAGCGCTGACGTTTACCTTTGGCAGTGGCGACCCGCTGACGCCGACTCTGGAACGCGAACGCGAGCAGCGATACTGGCGGGACTTGCCGGTGCATGCGGCGCTCCCGCCGGTGGAGTGACACCGATACGAAGTCCGGCCGGCAGGGCTGGATCAGCGCAGCGCGCGATTCCAGGAAGCGACGAGGTCTTCGGCCAGCGCCACCGTTTCCGCCCAGCCGTGCCGCACGACGACGATGTTGCCGGCGTCGATGGCGTTATTTTCGTCGCCGGCAGCCGAGGCATGGGCGCGCCCGCGACGCAAACGGTAACGGATGCGGTCGGGCGTGCGTTCGACGACATCGCTGGCGGACGCGATCTTGTCGCGGCCGATCGTCGCCTGCACGATAGTCGCCGGCAGCGCCGCAGGCAGATTGACGCCGAGCCAGTGGCCGCCGCCCGCCCATTTTCCGCGCGTATCCGACAAGGTACGCAGCAGCGCGCCCAGCGCCGCGTCGTCGCCGGTCCCGCGCACCGCTCCTTTCACCCGCGAAATCGAAATCGCCGGCACGTCCCAGAATGCCGCCTCGCGCCCGATCGCCATCGTCCCGGAGTAGGCGATGTCCTCGCCGACGTTGCGTCCGTCGTTGATGCCGGCGAGTACCAGATCAGGCTTGGGTCCGTCAGCGAAGAGCACCGTCATCGCGGCGACGACGCAATCGGCCGGCGATCCAGAGCAAGCATAGGCTCGCTCGCCGACGCGCGAGAGGACGAGATCCTGATCGAACGACAGCTGATGGCTTGCCGCCGTCCATTTGCGTTCGGGCGCGACGACCCAGAGTTCAGCGCCGAGCGCCGCTGCCGCGACGCTGGCCAATTCGGCGAGGCCGGGTGCCGCGATGCCGTCATCGTTGGCGGCGAGGATGCGCACGATACCGGCTGCTCAGATCTCGAGCCGGTCGCCGGTGGCGAGATCGGCGCGCAGGCGAGGAATGTGACGGTTAAGCTGCTCGAGCCCCGCGCGCTCGCACGAGTGACCGACGACGATGGTCGCCGCACTCGATGCGGCGATCGCCACGTTCTCCGAGAGGGTCGGATGCGTCGGCAACCGCAGCCAGGTTGCTTTGCCGCCGGCGAGCATCCGCTCTCCCGGGCTGTCGGCCGGCAGATGGCCGGTGAACAGGACCGGATGACCATTGGCCGCGGCTTGCTTCAGGGCTTCGCGCGACGGACCGGCGATGCCCATGCCGTCGTGACAGAGCAATGCGGCACGCGGCAGCGGCGAGCCCGTCTGCCAGTCGCCTGCAAGTGCCAGCCGCTGCGAAAGCCGCTCGGCCGCCCCCTCGGCAAGCCATGCCGGATCGGCGATCTGCTGCTGCAAGGCTTGACGCATGCCTTCGGGCAACGCGATCGCTCCCGGCACAATCGCCAGCAGCTCCGCCGAGCGTCCGCTGAGCGGCGTCGGCAGCACGCAGCCTTGGCTGTGCGCGAGGATCCAGTCGTGCAGATCTTTCGCGCGCTGCTGCGCGCTTACGTCGTCGTCGCCGTACGAGGCGTCGAGCACGACCGCGTCGCAGCGCGGCAGCGGGTCCATCGCGAACACCTCGCTTGCCGGAACGACGTCGCCGCAGTAGCCGAGCGTGCGCCGGCCGTCGCTGACGACGCACCAGACGCCGCCGGACACGTGGCCCGAGCGGCCGGCGATCAATTGCAGCGGCCCGAGCGCGATCGGCGCGCCGACCGCCAGATCCTCGCGCGCGAACTCTCGCGCAGCGCGGCGATGCGAGGCATCGGCATACGCTTCGAGAAACAGTTCGACTTCGCGTCCGGTCTCGGCGGTCATCAGCAGGCGGCCGTGAAATCCGCCGGCGATGCACCAGCCCAGAGCCGCGACATGGTCCTCGTGGGCGTGCGTGATGACGATCGCGTCGGTCGCGCGCAATTCGTCCGCCGAAATCGACGGATAGTAATCGGCGCCGCGCGCGCTGGTCTTCACGCCCGCATCGAGCAGCAGACGGTAGCCGTCGACTTCGACACCCAGGCAGGTGCGGCCCTTTTCCCCGAAGCCGCCATAAAGATGCAGCCGCATCAGCTTTGGCCGTCGACGTTCGTCGCACCCGCGCCGTCGTCAGCGCGCTGTCGATCAGCCGATCGTGGCGCGATCGAATCGACAGCGTTGACGGCTTCGGGCAGCACCCATCCGTCGTCGATGGCGATGCGTATTGCGCTGCCGGGCGCGAGCTGGCAGGGCTCGGCCGCCGCCAGGTGGACGAGCACCCCGTCGGCATGGTCGAGCTGCGCTTCGATCCGGAAGTGGCCGCCCTGGTAGACCGCGCGAACGACGCGCGCGCCGATCCCCGCAGCGCCGGAGTCGACGATGGCGAGGTTTCCGGCCCGCAGGCATGCGCGCGCCGTGCGCGTCGGCCGCTGCGCCGGTGCGCAGCGCATGCCGACGCTCAAGCCGAACAGGTCGACGCGGCAGCGTCCGCGCCCGTCGACATCGACGACTTCCGCGGGCACGACGATGCCTTCGCCGATGAATGCCGCAACGGTCGCGTCGGCCGGCTCGCGATAGAGTTGCGATGGCGTGGCGACCTGCAGCAGCCGGCCGCTGTCCATCACCGCGATGCGGTCGGCCAGCGCCATCGCTTCGGCCTGATCGTGCGTGATGTACACCATCGTGGTCCCGGTGCGCGCGTGGAAGCGGGCGAATTCGTCTTCCATCGAGGCGCGCAGATGCACGTCGAGGTTCGCCAGCGGCTCGTCGAGCAGCACCAGCGAGGGCTCGGTGACCAGGCACCGTGCGAGCGCCACGCGCTGGCGCTGGCCGCCCGACAGCAGCGAAGGACGGCGTGCGGCGTAGCCTTCGAGCTCGACCAGGGCGAGCGCCGCCTCGACTCGCCGTGCGCGCTCCGGGTCGCGCACGCCGGCGACCGTCAGCGCCGTAGGCGACATTCTCGGCGACGGTCATGTGCGGCCACAGCGCGTACGACTGGAAGACGATGCCGATGCGGCGGCGCTCGGGCGGCACGTGTTGCGCTGACGGCCGAGACAACCGTCTCGCCGATGACGATGCGGCCGGCGTCGAGCTTGTCGAAACCGGCGATCTGCCGCAGCAAGGTTGTCTTGCCGCAACCCGACGCGCCGAGGATCGCCATGAACTCGCCGTCGCTGACGTCGAGCGAGACTTCGTCGAGCGCGCGAAACGCACCGAACGTCTTGGTGACGCGATCGACGATCAGCCGCGCCATGGCAGCACGCCCGTTGCCGGCTTTCCGGTGAGCAAGGTCGAGAGCATCAACGCGATCGTCACGGCGACAGTCAGCGTCGCCAGCGCCGCGGCATAGGTCGAGTCGCCCCCCTGCTGGAACGAAAATACAACCACACCCAGCGTCTCCGCGCCGGACGACCACAGCAACGCCGACACCGTCAGCTCGTTGAACGCGGTGAGAAACACCAGCAGCGCGCCCGCGGTCGCCATCGGAGCGACCAGCGGCAGGATGATCGTCGCCAAGCGTCGTAACAAACGCGCGCCGGCAATCTGCGCGGCTTCCTCGAGCGTGCGATCGAGCTGGTAATAGCCGCCGATCACCGGACGCAGCCCGAGCACCAGAAAGCGCGCCAGATAGCCGAACAGGATGATCCAGACGGTGTTGTACAGCGTCAGCCCGAGTACCGGCAGCGGCTTCAGGAAGACCAGAATGGCGGCGATCGCGAGCACGACGCCCGGCAGCGCGTACGGCATCTCGGTGACCAGGTTGAGCACGCGCAACAGCCGCGAGCGGCGCCAGACCAGAAAATACGCGAGCGGAACGGCCAGCAGGACGATGACCACGGCAGCGGTCGCCGACAGGCTGAAACTGTTGACGAATGCGCGTTTCGCGGCAGCGTGGTCGAACAGCACGTAATCGTAGTTCGCCCAGGTCGCGGATTTCGCCGTCAGCGGCACGCCGACCGCGGGCACGAGCGAGCTCAACAGCAGCGCGACCAGCGGCAGCACCAGTACGACGATCGTCAGAACCCAGAGTGCGATCTCGACCGCCGGACGCCAGCGTGCGAGCTCGAACGGGCGCATCGCGTTCGATGTCGTCGTGATGCGGAAATCGCGCCGCCGCAGCATCAGGTCCTGCAAAAAAATGCCCAGCACGGCGATGAAGCCGATCAGGCACGACAGCACGGCAACCTCGGACAGCACGCTCGGCCCCAGGCCTGCCAGCCGCTGGTAGATCAGCGTCGGCAGCACCAGGTAGTTGCCCGGGATGCCGAGAAATGCCGGAATGCCGAAGTTGCCCAGGCACGACACGAAACAGAGCGCGATGCCGGCGACCAGCGGCGGCGTCATCAGCGGAAGGACGATCGTGCGCAGAATCGTCAGCCGGCTTCGCTCCGGCCGCGAGGCCGGCTTCGAGCAGCTCCTGCGGCAAGGTGCGCAGTCCCGCACGCAGGGTCAGGAATACCAGCGGCGCATATTGCACGCCCAGCAGCAGGATGATGCCTTCAGCGGAATACAGCGGGTTGCGGCTGCCCATCGCCGGCGCGAGCCCGATCATCTTCAGCAGCGTGCTCGACGGCCCGAACAGCTGCAGCCACGCGAGTGCTACGACCTGCGGCGCGATCATCAGCGGCAGGACGAAGCAGAAAACAAAGGCGTTGCGCCCGCGGATATCGGTCAGTCCGACCAGCACCGCAACCGTCGCGCCGATCAGCACCGCGAGCGCCGTGCCGCCGCATGCCGTCACCAGGCTGTGCTGAGTCGCGGTCCAGGTCGTGGCGCTCGACAGGACGTTGGTCAGCGCGGTGGTCGAGAACCGGCCGCCGGGTGCTACGCCTTCGAACAGCAATCGCGCCAGCGGCAGCAGCGAAAGGATCGCGACGATCGCGACCAGCACCCACAGCAGCGCCGTCTCTTCGGCGCGCTCGCGCCAGCCTGCGGTGTCCGCCATCGGGGCGCGCCGGCGGATCGCGGTTAGGGCCTGTTCACGCTGAATGCGTGCCCACGCTTGGCTTCGGCGGGGCGCAGGGCAAGGCACCCGGCGAGGCCGCGTGCTGGCCTGCACGCAACGAGCCGGCAACGAAGCCCTGCGCCCCGCCAAAGCCAAGCCCGAAAGGGTGATCCCGGCAAACGCCCGCCCTCAGCGTTGCTCATGTTCGCCGTAGCTCTAGCTACGGCCGCGCTTCGCGCCTTGATGGCGGGCCTTTGCCGGGTCACGTGGGCACGCATTCAGCGTGAACAGGCCCTAGTTACCGAAGAGCTCGGCGAAACGTTTCAGATTGGCGCTGTTGTTCTGCACCACGTTGCCGATGTCGGTCGGCATCAGCTTGATGACCGTTCCCGGCGGCAGCCACGACGGCGTGCCGACGCTCGCCCTGGCCGGGATGTAGCCCATAGCCAGCGCGAGCTTCTGTCCCTCGTCCGACAGGATGAAGTCGATGAATGCGCGCGCGGCGGCGGGATTCTGCGTCGTCTTCAGCATCGCCACCGGCTCGGTCACCGCGGGCACGCCCTCGGCGGGGAAAATGAAGTCGATCGGCGAGCCTTTCGCCTTGGCGTTGAACGCCATGAAGTCGACCAACACGCCGTAGGGTTTCTCGCCGCTCGCGACGGCGGTCAGCACCGCGCCGTTGCCGCGAACCGCGACTGCTTCGTCGGCCTTGAGCTTTTCGAAAAAAACCCAGCCCAGATCCGGACGCGCGGTCATCGTGCCGAGCATGATCGCCGCGGCGCCCGAATACAGCGGGCTCGGCATCGCGATCTGGCCTTTGTTTTCCGGCCTCGCAAGGTCGGCCCACGAAGCAGGTCGAGTCTTGGCCGCGGTATTGACCGCGATCCCCGTCGTGATCAGCTTGGAGCCGAAATAAGTGCGGTCGGCATCGTAAGTTCCGGCGGCCAGCCCGGCGACTTTCGCTTCCGGATAAGCGAGCAGCCGGCCGTCCTTTTTCAGCGCTTCCATGCTTGCCGCGTCGGCGATCAGCAGCACGTCGGCCTTCGGCGCACCGGCGGAGAACTCGGCGGCGAGCTTGCCCATCACCTCGGTCGTGCCGGAGCGGAACACCTCGACCTCGACGCCGGGGTACGCCTGCCTGAACGCCGTGGTCGTCTGGGTTGCATCACGCTCGGGCTGCGACGTGTACAGCACCAGCTTGCCTTTCGGGGCCTGCGCATGCGCCGAAAGCGGCGTCAGCATCGAGACAAGCGCCGCGGCAAGCCATACGCCCCGCGATAAGTAGTTCATGTCACTCCTCCGCAATGAAACGCCGTTCGACACCGGATCGGCGCCGCCGCTCGCTCTTATACCTTCCGCCGTCCGCTACGGCAACGACTGTTTCCGCCGCCGCGCGACGACTCCTCGCGCACGAGGATCACGGCGGGGATCACGACAGGCCTTCGGGATGCTCGATCGCATCGCGCAAGTCGGCGACGAAACGCGCCGCGGTCACGCCGTCGACGATGCGATGATCCGACGACAGCGTGAATGTCGCCATCGGACGCAGCACGACCTGGCCGTCGCGGCCGACCGGCGTTTCAAGCGTGCGCCCGATCGCAAGGATCGCGCTTTCCGGCGGGTTGATGATCGCCGTGAACGCGTCGACGCCGTACATGCCGAGGTTGGAAATCGTGAACGTGCCGCCGCGCATGTCGTCGGGCACGATCTCGCGCGCCCGGACGGCGGCGCGAAGCCGCGCGAACTCGCGGGCGAGCTCGTCCAATGTGTGTGCAGGCACGTCGCGCAGCACCGGCACGAACAAGTCGCCCTGGTCGTCGATCGCGACACCGATGTTGATCCGGGCATGCAAGCGCACCGCATCGCCTTCGATGCTTGCGTTGAGCAGCGGGTGCAGTGCGAGCACGCGACCGGTGAGATAGGCGAGCGCGACGGTCATGCTCGGACGTGCGCGGTCCGGCGACTGCTGCCCGCCCGGGCGCCGCAACGCGGCCTGCAGCGCGCTCATGTCGATCTGTGCGGAGACGAAGAAGTGCGGTGCGCTTCGTGCGCTTTCGGCAAGACGCTGCGCGACGATGCGACGGACCGGATTGAAGGGGACAAGGCGATCGGCGCTGGCGACGAGGCTTTGAACCGCCCGGCCGGCATGGGCGGCGACATCCTTTTCGACGATGCGACCTGCCGGCCCGGACCCCGCGACTTCGGCGAGATTCACGTCGAGCATGCGAGCCGCGCGGCGCGCGAGCGGCGTGGCGCGAATCGAGTCCGAGGGCGCGACGGCCGCAGCCTCCACGGGCGCCGTCGATTTCGGCGAGCTGGTTGCGTGATCGATACCCGCCGTTGCCGCGGATGGCGACGTCGTCTTGGTGCGCTCCACGGTTGCGGGTAACGACGCCGCGGCCTCCGCGTCGGCGTCGATCCAGCCGACCACAGTTCCGACGGCGACGGGCTCGCCGGTGATCGGCGCCAGGTCGCGAATGACGCCGCTGCCCGGGGATTCGACTTCCATCACCGACTTGTTGGTCTCGATATCGAACAGGATCTGGCCCTGCCGCACGCGATCGCCGGGCGCCACTTTCCATTCGGTGATGATCCCGTCGTCCATGTCCATGTCGACCTTGGGCAGGATGACTTCGATCGGCATCAGGCGCGTCCCTCGCGCACCAGGCGGCGCGCCGCGGCCACGATGTCGTCTTCCTGGGGGACTGCCGCCTTTTCGAGCACTGGATTGTACGGTAGCGGCACGTCGGCGCCGCCGAGCCGCGCGATCGGCGCGTCGAGAAAATCGAAGGCATCGCTCTCGGCGATCATCGCCGAAATCTCGGCGCCGATGCCCATGATCTTGACGCCTTCGTAGACGATAAGCAGCCGGTGCGTCTTGCAGACGCTGGCGGCGATCGTCTTCAGATCGATCGGGCGCAGCGAGCGCAGGTCGATGACCTCGGCGTCGATGTTCTCGGCGGCGAGCCGCGCGGCAGCCGCGACGGCGCGTATCGCCATGATCGAGCTGCCGACGATCGTCAGGTCGCGCCCGGCGCGGCGGACCGCGGCCTTGCCGATCGCCACGCGGTAGGGTTCTTCCGGCACGGGGCCCTTCGTCTTGTACAGCAGCTTATGCTCGAAGATCAGCACCGGGTTCGGATCGTCGATCGCCGCCAGCAACAGGCCCTTGGCGTCGTGCGGTGTCGACGGCTGCACGACCTTGAGCCCGGGGACATGGGCGAACCAGGCTTCGAGGCTCTGGCTGTGCTGCGCCGCCGCTCCGGTGCCCGAACCTCCCGGCAGCCGGACCACCATCGGCACCGTCGCCTTGCCGCCGAACATGAAGTGGATCTTCGCCGCCTGGTTAACGATCTGCTCCATCGCCAACGTGACGAAGTCCGAGAATTGCAGCTCGAGCACCGGCTTCATGCCGGTGATCGCCGCGCCGACGGCGGCGCCGGCGATCCCCAGTTCGCTGATCGGCGTATCGATCACGCGCTCGGGGCCGAACTTGTGGAACAGGTCGCCAGAGACGCCGAAGGCCCCGCCATACACCCCGACATCCTCGCCGAACAGGAAGACGCGCTCGTCAGCTTGCATCGCCTGCGCCAGGCCTTCGCGTATCGCCTCGGCGTACGACAACTCTCGCGTTCCTACTTCGGGGACGATAAGCTCAGTCGGCATAGACGTCGCGCGTCAGCTCGGCAGGATCGGGGTCGGGGCTCGCCTTGGCGAATTCCAGTGCATCGTCGATCGTCTTCTGCGCCGCCTGTTCGATCGCGAGCAATTCGGCCTCGGTGAAGCGGCCGTGCGCGATCAGCTCGCGCTCGAGGCGGCGAATCGCATCCTTGTCGCGCCAGGCCTCGATTTCCTCCTTGCTGCGATAGAGGTTGCGATCGCTTTTGGAGTGGCCGCGCAGCCGATAGGTCTTGCATTCGAGCAAGGTCGGACCGCCGCCGTGCCGGGCGAGCTCGATCGCCGGCCCTGCCGCCGCGACGACTGCGGGCAGGTCGTTGCCGTCGACGGCGACACCGGGCATCGCGTACGCCGGCGCGCGATCGGCGACGTTGGCCACCGCCATCGCGCGGGCGATGTCCATCGACATGCCGTATTTGTTGTTCTCGCAGACGAACACGATCGGCAGCCGCCAGATCGACGCCATGTTGAGAGACTCGTGGAAGGCGCCCTCGTTGGCGGCGCCGTCGCCGAAAAAAACCATGCAGACGCGATGCTGCTTCTGCGCCTTGATGCTCATGCCGACGCCGACGGCGATCGGCAATCCGCCGGCCACGATGCCATTGGCGCCCAGATTGCCGCCTTCGACGTCGGCGATGTGCATCGAGCCGCCGCGACCGCGGCAATAGCCGTTTTCCTTGCCGAAGAATTCGGCGAACATGCGCGCCGGATCGGCGCCTTTGGCGATGCAATGTCCGTGGCCGCGATGGGTAGAAAGAATGTAGTCGTCGCGCGCGAGCTCGAGGGTCGTACCGACCGCGCTGGCTTCCTGTCCGATCGACAGATGCATCGTGCCGTGGATCAGGCCGCGCATATAGCTTGCTTCGGCGGCCTCTTCGAACTTGCGGATCAGCTGCATCCGGGACAGGGCGATGCGCAGCGCGTCATCACCGAGCGCGGCGAGCTCCGGCCGCTCGGGCGCCTGCGCGGCCGTGGTGCGGCTGCCGGGAGCGATAGCCACGATCAGTCCACCGCGGCGGACGACAGCGCCGCGCGACAGCGCCTGCCGCCGGTCATGACACGACGGCGACGGCGAGCTCGTCGCTCGCGGCGCGAATCAACTCATCCTGCGCGCGGCGCACCTGGACGATCTTGAGACCTTCGTCCGGCACGCAGTTGGCGTAGCTCAGGAATTCTCCCTTGGCGATCGGAAGCCGGACGACGGCGCCCTGCGCGAGTCCCAGCGGCAGCGCATTGCGGGCGAGCGCGTCGGCGCGCGAGAGTGCAAAGCCGCGGTAACAATATTCGCCGATCGCGTCGAGCGTTTCGCCGACCGCGAGATCGCGCTTGGCGCGGGCGGCGACTTCGGCCGATGGAATCGGCAGCGGCCGCATGTGGCTTTGTCCGAACAGTACGGCGGCGGCGGCCGACAGCGGCACTTCCAGGCTGGTCAGATGGTAGGGACGGAAGAACGTGTAGTAAGGCCCTTCGCCCAGGTGCAGGTCGTTCATCCGCTCGCGCAACCGCGGGTGGCGCATTTCGGCGACGACGAACACGCCCGGCGCGACTCCCGGGGCGACGGTGAAATCGACGACGCCCTTGCGCGACAGCAGGCCGCCTTCTTCGCGCGGACACAGCACCTTGTGCAGCGAGGCCAGCGGCGCATCGGGTCCATGCATGCCCGGTATGTCGGGGACGAGCCCGGTCGCGTTGGCGATCGCCACCATTTCGACCATCGTCTTCGAGCCGTCGACGAACTCGACCAGCATGCGCGGATTCATGTTGCGTCGTTTCGCCTCCTCGACGTAGGCATCCGGCGTCGCGTCGATACGAAACGCGTTGTTCTTGCCCTTGCCCGCGGCCACGATCGGATAACCGAGACCGCGCACGAAATTGATCAATTCCATCGTCGAGCTCGGTTCGTCGCCGGCCCCGAGCGTGTAGACGACGCCCGCGCTCGCCGCCTTTGCGGCGAGGTAGGCGCCTATGGTGACGTCGGCCTCGACATTCATCATGACGATGTGCTTGCCGGCGGCGATCGTCGCCAGCGCCACCTCGGCGCCGACATTCGGATTGCCGGTCGCGTCGATGACGACGTCGACGCCCTCGGCGGTGCAAACGTCGCGATGCGAGCGCACAACGGCGAGCTGGCCGCGCGAAATGGCGCGGGTAACCGCCGCGCTTCCTTCGACCAGCAGCGGTTCGAGCGCGCCGGGTCCGGCGATCGCGCGCGCGGCGAATACGTTGTCGACGATCGCATCGGCGGCGGCGACGACGTCGATGCCGGTCATCAGGGCAGTCTGGACGATGATGTCGGTGCCCATCTGGCCCGCTCCGATCAGGCCGACGCGCACCGGCCGGCCCTCGATCTGGCGAAACTTCAGTGCCTCGGCAATCGAATCGCCCAGTCTCGGTATCGACGGGTGGGGCATGGCTCCCTCGCTTGGCGCTGAAGTCCGGCGGCACCGGCGGTGCCCGGACTTTTGTATTATACGGCGAACATATCTCCAACCATCCAGCCGCGTCAAGGATCGTCGGGCTTGGTGCGGCCGGCGTGGGTAGCCCAGACGCTTGCCAGCCTCAGGCAACGATGCCACGCTGCGCAGCCCGAAAGACCGGAAGGAAGCCGCCGATGCCAGAGAACGAGCGACCCGCCCCCCGCGAGCTGGCAGCCTCGCCGGATCTCCGGGTCAGGGCGGCGTGGCTCTATTACGTCGAAGGCATGACCCAGGAGCAGATCGCCCGATTCATGAACATCAGTCGGGCCAGGGTCATCCGCTTGCTCGCCTCGGCTCGCGACAACGGCATCGTGCGGATTCGCATCGAGGACCGCGCCTGCGAGCAGGTTGCGCTGGAGCGCCAGCTGGTCGCCGCGTTCGGCCTCGCCGATGCGATCGTCGTGCCGGCGCCGGCAGACGAAGCCGAGATCACCACCGTCGTCGGGCACGCCGCGGGCACCTATTTGACCGACCAGGTCAAGGACGGCATGTCGGTCGGCGTCGGCTGGGGAGCGACCCTGCACATGAGCCTGAAGGCGTTGGGCGGGCCACCGTGCGATCGGCTGTCGGTCGTCTCCCTGCTGGGCGGCATGACCCACTCGCGCGCCGTCAATCCGTCGGCCGTCGCGCGGCGCATCGCCGATGCATTCGGCGCGGATTGCTATCAGCTGACGGCGCCGGTCATGGTTGCCGACGAATCGGTGCGCGCGGCACTTTGGTCCGAGCCGGGTTTGCGCGAGCTGCTCGAGCGGGCGCGCCGCGTCGACCTGGCGCTGGTCAGCGTCGGCGATGTCAGCGAAGAGGCAACGTTGTTTCGCCAGGGACTGTTGCCGCATTCGGCCTTGGCGAGCCTGAAGGCCGCGGGCGCCGTAGGCGACGTCCTGTGCCATTTCATCGACGCCGAGGGCAAGGTCGTCGATCACCCGGTCAACCGGCGCGTCGTTGCGGTCGACCTCGACGATCTGCGGCGCGTCCCCAAGATCGTCGTGGCGGCGGGTGGCCGCCGCAAGGTCGCGGCGATACGCGCCGCATTGAAGGCCACCGGCGCACGCGTGTTGATCACCGAGGAAGGCGCGGCGCGCGGCTTGCTCGGAGTCTGACGCCGCGCACTCACGGCCGACGGCGCCCGTTGACGCGCCTGCCCGGGGGCCGCTACGCTCGCCGCGTGGTGTTTTCCCCGAGCGGCGTGGCCGCGATCGCCTGGCTCCTCGCGGCCTGCACGCTCGCCTGTGCGCAGGATGGCGCGTCGAGCGGTGCGCCGGCGCCATCCGCGGGCGGTGCGGCGGCGCAATCCGAGTTGAAGCTGTCGACGGCGCTCGGCCCCGCCTACGCGCAGGGCAAGGCTGGCGAGCGATGGGCGACGCTGATCCGTGAGCGCTCGGCCGGCCGCCTCGCGGTTCGCCACTACCCGGGCGCAACCTTGTTTCAGCGTGATGCATCGCGCGAATTCGCCGCGCTGCGCGAAGGCTCGATCGGGCTCGCCGTCGGCTCGACGCTCGCCTGGTCGCCCGATGTCGCCGAGCTCAACCTGATTGCGCTGCCATGGCTTTTGCCGAGCGAGCGTGTGCTCGACGCGCTGCTGGACAGCGCAGTCAGCGCGGAGCTGGCCGCGCGCCTGGAAACGCTGGGCGTCGTCGTCATCGCGTGGGCGTCCAACGGTTTTATCGAGATCGCCAGCAAGCGCGCGCTGCGCACTCCCGCGGACTTCGCCGGCCTGCGCGTACGCACGCCGGGACTTTCGCTGCTCGACCAGACGCTGGCCCAGCTTGGCGCAACAACCGCGGCGATGCGCGGCGCCGATGCGAGGCTCGCGGCTCTCGCTGGCGGCCTGGATGCCGAAGAGACGACGACCAGCGCATTCCGCGCTTCGCACGCGGCGGCCGCCGGCTTCTCGCATCTGCAGCTGTGGGGTGCGCATGCCGACGCTCTGATATTCGCCGTCAACCGCGAGGCGTGGAACGCCTGGAGCGCCGCAGACCGGGAATTGGTGCGTCAGGCGGCTCGTGACGCGGCAGTCGATGCGATCGCGCTGCGCGTGCGGCAGGGCGGCGACGCGGCGCTGGGCGAGGCGGCTCGACAGGGCACGACGGTGACTCGGCTGACGGACGCGGGCAAGCAGGCGTTCCGGAACGCGACGCGTCCGGTGTACGACAAATGGGTCGCGGCGATCGGAGGCGATCTGGTGCGCCGGGCGGAAGCGACGATCGCTGCAGCAGCGGCGACGCGCTAAAAGCTGCGCAGCCGTCAGTCGATGTACCGGCCCAGGCGCACCGCGGTCTCGCCGCGCTTCGGATGGCGTGTCGGCATGATCAACACGCAGTCGTCGTGCGGCGTCGCGATTTTCGTTCCGCCATCGTTCGCGTACACGGTTCCGGCGCGGGGAATTGTCTGCAGGCCGCGGACCGGTATCGTGAAGCGGAAATCGTCGCTGGCGATGGTCACCGTGGCGGTCACTTCGACAACCCGCTGCAGCAGATCGCGGCTGCCATCGAGCTCGCGGGCCAGCCACGCTTCCTCCGCCACGCCGAAATGGCGCAGGAAACGCAGCGCCGCTTCGCGGGCCACTGCCGGCGCGGCGGCTTCCCAGTGCTGTCCGCATTCGATCAACAACGCGCTGCGCGGATCGTCCTCGTCGTCGAAGAACGCGAAGTCGCGCAGGCGCCGGCCGGCCGCATGCCCGGCATCGACGACGATGTGTTCTGGCATCCCCAGCGCACGCGCCAGTGCGACGCCCTTGCGGCGGCGCCCCGCCATCGCCAGCGGCAGGCAGGGCTCGGACATCGAGTGAATGTCGAGCAGGAAATCGGTGCGCTCGTACAGCGGTCTCAACTCACGGGCGCGCCTCAACTCGGTGCTGTCGCGCTTACCGTCGAGCACCTCGGAGGTCCACAGACGGTTGAAATCCTCGTCGATGCAGCGCGACGCGAACGGCCGGGCGCTGTCGAAGCGGAGGTAGGCGTCGACGTTGGCGAATACGATCGACAACGTGCCGCGCACCGGGCGGATTCCTTCGCGGAGCAGGCGGTCCAGCGCGATGGCGCCGCAGACCTCGTTGCCGTGCGTCAGCGCCTGGATTACGACGTGCGGACCCGGGCGCGAGGCGGCGAACGTCCAGACATAGCGTATGCCGCTGTTGCCGGGCGCAAAGCGCGCGAGGTCGGGAAACGCCACCTCGATCGGTGGCGACGCCGGAGACGAGGGCGCCGGCGATTCGCCGGCCAGGCTCACGTCGCGCAAATGCGATCGGCGAGCCGTTGCATGAACGACTCGCACAGCGCCAGCTGCTCGAGCGCGATCCACTCGTTCGGCTGGTGGGCCTGCTCGATGTGTCCGGGGCCGCAGATGATCGCCGCAATATCGCTGCCGTGGAACAGCGATGCCTCGGTGCCGAAGGAAACCTTCCCCAGGTCGTGCGACCCGCTGCAGGCGCGCCCGAGCTCGGCAATTTCGGTCCCTCCGTGCGTATCGAGGCCCGGGCTGGCCGTCAAGGCGTCGAATTCGATATGGGTGTGGGGAGACACCGCGTGCATTTCGGGCAGCAGCGTCGCGGCAAAACGCCGGACCTCGGCGAGCAGCGTATCGGGATCGTCGAACGGCAGATGCCGAAACTCGAAGTCGAAGCTGCAATCGCGTGGCACGATGTTGAGCGCCGTTCCGCCGCGTATCACTCCGGTGTGAACGGTCGTGTACGGAACGTCGTATGCGGCGTCGAATCCACCGCGATCGCGGAAGCGGCGGCCCATCTGGGTCAGGAATGTCACGATCTCGCAGGCGACCTGCACGGCATTGACGCCGCGCGGAGTCAGCGACGAGTGCACCTCGTGGCCGCGTACGCGGCAGCGGAAGCTCTTCTTGCCCTTGTGCGCGACGATCAGGCGCATCCCGGTCGGCTCGCCGACGATGCAGCCGGCAGGCTTGATTCCTCGCGCAACGACGTCCTGCAGCAGCCGGCGTACGCCAACGCAGCCCACTTCCTCGTCGTATGAAAGCGCGAAATGCAGCGGGCGGTTGAGACCGCGGCTCAAGAATTGGGGCACGAACGCGAGTCCGATCGCCGAAAAACTCTTCATATCGGCGGCGCCGCGTCCGTACAGCCGGTCACCCTTGATCGTCGCGGTGAATGGATCGGAATCCCAAGGCTGGCCGTCAACCGGAACGACGTCGGTATGTCCGGAAAGGACGATGCCGCCGGTCATCGCGTTACCGTCCCGGGCCGGCAGCGTCGCGAACAGGTTCGCCTTCCGGCGCTCGTCGTCGAAGGTGAGCGCGACGTCGACGCCGTGACCGGCGAGGTACTCGCGAACCCAGTCGATCAGCGCCAGGTTCGACTCGCGGCTGGTCGTATCGAAGCCGATCAACGTCCGGATCAGCGGCATCGCCATCAATTGCGGGTTGACGGCCGTCGCGGCAGCGGGGGCATTCATGTTGCGACTTTCGACGTGAGCAGGGAACAGGATAGAAACCGGTTGGGTCTATGTCAATGGCAAACAACAGTGCGGGGATATATGCAGCCCAAAATCGTTCCGGATTCGATCGATCACGCGATCATGCGCGGTGGTTGGGCGCGCGTGTTCGCGTTCGCCGCCGTTTGTATCGCGGCGCCCGTCGCTGGGCAAACCGCACTCCCGCTCGACAGGATCAGCCTGCCGCCCGGCTTCAAGATCGAGGTTCTCGCGCGGCTCGACAATCCGCGCGAGATGGCGCTGGGCTCGGACGGCACGCTGTTCGCGGGATCGATGCGCGCCGGCAACGTCTACGCAATCAAGTTGCAGCCCGGCGCGCCGGCAAGGGTGACAACCGTGGCTTCCGGCCTGGACAGACCGATCGGCGTCGCGTTTCGGGACGGCGCGCTTTATGTCTCAGCCACCGATCGCGTCTTGCGGTTCGACGACATCGAGCATCGCCTGGACTCGCCCGCCAAGCCCGTGCTGGTCAGCAAGGCTTTCCCGAACAGCGCGGGTCACGGCGGCAAATTCATCGCGTTCGGACCCGATGGCAAGCTGTACGTCCCGAGCGGCGCGCCGTGCAATATCTGCGAGCCCGATCCCGATCGCTACGCCAATCTGATGCGCATGAATCCCGATGGGTCCGCGCTCGAGGTCTTCGCGCGCGGCATCCGCAACACCGTGGGCTTCGACTGGGATCCGGATACTCACGAGATTTGGTTCACCGACAACGGCCGGGACATGCTGGGCGACGACGCGCCGCCGGACGAACTCAATCACGCGCCGAAGGCCGGGATGAATTTTGGCTATCCGTATTGCCACGGCGGCACCATCGCGGACCCGGAGTACGGTAGCAAGCACTCGTGCGCGGAATTCGCGCCACCCGCGCAAAACCTCGGCCCGCATGTCGCTTCACTCGGCATGCGCTTCTATGCCGGAACGCAATTTCCAGCGGTTTATCGCAAGCAGATATTCATCGCCGAGCACGGTTCATGGAACCGCAGCCGAAAGATCGGCTACCGCGTGTCGGTCGTGCGAATCGAAGGCGGAAAGGCGGTTTCTTACCAGCCGTTCGCCACGGGCTGGCTGCAGGGTGAGCAGGCGTGGGGCCGTCCGGCTGACGTGCTGGTCATGCCGGACGGCTCACTGCTGGTTTCGGACGATTACGCCGGAGCGATCTACCGCATCAGCTACGCCGGCCCGCGTTAGCGCCAGCCGTAATGGGCGCGCCAGTACGGCCGGTGGTAGACGTATGGCCGCGCATACACGACGCGTGGACCGTAGTATCCGGAATAGTACGGGGCTCCGTAATACGCGACCGGCGGCGCATAGATGACCGGCGGCGCGGCATACACGTATGAGCGTCCGTAGTTCGAATAGCCAACCCCAAAGCCCGGCGCGCCGATCGACACCGAGAACTGGTCCCGGGCCGATGCGGTGGTCGCGAGCGTCGCACTGGCGAGGCCGAGCGCAGCGGCGACAGCAATCGTAGCGAGTCGAAGTTTCATTTGAATCTCCTTGTTCCGGAAATCGCGAATAGCGCGATATCCTACTAACGATGGTTAGACGTCCGCGTTGACACCGAGTTTCCCTGAGGGAACAGTCGGTTACAATCGGTTACGATTAGGCGTCCGCGCCGGGCCCGCTGCCAGCATCGAAGGAGTTCCTCATGCTCGCGAATAACGACGTTGCTGGTCCCGTTGCTTGTCCTGTGGGGCACGCTCGCCGTCGGCGCCGCAGTCGCCACGGACCTCACGATCGGCATCGGCGCCGACGTGACGGCGATCGATCCGCACTATCACAACGTCACGCCGAACAACAACGTCGCTGCGCACATCTTCGACTATCTGGTGCTGCGCGACGAGCGCCAGAAGCCGATTCCGGGGCTGGCCGAATCCTGGCGCACCGTCGATCCGCTGACCTGGGAGTTCAAGCTGCGCAGGGGCGTGAAATTTCACGACGGCAGCGAATTCACTGCGGCAGATGTCGTCGCCTCGATCGAGCGCGTCCCGCTGGTGCCGAACAGCCCGTCCCCGTTCACCGCGTACACGAAGCAGATCAAGGAAATGTCCGTCATCGATCCGTACACGATCCGCTTCCACACCGCCGCCCCGTATCCGCTGATGCCGACCGACATGACGCAGGTCGCGATCATTTCCGCCAAGGCGGCGAAGGCGAGCACCGAGGACTTCAACAGCGGCAAGGCCGCGATCGGCACCGGGCCGTACAAGCTGGTGCGCTACGCCAAGGGCGATCGCATCGAGCTCGCGCGCCATGACGGCTACTGGGGCGGCAAGACGCCCTGGGAAAAAGTGACCTTGCGCCTCCTGCCGAACGATGCCTCGCGCGTCGCAGCGCTGCTCGCCGGCGACGTGCAGGCGATCGAGTACGTGCCTACGTCCGATGTGGCAAGGATCCGCGCCGACAAGCGCCTGAACGTGTACAAGGTCATCGCCGACCGCCTGATCTACCTGCACATGGACAGCGATCGCGACGTCTCCCCGTTCGTGACCGACAAGGATGGCAAGCCGCTGGCCAAGAACCCGTTGAAAGACCCGCGCGTGCGCAAGGCGATCTCCAAGGCGATCAATCGCAACGCGATCGTCGACAAGGTGATGGAAGGCGAGGCGGTGGCGGCGGGCCAGCTGCTGGCTGACGGCATGTTCGGCACGACCAGGAACCTGAAGGTCGAGCCGTACGATCCGGCCGGCGCGAAAAAGCTGCTGTCGGAAGCCGGCTACCCGGGCGGATTCGGCGTGACGATTCATGCGCCGAACAATCGCTATGTCAACGACGCCAAGATCGCGCAGGCGGTCGCCCAGATGCTGACCCGCGTCGGTATCGCGACCAAGGTCGAGGCGATGCCCTCGGCCACCTACTTTCCGCAGGCGACCGATCTCAAGTTCAGCTTGATGCTCCTCGGCTGGAGCTCGGGTACCGGCGAGGCGTCGAGCCCCCTGAAGGCGCTGCTGGCGACCTACAGCCGCGACAAGGGCTTTGGAACGGCGAACCGCGGCCGGTACTCGAATCCAAGAGTCGACGCGCTGCTCGAGCAGGCGCTGGCGACCGTCGACGATCCGAAGCGCGAGGCATTGCTGCAGCGTGCGACCGAGATCGCGATCGACGACACCGGCATCATCCCGCTGCATTTCCAGGTCAACCTCTGGGCAACGCGCAACGGCATCACTTACGTGCCGCGCACCGACGAGAATACGCTGGCGCACAAGTTCCGTCCGGCGAAGTGACGCTGGCCGCGAGGGCGTCGCAGGCGCGCCTCGCCGCCGCTACGCGCGCTACGCGGCGGTCAGTCGAGAGCAGCGAGAATCGACGCGCTGGCCGACGTCCCGATCCGATTCGCGCCGGCAGAAAGCATCGCCAGCGTATCGGCAAGCGAGCGAATTCCACCCGATGCCTTGACGCCGATGTGCGGTCCGACGACGGCGCGCATCAGCTGCACGTCGGCCACCGTCGCGCCTCCGGTGGGGTGAAAGCCGGTCGATGTCTTGACGAAGGCGGCGCCCGCATCGACGGCGAGCAGGCACGCGAGCCGCTTTTCGTCGTCGGTCAGCGCTCCGGCCTCGATGATCACCTTGACCGGTATGTCCGGCACCGCGCGGACCACGGCGGCGATATCGGCGGCGGCATCGGCGTGGGCGCCGCTCTTCAGCGCTCCGATATTGAGCACGGTGTCGATTTCGCGCGCGCCATCGGCCTGGGCGAGGCCGGCCGCGTGCGCCTTGGTCGCTGTCCTGTCGGCGCCGTGCGGAAAGCCGACGACGCTGACAACCCTCGCATCGGCGCCGGCCAGCGCGCCGGCGGCAAGCTTCACCCAGCATGGCTGCACGCAGAAATAGCCGATCCGCCAGACGCGAACGACGTCGATGCCGGCGCGTATGTCGGCCTCGGTCGATTCCGGCTTTAACACCGAATGATCGAGCATGCGCGCCAGTTCGTTGCGGGTCACCGTACGCCTCCGCCGGCGGCGCGCGCCCGCGCAATGCGTTCCGTCAGCGATGCGTCCAGCTTTGCCGCGTCGGCAAATTCCGGTGTGGTGTCGGGGACACCGAGATAATAGACGACAAGCTGCGGTGCGTTCGCTTGCGCGTGCGCGGCAGAGTCGAACAAGCGGAGCTCGGTGCGCGGATAGTCGGCGAATTGCGCGCGCGGTATCCGCAGGTCGAACGGCCCTGCCACTTGCACCGGGCGTTGCACCGTCTGCTCCTGCTTGCTGAACGGATCGATGGCGACCACGGCGAGCCAGGGATACGCGATCGGATCGACGACGATGCGAACGACGACGCCCGTCGTGGTTTCGTCTGCGCCGCGCAGCACGCCCCAGGCCAGCGCGACGCCCGGCGAGGCATACGCGTCATGGCTGCCGTGCGCTTCGCGCGGCACTTCCGCGACAGCCGCGGCCGCACAGCAGCAAAGCGCGGCGAGCAGCAAGCGGGTCTTCATCGGGCGGCTTCGGGCAGCACCGTCACGGCGCTCGCGGCGACGCGCACGCCGACCGCAGTGCCTTCCCGAATTGCGCCGCTGGCGCCGGCGCCGGCATTGTGGCGGACGCACTGCAGCTCGACCTCACCGCAGCGCAGAACGAACTCGGTCTTCTCGCCCAGAAACGTGCGCGAGATCACGTCGGCGCGGAAGTCGCCGGCGCCAACGTCCACCAGCTCGAGAACCTCGGGCCGCATGACCAGCTTTACCGCGGCTCCGCTGGCCACGGCCGAGTGCCCGATGCCGGCGTGCAGCGTCGTGCCGAGGGCCGCCACCGTCACGATGTCGCCGCTGCGCTCGACGACGGTTCCCGGGACGAGGTTGACGCGGCCGACGAACGTAGCGACGAACTCGGACGCCGGACGGTAGTAGAGATCCTCTGCCGTCCCTTCCTGTACGACACTGCCCTGGCTCATCACCGCGATCCGGTCGGAGACCGCCATCGCTTCCTCCTGGTCGTGCGTGACATAGATCGTCGTGATCGCCAGCGTGCGTTGCAGATCGCGGATCTCGGTGCGCATTTGCACGCGCAATTTGGCGTCGAGATTGGACAGCGGCTCGTCGAACAGCAGCACGCGCGGCCGGATGACGATGGCGCGCGCGAGGGCGACCCGTTGCTGTTCGCCGCCCGACAATTGCCCGGAGAACTGGTGCTCGTATCCGCTCAAGCCCACCAGCGCCAGCACGTCGGCGACGCTGCTTGGCGATCACCGCGGCCGATTGCCCGCGAACCTGCAGACCGTAGGCGACATTGTCGAACACCGACAGATGCGGGAACAGCGCATAGTTCTGGAACACGAAACCGATATTGCGCTGGTTCGCCGGCAGCCCGGTGACGTCCTGGCCACCCAGGCGGATGCGACCGGCGTCAGGATGCTCGAATCCCGCGATCATCCGCAACGTGGTGGTCTTGCCGCAGCCCGATGGGCCGAGCAAGGTCAGGAACTCGCCCGGCGCTACGTTCAGGTGCACGTCGCGCGCCGCGTAGATCTCGCCCTTCACCCGGTGCGAAAAGCGTTTCGACACGCCGTCGACATGGACACCGATGGTTTCGGTCGCCATGCGGATCAACCTCCGAACATGCTGGTCACCGGCATCAGGCCGGGTGCGCGGAACCGGCGCAGCCCGCGGCCGATCAGGGCGATCACGACGAACACGATGACGACGACCAGCACCGAGTACGCCGCCGCCGGCCCCAGCGACAACTCGGTGATGTTTTCCAGGATCCTGACGGTGATCAGCGTCCAGCTGATCGACACCAGAAAGATCGTTGCGCTGATCGCCGTCATCGACCGGATGAAGACCACGCCGAGGCCGGCGAAGAACGCGGGCAGGATCAGCGGCAGCGTCACGCGGCGAAACGTCGTTCCGCTGCCGGCGCCCAGGCCCTGCGACGCCTCTTCGAGACTCCTGTCGATCTGCTGCAACATCGCGACGGTGGCACGGATACCGGTCGGCGCCGTAGCGAAAGACGTAGCACGCTATGATGATCAATGCCGTGCCGGTCAGCTCGATCGGCGGGTCATTGAACGCGATCAGGTACGCGATGCCGACGATGGTGCCCGGGAGCGCGTAGTTGATCATCGACACGAGCTCCATCGTGCGGCGTCCGACGAACTTCTTTCTGGCAACCAGATAGCCGAGCAGGATGCCATAGAGGCCGCCGAGAGGCATGGCCAGGCTGGCGATGATCAGCGTGTCGCGAATCACCCGCAATCCCTCGGTGAATATCACCCGGTAGTGCCGCAAGGTCAACGTGTGGTTGGCGCCGAGTGCCTCCACCAGCGACGCGTACAGGAGCAAGGCGTAGAAGTAGAGAATCGTCACGGCGACCAGTGCGCAGGCGGCGAGCAATCCGGCGCGTACGCCAGGCGAGATGCTGTCGAAAGGTGTCTGCCCCGCACCCTTGCCGGTTACCGTTACATAGAAGCGGCGGCTGACCCAGTAGCGCTGCAACAGGAACACGCCAAGCGCAGGCACGAGCAGCATGAACGAAAGCGCCGCGCCGCCGCGCAGGTCGAACAGGCCGGTGATCTGCAGATACGCCTGGGTGGGAAGCACCGGAAAATTATTGCCGGCGAGGATCAAGGGGGTGGCGAAATCCGCAAGCGATGCGGCGAACAGCAGCAGGAACGCGTTGGCGAGCCCGGGGATGCACAGCGGCAGCGTCACCGTGCGGAACACGCGCCAGCGCGATGCGCCCAGCGATAGCGCCATCCCTTCAAGATTGGAGTCGATCGCGGCCAACAGTGGACGCAAGGTCAGATAAGCGATGGGAAAATAGGTCAGGATTTCCGACGATAGCGTGCTCACCAGGCCGTACACGGTCACGCCCTTCAGGCCGAGCAGCTCGTAGGTGATCAGTCCGCGCGGACCGAACGAAAAGATCATCGCGATCGCCGTCGTGAACGGCGGCGAAACCAGCGGCAGGAGCACCGCCGCGTCGATCACCGTGAGCAGCCATCGTGGAAGTCTCGATCGCGCCGCGGTGAACGCGAACAGAAATCCGATGATCGTGCCGCCGGCACCGACCAGCAGCGCGAGCCACAGGCTGTTCCAGAACGCGCGGATCTGGTGCCGGTCGGTGAGGATCGCGGCGAGGCCGGCCGTCGTGAAGGCGCCATGATCGAACAGGACGCGGCCGAGCAGCGTGACCAGCGGGTACGCGACGAAAAGCAGCAGCAGCGCCCACAGTGCGACAACCATCGTGGCGACTGTGGGGTCGCGGCCGATGGAAGGCGCCGAAACGGTGGTCACGGCGGTGAGGGCGCACGGCAATCCCGCTCCCCATCGCGGGGAGCCGGATTGCGCTGACGCTGGTCAGGGGTTGAGAACTTCGGCGACCCAGCGCTCGACGACATGCTTGCGATTCGCGCCCGCGTACGCCGCGTCGATCGGAAAGATGTTGGCGCCCTTGATCACGGCGGCGAGGCTCGGCTCCATCGCGACGTCCGGATGCGCTGGAACGAAATTGATCTTGTACTTCGCAAACTGGTTCTGCATCGCCGGCGACGTCGCCCAGTCGATCAGCTTCTTGCCGAGCTCGGGATTTTTCGCGCCCTTGATCAGAGCGATGCCCTCAGCCGCGGTGCCTATGCCTTCCTTCGGGAAGCTGATCGTCACATCGTAACCTTTCGCCTTCGTGTCCAGCGCGTCGACGATGAAAAAGATGCCGCCGCCAGCCTGGCCCAGTCCGACCGGGAGCGTGCCGCCGCCGCCGCTCTTGGTGTAGAGCTGGACATTCGGCCGCAGTTTTTTCATGTAGGCGAAGGCTTTCTGCTCGTCGCGCCCGTTCACTTCGAGGATCGAGAAGATCCGGGTCACGGCGGTTCCCGACGTACGCGCGTCGGCCATCTGCAGCATGTTCTTGTACGGCGCCGCGAGCAGGTCGTTCCACGACGTCGGCGCCTTAAGATTGTTCTCCTTCAGAAACTTGTCGTTGGTCATGAACACCAGCGGATCGTCGGCGATCGCCGTCCACTGCCCGGTGGGCTCGCGGAATCGCTCGGGTAACTTCGCGAACGACGGCGACTTGTACGGCTCGAACAGGCCTTCGTTCATTCCGGCGGCGTACGTCTCGACCGGGCCGCCGAACAGCACATCGACGCGCGGATTGGTCTTTTCGGCGATCACACGTGCGAGCGCCTCGCCCGACGAGAAGCGGACGAAGTTGACTTTGACGCCGGTTGCCTTTTCGAACTCCTCGAACATCGGCCGCGCCCAGTTCTCCGGCCAGATCGAATAGACGTTGACGGTGTCCGCGGCTACGGAAGCCGTGGAGGCGCCCAGGGCCAGCGCGAGCAGAGGCAGGGCGACGATGGTGCGGACCCAGCGGGTGACGATCCTCATGAACGTTCCTCCTTGTGGCGTTTTTTTACCGCCATCCCGCAACGGCCCGGACGGCTTGTGACCTGGCGACGGTACTTTACTGCCGCGGCACCGGTCAAATGCGCCCAGCGCCCGCTAAGGCTGGCACTTGCCGACATAGCCGTCGGACACGGCGGCCTCGCCCTGCGGTGGCGCAATCGCCGCGCCATCGAAAAGCACGGCGATCTGACCTCCGGCGCCGTATTGGTCGTTGGCTCGCCGCTTTTCGTTGAGCATGCGAAAGATGTTCCATTCGTCGTGCGCGCCGCGGCTGACGGTTGCCGATGCGCGCAGCGCGTAGTACTTGCGGAAGGTGGCCTTGCTGAGGCCGCCTTGAACGGCCTTGGCGAACGCCGGGTCCGCGGCGACTCGCTTGTCGAAATACGCATCCAGCTTGCCCATGTCGTTGCTGCCGTCGAAGCCGAAGTAGCGCGCGAAGTCCTGCGGCCCCGCGAAATAGGCGAAGTCGAACTCGCCGAGGCCATCGGCCCCTTCCAGCAGCGACGTCCACATCAGCATGTAATCGGCACCGGTGCTGCTGCGCGGCAAGTCGGCTTCCTTGGTGCCGGGATTGAGCACGAAGATGTAGTCGGCGCCGAAACGCTTCTCGATCGCCGCCTTGGCGCGTTCCGCGACCTCCTTGTTGACGTCGAAGTTGCCGCCGCCGGCGGACGTGAGAGGCACGCTGAGGTAGCCGATGACCTTGCCGGCCTTGCGTTGCTCGGCGATCGTTTGACGGAAGGCGTCGACCTTGGCCGCGATCGTCGCCTTCAGCTCATCGTTAACGCAGTAGCAGATTCCGATCTTCGTGCACTCGGTGGCTTTGGCGGCGTGGACTCCCGCCGCCGGAATTAGCGCACCGACGACCAGTGCCGCAGCGATGCAGGAACGATGGAATGAATAGTTCATGGCATGGTCTCCGCGCATAGGGACACCAGCTAACTTAACGCCGAGCCGCCGCCGCCGCAATGGCTGGGCGATCGGCGCGCAAACGCCAGCGCGCCAGCAGACGCCTCAGCCGCCGGTGGAGAGCAGGCGCTCGATCCCGGAAACGATCTGCCCTGCGTTGGCCGGCCCGATGCGCTTGGTCAGCGCCTGGGCGAAGTCAGGCAGGAAGTCGCGTAGATCGCGCAGGTTTTCGGCGCGCTGCAGACGCATCATCATCAGGTAGCCGCGAAATCCGAGGTGGTTGTTGATCGCGTCGCTTATCCGCTGTTGCGCGGTCATGAAGCGCTGCACTTCGTCCTCGCTGCGCGGTGCCGCCTCGGCCTCGCCCGCGGCCGACGAAGGCGCGCTGAATCGCTTGGCGATCAGGCCGACGCGCTCCAGCGTGGC
The DNA here is from genome assembly GCA_963697485.1 of uncultured beta proteobacterium. Classification (GTDB taxonomy): domain Bacteria; phylum Pseudomonadota; class Gammaproteobacteria; order Burkholderiales; family Casimicrobiaceae; genus PALSA-1003. The sequence goes on from CAVOOD010000002.1 coordinate 782,664, forward strand.
CAGCGCCGCGGCATCGGCGCGCACGGCGCGTGCGCGCTCGAGAACTTCGGCCACGGTGCGATTACCGTCGATCATAATCAAAAGGCTACGCAGCGCGATCGGCAGGTTGTGCGTGCGCTCTTTCAGCTCACGCAAGCCTTCCTCGGTCTTGGCGTAGATTTCATCCGGATTCATCGTTGAGCTCCCGCTGGGGCCTCGCCGCGATCTCCAAACAGGAGGGATTATAGACGAGACCGGCATTCGCGCAGCGCGGCGGAGCCGAGTTGCACGGTACAAGCTGCATAGTGCCGGCGCCTCGTTTGTGGAATAATCGAATCCAGTAGGCCTGTGTTCCGCGATGCTCGATCCAACCCTGCTTTCCGCACTTGGCGACATACTTCCGCCGTCGGCTATCGTCGCCACGGCCGAGGGGACGCGAGCCTATGAATGCGATGGGCTGACGCTGTTCCGTGAACAGCCGCTGGCCGTGCTGCTGCCGGAGAACGAGGCGCAGGTAGTCAGCATCCTTCGGCTTTGTCATGCCGCGCGGCTGCCCGTGGTCGCCCGCGGTGCCGGCACCGGACTGTCCGGCGGCGCTACGCCTCACCGCAAAGGCGTCGTTCTGTCGCTGGCGAAATTCAAGCGCATCCTGTCGATCGATCCGTTGTCCTGCAGCGCCGTCGTCCAGCCGGGCGTGCGCAATCTGGCGATCTCGGAGGCTGCCGCAGTTCATGGGCTGTATTACGCGCCGGATCCGTCGTCGCAGATCGCATGCACGATCGGCGGCAACGTCGCCGAGAATTCGGGCGGCGTGCACTGCCTGAAGTACGGCCTCACCGTGCACAATATCCGAAGAGTGCGCGCGGTGCTGATCGACGGCGACGTGGTGGAATTCGGAGGAGACGCGCTCGATGCCGCCGGCTACGACCTGCTTGCGCTGATCACCGGGTCGGAAGGCTTGCTGGCGGTCATCACCGAGGTCACCGTCAGGTTGACGCCGATGCCGCAGCAGGCGACCTGCGTGCTGGCGAGCTTCGACGATCTGGAAAAGGCGGGCGACGCGGTCGCGGCGATCATAGGGGCCGGCATCATACCGGCCGGCCTCGAGATGATGGACCGGTTGACCATCGCAGCGGTCGAGCCTTTCGTGCACGCCGGCTACCCGGTCGACGCGGCGGCGATATTGCTGTGCGAATCCGATGGCACGACCGACGAGGTCGCCGACGAGGTCGCGCGGATGCGCGGGCTGCTCGAAGCGAGCGGCGCGACGACGATCGTGGTGTCGCAAAGCGAGACGCAGCGACTGAAGTTCTGGTCGGGGCGGAAGGCGGCGTTTCCGGCCGCAGGCCGCGTCTCGCCCGACTACTACTGCATCGACGGCACGATACCGCGCCGTTCTCTGGCACCGGTGCTCAAGCGCATCGAAGCGCTATCGCGCGAATTCGGCCTGCGCTGCATGAACGTCTTCCATGCCGGCGACGGCAACCTGCATCCGCTGATCCTTTACGACGCCAACGTGCCCGATGAAGTCGCCAGGACCGAGGCATTCGGCGCGAGGATACTTGAGCTTTGCATCGAGGTCGGTGGTACGATCACCGGAGAGCATGGCGTCGGTCTCGAAAAGATCGATCAGATGTGCACGCAATTCGCCGCCCCCGAGCTCGAGCGCTTTCACGCGATCAAGCACGCGTTCGACGCCGAAGGCTTGCTCAATCCCGGCAAGGCCGTGCCGCTGCTGCATCGCTGCGCCGAGATGGGCAGGATGCACGTCCATGGTGGCCAGTTGCCGCACCCGGATCTGCCCCGTTTTTAGCGCCTGCGAACAGGCACCGGACAAAAAGACGCGAGAGCTGCCACCATGCAGGCGAAAACCATCGTCCGTCCCGATCCCGACGTCGTCGCGCGCGTGGTCGCTCAAATGCGCGGCGACTACGGCGAACGCGCCGTGACCACGCAGGCGGTGCGCGAGCACCACAGCCACGGCGAGGGCCTGGCCGACGCCGCGCTGCCCGACGTCGTCGTGTTCCCGCGAACGAACGACGAGGTTGCGGCGATTGTCCGCCTCTGTCATTTGTCGCGTGTTCCGGTGATCGCATTCGGCGTCGGGACGTCGCTCGAAGGCCATGTTGCCGCGCTGTACGGCGGCGTCTGCATCGATCTGTCGCAGATGAATCGGGTGCTGGAAGTCAACGCCGAGGATCTCGATTGCCGCGTCCAGGCCGGCGTCACGCGCGAGCAGCTCAACGCCGAGCTCAAAGGCACCGGTCTTTTCTTTCCGATCGATCCCGGCGCCAACGCCACGATAGGCGGCATGGCGTCGACCCGCGCTTCCGGGACCAACGCCGTGCGCTATGGAACGATGCGCGAGAATGTCATGGGACTGACGATCGTGACCTCGGACGGCCGCGTAATCACCACCGGCGGCCGGGCGCGCAAGTCGAGCGCCGGCTACGATCTGACGCGCCTTTTTGTGGGCGCTGAAGGCACGCTCGGGGTGATCACCGAGATCCAGCTGCGGCTTTACGGTGTCCCCGAGGCGATAGCGGCGGCAGTCTGCCAATATCCGAACCTGGCCGGTGCAGTCAACACAGTGATCGCGGCGATGCAGACCGGCATTCCGATGGCGCGGATCGAGTTGCTCGACGACGTCCAGATGGATGCGTGCATACGTTATTCGAAGCTCGAAGGCTACCAGGCGCTGCCGACGCTGTTCTTCGAGTTCCACGGCAGCGACGCGAGTGTGCGCGAGCAATCGGCGACGATGCGGGCGATCAGCGACGAATTCGGCGGCAGCGAGTTCCAGTGGGCGACGCTGCCCGAGGATCGAACGCGGCTGTGGAAGGCGAGACACGCCGCCTACTACGCGACGCTTGCGCTGAAGCCGGGGATGACCGCCATCGCTACCGACGCCTGCGTGCCAATTTCCCGTCTGGCCGAGTGCATATTGGACACCAAGGCCGACATCGAAAAAAGCGGCCTGACCGTTACGATCGTCGGCCATGTCGGCGACGGCAATTTTCATCTGGTCGTGCTCTACGAACCGGGCGATGCCGGCCAGCGCGAGCGCGCCGATGCGCTGGCGCGGGCGGTAAGCCTGCGCGCCATCGCCATGGGCGGCACCTGCACCGGCGAACACGGCATCGGCTGGCACAAGCTCGACCTGCTGGCGCAGGAACACGGCGAGGCGGTCGATCTGATGCGGTCGATCAAGCGTGCGCTCGATCCGCACGGGATCATGAATCCGGGCAAGACGGTCCCATTTTGACGCCGCGGCAGATGACAGGCGAGCGTTGGCGGCAATCCCCCGGCGAGTGAACTCCATGTATACGCTCTACTTCGGCAACAAGAATTATTCGACGTGGTCGCTGCGCGCGTGGGTCCTGATGAAGGCCTTCGGCATTCCGTTCGAGGAGCATCGAATCACGCTCTACGAACCGGATTCTCCGCAACGGATCCGCGTCCATTCGCCTTCGGGCAAGGTGCCGTGCCTGCGCGACGGCAGCACGGTCGTATGGGACTCGCTTTCGATCGCCGAGTATCTGGCCGAGCGGCATCCGGGTATGTGGCCGGCCGATTCCGCCGCGCGCGCCTGGGCACGCTCGGCGACCGCCGAGATGCATTCGGGATACAGCGAGCTGCGCAACGAATTCGGGATGAACCTGCGCGTCCGGCAAACGCGGAAACCCTCGCCGGCGGTCGCGAGCGACATCGCGCGCATTGCGGCCCTGTGGCACGAAGGGCGCGAGCGTTTTGGCCGGGGCGGAGATTTTTTGTGCGGTGGATTCGGCATCGTCGACGCGTTCTACTGCCCGGTCGCCTATCGCTTCGATAGTTACGGTGTCGTGCTGGACGGCGCAGCCGCCGCGTACCATCGGGCGCTGCTCGACCTGCCGGCGATGCGCGAATGGGCCGAAGGCGCCGCGCGCGAGACCGAACATATTCCGATGCTCGACAGCACGATGGCGCAGGCTCAGCAGCAATGACTCGGCCGGGCGGCCGATGAGCGATCTCCTTGCAGTCTGGCGCGATCGCGTGTGCACGGCGACGGCGGCGACGACGCCGCTGCGTATCGTCGGCGGCGGCAGCATGGATTTCTACGGACAGCGTCTGGCCGGCGAGATCTTCGACGTCTCGGGCCATGCCGGCATCGTCGATTACGACCCGACCGAGCTGGTGATCACCGCGCGCGGCGGCACGCGGCTGTTCGACGTCGAGCAGGCGATGGCGCAATCGGGCCAGATGCTCGCGTTCGAGCCGCCGCATTTCGGACCGAAGGCGACCATCGGCGGGTCGATCGCCGCGGGCCTGTCCGGACCGCGCCGGCCGTACGCGGGCGCGGTGCGCGATCTGGTGCTGGGCATACGGCTGCTCGACGGGCGCGGCGACGAGCTCGCGTTCGGCGGCCGGGTGATGAAAAACGTCGCCGGATTCGATGTTTCTCGGCTGATTGCCGGATCGCTGGGGACCTTGGGCGTCATCCTCGAGGTGTCGCTCAAGTGTCTGCCCTTGCCGCGCGCGGAGACGACGCGGACCTTCGAGCTGCCGGCCGATGAGGCGCTGCGCAAGCTCAACGCCTGGAGCGCGGCGCCATTGCCCTTGTCGGCAAGCTGCTGGCATCAGGGACGTCTCAGCGTGCGCCTGTCCGGCGCCGACAGCGCCGTGGCGGCCGCGGCGCGGCGATTGGGCGGCGAGCCGCTCGACGACGCCGCGAGCTATTGGGCCGCGGTGCGCGACCAGACGCACGATTTCTTCGCGCCGTTTCGCGGACAGAATAATGGCGACGCGACGGCGCCGCGCGGGCCGGCGCTGTGGCGTCTGTCGGTGCGCGCGACCGCGCCGCACACGGCGTTCGGCGGCGCGACGATGATCGAATGGGGCGGCGCACTGCGCTGGCTCGCCGCGCAGGAGGAGGGCGATACCGAGCAGGCCCGCGCCTGGGCGGCGGCGCACGGTGGCCATGCGACCTTGTTCCGCGCCTCCGACAAGTCCGCTGGCGTGTTTCAACCGTTGCCGCCTGCGCTGCTCGCCTTGCATCAACGCGTGAAAGCGGCGCTGGATCCGGCCGGCATTTTCAATCCGGGCCGGATGTACACGGAACTCTGACAGGACACTGGATGGAAACCCATCTGGCCGACTTCATCCGTGACACCTCCGACGGACGCGACGCGGAATCGATATTGCGCGCCTGCGTGCATTGCGGCTTCTGCACGGCGACCTGCCCGACGTATCAGCTGCTGGGCGACGAACTCGACGGCCCCCGCGGGCGCATCTACCTGATCAAGCAGATGCTCGAAGGCGATGCGGTCACCGCCACCACCACGCTGCACCTCGACCGTTGTCTCGGCTGCCGCAGTTGCGAAACGACCTGCCCGTCGGGCGTCAGCTTCGGGCGGCTGCTCGATATCGGACACCGCGTCGCCGAGCAAAGAATCGAGCGTCCGGCCGGCGAGCGCATGCGCCGTTGGCTGCTGCGCAAGGGGCTTACCCATCGCCACTGGTTCGGTTTGGCACTTGCCGCCGGCCGCATCGCGCGGCCGTTGCTGCCGCGCGCGCTCGCCGCCAGGGTTCCCGCATCGCGCCCCGCCAAACGATGGCCGGAGCCGCGCCATGCGCGGCGGATGCTGTTGCTCGCGGGCTGCGTGCAGCCGGCGCTGGCGCCCGGCATCGATGCGGCGCTCGCGCGCGCGCTCGATCGGGTCGACATCACGCTGGTCCGGGCTTCGGGTTCCGGCTGCTGCGGCGCATTGAGCGATCACTTGGGCGCACACGACGAGGCGCTCGATTACGCGCGCGCCAACATCGACGCCTGGTGGCCGCATGTCGAGCAGGGCGTCGAGGCGATCGTCATCAGCGCCAGCGGATGCGGGGTCGTCGTCAAGGCGTACGGGCATTTGCTGCGCGACGATCCGGCCTACGCCGACAAGGCGACGCCGCGTCGCAGCGCTGGCGCGCGATTCGGTCGAAGTCATCGCCGCCGAATGGAAACGCTTCGCCCCGCAGGTGGCGATGGATCACGGGCCGCAGCGCGTGGCGTTCCATTCGCCGTGCACGCTGCAGCACGGCCAGCGCCTGGTCGGCGATGTCGAGGAGATACTCGAAGCGATCGGACTCGAATTGACTCCGGTCGCCGATGCGCATCTTTGCTGCGGGTCGGCGGGCACCTATTCGATCCTGCAGCCCGAGCTGGCCGGCGAGCTCAAGGCCAACAAGCTGGCCGCGCTGGAAGCGGGGGCGCCTGACGTCATCGCGACTGCGAACATCGGCTGTCTGGTCCATCTCGCTGGCGCAGCGACCCGTCCGGTGCTGCACTGGGTGGAGATTTTCGAATCGCGGCTGCGCGACCGGCCGCGATCATGAGCGACGCGGCGCGGCCGCGACGCGGCGACTACCGTCATTTCCTGGCGATCCCGACACGCTGGATCGACAACGACGTGTACGGGCACGTCAACAACGTCGTCTACTATGCATACTTCGATACCGTGGTGAACGAGCATCTGATCCGTGCCGGCGGCCTCGACATTCGCGATGGCCCGTCGATCGGCGTGGTAGTCGAGACGTTTTGCCGATTCCATCGGCCGCTGTCTTTTCCGGCGATCGTCGACGCCGGGTTGCGCGTCGCCAGTCTTGGCACGACGTCGGTCCGCTACGAGGTCGGGCTGTTCGCCGCTGGCGACGAGGATGCGGCCGCGACCGGCCATTTCGTTCACGTGTGGGTCGATCGCGCCACCAGGCGCCCGACGCCTGTGCCCGGCGCGATACGCGCCGCGCTGGCGCCGCTGCTGCATCAGGACTGACCCGGACCGGGCGTACAATCGCCGCCGCATGCCCATACGACCACCCTCCCGATGAAACCAGCGATCCTTGCTCGGACTGCGCTCGGAGACGGCGGCTGCCGTGGCGAAATGCGCGGTGAGCGGGGATGACCGCCGCCCCGCGCCGCTACGCGCTGATCGCCGCCGCGGGCAGCAGCGTCCGCTTCGGCGGCGGGCTCCCGAAGCAGTACGCGCCGATCGCCGGCGTGCCGCTGCTCGCGCATACGATCGCGGCGCTGAACCGCTCGATCGTGCTCGAGGCGATCTTCGTCGTTCTGCCGCCAGGCGACAAGCACTACGCGGAGCGGATCGGATCGGTCGCCGGCGTCTTCCCGGTATACGAAGGAGGCGCGACGCGTGGTGAATCGGTCAGGAACGGCCTGGCCGCCATCGGCAAGCGGGCGGCGGCGGAAGACTGGGTGCTGGTGCACGATGCGGTGCGGCCCTGCATCGATGTGACGACGCTTGAACCGGCTGCTGCACGAGCTCGAGGACGAGCCGGTCGGCGGGCTTCTCGCCGTGCCGCTGTGCGATACGCTCAAGCGCGCCGAGGTCGGCGCCGGGGTGCGCGCCGCCTCGACCGAGCCGCGGAACGGGCTGTGGTGCGCGCAGACGCCGCAGATGTTCCGCTATGCGATCCTCAACCATGCGCTGCGGCGGGCCGACGTCGCACAGCTGCTCGACGAGGCGCAGGCGGTCGAGGCGCTCGGCGTCAAGCCGCGCCTGGTGCAGGGCAGCCCCGCGAACATCAAGGTGACCTATCCCGAAGACATTGCGCTGGCCGAGGCGATACTGGCCGGCCGCGCAAGGACTGGCTGATCATCGCTACGGTGCGCGTCGGAACGGGCTTCGACGTCCATGCGCTGGTGCCGGGCCGCCGCCTGGTGCTGGGCGGCGTGACGATACCGTTCGACCGCGGGCTGGCCGGACATTCCGATGCCGACGTGCTGCTGCACGCGGTCTGCGATGCGATGCTCGGGGCCTGCGGACTGGGCGACATCGGGATGCACTTCCCCGACACCGACGAGGCATACAAGGATGCCGACAGCCGCGTGCTGCTGCGCCGCGTCTGGCAGCTCGCGGCTGCGCGCGGGTTCGAGCTCGGCAACATCGACGCGACGATCATCGCCCAGGCGCCCAAGCTCGCGCCGCATCTCGCCGCGATGGCCGCGAACATCGCGGCCGATCTCGGTTGCGCGCCCGGCTCGATCAACGTCAAGGCCAAGACGAGCGAAGGTCTCGGTTTCACCGGACGCGGCGAAGGCATCGCCGCGATGGTCTCGCTCGTGCTGCTTACGAAGGGCTAAGGGCCGCGCCCGCCGGCATCGTCACGCGCGCCAGCGTGCCGCCGCCTTCGCGGGCGAGCACATCGAAGCGAGCGCCGTGCAGCCGCGCGATGCGCTCGACGATCGCGAGCCCCAGACCGGCCCCGCTGGCGCCGCTCCGCGCCGGATCGCCGCGCGTGAACGGACGCTTCAGGCGATCGACCTGTTCCGGCGGGATGCCGGGGCCGCGATCGCCGACTTCGATCACCACCGATGCGCCTTCGCTGCGCGCGGAAACGTCGACCGGCGTGCCGCCGTAGCGCAGCGCGTTGTCGATCAGATTGGACAAGAGCCGCGACATCGCGGTGGCTCGCATCGGCAGTGCCGGAAGCTCACCGGCGCTGTAGTGAACCTCGCTGCCGGCACGGCGGTAGCGCTCGAGCAAGGGCGTGACGATTTCGTCCAGCGGGCGCATTTCCAGGGCAACGTCGCGGTCGTCGCGGCCGAAGTCGAGGAACTGGCCGATGATCTTGTCCATTTCCTCGATGTCGGCAGCCATGCCCTCGCGCATCTGCTCGTCGTGCGTGCCGACCTCGACGCCGAGACGCAAGCGAGCCAGAGGCGTGCGCAGATCGTGCGACACGCCGGCCAGCAGCAACGCGCGATCCTGCTCGGCCTGCCGCAGATTGGCCAGCATCTGGTTGAAGCCACGATTCAGGTTGACGATTTCCGACGGCCCCTTTTCCGGCAGCGGCGGCTGCGCCTTGCCGGCACCGACGTTGGTCACGGCCTCGTTCAAATGTCGAAGCGGCCGGGCCAGGTAGCGCGCGAATGCGAAGGCGCTGGCGAGCAGCACGACCAGCGCGATCAGGCTCCATTCGAGCGCGCGTGACTGGGCCGCGTCGGATGGGCGAGGCCAATGGAACCCCGCCCAGTAAGCGTGGTCGCCGGCCTGCAGCTTGATCCACAGCAGCTGCTGTCGCGGCTGCAGGCGCAGCTCGGTCTCCGGACCGAGCTCGGTGCGCAGTCGCTCTCCCAGCTCGACCAGCAGCGGGTTTTGCGGCGTCGCGCCGAAGAAGCCGCGCCCGTCGTCGCTGACGATGCGCGCGCCGTATTCGTCGCCGAGCCGGGTCAGCGTCTCGCTGCGTTCATGCAGCTCGGTCGCCGCCAGCGCCGCGCGCAGCGACTGCAGCTGCAGGACCTTGGTGTCGCTGAACTGTCGCGCGACCAGCGCGGCGCGGTCTTGCCGGTACAGCAGTATCGCCGTCCCCTGGCTCACCACGACGACCATCAGCAGCAACAGGGCCAGGCGTCCGAACAGCGAACGCGGCCACAAAGTCATGGACCTGCCCCGGTGTCGGCCGGGCTGTTGCTGGCGACCTCGTCCGGCACGAAAACATAGCCGAAGCCCCAGACTGTCTGCAGGTAGCGCGGCGCCGCGGGGTCCGGCTCGATCAGCTTGCGCAGTCGCGAGACCTGGACGTCGATCGCCCGATCGAACACGTCGTGATCGCGCCCGCGGGCGAGCAGCATCAGCTTTTCGCGGGCCAGCGGCTGGCGGGCATGCGTGACAAAGACCTTGAGCAGGCCGAACTCGCCGGTGGTCATCGGCAAGGGTGTGCCATTGCGGGTCAGCGTACGTGTTGTCAAGTCGAGGACATACGGTCCGAATTCGATCCGGCCTTCGCCGACCGGTGCCCCGGGCGCCAGCCGTTCGATCTGGCGGCGCAGCACCGCATGGACGCGCGCCACCAGCTCGCGTGGATTGAATGGCTTCGGCAGATAATCGTCGGCGCCCATTTCGAGGCCGACGATGCGGTCGATGTCCTCGCCCTTGGCCGTCAGCATGATGATGGGTACGGTTTCCCCCGAGCCGCGCAGTCTCCGGCAGACCGCAAGCCCGTCCTCGCCGGGCAGCATCAGGTCGAGCACCAGCAAGTGCGGCGGATCGCGCTGCAACTTCTTGTCGAGCTCGCGGGCATCGGGCAGCGCCTGCACCTGGAATCCCTGCTCCGTCAGATAGCGTACCAGCAGCTCGCGCAGGCGGGGATCGTCGTCGACGACTAGAATTTTAGGCGTAAGCTGTTTCATCGCTCGATTATCGCGGGCGGCCGCGGCGCGGCGCGCGCCACTTGTCACGAATTGTAACGCCCGCCCGAACGGGCAACGATTGGTTACACTCGACGCCGGCTCCCGCGCCCCGATGCAGCCCGGGTACGAACGGTTACAAATGGCGCGGCTTCCGCAATGCTTGGCTTACAAGCGACGCCTAGAGTCGCCACCGTTCGCCACCCGAAAAGCGTGGCAGCAAAGCTAACCCATTTCCGAGGAGGTCCGTACGATGAAACGCACTCTGATTGCCTTGCTCGCCGCGGTCGCGCTTTGCGGTGTCGCCGCGTATTCGTGGGCCGCTGGCGCGAGGCACGGCCACGGCACCGATCCGCTGGCGGTAATCGCCGGACTGCAAGCGCAACTCAACCTCAATACGTCGCAGCAAATGCAATTCGCCAACGCGCTCGCGCAAAGCAAGGCTGCGCACACCGCGATGAGAAGCGGTTTTGGCCAGATCAAAACGGCGACGCAGACCGAGCTTGCCAAGAGCGCGCCCGACCTGGACTCGCTGGCGGCACTGTCCGATCAGGTGCAGCAGCAGAACAGCACACTGCGCAAGCAGGCGCGCGCCGCGTGGCTCGCGCTATACGATACGTTTTCGGCCGACCAGAAGCTAATCGTGCGTGACGCGATCAGCGCGCGTATCGCCCAGATCCAGGCGTTCCGGGCGCAAAGACAGGCGGCGCCTGCGAATTGATCCGACGTCGTTTCGCGGGGCGCCGACACGCGGCATCCCGCGGTGACGGACGGCCTTGCTTCCGGTTGCCATCGGTCGATAATGCTGTCGTCATAATCGCTATCGTCATAGTCGTCGTACCGCTGGCTTAGCGGGCGCGACGCGGTTTGCAGGCCGGGTCCACTCCTCCCCCAGGATCCGAACAGGGTCTAAGAACTCGGTCTGTCCTCATGCGCCTCCTTCGCGGGGCGCTCTTTTTTTGCGTCGATTGAGCCTTATGCGGTGCAGCAGTTCGTGCCCGCGCCGTCGCAGCTCGGCCCGGCGGAGTCTCCGAGCAGGCGCTCGGCCAGCCGATGCAGCTCGTCCGGCAGCACCGGCTTCAGCAGTACGTCGGGGGCGGTCGAGCGCATCGCGGCAAAGGCTTCCGCCGATGCATCGCCGCTGATCAGCACTGCGGGGATCTGCTCGCCCAATTCGGCGCGCAGGCGCGCCACAGCGTCGGTACCCAGCGCCCCGCCGGCCAGTCGATAGTCGGCCACGATCAGGTCCGGATAGCGTCCGAGCTCACCCAATGCGGCGAGCACGGCCCCCGCGGACCCAGCGCCGCAGACGTGCGCGCCCCATTGCGCGAACCAGAAGCGCATCGCGTCGACGATAGCGCTTTCGTCGTCGACGACGGCGATCACCGCGCCGGCCAACGAGCCTGTAGAGGCCTCTAGCTGCCGCTCCGGCGAGGATGCGGCTCGCGCCGCGGCGCGCGGCACGACAACGGCGAAGCGGGATCCGCGCGCGGGCGTCGAATCGACCTCGATCGGATGCTCGAGCAACGCCGCGAGCCGGCGGATGATCGCGAGCCCGAGGCCCATGCCCCGGCCCGCGTCATACGTCGCCGGTCGAATCTGATAGAAAGCCTCGAAGATCCGTTCGCGCTCGGCGGCTGCGATCCCGGCGCCGGTGTCGCGCACCTCGATGGCGACCCGGGCGCCCCGCCGGCGCACACCGAGGACCGCGCCGCCCCGCGCCGTATACCGAACCGCATTCGAGACAAAGTTGGCGAGCACACGCTCCAGCAACACCGGATCGCTGTCGACCCATACGCTGGTGCGCACGATGCCGAGGCGCAAGCCCCGCGCCGCCGCGAGCGGAGCGAATTCGCGCTCGAGGCGCGCGAACAGCGACGCCAGCGGAAATCTTGCGCGCGATGGAACCACCGCGCCGGCATCCAGCTTCGAGATGTCCATCAATGCGGTGAACTGCCGCTCCAGCGCCTCCACCGACGCATTGATGCAATCGACGATCTCTCGCGCCGCAGGATCTTTGACCCGCGCCGCCAGCGCGGCGCCGAACAGGCCCATCGCGTGCAACGGCTGTCGCAGGTCGTGGCTGGCCGCGGCGAGGAACTGTGTCTTGCCGCGATTGGCGGCTTCGGCGGTGGCGCGCGCGCGGTCGGCCGCAGCGGTCTCGCGCGTGAGCTCGCCGATCAGGTCGACGTTCTCGTAGCGTATCGTCAGCGACTGCGTCATCAGGTTGTTGAGGTTGTGCCCGGAGGCCAGAATGAACGCGAGCACGACCAGCATGACCGCGGCAATATAGAAATGGAGCCGATCGCCCTCGGCCGCGACGCGCACGATCAGCGGCAACAGCGCCGGCAGGACGAAGCCGTAGAACGCCGGCTTGTAGACCGAGGTGAGATTGATGCCGCCGAGAATCACGCCGAACAGGCACACGATCACCAGCGCCTGATGGCCGGGGTCGCCGGGCACGAACAGCATGATCCCGGCGCAGCCCCAGAGCGCGCCCGCGTAGGTCGAGCCCAACGCCGACGCGCGGCCCCAGCGGCCGGACGAGGATTCGGCCGGCGCCGCGGCCCGATAGCGGCGCACCAGCTGGAAACGCCACGCCTGATTGAGCAGAATCGCGGCGAACCAGACGCCGAACGCCCACGCCGGAACCGTGCCCCACATGACGGTGATCAGAATGGCGGCGCCGAGCGCCATCGCCGCAGTCGTACGCGGCCATTGCGCGAACAGCGTCGCGATCTGGTCGCCGCGAGCGCGCCGCAGCAGCGCTGGCGCCAGCGCGGTCAGCGACGCCACGAGCCGCCGCTTCAGCGCGGCCGTGCCGCTTGCGGATCGAGGCGGACGCCGCGCCGCGCGAGCTCGATCACGACTTGCGTGCGATTGTGCACGTTGAGCGCGCGGAGGATTGCGCTGACGTGAACTTTCACCGTACCCTCGGATAGAGAAAGGTCGCGGCATATCAGCTTGTTCGGCTTGCCCTGGACCAGCAGACGCAAAACGTCGGACTGGCGCAAGGTCAAACCCAGGTCCTGGGCCCTGGCTACCGCTCGCGGCCGCGCGCTGCCGGTTCCCGGACAGTCGGGCGGCACGAATACGCCGCCGGAAAGCACCAGTCGCAACGCGTCGATCAGCACGCGCGTGTTGGCGGTCTTCGGAATGAAGCCCATCGCGCCCAGGTCGAGCGCGCGCTCGACCGTGGCGCGGTCGTGCGTCGCCGAGAGCACCAGCAGCGGGATTCCGGGCCAGTCGCGGCGCAGTTCGGAGAGCAGCTCGAAGCCATCGCTGCGAGGCAACGTAAGATCGAGGACGATCAATTCGGTATCCGGTACGGCGGCCAACGCGGCATGCGCGTCGGATGCATCCTCGGCCTGGATGAGATCGAGCGCGGCATCGAGCTCGGTCAGCACGTGCTTAAGTGCTTCCTGTATCAGCGGATGATCGTCGATCACGAGTATCTTCATCGCGCTCCCCAGAACGTGAAGATCAGCTGCGGGACCCTCTGCAGCGTGTCCCTACTGTAGTTGCATGGCGCGCGCCGTCAACTGTAGGAAATAACAGCGAGGCCCGCGAGCACATCGTCCTTCATGTAATCTACACACTCCCGACGCCGGCCGCCGATCCGCCCATGCTCGTCTACGTGATACGCCGCAGCCTGCAGGCCTTGCTGGTGATGTTCGTGATGTCGATACTCGTCTTTGTCGGCGTATACGCGATCGGCAACCCGATCGATATCCTGATCAATCCGCTCGCCGACCAGATCGAGCGCGAGCATGCGATCGCGGCCCTGGGGCTCGATCAGCCGTTGTGGACGCAATACGGAAGATTCCTCGCTGGCGCGCTGCACGGGGATCTCGGCCGCTCGTTCGTGCACAGCACGCCCGCACTCGGGCTGATCCTGCAACGCATGCCGGCAACACTGGAGCTTGCACTGATCGCGATGCTGATCGCGATCCTCCTGGGCATTCCGCTTGGGCTCTGGGCCGGGTTGAAACCACACAGCTTCGCGGGCCGCTCGATCATGGCCGGCTCGATTCTCGGGTTTTCATTGCCGACGTTCTGGGTCGGGCTGATGCTGATCATGGTCTTTTCGGTGATGCTCGGCTGGCTGCCTTCGAACGGGCGCGGGCCGACGAAGGACCTTTTCGGCGTGCCGCTCAGCTTCCTGTCGCTCGAGGGCTGGCGCCACCTGATCCTGCCGGCGATCAACCTCGCCCTGTTCAAGCTGGCATTGCTGATCCGCCTGACGCGCTCCGGCACGCGGGAAGCGCTGCTGCAGGACTACGTCAAGTTCGCGCGCGCCAAGGGCCTGTCCAATACGCGCGTGATCGGCGTCCACGTGCTGCGCAATATCCTGATTCCGATCGTGACCATCATCGGACTGGAGTTCGGCTCGGTGATCGCGTTCGCCATCGTCACCGAAAGCGTGTTCGCATGGCCCGGCATGGGCAAACTGCTGATCGATTCGATCAACCTGCTCGATCGCCCGGTGATCGTCGCCTATCTGCTGATCACCGTGTTCATGTTCATCGTGATCAATCTGCTGGTCGACCTCCTCTACTCGGCGCTCGATCCCCGCGTGCGTCTGGCCGACAGCAGGGGATAGCATTGACCAGCGCAGCCGCAGAGACGCCGTTCCGACGCATCGCGTCGGATTTCGCCGACAGCCGGATCGCCGTGTTCGGGCTGGCGCTGCTCGGCCTGATCCTGCTGACGGCGATCATGGCGCCGCTGATCTCGCCGCAGAATCCGTACGATCTGGCGCAGCTCGACGTCGTCGAGGGCCGGTTGCCGCCCGGGTCGGTGTCGGCCGACGGCGCGACTTTCTGGCTCGGTACCGACGACCAGGGCCGCGACATGCTCTCGGCGATCTTCTACGGCCTGCGCATCAGCCTGACCGTCGGCGTGGCGAGCACGGTGCTGGCCCTCGCGCTCGGACTGGCGCTCGGCCTCATCGCGGCGTACTTCGGCGGCAGGATCGAGACGCTGATCATGCGCATTGCCGACATCCAGCTTTCGTTTCCGGCGATCCTGATCGCGCTGATCCTGCTGGCCGTGCTCGGACAGGGGATCCTGAAGATCATCGCCGCGCTCGTGACAGTGCAGTGGGCGTATTACGCGCGGACGGTCCGCAGCGCCGCGCTGGTCGAAAAGCGGAGGGAATACGTCGAGGCCGCGCGCTGCCTCGCGCTGACTCCCGCGCGCATCGTGTTCCGGCACATCCTGCCCAACTGCCTGCCGCCGCTGATCGTCGTCGCGACAGTGCAGGTCGCGGCAGCGATCGCGCTCGAGGCGACGCTGTCCTTTCTCGGCCTCGGCTTGCCGATCACCGAACCGTCGCTAGGGCTCCTGATCGCCAACGGCTACCAGTACCTGCTGTCTGGCAAGTACTGGATCAGCTTCTTTCCCGGCATCGCGCTGCTGCTGACGATCTTCAGCATCAACCTCGTCGCCGATCAGCTGCGCGACGTCGTCAATCCGAGGCTGCAGCGATGACCGACGCGGTGTTGAGCGTCGAAGGCCTGCGCACCCATTTCGTCACCAAGGCGGGCGTGATCAAGGCGGTCGACGACGTCAGCTTCAGCGTCGCGCGCGGCGAGGTCCTGGGGCTGGTCGGTGAATCGGGCTCGGGCAAGTCGGTGACCGGATATTCGATCATGGGCCTGGTCGATGCGCCGGGTCGCATCGTCGCAGGCCGGATAATCCATCGCGACCAGGACCTCACGGCGCTGGGGTCCGAAGCGATGCGTCAGTTGCGCGGCAACCGGATCGCGATGATCTTCCAGGATCCGATGATGACGCTGAACCCGGTGCTCACCATTGAAACGCAGATGGTCGAGGCGATCCTCGCCCACGAGCGCGTGCCGTACGACGCTGCCGTGGCGCGCGCCCGGGCTTGCCTCGTTCAGGTCGGCATCGCGTCGCCGGATGCAAGGCTCGCCGCCTATCCGCATCAGTTCTCCGGCGGCATGCGCCAGCGAGTGGCGATCGCGATCGCACTGCTGAATGTTCCCGACGTGATCATCGCCGACGAGCCGACCACCGCGCTCGACGTGACCATCCAGGGCCAGATCCTGTTCGAGATGCAGAAACTCACGCGCGAGACCGGCGCCGCGCTGATCTGGATCACCCACGACCTTTCGGTGATTGCCGGACTCGCCGACCGCGTCTGCGTGATGTACGCCGGCCGCATCGTCGAGCAGGGGACGACCGCGGACGTGCTCGGCGCGCCGCGACATCCTTACACGCGGGGCCTGCTCGACTCCGTGCCCGGCCAGGCGCAGGAGCACAAGCGTCTGCGCAATATACCGGGCATGACGCCGTCGCTGCTGGATATCGGCCCCGGTTGCGCGTTCCGCGAACGCTGCTCCTACGCGACCGCCGTCTGCGCGCAAACACCGGAGATGACGCCGATCGGTCCGCAGCACACGCTGCGCTGCTTTCACCCACTGCCCGCGGCCGATCTATTCGCGGCTGCGGCGCATGGGGCGAGTCGATGAAGCCGGAGATCGCCGGCGAGCCAGCATCGGGTCCGGTCGATCGGCTCGTCTCGCGCGCCGCGAGCGAGCAGCTTGCGGGCCGCACCGACGAGGCGGCGGCCATCCTCGCCGAAGCGCTGCGACTGGATCCGAATCACGCCTCGGCGCTGACTTTCGGTGCGTTGCTTGCGTTGCGCCGCGGGCACGCCGACTCGGCGCTCGACTATGCCGAGCGCGCGATCGCCGTCGATCCGCGCCGGGCGCGCGCACACCATCTGCATGGGCTCGCGCTGCGGGCCGTGGGGCGCGGCGCCGACGCGCTGATCAGTCTAAAACAGGCGGTCGCTCTCGACGGCAGGCTTGTCGACGCCCGCTTGGATCTCGGCAATGCGCTGCTGGACGAAGGCGACATCGCGAGCTCGCAGGCTGAGATCGAGGCGGTATTGGCCGCCGAGCCTTCGTCGGCGATCGCCTACAACAGCCGGGGCAACCTGCGCGCGCGGCAGCGGCAATTCGATGCCGCGATCGCCGCTTACCGCAAAGCGATCGAGCTCGACCCGCGCCTGTCGCAGGCGCACGGCAATCTCGGCATGCTGCAATTCGGCATCGGCGACAACGACGCCGCGATCGCATCGTTCCGTCGCGCCGTCGCGCTGGCGCCAGATCGCCCGGCCAACTGGAGCGCGCTCTTGTTCGCGCTCAGCGTCTCGGATCGCGCGACCGCCCGGAGCATCGCTGCCGAGCATCGCGCTTTCGGCGAGCGCTTTGCCGCGCGGATCGCGCCATTGCCCGCCATCGTCCCGGCGCCGCGCGCAGGCCGGCGGCTCAAGATAGGCTACGTTTCATCCGATTGGCGGCGGCATGCGGTCGCGGTGTTTGCCGAGTCGTTGCTCGCCGCACACGACCGAGCCCGCTTCGAGATTTTCTGCTACCAGAATTATGCCGGCGGCGACGAGGTCACCGCCCGCTTCGCCGCGTTGGCCGACCATTTCGTCCCGATCGCTTCGATGCCTGACGCCGAGGCCGCCCAGCGCATTCGCGCCGACGCGATCGATATTCTGGTCGACTTGAACGGCCATACCGCGCACAACCGCCTGCCGCTGTTTTTTCTCAAGCCGGCGCCGGTCCAGGCCACTTGGCTCGGCTACCTCGGCTGCACCGGCGTGCCGGCGATCGACTACCGCCTGACCGACATCTACACCGATCCGCCGGAGCAGTCGGAGGCCGCCGGCGCCGAAGCGCTCTGGCGGCTGCCGCTGACGCAATGGTGCTACCGCCCTTATGTCGAGGCGCCGGAGGTCGGTCCACTGCCCGCGTTGACCGCGGACGCCATCACCTTCGTCTGCATGAATCACGCGATCAAAATCTCGCCCACGGCGCTCGCGCTGTGGGCGCGCATACTCGGCGCGGTCCCGCGGTCGCGCCTGATGCTGCTCGCCACACCCGACGCCGGCCAGCGCGCCCGGGTGCTGGCATCCTTCGCCGCGCAGGGTATCGCGGCCGAGCGCATCGAGCAGGTCGGCGAGGCTCCGATCGCGACGTATCTCGCCCGTTACCTGCGCGCGGACATTGCGCTCGACAGCCTGCCATGCACCGGCGGGACGACGACCTGCGACGCGCTGTGGATGGGGGTGCCGGTCGTCACCCTGGTTGGCGATCGGCCGTTTTCGCGAAGCGGTGCGAGCCTGCTGCGCAACGCGGGCCTGACCGAGCTGATCACTCGCGAGCCCGACGAGTACGTGCGCGCCGCGGTCGATCTGGCGACCGATCGGGCGCGGCTGGCGACGCTGCGCGCCGGATTGCGCGATCGGCTGCGCGCTTCGCCGCTGCTCGACGCGCCAGGATTCGCTCGCGCGGTCGAGGGCGCGTTCGACGCGATGTGGGAACGCGCCGTCGGGGTGCCGCGCGCATGAATGCCGACGTCGAAGTCGACCTGGTGCCGCAGAGTCCGCCTTTGCTGGAGCTTCGCGGCGTATCCAAGGAGTTCGTCAAGCCGCTGGACCTGCCGGCCCGCATCGCCAATCTCCTGGGTGCGGGCTTGCGCGACGAAGTCGTGCATGCGGTCGATCGCGTCGACTTGGGCATCGCCGAACGCGAGGTGGTCGGATTGGTCGGCGAGTCGGGCTGCGGCAAGTCGACGCTCGGGCGGATTGCCGTCGGCCTGCTTTCGTCGACCAAGGGTCAGCGGCGCTGGCGCGGGGCTCGCCTGTCGGATCAGCCTCCCGCGGAGGTGCGCCAGCAGCAGCTCAAGATGCAGATGATCTTCCAGGATCCGTACGCCTCGCTCAATCCGCGCCTGCGCGTCGTCGATATCGTCGGCGAAGCGCCGGTGGCGCACCGCCTGATCGCGCCGCAGCAGCAAGTCGAATACGTCGGCCTTCAGCTCAATCGCGTCGGCCTGGACCCGACGCTGATGCGGCGCTTTCCGCACCAGTTCTCGGGCGGCCAGCGCGCGCGCATCGGCATCGCGCGGGCCCTGGCGGTCAAGCCCGAATTCATCGTCTGCGACGAATCGATCGCCGCGCTGGACGTGTCGATCCAGGCGCAGGTGCTGAACCTGTTCATGGATCTGCGGGCGGCGCTCAACCTGACGTATCTTTTCATCAGCCACGATCTGGGCGTCGTGCGGCACATCAGCGATCGCGTGGTGATCATGTACCTTGGACGAATCGTCGAATCGGGCCCGACGCAGCAATTGTTCGGCGCGCCCAACCATCCGTACACGCAGGCGCTGCTTCTCGAAATGGGCCGTCTCGAGCCGAAAAAGAGAACCTTTGTTCCGATTCGCGGCGAGATTCCATCGCCGATGGCGCCGCCGTCGGGCTGTCACTTTCATCCGCGCTGCCCGTATGCGATGCGGATATGCCGCGACCTGGCACCAGCGCTGGACGAGATCGCGCCGGGCCGATGGTCGGCCTGTCATCTGAACGACGCGGTGCGGCATTGATCGACGCCGTTCGACGTCACACCGAAGCGGCGCAACCAATTCCGCTGGTGTTCGACTCGCCGCACAGCGGCACCGCGTACCCGGCGGATTTCGACCACGCTGCGCCGCGTGCGCTGGTGCGGCGAGCCGAGGACACCTATGTCGAAGAGCTATTCGCTTCGGCGCCGCGGATCGGCGCGACGCTGATCGAAGCGCTGTTCCCGCGCGCTTACATCGATCCGAACCGGCACGTCGCCGACATCGACACCGAGCTTCTCGCCGACGCCTGGCCCGGCCCGGTGACGCCGTCGCGCAAGACCGAGCAAGGCATCGGGCTCGTCTGGCGACTCGCGCACGGCGGTGTGCCGATGTACGCGCGCCTGCTCGGCGCGGCCGAGCTGCAGCAGCGCATCGAACGCTATTACGATCCGTATCATGCGGCCCTCGCCGCGGCGCTCGACGAGCGGCATCGCGCGTTCGGCGCGGTATGGCATCTGAACTGTCACTCGATGCCGGCGGAAGGCGACGTCAATGCCGACGATCCGGGGCGGGCGCGCGCCGATTTCGTCCTAGGCGATCGCGACGCCAGGACCTGCGCGCCCGAATTCACCGCATTCGTCGCCGCGACCCTGGCCGCGATGGGTTACGAAGTTGCGATCAACGACCCGTACAAGGGCGTCGAGCTGGTCCGGAAATTCGGGCGACCGCACGAGCGCCGGCACAGCTTGCAGATCGAGATCAATCGGCGTCTTTACATGAACGAGGAGACGCTGGCCAGGCTCGACGGGTTCGAGCCGTTGCGCCGGAACCTCGATCGTTTGCTCGACGCGCTGCACGTCTTCGTCATGGCTCGCGTGTAGTCGCGTGGGAGGGGCCCGGTTCACCCAGGCTTATTCCCGGCTCGACGGGATGCTGCAGCGCAGCGCGTTGACCCCGTCGCGTGCGGCAGGGTAAAATCCGCAGGTTATAGCCAGGCCGGCCGGAATTGCGGCCAAATGCGGTTTTACAAGCGAGCAATGCGCGGCAAACTGGTCGTCGGCAACTGGAAAATGAACGGCAGTTTGCGGCAGAACGACGCGCTGCTCGCCGACTTGCGTTCGGGCTGGACGGCGATGCCGTCGCGGCGAATAGCGATTTGCGTGCCATTTCCCTATCTTTGGCAGGCTCAGGCGGCACTTTCCGGCTCGGAGCTCGACTGGGGTGCGCAGAACGTCAGTGAACATACTTCCGGCGCATTTACCGGAGAGGTCGCTGCGGCGATGGTGGCCGAATTCGGCAGCCGCGTCGCGATCGTCGGCCACTCCGAGCGGCGGACGCTGTACGGCGAGACCGACGCAGCGGTCGCGAACAAGGCCGCCGCGGCGCTGGCGGCCGGTTTGACGCCGATCGTCTGCGTCGGCGAGACGCTGGCCGAGCGCGAGGCATCCGCTACCGATGCCGTCGTGCGGCGACAGCTGGATGCCGTCGCGGCCGTGCTGGGCGCGAACCTCGCGCAGGCGGTCGTTGCGTACGAGCCGGTTTGGGCGATCGGCACCGGCAGGACGGCGACGCCGGAGCAGGCCGAGGCCGTGCACGAGCTCCTGCGCCGCCGGCTGAGGAGGGCGGTAGGCGAGGCGGCGGACGAAATGCTGTTGCTCTATGGAGGCAGCGTGAAGGCGGACAACGCCAAGACGCTGTTTGCATGTGCGAATATCGACGGAGGCCTGGTCGGCGGCGCATCGCTCAAGGCCGACGAATTTTTGGCGATTGCGCGTGCCTAACACGGCGCAACGCGGCGCAGCGACGGCTCGTTCGCCGGACGCGCGGGCGACAAGGAACGAAGGATGATCTGGGAAACGGTTTTGATCGGGGTGCACTTTCTGATAGCCGTGGCGTTGATCGGCTTCATATTGATGCAGCATGGCAAGGGAGCCGATATGGGCGCCGCCTTCGGCAGCGGCGCGTCGGGCAGCCTTTTTGGCGCCGCGGGTTCGGCAAACTTCCTGTCGCGGACTACCGCGATACTGGCGACCGTGTTCTTTCTGTCGAGTCTCGGCTTGACGTATCTGGCGACCAATCATGAGGCGGCGCGGGATCTGATGCAGCAGGGCGTGGCGCCGAAAGCGCCGGCGACGGCGCCGAAGGCCGGCGATCTGCCTCAACAAGCGGCGCCGGCAGCGCCGGCGCCCGCCGATCCGAATTCGAAAGCGGGGGAAATACCGAAATAGCGGCGGTTGGCGGCGAGGCTTGCCGCGATCGGCCACAAACCAGGAGCTCTTGGTTTGCCGGATGCGAACCGACCGAGCAGAGCGCTGACAAGCCGACGTGGTGAAATTGGTAGACACGCTGTCTTGAGGGGGCAGTGGCGTAAGCCGTGGGAGTTCGAGTCTCCCCGTCGGCACCAGAATGACAAGGCGCGCGAGCGCTTGGCAGGAGAAGCGGGACATTGCGGCGGCGGTCTTGCTGCCGTCGCGTTTTGACGGGGGCGGTAGATACCATCATGCTGGAACAGTACTTTCCGATCCTGCTTTTCATCCTCGTCGGCGTCGGCATCGGGCTGCTCCTGCTTACCGTCGGAACGCTGGTCGCGCCCGATCGCCCGGACGCGGCAAAACTGTCCCCGTACGAATGCGGATTCGAGGCTTTCGAGGATGCGCGGATGAAGTTCGACGTGCGCTACTACCTGATCGCCATCCTGTTCATCCTGTTCGATCTCGAGATCGCTTTTCTTTTTCCCTGGGCGGTCGTTCTGCCCGACATCGGCATCTTCGGGTTCTGGTCGATGATGGTCTTCCTGGCCATTCTGGTGATCGGCTTCGTCTACGAGTGGAAGAAGGGCGCGCTCGAATGGGAGTGATTGTGGCAACGGAAGGGTTCCATGCCTATTGAAGGCATCCTCGAAAAAGGCTTCGTCACGACGTCGCTCGACGGGCTGATCAACTGGGCACGCAACGGCTCGATGTGGCCGATGACCTTCGGGCTCGCCTGCTGCGCGGTGGAAATGATGCATGCCGGCGCGGCGCGCTACGACCTCGACCGCTTCGGCGTGGTTTTCCGGCCGAGCCCGCGTCAATCGGACGTGATGATCGTCGCCGGCACGTTGTGCAACAAGATGGCACCGGCGTTACGCCGCGTCTATGACCAGATGGCCGAGCCGCGGTGGGTCATTTCGATGGGCTCCTGCGCCAACGGCGGCGGCTACTACCACTATTCGTACTCGGTCGTGCGCGGTTGCGATCGCATCGTGCCGGTCGACATCTATGTGCCCGGCTGCCCACCGACGGCCGAGGCGCTGCTTTACGGGATCATCCAGCTGCAAAACAAGATCTGGCGCACCAATACGATCGCGCGCTGATGAACAACGCGATGCTTTCCGAAGCGCTCGGATCCGTATTCGCGGACAAGCTCCGCGTCGAGACGGCGTTCGGCGCGGTCACCGCGGTCGTCGACGCCGAGCGGCTGCTCGCGACGATGCGCTCGCTGCGCGATCTGCCCGAGTTTCGCTTCGAGACGCTGATCGACGTTTGCGGCGTCGACTATTCGGCGTACGGCGCGACCGCGCGCGGCCTCGCCTACTCGAGCTCCGACGCGACGCCGGCGGAGCCGCCCAAGCGACTGCACGGCGGGCGGTTCGCGGCGGTCTATCACCTGCTGTCACTCACGCACAATCACCGGCTGCGCTTGCGCGCCTTCGCGCCTGACGACGATTTTCCGGTGCTGCCGTCGGTCATCGACGTCTGGCCAGCGGCCAACTGGTACGAGCGCGAGGCATTCGATTTCTACGGCGTCATGTTCACCGGTCACCCGGATCTGCGCCGCATCCTGACCGATTACGGCTTTGTCGGCCATCCGTTCCGCAAGGACTTTCCTCTGTCCGGCAACGTCGAGATGCGCTACGACCCCGAGCAGGGCCGCGTCATCTACCAGCCGGTGACGATCGAGCCGCGCGAGGTCGTGCCGCGCATTATCCGCGAGGAAAGCTACGCGGAAAGCGAAGGGTTCCGCA
>CAVOOD010000003.1:0-1210443 GCA_963697485.1 uncultured beta proteobacterium
CCGGGCAGAAGACGATGCTCTGCAGATCCATCGCGCACGAGATCAGGATCAGACCCGACAGCGCGACCCCGGCGCCTTGCAGCGCGTCGGCGAGCGCCGCGCCGCGCGTCGTGCCGTAACTCTCGCCGGCCAGGTAGACGGGCGAGCCCCATCGCTTGTGCCGCGTCAGCCACAGCCTCATCACTTCTGTCAGCGCCGCGACGTCTCCGTCGACCGAGAGCATCTTCTTGCGCGCGTCGAGGCTCGACGTGGTCGACCATCCGGTATGCGGCGGATCGATGAACACCAGATCGAAGTGTTCGAACCAGCTGTGCGGGTTGTCGGCCACGGCATAAGGCGCCGTCGGCATGCTGGCGTCGTTGGGAGTTACGACGCGCTTCGGTCCGAGCGCGCCGAGGTGCAGCCAGATCGACGCTGAACCGGGCCCCCCGTTGAAGGCGAAGCACACCGGTCGCGTGCTTGCGTCGCTGCCTTTGCGTACGTAGCTGGTCGCCATCACCGCGGCCTCGGGCTCGCCGAGCGCTCCGTCGAGGCCTGCGGCGACCACCGGCAGGAATGCCGCGCTGACGGTGTAATCGTGAGCTTTGCCGCCCAGCGTGATCGAGCCGATGCTCTCGCTGGCGGCCTGCGCGACGAGCTTGTCGACGCGCTCGCGCATCTTCTTGTCGGTTTCCTTGGGGTCGTTGCTGGGCTGAGGCACGTCGGCCATGAAGTCTCCGTTGAAGAAAGAAGCCGCATACAGGGGGCGACAACCGAATGCGCGCAAGCGCTGCTCGTCGGAGGCGTCAGCGGCGCGAAAGGCCGACGTCAGCGCCAGGCAAGGCGCCGAAGATACCATCAAATAACGGTGGAATTCTACCGCGACGTCAGTGGCTCTCCTTGGATGACAGACATGGAAGTGGTGCACCCCGCGAATGCGAACAAAGTCGATTTCATCCGCTTGTCGATCAACAACGCGAATCGCATGTTCTTTTTTCGCGAGGCGAGCAACTCCGACCGGGCGGTCATTCAGCAGGTGCTGGTCAACAAGTGCTACGAGATGCGAACGTTCCGTCAGAGCGTTGCGCTGGGCGCCCACTATTCCCAGCTGATCGAGCAGGGCGTTACGCCGCTGATCATCGATGCCGGTGCGAATATCGGCGCCAGCACGCTCTGGTTCGCCAGCAATTTTCCGGGTAGCCACGTCGTCGCGATCGAGCCCGAAAAGAACAACTGCGAGCTGTTGCGGAAGAATTGCCGCGGCATGAACTACAAGCTTCTGGAGGGGGCGATCAGCTCGCGCGACGGACACGGCTTCTTGCACGATCCGGGCCGCGGGGAGTGGGCGTACCAGGTGCGCTTGAGCGGAAGCGGTAATCGCGTGCCCCTGTACTCCGCAGCAGGCATCGTCGCCGACGGCCGAGCCGCCGGCATGCACCCGTTTCTGTGCAAGATCGACATCGAGGGCGGAGAGGCCGAGCTGTTCCGCGAAAACTTCGCCTGGATCGGGGAGTTCGCCGTCATCGTCATCGAGCTACACGATTGGCTTTTCCCCGGCTCGTCCAATTCCTGCGCTTTCCGGCGTGCGATCAGCGATCTCGCACGTCGATTTCCTCTACCGCGGCGAGAATGTTTTTGTGTTCAACCACGGAATTTACGCATAAGCGCCCGGTGTTTGAATAGCTATCCGCTAGCGTTCGATTCGCCCGCGGGTACGAGACTGGCGGAGGCCGCCCTCTTCCGGCAATTCCTGCTGTTGCTGCTGCTCGCAGCCGTCCATATCTTTCCGGGGTTGACAGGGCACGTGATCGGCGGTTGACCCGTACGACCGAACCCACAGATACCTGGTGCTTCCGCCGGACCCTCCATCGGGGAGTCAGGAAGGTGGCAGACCGGGGTTCGAAAGCCGAGCGATGCAGCGCAAACTGACCGCCATCCTTTCCGCCGACGTCGTCGGCTACAGCGGCGCTGATGGAGCGCGACGAGGCCGGCACGCTCGAACGGCTGAAGGCCAACCGGAGCGCGATCTTCGATCCGTGCGTCGCCGCGCACGGCGGCCGCATCGTCAAGCTGATGGGCGACGGCGCGCTGGTCGAGTTCGCGAGCGTCGTCGCCGCGGTCGAACTGCGCGCACGAGATCCAGGACGCGACCGAGCGCGCCGAGCCGGCAGCGCGGAGCCGAAGCGCATCCGCTACCGCATCGGCATCAATCTCGGCGACGTCATCGTCGAGGGCGACGACATCTACGGCGACGGCGTCAACGTCGCGGCGCGGCTGCAGGCGCTGCGCCGAGCCGGGCGGCATCGCGCTGTCGCGCACCGTGCGCGACCAGGTCGCGGGCAAGGTGACGTGCGCGTTCGACGATCTCGGCGAGCACACGGTGAAGAACATCGAGCGGCCGGTGCACGTGTTCGCGCTGCGCCGCGGTCGCGCGCGAAGACGCGCGGACGCCCGACGCGCCGCAGCGCCGAGCGGCTGTCGATCTGCGTGCTGCCGTTCGCCAACATGAGCGGCGATCCCGAGCAGGAGTACTTCAGCGACGGCATCACCGAGGACATCATCACCGACCTGTCCAAGGTCTCGGCGCTGTGCGGTCGTGTCGCGCAACACCGCCTTCACGTTCAAGGGCAAGCACGTCGACGTGCGCGCAGGTCGCGCGCGCAGCTCGAAGGTCAGCGCACGTGCTCGAAGGCAGCGTGCGCAAGGCCGGCAATCGCGTGCGCATCACCGCGCAGCTGATCGAGGGCGCGACCGACAGCCACGTCTGGGCCGAGCGCTACGATCGCGACCTGAACGACATCTTCGCGCTGCAGGACGAGATTTCCGAGGCGATCGTCGCCGCGCTGAAGCTCAAGCTGCTGCCGGAAGAGAAGAAGGCGATCGAGCAGCGCGGCGACCGACCAATCCCGAGGCCTACAAGCTCTACCTGATGGCGCGGCAGTACAACGTCACCGGCAACTTCGGCGACGCCCGGCGCAGCGAAGCGATCATCCGCCTCTGTCGGCGCGCGATCGAGATCGATCCGAACTATGCGCGCGCCTGGGCGCTGCTGGCGGTCGCGCAGGTCAACTTGCGATTCTATCTTCGGCAGGGACGGCGACGACGGCTGGGCCGCGGCCGAGCGCGCGCTCGCGCTGGACCCGAATCTGGCGGAGGCGCACGCCGCGAAGGCGCGGATCCTGACGCAAGACGCGCGCCTCGACGAGGCGCTTCGCGAAATCGAGATCGCGCTGCGTCTCGATCCCGGAGTCCTACGAGGTGAACGCGGCGGCCGGGCGCTGCACTACGCGCTGCGGCGAGTTCGACAAGGCGATCTGCCACTCGAGAAGGCGGCCGACGATCGATGGAAACGGACTTCTGGGCGGCCGGCATGCTCGTCAGCTGCTACAAGGCCATCGGCGACACGGAGGGCGCGAGTCGGCGGCGCGGCGCGCGCTCGCGCGCGTCGAGAAGATCGTTGTCGCCGGAGCCCGACAACGGATCGGCGATGGGCTTCGGCGTCAGCGCGCTCGTCGCGCTCGGCGAGGTCGAACGCGCGAAGGAATGGACCGAGCGCGCGATGCTGCTCGACCCGGACAACATCAACCTGCGCTACAACTTCGCGTGCTCGCTGATCATCGACTTGCACGACTTCGATGCCGCGCTCGATCTGCTCGCGCCGCGATTCGAGACCATGCGATCGAAGTCCTGAACTGGGTCAAGACCGATCCGGATCTCGATCCGATCCGCGATCATCCGCGCTTCAAGGCGATGCTCGCGGCGGCGGAAGCGCGCCTGGCTCAATCGTAGTCGGCGCGGACCCTCAGGGAGAAACCGGAGCGACGACCTCGGCCTGATGCGGCGCCGTCCGCGTCGGACGGACATTCTGCCTGGCGCGCTGTTGATGTCGATGCAACGCGGCCCGGATCAGCTGGCGGGTGAACCCGGCGTGACCCTCCGGATCGTGCGCCAGGCAGAGGTCGGCACTGCCGGCGTCCTTGGGAAGGTAGTAAACGCCGCAGTTGGGATTGATTTCCAGCATGAAGACCGCGCCGCTTCGGTCGACCCGCAGATCGCAGCGGCCGAAGCTCGCACCCTTGAGAGCGAGAAGAAACGGGCGGAAACATCGCGCAGACGGGCATCGAGGGCCGGATCGTCGACAGGTAACGCCGCCATCTTTGCGAAGTCCACCCACTTCATGTCCGCGTGCTTGAACGTCTCGCCTTCGGGGAAACGGTATTGAATCGGCGTGTAGGTCTTCGGCCGGCCCGGATTGTCCGGATTCTCCGCGACGAGTACCGTGCATTCGGTCCCCTCGATGAACTCCTCGATCAGCGCCGCTCCGTGGCGGCGGACGATCTTGCGTGTCTGCTGGCGCAGGCCGGCAGGCGAGCAGACGCGGGAGCGCCGCGAAAGATCGACGCTGGAATAGCTGCTGTAGTGCTTGACGATCATCGGAAAGCGCAATACGTGAGCGGCCAGCTCGACATCCGCCTCGCAGCGCGCCAGGACGTAATCGGGAGTGTCGATGCCCTCGGCCCTGCACGCCAGTTTCATCGCCTCGCGAGTGGGCTCGTAGAATTCCGAGGTCGCGCCGGTGAAGGCGACACCATGCTCCTCCAGCGTCTTCACGACTTCGATGCCGGGTGTGTTCTGGTCCGCGGCGCCGTCGCACAGGTTGAAAAACAGATCGAAGCCCTGGTGGATGCGACGGGTGACCCGTTCGACCGAGGTCGCTTTCTCGAGGCACTCGACCTCCCAGTGCGCGTCGGGATAGAAAGGCCGTGGATCGCACGGCCAGTCGTCGGCGGGAAAGGGGTCCGCGAGAAGATTCTGGTTGGTGAGCAGGCAGATGCGCATAGTCAGCGCACATGGTCAACTGCGAAGGGGCAGCGCGACCCCGATCGCGATGAACACGCCGCCGCAGGCCTGGTTGAAGCGACGGCCGACGCGCCGAAGCCAGGGATTGAGCCGATGCGCCATGCTGGCGATGAACAGCTCGGTCGCGATTTCGATGACAGCGAACGTCCCGGCCATGACGACGAACTGGATGACGAGGCTCCGGGCAGGATCGATGAACTGCGGAAGAAAAGCGGCAAAAAACAGAAGCGCCTTGGGATTGGTCAGTGCCGAGAGCGCTCCCTGGCGGAAAAGAGACCAGCCCGCCCTGGGCTTCACCGCAGCGCCGATGTCGATGCCTATCGGCGGCGACCGCCAGATCTGGATGCCCAGCCAGACGAGATAGGCGCCTCCGATCCACTTCAGGACCGTCAGCCACGTCAGCGAAGCCTTGAGCAACGCGCCGATGCCGAACATCGAAAGCGCGATGACCGCGACGAATCCGAACGCGCCGCCGAAGATCGTGTACAGCGCCTTGCGCCGGCCGTGCAATGCCCCATGCGTCAGCGCGAGCAGTCCGTTAGGTCCGGGCGATAGCGAAAGGCCGATGGCCGCCAACAGGTAGATGAGCCAAGTGTTGAAATCCATGGCGAATGCTGACGGGGGCGGCGTCACCGGTCAAGAGGACTCCTTTCGGGCGTTCCGCACCCATTACATTCGCCTTTGCGTGCTGGTCACTCTCGTCTCAATGCTTTTGCCGCGCCATCTGCATCAGGCGCTGCAGGCGCGCGTTGGATTGCATCTTCATGCCGCCTGCCGCTGAAGAATAACGGTGATCTGCCCGTTGTTTTCCAGGGTGGCGAGGCGAACGTGCTCGATCTCCGTGCACCCGGCAGCGCGCAGCGCCGCCGCCAATTCGTGACGCGTCATCAATTCGCGGCGCATGATGTCCTCGTTCAGGACGCCATTGTGGACCAGCGTGCGCGGAGCCCCTTCGATCCAGACCTCCAGCCTCTTGCTTTGAAAGTGATGATCGCGACCGCGTAGTGCAGGGCGATCAGGGTTGCGGCGGAAATGAGCCCTCCCAGCACGCTATTGTCCCCGCCGTTCATCGAGTTCTGGACCGCGTTGCTCAGAACGAGCAGGAGCACCAGGTCGAAAGGCGCCAACTGCCCGGTATTTCGCTTGCCGGTAACGCGGAGGATCACCAGCAGGAACACGTATACAACCGCTCCGCGCACGACAAACTCCCACCACGGCAAGCTCAGACTCCACATGGATGTCCTCCCTCGATTTGAACGGTGCCGGACGCTAGCGTCGCCTGCGCGGGAACCTCGCGCAAGCGGCCCGGAAGGCGAGGATCAAAAAAGTGCTTGACACGAGAATCAGTGTTATAGTACTGTATAACAGTACGTTGCGATCTCGGAGAAACCAGAAATGATCAAGTCATTGAATATGTTTAGATAATATGTCAAAATTCGCCGCGGTTGGTGCGCGGAGCGACAGGCCCTGAACCCGTATCAGTCGCGCATCCCGCGTCTGGCACTGGGCTTCGTTGGCGGGACCCTGGCGGCTGTCACGATAGCGGTTGCTGTCGTCCTGCCGGCGCGGGTCGACTCCGGAGGACATGAGCCGCGCTTGCAGCTGGCGTCGCAGGCGATCCCGGCTGCGTCCAGCGGCGCCGACGCGATCACGAGCATCACCGTTGTTGCCGCACGCGAACCGCGGTCGTCGACCCGTCCTGTGCGGACAGTCGAGGCCGCGCCGAGTCCCGGACCGTCCGGCGAGACGATCTCGTCCCCGATCTTGCGCATCTCCACCGCCGCCCGGTAGGCGGTCAAGAAATCCATCATGGATCGTGAGTGGAACGACAGTCAGCCGATCTACCGCCAGCTGCGCGACCGCGTCGTCGCGATGATCCTCGACGGCGTGCTCAACGAAGGCGATCCGCTGCCGTCGGTGCGCAACGTCGCGGCCGAGTACCGGGTCAATCCGCTCACGGTGCTGAAGGCCTACCAGCAACTGGTCGACGAGCAGCTCGTCGAGAAGCGGCGCGGTCTCGGCATGTTCGTCAACGCCGGCGCGCGCAACCTGCTGCTGCAGGGCGAGCGGCAGAAGTTCCTCGCCGAGCAGTGGCCGCGCGATCCACGCGACCATCCAGCGGCTCGGCCTGACGCCGCGAGGAGCTGCTGGATGCCGCCGCATCCGGCGGAAGCTCGTCGACGCCGGAAAGGAGCGCTGAAGCCATGGCCTGCATCGAAGCACGCGGTCTGCGCAAGGCCTTCGGCACGACCGTCGCGCTCGACGGCATCGACCTGCGCGTCGAGGAGGGCCGCATCCTCGGACTGATCGGCCCCAACGGCGCGGGCAAGACGCACCGCGCTCAACGCGATTCTCGGGCTCACCCCCTACGAGGGCGAGCTGAAGGTGCTCGGCCGCGATCCCTGGACCGAGCGCGACGCAGCTGATGCGCGACGTCTGCTTCATCGCCGACGTCGCCGTGCTGCCGCGCTGGATGCGCGTCTCGCAGGCGCTCGACTACGTCGCCGGCGTGCATCCGCGCTTCGATCGCGCGAAGGCGGAAGGCTTCCTCGCGAAGACCGCGATCAAGCGCACGCAGCAAGGTGCGGGAGCTGTCGAAGGGCATGGTCACGCAGCTGCACCTCGCGCTGGTCATGGCCATCGACGCGCAAGCTGCTGGTGCTCGACGAGCCGACGCTCGGCCTCGACATCCTCTATCGCAAGCAGTTCTACGACTCGCTGCTGAACGACTACTTCGACCGCAGCCGCACCATCGTGGTGACGACGCATCAGGTCGAGGAGATCCAGCACGTCCTCACCGACCTGATGTTCATCGACCGCGGCCGCATCGTGCTCGACTGCAGCATGGAGGAGTTCGAGGCGCGCTATGTGGAGGTGATGGTGCATCCCGAGCACGTCGCCGCGGCGCGCGCGCTCAAGCCGATCCACGAGCGCCAGGTGTTCGGCCGCAGCATCCTGCTGTTCGACGACGCCGACCGCGCAGCAGCTCGCCGCGCTCGGCGACGTGCGCACGCCCAGCATCGCCGACCTGTTCGTCGCGGTGATGGGCGATCAGCGCAGGCGCGGCCACAAGGAGCGGCCGCATGAGCACGCCATCCGGACGCCATGCCCGACTCGCCGCCCGGCCCGCAGGCAATCCCGGCCGCGCCGGTACGCCGACGACGCGGCCGCTCGTACTGGTCGGTGCGGCGCGAGCTGTGGGAGAACCGCTCGATCTACATCGCGCCGCTGGTCGTCGCCGGCGTCGTCCTGTTCGGCTTCCTGATCGCCACGGTCGGCCTGCCGCACGCATGGCGGCGGCGACGCCGGCGCTCGACCAGTGCGGCAGCGCTGGTCGTGCAGCCCTACGCACTTCGCCGCGATCGCTGATCATGGTCGACGACGTTCTGTCGTCGGCGTCTTCTACTGCCTCGACGCGCTGCACGGCGAGCGCCGCGATCGCAGCATCCTGTTCTGGAAGTCGCTGCCGGTCTCGGACCTCACGACGGTGCTCTCGAAGGCGACGCATCCCGCTCGTCGTCCTGCCGCTGATCACCTTCGTGATCGTCGCTCGTCACGCAGCTGATCATGCTGCTGCTGAGCAGCGCGGTCCTGCTGGTGAGCGGTCTGAGCGCCGCGACGCTCGGCGCACCTGTCGCTGTTCAGCAGCCTGTGATCCTGCTCTACGGCCTCGTCGTGCTTGCGCTCTGGCACGCGCCGATCTACGGCTGGCTGCTGCTGGTCTCCGGCTGGGCGCGGCGCGCGGCATTCCTCTGGGCCGTGCTGCCGCCGGTCGCGATCTGCATCGTCGAGAAGATTGCGTTCAACACCTCGTACTTCGAGTCGATGATCAACTACCGTTTGATGGGCTTCGCCAAGGAAGCTTTCGCGGGCGACGCGCACGGCACGATCGACTCGGTGACACAACTCACGCCCGGGAAACTTCCTGAGCACGCCGGGTCTCTGGATCGGTCTCGCATTCGCGGCGGCGTTTCTCGCTGCCGCCATCCGGCTGCGCCGGTATCGCGAACCGATCTGATTCGCCACGTTCGACCTTTGCTCGCCAGCGGTGTCCGCGCCTGCCGGGAAATAGCGACGCCGGCGGACAGTCGCGGCGTCGCGCGATAGCAACGGCACCGATGTTCTGATCAGGGCATCGGTGCTACTCTTCCTCATTGGTAAGTCGCCCGGGTCGCTAACAGCAATGGTTGGTGCCGATTCCGACATTCCGAATGCGCTGCTCGCGGTCGAGCTCGAGAGGCTCGCGGCCAGCCGTGCCTTTCGTCGCTCGCCGGGGCAGTTGCGTTTGTTGCTCTACCTGGTCGGAGCAGGCGCGCGCCGGGCAGAGCGCCCGCCTGAAGGAAAGCGTTCTGGCGGTCGAAGTGCTCGGGCGCAGCGCCAGTCGATTCGATTCCGGAAGGGACACCGCGGTGAGGGTGATCGCCCGGCGCCTGCGGCAACGGCTTGCCCGCTACTACGCCGGCGAAGGGGCATGGGCGGCGGTGGAGATTTCACTCCCGGTCGGAAGCTATCAGCCGCAGTTTCATCGCCGCCCGCAAAACGGCGGTGCCAAGCTGCCGTCGATTGCGGTCCTCCCGTTTCTCAACTTCACCGGAAACTCGTCGCTCGAGTCCTTTTGCGACGGCCTGTCCGACGAGATCACCGACGCGTTGGCGCGGCTTCCCGGCGTCAAGGTCGTTGCCCGAACGTCCGCGTTTCGCTTCCGCGGCGTGGTTGCCGACGTGCGGACGATCGGACAGGCGCTGGGCGTCGCGACACTCCTCGAAGGAAGCGTGCAGATCGGCCCCTCCGGCAATCTCAAGGCCGTTGCGCAATGGGTACGCACGGCGGATGGATACCATGCCTGGTCGCTCACCATCGAAGGCTCTCCCGGCCAGACCGGCGAGGCATTCCAGGAACGCGTCGCGCGCGAGGTCGTCGCCGGACTGCAAAGACGACTGTTGCAAAGCGGCTCCCTGCACGGCGCGCCGACGTCGGGCGCCAAGGTCCGGCGCTCGAACAGCAGCGCGGCTCAGGAGCTTTACAACAACGGCCGCTATCTGCTGCGGCTCGAAAATATCGACGGCTATCGGCGCGCCATCGATGTTCTGCGCCAGGCGACCGCTGCCGATCCGGAGTTCGCGCTGGCGCATTGTGCGCTCGGCCGCGGGCTGGTCAACCTGCTCGGCATGACGGTGGCGCCGTCCAATGGTCTGCTCACCGGCGCGCGGCAGGCGCTGGCCCGGGCCTTGGCGATCGATCCGGAACTGGGCGAAGCGCACGCATTGTCCGGCTTTGTCGCTTGCGCCTTCGATCACGACTGGCCCCAGGCCGAGCTGGCGCACCTTCGCGGCATTCGCTGCGCGCCCAGCCTGCCGTACGCGCACTCGCTCCTACGCATGGGGCCTGATGATGAACGGGCGCTTCGCGGAGGCCGACAGCGAATTCCAGTTCGCGCGCGAGCTCGACCCGCTGGACCTGAAAATGCGCGCCCATCATGCTCTGACGGCGCTCTACGCCGGCAATGACGCGCGGGCGATCGCCGAATTGCGCTCGATCGTGATTGTCGAACCGCGACATGTCATCGCGCGGGTCCTGCTCGCGACCGCGCATCTGTGGCACGGCGATACCGACGTGGCGCAAAGCATGTTCGACGAGCTGCTGCAAGCCTATCCCGCGCTGACCATCGGCGAGGTCGGCCTGGCCCAGGTGGAAGCGCAAAAGGGGGACGCGGACGCGGCGCGACGGCGCCTCATACGGCTCACCGCCAATCGGCAGCGCGTGCACCTGCCGCCTTATCAGATCGCGATGATTCATGCACGGCTCGGCGACACGGCGCAGGCGCTGTCGTGGCTGCGTCGCGCGGCGACGCAGCGCGATATGAACTTCGTCTGTGCGGCGGTCGATCGGACCTTCGTGCCGCTGCGCCGGGATCCCCGTTTTGCCAGACTCCTCAAGAAACATGGGCTTCCTGCCGCGTGGAGCGTGACGAGCCACTAGCTGAAGCAGGCGCAACGTGCCGATTCGGGGACAAAGTGTCACGTTGATGTCACGGTAACACCCCGCTGCTTTCGTTTTTTTGTTGCCCTTCTGTGGCAAGTTGACG
Organism: uncultured beta proteobacterium; assembly: GCA_963697485.1. Taxonomy (GTDB): domain Bacteria; phylum Pseudomonadota; class Gammaproteobacteria; order Burkholderiales; family Casimicrobiaceae; genus PALSA-1003. The sequence continues at coordinate 10,925 of CAVOOD010000003.1, forward strand.
CTGTATGTCACGCCGCGGGAGGGGAGCCGTGAAAGACGTCTTTGGGCAACGCGCAGCTGCGGCTGCGCTGATCGCCTTCGGGTTGGCCTTTTCGGGCGGCGCGAGCGCGGCGAGTGTCCCCGGCACCCAGCCGTCCGACAATTTCGTCACGCTGTCCGGGCACGTACTTCCTGCGTTGGCCGGTGCCGCACCTGTCGTTGTCGCGGAGCAGGCGAAAGCGGCGACGGAAGCGCCGCTTTCGCTGACGGTGATCCTGCGGCGCACCGACGAGGCCGGCTTTCAGGCGTACCTGCACGACGTGTACGACCCTGCGTCGCCGATCTTCCGCAAATTCCTGACGCCCGCCGAAGTGACGGAACGGTTCGGACCGGCCAGGACGACTACGACGCCGTACGCACCTACTTCGAGGCGCAGGGCTTCACGGTCGGTGATGCCTCCGGCCAACCGGCATGACGCTCGCGGTGAGCGGCACGCGCGCGGCGGTCGACAACGCGCTTCAGGGTGAATATCAGCGACTACCGCATCGGCGACAAAGCGCTTCTACGCCAACGATGCGCGATCCGTCGCTGCCGGTCGAGATCGCGACGCGCGTCCAAGCGATCGTCGGGCTGTCCAACCTCGCCGTCGCCGCGACCGAGCTGGAACCGATCGCTGAAGTCAATCTGCGACTTCTTGCCTACGCCAACTCGCGAAATGCTCGAAACGGACAAGGACGGCAAGGCAATGGGCGGCGACGTCGTCGACCAGACGGCGTACAGCCAAGTTCTTACAGCGAGTGCATGGCGGAGCATGCGCCACGGGCTACAGCAAGACGCCCGGCGTCGATCCGCCTCCGCCGGCGTGGCAGGGCGTGGACGGCACCGGCCAGAAGGTCGGCCTCGTCGCGTTCGACACCTTCGCGACTGAGCGACGTGCAGCGACTATCATCGCTTCGCTCGGGCTGCCCGCGGGCAAGATCGCCGACGTCACCAGGTTCACGTCAATGGCGGCGCGAGCCCCGGCGCCGAACCAGGAGCGAGGTGCTGCTCGACATCGACACGATCCTGCTGCATCGCGCCGGGCGCGCAAGATCGTCGTGTACGACGCGCCGTTCGCCGGCGGCGCGGCAGCTTCCAGGCCGTGTTCAACGCCATGATCAACGACGGCGTGACGTCATCAGCAACAGCTGGGCGTATTGCGAGGACCAGACGACGCTCGCCGACGTGCAGAGCATCGATACGATCCTGCAGACGGCCGCCGCTTCGGGCATCAGCGTCTTCACCGGCAGCGGCGACCACGGCAGCACCTGCCTCGACGGCAATGCCGAACACGGTCGCACGTGCCGGCGGATTCGCCGCACATCACGGCGGTCGGCGGAACATCGCTGACGCTGGGCCCCGGGTTCACCTACGAGAGCGAGACGTGGTGGGACGGAGCGGCAGATACGCCGCCCGGCTGGCCAGGGCGGATTCGGCGTCAGCCGCTTTTTCGCGCGCCCGCGTACCAGAACGGACTCAGCGCCGTCGGCGATGCGCTCGGTGCCCGACGTCGCGTCGAACGCCGATCCCGCACAAGGGCGTGCTCATCTGCCAGGCGAGCGAACGGCGGTTGTCCGTCCGGACTGCTCTACGGCGGCACGAGCACGTCCGCGCCGTCGTGGGCCGCGTACGCCGCGCTGCTCAACCAGACGCAGGGCAGCGAACCTCGGCTTCCTCAACCCGCTGATCTATCCGCTGGCGGACACCGATGCGTTCCACACCGCGCATCGATGGGCAGCGACTTCGCGCACGTCGGCCTCGGCTCGCCCAATCTGGCTCGACTGCACCAAGCATCTGACGTCGCAGACGACCGGCCCGGTCGACCCTGGCGTCTCGAGCGTCGTGGGCTTTCAGCAGATAACGAGGCGTGCGATTCCCAATAGCGCTGGGCTTGCCAGCCTCGGAATACCGGCCGACGGGACGACGCCAGGCCTACGTCGTCGTGCGCCTTGCCGATAGCGACGGGCAATATCGTTCAGCGGCAAGACGGTCACCTTGCCGCAATCCCGGAACGGCAGCGCCGTGATCACGCCGGCGAGCGGCGTGACGTCAATGTCGACAACGGCGCCGCGATCTTCAACGTCACCGATCTCGCGTTCGAATCCGTGAGCTTCACTGCGACCGATGACGACGGACAACGTCGATGTTGCCAGCACCACCCGCGATCAACTTCCGTTCCTCCGGCGGTCGGCGATACTTCCATCAGCGCGTCGCCGACCCCGCGTTGCATCGGACGGCACGAGCACCACGACCATCACCGTCACGCTGCACGATGCGCTCGGCCGTCCGTCGCCGGGCAAGATGGATCTCGATCTCGCAGGCTACGGCGGTCACTCGGTCATCACCGGCCCGTGCCCCGCGGTGACCGATGCCAGCGGACAGATCCAGTTCACCGCGACCGATGGCGTGAGCGAGACGGTCGTCTACACCGCGGTCGACGTCACCGACGGCGATCTTGCCGGTGCCGGGCTCCGCGACCGTGACGTTCACCGGCGGCAGCGACCTCGTGCGTCGGCGGCGCCGCCGGTCGCGGCTCGGGCTTCACGATCACGCCGTGGGCCACCGGCTTCTTCGCCCAGAACTTCTTCTTCGGCAACGTCAACTGGGGCGGCTGTCCCGGGCGCGTCGAATCCGACGTTCACGCCGTCCGGGACGGCCCTGGTCGCCGACTTTCGAACCGGCGATCTGTTCAAGTTCGGACTCGACGGCGGGTCCGTCCGCGGGCAACAAGCTTGTCGAATCTGAACCAGACGCTGGGACAACCGACGTTCGGCAAGGACGGTCGTCTTTACGCGACGCACGGCGCGACCGACCGGCAGATTTCACGACCGGCGACATCGTCGAGATCGATCCGGCGACAGGCGCGCAGCTGCGCGTCGTCGCCGCGAATCTCACCTGCCCGAACGGGCTGTCGGTCGATCCTTTGAGCGGCGATCTTGTTCTTCGACGACGAGTGCTTCGGCGCGGGCTCGGACAATCCCGTCGATCTGGCGCGTGCACGATCCCGGCAGGCGCCGCGACCTTGAGCGTCTACACGACTCTGCCGACGACCCCTAACGGGCAGCTCGCGTTCGCTCCCGACGGGACGCTCTATGCGGTCACCGGCTATAACGGCGTGCAGCAGGTCGTTCAGATCGGCGGCACCAATACGCCGTCGCCGCCGAGCATGACGACGCTTGTCGGGCATATCCGATCGTTCTTCTGCCTGACGATGGGCGAAGCGCAGAGCAACGGCGCCGCCAAATCGCTCATCGTTTGCGACACCAACGGCATCGAGCTGATCGACATCACGACCACGCCGTTCACTGCCACGGTGCTTGTCGCCAGCGGCGTCGATCGGATCCGGGGTCATCGGTCCCGACGGCTGCCTCTACAGCCAGCGGTCAGCGATACGATCTACAAGCTCGCGCCGAGCGACGGTGGCTGCGGCTTCGTCCCCACCAACCCTGGCACCGGCTCTGGCGCTGACGCCGGCGACGGTGACGCCGAATCCTACGCAAGGGAGCACGCAGACGTTCACGGCGACATTCAAGAACGTGAGCGTGCCTGCCGGAACGCCGGTGCTCTTCACGATCACCGGCGCGAACACGCAGATCAAGCTCGCAACGACCGATGCGAACGGTGTCGCGACGATCACCTATACCGGGTCGCGCTTGCGGGTACCGACACGGTGACCGCACCGGGCGACGCGGCGCTCGCGACGCTCGATTCCAATCCGGCGACACGTCACGTGGGGTCCCGGGCAAGCACCTGACGTTCATCGATCTGAGCACGAGCCCTTCCGGAGGAGTGGTGGGCCAGCCGGTGACGCTGACGCGCGTCGCTGTCGGACGTTTCGTGAATCCGCCGGCGATCATCGCCGGCGCGATCGATCCACATCGCGTTCGGCTCGCAGTCGTGCAATGGCGTCACCAACGCGAGCGGTGTGGCGAGCTGCAGCATGACGCCATCGACGCCCGGCCAGCTGACGCTCACCGGCCAGCTACGCCGGATCGGCGGCGTACACCTCGGCTGCCGCGTCGCAGGGCTTCGGCGTCTGTCGCGGCGGCCGGCAGCGCGTCGCCGCCAGGTCCACCGACCATCGGTAGCGCTACATCCGGCGATGCCCGGATCACCGTCACGTTTACGCCTCCGGCAAGCGACGGCGGCAGTGCGATCACGTCGTACACGGTCAGCTGCACGCCGTTGGCGGCGGCACGCGGTGAGCGCAACCGGTAGCGGAAGCCCGATCACGGTCTTCGGATTGAGCGACGGCGTGACCTACACGTGCACGGTGAGCGCAACCAACAGCGCCGGCCCCGGAGCGTCGTCGGCGGCATCGAATCAGGCAACGCCGTTCGCGGGGCCCGCTACCGTGCAGCAGCCGATTCCGACGCTGACCGGTTGGGGTGAGCTTATGCTGATCGGACTGCTTGCGCTGCTTGCCGGTGCGGTCCTGCGCGGCCGGCAACGGCCGCGTGGTCATCGCGCCGACAGGCTCTGATCGAGAGCGGCGTGACGACTCCAGTCAGTCGGCGCGCCTGCGCAGCATCAGGAAACCGAGTGCCACAAAGCCGAACAGGAGGAAGGCGAGAGCCCACGCGCTGAGCATCGGGATTGCGGGGACTCGCCGGAGGCGGCAGCGGATCATTGCTGACCGCCAGCGCAAAGCTCGCGATGCCGCAATTATTGTTGTTGTTGCGGCTCATGAAGATGTAGCCTTGTGCGCCCCATGATGCACCAAAGGAGTTCTTGACGATCCAGTAATCCTGGCCGGTTTCGTCCCATAGCCCACGATCAGCACCGCCAGCGTTGGGCGATCCGGCCTGCAGGCCGGTTCGCTGTAGACACCGTCTGGTAGAAATTGAACGACGGGTGACTCGCGTCGATCAGCGCCAGCACCGGACCCTGAGCGACGTAAGCTTTGAGCGACACCTCGTCGCCGGCAGGGACGCGTCCCGCGCCCGGGATCGTCGCCACCGCGGTGACCGCCTTGCACATTCCGATACGGGCGGTATACGGGTAGGAGGACTCGGCTGCGAGCCCGCCCTTGGCAATGACCGTGCGCAATGCGTCGATCGGGTTCCCACCGCCGCACCCGGATCCCGCACCGGTGCAGTCGAGCAGTTCCTGCTCGGAAAGCGATAGCAGCGAACCCGTCCGAATGGCATGATCGCCTTCCACCAGTCCGGTCGCGGCAAACGCCCAGCCCGCATTACATTGGCCTTGATTCTTCACGGGCGTGACCGCGCCATGGGCCCGCCAGTCCTGCGACGCAGGGCCGGTCGCCAGCGCGGGCAAAACCGTGAGGCGATCGTAGTCGGTAGTGAAGACGACTGCGGCCGCGCTGAATGCCGTCCCGACAAGGACCGTCGCCGACAACGAGCCGAAGAGCGATGTGCCGAGCGCACGCGACCGCTACAGACGCGACGCCGGCCGGCGTGTATGGTCTTGCGCTGCAAAAAGCTCACGACGCCTGCGTAGCAGTGGGGATGAGTGGCCGACGGGGCATTTTGATGATCTTGGTCCGGATGAGTGAACCGCAGCCGGACGGCATATTATCCCGAATCTTTCGGTCGCCAATGACGGCTTCTGTGGAATTGGGAGTTGGATTGATCTCCGTCGAATCCGGATCGATAGTGAATCTTTTTGCCCCTGCACGGCGTCTAAGCGCTTCTGAAGCCATTCGATGAGGGGTGTTGCAATGGATCCTCGCGTTCAAACCTCGATGGATATGCCGCGCCGCTGTGTCCTGCTTGTTCTGATCTGCGTGGCCACCTGCTCCTCGCGGGCGATGGCTGACGAGCTCAGCGCGAACCCGACAACCATGAACTTCGGGGCGGGCGGGACGATCCGCATGAACCTCAATGTTGGAGAGATGGAGGTCGTCGGCGGGCAGGGCGACAGGATCACCGTTTCGTGGCATTCGCGGCTTCCTGAGGACGAGAGCCGCGTCAGCGCGAAGATACAGCGCTCCGGCAGGAATGACGCGACGGTTGTGGTTGACGGCCCTGGCAACCGCGTGAAATATCGCGTCGAAGTGCCGCAACGATCCAATGTGGCCATTCACATGCGAGCGGGGGATCTCGATGTTCACGGCATTCTCGGCAGCGTGGACGCCGACCTCTTGGCGGGCAATATGAATCTGCGCGTCGCCAACCCGCAGCACTATCACACCGTGAGCGCGTCGGTGACTGCCGGCGACCTTACCGCTCAGCCGTGGCAGGCCGAGACGAGTGGCCTGTGGCGCTCCTTCAGGACGACCGGCAATGGCGATTACGACCTGCGCGCTCGGGTGCTGGCGGGTCAGCTCACTATCCGCTCGGAATAGCGATCTCAGGCGCTGCTCGCGGAGTGTTCGGAGAGAAGGGCGGCAAGGGACGCGATTGTCGGGGCATCAAAGATGGCGCGCACCGAGAGCGCAACGCCGAAAGCATGGTTGACGCGGACGACTACTTGGGTGGCGAACAGGGAATCGCCACCGATGTGGAAGAAATCATCGTCGATGCCGACGCGGTCCAGTGGAGGACCTGTTTCCAGATCTGCGCGAGGGCTTCTTCGACCTCGTTTCGGAGGCGCGACGAACGGCGGCTTCGAGCGCGCACGCCCGAAATCTGGAAGCGGGCAGGGCGGCAATGTCGAGTTTCCCGCGCGAAGTGCGGGGCAGTTGTCCAGAAGCACGAACGAGCCTGGCACCATGAAGCGAGGAAGCGTGCTCTCGAGATGCGCGCGAAGGCGCTGGGTGAGGTAGGCTCGCCGGCGTCGACAGCATTCCGGCGAGATGGCCACGTAGGCGACGAGGTGCTTCTCTCCATCGGGGTCCTCGACGCCGCGGACTAGGCTCTCGACAACTTCGGGGTGTCTGTTGAGCGCGGCTTCGACGCCCTGGGGCTCGATGCGCACGCCGCGAACTTTGATCTGGTGGTCCATCCTGCCCACGAAAGACGATGTTGCCATCGGGCAGGTAGTGGGCGAGATCGCCGGTCCTGTACAGGCGGGGGCGTCGTCGCCACCGAAGGAATCGGGGACGAACTTTGTTGCCGTGAGCTCGGGATCATTCAAATAGCCGCGAGTGACGGGGGTGCCACCGATAAAGAGTTCGCCGACGACGCCGATGGGAACGGGGCGCAGGTGCGCGTCGAGAATGTGGCATCTGGCGTTCCAGATCGGTTTGCCGATCACGTTGGGCGCGACCACTCTCGACAACACGGAAGCGCCGGAGGCGTCGCGCGGCGTTTGCCGTTTCATCAGGACGGAAAAGGCGCAGTAAATGGTCGCCTCGGTCGGGCCGTAAAGGTTCATGACGCGGTCGATTTGCGGATACGCGGCCAACTGCGCAAGGAGGCCTTCGCCGGCAAGCTCCGCGCCGACGCTGACGACCCTGACCGATTCGGGGAGCGGGAAGTTGCGCAGGAGGTTATTGAGGACGGAAGGGGCGGAGCCAAGCGCGGTCACAAAGGGGGCCCAGCGGGAGTAAGGCAGCGACAGAATCGAATCAAGGATGATGATGCTGCCACCGCAAGAAAGCGCGAGAGAAGATCCGGTACACGCTGGCATCGAAGCAGATGGAGTCCGCGAACGGTATGACCGCCAGTTCGGCGGGAGCTGAAGACGACGCTTGTGGTGTGGCGAGATGGCGTTCACGGCACCCCGGTGTTCGACGCCGACGAGTTTCGGGGGGCCGGTGGAACCGGACGTGTACATCGCGTAGGCGAGGTTGTCGGGTGAGGCCGACGTCGCGCAGGTTGTCGGCGCTGCAGCGGGCGATCTCGCCGGCGCAGCTGTCCACGCTGACGGCCGTGAGGCCTTGAGACGGACAAGGTGCAGGTACCTGCTTTCGGTGAGTCACCACCGAGGCGTGCGAGTCCTCGAGCATCGAGGAAATCTGTTCCCCTGGGTAATCGGGGTCGATGGGGAGGTAGGCGCCGCCGCTCTTCAAAACGGCCAGAATGGCGGCGATCAGGGCGGGCGAGCGGCCCATGCAAATCGCCACGAGGGTCTCCGGTCCCGCGCCGATGGACTGGAGATAGTGGGCCAGCCTGTTGGCGCGGGCGTTCAGCTCATCGTAGGCAATGATTTCCGCTTCGAGACGAAGGGCCACGGCTGCGGGCGTCCTCGCCGCCTGGGCTTCGAACAACTGATGGAGGCACGAAGGCGCGGTGAGTTGTCTCTGCGTGTCGTTCCAACGCACGTGCATCAACGCCTGCTCGGCGTCGGTCAGAAGCGGCAGGTCGACTACGCGCTTGTCCGCGTGCGTCACCAGTCCCATGAGGATCGCGCGCCAATGGCCGAGCATTCGCGCCGCGGCGTCGTCGTCGAGCGTTCCGTATGCGTAGGCCACGCGCAAGGAGAGGCGCGAGCCGGCGTAGGCACGGCCGATGAGAGGGTAGTCGCTTCGCTCGAACAGCTCGAATTCCCTGCGCTCCCAATCGCCGCCCAGCGACTGCAGTTTTTCTGCGGGGCTGTGATCCTCGATGGCAAGGATGTTCTCGAAGAGAGGTTTTTCGGGGCCGAAGCCGCTCCATGCTTGTATGTCGCGCAGGGGAGTGTGTTCATGGGCGCGCATCGCCACCCAGTCGGCGCGGATGTTCTTCAGGCACTCGATGACACGCAGATCCGGGGGGCAGTTGGACGCGCATCGGGACGGTGTTGATAAGAAGGCCGACGATGGACCTGCGCGCCGTCGATCGACGAATGGCGGCACGCGCGAGTGGCACCGAACAGCACGTCGTCCTGGCCGCTATATCTGGAGAGGAGCACCGCCCAGGACAACTGGATCAGCGTGCCCAGCGTCACGTCGTGGCGGGCCGCGAAGGCGCGGAGAGTCCCGGTGTCTTCGCGGGAGAGAACGAAGTCCTTGTAGCCCCGGCCCCGCAAGTCTTCCCGGTCCGGCGAGCGCACTGGCGACAGATCGAGTCGCGTGGGGTTCTCGAAGCCTTTGAGAAACCCCAGCCAGAAGTCTTTTGCGAGGGGAAACTCCTGCCGGCGTCAACCATTCCGCGAAGGCGCGAAAGGAGGATGGCTCGGCGGGCTGGTAGTCCTCGCCGCGGCGCGGGGCGTCGTAGAGGCCGAAGAGTTCCTCGAGGATGCGCGAGCGCGACGGAGCGTCCAGGATCGCGTGGTGATACGTCCAGACGAAGTAGAAGTCGTTGTCGGCTAGTCGGAAGAGGGCAAGACGCAGCAGGGGAAATCCGGAGAAGTCGAAAGCGCGACGGCGGTCGTTGTCGAGAAAGCACCGGAAGCGAGCCTCGCGGTCGTCGGGAGAGAGCTTCGACCAGTCTTCCTCGGTCCATTCCGGCGCCGCGTCGGGTTCAACTTCTTGACAAAGGTCCGGTTCGTCCGCGAGATGAATGCGCGTGCGCAGGACGTCGTGACGCGCCATGAGGCGTGACCACACGCCCTTGAACAAAGGAACGTCGAGGGGTTCGCGGAGGCGGCCGACGAGCTGCTGAACGTAGAGCCCGGATTGCGGAGAGCGCAGGCTCTGGTACACCATACCCTTCTGAAGAGGGGTCAGCGGATAGCGACGTTCGGGCATCTGGCGTTCCTCGCACGCACGCCCTTGGGGGTGTCGGCGGAGCTGTCGCGAAAGAATCGATATCTGAAGCCGTGGTGCAAACCTCTCCGCGACGTCCGGAGCCGAGAGGCTAGCGTAACGCGTGCGGTCTCGCAACGCCGAAATGCTGGAGGGGAGAGCTTTTGGTTGAGAAGCCGAGTGAAGAGCACTGGCACAGGGAGGAGCCCTGACCGCGCCGACCAGTGGTCGAAGGTCGCGCGGAATTGGAAACTCTACGGGCCGCCGCTCCGGCCTTCGCCGGAAGATTTGCGTTTCAGCGAGGAGGCTGTCGGTGCGTGGCGCGGACAAGGGGCGTCGCCGCGGATCTTGCTGCTGGGCGTGACGCCGGAACTCTATCGCTTGCCATGGCGGAAGGGGACGGACTTTCTGGCTGTCGACCACACGATGGAGGTCATCGAGGCGGTGTGGCCGGGGCCGCGAGAGGCCGTCCGGTGCGAGAACTGGCTCGAGATGAAACTCCCCGCGGGGTCGCGCGATATCGTGCTATGCGATGGTGGGCTGAACCTCCTCGCATACCCGGAAGAGCAGCGGCAACTCGCGTCGATTCTCAGGGAAGTCCTCGCCGAAGAGGGCTTGTGCATTCTGCGGTTGTTTGTCCGTCCGGCCGAGAGAGAAACGCACGATGCGGTTCTTGCCGATCTGATGGCGGGACGAATCCCGAACATGAATGTGCTGAAACTGAGACTCTGGGCGGCTCTTCAGGAAAGCCCGTCGCAAGGCGTGCAACTGGACACGGTCTGGCGCGCGGTACAGCGGTGCGGCGGGAAGTCTCGAGGAACTTGCGTCGAGACTGGGATGGTCGCTCGAGGAAACTTTGTTCATCAACGCCTACCGGGGCTCGACAAATCGATACTGGCTTGGGACGGTGGACGAGGTCGCGCAGATCTTCTGCCAGGACGTGGGAGGATTCGAGCTCGCCAGCACGCATGTCCCGTCGTACGAAGGCGGACGACAATGTCCGACGGTTGTGCTGAGGCGCACTTGAGCGGGAGCGGGGCCGGACGCAGCGCCGGGGATCTTCTCAACGGTTACCAGGATACCGCTCTCCTGTACGCGGCCGCGAAGCTCGGTTTGCCGGACCTTCTGGCCCAAGGACCGAAGACGAGCGAGGAGCTGGCGGCGATGACGAAGGCGCATGCGCCATCGCTCCATCGAATTCTGCGCGGCCTGGTGGTCGTCGGGATGTGCTTCGAGGAGGACGGCCGGTTCGGGTTGACCGGTATCGGGCAGACGCTGCGGACGGGAGTCGAAGGCTCGCTCAGGAATCAGGCCCTCGTCTGCGGGGACCAATACATGGCCGCGTGGGGCGGGCTTGTCCACAGCGCGATGACCGGGGAGACGGCGTTCGCGCACGTCTTCGGAGTGGACCCGTGGGAGCACAGACAGCGGGACCAGGCGCTCGGCGAGCGATTCAACGCGGACCTCAACGCGCAGACGGCGCGCTCGGCGGCGGCGATCGTCGAGGCTTACGATTTCTCCGCGTTCCGAGGTCCTTTGCGACGTGGGCGGAGGATATGGAGCGCTGCTGTGCGCGATTCTTGCGGCGTGTCCCGCGATCGAGGGGAATACTGCTCGAGCAGGCCGACGTCGCAACCGGGGCCAGGTCGTACGTGGAATCGCAAGGTCTGGACGAACGCTGCGACGTCGTCGAGGGCGACTTCTTCGAAGGTGTCCCTGAAGGCGCGGACGCGTACGTCATGAAGAGCGTCGTGCACGACTGGCCCGACGTGCGCAGCGTGTCGATACTGAAGAATTGCCGCAGAGCACTGAGGGCCGACGGCCGGGTGATCCTGATCGAGAGAGTGATGCCGGCACTGGCGAACGGACGCGCCGGACACAGTCCGCGTCGACCTTCATATGCTGGCGGTGACTGGCGGGCGCGAGCGAAGCGAAGGCGGAGTACCAGCAGCTACTCGAGGCGGCGGGCTTCAGCCTCGGGAGAGTCGTGGCGACTCGGTCGCCGTTCTGCGTGATCGAAGGCGTGCCGCGTTGAGACTCTGAAAACGAAAACGCCGACGGAGGATCGTCGGCGGTGGTTTGTGGTGGAGACGAAGGGGATCGAACCCTCGACCTCCGCATTGCGAACGCGGCGCTCTCCCAGCTGAGCTACGTCCCCACAGGGGCGCAAGTATAGCGGCAGACCCCCGGGGAGTAAACCGGGACGGCATTAGCTTATAGCCGCCGCAAGCATTCTCCGTGAATTGTGTGCGCGTCGACGCCCGCAATCATGCGCCGGACAATCCCCGGCTTGATTCGCGTCCCGGGCGCCACCATGTAAGCTATCCCACGCCGCCGCGACAACAACAGGCGAGGTAGCCATGAGCCATGTCATTGCGATGATCCAGCAGTACGGTCTGGGCTTCGTGTTCCTCAACGTGCTCGCGCTGCAGGCCGGCGTGCCGGTGCCCGCCTATCCGACGTTGATCGTCGCCGGCGCCTATGCTGCCACGGGCGGCAACCCGCTATGGGCGCTGGTCGCCGTCGGCATTGCCGCGGCGCTCATCGCGGATACCGGGTGGTATATCGCCGGCCGCCGATTCGGCCTGCGCATCCTGAGCACGCTGTGCCGCGTGTCGCTGTCGCAGGATTCCTGCGTTCGCCAGACCGAATCGATCTTCCAGCGCTTCGGGCCCGCGTCGATGCTGTTCGCCAAGTTCGTCCCGGGATTCGCGTCGGTTGCTACCGCGCTCGCCGGCGCGCTGCGCCTGCGCTACTGGACGTTCGTGCTGTTCGATGCGATCGGCGCGGCGCTGTGGGTCGGCGTCGGCGTCGGCGCTCGGCGTACTTGTTCCGCGATGCGATCGAGCGACGTCATGGACACGCTGGAGTCGCTCGGCAAGTACGGCTCGATGCTGGTCGTCGTCGCGTTCGTCGCGTGGATGCTGCGTCAAATGGTGGCGGCGTCGGCTGTTCATCAAGCAGCTGCGCATGGATCGGGTGTCGGTCGACGAGCTGCCGCGAGTTGATCGACGACGACAAGGCCAGCGCCATCGTCGACGTGCGCTCGCCGCTGACGCAGGCGGCGACCGGACGCATTCCCGGTGCGCGCGACGATCGATATGCAAGAACATCGCCAAGGGCTTCGACGGCGTGCCCACCGGACGACGAAGTCGTCGTCTATTGCGCGTGCCCGAACGAGGCGACCGCGGTCAAGGTCGCGCAGCAGCTGAGAAAGCTCGGCTTCAAGCGCGATTCGTCCGCTCACGGCGGCATCGATGCCTGGATCGGCGCCGGGCACGAGGTCGAGCGCTAGATCCGCGCGGCTCGCGCACGCCAGTGCTTGCGCCGTGCTAGAGTTTGCGCTTCGACGCGAGCGGCACGAGCGAGCGTCGGGGGACCCATGAGCAAGGAAGCGATTCACACCAGCAAGCGCCCGGCGGCGATCGGTCCGTACTCGCAGGCGATTCGCGCCGGCTACACCGTCTACCTGTCGGGCCAGCTCGGCATCGATCCCGCCGACCGGCAATCTGTGCGAAGGCATCGAAGCGCAGACGCGGCAGGTGTTCGACAATCTGCGCGCGGTGGCCGAAGCGGCGGGCGGCTCGCTCGACGACATCGTCAAGCTGACGCTGCTGCTGGTCGATCTCGCCGACTTCGCGCAAGGTGAACGACATCATGGCGCGCTGCTTCAAGCACGCCGTATCCCGCCCGCGCGACCTATCAGGTTGCGGCATTGCCGAAGGGCGGCGCTGATCGAGGTCGAAGGCGTGCTCGTGCTCGGACGCGTCGACCGAGCACGACCTGGCCGGCGGCGCGTCGCCGCCGACGCACGGACAAAGCCGTGAAGCGGAGCTCGGCAAGCGAAAAAGGCGGCAGCGAAAGAGCCTCAGGCCCGGCAACACGCTCGCAGGACAAGCTCGCGCGCATCGGCATCGCGCGCGAGCAGGATCTCGTGCTGCACCTGCCGCTGCGCTACGAGGACCACACCCACTTGTGTCCGCTGTCGCGCGCTGCAAGCCCGGGCAGGCATGGCAGGTCGAGGGCATTGTCGTGAACACCGAGATTCAATATCGCGGCCGGCGCCAGCTCGTCTGCCTGCTCGAGGACGGCGCGGATCGCGGCGCGCAACTCGTGCTGCGCTTCTTCCATTTCTATCCGAGCCAGCAGAAGGCGCTCGCGCCGGGCAAGCGCGTGCGCGCGTTCGGCGAAGTGCGCGACGGCCACTTCGGCCTGGAGATGGTGCATCCCGCAGCTTCCAGATCGTCGAGCCCGGAACGCCGCTGCCGGACCGGCTGACGCCGGTCTATCCGACGACCGCCGGACTCTCGCAGGACGCGCTGCGCAAGCTCGTGCGTCGCGCGCTCGCTCGCCGATCCCGCGTTTCTCGGCGAGACGCTGCCGCCGTGGACCGCGCGAGCCGCGGCGGCTGTGGGGATTCGCGCGAAGCCGTCGCACTTTCTGCACGAGCCGCCGCCGGAAGCTGCCAACGCACTGCGCAGGCAGCGCTCGACGAGCGCACGCATCCGGCCTGGACGCGTCTCAAGTTCGACGAGCTCCTCGCGCAGCAGCTCTCGCTCGAAGATGCATCGCCGCGCGCGCGCCAAGCGCAAGGCGCCGCGACTGCCCGGCAATGGCACGCTGACGCGCGCGCTGCTCGCGCGCCTGCCGTTCAAGCTGACGCGCGCGCAGCAGCGCGTCATGGCGCGAGATCCGCCGCGACCTCGCGCGCGGCGAGCCGATGCAGCGCCTGCTGCAGGGCGACGTCGGCAGCGGCAAGACGATCGTCGCCGCGCTCGCCGCGCTGCAGGCGATCGAGACCGGCTACCAGGCCGCGTTCATGGCGCCGACCGAAATCCTCGCCGAGCAGCATTACCGCAAGCTCGCGGCGTGGCTCGACGGCTTGCCGCGTGCAAGATCGCGTGGCTCTCCGGCGGCCTGCCGGCGAAGGAGCGCAAGAAGGCGCTCGCGGCGATCGCCAGCGGCGAGGCGCAGCTCGCGATCGGCACGCATGCGCTGTTCCAGGAGGAGGTCGATGCTGCCGAAGCTCGGGCTCGCGATCGTCGACGAGCAGCATCGCTTCGGCGTCGCGCAGCGGCTCGCGCTGCGCGCAGAAGGGCATCGGCGACGCGCACCAGCTGATGATGAGCGCGACGCCGATTCCGCGCACGCTGGCGATGAGCTTCTACGCCGATCTCGACGTGTCGGTGATCGACGAGATGCCGCCGGGCCGCACGCCGGTCGACGACCAAGCTCGTCAGCCAGCGGCGCCGCGACGAAGATCGTCGAGCGCGTGCGCAAGGTCGCTGCGCGCGAGGGCCGCCAGGCGTACTGGGTGTGTCCGCTGATCGAGGAATCGGAGAAGCTCGAGCTGCAGACCGCGGTCGCGCTGCACGCCGAGCTCACCGTCGACGCTGCCCGAGTTCACGGTCGGCCTGCTGCACGGCCGGATGAAGCCCGCCGAAAAGGCGGCGGTGATGGCGGCGTTCGTCGCGCGGCGAGGTCGACGTGCTGGTCGCGACGACGGTGATCGAGGTCGGCGTCGACGTGCCCGAATGCGTCGCTGATGGTGATCGAGCACGCCGAGCGCTTCGGCCTCGCGCAGCTGCACCAGCTGCGCGGCCGCGTCGGCCGCGGCGCCGACGAGAGCGTCTGCGTGCTGCTGTTCGAGGAGCCGCTGTCCGACGCTCGCGAAGGCGCGGCTCAAGGTGATCTACGAGAACACCGACGGCTTCGAGATCGCCCGGCAGGACCTGCCGATCCGCGGCCCGGGCGAGTTTCTCGGCGCGCGCCAGTCCGGCGTGCCGCTGCTGCGCTTCGCCGATCTCGAGCGCGACGTCGAGCTGATCGAGCACGCGCGCGACGCGGCCGACGAGTTGCTGCGCCGCGAGCCGGCTGCCGCGCACGCGCATCTGGAGCGCTGGCTGGGCGGAAAGCAGGAGTTCATCAAGGCATGAGCGGCGAGGCTCGCGACTGGCTGGCACGCGGCAATGCGTACGCCCGCGGCGGGCAGCTCGCCGCGGCCGCCGAAGCGTATCGAGAAACCCTGGCGCGCGAGCCCGGATGGAACGATGCGCGTTTCAATCTCGGCCTGATGCAAAAGAAGCTCGGCGATCGCGCCGCGGCGATCCGCGCCTTTCACGCGGCCTGGGTCGGCGATCCGTTGCTGTTCGAGGCCGCGCGGCAATGCGTCGCGACGATCGCCGATGCGGTGCGCGCAGGCGAGCGCAACGATGCCCCGCTGTCGGCGCTCCGCTCCGATCGCGCCCGATCCTCATGGTCAGCGTCGTCATCTGCTCGATCGACGATGCCCGTCACGAGCGCGCCGTCGCGCTGTACCGCCGGCTGTTCGCGGCGGTACGGCACGAGATCGTGTCGATCCGCAACGCACGCTCGCTCGCCGAGGCCTGGAACTGGGCGGTTGGGCACAGCGTCGCCGACGTCGTCCTTCTCTCGCACGACGACGTCGACGTGCTGGCGCCCGATTTCGCCGCGCGCCTGTTCGACCGTCTGCAGTCGTTCGACGTCGTCGGCGTCGCCGGCAGCACTCGCGTCGACGGTCCGGCGATCGGCTGGAGCGGCCATCCGCATTTGCGCGGCTGGATCACGCACCGCGCGCCCGACAGCGACAACTGGCAGGTCGACGTGCTCCACCCGCATCCGGTCGCCGGCGATATCGTCCTCCTCGATGGCGTCCTGCTCGCCGGCAAGCGCGAAGCGTTCCGGGCGGTGCCGTTCGACGACGTGAATTTCGACGGCTTCCACCTGGCCGACCTCGACTGGTCGTGCCGCGCCGCGCAGGCGGGATTCAAGCTCGGCGTCGCCGGCGACTTGCTGCTCGTCCACGCTTCCCGCGGCAACTACGACGCGACGTGGCAGCGCTATGCCGACCGTTTTTGCCGCAAGCACGGCGCCGGACGCTCGCCGCCGGCGCCATCGTCGTTCTTCGGCGCCTCGCTGAACAGCCCGCGAGCAGGCTCGCTCTTTTTCGGCTTTCTGGCCGGACTGTCGCCCTGACGCGCATCCGCCCGGCAGCCGACGCCGTATTGCGATAAAATTATCAGTCACTTGCGGTAGCTAACCATGCCTCTCTACGCCCTTGGCCTCAACCATGCGACCGCGCCGGTCAAGCGTGCGGGAGCAGGTCGCATTTCAGCCGGATACGCTGGGTGCGGCGCTGCGCGATCTGATCGCGCAGCCGAGCGTCAAGGAAGCCGCGATTCTTTCGACCTGCAATCGCACCGAGGTCTACTTCAGCGCCGCCGAGGCGGCGCCGGTCGAGCGCTGGCTGGAGAGCTTCCATCGCGTGCCGTCCGAATCGCTGCATCCCTACGTCTACACGCTGCCGCAGGATCGGGCGGTGCCGCATGCGTTTCGCGTCGCCAGCGGGCTCGATTCGATGGTGCTCGGCGAGCCGCAGATTCTCGGTCAGATGAAGCATGCGGTGCGGAGCGCCGAAGCCGCCGGCGCGCTCGGCCTGGTTCTCAATCGACTGTTCCAGCGCACGTTCGCGGTCGCCAAGGACGTGCGCACGAACACCGACATCGGCAGCGCGTCGATTTCGATGGCGGCTGCCGCGGTCAAGCTCGCCGAGCGCATCTTCCCGTCGCTCGCCGACCAGCGCGTGCTGCTGATCGGCGCCGGCGAGATGATCGAGCTCGCCGCCACGCATTTCGCCGCGAAGCATCCGAAGTCGATCACCGTCGCCAACCGCACGCTCGAGCGCGGCGAGCAGCTCGCCGGCGCGCTTCGGCGCGACGCGATCACGCTGAACGAGCTGCCCGAGCGCCTCGCGCAGTTCGACATCATCGTCACGTCGACCGCGAGCTCGTTGCCTATCCTGGGCAAGGGCCTGCTCGAGCGCGCGATCAAGGCGCGCCGTCATGCGCCGATGTTCATCGTCGATCTCGCGGTGCCGCGCGACGTCGAGCCGGAAGCCGCCGAGCTCGACGACGTATTTCTGTACAGCGTCGACGACCTCGCCAACATCGTCAAGGACAATCTGCAGATCCGCGTCGATGCGGTGCGCGCAGGCCGAGGCGATGATCGCCGAGCAGGCGCAAGGCTTTCTGCGCTGGCTCGATGGGCGCAGCGTCGTGCCGACGATCGACCGCGCTGCAGGGACATCACGAAAGCCTGCGTGCTGCCGAGCTCGAGCGCGCGCGCAAGCTGCTCGCCGCGAGGCACTGCACCCGAGCAGGTGCTCGAGCAGCTCGCCCGCGGGCTCACCAACAAGTTCCTGCACGCGCCCGACGCAGGCGCTCAACCGCGCCGGCGAAGCCGAGCGCGCCGAGCTGCTGGCGCTGCTGCACCACATCTACCAGCTGCCGGACGACGATTAGCTGCGTACACGGCCACCCGTCCGGCGAGAGCCGTACGCGAAATTCACGACCGTCCACCCGAATTGCACTGCGGCGCTCCGGCCGCCGCGAGAAGGCCACGACTCGCACGACATGAAACCATCGCTGTCCGCCAAGCTCAACCAGCTGACCTCGCGGCTCGAGGAATTGAACGGCCTGCTCGCGGCCGAGGACGTCACTCGCGACCTCGACCGCTATCGCGCGCTGTCGCGCGAGCACGCGGAGATCGCGCCGGTCGTCGCGCTCTATCGCGAGTGGCTGCAGGGCGAGCGCGACCTCGCGGCGGCGCAGGACATGCTGTCCGATCCGGAGATGAAGTCGTTCGGCGACGACGAGGCGAAGGCGGCGCGAGGCGCGCATGGACACGCTCGAGGACGAGCTGCAGCGGGCGCTGCTGCCGCGCGATCCCAACGACGAGCGCAACGTCTTCCTCGAGATTCGCGCCGGCACCGGCGGCGACGAGTCGGCGCTTGTTCGCCGGCCAGCTGTTTCGCATGTACGCGCGCTTTGCCGAGCGCAACAAGTGGCAGGTCGAGCTGATCTCCGAGAGCCCCGGCGACATGGGCGGCTACAAGGAGGTGATCGCTCGCATCGTCGGGCAGGGCGTCTATGCCAAGCTCAAGTTCGAATCCGGCGGCCATCGCGTGCAGCGCGTGCCCGAGACCGAGGCGCAGGGCCGCATCCATACGTCGGCGTGCACGGTGGCGGTGCTGCCCGAGGCCGATCCGGTCGCCGACATCACGATCAATCCGTCCGAGATCCGCATCGACACGTTCCGCGCCTCCGGCGCCGGCGGCCAGCACGTCAACAAGACCGACTCGGCGGTGCGCATCACGCATCTGCCGACCGGCATCGTCGTCGAATGCCAGGACGATCGCTCGCAGCATCGCAACCGCGCGCAGGCGATGTCGGTGCTGGCCTCGCGCCTGCGTCGACCAGGAGCGGCAGCGAGCGGCAGCAGAAGGAGGCGGCGACGCGCAAGAGCCTGATCGGCAGCGGCGATCGCTCCGAGCGCATCCGCACCTACAACTTTCCGCAGGGACGCGTCACCGACCATCGCATCAACCTGACGCTGTACAAGATCGACCAGATCATGGACGGCGACCTGTTCGAGCTGACGCAGGCGCTGGCGCAGGAATTCCAGGCCGAGCAGCTCGCCGCGCTCGGCGGCGACGAAGCCGCCGGCGAGACCGTGCGATGAAGCGCGCGCCGCCGATGTGGCTCGAGACCTTGCGCCTCGAGCTGCGCGAGTTCACGCCGGACGATATCGGCGACCTGGTCCGGCTCGACAGCGATCCGCGCGTGCTCAAATACATCAACGGCGGCAAGCCGATGCCGAGGAGCGAGATCGACGCGGCGATGCGAAGGGTCACGCGCTACTACGCGCTCTACTCGGGACTCGGCGTCTGGCGCGCGTCGCTGCGCGGCAGCGGCAGGTTCATCGGCTGGTACTGCCTGAAGTACTGTCCGCCGACGACCGACATCGAGGTCGGCTATCGACTGCTGCATGCGCATTGGGGACGCGGCTACGCCACCGAGGGCGCGCGCGCACTGGTCGACTACGCGTTCGACGACCTCGGCGTCACCCGCGTCATCGGCGTCACGCATCCCGGCAACAAGGCGTCGCAGCACGTGCTGCAGAAAGCGGGCTTGAGCGACCTGGGCTGGGGCAATTACTACGACCGGCGGCTTCGGCTGTTCGCCTGCGAGCGCGCGCCGGACGGGCGAGGCTAGTCGCTAACTGCGAAGCGCGGCGAACGGCGCGAAAACCGCGGGCGTGCGCTGCAGGCCGTTACGGCTGGCCGTAGTTTTTCGCCAGGTAATCGACGATTTCCTTGGCGTCAGCGTCGGCGATCGGCGCGCCGTACGCCTTGATCATCTTGGTGACCTCGGCGTCCCATACGCCGCGATTCATGAAAGGCGAATTGCCCTGGATGTAGTCGAGGCTGTGGCACGAGGCGCAATTCGCCTCGACCTTGTCGCGTCCGGGGCCATCCTTGAGCTCCAGGCGGCGCTCCTGGGCGAAGACGACGCCTGCGACCAGCGCCGCGGCCAGCGTCAGCATCAGCAGAAAAGGTTTCATCGGCGGCCTCTAGGCGGCGTTGATGGCGATCCGCTGGACCACGTTGTGGTGGTAGCCGGCGGGATTGAGGATAAGCTCCATCGTCTGCGTTGCGCCCGCACGATTGGTTGCGCGCGCCATGACAGTCATCGCGCCGCGCTCGGCGGGGGTGAACGACTGGCTGAAGCCGCGAAACGAGAACCGACCGTGGTCCGTGCCCAAGGTCGCGCTGCGCCACGACCGCCCTCCGTCGGCCGACACGTCGACGTTCGCGATGCCGCGGCCTCCGTCCCATGCGATGCCCTTCACGTCGAACGCGGCGACCCACCGGTACTTGCTGACCCGGTTCGATGTTGGTTATCAGCGAATTGACAACCATCTCGGTGATCGGCTCGTTGACCTCGGTGACCTGCGAGCCAAAGTGATCGATCAGCGGAAATTTACCGAGCGGAATGCGATATGCCGACTTGACCCAGAAATTGTCGAATGGCTTGCTGATCGCGCTGATCGAGGTCACGTGCTTCATCCAGTAGGTTCCGGTCCAACCGGGCACGACGATGCGCGCAGGAAAGCCGTTCCAGTGCGGCAGGGGTTCGCCATTCATCTCGTAGGCGACGAGCGTGTTCTCGTCGAGCGCCTTCCACACCGGGATCGATTTCTGGAAGTCGGGCGTGGCCGGCATCACCGGCCCGTCGGCGCCGTTGAATGCGATTTCGAGCGCCTCCTTCTTCAACCCGGCTTTGGCCAGGATGTCCTTGAGCCGCGCGCCTTTCCAGCGCGCATTGCCCATCGCGCCGATGCCCCATTCCACGCCGGGGACATGCGGCTCGAACAGGCCGCGGCGATTGCCCGAGCATTGGTTTACGGCGACGACCTCGATCGCGGGAAAGTCGCGCTTGAGCTGCTCGAGATTGAGCTCGAACGGTGTGGCGGCCGCGTCGCCGCCGATCTTGACGCTCCACTGGTCGGCCGCGATCTCGGGAATCGCGGCCAGGTGATAGCGCACGAAAAACGCGTGGTTCGGCGTGATCTCTTCGGAAAAATACGAAAGCGGTGTTTCGTAATTCGGCGGCCGCCAGCTCCGCTTGATCAGCGGCAGCTTGCCCGGCAGCGTCTCGAGATCTCCCGAGGCGACTGCGCCTGCCGGCAACTGGTGCGAGACCCGGCGGATTAGGTACGGCGCCGTGGGCGTGGCTCGCCAGCCACGAGCCGCCGGTAGCGAGCACCAATCCGCCGGTCGCCTTCAGAAGATCGCGTCGTGACGGCATGGCTCCTCCAGCGAGATGTTCGGCTTTTTGGACGCCCGCTCGTTGACGGCGCGACGGGCTGCCGACATTATGCGCATCCGCGTCGGCTGTCGCAAGATGCTACGACGCGGCAGTCGATGAGCACGTCGTCCACCGTTTCCCGCGTGCTGGCCGCGAGCGGTCTCGTGCCTTTCGAGGCGAAGCTGCTGCTCGCGCACGTGCTCGGCCGCGACCGCGCGTGGCTCGCTGCGCATGCAGACGAAACCGTCCCAATCGATCAGGCGAAGACTTTCGATGCGCTCGCGCGTCGCCGCCGCGACGGCGAGCCGGTCGCCTACTTGATCGGACGGCGTGAATTCTACGGGCTCGATCTGGAGATCACGCCGGACGTGCTGATCCCGCGTCCCGAAACCGAATTGCTGGTCGAGCTGGCGCTGGCGCGCCTGCCGGACGATCGCGACGTTCGCGTGCTCGACCTCGGCACCGGTTCGGGTGCGGTCGCGCTTGCGATCGCCGCCGCGCGCGGAAAAGCGCAGGTCGTCGGCACCGACGTGTCGAGTCCCGCGCTCGCGCTGGCGGCGCGCAATGCCGCGCGCCTTCGCATCGGGAATGTCGCGTTCGTCGAATCCGACTGGTTCGAAGCGCTGGCGCACGAACGTTTCGACCTGATCGTCGCCAATCCGCCTTACGTCGCCGCAGGCGATCCGCACCTCACCGAAGGCGATCTGCGCCACGAGCCGCAGCAAGCGCTGACGTCCGGCGGCGACGGCCTCAACGCGATTCGCGCGATCGTCGCGGCGGCGCCGGCGCATCTCGCGCCCGGCGCATGGCTGTTGCTCGAGCATGGCCACGACCAGGCCGACGCCGTCGGCGCGCTGTTTCGCGGCGCCGGATTTGCCGACGTCGGCGCGGCGCGCGATCTTGCCGGAATATGGCGCGTCAGCTACGGGCGAATGTCGCCGTAGTCTTCAGCTAGTTCGATCGCAGCGGCAGCGCGACGCCGTATTTGTCTGCCCATGCCTGCAGTGCCGGCAGGATCGCCGGATACAGCGCGACGCCGTTGGCGACAGCATCGCGATAACGCTGCAAGCCGCGCTCGCCCGGCAGCCGGACCGGCTCGCCCTCGAGTCGCGGGCGGCTCGCGTGCGCGGCGTCGGCCAGATGATCCATCTGCCGCTTGAACGCGGCGAGTCCGCCGAACGCTTCCGGATCGAGCACCTGGATGAACACCGACGCGCCCCAGCCCTCGGCCGGGTCGGCGCGGCCGTGTCCGCGCGAGTGCGCCGGTCATCGCCTCGATCAGCAGGCCAAGCCCGAATCCCTTGTGACCGGCATCGAGTCCGCCGAGCGGCAGCAGCGCGCCCGGCGGATCGGCGAACAGTGCACCCGGGATCGGACGTCGCGCGGCCCTGGTGATCGATCAGCCAGGGCCCGGGCAGGATCTTGCCCGCTTCCTTCTGCTGCTTGGCGTAGCCCATGCTGGTGATCGACATCGATACGTCGATCCATATCGGGTCGCCCGACGTCGGCAATCCGGCGGCGAGCGGGTTCGGCGTGATGAACGGCGTCGTACCGCCGTGCGGCACGACCGCGATTACCGTCGGGTCCGAGCATTCGATGATCACCACCAGTCCCTGGTCGGTCGCGCGCTTCAAATACGCGGCGAGGCAGGCGATGTGATGCGAGCGCCGGATGACGACGGTGCCGGTGCCGGCCTCGCGCGCCATCGCCGCCGCGCGCTCGAGCGCGCGCAGCGTGAGCCACGGTCCGGGCAGGCGCGCGCCGTCCCAGGTTTCCGCGGCGGAGCGCCGGCTGATCAGCTTCGGCTCGCCCGATTTGGCCATTGCGCCCTTGTCGATCTCGGCGAGATACGGTGCGAGCAGTGCGAGCCCGTGCGTCGTGTGTCCGAGCAGGTCGGCGTCGAGAAGAACGTCGGCGACGTCGCGCCCGATGTCGGCGCGCACGCCGGCGCGATCGAGCAGTGCGCGCGCGAAAGCGCGCAGGTCATCGGCGCGATAGCGGATCGCTTGTGCTGTGGTATCCATGCGGGAATGATCGGAAGGCGAGGTTGACGGCGCGAGGGCAATCGACGACGATTCTAACCCATCGTTTCAAACCTTCCCCCGACGTGGCTGCCTCGACGCTGACGATCAGCATCGTCACGTATCGCCCTGACCTCGCGCTGCTGGACCGGACGCTGCACACGCTCGCCGCGCTCGCTCGCCGCGGCGCGCGAGCAGGGCCTGCTGCGCGTGGCCAACGTCGCGCTGATCGACAACAGCGAGGAGCGCGACATCGCCGCGACGGTGATCAAGCTCGCGCAGGAAGATTTTCGCGATTCCGACTTCACGATGAGCTATCTGCACGGCCACGCCAACATCGGCTACGGCGCCGCGCACAACCTGGTGATGCACGGCGGCAACACGCACTACCATCTGGTGCTCAACCCGGACGTCGAGCTCGCCGCCGACGCTCTGCCGGAGGCGCTGCGCTATTTCGGGGCCAACCCGGACGTCGGCGTCCTCGCGCCCGCGGTCACCGACGCCAAGGGAAGGCGCGAATATCTGTGCAAGCGCTACCCGAGCGTGCTCGACCTCGCGTTGCGCGGGCTTCGCGCCGCGATCCCTGCGGCCGCTGTTCCGCCGGCGACTCGCTCGCTACGAGATGCGCGACGTGATGCAACGGGCCACCGGCAAGACCATCTCGCCGGTGCCGGTGATGAGCGGCTCGTTCATGCTGGTGCGGCGCAAGGCGATCGACGCGACCGGCGGCTTCGACCCGGCGTTTTTCCTCTACTTCGAGGACTTCGACTGGAGCGTGCGGCTCAACCGCGTCACCCGAAGCGCGTACGTGCCCACGGTGCGCATCGTGCATCACGGCGGCGGCGCGGCGCGCAAAGGCTGGCGCCACATCGGTATTTCGCTCGCAGCGCCGTGCGCTTCTTCAACAAGAACGGCTGGAGCTGGTTGTGAGCGCGGCGGCGCATCGCCCTCATCGCCTACGCGGGCCGGGTGCTGGTCACCGGCGCCGACGGATTCATCGGCAAGGCGCTGTGCGCGCGCTTGCGGCGGCAGGCGTCGACCACGTCGGCGCGGTGCGCGCGCTTCGATCGGGCGCGACGCCGTCACGCGACCTCGTCGCGCTCGGCGATTTCGCCGCCGCCGACTGGACATCGGTTGCTCGCCGGCGTCGACGCGATCGTCCATCTCGCCGGCCGCGCGCATGTCGCCACGGCCCGCGACGCGAGCGATCCGACGCCGTTCGTCGTCGCCAACGTGCACGTGACGCGGCGCTTGCTCGACGCCGCGGTGCGAGCCGGCGTGCGGCGCATCGTGCTTGCGAGCACGATCAAGGTGTACGGCGAAACCACGCGTCCCGGCGCAGCCGTTTCGCGCCGGCGATCCGGCGGCGCCGCACGACGCGTACGCACACAGCAAGGCCGACGCCGAGAACGTGCTGCTGGCAAGCGTGCCGCGACGGAAGAATCGAAGGCGTCGTGCTGCGCTTGCCGCTGACCTACGGCGCCGGCGTCAAGGGCAATTTCGCGCGGCTGCTCGACGCGGTCGCCGCGGAGCGGCGACTGCCGCTTGGCGGGATCGACAATCGCCGCAGCTTCCTCTACGTCGGCAACGCCGTCAGCGCGATCGAGTCGTCGCTGACGACGCCGGCGCTCGCGGGCGACGACCCTTCCGGTCGCCGACGCCGAAAGCGTGTCGACCACCGAGCTCGTCCGGCGCTCGCGCGCGCGCTCGGCGTCGCGCCGCGGCTGTTCCGCGTGCCCGCTGTCGTGCTGCGCGCCGGGGCCATGCTTCCGGGCAGGCGCGCGAGCCGTCGCGCGCCTGCTCGGTTCGCTGGAAGTCGACGCCGGACGCTTTCGCGAGCTCGCGCGCTGGACGCCGCCGTTCACCGTCGACGAGGGTCTCGCCGCGACCGCGGCGTGGTGGAAGCTGCGGCACAGCCTCTAGCTCCGGAGTCGCGGGCGGGGCGCCGCTATAATCGAATCCTTTCGAGTCATGAGGTCGCCAGTGACCATACGCACCGGAGGCCGCCGCGCCGACGAGCTGCGCCCCTGTCGATCACGCGCCACTACACGCCGGCACGCCGAAGGCTCGGTGCTGATCGAATGCGGCGACACGCGCGTGCTGTGCACGGCGAGCGTCGAGGAGGCGGTGCCGCCGTTTCTCAAGGGCAAGGGCCAGGGCTGGCTCACCGCCGAATACGGCATGCTGCCGCGCGCGACCAACACGCGCATGCGGCGCGAGGCCGCCGAAGGCAAGCAGTCGGGACGCACGCAGGAGATCCAGCGCCTGATCGGCCGCAGCCTGCGCGCGGTCGCCGACCTGACGCAGCTCGGCGAGCGCACGATCCAGCATCGATTGCGACGTGCTCCAGGCCGACGGCGGCACGCGCTGCGCGTCGATCACCGGCGCCTGCGTCGCGCTGCACGACGCGGTGGCATGGTGCAGGGCGCAGGGCTCGTTGACCGGCGACGCCGCTGCGCGACTTCGTCGCCGCGGTGTCGGTCGGCATCGTCGACGGCGCGCCGGTGCTCGATCTCGACTACGCCGAGGACTCGAGCTGCGACACCGACATGAACGTCGTGATGACGGGCGCCGGCGGCTTCGTCGAAGTGCAGGGCACGGCCGAAGGCGCGCCGTTCTCGCGCGCGCGAGATGGATGCGCTGCTCGCGCTCGCGCGACAGGCGGCATCGGCGCAGCTGATCGCGGCGCAGAAGCGTCGCTCGGCCGCTGACGGCGCGCATGACGTCGCGATGCGACGCGATCGATCCCGCGCCTCGTCCTCGCATCGAGCAATCGCGGGCAAGCTGCGCGAGTTCCGGCGGCTGCTCGCGCCGCTCGGCATCGAGGTGATCGCGCAGGGCGAGCTCGGCATCGCCGAAGCCGACGAGCCGCACGCGACGTTCGTCGAGAACGCGCTCGCCAAGGCGCGTCACGCGAGCGCGCCGCGCCGGGCTGCCCGCGCTCGCCGACGATTCCGGCATCTGCGTCGACGCGCTGGGCGGCGCGCCCGGCGTGCAGTCGGCGCGCTACGCCGGCGAGCCGCGGTCCGACGCGCGCAACAACGCGAAGCTGATCGCCGACCTCGCCGGCGTCGCCGACCGCCGCGCGCACTACTACTGCATGCTCGTGCTGGTGCGTCACGCGCGACGATCCCGAGCCGCTCATCGCCGAAGGCCGCTGGGACGGCACGATCATCGACGCGCCGCGCGGCGACGGCGGCTTCGGCTACGACCCGCATTTCCTCGATCCGCGACACCGGGCATGACCGGCGCCGAGCTGCCGCTCGAGCGCAAGAACGAGCTGTCGCATCGCGGCAAGGCGATGCGCGTCGCTGCTCGCGCGGCTGCGCAGCAGTCGCATAGGCGGCCGAGCATGCGCTGATCGTCGGCCACGCTCGATGCCGTCGCTGCACGCGCCGCATTTCACCGCGCTGCCGCCGCTCTCGCTGTACGTCCACATCCCGTGGTGCCTGAACAAGTGCCCGTACTGCGATTTCAACTCGCACGAGCGGCGCGGCGACGATGCCCGAAGCGCGCTACGTCGACGCGCTGCTCGCCGATCTCGAGCTCGCGCTGCCGTCGATCTGGGGCCGCACGCGTGCACATCGATCTTCATCGGCGGCGGCACGCCGAGCCTGTTCGCCGCCGGAAGCGATCGACCGGCATGCTCGCCGGCGTGCGCGCGCGCGTTCCGCTCGCGCCCGACGCCGAGATCACGCTCGAAGCCAATCCGGGCACGTTCGAGCGCGCGAAGCTTCGCCGGCTTCACGCCGCGGGCGTGAACCGGCTGTCGCTCGGCGTGCAGAGCTTCGACGCCGCGCTTCCTGACGGCGCTCGGCCGCGTGCACGACGCCGACGAAGCGCGCGCGCGCGGCCGAGGCCGCGCTCGAGATCTTCGGCAACGTCAATCTCGACCTGATGTACGCGCTGCCCGGGCAGACGCTGGCCGACGCGCGAGCGCGATCGTCGCGACGGCGCTCGCGCTTCGCGCCGCCGCATCTGTCGTTCTATCACCTGACGCTCGAGCCGAACACGCTGTTCCATCGCTATCCGCCGCCGCTGCCGGACGACGACACGGCCGCCGACATCGAGGATGCGATCGCAGGCGACGCTCGGCGCCGCCGGCTACGTGCACTACGAAACGTCGGCGCTACGCGCAAGCCGGGTCGCGAATGCCGGCACAACCTCAACTACTGGCGCTTCGGCGACTATCTCGGCATCGGCGCCGGCGCGCATTCGAAGCTGTCGTTTCCGGATCGCATCGTGCGCCAGGTGCGCTACAAGCAGCCGCAGCAGTATCTCGAGCAAGTCGAGCGCGGCGCGCCGCTCGCCGAGGAGCGCGAGGTCGACGCGCGACGAGATCGGCTTCGAGTTCATGCTGAACGCGCTGCGCCTGACCGAGGGCGTGCCGGTCGCGCTGTTCGCCGAGCGCACCGGCTTTCCGCTGACGCTCGTGCGAAAGCGCGCTCGGCGAGGCCGAGCGACGCGGACTGATCGAGCGCGATCATCAGCGCATCTCGGCCGACGCCGCTCGGGCCGGCGCTTCCTCAACGACCTGCAGGCGATGTTCCTGCCCGCCGCGCGCGGCCGTCACGGCCGAAGCCACGGCGCGCCCGGTCAAGCTGGTGCGCGCGAAGCCATGACGCCCGAGCCGTACGCGCTGACGCTCGCCGCGGCAATCGACGCGATGCGCAGCGGCGCGCTTTCCTGCACCGCGCTCACGCAGTCGCTGCTCGCGCGCATCGACGCCACCGACGCCAACGTCCAGGCGTGGGCGTGGCTCGATCGCGAGCGCGCGCTCGACGCGGCGCGCGCGATCGACGCGCGGCGAACCTCGCAGCGGCGCGTCGGCGCTCGCAGGCGTTCCGATCGGCGTCAAGGACATCGTCGCCACGGCCGGCCTGCCGACGCAGATGGGATCGCCGATCTACGCCGGCGCCATACCCGCGCACGACGCCGAATGCGTCGCGCGGCTCGGCCGCGGCGGGCGGCATACGTCTTCGGCAAGACGGTGACGACCGAGTTCGCGTTCATGCAGCCGGGCAAGACGCGCAATCCGTGGAACGCCGCGCACACGCCCGGCGGTTCGTCGTCGGGCTCGGCCGCGGCCGTCGCGCTCGGACAGGTGCCCGCCGCGATCGGCACGCAGACCAACGGCTCGGTGATCCGTCCCGCGGCGTACTGCGGCGTCGTCGGATTCAAGCCCGGCAAGGACGTGCTTCCATTCGCCGGCGTTCATCTCTTCAGCGCGACGTTCGACACGCTGGGCGTTTTCGCGCGAACGTCGCCGATGCGCGTTGCTCGCCGGCGCGCTCGCGGGCGAAGCCGCGATCGCGCCGCCCGGCAGCGCTCGAGCGCGCAGCCCGCGCTGGCGCTGGCTTCGCCGAGTTTCCGTGGGTGGCGGTCAGCAGCGAGCAGCGCGATGCGCTCGACGCCGCCGCGGACGTGCTGCGCACCGCGGGGCGCACGCGTCACGACGCTCGCGCTGCCCGCCGATCTGCCGCGACGCGCCGACGCAGTGCATCGCACGATCATGCTGTACGAGGCGGTGCGCGAGCTCGGCGCGTTGCAGGATCGCGAGCGCGGGCAGCATGTCGGCCAAGCTCAACGCGGCGCTCGACGAAGGCCGCACGATCGGCGACGCCGCCTATCGCGGACGCGCTGGCGCGAGCGCGCCGAGATCGATCGCAGCGCTCACCGACTGGCTCGCCGGATTCGACGCCGTGCTGACGCCGCCGGCGCCCGGCGCGGCGCCGCAGGACCTGACGCAGACCGGCGATCCCGCCTGCTGCACGCTGTGGTCGCTCGCCGGCTTTCCCGCGCTGCGCTGCCGATCGCGCTCGCGCCGAACGGGCTGCCGCTGGGCATGCAACTCGCTGCGCCGCGCGTTGCACGACCACGCGGCTCCTCGCCGTCGCGACGTGGTGCGAGCATGCGGCTGCCCTTTCGCGGCCTGGTCTGACGCCCGGGCGCCGCGCATACGACGATGACGCTGTCGCGCCGCGATCTCGAGGAGGGACCGCATGCGCGCCGTCTACGTGGAGGCACTCGATTCGCATCGGGCGCTCACCGACGACGCGCTCGCCGCATCGCTGACGGCGACGCTGGCGCGGCGGCCGGCGCATGCCGACTGGTGGGTGTTCGCCTACGGCTCGCTGCTGTGGAATCCGCTGTTTCCGTTCGCCGAAGCGCGCCCGGCGACCTTGCGCGGCAAGCATCGCCGTTTCTGCCTGTGGTCGCTGGCATCGCGCGGCACGACCAAGTCGCCGGGACTGGTGCTGGGGCTCGATCAGGGCGGCACGTGCCACGGCGTCGTCTATCGGCTGCCCGCGGACTGCGCGCACGACGAGCTCGCGCTCCTGTGGCGGCGCGAGATGGTCGTCGGCGCGTATCATCCGCGGTGGCTGCGCGTGCGCGCCGGCACGCACGCACTGACCGCGCTGGCCTTCGTCGTCGATCGCAGGCATCCGCAATACGCGGGCAAGCTGGCGCTGACGAGGCAGGCGGAAGTTCTATCGCCAGCGCGGCAGGAGCGTTCGGCTCGTCGGCCGATTATCTCGAGCGTACGCGCGTGTCGCTGATCACGCACGGCATCGTCGATCCTTATCTGGAAGCGCTCGCGCTGCGGGTCGCCGCGCGGCGAAAGCGGTCGGCGCTTGCTGCCGCGCCGGCTACGGCGCTACAAACGCTACGTGCCTCCCGCCGTCGACGTTGATCGTCTCGCCGGTGACGTAGGTCGCCTCGAACAAGCAGGAAGTGCACGGCCTTGGCGATGTCGTCGGGCGTGCCCTCGCGCTTGAGCGGCGTGTTCGAAATGATCCGCTGCCGCGACAGCTCGTCGAACGATTCGTCGTCGGGCCACAGGATCGGGCCGGGCGCGACGGCGTTGACGCGCACTTCGGGCGCCAGCTCGCGCGCCAGCGAGCGCGTCAGTCCGACCAGCCCGGCCTTGGCGACGCTGTAGACGACGTAGTTCTTCAGCGGCCGCTCGGCGTGGATGTCGGTGATGTTGACGATCGCGCCCTGCGTCTTCTTCAGCGCCGGCGCCGCGGCCTGCGCGATGAAAAGCGGCGCGCGCAGATTGGTGCCGATCAGATCGTCCCAATTTTCCCCGGTGATCTCGCCGACCGGGCGTCGGGAAGAACGACGACGCATTGTTGATCAGCGCGTCGAGCTTGCCGAAGGTCTGCACCGTCTGGTCGATCAGCGACTGCAGCTTGCCGAGGTCGAGCAGGTCGGCCTGGATCAGCGCGACCGAGTCCTTGCGCTGATGGTTGAGCTCGGCCTGCAGCAGCCGCGCTTCTCCGGCCGATTCGCGATAATGCAGCATCAGCTGGGCGCCGGCGGCGTGCAGGCGCCGGCAGGTCGCCGCGCCGACGCGTTTGGCACCACCCGTGATCAAGACGACTTTGCCCTGCACGCGGCGCTCCGGCTACACTGGCTCGAATCGCCCAATCTATCACATCGATGTCCACCGCTCCACACGGCGATGACACTGCCGGATTGCCGCCGCCTTCGCACGAAGCACGCGCGCACGGCGAAGAGGTCCTGGCGCACATTGCCGCAGCGATCGACGAGGCGGGCGGCTGGATCTCGTTCGCCGATTACATGGGCACCGCGCTGTATGCGCCGGGACTCGGCTATTACTCGGCGGGCGCACGCAAGTTCGGCGCCGCCGGCGATTTCGTCACCGCGCCCGAACTGACGCCGCTGTTCGGCGCCGCGCTGGCCACGGCGGCCGCCGACGTCATCGACCGATTGCCGGACGGCGATCTGATCGAGCTGGGGCCGGGCACCGGGCGGCTCGCCGCCGATCTGCTGAATGCGCTGGTCGCGAAGGATCGCCTGCCGCGGCGCTATCGCCTGCTCGAAGTGAGCGCCGATCTCGCGGCGCGGCAGCGCGAGTGCCTGCGCGAGCGAGCGCCGGCGCTGTTGCCGCGCGTCGACTGGATCGAGATTCTTCCGGCGCGCTGGCGCGGGCTGATGATCGCCAACGAAGTGCTCGACGCCGTGCCGCCGCACCTGATCGCGCGGCAGCGCGGCGCGTGGTTCGAGCGCGGCGTGAGTCTCGCCGGCGGTCGTCTCGCGCTCGCCGACCAGCCGCTGACGCCGGGCGCGCTGCGCGATGCAGCCAAGGCCGCGTTCCCGCCCGAAGGCGACTATGTCAGCGAGATCAATCCGGCCGCGCAAGCGCTGATCCGGAGCCTCGCGCGAGCGCTGCGACGCCGGCGTGCTGCTGATCATCGACTACGGATTTCCGGCGGCCGAGTACTATCATCCGCAACGCGCGAGCGGCACGCTGGTCGCGCATTACCGTCATCGCGTCGTGCACGACCCGCTGTTCATGCCCGGACTGTGCGACCTTTCGGCGCACGTCGACTTCAGCGCGATCGCGCGCGCCGGCGTCGCCGGCGGCATGACGGTCGGCGGCTATGCGACGCAGGCGCGCTTCCTGATCAATTGCGGAATTCTCGATGCGCTGGCGCGCCTGCGGCGATCCGCAGACGTCGGCGTATCTGCGCCAGGCGGCCGCGGTGCAGAAGCTGCTGTCACCGGCCGAGATGGGCGAGCTGTTCAAGGTGCTCGCGTTGGTCCGGGGTGTCGATGGAGAGCTCGTCGGCTTCAGCGACGGCGACCAGGGACATCGGCTGTAGCGGCGTGCCGATTGTTCAGGCGGCTCGCCGCTCGGCCTGCGCAACCGCGAGCTTCGAGCGCGCGTCGCGCAGCGCCGTGCGCACGCCTTCCTCGATGACCGGGTGATAGAACGGCATGTCGAGCATCTGCTGCACGGTGAGCTTCATCTGCAGCGCCCACGCCAGCAGGTGGCCGATGTGCTCGGCGTCGGGGCCGAGCATTTCCGCGCCGAGGAAAGCGCCGTCTTCGATCGCGACATAGACGTGCAGCAGGCCCTTGTTGCGCAGCATGACGCGCGAGCGGCCCTGGTTATGGAACGAGACTTCACCGGCAACGTGCGGCACCGGTTGCGCCTCGCGCCAGCCGCCGCCGACGATTGCGATCTCCGGATCGGTGAAGACGATGGCGATGCCGGCGCGGCGCAGGCCCGGCCGCACGTCGGGATAGTGCGCCGCGTTCTCGCCGGCGATGCGGCCTTCGTCGGCGGCCTCGTGCAGCAGCGGCAATTCGTTGTTGACGTCGCCGGCGATGAATATCGACGATCGTCCGCATTGCAGGGTGCGACGGTTGAACAGCGGCACGCCGTGGGCGTCGAGGGCGAGCGACGTCCGCTCGAGCCCCAGTCCCGACAGGTTCGGACGCCGTCCGGTGGCGGCCAGCAGGTAGTCGAAGTTCTCGACGGCGGCGCTGCCGTCGGGCGCGCGGTACTTGACTTCGACCAGATCGCCGTGACGCCCGACTTCGGCGTGCGCATCGGTGTCCAGGTAGAACTCGGCGCCGAACGTGCGGCGCGCCAAGTCGAGCAGCGCCGGATCGGACAACGGGCCGACGCCGCCGCCGCGACCGAAGACCTTGACGCGCACGCCCAGGCGGTGCAGCGCCTGGCCGATTTCGAGTCCGATCACACCGGGCCCGAAGACCGCGACGCTTTCCGGCAGCGTCGTCCATTGGAACACGTCGTCGTTGACTATCATCCGGTCGCCGAGCGCATCCCATGCGGCAGGATGCGTCGGCGACGATCCGGTGGCGATGACGATGCGCGGCGCGCGTATGGTCATCGCGTCGCCGACCTGCAGCGTATGGTCGTCGATAAACCTTGCGTGGCCGCGAATCTTGTCGGCAACCGGAAACGCTTCGACGTCGTCGATGACGAATCCGGCGAAACGGTCACGCTCGCCCTTGACGCGATCCATCACCGCCTTGCCGTCGATGGCGATCGCGCCCGCCGGCCGGATGCCGAACGCCGGGAAACGCGAGAACGCGTGCGCGGCTTCCGCAGCCGCGATCAGCAGCTTGCTCGGCATGCAGCCGACCCGCGCGCAGGTCGTGCCGTAGGGGCCTCCCTCGATCAGCAGCGCGCGCTGTCCGGCCGCCTTGACCGTCCGGTATGCGGCAAGCCCCGCGGTACCGGCACCGATGATGGCGACGTCGGTGTCAAGGATCTGCATGTGCACGTGTCCTCCCCGACGAAAAGTCGGCTGCAAGCACGCCTAGCTTACGCCGCTCGCTTCAGATGGCGCTCGAGGTCCTCGGCATTGCCGATCAGCCGTCCGTTCATAAAGACTTGCGGCACCGTTTGCGCCCCGGTGATTGCCCCGATGACCTTGGTGCGGACCGCGTGGTCGAGCGGAACCTCGGCGTATGCGATCCCGGCGTCGGTCAGCAACCGCTTCGCCTTGGCGCAGAACGAGCAGCCTTCACGGGTCAAAATAGCCACCTGATCGGGTTTTTTCGCCTTCGGGTTCAGGTAAGTGAGCATGGTATCGGCATCCGAGACGACGAACGGATCGCCCGGCTCGTCCGGCTCGATGAACATCTTCTCGATCACGCCGTCGCGCGCCAGCATCGAGTAACGCCACGAGCGCTGGCCGAAGTTGAGCTCGCTCTTGTCGACCAGAAGACCCATTTTGCGCGTGAATTCGCCGTTACCGTCGGGCAGCAGCGTCACATTGGCCGCCTCCTGGTCTTTCGCCCATGCTTCCATCACGAACGGATCGTTGACCGAGACGCAGACGATTGCGTCGATGCCCGCGGCCTTGAATGCCGGCGCGAGCTCGTTGTAGCGAGGCAGATGGGTCGACGAGCAGGTCGGCGTGAACGCGCCGGGCAACGAAAAGACGACGACGTTCTTGCGCGAGAACAGGTCGGCGCTGGTCAGCGTCGCCCACTCGCCGTTGCGGCGGACGCGCAATGAAACCTCGGGGACGCGCTCGCCTTCTCGGTTGGGGAATCGATGGCTGGTCTCGGACATGGTTATTGCTCTCCGTCAGGTTGGTCGATTGACGATCGATATGATCGCCGACCGAGGGCGATAGTTCAATTTTATTTATTGGATCATATCGATAGCGCCACACTATCGACGGGCGGGCCGGCGAGAACGATCGCGCTAGTCGGCGCTCCTGCGCAGGCGGACGATGTTCTCCGACGATGCCCCAGGCCGCCTCGAGTGCAGCGAGGCCAGCAGCTCGCTGACGACGGAGGGCTCGATCGGCTTGACCAGATGGTGGTCGCAGCCGGCCTCGGTCGAGCGAGCACGGTGCTCTTCCTGTCCGTAGCCGGAAACCGCGACGATGACGATCGAGCTGTTGCCCGGATCGGCGCGCACGCGCTGCGCGACCTGGAAGCCGTCCATGCCGGGCAGACCGATGTCGAGCAGGATGACGTCCGGCGGCGAGGCGCGCACCGCCTCCAGCGCCTGCGGCCCGTCGTAGGCGACGCGGACGTCGTAGCCTTCCATGGCGAGCAGCATCGCCATGCTGTCGGTCGCGTCGCGGTTGTCGTCGACGATCAGTATCGCGAACTCGCCGGGGCTCGATGCGGTGTAGCGCTCCGCCGCGCGGCGTCCGGCCGCGACGCGCTGGTCGACCGGCATCGCCGGCAGGCGCACGGTGAACTCGCTGCCGAGATTCTTGCCCGCGCTGAATGCGGCCACGCTTCCGCCCTGCATCCGGACCAACCGCTCGACCAGCGTCAGCCCGATGCCGAGACCGCCCTGCGAGCGGTCGAGCGTCTGCTCGACCTGCGTGAAGAGCTCGAAGATCGTCGGCAGCGCAGACGCGGGAATGCCGATGCCCGAATCGCGAACGCGGAAGACGATTTCGGCGCCTTCCTGCTCGGCGGTCAGCGCGATCCGCCCCTTGCGGTCGGTGTATTTGGCCGCGTTGTTCAACAGATTCGCCAGGACCTGCGCCAGTCGCGCGAAATCGCCGCGGATGCGCATCGGCTGCTCGGGCAGCAGCACGCTCAGTGCGTGCTCCTGCGCGTCGATCAGCGGCCGCACGGTCTCGACGGCGACGGCGACGACTGCGGCGACGTCGACCGGTTCGATCTTGAGCTCGATCTTGTTCTGCGTGATCCGCGACACATCGAGCAGGTCGTCGACCAGGCGGGAGAGCTGCTTGACCTGGCGGCCGATCACTTCGCGCGCCCAGTCGTGCCTTTTCGCGTCGGTGTCGTTGGTCTGCATGACGTGAACGGCGTTGGTGATCGGCGCCAGCGGGTTGCGAAGCTCGTGCGAAAGCATCGCGAGAAACTCGTTCTTGCGCCGGTCCTGCTCGTGGATCTTCCGGTACAGCAGCGCATTGTCGAGCGCGATGGCGGCGCGGCTGGCGACGTCGCTTGCGACCGCCACCAGATCGGCATCGATCGTGCGCCCGGCCGAATTCGTGCCCAGCGATATCACGCCTATCGTCCGCCCGCGTGCGAGCAGCGGGATGATCACCAGCGAATGCAGCGGCGATCCGCGCGGAATCTCGGGCTGCGCGGTCGACGGGCCGCCCGAGCCGTTGCTCGCTTGCGGTCCCGACAGCTCGGGGAAGGATTCGCTGACGCCGCTGCCCAGCACGCGGGCGATCGCGTCGCGCCACCAGCCGCACTCGACCGCGGGAACCGATTCGGTGCATAGCGGCTCGCCGGGCAATGCATTGCTCCAGGCGAGCTCGGTGCGCGCCTCGATGCCTTCCTCGCCGGGAAAAGTCAGCGCCGCTGCGTCGGCCAGGAACGGAACCGCCAGCCGCATCAGCTCATGCGCCGTCGCATCGAATTCGAGCGATCGCGACAGTGCGGCGCTGGCCTGGGCAAGAAAGGCGAAGCGCGCGTTCGCGCGTTCGGCCGCCGAGCGCGCCGCGCGCTCCTCGGCCAGTGCCAGATGCTCCTCGGCGCGGCGCTTGGCTTGCTCGGCCAGCAGGTACAAGTCGACGAACACCTTGACCTTCGAGCGCAGGATCTCGGGAACGACCGGTGAGCTCAGGTAGTCGACCGCGCCCAGCGAATAGCCTTTGCTGATGCGCACTTCGTCGGTGTAGTCGGCGGTGATGAAAATGATCGGAATGTGCGCCGATTTCGTGCGGCTGCGGATCAGCGCCGCCGTCTCGAGACCGTCCATTCCCGGCATGTTGACGTCGAGCAGGATGACGGCGAAATCGCGCTGCAGCACCTGCCGCAGCGCCTCCTCACCGGAGGTCGCCGCGTACAGGTTCTGCTCGAGCTCGTCGAGAATCGCCCGGAATACGACGTGCTTGTCCGGCCGATCGTCGACGACGAGAATGTTTGCCTTGCCTGCGTCGCTCACGCGCTGCATCTCCTTCGGCCGGCTGCCCTGATTTTCGGCATGGTCGCTGATGACAGGCGAATTCCGATCAGCGCGACAGCCAGGCGCGCAACACGCCGACCATCAGCTCGGTATCGACCGGCTTGGACAGGTAGTCCCATGCGCCGGCTTCCATGCATTTTTCGCGGTCGCCCTTCATCGCCTTCGCGGTCACCGCGATGATCGGCAGGTCCCGGCAGGCCGGAATCTTGCGGATCTCCCGGATCGTGTCGACCCCGTCGAGCTCGGGCATCATGATGTCCATCAGCACGACGTCGATGTCGGGCTGCGCCTGCAGGTGGCGGATCGCATCGCGCCCGTTGTCGTGCGATACGACGGCCATGCCCTGATCCTCGAGCAGCGACGACAGCGCGAAGATGTTGCGCACGTCATCGTCGACGATCATCACGCGCTTGTCCTTCAGCACGTGGTTCGACTCGTGCAGCCGGCGCAGCACCGTGCGGTGCGCTTCGGGAATTCGCGCCGGGTCGCGATGCAGGAACAGGCTGGCCTGATCGAGCAGGCGCTCGAGCGACTGCACGTCGCGCACGACGACGTTGCGGGCGAGGCTGCGCCAGCCGTCGAGCTCCATCGCGCCCTTTTCGCCGCCGTAGAGCAGGATCGGCAGGCTGTCGAGCCGGGGTTCGCCTTCGCCCTCGTCGGCGGACGAAGCGCCGTGTCCCAACGACAGCTTGGCGTCGAGCACCAGGCAGTCGATGCCTTCCCGCTCGACCAGGTCTGCCGCGGCGCTGCGGTCGCCAACCGACATGATGCGCACGTCATCGGCATGCAAATAGGCGACGACCTGCTCGCGCATCTGCGGGTCCGCCGAGGCCACCAGCAGGCGTTTCTCGGGGCGCTGCGCGAACCGGTTAAGGCTCGCCAGCAGCGAGTCGAGGACGTCCTTGTTCTGGATCGGCTTCGCGACGAACGAATACGCGCCGGCGTCCAGCGCCTGCTCTCGCGATTCGTCGGTCGAGATGATGGCGACCGGAATGTGCCGCGTCGCGGCGTCGTTCTTGAGCCGGTGCAGCACCCGCCAACCGTTGATATCGGGCAGGAAGAGGTCGAGGCTGATCGCCGAAGGATGGAACTGGCTGGCCAGCGCAAGTGCCGCCACGCCCTCCGAGGTCACGATGCCCTTGAAACCCTGCTCGCGCGCCGCATCGAGGAGGAAGCGCGCAAACCCCAGATCGTTTTCGACGATCAGCAGCGTCTTGTCGCCGAGACTGATCGAATCGCGGTCGTCGCCGACTTCATTGATCAGATGTGCGGGTAATTGCGCGGCATCCTCCGCGTCGGCGTGCATTCGATCCTCACCGTTCCCCCGGTACTCGACGGCCGGTCGTTCTTCCGCGCGTTCGGCCGAAACCTCGGGCGCGACCGGCGCGGTCTTGCCGTAAAGCGAGGCATCGGCGCCCGGACGCGGCGCCGCAGCCTTGCGCGGACGCGGCGACGTGTAGATCTGCGGCAGGTACAGCGTGAACGTGCTGCCGACGCGCGGTGCGCTGACCAGCCGGATCTCGCCGCCGAGCAGACGCGAAAGCTCGCGGCTGATCGCCAGTCCCAGCCCGGTCCCGCCATACTTGCGGTTGGTGCTGCCGTCGGCCTGCTGGAATGCCTCGAAGATGATCTGCTGCTTCTCCGGCGAGATGCCGATGCCGGTATCGCTGACCGAGAACGAAATGACATCCGGAGCGCGGTTGAGGTTCTCGTTTTCCGGCTGCCAACCGCTCTTGACCGACTCGATGCTCAAGGTCACGTGGCCTTCGTGCGTGAACTTGAAGGCGTTCGACAGCAGGTTCTTCAGCACCTGCTGCAGGCGCTTGCTGTCGGCGAACATCGACTTGGGCAGCTTCGGGTCGAGACGGATGAAGAAATCGACATTCTTCGCCTCGGCGACGTGGCGGAACGTGCGCTCGACATAGCGGCGCAGCTCACCGAGCATCAGGTCGGTCGGATCGACCAGCACCGTGCCGGACTCGATCTTCGACAGGTCGAGGATGTCGTTGATAAGCGTCAGCAGGTCGTTGCCCGAGGCGTGGATCGTCTTGGCGAACTCGACCTGCTTCGACGAAAGGTTGCTCTCCGTGTTGCGGGACAGCTGATCGGACAGGATCAGCAGACTGTTGAGCGGCGTGCGCAGCTCGTGCGACATGTTGGCCAGGAACTCGGACTTGTACTTCGAGGTGAGCGCCAGCTGTTCCGCCTTTTCCTCCAGCGCTTTCCGCGCCTGCTCGACTTCCTGGTTCTTGCGCTCGACTTCCTGGTTCTGGTGCGCCAGCAGGCCGGCCTTGTCCTCGAGCTCCTGGTTGGTCTGCTGCAGCTCCTCCTGCCGGCTCTGCAGCTCCTGCGCCAGCGACTGCGACTGCGTCAGCAGGTCCTCGGTGCGGGTGTTGGCCTCGATCGTGTTGATCACGATGCCGATGCTTTCCGCGAGCTGATCGAGGAAGGCTTCGTGCGTCGGACTGAAGCGCTCGAACGAGGCGAGCTCGAGCACGCCCTTGACCTGGCCCTCGAAGATCACCGGTATCACCAGGATGTTCTGCGGCGACGCACCGCCGAGGCCGGAGAAGATCGTGATGTAGTCGCGCGGCACGT
The DNA here is from genome assembly GCA_963697485.1 of uncultured beta proteobacterium. Classification (GTDB taxonomy): domain Bacteria; phylum Pseudomonadota; class Gammaproteobacteria; order Burkholderiales; family Casimicrobiaceae; genus PALSA-1003. The sequence continues at coordinate 49,948 of CAVOOD010000003.1, forward strand.
CGGCCAGCAGGATCTTTTCCTTTTCGATCGCGCACTGGCCGACCAGACCTTCGCCGAGCTCGATCTGGCTGCCGATCGCGCTCTGGCCCTTGGAGCCGTAGCTCGCGAGCAGCGTGAGCCGCGGCGTGTCGCCACGGTCGAATCGAGCACGTAGAACACCGCGTGCTGCGCGGTGACGACCGGCGCGAGCTCGGACAGGATCAGCCGGCCGACGGTGTTCAGGTCCTTCTGTCCCTGCAGCATGCGGCTGAACTTGGCGAGGTTGGTCTTCAGCCAGTCCTGCTCGGTGTTCTTCTGCGTCGTGTCGCGCAGGTTGCGGATCATTTCGTTGGTCGTGTCCTTGAGCGCTGCCACCTCGCCGCGCGCCTCGACGGTGATCGAGCGCGTCAGGTCGCCCTGCGTGACGGCGGTCGCCACCTCGGCGATGGCGCGCACCTGCGTCGTCAGGTTCGCGGCAAGCTGGTTGACGTTCTCGGTCAGCCCCTTCCACGTTCCCGAAGCGCCCGGGACCTTCGCCTGCCCGCCGAGCTTGCCCTCGACGCCGACTTCGCGCGCCACGGTCGTCACCTGGTCGGCGAACGTCGCCAGCGTGTCGATCATGCTGTTGATGGTGTCGGACAGCGCGGCGATCTCGCCCTTGGCCGCCACGGTGAGCTTCTGTTGCAACGCGCCGTTGGCCACCGCGGTCACCACCTTCGCGATGCCGCGCACCTGGCTGGTCAGGTTGCCGGCCATGAAGTTCACGCTGTCGGTCAGGTCCTTCCACGTGCCCGCCACGCCCTTGACGTCGGCCTGGCCGCCGAGTATCCCCTCGGTGCCGACCTCGCGCGCCACCCGCGTGACTTCCGACGCGAACGACGAGAGCTGGTCGACCATCGTGTTGATCGTGTTCTTGAGCTCGAGGATTTCGCCCTTGACGTCGACGGTGATCTTTTTCGACAGGTCGCCGCTCGCGACCGCCTTCGTCACGTCGGCGATGTTGCGCACCTGGCCGGTCAGGTTGCTGGCCATGAAATTCACGCTGTCGGTCAGGTCCTTCCAGGTGCCGGCCACACCCTGCACATCGGCCTGCCCGCCCAGACGCCCTTCGGTGCCGACCTCGCGCGCCACCCGCGTCACTTCGGAGGCGAACGAGCGCAGCTGATCGACCATCGTGTTGATCGTGTTCTTGAGCTCGAGGATCTCGCCCTTGACGTCGACGGTGATCTTTTTCGACAGGTCGCCGCTCGCCACCGCCTTGGTCACGTCGGCGATGTTGCGCACCTGGCCGGTCAGGTTGCTGGCCATCGAGTTCACACTCTCGGTCAGGTCCTTCCAGGTGCCCGCCACACCCTGCACGTCGGCTTGTCCGCCGAGCGCGCCTTCGGTGCCGACCTCGCGCGCCACCCGCGTCACTTCGGAGGCGAATGAGCGCAGCTGATCGACCATCGTGTTGATCGTGTTCTTGAGCTCGAGGATCTCGCCCTTGACGTCGACGGTGATCTTCTTCGACAGGTCGCCGCTCGCCACCGCCTTGGTCACGTCGGCGATGTTGCGCACCTGGCCGGTCAGGTTGCTGGCCATCGAGTTCACGCTCTCGGTCAGGTCCTTCCAGGTGCCCGCCACGCCCTGCACGTCGGCTTGGCCGCCGAGCGCGCCTTCGGTGCCGACCTCGCGCGCCACCCGCGTCACCTCGGACGCGAACGACGACAGCTGATCGACCATCGTGTTGATCGTGTTCTTGAGCTCGAGGATCTCGCCCTTGACGTCGACGGTGATCTTCTTCGACAGGTCGCCGGTCGCAACCGCGGTGGTGACGTCGGCGATATTGCGCACCTGGCCGGTCAGATTGCTGGCCATGAAGTTCACGCTGTCGGTCAGGTCCTTCCACGTTCCGGCGACTCCCTGCACGTCGGCCTGGCCGCCGAGCTTGCCCTCGGTGCCGACCTCGCGCGCCACCCGCGTCACTTCCGCTGCGAACGAGCGCAGCTGATCGACCATCGTGTTGATCGTGTTCTTGAGCTCGAGGATTTCGCCCTTGACGTCGACGGTGATCTTCTTCGACAGGTCGCCGGTCGCGACCGCGGTCGTCACATCGGCGATGTTGCGCACCTGTGCGGTCAGGTTGCTCGCCATCGAGTTGACGCTCTCGGTCAGGTCCTTCCACGTTCCCGCCACACCCTGCACGTCGGCCTGTCCGCCCAGGCGTCCGTCGGTGCCGACCTCTCGCGCGACGCGCGTCACTTCCGAGGCGAACGACGACAGCTGGTCGACCATCGTGTTGATCGTGTTCTTGAGCTCGAGGATTTCGCCCTTGACGTCGACGGTGATCTTTTTCGACAGGTCGCCGCCGGCCACCGCCTTGGTCACGTCGGCGATGTTGCGCACCTGGCCGGTCAGGTTGCTCGCCATCGAGTTGACACTCTCGGTCAGGTCCTTCCACGTGCCCGCCACGCCCTTGACGTCGGCCTGGCCGCCGAGCTTGCCTTCGGTGCCGACCTCGCGCGCCACGCGCGTCACTTCCGCTGCGAACGAGCGCAGCTGATCGACCATCGTGTTGATCGTGTTCTTGAGCTCGAGGATCTCGCCCTTGACGTCGACGGTGATCTTCTTCGACAGGTCGCCGGTCGCGACCGCGGTCGTCACGTCGGCGATGTTGCGCACCTGTGCGGTCAGGTTGCTCGCCATCGAGTTGACGCTTTCGGTCAGGTCCTTCCACGTACCTGCGACGCCCTTGACCTTCGCTTGTCCGCCGAGCTTGCCCTCGGTGCCTACCTCGCGCGCCACGCGCGTGACTTCGGCGGCGAACGATCCGAGCTGATCGACCATCTTGTTCACGGTCTTCGCCGTGCGCAGAAACTCGCCCTGCAGCGGCGCGCCGTCGACCTCCAGCGCCATCGTCTGCGACAGGTCGCCCTGTGCGACCGCGCCGATGACCCGCGCGGTTTCGCTGGTCGGATGCACCAGATCGTCGATCAGCATGTTCACCGCGCCGATCGAGTCGCGCCAGAAGCCGGTGACGTCGCCGAGCGACCCGCGCTTGCCGAGCTTGCCTTCCTTGCCGACGACGCGCGAAAGCCGCTCGAGCTCGCTCGCCATCCGCTCGTTGCGCTCGACCACTTCGTTGAATACGTCGGCGACGCGCCCCGATACGCCGAGCCAGCTGGCTGGCAGCCGCACTCCGGCGTCGCCTCGGCGCAGCGCGTTGAGCGCGCCGAGAATGACCGTCATTTCATTGGCCGGGGTTATCGAGCGTTCAATGACTTTCATGGCAAGTCTCCGATGGCACGAGTCGGATCGTGATTCAGGTCGCGTCCGCTGCGGCAAATGATCGACAAATTATGCACAAGTTTGCGCAGGCTAGCGATTGACGCGATATGACGATCATTCTCCTTTTGGAGGCGATCCGCGTATGAGCGCACGGTAATTTTTGAGGGCGTGTAACTTTTACAAACCCTGTGGACTACCGACTACGGCTAAGCCATTGATTTATTTTTTTTAGTAGTCGGGGCGGCTGTTGCGCGGCGGTCACGCGCCAGTGACTGCGGTAGCGGCATGGGAAACGAACGCCGCGTCGCTGGCTCGATGGAAGGCGGACTCGCGAGCCCGCCGCCCAACACCGGTCATGCCGCGCTACCCATACCTGGTCGTCGTCGGCGCTCGCGGTTCGCCGGCTGCACGCGAGCAGACTCGGGGCCTAGGCGGCTAAAACGTCGTGCATTGCATGAATCCGCGATGGCCGAAGCAGTTGGTGCTGATCGGATAGCGGTTGTAGCGGTCGTCTCGCTGGGCAAGACGCAACACGCACTCGCGCCACGGGTCGCTGTCGCTCTTGTAGCCCAGCTTTTCGCAGCCCGGACCGTAGAGCTGGATCATCTGCTCGACCTCGCGCTGCACCTGCGCGGCGCGTTCGGCCTGGGTCGCGCAACCGGCGACAAAAAGCAAGAGTAATGACACTGCGATCGCACGCATGGCTACCTCCGTTCGACGCTGCTTGGAAAATGGCCGGCGCCCTCGAGTTCCGCGCCCGACTCGATGCCTTGGCGGAATGCGCGGGTATAAGCCAGGCTCGGCACGCCGTCGTGTGTGTTGCAGACCGGCGACGCGCCCGGCGCCTCGCCGGGCGCGCAACGCGCGTCCCGGTCCAGCGACCAGAAATGCAGGCCGCCCAGCCGACGGGCGCTGACGAACCGCGCCGTCAGCAGGGCGTCATCGAGCGTGAACACGTTGGCGGTGACGTCGTTGACGCCGATCATCGGCGTCAACTCGATGCGATTCATCGGAATACCGTATCGGACATGGACGTTTTCGGCGGCCTGGATCGCGGACTTGCCCATATCGCAAACACCTGCGATCACCACGCAATTCCCTGGAATCGCCGCGCCGTAGTCCATGACCATGAGATTGACGTAGTAGTCGCCGAGGCCGGCGCCACGGATCGCCTGCAGGACCTGCTCGCCCAGGGCGTTCAGGCTCCCCAGGCTGCCATCGCTCGCGGCCAGCGTGGCCAGCGTGAAGCTGAACCGCAGGCGAGGGTGACGGAACTGCGCGCTCCGGACGCGCTGCACCAGCGCCCCCAAACCGTCAGCCGTCTGCCCGGCCTCGATGTCGAAGTCGATGCCGATCAGGCGTGGCGAGTCGTAACGCGCGATGAATCGCTCCATGCCGGCATCGGTCGCGCAGGTGAAGATACCGGCGGCGCCGCCGGTCGAGATGACGTAGTCGACGCCGGCGCGCTCGAAGGCCGCGACGTTGGCGTCGGCCACGTCCTGGGCATCGATGCCCTCCCAGTTTTCGGCCCCGCATTCGCCGGTCGCGAACGCCCAGGTCAGCGCGTCGACGCCGGAGGGCAGCATCGAACCGCCGGCCCCGATCACCGGCGAGGTCCTTCCCAGCACCGCGGACGACATCGCATGCGAAGCGGGATCGAACGCGACCGGCAGGTATTTGTATGGACTGTAAACGAATCCCTGCCGGGGAGCAGTCGTCGCTTTGGCCGCGGCGACGGCTTTGGACATATCGGCGCCGGGCGACGCGAACCGGGAGCAGCCGCAGAGACCTGCGGCCACGATCAGCAGCGCCGCGCAGATCGGCGCCCGCAGGCGTCGGAGCGGGCGCTCTTTTCGGATCGGTTGGCGTCACGGTTGATTTCCCGGCGCGGCGAGTTCGCACGCTCCGATCATAAACTGCCGGCCGGCGCGCTTTCGCAAACGCTTCAAGGTCGCGGACGAAAAAAAGCGGAGCAGCTTTGCTGCTCCGCCGTGCCGTAACGCTAAGGGCGAGGAGAGATCGTTCGTTCAGGCGTTCAGAAACTGATGCGCACGCCGGCGTAGTACTGCCGTCCGTTCTTGTAGAACGCCCGAGGCTGGTCGGTGTTGGCACCGTAGTACTTGAGCGTCGGATTGTTGAGGTTCAACGCATCGAAAGTCAGCGTGAAATTCTTGGTGAGCGCGTATGACAGCGAGGCCGCGAGCGTTCCCGTGTCGTCCTGGTACTCGGCCGTGCTCCGATCGAGACCGACGAAGAACGCCGACCGGAAGGTATACGCCAGCCGCGCGCTGAACCCGTAGTTCTCGTAGTAGCCGATCAGGTTGTAGGTGTTCTTCGAGGCGCCGACCAGGTCGTGGCCGCCGGTTTCCTTGGCGTCGGCGTAGGTGTAGTTCGCCTGGACGCCGAAGCCATACCCGAATTCCTGCTGCCAGGCGAGCTCGAGGCCCTTCACCGTGCCGCTGCTGTTGACTCGGCGACGAGATCTGGTACGTGTCGTACGTTCCGGTCTTGATGTTGAGCAGCGTCACCGGGTGGACGCCGAAGGCGACGTAGTTGCTCAGGTCCATGTAGAAAAGACCCGCCGACAGCAGCGACCTCGGCTGGAAGTACCACTCGAGGGCCGCGTCGACGTTGGTCGAGCGGATCGGCTTCAGGTCCGGGTTGCCGCCGCTGCCGGTGTGGGTCGTGTCGTCGGCGGAGATCGATCCGCCGAGCGCGCTGTAGTCCGGCCGCGCCATCGTACGCGCGATCGCAAAGCGTCCGACCAGATCGCGGTTCAAATCCCACTTGAAGTTCGCGCTCGGCAGGACATCGTTGTAGGTATGCTCGACCGGCGTCTGGTAGAACGATCCGAAGGCGGACGTCGTGATCGCGTTGGGCACGCCCGGACACGTCGCTGAACCTACTGGGCAATTGGGCAGCCCCACGTTGACCAGCACGCGCTCCTTGGTCTGCACGAACCGGATACCGATGTTGCCGCTCCAGCCCTGGCCTTCGAGGTTCGCTCATGACGTAGGCCGCGCCGACCTTTTCCTTGAGCGCGAACTCGGCTGACCAGTCCCGACGCGTGACCGGATCGCGGTTCGAGTAGAGGTCACCCCAGCGCTCGAGCTCGCTCGGCGAGAGCTGCCAGACGTTGCGCGGGAAGTTGCCGCCCAGACCGCTGGCGAAGTTGCCGGGATAGGTCTCGCCGTTCCACATCGGCAGATTGGCAGGAGCGAACGGATCCGGCCCGGCGAAATTCGGACCTTGCTCACCTGGTGAGTTTCGCGCTTGTGCTCGCGCCGCGCGGACGCCGAATTTCAGATTGGTGAACGCACCCTGGTTCATCTGATAGATGCCGTCGAACTGGCCGTAGGTTTCCTTGTCTTCCGACGAGGCGGGGCTCGCGCCGAAGATCCAGTCGAGCGAGGTGCCGGCGAAGTTCGACGGGTTGCCGCTCGGAAACGATACGTCGACCGGCGACGAGATGCCGTGCATCTGGTAAGTGGCGCCGGTGTTGAACACGTCGCCTTCGAACACGTCCTGCTTGGGCGTCTTGCCGGTGCCTTTGGTATAGCCCGACCTGGCCGGTAAAGGTCAGCCGATCGCTGGCGCGCCACTTCGCATCGAGGTTGTAGAACTGCGTCTCGGCGTAGCTTCCTGGACGGAAGATCTCGTCGACGATCGCGTACTGGTGCCGTGTTGCCGCGGCCATACCCGTGCCCAGGTTCGGAAACACCGCCGAAGTCACCGTGCCATTGTTGACCGTGTACGAGGTCGGCATTTCGCCATTGCCGCCGTTGAAGACGTGCGCTCCCCAGAACATCCAGTTGCGGTTGTAGTTGGTCGCCTTCAGGTGCGAGTAGAACGCGTTGAAGTCGAGCGTCAGATCGCGGGTCGGCTTGACCTGGATGTCGATCAGGCCGCCTTCGCGCTCGCGCTCCTGCTCGAAGAACGTCGAGCCGATCAGCGTCGGATACTGCACGTTGGCCAGGTCCGGGTGCGCGGTGGCCAGCGCGCTGTCCGGGCGCGATCGGCGCCGTAGCCGAGAGTCTCCTGGCCGTCGCGGCGCAGGTGGCGCTTTTCCGAGAACGCCTGGATCAGGACGCCCACGGTGCCGGCGTCGTTCTTCCAGTTGACCAGCCCGCTGAACTGCGGGTCGGTCTTTTTCGGCAGGTCGGCGTAGACCGCCTGCACCGAGCCTTCGACGGTGAACGGCTTGGCGAAGTCCAGCGGCTTGCGCGTGATGATGTCGACCGCGCCGGCGACGCCGCCTTCGACCAGATCGGCGGTCGCGCTCTTGCGCACGATCACCTGGCTCACCAGTTCCGACGGCAGCAGCGTAGAAGCTGACGCTGCGGCCGACAAGGCCCGACCTGGTCGAGGACGAACCAGTCGCCCGTGGCGACCGAATGGCCGTTGATCAGCGTCTGCGTCAGGCTGGGATTGGTGCCGCGCAGGCTCACGCGATCGTTTTCGTCGAAGCCGCCTTCGCCGCCGGCCGACGAGCTGATCGTGACGCCGGGAAGACGCTGAACGGCGTCGGCGATGTTCTTGTCGGGCAGCTTGCCGATGTCCTCCGCCGTGATGACTTCGAGTGACCGAATCCGAATTGCGCTTGGTCTCGAGAGATTTTTCCAGCGAGTACCGGATGCCGGTGACGGTGACCGTTATCCCCGGCGTCGTCGCGGGCGGTGTCGTGACCGGCGGCGTCGTCGCCTGCGCGACCTTCAAGTCGGCCGATTGCGACACAGCCGGCGATACTTCGCCGGCTTGCTGCGACGACGGGACGGGCGTTTGCACAGCGGCTTGCTGTGCGCGCACCGGGATGACGGTGCTCATCAGAGCGAGCGCGACGGCCGATGCGATGGGTTTCTTCCTGAGCTTCATGACGTTCCCCCTGGTGCTGGCACTAGCGATGCGGAAAACGGCCGGTCGTGACGTAAGCTCTGGTCGGGACGCTGCACGCTCTTCGCGGCAATTGAACCCTCCAGTACGATCGCAACTCCAACCCCCAAACCAATGCGATGCCACTATACTACCACTGCGTGCCACTATGCTACCAATTGTCACAAAATATTTGGTAACATGTTGCAAATGCGCAAAAGACAGCGGCCATCCATCGCCGCGCCCAGCGATAGGCGGACCTGGCAGCCCGCGCCGGCGGCCGGCGCCGGAATTGGTATGACATTGGTATCGCGCCGGTCTCGACGCCAGCCGCCTGGGCTGCCGGGCAGCGGCCTCGCGCGGCTGGCGAAGGGGCCCCTCGCATGACGTCGCTGGCACAAATCCTCAATACGCTGGACCCGAACGACAACCTGCCGCTGTACCAGCAGCTGCAGCGCGGGATCCGCGAGGCGATCGAAAAGCGGATCCTCGGGCCCGACGATGCGCTGCCCTCCGAACGGCAGCTGGCCGAGGACCTCGGGATCTCGCGCATCACCGTGCGCAAGGCGATCGACGGCCTGGCGGCGGAGGGCCTGCTGGTGAGCCGCCAGGGCTCCGGCAACTTCGTCTGCACGCGCATCGACAAGAACTTCGCCAAGCTGACTTCGTTCTCCGAGGACATGCGCGCCCGCGGCCGGCATCCGCGCAGCGTCTGGCTCAAGCGCTCGGAAGGCACGGTCACGCCGGAGGAGTCGCTGAAGCTCGCGCTGAGTCCCGGCACGCTGGTCTATCGTTTCCATCGCCTGCGCTTCGCCGACGACGAGCCGATGGCGATCGAGTTCGCCACCATCGACGCGACATGCCTGCCGTCGCTCGAAGCGGTGGACGCTTCGCTCTACGACGCGCTCGAGCGCGGCCGGGAACCGGCCGGTGCGCGCGCTGCAGCGGCTGCATGCGCTGCTGCTCAACGCCGAGCAGGCGAAGCTTCTGAAGGCCAAGCCGGCGACGCCGGCTTGCTGGTCGAGCGGCTGGGATATCTGCGCGACGGCCGCGCTGTGGAGTTCTCGCAGTCGATCTACCGCGGCGACACCTACGACTTCGTCGCCGAGCTCAGCGCCTTTTGACGGCGCGGCGGGGTAAGCCCGCTGCGGATTTACCCGCGGCAACAGCGGGCGCAGGCGGAGCGAGCGGCACCGGCGCATGGCCGGGCGCCGCGGCGCGGCCTTCGAGCCATGCCCGCACTGCCGTCAACGCGCCGTCGGCATAACCCCAGCTGACCAGCGCCGGCGCCGGAACGTCCAGCACCTGGAACGGGTTCCACAACGCCAGGTGCAGCTGCGGCCGCCAGCGCCGCGACTTTTCACCGTAGCGCGCGCGCTGGTTGGACGCCAGCACCGTCGCGCGGCCATCGTGCGGCAGCCGGTCCCAGTCGAGGCTTTGCAAGTCGTCGACCTGGACGATCTCGACTGCGCCGAAGGCTTCGAAAAGCGCTGCCACCGCGTCGCCCGAAGGTCCGGCTTCGGACACGCCATCGGTGGGAACGCTGCGCTGCGTGACGACGCGCACCGGCTGGTCCAGAGCCGGCGGCCGGGCGTCGCCGATCCGTGTCAGTGCGAGCGCCCACGCGCGTTTCATCAGACGCTCGTCCGCGTCGCGTCGCACTTTCGCGTAGCGTGGCTGCCGCACCGGGTATCGATCGGCCAATGCGTCGAGCCGCGCGCGCGAGCGCTGCAATTCGGCGCGCGTCGAGCGAGCCGTCGGCGAGCGCGGCGGCGATTGCATGCACGGCGGCGGCCTGCTCGTCCTGACTGCCCAGCGCCATCACCATGTCGGCGCCCGCCTTCAGCGCCATCACCGCGGCGCGGTCGTGGCCGTAGCGCTGATGGATGGCCTTCATCACCAACGAGTCGGTGATGATCACGCCGTCGTAGCCCCAGGCCTCGCGCAGCATCCCGCGCAGCAGCTTGCGCGACAAGGTCGCCGGGTGATCGGGATCGATCCGCGGATAGACGATGTGCGCGGTCATCACCGCGGGCGCCGCGCTCTGCAGCGCGCGGAAGGGCTTGAGCTCGAGTGCACGCAATGCCTGCCTCGACTTGTCGACCACCGGCAGTTCCAGGTGCGAATCGACGTGCGTGTCGCCGTGTCCCGGAAAATGCTTGATGCAGCACGCGACGCCTTCGCGCAGCGCACCGCGCATCCAGGCGCCGGCCAGCCGCACGACTTCGGAAGGATCCGACGAGAAGCTGCGCTCGGCGATCACCGGGTTTTCCGGGTTGTTGTTCACGTCGAGCACCGGGGCGAAGTTCCAGTTGAAGCCGAGGCTCTTGACGCCGCGCGCCACCGCGGCGCCGACTTCTTCCGCCAATACCGCGGTGCCGGCCGCACCGAGGGCCATCGCCGCCGGCGGGTGCGGCAGGAACGTGGCGCGGACCACCGCGCCTCCCTCCTGGTCGATCCCGATCAGCGCCCTCGGCCCCATCGCCTTGCGCAAGGCGGCCGTCAGTGCGCGCACTTCCGACTCGCTGCCGAGATTGCCGCGGAAGAGCACGACGGCGCGGATTCTGTTCCTGCGCAGGAAGGCCGCCTGCGCGGCGTCGAGCACCTTGCCCTGGATGCCGACCATCACCAGCGCGCCCGGATCGAACACGGCCGCCCGGCGCGCGCGCCTGGCCGTCACGGTCTTGCTTCGCGTCGCCATGATCGCAGGCACCTCATTTGATCGCGCCTTCCATGCCGCGCATGAAAAAGCGCTGCGCGAAGAAAAAGACGATCAGCGCCGGCGCGACGGTGAGTATCGCGCCGGCGGCGATCACCCGGGTCGAGCTGCCGAACGTGCCCGACAGCTCCAGGATGCCGACGGCCAGCGGCATCAGATCGCTCTTGGTCAGGACGACGCTCGGCCACAGGAAATTGTTCCAGCTGGTGACCGTCGTCAGGATCACCAGCGCGCCGATCTGCGGCAGCGCCAGCGGCAGCATGATGCGGAAAAAGATGTGCAGCTCGGACGCGCCGTCGACTCGCGCGGCGTCGAGCAGGTCCTGCGGAATCTCCTCGAACGCGTTCTTCATGATGAATATGCCGATCGCGCCGGCGAGCGTCGGCAGTATCACGCCGGCATAGGTGTTCACCAGCCGCAGGTGCGTCGTGGTGATGAAGTTGACGAGAAAGTTGATCTCGGTCGGCAGCATCAGCGTGGCGAGTATGACGGCGAATACCAGGCGCCGGCCGCGGAAGTGCAGGCGCGCGAGCGGATAGGCGGCGAGCGAGCAGACGAGCACCGTCCACACGACCGTCCAGAACGTGATCCAGATCGAATTGAAGAAGTAGCGTCCGAGGTCGACGACGCGGAAGACCTCGATGAAATTGGCCAGCGACACCCGGTGCGGCAGCAGCGACGACGGAAACGCGAACACGTTGCCCTCGGTGCCGATCGCCGCCGACAGCGTCCACAGCAGCGGGAAGGCGCACAGCAGCGCGACCGCGACCAGCACCGCGTAATGCAGCGTCGCCGTCGTGTGGCGGCGGAGAACGGCGCTGACGGCGTTCATCGCGCGGGCGTTTGGCATCAGCGGTGCCGCGGCCGCAGGAAGCGGAAGTTGAGCCACGCGATCGCGATGCAGAACACGCTGACCACCATGCTGGCCGCCAGCGCGCGCGGAAAGTTGAACGCGCGGATTCCCTGGTCGTACGCGTAATACAGGCCCGTGTAGGTCGAGCTGACCGGGCCGCCCTTGGTCATGATCAGCACTTCCTCGAGCACCTTCATCGCCGACAGCGTCGACAGCACCGTGCACAGAAGGATCGTCGGCATGATCATCGGAATCGTCACGCGCCAGAAGCGCTGCCAGCGGTTGGCGCCGTCGAGCACCGCCGCCTCCTCGACATCCTTCGGAATCGACTGCAGCGCGGCGAGGTAGAGGACCATGTACCAGCCCAGGCCGCGCCACAGCGTCACCAGCATCAGCGAGAACAGCGCCAGCCGGTCATCGGACAGCCATCCGATCGGATCGTTGATCAGGTGCAGCCATTGCAGCACGGCGTTGATCAGTCCCTGCTCGTTGTACATCCATCCCCACATGATGCCGACCACCGACACCGACGTGACGACCGGCATGTAGAACGCGGCGCGGAACAGCTTGATGCCCGGCAGGTTGTTGTTGACCAGCACCGCCAGTGCGATCGCCCCCAGCTGGATCGCCGGCACGATCAGCAGGTACAGCAGCGAGTTCCTGATGCTGATGAAGAAGACCGGGTCGTCGAGCAGGTCCTCGAAATTCTGCAGGCCGACCCAGGTCGGCGGCGTGATGATCTTGTACTCGGTGAAGGCGAGGATGCTGCCCCAGAGCACCGGCCAGAAGGTGAAGACCGCGAGCAGCACCAGCGCGGGCGCCAGAAAAAGCCACGCCTGCCGCGCCTGCCTGGCGCGCGGGGGCGTTGCGCCATCGGCGCGGGCGCTTGCGGTCCGGCGCGCGTCCCGCCGGCGCGCCGTGCGGGTCGGTAACGGCGATGGGCGCGGAGTCGACGCTCACTTGGAAAGCTTGCTGTTCCAGAACGCCGCCGCGTCGTCGAGCGCCGCCTGGATGTCCCTGCGCCCGATGATCGCCGCCTCGACGGCGTCCTGCAGCCGCTTGTTCAGCCGCTCGAATCCCGGCACGCCGGCGACATAGAGCGTGCGCACGATGTTCATGCTCTTCGCGCCGATCGCCATCGCCTTGCCGTACGCGCCTGTGTCCATCGGCATGTTCTGGAAGTGCGGGTCGGCGGCGGCCTTTTTCGACGTCGGGAACGCGCCGGCGAGCTTGGCGAAGGCGAGCTGGTTCTGATCGTTGGTCAGGAACTTCGCGAACTCCGCCGCTTCGACGGCGACGCGGCCCGTCGTGTCGCGCGGCATGGCGAAATGGAACAGCCAGCCGCCGGCGGCGATCCCGGGCCCTCCGATCGGTACCGGCGCAACGTCGGTGACCGCGTACACGTCGGGTGCGTCGTCGCGAACGCGGGTCAGCGCGGAGGGAGGCGCCTCGAGCATCGCCATGCGCCCGGACTTGTAAGCGTCGATCGACGCCGGATAGTTGTCTTCGGAAAAAAGCTTGTCCTTCAGGAGGCCGCCCGCCTTGTACGCGTCGGCGAGCTTGGCCACGAGCGCGACGTGCGCCGGCGAATTGAACACGGCGCGGCCGTGCTCGATCAGCGGCAGACCCTCCTCCAGAAAGACGCCGGCGATCTTGCCCAACGCCGGCGAAAATCCGTACTGTCCGGTGCGCGCCCGGATCTGTTTGGCGACCGCGAGTTGCTCCTCGCGCGTCGTTGGGACCTGAGTGATGCCGGCCTGGCGGAACAGCGCCGTGTTGTACGCCATCACGTTGACGCTGTTGTAGTGCGGGAAGCCGTAGAGCTTGCCGTTGAAGGTCAGGTCGGCGATCGCGCCGTCGGTATAGAGTGCGCGGTCTTCGCCCATCAGCTCGTCGATCGGGCGCAGCGCGCCGACCAGCGAATAGTCGTACGCCCACGGCACGTTGAGCTGGACCAGCGCCGGCGCCGAGCGCGCGACGATCGCCGCGGTCAGCTTGGTCTGCATCACGTCCCAGGGAACGTCGACCCATTCGAGCGCGACGCCTGGATGCGATGCCTGGTAGCTCGATAGCAGCGTGTTGAAGTACGCGGTGAACTTGGGCTTCAGGCTCATCGTCCAGAATTCGACGTGAACCTTGTCGGGCGCCGCGGTGCTGTCGCAGGCCAGCAGTGCGCAGCTGAGCACAAGCATCGCCGGCCAGCGCGCGAAGCGAACGAGCGATCGAACCGTCGGCATGCTCATCGCGTGCGCGTCACTTTCGCCAGGTGGCGCGGCTCGTCCGGGTCGACGTCCGCGCGCGCGAGCCAGCGCTTCGACCATCGGATAGAAGCTCTGGATCGCCGCGATCGGGTCGAGGTCCTCGGCATCGCTCGCCACCAGCGGCAGCTCGCTGCCCGGCGTGCCGGCGGGCGCGGCCAGCAGCACGCGCGCGCCGCGCCGTCGCATGTCGTCGGCCAGCGCCAGCAAGCCCGGCCTGCGCCGGGCCGCGCGGCGCGAACACCAGCAGCGGATAGCCTTCGTCGACCAGCGCCATCGGCCCGTGCCTGACTTCGGCGCCCGAGAAGGCCTCGGCCTGGATGCCGCAGACCTCCTTGAACTTGAGCGCCGCTTCCATCGCGATCGCGAGGCCCAGTGCCGCGGCCGATGACGAACAGCCGGTCGGCGTCGGCGCAGCGCGTCGATCGCGGCCGACCAGTCCTGCTGCGCGGCGCGCTCGCAGCGCGCGGGCAGGTCGTCCAGCGCCGTCCGCAGCGATCGCGTCGTTCTGCCATGCCGCGACCAGCGCGCGCGCCGGCGACGAGCTGCGCGATGTAGCTCTTGGTCGCGGCGACGCTGGTCTCGTCGCCGGCGTGCAGCGGAAAGACCCATTGCGCGGCCGCGGCGAGCGGCGACGCCGCGTCGTTGACGAAGGCGACGGTGCGCGCGCCGCCGTCGCGGAAGAAGCGCATCGGCACGACCAGGTCCGGGCTCTGGCCCGACTGCGAAAACGCCAGCGAAACCAGGCCTTCGCAGTCGCAGCCGCGACTGGTACAGCGTGATCAGCGACATCGGCAGCGACGTCACCAGGCGGCCGAGGCGCGCCATGATCAGGTAGGCCATGTAGTGCGCGGCGTGGTCGGAGCTGCCGCGCGCGACCGTCAGCAGCGACAGCGGCGGATGGTCGCGCAGATCGGCGCCCAGCGACGCGTAGGCGTCGCGATCGGCCGCCAGCAGACGGGCCACCGCATCGGGCGCCTCGCGCGCTTCTTCAAGCATCCGCGAGGTCAATCTCCTCTCCTTCGACGATCGACTCGCTGCAGCTGCAGGTCGCGATCGAGCACGCACGAGGTCGGCGCACGCGCCGTCGACCAGGCGGCCGCGGTCGGCCAGCCCGAGGTAGTCGGCGGCATAGGTCGACACGCGGCGCGACGCGTCCTCGAGCGGCAGGCCGATCGTCGACCAGATTGCGCAGCGCCTGGTCCATCGTCAGCGTGCTGCCGGCCAGCGTGCCGTCGGCCAGGCGCACGCCGCCCAGGCATTTGGTGACGCGCTGGCGTGCCGAGCCGGTAGTCGCCGTCGGGCATGCCGGTCGCGGCGGTCGAATCGGTCACGCAGAACAGGCACGGGAATCGCGCGCAGCGCGGCGCGGATCGCGCCCGGGTGCACGTGCAGCAGGTCGGGAATGATCTCCGCGTAGCGCGCATGCGCCAGCGCCGCGCCGACGATGCCCGGCTCGCGGTGGTGCATGCCGGTCATCGCGTTGAACAGGTGGGTGAAGCCGGCGGCGCCGCGTTCGAGCGCCGCGACGCCGTCCTCGTAGCTGCCCAGCGTGTGGCCGATCTGGACGCTGGAAGCCGGCCTCGCGCAGCGCGGCGATGAGGTCGAGGTTGCCCGGCAGCTCGGGCGCCAGCGTGATCAGCCGGATCGGCGCCAGCGCGTGCAGCGCGCGTGACTTCCGCGATCGAGGCCGGCGCGCGCGAAATCGGGCTGCGCACCGAGCTTGCCGGGATTGATGTACGGGCCTTCCAGGTGCACGCCCAGCACGCGCGCCGCGCCGCTCGCGCGGCTGCGCGCAGGCGGGCGCCAGCGCTCGCATCGCCGCTTCGCATGTCGGCCAGCGGCGCCGTCATCGTCGTCGCCAGCAGCGACGTCGTGCCGTGCCGCGCATGCAGCCGCGCGATGACCTGCGATCGCGTCGCCGCCTTCCATCGTGTCGCTGCCGCCGCCGCCGTGCACGTGCAGGTCGATGAAGCCGGGCAGCACCAGCGTTCGCGCTTCGCTCCTCGCCTGCTCCTCGGTTCGCGGCGTGCCTTCGATGCGTCGCGATGCGGCCGTCGCGATGCTCGAGCGCGCCGCGCACGAACCCCTGCGGCGTCAGGATGTGACCTTCGATGCGCAACGGGCTCACGCCTCGCGCCTCATTTCGGCGACGAAATCGTAATAGTCGCTGCGGCAATACGAATGCGTGAGCTCGACCGCCTGCCCGGTGTCCAGATAGCCGACCCGCGTGATGAACAGGACCGCGCGTCCGGTCGGCACTTCGAGCAATTGCGCCAAACGCGAATCGGCGTTGAGCGCCCGCAGATGCTGCAGCGCGCGCACCGGTGCGCGTCCCAGCATCGCCAGATGGGCGTACAGCGACGCATCGACCTGCGAAGGATCGGGCAGCACCTGTTCAGGGAGCACGCTGACTTCGTACGCCATCACCACGTCGTCGGCCAGGCGCAGGCGCTCGAGGCGCGCGACGCGCGAGCCCGGCGACAAGCCCAGCGAGAGCTGCTCGTCGGGCGCCGCCGCGGTGCAGACGCGCGCGAGCCAGCGCGACGAAGGCGTGAAACCGCGCTGGTGCAGCTC
The DNA here is from genome assembly GCA_963697485.1 of uncultured beta proteobacterium. GTDB lineage: Bacteria > Pseudomonadota > Gammaproteobacteria > Burkholderiales > Casimicrobiaceae > PALSA-1003. The sequence goes on from CAVOOD010000003.1 coordinate 66,473, forward strand.
CTCGGAAAAACTGGTCAGACGCGACAGCGGCTGCTCGAGCCGCGGCGCGATGTAGTTGCCCGAGCCGCGCCGGCGCACGACCAGTCCCTGCTCGACCAGCTGATCGATCGCCTTGCGCGCCGTCACGCGCGAGAGGCTCAGCGATTCGGACAGCACGCGCTCGGACGGCAGCGCCTCGTCGGGCTGGTAGTCGTGGTTGCGTATCGCCTGCGCGAGTTTTTGCGCGAGCTGCATGTACAGCGGCGAGGCCGCTCTCGCATCGGCGCGGAACTCGAACGGGCGGTCCTTCATCGCACGCTTTCGCCAAGCCCACTGAGCGCCTGGCGGACGAGGCGAAGCGCGCCGTCGGCGCCATCCCCCGCCGGCTCCACGCATCGCGCCCGGATCGATGGTTCGAAGCGAGGCAGCAGTCTTTGCCCGATGCTGCCGAAAACCGCCAGCGGCAGCTCGCCCTCGGGATCGAGCGCGGCGGCTATTTCCTCGAGCGAGCGCGCCGCGCGATCGAGCAGGCGGCGGCAAACGGATCGGTGCGGCCGCGTCGAACACCAGCGGCGCGAGCTCGGCATAGGCGTTCTGCCCCGGTCGATCGCACCAGCCCAGCAGCGCCTCGCGCGACGTGCCCGCCAGCGCAAGAACCGCTCCGACCAGCGGACCGACGCGCGCGCGGCCGTCGATGGCGCGATGCGTCTCGCGCATCGCGCGCAATCCCAGCCATGCGCCGCTGCCTTCGTCGCCGACGGGAAATCCCCATCCGCCGACCGCCACGCGCAGGCCATCGCGGCGCAGCGCTTCACCGACGCTGCCGGTGCCGGCTGCGACGATCGCGCCGGGCCGTCCTTCGTGTGCGCCGAGCAAGGTCGTATACGCGTCGGTGTCCAGCGCGATCTCACCGAACGGCGGCGCGCGGAGGAGGAACTCTTCGCAGCGTTGCCGCACGTTGGCGCCGGCGAGCCCGAGACCCAGCGCGCATTGCTCGCGCGGGGCGGGCGGGACTCCCGCGTCGGCAAACGCGCCATCGACGGCTTGCACGATATGCTTCCATGCCTGATCGATCCCCTGACCGAGCGCGGACGGACCCGACGCGGCAAAGCCCAGCGCCGGACCGGCCGCGGACGCGAGTCGCGCGCGGGTGTGCGTGCCGCCGCCGTCGATGCCGATGTGGTAGCGGATCGCCATGGATCGGGCGGGGGTCAACGGATTCGATGCCTGCAAACGAGGAATCCGGCTAGCTTAGTACCGGAAATACCAGTTAGTCAATTGGTATTCTACTGGTCTATGGCTGGACCATCGGCCAAAGCCGCGCAAGCGTCAGCAGAACGGCTCCGGCCTTGGCTCGGCGGGTCGCGCCTCCCTGGCTGAGCAATACCAGTTTAGCGGCTGCCCGAAGCCGCCGGCGCCCGCGCCGTCAGCCGAACACCGTGCCCAGCAGTCCCGCGAGGCCGAGGCCCAGCGCGGCCAAGGCGTCGCCCGCGATCAAGCCTCCGCCGACCAGCGAGGTCGTGCTCATGTCGCTCGGCAACGCCGCGGGCTTGTCCTTGCGCTTCGGCAAGCTGTTGATGAAGCTCGACAGCACACCGCCGCCTGCGAACCACGCCGACGTCATCAGGTTGAGGAATCCGCCGAACGACGACGCATAGGGCGACGGAAGCACGACGGCATCGAGGACGAAGTCGGTGCTGAAGCCGACCCGCCCCGAATTCACGAACGCCTTGTATCGCTCGCGCGACTTGATGTACTTGCGCAGGAACTCGGTCACGAATCCGATCAGGATGCCAATCCAGATCGCCGTGCGCTGGTAGGGCTTGTCGTCGGTGAGGCTGCGCAGTACGCCGACGAACTTGTAGGTCATCGCCGACGTCCATTGCGCCGGCTGCTTGTCGGCGGGCATCGTCGTCTGGTCGAGGCCCAGCACCGGATACGCGCTCATGAAGAGCTTGGCGAACACGACGGCCATGATCGCGCCCATCACGATGCCGGCGACCTGGAAGCGGAACTGGATCGTCCGGTTGGTGCCCAGCCGCCAGCCGGTCGACCGGTCCTGCTGCATGTCGCAGGCCTCGCTGGTCGACACCAGCAGGACCGTCGCGGCCATCATCCCGACGATCGGATCGCGCAAGCCGATGCCCGCCATCAGGACCACGGTGACGACGAACGCGGAGGAAATGGGATTCGAGTCGGTGATGCCGAGGGATATCCCGTTGACCATCGCGAACACGAATACGAGCAGTACCGCCATTACCAGATAGCCGACCGGCTGGTGCAGGACCTGCGAGCCGACGACGACGATGCAGATGCCCCAGAACACGACCCAGGCGACGAGTCGCCGGGTGTTCGTGCGCTTCCAATCCTCCTGCTCGACCGCCTTCTCCGTCGTCACCTGCCGCGAGCGCTGCCAGGCTCGGAAGAGGATCAGCGACACGTCGACGATCGCGGCGCCCATGATCATGCCGAGCGCGATCAGGAAGGTGATCTTGCGGAACGGCTCGTTCGGCTGTAGCCATCCGATCGAAATGAAATACGGCATCAGCGCCCAGCCGGCAAGCCCGCCGACGATCGCCGGGATGCCGATGCGCGCGCCTACGATCATGCCGGCGCCGAACGTCGAAGTCGAAAGGTCGATTGCGCCTAGCGCTGCGATCTTCGCGCTTCCGACGCCGCCGGCGACGCCGAGCGCCATGCCGCCGAAGAGCCGCGACACCGATTGCCGGAGCAGGTCGGGATCGGTCAGCGCGCGCAGGATGTTCGCGACGGCGAGTCCCGACGGAAACGTGAGCTGCAGGCGATCGACCAGGATCGGCGTGTAGAGCATGCCTACGCCGACGCCGAACATCCCGATGCACATCATGTAGAGGACGAGCTGCCACATCGGCGGGGCCGGCATGCCCATCCACGTCATCGCCTGGATGACCACCGCCATCGCGCTCATGCCGGCCACCGAAGCCGCCGTCGTCTGGATGTAATTGGCGCCGTGACGTCCGGCCGCGCCGTAGCCGAAGGTCACCGTCGAGCCGAGTATTCCGGCGAGAACCTGCCCGCCGACGAAGAAGCCGAGCGAGAAGTTCATGTACGACGCCGCGACGCCACCCAGCGGACCGAGGATCAGGATGCCGACGGCGCCCAGCAGCGCGTAGTACTTCCACGTGCCGGGCTTGGGCAACCAGGCCCAGCGCGGCGCAGCCTCGGAAAGCGGCATCGGTGTGGTGGCCATGATCCTCCGGGGGCGTTATCGATCGGCGCTTATCTTAATGGACTTGTCCAGCTGACGATACCGGGGCCGATGCGTCAGCAGCGTCGCGATCGGCCAGAGTTTCATTCGAGCGGATTATCGCCAATTTCGCTAAGCTAAAGGGAAGCGGCCGACGGAGGAGGGGGGAGCGATGGCTATCGTGCGACTGCAACGGCTTGCCGCATGCGCGGCGGCGCTGCTGCTGCTGGGCTGCGGCAACGAGCAGGGATCGGGCAGCGGCGAGTCCAAGGGGGGCGCCGCCTCGCCCAAGACCGTCGAGGCGAAACCTGCGCCTTACACCTATCCGGCGCCGGTGAAAGGGCACATCAAGGAGGTCAACATCGGCGAGTTCGACCTGGTCGATGGCATCGCCTATCCTTCGATGAGCGGCGCCGGCACCGTCATTTACGTCGCCAGCAAGCCGATCGCGTCACCGATGCTCGTCGACTCCGCCTGCCCGCTGACGCAGGCGCGCGCGCTGTCGAAGTTGCGCAACGCGAGCTTCGGCGAAATAACGCTCGACGCCGCCGGGCGATCGAAATACTTCAGCGCCGGCGCGCCGTTCGGCGGAAGCCTCACCGATCTGACGCCTCGCGACTGGTCGAGCACCTTGAAGACCGACGCGGGCCGCGCCGCTGGCAGCGTCTCGCACCGGCAGTACGGCAAATACGAATTCGACCTGCCGTTGTCGAATCCGCAGGTTCGACCAGATAAGCGACGGCGATCGGCAGCAGAAGCGGAAGCTGGCAGCGACGACACCGAAGCCGGGCGCGCAGGCGATAACCGCTGCGTACGTGGCGTTGCGCGATGCGGCGCTGAAGAAGGACTTGAAGGCGACGCTTGCGGCGCTGGGGTTCGATGCGAAGCAGAGCGCGGCGATCCGCGGCATGGACGGCATCGATGCCGACTTCCTGATCTTCGCCGATCGCTTCCTGACGCCGGGCACGCCCGGCGACCCCTGGGACAAGCCCGGCGCGGGCCAGGTGCGGGGCGAGGGCGTGAAGGCCGGCGGCAAGAAGTATTTCAACGACTACTACTTCGATGTTTGCGGCGATCATCTCGTGCTCACCTACATCGTGGAGCAATCGCCGTAGGCGCGATCGTCGCACACTTCGTTTTCGGACTCACGGCGCGGCAGATCGCCGGGCGGCGGTTTCTTCCGGCGGTCGAATCTTGCGGCAGGTGGCCAGCAGCAGCAAGTCGTAGACGATCTTGACCACGCCGGCGATCGCCAGCGGCCAGCCGAAGCTGGACAGCCCGAGCAGGTATCCGGCGAACAACGGGCTCGTTGCCGATGCGAGGCTGCGCGGGACCGACGTGATGCTCGCTGCGGCGGCGCGCTCGCCGGGCGAGACGACCGCCATCACATACGAGCTCCGGGTGGGCACGTCCATCTGTGACAGCGCGCTCCGCACCAGCAGCAGCACGATCACCCAGCCCAGGTCAGGCACGAACGGCGTCAACACCAACAGCAGGCTGGACGGCAGATGGGTGAACACCATCGTGTTGATCAGGCCGATGCGGTTGGCGATACGAACGGCGACCAGGTACGAGAAGGCCGAGAACACGCCGGTCCAGAAAAAGATCGTGCCGGCGACGGCAGTCGAGAGCTGAAACTTCTCGAACAGCCACAGGGCGAGCATCGACTGCACGATGAATCCGCCGCCGAAGGCGTCGAGGCTGAACAGCGCGGCAAGAACGTAGACGATGCGTTTGGACTGGTGCAGCGGCGCCGCCGGCGCTTCGGACTCGGTGGCGAGCCCGGCCGGCAGCTTGCGGTAAACGAGCGCCGAGACGACGCCGATCAGCGCGTAGAGCACGAACATCGACTTGATCGCCGATTGCATCGATGTGCCGAAAGCGGCCGCCAGCCATTCGGGGACGCCGGCGAACAGCGCGCCGGCGGCTCCGACCAGCGCGCCGGCGAGACTGTAGCGCGCGAACACTGCCGTGCGCTGCTTGTCGGACACGATGCGGGCGAGCACCGCCTGCTCGAGAGGCAGGAAAATGCTGACGTCTCCGCTCGATGGATTGAGCGTGCCGACAAAGGCCACGACCAGCAGCGGCCAGAATTGCGTGATCGCCGCAAAGCCGAGTCCGGTCGCGGTCATCAGCGCGGTTGCGGCGAGCAGCAGCGTACGATAGCGATAGCGGTGGGCGTGCAGGCCGACGACCAGCGTCAGGGCGCCGGAGCCCAGCAGGGTTCCGGTCGTGATCACACCGACTTCGAACGGCGACAGGCCCAGCGCGAGCAGATAGACGGGAAGCAGCAGGCTGACATAGCCGTCGCCGAACGCGCGCAGCGCACGTACCCACAGCAGCCGGCGAACGTCCGCCGAGATCATCGTGTTCCGATCGTGCGCCAGCAGCGGTCTTTTGGCGGCGCCATGCGATGCGGCGCACGCGCGCCCGAATCGTGGCGGCTCATTTGGCGCCTTTGGATTCGCAAGCAAAGTCGTCGAACAGGGTGACGCTGTCGGACTTGGTCCATACGCCGACGGCGCCGACGCCGACGATGTGATCGTCGTCGGTCTCGATATAGGTCTTGCCGTCGAGCGCTACCCGGATGCGCGTGCCCGAAAACTCGACGCGCAGCCCATGCCACTGCTTGCCGGCGACCGGCGCATCGACGTACTTGATGGTGATGCGCCGGCCCGCCTGCGTGTAGTAGAGCGAGACATTGTTTTCCAGCGCATTGGCGCGCGCGACATAGTAGTTGCCGCCGTCCTTCCAGCGCCAGACGATTCCTGCCGCCTGGTCTTCTGTGCCCGAAAGCGGCTTGAAGCGCACTTCGACACGGCCATCGGCAATCGACATGCCCGGTCTGACGCACCAGGGAAAGTCGCCGCGTCCGCTCTGCTTCAATACGTTCGGTTTCGACGGGGCGCTTGGGTCCGTCTCGACGCTCCACCGATGAACTCCCTGACCGGTGACGCCGGCGAGCCAGCCTGCCGGAACCGTGCCGACCGCGTCGGCATCGAAGTTGAATGTCTGAGTTGCCGCAGAATCGACTGATGCGCCCAATGTAAGCTCCCGCGGGCCGCTGGCCCGACAACTGGAGCAGAACTTGGACGCCGACGGGCGTCTTGAAGCGGGGAGTCTGCCTACAGTCCCCACAGTACACGTACACTTCATCATAACGAACCACCGCCGTCAATTCAAGGCGCACACCGCAGACACGAAGGAGCCGTACGATGACTCGGCCATTTCAGCAGTGGAAGGTGCTGCCGCACGGCAAGCTCTCGGAGATCGACGACAACATCCTGACGGTGACCGGCGAAATCCGCATGCCGATGATGAGCTTGTCGCGGCGCATGACCGTGGTCCGACTGAACGGATCCCGGCTGATTGTGTTCAGCGCGATCTCGCTCGACGAGGACGAGATGACCAGGCTCGAAGCGTACGGCCGTCCGGCGTTCCTGATCGTGCCGAGCGACAAGCATCGGCTCGACGCGAAGCCTTGGAAAAACCGCTATCCGGCGATGCAGGTGGTCGCACCGGAAGGCGCCCGCGCCAAAGTCGAGGAGGTGGTGCCGGTCGACACGGTGGCGCCTCAGCTTCGACGACGCGAACGTCCAGTTTGTCGGCTGTTCCGGGAACGCGAGGGCACGAGGCGGCGCTCGTCGTTCGCACGCCGAACGGCACGACGCTGGTGCTGAACGACCTGGTCGGCAATATCCGCAACGAACCCGGCTCGCGCGGCTGGCTGCTGCAACTGGCCGGCTTCGCCGGCAAGGAAGCGCAAATTCCGCGGGTGGTGAAGATGGTGATGATCAAGGATGCGAACGCCCTGCGCGCTCAGCTGACGGAATGGGCCGAGATCGAGTCGCTGAAGCGCATCCTCGTATCGCACGGCGCGCCGATCGAGGAAAACCCGCGTCAGACCTTGCGCGATCTGGCAAGCTCGCTGGCGTAAGGACGGAACGGTCGTCAGCGCGCTTGCGCCGCTGCCGCGTCAAACAACCGCGGCTACGACCTCGGCAGGGCGGGAAGAGAATCGGAACCCGTTGCGTCCGGCCTGCTTGACTTCGTACATCGCCGCGTCGGCGTTCCTGAGCAACGTGGCCGCGTCCGTTCCGTCCTCGGGGTAGACCGCGATACCGATGCTCGCTGCGAGGGTGAGGCGATGTCCTTCGAGAATAAGCGGCTCGGCCATCGCGGCCACGATACGTTCGCCGACCAGTGCCGCGTCGGCGGGGAGCCGCGCGCCGTCGAGCACGATGGCGAACTCGTCGCCGCCCAGACGTCCGACGCTGTCGCTCGACCGGACGCACCGTTGCAGGCGCGACGCCACTGCCTGCAACGCCAGATCTCCGATCGCGTGACCGTGACTGTCATTGACATTCTTGAACCCGTCGAGGTCGATGAACATCACCGCCAGGCCATCGTTTCTACGCTGCATGCGGCGCACCGTCTGCTCCAGCCGATCGTTCAGCAGGCGCCGGTTCGGCACCCCGGTCAGCGCATCGAAGCTCGCCAGCTGCTCGAGCTTCTGCTGCGTAGCCTTCAAAAGCGAGATATCGGTGAACACGCGCACGTGATTGCGAATCGTGCCATCGTCGCTGCGCACGTCGGAGGCGGTTACCCAGAGCGAAAGCGGTGTGCCGTCCTTGCGGATGCGCGGCACCTCGGCCGTCACAAAGCCGTCGCGAAGCTGGCGTTCCATCCGCGCCTTGGAATCTTCCACGTCGATCGGGCGAAACGGCGATTCCGCCAGGATCTTGCCGACGATGTCCTCGGGGTCGAAGCCGGTGAGCTTCGTGAATGCGGCGTTGACCATGATCACGCGATCATCGGCATCGCTGATGACGATGGCGTCGGCGGTCGTCTCGAACACCTTCGAGGCGAGCTGCAGCTCGTCGTTGCGGGCACGCTCCTGCGTAATATCGGTCGCGCTGGTGATGATGTAATCGACCCGGCCCTCGGCACCGAAGATCGGCCCGCGCAAAAGGTGCAGGATGCGCGCCGCCTTGCCCGGCAGCTCGCGGACCTGCACGATGTCCTGCACCATGGGGCTGGCCAGCATCTGGCGATCGAATTCCATGATTTCCGCCGCATACCGGGCCGGCACGATGTCGGCGATCGTCTTGCCGAGCGCTTCCTTCCCGGTGCCGAAGATCAGCTTGTTCGACTCGCTGCACAGCACGTACTGGCCGAAATTTTCGGGGCGCATGCTGCGGACGGTGATGCCGGAGGGAATGTTGTCGACCAGCGTCTCGAGGAAATGACGCTGAGCCTTGAGCTCGGCCCGGTTGCGCTGCAGGCGGTAAGCCAGCACGGTGACAACGCCGAAAAACAGCATGATGACCGCGGTTGCCGCTCCCCGGATGACCAGAAAGTTGCGCCGCTGTTCGTAAAAATCAGCGAGCGCCTCATCCTTCGCTTGCGCGGCCGTCACGATGAACGGGTAGTCGGCCAGTTTTCGATAGGCGACGAGGCGCGTGACGTGGTCGAGAGCGCTCTCGGTTTCGTAGTGACCCGAAGGACTTGTCTGCGCCAGCGCCACGAGCTCCGGCCCGCTGCCATCGCCGGCCGAGGTCACGCTTTCACCGACGCGGAGCGCCCGGAGCGTCCCGTCGAGGCCGCGCAGTCCGACGCTGCCCTGCTTGCCCAGATCCGAATCCTGGTAGGCGGTGAAGTACTCGGGCGTCACCGCGACGAAGACGATCCCCGCGAACGCTCCGTTGCGGTTCAAGCGGCGACTCAACAGGATGGCCGGCATGCGGGACGTACGACCGACCACGGGCTTGCTGATGTCGAGCAAACCGGTATCCTGCTCCGCGTGCAGCCGAAAATATTCGCGGTCGGCAATGGTGAAAGGCTTGAACGGCTGGTTGCGGGCGATGACGTTGCCTTCGGCGTCGGCGATGCTCAGCACCAGGCGATCGTGGCCTTCGACGAGCAGGCCCTCCCGGATCAGTCCGGGCAGATCGATCGAGTTGTGCTGCTCGAATTCGTGCTTGACCACAAGGGTCATCCGATCGACGTCGTTGATCGCCCGGCGGGTGTACTGCTCGAAGTCGGTCGCGAGGGTTTCGGTCGTGCGCGTCGCGGCGCCGATCAGCCCGCGCTCGGTCGACTCGAGCTGCACCCAGGTCGCCGCCCACATGCCGGCGACCAGCAGCAGCCCGAACGCGGGCAGCGCCCACAGCGAATGCTTATGGCGCGTGAGTGAAAGGCGAAGGTGGTGAGGCTGTTTCAATGACGTCTGACGGCACAAACTGCCTTAACCGAGCGTTCCATAAGGCACGCGCCGGGCGCCCGTGACCTTCAGGTGCGTGCCGGACTGTACTCAGCAAGAAGGGGACCAAGCGAGGTCCCCAGTCGCCGGCTTACCCTGCCGAAACGTCGTCCCCTCGGGTAAAGCGCCGCTGCACCGGCCGTCTGGACCGAAACTCGCGCGCCAGCAGGGCGGTCGCGACGTCCATCTGAACGCTGTCGCCGCAGGTGAACACGTCGACCGCCGCATAGCGGTGCTCCGGCCATATGTGGATCGCAAGATGCGATTCCGCGATGACGACCACGCCCGAGATGCCACACGGCGCGAATTTGTGGAACACTGTCTCAACGACCGTCGCGCCGGCGGCGCGAGCCGCCTCGACGAGGGTCTTCTTCACCCACGCGATGTCGTCAAGGTGACCGGTCTCGCACTCATACAGGTCGAGCACGACCTGCGTCCCAAGCCTTGGGCGCAGCGCGAATTCGCTTGCCAATGCGGAAGCAGCAGTGTCTCGCGTCATTTGAGTTCCCTCCACGCCGACCTCCAATCGATTCGAATTACTGCTTCTTGCGCTTTGCACGATTCGCCTTTCGTTTTTTCTTCTTCCTGCCCGGCGGTCGCCCGGTCTTTACGCTTTCGACCGCAGCCACAACCTTGGCCAATCCCTCATCGGGGAGTCGTACCAATGCCGCAAGTCCCGCTCGCAGCAACTCGCTTTTCTTGATCGCCACGCCCAAGCCGATGCATCGATTCTTCAGCGCCCCAATCAGCTGGTGCTCGGCCGCCGGCATGGTGAAACTGTCGCGAACCACCCTCACCAGCTTGACGCTCTTCGCTGCCTTCTTCTTGCTCTTCACGCGCGCGCCCGGTGTCCGTTTCGCGGATCTCGCGGGAGCTGCGCCAACCTGCGCAGCGCCGAATTTGGAAGGTCTGTTGGCCATCGAACGCGCTTCCCCGAGGGGCAACCGGATGTCAAGGCGCGATAATATACTATATATACGGTTTATGCAAATCGGCGCAATAAGCTCGATTCGACGCGCCTCGGAAAACGGATAAGGAGCAACTGATGGCGCGACTTGAAACGATTTCGAAACGCGCGCCGATATTGCTCGCCGTCGCGCTCGCGCTCGCAACGTCCGGCGCCTTCGCGCATGACGACGCGCATCGTGACGCGGCTTACGGCAAGCCCGGCGACCCGGCGACGGCCGCTCGGACTGTGCAGATCGACATGTCGGACTCGATGCGCTTCACGCCTGCGCTCATCACCGCGAGGAAGGGAGAGACGATTCGGTTTGTCCTCAGGAACTCCGGCAAGGTCAGACATGAAATGGTGTTGGGCTCGAGCAAGGAGCTCAGGGAGCACGCGGCGCTGATGCGGAAGTTTCCGGAAATGGAACATGCCGATCCGAATCGGCTGAGTGTCGATCCGGGGAAGACCGGAGCCCTGATCTGGCAATTCACCCGGGCCGGAACCTTCGACTTCGCCTGCCTGCAACCCGGTCATTTCGAAGCCGGCATGCGCGGCAAGATAGCGGTCAGGTGACCGACTTCGTCGAGAGGTGCCCGAAGCAAAGAGGGAGGGAATCGACATGATCGTGCAGCCAATCGACTGGTTCCTGGTGGCCTGGTTTGCCGTTGCCGTCTCCTGTGCCGCGTACGTCGCGTACGACCAGTTCACAGGGAACCCTGAACCGGCGGTGATGAAATGGGGCTTCGTGCTGGTCACCCTCTACATGGGCCCCCTCGGCCTGCTTCTCTACGTGATGGCCGACAAGGAGCCGCGACCCGGAACCCACGAAGCGTTCGTCGCGCCGCTTTGGAAGCAGAGCGTCGGCTCGACGATTCATTGCTGCGCCGGCGACGCGACCGGGATCATCGTCGCCGCGGCGATCACTGCGACGCTCGGTCTGCCGATGTGGGTCGATTACATCGTCGAGTATGTTGCTGGCTTCTCGTTCGGCCTGTTCATTTTCCAGGCGTTGTTCATGCGCGGGATGATGGGAGGGACATACCTGGAAAACGTGCGCCGGTCGTTTGCCCCCGAGTTGATCAGCATGAACGCGATGATGACCGCGATGATGGTCGTCATGACATATCTGATGATGGGGCGCGACATGCGCGCCATGCAACCGACCGAGCTACTGTTCTGGGGCGTAATGTCGCTGGGCGTGATCGCGGGGTTCGGCCTGGCCTATCCGTTCAATGTATGGCTGGTCGCGAAGGGTCTCAAACACGGGTTGATGACCGAGCGTATCGCCGCGATCGGCGCGAAAGGCGGGACCAGGGCGAGCAGAAAGGCGAGAGGGAGAAGCCAACGCAAATCCGACGATCACGCCGGCCATTCGATGCCCGGGATGGCGCATGATGCGCAACACCAGGATCCCGGCGCGCGCGCTGTGACGCGAGCGCAGCTGGTCACTGTCACGATCTTCGCGACGGTGCTGCTCACGATCGGCGCCGCCTTCCCGGCGCTGCACACCAACATGAGCCTCAGCGCGCATGACGTCGGCGCATCGATCATGCCGCCGGGAATGATCATGGCGAACGACACGCCGGCGATGGCTATGCGGGACATGGCGGCGGTCCTGCCGAGAGAGGTGCGATACGTCGCACCTGCGGATGCCAGAGGCGATCAGCCACTCGAGCCGCGAATCGAGGGCGGCGTCAAAGTCTTCGATCTCGAAACGTCGGTCATCGAATGGCATATCCTGCCCGCCGTATCGGTGCTGGCCTATGCGTTCAACCGCCAGGTCCCCGGCCCGCGTCTTCATCTGGTCGAAGGAGATCGTGTACGGATCAACGTGCACAACGGTCTGCCGGAGACCACGTCGGTTCACTGGCACGGTCTCAACATTCCGAATGCGATGGATGGCGCCGCCGAAATCACCCAGGAGCCGATCCCGCCCGGCGCGACGTACAGCTACGAATACACCGCCGAGCAGTCCGGCACCTATTTTTACCATACGCATGCGCATGTCGACCGCCAGCAGTCGTTGGGACTCTACGGCGCGCTGATCATCGACCCCAAGGTTCCCGATCCGTCAGCGAAGGTCGATGTCGACTACGTCATACAGCTGCAGGAATGGCTTCAACGCGAAGGCCTGACCTACCCCGCGATGCCGATGGAAGGGGCGTTGCCCAATTACTTCACGATCAACGGCAAGGCGTATCCGTCGACCGAAACGATTCATCTGAAAGTCGGACAGACGATGAAGGTGCGTTTTATCGGCAGCAATAATATCTTCATTCACCCGATGCATATTCACGGCGGACCGTTCACCGTCGTTGCGCGCGACGGCGCGACGCTCGCTCCCAGCGCGAGATTCGAGGCAGATACGGTCAATGTCGGTCCCGGGCAACGATACGACGTCGTCTGGCGGGCACTCCGGCCGGGGAAGTGGCTGATCCACTGTCACATCGGCCATCACACGACGAACAACAACGCGGAATCCGAAGGCGGCGGCGGCTTGATGATGATCATCGACGTCACCGCATAGCATCGGTAGGCGGCCGATCGCCAGCGGCTGCGCGGTGGCTGACGACTGAAGGGCGGAATCGCGACCAAACGCGGAAGGAGCAGCATGCGAGTCGGCATCCTTGGTTCGGGGTTGATGGGCGGCAAGCTCGGAACGATCTTCGCGCGGGCAGGACACGAGGTGATATTCAGCTACGCGCGCAGCGAGCAGAAGCTCAAGACGCTGGCAAAGAACGCCAAGGGCAAAGCGACGCACGGTACACCGCGCGAGGCGGCGCTGAATGCGGATGCGCTGTTACTGGCCGTGCACTGGTCGCGAGTCGACGATGTGTTGAAGCAGGCCGGCGATCTATCCGGCAAAGCGATCATCACCTGCTCGCTGCCGATGAATGCGGACGACACCGGGCTGGTCATCGCCCACACGTCGTCGGGCGCCGAGGAGCTCCAGAGGAAAATTCCGAAAGTCCGGGTCGTGGCCGCTTTCAATACGGTGCCCAGCGAAGTGCTGTTCGGCGTCTACGAAGCGAGGCGCCGAGTCAGCCGGCCCAGTCTGGTCTACTGCGGCGACCACGCGGCGGCCAAGGACGTCGCCGCTGAGCTGATCCGCGACACGGGATTCGAGCCGGTGGATGCAGGTCCGCTGAGCATCGCCCGATACATCGAGCCGTTCGCACTGCTCATTGGCCAGCTCGCGTACGAGGGAGAAGGGGGCCCGGAACTGGCTTATCGGTTCGAACGGCTCGGGCAACGAGCACTAAGGAGGTCATGACCGTCCGCTTCTGGTCAATGCCAGTTTCAAAAAGGAGACGAACATGAGTGAACTACGGTATCCAAACGAAAGCAGAGAGTATCGTGATGCGCGTGATTCATTGCTCAAAGACGAACAGGAGCTTGTCGACAAGGTAAAGGCGGTGGCAAAAAAGCGCCGCAATCTTCCGTCTGGCGGCCAGTTGAAGGCCGACTATGTCTTCCAATGGGCCAACGATGGGAAAGTCGGCAAGAGCGTGAAGTTCTCCGAACTGTTTGGGGACAAAAACACCCTGCTTATTTATTCATTCATGTACGGTCCGGGCTGGGACAATCCCTGTCCTTCCTGTACGTCGCTGGTCGATGGATTTGATCGAACCTGGTATCAGGTCACTCGAGACGCAGCCTTTGTCGCAATTGCCAAAGCCCCGGCCGATCGAATCAATGCTTGGGCCAGACAACGTGGATGGTCGCAGATTGCGCTGGTTTCCGGATCGGACTCGTCCTACCAGGTCGATTACAAATGCCAGGGAGACTCCGATGATATGCAATTGCCGGTGATGCATGTGTTCACGAAGCGGGATGGAAAAATCTTTCACTTCTGGGGAACTGAACTGTCTGGGAATCATGTCGACACGGTATGGCCGTACTGGAATCTGATGGACTTTACGCCGGAGGGTCGGCCCGACATCCCCGTTCCACCACAAAAATTCCGGTCCGAATTCCTGGAAAAAAACTATTTGAATAAGAAGTAGTTGAGCGCAAAGCCGCGAGGCTCAGGAAGGCGCCTGCATCAAATCGCCGATCAACGAACGCAGCGCAAAAGGATCAACATGCAGCGCATCGACCAGTCGTTCGATCCGCGCTGCCCGTCCGACACCGAGCACCGGCTCGGCGAGCGAACGATATTTGCCGCGCAGTTCGTTGTCGGTGAGAGGATTCTCCGGATTGCCGCGCGCGATCTCGGGTTCTGAAGCGAGCGTGCGTCCGTCCTTGAGCGCGATCCGTACGCGCGCCCAGCGCTCCGCCGGAAAGCGGCGCGAAAATTCGGCGTCTTCGATGACCTTCGTCTTAACGAGCAGACGGCGGATACGAGGATCTGCGAGCCTGGGCAATTCGATTTCTTCGGCGCCGACCTGGCCAAACACCAGTGCAGCCGCGACCGGATGCGGCAGGCTGTACTGCGCCTCGTCCGTCGCGTTCGGGATGGCGCAGCCGGCGCCGAGCGCAACCGCTTCGGCGAATGTTTCGATCGCGATCTCTTCGATGTCGTCGGCGGAAAAGTTTGCCGCGCTCTGCAAGGTCAGCGCCGCTTCGATCGCCGGTTGAGCCCAGCGGCATACGGGGTACGCCTTGAAGTATTGCTCGCGAATCCGCCAGCGCGAGCCCAGGTCATTCCAGTATGGCCTTGCGTCGCCGCGCTCGACCGTCAATGCCGGCGCCCCGGTGAATCCCGCGCGTGCGAGAAGCGCAGCGGTCACGCCTGCGTGGGCGCCCCAGCCGGAGCCGTCCTTTACCATTGACGGCGAATCGCAGACCCGTGCCAGTTGACCGCGCGGGCCAAAATATTCAGCGATGCCCAGCGCGTGCCGGATCTGCCCGATGCCCAAGCCCAGAAGCCTCGCGGTGATCGCCGCGCCGGCGATGGCGTTCCAGCTGCCGGAACAATGCGCTTCGGCAGCGCTGGCGTGCAATGCCATGCCGGCTCGCGTCGCGACCTCGTAGCCGAGCACCAGCGCGGTGATGAATTCGCCGGCGTCGCAGGCAGCGCCGGAATCGACCATCGCCAGCAGAGTGGGCAGCACGACGACCCCCGCGTGGCCCTTGATCAGCACATGTCCGTCGTGCGCATCGAACGAATCGATCGTCGTCGCGCCGGCGAATGCGGCGCCAGCGGGGCTTGTGCGCCGGCCGTCGAACAACAGCCGCGCTTCCGTTTCGCTGCTGCAAAGTTGCGTTGCCGCGTAGTTGTTGACGATTTGCGCCGCGCTGGTACGGCTGCCCGCCGCCGCAACGCCGATCAGGTCGAGCAGGCAGCGCTGTGCCTGTGCGACGACATCCGCTGGCAGGTCGGCAAACGCCAATCCCTGAACAAATGCCGGAACATCCGCGGTGATCCCGGCGTTCACGGGCGAATTGCGCTTGTCTTCAGGCATTACGCGTCGAACGCCTGCACAACGTGTCCCGGTTCGATCTCGCGATAAAGCCGTGGCGCGGGCACGTAGTCGGCTTCGTGCACCGGGCTGGGAATCTCGGTCGTCGAAAGTCCGCGCCGGAGCCTGCGACGGCCCGCTTCCGGCACCGGCACTGCCGCCATCAGTCGCTTCGTGTACGGATGCTGCGGATTTTCCATGATCGCCGCGCGCGGTCCGATCTCGACGATCTCGCCCAGATACATCACCGCGACGCGATGGCTGACCCGCTCGACGACCGCGATGTCGTGCGAGATGAACAGATAGGCCAGGCCCATGTCGGCCTGAAGGTCCATCATCAGATTGATGACCTGCGCCTTGATCGAGACGTCGAGCGCCGATACGGCTTCATCGGCGACGAGCAGCTTCGGCGCGAGCGCGAGCGCCCGCGCGATGCACAGCCGCTGCCGCTGGCCGCCCGAGAATTCATGCGGAAAGCGGCTCGCCATGTCGGGCGAGAGACCGACCTTCCGCGAGAAGTTCGCTGACGCGCTCGCGCGCATCCGCACGACTCGAGAAGGCCATGCACGATCATCGGTTCGGCGATCGCGCCGCCGACGGTCTTGCGCGGATTGAGGCTCGCGAACGGATCCTGGAAGATCATCTGCATGCGCCGGCGGGCTGCGCGCAGGCCTGCGCGGTCGAGCGCGCGGACATCCTGTCCTTCGAACAGGACCGTTCCGGAATCGGGCTCGACCAGGCGCAGGATCGAGCGGCCGGTGGTCGACTTGCCGCAGCCGCTCTCGCCGACCAGCGCCAGCGTTTCGCCGGCGTGCAGCGAAAATGAAATATCCTCGACGGCGTGAACCCGCGCGCTGACGCGACTCAGCACGCCGGTGCGAATGTCGAACCGGGTCACGAGGTGGGCGACTTCGAGCACCGGGCGCTCGGTCACCGCCGCGGTCGACGCGGTATCGGGGACGACTTCGGCCGCGCCGGTGACCGGATCGACGATCGCGAAGCGCTGCGGTGCTGGACGGCCCTTCATCGAGCCGAGGCGCGGAACCGCGGCGAGCAGCGCGCGGGTGTACGGCTCCCGCGGCGATGCGAAGAGCTCTGCTGTGGGCGCCTGCTCGACGGCGTTGCCATTCAGCATGACGACAGTGCGATCCGCGATCTCGGCCACCACACCCATGTCGTGGGTGATGAAGGCGACCGACATGCCTTCCTCGTCCTGCAGCAGCTTGATCAGCTCGAGGATTTCGGCCTGGATCGTGACGTCGAGCGCGGTGGTCGGCTCGTCCGCGATCAGCAGCTTCGGCTTGCAGGCGAGCGCCATCGCGATCATCACGCGCTGGCGCATGCCGCCGGAGAGCCGGTGCGGATACTCGTGCAAGCGCGACGCCGCGGACGGGATGCGCACGCGCTCCAGGATGCGCAGCGTTTCGGCCTCCGCCCGCGCGCGATCGAGGCCGCGATGGTAGATCAGGGCTTCGGCGATCTGGAAGCCGAGCGTCAACACCGGGTTGAGGCTGGTCATCGGCTCCTGAAAGATCATCGAAATCAGGTTGCCGCGCACATGGCGCATCTGATTTTCGGGAAGCTTGAGCAGGTCGCGACCGTCGAGCAGGATCTCGCCGGACACGCGGCTGTTGGCGGCCGGCAGCAGCCGCATGATCGACAGCGCGGTAACGCTCTTGCCCGAACCCGATTCGCCGACGATCGCCACCGTCTCGCGCTGCCCGATCTCGAACGAAATCCCCTTCACGACCGTGGTCCACTCGCCGTCGACCCGGAACGCGGTCGTCAAGTTGCGTACGGCGAGGACGGGCAACTGAGTGGCAACTGAGTTGGCAACTGAGCAGGCGCCGCAGCGGACACTAGGCTTCGCCCTTCAGTTTCGGATCGATCGCGTCGCGCAAGCCGTCGCCAAGCAGGTTGAGCGCGAAGATGACGATCAGAATCGCAACGCCCGGGACCAGCGCCAGCCAGTAGCTGTCGAGAATGTTCTCGAAGCCTTCGCGGATCATGCCGCCCCAGGTCGCGGTCGGCGGTTTGACGCCGAGGCCGACGAAGGCAAGCGAGGCTTCCGTGCGAATCGCGTTGGCGAGCCAGAGCGAGCCCATCACCAGGATTTCGGGCAGGATGTTCGGCAGGATATGGACGACGAGGATGCCGGGTGTCGGAGTAGCCGAGCGCGCGGCCGGCGTCGACGAACTCGCGCTCCTTGATCGCGATCGTCGGCGCGCGGGCGATGCGGGCAAACGGCGGGATCGACGTCAACGCGATGGCGATGATGATGTTCACCATCGAGGGGCCGAGCATCGCCACCAGGATCAGGCCCAGGATCAGCGACGGGAACGCCAGCAGGACGTCCATCGCCTGCATCGTGACGGTATCGAGGCGGCCGCCGTGCCACCCCGCCAGCATGCCGATCGCCGTTCCGATGACCATCGCGGCGAGTGTCGAAACGACGCCGATGATCAGCGAAATGCGCGCGCCGTAGAGCAGGCGCGACAGCGTGTCGCGGCCGAAGCTGTCGGTGCCGAGCCAGTGCTCGAGCGGTCGGCGCGCGCAGCTTCTCGAGGATGTTCTGATCGTTCGGATCGAACGGCGCGAGCACCGGCGCGAGGATCGCCGCAACGACCACGATCAGAAAGACCACCAGCCCGATCCATGACGTCTTGTTGGTGTTGAACGCCTTCAGCGTCGCCGAAGCGAAGTAGGCGAACGGCGACGGTGCTGCCGTGCGCAGAGCGGCTTCGGACGGCCCGGCGGCGCTCATTTCAGCCTCATTTCAGTTTGACCCGCGGGTCGACGAACCCGTACGCGAGGTCGGTCAGCAGGTTCACCAGCACCACGATCAGCGTGTAGATCACCATCATTCCCTGCAGCATCGGATAGTCGCGCTGGTTGAGGGCGCCGATGAGCAGCTTGCCCAGGCCCGGGCGGCTGAAAACGATCTCGGTCAGCACCGAATTGCCGATCAGGATGCCGAGATAGAGTCCGACCACGGTGATGATCGGGATCAGTGCGTTGCGCAGCGCGTGCCGCCAGATCACCACGTTCCACGGCACGCCTTTGGCGCGCGCCGTCCGCACGTAGTCTTCGGACAGGACCTCGAGCATCGCCGAGCGCGTGACGCGGGTCACATACGCAGCCGAGATCAGGCCGAGGCTGATCGCGGGCAGCGTGATCGACTGGTACCAGGCCATGACGCTGCCCGAGCGCGCGCTGATCACCGGAAACCAGGGCAGGGCGATGGCGAAGACGAGCAGCAGGATGATGGCCGAGACAAACGGCGGGAACGACAACCCGAGCAGCGAGGAAATACGCACTGCGTAGTCGACGAAGCGGTTGCGATGGATCGCCGCGTAGACGCCCGCCGGAACGCCCAGGAGAATGCCGATGACCAGCGAGACGCAGCGTCAGCTCGATCGTCCACGGCAACACCCGCAGCACCTCGCCGATGACGGGCTGGCCGGAGACCATCGAGACGCCCCAGTCGCCGCGCAGCGCGCCCAGCAGGAACACCGTGTACTGCTCTGGAGAGCGGCAGGTCGAGACCGAGCCGCTGCCGCAGCGCGTCGATCGCCTCGCGGCTCGCCTGGTCGCCGAGGATGAGCTGCGCCGGATCGCCGGGAACGATCCGCACCAGCACGAAGACCAGCGTCAGCACCGCGAACAGCGTGACGCACGCAAACGCCAGACGGCGGACCAGGAAAGTGGTCACATCCCGATCTGCCGGCCAGGACCTCCGATCACGTTCGTGATCGTCCGCCTACTTGGTGAAGCGGGTCTTCTCGGTGACCGGCGGCGACAGGTTGAGCGAACCCTGCACCTCGTAGCCCATGTCGAGCGTATCCTTCCACGCCCATAGCTGGAGCTGCTCGTAGATCGGCACTGCGCAGACCGCCTTGATGATCTTCTCCTGCGCGGTCTTCCAGAGCGCCAACTGCTTGGCCGGATCGGTTGCGACGCGCGCCGCGCGTATCTCGTCATCCGCGACGTTGCAGTGGCTGAAATTGGTCACCGCCGTCGGCGTGCCGACGATCGATCGCGAATCGAAGAACTGCGTCAGGTACACGTCCGCCACGGGAAAGCGCCCCGCCTGGTAATGCACGATCGGCGACAGGTCCTTGCGTATCTGCGCGTGAAAGGTCGCGTGCTCGACGAGCTCGATGTCGAGATTGATGCCGGCCTTCTTCAGTTGCGCCTGCACCGCCTCGATCAGCGTCTGCATGCCGGTCAGCGTCGTGTGGATGGTCTTGATCGTCACGCCGTTCGGATAGCCGGCTTCGGCCAGCAGCGCTTTCGCCTTGGCCAGGTCGTACGGGAACAGCGGCGCCTTCTGGTCGGTGCCGAGATAGCCCGACGGGACGACCGAAACCGCTTCGCGCGACGAGCCCGCGCCCTTGAACGCGACGATCGCCTTGCGGTCGATCGCATAGGCGATGGCCTGGCGCACGCGGATGTCGTCGAGCGGCTTGACGGTGATGTTGAGATGACAGCTCGGACAATTCGGCCGGGCTCCATCGCCACGACCTTTACGCCGGGCAGCTTGGACATCCGGTCGACCCAGGTCTGGTCCTGCTTGCCGTAGATCATGTCGAGCTCGCCCGACTGGAACGCGAGGTCGCGGCTCGAATCCGCCGGAATATAGCGATACGTGATCTCGTCGAGCTGCGGCGCGCCACGGAAGTACTGCTTGTTGGCCACCAGCTTGACGAACTGCTGCGGCTGGTATTCGGCGAACATGAACGGCCCGGTGCCGATGGGTTTCTTCGCGAAATTCTCGCCCATCTCCTCCGCGGCCTTCTTGCAGACCATGTTGCCGCCATTGACGTTGGCGACGTAGCCCAGGAATCCGGCGACCGGATTCTTGAGCGTGATCTTCACCGTGTACTTGTCGAGCGCTTCGACCTTGTCGACGGCCGAGTAATCGTTGGAATACGACGACGTCGCCTTGTTGCTCGCTCGCTTGATCGAATACACGGCGTCTTCGGCCGTGAATTCGCCGTAGCCATGGTGGCATTGCACGCCGGGACGGATCTTGAACGTCCATTCGGTGCCGGCCGGGTTCGACGTCCAGCTCTCGGCCAGATCGGGCTCGATGAATTCCGGGCTGATCCTGCCGGGCCGCACGCGGACGAGACCGTTGAACATCCAGCTCAGCACGCCCTTGTCCGGCGTGGTCGAGGCGATGTGCGGATCGAGCTTGCCGGCATCGGCGGAACCCATGCCGACGACCAGGCTCTTCTTTTGCGCAAAAGCCGGCGACGCGAACATCAGCGCCGCGCATACGATGGCGAATACGATCTTTTTCATTGATCGGCCCTCCTCTAGGTAACGCGATTGTAGACGGTAATGCGTAACAATCCATTATCCGTGCAAGGTGAGTTCGGACGGCGTCGTCACGCGCCCCGCGAAACGAGCCAGCCTGAAAGCCGAAAGATCATGCCTCGGAACACGTCCGAGCGCGAGATCGGCGCACAGCAATCCGCTGACCGGACCGAGGCAAAATCCGTGACCCGAAAAGCCGGCGGCTATCACCAGCCCGGACGGATATCCGGGCGCATCGATCACCGGCAGCGCGTCCGGCGTCATATCGATGAGGCCGCCCCAAGCGCGTGCAATCGGCGCCTCGGCCGCGATCGGAAGCACCTGGGCTACACGATCCACGATGCTGCGAATTTGGGATGCCGACGGCGCAAGCGAGCTCTCGGTCCATTCCGACGGATCGCCGGGCCAGACGCCGGCGCCGCTGCTGAAGCGCAAGCGTCCGTCGACCTCCTGCCGTCCCGCGCAATCGGCATTGGCCACGCCGAACACAGGCAGAAGACGACTCGGCAACGGCTCGGACTGAACGACGTGTGTGATCCTGATCGATAGCGGCAGATCCGCGCCGAGCGGCGAGAGCAACGACGGCGTATTCACGCCCGCAGCGACGATTACGCGGTCGGCGGGAATGAACCCTTCGGACGTAGTCGACGCCCGTCACGCGATCGCCCTCGACCGTTATCGCGAGCGCGGCCACACCTTCGCGGATCGCGGCGCCGTGCTCGTTGCGCAAACCGGCGAATGCCTGCGTCGCCTTGACCGGATTGGCGTGCCCATCGGTTGGGCAGTACGAAGCGGCGAGAACATTGCGCGATATTTCCGGCGCGACGGCCCGGATCGCGGCGTTGTCGGACAGGAAGTGGAGCTCCAGGCCCAGCGCCTGCTGGGTCGAGACGAGTGCACGGATGACGTCGACCTCGGCCGGCGTGCGGGCGAGTCGCAGATTGCCGGTCCGGCGATACTCGACATCGGCGCCCAGCGTTTCGGCCAGCTCACCCCACATCGCGACCGCGGCGCGCGCCAGCGGCAGCTCGGCGGGGTCGCGTCCCGACTGGCGTACGCCGCCGAGAGTCCAGCCCGACGCCATCGCTGCGATGCCGTGCTTCTCGATCAGCGTGACGGCGTGGCCTTCGCGCGCCAGTTCAGCGGCCGCGGCGGTGCCGGTAATTCCGCCGCCGATGATGACGATGCGAAGCATGGGCGCTCTACGTGGTTGAGTGTCTTTGCCAGCGGTTGCGCGTTGTTTCCGCGGATCGGAGGTGAAGCGATCCGCGTCCTGTGATCATACAATTGCCGGACCAAGACAAAAGGGAGAAACATGCGGACCGAATCGGGGTCGCTTTCCCACGACCCGTACTGGTGGGACGCCGCGCCGCGGGAATCGCCGATCCAGGTCACGCTCCCGAAACGTTGCGATGTCGCGATCATCGGCTCAGGGTATGCGGGATTGTCGGCGGCATTGACGCTCGCCCGGGCCGGCCGGTCGGTTGTCGTGCTCGATGCGCTCGCGCCGGGTGAGGGCGCTTCGAGCCGATCGGGGGGCATGATCGGTCATGGGCACCGGCTGTCGTACACCAAACTCATCGAGCGATTCGGTCCGCAAAAGGCCAGGGACCTGACCCGTGAAGGCATGGCGTCCCTCGAATTTGCGAAAGCGCTGATCGTCGACGAGAAGATCGACGCCCGGCTGCAGGTCGACCGGGCGGATGCGCGGCGCGTGGACGCAAGGCGATTACGCGACGATGACGCGCGAGGCGCAGGCGCTGCAGCGCGATCTCGGCATGGCGGTCGACGTGTTGAGCAAGGCCGACGTCCGCCGCGAGATGGCGGCGGATTGCTATCAGGGCGGCCTGCTGTTTCACGCGCACGGCGGCGTGCATCCGGCATTGTTCCACCAGGGGCTGCTGCAACGGGCGCGGACCGCCGGAGCGGTCGTCGCCGGCCGCACGCCGGTGACCGCGGTCAGACGCGAAGCGACCCGATTCATCGTCGAGACGGCAAGCGGAAACATCGACGCGACGGCGGTCGTTGCCACCACCAACGGTTATACGGGCCGGACCACGCCGGCGCTCGCCCGCCGTCTCGTCGCGATACCGAGCTTCATGATCGCCACCGAATCGGTCGGAACGGATCGCGTCAAGAGCCTCATCCCGAATGGCCGGATGATCGTCGAGACCCGGGACAAGCACCTGTACTATCGGCCGTCACCCGACGGCACGCGCATCGTGCTCGGCGGCCGCGCCGCGCTGCACCCGATTCCGCTCGACGAGGCCGCCGCAATGGCTGATGAAGGAATTGCGCGCAATTTTCCCCACGCTGGCCGGCACTCGCGTCAGCCATGTCTGGACCGGCAATGTCGCAATGACGCGCAGCGATTTGCCCGGGATCGGCCAGCGCGACGGCATCTGGTTCGCGCTCGGCTGCAATGGGTCGGGGGTGGCGCTGATGCCCTATCTCGGCCACAAGGTCGCGCTGAAAGTGCTCGGCCGGCAGGATGGAAAGACGGCGTTCGATGACCTATCCTTTGCCGCGGTGCCCTTCTACGACGGCACCGCCTGGTTCCGGCCGCTGATGACATGGTGGTTCCGTGCTCGCGACCGGCTACGCGGCAACTGACCGATCGAGCGTCGAGAACCATGCGCTACGCAGCAGCCGGCCGTGCCGTCGCCGCGCGCCGCTCGATGCCCTGCTTCACCTTCCACGTGGTGAACATCGCCGTCAGCGTGGCGCACGACCACGACGTAGCCGACGACGGGGAAGTGCTCGAGCTTGCCGTCGGGCGCCATCGTGACGATGTGGCCGGCGATCACCGACGCGATCCCGCCTGAAACCTGCTGGATGGCCGCGCCCAGCGCATTGAACGACCCGCGCTTGGTCATCTCGGGCACCGAGGTCGACATCGCCTGGAACGGGATGATCCGCGAGAAGATCCCCACGAACAGCACCACGTTGACGACGATCACCACCGCCAGCGACACCGGCGGCAGGTGCGTGTAGATCAGCACCATCACGATGGACAGGATGCTGCCCGCCGAGGAACACGGGGTACTTGCCCTGCTTGTCGGCGAGCCTGCCCACCAGCGGCCCGATGAAGATCGTGAACACGCCGGTGATCAGGTAGATCGTCGGCAAGCTCGTGAGCGCGATGCCCAGGTTGTTCACGAGGTAGGCGCTGCCGAACGGCATCAGCATGAAGCCGCCGGTCGCCAGCAGCATCATCGTGACGAACGCGCTCCAGTGGCGCGGCTCGCGCACCGTGTCGTACAGGTGCATCCACGGGCTGCGTTCCTGCCGCTCCTTGAGATGCGCCACCACGGGTTGCAGCTTCCACGCGACCACCAGGCCGCCGACGATGCCGAACACCACCATCACCAGGAACGGCGCGTGCCAGTTCCAGTGGTTGGACAGGTAGATGCCCGCGGGCAGCCCCAGGATCTGGCTCGCGGCGAACGCCGTCTGGATGAAGCCCATCACGCGGCCACGCTGATCCGGCTCGAACAGGTCGGTGGCAATGGCCATCACCACCGAGCCGATGACGCCGCCGAAGATGCCGGTGACGATGCGGGCGGCCAGCAGCGCATGGAACGAGTTGGCCAGGCCGCACCACAGCGTGCCCAGCACGAAGCCCGTGTAGAAGAACAGCAGCAGCTTCTTGCGGTCGTAGCGGTCGGCAAAGCCGGCCACCAGGAGACCGCTGGCGCCGGCGCTGAATGCATATGCCGACACGATGAGCCCGAAATCGCGCGGAGACATGTCGAGCGCGGGCATCACCAGCGCGCCCAGCGGCGCCACGATCATGAAGTCCAGGATCACGGCGAACTGCAGGAAGGCGAGCGAGGCTACGACGAACGTCTGGTACGGCGTGAAGCGGTTGGGGGATTTCTTGTCGGCAGGTGGCATGCGGGAAACTCGGCGGGATTACCCAAATGATATAAGACCGTGTGCGCACTGACAGCCAAGGTGTGAATTCAACTTCCAATTTGCGAATATCACGCGGCAGTACGGCGGAGGGCGGTCGTACTCGCGCTTGGCGGTAAAATGATCGAGCGCGGGAAAGATCAAGCGGATGAATGACCTATCACACCGACTGTGTGTCGCTCCGATGATGGACTGGACCGACCGTCACTGCCGCTACTTCTTCCGGCTGATCGCGCCGCGCGCCCGGCTGTACACCGAAATGGTGACGACCGGCGCGATGATGTTCGGCAACGTGCCGCGGCATCTCGACTTCGATCCGGCCGAGCATCCGATTGCGCTGCAGCTCGGCGGCAGCGATCCGTCGGCGCTCGCGCACTGCGCACGGCTGGGCGAAGCCTGGGGCTACGACGAGATCAACCTGAACGTCGGCTGTCCGAGCGAGCGCGTCCAGACCGGCAGCTTCGGCGCCTGTCTGATGGCCGAGCCCGCGCTGGTCGCCGATTGCGTCGCGGCGATGCGCGACGCGGTCGCGCTCCCGGTGACGGTCAAGCACCGCACCGGCATCGATGCGGTCGACGAATACGCGTTCATGCGCGACTTCGTCGGCACCGTCGCGGCGGCAGGTGCCAGCGCGTTCATCGTCCACGCCAGGAACGCGATCCTGAAAGGTCTGTCGCCGAAGGAGAATCGCGAGATCCCGCCGCTGAAGTACGCATTCGTGCACCGGCTGAAGCGCGACTTTCCCGGGCATGCGATCGTCATCAACGGCGGGATCGCGACGCCTGGCGATATCGCACGCGAGCTTCCGCAAGTCGACGGCGTGATGCTCGGGCGCGCCGCCTATCACCATCCGTACGTGCTCGCCGACGCCGACGCGCTCTGCTTCGGCCCCGGCGCGCGGCCGCGCTCGCGCGCCGAAATCGTCGCGGCGCTGCTGCCGTATGTCGAGGCGCAGCTCGCGCGCGGCGTGCATTTGCGTGCGATCACCCGGCACATCCTCGGGCTTCTACCACGGCTCGCCCGGCGCGCGCACCTGGCGGCGCACACTCTCCGACGCCGCGCTGCTGCAAAACGGCGGCCCGGAGTTGCTGCTCAAGGCACTGCGCGAGGTCGAGCCGGAATCGGTCGCCGCCGCGGTCTAGCCTGAGCAGTCAGCGCCCGCTGCCGTCGGCGGCGGGAGAGCGTCGCTTCATTTCGGACGCTGCGCCGGATCGACGTCGAGGTAACGCCAGAGCGCCGTTCGAACCGGGTGCGGCTTGTAATTCAGGATCCACGGCTGCAGCAGGTGGTCCTCCATCCGGTGCTCCATCAGCCGCCACGGCGCGTAGGCGACGACCAGTTCAGTCATCCGGTCGAACAGCCGCGTGCGTTCGGGCGAATCCGGCAAGCGATATGCGGCGTCGTAGAGCTTGTCGAATTCCGGCAAGCTGAACCGGGCATGGTTTTCCTGTCCGACGTTCGGCCCGTAAAGCAGCTGCATGAAGTTTTCGGCGTCGGGGTAATCGGCGTTCCAGCCGTCGGTGCGCATCGCGCATCTTTCCCAGCCGTGCATCTTGCGCAGCTCCTGCAGCGCATCCTTCCTGAACACGATCCTCAAGCCGAGCGCATCCATGTTCTTCTTCCATTGCTCGTCCTCCTGTCGCGTCAGCGACGTCGGCGCCGACCAGCGCTCGAGGACCAGCGGCTTGCCGTCCGGCATTTCGCGGTAGCCGTCGCCGTCGCGGTCCTTGTAGCCGAACCGATCCAGCAGCGCGCGCGCCGCCGCGGGATCGTAGAGCTGCGCCTTCGTCTTGAGCAGCGGGTCGTAGCCGGCGATGTCGGGCGGAATCGGGCTCGTCGCCGGAACGGCGCGGCCTTTGAGGATGACGCGGATGAACTCGTCCTCATCGAAGCCCATGCCGATCGCGCGTCGCAGCGCGATCTTGTCCGGCGTGTAGCCGCCGACCACCGGGTCTTCCATGTTGAAATAGGTCCAGCGCGTGTTGGGCCGCAGCTGCGCCTCGTGCCGGATACCTTTGGCCGCGAGCTCGGGCCGAAGCACACCGTCGGCCAGCGCCTGCTCGACGAATTCCGGCGGAAGCCGCTCGAGCAAGTCGAGCTCGCGGTTCAGAAATGCGAGCCACACCGCCTGCCCTTCCACGATCACCGAGATCTCGATGCGGCCGGCCAGCGGCAGCTTCTTCCCCTTGAGCGCCGCCGCGATCGGCATCGCCTCGGCCGGGATCGGTCCCGCCGGCACATACGTCGTGTCGCGAAAACCGGGATTCGCGACCAGGACGATCTTCGCGCTGCGCCGGTACTCGCCGAGCATGTAGGGACCGGTGCCTACCGGATGCGCGCCGAAATCGCGGCCATACGCCTCGACGACCTCGCGCGCGACCGCGGCGGTGTTCGGCACGGCGAACACGTAGACGAAGCGCAGGTCGGGCTGCTTCAGGCGGATGCGCAGCGTGTAGCGATCGACGACCTCGAGGCCCGCGATCGGCGCGTCGTAATCGAATTTGCCCGACTTGAGGGCCTGCGCGCGAACCTCGTCCGCGCCGATGATCTTGCCCTCGATCATCCACAGCCACGGGCTTTTCACCGCCGGATCGAGCAGGCGCTTGAGCGCGTACGCCTGGTCGGCCGCGGTCAGCTCGCGCGGCTTGCCTTTGAACGCCGGATCGGGCGTGAAGAAGATGCCTCGCTTCAGCTTGAAAACGTAGGTCGCACCGCCGGCTTCGACCGTCGGCATCGCCTCGAGCGTCCTCGGCACGAGCTTCACCGGGCGAACCAGGTAGTCGTAGTCCAGCATCGACTCGTAGATGTGATCGATGATGCCGTCGGAGCCGCCGTCGGCAGAGAACTGCGGATCGAAGCTCTGTTCGGCGCTGGCGAGGACGACGCGCAGCGTTTTCGCCGGGTCGGCGGCCAGAGCCGAAGCGGCAAGCAAACTCAGCGCGATGACGAGCGCGACCGCGACCGGCAATGCGTGAGGACTTCGTGCATGGCGCGTTGGGTTGCGCATCGACTCCGGCTTCGTGACGGCGGGGCGTTTCACGGCGTCGACTATAATCGACTTCTGCGCCGCCGCCCGTTCTCAAGAGTGAACTTCGATCCGTCCGTACCCATCCGCGTCATCGACTCGCACACCGGCGGCGAGCCCACCCGTGTGGTCGTCAGCGGTGGTCCCGACTTGGGCGACGGCGACATGGCGCAGCGCCGGCAGCGCTTTCACGACAAGTACGATGCGTGGCGCAGGGCGATCGTCAACGAGCCCCGCGGTTCGGACGTACTGGTGGGCGCGTTTTTGTGTGCGCCCGTCGACGCGACCAATGCCTGCGGGGTGATCTACTTCAACAACGTCGGCTACATCGGCATGTGCGGGCATGGCACGATAGGGCTGGTCGCGACGCTGGCC
Organism: uncultured beta proteobacterium; assembly: GCA_963697485.1. Classification (GTDB taxonomy): domain Bacteria; phylum Pseudomonadota; class Gammaproteobacteria; order Burkholderiales; family Casimicrobiaceae; genus PALSA-1003. The sequence continues at coordinate 94,931 of CAVOOD010000003.1, forward strand.
TATCTCGGCCGATTGATGCCGGGCGAACACCGGATCGAAACCCCCGTCGGCGTCGTCACCACGACGCTGCATGCCGACGGCAGCGTGACCGTCGCCAACGTACCTGCCTACCGCCACGCGACGCGGCTGCGCGTGCATGTTGCAGGCCATGGGGCCGTGCATGGCGACGTGGCCTGGGGCGGCAACTGGTTCTTTCTGTGCAGCGACCACGGCCTTCGTCTCGAAGCGCGCCACGTTTCCGAGCTTTCCGAGTTCTCTTCGCGCGTGCGCGACGCACTTCGGGAGCACGGCGTCACGGGAGCTGCGGGCGCCGAGATCGATCACGTCGAGTTGATCGGGCCGCCGGCCGATCCGCGCAACGACGCCCGCAACTTCGTGCTCTGCCCAGGCGGGGCCTACGACCGCTCGCCCTGCGGCACGGGAACGAGCGCTAAGCTCGCGTGCCTGGCCGCCGACGGCAAGCTGGCGCCGGGCGCTTTCTGGCGTCAGGAAAGCGTGATCGGCAGCGTGTTCACCGCACATTATCAACGGCCGGCGCAAGCGCTTCAGGGTCTGCCGGAGAACGCGGTGCTGCCGCTGATCCACGGCCGCGCTCACGTCACCCTCGATGCGAATCTCGTCTTCGACCCCGCGGACGTTTTCACATGGGGGCTGGTTTGAATCCGCGATACGGAAACTCATGACGACATTCCGAGCGCTCGCCACCGTTCGCCACCACGGCATGGAGCTGACCGATTACGAATTCGGCGTTCCGCTCGACCACGACCAGCCATCGGCCGAGACCTTGTCGATTTTCGCGCGGGCGGTCAGGAGCAGCAAAGCAGCATCGGCGAAGCTGCCCTGGCTGGTGTTCCTGCAGGGAGGACCCGGATTCCCGGGACCGCGACCACTCGACAAGTCGGGCTGGCTCAAGCGGGCCCTCGACGATTACCAGGTACTGCTGCTCGATTCGCGCGGCAACGGCCGCAGCAGCGTCGTATTGCCACAGACGCTGGCCCGGCGCGGCAACGCGCGGGCGCAGGCCGATTATCTGATGCACTTTCGCGCCGACAGCATCGTCCGCGATGCCGAGACTATCCGTCGCCAGCTGCTCGGCGAGCACGAGCCCTGGAGCCTGCTCGGCCAGAGTTACGGCGGGTTCTGCGCGGTCAGCTATCTATCGGTGTTTCCGCAAGGGCTGAGCGAAGTCTTCGTTACCGGAGGCCTGCCGCCGCTCGACGGTAGCGCCGACGACTACTACCGGCAGACCTATCCGGAAGTCCAGCGCAAGACGCAAAAATTCTTTGCGCGCTATCCGGCCGATCTTGCCCTGTGCGCCCGCATTCTCGAGCATCTGCACCGTCATGAGGTCGCGTTGCCCGACGGAGGGCGCCTGACGGTTCGCCGCTTCCAGCAAGTCGGTTTCATGCTCGGCTTCGACGACGGAATGGAGAAGCTGCATTACCTGATCGAGGACGCTTTCTGCGCCGGCCCGCGCGGCGACGAACTGAGCCTGCCGTTTCTGCACGCGTTCGAACATTCGCAATCGTTCGACACCAATCCGATTTTCGCGGTCCTGCACGAGATGTGCTACACGCAGGGCACCGCCGCGCGCTGGTCGGCGGAGCGCATTCGCGGCGAGTTTCCCGACACGAACTGGGCGCCCGGCCAGCGGCCGTCGTTCACCGGCGAGATGATCTATCCGTGGATGTTCGACGAATACCCCGGTCTGCGGCCGCTGCGGGAGGTGGCCGAGCTGCTCGCGCACGAGGAACGCTGGCCGGCGTTGTACGATCCCGCGCAACTGGCCCGCAACACCGTCCCCTGTGTCGCGACGATCTACGCCGAGGACATGTTCGTGCCGCGCGCGCTTTCGGAGCGAACCGCGGCATCGATCGCCGGCATGAAGGTCTGGCTGACCAACGAATACGAGCACAGCGGCCTGCGCAAGGGCAGCGCGGTGTTCGAGCGCATGCTTGCGCTGCGGCGGGAGCTGGTCTAGGCGGCCGCGTCGCTCATGCCCGCAAGAGACGCGCGGACGCGGCCGTCAGGCCGCCTGTCTGAGGCCGACGTCCGGCAGCGCGGGACGCGTCGCCAGCGCGTGCTTCATCATCGCTTCGATGTCGGCGGTTTCCCGCGGGCCGAGGGCGAGCCGCGGCGGCCGGGTGCGATGCGTGCCTCGTCCGACGATGTGCTCGCAGAGCTTGATGCACTGGACGAGGTCGGGACGCGCATCGAGATGTAGCAGCGGCATGAACCAGCGGTAGAGACTCATCGCTTCATCGTAGCGGCCGGTGCTGGCCAGCCGGAACAGTGTCTCGCCCTCGCGCGGGAAGGCATTCGACAGGCCCGAGACCCAGCCGACGGCGCCGACCAGGATGCTCTCGACGACGACGTCATCGAGACCGGCGAAGAGCACGAACCGGTCGCCGACCATGTTCTTCAGATCGACGAAGCGCCGGGTGTCGCCCGAGGATTCCTTGAAGCAGACGATCGTCTCGCAATCGGCCAGCGAGGCCAGGATCTCCGGCGTGACGTCGTTCTTGTAGATCGGTGGATTGTTGTAGACCATCACCGGCAGATCGGTCGCCTTGGCGACGCTGCGGAAGTGCGCCGCGGTCTCGTGCGGCTTCGACGCGTAGACCAGCGCCGGCATGACCATCACGCCATCGAGCCCGATGCGCGCCGCCTCTTTCGCCATGTCGATCGCGAAGGCCGAGGTGAATTCGGCGATGCCGCTGATGACCGGAACGCGCCCGCGCGCAACCGATTTCGCAGTTTCCATCACCGCGATTTTCTCGTCCTTGGCGAGCGAGCAGTTCTCGCCGACGGTGCCGCAGACGATCAGGCCCGAAACGCCGTCGCGGATCAGGCCCTCGATGACGCGCGCGGTGGCCTCGATGTCGAGCGAAAGATCCTCGCGAAACTGCGTCGTCACCGCCGGGAATACGCCGCTCCAGTCAGGTTTCAATCGTCGCTCTCCTGGTTGATCAATCCGGCACCCCGCTTCTCACCAAGGCGCCCGTCATCTCCGGTCCGGCGTGACAGGGGGAGCTATGGCCGAGGGCTGGTGTCTACGCCGACGCCGTGCCGGTGCACCATTTCCCCGCCAAGCCAGCCCGATACGGCCAGGATCGCGATCGGCGATCACCGACAGGATAAGCGGCGTTCCGGTGTTGCTTGCGCCGCCAAGTCGTAGCCAGATGTTCACCGCGAACAGCGCCACGGCAACCAGGTTGATCGACATATGAGTGATAGCGATCTTCTTGACGCTGGGATCGGTGAGCGAGAGGAAATCGATCAGCCCAGGCACTGCGGCGACGAGTGCGCCGATGAACCCGCCGACCATCGTGTACAAGGCGACGGTCGCCCAGGTCGCGGGATTGGCGCTGCCGAGCGAGCACAGGTCGCAGATCAGCGAAAAAATCAGCAGTCCAACCGGAAAAACGATCAGCATCGCGTGCAGCGGATGCCCGGCCACGCTTGCGGGGGTGCGCATGGAATCCTCCTATGCGCAGTGAGTCGTTGTTGTTGCAGCGCCGCAGTCCGGCTTCCGGCAGGGTAACAAAGGCAGCGCTCTTCGATACCCCGAATCGCCTGCTAAACCTCAGAAAATAACTGTGCGCTACGTCAAGCGCCGCCGTCAAGAGTGGCGATGGCGAGATCCCTAAGCCCGCGGCATGTCGTCGGCCATGTACGCGCGCACGATGTCGTCGAAATTCGTGTCGGCGCCATGCCCAGCGCCGGGCCAAGACGCGGCGCGAAGTTCTGCGGCCAGGTCTGCACGATCCTGTCGATCACCGGGTCGATCTGCCATTTGACGCGCGCCGCGACCGCGTCGCCCGCGATGCGACGCAATGCCTCGACCATCGCGGCGACCGATATGCGCAGTCCCGGGCACGTTGACCGAACGCGTGTGCTCCGAATTTCGACGCCGCCACGTCGTGACCGACGATCAGGTTGTCGATGACCTGGCGCGGCGACGTTATCCAGAGCTCGTGTCTCCGGCGCGACCGGACACACGGCGTCGACGCCGGACAGCGGCTCGCGGATGATGCCGCTGGCGAACGAGGACGCGGCCTTGTTCGGCTTGCCCGGCCGCACGGTCACCGTCGGCAGGCGAAGGCTGCGGCCGTCGATGTAGCCCTTGCGCGTCATGTCGTAGACCAGCAGCTCGCCGATCGCCTTCTGCGCGCCGTACGAGGTCTGCGGCGTCAGCGGCGCGTCGTCGGGAACCGGATCGGGCAATTTTCCGCCGAACACCGCGAGCGAGCTGGTGAACACGAACTTCGGCGGCTTGCTCAGCCTGCGGCAGCGCTCGAGCAGCGCCCGCGTCGCGTCCAGGTTGACGCGCATGCCGGTATCGAATTCGGCTTCGGCCTGCCCGCTGACGACGGCGGCGAGATGAAATATCGAATCGGTGTCGGCAGTCACGACGCGCTCGATGACCGCGGGATCGGCGAGGTCGCCGGCAACCGCGGTGACGCGCGGATCGGTCACCGTTGCCGCTGCCACGTCGAGCAGCACGAGTTGCTGCAACCGGCGCGACGTTGCCGCGCTGCGTCGGCGAGACTGCCGCGCTCGAGCAGCTTGCGGGCGAGGCGGGTGCCGAGGAAACCGGCGCCGCCGGTGATCACGATGCGCATCGGGTGACTCCGTGTCTCCAGAGCGAAAACGACGCCGCACTTTGGATGGCGCGGCGCGAAGACCGCATTATAAGATGGTGGTCTTTGCGTCGGGACCCTCGCGATGCCGCACCCGATCCACCTCGGGATTTGCGCGGCGATCGAAGCGCACGGCTGGGCCGTCGGACGCCGCGTTCCTGCCGGAGCAGGCGATCGCCGCGCTTCGCGCCGAGGCGCGCCGGCGCGACGCCGCCGGCGAATTTCATGCCGCGGGCGTCGGCCGCGGCCCGGCGCGCGTCGAGCGCAGCGACATTCGCGGCGATCGCATCCTGTGGCTCGACGAGCACGCGCACTGCGCGGCCGAAGCGCCGCTCTGGCAGGCGCTGGCGGCATTGCGCGCCGCGCTCAACCGGACGTTGTTCCTCGGCCTCGATTCGTTCGAGGGCCACTACGCGCTGTATCCGCCCGGCGCGTTCTATCGCCGACATCGCGACAGGTTCCGCGACGACGACGCTCGCGTCATTTCGTGCGTGCTTTATCTGAACGAGGATTGGTCGGTCGCCGACGGCGGCGCGCTGCGCCTGCACTTGCCCGAAGGGCGCGCGCGACATCGTGCCGGACAGGCGGCACGTTGGTCTGCTTTCTCGCCGAGCACTTCGAGCACGAGGTCCTGCCGTCCACGCGCGAGCGCCTGGCGGTCGAGCGGCTGGTTCCGCCGCCGGGCGTAACCGTCGCGCGCGAAATCGACGCTCATGCGCGCATGCTAGAATCGATTCGGTCGATCGAAGCCTTGTCCGCTTCGATGGCCGACCTCCCGCCGCACTTCCGTTGCCCTTGCCTTGGTGACGATGTCCGCCGCGACCGCCCTGCCGGCACGATTGGTGATCGCGACGCGCCGATCGGCGCTCGCGATGTGGCAGGCCGAGCACGTGCGCTCGCGCCTCGCGGCGCTCTATCCCTCCTGCGCGATCGAGTTGCTCGGCCTGACGACGCAAGGCGACAGGGTGACCGATCAGCCGCTCGCCGACATCGGCGGCAAGGGGCTGTTCATCAAGGAGCTCGAGCAGGCGATGAGTGACGGACGCGCGGATCTCGCCGTCCATTCGCTCAAGGATGTGCCGATGGACATGCCGGCGGGGTTCACGCTGGCGGCGATCATGGCGCGCGAGGATCCGCGCGATGCGCTGGTGTCGGGACGATGCCGCGCGCTTTCCGAGCTCCCGCCGGCAAGCGTCGTCGGAACGTCGAGCCTGCGGCGCGAGGCGCAGCTGCGCGAGCGGTATCCGCAGCTCGCCGTCAAGCCGCTGCGCGGCAACGTCAACACCCGGCTCGACAAGCTCGATGCCGGACAGTACGCGGCGATCATTCTCGCCGCCGCGGGCCTGCGGCGCCTGGGTCTCGCGCAGAGAATCGCGGCGCTGCTCGATCCCGCCGACAGCCTTCCTGCGATCGGGCAGGGCGCGCTGGCGCTCGAGTGCCGCACCGACCGCGCCGACGTGATCGCCGCGCTGGCGCCGCTTTCCGATGCAGCGACGACGAGGGCGACCGCCGCCGAGCGCGCATTCGGCCGCGTGCTTGCGGGCAACTGCCGCACGCCGCTCGCGGCGTACGCGATGGACCGCGGCCCGCAATTGTGGCTGCGCGGGCTCGTCGCCAGCCGCGACGGCAGCCAGGTGCTGCGCGGCGAGCGCGTCGCATCGGCCGGCACCGTCGAGGAGGCAGCAGCGCTCGGCGAAGCGCTCGGGGCCGAATTCCTGCGAGCGCGGCGCCGCCGCGATGCTGGCCGACGCATGAGCGGGCCGCTGCGCGGCGCGGGCATCGTGATCACGCGCCCCGCGCGGCAGGCCGCGCGTGCTGGCGCAGCAGATCGCCGCCGTCGGCGGCACGCCGCTGATCTTTCCGACGATCGCGATTCTTCCGCCCGACGACACACGTGCGCTCGACGACGTGCACCGGCGGCTCGCGCAATTCGATTACGCGATTTTCGTCAGCGCGAATGCCGCCGAGTTCGGTGTCGGCGACCCTGCCGCATGGCCCGCGGCGCTGCCCGCGTTCGCGCCCGGGCCCGGCACGGCGGCGGCGCTCGCCGCCGCCGGCATCGGCGACGTGCGGCAGCCGCGCACGACGATGGACAGCGAAGGCCTGCTCGCGTTGGCCGAGTTCGCCGCTCCTGCCGGCAAGCGCGTCGTGATTTTTCGCGGCGGCGCCGGACGCGATCTGCTGGCCGACACGCTGACCGCGCGCGGCGCGCACGTCACGCGGGTCGATTGCTACCGCCGCGCCCGGCCGCAGGGCGGCGCGGAAGGCCTGACCGCGGCATGGCGCGAGCAGCCGCGTCGATGCGATCACGCTGACCAGCAGCGAAGGGCTGGACAATCTCTGGGAAATGCTCGACTGCGTACGGACGCACGCGCACTTGCCGCGACGCCGGCTTTTGTTTCGCATCCGCGCATCGCCGAACGCGCGCATGCGCTGAAGCTCGCGCACGTCATCGTCGCCGAGCCGACCGACGCCGGATTGATCGCGTCGTTGCTACAATACTTCGACACCGATTCCTGACGGACCTCCGATGCCAGCCGACATTCTGATCACCGCACCGCTGCCGCCTTTTCTCTACGACCCGCTGAAGGCGGCCTATCGCTGCCATGACTACCATCAGGCGGGCGACAAGCAGGCGTTGCTTGCCGCCGAAGGCGCTGCGCATTCGCGGACTGGTCCAGGGCGGAGGAACGGTGACGGCGACCAAGCTGCTCGATGCGCTGCCCAAGCTGGAGATCATTTCGGTGTTCGGCGTCGGCTACGACGGCGTGCCGACCGCCTACTGCCGGCAGCGCGGCATCAAGGTGACCAACACGCCGGACGTGCTGACCGACGACGTTGCCGACGTCGCGCTCGCGCTGGTCCTGATGACCGGCCGCGGTTTCGTGCGCCTGAATCGCTTCGTGCACGCCGGCGAGTGGGAGAAGAAGAGTCCCGAGCTCGACGACCAAGCTGGCCGGCAGAAAGGTCGGCATCCTGGGCCTGGGCAGGATCGGCAAGGCGATCGCCGAGCGCGTCGCGGCGATGGGCATGAAGGTCGCCTATACGGGGCGCAAGCCGCAGGACGTGCGCTTACGAATACATCGCCGACCTGAAGGCGCTGGCCGCCGCCGTCGACTTCCTGATCGTCGCCTGTCCTGGCGGCGAGGCCACCCGGAATATCGTCAACGCCGACGTGCTCGCGGCGCTCGGCAAGAAGGGCACGCTGATCAACATCGCGCGCGGCTCGATCGTCGACGAGCCGGCGCTGGTCGCGGCGCTCAAGGCAGGTACGATCAAGGGCGGCCGGGCTCGACGTCTTCGCCGACGAGCCGCATATTCCCGCGGCGCTGATGACGATGGACAACGTCGTGCTGCTGCCGCACGTCGGAAGCGCAACGCGCGAAACGCGGCAGGCGATGGGCGACCTGTGCAAGGCGAACCTCGACGCCTGGTTCGCCGACAAGAAGGTGCTGACGCTGATTCCCGAGCTGAAGTAGCTCGGCGCCGCGTTGTGCCGCGGCGCTTACTCGGGAGGGACGACCGGCTTCGTCGCCGGCGCGAACAGCACCGCGCCGAGCGATGCCAGCACCAGCGCGAGCGCGATGTATTCGCTCGGCCCCGGGCGCTCGCCCAGGAAAAGGATTCCCGACAGCACGCCGACGACCGGCACCGGCAGCGACGACAGCGAGCTGACCGCGACCGGGAGCGTGCGCGCCATCGTGAACCAGGCCCAGTGCGCGAGCGGTGCCGGCGAGAAAGATGTTGTAGAGCACCGCGAACCAGGCCGTGCCCGACATGTGAGCCAGCGAGCTCAGCGGATGCGGATCGAACAGCGGCACGCAGACCGCGATCGGCAGCCAGCCGATCAGCATCATCCACCCGGTCAGCGTATTCTGCGGCACCGCCGGCTTCCAGCGCCGCAGCAGCACGGTGCCGAACGCCCAGGAGATCGCGGCGGCAAGGATGAACAGGGTGCCCATCGGCGAGCGCGTGATATGCCGCACGTCTTCGCCGAGCAGGACCGCCATCCCCAGCATCCCGAGCACGAGCCCGATGATCTTGCGCCGCGACAGCGGCTCGTGCAGCAGAACCATGCCGAACAGCACCGTCCAGACCGGCATCGTGTACGCCAGGATCGCCGACCGGCCGGCGGGCATCTGCTGCACGCCGAAAAGGATCAGTCCGTTCCATGCCGCGATGTTGAATAGCGCGAGCGCCAGGACCTTGCCCCAGTGCTCGCGCGGAATCCGGATCGAATCGCCCGACAGCCGCGCCGCCAGCAACAATCCGATCGCCGCGAACGGAAGCGTCGCGCCGCGAAACGTCAGCGGCGCGAGCTCGGTGACGCCGAGCTTCAGCACCGGCCAGTTGCATCCCCAGACCAGCGTCAGGATCGCGACCAGGAAAAGGCCCGACGCCGGAACGCGCCGTGCCGCCCGACGAGCCGAGGTCATCGAACGATCGCGCCCGCAGCGGCGATCATGGACGCCGGCCGTCCGGCCGCAGGCCGGCGTCGCCGTCGCCGTATTTGGCCTGGTGCAGCGAGCGCGCCTGCGTCACCCATTGATCGCGCCGGATGCGGCCGGGAAACTCGGGCAGACGCGCGTCGAAGTCGTCGATGTCGCGCTCGCTCCAGTGCGCGATCTGCTGGAAGCTCATGATGCCCAGGTTGTGCAGCATGCGCTCGAGCACCGGCCCGACGCCGACGATCAGCTTGAGATCGTCGGGCCCGGCCGCGCCCGACAGGATCGGAGGCGGCGCGTTGTTTTCGATGTCGATCACCAGCTGCCGATAGCGGGCGTTGTCGCCGCGCAGATCGGCGAGCGCAGCGAACAGTCGCGTCGCGGTCGTCGCCGAAAGCGGCGGCCTGATAGCGGATCGCATCGGCGTCGGCGAGCGCCTGCCGCAGACGGGCCGCCTCGCCTTCGCCGCTGCGTATGATCCGCGCCTTTTCCGCGCCGATGCGCTCGGCGTCGGCGGCGGAGACGGCTGCTGCCGGGTCGATCGCACCGGTCACCGTCGAGCCGGTCGGCGTGCCGGCAATCCGCTGACGCCGGCGCAGTCCGTACGCGTAACCGGTCAGCGCCGCGATGGCAACGACGACGATGAGTGCAAGGATGAGCATCGGATCGGAGAGGCGCGGGCCACCGGACGATAAAGGCTCGGCGGACGTGCGAGCATTCTAGTGGAGCGTGACGCTCCCGGCCAGCCCGGCCGGAAGCGACCGGGCGTCCTGCTACAATCGACATCGTCTGCGCTCGCCTTCACTACGATGCCCGAACCGGCGGCCGACCGCCCCGCTTCCTCCTCGCCGCCGCCCCGAATCCCGGCCACTGCGCCTGCGTCGTCGCGTCTTGCGCTCTGGGTGTGGGTCGCCGCGCTGGTGATCGCTGCCGCGATCGCGGCAGCGTGGCTCGACGCACGCGCATGGGCAGCGCGAGTTGCGCGTCGAGCTCGCGAAGCGTCTCGTCGAAATCGAAGCCGCCCAGCAGGCGACGCGCGCCGTCGTCAAGGATGCCCAGGAGAACCTGCGCGACGCGCAGGCCAAGGTCGCGCTTCTGGAGAATCGTCTCGGCGAATCGCAGACGCAGCAGGCCGCGCTCGAGGCGTTGTACCGCGAGCTTTCGCCGTCGCGCGACGAATGGGCGCTGACCGAGGTCGAGCAGGTGCTGATGCTCGCCAGCCAGCAGTTGCAGCTGGCCGGGAACGTCCGCGGCGCGCTTGCGGCGCTTCAGGTCGCCGACACCAAATTGCAGCGGCTCGACCGGCCGCAGTTCGTCCCGCTGCGCCGCGCGCTGGCGCGCGACATGGACCGGCTGAAGGCCGTGCCGTACGTCGATGTCGCCGGATTGTCGCTGCGGCTCGACGAGGCGATCGGTGAGATCGATGCGCTGCCGCTGGCGATCGACGAGCGGCTCGACGTGCCGCCCCCGCCCGTGGCGCCGCAGGGCGAGCCCGGATGGCGCCGCCTGCTGCGGAGCGCGTGGCAGCAGATACGGCAACTGGTCCGCATCGAGAACATCGACCGGCCCGAAGCTCCGTTGCTGCTGCCTGAGCAGCAGTTTTTCCTGCGCGAGAATCTGAAGCTGAGGCTCCTGTCGGCGCGCTTCGCGCTGCTGTTCCGCGACCAGGCGAATTTCCGCGCCGACCTCACCGCCGCCGACGCGTGGCTCGCCAAGTATTTCGACACGCGATCCAAACCGGTGCAGTCGCTGCAGACGCTGCTCAAACAGCTGAAGGCGACCGACATGGCGACCGAGCTGCCCGGACTCGCCGCAAGCCTCGATGCGGTGCGCGTGCTGCAGATCGCGCGCGACAAGCCGCAGCGCTAGAGCGGCAGCGGGCCACTAGCACCACACCGGTCGCCAATGCGCTTTCTCTTCTGGTTCTTGCTGCTCGCCGCGGCGGCGGTGGCCGCCGCGCTGGCGGTCAAGCTGAATTCGGGGTACGCGCTGCTGGTCACGCCGCCGTACCGGATCGAGCTTTCGCTCAACCTGCTGCTGTTGATCGCCGTCGTCGGCTTCGCCGCGCTGTATGGCGCGATCCGGCTGGCCGTGCGCACCGCGCGCCTTCCGCAAACGGTGCGCGCCTGGCGCCGGCGCCAGAAGCTGGAGCGGGCTCGTTCGGCGCAGGACTCCGCCCTCGTCGCGTTGCTCGAAGGGCGTTACGGCAAGGCCCAGCAGCGCGCACTGGAAGCGCTGGCGATACCGGGTTCCAGCGGACTCAATGCGATCATCGGAGCGCGCGCCGCGATCGACGTTCGCAATTTCGACGCGGCCGAGGCGATGCTCGGCCGGCCGGACGCGCAAGCGACGAGCCTGGCGGTCGCCGCGCTTGATGCTGCTCGCCGAGATCGCGCTCGAGCAAGGCCAGCCGCAACGGGCGCTCGACACGCTGCGCGAGCTGCGCCGCGAAGCCGGCATGCACACGGCGGCGCTACGCCTCGAGCTGCGCTGCCTGCAGGCAGCGCGGCGCTGGACCGACATCGCGCCGCTGCTCGATCAGCTGGTCCGGCGCAAGGTATTCGACAGCGACGCAAGCCGAGCATGTGCGCGTGACGGCGCAAAGCGAGCAGCTGAAAGTGCTGGCGCACGACGCCGCCGGCCTGCGCGATTACTGGAACCGGCTGCCGGATTCGGCGAAGCGGCATCCGAAAGTCGCGCGCGCCGCGGCCAGGAGCTTCCTGCAGCTCGGCGGCGATCGCGAAGCCGTCGACATCCTCGCCGAGAGCCTCGAGCGCGAATGGAACTCGGAGCTGGTCGAGCTCTACGGAGAATGTCGTCCGGCCGACGCCACGCGCCAGCTCGAGCAGGCGGAGCGCTGGCTGTTGCGGCACAACCAGGATCCGGTGCTGTTGAGAGTTCTCGGCACGCTGTGCCAGCGCCGGCAGCTCTGGGGCAAGGCGCAAACCTATTTCGAGGCGAGCCTGGCACTCGACGACAGCTGGCGCGCGCATCTGGCGCTGGGAGAGATGCTCGGACACCTGAACCGCGACGACGAGGCGAACGCGCATTTCGTCGCGGCGCTCAAGCTGGCGACCGGCGAACTGCGGCGGCTATGACGGCGGTCGGCGCTCCGCGCCTAGTCGACGAGCTTCCGGCTTTTCAGCAGATTCGCCAGCGCGATCGTGAAGCGCGGCACGTCGGTGCCGTCGATGTGCGAGGTGTCGGGCAGCACGAACGCCGTCATCTCGGGCACATCGCGAAAGTCGATCATCGTCGCCGGCGAGCGCCGCGCATAGGCGTCCCAGTAGCGGTCGCGCGGAAAATTGGCCTCGTCGAGCGCCAGGCTCTCGTCGGCCGCCGGCTCGCGGAAAAACACGACGCGGCCGCCGCGGCGCTGGATTTTCTCGACCCACGACGATACGGCGTCCAGGTCGCGCAGCCAGGTCTTCGCATCCGTCGGCGGCTCCTCGCGATAGTAGCGGACCAGATCGGCGACGCGCGATGCCCGGATGCCGGGCAGATCGGGGCGGTGATAGTCGATGAATCCGGCGCGATCGGCGCGCACGACGACGTGATCGTTCATCGGCGGTCCCTCGCCGGCGATCCAGCGCTCGACGATATTGACCGCCGAGAACGCCGAGCGGACGAACACCAGATGCTCCTGCAGCGCGGTCAGCAGCTTGCGGTGGACCCGGCGCGCGAGCGTCCAGCGATGGCGGTAGTGGTCGAAATAGCTCTGCTGCATATCCCAGTGCCGGCGCTGCATGCCTCGCGCATCGACGCCGACGATCGCGAGGCCGATGAACGACGGGTCGTCGGCCAGCTCGCGCAGCGCCGCCAGCGGATATCTGCCGTTGACCGCGAGCATCGCGACCGGCCGCCCGCCGAGCTCGTGCGAAAGCAGCTCCGGATCGACGCCGAACTCGATGCGCGACGCGCCCAGCAGCGCCACCGCGCGGGGCGAATTCCGGATGCGATCGAGCTGCATCGACCACAGGTCGGCGTCGTCCTGCACGGTGACGAGGTAGCCGCGCTGGCGCAGCAGCCATTCGTAGCCGACGGCGAGCAGCGCGCACACCAGCAGCGCGGCGACCCAGGCATGCAGCCACTGTCGGTTCATCGTCAGAACTGGAAATAGATGAACGCCGGATTGAATCCCGGCGAGAACACGACGGCCGCCAGCGCCAGCGCGATCGAAGCCGCGCGCGGCGCGACGGACAAGCGATCGAGCCAGTCCCAGCGGCGCAGGTGGCCGAACAGGATATGCGAGCCGACGACGCAGGCACCCAGCACGAGCGCGACGATCGCCTCGCTGAACGGCACCAGCGCCGAGTGCGCGCCGGGCAGCGAACATCGAGGCGAGGATCGAAGCGCCCTGGCCGAACGAGTGCGCGCGGAAGAACACCGCGGCAATGCTGAACATCCCGAACGTCACCACGGCGAGCGCGGCCCGGCCGAACCGATTGTCGACCTTGCCGAAGTCCCAGACGTATCGCTTGACCAGATGCTCGGCGCAGATGAAGACGCCCTGCAGTCCGCCCCAGACGACGAACGTCCATGCCGCGCCGTGCCAGAGGCCGACCAGCAGGAACGCGAACAGCAGGTTGGCTTCGCCGCGCAGCCTGCCGCGGCGATAGCCGCCGAGCGGAAGGAAGACGTAATCGCGGATCCAGCTCGCCAGCGACATGTGCCAGCGCGTCCACAGCTCGGCCATGCCGACCGAGCCGAACGGGCTTTCGAAATTCATCGGAAAGCGGAAGCCGAACATCAGCGCAACGCCGATCGCGCAAAGCGAATAGCCGGCGAAGTCGCAATACGCCTGCAGCGAGAACGACGTCGCACCCAGCCAGCTTTCGCCGAATCCGGCGTCGACGCCGGAGGCGAACACGCGGTCGACGACCGGCGCGAACACCAGGTCGGCCAGGCACACCTTGAGCGCCAGGCCGTAGACGAACAGCGCCAGGCCCTTGCCGACTTCGGCCGAGCGCCAGGACTTCGGCTCGACGCATTGCGGCGAAAAGTCGCCGTAGCGAAGGATCGGTCCGGCGACCAGGTGCGGAAAGAACGTCACGTACAGGCCGTAGTCGAGCAGGCTCTTCGACACGGCGATGCGCCTGCGATAGACGTCGATCACGTAGGACAGGCTCTCGAACGTGTAGAACGAGATGCCGACCGGCAGCAGGATGCCCGAGCGACACCGGCTCGAAGTCGATGCCGAAGACGTGCAGCAGGTCGACCGCGTTGTCGGAAAAGAACTGCGCGTACTTGAAGAAGCCGAGCGAGCCCAGGTTGATGGCGATCGACGAAGCGAGGATCGCCCGCCGGTACGACCGGCGCTGCACCCGGTCCATCCAGTGCGAGGCCAGCCAGTCGAATCCGGTCGTCGCGATGATCAACAGCACGAAAAACGGGTTCCACGCGGCGTAGAACAGGTAGCTGGCGGCGAGCAGAAAAACCTTGCGCGCGGTCCACGAGCGCACCGTCCAGTAGCCGCCGAAAATGACGGCGAGAAAGACGACGAAGGTCAGCGAATCGAACGTCATGGCGGCCGCCGGCCCGTCAGCTCACTATCGTTTGCCTACGCCGGCACGTCGGCCTGCGCCGCATAGGTGAACGAATCGGCGTAGAAGGCCTCGGGCGGCAGCCTGCGCAGCTCGGTGAATTCGCGACGCGCGACGTCGATCATCGCCGGGCCGCCGCAGGCATAGACCTGGTAGCCGGACAGATCGGCGAAGTCGGTCATCACCGCCTTGTGCACGAAGCCGGTGCGGCCGGGCCAGCGGTCGTCGGGCAGCGGATCGGACAGCACCGGGATGAAGGTGAAGTTCGAGTGCCGGCGCTGCCATTCGACCGGAAGATCCGGCAGATAGAGATCGGCGCGAGAGCGCACGCCCCAGTAGAGCACCATCTGCCGGTCGATCGTCGTGATGGAACGCATGCTCGATCACGGCCTTGATCGGCGCGAAGCCGGTGCCGCCGGCGACGAAGATGATCGGCTTGTCCGAGTCCTCGCGCAAAAAGAAATTGCCCAGCGGACCCTCGATGCGCAGGATCTCGCGACCCTTGAACTCGTTGAACAGCTGTCCGCTGAAATAGCCGCCGGGGACGTGCCGGATATGCAGGTCGAGCAGCGCATCGTCCTCGGGCGCGGTGGCGATCGAAAAGCTGCGCCGGCGTCCGTCCTTGAGCAGGAAATCGACGTATTGTCCGGCCAGGTATTGCAGCCGGTCGTTCGCCGGGAGCTTCAGCGAGACGATCGCGACATCGGCGGCGACCTTGTCGATCTTTTCGATCCGGCACGGCAGCTTGCGGATGCGGATGTCGCCGGCCTTGCGCACTTCGCGCACTTCGATCGACGAGATCGGTTTGCGGGCGGGCGACGCAAAGCAGCGCGTAGCCCTGTCTTTTTTCCGCATCGGTCAGCGTGCCCGGCTGGTAGTGCCCGTAGTCGACGACGCCCTCGAGCAGATGGCTCTTGCAGGTTCCGCAGGCGCCGTTGCGGCAGCCGTACGGAATCATCAGGTCGGCGCGCATCGCCGCCGCGAGCACGGTCTCGTCGTCGTCGCAGGCGAACGAATGCTCGCTGGGCTTTATGGTAATCTGATGCGGCATCGGTAGACTTTAAGCGCGCAGCGTAGAGACGGCGGTGATCAGGGTCTTGTTAATTGGCTGTGGCGACATCGCGCTGCGCACCGCCGATCTTCTGCGCGGCAAGGTGCGGCTGTACGGGCTCACGCGCCGGCGCGACGAGATACCGAAGCTGCGCGGCCGCGGCATCGTGCCGATCATCGGCGATCTCGATCGCTATCACAGCCTCGAGCGCCTGCGGACGGCGCCGTTCGCAGTGCTGCATTTCGCGCCGCCACCGGCCGAAGGCCGCGACGATCCGCGAACGGCAAGGCTCGTCGCGGCCCTGACAAAGGCGCGAATTATACCGCAGCGCTTCGTCTACATCAGCACGACCGGCGTCTATGGCGATTGCGCCGGCGCGCGAGTCAGCGAGACGCGTCCGCGCAAGCCTCAGACGCCGCGCGCAAAGAGGCGCGTCGCCGCCGAGGATCGGCTGCGCCGCTGGGCGCGGCGCTATGGCGTCAGTCTTTCGGTGCTGCGCGCGCCCGGCATCTATGCCGAAACGAGGCTGCCGCTCGACCGCATCAGACAGGGAACGCCGGTGCTTCGGCCCGAAGAAGACGTCTTCACCAATCACATCCATGCCGATGATCTGGCGCGCGCCGCCGTCGCCGCGGTGTTTCGCGGCAAGCCGAACCGGGCGTACAACATCAGCGACGATGCCGAGCTCAAGCTCGGCGGCTGGCTCGACGCGGTCGCCGACGCATTTCGCCTGCCGCGGCCGCCGCGCGTGTCGTGGGACGAGGCCGAAGCGCGCATCGCGCCGATGCTGCTGTCGTTCATGAGCGAATCGAGGCGGCTTTCCAACGCGCGGATGAAGCGCGAATTGCGCGTGCGGCTCGCGTTTGCGACCCCCGATGCGCTGCTGGCGGACATTGCGCCACGCGCGCTGAAGAAGCAGCTCGCGCTGCCGCTGGGCGCGCGATGACGGTCGGCGGCCCCGGCGCGGCGGCGACCGACCCGCTGGCAGGCGATCGCCGCGCGGATCGACGCCTACGAGCGCCTGATCCGGCTCGACAAGCCGATCGGTACGCTGCTGCTGCTCTGGCCGACGCTATCCGCGCTGTGGCTCGCGGCGTTCGGGTCGCCGTCGTGGATCGTCGTCGGCATTTTCGCGCTGGGCACGCTGTTGATGCGCTCGGCCGGCTGCGCGATCAACGACTACGCCGATCGCAATTTCGATGCGCACGTCGAGCGCACCGCCAATCGCCCGCTGGCGCGCGGCGAGATTGCGCCGTGGGAAGCGCTCGCCGTCGCCGCCGCACTCGCCTGCTGCGCGCTGCTTCTGGTGCTGCCGCTCAACCGGACGACAATTCTGCTGTCGGTACCGGCTCTGCTGATCACCATCGCGTATCCGTATTGCAAGCGGTTTTTCGCGCTGCCGCAGGCTTTCCTCGGCATCGCATTCTCGTTCGGCATTCCGATGGCGTTCGCATCGGTCTATGGCGAGGTGACGCCGCTCGGATGGATGCTGTTCGCGATCAACCTGTTCTGGGTGATGGCCTACGACACCGAGTATGCGATGGTCGACCGCGACGACGACCTGAAGCTGGGCCTGAAGACATCGGCGATCACGTTCGGCAGGTTCGACGTGCTGGTCGTGATGTTCTGTTACGCCGTCTACCTGACCGGGTTGACCTGGATCGGCAGCGAGCGGCAGATGGGGCCGCTGTTCTATCTCGGCGTGCTGGCGGCGTCGCTGATCGCGTTGTGGCACTACCGGCTGATACGCAAGCGCGACCGCGCCGGCTGCTTTCGCGCGTTTCTCGGCAACCACTGGCTGGGCTTAGCCGTGTTCGCTGGCATCGTCGCAGACTACGGCGTGCGCCTGCACCGGATGCCATGGTGGCCGCAGTGACAGCCGCGCCGGCGCCGCTGCAACGCGGCTTGCCGCCGGTGCTCGATGCGGCGACGCGGGTGCTGATACTCGGCAGCTTTCCCGGTGTCGCCTCGCTGGCAGCGCGCCAGTACTACGCGCATCCGCGCAATCATTTCTGGCCGCTGATCGGCGCGCTGCTCGATTTGCCGCTGGCGGAGCTACCTTACTCGCGCCGGCTTGCCGCGCTGCGCGCGCATCGGGTCGGCCTGTGGGACATCATCGTGCGCTGCGCTCGCGCCGGCAGCGCCGACGCCGCGATCCGCCGCGCGGAGCTCGGCGAAATCGCGCTCGCGAAGCGCCGCGCGCCGGACCTCGCGCTGGTCTGCTTCAACGGGCAGACGGCCGGCAGGGCGGCGCCGCAATGGCGCGACGCTGGCTATGCCATCCATGTGCTGCCCTCATCCAGTCCCGCGTATACCCTGTCGTTCACCGACAAGCTTGCTGCTTGGCGCGAGGCGCTTGGCGAGGCCGCGCCCGGCCGGCGTCGTTCGCGGGCTGTCTTGGAGAATACGGCGGCGCGCCGGTAACGGCGCTTCGGCGGACCGGTGCGGAGGCCGGCGAGACGACTAGCGCGACGAACGCGTAGCGCGCCGTCGGAAGCGCAACGCACCGACGCCACCAAGCCCGACCAGCATCGCCAGCAGCGCGAGACCGGTGGAGTCCAGCGCCGGGACTTCGATCACCAGCGGCGGATCGCGCGCCAGCCGCGAAATCTGGCCGGTCGTGCAATTGAACGTGATCGTGCTGGTGAACGTCACCGTCCCGGACAGATTCGGGCCGGTATAGGTCGAGATGCTGATCGTGATCGGCGTATTCGGCGCGAGGCCGCCGCCGAAGCCGAGGATGTGGAAGGTCGGATACTCGGCGTTGTACACGCCGACATTGGCGCCGGTATTGTCGGTGAACTGCTCGAGCAGGCTTGGACTGACGGCGGTCGACGAAACCCGGACGCTGGCCGAGGTCTGCGCGGTGGTGTTGATGAAGGTGTTCAAGTCGAACGCCGACCCGTTGCACCGGCCCCCGAGATTGAGTTGCTTGGACAGGATTTCGATCGACGGAAGCACGTCGGCCTGCACCACTGCGTTGCTCAGCGGCTGCGCGCCGTCGGTGCCGGCGTTGGGCACGGCAATGCCGGCGCTCGCCGAGAACAGGGCAAACGCTCCCAACATCGCGTTAAGCGTCGTCAACGTATTTCGCAAACGGAAATCTCCCACGGAGCCGGCGCCGCGCTGAAGCGATGCGCGCCGGTCGAGATCAGCATAGTCGCGGGGCTTTGCTCAGGTCCAGCAACGGGCACCGATAGTATCGCCATTCGGAGGCAGTGTGGTATCCGCGCGACGCCGACTGTCGCCGCATCCCGACAAATCAACCCAATTTAACGCTTGTTACGCACAAACAAGGCCCGGATCCTGCTCGCGCCTGCGACGACTGTTGCGGCGGCATGCCCCGCCCAACGCGCCACGGAGGGTTTGCTAAGATCGGGCAAGGGCGCCGGAATATGCAATCATGAAATACAACGATCTTCGCGACTTCCTCGCCCAGCTCGAACGCGAAGGCGAGGTCAAGCGCATCGCCGTCGAAGTCGACCCGCGCCTCGAAATGACCGAGATCTGCGACCGCGTCCTCAAGGCGGGCGGTCCGGCGCTGCTGTTCGAGGCGCCGAAAGGACACTCGATCCCGGTGCTGTGCAACCTGTTCGGCACGCCGCGCCGCGTCGCGCTGGCGATGGGCGCCGATGCCGGCGAGGATCCGGTCGCGGCGCTGCGCGAGGTCGGCAGGCTGCTCGCGTTTCTGAAGGAGCCGGAGCCGCCGCACAGCCTCAAGGATGTCTGGCAGAACACGCGTCCGGTATTCATGCAGGTGATGCAGATGGCGCCGAAGGAGCGCTCGTCGGCACCGTGCCAGGAGATCGTGTGGGAAGGCGAAGAGGTCGACCTGGCAAGGCTGCCGGTGCAGACCTGCTGGCCGGACGACGTCTCGCCGCTGATCACCTGGGGCCTGACGGTGACGCGCGGCCCGCTGAAGGCAAGGCAGAACCTCGGCATCTACCGGCAGCAGGTGCTGTCGCGCAATCGCGTGATCATGCGCTGGCTCAGCACGCGCGGCGGGGCGCTCGATTTTCGCGATCACGCGCTGCATCGTCCGGGCACGCCGTTCCCGGTTGCCGTCGCCCTCGGCGCCGACCCGGCGACGATGCTTGGTGCGGTAACGCCGGTGCCGGACACGCTGTCCGAATATCAGTTCGCCGGATTGCTGCGCGGGGCCCGGACCGAGATCGTCAAATGCCTGAGCCACGGGCTCCATGTCCCGGCGTCGGCCGAGATCGTGCTCGAGGGCCACATCCGGCCGGACTCGTCCGACGCCAGCGGATTCGAAAGCGCGCGCGAAGGGCCGTTCGGCGATCACACCGGTTACTACAACGAGGTCGAGCGTTTTCCGGTGCTGACGATCGAGCGCATGACGATGCGCCGGCAGCCGATCTATCACAGCACGTATACCGGCAAGCCGCCGGACGAGCCAGCCGTCCTCGGCGTCGCGCTGAACGAGGTCTTCGTCCCGCTGTTGCAAAAGCAGTTTCCCGAGATCGCCGACTTCTACCTGCCGCCCGAAGGCTGCTCGTATCGGATGGCGATCGTCAGCCTGAAGAAGCAGTACCCGGGACACGCCAAGCGCGTGATGTTCGGCGTGTGGAGTTTTCTGCGGCAGTTCATGTACACCAAGTTCGTCATCGTCACCGACGACGACGTCGACATCCGCCAGTGGAAGGAGGTCGTCTGGGCGATTTCGACGCGCGTCGATCCGGCGCGCGACACGCTGATCGTCGAGAACACGCCGATCGACTACCTGGATTTCGCTTCACCGGTCGCCGGGCTTGGCGCCAAGATGGGCATCGACGCGACGGCCAAGTGGCCGGGAGAAACGTCGCGCCAATGGGGCCGGCCGATCGCGATGAACGATGCGGTCAGGCGCCGCGTCGACGAGCTCTGGTCTACGCTGGGACTCTAGCGCAAGCCCCAGGGCAGCTTCGCCGCGTTCGCGCCTGCGCCGCCGACCTGGCGCGCGAGACGCTCGGCGTAGCGCAGTACCAGCGCCAGCGGGTCGGTCCGCCCGACATCGTCATGCCGGTTGGAGAACTCCGCCAGGAACGGATCGTCGATCAGCTCGACCGCGGCCGATTCGAAGCGTTGCACATCGGAGGCGCCGTAATTTGCGGCGATCGCGGTCAGGAGTTCAGGCGTCAGCGGCCGTCCGGAGCGCAGCATCGCGAATGCATCGCGCCAATGGTAGGAAAGCTCTTCCGAGCGATCCGGCTGCATCAGGCAGGACAGCCAGCCGACGGCGATTTTGGCGCTGAATTGCGCTGCCGAGCGAACCGGCACGTGGGCGATCGCGCACTCCTCCTCCGGCAGCGGTGCGTGGCGCACGATCGGATACGACTCGGCGCCGAGGGCGCGCACGACCAGGTGGTTGCCTTCGGCGATCAAGGTCGGGCTGTGCAGAAAATGACGCGAGATGATGGCCTTGTTGACCGCCGGCTGCGGTGGCGGCGCCCGGCGCGCGCTCTTCAACAGCGAGACCGTATCGTGTTCGTGCGCGAAGTCCGGAACGTAGCTCTGCCATGACTGGACCGCATGGACTTCCGGCGGCAGCGGCTCGAGAAGCGCCTCGAGACCAGCGCGCGACGGGACCTTGAGGAACTCGTCGGCGTCGAGCAGGAAAATGTAGTCGGGATCGCAGGCGGTGAATACTTCGCGCGCCATTCGCGTGACGACCGCGGACTGGCGAAAGTTGGCGTCGCGCTCGACCGTCGTGCGAAGCGGCAGGCCCTCGGCAACGAGCGCGGCGAGGATCTCCGCCGTGCCGTCGCTGGAACCGTGGTCGATGATCGCGAGGCCATCGACGACGGTCAGGTTGTGGCGCACGAAGGCCTCGATGATGTCGGCTTCGTCGCGCACCATCGCGACGCCCCAGAACTTCACCGCAGGAGCTCCAGGGCCTGTTCAGGCCCTACTCGTTCGTCGACTGGCGCCACTTGCGCGCGATGCGCGTCACTGCAAACGCGATCGACGCCAGGCGCACCCAGCGCGCGTAGCGCTGGAGTCCGAACACCGGCGCGATCGCCTCGACCAGCGCGATGACGGCGGCCGGCTGAGCGACGGCACTTCCGATCAGGCCGGCCGGGCGCAACGAGGTGCGCACGTCGCCGGCGTGCAAGGCAAACTCCATCCGCTGCAGGCGCAGCTGCGCCACCAACAGCGATTTCCGTGCTGCCAGTTCATCCAGGCGTGTGCTCATGGCCTGCGCCGCAAAGCCTCGGCGTCCTCTTCGAGCTGCGACAGCGTTGCCGCAAACGGAGAATGCTTTTCCTGCATCCGCTGCTTGAGGCGGATCACGAAGATCACCGCAAGCACAAGGTAGAAGCCGGTGATCGCGCCGACGGCGGTCAGGCGATAGCTGTCCCAGAAGTAGGCGATGATGAAAACCGAAGCGAACAGCAGAGCGAACAGCGCGACCAGGACCGTCGAAAACACCAGTAGCAGCATCTCCTTGGCGCGCTCGCGCTCTTCGGTGAACTCCACGGTCGCGAGCTCGAGGCGCGTGCGCACCATCGCAATCGCGGTCGCGGCCAGCTGCGACAGCGCGCTGCCCAGCCCTGCCGCGGGTCTTGCGTTCGGCTCGACCACCGGATGCTAGCGTCGGCTCAACGCGAGTCCGGCCAGGAACCCGACCGCCGCCGCGATGCCGATTGCCTGCCACGGATTGTCGCGCACGTAGTCGTCAGTCACCCGCGCGGCCGCCTTGGCGCTTTCGCTGGCGTCGTCGGACAGGTCGTGCAACCTTATCTTGGCCGATCGCAGCTTTGCCTCGACCTGGCCGCGCAGGTCATTGGCCTTTTCGCCCGACTCCTTGGCCGCCTGTTTCAACAGGGATTCCGCTTCGGCCAGCACGTCGGTGAAATCCTTGACGAGCGCTTCGCGGCTGCGTTCGAATTTTGCTGCAGTCATGGTCATCTCCAGGCAATGAGCGCATCGGCCGCGTTGGCGCGAGCCCGATATACCGCTCGGCGGGTATTATAGCGCTGCGCTAAGTCGCGCCGAACCGCTCTGGAGTGCCGCCAAGATGAGCCGACTCGAGTTGCCTGCCCTGGACCCGACCACCGTGACCGAAAAACGCGGTTCCGGATATCCGGAGCCGTTCAAGAGCCGCATGGGCGATCGCGCCAAGCGACGTCTCGGCGACGCCTGCGGCCTGACCAAATTCGGCGTCAACCTGGTGACCCTGGCTGCCGGCGCACAATCGGCGCTGCGCCACTGGCACACGCTGGAGGACGAGTTCGTCTACATCCTCGCCGGTGAGGTGACGCTGGTGACGGACACCGGCGAGCAGACGCTGGGCCCCGGCATGTGCGCCGGGTATCCGGCAGGCAAGCGCGACGCGCACCATTTCGTCAACCGCGGCAACGTGCCGGCAAGCTATCTCGAGATCGGCAACCGCATCGACGGCGACAAGTGTTTCTATCCGGATGACGATCTCATCTGGTGCGACGACGGCAACGGCGAGTACGGCGCGCACAGGGACGGCCGCCGATATGCCTAATAGGCGCCGGGCCGATCAGGCCTCGCGCGGCAGCGATTGCGGCGGGCGACTACGCTAGGCATCGCCGAGTTCAACCCGTTCAAAAGGAGCAGCAATCATGAGCGAGTCTTCCGCACCCCAACTTCCGCCGGCCGACACCAGCATCCCAACGCAGTCGCTGATTTCGACGACGCTGGTCGTCTACGCGCTGTTCGCCGTCGCGGCAGTTGCCGGACTCGTCTCGGCCGGGTTGCTGAGCACGCCACTGCTCGGACTGATCGGCCTGATCGCGCTGATCATCGCCTACGTGAAGCGCGGCGAGGCTGCCGGAACCTGGCTGCAGTCGCATTACCGCTGGCTGATACGCACGTTCTGGTTCTCGGTACTGTGGAACATCGTCGGCTGGCTCGCGGCGGTGACCCTGATCGGCATACCGATCGCAATCTGCATCTGGATCGCGACGACGATCTGGGTTTTGTACCGGCTGATTCGCGGCTACGTGCTGTTCAACGAGAGCAAACCGATACCCGGCATGTGATCGATCGTCCTTAGCGCGCGGCGCCGCGCGCTCCGTCGTGGCCGTGGTCGTACACCCACTGCACCAGCAGGTCGAGCGGAGCCTGCGCGCGCAACGCGTTGCGGTGGTTGACGAAGCAGACGACGACAAAGCGCCGCCCGGCAGGATCGAACACGTAGCCGGCGATCGCGCGCACGCCCTCGAGCGTCCCCGTCTTCAGAAACGCCTGATCGGCGACCTGGTCGGTCAGGAACCGCCTGCTGACCGTGCCGTCGGTTGCGGCAACCGCCAGCGAGCTCACGTATTCGTCGCGCACGTCGCTCGCGTCGGCAGCGATCAACAGTCGCGCCATGCTCCGCGCGGAAATTCGCTCGCGACGCGACAGGCCCGAACCGTTGTCGAGCACCAACTCGGGGAAGTGGAGCTTGTGCTTCGGCAAGCCAGCGACTCGATCGCGCGAGCCGCGTTGACCGAGGCGGCGGGCGGCGGGCGGTACGTCGTCGCCAGCGTCAGGAACAGCTGCCGCGCCATCACGTTGTTCGACAGCTTGTTGATGTCGCGCACGGCATCGTACAGCGGCGGCGATTGCAGGACGGCGATCGGCTGCGCGTCCCGCGGTGCGCGGCCTTCGCGCACCGTGCCGGCGAAGCTGCCGCCGGAATCGGCCCACATGCGCGCGAAGGCGCCGAGCACGTAGTGCGGCGCGTCGAGCAGCGCGACGAACCATTCGCGCTCGCCGCAGGCGAGCGGATAGTCGCCGCCGAAGCTCACGTCGGCGCCGTCGTCGCGGGCGTCGAATGCGGCGACCAGGCCGGCTTTCCAGTCGCCGCACAAGCCTTCGATCAGGCGCGGCGCGCCATGCACGGCGACGTTGACCAGCGCCGGCTCGGCGCGAACCTCGACCGCATTGCCCGCGGCGTTCGGCGCGAACACGAAGCGCACGCTCTTGAAGTTGACCAGCAGCGCGTCGGGCCCGACGTTGTACGGACGCAGCGGCTCCGCGTCGAATGCGCCGGGGTCGTACGGCACGGACGCGAAGTAGCTGCGATCGACGATCAGATCACCGCGTATCGTCGATAAGCCCGGTCGCCCTCAGCCGCGCGATCAACTCCTGGAATTGCTCGACGGTGATTTTCGGATCGCCGTAGCCTTTGAGCACCAGATTGCCCTCGCAGCACGCCGCCGTCGATCCTCCCGTCGGCATACGCTTCGGTCTTCCAGCGGTATTCGGGCCCGAGCAGCTCGAGCCCGGCGAACGTCGTCACCAGTTTCATCGTCGACGCGGGACTCATCGGCCGCCCTGGCTGGTGCGAAACCGCCGGCTGCGTCGCGCCCAGCTCCTGCACGTAGACGCTGACCGCGGCGAGCGGGATGCGCTGGTCGGCGAACGCGCGTGCGACCGGCGGCGGCAATACGGCGCCCGCCACTCCGCTCATTGCGGCCAGCGACAAGGCCAGCGCTGCCAGCGCCAGGGTGCGCATCATGCACATGCGACGATGTCCAGCGTGCGCGCCACCAGGAGTGCCATCTCGTCGTCGGACAGGCAGTACGGCGGCATCCAGTAGATCGTGTCGTCCGATCGGACGCAGCAGCAGCTCGCGCTGCAGTGCGGCGCTAAAGCACCACGAGGCGAAGTCGGTTGCGGCCGCTGTCGACTTCGAATGCCCAGATCATGCCGAGATGGCGAAAGTCGCGGACCTTCGGATGCGCGGCAATCGGTTGTGCCAGCGCGCTCAACGTCGCCGCGCGGGTGCGGTTGGCGGCGATCACGTCCCCGTCGCGAAACAGATCCAGGACCGCCAGTGCGGCGCGGCACGCGAGCGCGTTGCCGGTGTACGAATGCGAATGCAGAAAGCCGCGCGCGAGATCGTCGTCGTAGAACGCCGCGTAGATCTCGTCGGTCGTCAGCACGACCGACAATGGAAGGTAACCGCCGGTCAATCCCTTCGACAGGCAGAGGAAGTCGGGCGCGATTGCCGCCTGCTCGCAGGCGAACATGGTGCCGGTGCGACCGAAGCCGGTCATGATCTCGTCGGCGATCAGGTGAACGCCGTAGCGCGTGCAAAGCGCGCGCGCCTGCTCGAGGTAGGCCGGATCGTAGATCGCCATCCCGGCCGCACCCTGCACCAGCGGCTCGACGATGAGCGCGGCGATCGTCCGGTGATGCACCGCCAGATGCGCTTCCAGAGCTGCCGCCGCCGCGAGCGCGTGCTGCCGCGCCGTCCTGCCCGTCGGCGCGAGCCGCGCGTCGGGTGATGGCAGAACCGCATGCTGCCGCAGCAGCGGCGCGTACGCATCGCGAAACAGGGCGACGTCGGTCACCGACAGCGCACCGAGCGTTTCGCCGTGATAGCCGTGCTCGAGCGCGATAAAGCCGGTCTTATCGGACTGGCCGCGATTTCGCCAGTAGTGAAAGCTCATCTTCAGCGCGATCTCCACCGCCGACGCGCCGTCGGAGCCGTAGAAGCAATGACCGAGGTCGCCCGGCGCGATCGACGCCAGCCGCTCGGAGAGCTCGACCACCGGACGCTGCGTGAAGCCGGCGAGCATCACGTGCTCGAGATCGTCGAGCTGGGATGCGATCGCCGCGTTGATCTTCGGGTGCGCGTGCCCGAACAGGTTGACCCACCACGAGCTGACGGCATCGAGATAGCGGCCGCCGTCGAAATCGTAAAGCCATGCACCGTTGCCCCGCGCAATCGGAACCAGCGGCCAGGTCTCGTGCCGTTTCATCTGCGTGCACGGATGCCAGACCGCGGCACGGCTGCGGGCGAGCCACTCGGCGTTGCCCGACGTCGTGACGACGGGCGTCGATTTCAATTTGGCCGTCATGATGATCGGCTCATTATAGCGGCGCGTCCGTTGGCGACCCTTCGCGTTGACAGGGTGCCGCCGGCCGCATTACAACAGCTCTCGCATGGACGATCTCACGGCAGTCGCGAGCGATCCGGGCGGCGAGCAGTATGGCCGCGTGGCGATCGCATTGCATTGGCTGACCGCGCTGCTGATCGTCGGCAGTTTTACCGTGGGCCTGTCGATGGTCGGGCTTCCGTTGAGCCGCCAGAAGCTGCAGTGGTACGCATGGCACAAGTGGATCGGCATTACCATATTCCTGCTGACCTGCCTGCGGCTGGCCTGGCGCGCGACCCATGTTGCGCCGCGTCCACTGGCGGCGATGCCGCCATGGCAGCGCCGGGCTTCGGTGCTGGTCCACGACGCGCTCTACGGGCTGCTGCTGGTGATCCCGTTGTCCGGGTGGATCTACAGCTCGTCGACTGGCGTCCAGGTCGTCTACCTGGGGCTCGTCCCGCTGCCCGACCTGGTGCCGAAGGACCGCGAACTGGCGCGCGCGCTGCTCGCCCTGCACCTGACGTTGAACTTCACCTTGTTTTCACTGGTCTGTGTCCATACCGCGGCCGCGCTCAAACACCATTTCATCGACCGCGACACGGTTCTGACGCGTATGCTGCCGCCGTAGCGGTCGGCGATCCAGGGGAAAGGTCCACGCCAATGCGCTTGCGTTCGTTTATTCCATCGCTCGGGATGATGCTGCTCGCCGCCGGCCAGGCCGGCGCCGAGGGCGTGCTGATCGACAAGAGCGAGATCCGCTTCGTGTCCAAGCAGATGGGCATCAACGTCGAGGGCACCTTCCGCCGCTGGAAGGCCAATATCGTCTTCATGCCGGGCGACCTGGCGCACTCGAAGGCCGATTTCGACATCGAGCTCGCCAGCATCGATCTCGCCAGCGACGAAGCCGAAAGCGAGGTCAGGCATCCGTCATGGTTCGATACGGCGAAGTTTCCGGTCGCCCGATTCGTCTCGAGCTCGATCAAGGACGTCGGCGGCGGCAAGTACGAGGTCGCGGGAAAGTTGACCCTGAAGGGCGTCGCCCACGACGCCGTCGTGCCGATCGCGCTCTCCAAGGACGCCTCGGGCAACAGCGTCGCCGAGGGCGCGTTCACGATCAAGCGGCTCGATTACCGGATCGGCGACGCCGACTGGGCCGACCCCGACACCGTGGCCAACGAGGTCATCGTGCGGGTCCGGATGGTCTTGCCGCCCGTCAAATAGGACCGCGGCGACCGCGCGTGGAATAATCGCGGCGCGGCGGCTGTTGTCCCGACTTTGCCGCGAATCGTCCCTTTCGGAACCGAGGAGTCCTTCCATGCCCAGACAGTCCGTCGCTTATACCCTCGCGCTGCTGCTCGCGGTCGCTACAGGCACCGCTGCCGCCGCCGAGGAAAGCTACGTCACCGACCCGGCGCACTCGAGCCATCGTACGAGATCCGGCACACGATCTTCTCGACGCAGCGCGGCGACTTCACCAAGTCGACCGGCGAAGATCACGCTCGATCGCGAAGCGAAGAAAGGCAGCATCGACGTAAGCATCGACACCACGTCGATCAGGTCGCACGACCCTCGCCTCGACAGCATCCTGAAGGGCGAGGACTATTTCAACGTCGCCAAGTATCCGACGATGACGTTCAAGTCGACGGCGCTGCGCTTCGATGGCGATCGCCTGACGGGCGTCGACGGCGAGCTGACGATGATCGGCGTCACGCGGCCGGTCACGCTCAAGGTCGCCGATTTCCAGTGCGGCGAGAATCCGTTCAACAAGAAGCCGATGTGCGGCGCGGAAGTGACGACGACGATCAAGCGCTCCGACTGGGGAATGAAGGTCGGCATCGGGCGCTCTTCGGGCGACGACGTGAAGATCACGATTCCGATCGAAGCCTACCGGGAGTAGCCGTCGGCCACCGGTCGAGGGCGGTGCGCTGCCCGATGCGCTCGGCCGGAAACCGCCGGGCTACCGTGTCGGAGCCTTGCTGTTCGTCGTCGCGACGCTGGCGGCGACCATCCGTTCGGCAGAGGCGGCGGAAGCTGCGCCGACCTATCGAGTCGACCCCGAGCTGACCAGCGCGCAGTTCGCCGTCAGCCACCTGGGCCTGTCGATGCAGCGCGGCCACTTCGGGCGCACGCGCGGCACGATCGTCCTCGATCCCGATGCACATACCGGCCGGATCGATTTCATCGTCGACGCATCGTCGATAGACACCGGCTGGGCCGCGCGCGACGCCTTTCTTGCGCGGCGAGGACATGTTCGATACCGCGCACTACCCGGTCGTGCGCTTCCGGTCGACGCGGCTCGCCTTCGACAGTGCTCGCCTGGTCGGCGTCTTCGGCGAGCTGACGATGCACAACGTGACGCGCCCGGTCGAGCTGCACGTCGCCCGGCTCGATTGCGGCAAGGACCCGGAAAGCGGTCGCGATGGCTGCGGTGCCGAGGTCGACACGACGATCAAGCGCTCCGACTTCGGCATGAACTACGCGCTGGGGATCGTCGGCGACGATATCGGTCTGTCGTTCCAGGTGACGGCGTTCCGGGTTTCGTCCGACGGCGACGCCGACGAGCCTTAGCGGGATCGGTCGCCTGGACGATTGACGCGACGCCGGCGAAAAAGCCGGCTTCAGCGCGCGGCGGCGACGTCCAGCCGCCGGCGAAAGCGATCGGTCGCCGCGACCAGCTCCCGCGCGATGCCGGGCTCGCGCGCCGAGTGTCCGGCGTCTCCGACGACGATGTATTCGGCTTCCGGCCACGCGCGGTGCAGCTCATCGGCGGAAAAGATCGGGCAGACCAGGTCGTAGCGGCCCTGGACGATCGTGCAGGGCAGGTGGCGGATGCGATCGATGTCGGCGAGCAGCGAGTTGTCCGGCAGAAAAATCCGGTTGACGAAGTAGTGGGCCTCGATGCGCGCGATCGCCAGCGCCACCGAATCCTCGTCGAAATGGGAGACCAGATCGGCATCGGGGAGCAAGGTCGAGCACGAGCCTTCGTAACGGCTCCAGCGATGCGCGGCGGGCATGTGCACCGCCGGATCGGGATCGGTCAGCCGGCGATGGTAGGCCGCGAGCAGGTCGCCACGCTCGGATGCCGGCACGTATTCGGCGAAGCTTCGCCACGCTTCGGGCTGCATGAAGCTCATCTGATAAAGAAACCAGTGAATCTCCTGCGGCCGGCAGAGGAAGATGCCGCGCAGCACGAGTCCCAGCACTCGTTCCGGATGCGTCTCGGCGTAGGCGAGCGCGAGGGTCGAGCCCCACGAGCCGCCGAACAGAAGCCAGCGCTCGATGCTCAAGTGCTCGCGCAGCCGCTCGATGTCGGCGATCAGCCGCGGTGTGGTGTTGTCGCGCAGCTCCCCTAGCGGCGTCGACTGGCCGGCGCCTCGCTGATCGTAGACGACGATGCGGTAGTGCGCCGGATCGTAGAAGCGGCGATGATCGGGCGAGCTGCCGCCGCCGGGCCCGCCGTGCAGGAAGACGACCGGCACGCCGCGCGGATTGCCCGACTCCTCCCAATACATCGTGTGCAGCGCGTCGAGCTGCAGCCGTCCGGTGCGGCTCGCCGCCAGCGGCGGATACAGGAAAGCGTCGCGCGACAGCGCGCGAGTGGCGTCGTTGCCGGTCACGATCTTGCCGGATCGGGCCCTAACGTCCCTTCTTGAACGGGACGATTTTCTGGCGTTGCTCGCCCAGTCCCTGGATGCCCAGCGTGACGACGTCGCCGGCCTTCAGGTATTGCGGCGTCGGCTTCATGCCCAGGCCGACGCCGGGCGGCGTGCCTGTCGTGATGAGGTCGCCCGGCAACAGCGTCATGTAGCGCGAGACGTCGGCGACCAGCGCGGCGATGCCGAAAATCATCGTCCGCGTGTTGCCGGTCTGGCGCCGCACGCCGTTGACGTCGAGCCACATGTCGAGATTCTGCGGGTCCCTGATCTCATCGGTCGTCACCAGGTACGGACCGATCGGGCCGAAGGTGTCGCAGCCCTTGCCCTTGCTCCATTGCGAGCCGCTGCGCTTCATCTGGAACTCGCGCTCGGATACGTCGTTGACGATGCAGTAGCCCGGCAACGTATTTCAACGCGTCCTTCTCGGAGACATGTCGCGCGGTGCCGCGAGATGACGACGCCGAGCTCGACCTCCCAGTCGGTGCTGCACCGAATGCTCGGCGGCAGCATCACGTTGTCGTTCGGCGCCGACGATGCAGGTTTGCGATTTGAAGAAGACGATCGGATGCTCGGGAATCGGCGAGCCGGTTTCCTTGGCGTGATCGATGTAGTTGAGGCCGATGGCGACGAACTTCGGCGGCGTCGCGACGCAGGGGCCCAGGCGCGGCTTGCCCTTGACCAGCGGAAGGCGTCGCGGTGTCGAGCTTGGCCAGTTCTTTCAGCTTCGTCGGGGCGAGCGACGCTCCGTCGATGTCGCGGATCTTGCGCGACAGGTCGCGCAGCTTGCCGTCGGCATCGATCAGTCCGGGTTTTTCCTTGCCTGCGGGGCCATAGCGTACG
The DNA here is from genome assembly GCA_963697485.1 of uncultured beta proteobacterium. Taxonomy (GTDB): domain Bacteria; phylum Pseudomonadota; class Gammaproteobacteria; order Burkholderiales; family Casimicrobiaceae; genus PALSA-1003. Next base: position 125,950 of record CAVOOD010000003.1, read on the forward strand.
AGTTTCATGTTCGGGCTTTCGTCGAGATCCGCCTCTCGACACGCTCGAGGCGGACGGGTTTCATGCGCCGCGCATGCCGAGCTGGTCGAGGCGGGTGCGGCGGTTGGAGATTCTATTTCAAATGGTCATGCCGCCGTCGACCGAATAGACGGTGCCGGTCGCGAACGCCGATTCGTCCGACGCCAGGAACACGACGACCGGCGCGATTTCCTCGGGCGTGGCGAGCCGTCCCATCGGCTGGCGCGCGATGAAATTCTTGCGCGCTTCGACCGGATCGGGAAAGGCGTTGATGCGCTCGTGCAGCGACGGCGTGTCGACGGTGCCGGGCGCGATCGCGTTGCAGCGTATCCCCCTGGCGACGAAATCGGCCGCGACCGACTTGGTCAGTCCGACGACGGCGGCCTTGCTCGCGCCGTAGGCGAAGCGATTCGGAATGCCCTTGATCGAGCCGGCGACCGAGGCCATGTTGATGATGCTGGCGCTGCCCCCGGTCTTGGCGCAGTGCTCGAGCATCTTCGGCAGCGCAGCACTGGATCGTGATGTACATCGCGCGCACGTTGAGGTCGAAACTGAACGCCCAGTCCTTCGGCGTGCAGTCGAGCACCGTGCCGTGATGCACGTAGCCCGCGCAATTGAACAGCACATCGAGCGGCGGCAGCGCGTCGATCGCCTGCCGCACGGCGGCGTCGTCGAGGACGTCGAGCACCCGCGTGCTGACGTTGGCGACGCCCCGGTACTGCTCGAGCAATTCCGGCTTGACGTCGGTCGCCCAGACGCGACGCGCCTTCCTTCGCCATGGCCAGCGCCGCGGCGCGGCCGATGCCCTGTCCTGCGGCGGTGATCAGCGCCAGTTTGCCCGCGAGTCGGTCGCTCAAGCGATGCCTTTCATCGTCGTGTAGGCGACATTTTAGCAAACCGGACCGCGAAATTGGTAAGACCACTTGACCAAATCGGTGTATTTTGCTTAGCTACGATGTCTTGAAGCAACCCCTCGGCAAACGCGCCGGCGAACACGGCGCGGCTTTCGACCATGCCCATCCAGAGTATCGAGCCCCGCCGGCTGTATCGGCAGATCGCCGACCAGATCCGCTCGCTTGTCCGGTCGGGCGAATACACGGCCGGGCAGCGGCTGCCGCCCGAGCGCGATCTGGCGCGGCAGCTCGGCGTGTCGAGGCCGTCGGTGCGCGAGGCGCTGATCGCTCTCGAAGTCGAAGGGCTGGTCGAAGTGCGCATCGGCTCGGGCATTTACGTCCTCGGCGGCGGGAACGGCCATAACGGGGAAGTGCAGGCCGCGTCGGGACCGTTCGAGCTGTTGCGCGCGCGCTGGATCATCGAAGGCGAATGCGCGGCGCTGGCAGCCAAGTCGGCGAAAAAAGAGCATATCGGCGCGATCGAAGATGCGCTCAAACAGATGCAGCGGATCATGGAGACCGACAAGGTGCAGCCGCTCGCCGCCGATCGGCTGTTTCACCTGCGCATCGCCGAGGCGACCGGCAACGGCGCGCTGGTCGCGGTGCTGAAAATGCTCTGGGAAGAGCGGATGGGTCCGCTGTTCGCGCAGCTCGAGCATCACTACGACACGCCCGAGCTCTGGTTCGCTGCGATGGCCGAGCATCGCAACGTGCTGAAGGCGATCATCGCGCGCAACCCCGACGAAGCCCGCACCGCGATGCAGAAGCATTTGAACAAGGCCTATAAGCGATTCAACACCGGCTGGGATGCGCGCCAATAGCCGCGTGACCGCGTCGAACAAGGAACAATCATGCTGACCTGCCGAATTCACGCCAAGGAAGACCTGCGCATCGAAGACAGCGAGCTGCCCGAGGCCGGCCCCGGCCAGGTGCTGATCCGGCTCGGCGCCGGCGGCATCTGCGGCTCCGATCTTCACTACTATTACGAAGGCCGCAACGGCAGCTTCGTCGTTCGCGAGCCGCTGATCCCCGGGCACGAAGCCTCGGGTGTCGTCGCCAAGGTCGGCCCCGGCGTCACGCGCGTCAAGCCGGGCGACAAGATCGCCGTCAGCCCGTCGCATGCCTGCGGGCAATGCGACTACTGTCGCGAGGGGCGCGAGCAGCTGTGCCGCAATATGCGCTTTCTCGGGAGCGCCAGCATCTATCCGCACGTGCAAGGCATGTTCTGCGAATATTTCGTGATGGGCGAGCGGCAATGCTATCCGGTGGCCGCCGACGTCTCGCTGGGCGAGATCGCGTTCGCCGAGCCGCTTGCGGTCGCGCTGCACGCAGTCAATCGCGGTCCGCGAGCTGCTCGGCAAGTCGGTATTGATCACCGGCGCGGGCACGATAGGCTGCCTGACGGTGATCGCCGCGCGCCTCGCCGGCGCCAGGCACATCGCGGTGTCCGACATTCTCGACCGGCCGCTGGCCACCGCGCGCGAAGTCGGCGCCGACCGGACGATTCGCGCCGACCGCGAGCCGGATGCGCTCGCGGCGCCGCAGTACGATGTCGCGTATCGAGGTTTCCGGAAGCTTCGTCGCGTTGAAGGCCTGCGTCGCGGCTGCGAAGCGCGGCGGCACGATCGTGCAGGTCGGAACCATTCCGCACGAGCCGCTTCCGTTCGTCGTCAACGAGATCATGGCCAAGGAGCTCGACTTGAAGGGCGCATTCCGCTGGGGAATCGAATTCGACTGGGCGGTCGATTACATTTCGTCGCGCCGCGTCGACGTCAGGCCGCTGCTGTCGGGCCAGTTCCCGCTGGAGGATGCGGTCAAGGCGTTCGAGCTGGCGAAGGACAAGACCAGGAGCACCAAGGTGCAAGTCGTTGCCGCCTGAAGCGGCTGGAGTTCGACATGCTGACCAAGACTTCCTTCACCATTCGCCTGCATCCGACCGACGACGTCGTCATCGCCCGCGCAGCAGCTCGTCGGCGGGCACGACGCTGCTCGACGAGAACGTCACCATCTCGGGGCTGATCCCGCCCGGGCACAAGGTCGCCACGCGCGCGATCGCGGACGGCGAGCCGGTCAAGCGCTACAACCAGATCATCGGCTTCGCCAAGCGCGACATCGCACCCGGCGAGCACGTGCACCTGCACAATCTGGCGATGGGCGAGTTCGCCCGCGACTACGCGTTCGGCGCCGACGCCAAGCCGACGCAATTCGTCGACGCCGGCGGCGACGTTCATGGGCATCGTGCGGCCCGACGGCCGCGTCGCCACGCGCAACTACATCGGCATCCTGTCGACGGTGAACTGCTCGGCGACCGTCGTCGCACGGCATCGCCGATGCTTTCAAGGGCGAGGCGCTGGCCGCAGTTCCCCAACGTCGACGGCGTCGTCGCGCTGACGCACGGCACCGGCTGCGGCATGGACGTGCAGGGCGAGGGCATGCAGGTGCTGCGGCGCACGCTCGGCGGCTACGCGCGGCACGCCAACTTCGCCGGCGTGCTGATCGTCGGCCTCGGCTGCGAGGCCAACCAGATCAGCGCGCTGCTCGGCGCGGAGAAGCCTGAAGGAAGGCCCGCTGCTGCACACGTTCAGCATCCAGGACACCGGCGGCACGGCGAAGACGATCGCGCAGGGCATCGCGATGGTCAAGGAGATGCTGCCGCACGCCAACGAGGTCACGCGCGAGCGCGTTCCGGCAATCGCACCTGATGGTCGGCCTGCAGTGCGGCGGCTCGGACGGCTATTCGGGCATCACGGCCAATCCCGCGCTCGGCGCGGCGGTCGACCTGCTGGTGCGCCACGGCGGCACCGCGATCCTGTCCGAGACGCCGGAGATCTACGGCGCCGAGCACCTGCTGACGCGCCGCGCGGTATCGCGCGACGTCGGCGAGAAGCTCATCGCGCGCATCAAGTGGTGGGAGGAATACACGGCGCGCAACAAGGGCGAGATGAACAACAATCCGTCGCCGGGCAACAAGGCCGGCGGCCTGACGACGATCCTCGAGAAGTCGCTGGGCGCGGTGGCCAAGGGCGGCACGACCAACCTCGTCGCCGTCTACGAGTACGCGGAGCCCGTGACCGCCAAGGGATTCGTCTACATGGATACGCCGGGCTACGACCCGGTGTCGGCGACCGGCCAGGTCGCCGGCGGCGCCAACATGATCTGCTTCACGACCGGCCGCGGCTCCGCGTACGGCTGCGCGCCGTCGCCGTCGCTCAAGCTCTCGACCAACACCGCGCTGTGGAACAGGCAGGAAGAGGACATCGACATCAACTGCGGCGAGATCGTCGACGGCACGGCGACGGTCGACGAAATCGGCGAGCGATTCTTCCGCATGATTCTCGACACCGCGTCGGGGCAGAAAAGCAAGAGCGAATTGCACGGCTACGGACAGAGCGAATTCGTGCCGTGGTATCTGGGTGCCGTGATGTGATGCCGGCTTGTTGACAGTAAAATGGCTCGACCGTACGCTGCCACGGCCACTTGCGGAACGCGGCAGGCTCATAATCGCAAGGCAATCGAAGGAGGAGTGCAATGAGGAATATCGTTGCCGGCGTTGTCGCCGGCTGTGCAATGGCCTTCGCCGGACAGGCGCTGGCGCAGGAGAAGCTCACCGTCTGGTGGGTCAAGGGCTTCTACAAGTCCGAGGACGACGCGCTGTTCGCCGCGATCAAGAAATTCGAGGACAAGACCAAGGTCAAGGTCGAGCTGTCGCAGTATCCGGTGCAGGACATGATTCCGAAGACCGTCGCCGCGCTCGACGCCGGCACGCCGCCCGACGTCGCGTATGCCGACGTCTACGACTTCCAGGTCACCGGCAAGTGGGCGTTCGACGGCAAGCTCGAGGACATCACCGACGTCATCACGCCGATGAAGGACAAGTTCCTGCCCGAACACGATCGAGACGACGTACCTGTACAACGACAAGACCAAGAAGAAGGCGTACTACGCCTTTCCGCTGAAGCAGCAGACGATGCACATCGAGTACTGGAAGGACATGCTCGGCGAGGCCGGCTTCAAGGAATCGGACATCCCGACCGACTGGAAGGCGTACTGGTCGTTCTGGTGCGACAAGGTGCAGCCGGCGTATCGGCAGAAGACCGGCAAGCGCACCTACGCGCATCGGCCAGCCGATGGGCGTCGATTCGAGCGACTCGTTCTATTCGTTCCTGACGTTCATGGACGCGTACAACGTCAAGCTGGTCGACGACAACGGCAAGCTGCTGGTCGACGATCCGAAGGTCGAAGCGGGGCTCGATCGACGCGCTGCGCGACTACACCGACGCCGTACGCGCAAGGGCTGCACGCCGCCGTCGTCGACGATCTGGAAGGATCCGGACAACAACGTCGCGTTCCACAACAAGACGATCGTGCATGACGCACAACGCGACGATCTCGATCGCCGCCAAGTGGCTCGACGACGCCAACAACGCGACGCTGACCGCCGGAGCAGCGCGCGCAGGCGAAGAAGAACTACGACGAGCTGATCGCGCACCGCGGGCTTTCCCAACAAGCCCGACGGCTCGAAGATGGTCTATCGCGCGGCGGTCAAGACCGGCGTGATCTTCGAGGACGCGAAGAACAAGAAGCGCGCGAAGGAGTTCGTCGCGTTCCTGCTGCAGGACGAGAACCTGACAGCCGTACGTCGAAGGCTCGCTCGGCCGCTGGTATCCCGGTGACCAAGACGGCGCCGGAAGAGCGCGTTCTGGCAGGCCGACCCGCATCGCAAGTCGGTGTACAACCAGTTCCACGCCGGCACGGTGACGTTCGAATTCACCAAGAACTACAAGTTCACGATCCTCAACAACGAGAACGTGTGGGCCAAGGCGATGAACCGCGTCGTCAACGAGAAGGTGCCGGTCGACAAGGCGGTCGACGAGATGATCGCGCGCATCAAGGCAGGTCGCGGGCTGAACGCTGCCATCGCGCGATCCGGCGACGGCTGCGCCGCACGGCGGTGCCGCGACGCCAGCCCGTGTCGCCGCGGCGACGGATCGCGTAACATGTCGACGCTCGCACTTCCCGACGCGCCGAGCCGGTGCTTCCGGCCGGTCCGGCGAAGCAAGCGCTTGTCGCCGTGGCAGACGTGGGGCCTGATCCTGCTCGCGCCGTACGTCGCTCGTGTTCCTGGTGTTCGTGCTCTACCCGGTCGGCTACGGCCTGTGGCTCGCGCGCCATCCGGAGAGCTACGTCAAGCTCTTCGACGATCCGATCTTCGCGCGGTCGGTCCTCAACACGCTGGTCTTCCTGATCGTCGGCATCAACCTCAAGATGGTCGTCGCGCTGTTCCTGTCCGGATTCTTCGTGCAGGCGCGCACGTGGATCAAGTGGCTGTCGCTGCTGTTCATCCTGCCGTGGGCGGTGCCGTCGATCCCGACGATCCTGTCGATCCGCTTCATGCTGAATCCGGAGTGGGGCATCATCAATCAGCTGATCTTCCAGCTTCACCGGCGCCGACGGCCCGAACTGGCTCAACGATCCGACGATCGCGCTGTCGATGGCGATGCTCGTGCACATCTGGAAGTCGCTGCCGTTCTGGACGCTGATCCTGATCGCCGGCCGCCTCGCGATTCCCGCGCGAGCACTACGAAGCGGCGTCGGTCGACGGCGCCACGACGCTGGCAGAAATTCAGGTTCATCACCTGGCCGTCGATGCGCACGCTGTATCTGACGTCGCACGATCCTGTCGATGATCTGGACGCTCGGCGACTTCAACAGCGTCTACCTGCTGACCGGCGGCGGCCCGGCCGACCTGACGCACGTGCTGGCGACGCTCGGCATCCGCTACCTGCGCCTCGACCAGGTCGACCTGTCGATGGCGGCGATCGTGTGCGCGCTGCCGCTGGTGCTGCCGCTGGTGTACTTCATGATGAAGCGGCTGTCGCAAATGAAGCGCTGACCTGAAGGACGTCACCACCGAAGCGAAGCTGCTGCTGATCGGCATCCCGGTGCTCATCTGGACGATGCTGCCGATCTATCACCTGTTCCTGTTCGCGATCTCGCCCAAGGAGTCGGCGTTCGCGGGCAAGCTGTGGCCCGACCATCCGACGCTGCACAACTTCGACATCGTGTTCCGCGCAGCAGCACTACTACCTCAACCACTTCTGGCTGCAGCTGTGGAACTCGCTGATCATCGCGGTCGCGGTCGGCGTGCTCACGCTGTTCGTCGCGACCGGCGCAGCGTTCGCGATCAGCCGGCTCAAGGTGCAGCGGCGGCCGCACGGTGATGAACCTCGCGCTGCTTCACCTACTTCATCCCGGCGGCGTTCCTCGCGGTGCCGATGTACAAGACGATGGGCAACTACGGCCTGCTCAACAACCAGTGGGCGCTGATCCTCGCGATGGTGACGATCGCCTCGCCGTATTCGATCTGGGTGCTGAAGCAGGCGTCCGACAAGCTGCCCTACGAGCTCGACGAGGCGGCGCGGATCGACGGCGCGTCGCCGCTGCAGCTGTTCCGGCTCGTCTACCTGCCGCTGATGATGCCGTCGCTGGTCGCGATCGGCACCTACGCGCTGCTGCTCGCGTGGAACGAATACCTGTACGCGTTCCTGCTGCTGTCGAACGACACGCGAGATCACGCTCGGCGGTCGCGCTCGGCAACTTCCTCGCCGCCGACGATTCGCCGTGGGAGCTGCTGATGACGACCGGCCTGCATCTACGCGCTGCCGCCGGCGGCGATCTATTACGCGTTCAAGCGCTACATGGTCGGCGGCCTGACCGCCGGCGCGGTCAAGAGTCGTGACGAGCATCGCCGGAGCACGTCGGAGCACGTCATGGCATCGGTATCGTTCCACGAACATCGAAAAGTCCTTCGGCACGACCAAGGTCATCCACGGCATCAGCTTCGACATCAAGGACGGCGAGTTCATGGTGCTCGTCGGGCCGTCGGGCTGCGGCAAGTCGACGCTGCTGCGCATGCTCGCCGGCCTCGAGGAGATCACCGCGCGGCACGATCGCCATCGACGGCAAGGTGGTCAACGACGTCGAGTCGAAGGACCGCGACATCGCGATGGTGTTCCAGAGCTACGCGCTGTATCCGCACATGACGGTCGCGCGACAACATGGCGTTCAGCCTGAAGCTGCGCAAGGCCGATGCCAAGATGATCGCAGGAGCGCGTCGCCCACGCGGCGAAGATCCTGAACCTCGATCCGTATCTCGAGCGCTATCCGCGCGAGCTGTCGGGCGGCCAGCGGCAGCGCGTCGCGATGGGCCGCGCGATCGTGCGCGATCCGAAGGTGTTCCTGTTCGACGAGCCGCTGTCGAACCTCGACGCCAAGCTGCGCGTCGCGATGCGCGCCGAGATCAAGGCGCTGCACCAGCGGCTGAAGACGACGACCGTCTACGTGACGCACGACCAGGTCGAGGCGATGACGATGGCCGACCGCATCGTCGTGATGCACGACGGCCGCATCGAGCAGATCGGCGCGCCGCTCGAGCTCTACGACCAGCCCGACAACCTGTTCGTCGCGCAGTTCATCGGCTCGCCGGCGATGAACGTCGTCAACGGCACGCTGCGGCGCGGCAACGGCGCGCGTTCGTCGAAGCCGACGGCGGCTGCGCTGGCCGCTCGGCGACCGCGGGCGCCGACGGCCAGGCGGTCGCCTACGGCGTGCGTCCCGAGCATCTGTCGCTGGCCGAGCGGCAACGGCGCCGACGCGGTGCCCGCCGAGATCATCGTCGTCGAGCCGACCGGCGCCGAGACCGAGCTGCTGGTGCAGGCCGGCGACGCGCAGATCATGCTCGTCACGCACGGCCGGCCGCAGGTCAATCCGGGCGATCACATCGGACTCGCGCGTCGACCCGGCATGGTGCACGTATTCGATCAGGCAAGCCGGACAGCGGCTTTCCGCCTGAGCTTCTCGGCGCGCGGGCGAAAGCCGCCGCGCGCATAAGTGCGTCTACCTCAACCGATCGGACAAGCCATAAGCATGGCAAAAAAGTCTCGCAAGCCGAGCGTCACCGCTGCGCTCCACCGCAGTGGTTCGGCCGCCACGACCGCGACGCGCTCGTCCATCGCTCGTGGATGAAGAACCAGGGCATCCCGCACGACCAGTTCGACGGCCGGCCGGTGATCGGCATCTGCAACACGTGGTCGCAGGCGACGCCGTGCAACGCGCATTTCCGCGAGCTCGCGCAGCACGTGCGCGACGGCGTGCTCGACGCCGGCGGCTTCCCGATCGAGTTTCCGGTGATGAGCCTCGGCGAAACGCTGATGCGGCCGACGACGATGCTGTTCCGCAACCAGGCCGCGATGGACGTCGAGGAATCGATTCGCGCCAATCCGTTCGACGGCGTCGTGCTGCTGATGGGCTGCGACAAGACGACGCCGGCGCTGCTGATGGGCGCGGCGTCGTGCGACCTGCCGACGATCGGCGTCTCCGGCGGTCCGATGCTGAACGGCAAGTTCCGCGGCGAGGACATCGGCTCCGGCACGCACGTGTGGAAGTTCACCGAGATGCTCAAGACCGGCGAGATGAAGCGAAGCCGACATGGTCGAGGTCGAATCGTGCATGTCGCGCTCGGCCGGCCACTGCATGACGATGGGCACGGCGTCGACGATGGCGTCGATGGTCGAGGCGCTCGGCATCGGCCTGCCGACCAACGCGGCGATTCCCGCGGTCGACTCGCGCCGCAGGGTGCTCGCGCGCATGGCCGGCCGGCGCATCGTCGAGATGGTGCACGAGGATCTGCGCATGTCGAAGATCCTCACCAGGGAGGCGTTCGAGAACGCGATCATGGTCAACGGCGCGATCGGCGGCTCGACCAACGCGGTCGTGCATCTGCTCGCGATCGCCGGACGCATCGGCGTCAAGCTGTCGCTCGACGACTGGGATCGCCTCGGCCGCGACATGCCGTGCCTCGTCAACCTGATGCCGTCGGGCCAGTACCTGATGGAGGACTTCTACTACGCCGGCGGCCTGCCGGTGGTGATCAAGGAGATCGGCAAGTTCCTGCACAAGAAGGCGCTGACCGTGAACGGCCAGCACGATCTGGGAGAACGTCAAGGACGCGGTCAACTACAACGCGGAGGTGATCACGCCGCTGGCCAAGCCGTTCAAGCCGCAAGGCGGCATCGCGGTGCTGCGCGGCAATCTCGCGCCGGACGGCGCGGTGCTGAAGCCCTCGGCGGCGACGCCCGACGCTGCTGCAAGCACAAGGGCCGCGCGGTCGTGTTCGAGGACATCGACGATCTGCACGCGCGCATCGACGATCCGAAGCTCGACGTCGACGCCGAATCGACATTCTGGTGCTCAAGAACTGCGGGCCGAAGGGCTATCCGGGCTTTCCCGAGGTCGGCAACTTCGCGCTGCCGGCGAAGATCCTGAAGAAGGGCGTCACCGACATGGTCCGCATCTCGGATGCGCGCATGTCGGGCACCGCGTACGGGACGGTCGTGCTGCACACCGCGCCCGAAGCGGCCGCCGGCGGACCGCTGGCGCTGGTCGCAGAACGGCGACATCGATCGAGCTCGACGTCGCCAAGCGCCGCATGCACCTCGACGTTTCCGACGCCGAGCTCGCCGCGCCGCAAGGCGAAATGGAAGCCGCCGCCGCCGCACGCCGATCGCGGCTGGGTCAAGCTCTACTGCGAGACCGTGCAGCAGGCCGACCAGGGCGTCGACCTCGATTTCCTGGTCGGCAAGTCCGGCGCCAAGGTGGGCCGACCCAGCCACTAGCATCGGCTTTGGCGCCACCCTGAATCGGGCAGGTATAGTTCACGCGCAAGGGCCGATTGCCCCTACAATGGGGGCAGACGCGGCGTTTCGCGTCGCAGCAAATGTGTTTCGGCTGCGGTCTTCGAATTCGCCGTAACTCGATCCTACGGGAGGTCTACCCTTGGCAAAACCCAACTATCAGTACCAGAAACGGCAAAAGGAACTGGAAAAGAAGAAGAAGCAGGAAGAAAAACGCAAGCGCAAGCTGGAAAAAACGGAATCAGACGCCGCCACCGAGGGCGCGACGCCTCCGGTCGAAGGCGAGACGCCGCCGGTCTGACGGCGTCGCTAGGCGGCGCTGTAACGACCGCCCGTTACGCGACGGCGATGAAGTGCGGGCCTTGAAGGCTGATCGGGGCCAGATCGGCCAGATCGAAGCGCTGGTCGTGTGCGTGTAAATAATCGAGCAGCCGCTGCGACTCGACCCACCACGGAAACTTGGCCCGCCATTCGGGACGGACGCGGAACCCCAGGCGCTCAATCAGCGCTGCATCCCACTTGAAATGGTGTATCTGGACCCAGCCGCTGATGGTCTTCAGCGCAGCGTCCGACGGCGGCAGGTGTTTGCCGCCGCGCAACGGCAGGCTGCCTCTGGCCAGAGTGATCTTGCGCGGCTCGGCCTGCGCCAGCGCACTGCTCACGTTGCAGGCGCGCGGAAAAGTTTCCCAGATCGAGCGGTGCGGATCGAACGCCGCCAGGCTCCCATCGTCGGCGACGCGATCGATGAATATGCCGCGGATGAAGTCGACGCCTGAAGCCTCGCACTGCGCAACGATACGATCAAGCCGCTCAGGATAGACCTGAAATTCGTCGGAATCGCACCAGACGATCCAATCGGCGGGCTTCACATGCGCGTTCTGCAAGTCGCGATGGTGCTCGCCCATGCTCGGGCCATCCCAGACGTGCTCCCAGAAAAACACTTCACCGACGCTCAACTGGCCGAGAGTCTGTGCGAATCGGGTGCGATGCCGTCCTTTTTCTGCCTCCGCCAGCCCCGGGTCGATCTGCAGGGTCAGCAAAAAGCGCTCGACGCCCTGAGTGCGGTAGTGCGCGACAAACTGCGGCAGCCAATCGATGCGATAGGGCTCGAGCGTGCATAGCAGGCAAATCATGCGGGATGCTCTAGCTGCCCTGGCGTGCGGTAAGCGCCAGCTTGATGCCGAGGGCCACGAACACGACACCGGCGATTCGATGCAGTGCGTGCATGCGGCCCGAGAGGCCGTTGAAGCGCCGGCCGATCCCCGCAGACGACCACGCGACGAACAGGTTCCATACCAGCCCCGTCGTATTGAACACCGTGCCGAGCAACAGGAATGCGGCCAGCCGTTGCGTCCCCGCCGGGTCGACGAACTGCGGCAGGAACGCCAGGAAGAACAGCGCGACCTTCGGATTCAGCATATTGGTCAGCGCGCCCTGCACGAAGATGCGCGGAAGCGATGTCGCCGGCAGCGGTGCGGCGGCGAGGTTCGGCGAGCGAGGGCCGGTTCGCCACAGCGCGACTCCCATATAGATCAGGTAGGCCGCGCCGGCCAGCTTGACCGCGGTGAACGCGACGGCCGAGGTCGCCAGCAGGGCCGACAGGCCCAGTCCCGCAGCGACGATGTGCACGCAGCAGCCCGCGGCGATGCCCAGCGCCGCCACGGCGCCGGCTTTGCGTCCCAGGGTCGTCGCACGAGTGACGATGTAGAGCGTGTCCGCGCCGGGCGTCAGGTTGAGCAGGATGCCCGAAGCGACGAAAAGCGCGAAGTCATGGACGCCTGGCATACGGTAACGAGCGCGTGATGGCGGACGTGCTCGCGCTCTAGAACTTGCCGAACTTGTGATAGGCGTCGACCGGATCCATGCCGCCGATCAGCGCACGCCGCATCTCGCTCTCTGTGGCAACGACTGCTTCGGTGCGTGCGACCGCTTCCTCGATCAGGCGGCCGGGCACGATGACGACGCCGTCGCGATCGCCGAGCATGTAGTCCCCGGTTGAAATCGTCACCTCGCCGATGACGACAGGCTCGCCATAGTGGTCCGACATCCAGCGCTCGACGATATCGGCCGGAGTCAGGAACGCGCAGAAGACCGGGAAGCCCTGTCCCAGCACGAGGTCGGTATCGCGCGAGCCGCCGTCGACGACGTAGCCCAGCACGCCGCGCGCCTGCAGCGTCTGCGCGGAAAGCTCGCCCATCAATGCGACTTCGTGATTGTTCGGCTGGCAGACGACGACGTGACCGGCGGGTGCGCGCGACAACAGCGTGCACCACGACAGCAGCGTCTCGTCGCGCGATCGCGTGCGGTCGATCCGGCCGGATACCGTCCACACGGGACCGGCAAGGCGCGTTCCCGGCGCGATCGCCTTGATCGCCGGCGGCAGGACGCAGCGCTCGTGCCCCATCATGCGCAGCACGTCGTGCACCGCGCCCGTATAGCAGCGGCCGAGCCTCTCGGTCAGCTCGTCGGGCCGGACGGCCGCAGCTTGCGAGGCCAAGTCAGAACAGCGTCAGCTGGGCGCGCTGCGCGGCGCCGACCGGCGGCTTGAAGCGCGACGTGTCCATCGGCGCGCGCTCGCGGTTGAAATTGAGGCGGCGCGCGGCGATGTCGAAGCGGCGGGCGATCAGCTCGGCGAACTGTCCCTGCCCGCGCATGCGCGAGCCGAACTCCGGATCGTTGTCGCGTCCGCCGCGGATCTGCTGCACGATGCTCATTACGTGTCCGGCGCGCAACGGGTAATGCTGCGCCAGCCAATCGCGAAACAGCGTCTTGACCTCGAACGGCAGCCGCAGCATCGTCCACCCGGCGTACGCGCGCGCCGTTCGCCGCCGCTGCCTCGAGGATCGCTTCCATGTCCTTGTCGGTCAGCTGCGGAATGATCGGCGCGGTCATCACGCCGACGGGAATGCCGGCGCCGGCGAGCGCCTTGATCGCGGCCAGCCGCCGCTGCGGCGTCGCGGCGCGCGGCTCGAGCTTGCGCGCGAGCTCGCGGTCGAGCGTCGTGACCGAGACGTAGACGCGCGCGAGATTCTTTGCCGCCATCGGCGCGAGGATGTCGATGTCGCGCTCGACCAGCGCCGACTTGGTGACGATCGACACCGGGTGCTCGCAGGCGGAGAGCACTTCCAGGATCTGCCGCGTGATCTTCCAGTCGCGCTCGATCGGCTGGTAGGGATCGGTGTTGGTGCCCATCGCGATCGCGTCGCAGACGTAGCCCGGGCTTGGCCAGCTCCGCGTCCAGCATCTTCGCGGCATCGGGCTTGGCGAAAAGCTTGGTCTCGAAGTCGAGCCCCGGCGACAGATCGAGGTAGGCGTGCGTCGGGCGGGCGTAACAGTAGACGCAGCCGTGCTCGCATCCCTGATACGGATTGATCGACTGGGTGAACGGGATGTCGGGCGAATCGTTGCGCGCGATGATCGTGCGCGACCGCTGCAGCGGTGACCGTCGTCTTCAGCGGCGGTAGCGGCGTCGTCGTCGCTCTCGGTCGCGGCGGCGTCCAGCCGTCGTCGACGGCTTCGCGCGTATCGCGTCGAAACCGGTTGCCGGGATTGAAGGTCGCGCCGCGTCCCTTGATCGGCGCCGTCGGTTCTCCGCTCAACGTCGCCTCATCCGACCAGCTTCGCATCCAGGGTGATCGTCGCATTGATCACGCGCGACAGCGGACAGTTGGCCTTGGCGCCCGCGGCGATCTCGGCGAATTTCGCGGCGTCGATCTTGGGCACGCGCGCCCGCGTCGTCAGATGCACGGCGGTGATCGTCCAGGCTTCGCCGACCTTGTCCAGCGTCACCGCGGCCTCGCTGTCGATCGCCTCGGCGGTGAATCCGGCGTTGTTGAGCGCGAACGAAAGCGCCATGGTGAAGCAGCCGACGTGCGCCGCACCGAGCAGCTCTTCCGGATTGGTGCCCTTGCCGTCGCCGAAGCGCGCGTTGAAACCGTACGGCGCATCTTTCAGAACGCCGGACTGCGTCGAGATCGTGCCCTGGCCTTCCTTGACGGTGCCCTGCCAGCGGGCGGATGCCTTGCGTTGCATGATTTCCTCCGGAGAATTCGCCTTGACGAGACTGCTCGCGCGAGCTGATTTGCGTTTGCAGTGTATGCCGCCCGACGCGATCGGCCAAGTGGCGTGCGCTCACCCGCCGGCGATGCGCTACCATACGTCGGACCCGGTCCTGCGTCAGCGCCGAAGCGATGACCAAGCCCAAGACGACACATTTCGATACGCTGAGCCTGCACGCGGGTGCGCGTCCCGATCCGGCGACCGGCGCACGCGCGACGCCGATCTACCAGTCCGCTTCGTTCGTCTTTCCCGACACCGATCACGCCGCGGCGCTGTTCAACATGGAGCGCGCCGGCCACGTCTATTCGCGCATCTCCAATCCGACCTGCGCGGTGCTCGAGGAGCGCATCGCCGCGCTCGAAGGCGGCGTCGGCGCGATCGCGGTCGCGAGCGGCCAGGCGGCGCTGCATCTCGCGATCGTGACCCTGCTGGGCGCCGGCTCGCACATCGTCGCCTCGCGCGCGCTCTACGGCGGCTCGCACAATCTGCTCGACTACACGCTGCCGCGCTTCGGCATCGCGACGACGTTCGTCGATCCGCGCGACATCGATGCCTGGCGCGCGGCGATCCGGCCCGAAACGCGGCTGCTGTTCGGCGAGACGCTGGGCAATCCCGGGCTCGACGTGCTCGACGTCCCGCGCATCGCCGCGCTCGCGCACGATCACGGCCTGCCGCTGCTGGTCGATTCGACGTTCACGACGCCTTATCTGATGCGCCCGTTCGAGCACGGCGCCGACCTCGTCTATCACTCGGCGACCAAGTTCCTGTCGGGTCATGGCGTCGTGATCGGCGGCCTGCTGGTCGACAGCGGACAGTTCGACTGGGACAGGCCGGGCGAGCGCCGGCAAATTTCCGACGCTGACCGAGCCGTACGCCGGCTTCCACGACATGGTGTTCGCCGAGGAATCGACGACCGCCGCGTTCCTGCTGCGCGCGCGGCGCGAGGGCATTCGCGACTTCGGCGCGTGCATGGCGCCGATGACCGCGTTCCAGATCCTGCAGGGGATCGAGACGCTGCCGTTGCGCATGCAGCGCCATGTCGACAACACGCGGCAGATCGTCGCGTTCCTGGCGGCGCATCCGCTGGTCGAATCGGTCGCGTATCCCGAGCTTCCCGACCCATCCCGATCACGCGCTCGCGCAGCGGCTGCTGCCGCGCGGCTGCGGCGCCGTGTTCAGCTTTGCGATTCGCGGCAGCCGCGAGCAGGGACGCAAATTCATCGAGTCGCTGCAAGCTCTTTTCGCATCTTGCCAACGTCGGCGACGCCAAGTCGCTGGTCATCCATCCGGCGAGCACGACGCACTTCCGCATGGCGGCCGAGGAGCTCGAGGCGCGGGCATCACCGAAGGCACGATCCGGCTGTCGGTCGGGCTCGAGCATCCGGACGATCTGATCGAGGACCTGTCGCGCGCGCTCCACGCTGCCGGCAAGGCCTGAAGTCGCACCGGCTTCGATCACGTCCGCGCCGCAAAGTGTACGTCACCGTCGAGGGCGATCCCGTCTATGCGTATACCGGCGCGCGCGCCTTCGATCGCGCGCGGCCGACGATCGTGTTCGTGCACGGCGCAGCGAACGATCACAGCGTCTGGGGATTGCAGTCGCGGTATTTCGCCCATCACGGGAACAATGCGCTGGCAATCGATTTGCCGGCACATGGCAAGAGCGGCGGCAGCGTCACTGACCTCGATCGGATCGATCGGCGACTGGCTGACCGCGTTGCTCGACGCGTTGGGCGTCGATCGCGCGGTGCTGGTCGGCCACAGCATGGGCGCCTTGGCGGCGCTCGACATGGCGGCACGCCATCCGGAACGCGTCCGCGCGCTCGCGCTGCTCGGTCCGGCGGCGCCGATGCTGGTCAGCGATGTCCTGCTCGACGCGGCGCAGGCCGACGATCATCTGGCGTACGAGCTGATGACCAGCTGGACCTTCTCCGCGACCAGCCATCTCGGCGGCAACCGGCAGCCCGGCATCTGGATGACGACCGTTGCGCTGCGCTTGATGGAGCGCTCGCGACCCGGCGTGCTGCATGCCGACCTCGCGGCGTGCCATCGCTACGCCGACGGGCTCGACGCCGCGAAGACGATCCGTTGTCCGGTGCTGCTGGTATTCGGCCAGCGCGACCTGATGGTGCCGCCGAAAAACGCCGGACCGCTGCTGGATGCGCTGCCGGACACGCGGGTCGTGACGATCCCGGAATGCGGCCACAGCATGATGGCCGAAGCGCCCGACGTCGTGCTCGATGCGCTGCGTGAATTTATCGCAGGCCTGTCGTGACGCTTACGCCGCCGCGCGCCACTTGATCGAGCAGCCGATGCTCGGCGTCTGCTGCGCCGGCCCGCGGCCGGTGCGTGCGACCTGCAGCATCGCCTCGTAGAGCTCGCGCGGCGCATCGGGCTTCGGCGAGCGCCCGGCGTCGTCCAGCCGGCCGCGATACTGCAGCTCGAGCGCGGCGTTGAAGCCGAAGAAATCGGGCGTGCAGACGGCGCCGTACGCCTTGGCGACCTCCTGCGTCTCGTCCCACAGGTAGGGAAACGGGAACCGCATCCGTGCGGCCAGCGCCTTCATGTTGTCGAACGAGTCCTCGGGATAATCGGCCGCGTCGTTGCTGCAGATCGCCACGCTGCCGATGCCGTGGTCGCGAAGCTCGGCGGCGTCGCGCACCAGCTTGTCCAGCACTGCCTTGACATACGGGCAGTGATTGCAGATGAACATGACCAGC
The DNA here is from genome assembly GCA_963697485.1 of uncultured beta proteobacterium. Taxonomy (GTDB): domain Bacteria; phylum Pseudomonadota; class Gammaproteobacteria; order Burkholderiales; family Casimicrobiaceae; genus PALSA-1003. Next base: position 143,332 of record CAVOOD010000003.1, read on the forward strand.
AGTCCCTTGTCGCCGCGCACCGAGTCGCGGCGATAGCGGTTACCGTCGGTGCCGACGAGGTCGAAATCGGCCGCGGGCCAACCGAAGTTGCACACCGAGGGCGCAGCGCTCATGCCGGTTCTCCTGTCCAATGCTGTGGCAAAATGCTAGCACGATCGCGACCATGCGAGGCACCAGCAAGTGACGCCGCGCTTCCATTGCCCGCTGCCGCTGGCCGAGGGCGCCGAGATCGCGCTCCCCGATGCCGCCGCGCATCATGCGGCGCGCGTGCTGCGGCTTGCCGCCGGCGACGCCGTCACGCTGTTCGACGGCGATGACGGGGAATTCACCGCGCGCATACTGCGCGTCGAGCCGCGCGGCGTGCACGTGCGGGTCGGAGCGGCGCATGCTGCCGATCGCGAATCGCCGTTGGCGGTGACACTGGTGCAGGGACTCGCCGCCGCCGATCGGATGGATTATGCGATCCAGAAGGCGGTCGAGCTCGGCGTGCAATCGATTCAGCCGGTCACGATGGCGCGCAGCGTCGCCCGGCTCGACGCAGGCGCGCGCGGCCAAGCGGGCATTGCATTGGCGGCAGGTCACGATCGCCGCCTGCGAGCAGTGCGGCCGCAACCAGCTGCCGCGCTTGCATCCGCTGGTCGGCTTCGACGCGTGGCTCGCCGCATCGTCGCAGGCGTCTTTGCGCCTGCTGCTCGCGCCGGATGGCGATATCACGCTCGGCAGTCTGGCGGCGCCGGACGGGCCAATTGAGATTCTGGTCGGTCCCGAAGGCGGCCTGACCCCGGAAGAGACCGCTGCCGCATTGCGCCGCGGTTTTCGCGCGCTGCGGCTGGGACCGCGGATTCTGCGCACCGAGACCGCGGGCCCCGCCGTGCTCGCGGCGCTCAGTGCGCAATGGGGTGACTGGCGCTGATGTCCTGCTGCGCAAATTCGCTCGACAGCTCGCGGCGGCCCCGGCTGGCCAATTCGCCGCCATCGGCTGGTCGCCGCGTGCGCGGGCTGAGCGCGATGCTTGCCGTGCTGCTCGCGGCATGCGCCGGCCCCGGCGCGATGGCGCCGGATGGCGATCCGATACGCGCCGCCTTCGTCGTTCTGGGCGAGGGCGGTTCGTCGATTGCTCGCGCGATTACGACCGATCCTGCCTGTCCGTCGGTCGACGTCGATGGACAGAGGCTCGCGACGACGATCCGGGCGGTGCCCGAGACGATGCCGCCGCGTCCGACCAAGAGTCCGCCGGGCGAATCGAAGCCCTCGGCGTTTCCGGTCCTCGTATGCGAGCGGATCCTGCCGGCTGGGGCGGCGCGGGCGAGTGTCGGCGGTCACACCTTGCCTTTGCTGCGGCACGATGCGCGGCGCATCGTCGTCGTTGGCGATACCGGCTGCGTCGTGCAGAATGCCGGGGTCCAGGCGTGCAACGACGCCGCGGCGTGGCCGTTCGCACGGGTCGCCGCGGCGGCTGCCGCAAAAAAGCCGGACCTGGTCATCCATGTCGGCGATTACCACTACCGCGAAAACGCCTGCCCGGACGGCAACCCCAAGTGCAGGGGCAGCCCGTGGGGCTACGGCTGGGACGCATGGGCCGCCGATTTCTTTGCGCCGGCACGCGATCTGCTTGCCGCCGCGCCCTGGGTCTTCGTGCGCGGCAACCACGAATCCTGCAGCCGCGCCGGACAGGGCTGGTGGCGCTTTCTCGATCCGCGCCCGCTGGTCAACGGGCGCGATTGCATCGATGCGGCCAACGATCTTCGCGGCGACTACAGCGATCCGTACGTCGTGCCCCTGTCAGCCGATACGCAGTTGATCGTGTTCGATTCCTCGAGAGTGGGTGTTGCCCCGTTGCCCATCGACAATCCGATGTATGCAATCTACTCGGTGCAGTTCCGGCGCGCGATGGAGCTCAGCCGCGGCGCGGCACACAATTTTTTCGTCGATCACCATCCGATCCTGGGCTTCGCAACCGACACCACGCAGCGGCCCGCGGGCGTCTACCCGGGCAATGCGGCGCTGCAGTCGGTGCTGTCGGCGAACAACGGGCCGCTGCTGTTTCCGCCCGACATCGACGCTCTGCTGTCCGGACACAATCACCTGTTCGAGGCAGTCAGCTTCGCGACCGGGCAACCACCGCAGTTCGTTTCCGGCAACGGCGGCACGTGGCTGGACGAGCCGCTGCCGCGCCCACTGCCGCCGGGCGCAACGCCCGCGCGCGATGCTATCGTCGCGACGATCAGTTCATCGGCGACGTTCGGCTTTCTCACCCTGCAGCGCGACGCGGGCGCTGCCGCCGTGTGGCGAGTCGAGGCCTGGGATCGCGATGGCCGACTATTGACCCGCTGTTCGCTGTTCGAACGCAGAACAGCTTGCGTGCCGGAGGATCTGCAGTGAAAAGACTAGCCATGCTCGCCTGCCTGATCGCCGTCTGCGATGCCTGCGCACAGGCACCCGAACCGCCGCGCTTTTCGACCGCGCAACCTGGCGCGGTGCCGAGCGGCTGGCAAACCGTGCTGCTCTCGGCGAGCAAGCAGCCGACCGAGTACACGCTGGTCGCCGACGAGGGCATCGTCGTCTTGCGCGCGAACGCGCGAAACTCGGCGTCCATCCTGGCCTGGCGCACCGATTTCGATCCACGGGCCTTTCCGATGCTTTCGTGGCGCTGGAAAGCGCGGCCAATTGCCGGCGCCGATACGCGTACGCGCCGTAGCGAGGACTCGCCGGCGCGCGTAATGGTTTCGTTCTCCGGCAATCCTGCGTCGCTCAAGGCCAGTGACCGCGCTGCCGGCGCACTCGCCGAGGCGATCTCGGGGCACGCGCTGCCTTATGCGGTGCTGATGTATATCTGGGGGGCGAAAGTTCTCGCCGGAATCGACGACGGTCAGCGCGCTGACGTCGCGCATACGCATGATCGCCGTCTCCAGCGACGACGAAGGCGTAGGGCGCTGGCAGAGCTACCGTCGCAACCTCGCCGAGGATTACCGGCGCGTCTTCGGCGAGGAGCCCGGCCACGTGACTGCGATCGAGCTGATGACCGATACCGACAACACCGGCGGCGTCGCCGAGACTTTCTACGGCGACTTGAGCCTTTCGCCGGCGCCTTAGGCCCCTGTCAGCGCTTCGGATCGGCGGCGACCAGGATGCTGCAGCGCACGCGCTCGATCAGGATCGCGTCGACCGATCCGCGCCACCAGCGCAGCGCGAACGACTTGCTGCGCGGATGACCGAGGATCAGGAGGTCGATGCCCAGCTCGGCGACCAGCTTGGTCAGCACATCGACCGGCTCGCCGACGACCAGGTGGTCGATGACGTTTATCCCCTTGGCGGCCAGCAGCGCGTGCGCCGTCTTGAGGTCCGCTTCCATGTGCTCGCGCTCGTCGGCGAGCGCGACCTCGGGCACGTACTCGCCGGCCAGCAGGTACGCCGACGGGTAGTGGACGACGGCGGCGAGATGCACTTCGACCGAGGCGTCGGGCGCGATCCGCACCGCTTCGTCGAGCGCCAGACGCGACTCCGGAGCGCCGTTATAGGCGACGAGAATCTTGCGGTACATGACGGCCTCCTAGCGCAGGACCAGGTTATCGTTGTCCGGTCGATGCCTGCGGATCGACCAGGCGGCCGCAGTCGCGGCCGCAAACGCAATCGTAACCACCCAGAAGCATTCTTGAAAGGCCGTTGCCGCGCCGGCCGCGCCGTGCACGCCCAGCCGCCATTCGAGCAGGACCGCCAGTAGATTGACGCCGATGGCGCCGCCGAGCTGACGGACGAAATTGACCGACGAGGCGGCGTAGGCGATGTAGCTCTCGTCGAGCGCCTGCACCGCGGCCACCGAAAGCGCCGGAATGATCATGCCCAATCCGATGCGGCCGATCAGCAGCCAGATGCCCAGGACGATAAATCCGGTGCTTCGGCCGGCGAAGGCCAGCAACAGGCTGGACAGGGCGAACAGCGCGAGCCCGCGCGATGACGATGCGTCGCGGCTCGACGCGATCGGTCCAGCGGCCCGCCAGAGCGATCGTCACCGCGAGACCGAGACCGGGAATGATCAGCAGGGCACCTGCGCGCGAAGGCGAATAACCGGCGACATCCTGGACGAATACCGGGATCAGGTAGGTCGTACCGAAGAGTCCCAAGCCGTAGGCCAGCGCGACCAGCGCGGTGGCGCGGAACCCGCCGCCGGCGAATAGTCGAAGCGCGAGCAGCGGCGCAGGTGCGCGAAATTCCCACGCGATAAAGCCCGCGAGCAGCAGCAATGTCCACACGGCGATGACGGTCAGCTGGACCGACGTCCATCCCGCGCGATGCCCGACGACGGGAACGCTGAGCAGCGAGGCCAGCGTCGCAGCCAGCAACACGAAGCCGGCCCAGTCGAAGCGCGTCCGTGGTGCGCCGGCATGCGGACCCGGCAGGAAGCGCCAGCCCAGCGCGAGCCCCGCGAGGCAAAAAGGAAGCGGCAGTAAAAAGATCGAACGCCAGCCGAAGCTTTCCAGCAGAATGCCGCCGATACTGGGTCCTATCGCGGGCACCAGCACGATGCCGAGCCCGAAGAGCCCCATCGCGCTGCCGCGGCGCTCGGGCGGAAACACTTCGAACAGGGCGATCATCGCCAGCGGTTGCAGGATGCCGGCTGCCGCGCCCTGCAGCACGCGCGAGGCGATCAGCACCTCGGGATTGAAGCTCGCTGCGCCAAGAGCGGACGAGGCGAGAAAGATCGCCAGCGCCGCGATGAAGGTGCGACGCTGGCCGTGCGTTTCGACCAGCCATGCGGTCGCCAGCATCGTCGTCGTCATCGCGCCGAGAAATCCGGCCGCAACCCATTGCAGCGAGTCGTGGCCGACGTGGAACTCGGCGATCAGCGCAGGGAAGGCGACATTGATGATCGTCGCAGCGGTGATCGTCGAGACGGTGCCCAGCATCACCGTCGCGATGATCCAGCCGCGCTCGCGCGGCGAAATCATTGGCCCGAGCGTCGCCATCGCGGTGCGGCGGTGTCGTCCGCTCGCGCTGGCGGCTTACGCCGCTGCAGGCGCGGCCTTCCCGGCCAGCAGCAGCGCGAGCTCGCGCAGTTCATCCCAGGCGTTGCCGCGGCCGATGCCCTTGGCCAGCGCGTCGAGCCGGGCCAGGCGCGTCAGCAGGCGCGGAATCGCCGCGGGTGCTACGCGCTGCGCGGCGCGCTCCATCGCCGCCTGGCGCTTGCCCCACACTCGTGCCGATCGGACCGCGACGCCGACCGGCGTGCCGCCGGCCGCGGCGGACAGCACGGCGGCGAGTGCGTGAACGTCTTCGCCAAGCTGCCACAGCAACAGCGGCAAGCCCTCGCCGGCGGCTTCGAGCGAGGCGAGTATCCGGCAGGCGCGCGCGGCATCGCCCGCAAGCCACGCTTCCGAAAGCTGAAATACATCGAAGCGCGCGACGTCGGCGACCGCCTGCTCGACCTCCGCCGGATCGAGCTCGCCTTCGGGCAGCAACAGACCCAGCTTCTGCACTTCCTGCTGCGCGGCGAGCAGGTTTCCCTCGGTCGTATCGGCCAGAAACTGCAGCGTGTCGGCGGATGCACGCTGCTTCTGCCGCGCGAGCCGCGCCGCGATCCATCGCGGCAGCTCGTCGCGTTCGAGCGGGTAGACGGCGATCGTGACGCCCGCCTGCTCGAGCGCCGAGAACCACGCCGAGCCCGACGCGGCGCGATCGAGTCGCGGCAGCGTGATCAGCGTCAGCGTATCCGCGCTCGGATGTTTGGCGCAATCTTCCAGTACGCGCGCGCCCTCGAGCCCCGGTTTGCCGCTCGGAATGCGCAAGTCGATCAGCTTGCGGCTGCCGAACAGGCCGAGATTGCGGTTTGCCGCAGCCAGCGCATCCCATTTGAAGCCGGCTTCGGCAACCAGGATCTCACGATCGTCGTATCCGGCCGCGCGGGCGGCGGCGCGTATCTCGTCGCCGGCTTCGATCGCCAGCAGCGGCTCGTCTCCGTGCACGACATAAAGCGGGCTTAAAGCCCGGGCCAGATGTGCGGCAAGCTGGGCAGCACGGACCTGCATCGGTCGGGAAAAGTCGAAGCCGACGCAGAAACTACGCGGTCGGCTTCCGTGCGGCCTGCAGGCGGCGCACGATCTGCTGCACCGCGTCGGTCTGCATCTCGCGCCAGAGCCGCTGCTCCTGCGCTTCCTTGGCCAAGGCCTCGGTATCGCTGTAGGTGTAGCTGCGGCGGACCAGCACTTCGGACGTCGGCAGCCAGTCGTTGCCGTCGTTGTCGTGAACGCGGACCAGCACGCGCTTGATCAGCAGGAATTCGCTGACCTTGCCTCCGCCGGACAGCGACAGGATCTGCTTGTTGTCCTCGACGCTGACGATGTCCAGCACGACTTGCGCGTCCGGCGCCTTCTCGACGAGCTTGGCCGAGCCGATGCCGGTGAGCGAGCGCTTGAGCTCGATGGTGATCGGCAGCGCCGGCGGCGCGCTCAGGAACATCGTCTCGAACGCATAGTGCGCCTCGCCGCGCAAGTGGAATCCGCAGGCGGCGAGCCCGCACGCGCAAACGAGCACACCGATCCAACGCGCGCAGCGGCTAGACGACGACATTGACCAGGCGGCCCGGTACGACGACGATTTTTTTCGGCGTCGCACCGTTGCCGTGCTTTTGCACTTCGGGACTCGCGGCCGCGGCGCGCTCGATCGCGGCGTGATCCGCAGTAGACGGGACCGTCAGCTTGCCGCGCAGCTTGCCGTTGACCTGCAGCATCAGCTCGATTTCATCCTGCGCGAGCGCCAGCGCATCGACCTTCGGCCAGGGCGCGTCGAGGATGTCGCCGAGGATCGCGGCGTACCCCAGGTCTTCCCATAGCACGTGGGTGATGTGCGGCACGACCGGATTCAGCACGCGCAGCAACAGCGAAAGGCCCTCGCGGACGAGCTCGACCGCGGCCGGCGATGCGTCGAACGGCGCGTCCTCGAGCGCCTTGAGCATCTTCATGCCGGCGGACACCACGGTGTTGTACTGGATGCGCTGGTAGTCGTAGTCGGCCTGCTTCAACTGCAGGTAGAGATCGCGCCGCACCGCGCGCAGCGCGGGCGCGGCGCCCGACCAGGCTATCGTCTGCGGCGCCGTGGCCAGCGCGTCTCTGCGCGACTGCGCGTACGCCCAGAGGCGCTTCAGAAACCGGTAGGCGCCTTCGACGCCGTCGTTGGACCATAGCGCGCTCGCTTCGGGCGGGCCCGCGAACATCACGAACAGCCGTGCGGTGTCCGCGCCGTACCGGGCGATGATGTCCTCCGGGTCGATGCCGTTCTTCTTGCTTTTCGACATCGTGCCTATGCCGCCGTAGTCGACCGGCAGCCCGTCCGACTTCGCCGTCGCACCGACGATGCGGCCCTCGGCGTCGCGCTGCACGTCGACCTCGTCGGGCGAAAAATAATCGATGCCGCCCTTGTCGCCGCGCCGCGAGTAGCTGTGGTTGAGCAGCATGCCCTGCGTCATCAGCCGCGTGAACGGCTCGTCGAAGCGGACGAGCCCCATGTCGCGCATCACCTTGGTCCAGAACCGCGCGTAGAGCAGGTGCAGGATCGCGTGCTCGATGCCGCCGATGTACTGGTCCATCGGCATCCAGTACTCGTTGCGCGCGTCGACCATCGTCGCTGCGTCGGGACAGGCGTAACGCATGTAGTACCAGGACGAATCGACGAACACGTCCATCGTGTCGGTTTCGCGCTGCGCGGGCCCGCCGCATCGAGGACAGGTGCAATTGACGAAATCGGCGCGCATCTTCAGCGGATTGCCGGTGCCGTCGGGAACGCAGTCTTCCGGCAGGATGACGGGCAGGTCGGCTTCCGGCACCGGCACGTCGCCGCAGGCCTCGCAGTGCACGATCGGGATCGGCGTGCCCCAGTAGCGCTGGCGCGAGATGCCCCAGTCGCGCAGCCGCCATGTCACCTTCTTTTCGCCCAGCCCCATGGCCTCGAGGTCGGCGGCGATGGCGTCGACCGCGTGCGATAGTCGAGCCCGTCGTACTTGCCCGAGTTGATGCAGCGGCCGCGCGTCTTATCCGCGTACCAGGGCTGCCACGCGTCGGTCGAAAACGTTTCGCCGGCGACGGCTATCACCTGCCTGATCGGCAGCGCGTACTTCTTGGCGAACTCGAAATCGCGTTCGTCGTGCGCCGGAACGCCCATGACGGCGCCGTCGCCGTAAGCCATCAGCACGTAGTTGCCGACCCAGACCGGGACGTTGTCGCCGGTCAGCGGATGCCGGACGAAAAGTCCGGTCGGCATGCCTTTCTTTTCCATCGTCGCCAGCTCGGCTTCGATCACGGTCCCGCGTTTGCATTCGGCGATGAATGAAGCCAGTCCGGGATTCGCCTTAGCCGCATGGTCTGCCAGCGGATGCTCGGCGGCGACCGCGCAGAAGGTCACGCCCATGATCGTGTCGGCCCGCGTGGTGAACACATACATGCGGCCGTCGCCGATCGGCTTGCCGTCGTCGCCGCGGATGTCGTGAGTGAACGCGAAGCGCACGCCTTCGCTCTTGCCGATCCAGTTCGCCTGCATCGTGCGCACGCGCTCGGGCCAGCCGTCCATCCGCTCGAGATCGTCGAGCAGCTCCTCGGCGTAGTCGGTGATCCGCAGGTAGTACATCGGAATCTCGCGCTTTTCCACCGGCGCGTCGGAGCGCCAGCCGCGGCCGTCGATCACCTGCTCGTTGGCGAGCACCGTCTGGTCGACCGGGTCCCAGTTAACGACGCCGGTCTTCTTGTACGCGATGCCCTTCTCCAGCATCTTCAGGAACAGCCATTGGTTCCAGCGATAGTATTCCGGCTTGCAGGTCGTGACCTCGCGCGACCAGTCGATCGCCAGGCTGACCGCCTGCATCTGCTTCTTCATCGTGGCGATGTTGTCGTAGGTCCACTTCGCCGGCGGGACGCCGCTCTTGATCGCGGCGTTCTCGGCCGGGAGGCCGAACGCGTCCCAGCCCATCGGCATCAGCGCGTTGTAGCCGTTCATGCGCAGATGCCGGTACATCATGTCGTTGATCATGTAGTTGCGGACGTGCCCCATGTGCAGGATCCCCGAAGGGTAGGGCAGCATCGACACGCAGTAATACTTCGGCTTGGCCGGATCCTCGTCGACGCGATAAGCGTCCGTCTCTCGCCAGTGCGACTTGGCGCGGCTCTCGACTTCGGCAGGGCGGTAGGCTTGCATCGCGGTTGGGAAGCTTCGCCGGAATTATACCGGCACGCGCCTGTTAGCCCGTCAGCCCGGCAAGGGTCCGACCAATGCGATGACTCCCATCAGCGCGAACAGCGCGGCTGCAATCCTGCGCACCAGCTTGAACGGAATGCGGCGCGCACCGACGTTGCCCAGCAGCACCACCGGCACGTCGGCGATCAGCATGCCCAGCGTCGTGCCCGCGACGACGGCGGCGACGTTGCCGAATTGCGCGGCCAGCACCGCGGTGGCGATCTGCGTCTTGTCGCCCATCTCGGCGATGAAGAACGCGCCTGCGGAAAGCGCAAAGGCGCCGAGGTTGCTGGCGGCGACCTTGGTCGTGTCTTCGGCTTCGTCGGCTTTCAGCGCCCACAAGGCGACGCCGAAGAACGAAGCCGCGACCAGCCAGCGCAGCCATTGCGCCGGCAGTGCGTGCCGCACCCAGTCGCCGACCAGGGCGGCGAGCGTGTGGTTGGCCAGCGTCGCCACCAGGATGCCGAAAACGATAGGCACCGGTCGGCGCAGGCGCACGGCGAGCATCAAGGCCAGCAGCTGGGTCTTGTCGCCGATTTCGCCGACGGCAACGACAAGGATCGAAGCGAGGAGCGCTTCCATGGAGGGCAGGATCTTGAGGAACCGGTGGCCGACAGGTCCATCGGTCGGACCGGAGCGCCCGCTCGCCTGCCACGCGAGGCAAGCGCAGCGTCCAATGCGGGCGCGACTGCTAAAATTGTACTGTATCCGGAACCGGCCGGCGCCGTTGCGGCCCAATGCTGCACATTTGCCATGCCACGCCCACGAGTTCTCGTTAACCTGATCGCCGCCGCGCTGGTCGCTGCGGCGGCCGCGATCGCGCATGCCGCTCCGGTGCGGACCGCCCACGTCGAGGCGGAACTGGTGTCCGAGCGCGCAGCGCTCGTTCCTGGCGAGCCGTTGACGGTGGCCCTGCGGCTGGCGATGGACCGCGGCTGGCACACCTACTGGCAGAATCCCGGAGATTCCGGACTGCCGACGACGCTCGCGTGGAAGCTCCCGGCGCAGTTGCGTGGCGGCCCGATACAGTGGCCGGCGCCGCAAGTCCTGCCCGTCGGTCCGCTGGTCAACTACGGCTACGAAGGCGAAGTGCTGTTGTTGACCGATATCGCGAACACCGGCGAGATCGCCGCTGCTCAAACGGTCACGCTGGCAGCGCGCGCCGACTGGCTGGTGTGCAAGGAAGTCTGCATTCCCGAAGGCGCGGATCTGACCCTGGTCCTGCCGGTTGTGCCCAAGGGCAGCGCAGCCGCGCCAGCCGATGCGCGCTGGAGCGCCGCGATCGCCAGGACGCGCGCGTCGTTTCCGCGTGCTCTCGGCGGATGGAACGCCAGTGCGACGGCGCGTGGCTCGGTCGTCGATCTGGTTTTGACGCCTGCGCCCGGAGGCACCGCGCCGGCAGACATGGGCAAGCTGCGTTTTTTTGCGTATCGCGCCGGACAGATCGAACCGAGCGGCGCGCAGCAGCTTTCGCGCGACGGCGGGCGCTGGACGCTCGCGCTGCCGGTTGCCGTGCAACGGATCGGCGAATTCACGCGCCTTGCCGGCGTGCTCGAATCGACGGGCGGACTCGGTGGCAACGAGCGCGCCGTTGAGGTCGATGTCCCCCTCGCTGGAACGGTGGTCGCGGCTGCCGCGCCCGCGGAATCCTCGCTGCAAGCGCTGCCGTTCGCACCCGCGGAGAGCGCGCTGTCGCTCGGCGCCGCGATCGCCCTGGCCCTGCTCGGCGGCCTGCTGCTGAATCTGATGCCCTGCGTGTTCCCTGTGCTGTCGCTGAAGGTTCTGGGTTTCGCCGCGCACGGCGGCGGTCGCGCGACGATGCGCAGGCATGGCCTCGCTTTCGCAGCGGGCGTGATCGTCTCGTTCTGGCTGCTCGGTGCGCTGCTCGTTGCGCTGCGCGCCGCGGGAGCGCAGCTCGGCTGGGGCTTCCAGCTGCAGTCGCCGGCGGTCGTCGCGGGTCTAGCCCTGCTGTTCTTCGTCCTCGCGCTGAATCTGTCGGGCCTGTTCGAGATCCGAGTGCTGCTGCCGTCGTCGCTGGCCGGCTGGAACGCGAAGAATCCGTACGTCAACGATGTGTTGTCGGGTGTGCTCGCCGTCGTCATCGCCTCGCCCTGCTCGGCGCCGTTCATGGGCGCCGCGCTCGGGTACGCGTTGACGAGCTCGGTCGCCTCGACATCGATCGTCTTCACCATGCTCGGTATCGGCATGGCGCTGCCGTATCTCGCGCTCGCGTATTTCCCGGCGTGGCGCTCGAAGCTGCCGAAGCCGGGCGCCTGGATGCGCCGTCTGCGGCAACTGCTCGCGTTTCCGCTGTACGCGACGGTGATATGGCTGGCCTGGGTGCTCGGCGCCCAGCTCGACAACGACGCAGTCGCGCGACTCGCTGCGACCTTGTTGATGGTCGCGCTGGCGCTCTGGGCCTGGCACACGATGCGCACCGGCGGCGCGCGCGCCTGGGGTGCCGCGGCGATCGCAAGCCTGGCCGCCGCAATGATCGTCGGCTGGCCGGTGGCTGCAGGTGTTGCAGGCGAGGGCGCGAAGCCAGCGGTCGCCGCGTCGGAGCCGTGGCAGGACTACACGCCGCAGCGCGTCGCGCAGCTCGTCGCCGCCGGTCAGCCCGTGTTCGTCGACTTCACTGCGGCGTGGTGCGTCACCTGCCAGGTCAACAAGCGTCTGGTGCTGAACACCGACGCCGTGCGTCAGGCATTCTCGCAAGGCAACGTCGCGCTGGTGCGCGCCGACTGGACGCGCCGCGATCCGGTGATCGGCGCCGCGCTTGCCGCGCTGGGACGCGACGGCGTGCCGGTCTACGTTCTCTACCGGCCGGACAAGACGCCGCTCTTGTTGTCGGAGCTCCTGAGCACGCAGGAAGTGCTGGCCGCGATCGGTACGCTGCATCCGGGCTAGCGTCTTCGCCGTCCTGATCGTCCTTGCTGCAGCTTGACGCCTGGCGGGCGCCGGCTTATTGTGGAACCCCGTTCCGCTTTGCCACCCGGCCGTGATCTATTCCCCAGCGCAGCGCTGCTTCGAAATTGTCGAGCTACTGGCTGCCGATGCGGCCGGGCTGCCGCTGACCGGCATCGCGCGCGCTCTGGCCCTCCCCAAGAGCGCAGCGCATCGGTTGCTGCTGGTTCTGGTCGAGCGCGGTTACGTGCACCAGGACGCTACCACGCAACAGTATCGGCTGACGTTCAAGCTCGCCACCCTCGGATTTCGCTTTCTTTCGGGAACGACCCTGCCGGATATCGCGCAGCCTGTGCTCGATCGCATCGCGCAAGCGAGCGGCGATCTGGCGCGTCTGGCCGTGGTCGACGGCGACGGCATGCGCTGGGTGGCCAAGGCTCAGGGCGCGCAGTCGGGTCTGCGCTACGATCCCGAGATGGGCTATGAAGTGGCGTTGAACGCGACCGCGGTGGCGCGGCTGTGGTTGGTGACGCTACCCGAGAAGGAGGCGATTGCCATTCTCGAGCGCTACGCCAGGCGGACCAAGCGCGCCAAGGGCCCGAACGCGCCGAAATCGATGGCGGCGCTGGTCGCGAGGATGCGCGAAACGCGCCGCCGCGCTTATGCGGAAGCGATCGAGGAGGGCGCCTCCGGCGTCGCCGCGGTCGCCGCGGCGATCCGCGCGCGTGCCGAGCCCGATGCACCCGTCGTCGGCACGGTAAGCATCGCCGGGCCGATCAGCCGGCTGACCGCCGCGCGGCGGCCGATGCTCGGTCGGATGTGCGTCGACGCTGCGGGCGAGCTCGGCGCTTTGTGGCCGGTGCGGGAATTCCAGCGCGCGAGCGTGCGCGAAGAGGTCGATGACGATGCCCGCGTCGCGTGATTCGAACCTTGGCACCGTGCCCGATGGCGTGCATCGGCACGGCGACACCGGCACCGATTTTCCGCCGCGCTACGACGGCCCCAAATTGCTGTCGCAGGCGTTGACGCAATTGACGCGGGGCGACGAGGCGTTCACCCGCGACGGGCCGCGCGCCGACGTCGAATACCGCGACCTGGGCTGGGCCGCGGCGACCGGCGGCGCGATCGGCGTCAAGCACATCCGCGCCATTCGCCCGTTCGCGGCCGAGACCGGCTGGCATTGGCACGACATGACCGCGCATTTCGTCTACGTGCTGCAAGGGATGGCTGACGTTTCGCTTCGCGGGCGTCGCCGGCGAGGTGACAGTCGACGCTGGCTCGGCGCTGTCGCAGCCCGCGGGCGTCGCGCACAACGTCGTCGCGCGCTCGGACGACCTCGAGGTGCTCGAGATCAACGTGCCCGCCGCATTACGGCACGTGGACGCTCGGTCGACGGCTCCGGCGCCGGAGTGCGCGAATGGCTCGGACGCGATGCCGCGGCGCGGCCGCCGGCCGCCGATCGCTCGCGTGCGCTCGGCGCGTGGCTCCGCAAGCGCGGCGGCGCGCTTGCTCGTGTTCGCCGCGCTGTTCGTCTGCTCTGGGAATTCGCGGTGCGCTGTCTCGGCATCAAGGAATACCTGCTGCCGCCGCCGTCGAAGGTCTGGACCGAGTTCTGCAAGCGCTATCGACGGTCGTGATGGCCAGCGCCTGGGTGACGACGCAGGAGATCGTCGCCGGCTACCTGCTCGCGGTCGTCGTCAGCATTCCGCTCGCGCTGGCGGTCGCGTATTCGCGCTTCATGGAGCAGGCGGTCTATCCGGTGATCGTGTTCCTGCAGATCGTGCCGAAGATCGCGATCGCGCCGCTGTTCATCATCTGGTTCGGCTTCGGCTTCACGCCGAAGCTGCTGCTCGTGTTCCTGCTGTCGTTCTTCCCGATCGTCGTGTCGAGCATCGCCGGCTTCAAGGCGGTCGACCGCGACATGATGGATTTCGCGCGCACGACCGGCGCGGGCGCGCTGGCGCATGTTCGTCGAAGATCCGCCTGCCGCAGGCGCTGCCGCACATCTTCACCGGCCTCAAGGTCGGCGCGGCGCTCGCGGCCACGGCAGCGGTCGTCGCCGAGTTCGTCGCGTCGGACAAGGGACTCGGCTACCTGCTGCTGCAGTACAACGGCCAGCTCGACACGCCGATGGTGTTCGCGACGATCGTCCTGCTGTCGCTGATCGGGCTCGTCGTTTACTACGTCGTCGAGATCATCGAGCGCTTCACCATCCCGTGGCACGTGTCGCAGCAGGCAACCGCGCCGACGCCACGCTGTGACGCTGACGATCGACCGACGCAGACGGCCGGCTCGGACGCCGCACAACATGCATGGAGGAACGCATGCAGCGTCCCGAATCGCTGTCGCTGCGGCGCTGGTCGCGCTCGCCGCCTCGGCCGCGCCGCTAGCGCGCGCCGACGCGGTGTCGTTCCGCCTCAACTGGTACCTCGGCGGGCTGCACGTGCCGTTCTACTACGGCAAGGAGCAAGGGCTACTACGCCGCCGAGGGCATCGACCTGACGATCAACGAGGGCCGCGGCTCGGCGCAACACCGTGCAGGTGGTCGCCGCCGGCTCCGACACGTTCGGGCTCGCCGATTCGTCGCAGCGTGATCGCTGACGGCGTCGAAGGGCGCCGACATCAAGTCGGTGATGTCGCTGCTGAACTCGACCGGCTTCTCGGTCGTCTCGCTCGCCGAGACCGGCATCAAGACGCCGAAGGATCTCGAAGGCAAGCGGCTCGCCGTGATCGCCGGGCGATCCGCTCGGCCAGCTGTTCCAGGCGCTCGCCGCGCACAACAAGCTCGACATGTGCAAGATCACGCATGGTGCAGGTCGATCCCGCGGCGAAGGTCGTCGCGGTGCTCGAGAAGCGCGCCGACGGCCTGCTGGGCGGCGCCGACGACCAGTACTTCCTGATCAAGCAGCGCGGCGTCGCAGCCGGCGGCGCTGCGCTACGCCGACTACGGCGCCAACATCGTCGGCATGACCATCGTCACGCAGGACCGACACTGATCAAGAACGAATCCCGATCTCGTGCGGCGCTTCGTGCGCGCGACGGTCAAGTCGTGGGAAGAGGCGAAGAAGAATCCGGGCGCGGCGGTCGACGCCGCGCTGAAGGCGAAGCCGGACCTCAACCGCCAGTCGACGCTCGAGCAGCTGATGGTCGACATCGACCTGCTCGATTCGCCGAACTCCAAGGGCACGCATCGGCTGGGGCGCGCAGGCCGACTGGGACCAGACGCTCGCGCTGCTGCAAGCAAGTATCGCGACCTGAAGACCGACAAGCCCTGGACGGCGTTCCACACGAACGAGTTCGTCTGCCGAAGTGAATCGTGCGCGTCGCCTACGCAGTCGCGCGGCGCCGCGCCGGCGCGCTGCGACGCCGCGCGACGGCGCCGGCCGTACGTCGAGCATCGCCGGGCGTCGGCAAGACGTTCCGCCGCGCGGCGGCACGGCGAGACGCGCGCGCTCGATCCGATCGACCTCGTCGATCGCGCGACGGCGAGTTCCTCGCGATCGTCGGCCCGTCGGGCTGCGGCAAGAGCACGCTGCTGCGCATCGTCGCGGGGCTGCATCCGCCGACGACCGGCGAGGTGCGCGTCGACGGCCGCCGCGTCGACCGGCCGCAGACCAACCTCGGCATCGTGTTCCAGAGCCCGGTGCTGCTCGACTGGCGCACCGCGCTCGACAACGTGCTGCTGCAGCTCGAGCTGCGCGGCGATGGACCCGCGCCGACTATCGCGAGCGCGCGCTGCGCGCTGCTCGCGCAGGTCGGCCTCGCGCGAATTCGCCGATCGCTATCCGCACGAGCTGTCCGGCGGCATGCGCCAGCGCGTCGCGATCGCGCGCGCGCTGATCCACGACGCGCCGCTGCTGCTGATGGACGAGCCGTTCGGCGCGCTCGACGCGCTGACGCGCGAGCAGATGCGCCTCGATCTCGAGGCGCTGTGGCTCGCGACGCGCAAGACCGTCATGTTCATCACGCACTCGATCGACGAGGCCGTGCTGCTCGCCGACCGCGTCGTCGTGATGTCGCCGCGGCCGGGCCGCATCGAGCGCGTCCTCGACATCGCGACTTGCCGCGGCCGCGCGGACTCGACGCGCGCCGCGCGCCGGCGTTCATCGAGGCGACCGAAGCGATCACCGATATCTTCCTCGCGCGCGGCGTGCTGCACGGTGCGACGCGATCGGCGGCATCGCGAGCGCTGGAACCGATCGAGCGACATGGTCACGACATCTCACGCTTGCAGGGCATCGTCGCCGCGCCGTTTCTGCCGATGCTGCCCGATTACTCGATCGACTGGACGTCGCTGCGCTCCTACATCGCGCTGGATCGCCGGGCAGCAGCCCGACGGCGATCGCGATGAACATGGACGCGAGCGAAGGCCCGTCGCTCGACGCGCGACGAGCAGCTCGAGGTCCTGCGCGTGTGCCGCGAGTCGATCGGCGGCGCGCTGCCGCTGCTTGTCGGGGCTGATCGCGGGCTCGACCGCGCGACGCGGTGCGCTGGGGCAACGAGCTCGAAGGCGTGCCGGCGCCGAAGGCACTCGCGGTATTTCCGCCGTTCCCGACGTTCCTCGGCAATCCGGTGCCGTCGGAGATGATCTACCGCTACCACAAGGCGATCGCCGACGGCGTCGGCCTGCCGCTGATCGCGTTCCAGTTTCCGAAGGCGTTCGGCCCGGATTTCCCGCCCGAGACGCTCGCGCGGCTCGCGACGATTCCCGAGGTCATCGGCCTCAAGGAAGCCTCGTTCGACACGACCGAAGACGGTCGAGACGATCGCGACGGCGCGCGACGCTGCCGCGCAAGCTCGGCATCATGACCGGCAGCGACACGTTCATCTGCGAGGCGATGGTGCATGGGCTGCGATGGCGCGCTGATCGGCTTCGCCGGCACGGCGACGCGCCGAGCTGGTCGACGATGCATCGCGTCGGTCGTCGCGCGGGATTTCGCGCGCGCGTTCGCGATCTGGGAGCGCCTCGGGCCGCTCGCGCGCTACTGCTGGCGCGCGCCGATTCGCGACTATCGGCCGCGCATGAAGGAAGTGCTGCAAGCTGCAGGGACTGATCCCGCATGCGACGGTGCGCGCCGCCGCAGCTCGGCGTCGACGATGCCGAGCGCGCCGAGTTGCGCCGCCTCGCCGAAGGCGCCGGCCTGGTCGACCGGGCCGCCATGCGCGCGGTCGGCGACTGACAACCGGCGTCTGGCGGGGACGACGCCGTGCACCACGCCTGCAATGGAGTCGGCAATGCCTACGATTTTCGCTAACGCGCGAGTGCTCGACGGCTGCGGAGCCAAGCCCTACGCCGGCGACGTCGTCGTCGACGGCAATACGATCGTCGAGGTGATCCCGGCAGGTCAGCGACGGGGGCCGCCGGGCGCGAATGTCGTCGACTGCGGCGGCGCGACGCTGATGCCGGGACTGATCGAGCCGCACGCGCACCTGAGCTTCGTCGACCAGGCGACGCCGCATGCGTTTTCCACGCTGCCGGTCGAAGAGCACCTGCTGCTGCTCGCTGAAGCACGCGAAGCTCTATCTCGACCAGGGCTTCACGGCGTGCGTTCAGCGCGGCCGCGACCAAGCCGCGGCTCGACGTCGTCATGCGCAACGCGATCGACGGTCGGGCGAGTTCCCGGGCCCGCGGCTGCTGCGCGGCGAGCGTGCAGTTCACGGTCACCGGCGGCGTCGGCGATCTGCGCCAGCTCCATCTCGATCCGGGCGAGGCGATGTACACGCTGCCCTGCGACGGCCCGGTCGAATTCCGCCGCGCCGCGCGCGAAGCCTGCCGCGAGGGCGTCGACGTGCTGAAGATCGTGCCGTCGGGCGACACGTCGACGCCGGCGATTCCTTCGGCGCAGCACGCTGATGACCGACGACGAGGTCGCCGCCGTGTGCGAGGTCGCGCGACGAGCAGCGGCAGCGCGCGTCGCCGCGCATGCGCGCAGCGCCGAGTCGGTGCAAGATGTGCGTGCGCCACGGCGTCGACGTGATCTATCACGCGACGTACGCCGACGAGGAGGCGACGGACCTGCTGGAGGCGCACAAGGACCGCGTGTTCGTCGCGCCGGCGCTGTCGGTCACGTGGACGCGCCTGCACGAGTCGGGCAAGTACGGCCTGCCGTCGAGCGACGCGATCAAGGCGCGCATCGCAGCGCGATCTCGACCTCACCATCGAATGCATGAAGGACCTGCAAGCGCCGCGGCGTGCGCGTGCTGCCGGGCGGCGACTACGGCTTCATGTGGAATCCGCACGGCAACAACGCGCGCGATCTCGCCTACTTCGTCGACCTGCTCGGCTTCACGCCGATGGAGGCGATCGTCGCCGCGACCGCGCTGGGGCGGCGAGATCATGGGCATGGCCGACGAGCTCGGGACAGGTGCAGAAGGGCTATCTCGCCGACCTGCTGCTGGTCGACGGCGATCCGCTGCGCCGATCGTCGCGCATGCTGCGAGGACGCGACGCGTCTGCTGGCGATCATGAAGGACGGCGCGTTCCACAAGCCACCGCCGGCCGACCTCGCGGCAGCGGCGCCGCGTCGCGGCCTGAGCGTCCGACGCGAACAGGAGCATCTCGATGGATTACGGTATTCGCGGCAGGACGGCGATCGTCTGCGCGGCGAGCCAGGGGCTCGGGCAAGGGCTGCGCGATGGCGCTGGCGCGCGAAGGCGTCGACCTCGTCATCAACGCGCGCACGCGCGGCCACGCTGGACGCGACGGCGGAGGCGATCCGCGCGCGACACCGGCGTCGTCGGTACTGGCGGTCGCCGCCGACATCACGACCGCCGAGGGCCGCGCCGCGGTGCTGGCCGCCTGCCCGGACACCGGACATCCTGGTCAACAATGCCGGCGGCCCGCCGATCGGCGACTTTCGCGACTGGGACGAGGCCGCGTGGCATCGCCGCGGTCAACGACAACATGATCACGCCGATCATGCTGATCCGCGCGGTCGTCGACGGCATGATCGCGCGGCGGCTTCGGCCGCATCGTCAACATCACGTCGCGCTCGGTCAAGGCGCCGCTCGCGCATCTCGGGCTGTCCAACGGCGCCCGCGCGGGACTCACCGGCTTCGTCGCGGGCCTCGCGCGCCAGGTCGCGAAGCACAACGTCGTCATCAACAACCTGCTGCCCGGTCCGTTCGCCACCGACCGCGCAGATCGACGGCCTGCGCAAGCTCTCGGCGAAGGCCGGGCAGGACTACGACACGTTCGCCAAGGCGCGCATGGCCGAGGTCCCCGCGGGACGCTTCGGCACGCCCGACGAATTCGGCAAGCGCCTGCGCGTTTCTGTGCAGCGTCGACGCCGGATTCATCGTCGGCCAGAATCTGCTGATCGATGGCGGCGCGGTCAACGCTACGCTGTAAACGATCCCCGGCGCATGAGGAAGCCGCCGGGCCGCTCGAGTGCTGCAGCGATGTTACGGCGTCCGTGAGAGCGCGTGCTGCAGCTGATAGATCGAGGTATCGATCGACGGCGCCGCAGCGCCAATGAGCGCGCGCACTTCGTCCGCCAGCGACTCGCCTGCATCGCGGACGTCGGTTTCCGACGTGCCCTCGATCAAGACGATGCAGCCGGGAATCGCGGTCGCATCGACGCGCGCTTTTTTTTCCGCGGTCTCGATCCGGCTGATCGCTTCGTCGGCGAGGCACAGGTGGACGCCGGCGACGCCCTTGCGCTCGGCGAGCGGCGGTAACAGTCGGGCACGCAGCGTTTCGAGGGTGCCGGCACGATCGGCCAGGGCAAGCTCGAAGCGCTGCGTCAGCATGAAGCCGCCCTGGCCGACGCCGGCGCTATATGCGACCCGGCAGATCGAGCGCGAGACCCGGCGAAACGAAGGTACGATGCGGCGCGTCCATTCGGTCGGGGCGTTCAGCCGGTCGAGATAGACGCTGCTACCCAGCAGTTCGGCGCTTTCGGCTTCGTACAGATTGAAATACGCGGGCGCGCCGGCGACCGCGATATAGCGCCTGCCGCGCAGGAAGCCGGGTATGCCGACGCGCTCGGGCATGTGCTCGCGGTTGTGCCACTGGTAGAACTCATCGGTGGCCTCCGGCGTCAGATCGTGCCAGATGCAGACGGCGCCTGATCCGGCGAGGCTCATGATTTATGCCGCAGCGGAGAACTGGACATTGAGGGTTCCCAGATCGCCGTAGCGAACGACCAGCGCCGTCTCCAGCGGGACGTCGACGACGCCGCAATACGAGCCGGTCGTGACGATCTGGCCCGCCTTCAGCGATACGCCTTCGCCATAGCCGCCGGCGGCGAGAAAATTCGCCAGCCAGTACAGCGGCCGCAGCGGATCTCCATCCGAATGCCTGCCGTCCCGGGTCAAGAGCGTTCCGTCGGCGCCGTCGATCACGATCGCAAAGGCGTCGAGCGGAAGCCCGACGGAATTCGAAAGCACCGGCCCGACAAACAGTCCCTGGTTGGCAATGCTGTCGGCCAGCAGCTCGGGAAACGTGACTGCCGCCGGATCGGCATAACGCGGGCCCATCAACTCGAGCACCAGCCTCGCTTCGCCGATTGCCGCGCGCACGTCGGCCTCGTCGTACGGCGCCGAGCGCGCCGGAAGATCGCGCGCGAGCACGAAGGCTATCTCGGGCTCGATGCGCGCCGCGCCGCCGATCGGCAGGATCGGGCATGGCGACACGCTGACGATCGTCGGCGCGAAAATCGGCGCCGCGGCGATCTTTCTCTCGGGTGTCGGGACCGAACATTTCCAGCCGCCGACGGGCAGACTGAGTATTTCCACGACGCGGCGCTGTATCGCGAGGCCTGCGTCGGCGTCCGCGGGGCGGCACGAGGCGGGCAATCTGCCTCCGGGCCGGCGCGCGGTGCGGGCAGCGACGAGTTGTCGCGCGGCGGCGTCGATCGTTCCTGCGTCCATCGGTGAGATCTTTCGCTTGAGTCCTGCGGTTGCGCGCCAACGAGGGCTGGGCGCCTCCCACCGTATAACTGCGCCCATAGCGCCCGTCAACCCGGCGTCCCGCCAACTGGCGGACGCGCGACCTACCGCAGCGCCAGCGACAGCGCGACCGGCACGAAAACGATCGACGCGGCATTGCCGATCAGCACGATCGAAGCGACCTTGCCGGGCTCCTGGTTGTATTGCTCGGCGACCATGAAGTTGAGCACCGCCGGCGGCAGGCAGCCGAACAGGATCAACAGCCCCGCTTGCGTCGCATCAAGGCCCAGTATGGGCGAGATGCAGCGCCGCCATCGCGATCCCCGTCAGCGGGCAGACCAGCGCGCCGATGACGCCGAGGTTCCAGCCGCCCCAGCTGACGGTCGCCATGCGGACGCCGAGCGAGATCAGCATCAGCGGGATCATCGCGTCGCCGGTCATGCGGATCGCCAGCATCAGCCAGTCGGGCGCCGGCGGGTGAACGAGCGCGAAGGCGAAGCCGACGAAGGTCGCGATCACCATCGGATTCCTGAAGATCGGCCAGAATGCCGCGTGACGGTTGACGATGTGCACGCCCACCGTGAAATGCAGCAGGTTGGAGATCGTGAATATCGCGACCATCGCCGAGAGCCCTGGCTGGCCGAATGCCAGCACCGCCAATGGCAGGCCCATGTTGCCGCAGTTGTTGAACATCATCGGCGGCACGAACGTGCGCGGGTCCTCGTGCAGCAGCCGCGCGAAAGGCCACGCGAGCAGGCCCGAGCCGAGCACGACGCCGATGGCGCCGACGATCAGCACGCGATTGGCGGCGAGATCGAAGTCCTTGCTCGCCAGCGCGCTGAAGATCAGCGCCGGCGCCAGCACGTTCATGTTGATCCGGTTGACCCAGGTCATGTCCGGATTGGCGCGGCGGGCGTAGAAGTAGCCCAGCAGGATGACGCTGAACACCGGCAGGATGATGCCGAGGATGCGCTCGACCATGGCGCATCAAAGGATGTATTGCGACAGGTTGTCGTCCTTGACGATCCCGGCGAGACGCTCGTCGACGTAGGCGCCATCGATGGTGATCGTGCGGCCATCGAGCTTGGCGGCGCTGAACGAGACTTCGTCCAGCAGTCGCTCCATCACCGTGTACAGCCGCCGCGCGCCGATGTTCTCCTGCTTTTCGTTGACCGCGTAGGCGATTTCGGCGAGGCGGCGGATGCCGTCCGGGCTGGAAATCGAGATCGACGTGCTCGGTCGCGAGCAACGCCTGGTACTGGCGCGTCAGGCAGGCGTCGGTCGCGGTGAGGATCTGCTCGAAATCGTCGACCGACAGCGATGCGAGCTCGACGCGGATCGGAAAACGCCCCTGCAGCTCCGGGATCAGATCCGACGGCTTGGACAGATGAAATGCGCCGCTGGCGATGAACAGGATGTGGTCGGTCTTGATCATCCCGTACTTGGTCGCGACCGTCGTGCCCTCGACCAGCGGCAACAGATCGCGCTGCACGCCCTGGCGCGACACGTCGGCGCCCTGCATTTCCTGGCGGCTGGCGATCTTGTCGATCTCGTCGAGGAAGACGATGCCGTTCTGCTCGACGTTGTTGAGCGCCTTGGTCTTGAGCTCGTCGTCGTTGATCAGCTTGCCGGCTTCCTCGTCGATCAGCGCCTTCAGCGCCTCGCCGACATTCATTTTCTTCAGCTTGCGCTTGCCGCCCGACATCTGCTGGAACATGCCCTGGATCTGGCTGGTCAGGTCTTCCATGCCCGGGGGCGCGAGAATCTCCATCTGCGTCGGCATCGCCGCGAGCTCGACCTCGACCTCCTTGTCGTCGAGCTTGCCTTCGCGCAGCATCTTGCGGAATTTCTGGCGCGCGGCCGAATCGGTCGGCTGCATGTCGTCGAAGTTCACTTCGCGCGCCGGCGGCAGCAGCGCATCGAGCACGCGCTCCTCGGCGGCGTCGGCGGCGCGGTGGCGAACCTTGCGCGCTTCGGACTCGCGCGTCTGCTTGATCGCCGTCTCGGCGAGGTCGCGGATGATCGTGTCGACGTCGCGGCCGACGTAGCCGACTTCGGTGAACTTGGTCGCCTCGACCTTGATGAACGGCGCGTCGGCGAGCTTCGCCAGCCGGCGCGCGATCTCGGTCTTGCCGACGCCGGTCGGTCCGATCATCAGGATGTTCTTGGGCGTGATCTCCTGCCGCAGCGGGTCGGCGACCTGCTGACGCCGCCAGCGATTGCGAAGCGCGATGGCGACGGCGCGCTTGGCCGCGTCCTGGCCGACGATGTGCTTGTTCAGCTCGTGGACGATTTCCTGCGGAGTCATCGACGACATGGCGGGGTCGCTGCAGCTCGTAAAAAGAAACGGCCGCCCACTTCGGGCGGCCGCATCATTTTACCCGTTTCAGCGCACGGCGCCGTCAGCGGGCGCCCGGCGCTTCCTCAGGGTACGAACAGAGCCGCGCAATGCCCGGGCTGAGCCGGTCCGCTGGCGATGGCGCCGCCGCGCGGGATGCACTGGTCGGGCGGGAGCGCCGATCCCTGCTCGACGTTGCCCACGAGAAGGTCGAAGGCGTGTTGCGCGTGCGGAAGAATGTACTCGAGCGCTGGGAACAAAGTCTTGTAGCTCTCGATGTGGTTGCCGTTCTGTACTTCGTACAGGCGATATGCCGGCTGTGGCCGGTGCGGATAACCCGGCTGCGCGGCCAGGCTGGCCGCGACGGCGCGTGCATAGGCGCGGGCGTGATGATCGATCGGCAGCAGCGAATCCTCGGTGCCCGCCACGGTGATCAGCGGTTTCTGGATCAGACCGGTGGTGGCAAACGCATCGAGCTGCGCTCCGACGTCGACGCCCGGTACCGACAGCCGCGCGATGTAGTTGTAAGTGCCGAGCCCGCTACCATAGGTGTCGTATGTCGGATCGAGCCGCTTCTGCCACTGGCAGGCCGTGAGCTCCCAGTAGTTCTCGTAGTGCAGCCGCCAGAGCGTGGTCACTGCGCCGACGATGTCCGGAGGATAACCGGCGAGCTGGATGTTCTTCGCAGCCGTGCTGCTGGCGCTGAATCCTGACAGCGCGTAGTCCGGATAGTTGAGTACGGCCGGCGGCAGATCGGTGAGCAGATTCGGGGCGTCGGCCTCGACGTAGGTACCTTCCCAGTCCACGCCGCCGTCGAAGAGTTGCGGAGCGAGCTCCACCGCGCGGCGCACCTGGTAGCCGCCGTTCGACGTGCCGACCGCGTAGGTGAACTTGGGGTCTCTGCCGTACAGCGCCTCCGTGCCCGTCCGCGCGAGCTTCGCGGCGTCGATCATGTATTGCGCCCACTGGGTGAACGGCTTGCCCGCGTCGTCATCGTAGAAATGAAGCCACAGGTTGGAGGCCGTCGTGGGGTTGTACCGGCACGCCAGCGGATCCGGTGGAACAGTGGCCGGAGGAGTGGGAGCCGCCAGGAAATAAAAACCGTACACGCCCTTGTTCTGCGAGGCGTAAGCGTACCCCTTCTGCACCACGTAATCGCTCCAGGCATAGTCGCTCGAGAACTCGCTGCGCTGCGACGGGGTCCCGGCGACCACGAGGCTGCCGTTCCAGTTGTTCGGAAGCCGCAGCAGGAAGCGGGCTTCGTGCGCTGGATCGGAAGCGAACCATCCCGAGATCTGCAATCCGGGCACAGCGGTCGTGATTGCGGTTACGTCGCTCGGAGGGTTGACGAGCACGGCCCGATCGGTCTGCGGCCTGTAAGCGCCAACGGGCAGTCCAACGATTGAATTGTCCAGCGGCGTGGTGCGATTGACATCCGTCAAGTCACCATTGGTGGTGAGATCACCCTTTTCGAAGCAGGTCGCGTCGACGAGCTTGTTGCCGAATGCCGCGAGGACTGCATCGCAGCGTGTCGCGGCGCCAGCCGCCAGTGGAACGAGCATCGCCAGCGCAGCCAGGAAAAGTTTTCTTACCAACATCGAGATCTCCTCGTGAAATGAAACAAGCCCGCGAAGTCACTGTTCATCCCGCCGGATCAGCGTGTCGAACGCGACGTCGTTTTCCTCCCATCGCGCTCTATTGGCGCAATCAACTCGCTCGGTTCGCGCTTCTTCAGCGACGTCGAGGTCGAGAGTGTAACGCGAGCCGGCCGATTGGAATCTGGTGGAGTGAGTGCGTTTGGCAAGGCGCGCAGGTTCGCTTATGATGCCCGCAACTATACCGCGGTGCTGTTAACGACAGAGCCCCGTAACCTACGGAGGAAACATGAGATATACGACGGGTGTGCCGCTGCTTGGAGCCTTTCTGACGGCATGCCTTGCGGCCGTGACTGCGCACGCCCAGACCGCGACGGCGACGCTCGCGCCAACCGCGGGCAACACGACGGCGGGGACGGTGACGTTCACGCAGAACGGCGACAAGGTTACGGTGAATGCCAAGCTGTCGGGTCTCGCGCCGGGCGCACACGGATTCCACGTCCACGAAAAGGGCGACTGCAGCGCGCCCGATGCGACGAGCGCGGGCGGCCACTTCAACCCGACCAACAAGCCGCACGGCAATCCGGCGTCGCCCGAGCATCACGCCGGTGACATGCCGGCGCTCGTTGCCGATGCGTCGGGCAACGCGAGCTTTCAGGGCGACCTTACGTCGATGAGCGTCGGCGGCGGCGTCACCGACATCGTCGGCAAGGCGGTTATAGTGCACAAGGACGCCGACGACTACGCGACGCAGCCGACCGGCAATTCCGGTGCGCGCGTCGCCTGCGGCGTGATTCGCAAGCCTTGATGGGGATTTCGCTTTCGCAAGTGTTGCTGCGTGCGATCGTTGTATCGCTGGCCGGCCTCGTCCTGGCGGCCTGCGGCACGGTCAATCTGCCGAAGATGAGCGATATCGTTCCACCCACCGGCAGTCAAGCGATGGCTCAGCTCGTGGCCAAGAACGGAAGCGGCACCACCGGTACGGTCATATTCACCCAGCGCGGTGACAAGGTTGCGCTGCTGGTGCAGGTGTTCAACCTCGCGGGCGGACCGCACAGCCTTTACATCCACGAGGCCGGCAATTGCAGCTCGCCGAACGCGGCCAGCGCCGGGCCGGTTTGGAACGCCAAGGGTGCCCCGCCCGGCGCGCGACGCTCGGGAGAATTGCCGAATATTGTCGTCCGGCACGAGGAAAACGCGACTCTCGAGGCTCAAGTGGCGGGCCTGTCGGTCGGCACCGGAGCGGCGAACGACGTTATCGGGCATTCGGTCGTCGTGCATGGCAAGCTCGATCCCGATCCCAAACCCGAATTTGGTGTGATCAACGACTGGCTCGCTTGCGGCGTCATCGAACCCTTCTCGCCGCAGTGAACGAGCGGCAGCCGCCGCGATCGCACCGGGCAATCGACAAGGACCGCCATGGGACTTCTCGCCGGTAAGAAAATTCTGATCACCGGCTTGCTGTCCAGCCGCTCGATCGCTTACGGCATCGCGCATGCCTGCAAGCGCGAGGGCGCGGTCCTCGCTTTCACTTACGTCAACGACGATCTGAAGGATCGCGTGGTCAAGCTGGCGGCCGATTTCGGCAGCGCGCCGGTGCTGCCCTGCGACGTGACGCACGACGACCAGATCGCCGCGCTGTTCAGCGCGGTCGAGCGCGAATGGGGCGGGCTCGACGGGTTGCTGCATTCGATCGCATTCGCGCCGCGCGAGGCGCTGGCCGGCGACTTCCTCAATGCCATATCGCGCCAGGCATTCGCCATCGCGCACGATGTCAGCTCGTACAGCTTTGCCGCGCTGGCCAAGGGTGCGCGGCCGCTGATGCAAGGCAGGCAAGGCGCGCTGCTGACGCTGACCTACCTCGGTGCGGTGCGGGCGATGCCGAACTACAACGTGATGGGGCTCGCCAAGGCGAGCCTCGAGGCCAACGTGCGCTATCTCGCGCAGTGCCTCGGTCCCGAGGGCATCCGCGTCAACGCCATATCGGCCGGGCCGATCAAGACGCTCGCCGCGGCCGGCATCGGCGGCTTTTCGAGCATTCTCCATTTCGTCGCGAAGACCGCGCCGCTGCGGCGCAATGTCACGATCGAGGAAGTCGGCAACGTCGCAGCGTTTCTGCTGTCGGATCTGGCCAGCGCGGTCACCGGCGAGATCACTTACGTCGACTGCGGATTTTCGACCGTCGCCGCCGGCATGGGCGAGGAGTGAACGCGATTCGCGAGAGCGCCGGGTCCGCGCTGCTCTGTTGCGCCGTGCCTCGTCTGCGCTGCCGGTGAACGCGCAGTCCGCAGTCGAATCCGCCGCGGATGCCGTCCCGCCGCGCCTGAAGGATCGCTACGACGCGGTGATCATCGGCGGCGGTCACAACGGGCTCGTCTGCGCCTGCTATCTCGCCGGCGCCGGATTGAAAGTCGCGGTGTTCGAGCGACGCGGCGTCGTCGGCGGCGCCGCGGTGACCGAGGAATTCCATCCCGGCTTTCGCAACTCGACGGCGAGCTACACGGTCAGCCTGCTGCATCCGAAGGTGATCCACGAGCTGTGCCTGAAGGAGCATGGGCTCAAGATCGTCGAGCGGCCGATGTCGAACTTCCTGCCGTTGCCGGGCGGCGAGTATCTGAAGGTCGGCGGCGCGACCATTGACGGACGCGGCGGGACGCAGGCCGAAGTGGCGCGGTTTTCGCACAAGGACGCGGCGGCGCTGCCGGCGTACTACGCGATGCTCGAGCGCGTGGCCGATGTGCTGCGCGCGCTGCTGTTGGAAACGCCGCCGAACGTCGGCGGCGGCGTGCACGAGCTGTTTCAGGCGTGGAAGGTCGGCGGCAAGCTCAAGCGCCTGCCGATGGCGCAGCGGCGCGACATCCTCGATCTGTTCACCAAGAGCGCCGGCGATATTCTCGACCGCTGGTTCGAGTCCGATCCGATCAAGGCGGCGCTCGGCTTCGACGCTGTCGTCGGCAACTTCGCGAGCCCGTACACGCCGGGGTCGGCCTACGTGCTGCTGCACCACGTCTTCGGCGAGGTGAACGGCAAGCGCGGGCAGTGGGGTCACGCGTTCGGCGGCATGGGCGCGATCACGCAGGCGATGGCGCGCGAAGCGCTCGGCCGCGGCGTCGAAATCTTTACCGACGAGGCCGTGGCGCGCGTGCTGACCAGGGACGGCAGCGCAGTCGGCATCGTGCTGGCCGACGGCAGCGAGGTCGCCGCGCCACGCGATCGTCGCCAACGTCAATCCGAAGCTCCTGTACCTCCAGCTGATCGATGCCGGCGGCGCTCGACGGCGACTTCCGGCAGCGGATCGAGAACTACCGCTGCGCCTCCGCGACGTTTCGCATCAACGTCGCGCTCGACGCCGTTCCCGACTTCGCCTGCCTGCCCGGCGACGGCGATCACCTGCGCTCGGGCATCATCATTGCGCCGTCGCTCGCCTACATGGAGCGCGCCTATTTCGATGCGCGCCAGCACGGCTGGTCGCGCGAGCCCATCGTCGAGACTGCTGATTCCTTCGCTGGTCGATCGCACGCTCGCGCCGCCGGGCAAGCACGTCGCGAGCCTCTTCTGCCAGCATGCCAATCCGACGCTGCCGGACGGTCGCTCATGGGACGCGGTGAGGGACGAGGTCGCCGACCTGATGATCGCGACGGTGAATCGCCACGCGCCGAATTTCGCCGCCAGCGTCCTCGGCCGCCGCGTGCTGTCGCCGCTCGATCTCGAGCGCGAGTTCGGCTTGATCGGCGGCGACATCTTCCACGGCGCGCTCTCGCTCGACCAGTTGTTTTCGGCGCGGCCGGTGCTCGGCAACGGGCACTATCGCGGGCCGCTGAAGGGCTTGTACATGTGCGGCGCCGGGACCCACCCGGGCGGCGGCGTGACCGGCGTGCCCGGACACAACGCCGCGCGCGAAATTCTGCGCGACTTGCGCCGGCGGCGTCACGGCTGAATCGACGCGATTGGGCATGTGAAAAGGAGACGCCCCGCGAAAGCCGCGGGGCGTCAGAGTTGCCGTGCGATAAAAGTCGAAGTCAGCCGATAAGCCGGGTTCTGTTACGGGACGCGCCGAAAGCGCGTCCTATGGCCGTCATTCGTCTAGGCGCCGCGTTACCGCGGCGCTCGAGCCACCTACCCGCGGACTCGGCGAGCAGCGTCGTCGTCCGCTTACTTGGTGTTGCTCCGGATGGAGGTTGCCGCGTTTCACCCGCTCCCGGCACGGTTTGACCCGAACCGGGGGCGACTCGTCTCTGTGGCCCTGTTCCTCGCCTTCATCGCCGCTCTCGCGAACGACTTATAGCGTCTGGGCGTTACCCAGCATCCTGCTCTGCGGAGCCCGGACTTTCCTCTGCCAACTTTCGGCTTGCGCCGAAGCGGACAGCGACGGTCTGGCCGACTTCGGTGCTCAGTTTACGCTACAAAACGCATTAGTCAGCGACGCGCCAGCGCTAGCGTCTCGCCGGCGAAGATCGGCACGACCGTCTCGGCGCCGAACGGGTAGCTTGCCGGCACCGTCCAGGGCGCGCGCTCGAGCGTGATCGTGCCGGCATTGCGCGGCAGGCCGTAGAAGTCCGCGCCGTGGAAACTGGCGAAGCCCTCGAGCTTGTCGAGCTTGCCGGCCGCATCGAATACTTCGGCATAGAGCTCGATCGCCAGCGGCGCCGAATAGCATCCGGCACACCCGCACGCGCTCTCCTTGGCGTGCCTCGCGTGCGGCGCGGAATCGGTGCCGAGAAAATATTTGGCATTGCCGCCGGTCGCCGCGTCGACCAGCGCCCGGCGATGCGCTTCGCGCTTCAGGACCGGCAGACAGTAGGCGTGCGGTCGCAGCCCGCCGGCGAACAGCGCGTTGCGCGACCACAACAGGTGCTGCGGCGTGATCGTCGCGCCGACGTGCGACGGCGCGGCGGCGACGAACTGGGCCGCTTCGCGCGTCGTGATGTGCTCGACGACGAGCCTCAAGCCGGGGAAATCGCGCACGATGCGCGCCAGCACGCGCTCGACGCAGACTCGTTCGCGATCGAACACGTCGATGTCCGGGTCGGTGACTTCGCCATGCACGAGCAGCGGCAGCCCGCACTTTTCCATCGCCGCGAGCGCCGGATAGACGCGCGCGAGGTCGGTGACGCCGGACGCCGAATTGGTCGTCGCACCGGCCGGATAGTATTTGACGCCGATGATGAAACCGGCAGCGCGAGCGCGCTCGATCTCGACCGGGCTCGTGTCGTCGGTCAGATACAGGGTCAAAAGCGGCGTGAAGCGCGACTCCGAAGGCAATGCCGCGACGACTCTGTCGCGATAGGCGGCTGCGGCGGCAACCGTGGTGACCGGAGGATCGAGATTCGGCATCACCACCGCGCGGGCGAATACGCGGGCCGTTGCGCCGACGACCGAGCGCATCGGCGCGCCGTCGCGCAGGTGGAGGTGCCAGTCGTCGGGCCGGGTGATCGTCAGCATGTCAGGCATTGTTTTTGCATGCATTATACGGGCTGCCTGCCCGCCGATCGGGCCGCCGAACCGTGCGCATTCACCTTGGCTTGCAGCGGCCGGTTCGCGATATAATGCGCGGTTTAGTGCGGTGGCCCATCAAGGCCGCCGGTGGCAGCGTCGGGATGGACACGCCGGTCGAGGCTTGGCGGGGTCATCGTGCGAAGCGATCGGGTGCGGACATATGGCAGCGAAGGTGGAAACGTGGCAACAAAAAGCGTAGCGAAAAAGGTCAGGGTGCTGACCGAGCCAGATCTCCTCAAGGCGAGCGACAAGGAATACATGAGCGAGGAGCAGCTGGCGTTCTTCCGCCAGCGGCTGCTCGAGCTTCGCGCGCAACTGCTGAACAATGCCGACGACACCGGCCAGCATCTGCGCGAGAACGAGGTGACGACCGATCCGTCGGATCGCGCGACGCTCGAGGAGGAATACACGCTCGAGCTGCGTACCCGCGATCGGGAGCGCAAGCTGCTCAAGAAGATAGAGAAGTCGCTGAAGATGATCGACGACGGCACCTACGGCTATTGCGAGGAGACCGGCGAGCCGATCGGCATTCCGCGTCTTCTGGCCCGGCCGACGGCGACGCTGTCGCTCGAGGCGCAGGAGCGCCGCGAGCGCGTGCAAAAGCTGTACGGCGACTGACCTTCGCCCTCCGCCGGCGGCAGCAGGCAATACGCCCGGCAGCCGCGGCAGATCGACGTCCGGCCACAGCGTTTCCGCCGCGGCCGGTAAATTCTACAAACCGAAAATCGCGCGGTGCGACCATCCTCCCGCCATGAAGAACAGCAGCGGGATCGATAGCGCCGTATTGGTGCGCGACGCCAGAAAAGCCACGCGGCGCGCCTTGTTCTTCTCCTCGTCGGTCGCGGGCTTCATCCCGAGTATCTTCTGCTGATTGGGCCAGATCAGCGCCCACACGTTGAACAGCATGATCGTGCCGAGCCAGGCACCGACGCCGATGCCGGCCATGCCGTGGCGAAGCGTGAAGGCGTCGACGAACTTGTCGCCAAGCAGCGCAGCGCCTGCCAGCCAGGTCACGACGGCCGACCAGCGGAAGAACAACAGCGCTCGCGGCGCGACATGCTTGGTGATGCCGGCGTTGGTGCCGTCCGCGGTCGCCGCCTTGAGCGCCGCCACCTGAACGAAGTTGAAGTAGTACAACAGACCGATCCACATGACGCCGGCCATGAAGTGCAGCCATCTTGCGAGTGCGGGAACGTAATCCATGGTGGCCTCTGCTCAGAGTGGAATGCTTTTGACGACGTAGTACAGGATTGCGGTCAGGACCAGCCCGCAGATGATCGTGCCCCACAGCGAGTCGAGCGGATTTTTCATCGTTTCTCCCAGGATTGTGGCCGGCCCGCCTGATCGCGAACCTAAGGCGGCAGCCGGCCGGTGCGGAAACTTTAGCGCATCGAAGCTGTCGTCTCGATTGTAGCAAGCAGCAGCGAATCAGGCCATCTTGATTCGGGCAGGCCGGCGGCCGGCGATGGGAGGGCCGGGGCGCCCTTGCTTCGCTCTGTCCACCAATAATCGAAAGGGGACTCCATGGCACGACCTTTTACGCTTCCGCCGTTGCCGTACGCCGAAGACGCGCTGGCGCCGGTAATTTCGTCGCAGACCATCGGCTTTCACCACGGCAAGCATCACAAGACCTACGTCGAGACGCTGAACAAGCTGATCGCGGGCACCGAATTCGAGGGGCAACCGCTCGAAGCCATCGTGGCCGCGACAGCCGGCAAGTCGAGCTCGACGGCGATATTCAACAACGCCGCGCAAAACTGGAACCATACGTTCTACTGGCAATCCATGAAGCCGAAAGGCGGCGGCAGGCCGCAGGGTGCGATGGCGGCGCGGATCGATGCAGCCTTCGGCAGCTACGACGACTTCAAGAAGGCCTTCGCCGAAGCCGCGGATACGCAATTCGGCAGCGGTTGGGCATGGCTGGTCGTCGAGAACGATTCGCTCAAGGTGGTCAAGACCGGCAATGCCGACGTCCCGTTCACCAAGGGGCAGACGCCGCTGCTGACGATCGATGTCTGGGAGCACGCCTACTACCTCGACTATCAGAATCGACGCCCCGATCATGTCAACGCGGTAATCGACAAATTGCTCAATTGGCAATTCGCCGCAGACAATCTGGCCAACGTCGGCGCAGCCAAGGGAGCGCAACCCGCGATGGCCCGCTGATCCCTTCGCGCGGGCACGCCTTCGCCGCCGTGTCGCCCGCTTGTTGGCGGGTAGCGATCGGCCCATAATCGGGGCCTTTCGGCCACCTGCGCACGACCCGGACTGCGATGGCGTTCAACCTGTTTCCCAAATCCCCGGGCAAGGGCAAAGCCTCTGACGCGAAGCCCCGACCCGACGCGGGCGCACGCCCCGACGTGGGCGCACGCGCCGATTCGCGCTCCCCGCCCGGGTCGGCGCGGGAGCTTGCGGCGACGATGAAGGTTCGGCCCGCGGTGCTGACGCGCGGCGAGCCGCGTCCGTCTGTGGCAGACAACAACGAGCGCGAAATCACCGTCACCGGCCCGCCCAGCCTGATCGAGTGGACTCCCGGGCTCAATCAGAAGATCCAGGTCGCCGAAGCCAATCCGGGCCTTTGTGCGGTGCTCGAGAATGCGGCGCTGCTGTACGCCAATGGGAACGCCGTCCATGCCCGCCTGGTGCTCGAGGACGGCATCGCCAACGACGACGACGCCAAGACTTCGCCGCTTGCCTGGCTCGCATTGTTCGATTTGCTGCAGCGCTTGGGCGACCATGCCGAGTACGACCGGCTGTCGCTGCAATATGTCGTCGCCTTCGAGCGTTCGGCGCCTTCGCGCGAAGAGCTGGGCATCCAGACGCGTCAGGGCGCGCGCCCGGTGGCGGCCGGTTACGTCGGCCTGACCGGCAAGCTCAACGCCGGGCATGCGCCGCAGATCGCGAACCTGCTCGCGGCGTCACAAAAGCAGGCGCAGGTCCGCCTCGATCTGGGCTCGCTGACCGGTGCCGACAACGCGGGAGCCAAGCTTTTGGCCGATACGCTGGCGCAGTTGCGCAGGCGCCAGTATCCGCTCGCGCTGCAACATCCGGAGAAGATCCGCAACGCACTCGAGCATTCGGTCCTGCAGGGTCGCGGCGCCGGAGAAGGCTACTGGATTCTGCTGCTCGAGTTGCTGCAGTGGCAGAACGATCACAAGGTGTTCGAGGATCGCGCGGTCGAATTCGCCGTCGCGTTCGAAGTGTCGCCGCCGTCCTGGGAGCCGCCGCCTTCGTCGCTGCCCGCGGAAGCGGCCGGCGATGCCGCCGTGCCGGCCGACGCGGCGCCCGACAATCCGGAAATGCTCGTCTGGCAGGGAACGATGCTGGGCTCATCGGACCCGCAGCTCGCCAAGCTGGCGATGTTCGGCGACGGGCGACATGCGATACCGATCGAGATGGGCGGGATCGACCGCATCGATTTCGTCTGTGCCGGAGCGCTTTTCAACGCCATCAGCCGCGCCGAGTCGCAGCGCAAGTCGATTCAGATCATCGGCGCGTCGCCGATCATCCGGGCGCTGCTGCTTCTGATCGGCATCTCGCCGCGGCATTTCATCAAGAAAGCGACGTAGCCAGCGGTTCTCGGAGGTCATGCCGCGCCGGATGCGCTTTCGCCGCGCATCCGCGCTGACGCGACCGCGCCGACTCCGCTGCGTCCGACAATGGATCTCTTTCACGGTACGACGATACTCTCCGTGCGCCGCGGCGCCAGAGTCGCGCTGGGCGGCGACGGCCAGGTCACGCTCGGCAACGTGGTGATCAAGGCGACCGCACGCAAGGTTCGCCGCATCTACAACGATCGCGTGCTCGCCGGCTTTGCAGGCGCGACGGCCGATGCTTTCACCCTGTTCGAGCGCTTCGAAGCCAAGCTCGACAAGCACCAGGGACAGCTGCAGCGCGCTGCCGTCGAGCTGGCGAAGGACTGGCGCTCCGATCGCATCCTGCGCCGGCTCGAGGCGATGCTGGCGGTGGCCGACGCGACGTCTTCGCTGGTGATCACCGGCACCGGCGACGTGCTCGAGCCCGAGTACGGCATTGTCGCGATCGGCTCCGGCGGCGCGTATGCGCAAGCCGCCGCCCGCGCGCTGCTCGAGCACACCGAGCTTCCCGCCGACGACATCGTCAAGCAGGCGCTGACGATCGCCGGCGACATCTGCATCTACACCAATCAGAATCACGTGATCGAGGTGCTCGGGTGAGTGCGGAGACGGGCACGCGCGACGTGATCATCGTCGGCGCCGGCCTGGTCGGTCTTGCCCTCGCGGCAGCGCTGGCGCGTGCCGGCTTGAGCGTCACGATCGCCGATCGCGGCAGCGTCGCCGCGTCGGTGCCGCCGCGCGATGGCGACGGCGACAGCTGGGACCCGCGGGTCTATGCGATCAGTCCGGGCAGCGCCTGCTTTCTGCACAGCATCGGCGCGTGGCAGCTGCTGCCGGTCGAGCGTATCGCGCCGATCGAAGCGATGGACGTGCGCGGCGACGCCGGCGGCCGGATCGAGTTTTCCGCCTACGAGCTGGGCGAGCGCGCGCTGGCGTGGATCGTCGAGAGCCGCGCACTCAACGCCGCTCTGGTTCAGGCGGCGCGCAGCATGCCGGGCCTCGACATCGTCGCGCCCTGTTCGCCCGCGGCTATCGCCTGGCGCGCCGGCGCCGCGGAATTGCGCCTGGACGACGGGCGAACGATATCGGCGCGACTGATCGTCGGCGCCGACGGCGTTCATTCGTGGACGCGCGAAGCAGGCCGGCATCGCGGGCGTCCCGCGCGCCTATGGCCAGTCCGGCGTCGTCGCCAACTTCGACACCGAGCGCGCGCATCGCGGCCGCGCTTTGCAATGGTTTCTGCGCGACGGCAGCGTGCTGGCGTGGCTGCCGCTGCCGGGCAGGCGCATCTCGATCGTCTGGTCGGCGCCGTCGGCGCTTGCCGCCGAGCTGCTGGCGCTGGACGCGGCGGAACTCGCCGCGCGCGTCGCCGAGGCGGGCGACCACGAGCTGGGCGCGCTGACACGCGATCACGCCGGCGGCGGCGTTCGAGCTTTCGTTCCTGAAGCTGCCCGCTGTCGTCGGCGACAGGCTCGCGCTGGTCGGCGATGCCGCCCACGGCGTGCATCCGCTCGCGGGCCAGGGCGTCAATCTCGGCTTCGGCGACGCCGCCGCGCTCGCGCGCGATACTCGGCGCGCGCGGTCCGGTCAGCGATGCCGGCGCGCCGATTCTTCTCGAGCGCTACGCCCGCCGCCGCGCCGGCCCGGTGCTCGCGATGCAGCTGGTCACCGACGGACTGGTCCGGCTGTTCGACGCACGCGCTTCGTGGCTGCGCGTGCTGCGCAACCGGGGGATGCGCGCCGTCGGTGCGGTCGGCGTGCTGAAGAGGCTGCTGGCGCAGCCCGCGCTACGGTAAACTGACCGGCCAAAGGAGTTACGCAATGCCACTTTTCAGGTTTCTGGTCGCAATCACGGCCTGCGCGCTTCTGGGTGCGCTTTCCGCTTACGCGCAGACGCAGGATGCCGCACCGCGCGTCGACGCCACCATGCGCCCGAGCTGGCCGCCGTCAAGCAGCTGATCGAAGCCAAGTTTCCCGGCGCCGCGGTCAGCAACGTCGCGCGCTCGCCGTACTTCGGGCTGTACGAGGCGCAGTTCGACGATCGGATGATCTACACCGATGCGAAGGTCAGCTATGTGGTCGTCGGCGCGATCTTCGATGCCGACACCAAGCAGAATCTGACCGATGCGCGGCTGCGCCAGTTGAACCGCGTCGCATGGGATCAGCTGCCGCTGGATCTCGCGATCAAGAAAGTCAAGGGCAACGGCGCGCGCAAGCTGGCGATCTTTTCCGACGCCGATTGCCCGTACTGCAAGCGGCTCGAGAGCGAGATGAAGACGCTCGACAACGTGACCATCTACACGTTCATGTTTCCGATCGCCCAGCTGCACCCCGACTCCGCGCGGAAGTCGGCGCTGATCTGGTGTGCGCCGGACCGGTCGAAGGCGTGGGACGAATGGTTCGCGTCGGGCAAGCTGCCGACCAACAAGGGCGACTGCGCGACGCCGCTGGCGAAAACCGCGCAGCTCGGCCAGAAGTACCGCATCAGCGCGACGCCGACCCTGGTGTTCGCCGACGGATCGATGGTGCCGGGCGCGATACCGCTGGACCAGCTCGAGAACGAGCTCAAGCAGGCCGAGGCAGCGAGCAAGAAACAGGCCGCGACCAAGCCGTAACGGCGGCGACGCAGCAAAGGGAGACGACATGGCGCTGATGGATTTCATCAAGAAACAGTTCATCGACATCATCGAATGGAGCGACGATTCGCGCGACACGCTGTCGTATCGCTTTCCCGACGAGGACAAGGAAATCAAGCGCGGCGCCCAGCTGATCGTCCGCGAATCGCAGATCGCGCAGTTCATCTATCTCGGCCAGTTCGGCGATACGTTCGGACCGGGCAAGTATTCGCTGACCACCGACAACATCCCGGTGCTGAGCGATCTGAAGGGATGGAAGTACGGGTTCGAGTCGCCGTTCAAGGCCGACGTCTACTATGTCGTCACGCGCCTTTTTACCGGCAATAAATGGGGCACGGCCAATCCGGTGATGATGCGCGATCAGGACTTCGGCATCGTGCGCCTGCGCGCCTTCGGCATCTACGACTTTCACATCATCGATCCGAAGCTGTTCCTGAAGGAAGTCGCCGGCACCGACGATCATTTCCGGCTCGACGAGTTCAGCGACACGATGCGCTCGCGCATCGTCAGCGTCTTTTCCGAGGCGCTCGCGCAATCGAAGATTCCCGCGCTCGACGTCGCGGCGCGCTACGGCGAGCTCGGCAAGCGCGCTGCTGCCGTTGATCAATCCGCAGACGACGGCCAAGTACGGTCTCGAGATCACCAGCTTCGTCGTCGAGAACGTTTCGGTGCCGCCCGAGGTCGAGCAGGCGATCGACAAGCGATCGAGCATGGCCGCGGTCGGCAGCTTGAACGACTACGTCAAGTTCCAGATGGCGCAGGGACTCGAGAAGGGCAATGGCGGTCCGGGAGGCATGGCGGCCGAAATGGCGGTCGGCATGGCGATGGCGCAGCAGATGATGAACCAGTCGGGCGGCATCATGGGGCCGCAGGCCACGCCGGCGGTTGCCGCGCCGGCAGCGGGTGCAGCGGCGACCGCAGGCCAGGAGCCGCAATTGCTGACGCCGGCGCAGGTCGCGCAGCTGCTCGGCGTCGCCGAATCCGACGTGATGTCGAGTCTCCAGAAGGGCGATCTGAAGGGCAAGCAGATCGGCACGCAATGGCGCGTCACGCGCGCCGCGGTCGATCAGTTCCTGCATTCCTGATCCTTCTCGAAGACGAAGCGAGGTCCTAGTGCGGCGACCCGACGCGATTTGCGCGCCCTGCGCGCGTTGTTGGCGCTTGCCGCAGCGCTGTTCTGCGCCGGCCCGCTCGCG
The DNA here is from genome assembly GCA_963697485.1 of uncultured beta proteobacterium. Lineage (GTDB taxonomy): Bacteria > Pseudomonadota > Gammaproteobacteria > Burkholderiales > Casimicrobiaceae > PALSA-1003. The sequence goes on from CAVOOD010000003.1 coordinate 181,201, forward strand.
GCGCAGGATCCGCGCGCGAGCGTCGTGCAGGAGACTGCGCGGGCATGGCTGGCCGACACCGACCGCGGCGATGCCGCGCAGAGCTGGAAGAACGCCGGCAAGCAGTTCCGCAACGCGATCACCGTCGAGCGCTGGGCGGAATCGCTGAATGCGGTGCGAGTGCCGCTGGGAGCGCTTTCGCAACGCGCACAGATTGGTACGCAATTCCACAAGAGCATTCCAGGCGCACCCGACGGCGAATATGCGATCGTCCTTTTTCGCACCACGTTCGCGAAAAAACTGAATTCCCGCGAAACCGTGACGCTCGAGCACGAGCCCGACGGCGCGTGGCGCGTGATCGGGTATCTGATCCAGTGACCCGCGTGCCGCTGGCGCTGTTCGCGCTGCGATCGGCTGGTCTGTTCTTCAACAATGCCGAATTCGCGCTGAACTTCGACCATGGCTGACGCTTCACCGTCCGGCGCTCCCGACGAGGCGCGGCAGGAGATCGCGCGGCAGAAATTCGCCTGTCCAGCCTGCGGCGCCGAGGCGGTCTGGAATCCGGCGCGGCAGGCGCTGGTATGTCCGTTCTGCGGAACGACCTCGCCGGCCAGGATCGACGCAGACCGGCACGCATCGTCGAGCACGATCTGGTCGCGGCACTGCGCGGCATCGGCGACGACAAGCGCGGCTGGCAAATCGAGAAGCGCTACGTCAAGTGCCGCAGCTGCCAGGCGATATCGGTGATGGATCGCGAGCCGACAGGCGCAGCGCTGCGAATTCTGCGGCTCGGCGGAGCTCGTTCCCTACGAGGAGGTCAAGGATGCATTTCGTCCCGAGAGCGTGCTGCCGTTCACGATAACCGAAGACAAGGCGCGCGACGGCATCCGGGCCTGGTACGGCAGGCTGTGGCTTGCGCCGAACAAACTCAAGCGCGCGGCGTTGACCGACACGGTCAAGGGCATTTATCTGCCGTACTGGACGTTCGACGCCAGCGCCGACGCTTCGTGGACCGCCGAAGCCGGTCATTATTACTACACGACCGAAACCTACACCGACGGCAGCGGCCGCACGCAGACGCGCCAGGTGCGCCAGATACGCTGGGAACCGGCGGCGGGCCGCCTGCAGCACTTTTTCGACGACGATCTGGTCTGCGCGTCGGTCGGCGTGCATCCGCGGACTGCTGCGCGGCGTCGAGCCGTTTCCGACCGGCGAGCTCAAGCCCTACGATGCGGCGTACGTCGCCGGCTGGGTCGTCGAGCGCTACCAGATCGATCTGGTCGGCGCCGCGCAAGGCCGCGCGCGAGGCGATGGACGAGGAGCTGCGACGCCTTTGCGCCGCGCAGATTCCCGGCGACACTTACCGCAATCTCGACGTGCGCGCCGCCTATTCGGGGCAGACCTTCAAGCACATACTCGCGCCGATCTGGCTGCTGACCTACAATTTCGGATCGCGGAGCTTCCAGGCGGTCATGAACGGCGTCACCGGCACGATCCAGGGCGAGTATCCGAAGAGCTGGGTGAAGCTCACGCTGCTCGGCATCGCCATCCTGATCGCTGTGATCGTCGTGCTGTCGCTCGGCACGCATCGCTGACTTTCCGGCGCCTTGAATGAACGATCCGATATCTGCACGGAGGTCCCGATGAAAGCGGCGATCGTCACCGGCGTATCGCGCGGGCTGGGCGAATCGCTGGCCGCTGCACTGCTCGCGCGCGGATTCGCGGTGACCGGCGTCGGCCGCACCAGCGCCGAGCGCCTGGGCGGCGAGCACTACCGCTTCGTGCGTTGCGACCTCGCCCAAGTCGCTGCCATCGAGGCCACGCTCGCACCGGTGTTCGGCGAGATCGCCGCGGCACGGCCGCGCTCGGTTTGCCTGATCAACAACGCCGCGGTCGCGGGGCCGGTGGGAGCGCTGGGCGCGCTCGACGCCGCGGCTATCGCCGAGTCGCTGGCGGTGAATCTGGTCGCCCCGTTGGCGGTGGTAAACCTGTTCTGCCGAGCGTTTGCCGGCGGCTCGGCGCAATCCCTGGTGATCAATATTTCGTCGGGGGCAGCGCAAAGCCCGCTCGGCGGCAGCGGTCCTTATTCGGTCGCCAAGGCGGGGCTGGAAATGCTGACGCGGCAGATCGCCGCCGACCAGAAGGCGCCGGACTTTCGCGCGATCTCGGTGCGACCGGGCATCATCGACACCGGCATGCAGGCCTATATGCGCACGCTGCCGCGCGAGAAATACGCGAATGTCGACATGTTCCGCGAGTTTCACGCCTCGGGACAGCTGGTGCCGCCCGACGTCGTCGCGGCCAAGATCGTCGACCGGCTGGTGCTCGGCGACGTCGAGAACGGACGCTGCTACAGCTACAAGGAACTGTAGGGCGCCGCCCGGCCGCGGAGCGATCGCGCCGAGCGATGTTTACCGCCGCAGCCGTTCGACCCGGTACTCGAGCACGCTCCCGTCGGCTCCCGCTTCCCACATCAGGCAGTAGGTCTGATCGCGATCGGCGCTGAATTCGCCGGATTCGCCCTGGGTGCTGTCGGCCGAGACCGGCTCGATCACCGCATTGCCGTCGTGAAAATGGATGTTGAATGCCAGCGGCGCCGCCGCCCTGAACAGGTAGCCGATGCGCTGGCCGGCTTGCAGCAGCACGCATTCCTCGTACACGGCATAGGGGGCGAGGTCGAGTCCGACGACGACCTTGGGGGTATCAAGACGATCGGGCGCCGTCGCGCAGGCGACAGCGCCGAGCGCCGCGGCCAGCGCGACGGCGATAGTTTTGCCGCGAGCAATCAACGGCCGGTCCGGCGCAGGCGACGCCAGTCCTCGGCCAGCATCGCCCAGCGCTCGTGATCGCGCCAGCGGCCGGCGATCTTGACGTACCGGCGCGAAAAGCCCTCGCGCGTGAATCCTGCGCGACGTACCAGCGATACCGACGGCCGATTGGTCGGCTGCACGTTGGCTTCGACTCGATGCAGCTTGAGTTTGGCGAACGCAAGCGCCAGCACGAGAGTGAGCCCTTCGGACATGTAGCCATGACCGGCGTGCGGTTCGAACGCGTAGTAACCGAGGTAGCTGCTCTCGAACGCGCCGCGGACGATCTCGCTGAAGTTGAACACGCCGATCAGCGCGTCGTCGTCGAGCTTGCAGACGACGACGCCGATGTGCGATGCGCTTGCCGGGTCGCGTGACTTCGGCCCCGCGAAGCGGCGCAGGTACGCGACGAAGCTCGCCTTGGTCGTCGGCGCCTGCACCCACCCTCGATGCAAGCGGTCGGAAAGCCGCGCGCCGGCGATGAATGCCCTGGCGTCGCGCGGACCGGGCCGTCGCAGGTAGACTCGCGGCCCGGCGGCAAGCGCCTGCTTCGGGGCTGGCATAATGCGCATCTTACCGCGAGGGTGTGCTGGCAATGAGCCACTGGATCGAAGGCAAGGTGACCGGCAAGCGGCAGTGGACGGAGCGGCTGTTCTCGCTGCAGGTCGACGCGCCCGCCCTTACGTTCGTCGCCGGCCAGTTCGCGCGCCTCGCTTTGCCGGCACCGCCCGGCTCGAAGGAGCCGATGCTCGGCCGGCCGTACTCGTTCGTCAATCCGCCCGAGCGCGCGCCGCATGAATTCTATTTCAATGTGCTGCCCGAGGGTCCGCTGTCGCCGCGGCTTGCCGCGCTCGAGCCCGAGGCGCCGCTTTGGCTGCTCGAGCGTGCGAACGGATTTTTCAGCATGCCCGAGGTGCCTTCGGCCGCCGTGCTGTGGTGTCTTGCCACCGGCACCGGCATCGGCCCGTTTCTGTCGATCCTGCGCACCGCCGATCCGTGGGAAAAGTTCGAGCGTGTCGTGCTCGTGCATGCGGTCCGCTATGGGCAGGACCTCTCCTATCGCGACGTGATCGCCGAGATCGCGACAGCGCGCGCCGGGCGATTCGCCTTTGCGCCGTTCGTCAGCCGCGAGACCGATCGCAGCGCGCTGGCCGGCCGCATACCCGATGCGATCCGCGATGGCCGTCTCGAGGCCTGGACCGGCCTGCCGTTGACTGCGGAGAACGCGCACGCGATGCTGTGCGGCAATCCCGACATGGTGCGCGACACGCAGGGTGTGCTCGAATTGCGCGGCATGAAACGCCACCGCCGGCGCGAGCCCGGCCATTACACGGTGGAAACGTACTGGTAGCTGCTTCCGGCCGGGTTTCTAGTCGGCCAGGTCGTGCGCGACGATTTCCGCGACGTCGGTCGACAGCGTCGGTGCGGCGGCGATCCGTTCGAGCGCAGCGCGCTGCAGTGCTCCGCGCGCGGTGTCGAATCGGCGCCAGCGGTTGAATGCGGCGACCAGCCGGGCGGCGACCTGCGGATTGCTGCGGTCGATCGTAAGCACCTGATCGGCAACGAATGCGTAACCCCCGCCGTCCGCGGCGTGGAATGCCGGCAGGTTCGACTGGGCGAACGCGCCGACCAGCGAGCGGATCCGGTTCGGATTGCGTGCGTCGTACGCCGGATGCGACAGCAGCGTGCGGACGCGCTCCAGCGTGCCGCGTCGGCACGAGGTCGCCTGCAGCGCCAGCCACTTGTCCATCACCAGCGGATTGTCGCGCCATCGCGCCTCGAATCGCGCCATCGCGATGTCGCGCACGTCGGCCGCAGTGTCGTTCAGCGCGGCAAGAGCGGCGACGGCGTCGGTCATGTTGTCGGCGGCGTCGAATTGCGCCAGCGCGAGCGCGTGCGAGGCCGCATCATCGCGCGCGGTCAGGTACCCGAGGCAGACGTTCTTCAACGACCGCCGGGCGACTTGCGCGGGATCGGCCGAATATGCGCCGGTGCTGCGGTGCGCGGCGAAGGCATCCTCGAAGTCGGCGGCAAGGTCTCGCGCCAGCCCCGCCATCGTCGCCGTCCGCACGCGATGCAGGGCGTCGATATCGATCGGCGTCTGCCGATCGGCGAGGATGCTGAGCCGCGGCGGCTTGAGAGCGAGCGCGATCAGCGCCGGATCGCTCGTCCGGTCGGCGAGCAGCGCCGTGACCGCCTCGACCAGCGCCGGTCGCAAGGCGAACGCCGCGCCTTCGTTGCCGCGGCCCGCAACGCCCAGGATCGACCGCGAAAATATCCGTTGTGCGGCGTCCCAGCGGCAGACGGGATCGGAATCGTGCGCGGCGAGGAGGACGAGTTCCGCCTCGGTGTAGTCGTAGTCGACCTTGACCGGCGCCGAGAATCCGCGCAGCAGCGAAGGCACGGGAGGCTCGGGGACGTCGACGAAGCGGAAAGATTCGCGCGCCTGCTTCACGTGCAGCACCGCGGTCGTGGCGGAGCTCGCGCGCGCCTTGCCTTCGCCGTCCAGATGCAGCGGCAAATCGTTTCCGTCGCGCCCGACGAGGCCCATCGCCAGCGGAATATGCAACGCGCGCTTGCCTGGCTGGCCGGGCGTCGGCGGACACGATTGCGCGACCTCGAGGACGAAAGTCTGCGCCGCGGCGTCGTAGTTGCCCTGCACCGCGAGCGTCGGCGTACCCGCCTGGCTGTACCAGAGGCGGAACTGGGCGAGGTCGATGCCCGACGAGTCCTGCATCGCCTGCACGAAATCGTCGCAGGTGACCGCCTGGCCGTCGTGCCGTTCGAAGTACAGATCCATGCCACGACGGAAGCCTTTCTCTCCGAGCAGCGCACGCTGCATCCGGATCACCTCGGCACCCTTTTCGTAGACGGTCGCCGTGTAGAAATTGTTGATCTCGGCATAGCTGTCGGGGCGCACCGGATGCGCGGTCGGACCCGCGTCCTCGGCGAACTGCTGGGCGCGCAGAAAGTCGACCGCTTCGATTCGCTCGACCGCGCGCGAGCCGACGTCGCTCGAGTATTCCTGATCGCGGAACACGGTCAGGCCTTCTTTCAACGACAGCTGGAACCAGTCGCGGCAGGTGACGCGGTTGCCGGTCCAGTTATGAAAATATTCGTGCGCGATGACTCCCTCGATGTTCGAATAATCGGCATCGGTCGCGGTTTCCGGATTGGCCAGCAGCAGCTTGCTGTTGAAGATATTGAGACCCTTGTTCTCCATCGCGCCCATGTTGAAGTCATCGGCGCAAAAGATCATGAAGGTGTCGAGGTCGTATTCCCGTCCGTAGCGCTCCTCGTCCCAGCGCATCGCGCGCTGCAGCGCCGCCATCGCATGATGGCATTTGGCGAGATTGGCTGCCGTCGAGAAAATACGCAGCGCGACCTTGCGTCCCGACGCGGTGACGAACTCGTCGTCGAGCGAGGCCAGGTCGCCGGCGACCAGCGCGAAAAGGTACGAGGGCTTCGGATACGGGTCGTGCCATACCGCGTAGTGCCGGCCCTCGTCGCCGGGGACGACGCCCCGCTCGGTAAGATTGCCGTTCGAAAGCAGCACCGGGTAGCGCTTGCTGTCGGCGACGATCGTCACTCGGTACCGCGCCAGCACGTCCGGCCGGTCTGGGAAAAAAGCGATGCGGCGAAACCCTTCCGGCTCGCATTGTGTGCAAAACACACCCGATGATAGGTACAAGCCCTCGAGCGCGCGGTTGGCGGCCGGCACACATTCGGAGACGATGTGCACTACACCGGCGTCGGGGAGTGCCCGAAAAGTGATGCCAGCCGACGAAAGCTCGTATTCGCCCGGGGCGAGCGGCCGCCCGTCGAGGCTGACGTCGATCAGCTTCAGCTGCTCGCCGCAGAGCAGCAGCGGAGCGCCAGGCTCGGCCACCGGATTTTTGCGGTAGGCGAATCGCGCCGATACCCGCGTGGCGCCAGGATCGAGCTCGAAGCGGAGATCGAGGTCGTCGACGAGGTGCGACGGCGCGCGATAGGCGAGCCGTTGTACGACCGGCGGCGTCGCGTCCCGAGGCAGCATCAGCGCTTGACGTCCAGCAGCTCGACGTCGAAGACCAGCGTCGCCCCGGGCGGAATGACGCCGCCGGCGCCGCGGCTGCCGTATCCCATGTCCGGAGGGATGATCAGCGTGCGCTGTCCGCCGACCTTCATTCCGGCCACGCCTTCATCCCAGCCGCGTATCACGCGTCCTCCGCCAAGGGGAAAAGTAAAGGGCTCATTGCGATCGCGCGACGAGTCGAACTTGGCCCCCTTGTGGTCGGGTGCAGCGGGCGCATAAAGCCAGCCAGTGTAGTGAACAACTACCGACGCACCTTTAATCGCTTCTGCGCCCGTGCCAACCTTGTTGTCGATCTTTTGCAATTCATTCAATTTGGCATCCATCTTGCTAGACGTGGTTGAGGAGTCTGTCGTGCCCGTCTGTGCGAGCGCGAGGCAGGGAATGAGCAGCAGCGCGGCTGCTACAAGCAAGAGCCGCATCTGCCGAATGGAAAACGCGGAAAACGCGGAAAACGCGGCGCGAAATGAGACGCCAGGCACGTAGACCTCCGGGATGAGTGCGACGGACAAAATGCGCGATACGATTTCGATGAGGCGTAAATTTTACTCCAATCCGATGCTGTTTTTTGCGCGGCCGAGCGATTTCGGCTATAAATCAGGGCTCCTCCGCAACTCGGCAATCATGTCGACGGGGCTGCAATGAGCGCAACGTCCGGCACGGGCAGAGGGCAGAACTCAGGGCAGAGCCATCGTCAAGCAGGCTCAATGAAAGCGATGTTTGGATTTTTGACCCCCCACAACAAGGACTCCGCCGATCCGCTGCAAAGCGCGAAAGCTGCGGCCGCGTGGCTCCGACAACTGCCGGCGCTCGATGTCATCGGGCGGCAGCAGCACGTGATTCAGGCTCTCGACGCGGTTCGCGGAACGCAGCGGCCGATCGACTTGAACCGCATTGCCGCGATCGAATTCGTCGACGCCGCGCTCGGCGCCGATCGTCGTCAGCTGATCAAGCAGTACATCGAGAACATCGAGACCTCGCCCAAGCTCGCCGAGCGCATCTGGCAGGCGCTGTGGGAGATGAGTCAGGCGTTCACCCTGGCCTATCAGCAGGCGCTCGAAAGCGCGCTGCCGCAAGCGGGCAATGCGCGCTGGCGCGCGGCGCTGCCGCTATTGTTCGTGCGCTTCGTTCACTTCCATGGCACCGACGCCAAGCTTCGCGTATTCAAGTACGAGCGCTGGATCCCGGCCAAATGGATCGAGCTGCATCAGGCCTACCTGCGCGCGTGCGAAATGCAATGCGATCGTCAGGCGGTGGCGCTGCCGGCCGCGGGACAAGAGGCGCAGCAGTGGACAGTCGAGCAGGAATATCTGTACGTGCTTCTCGTGCATCAGCTCAACACCGGCAATCTCAATCCGACCGAAATCGATTGGGCAGGATCGCAGTTGCGTGCATGGACCCGCCGTCTCGAGCTCGAGCAGATTCCCCGGTCGCTGGAAGGATTTTTCGTCGATCTCGCCGGACGCGAAGGCCTGGTGCGTCGAACCGGCAACGATCGCGGCTCGGTGCTGCGCTATCTCGACACCACGCCGCTGGCCGACGGCCTCGAGCGCGCGATCACCTCGCTGCGTGAAGCGGAGCTCACCGATCAGGGCCCGGTCGCGGCGATCAACCAGCAGCGACTGTCGGTGCTGCGCAAGATCCAGCCGGCCGTTTCGCCGACGTCGGAGACCGAATTGCGAAGCGATCCGCGCGTCCCGGTCGCCGTGTCGGCTCGCGTTCGTATCGGTCTCTCGCGCATTTGCCAGGACCTGGGCGCGCAGGCGGCTGGTGAAAACAGCAGCGACGTCGGCGCCGGAACCGAGCAGATCGAAGTATTTGCCGTCGCCGGCGCGCCCCGCGTCAAGCGCAAGCTGCCATCCGAGGACGATTCGCTGGCAGTGAGCCTTTCGTCGTGGACCGACCCGACCTGGGAAATCAAGGACCGCAGCGTCGCCGGACTGCGCATCGCGGCGACCGGTGGCATCGGCCAGAGCCTGACCCTGGGGACGTTGGTCGCGGTGCGCCAATCCGACGCCGGAGGATGGCTGCTCGGCGTCGTGCGGCGCCTGAACAAGGTTTCCAACGAGGAAGTCGAAGCCGGAGTCAATATCATCGCCGAGCGCGTCGTCGCCGTGACGCTGGCGGCGAAACGGCGCGCGAACGAGGACATGGGCTACGTCATCAACGGGCTTGACATGTCGACGATGGGCGAGCGCTTCGAAGGCCTGTACCTGCCGCCGCCTTCGCGTCCCGACAAGCCGCTGGCGATGAAGACGATCATCGTTCCGACCTCCGAATATGCCGAAGGGCGCAACGTTCTGCTGACCACCGCGCGGTCGGTGTACACGGTGTCGATGCGCCACCTGGTCGAGCAGCGTCCCGATTGGAGCTGGGCGACGATCCAGCTCGTCGACAAGAAGGTACGCGAGGAAGCGGCGTGAGCCCGCAGCGAGGGGCCCGCGCGCGTAGCGCGTGGGGATCGCGCGAGGCGAATCGCGGCAGGCGGCCGACACGCGCAGAGGAAACTGCGGTGATGGCGGAGGAGGCCGCGCCTGAGACTGCGGTGCGGACCTGCGCCGCGCCGCTAATCCAGCGGCCGGAACTTGAGCGTCAGGTTGCGCTGGAACAGATCGGGTGAATCCGGACGCGGCAGCGGCGACGCCTTGATGATCGCCCGCTGCACCGCCTCGTCGTACGCGCGATTGCCGCTGGACTTCCTGAGCTGCGCATCGATGATTTCGCCGGTCGGTAATTGCACGACATCGAAGATCGCTTCCGGATTGCCGGCGATCTCCGGCGGCACGACGACGTTCCCCTTGACCTTGGCCTGGATCCGGCGGATGTAGTCGGCGTTGGCGCGGGCTTTTGCCGCGTCGGCAACGGACGCCTGCTCACGTTGGGCTTGTGCCTTGAGCGCGTCGGCCTCGCGCGCCTGGCGCTCGCGCACTTCGGCCAGCCGCTTTTCCTCGATTTTTTTCTTTTCGGCGTCGATGCGCTCCTTTTCCTTGCGCTCGCGATCGGCCTGCTCTTTCTTGCGCTGCTGCTCCTGCTTTTCCTTCAGCGCGATCTCCGCCTTGGTCGGGGGCGGGGGCTCGGCCTTCGGAGCAGGCTTCGGCGGCTCGGGCGGTGGCTTCGGTGGCTCCGGGGCGGGCTTCGGCGGCTCGGGCTTCGGCGGTTGCGGCGCCGGCGCCGCTTCGGTCGGCGGCGCATAGAGCTCGACGCTGACCGGCTCGGCCTCGCGATTCTGCCAGTTGACGCTGACGATCAGGAATACGACGAAGGCGAGGTGGACGGCAACGGCGAGGATCGCGGCAATCCACTTGCCGACCGACCAGCCGGGCGCGGGACGCGACGGGGGCACTCGATCAGCCTGGCTGCCGGCGCGCGAGCAGGCCCACCTTGCTCACCTTGTTCCGCTGCAGCATGTCGAGCACTTCGACGACGGACTCGTAGCGCACGTCCTTGTCGGCGCTGATCACCACCGGCGATTCGGGCGCCTGCTTCTGCCTCGCCTGTATGCGCGTGATCAGTTCGTCCCGGTCCAGGCGTACCGCCGATGCGCTGCTTTCCTTCAACCACAGCGATCCGTCGCGCCTGATCTGTATCTGCATCGGCGTGACCGGCGTCGTCAGCACGCTTCCCACGCTGGGCAAGGTGATTTCGCCCGGCGTGATCAGCGGCGCGGTGATCATGAAGATCACCAGCAGCACCAGCATCACGTCGATGTAGGGAACGACGTTGATCTGGTTGATCGACTTTGCGCGGGCGGCGCATCGCATCACCCCTGCCGCTGCAGGATGTTGGAGAACTCCTCGATGAACGTCTCGAAGCGCGTCGCCAGCCGGTCGACGTCGTGCGTGTAGCGGTTGTACGCGACGACCGCCGGAATCGCGGCGAACAGCCCGAGCGCGGTGGCGATCAGCGCTTCGGCGATGCCCGGCGCAACCTGCGCCAGCGTCGCCTGGCTGACGCTCTGCAAGCCGCGAAACGCGTTCATGATTCCCCACACGGTGCCGAACAGCCCGATGTAGGGACTGACCGAGCCGACGGTCGCGAGGCCCGCGAGATTCGCTTCCAGCGCGTCGATTTCGCGCTGGTACGATGCGCGCATCGCGCGGCGCGCGCTGTCCATCGTCGCCGCCGACGACGAGCCCTGCTTGCGGTGCTTGGAGAATTCGCGAAAGCCGGCCGAGAAAACCCTGCTCCAGCGCGCCGCCGTCGCGCGCCTGGCTCGCGCGCTGGTACAGCGCATTCAAGTCGCCGCCCTTCCAGAACTCGTCCTCGAAAGCGTCGGTGCTCGACTCAGCCCGCCGCAGCGCGAACATCTTCAGGAAGATTTGCCACCACGACCACAGCGAAAGGACCAGCAGCAACACCATCACCGCCTGCACGACGATGCTGGCGTGCGCGACCATCGCGACGAACGAGAGATCAGGATGAACGTTCAAAGCCTCGGTATCCTCGTGATAAACGCCGGCCGGGCGTCGGCGGGGTCGAGCGAGCGCGGCTCATTCGCTGAAAAGCTCGCCGGCCGCCGCTGGCGGGGCCAGGCCGAAATGGCGATACGACAACGCGGTGGCGATCCGGCCGCGATTGGTCCGCTGCAGGAAACCCTGCTGGATCAGGAACGGCTCGAGAACGTCCTCGATCGTGTCGCGCTCCTCGCCGATCGCCGCCGCGAGGTTGTCGACGCCGACCGGGCCGCCGCCGAACTTGTCGAGCACGCAGCGCAACAGCTTCCGGTCCATCACGTCGAGCCCCAGCGCGTCGACGTCGAGCATCTGCAGCGCGAGATCGGCGACTTCGGCGGTGATGTTGCCGGCGGCGCGCACCTCGGCGAAATCGCGCACGCGCCGCAGCAGGCGGTTGGCGATGCGCGGCGTGCCGCGCGAGCGCCGCGCGATCTCGAGCGCGCCGTCGGCTTCGATCGGGATCTCGAGCAGCCGCGCCGACCGCGTGACGATGCGGGTCAGCTCCTCGGGCGTATAGAACTCGAGCCGCGCGACGATGCCGAAGCGATCGCGCAGCGGGTTGGTCAGCATCCCGGCGCGCGTGGTCGCGCCGACCAGCGTGAACGGCTGCAGGTCGAGCTTGACCGAGCGCGCCGCCGGACCTTCGCCGATCATGATGTCGATCTTGAAGTCCTCGAGCGCCGGATACAGGATTTCCTCGACGACCGGCGACAACCGGTGAATCTCGTCGATGAACAGCACGTCGTGCGGCTCGAGGTTGGTCAAGCAGCGCCGCCAGGTCGCCGGCGCGCTCGAGCACCGGTCCCGAGGTCTGCCGCAGGTTGACGCCGAGCTCGTGCGCGATGATGTGCGAGAGCGTCGTCTTGCCCAGGCCTGGCGGCCCGAACAGCAGCACGTGATCGAGCGCTTCCTTGCGCTTTTTTGCCGCCTCGATGAAGATCGAAAGCTGCCCGCGAATTTTTTCCTGGCCTATGTACTCTTCGAGCGCGCGCGGCCGCAGCGTGCGCTCGAGCACTTCTTCCTGCGGGCTCACCGGTGCCGCGGCGATCAGGCGATCGGTTTCGATCATCTGTCTATTATGCCTGCAGCGTCGTGGCCCTTCGCGCGCATCGGCGAGCGCATCGTCAGGCCTTCGCCAGAAGCTTCAGGGCCTGCCTGATGCCGTCGCCGACGGCAATGCCTTCGGGCAGCTCTCTCACTGCGCGCGCGGCCTCCTTGTCGCTGTACCCCAGCGACAGGAGCGCGTTCAACACGTCGGAGGCGACCGGGGCCGGCCGGTAGACGCCGACCGCGGTCGTCAGATCGGCGCCGAGCTTGTCCTTGAGCTCGAGCAGCAGCCGCTCGGCGGTCTTCTTGCCGATCCCGGGGATCTTGGTGAGCCGGCCGCTGTCCTGCATGCTGACCGCCTGCGCGAGCTCGGCGACCGACAATCCCGACAGCACGGCAAGCGCGATGCGCGCACCGACGCCGGTGATCCGGATCAGCTGACGGAATGCACGGCGCTCGTTCTCCGAACCGAAACCGAACAGCAGATGCGCGTCTTCGCGCACGACCAGGTGTGTGAACAGCGTAATCCTGTCGCCGATGCCGGGCAGGTTGTAGAAGGTGCTCATCGGCACGTCGACTTCGTACGCGACGCCCTGGACGTCGAGCAGGATCTGCGGCGGGTTCTTCTCCAGCAGGGTTCCGGCGAGACGGCCGATCATCGCGTCGTCGCCGCCGCGATCCGCGCGCTCCGGCGCGACCGGCGTTCGGTATCGGGAAAATCGGGCAGGTGAACGCCGCGCATGGCGCGAATTATCGCATGCACCGGGCCCGCATCCGCGGCCGCCGGCCGCAGCTCACCGGTCGATCGCGCGCAGATGTGCGGCGACGGCGGAAAGCGACGCAAGCACCAGCGGCTCGAGGAGAAGCAGCTCGGCGCTGGGCGGATGCAGATCGGGCACCATCACCGGAGTCATCCCGGCGGCGGCGGCGGCGATGATGCCCGGCTCCGAATCCTCCAGCACGACGCAGTCGCGGGCCGCAACGCCGAGCCGCTCGGCGGCGGCAATGAAAATGTCGGGCGCGGGCTTGCCTCGCGCGACCTCGTCGCCGCCGACCAGCGCAGCGAAGCGATGCAGCAGCCCGACACTATCGAGCTTGGCGCGTGCGCGCTCGCGCCGCGTCGAGGTCGCGACGGCGGTGGCGATCCCGCGCTCCTCGAGCAGATCCAGGATGTCATCGAGCCCGGGCTTGAGCGAGATCCCCTCGGCGGCGACGATCGCGTCGTAATCGGCCGCCCAGGCGCTGGTCAATGCGTCGACCGGATAGTCGGACCCGTGCCGGTCGCGGATCAGCGCGACGCAATCGCCGAAGCTGCGTCCGATCATCTGGCGGCAGAGCTCGAGGTCGAACTCGCGGCCCAGGCCGCGTGCGGCGCTCTCCCATGCGCGCAACGCCGGACCCTCGGTGTCGAGCATCAGGCCGTCCATGTCGAAGATGACGGCCTCCGGCCAGCGCTCGATCAAAGGATGCGGCCTCGGCGCACGCGGTAGCCGCCGCGACGCAAGCCGCCGATGCCGGCGCCGCCGTGCGCGTGACAGATCGCGCAGGCGAGCGCGTCGGCCGCGTCGGCGGAAGGCACCGCCGGCAGCGCGAGCAGGCGCCTGACCATCTCCTGCACCTGCTCCTTCGCAGCCTTGCCGTGACCGACGACCGCCTGCTTGATCTGCAGCGCCGTGTATTCGCTGACCGGAAGCTCGGCGAGGACGGCCGCGGAGATCGCCGCGCCGCGCGCCTGGCCGAGCAGCAGGGTCGACTGCGGGTTGACGTTGACAAAGACCTTTTCGACCGCGACCTCGGTCGGAAGGTGCGCGCCGATGACGGTGGCCAGGTCGCGCACGATCAACTTGAGCCGATCGGGCAACTCGCCCGACGTGTTGCGTATGCAGCCGCTCGCGACGTACTCAAGGCGATTGCCGGTGCAGATGATTATTCCAAAACCGGTCACCCGGAGACCAGGATCGATTCCCAGTATCCGTCGCGCCAGTCGAAGCTCGCTCATATCGGCCTGCTCGCGATGGCGCGAATGGCCGCGTTCACGTGTCGGCCTCCAAGCAATCGCGCGGCGACGGCCCTTCGGGTCTTGAAGCTCCGCCGCGCTCATGCCTCGATGACCGCGGTCGTGTAGACGTCCTGCACGTCGTCGAGCGCTTCGAGCGCGTCGAGCAGCTTCTGCATCCGGACGCCATCCTCGCCTTTGCATTCGACTTCCACCGTGGGCTTCATCGTCACCTCGGCGAAATCGGATTTGACGCCTGCGTCGGCCAGCGCCTGCCTGACCGCTCACCAGGTCGTTCGGCGCGGTGATCACTTCCGACGAGCCGTCGTCGTGGCTGACGACGTCCTCGGCTCCGGCGTCGAGCGCGAGCTCGATCAGCCTGTTTTCGTCGGTGCCCGGCGCGAACACGATCTGGCCGCAATGCCTGAACAGGAACGCCACCGAGCCGTCGGTGCCGAGATTGCCGCCATTCTTGGAAAACGCATGGCGCACGTCGGCGACGGTGCGCGTCCGGTTGTCGGTCAGGCAGTCGACGATCACGGCGGCGCCGTTGATGCCGTAGCCTTCGTAGCGGATCTCCTCATAGCTCGCGTCGTCGGCCCCGCCCGAGCCGCGCTTGATCGCGCGCTCGATCGTGTCCTTCGGCATGTTGTTGTCCATCGCCTTGTCGACCGCGAGCCGCAGCCGCGGATTGGTCGAGGCATCGACGCCGCCGAGCTTGGAGGAGACGGTGATTTCGCGGATCAGCCGCGTGAAGATCTTGCCGCGCTTGGCGTCGGTGGCAGCCTTCTTGTGCTTGATGTTCGCCCACTTGCTGTGGCCTGCCATGATGCGTTCCCGCCATTGCTGCCCGAGCGCAAATTATAGCAGCGAGCATGCTGCGAACGCCGCCGACGCGACGTCGGCGCTTAGAGCAGATCCTGCTGCTTGAGAAATTGCGCGATCGCCGTGAGGCGCACCTCGCTGTCGTTGATCTCGAGCATGCTCTGCTTGATGTTCGCCGGCAGCGGCAGAAGTTCGGCGAGCCGGTAGCCGACCCACGATGCGTCGTCCAGCGCCGGCTCGCCCGCGAAGTGTTCGCGCCCGACGCGATTGATCATCAGCTCGAGCAGATCCGCGAGCGGTTGATGGATCTCCGGCAGCGGGACCCTGGGCTCGGGCAGGATCGAGGTCGCCTGCGCCAGCACGAGGCCGTCGTCGGCGGTGCGATGCGAGTGCACCTGGAATCGGCTGCCGCCTTCGGTCTTGAGCTGCAGGATGCCGAGCTGCGGCATGTCCCAGGACGTGATTCTCGCCAGCGTGCCGATCAGCGCGAATTCGGGGGCGTCCGGGACACCGCGTCGCGCGACTTCCTCGCCCCGCGTCAACAGGCACACGCCGAACGGCTTGTCGTCCTGGATGCAGCGCTTGGTCATGTCGATGTAGCGCTGCTCGAAGACCTTCAGCGGCAGCAGGCCGCCGGGAAACAGCACGGTCTTCAGCGGAAACAGCGGCAGCGTCAGCGGCTCGCGCGATGGCGCGCCGCGCCGGAAGGGAAGCATCGCCGGGCTTAAGCGCGCTCGAAGCGCGGCGCAGCGCCGCGCGACGCGCCCCAGCGGGGTCCGAGCGCATGCTCGACGCCGAGCTGGTCGAGCACGCGGGCGACGACGAAGTCGACGAGATCCTCGATCGTGCGCGGATGCCCGTAGAAACCCGGCGACGGAGGCAGGATCACCGCGCCGGCTCGCGAGAGCTTCAGCATGTTCTCCAGATGTATCGCCGAAAGCGGCGTCTCGCGCGGCACCAGCACCAGGGTCCGCCGCTCCTTGAGCATCACGTCGGCGGCGCGCTCGATCAGATTGTCGGCCAGTCCCGCCGCGAGCGCGCCCAGCGTTCCCATGCTGCACGGGCAGACGGCCATCGCGTCGGCCGGGTTCGATCCCGACGCCACCGGGCTCATCCAGTCCTCGCGGCCGAACACCGTCAGCTGACCCGGCTCTGCGCGGTAGCGCTCGGCGAAGTAGCTCGCCGCCGCGGCGGGCTGTGTGGGCAGCGTGAGCTCGAGCTCCTGTCTGGCCACGACCTGCGCCGCCGGCGAGTACAGCAGGAAGACGCGCGCTCGCGCCGCGATCAGGCATTCGAGCAGGCGCAGGCCGTACGGCAGTCCCGACGCGCCGGTAAAGGCGACTGCGACTGTTTTCGGCTGAGGTCATCGAATGATTCTAGCTTATTGTGCGCGGCGTCGTCCGAGGCGCCCGACGCCGCGGGACGCGTCCGATGCCCGCAGGATGTTCAGCCGATCTCGCGATGACGCATGAGCACCTGATAGCGGCCGCCGAATGCCTGCGCCAGCCGCTCGGCCAGGTAGACCGAGCGATGCCGGCCGCCGGTGCAGCCGATCGCGACCGTCAGGTAGTTGCGATTGTCGCGCGCGTAGTCGGGCAGCCAGCTCGCGACGAAATGATAGATGTCGGTGTACATGCGCTCGACCTCGGGATGGCTTTCGAGGTAGGCGATGACGGCCGCGTCCTTGCCGGTGAGCGGCGCGAGCTGCGGCTCGTAGTGCGGGTTCGGCAGGCAGCGCACGTCGAAGACGAGGTCGGCGTCGAGCGGCACGCCATGCTTGTATCCGAACGACTGGAACAAGAGCGTCATCCGCGACGGATCGACGCTGACGAAATCCTTGATCCAGCGACGCAGCGCCGCCGCGGGCAGGTCGCTGGTGTCGAAGCTGTAGCCCAGCGAGCGGATGTCGGCCAGACGCGCGCGCTCGAACTCGATCGCCTCGCGCAGCGTGCGGTCGTCGCTGGAGAACGGATGCCGGCGGCGCGTCTCCGAAAAGCGCTTGACCAGCGTCTCGGTCTTGGCGTCGAGATAGACGAAGCGCACGGTCCAGCCGTCGGCGCGCGCGGCTTCGATCGCGGCCTGCAGGCCGGCGAGGGCGGGATCGGTCTTGACGTCGAGCGCGATCGCCACGCGCTCCTGCTGCGCCCGCTTCAAGTGCTCGAGCAGGCCGCCGAGCTGCGTCGAGCGGCAGATTCGACACCGCGTAGTAGCCGCTGTCCTCGAGCGCCGCGAGCGCGACGCTCTTGCCCGAGCCCGAGACGCCGCCGATCAGGACCAGGTCCATCGTGGCGCCGTCAGCCGCCGTCTTCCATCAGCTTCTGCTGCCGCTCGATGAACTCCTTGGTGCTGTCGATGCCGCGCTGGTTGAGCACGAAATTGCGCACCGCCGCTTCGACCAGCACCGCGAGATTGCGGCCGGCCGCCACCGGAATCGTCACCTTGCGGATCGGCACGCCGAGGATCTCCTGGTACGTCGCGCTGACCTGCAGCCGGTCGAGCTCGGAGAATTGCTCGTTGCTGTGATCCTCGAGATGGACCATCAGCTTGAGCAGCTTGCGCGGGCGCACCGCGGTCTCGCCGAAGATCGTGCGGATGTTGAGCACGCCGATGCCGCGCACTTCGAGGAAGTCCTTGAGCACCGCCGGGCAGCGTCCCTCGAGCGTGTCCGGCGAAATGCGGTACAGCTCGACGATGTCGTCGGCGACCAGGCCGTTGCCGCGCGAGATCAGCTCGAGCGCGAGCTCGCTCTTGCCGATCGCCGAGGCGCCGGTGATCAGCACGCCCATCTCGAGCACGTCGAGAAACACGCCGTGCAGCGACGTCGACTCGGCGAGCACGCGCGACAGATAGAGCCGGATCACGTCGACGACGTGCGGCGACGGCTGCGGCGAGGTGAGCAGCGCCATGTGGTGCCGGTTGCATGCGTCGAGCAGGTATTCGGGAATTTCCTCGCCGTTGGCGACGATGATCGCCGCCAGGTCGGTGGTGAACAGGCGCGAGATCGCCTGCTGCAGCGCATCCTCGGGCAGGCTGCGCAGATAGTTCGCCTCGGCGGCGCCGATCATCTGCACGCGGAACGGGTGGATGAAGTTCATGTGCCCGACCTGGCCGATCGTCGGCTTCAGCGCGGCCTCGCCGGTCAGCACGCGGTTGCCGCCCTGCCGGCCGGCGAGCCACCCAGGCCCAGCCGCTCCTGGTTGTCGTCGATCAGGCGCTCGATGCTGACCTGTCGCACGGCGCCGCTTCGGTTCATAGGGGCTCGGGCTGCCAGGCGGCGAACACCTGGTGCACTTCGGCGGCATCGGCCGCCATCGCGACCTGCTCGCGGAACGTCCGTTCGCTGAACATCTGCGCGAGCTCGGACAGGAGCTCCAGGTGCTCCTCGGTCGCGTGCTCGGGCACGAGCAGCACGAACACCTGCTCGACCGGCTTGCCGTCGGGCGCATCGAACGGAATCGGCTGCTGCGGGCGGACGAATGCGCCCATCGCCTGCTTGAGTCCCTTGATGCGGCCGTGCGGAATGGCGATGCCTTGCCCGAGCCCGGTCGAGCCGAGCCTCTCGCGCGCGAACAGGCTGTCGAAGACGACCGAGCGCGCGATCTGCGATGCGATCTCGAACAGCGCTCCGATCTGCTCGAACAGGCGCTTCTTGCTGGTCGCGTCGAGGTCGAGCACGATGTTCGCTTCCGGCAGAAGCTGCGCGATCTGGTTCATCGTCTGGGATCGGGGGTCGACGGAATCCGGCGCGGCCGCTCGGGAGCGCCGCTTGGGCCGGACGCGATTATACGCCGCGCAGCAGCCTACTGAGCGCGCGCCTTGCCCGGGGCCGGCGCGCGGGCGGTGCGCTTGATCGCACCGGGTTCGTGGCGCTGCCCGTTTTTCTTTTCCTTGTGCCGCAGCACCTGCCGGTCGAGCTTGTCGGCGAGCGCGTCGATCGCGGCGTACATGTCGGCGTCGACGCACTCGGCGTGGATGTCCTTGCCGCGGATGTGCAGATTGGCGGTCACCTGCTGCCTGAGCTTGTCGACCGACAGCACGACGTTGACGTCGATCACGTGGTCGAAATGGCGCGTCACGCGCTCGAGCTTCGCCGTCACGTAGTCGCGGATCGCGGGAGTGATCAGAAGATGATGTCCGCTCAGGTTCAGGTTCATCCAGCTCTCCTTCGCATTGGCGCGCGGCCTAGATCGCCTTGCGCAGGTTGACCGGCGGGATCTGCAGCGCTTCCCGGTACTTGGCGACCGTGCGCCGGGCGACGACGATGCCCTGGTCGCCGAGGAGGTCGGCGATGCGGCTGTCGGTCAGCGGCGTATTCGTGATCCTCGGCGCCGATCAGCTGCTTGATCAGCGCGCGGATCGCGGTGGCCGACGCGGCGCCGCCGGTGTCGGTGGCAACGTGGCTGCCGAAGAAATACTTGAGCTCGTAGATGCCGCGCGGCGTCAGCATGTACTTCTGCGTGGTCACGCGCGAGATCGTCGACTCGTGCAGGCTCAGGATCTCGGCGATCTCGCGCAGCACCATCGGGCGCATCGCCACTTCGCCGTGCTCGAAGAAATGCCGCTGCCGGTCGACGATGGCCTGCGACACGCGCAGGATGGTCTCGAAGCGCTGCTGCACGTTGTGGATCAGCCAGTTCGCCTCCTGCAGCTGCGCCGCGAGCTGCTGGTTCGACGACTCGCGGTTGCGCGTGAGGATGTCGGCGTAGATGCGATTGAGGCGCAGCTTGGGCATCGCGGCCTCGTTGAGCGCCGCGACCCAGCGACCTCTCATCTTCCTTACGACCACGTCCGGAATCACATAGTTCGCTTCGGTCTTGCGAAAATTCGCCGCCCGGCCGCGGATTGAGGCTGGTGATCAGCGTGCGCACGCCGCGCAGGCCCGCGTCGTCGATGTGCAGCAGGCGCTTCAGCTTGCCGAAGTCGCGCGCGGCGAGCAGCGGCAGGTGATGCTCGACCAGCTTGAGCGCCTCGGCGCGGAACGGCGTCGTCGCCGGCAGCGCCTTCAGCTGCAGCGCCGAGGCACTCGGCAGCATCGCGCGCGCCGACGCCGGCGGGCTCGAGGTTCTGCAGGTGCCGCAGCGCGATCTGCAGCTCGTCGGCGTCGATGCCCGAGCTCTTCGGGAAAGAACTCGAGCAGCTCCTCGAGCGACGTCGTCAGGTAGCCGTCGTCGTCGAGCGCGTCGATCAGCGCCGACACGATCTGGCGGTCGCGCAACGGAAGATTGAGCTCGGCGAGCTGCGAATTGAGGTGATCGCGCAGCGAGCTGGTCGCGACCTGCTGCGGCGAGAAATTTTCGTCGTCGTCGTCGGTCCCGCCGGTCGAGCTGCCCCAGTCGCCGTCGCCCGCCGCGCTGGTCATCGAGATCGAAATCCGACTGCAGCGTGCCGTCCGATCGCTCGCAGCGGCTCGTCGACGGTCGCCGACGTCGCCGCCGACTGCGCGAATTCCGGCGGCGGGGCGACGTGCTCGTCGTCGTCGGCCTTTTCGAGCAGCGGGTTTTCCTGCAGCAGCCGCTCGACCTCGGCATTGAGCTCGAGCGTCGACAGCTGCAGCAGGCGGATCGACTGCTGCAGCTGCGGCGTCAGCGTCAGGTGCTGGCGAGAGCTTGAGCTGGAGCGTCGGCTTCATTGCGGTTCGCAAGCCCGCGCTGCGGCGCAGCGGCGGTACCGAGCGCGCCGGTGTACTGCAGCGCGGGAACGGGCATGGCGACGAGCCGCCGGCGGCGCGGCGGAGGCCGCGCGGCCGGCAGGGACCTGCACCTGCCCGGGGCTATCGTCGTCATGGCTAAAGCCGGAAATGCTCTCCGAGATAGACCTTCCTGACGTTTTCATTATAAACAATTTCGTCGGGCGTTCCCGAGGCCAGCACCCGGCCCTCGTTGATGATGTAGGCGCGGTCGCAGATGCCCAGCGTCTCGCGCACGTTGTGGTCGGTGATCATCACGCCGATGTCGCGCTCCTTCAGGAAGCCGATGATCTTCTGGATGTCGAGCACCGCGATCGGATCGACGCCCGCGAACGGCTCGTCGAGCAGGATGAAGCGCGGCCGCGTCGCCAGCGCGCGCGCGATCTCGACGCGCCGGCGCTCGCCGCCGGAAAGGCTGACGGCGGACGCGTCGCGCAGGTGCGAGATCGACAGGTCCTCGAGCAGCGCGTCGAGGCGATTGGCGATCTCGTCGGCGTCGATGCCCTGCAGCTCGAGGATCGCCTGCACGTTCTCGGCGACCGAGAGCTTGCGGAAGATCGACGCTTCCTGCGGCAGATACGACAGGCCCAGGCGCGCGCGCGCGTGAATCGGCATGCGCGTCAGGTCGTCGCCGTCGAGCTCGATCGCGCCGCCGTCGGCGGCGACCAGGCCCGACGATCATGTAGAAGCAGGTGGTCTTGCCGGCGCCGTTGGGACCGAGCAGCCCGACGACCTCGCCGCTGGCCACCGCGAGCGAAACGTCGTGCACGACGATGCGCGATTTGTAGCGCTTGTTCAGCGCGGCGACCGATAGCGTGCTCATCGCTTGCGCCGACGGCTCATTTGCCGGCGGACGGTCCGATCTTGTCGTCGGGCTTGAGCGGCAGCGGCGGGTTGGGCTTGGGACTGGGCGAGGCGTGCGGCGCGGCGGCCGCGCCCTTGGCGCTCTTGCCGTCCTTGCGTCCTTGGCGTCCTTCGATTCCGGCTGGAACACGCCGCGCACCCGCGCGCCGAGCGGCACTTCGCCGGCGGCGGCGGTCGCGCTGTCCGGGCGACCTTCGGCCTTGAACGACTCGGTCGCCGCGTCGTAGGAAATGTAGTTGCTGCGAATCTCGTCGCTGCCTTTTTTCAGCAGCGCGTTGTCGAACAGCTCGACGAAGCGCTTCTGTCCGTCGTAGACGATGCGCTGCGCGAAGCCCTCGTAATACTCGTCGACGCCGTCGCGCTTTTCGCGGAACGTCACCGGATTGCCGTAGGCGATCGCCGACAGCGAGTTGTCCGGGTTCTGGTGGAATGTGATGCGATCGGCGTGAATCGACAGCGTGCCCTGGGTCACGACGACGTTGCCGACGAGCTCGCCATTCTTGGTCTCGGCGTTGCCGCCGCCGGTGTCGCCCTGGAAGTTGATCGGCTTGTCGCGGTCGGCCTTCTCCGCCCACGCCGGCGGCGCGACGATGCCGAGCGCAGAGCAAGAGCGCAGCAAACGCGCGCGAGGCCGCCGGGCGAGCAGCGTGCGCATCGTGTGATCGATCATCGGCCTATTTCTTCTGGGGCTCAATTTGTCCGCTGACACGGGACTTGAAGCTTGACCGTCTTGCTCTTGTTGTCGTATTCCATCCCTGTCGCATTGATTATCCCACGGGGGTCGGCGATCGTCACCGGCTTGTCGGTAACGATCTTGTCCTCCTTCGGCATGACGAGCAGGTATTCGCTGGTGATCGTCGTCGGCCCGTCGTTCGCGGTCTCCGACGACGCATCGCGCACGCCCTTGACGTGTCCGGTGAAAGCCACGTGGTCGCGATCGCCGCTGACGCTCGCCTTGTCCGCGGTGACCGTCAGGCGCGGCTTGCCGGGATCGTTGAACGTGATCTCCGGTGCCTCGAGGTCGGTCGAGTCGTCGTCGGGATAATGCCGCGCGGCGCGCGGCGGTCAGCGCCTGGTGGACGCGGCCCTTGTCGTCGAGGCTGACCGCCTTGAAATTCTCGATGTTATGTCGGGGTCGTGCCTTCCCGAGCCGTCGAATTTCGGCGCCGGTGCGCGCACCTGCGCATCGAGCCAGTAGGTCATCGCGACCAGCGCGCCGAGCAGCAGCACCGGCGACCATGCGACGAGACGGTCGAGCAGCGGCTGGCGGACCTTCATTGCGCGAATGCCTTCAGCAAGGGCTCGAGCTCGCCTTTCGCGGCGAGTATCAGCTCGCACAGCTCGCGCACGGCGCCGGCGCCGCCGTCGGCGCGAGTCACGTAGTGCGCGGCGCCGCGCAGCGCCGCCGGAGCGTGCGGCACGGTTACGCCCAGTCCGCAGCGCATGATCACCGGCAGATCCGGCATGTCGTCGCCGATGTGCGCGCAGTCCTGCGCGTCGATGCCCAGCTGGCTGCGCAGCCGTTCCCAGGCCGCGACCTTGTCGTCGGCGCCGAGCACGACGTGCGCGACCGAAAGATCCTCGGCGCGCCGGGTCACCGCGGGCGCGCGGCTGCCGGAAATCCACGCGACGGTCACGCCCGCCTCCTGCAGCATTTTCAGGCCGAAGCCGTCGAGCGACGAGAATGCCTTGAGCTGGCTGCCGTCGGCGGCGTAGTAGATCTTGCCGTCGGTCAGCACGCCGTCGACGTCGCAGGACAGAAGGCGCACGCGGCGTGCCCGGCTGTCGAGGTCGGCCGGCGTCATACGACCTTGGCCCGGAAAAGATCGTGCATGTGCAGCGCGCCGACCAGCCTGCGCTCGCCATCGACGACCAGCAGCTGACTCACTTTCGGCGGCGTTTCCATCAGCTCGACGCAGTCTATCGCCAGCAGATCGGCGGCGATCGTCCGCGGATTGCGGGTCATCAGCTCGGCGACCCGCGCGGCGCTGAAGTCGCGAACGCGACCCAGGCTGCGGCGCAAATCGCCGTCGGTGAAAATGCCGGCAACGCGCTGCTCGGCGTCGACGACCGCGGTCATGCCCATGCCCTTGCCGCTCATCTCGACGACCGCGTCGGCGAGCGAGGCGTCGGCCGCGACCACCGGCAGAGCGACGCCGGTGCGCATGACGTCGCGCACGCGGGTCAGCAGCCTTCGCCCCAGCGTGCCGCCCGGATGCGAGCGGGCGAAGTCCTCGACCGAAAAGCCGCGCGCGTCGAGCACCGTCAGCGCCAGCGCGTCGCCCAGCGCCAGCGCGGCGGTGGTGCTCGCCGTCGGCGCGAGGCCGAGCGGACAGGCTTCGGTGTCGACGCTGGCATCGAGATGAATGTCGGCGGCCTGAGCGAGCGACGATTGCTCGTTGCCGGTCAGCGCGATCAGCTTGGCGCCCTGGCGCTTCAGGTGCGGAATCAGCACCAGCAGCTCGTCGGTCTCGCCGGAATTCGACAGCAGCAGCACGACGTCGTCGGTGGTGATCATGCCGAGATCGCCGTGACCCGCCTCGGCGGCGTGCACGAAGAATGCCGGCGTGCCGGTCGATGCAAGCGTCGCCGCGAGCTTGCGCGCGATGTGGCCCGACTTGCCGATGCCGGTGACGACGACGCGCCCGCGACAGCCGTAGACCGCGTCGGCCGCGGCGACGAAAGTCGTCGCCGAGACGATGCTGCAGCACATCGATCGCCATCGCCTCGGTCGCCAGCACGCTGCGGCCCAGCGCGAGCGCCCGCGCGGCATCGACGCCCGGCGCGGCGGCGGGCGCGGCCGGGGCGTGTGCGCGGATCGGCGTGGGCATCCGGCCAGTATACCGTCCCTTAGAAAACGCACGCTCTGTGCTACATTCGCACGGCGCTCGCGCGGTGCCGGGCGGGCCGTCGCCGGGCGCACTTCGTCGTCTCGCGCGGCTGCCGGAAGCACACGCAAAAAGATGACCCATACGCTGCAACTGATACTGCTGTTGCTCGCCGCATCGGTCGTCGCGGTGGTCCTCTGCCGGCTGGCGCGCCTGCCGCCGATCCTCGGCTACCTGGCGATCGGCATCGCCGTCGGGCCGCATGCGCTGGGGTGGGTGCCGGACGACGCCAACGTGCGCGACCTGGCCGAATTCGGCGTCGTGTTCCTGATGTTCTCGATCGGCCTCGAGTTCAGCCTGCCGCAGCTGAAGACGATGCGCCGGGCGGTGTTCGGACTGGGACTTGCGCAGGTCGCGATCACGACCCTGGTCGCGATGGTCGGGTCTGCATTTCCTTCGATTCAGCTGGCTTGCCGGGTTCGCGCTCGGCGGCGCGCTGGCGATGAGCTCGACCGCGATCGTGTCGAAAATGCTCGCCGAGCGCTCCGAGCTCAACTCGCCGCACGGGCGCGACGTGATGGGCATCCTGCTGTTCCAGGATCTGGCGGTGGTCGCGTTCCTGATCGCGGTGCCGACGCTGGCCGAGGGCGGCGCGGACCTGTGGAAGCCGCTGGCGATCGCCGCCGGCAAGGCCGCCGTCGCGCTGGCCGCGATCCTGTTCTTCGGCCAGAAGCTGATGCACGGCTGGTTCTATCATCGTCGCCCGGCTGCGCTCGCCGGAGCTGTTCATGCTCAACGTGCTGCTGGTGACGCTCGGGCTCGCGGCGCTGACCGAGCTCGCCGGGCTGTCGTTCGCGCTGGGCGCGTTTCTCGCCGGCATGCTGATCGCCGAGACCGAGTACCGCTACCAGGTCGAAGAGGACATCAAGCCGTTTCCGCGATGTCCTGCTCGGCCTGTTCTTCGTCAGCGTCGGCATGTACCTGAATCTGGGCATCGTCGCCGACCATCTCGCCTGGGTGCTGCTGCTGCTCATCGGCCCGGTGCTGGCCAAGCTGGTCCTGATCGTCATTCTGGCCAGGGCGTTCCGCTCGCCGCTGGCCACGGCGCTGCGCACCGGCTTCTATCTGGCGCAGGCCGGCGAGTTCGCGATCGTGCTGCTGGCGTTGAGCACCGATCTGCACATCCTCGATGCGACGTTTCCGCAACTGGTGCTCGCAGCGATGGTCCTGTCGATGCTGGCGGCGCCGTTCATGATCCAGCTGGCCGAGCCGCTGGTCGCGCCGGATGACCGCCAACGACTGGCTCGCCCGCGCCGCGCAGGTCACGCAGATCGCGGCGCGCACGATCTCCCGGCAGGATCACGTGATCGTCTGCGGCTACGGCCGCAGCGGCCAGAATCTCGGCGCGCCTGCTCGAAGCCGAGGGCATACCGTTTCTTGCGCTGGACTCGGATCCGCAGCGCGTCGCCGAGGCGACCACCGGCGGCGAGGCAACGTCGTCTATGCGCGATGCCGGCCGGCGCGAAGCGCTGACGGCGGCCGGACTGCAGAAGGCGCGCGCCGTGGCGATCACGTTCACCGACACCGCGATCGCGATCAAGATCCTGCACCACGTGCAGCACACGCGGCCCGAAGTTCCGGTGATCGTGCGCACGTTCGACGATACCGAGCTCGACCGGCTGCTGAAGGCGGGCGCGGCCGAGGTCGTGCCGGAAACGCTCGAAGGCAGCCTGATGCTGGCGTCGCACTCGCTGCTGCTGCTGGGCGTGCCGCTGAACCGCGTGCTGGCGCGAATCCAGGCGGTACGCGAGGAGCGCTACAGCATCTTCCGCGGCTTTTTCCACGGCGCGACCGACGCGGCCGACGCCGAGGACAATCTCCAGCCGCGGCTGCATTCGGTGCTGCTCAACGAGCGCTCGATCGCGGTCGGCAAATCGCTCGCCGAGATCGAGCTGAACGGACGAGTCGAGGTCAACAGCGTGCGCCGGCGCGGCGCGCGAGCTGCCGCGCCGGCGCCAGACTTCCGCTTCGAGGCCGGCGACGTCCTGGTGCTGCTGGGCAAGCCCGGCGATCTCGCGTTCGCCGAGCGGCGATTGCTTCGCGGCTGACGCTGATACACGAGGGTCAGACTTCCGGCCGCCCGTCGTTGTTGCGTTGCGGCGAACGGGCTACAATCATCGTCCTTCCCGCGATTCTCCACCGTTCCGATGCCGGTCGCCGCTACCGCGGATTCGCATGCCAGCTTAAGCCCGACGCGCCGGCTCGATCCCGGCCGCGGCGGCGATCGAGCTCGCCGACGTGTCGTTCGCCTACGACACGCGAATGATCCTGCGCGGGATCACGATGATCGTGCCGCGCGGCAAGATCGTCGCCATCATGGGCGCGAGCGGGTCCGGGAAGACGACGATTCTGCGCCTGATCGGCGGTCAGCTGAAGCCCAAAACGGGCAAGGTGCTGGTCGGCGGGCAATCGGTCCCGGATCTCGAGCCCGATGCGCTCTACGCGCTGCGCCGCAAGTTCGGCATGCTGTTCCAGTTCGGCGCCTTGTTCACCGACATGACGGTGTTCGAGAACATCGCGTTCCCGATGCGCGAGCATACCGACCTGCCCGAAGCGATGATTCGCGACCTGGTGCTGATGAAGCTCAACGCGGTCGGCTTGCGCGGCGCCGCGCAGCTGATGCCGTCCGAGTTGTCCGGCGGCATGGCCGCCGCGTCGCGCTCGCGCGCGCGATCGCGCTCGACCCGATGCTGGTGATGTACGACGAGCCGTTCGCCGGGCTCGATCCGATTTCGCTGGCGATCGTCGGGCAGCTGATCCGGCGCCTCAACGACGCGCTGGGCATCACCTCGATCGTCGTGACGCACGACGTGTACGAATCGCTGAAGATCGTCGATTACCTCTATTTCGTCTCCGAGGGAAAGATCGTCGCCAGCGGCACGCCCGACGAGGTGCGCGCGTCGAGCGATCCGTTCGTCCGCCAGTTCGTCGACGGACAGCCCGACGGGCCGGTGCGCTTCCATTATCCGGCGCCGCCTTACCACAAAGCCCTGCTTCGCCGATGTCGAGTGACGCAATGAGCGACCTCGCGCTGGCGCTGCGCCGGCTCGGAGGCACGGTGACCGGCGGCGTTGCGCGGCTGGGCTACATGGCGCGCTTCCTCGGCGCCATCCTGTGGTACACGCCGATGGCGCTGCGCCGCCTGCACCTGACGGTGCGCGAGATCTATTTCTCCGGCGTGCTGTCGCTGGTGATCATCCTGATGTCGGGACTTTTCGTCGGCATGGTGCTGTCGCTGCAAGGCTACGAGGTGCTCCGCCGCTACAGCGCGCAGGAGCAGCTCGGCATCGTGGTCGCGCTTTCGCTGGTCAAGGAACTCGGACCGGTGATCGGCGGTCTGCTGTTTGCGAGCCGCGCCGGGTTCCGCGATCACCGCCGAGATCGGACTGATGAAGGCCACCGAGCAGCTGTCGGCGATGGAAATGATGGCGGTCGACCCGATCGCCCGCGTCGTCGCGCCGCGGTTCTGGGCGGGCGTGATCTCGATGCCGCTGCTGGCGGCGCTTTTCTCGGCGTTCGGGATCTTCGGCGGCTACCTGATCGGCGTGCGGGTGATCGGCATCGACGCCGGCGCGTTCTGGGGACAGATGCAGGCAGGGGTCAATGTCTGGCCGGACATCACCAACGGCATCATCAAGAGCATCGTGTTCGGCGTCGCGGTGTCGCTGATCGCGGTCCTCGAAGGCTACGATGCCAAGCCGACGGCCGAAGGCGTGTCGAGCGCGACGACGAGAACCGTCGTCGTGTCTTCGTTGGCGATACTCGCGCTCGATTTCGTGCTGACGGTGTTCATGTTCAGGGGAGTCGGTCTATGAATCGTGCCGCGATCGACCTTTGGGTCGGCGTCTTCGTCGCGATCGGCCTCGGCGCGATACTGTTTCTCGCGCTGAAGGTCGGCAACCTGCTGACGCTCGACCAGACGCCCAGCTACCACGTCGAGGCGAACTTCGACAATATCGGCGGGCTGAAGCTGCGCGTCGCCGGTGAAGGCCGCCGGCGTCGTCGTCGGCCGCGTCGAATCGATCACGCCTCGATCCGAAGACCTATGCGGCAGTCGTCACGATGCGCATCGATCGCGATTATTCGTTCAGCAAGGACACGATCGCTTCGATCAACACCTCGGGATTGCTCGGTGAAGTCTACATCGGCCTCGACGCCGGAGGCGACACCGCGATGCTGAACGACGGCGATCACATCAGCCAAGACGCAATCGGCGGTGGTCATCGAGAAGCTGATCAGCCAGTTCCTGTTCGACAAGGCGTCACAAGGAGGCGCCGGCAAATGAATTCTTCCGCTCGCAGCATCGCTTCGACGCTCGCCCTGGCTTGCGCGCTGCTGGCCGGGTGCGCGGCGACGCCGTCGCGCGTCGACCCGTTCGAGCCGTGGAACCGCGCGATGTACTCGGTCCACGAGGTCGTCGACGGCAACGTGATCAAGCCGATCGCGGAAGACTTACGTCAAGACGACGCCCGCAGCCGGTGCGCACCGGCGTGTCGAATTTCTTCGGCAACATCGACGATCTGTTCACCGGCATCAACCACGTGCTGCAGGGCAAGAGGGAGCGCGCCGGCGACGACTTCGGCCGCGTGCTGCTCAATTCGACGTTCGGTATCGCTCGGCATCTTCGATCCCGCATCCGAGATGGGGATCACCAAGGACAAGACCGACTTCGGCATCACGTTCGGCAAGTGGGGCGCGCCGCAGGGCCCGTATCTTTTCGTGCCGCTGTTCGGGCCGACCACCGTGCGCGACGGCAGCGGTTGGCTGGTGCGCCTCTACGCCGGCCCGATCGGCTACATCGACAATGTGCCGTTGCGAAATTGGCTCTACGGCCTCGGCTATCTCGACACGCGGGCGCAGCTGCTCTCCGCCGAAAGCGTGCTCGATGCGGCGGCGCTGGACAAGTATCGCTATCTGCGCAACGCCTATCTGCGGGCGCGGCGCTACCAGGTCTACGACGGCAAGCCGCCGCCGGAGGACGAAGAGGAATGAGCAAGCGAGCACGGGCATCGGCGCGATGACGCGCGGCGCGCCGGCCGGCTTTCACGGCATCAATATTCGACGAGGTTCACGATGATTTACCGATGGATGGCGCTGTTGTTCGCCGCTTCGCTGGCGCTGACGGCGCAGGCGCAGGAAGCGCCCGACGTTCTGGTCAAGCGCGTCGCCGAGGACGTGCTGCAGACGATACGCAGCGACAAGGATCTGCAGGCCGGCAACCAGGCGAAGGTCAAGCAGCTGATCGAGAGCAAGCTGGCGCCGAATTTCGACTTCACGCGCATGACCGCGCTGGCGATGGGAAAGAACTGGCGCAGCGCGACGCCCGAGCAGCAGAAAGCCCTGACCGATGAATTCCGGACGCTGCTGGTGCGCACCTATTCCGGCGCGCTGTCCAACTATCGCGACAACACGATGGACTACACGCCGCTGCGGATGAATCCGGGCGACACCGACGTCATCGTGCGCACGTCGGTGCGCCGGCCCGGTCAGGCGCCGGTCCAGATCGACTACAGCATGGAGAAGACCCCCGACGGCTGGAAGGCGTACGACGTCATCGTCGCCGGCGTGAGCCTGGTGACCAACTACCGCGACGAGTTCAACGATGCGATCAAGAGTTCCGGCGTCGACGGCCTGATCAAGATGCTGGTCGACAAGAACAAGGGGCCGACGCCGAAGTGACCAAGCGCGCGCAGCCCGCGGCAACGGCGGAACCGGTCGCGCAGGTGTTGCGCGACGACGACGGCCGCTGGGTGCTCGCCGGTGCGCTGACGATCAACAACGTCGCCGGCGTGCTCGCGGCAAGCGTCGACGTGCCGCTGCCGGCGACCGGGCGAGTCGACCTGCAAGCGCGTCGATCCGGTCGATTCGGCCGGCGTGGCGATACTGCTCGAGTGGAAGCGCCGGGCGCTCGCCGAGGGCACGAAGCTGACGTTCGACAACGTCCCGCCGACGATGGCCTCGCTGGCCGAGCTCTACGGCGTCGACGAGCTGCTTTCGCCCGCCTGAGCCACTGCACGCGGAGCCATCGCGCGAGTAGCGCGTCGCTCGCAGCGCGCGACGCATCGCACGTGGCGGGCATGAGCGCCGCCGTCGAAATCGTCGACGTCGCGCGCCGGTTCGGATCGGTGCAGGCGCTCGCCGGCATCGATCTCGCGGTCGAAGAGGGCGAGTTCTTCGGCCTGCTCGGTCCCAACGGCGCCGGCAAGACCACGCTGATCTCGATCCTCGCCGGGCTCACGCGCGCCGACCGGGGCGACGCGCGCGTGCTGGGTCACGACGTCGTCACCGACTATGCGCGCGCCCGGCGCCTGCTGGGCGTCGTGCCGCAGGAACTGGTGTTCGATCCGTTTTTCACCGTGCGCGAGACGCTGCGCATCCAGGCCGGATATTTCGGCATTCGCGATCAGGACGACTGGATCGACGAGCTGCTGCATCACCTCGGCCTCGCCTCGCGCGCCAACAGCCAACATGCGGTCGCTGTCCGGCGGGATGAAGCGCCGCGTGCTGATCGGCCAGGCGCTGGTGCACAAGCCGCCGGTGATCGTCCTCGACGAGCCGACCGCCGGCGTCGACGTCGAATTGCGGCAGAGCCTGTGGGCGTTCATCCGCAAGCTCAACGCGCGACGGGCACACGATCATCCTGACGACGCATTATCTCGAGGAGGCGGAATCGCTGTGCGGACGCATCGCGATGCTCAAGGCGGGCAGGATCGTCGCGCTCGACACCAAGCAGAAGCTGCTGTCGACCTTCGCCGGACTGACCGTCCGGCTGACCGTCGCCGAGCCGCTGCCGGGCGCGCTGGCCGGGCGCGCGTGCTGCGCCGCGACGGCCAGACGTACCTGCTGTCGCTGGCCGACTACGCCGAGCTCGAGAGCATGCTCGCGGCGCTGCGCGAAGCGCGACATCACGATCATCGAGCTGTCGCTGCAGGAAGCCGACCTCGAGCAGGTGTTCCTTCGCATCATGGCGCGCCAGGAATGAAGGCGATCGACCAGCCGGCGCAAAGCATGGCCGCGCCGGTGCGGCTGCTGCCGGCGCACGGCGCGGGCTGGCTGACGCTGCTCTACAAGGAGCTGTTGCGCTTCTGGAAGGTGAGCTTCCAGACGATACTCGCGCCGGTGCTGACGGCGCTGCTCTATCTGCTGATCTTTTCGCACGTGCTCGAGTCGCGTGTGTCGGTCTTCGGCGGACGCGTTTCCTACACGGCGTTCCTGATTCCCGGCCTGGTGATGATGGCGGTGCTGCAGAATGCGTTCGCCAACAGCTCCTCGTCGATGATCCAGTCGAAGATCACCGGCAACCTGATCTTCGTCCTGCTGACGCCGCTGTCGCCGCTCGACATGTTCGCCGCCTACGTGCTGGGCGCGATGGTGCGCGGCCTCGTCGTCGGGCTCGGCGTGTTCGTCGTCACGCTGTGCGTTTGCGCCGATCGCGCCGGCGCATCCGCTGTGGGCGCTCGCCTTCGCGCTGCTCGGCAGCGCCATCCTCGGCACGCCTCGGCCTGATCGCCGGAATCTGGTCCGACAAGTTCGACCAGCTGGCGGCGTTCCAGAATTTCCTCATCATGCCGCTGACGTTCCTGTCCGGCGTCTTCTACTCGATCCATTCGCTGCCGCCGTTCTGGCAGACGCTGTCGCATTTCAATCCGTTCTTCTATATGATCGACGGCTTCCGCTACGGCTTTTTCGGCCTGTCGGACGTCGCGCCCGCGACGAGCCTCGCGATCGTCGTCTTCTTCTGCGCGGCATTGAGCGCGGTGACGCTGGTCATGCTCAAGCGCGGCTACAAACTTCGGCACTGACTGACATGGCTGGCGATCACTCCGGAAGACATCAAGCGCACGATCGAGTCGGGGATCGCCTGCGAGCACGTCGCGGTCGACGGCGACGGGCGCCACTTCCAGGCGCGTGATCGTCAGCGCGGCATTCGCCGGCTTGAGCAAGGTGCGGCAGCATCAGCTCGTCTACGGCGTGCTCGGCGATCGCATGCGCGAGGAAATCCACGCGCTGTCGATGCAGACGCTGACGCCGGCGCAGTGGCGCGCAGCGGCGTCCGCCCACGGGCCACGGCTAGCGCCGATGGACAAGCTGGCGATCACAGGCGGCGTCGCGCTGCAAGGCGAAGTGCGGGTTTCCGGCGCCAAGAACGCGGCGCTGCCGATCCTTTGCGCCGCGCTGCTGACCGCCGAGCCTCTGGTGCTCACGAACGTGCCGAAGCTCAACGACGTGCGCACGATGCGCTCGCTGCTCGCGCAGATGGGCGTGCGCGCCGAAGGCGACGACGGTGCGCTGACGCTTTCGGCGGCCAGCATCGACTGGCCGCTCGCGCCGTACGAGATGGTGAAGACGATGCGAGCGTCGATCCTCGCGCTCGGACCGCTGCTCGCGCGCTGCGGCGAAGCGCGGGTGTCGCTGCCCGGCGGCTGCGCGATCGGGCTGCGCCCGGTCGACCAGCACATCAAGGGCCTGCAGGCGATGGGCGCGGAGATCGATCTCGATCACGGCTACATCGACGCCAAGGCGAAGCGGCTGTCCGGCGCCCATTTCGTCTTCGACGTGGTGACGGTGACCGGCACCGAGAACCTGATGATGGCGGCGACGCTCGCGGACGGCACGACGGTGCTGGACAATGCGGCGCGCGAGCCCGAGGTCGTCGATCTCGCCGACTGCCTGAACGCGATGGGGGCGAGGATCACCGGCGCCGGCACCGACCGCATCGTGATCGAGGGCGTGTCGCGCCTGTCACGGCGCCACGCACGCGATCATGCCCGATCGCATCGAGACCGGAACCTTCCTGGTCGCCGCCGCCGCGACCGGCGGCGACGTCGCGCTCGACCGGCGCGCGCCCCGATACGCTGGACGCGGTCCTCGACAAGCTCGCCGAAGCGGGCGTCGCCGCGACGATCGACGGCAGCACGATCCGGATCAAGCGCAACGGCAGCGCTCAAGTCGGTATCGATGCGCACCGCGCCGTATCCGGGCTTTCCGACCGACATGCAGGCGCAGCTGATGGCGCTGATGACCGTCGCCGACGACGCGGCGATGATCACCGAAACGATATTCGAGAACCGCATGATGCACGTGCAGGAGCTGAAGCGCCTCGGCGCGGCGATCGAGGTCGAGGGCAACACCGCGATCGTCCGCGGCGCACAGAAGCTGACCGCGGCGAACGTGATGGCGACCGATCTGCGCGCCTCGGCGGGCCTGGTGATCGCCGGCCTGATCGCCGAAGGCGAAACGGTGATCGATCGCATCTACCATCTCGACCGCGGCTACGAGCGCATCGAGGACAAGCTCTCGGCGCTGGGCGCGCACATCCGTCGCGTCAGCTGACCCGGCCGGCGGATGCGCGCCGGTGAGTGCGCTAGAATGCGCCTTTCCCGCCCGCCATGTTCCCGCTCACCATCGCGCTCTCCCGTGGGCGCATCTTCGACGAGACGCTGCCGCTGCTGGCCGCGGCCGGCATCGCTCCGGAAGACGATCCGGAAGCGTCGCGCAAGCTGATCCTGGCGAGCAATCGCGCCGACCTGCGTTTTGTCATCGTGCGCGCGTCCGACGTTCCGACCTACGTCCAGCACGGCGCGGCGGACCTGGGCGTCGCCGGCAAGGACGTGCTGCTCGAGCACGGCGGCGAGGGCCTGTATCAGCCGGTCGACCTGGCGATCGGCCGCTGCCGCCTGGTCGTCGCGGCGCGCCGCGGATTTCGATTACGCCAGCGCCGTGCAGCGCGGCGCGCGGCTCAAGGTCGCCACCAAGTACGTCGGCGCCGCGCGCGAGCATTTCGGCGCCAAGGGCATCCATGTCGATCTGATCAAGCTGTACGGGTCGATGGAGCTCGCGCCGCTGGTGGGCCTGGCCGACCTGATCGTCGACCTGGTCAGCACCGGCAAGACGCTGCAAGCCAACGATCTGGTCGTCGTCGAGGAGATCCGGCCGATCAGCGCGCGGCTGATCGTCAATCCCGCCGCGCTCAAGCTCAAGCGCGATGCCGTCCAGCCGATCCTCGACGCGATCTGCCAGGGCGGTGCCGCGCGATGGCTGAGATTCGCCGCCTCGATACGGCGGATCCGGGCTTCGCGTCGGCGCTTGCGAAGCTGACGGCGCGCGACATGGCCGAGGACGATGCGATCGATGCCTCGGTCGCCAGCATCCTCACCGACGTGCGCGTCCGCGGCGATGCCGCGGTGCTCGAATACACGGCCCTGTTCGACCGGGTGAAGGCGACATCGGTCGCCGCGCTGGAATTGCCTGCCGCCGAGCTCGAAGGCCGCGCACGACGCGCTGCCCGCCGACCAGAAGCGGGCGCTCGCGCAGGCCGCCGAGCGCATCCGCGCCTATCACTCGCGCCAGAGCGCCGAATCCTGGTCGTTCACGGAAGCCGACGGCACGCGCCTCGGCTTGCGCGTCACGCCGCTCGAGCGGGTCGGCGTCTACGTGCCCGGCGGCAAGGCCGCGTATCCGTCATCGGTGCTGATGAACGTGCTGCCGGCCAAGGTCGCCGGCGTCAGCGAGATCGTGATGGTCGTCCCGACGCCCAACGGCGTGAAGAATGCGCTGGTGCTCGCTGCCGCGCATCTGGCCGGCGTCACGCGCACCTACACGATCGGCGGCGCGCAGGCGATCGCGGCGCTCGCGTTCGGCACGGCGACGATCGCGCAGGTCGACAAGATCGTCGGACCCGGCAACGCCTACGTCGCCGCGGCCAAGCGGCGCGTGTTCGGCGTGGTCGGCATCGACATGGTCGCCGGCCCGTCGGAGGTGCTGGTCATCGCCGACGGCAGCGCCAATCCGGACTGGGTGGCGATGGACCTGTTCGCGCAGGCCGAGCACGACGAGGCGGCGCAGGCGCTGCTGCTGTCGCCGGACGCGGACCTGCTCGACCGGGTCGCGGCCAGCATGGCGAAGCTGCTGCCGACGATGCCGCGCGAAAAGATCATCGCGGCGTCGCTGCGCCAGCGCGGCGCGCTGATCCTCGTGCGCGATCTCGCCGAAGCCTGCTCGCTCGCCAATGGAATCGCGCCCGAGCATCTCGAGCTCGCGGTCGCCGCGCCCGACGAGCTGTTGCCACAGATCCGCAACGCCGGCGCGATCTTCGTCGGGCATCACAGCTCGGAGGCGCTGGGCGACTACTGCGCCGGCCCGAATCACGTGCTGCCGACCGCCCGCAGCGCGCGCTATTCGTCGCCGCTCGGCGTCTACGACTTTCAGAAGCGGACCAGCGTGATCGCCGTGTCGCGCGAGGGGGCGCGCACGCTCGGCGCGATCGCGGCGACGCTCGCGCGCGGCGAGGGGCTTCCGGCGCACGCCGCGAGCGCCGAGTACCGGATCGATTCGTGAACGACCGTCCGCCCGGACTCGACACGGCTGGCATCGTGACCGCGGTCGTGCGACCGGAGATTTGCGCCTTGTCGGCGTACACGGTCGCCTCCGCGGAAGGCATGATCAAGCTCGACGCGATGGAGAACCCGTTCCCGCTGCCGGATGCGGTGCGGGGCCGGCTCGGTGCCGCGCTCGCGCAAGTCGCCGTCAATCGCTATCCCGACATCGCCGCCGACCGGGTCAAGCAGCGCGCTGTCGCGCGCGTTCGGCATCCCCGACTCGCTGGGGCTGATGCTCGGCAACGGCTCGGACGAGTTGATCCAGCTGATCACCGTGGCGCTCGCTCGTCCGGGTGCGGCGATGCTCGCGCCCGATCCGTCGTTCGTCATGTACCGGCTGAACGCGATTCATCGCGGGCATGCGCTTTGTCGGCGTCCCGCTGGCGAGCGACTTCGGCCTCGACCGCGATGCGATGCTGGCCGCGGTCGAGCGCGAGCGCCCGGCGCTGACCTTTCTCGCCTATCCGAACAATCCGACCGGCAATCTGTTCGCCGTCGACGATGTCGCGGCGATCATCCGCGCCTCGCCGGGCCTCGTCGTCGTCGACGAGGCCTATGCGGCGTTCGCCGATGCGAGCTTCCTCCCCCGCATCGCCGAATTCCCGAATCTGCTGGTCCTGCGCACGCTGTCGAAAGTCGGCATGGCCGGCATGCGGCTGGGCTACGCGATCGCCGCGCCCGAATGGATCGCGCAGTTGAACAAGCTGCGGCCGCCGTATAATGTGAACGCATTCACGCAGGCGGCCGCCGTGGCCCTGCTGGCCGACGCCGGCTGGATCGACGAGCAGGCAGCGACGATACGTGCCGAGCGCAGCCGGCTCGCCGCGGCGCTGGCGCGATTGCCCGGTGTCACCGTATTTGAAACGCAGGCCAATTTCGTGCTGGCGCGCGTGCCCGAAGCCGATCGGCTGTACGACGGACTCAAGCAACGCCGGATCCTTGTGAAAAATGTACACAGTTGGCACCCGCTGCTGGCGAACTGCCTGCGCATCACCGTCGGCACGCCGCGGGAGAACGACGCGCTGCTTGCCGCATTGACCGGACTGCTGCCAGGCTGATGAGCCCCTCTGCCACCTCCGCTGCGCGCCGGAACCTCGTCGCGCCAGGCGCGAGTCGAACGGGCGACCCGCGAGACGCGGATCGCCGTCAGCGTCGATCTCGACGGCAGCGGTCGCGCCGAGCTTGCGACCGGCATACCTTTTCTCGACCACATGCTCGACCAGGTCGCGCGCCACGGCATGATCGACCTCACGGTCGATGCCAAGGGCGATCTGCACATCGACGGGCATCACACCGTCGAGGACATCGGCATCACGCTTCGGCCAGGCGGTCAAGCAGGCGCTGGGCGACAAGGCCGGGCTCGTGCGCTACGGACACGCGTACGTGCCGCTCGACGAGGCCTTGTCGCGGGTCGTCGTCGATCTCTCGGGGCGGCCCGGGCTCGAATACCACGTCGAATTCACCCGGCCGATGATCGGCGCTTTCGACGTCGATCTGACCCATGAGTTCTTTCAGGGCTTCGTCAACCACGCGCTGGTCAGCCTGCACGTCGACAACCTGCGCGGCGACAACGCCCACCACCAGGCAGAGACGGTGTTCAAGGCGTTCGCCCGCGCGCTGCGCATGGCGATCGAGCCGCGACCCGCGCGCTGCCGGCGTGGTTCCTTCGACCAAGGGGACGCTCTAGCCGGTTGACAGGCAGCAGCTGATTTGCCGGCCTTGCGTTAACTGATCGAAGCCGCTCGATGCCCGACATCGCCGTCGTCGACTATGGAATGGGCAACCTGCGCTCGGTTGCCAAGGCGCTGGCGCATGTCGCGCCCGGACGCACGATCGAGGTCACCGCCGATGCGGCGGTCATCCGTCGCTCGCCGCGAGTGGTGCTGCCCGGGCAGAGCGCGATGCCCGACTGCATGCGCTGCCTGAACGAGAGCGGATTGCGCGATGTCGTGCTCGAGGCAGTTCGCGACCGACCCTTCCTGGGCATCTGCCTCGGGCTGCAGATGCTGTTCGACGACAGCGAGGAGGGGCCGACGAAGTGCCTGGGCGCGCTGCCGGGCCGGGTCGTGCGTTTCGGCGAGAAGGCGATGTTCGATCGCGACGGCGGCAGGCTCAAGGTCCCGCACATGGGCTGGAGCCCGGTCCGGCAGTCGCCGCGCACACCCGCTGTGGCATGGCATTGCCGATGAAACACGTTTCTATTTTGCGCACAGCTACTATCCGGTGCCGGCGCAGCCCGAGCTGACGGCGGCGACCGCCGACTATCCGACGGCGTTTACTTGCGCGATTGCAAGCGCTAATATCTTTGCCGTGCAGTTCCATCCCGAGAAAAGTCACCTCGCCGGTCTCCAGTTGCTCACCAATTTCGTTACTTGGGACGGACGCGCCTAGAGATATTGCCGACCGTCGTCACGGTAGCGACGCCCCGTCGCCCAACCGCCGCCATGCAGATCATTCCCGCGATCGATATCAAGGACGGTAACTGCGTTCGCCTCAAGCAGGGCGAGATGCAGTCGGCCACCGTCTTCTCCGAGGATCCGGCGGCGATGGCCCAGCATTGGCTGGAGCAGGGCGCAAAGCGGCTGCATCTGGTCGACCTGAACGGCGCGTTCGCCGGCAAGCCGAAGAACGAGCAGGCGATCCGCGAAATCGTCAGCGTCATCGGCGAGGAGATCCCGGTCCAGCTCGGCGGCGGCATTCGCGACCTCGACACGATCGAGCGCTATCTGGACGACGGCATAAGCTACGTCATCATCGGCACGGCGGCGGTCAAGAACCCGGGCTTCCTGCACGACGCCTGCACTGCGTTTCCCGGCCATATCATCGTCGGCCTGGACGCACGCGAAGGCAAGGTCGCGACCGACGGCTGGTCGAAAATGACCGGGCACGACGTCGTCGATCTGGCCAAGAAATTCGAGGACTACGGCGTCGAAGCGGTCATCTACACCGACATCGGCCGCGACGGCATGCTGACCGGCGTCAACATCGAGAGCACGGTGCGGCTCGCACGCGAGCTCAAGATTCCGGTGATCGCCAGCGGCGGAATCAACAGCCTCGAGGACATCCAGGCGCTGGCCGCGTACGAAAGCGAAGGCGTCAGCGGCGCGATCGCCGGCCGCGCGCTCTACGAAGGCACGCTCGATTTCATCGCGGCGCTGAAAGCGGCGAAGGGATAGCGCAGAGGGCAGGTCACATGTTGCCCTACGCGCCTTTCCGGCGCGCTCGCCTCGCTGGAAAATGTAACCCGATCCCAAAACCATGGGCCTCGCCAAGCGCATCATTCCCTGTCTGGACGTCGCCAAGGGCCGCGTCGTCAAGGGCGTCAATTTCGTCAATCTGCGCGATGCCGGCGATCCGGTCGAGGTCGCGCGGCGCTACGACCAGCAGGGCGCCGACGAGCTCGCGTTTCTCGATATCCAGGCGAGCGTCGAATCGCGGGCGCTGCTCTATGACATGATCGAGGCCGTCGCCGACCAGGTTTTCATTCCGTTGACCGTCGGCGGCGGCGTCACTCACGTCGACGACATCCGCGCGCTGCTGACGGCGGGCGCCGACAAGGTCAGCATCAATACCGCGGGCGTCAACAATCCCGCGCTGATCGGCGAAGCGGCGAGCCGCTACGGCGCGCAATGCATCGTCGGAGCGATCGACGCGAAGCAGTCGGAGCCCGGGCGCTGGCAGGTCTACACGCACGGCGGCAGGACCGCGACCGGCCTCGACGCGGTCGAGTGGGCGCGCCGCGCTGGTCGAGCTCGGCGTCGGCGAGATTCTCCTGACCAGCATGGATCGCGACGGCGCGAGAAGCGGCTTCGATCTCGGCCTGACGCGCGCGGTCGTCGATGCGGTCGACGTCCCGGTGATCGCTTCCGGCGGCGTGGGCGCATTGCGCGATCTGGTCGACGGCATTCTGGAAGGCGGCGCCGATGCGGTGCTCGCGGCCAGCATATTCCACTACGGCGAGCACACGGTGGGTGAGGCCAAGGCGGCGATGGCGGCCGCCGGGATCGAGATTCGCCCGACGCCATGAGCTGGCTCGACGAGGTCAAGTGGAATGACGATGGACTGGTTCCGGCGATTGCGCAGGAAGCGCAGACCGGCGCCGTGCTGACGCTGGCGTGGATGAACCGCGAGGCGCTGTCGTCCACGCAGGCGACCGGCGTCGCGCATTACTGGTCGCGTTCGCGCGGCAGGCTGTGGCGCAAGGGCGAGCGCTCCGGTCACGTGCAGCGGGTGCGCGAGATCCGGCTCGACTGCGACAACGACGCCGTTCTGCTGGTCGTGGAACAGCAGGGCGGAATCGCCTGTCATACCGGCCGTCACCGCTGTTTTTTTCAGCGGCTCGAAGGCGACGCCTGGCGCGTCGTCGAACCCGTGCTCAAGGATCCGAAGGCTATTTATGGCGACTGACGACGTGTTGCAACGTGTTGCATCGACCATCGCGGCGCACCGGAATGTCGATCCCGGTGCAATCCTATGTCGCGACGCTGTTCGCCAAGGGCAAGGACGCGATCATCAAGAAAATCGGCGAGGAGGCGACCGAGGCGGTGATGGCCGCCAAGGACGGTGATAAGATCCGTTTGACCGCCGAGCTGGCCGACCTCTGGTTCCATTGCCTCGTGCTGCTCGAGTGCATGGGCCTGGGACCCGACGATCTTCTGACCGAGCTCGAACGGCGGGAAGGAACTTCCGGCCTCGCCGAGAAGGCCGCGCGCGGCTAGAAGGTCGGTCTGGTTCGGGTTGCGGCGGCTTTTCGCTCAGAACATGGACAACTGCATCTTCTGCAAGATCGTTCGCGGCGAGATTCCGTCGGACAAGGTATACGAGGACGACGAGGTCCTTGCGTTCCGCGACATCCGTCCGCAGGCGCCGGTGCATTTCATGCTGATACCGAAAAGACATATCGATTCGCTGGCGCACGCCGAAAACGAGGCCGCGATCCTCGGCAAGATGCTCGCGCTGACGGGACGCCTCGCCCGCGAGCAGGGGTCGCCCGACGGCTACCGCGCGGTCGTCAACACCGGCCGCATCGGCCGGCAGGATGTCATGCATCTGCACATACACGTCATCGGCGGCCCGAGCCCGCTTGGCCCGATGATGCCCAGGTCGGGCCCGTAAAGGAGGGAACATGGGATCGTTGAGCATCTGGCACTGGATGATCGTACTTCTGGTCGTCGTTCTGATTTTCGGTACCAAGAAGCTGCGCAACATCGGCCAGGATCTGGGCGGTGCCGTCAAGGGATTCAAGGAAGGGATGAAGTCTCCCGAGGCCGAGCAGCCCGCGCCCGGAGGCGCCCCGGCGCAGCAGATCGGCGGTCAGACGATCGAAGGCGAGGTCAAGAAGGAGAAAACGTCGTAGGCCGG
This sequence comes from uncultured beta proteobacterium, assembly GCA_963697485.1. GTDB lineage: Bacteria > Pseudomonadota > Gammaproteobacteria > Burkholderiales > Casimicrobiaceae > PALSA-1003. The sequence goes on from CAVOOD010000003.1 coordinate 222,558, forward strand.
CTTAGCCTCACGCCGCGAGCGCGGCGTAGCACCCGCCCGCGCGCCGCACGCAAGGGTTTCGATGTTTGATATCGCTTTCAGCGAAATCGTCGTCATCGCCGTCGTTGCATTGATCGTGATCGGACCGGAGCGGCTGCCGAAGGTGGCGCGCACGCTGGGTCACATGTTCGGCCGCCTGCAGCGATACGTGAACGAGGTCAAGGCCGACATCAACCGCGAGATGGAGCTCGACGAGCTGCGCAAGCTCAAGAGCGAGGTGCAGTCGGCCGCGAGCGAGTTCGAATCCTCGATCAACAAGGCCGCGCAGGAGGTCGACTCCGGCGTGCGCTCGGTCGAGACCGAGTTGAACGATGCGGGAAGACCGCCGTCCGAGACTGCGCCGGCGGCAACGCCCGACGCCGTCGCGACCGGCGCGCCGCCGGCCGCGCCCGCGGCCGGCAGGCGAGGAAACGCCGCGACAGACGGCACTGCCGGGGTTCGACCGGATCTGAGCTGGGCTTCAAGGCCGCGGGCGGCATGCCGGCCGCCGCGCTACAATGGCCGGCGCGCGTTTGCGCGTGGTTCACATCTCGATGAACGACACATCCCCCGCTCCGGAAAGCTCGCAGGAAACGTTCATCTCGCATCTGGTCGAGCTGCGCACGCGATTGCTGCACGCGATCATCGCGGTCTTCATCGTGCTGCTCTGCCTGTTCCCCTGGGCGAAGGACATCTACGCGCTGCTCGCCGCGCCGCTGATCAAGGCGCTGCCGCGGGGCGCGACGATGATCGCGACCGACGTCACCGGCACGTTCCTCGTCCCGCTGAAGGTGACGCTGATGGCGGCGTTCCTGATTGCGCTGCCGTACGTCCTGTACCAGATGTGGGCGTTCGTCGCACCCGGCCTGTACCGCCACGAAAAGCGCCTCGCGCTGCCGGTGATCCTGTCCAGCGTGGTCTTTTTCGCGCTGGGCATGTGCTTCGCGTACTTCGTCGTGTTTCCGATCGCCTTCGGGTTTTTCGCCGGCTACGCGCCGACCGGCGTGCAGATGATGACCGACATCGACAAGTACCTGTCCTTCGTGCTGACGATGTTCATCGCCTTCGGCATCACGTTCGAGACGCCGGTCGTGGTGATCGTGCTGGTCCGGCTTGGCGTGGTGAGCCTGGAGAAGCTGCGCGCGATTCGCGGCTACGTCATCGTCGGCGCGTTCGTCGTCGGCGCCATATTCACGCCGCCCGACATCCTGTCGCAGCTGATGATGGCGGTGCCGCTGTGGCTGCTGTACGAGCTGGGCCTTCTGGTCGCGCGCTTCATCGCCGTGCCGAAGCGCGACGGCGATGCGGCAGGCGAGGAGAACACGGCCGGCTAGAGGCGTCAGCGCGAAAGGCTAGGACACGCGCGGCTTCGGCCGCTTGCCGACGATGACGTCGATGTCGACCTGCTTTTGCTCGCGCATCACCTGGAGCCTGGCCTGACTTCCCGGCGTGAGCGCCGCGATCTGCGCGAGCAGCGAGGCGACGTCGTGCGTCGGCTTGCCGTCGATGTTGACGCACGACGTCGCGCACCTGCATGCCGGCCCGGTCGGCCGGCCCGCTCTTGAGCACGCCGCGGATCAGGACGCCGTCGGACTTCGACAGCGAGAATGCCGTGGCCAGCTCGGGCGTGATGTCCTGCGGCTCGATGCCGAGCCAGCCGCGCGTCACCTCGCCGTCCTTGATGATCTGCTCGAGCACGTTCCTGGCGAGCGACACCGGAATCGCGAAGCCGATGCCTTGCGAGCCGCCGCTTTGCGAGAAGATCGCGCTGTTGATGCCGACCAGGTTGCCGCTGCTGTCGACCAGCGCGCCGCCGGAATTGCCCGGGTTGACCGCGGCGTCGGTCTGGATGAAATCCTCGAAGCGGTTGATGCCCAGATGGCTGCGGCCCAGCGCGCTGACGATGCCGTGCGTGACGCTGCTGCCGAAGCCGAACGGGCTGCCGATCGCGAGCACGGTGTCGCCGACCTGGACGTTCTCCAGCTGGCCGAACGTGATCACCGGCAGGTTCTTGCCATCGATCTTCAGCACCGCCAGATCGGACTCGGGATCGCTGCCGCGAACGGCCGCGCGCATGCGCCGGCCGTCGGCGAGCACGAGCTCGATGTCGTCGGCTTCCTCGACGACGTGATTGTTGGTCAGCACATAGCCTTCGCTGCTGACGATGACGCCGGAGCCGAGACTGGTCGCGCGTCGCGGCTCGCTCGTCTTCCAGGCCCGGGAAGAAGCGGCGCAGGATCGGATCGTCGGTCAGCGGCTGACGGTGCCGGACTTCCTTGCTGGTGTAGATGTTGACCACCGAAGGCATCGCCTTTTTCGCGGCGTCGGCGAGGCTCGCGATCTTGGGCGCGGGCACGGTGAGCGGCGTCTCCTGCACCAGCACGACGTTGTTTTTGCCGGCGAATCGGGCGAGCAGGTCCGGACGCAGCGTCGCGACGACGAACAGCGCGGCGACGCAGACGGTCGCGACCTGCGCGAAAAGTAACCAGAACCGGCGGAGCATGGCAGGCGGCTCAAAGCCGGCAATGGAGAGCTAAAACGCGATTATAGACGCCCTGTGTCGCGACGCAGCACGGCGCCGGCGCCACGCGCGCGAAATCCCGCCCAAGCGCCTGTTTTGTCGTGTCTTTTCGCACAAGTGCTTGGGCCGGACGACCGAAATCATTTATAATTCGCGGCTTTGCGGCATCGGGCTTTCGCGAAGGGTCGGTCAATGAGCGATGCGGGAAGCGTAGACAAGGGAAAGCGCCGGTTCCTGATCGGTGCGACGACGGCGGTCGGCGCCATCGGCACCGTCGCAGCCGCAGTGCCGTTCGCGATGAGCATGTGGCCGAGCGAGCGCGCCAAGGCGGCGGGGGCGCCCGGTCGAAGCCGACATCAGCAAGCTCGAGCCGGGCCAGAAGATCAACGTCGAATGGCGCGGCAAGGTCGTGTGGATCATCAACCGGACGCCGGCGATGCTGGCCAGCCTGCCGAAGCTCGACGACAAGGTCGCCGATCCGAAGTCCGACGTCGATCATCAGCCGCCGTACGCCAAGAACGAGGACCGCTCGCGCAAGCCGGAGATCTTCGTCGCCGTCGGCATCTGCACGCACCTGGGCTGCTCGCCGACGTTCCGGCCCGAAGTCGCACCGGCCGATCTCGGTCCCGACTGGCTGGGCGGCTTTTTCTGCCCCTGCCACCAGTCGAAATTCGATCTGGCGGGCCGCGTATTCAAGGGCGTGCCTGCGCCGACCAACCTGGTGATCCCGCCGTACAAGTTCGTGTCCGACACGAAAATCGTGATCGGCGAAGACGAGCTGAAGAAGGCGTAGGCGGAGCCCACAACCATGCAGAAGATGCTCAACTGGATCGACGAACGTTTCCCGCTGTCGGCGCTGTGGAAATCGCAGGTGTCCGAATACTACGCGCCGAAGAATTTCAACTTCTGGTACTTCTTCGGCTCGCTCGCGCTGGTCGTGCTGGTGATGCAGATCGTCACCGGCATCTTCCTGACGATGAGCTACAAGCCCGACGCGACCAAGGCCTTCGAGTCGGTCGAGTACATCATGCGCGACGTCTCCGGCGGCTGGTTCATCCGCTATCTGCATTCGACCGGCGCGTCGGCATTTTTCATCGTCGTCTACCTGCACATGTTCCGCGCGCTGCTCTACGGCAGCTACCGCAAGCCGCGCGAGCTGCTCTGGATCGTCGGCTGCTTCATCTACCTGGCGCTGATGGCCGAGGCGTTCTTCGGCTACCTGCTGCCATGGGGCCAGATGTCGTACTGGGGCGCGCAGGTGATCGTCAACCTGTTCTCGGCGGTGCCGCTCATCGGCGACGACCTGGGCATCTGGATCCGCGGCGACTACACGATCTCCGACGTGACGCTTGAACCGCTTTTTCGCTTTCCACGTCATCGCGGTGCCGCTGGTGCTGCTGCTGCTGGTCGTCGTGCACCTGATGGCGCTGCACGAGGTCGGGTCGAACAATCCGGACGGCGTCGAGATCCAGGACAAGAAGGACCCGCTGACCGGGCACCCGCTCGACGGCATCCCGTTCCATCCGTACTACACGGTCAAGGACCTGGTCGGCGTCGTCGTGTTCCTCGCGCTGTTCTCGGTCGTCGTGTTCTTCTGGCCCGACGGCGGCGGCTACTTCCTCGAGGCCAACAACTTCATTCCGGCCAATCCGCTGCAGACGCCCGAGCACATCGCGCCGGTCTGGTATTTCACGCCGTACTACGCGATGCTGCGCGCGGTCCCGTCGTTCCTGCAGTCGCAGTTCTGGGGCGTGCTGGTGATGGGCGCCGCGGTCGTCATCCTGTTCTTCATGCCGTGGCTCGATCGCGGCCGGGTGAAGTCGATCCGCTATCGCGGGCGCCTGTACAAGATCTGGCTCGCGATTTTCGTCGTCTGCTTTCTGGTCCTCGGCTATCTCGGCACCGTCCCGGTCACCGTCTGGGGCCAGTTCGGCGACATGATGGGCGCGGCCGACCGCGCCACCGTCGTCGCGCGCGTCCTGACCGCTGGTCTACTTCCTGTTCTTCCTGCTGATGCCGTGGTACACCGCGCGCGACACGACCAAGCCGGTGCCGGAAAGGGTGACCTGGAAATGAACACCGTCATCCGCTGGATCGGCGTCATCCTGCTCGTCGCCGCGAGCGGAGCGTTCGCGGCCGAGGAGCGGCTTGCGGCTCGAGCCGGCTCCGGGCCGCCGGCTCGACCACGAATCGCTGCAGCGCGGCGCGCGCAACTTCGTCAATTACTGCCTGACCTGCCACAGCGCGCAGTACATGCGCTACAACCGGCTGACCGATCTCGGTCTGACCGAGCAGCAGATCAAGGACAACCTGATGTTCGCCACCGACAAGGTCGGCTCGACGATGACGGTGGCGATGAGCAAGGCGGACGCGACGGCGTGGTTCGGCGCGCCGCCGCCGGATCTTTCGGTCGAGGCCCGGGTGCGCGGCGCGGACTGGCTGTACAGCTATCTGAACGCCTTCTATCGCGACGAAAAGGCGCCGACCGGCTGGAACAACCTGGTCTTCCCCAACGTCGGCGATGCCGCACGTGCTGTGGAGTCGGTGCAGGGCGTCAACAAGCTGGTCGAAACCGAGTACGAGGATCGCGAGAAGGCCGAAGCGGCGGCGATCGCCGCGAAGGGTCTCGCCAAGCTCGAGCGGGCGGCCGACGGCAAATATGTCGTGAAGACGCTGGCGCAGCGAATCGCCCGGCACGCTGTCGCACGGTCGAATACAAGGCGTTCGTCGCCGATCTGGTCAATTATCCTCGACTACATGGCCGAGCCCGCGCGCAACGAGCGCATCAACGTCGGCATCGCCGCCCTGATCTTCCTCGGCGTGCTTTTCGCCTTCGCCTACGCGCTGAAGCGCAGCTACTGGAAAGACATTCACTGACGCAGCGCGAATCGACACTGCGGACCGGAGCGCCGCTTTAGCGCCGCCAACAGGACGCGACATCGTCGCGTCTCGCTCCACTGGGAGAAACAACCATGATGACTCTCTACTCCGGGACCACCGACCCGTTCAGCCAGCGCTGCCGCATCGTGCTGCACGAGAAGGGCATGGATTTCCAGATCATCGACGTCGACCTGGACCACAAGCCGGAAGACCTCGCGGTGATGAATCCGTACAACCAGGTTCCGGTGCTGGTCGAGCGCGACCTGGTGCTGCACGAATCGAACATCATCAACGAATACATCGACGAGCGCTTTCCGCATCCGCAGCTGATGCCGGCCGATCCGGTGATGCGCGCGCGCGCGCGGCTGTTCCTGCACCGCTTCGAGAAGGAGCTCTTCTCGCACATCGACACGCTCGAGGCGCAACAACCAGAAGCAGCTGGAAAAGGCGCGCGGGCTCGTGCGCGACAGCCTGATGCAGATCGCGCCGGTTTTCGCCAAGCACAAGTACATGCTGGGCGAGGATTTCTCGATGCTCGACGTCGCGATCACGCCGCTGCTCTGGCGGCTCGATTACTACGGCATCCAGCTGCCGAAGCCGGCGGCGCCGCTGATGAAGTACGCCGAGCGCCTGTTCTCGCGGCCGGCGTTCATCGAAGCGCTGACGTCGGCCGAGCGCGGGATGCGGAAGTAGCAGACCGGCAGCGGCTGCCGGCCGCGATTCACAAGCAGCCTCGTCCTCTGTAATATGCTTGCCCCATGTCCGAGCAATCCGCCAAGCCCTACCTGATCCGCGCGATCTGCGAATGGTGCGCCGACAACGGCCTGACGCCGTATCTCGCGGTCAAGGTCAACGCGCAGACGCGCGTGCCGGTCGCGCACGTCAAGAACGGCGAGATCGTGCTCAACATCAGCCGCGGCGCGACGCGGCGGCTGACGATCGACAACGACTGGGTCCGGTTCGCCGCGCGCTTCAACGGCGCGTCGCAGGAAGTCGCGGTTCCGATCGGCGCGGTCTCCGGCATCTTCGCCAAGGAGTCGGGTTACGGCTTCGCTTTCACCGTGCCCGACCGATCCGGTCGCCTCGCTCGAGGCTGCGACCGCGCCCGCGACCACTGCGGTCACCGACAACTCATCGCCGAACGGCAAGCCGCGCAACCGGCCGAAGCATCTGCAGGTTGTAAAATAGCGCGCTCTCGCAGCGCCGGGCCGGCATAGCTCAGTTGGTAGAGCAGCGGTTTTGTAAACCGAAGGTCGTGGGTTCGACTCCTACTGCCGGCACCAACTGATTTCGACGCGCGCACTGCGCGGAATGAACATCCGCTTGTCGCTGCTCGCGACTGCGCTGAGCTTGTGCTTGATTTGCAGCGGACCAGCGATGGATGATGGGACGAGGTCCCAGAGGAGAAGGCGGACGAGCCGCGGATCGCGCGACCCGACCGCCAGGCACTGCATTCAGGAGGAAACAACGCAGAGCCAACGGTAGCGTATGCGACCGGGCCGCGCTCGTCAGTCAGCAAGATGTAAGGGGCTCGCTGGCGCATCGAAACACCATTGGCCGATCCCTGGCCTCTGAGCCAGACGTATGACCGAGCCCGCCTTGTGGCCACTGGTTTTCCGTGGAAACCCCGCACCCGCCGTGGAGAGCGACATCATGCCCCGTGCCATTTCACTGGCCGCCCTGACGGTGCTGGAACTGACGCCGCCCCAAATGGTGGACTGCGCCGCCAAAGCCGGCTTCAGCCATATCGGCATTCGGTTGTTGCCGGCTACGCCGACCGAGCCGCAGTACGACATCGTCGGCGACACGCCGCTGCTGCGCGAAGTCGAACATCGCCTGGCTGCCACCGGCGTCAAAGTGCTAGACGTCGAGATTTTCCGGATCAAGCCCGACACCCGCGTCGGCGACTATGAAGCCACAATCGCGACCGCCGCGCGCCTCGGCGCAACCGAGCTGCTGGTCGCCGGCAACGACCCCGACGAAGCACGGCTGACCGATTCCTTCGCTGCATTTTGCGACCTCGCCGGCAGCTACGGCTTGGGCGCTGATCTGGAGTTCATGCCCTGGACCGACGCGAAGGACCTGCCGCAGGCCGCGCGCATCGTCGAACGCACCGGGCGCGGCAACGCCGGCATGCTGATCGATCCCTTTCATCTCAGCCGGTCGCGGAGCCGCATCGAGGACATCGCGACAGTTCCGTCGTCGCGGCTGCACTTCATGCAGTTCTGCGACGTGCCCGCTGAAATTCCGCCGACGATGGACGCGATTCTTGCCGAGGCCCGCGCCGAGCGCTTGTTTCCTGGCGAGGGCGGCGTCGATCTGCTCGGGCTGCTGCGAGCCATGCCGCGCGACATCCCCCTCAGCCTCGAAGTCCCAACCGCTGCGCTGGCAAAGACCGTCGGTGCCACCGAGCGTGCGCGTCGCGCTCTCGCTGCGACCAAGCGCCTGCTCGCGCAACTCGACACCGAGCCGACCGCGGCCGTTGGTCCGGCAACCGGTCGGAGCGGATGATGACGCCTCCTTGGAGACTGACTACAGAAGCGCGGGGTGCCGGCCGCTGCGCTAAGGTCCTCCGCGACCGCCGACCGCGTCGAATACCGGTGCGGGCTGCGCATCCGTCTGCTGGAGATCCAGCCGACCCCCGTCCGATTGCAACGCACCGGCTTCACTGACGGACGCTGTCGGTCCCAGCGATTGCATGCCATCGCCAGCGCGTGCGAGCAAGGTGCCGCTGGTCAACGCGACAATGAACAGCGCCAGACATCCGACGAACACCAACTCCACGATGGCCGGGGCTCCGGTGACTACACCCGCCGCAACGCCGCCCGATCCGAGCAACGTCGCCAACAACAGAACTGCCAACAGCCGCAACACTTGATTCGAGCCCTTCTTCTGCGACGCCACCGTTTGGTCGAATCTTGCCGGGTCAACGAAACTCCGGACAATCAGTGTTTTGCTGAATCAAAGGTAGGCGATGCTTGCGCCGTTGTAGGTCGCAGGCTTACGGCGGTACGCCAGAGCGCGCGAACGCAACAAAGGGCGGACCGCGCCACCGCTGTGCTAGCATCGTCCGTCCAATTTCGGCCGCGTTCGGTCGAACTATTGCCCGATCTCAACGAATGAAACCGATCCCATCGGACCGGCCCGCGGATCCAGCCGCGGGGCAAGCGGCTTCGTCGGCCTGGAGCCCGCTGCACAACCCGCTCTTCCGCAGCCTGTGGATCGCAACGATCGTCTCGAATGTCGGCACCTGGATGCAGGATGTCGGCGCCGGGTGGCTGATGACCTCGCTATCTTCCTCGCCGTCGCTGGTCGCGCTGGTGGAAGCGGCGGACAGCATTCCGGTCATGCTGCTCGCGCTGCCCGCCGGCGCGCTGGCCGACATCGTCGATCGGCGCCGCCTGCTGATTGCCATCCAGGTCTATCTGCTGATCGTTGCCGGGGCGCTCGGGATCCTTACCTTGCTCGACCTGACTACCGTCTGGGTGCTGCTCGGATTCACGTTCGCACTCGGCGTCGGCGCGGCAATAATGATGCCGGCGTGGGCTTCGATCGTCCCGGATCTCGTTCGCCCCGACGAGTTGTCATCGGCGGTCGCCTTGAACAGCGTCGCCATCAACGCGTCGCGGGCGATCGGCCCGGCGATCGCCGGGCTGCTGGTCGCAGCCGTCGGGCCGTGGCTGGTCTTCGTGCTGAACGCGCTGTCGTACTTCGGCATTCTCGCCGTGCTCGTGCGCTGGAAGCGCGAGCATCGAAAAAGCATGCTTCCAGCCGAGCGATTTTTCGGCGCGATCCGGGTCGGGATGCGCTTCGTCATGCACACGCGCGCCCTGCAGGCGGTGCTCGTGCGCGGCATCGCGTTCTTTGTCTTCGCCAGCGCGACCTGGTCGCTGTTTCCGTTGATCGTGAGGCGCGAGCTCGGGCGCGGACCGGAAGTCTACGGCTTCCTGCTCACCTGCATCGGAGTCGGCGCCATCGCCGGGGCCCTGGTGCTGCCACGCTTGCGGGCGAGATTCTCGCGCGACACTCTGGTCGCCGGCGCGAGCGCGCTCTATGCGGTTGCGGCTCTTGCACTGGCGTATCTGCAGAATATCGGGCTGCTGGCGCTGGCGATGCTCGCAACGGGAATGGCGTGGATTGCGATTCTTTCGGCACTGCAGGTCGCCGCGCAAATGACGCTGCCGTCATGGGTGCGGGCGCGAGGACTCGCGGCGTTTGTCGTCGTGCTCATGGGTGGCATGGCGCTCGGCAGCATCCTGTGGGGCCAGGTTGCGACCCGAATCGGCATTCCGGGAGCACTGACGGCGGCGGCGGTCGGGATGGTGCTGGCGATTGCACTGACCTACGGATTCAAGCTCGGTCTCCATGGCGTGCTCAATTTCACGCCGACGATGGATTGGCCGGCGCCGGTCCTCGCCGAAACGCCGGAACCCGACAGCGGCCCGGTGCTGGTGACGATCTCCTATCGAATTCACGAGGACAAGCGCGACGAATTCGTGACGGCGATGCAGGAAGTGGGTGAAATGCGCCGCCGCAACGGCGCCTATTTCTGGCAGCTCTTTCACGATACCGGCGACCCTACGCGTTTTATCGAATGCTTCATGGACGAATCCTGGCTCGAGCATCTGCGCCAGCACGAGCGCGTCAGCGTCTCGGATCGCGAAATCCAGCGGCGCGCCAAGCAATATCTGGTGGAAGGCGAAACGACGAAATCGTCGCACTGGCTGGCGGAACCGGGGTCCTGATCGGTTCCGCGCCGACGGCCGACAGGCACTGCGCACGTTCGTGCAGTTCAGCGCAGATTCGCACGCACAGTTTCGCGCAGGTTCGCGCAGTTTCCTCATCGTCGCAGGTTGCTACTGGCACGCCGTGCCAGGCGGCGCAAAGACCTCCCGGGTGATCGCCTTGGTTTGTGTCACGCCATTGACGGTGTAACTGAGCGTGCCGGTGTTGCCGTCGGTGAAATTGAACGTGGCCGTGCCGACGTTGCTGCCTTGAGCTCCTCCCGGAGTCCCGAGTGCGGGAAACGGAATCGAATTGAACGGCGGCCCCTGGTTGGCTCGATAGAGTTGCCCGCTGTAGGTCGCCGGAGCAGTCTTGTTTGCGCTCACGACCAGCCACATCGGTGAACGATCGAGGTCGTAGGTAAACCACGTGGCGACGATCGTGTCTCCCTCATGAACGAGATTGATTCCCCAGCCCGCTTCGGAGCCGGCGGGCGCGTTCCACCACAAGTCCTGGTAGTTGGTCGCGAGCGCCAGGCTGGATTGAAGTGCGGAATTGCAGACGGGCAAAATTCCGAAAGTCTCCCGCGTAATCGCCTTGGCCTGACTGATGCCGTTGACCGTGTACGCGAACGTGCCGCTATTGGCGTCGCTGAACGTCAGCGTGCCGCTCCCGACTGCGGCGCCGGTCGCGCCGCCGGCGCTTCCTATCGGAGGAAATGGAACGGCATTGAACGGCGGCCCCGTCGCTTCAAACAGCGTCCCGGCGAACGTGCCGGGCGCGGTTTTGTTGGCGCTCATCACCAGCCACCAGGCTTTGCCCATCAGGTCGTAGGTAAACCAGGAGGCGAAAATCGTGTCGCCCTGCTGAGCCAGGTTGATCCCCCAGCCGGCCTCCGACCCTCCGGGCGAATTCCACCACAAGCCCTCATAAGTCGCAGGTGTGGAGGCGGGAATTCCGACGCCGGACACCTCAAGAATCGCCAGCGACGAAAGCTCCGGTGCATCGACAATCAGATTCGCCAACCGCTGTCCCGTTTGCTGCGGCTTGAAGTAAAGGGAAAGCTGGCATGACTTTCCGGCGCCAATCGTGATGCCGACGCCACAGCTTTCGTCCGAGCCGGAGAAGTCGTAAACGGCCGGACCATTCAGGACGATAGCGCTGGGCGTCAACGTGGCCGGCCCAAGGTTCTTCAGCATCACGACAAGAGGCGGCGACTGCGTTCCGACCGGCTGCTCACCGAAATCGGCACTAGGCGGAACGAAATTGAGCGTCGCGGTTCCCGCCTGCTGATCGACGCCGCGACCGTAGAATGCGAGCAACTGATTCGGCGTGCTGCTCGTATTGTTCAGCCACAACCCGCCGGACGTTTGGCCCGGAGCAAAAGGCGAAAAGAGAACGCTGATCGAGCATTTGCTGCCCGCAGCCAGTGCCAACCCCGTCGAGCATGTCGTCGAAGGGTGGAAGGCCGGGCCCGTCGCGGGGTCCACGCTGACGTCGGTGAACGACCATGTCTCGCTCCCGCAATTGGTCACGGTTGCGCTCATCGTCGTGTTCGTTCCGACCGTACGGTTGCCGAACGTCAGGACGTCGGTGGTGATGCAAAACCTGCCTTGACTTTGAGCGTGGACGACCGACGCGCCGAAGCCCATCGGCAGCAGCAGCAGAAAAAGGCAGATGCGTCGGACCACGCCGCGCAGCGCGGCACTTAACGCGAGTGCATTACCGCCAACGCGCGGCGCCTCAGCTCTTCCGCAAGCCGGGTATCCAGCCGCTTGTTGGCGGCCTCGTGGTTCGCAGCGTAATTTGGGAATGGTCGGGGACGGTAAGGCGCGGCGTTGATGACGGTCTCTTCTTCGGACGGATCGACCGTTTCGGCTCGGCCGGACAACGCGGTAATCCAGCTCATTTTCCTCTCCGGCTCTCGCCCCGGCGATCAGGCGACTTGGGTAGATCGTACGGCCGCGTGCCCGGGTTTGAACATCAGCCTGTGTCCGAACCTGATGTAGGACTAAGCGGCGGTCCGCGAGAGAAGGGAAAGCCGCCGCCGGCCTGGGGCGGGTGGATCGGCTCAACAGGCTATCTTTTACCTCGCCCGGCGCGCATGATAGGTACGGTAGCGAACAAAGCTGGAAGGCGGGACGGGAGTCCGTACTTCCGGCGCGGGAGCGAGGTGCTTATGTCGACCGATGGCGATGCAATTCTTCGCTACGCCCAGGCGGACCGGGAACTCGACGAAAAGGCGAGGCCGGTGCTGACCCAGATCATCAAGGAAATCGAGGATCACTACGGGATCAGGATCGCAGAATTTCGCGTGACGATCGATCCGTCCCATAGCGGCAATGGCTGGCCCAGCGTGAACTGCGTCATCACGCGAGAGCAACGAGGCGCGCATTAGCCTATTCCGCCGCAGGCAAGGTTCCCCACCCCGCGCTCGCAGCATCCAGCCCTCAAGCGACAGCAGGCGCGGTTATCGACCGAGGCGCGCTCTTGCCGCGACGCGGTAGACGCCGGCCAAAACCGTTCCGAACACCAGATGAGTCAGGGCGGTGATCCAGTCGCGTGACGACGCGAACCAGGGGAATGCCGCCGTGAAGCCATACATGTTGACCGCATACAGGCCCAGCCCGAATGCGGCTCCGGCGAGCAGCGATGCGCCGATGCGCAGTCCCGCGATGAACCGCGCGAGTATCAGACCATAGGCGATCGCGAGCGCGAAGTGCACCAGCGTCGCGATCAAGATGATTCGACCATCGAAGCTCGCCGGCGGCGGCAGCACATCACGGCCCAGCACAATGGCAGCGGCGAATCGTGAATCCCTGAAAAAAATCGCCGGCAACGCGTCGGTGAAGATCGTCCACAGGACGATCTGCACGGCGGTGGCGAGAATGCCGGCGGCGACGCCCGCAGAGACGGCTGCGACGGCGTCGACGCCAGCCGTTCGGCCCCCAATGACCGCTTTCAACCCGGCTGCGACAACGGCAAGGTGGTCGCCGGGTGAAACGATCGGATCGCCTTGAAGCCGAGCGCAATGAAGATTAGCAGCACGATCGCCTGTGCGACGATGAATGGCGGCTCGGATTGCGTGGGCGCTTGCGCGTGCAGGAAGGCCACCTTGCCGAACGCCTGCACGACGCCGACGAAGACGTTGAAATACAGCGCCACCACTGCGGTCACGACATAGATCCACCGCCACGACCCCGCGAGGTGATAGACGTAGAAGCCGAGGATGGCGAGCGCCAGCACGAACAGCGACAGGATCCCGACGATGTGCGACGGCAGGATCTTGTCGCTTGGAAAGAAGAAGCCGGTCACGCTGGTCAGCACCGTGGTCGCGAGAAAGATCGCGGTCCAGCCGTTGAGCGGCTTCGAGCCGAGCATGCCGACGACGACGACGGCGCCGGCGAAAATCCCGATCAGGCTCAGGATGACGTGGAACAGCGTAAACGTGGATAACGACATTCCCAGAATCATGGTGCACCTCCCCTTGAAGACAATGCTGTGCAACGATGGGCTGAAGCGATCGACCGGACGCGCGGCATGAATCCTTATCGAGCGGATTCCCGTCGCGCCAGATCGATGTCCAGATACTTCCAGTAGGTCGAGAATACCTGCGGGCTGAAGCCCAGCAGCCACGGTTGAACGAAGTCGTTCTGCAGCCGGAAGATCGTAGGGAGCTCGGGCGTGTAAGTGCGGGCAAGCTCGGTCATTTTCCGGGCGGCGGCGATCTGGTCGGCGTCGCTTTCGCTGCGCAGGAACTTCTCGGCGGCTCGGTCGTATTCGTCCAGCTTGAACTGCGAGACATTGACCCGTTGCGGTTGCTTGCTGTAGAGCTGGAAGAGCTCCGGCCAGCCCGAGGGCGAACCGCCGAAGCCGCCGAAGTACATCTGGAATTGCCCTTTTTCCAGCTCCTTGATCGCATCCTGGAACGGCGTCAGCCGGTAGTCGGTGCGAAGGCCGACCGCATCCAGGTCCCGTTTGGTCAGCGTCTGGATTTCGCGCGATACCGGGCTGGAGCGCAAGGTAAGCATCAGCGTCAAGGGCTTTCCGTCCGGCGTCGTGCGATAGCCATCGGCGCCCTTGGCATAGCCGAAGCGATCCAGCAAGGCCTTCGCCGTTGCCGGATCGTACAGGGGTTTTGTTGGTAGCGTTGCATCATGTCCGCCCACACCGGGCGGCACGATCTGATTCGCAGGCAGCGCGTAGCCTGCGTACACGACCTTGACCAGCGTTTCGACGTCGAGCGCTGCGGCGATCGCACGGCGCAGCGCGATGCGCTCGCTGCTCAAGCCCCCGATGACCGGGTCGGCCACGTTGAAATAGAACGAGAAGAGGAAAGGCTCCGGAAAGATACGCCGCGTGATTCCGCGCCGCGCGTATTCTGGCTTGAGCGCGCCGTCGGCGAGAAGCCTGTTCGCGACTTCGCCGCGGATACCGATGTAATCGAGGCCGCCCTGCTCGAATTGCAGCACCCGCGGCAGGTCCTCGTCGATGATGTTGACTTCGACGACCGCGATCTGCGGCAACGGTTTTCCCTGCATGCTGCGCACCAGCGCCGCGTGCGCCGGATCGCTGCTCGCAGGAAAGCTCGACGCGCCGGTAGGCGGGATTGGCATCGAACACTATGCGCGACCCGCGCTTCCACTCGCGCAGGCGAAACGGCCCGGTTCCCACCGCCCGGGTGCGGATGTCGCCGCCGGCGGCATCGACGACTTCGCGGGCGGCGGCGCCAACGAAACCGAGGAGGTCACGAATGATCGGGTAGTTCGGCTCGACGAGCTTGAGCTGCAGCGTATAGCGATCGAGCGCACGCAAGCCCTCGATCGGCCGATCGTAGTCGAACTTGCCGCTCTTGCGCGCGGCGTCGACGACGGACCGCATGCCGACGATCAGGTCGGTCGTTATCGGGGAGCCGCCCCGGCGAAGATTGGGGTCCAGCCACCGCTTGTACGAGTAAACGTAATCCTCGGCGACGAGCTCGCGCGGTTTGCCCTTGAAAGCGGGATCATCGGTGAAAAATATCCCGGGTTTGAGATGCGCGGTCCACGTCTTGCCGTCGTCGGTGATCGCGAGCGGACCCGTAGCGGTCAGCGGCGAGAGTCTGGGCGGCGACGCGAGGTAGTCCCATTCGTACAAGGGCTCGTACATCGCCATCAGCACCTCGAATGACGGATCGTCGGAGAATTGCTGCGGATCGAGCGTGTCGATGTCGGGTGAGGCTACGCGCAATATCTTGGCCGCGTCGGTCGCCCCGGCGATGCAGCAGAATGCCAGCGGCAGAAGCGCGCACAGATGCCGGCCGATTGGTAGCACTGAAGCCTCCGCGCGCCGTGCCCATCCGGCGTCTCGTGTCCGGAAAGACGAAAATGACGGCGCCAATGCGATCCGCGTCGATTATGCATCAAACGGTCCGGCCGATTGAGCGAGCTTCTCGGCGCAAACGCGTCTGAGGTCGGAGCTGCGCCCGCGCCTAGCTCGGCTGCACCTCGGATTCCGGCGCGTCGGCCCAAACCTCGAGCAGCACGTCGCGCAGCGCGGCGAGCAGCGGATCGCCGTCGCGATCGGCGGCATGGACGAGCCAAAGCCGCGTCGTCACGCCGGCGCCGGGCCAGATCGCCGCGCGCCCGGCGTCGGCCATCGGCGCGACGATTTCCGCGCGGATCAGGCTTGCGCCGACACCCGATTCGACCAGATTGACGATCAGTGACTCGTTGTCGGCTTCGATGATGCGCGGCGGTTGCGGACGACCGTCGAAGAGCTCGGTCACCAGTTGCCGGTGTGAGCTCGGTTCCGGCGCCACGATCCACGGCCGGTCGGCTAGGACATCCCATGACGCGCCGACCAGCTCGTCCGCCCATGCGAGCGGCATCGCGACTCGGTAGCTGATGTCTCGCAACGGAGATCGAGCGCAAGTCAGCGGCAGGGAGCGCGCCGAAATAGAAACTTGCGTCGAGCGATTGCTCGCTCACTCGCGTCAGCGCGTCGCTCGACAGGACCTGATGCAGCTCGAGTTCGATTTGCGGGTACCGATCGAGCGCACGCACCAGCAGATCGCCGACGCGAAGCACCACGGGGTCGAGCACCGTTCCCAGCTTCAGGCGACCGGTCGGCTGTCCGCGCAAACCCTGGGCGGAATGCTGCAGATGTTGAACCGCGCCGATGATCTGCTCGGCCTCCGACAGGAGCCGGCGGCCGGACGGGGTCAAGTCCATCCCCGACGAGGTCCGTTCGAACAGGCTGATGCCGAACTGCTCCTCCAGGGCCTTGATGTGGCCCGAGATCGCCGGCTGGCTCAGATGCAGCGCCTCAGCCGCGCGCGTCAGATGGGCAAAGCGGGCGACGGTGACAAAGGAGCGTAGTTGATTGAGGTCCATGACGTTCGTTCCTGGGCGTCTCAAAGGCGGCGGGCGACGGCATGTTATTGCGTTGCACCATGATCTTGCTCATGTTTCGCCGACCTGATGGACGCCATTGCCACATATGATTGGATCGGACCGGCCGATCGCGGTACAACTAAGAGTGCGGCCACATTAAAGCTGTCTTATTAATGGCTTACAGATCTGAAACTCGCCATGAAAACCCTGAGACTCGCCTTTGACGGCACTCTGGAAGCGCCATTCAGCCACCGCTCCCCAACGCCTCCCGTCGCTGATTATACCTCGGATATGCTGCAACGCACAACGCAGCCGCCGACGGGGCCCGATCACTTCGAGTATCTGGTCATCGAGCGCATCGCGCGCGATATCCGCAATCAATACATCGCAAGGCTGATGAGCCGGGCGAAAAAAGCGCTGGCCGACCGTTTCGCGCGAGGCGGGCGGCGATCCATCGGACCTGCCCTATGACGCTGCGTCGACCCGGGGAAGACGGGAATTTCGTCGGAACATTTTTCCGGCGGCTGGCCGCCTACGTCTCTCGCCTCGAGCGCGAACAGCGCGAAGCCTACCTGGCGGGTGCGACGGACATCTACGACCTCGAGCGGCGCATGCGCGAACTCGAGAATCCGACAAGCCTGCCGTTGCGGCTGCCGTTGCGATAGTGGGCGCTCGCTCTGTAATTTTTGCCTAGGAGACTTTGATGCATGAGATTTATATGCTCGCCGTACTTTTCAACGGATCGCGCCGCCGGATGGCGGAGCAGACGCGCGAGCAGCGGCTCCGCGACGAGCAGGCTTTCTACGAGCTCCACAGCGGCGACCACGGGCGGCGATTCCGAAGCTTCGCCCGTTTCGCGGCCGCCGTGCCTGTCGCGGCGGTCGCGTTCGCCGTCGTCATCGGGCTGACGCACTTGGTGTCCCGCTAAGGCGGTTGGCCCGGCCCCCCATGGTCATAAACATGTAGCTAACAATCGCTCTGTACAACGATTGCGTTTTTGTATAGATTGCATCTACGATTATGACAATGGCAAGTCGCCGAAAATGAAAATACGAACGCTCATCTCGAATCAGCTGTATTTCGGCCTGGAGCCATTGGATCTGCGCCGCGGCACCGAGCGGACGCTGTCCCGCGTATTCGGGCTACCGCCAGAGCGCGTGCGGGTGAACGCGCAGACCTTGCGCGAAGACTTTCGGGTCGATACGGCCGAGGGCGATGCGCTCCTTCATTCCTTCGTGACCGCAGGATTGCTGCAGCCCGACCCCCAGACAGCCGGCAACTACCGGCTGACCGAACGCTTCCACGAGTTCGCGCAGGCGCGCGTCATCGCGCCGTTGGAACGCGCGGAGGCGAAGGATCTGATCGACAAAGGCTGCCGCCTGGCCGCCCAGATCAACGCTGATCGAACGTGGAATCCGCTGATGATCGACACGATGGGCGTCTCGGGCCCCTACATGAGCCGCAGCGATTACGTCGCCGAGATCACATTCTGGCCGGTGGTCAAAGCGCGCGCTCAGGTGCGGCCCCGGCGTTTCGGCCCGCCGATGAGCAAGGCCGAAGGTTCGTCCGAAATCCGCGGCGCGCTGCGCGAGCTAAGCTCGTTCATCACCGTGCATCTGGTCACCGACACGGCGTCGGTAGAGCGCCCGTTCAGCGTTCCGTTCCGCGCCTACGACGCCCTGATCGCGTCCTCGATTGCATCGGAGAAGCTGCTGGCCTGGAGCTCGTCGCTTCGCAGGCAACTTACCGGACGCTGACCAGACCCAGGCGATTCGCGCCACTGGCGGATCGCCAGGCCGCCTTCTACCAGCATTCGGTCACCGGCAGCGAGCCGGTCACACCCTTCACGCCCTGTTCGGTATAGCTCATCGTGCCGCAGAGGTCGCCGGTCTGCGCGCCTGCCGGGGCTGCGAGCAGCGTATAGGTGGTGGCGGAGAGATTCGCCAGCGACAGCGTGTAGTAGCCATTCTCTGTCGTGGCAGCATAAACGCCGCCGCTTCCGAGTGTCGCCGTAGCATAGGTGCTTCGCTCGGTGAAATAGCGCTCCATCTGGCCCGCTGCGCCGATCAGCGCCGATTTCGCGTCCGATCGCCGCGTCTTCTGAATCTGCTTTTGATAGCTCGGCAATGCGATCGCCGCCAGAATCCCGACGATCACGCAGGTGACGAGGACTTCGATCAGCGAGAACCCGCGTGAGCGCACGGCGACGTCGTCCCTGTCAGTCGACGTAGATAAGCGCGACGCGGCGGTGCAACGGGTCGGCGGGGTCAAGCGCAAATCGCACACGCGTCCCGATGCGCAGCGCGTATATGTTCGAAGGCTTGCCGTCCGCGCCGAACACCTTCACCTGTTTGGCGTTGAATGTAAGACGCTGCCCGTAAACGTGGAATGTGCCACCGCCGGTGCTCACCGCTTCGATCGTCCCCTTGCGCAAGCCTGAGCTGTCGTCCCGGGCCGCTGTCGTGGACCGCAGATCGGCCGGCTTCGGCGGAACGACATTCGACGTGGCCGGCGGCGTCCCGGTCGGCTTGATCGCAAGGCCGTGGCCCGAAACGGCCAGCAGACAGATGACGCACAGAAGCTTGTTCATTGTTTCGCCTTTCACTGAATCTGACGCCAGGACTTGCGACCTTGCGCACCCGCGCCGGCACCCTCGAGAATCTTCTCGACGCTGCCCGACGACTCGTTGACGTACTTGTTCTCCTTCGGAGACTGTCCGGACACCAGCGGTGCATAGCAGGAAGCCCGCCGCCGCAGGAATGCTGCTGATCTGTCGCCCGCTGGTGTTTTCAGGATCGCCGTTATAGCCGACGAGGTCGCCGAGCGAGATCGCATCGTCGCCGTTGGTGTCGAAAGTGGGCTTGTCATACCGGTTGCCGGTCATGACGTCGACTTCCATAACCCAGCCGGTGCCGCCGAATCCGCATGGATCGGTATTCGGGATCAGCGTATTGAAGACGACCCGGCCGGAGCGGATGGCCGCATCGGTGACCGAACGCTCGCCCGACGTCGGCAGATTCAGATACCAGCCGTTCTTCGAGGAGTTATAGGTCGCAACCGCCGTTGTATCATCGCCGGGCAAGGCGGTGTCCAGCGTCGCCGGGCCGACCGCATGTGTCGTCAGCCGGTACGTGTTGTTGTCGGCGCCTGCCGCGGTCGCGACGACGTTCTGCTTGACCAGATTCGACATCCCGTTTATCGCCGCGCCGTTGTCGCGGATCCCGTAGAAAGTCTGCGCCTGTGTCGATGCGTTGTCCTGCGTATCGATGTAGCGACCGGTGCCAAAAACGACGAGATAGCCGCCCTGGGTGAACCGGGTCACTTCCGGGCGTGTCGTGATCGGCTGGCCGCCGGTGCTGAACAGCGGCGATCCGCCGAAAGCGACGTTCCATTCGCTGGGCGTCGCGGACGACAGGTCGAACTTCCACATATTGCCGGCCAGGTCCCCGACGTAGACGACGTCGGCGATACCGTCTCCATTGGTGTCGACGGCGATCGGGCCCGAGAGCCCGTTCGGCGTCGTGGTGCTCCCGGTCTGGGTGTCTATTCTCGCGCGCAGCGCGCCGGTCTCCGCATCGAGCACGAACAGCACCGCGTGCCCGCTCGTGCTGGCGCTGCCGTCGGCGTCGGTATTGTTGTAGCCGTTGCCGAAAATGACCGACCAGCGGCCGTTATTGGTCTTTACAAGCAACGGCTGACCGAAGACGTAGCCGACGTCCGCATCGTCGCTGTCAGTGAACTCCCAGCGCACGACCGAACTGGCGGTCGGCTGCTTGAATTTGGTCGGATCGGTGACGTCCAGAGCGTAGACGCCTTGCCCGCCGGCAGCGAGGCCTCCGGCGAGCATCGTGTGCCACGCTCCGTTATAGAAAACGTCGCCGACGGTCGACGAGCCGTCGACGTAATAGTGATGCGCGCTGGGATCACCAGGATTCGCGCTGATGTTTTGCGTCGATAGTGCGCTCAGATTGCGATAGACCGGCGTCGGCACGTAGGCAAGCGTCTCGACGCCGGTTCTGGCGTCGAAGCCATGCAGCATGCCGTCGTTGGCGCCGACGTAGATCGTCGGGACCCGGTTCGCGTTGGCGGCGGCGAATGCGCTATAGGCCGCCGCTTCCATGTTGTCCGGGTATCCGAATGCCGGAGCCGCCACGTAGGTCGGCGCCGAGTGGACGATATCGCCGAGCTTGCTGGTCGGACGGCTGCGGAACGAAGGTGTGCACGTGCCGCAGGTCCCGCCTTCGTTCGTTGCGTCGCCGCGAATCCATGTCACCCGCTGTGCGCCGTAGCCATCGGCGTTCCCCGCCATGTCGCCATTGAGCAGCGACGACTGCGCGAGGTCCAGTTCGGTGTCTGCGGGTGCGCCGGGGTAGCTCGCCGGCCAGCGGAACGGAATGCCGCGGCTGCCCATCGCGGCGGAGCGTTTGTAGGTGAGGATCGTTCGCCCCGTGTCCCAGTTCTGGCCGTTGATCACCTGGCCAGCATCCCAGAGTTGGCCGCCGAGCGAGCCGTCCTGGTTCACCACGTATGCGATCAACTGACCCGACCAGTCGCCGCTGTTGAAGCGCGCCTGGTAGAGATTGGTGCCCGTTCCCCACGAGCCGGCATTGAGCGACACTGCCGACGCCGCCGCCGTCTTCGATTCGATGTCGACGGCAATCGCCTGGAACGCACTGGCCAGCGAAGCGGCATCCTGGGCCAGATACGCCTGGTTGGTTCCGCCCAGGCTCGCGAATTGATTCAGCACCGCGATCGATCCCGGGTTCGCGACCGTGTCGCCCAGGCCGACGACGTAAGTCTGAATGTCGTGCACGTGGCCGCTGACCGATATGTTGCGCAAACTGGAGATCTGCGGAAAGACGTCGTTCGCCGCCCTTGAAAAGGTCCACGTCCTGGTCGCGGCGTTGTAGACGTTCTGCTGGTCCGACAGCGCATACATGTTGCCGGACAGGTCGGACGTCGGATTTCCGTCGGTCGCGAGCAGCGCGAAACTCTTCTGGCAGGACAGGGCGATCGGCGAGGTGTAACCGCCGCTGCCGGAGAAATACTGGTTCGCGGTCACCATGCTCCCGGCGAGCGGAGTGAACACGGCCGCGTTCTTGATATCCGCGCCATACTGGGTTTCCGGAGCCATCAGCGACATGATCGTGCTCACATGTCCGGATGTGCTCGAAGAAGCAACCGGTTCCGCGATGGATCCGTATCCGTTGACGCCGGCGTAAAATCCCCATGCGCGATAGGCGTACAACTGCCTCGAGATAGGCGGGTTGAACGGGATGTAGCCGGCGTCGGTGGGCGTGAAGCCGAACGTCGTCCAATAGTTCGTCATATTGGCTTCGAACGGGGTCCCCGGATTGTGCGTGAAATAGAAGTTATAGGCTCCGCCACCAGCACTGGTTGCCCACGCCCCGGTTCCGAAGTAGCCGATATAAAGCACGTCGTTGATGTCGGGGTCGTCGCTGGCCCGGTCGTAGGTCACGTAGTGATCGCCTACGCTCGTGCCGTTCCACTGCGGATTGGCGATGCAGCGCAGGCCGTTGTTGGACGCAGAGATGCCGTTCACGCAGTCGTCGGTGAACACCATCGTCTGTTCGTTGCCCAGCCAGTACGGATAGGTCGAATAGAGTCCCGCGCCACCGATGGCGAAGGTTTCAAGTCCCCAGTTGAACAGGCCCGAGAAATTGGTGACCGTGCTGCGGATGACGCTGCGCGCGATGTTGCCTCGCGTCGTCGGATCGTCTCCGGCGATCAGCTTTCCAGCCATCGTGCCGTCCATCGACTCCGAGTTGTCGTAGATGATGAGGACGTTGGGGAGCGTCTTGTGCGTCAGGAACAGCGGATACTGGGAGATCGACAACGGTGCCGCAGAAGACGGCGCCGCGACAAGTGCGACGATCAAGACCAACAACTGCCGTTGCAACCGGTTCATGGGCCACTCACAATAAAAGTCGATTGCAGGATGACGTGCGATTCGAGGCGCGCCCCGTCCCGAGGACAGTCAGGCGATATGCGGTCCCGCCGGAATTGGGCGGCGTGCAGGCCGATCCCCGCGCTGCCGCCGGGCGCCACGGCAAGGCTCGACAGCTTTTCGATGACGTACAACGGCTGCGCGGCGACGTCCGCGAGCGCAGGCGCGCCGGTTTGGCTGCCGTAGACGCGAACCTTCGCGGCGTTTCCCCAATCGACGGCCTTGGAGATGTCGACGGACGTTGGGGTCGGCCACGTCGAAGGCGGCGTGCACAGCCCGTTCGTGCAGGAGGATGTGAACAGCGTCGCCGACGTGACGTTCTTGACGACGTCGGCTTCGGCGTCGCGCAGTCCGGCCTCCGCGGCCTGGAACGCCACGTTCGAGTCCTTGGTATTGCCGGCCATCTTTTCCTGCAGCAATGTGCTGTTGAGCGCGGCAACGCCGATCACCGACGAGCACGAGCAGGAACATCAGCGCCGGAAACAGCGACATGCCCGACTCGCGGTTCCGACGGCGCCGGCATGGCGAAAGTTTGCGCATGACGGTCAAGGGACCCGGTTGCGGACGGTAATCACCGACGAAAGCGTCGATCGGATGCGCTTGTCGGTCGGTGTTGTCGTGGTGCCCGCGAAGGCATAGGGCTGCGGGGAGGTCGCGACGTTGTCGCGGACCGTTGCGAGCAGGATCTGCGCCCTGACGCTGACGACGTTGTTCCAGTTGCCGACGCCATCGGCGGCGACGTAGCGGTTGGCGGCCCGCACTCCATCGAGGTCCTCGCCGAACAGCAACGCCAATCCCTCGATGCCCTCGACCATTTCTTCGGGTTGCGGCTGCCCGTCGTACGCGGGCACGCTGTTGGCCCAAAGTGAATTGGTTCCGGCCCTGCGCGTGCTGGGCGCCACGTAGTAGGTGCGCGTAACCAGACGATAGACCGATGCGTCGGTGCTGAAGACGTGTCCCAGGTCGCTGCTGGTGTTTCCCGGAACCACGACGTTGCCCGTCGCGTGCCCCACGACGCCGCTCACCGAATTGACAGTGGTCGTGTTGAAGATCGCCGACGCCGCCGCAATCGGCAACCAGAAGCACATCGCCCGGCGCGAGGTGACTGCCCGGTCCGACCTGCAGATCGGCGGATGAGCTTGCCATCGGCGCGATGAGGGGGATGCCGGGACCGTCGATCTGACGGATGGTCACTACGTCCGCGCCGCTGAGCGGCGGCGGGTTCAGTGCCGAGATGCTCGCATCCAGCGCCGGCAACCAGGTGCCGCCGCCTGCGTGATACCCGGCGATGCCGACATCGAACTGGTAGGGGTAGGCGGTCGAGTTGAGGAGATTCGCTGGCGTCACCGCCGAGCCGTTGCAGCCCCGGTAGCCGGCCATCCGCAGGTCGCGGTCGATCAGGTAAACCGCAAAGCGGCCGTTCTCCTGCATCCGGGAAATCGTGTCGTTGACGCGGGTAAGCTGCTTGCTGTTCACGTAGATGATTCCAATGATCGTGACGATGAGCAGGCTGACCGCGACCCACACCATCAGCTCGACCAGTCCCATCCCGGTCTGTCGTTGTGCGTTCATGGCCGCAGCGTGGTGACAAAGCGGTGCTGGACGCCCTTTTCCGACCACCACAGCTTGATGCTCAGCACGTCGCCGGCACCGTCGCACGCCGCGGCATCCGGTGTTCCGTCGTCCGGCGTGCTGTCGAGGCAGATCACGCCTGATCCGGACGGGAGCAGCGCTGCAGCTTCGGCGCTCCACTCGTAGAAGTCGTTTTGCGCCACCTGGGCGGCCGTGCAGGCGGTGCTGATGCAACCGGGGCTGGAGACCGCGCTCACGAAGGCGTCGTACGAGCCGGCCTGGACGCCCGGCAGATTCGCGCGCACGCGGTCCGCGATCTGATACGACAGGTAAACGGCCTTGCTGCGGAACATCGAGTCGTTCGCCGCCGCCAATCCCTTGATCTGCAGCCCCGCGAACCCGACGAAACCGATCGATACGACGAAGATCGAGATCAGCGACTCGATCAATCCCGATCCCGTTTGCGTGCGTCGTTTCATTGTCATCATCCGTTGCACGGCGCCGTGTGCCCGGCGACGTCCGCGACGTCGGTCAGACCGTTGGGTTGGATGGTGATGTCGAAGCCGCCGAGTGCGGCATCGGCTGAACACAGCTTGACGTCGACCGAAGTCGACGGCGCCAGAAAACCCATCGGCGTAAATGTGATCGTGCTCACCGTCCCGTCGCCGATGACGATGTTCGACGGCAAAGCTTCGTGTGATCGCAGCAGCGTCTCGCCGGCGTCGTAAACGTCGTTGCCGTTGTCATCGACCCAGACATTCCACCCGCCACCGAATGCGTTGCCGCTAATCGGCGCCGACGCTCCAATGACGACCGGTACGCCGCGCCGCACCGCTTCGCTGCGGGCAAACGTGACGTAGGCGACGAATTCGTCCTGGGCTGCGTACAGCCGGTTCTTGGTCAGTGTCGAGCTCATCGACGCCGCGGCAAGGCCCGCGAGGATCGCGAGTACCGACAGCGTTGCGCACAGCTCGATCAGCGTGAAGCCGCGGACGCGGCCCCGACAACCCAGGCGACGTCGATCACCGTCGTCGCCGCCGGCGCGTACGCTTTGGAATCGTTGCATCGAAATATCGATTGCCATCTTGTGTCTCTGTCGATTCGGCTTGTGAGATCGTTGTATGGAACAGCCTGTTCTCTTCGGACGCCCGGCTGGTTGTTGCGTCGGCGTTGCTAGGCGCCTCAAAGCAGCTGATAACTCGCAAGACGCATGCCGCGCGGCGCGATCAAGCGCGCAATCGCGGACGAGCGGCGGGATTGGGCGGATTCGCGTCGTCCGCAGGCAAAACCTGCGGCGCTGGCTTGGCTCTAGGCGCGGACGTGTGCGCTACAACGCCATCGCGCGCGGCCGAATCGCGGCCTGACCTGACGCAGTTCGTCGCCTATGAGCGGCCCATGCCGTGGCAGCGTTTGTATCGCCTGCCTGACCCGCACGGGCAAAGGGCGTTGCGTGAGTCCGGCGGTGGTGCGCGCAACGGCGGCTTGCTACCGATCGCGGCATTCCAGCTTGCGGGGGCCAGGGCGTCGTGCACGTGGCGACCAAGACCGGTCGTTTCGCAGGCCGGCCGTTCGAGGCTTGCGATGCCCATGCCGTGCCGCTTGAACCACTGGCTCAAGTCCGTCTCGTGGCCGCATGCCGCGAATGATCCCAGCGCGCGCCAATCGGACAGCCGCCGCAGCCCTGGATTGAGCGAGTAGCCTCCCCAGATCGGATGCGCGTCCAGCGCCGGCTGACGATATTCGATCTCGCCCAGGCGGCTCACGCCGGCCGAGTAGGTGATCTGATCGTGCAGGGCATTCTGTCCGGGACGACGGCATTTGACGGTGGAGATGGTCGCGATCCGTTCCAGCAGCTGCAGCGACTCTTCGACAAAGCCGCCCCGGAAGAACCGCCAGTCGTCCTCGCAGTGAAAGATGTACGGGGTGTCGCACACTCGAATACGCCCGATCGATGCTCGCCATCTGGCCGCGCGGCGGATCGTTGACCATCAAGTCGAACTTCACGCCGAATGACGCGAGAACGTCGCTGACCTGCGGGTCGCCCGAGTCCTCGACGATCACATAGCGCGAGATCGGCGCGGTATTCGATGCGAGGAAGGTACGGAGCGTCTCCGCCAGCAAGTCGAAGCGAGCGCAGCTCGTCAGGACGAAGGTGATATCGGGCGAGCCGGTCATGGCGCTGGCGGGGAAGAAACGCCCATAATGCGCCGGACGACGTCAGCTATTATCGAGGCAATGGCCATAAGACGACGCAAGCGCGCGACGGCTGGGCGTCCGTGGGTTACGTTGGAGGATGCCAAGCTGGCCGTCGCACTTCCGCTGTTGTGGGTGTTCGCACAGACAATCCCGGAGCGGCGATGGCGAACGCTATGCTATCGCCTCGAATCGATCAGGGCCAGCATGAACGCTTCGGATCTGAAACGCGTCGGGCGCACTGCGGAGTGCATCATCGGCGGATCTCACGCGTCGTTCGAACGCCGGGCTTTCGCGCTCGACGCTGCAGCAGGCGCAACCGAGCATCACTTGCAGGTGCTGCGCAGCCGCAGCCGCGCTGGTTGGAAGCCGATGCTGCGTCTGGAGGGCGCGGCGCATCTCGATTCGGCGCTCGCCGCGGGCAGGGGGGCCGTGCTCTGGGTGGCACACTTTTGCTTCAATGCCCTGGCGACCAAAAAAGCGCTGCATGATGCCGGTTACCGAGTTTGGCATTTGAGCCGGCCCGAACACGGTTTTTCGAAGTCCACCGTGGGGATCGCGTTGTATAACGGCATTCGGACCGGCGCCGAAAGGCCGCACTTGGTGGGACGCATCGTATTCGACCGCGATCGACCCGGGGCGCCGCGGTCGCCGCGATGCGCGTTCTGGCGCAGAACGGCATCCTTTCGATAACGGCCGGCGATTGGGAAGGCCAGCGGATTGCATGCATCGACGTTTGCGGCGGCAAGCTCCATCTGGCAGTCGGTGCGCCTCGATTTGCGCGGCTGAGCGGGGCGGCGCTGCTGCCAGTTTTCACGGTGCGCGACGCGGACCAGCAAACGATACGCGTCATCATCGAGCCGGCATTGGCCGTCCCGTCCGGCGTCGAGACCGACGACGCGTTGCAGCGTGCAGCGCAAGCTTTTGGCCACTTGCTCGAAAGTATGTCAGACGATATCCGGCCGAATGGCGCGACTGGAAGAGATTGGAGCTGCCGCGACCGGACTCAAGATGCCGGGAGAATAGCCGATGACACACGATTATCGTCTGCTTCGCTCATGGTTGTTCGTTCCCGGCGATTCGGAGCGCAAGCTCGCGAAGGTCTGGAGTGTCGGGGCCGATGCGCTGATCGTCGATCTCGAGGATGCGGTTGCGGGCGAGCGCAAGGCGATCGCCCGCGACATCGCAGCCGCCGCAATCGCGGCGGCGGCCCGCGGCAAGATGGTCGTCTCGATCCGAATCAACGCGATCGACACCGGGCTCGCCGAAGACGACATCGCGCGCACGTTCCGCTGCCGGCCTGACGCTTACGTGCTGCCCAAGGCGAGCGACGCCGCCGATATTCTGCGTGTGTCGGCTCAGCTTGCCGTCCTGGAAGCGCAGGCGGGGAGTGCAGGTCGGATCGACCGCGGTCGTGCCCATCGTGACCGAGCATCCGCGCGCGATACCCCGGCTGGAATCGCTGTGCAGTGCGGATCCGCGGGTAGTCGCGATCATGTGCGGCAACGAGGACCTCGCCGCTGCCATAGGCGCCCGCCGCATCAAGGATGAATCCGGCGCGATGCTCGAGGTATTCCGCGTCGTGCGCGCGCTCGCGCTGCTCGCCGGCAGTGCCGCCGGCATCGGCATCATCGATTCGCCGGTCGTCGAGCTCGCGGCGACCGGCGTGTTGCAACGTGAAAGCGACGAGGCCGCCGCGATGGGCTACACCGGGAAACTGGCGATTCATCCGGCGCAAGTCGCGCCGGTCAACGCCGCTTTCCTGCCGACGGCGTCGGAAATCGAGCAGGCGCAATCGCTGCTCGCGGCGGCGCAAGGGCATGACGGTGCGTTTCGGTTTCAGGACAGGATGGTCGATGTCCCTCATGTCCGCCGGGCCGAGCGGGTCATGGCGCTGGCGCGCGCGCACGCACTGGCCTGACGCCAGTCCCGGCCTGACGTGCGCTGACGAGGCGTACGTTCCCGCGACACGGGCGAGGTCCCTGTCGCCTGACGTATGATGGCGCACCGTTTTCACCTGCGGCGCACTGACGCCGATCGTCAACAATGCATATCGCGCCGAAATCGCCGACCCAAATCGTACGCCAGCATCGCATGTTTGCGATTGCGCTGTTGCTGAAAGGACTCAATGGCCTCGTCGAGCTGGTCGGAGGGGCGCTGGTGCTATTCGTCCCGCTGCGAACGGTCAATCAGCTGGTGCTGTGGCTGACCGCGTCGGAAATCGAGGACGACCCGAGCGACTGGCTCTCCAACATCCTGATCGACGCGGCCGAAAAGCTGTCGATGGGAACGAAGCTCTATGCCAGCTCCTACCTGCTGGCGCACGGCGTCGTGAAGATATTCCTGGTCTATTCGTTGTGGCGCGAAAAAATCTGGGCGTTCCCGGTCGGGCTATCACTGATCGGCGCGCTGGTGTGCTATTCGATCTACCGCTTTACACACACCCACGCGATCTCGCTGCTGCTTTTCGCAGCGATCGACTTGATCATCATGTGGTTCATCTGGCGCGAATATCTGATCCGTCGCCAGCCAGCAGTGCGAAAAAGCTCGCCGGCCTGACGAGCCGGCGAGCTTGCACTTCGCTGCTGGCCGAGCCGGCGAGGCGTCAATCGCCCGGCCGGCGACGCTGTGCTACGAGTGACGAGAGCGTATCAGCGCTCCCAGCGACCCGCCTCGAAGCGATAGCGCCCTCGTGTTCGGCCCAGCGCTCCGGAACCCAGTGCTGGCCACGGCGCTCGCGAACGTAGTGACCCGCGCGCCAGATGTGCCGGTGATGGCCGTTATCCCAGGCCCAGTAACCCGGCGCCCAGACGAAGCCCACGCGCGGGGCCGGCACCACTTCGTAGCGCGGCGCCGGCGGAGCGATGTTGATGTCGAGGTCGACCCGGGCTTGCGCGGCCAGCGGCAGCGCCAGCGACGCTGCGGTCAAGGCAACTACCAGAAGCTTGTGTCTTGCATGCACGATAGAACTCCTTTGCGTCGATGACCCACGCCCATGTTGCCCTGACGCGGCACTGACTGCTATCGGACGGCCGCGCTTTCGCGTGTAGGCGCCGCGCTATTTCGCTTAGGAGTACGGCCGACACCGCGCGACTGGGTGGCGCTAGTGCTGATGGCGGTGCGCTCGCCGCTCGTCGTCGACCGGCGAGCGAAGTCGGGCGACGGCGGCACGGCGATGTCCTGAAGTACGCCGTCGGCGCTTCGCAGGGTAAGGGTCATCGGAACGACGTCGCCGAGCGTGACGGTCTTGTTCAGCGGACGGCGCAGCGAAAACCGGTACTTGCCCGGCGCGAGCTCGACGATCGTTCGCGGCGGGAAGCGCAAGCTCGACCGTCGCGCGTTCGTCGCGCCCCGGCCGGTGCAGCGTCGTCGCCGCCGCGCTGCTCGCTGCGCGCCGCCACCAGCGTCGCACCGTCGGTGCTGGTCAGATTCATGAAGGCTTCGGTCGAACGGCCGGCGGCAGCCGGCCGCACCCAGGGCTGGTTGACGACGGTCAGGGCCTGCGCATCCATGGCCGCAGCGCGAGCGCGAGCCCCAGGGCGAACGGCAGGGTGAACGCCCGCCAGCGAGGGCTGGCGGAGGATGTCATCGCGCGCTTCATCAAAGCTACGCCAACAGCCGCGTGGCCGCGGCAATTCCGGCGCCGGCAAGAGGAATAGCCGCAACGGCGGCGCTGTTAGCTCGGCACGAACGGCTCCGTGCGGCGTTTCGACGACGCCTCGCTCCAACCCATTGCAGGAGTTCACGATGTCACCCTCCTCTCGATGGCTCACGATTGTAGCGCTGGCACTCGTGGCGACGGCCGCGCGCGCCGAGTTTCACACCTTCCAGATCGAGCAGATGTATTCGAACGCCGACGGCAGCGTGCAGTTTGTCGTGCTGCACGAGTCGCAGGGGATGGATGGCGAAAGATTTCCTCCAGGGCCAGGTGCTGACCAGTACCCGCATGGGTGTTACAAAGACTTACATTTTCCCGAACAACCTGCCGGGCGGCGGCATGATGTGCGATGGTTACTATGGCTGCTCGCCCACTCCGAGTCCGACCGCCAACAGCCGCGTGCTGATCGGGACCGCCGGGTTCGCAGCCCTCAACCTCGTCGCGCCGAACTACGTGATACCCAACGGCTTCCTGCCGACCGATGGCGGAACGTTGAATTATGCGTTCGTCGACCAGGTCACGTTCGCTTCGCTGCCGACCGACGGTGCCAATGCGCTTTCCCGTTCGGGGATGATCATCCCCAACCTTGCGACGAATTTCGCCGGCTATTCCGGCTCGGTCACGGCGGCCGCAGCAGTCAATTACCAGGGGCTCTGGTTCAACCCTTCCGAATCGGGATGGGGAATCAACTTTGCCCACGACGGCGACACGATCTTCGCGTCGTGGTTTACCTATGACCTGACGGGCAAAGGCACGTGGCTGGTCATGGCAGCCACCAAGACTGGGCCCAACACCTATACGGGGTCCCTTATTCAAGGCACGGGACCCGCATTTGACGCCGTGCCGTTCCCGCCGCTGGGCAGTCCCGGCGGCGCAACCGTGTCCGGCCTCGGTGGAACCGGCACGCTGACGTTCACCGACGCGAACAACGCGCTGTTTTCCTACACGGTCAACGGCATCACGCAGACCAAGGCGATCACGCGCCAGCTGTTCGGGCCGCAACCGACCTGCACGTTCGGCGCGCAGCCCAATCTCGCCATGGCGACCAACTACACCGCGCTTTGGTGGGCGGCGCCCCGCGGGCTCGGAAGCGGGTTGGGGCATCAACCTGACCCACCAGGGCGATCTGATCTTCGTGACGTGGTTTACGTTCGCAGAAGACCACACGCCGATGTGGCTGGTCGGAACGGCGAGCAAGACCGCGCCGGGCGTGTACACGGTGACGCAGCTCGGCCGGCTGACCGGACCTCCGTTCAACGCGACGCCGTTTCCGCCGCTCGGCACGCCTGGCGGCCCGGTCGTGGCGATCGTCGGCTCGGCGACATTCACGTTCACCGATGGCAATACGGCGGCGTTCGCCTACACCGTCGACGGCGTCTCGCAGATCAAGACCATCACCCGTCAGGTGCTTCAGAACCCCGGCACCGTGTGCCAGTGAGCGGTCGCGCAGGCGCCGCAGCCGGTCGC
The DNA here is from genome assembly GCA_963697485.1 of uncultured beta proteobacterium. Lineage (GTDB taxonomy): Bacteria > Pseudomonadota > Gammaproteobacteria > Burkholderiales > Casimicrobiaceae > PALSA-1003. The sequence continues at coordinate 253,934 of CAVOOD010000003.1, forward strand.
GAGACGTTCGCATCCAAGGCGGTCGCGATGCGCCGCGCGGCGCTGGCGCTCGCTTTCGCCGTCGTCGGCAACGCGGCCTTCGCTGCCGGGATCGGCGATCCCGCGCCGGCTTTCGCGCTGCGCGACGCGCGCGGCGATATCGTGTCGCTCGAAAGCCTGCGCGGACAGGTGGTGTATGTCGACTTCTGGGCCTCGTGGTGCGGACCATGCCGGCGCTCGTTTCCGTGGATGAACGAAATGCAGCGCCGCTACGGGGGGCAGGGTCTCGCGATCGTCGCGATCAACGTCGACAAGAATCCCGCTGACGCCGCGCGCTTTCTCGAGCGCAACCCTGCGCAGTTCGCCGTCGCCTACGACCGCGCCGGCGCGACGCCGCTGGCCTACGCGGTGCGGGACATGCCCAGCTCGTATCTGATCGACTCGCGAGGCAAAGTGGTCGAGGTCGAGCACGGGTTTCGCGATGAGCGCAAAGACGCGCTCGAGCGCCGCATCCAGGCCTTGCTCGCGGCGCGTTGATGCGGTTGTCAGAGCTCCGGGCGCATCGGGTCCCGCCGTCGCGGCGTTGGGCCGCCGTCGCCGATCGTCGCTGCTGCTCGGCGGCTGCGCGAGCATGCAGCCGCCGAAACCCTGGGAAAAGGGACAGCTCGCGAAGCCGCCAGATGCAGTTCGACGCCGATCCGATCGATGCCCGGCTCGCCGATCACATCTACACCAGCAAGGAGGCCGGTAGCGGAGGCTACGGCGTCGGCGGCGGTGGCTGTGGCTGCAACTGACGACGAGGACACCGCCTCACGCGTCAGCCCGGACCGGCGGGTTCCGCCGGCGCTCTGCTCGCGGCCGCGCTCGCGCTTCCGGGCGTCATGCCCGCTTCGGCGCTCGCGCAGACCGCGCCGGACCAGGGCCTGATCGCGCTCAAGTACGTCGACTATCGCGACTGGCAGCCCGGTGCGGACCGGATTCACGTGCACAGTCCCTCGCTGTATCTGCTCAAGCCGCTTTCCGACTCGCTCGCCGCCGAAGGCTCGCTGGTCTACGACAGCATCTCGGGCGCGTCGCCGCTGTATCACAACACGTTGTCCGGCGCGTCGGGCAAGGGCGGGGTGACCGACTACCGCACGGCGGGCGACGTCAAGCTCACCAAATACTTCGACGGCGCCGCGGTCGGAGTCGGCGCCGCGATTTCCTCCGAGCGCGACTATCTTTCTCGCGCGCTGTCGCTCGACGTGCGGGTATCGAGCGACGATCGCAATCGTACCTACGCGTTCGGCATCGGCGGCGCGAGCGACGATATCGACAGCACGAACGGCGTCGCCGAAGGCAAGCACCGGCGCACGGTCGACCTGCTGCGTCGGCGTGACACAGGCGTTGTCGTCCCGAGGCGATCGTGCCAGTCGAACCTGACTTGGTCGGCAGGGGCACGGCTACTATTCCGATCCGTACAAGACGATCGACGTGCGGCCCGATCACAGGCGCATCGTCGCGTGGCTCACGCGCTACAACCAGCACCTGCCGCGATTCGATGCGACGCTGTCGCTCTCGTATCGCTATGCGCGCGATTCGTTCGGCAGCGACTCGCACACGGTCGAGGCCGCGTGGCACCAGCCGCTGGCCGACGGCTGGTCGATCAAGCCGGCGTTGCGCTACTACACGCAGGCCGCGGCGGATTTCTATTTCGACCCGCCTTTCCCGCAGGGATTTTCGTTCGGCGAGCCGTATACGGCGGACACACGGCTGTCGGCGTTCGGCGCGCTGAACCCGGGAGTCACGATCGCCAAGCTGCTGCCCGACGGTTGGCAGATCGATCTCAAAGTCGAGTTCTACCGGCAGCGCTCGGACTGGCGGCCCGGCGGGGGCAGCCCCGGGCTCGAGCCGCTGTCGGCGCGCTGGATCCAGACGGGCATCAGCAAGACGTTCTGACCGGCGCGATTCGACCGCGGCTAGCAGCCTCGGGCATAGTTACGCGATGCCGCTATTCCGTTTCAGCTTTGATGCGATGGCCTCGCCGAACGAGCTGCAGATCTGGCACGACGACGAGCGGCGCGCACGCACGCTGGCCGATGCCGCGATAGCCGACGTGCGGCGCATCGAGGCGAAGTATTCGCGTTATCGCGACGACAGCGTGACCGCGCGGATCAATCGCGCCGCCGGCGGCGCGGCGGTCGCGATCGATGCCGAGACCTACGCACTGCTGGGCTACGCCGATCACTGCCATCGCTTAAGCGCCGGCCGCTTCGACATCACCTCGGGCGTGCTTCGCCGCGCCTGGGATTTTCGCCGCACTCCGCCGCGCCTGCCGGACAGGCCGAAATCGCGGCGGCGACCGAGCTGATCGATTGGCCGCGTGTCGAATGGAGCCACGCGAAGCGTGCGCCTGCCGCGACGCGGCATGGAAATCGATTTCGGCGGCATCGGCAAGGAATACGCGGCAGACAGGATGGCGACGATCTGCCATGAGGGCGGCGCGGCGCACGCGCTCGCCAATCTGGGCGGCGACGTTCGCGCCGCGGGCCCGCAACGGGATGGATCGCCGTGGCGCGTGGGCATTTCGCATCCGCGTCAAGCGGACGCGGTGATAGCGACGGTGGAAATCGACGGCGGAGCGGTGGCGACCAGCGGCGACTACCAGCGGTTTTTCGAACTGGGCGGACGCCGCTATTGCCACATCATCGACGCCCGTTCCGGCCGACCGGTGACGCACTGGCGGTCGATCAGCGTCCTGGCGCCGCTATGCGTTCTCGCCGGAAGCTGCGCGACGATTGCGATGCTGCTCGAGGGCGACGCGGAAGTCTTTCTGTCGCGCGAGGGCGTGACCTACCTTGCCGTCGATGCCGGCGGCGTACTGCGCAGGCCGACGGTTGTGGCGCCGACGCAACGATGACGTCGTCGAGTTGTTCTGAACAAACCGCTGTCAGGATCCCGCAACTCCGGTCTGGCACGCGAGCGGAAGCAGGCGCACCAAGGGCGAGGCCGCAGCGTGCGGCGCGAGCCTCACGTGGATGCGCGCTACAACCGTCGCGCCGCGGCAGCCAAAGTAAAGGCCGACGGCTGGCGTTCGGACGGTGACGCGCTTGCGGGGCTGGCCCTGTCTATACTGCGCCATGCCCGCGAGCCCACTCCCGTTGAGACTCTGTCGCGATCTTCAATTCGCCTGCGTTATCGCGGCCTTCAGCGCCTCCGCATTTGCCGCAGTTGGTGTCAATAAGAGCTTTACGCCGAATTCAGTGGTCGCCGGCCAGGCTTCGACGCTGACCATCGTTCTGCTCAATCCGAATCCGTCGGCCGCCACTGGCCGTCGCGCTGACCGATACATTGCCGAACGGCGTCGTCGTTGCCAATCCGTTGAACGTCGCCAGCAACACTTGCGGCTTCACGGTGAATGCAACGCCTGGTACGCGGCCGATCGCGCTCACCGGCGGCACGATCCCGGCGATCAGCGCCGGCGTGCCCGGACAGTGCCAGGTCACGATCGACGTCGTGTCGTCGACGCCGAACACCTATCTCAATACCATCGCGGCCAATGCCGTGTCGTCGTCGCAGGGCAGGAATGCGCAGGACGCACAGGCGACGCTCGTCGTGTCGAAACCGGCGAATATCACCGGACCAAGGCATTCCTGCCTACCAATGTGCACGGCGGCGGATCGGGATCGACGCTGACGATCACGCTGACCAAATCCGAATTCATTCCGCTGACCAGCGCGGCGTTGACCGATTCGCTGCCGGCAGCGATCACCATTTCCGCGACGCCCAACGCGGCGACGACCTGCGGCGCGGGATGGCCACACCGAGCCCGACCGCGAGTAATCCGGCGACCATCGCGCTGTCGGCTCGCACGATCCCGGCGAACGGGTCGTGCACGATGACCGTCGACGTCGTCGCGCGCAATCCCAACGCGCTCATCAACGGCAATCGGCATACGATCGCCGCCGGCGCGTTGACGACTACCGAGCGCGCCGACCAGTCCGGCGGTCACCGCCAACATCAACGTGCAGACCGGTGCACAGGTGACGAAGGCATTCGCGCCGGCGACGGTTGCGCCGAACGGCACATCGAACTTGACGATCACCGTCACCGAACTTGAATTCCTCGATGCTCACGCCGATCGCTTTCACGGACACGCTGCCCGCGACGATCCAGGCGACCGCACTGCCGGTGAGCAGCTGCGGCGGCACGATCAATACCGTGCCCGCGCAGCCGGCGGCGCCGCCATACACGGCGTTCTCGCTCGCCGGGGCAGCCTCGCCGGCGTCGTCGGGCCGGGACCCGGCACGACCACTCGCCGATCACGGCGCCGGTCACGGCGAGCGCGTCCGGCACCGATACGATTGCAGCCGGCGACTGTGGCGGCGTAGCGATTGCCCGCGGCGAGCGGGACACTGTCGGTCAGTGCGATCACCGGCAGCAAGTGGTTTACGACGCCGGCGCTGCAGACCGGCTCGACTTGATGACGATCACGCTTAACAACCTGACGGCTGTCAATGCGACGATCACGTCGCTGCGGGACGATCTTACCACCATGGGCGCAGGCTTTACCGTGCATAGCGGTGCGACGCCGGGCAGCACTCCCGGCGTGACGCTGACTTCGGCCACCCCAGGCACGCTGACGCCACGACCGGCGACTCGTCGGGCCCAACAGCAGCTGCAGATCGTCCTGCCGCTCGACGTTGAGCTCCGGCCGCCGGTAACCGCACCGATACGATCGCCATCGCGAACAATGCCGTCGATGGCGTGCACACGACCGCCGGCAACAACACCATCACGATCACCGGCGTGGTCGCCGTTCAGCGGGCGCTGACGGTGACCAAGGCGTTCGACCCCGCCAGCGTCCGGGGGGAACCGCATCGCGGCTTACGGTCCCGCTGACGCCGACGGTCGCGCTCACCGGCGCCGGATTCGTCGACGACCTGACCACGATGGGGGGCCGGCTTCCGCTGCTCTCCACCGGCCCCGGTCCGAATCCAGTAGCGACCAACTGCGGCGGTGGGACGGTCACGGCGAACCCGGGCGCGACCAGCTTTTCCCTTGCCGGCGGCGTGCTGGCCGCGGGCGTGCCGTGCACGGTCGCCGTCAACATGGCGACGCCGGTGGCGACGGGAGTGTTCACCAATCGCATCCTCGCCGCCAACATGACGACCACACAGGGTGTCACCACCGCCGACGTTGCCGCCAACCTGACGCTGGTCTCGACCTCCGTGACGGTGAACAAGTCGTTCAGTCCCACCACGGTTGCCGTCGGCGCGCCGAATTTCTCCACTCTTTCGATCCAGATTCGCAACAACAATGCCGGTGCGATCGGGCTGACTGGCGTCGGCCTTACCGACCTGTTCCCGCTCGGCATGGCGATTTTCACCACGCCGACGGCAAGTTTCACCGGCGCGGGTTGCAGCGGCGCCACGATCACCGCGCCGGCCGGCGCGACGCAGATCAGCATTTCGGGCGCCAGCGTCAATGCCAACTCTATTTGCACGCTGTCGGTTCGCGTCGTGGCCAACATCGCCGGCAATCTGATCGACACGATCCCGGCGGCGGCGATCACCAGCACGCAGGGCGTCACGAATCCGCTGCAGGGAACCGCCACGCTGGCGGCGACCGGCACCGTCAATCTGACGATAACCAAGACCGACGGCGTCGCATCGGTCGTGCCCGGCGGCAGTTCGACCTACACGATAGTCGTATCGAACGCCGGGCCGGGCGATGTTACCGGGCTGGGTGTCAACGACACGCCGCCGGCCGGCATGAGCTTTACGACGTGGACCTGCGCGGCAACCGCCGGTTCGGCGTGCCCTGCGAGCGGCAGCGGACCGATCGCCGCCAACGTGACCATCCTTCACGGCGGCTCGGTGACGTTCACCGTCAATGCGGCGATCGCGTCCAGTGCTACAGGCAGCATTACCAATACCGCTAGCCTGGCTGTCCCCGGCTCGGTGATCGACACCAACCCCGTCACGTCGGCGAGCGACACGGATACGCTGACGCCGCAGGCGGACCTCGCGATCACCAAGACCGACGGTGTCGCCAGCGCGACACCGGGCGGGTCGACCACCTATACGATCGTGGCGACCAACAACGGGCCGAGCGATGTCGCCGGCGCGACGGTGACCGACACCTTGCCGCCGGCGATCACCGGAGCGACGTGGACCTGTACAGCGACGCCAGGGGGCAGTTGTCCGGCGTCGGGTTCGGGCAGCATCAATGCTGCGGTCAACCTGCTGGCCGGCGGCAGCGCCACGTTCACTCTGGTGGCCGCGATCTCGTCCACGGCGAGCGGAACATTGACCAATACGGCGACGGTGACGGCAGCGAAACGAATCCTGCCAACAACAGCGCGACCGACGTCGATACGCTCACGCTGCAGGCCGATCTTGCCATCAGCAAGACCGATGGCGTGACCAGCGTCAATGCCGGCGCCAACACCACTTACACGATCGTGGCGAGCAACAACGGCCCGAGCGCCGTCGTCGGAGCCACGGTCGGACACGGCGCCGACCGGCCTCACCCTCGGCGCGTGGACCTGCGTCGCGAGCGCCGGGTCGAGTTGGCCCGGCGAACGGCAGCGGTAATATCTCGGTCCCAGTCAGCCTGCTCGTCGGCGGCAGCGTGACGTCTCACGGTGAATGCGACGGTCAGCGCGGGCGCGACCGGATCCATCGCCAATACGGCGACGATCGCGGTCCCTAGCGGCGTGTCCGATCCGACTTCCGGGCAACAACGCCGCCACCGATACCGACACGATCGCGCTGGTCGCCGACCTCGCGATCACCAAGACCGACGGCGTGGCCAGCGTCGACGCCGGTGGAGCGACGACGTACTCGATCGTCGTGAGCAACGCCGGGTCCATCGGCGGGGCGAAACAACGCGGTATTCACGCGATCCCGGCGGTCGCCCAATCTGAGCGTCTCGAGCCTAAGCTGCGGCGGCGCGAGCAACGGCGCCGCCTGCCCGACCGTGGTCAATACGACGATCGGGCTGATGCAGGGATCCGGCATCGTCATTCCGACGCTTCCGGCAGGGGGCAGCGTCACCTTCACCGTGAACGCCAACGTTGGCGGCGGCGCCACCGGGGACGATTGTCAACACGGCGCATGTCGCCGCGCCGGCCGGCACCACCGATTCCAATGCGGCCAACAATACGGCGAGCGACAGCGACACCGTCGCGCTTCGTCGCAGATCTCGCGATCACCAAGACCGACGGTGTGGCCAGCGCGACACCGGGCGGATCGACCACGTACACGATCGTTGGCGCGCAACAACGGGGCCGAGCAATGTTGTTCGGAGCGACGGTGAGCCGATGTCCTCCCCGCCGCGGTGACCGGGGCAACGTACACTGCCGTCGGCAGCGGCGGTGCCGCGGGGTTTTCGGCCAGCGGCAGCGGCAACATCAACGATACGATCGATCTGCCGGCGAACGCCACGGTGACCTACACGCTCATCGTCGACATTTCGTCGGCCGCAACCGGAAACCTGGTCAATACAGCAACGATTACGCCGCCACCTGGCGTGACCGATACCAAGATGGGAATGACAGCGCGACCGATACGGACACGCTGACGCCGAACTGACGCTCGCCGTCGTCAAGACCGACGGCAGCACAAGCTATACGCCAGGCGGAGGCGCGACGTACATCGTCACTGTTACGGCCACCGGCCTGAGCGACGCCGAAGATGTCACGGTCGGTGATCGTTCTGCCCGCTGGCGTGACGCTCACTGCAAGCGCTTCCTGCGTTGCCAACGGCATCTCGGATTGCGGCACGGTCACGGGAGCATCGGCCAGACCAGCTTCGGCAGCAGCGGCGCGTACATCGCCGTCGGAGTGGGCAACGCGCTGGTGTTCAGCGCCCCGGTCGCATTCGCACCGGGTATGGTCGTCGATCCCCTGGTCAACACGGCCTCGGCGACCGATGTCGCCACCGGCGCGACGGCATCGGGCGCCGACAGCGACATGCTGGCGCCGCAGGTGAGCCTTGCCGTCGTCAAGACCGACGGCAGTTCGACTTACACACCAGGCGGCACCGCCACCTATACGGTAACGATCAGCGACGGTGGGCTGTCTAATGCGACCAATGTCACCATCACCGATCTGCTGCAGGCCGGGGTGACGCTCGCCGGCAGCGTGAGCTGCGTCGCGAACGGCAGTGCGAGCTGCGGCACAGTGACCGGGGCGAGCGGCCAGACGAGCTTCGGTGCCACCGGCGCCGCGATCGCGGCCGGCCCGGGCAATTCGCTGGTGTTCTCCGCGCCGGTCTCGTTCGCGGCAGCGATGACGGCGGATCCGCTCGACAACACAGCGACCGCTACCGACGTGCTTTCGGGCGCGACCGGGTCCGGCACCGACAGCGATGCTCTCGCCCGGCAGGTGTCGCTATCGGTAACCAAGACCGACGGTAGCGCGACGTATACACCTGGGGGGCCGGAACCTACACGATTACCGTCGCGAACACGGGCCTGTCCGACGCGATGAACGTGACCGTCAGCGACGCGCTGCCCGCCGGCGTCACGCTCAGCGCTGATGCGAGCTGCGTTGCCGGCGGCAGCGCGGATTGCGGGGCGGTGACCGGCAGCACGGGCCAGTGCGAATCTCGGTGCCACGGGGGCAAGCATCGCCGCAGGAAGCGGCAATTCACTGGTGTTCACTGTACCGGTGGTCTTTGCGTCGAGCCTGGCGGATGATCCCCTGATCAATGCGGCAACCGCATTCGACATTCCGTCCGGCGCGAGCGGCAGCGCCTCCGATAGCGACGCCCGCACCGCGCAGGCCGATCTCAACGTCAGCAAGACGGACGGCAGCACCACCTACACGCCGGGCGGCAGCGCGACCTACACGATCGTGGTGACCAATGACGGGCCGTCCGACGCGCTGAATACAACCGTAGCCGATCCGTTGCCGACCGGAGTGATCCTCGCGGCGAACGCCACCTGTGCGGCTGCCGGTGTCGCGAGCTGCGGCGCGGTGACCGGCAGCGCAGGACAGACGAGCTTCGGCGCGACGGGTGCGCAGATCGCGGCGGGCGCCGGCAACGCGCTCACCTTCGCCGCGCCGGTCGCGTACGCGTCGAGCATGGCCACGAATCCGCTGATCAATACCGTGACGGTGACCGATCCCGCAGCGCCATTGCCGGCCACGGCCTCCGACAGCGACGCACTGTCGCAGATCGTCGATCTTCGCATCACCAAGACCGACGGCGTCGCGACGGCAATTCCTGGGCAGGCGGTGAGCTACACGATCGTCGTCTCCAACGGCGGTCCGGCGACGCGATCGGCGCGACCGTCACCGATACGCTGCCCGCCGTTGTCAGCAGTGCGACCTGGACATGTGTGGCGAGCGGCGGCAGCTGCAGTGCATCGGGGTCGGGAAGCATCAATGACGTGGTGAACGTGCCGGTCGGCGCGACGCTGACTTACACGATGGTTGCGAATATCGCCTCGGGAGCCACGGGCACCCTGGTCAATACGGCTTCCGTGGCGGCTCCTGCAGGGACAACCGACGCGAACCCGGGCGACAACAGCGCCACCGACACCGATGTGCTGACCCCGACCGCCGATCTGGGTATCACCAAGACCGATGGTAGTGCGACCTATTCGCCGGGTTCGCCGGTGACGTATACGATCGTGGCGAGCAACGCCGGCCCAAGCGGTGTCAATGGTGCGATGGTCACCGACACCTTGCCGGCCGCTATCGTCGGGATCGACGTGGACTTGTTCTGGCGCCAACGGTGGCGCTTGCCCCGCATCCGGGTCCGGCGACATCGCGGCGTCGGTCAACTTGCCGGCCGGCGGCAGCGTGACCTTCTTATTGACCGGCACCGTTGCGCTTTCGGCAACCGAGCTGCTGGTCAACACTGCGACAGTCAACGCGCCGATTGGCGTGACCGATCCCAATCCGGGCAACAACAGCGCCACCGACACCGATACGCAAGGATCGTCGGTTACGCTGCTGTTGACCAAGACGGACGGCAGCGCCACCTACACGCCAGGCGCGACGGCGATCTACACGATCACCGTCGCCAACGCCGGGCCATCCAACGCGGGCTCGATCACGGTCACCGACAGTCTTCCTTCCGGTGTCGTGCTGACCGGCAGCGCCACGTGCACGCCAACCGGGACTGCGGGCTGTGGCGCCGTCACCGGTGCGGCAGGCGGGACCGTCGTCACGGCGACCGGTGCGACGATCGCGGCCGGCGCGGGCAACGGCCTGACGATCAGAGTGCCGGTGAGGTTTCCGCTGGTCGCCACGCCCGCGCACCTGGTGAACACTGTCACCGCCAGCGATCCCGGAAGCCTGTCCCGTCGCATCGGCATCCGACGACGATGCACTCAGCACCGGCAATACCGGGGCCGCTGTCGCGATCCCGGTCGACCGCGGCTGGGCATTAGCCCTTCTGGCGCTTGCGCTGCTATGTGCTGCAAGTCTTGAGCTTTCGCGCGCGCGCCGAAGAAGCCGAGGTTAGCGAAGGGCCTACCAGCGCGCGATGCGTCCGACGATGTAACCGGCGGCGAGCGCACTGAATACCGTGGTGAGCGGCCGTTCCCGGATGGTATTGCAGGCTGCTTCGGTCATCGCGCCCTGCGCACGCCGCGCCTTCTCAGGCACCTGACTCGCCCATCCGCGGCGGACGCGGCCTTATCCGCGGTCGTATTGACCGCGCGGTGCATCGTGTCGCTGGCGCGTCCGACGCCGGACACCGCCTTGTCGGCGACCCGGTCGACGTTCTGATGCGCCTGCTGTGCGGCATTTTCGATCTTCGGATTGTACGGCGTGGATCGCAGTTGGCCTTCTTCCATCACTATCTCCTCGTCGGTCGTTGAAACGCAAATCAACCGCACCCGCGCAGCGAGGCCGCGCCGATGCTCTGTTGAGCAGTATCAAATATCGGCTCACGGCGAGGCTTGCGGTATCAGCGATCGTCCGATTTAGGTGTAGGAGTTGGTCGAGCCAGTCGTTGGCGCGAGTTGTGCGGCGCCGACTGTTGGCGCGCTCTGCAGCGCGCCTGGCGAGATGCCGGTGCGTGCTAGGATTCGCGACGAGCCGAAAACGGGTGCGCAGCAATGAATCGACTGACTTCGACGGCCAGGTCGCGGTGATCACGGAGGCGCGACCGGCATCGGCCTCGCGGTCGCGCAGCGGCTCAAGGCGAGCGGCGGACGAGTGAGCCTGTGGGACCGCGACGCGAGCGCGCTGGACCGGGCCGCGGCGACGCTGGGCAGGGACCGATGCCCAAGGTCGACGTCGCCGACTCCGACGGCGTCGCGGACTGCGGCGCGGGCGACGGCCGCGGCGCTCGGGCGCATCGACGCCCTCGTCTGCTCGGCCGGGATCACCGGCCCCAACACGACGACCTGGGAATACCCGCCCGATGCCTGGCGCCAGGTGATCGACGTCAACCTGAACGGCGTCTTCTACTGCAACCGAGCGGTCGTTCCGGTGATGCTCGCGAAGAACTACGGACGCATCGTCAACATCGCCTCGGTGGCCGGTAAGGAAGGCAATCCCAACGCGAGCGCGTACAGCGCGTCGAAGGCCGCGGTCATCGGTCTGACCAAGTCACTCGGCAAGGAGCTCGCCAAGATCGGGCGTCCGCGTCAACTGCGTGACGCCCGCGGCGGTGAAGACCGCGATGTTCAATCAGATGACGCAGCCGCACATCGATTTCATGCTGTCGAAGATTCCGCTGGGCCGCTTCGGGACGTCGACGAGATCGCCGCCCTGGTCGCGTGGCTTTGCACCGCCGACTGCTCGTTCTCCACCGGCGCGGTGTTCGACCTGTCGGGCGGCCGCGCGACGTCTGACAGCCGATGTTAGAACGGCGCAAGCGCCGACCCTACGGCCGCACGGCCAGCATGATCTTGCCGATGTCAGCGCTGGATTCCATGAGCCGATGCGCGGCCGCCGCTTCGGCCAGCGGAAAGACGCGATGAATGACCGGCTTCAACTTGCCCGTCGCAAACAGTGGCCAGAACTTCTCGCGCATTGAGCGCGCCAACGCCGCCTTTCTTGCGGCCGGGCTCGCGCGCAAGGTTGAGCCGTAACGGTCAGCCGCTTCAGCATGATGTGGCGCCAGTCGACGGTCACCTTGCTGCCCTGCAGGAATGCGATGATCGCCATCCTTCCCTCCAGCGCCAGGCTCTTCGGATTCTTCTCGATGTAGTCGCCACCGACGATATCGAGGATGACGTTTTACGCCACGCTTGGAGGTCAACGCGGCGACTTCGGCGGCGAAGTCCTGCTGCCGGTAGTTGATCGCATGGTCGGCGCCCATCGTCTTGCAGAATGCCGCCTTGTCGTCGCTGCCCACGGTCGTGATGGTGGCGGCGCCGAAGGCGGTGCGCGAGCTGGATCGCCGCCAATCCGATGCCGCCGGAGCCGCCGTGGATCAAAACCGTTTCGCCCGCCTGCAGATGAAGCGCGGTCGAACAGATTGTTCCAGACGGTGAAGTAGTTCTCGGGCAGGCTCGCCGCTTCGAGCGCCGACATGCCCTCCGGATAGGGCAGGCACCACGCGGCCGGCGTCGCGCAGTACTCGGCATATCCGCCCCCGGGGGTCAACCGCGGCAACTGTCGCTCCACCGGCATCGCCAGCTGTGTGCCGCCATAAAGGAGGCCGCCGGCGCCGCTGCCGACCGAATTCACAGCGATCAGGATGCCCGCGAACGCGGGCATAGCGGCGGCGGTCGCAAAGCCGGCGTAGCCAATCTCGAGCAGCCCGAGCGAGAACATCAGCAGGAACGTCACCGCATAGACGGCGAGCAGGCGCGGATCGGCCAGCGGGCCGAGCAGGCGCCGCTCGACCCCTGGCTGGTGACGCCAGTACTTCAGCGCCGGCGACCACGCGAATATCGGCACGGCGAGCGCGACCAGGATGAAAGCGGCGGCGAACGCCGCGCGCGGCGATGCGACGGCCAGCAACAGGGCGACGAGCATCGGCCCGACCGTGAAGGCGAGCTCGATCAACACCGCATCGAGCGCGAACGCGGTCTTGCGCTCGCCCGGGTCGTCGAAGCGATAACGCCACACGGTGCGCGTCAGCACCGTGATCGGCGGCGCGAACGCGCCCGCGATCGCGGCGGCTGCGATCAGGCCAGCGACCGACAGCGCCAGCTTGTCCGCGAGCAAGATGAACAGCAGCGCCAACGGGCAGACGATGCCGGTGGCGAGCATGACCGAGCGCGGTCCGCGGCGGTCGATGATGCGACCCAGCACCGGGGCGGCGATCGCCGAAGCCGCGAGATCGACGCCGACGGTCAGACCGGCCTCACCGAACGATCCGGTGAGAGCGCGCACGTGCGTGAGCATCGCCAGCGTCAGACTGGCAATCGGCAGGCGCGTTATCAGCGCGGTGATGAGCAGCCGGGCGACGTCCGGCAGACGCAAGAACGACCGGTAGCGGCCGAGGATGTCGTCGAGCATCGAGGAAAAGCGCGCTGCAGGCGGCCGCGCGCGAGGTCGCCTAATAGACGACGGTGACGTTCTCAGGCGCCAGCCAGTCCCGAAGGCCGGCGAGCAGGTGCTCGTCCAGGTTGACTTGCCAATCGCTGCCCAGCTCGATGTCTCCGCCACTGGCCTGGTTGGAGTAGTTGATCGTCACCGGACAATGGCCGCGGCGGAACGGCTCGATCAGATCGAACAGGCGCTGCGCCGAGCTCGAGCCGTTGCACGAAATGCGCAGCGAGCGCGCCCATTTCCGTCGCGCACCCGCGAGGTCGTATACGGCATCGGCGATGATGCGCAGCCCCTGGACCTGCCCATCGTCGCCGACGCGCTGCTGCACTTTCACTTCGGCAACCAGCACCCCGTCCTCCCGCAGCAGATGCCGGTTCGCTTCGTAGAGCTCGTTGAACACCGACACTTCGATCTGCGCCGTGCCGTCGTCGAGCGTGACGAAGCCATCTTGCCGCGTCGCGTGATCTGCGTGCGCATCGCGGTGACCAGGCCCGCGAGCAGCACGCCTTCGCGTTCGGCGACGAGCTTCGACAGCGGCTGCTGGATGAGCCCCGACAGCTCCTGTCGGTACGAGTTGTACGGATGTCCCGAGAAGTAGAAGCCGAGCGCGGTCTTCTCCGCCGCAGCTCGCTCGAGCTCGGGCCAGGCGCGCGCGGGGACGAGCGCCGGCGCGTCGTTCGCGCCCCGACTGTCGCCGAAGAGGCTCGACCTGCTGCGCGGCGCGCTCGCCTGCTCGGCCGGTCGAGCGCGGCGCCGACCGAGGCGAGCAGCGTGCGCGCGGTTCGGCTCGATCGCGTCGAAGGCGCCGCCCGGATCAGCGCCTCGATCACGCGGCGGTTGACGGCTGCGCTTGTCGACGCGCCGGCAGAAGTCGAAGAGGTCGTGAACGGCCGCCTTCGCCGCGCGCGCCGACGATCGCCTCGATGGCGGCCGCGCCGGTGCCCTTGATGGCGCCCAGGCCGTAGCGGATGCTGCTTGGCGTCGACCGGCACGAAGCGGTAGTTCGGAGGCGTTGACGTCGGGCGGCAGGATATCGAGGCCGCTGCGCGACGCGTCGTCGTAGAACTGGCGCACCTTGTCGGTGTCGTCCATCACCGCCGACAGGTTGGCGGCCATGAACGCCGCCGGGTGGTGCGCCTTCAGGTACGCGGTCTGGTAGGCGAGCAGCGCGTAGGCGGCGGCGTGCGACTTGTTGAAGCCGTAGCCGGCGAACTTCTCCATCAGGTCGAAGAGCTCGTCGCCTTCGGCTCGCGACAGGCCGCGTTCGCTGCGCCCGGCGACGAAGATGTCGCGCTGCTGTCGCCATCTCCTCGGGCTTCTTCTTGCCCATCGCGCGGCGCAGCAGGTCGGCGCCGCCCAGCGTGTAGCCGCCGATCACCTGCGCGATCTGCATCACCTGCTCCTGGTACACCATGATGCCGTAGGTCGCGCGAGAGGATCGGCTCGAGGCGCGGATCGAGATACTCGACGCGCTGCTCGCCGTGCTTGCGCGCGATGAAGTCGGGATGAGGTCCATCGGCCCGGGCGGATACAGCGCGACCAGCGCGATGATGTCCTCGAAGCGGTCGGGCCGCGCCTGCAGCAGCATGTCGCGCATGCCGCGCGATTCGAACTGGAAGACCGCCGGTGGTGTTGCCGTGCTGGAACAGCAGCTGTAGGTCGCGCGTCGTCGAGCGGCAAGCGTGTCGAGCGTCAGCGTCGACGCCGGGTCGAGCGCGCGGATGTAGCGCACCGCCCAGTCGAGGATCGTGAGCGTGGTGAGGCCGAGGAAGTCGAACTTGACCAGGCCGACCGCCTCGACGTCGTCCTTGTCGAACTGGCGAGATCACGCGTCGCGTGCCTTCGGCCGCGTATAGAGCGGGCAGAAGTCGGTGAGCTTGCCCGGCGCGATCAGCACGCCGCCCGCGTGCATGCCGACGTTGCGCGCGAGGCCCTCGAGCGTCTCGCCGAGCTCGAGCAGCTCGCGCACTTCGTCTTCGCGCTTCTTCTCCGCGCTCGGCCGCGCGGCTCCATCTTGCGCGCAGCCTCGCCGCCAGCGTGACGAGCTTGCCCGGCTGGAACGGGAATCAGCTTCGCGATCTGGTCGCAGAAGTTGTAGCCGAGATCGAGCACGCGGCCGACGTCGCGCACGACGGCCTTGCGCCGCCATGCGTGCCGAACGTCGCGATCTGCGACGACGCTCTCCGCGCCGTACTTCTGCTTGCACGTAGTCGATCACGCGGTCGCGGCCGTCCTGGCAGAAGTCGATGTCGAAGTCGGGCATCGACACGCGCTCGGGATTGAGGAAGCGCTCGAACAGCAGGTCGTAGCGCAGCGGATCGAGGTCGGTGATGCCGAGCGAGTAGGCGACCAGCGAGCCCGCGCCCGAGCCGCGCCCGGCCCCACCGGCACGCCGTTCGTTCTTCGCCCAGTTGATGAAGTCGGCGACGATCAGGAAGTAGCCGGCGAAGCCCATCTGCAGGATGGTCTTGATCTCGAACTCGAGGCGCTGCGCGATAGCGGCGCTCGCGCGCGCGCCGGGCCGCGCCAGGATACAGCTGCGCGAGCCGGTGCAGCAGGCCCTGCCCTGCGCGTCATGCGCGCAGGTAATCGTCGAGCGACTCGCCCTGGGCGTCGGAAACGCGGCAGCTCGGTTCTTGCCGAGCGCGAGCGTCGAGGTTGCAGCGGCTTGCGCGATCTCGACGTGTTGTCGAGCGCCTGCGGGCATCGGCGAAGAGCTCCGCCATCTCGGCCTGCGTCTTGAAGTACTGCTCCGGGGTGAAGTGCCTGCGGCCGGCGCTGGTCGCCGAGCACGTAGCCCTCGCGCGATGCAGACGCGCGCCTCGTGCGCGCGGAAATCGTCGGGCTCGAGGAACTGCACCGGATGCGTCGCCACGACCGGCAGCCGCAGCGCGCTCGCGAGCGCGACGCGTCGCGCGATCAGCGCCTCGTCGTCGGCGGCGCCGGCGCGCTGCAGCTCGAGGTAGTAGCGGTCCGGGAAACGCGCCGCCCACGCGCTCGCGCGCCGCGCGACGCGCCTGCTCGCATTGCCCGCAAGCAGCGCCGCGCCGACGTCGCCGTGGCGCGCGCCCGACAGCGCGATCAGGCCCTCGGTGCCTCGTCGCAACCATTCGCGCCGCAGCTCGGCGCGGCCGCGATACTGGTTGGTGCGGTAGGCGCGCGGATCAGCAATCGCGCAGAGCGCAGGTAGCCCGCGCGCGACTGGCACGAGCAGCAGCAGGCGGTGCGGCTTGTCGCGCTCGGCTTCGTTCTCGATCCAGCACGTCGCAGCCGATGATCGGCTTGACGCCGGCGCGCGCGCGCGGCCTCGTAGAACTTGACCATGCCGAAGAGGTTGGCGAGGTCGGTGAGCGCCAGCGCCGGCATGCCGTCCGCGCCGCGGCGCGCCGACCGCGTCGTCGAGCGGCACGATGCCGTCGCGACCGAGTACTCGCTGTGCAGGCGCAGATGGACGAACGAGCGGGACGGCCGCGGACGCGCTCATGAGGTACAATTTTACTCGCTTTCGCCGCCGACCCCGATGATCGCCAACTCGCAGATACCGGCGCACCGCGCCCTCGTTACACTGGCCATTGCGCTTGTTCTCGCCGCGTGCGCGACGGTGCCGCCGCCGTTGTCGTCGCCGGGTGTTCAGCCGCCTCCGCCGGCCGCACCGGGCACCGAACCCGCCGCGCCGGCAAAGCCGCAGGCGCCGCCGACGAAGAATCCGAATCCTCCGGCCAATGTCAATCTGCAGGGCTTCCCGCTGCCGTATCGGCAAGGCTACGCCGACGGGTGCGCGAGCATCGGCAGCGTCGAGCACAAGGATCCGGTGCGTTTCAAAAGTGATGGCCAGTACCGCACCGGATGGCAGGACGGAAACTTCCTGTGCAAGAAAAAATGACGGCGGAGCGAAGCTCGCGGTGACGGGCGCGGCCGCTGCGGCCATGACGCCTTCGACCTCACAGTTCGTCGCCGTGCGCGGGCTGTCGTACCACGTCCGGACGTGGGGCGACGCCGAGGCGCCGAAACTTTTCATGCTGCACGGGTGGATGGACGTCGGCGCATCGTTCCAGTTTCTGGTCGACGCGCTGACCCGTGATTGGTGCGTGCTCGCGCCGGACTGGCGGGGATTCGGCCAGAGCGCGTGGTGTGCCGACGGCTACTGGTTCGCCGACTACCTAGCCGACCTCGACGCGCTGCTCGAGCATTTCACGCCGGATGCGCCGGCGCGCGTCGTCGGACACAGCCTCGGCGGCAACGTCGCCTGCATCTATGGCGGTGTGCGGCCGCAGCGCGTCGCGCGGCTGGTGTCGCTCGAGGGCTTCGGCATTCCCGCCGAGAAGCCCGAGCTCGCGCCCGACAAGCTGGCGAAGTGGCTGGACGCGCTGCGCGATCCGCCGTCGTTTGCGCCGTATCCGAATCTCGCCGCCGTCGCCGACAGGCTGCAGAAGAACAATCCGCGGATGGCGCGCGATCACGCGGAATTTCTCGCCGGACACTGGGCGGAGGACTTGCCCGACGGCACCGCGCGCCTGCGCTCCGATCCTCGCCACAAGCTGCCCTTTCCGACCGTCTATCGGACCGAAGAAGCCGGCGCGGCATGGCGACGGGTCACGGCACCGGTGCTGTGGATCGCCGCCAGCGAATCGTTTGTGCCGCGCTGGCTGGGCGAGGACGGTGGCGGACTCCAGCACCGGCTTTCGAATTTTCGCGACGGCCGTATGATCACGATCAGCGATGCGGGGCACATGTTGCACCACGATCAACCGGCAAGCGTGGCGGCGGCGATCGAGCCGTTTCTCTCGGGGTGAGCGCGGGCTATCCGACGCGCGATCGGCGGCTCGGTCGCTGGCTGGCGCTCGCAGCCATAGCGATGATCCTTGTCGGCGGCGAGGCATGGTATGCGTCCAGGCCTCGCGCGACGATCGTGGCGACGACGCCGGTCGTCACCATCTATCCCTCGCAAGAGTTTGCGCTCGTCGACGCGACCGGGTACGTCGTCGCGCCGCGCAAGGCGGCGATATCGTCGAAGGTTTCCGGCCGCCTCGAATGGCTGGGTGTGAAAGAAGGATCGCGCGTCAAGGCGGGCGAGGTCATCGCGCGGCTCGAGGCCCGCGACGCCAAGGCGAGTCAGGAAATGCTGATCCGCGCGCCGTTCGACGGTGTCATTCTCTCGAAGGGCGCCGATGTCGGCGATCTGGTAACGCCGTTTTCGTCGAGCCCCGATTCCAAGCGCGCAGTGGCCAGCATCGCCGATATGAGCACGCTGGAAATCGAGGCCGATGTTTCCGCAGCGAACCTGGTCAAGGTTCATGTCGGACAGCCATGCGAGATCGCGCTCGACGCGCTGCCTGATGCGCGCTTCGTCGGCACCGTCGCGCGTATCGTGCCCGCCGTCGACCGCAGCAAGGCAACGGTGAACGTGCATTTCGACGCCATCGATCAGCGCGTGCTGCCTGAAATGAGCGCCAGGGTTTCGTTTCTTTCGCAGCCGGTCACAGCCGAGCAACTGCTGCCGCTGACCGCGGTGAACGCCGGCGCGCTGACGCAACGCGACGGCAGGACGGTGCTCTATGTGATTCGCGACGACAAGGCCGCGGAGGTGACGGTGAAGCCGGGGCGCAAACTCGGCGAGCTGACTGTGTTCACCGGAGACGCCAGAAACGGCGAGAGGTCGGTGCTCGAACCTTCGCGTGACCTCAAGGCTGGAGCACTGATCAGGCCTGTAACGAAATAGCCGGGCGATTGACCGCCCGAATCCCAACCGAAGCGCGCCGCCGCCTCGAACTCAGCGGCGCGATATCTTCGGCAGCAGCTCGTCGTCGAGCGAATGGTCGAGTGCCACCTGCGCCGGATGCGCCGGAGCGCACTGGGTTTCGCGTTCGGCTTGGTCGATCGCTTTCAGGATCGAATCGCTTCCGATGTCGATCGCGCCATCGCTGACTGCCTTGGCCCACTCTGCCCGGATCGTTTGCTCTTCCAGCAAGTCGGCGTCGAATTCGGCAAAGCGGCGGTCCTCGCTCGTGGCTGCGGCCTGGACCGCGCGCGACTGCGACCTGGTCGTCGTAGCGTCCACTCGCGATGCGGTGCGTTCGGTCTTCGATGCACCGCGAGGGAACCCGGGGCCGGGCTCGGTCATCGCGGCGAAGTGCCCTGTCTTGCCGTGGGTCTTCGATGTCGTTGCGCCCGAAACCGAAGGATTGGGTTCGGTGCGCGCCGTCGGGGCGACCCATGCCGGCGGTTCCATCGAACGGCGGCGCATCGGCACCAGCCAGCGCGCCAGCGCGCCCACAACCAGCAATGCGGCGGCAAGCGGCCACCAGGGTGCGACCGGCGATTCGGCATCGGGCATCGTCAAGCCGTTCTGACTCGATGCCATGCGCGGCAATCCCGCGGCCGCGGCTTCGGGAATGAAAGAGCTTCCGCCCGGACTCGACAGCATGATCGTCGGCTGGCGCACCGGTTCAATCGCGGCGATCGCTGGCTCCGGCGCGCGAGGTGCGGTCTCGGGCGCCGCTGTCGCGACGCGGACAACGGGGTTCGGGGCGGGCTTCGCCGCGCGCGGCACGGCAGCCGTGGCAACACCGGTCGTGGCGACGGGCGCCGCATCGGCGCCGCGCTTGGCGACGACCGCGACGGCGGCACCGGCGGCCGGCGGATCGAGCAGCAACACGTAGTCGCGGCGGGTCGTGCCGTCGCACCCGGCCTGTACGGCGAGGCGGACGACCGGGTCATTGACGGCCCGCGCAGTCGTCACCAGCAGCTGCGTTCCCGCCGCAGTGCGATCAATAGTGACTCTGCCCGTCAGTAGGCGCGGCGGCCCGTTGCCGCCCGACGCGTCCGCGATGACGTGGACGCAGGCGGCGGTGAGCGACTGAGCTTTGGAGGCATCGATCGGGACGGCGACTCGCAACGGCTGCCCGAGCGACGATTGCGGCGCGGCGTCGCCGAGCGAAAGGGCCAGCGCGCATGGGGTCGCAAGCAAGGCAATCGCGCCGGTGATCGGACCGGCGACCGCAGCGATCAAAGTCGAAATTCGCATGACAGCCTCGAGCAAAAGTAACCGGTAATCCGTCGGACGAGTGCAATCTGCCAACGCGATCCGGTTTTCGCCATGAGTTGAGCAAGTTCCATGCCGAGCGGCGGAACGAGCGACAGTCGTCGCGTTTGCTGCGGTAAGCTTCCGGGTCGCGGTTCGCGCCGTCATTCGTTGGTCCAGCTACCGTGTTTCTCTTCGGTGTCAACTTCAGCAAGGCTGCATCGCAAGACGCGAAAGGTCATGCCCTGTCGGCCTTTTTGTCGATGTCGTGGCATCCGGCTTGTTGCATACAGTCGGCGCGGTCGGTGGCCAGTCGCCGTCGGGCGGATTGAGCGCATGCGCATTGGAGTAATAGGCCTGTTTGCCGTGCCGTCGGCGATCTGGGGATCGACCTGGCTTGCGATCAAGTACCAGCTCACCGATGTCGCTCCCGAAGTCTCGGTCTCGTATCGCTTCGCGCTTGCGGCGGCACTGCTGGCGGCCTGGTGCGTGGCGACCGGACGCTCGCTGCGCTTTTCGCGCCGGGACCACGTTTATCTGGCCGCGGTGGGCGCAACGCTGTTCGGACTGAATTACGTCGGCGTCTACTGGGCCGAGCGTTTTGTGACTTCGGGCCTGGTCGCCGTGCTTTTTTCGACGATCGTGTTCCTGAACCCGATCGGCATGCGTGCATTCTTCGGCACACCGCTGACCGTGCGCACTTTCACCGCTGGCGCGATGGGTGTTGCCGGCGTCGCGCTGTTGTTCCTGCCCGAGCTGGTCGTCGCGGGCGGCGGGGGCGCGACGGCCTACGGCGTGCTGTTCGGTCTGGGCGCGACCGTCATCGCCAGCGGCGGCAATCTGATCGCCCAGCGCAACCAGCGCGCCGGCATACCGACCCTGGCTGGCAATGCGTGGGGCATGGCCTATGGCGCGGTCGTTGCGGCGGTCGTCGCGGTGGTGCATGGCGTCGAGTGGACGTTCGACGCACGGCCCGGCTATCTGTTGTCGCTCGCCTATCTGGCGCTGTTCGGCAGCGTCGTGGCGTTCGGTGCGTACCTCACCCTGTTGCGGCGTATCGGTGCGGCCCGCGCCGCCTACACTGCTGTGGCAACGCCGGTGATCGCGCTGGCGCTCTCGACCTTGTTCGAAGGTTACCGCTGGACGTGGGTCGGCACGCTGGGTGTCCTGCTCGCGATCGCGGGCAACACGATGGCGCTGCGCCCGCCGCGCGCGCCGCGAAAGGCCGAATGAACGGCCGCCGGCGCGCCTTGCAAGGTCCGCACTAGCTCGCGCCGAGATTGAAGAATTCGCGCTGGCCGCGCATCGCGCCGATACGGGCACGCAGCAGCTGCAGATGCCCGGGCTCGTCGACGAAGTTCAGGCGCTCGCTGTTGACGATCAGCAGCGGCGCTCCGGCGTACTGGTAGAAGTAGCGGCTGTACGCGTCGGCGAGCCGCGCCAGGTAGTGCTCGGATATCCCGCGCTCGTAACCGACGCCGCGCTTGTGCACGCGCTCGATCAGCGTCGTCGACCGGCGCCTGCAGGTAGATGACCAGGTCGGGCGTCGGCGTCTGCGGCTTCAGGTGCGAATACATCTTGTCGTACAGCGCGAACTCGTCGTCGGAGAGGTTCAGGCGCGCGAACAGCGGGTCCTTGTCGAGCAGGAAGTCGGCGACGGTCGTGCCGCGCGAACATGTCGAGCTGAGCCAGTCCGCGCAGCTGGTCGACGCGCTGGAACAGGAAGTTGAGCTGCGTCGGCAGCGCGAAGCGCGGCATGTCCTCGTAGAACCTGGCGAGGAACGGATTCTCGTCGCGGCGCCTCGAGCAGCGTGTCGGCGCCGAGCGAGATGCGCCAGCGTCGCGGGCGAGGCTCGTCTTGCCGGCGCCGATCGGGCCCTTCGACGACGATATAGCGGCACTTCTCGATATCCATCGGCGGCTTGTCGCGAGCAACGCGGCGCTGCGGCGGCGCGTGCGGGCGATGCGCTGCCCGTCGCAGTTCGCGCAGCCAGCGGCGGGCAGACGCCGCGGCCCGGGATGATCGCGCGCCGGCGCGATGTCCAGCAGCGGCCTCAGCACGAACGCGCGCTCGTGCATGCGCGGATGCGGCAAGGTCAGCAGCCGTTGCCGCGAACGGCGACGCGCCGAACAGCAGCAAATCGAGGTCGAGCGTCCGCGCGCGCGTTGCGCTGGCGTTGCTCGCGCCGGCGGCCGGCCGTGCTGCCGCTCGATCGCGCTGCAGCGTTCGCAGCAGCGCAGGCGCGGCGAGCGACGGTGCACCAGCGCGGCGACCGCGTTGACGTAGTCGGGCTGCGGACTCGCTCGCGCCGACCGGCGCGCTGAGCGTAGTTCGGCGAAACGGCGCGACCAGGCGCGGTGCGCGGCAGCGCGGCCATGCTCGGCGACCGCGCGCGCGACCTGGCGGCGCGGATGGGCGAGGTTGCTGCCGAGTGCCGACATAGGCGAGCGAGGCGCCGGTCGAATCGCCGGAATCGCTGCACGGGCGCTACTCGGCGCTTCTTCGCCCTCGGCTGCGGCGTCCGCGGCGGCCTGCTTCGGCGCGGGCACGCGCTTGCGCCCGCGGCTGCGCGAGCGGCGCCGCTTTTTCGGCGCCTCGTCGGGCCTGCAGCATGCCGGTCGCGCTCGGCCGGTGTCGGCATCCTGGAAGCGCTCCCACCAGTCGGCGAGGCCCGCGAGCTCGCCTTGCAGTCTCGCCGCTCTCGCAGCGCAGCCGCAGAAAGTCGTAGCGCGGCGCGAAAGCGCGGATGCTCGAGCAGGCGGAACGGCCGCTGTCCGGCAGCGCTGCTCGAAGCGCGGCTGCAGCGCCCAGATCTCCTTCATCGTCGCCTCGAAGCGGCGCGGAATCGCGAGACGCTCGGCCTGCTGCTCGAGCACCTGGTCCATCGCTTCGAAGCAGCGCCGGCATCGGCCGCTCGCCGCGCTGCCTTGCGCCGCGTTCCAGCTGGCCAGCACCTCGTGCCAGAGCAGCGACGCGAACAGGAACGCCGGCGACACCGACTTGCCTTCGCGCACGCGCTCGTCGGTGTTGGCGAGCGCGAGGTCGATGAAGCGCTGGCCCAGCGGCTGCTCGAGGATCACGTCGAGCAGCGGCAGCACGCCGTGGTGCAGCCCGTGCTGGCGCAGGCTCTTGACCGACTCCGACGGCGTGGCCCGACAGCAGGAGCTTCTCCATTTCGTCGAACAGGCGCGCCGGCGGCACGTTCTGGATCAGCGGCGCCAGCTCGGGGATCGGCGCCGCGGTCTTCTTTTCGATGCTCGATCCCGAGCTTCGCGGCCAGCCGCACTGCGCGCAGCATGCGCACCGGGTCTTCGCGATAGCGCGTCACCGGATCGCCGATCAGGCGCAGCCGCCGCGCCTTGATGTCGGCCACGCCGCCGACGTAGTCCCAGACCTCCTCGGTCGTCGGATCGAAATACAGCGCGTTGATGGTGAAGTCGCGCCGGGCGGCGTCCTGCGGCCTGCGTGCCGAACACGTTGTCCGAAAGCAGCCGGCCGTGCTCGTCGGCGGTGTCGTCGCCCGTTTGCCGCGACCGGAACGTCGACACCTCGATCGTCTCCGCGCCGGCCAGCACGTGCACCAGGCGGAAGCGGCGGCCGATGATGAACGCGCGGCGGAAGAGCGGCTTGACCTGCTCGGGCGTCGCGTTGGTCGCGAGGTCGAAGTCCTTCGGCGTGATGCCGAGCAGCAGGTCGCGCACCGCGCCGCCGACGACGAACGCCTTGAAGCCCGCCTGCTGCAGCTTGCGCATGACGTCCTGCGCGCCGCGCGAAATCTGGCTCGCGGCGGACCGGATGAGCGGTCGGGACCGTAGATGCGCGGCTCGGCTGCGATGCGTGCCGGGAACCAGGCGCGCGAGAAGGCGGCGAATCATCGTCCTCGCGATCTCGCGGGCAGGCGCGCGACGCCGGGATCGACCGCGCGGGATGCGTCCGCGCACGGCGCTCGGATGCTCGCGCGTCGAGGGAATAGGGGCAGATCCATGCAACGGTTGGGGGCAGTTGCTGCAGCGACGCGAACGGCGCGTTCGACACGCCGGAAGGAGACGCGGCGCGAAGCCGCATCATAGCATGGCGGCATGGCAGGCCGAGTCGGAATCGCGGATAATCAGTCGTTTGTGCGGCTGCCGCGGCCGCAGTTCCAGGAGAATTCATGCCCAGCTATCAGCACGTCAGCGTCCCGGCCGGCGGCCAGAAGATCACCGTCAACAGCGACTATCAGTCTCAAGGTTCCCGACCAGCCGATCATTCCGTACATCGAAGGCGACGGCACCGGCGTCGACATCACGCCGGTGATGATCAAGGTCGTCGACGCCGCGGTCGCGAAGGCCTACGGCGGCAAGCGCAAGATCCACTGGATGGAGATCTTCGCCGGCGAAAAGTCGACCAAGGTCTACGGCGCCGACGTCTGGCTGCCCGATGAAACGCTGACGATCCTCAGGGACTACGTCGTGTCGATCAAGGGTCCGCTGACCACGCCGGTCGGCGGTGGCATCCGCTCGCTCAACGTCGCGCTGCGCCAGGAGCTCGATCTCTACGTCTGCCTGCGGCCGGTCCGCTACTTCGCCGGCGTGCCGAGCCCGGTCAAGGCGCCCGAAAAGATCAACATGGTGATCTTCCGCGAGAATTCGGAGGACATCTACGCGGGCATCGAATGGGAGGCGGAATCGGCCGGCGCGAAAAAGCTGATCAAGTTCCTGATCGACGACATGGGCGTGAAGAAGATCCGCTTTCCCGCAGACGTCGGGCATCGGCATCAAGCCGGTGTCGCGCGAGGGCACCGAGCGGCTGGTGCGCAAGGCGCTCCAGTACACGATCGACAACGACCGCAAGTCGATGACCCTCGTGCACAAGGGCAACATCATGAAGTTCACCGAGGGCGGATTCCGCGACTGGGGCTATGCGCTGGCGCAGAAGGAGTTCGGCGCCGCAGCCATCGACGGCGGCCCGTGGTGCAAATTCAGCAATCCGAAGACCGGGCGCGATATCGTCGTCAAGGACGTCATCGCCGACGCGTTCCTGCAGCAGATCCTGCTGCGTCCCGAGGAGTACGACGTCATCGCCACGCTGAATCTCAACGGCGACTACATCTCCGACGCGCTGGCCGCGCAGGTCGGCGGCATCGGCATCGCGCCGGGCGCCAACATGTCGGATACGGTCGCGATGTTCGAAGCCACCCACGGAACCGCGCCGAAATACGCCGGCAAGGACTACGTCAATCCGGGCTCGGAAATTCTGTCCGCCGAGATGATGCTCGTCCACATGGGCTGGAAGGAAGCGGCGGCGCTGATCGTGTCCGAGCCTCGAGAAGGCGATCGCCGACAAGGTTGTGACCTACGACTTTGCGCGGCTGATGCCCGGCTCGACGCAGGTCTCGCTGCTCGGGCTTCGGCCAGGCGATGATCGAGCGGATGTAGCGTCGCCGAGCGCGCAACGTGCCCGCGATCGGCGGATCGTGACCCGAGCGCGCGAGCGGGCGGACCAAGTCGACTGCAGTTGGGACGCGCAGCCTTGGCCGGTGCCGGCGAAGGGTCACGAGCGCGGACGCGATTCGGCGACGGATCGTCGTGCAGCAAGCGCGGTCGTTGCGGAGCGCCGAACGTGCCGAAGCGCGCCGACCGTGGCGTCGGAGCGCCGCAGAGCGCGAATCGATCGCAGCGGCGTCACCGGTCGAGCGCGAGCGCGCCGGCCCCGTCCTGCCTGTCACGCAGCGCGAACCGCTCCGGCCCCGCACTCGCGCTTCGGCGCGACCGATCGTCGCTTCGCCGCATGCCCACTGCGGTGCGCTCGATTGAACCAGTTGGCGGGCGGACTTGCCTTATGCCTGCTTCCGTCGAAGAATGGTAATCGTGGCGATTCGACGGAAAGGGCTGCGCATGGGCCAGGGCTCGCTGCCGGCGCCGGATAGCCTTGGCGCATCGACAGTGCGATCCCTTGAAAAAGCCGGTGCGGGCCATCAAACTGGTGACGGTAGCGACGCAATGCTCGATTCGACGGCAGCGATGCCGTGCGGCGGACGACGCGGGACGGACGCGTCGCCGGCGCGTCGTGGCCGCGCACGACCACCGTCGCGCTGCGCATCCGGGGCTAGGCATCGTCGCGGGGTGCGTGGTGGCGATGCAAGAACGTGACGACAATGTTCTCGAGGCCGAGAAGACCCGGCTCAAACCCCCGCCGCTGTACAAGGTCATTCTGCTCAACGACGATTACACGCCGATGGACTTTGTCGTCGTCGTGTTGCAGACTGTGTTTGCGATGAACCGAGAGAAGGCGACCCAGGTGATGCTGCAGATTCACCGCGAAGGCATGGGAGTGTGCGGAACGTATACCCGCGAAGTGGCGGCCGCGAAGGTCGATCAGGTGCTTGAGCATCGCTCGCAGACATCAGCATCCGTTGCAGTGCACGATGGAGGAGACGTAGCGTTAATCGCGGCGGGATTGCGCCTTAGCGCGTCTCGCCGAGATTGAGGTCGGAAAGAAACTATGATTGCGCAGGAACTGGAAGTCTCCCTCCACATGGCTTTTGTCGAAGCGCGGCAGAAGCAGCACGAGTTCATCACGGTCGAGCATCTGCTGCTCGCGATGCTCGACAACCCGTCTGCGGCGGAAGTGCTGAAGGCGTGCGGCGTCGATATCGAGGAGCTGCGCGGCGTCCTGACCGACTTCATCAACGAGCACACGCCGCGTCTGTCGCCGCACTCGGACGCGGACACGCAGCCGACGCAGGGATTCCAGCGCGTCATCCAGCGCGCGATCCTGCACGTGCAGTCGTCAGGCAAGAAGGAAGTCACCGGCGCCAACGTGCTGGTCGCGATCTTCGGCGAAAAGGAGTCGCACGCGGTCTACTTCCTGAACCAGCGCGGCGTGACGCGGCTCGACGTCGTCAACTACATCGCCCACGGCATCACCAAGACGCCAGCAGAAGGGCCGGACAAGGCAGGAGTCGGCGAAGGAAGACGCCGAAGGCGAGCAGCAGCCCGCCGGCGCGCTCGACGCCTACACGATCGACCTCAATCATCTGGCCAAGACCGGCAAGATCGATCCGCTGATCGGCCGCGAGCACGAGCTCGAGCGCGTCATCCAGGTCCTGTGCCGCCGGCGCAAGAACAATCCGCTGCTGGTCGGCGAAGCCGGCGTCGGCAAGACCGCGATCGCCGAAGGCCTCGCGCGCCGCATCAACGACGGCAACGTTCCGGAGCATGCTCAAGGATTTCGTCGTCTATTCGCTCGACATGGGCGCGCTGCTCGCCGGGCACCAAATACCGCGGCGACTTCGAGCAGCGCCTGAAGGCGGTGCTGAAGCAGCTGACCGAGAATCCGAAGACGATCCTGTTCATCGACGAGATCCATACGATCATCGGCGCGGGCGCGGCTTCGGGCGGCACGCTCGACGCGTCCAACCTGCTCAAGCCGGCGCTGTCGACCGGCGCGCTGAAGTGCATCGGCGCGACGACGTACAACGAGTATCGCGTGATCTTCGAGAAGGACCACGCGCTGTCGCGGCGCTTCCAGAAGATCGACGTGCCCGAGCCGTCGATCGCCGAGACGATCGAGATCCTGAAGGGCCTGAAGATCGCGCTTCGAGCAGCACCACGGCGTGAAGTACGCGCCGGCGGCGCTGACGACGGCGGCCGAGCTCGCTGCGCGCTTCATCAACGACCGGCATCTGCCCGACAAGGCGATCGACGTGATCGACGAGGCCGGTGCGGCGCAGAAGATCCTGCCGAAGTCGCAAGCAGAAGAAGGTCATCAGCAAGACCGAGATCGAGGAGATCGTCGCCAAGATCGCGCGCATCCCGGCCAAGAGCGTCAGCGTCCGACGACCGCAACGCGCTGAAGACCCTCGATCGCGACTTGAAGAACGTCGTGTTCGGCCAGAACCAGGCGATCGACGCGCTGGTCGCGGCGATCCGCATGGCGCGCTCGGGCCTGGGCAATCCGCGCAAGCCGATCGGCAATTTCCTGTTCTCGGGTCCGACCGGCGTCGGCAAGACCGAGGTCGCGCGCCAGCTCGCCTACTGTCTCGGCGTCGAGCTGCTGCGCTTCGACATGTCCGAGTACATGGAGCGGCACGCGGTGTCGCGCCTGATCGGCGCGCCGCCCGGGCTACGTCGGCTTCGACCAGGGCGGGCAGCTCACCGAGGCGATCACCAAGCATCCGTACAGCGTGCTGCTGCTCGACGAGATCGAGAAGGCGCACCCGGACATCTTCAACATCCTGCTGCAGGTGATGGACCACGGCACGCTCACCGACAACAACGGCCGCAAGGCGGATTTCCGCAACGTGATCATCATCATGACCACCAACGCCGGCGCCGACGATGCTGTCGAAGAACTCGATCGGCTTCACGCACAACAAGCAGGCCGGCGACGAGATGGAGTCGATCAAGCGCATGTTCACGCCGGAGTTCCGCAACCGGCTGGACGCGACGATTTCGTTCGCGTCGCTCGACCACGAGGTCATCCTGCGCGTCGTCGACAAGTTCCTGCTCGAGCTCGAGAACCAGCTGCACGAGAAGAAGGTCGAGGCCTCGTTCACGCCGCAGCTGCAAGGAGTTCCTGGCGAAGAAGGGCTTCGATCCGCAGATGGGCGCGCGCCCGATGGCGCGCCTGATCCAGGACACGATCCGCAAGGCGCTGGCCGACGAGCTGCTGTTCGGACGCCTGGTCAGCGGCGGCAAGGTGACGATCGACGTCGGCGACGACGACAAGATCACGCTCGAGTTCGACGAATCGAAAGAGGCCGCACCGGTCGCTTGAACGCCGGCACTCGCATGCGAACAACGGGAGCCTCGAGGGCTCCCGTTTCTTTTTGTCGTCTGCGTGCGCGCGATTGAATTCGCCTGCCGAAATCGGCGACGATGCGGCGATGAGCTCCGACGTTCCTGTCGAGCTCTGTGTCGCCGCTGCGTTCGGCGTTGGCGCGGCATTGCCGGTCATCGCTGCGGGCAACGACACCGGGCGCGACATCGCCGCCAACTGCGCGACTTGCCACCACGGCGACCGGCCGCAGCGGCGCGCCGATTCCCGATCTCGCCGGCATGGACAAGACCACGATCATCGAGCGCGTGCGTGAGTTCCGCGACGGCCGCCGCCCGTCGACGGTCATGCAGCAGCTCGCCAAGGGCTATACCGACGCGCAGATCGAAGCAGCGGCTTCCTATTTCGCGGCGCAGAAGCGGTGAGCCGCCGATCGCGGCCCTTGCACGCCGCCGCTTGCTCGGCGGCCGGCGCCGCGATGCTGCTCGCGCGGACGTTCGGCGAGTTGCGCTCATGCGGCGCGCCGCGGCGGCGCCGAAAGTCGTCGTCATCGGCGGCGGCTACGGCGGCGCGACGGCGGCGCGCTATCTGCGCCTGTGGAGCGGACGGCACGATAGACGTCACGCTGGTCGAGCGCGACGCCGCGTTCGTCTCCTGCCCGTTGTCCAACCTGGTGATCGGCGGCAGCAGACAGCTGGCCGACATCACGATCGCCTACGACGGGCTGGCGAAGTTGGGCGTGCGCCGCATCGCGCGACGAGGCGATCGCCATCGATGCCGCGGCGCGAAGCGTCAGGTCTGGCCGAGCGGAGAGCAGCTGCCCTACGACCGCCTGATCCTCGCCCCCGGCGTCGACTTCGTCTACGACGCCATTCCCGGCCTGATCAGCCCGGCCGCGCAGGCGCGCGTGCCGCACGCGTGGAAGGCCGGGCCGCAAACGGTCGCATTGCGCGCGCAGCCTCGAGGCGATGCCCGACGGCGGCGTGTTCGCGATCCACGTGCCGAGGGCGCCGTATCGATGTCCCCCGGGCCCGTACGAGCGCGCGTGCCAGGTCGCGCATTATTTCCTGCGGCACAAGCCGAAATCAAAGGTGATCATTCTCGACGCCAACGAGGACGTGCAGTCGAAAAAGGCGTTGTTCACCGCCGCGTGGGAGGGTCGGTACAGCGGCTATGTCGACTACCGTCCGAACAGCGAGCTGGTCGACGTCGACACGGCGACTTCGACGATCAAGCTCGATTTCGACGATGTTCGCGCCGATGTGATCAACGTGATTCCGCCGCAGCGCGCCGGCGCGATCGCGCGCCAGCTGGGCATGGCCAATGCCAACGGCCGCTTCTGCCAGGTCGATTTCCTCACCTACGAGTCGACGGCGCAGAAGGACATTCACGTGCTCGGCGATGCGATCCAGGTCGCGCCGCTGATGCCCAAGTCCGGCCACATGGCCAATCAGCACGGCAAAGGTCTGCGCAGCGGCGATCGTCGCGCTGCTGTCGGGCGGCGAAGTCAATCCGTCGCCGCTGATCGCCAACACCTGCTACAGCTACATCGACGACAAGGCAAGTCGTGCACGTCGCGTCGGTTCATGCCTACGACCGCGCGCAGAAAACGATGCTGGTCGTTCCGGGCAGCGGGGGCCTGTCGCCCGCGCCGAGCGACGAAGAGACGGTCTACGCCGAGGCTTGGGCGCGCAACATCTGGGCCGACATGCTGGGCTGAGGCGCAACACGACCGCCGGTCGACTGTGCGCAGCTCGACAACGTGCGCGCATTCGCGGAATGCTTTCCACACAAGTGGCGGTTCCGATTTTCGTCGGCCGCATCGCGTCTGCAGTTGTCCAACAACTCACCGATGTAATCGAATCGGTGCCGACGTCTGCCCGTGCGCGAGCAGCGAACTGCGAACGCGTCGTTCACCATCGCATCGTCGAAAATAATTTTAAGTCCTGATTTGTGGAGATAATTGCTGCATGCGTCATCCTGTTGTCAGACCCGGAATTTGCTATCTTCCTACACACGCGGCTGAGCTCTACGAGCGGCGTGCAGGCTTGGGCTAGACCATCATCCCCATCCATGCCCGCCGACCGGCGAACGATCTCACCGGTCAGTGCAGCGAAGCCTCGCTAACGTCCGAGCGTCTCGCACACACGGTCACCGTGCGCGTTTCTTCGCGAGGCGTCGACCAGGTGCCGGTGCGTCGACGAGCGGCTTGGATTGCCACGCAACGACGGGAGCAGCGATGAACTACGATCTCGAAGCGGCAAGACTGAAGAAGGACTGGGCGGAGAATCCGCGCTGGAAAGGGCATCAAGCGCGGTTACACCGCCGAAGATGTCGTGCGCCTGCGCGGCTCGATGCACATCGAGCACACGCTCGCGCGCCGCGGCGCCGAAAAGCTCTGGAAGCTGGTCAACGAGGAGCCGTTCGTCAACACGCTCGGCGCGATGACGCGGCAACCAGGCGATGCAGCAGGTGAAGGCGGGCCTCAAGGCGATCTACCTGTCCGGCTGGCAGGTGGCCGCCGACGCCAACGTCGCCGGCGAGATGTATCCGGACCAGTCGCTGTATCCGGTCAATTCGGTGCCCGCGGTCGTGCGACGGATCAACAGCGACGTTCATGCGCGCCGATCAGATCCAGCAGATGGAAGGCAGCGGCGACATCGACTATCTTCGCGCCGATCGTCGCCGACGCCGAAGCCGGATTCGGCGGCGTGCTCAACGCCTTCGAGCTGATGAAGGCGATGATCGACGCCGGCGCCGCAGGCGTGCATTTCGAGGACCAGCTGGCCTCGGTCAAGAAGTGCGGTCACATGGGCGGCAAGGTGCTGGTGCCGACGCGCGAAGCGGTCGAGAAGCTGGTCGCGGCGCGGCTCGCTGCCGACTGCATGGGCGTGCCGACGGTGATTCTGGCGCGCACCGATGCCGAGGCCGCGGACCTGGTGACGTCGGACATCGACGACAACGACCAGCCGTTCTGCACCGGCGAGCGCACGGTCGAAGGCTTCTACAAGACGCGCAACGGCCTCGATCAGGCGATCTCGCGCGGACTCGCGTATGCGCCGTACGCGGACCTGCTCTGGTGCGAAACCGGCAAGCCCGATCTCGACTTCGCGCAAGGCGTTCGCCGATGCGATCCATGCGCAAGCTTCCCGGGCAAGATGCTGGCGTACAACTGCTCGCCATCGTTCAACTGGAAAAAGAACCTCGACGATGCGACCGTGGCGCGCTTCCAGCGCGAGCTCGGCGCGATGGGCTACAAGTTCCAGTTCATCACGCTGGCCGGATTCCACAGCCTGAACTACTCGATGTTCAATCTGGCGCACGGCTACGCGCGCAACCAGATGAGCGCGTTCGTCGAGCTGCAGGAAGCGGAATTCGCCGCGGTCGCCAAGGGCTTCACCGCGGTCAAGCATCAGCGCGAGGTCGGCACCGGCTACTTCGATGCGGTGACGCAGACGATCCAGGGCGGCAAGTCGTCGACGACTGCGCTGAAGGGCTCGACCGAAGACGAGCAGTTCTTCGACAAGCCGAAGACCGAGCTGTCGGTCGCCAACGGCTGAGGCGCCGGCGGCGTAGTCGCCGCTCCGATTCGTCACGAGCCGCCGCGAACCGGCAGCGACGGCCGCTGGCCTCCGCGACGGGCCGCGCGCCGTTTTGTCTTATATTGCGCGCGATGGCCGAACCGAAGCTGCGACTGTTTT
The DNA here is from genome assembly GCA_963697485.1 of uncultured beta proteobacterium. Taxonomy (GTDB): domain Bacteria; phylum Pseudomonadota; class Gammaproteobacteria; order Burkholderiales; family Casimicrobiaceae; genus PALSA-1003. Next base: position 286,849 of record CAVOOD010000003.1, read on the forward strand.
TCGCGCTGTGGCCCGATCCGCAAACGCGAGCGCTCGCTCGCCGCGCTGGCGCGAGCGCGTCGCAGCGGAAACCGGCGGCCGCGCGACGACGCCGGGCAACGTCCATCTGACCCTGGCGTTTCTCGGCTCCCAGCCGCGCGGCAGCGTGGCCGAGCTGGTCGCGCGGGCGGAAGCGATCGACGCATCGCCGTTCGTCCTCGACGTTCGACCACATCGACTGCTGGCGCAAGAACGCCGTCGCGTGGCTCGGCGCGAGCGAGGTTCCGCCGGCGCTGGCTTCGTTGCGCAAGGCGCTGCTCGCCTCGCTCGCGCCGCTGCACGATCGACGACGAAGCGCGTCCGTTCGCCGTTCACGTCACGCTCGCGCGCAAGGTGCACCGACGTCGCTGCGCCGCCGCCTGTCCGGCGCCGATCGCGTGGCCGGTCGACGCGTTGCGTGCTGGTCGCCTCGGACGACCGGGCGCGCAAGGTCCGGTGTATCGCGAGTCCTCGCCAGCCTTCCGTTCGTTCGGCGGCGCTGGATCCTTCAGCTGCCGCGCGCGACCGGCCGCGCCGGATCGGCGACCCACTCGCTCCACGAGCCCGGATAGAGACGCGATCCCGGCAGACCCGCGATCGCCATCGCCAGCACGTTGTGGCACGCCGTCACGCCCGAGCCGCATTGGTGCACGACCGACGACAGCGGCGCGGCCGCCGAGCAGCGCTCGAATTCAGCGCGCAGCTGCGCGCGCCGGCTTGAACGTGCCCTGCGTCGTGAGGTTGGCGCGTAGGGACGATTGACCGCGCCCGGAATGTGTCCGGCCACCGGATCGATCGGCTCGACGTCGCCGCGATAGCGCTCGGGCGCGCGCGCGTCGATGATCGTCAGGTCGACGCCGTCGCCGAGATGCCGCAGGATATCGGCGCCGACGCGATCGGTCGTCGGCGTGCCTGGCGACGAACGTCGCCGGGCGCGACGCGCGGCACGTCCGCGGTCTGCGGCGACCCTCGGCGATCCACTTGTCGAGGCCGCCGTCGAGCACCGCGGCCGCGTCGTGGCCCAGCCATTGCAGCAGCCACCACAGACGCGATGCCCACATGCCGTTGTTCTGATCGTAGGCGATGACCTGCTTGGAAGCGTCGATGCCCGACGCGGCTCGAAGCGTCGCGGACAATGTCGGCGACGTCCGGCAGCGGATGGCGCCCGTTGACGCCGGTCATTGCGCCGGACAGATCGCGATCGATGTGCATGAAATGCGCGCCCGGGATATGCGCCGCGCGATAGGCGCGCTCGCCGGCATCGACGTCGGTCAGGTTGTGCCGGCAATCGACGATCACGCACGTCGGATCGGCGAGATGCGCCGAGCTCGTCGGCGAGATCAGCGTCGTGTACGGTCGAGATCAGCGTCGTCATGCGATCATGCGCGGTCATCGACAAGCGATGCGCCGGCCGCGCGATCAGAACAGACGTCGCGTCGAGCGGACCAGACCGTCAGTCGGCCTCGAGTCGCAGCGGCTGCAAGCGCTTTCGAGGCGCTTGCGGTCGCCGACCGCGATCACGACCATCGCCGCCGGATCGAGATAGCGTCGCGCGAGCGCGGCCAGATCGCGGCGCGCACCGTCGTCGAACTCGATCGGCAGACGGCGGTAGTAGTCGAGCGGCAGGCCGTACGCGAACAAGTCGCCGAACGAACTCCGCGGTCGCTCCGTTGGTTTCGAACATCGCCGGCAGCGACTGGGTCAGCGAGCCGCGCGCGCGCTGCAACTCGTCGGCCGGCAGCGGCGCTGGCGCCGCGCTGCTTGAGTTGCGCAAGCATTTCCTTGACCGCCGGCGCCGAGACATCGCTGCGCACCGCGGTGCGGACGACGAAAGGCGCCGGCATGCGGCCGTAACTGAAGCGCGAGCCGACGCCGTAGGTGTAGCCTTTTTCTTCGCGCAGGTCGAGGTTGAGACGGCTGGTGTAGCGCGCCGCCGAACGCTTCGTTCAGCACCTGCAGCGGCGCGAAAGTCGGGGGTCGTGCGCACGGTGCCGATGCGGCCGATGCGAAGCTCGGTTTGCGGCGCGCCAGGCTTGTCGACGATGATGACGCGCGCCGGCGCGTCGCCGGCGTGGCGGCGTGTCCGCGATTGCGGCGCCGCCGCATCGGCGGTTGCCAGCCGCCCACATGCGCTCGACCAGCGGCTCGCAGCTCGCGCGGCGTCGATCGCGCCGACCACGATCAGCGCCGCGTTGTCGGGCCGGAACGTACCGCTGCCAGAACGGCGCGCAGATCGGCTTCGCCGATCCGCTGCACCGACGCTTCGGTGCCGATGTCGCGGCGTCCCGTACGGATGATCGGGCCCGTACAGGGCGCGCGCAAACGCCACGTCGGCAAGCGCGCCGCCGTGCTCGCGCGCCTCGGCGATGGTGCTCAGACGCGCCTTGCGCTGGCGCTCGATTTCGTCGGCCGGGAAAGGTCGGATGCTGCGCGATGTCGGCAAGCAGCGCCAGCGCATCCGGAAAGTTGCGCGCCAGCGCGTCGATCCGCGAGCGAGGTCGTGTCGCGATGGGTCTGCGCCGCGTAGCCCGCGCCGAGCCGATCGAATGCGTCGGCGATCTGCTGCGAGGTGCGCGACGTGGTGCCTTCCTCGAGCATCGCGGCGGTGAAATCGGCAACGCCGGGCAGCGCCGGATCGTCCGGCCGCCAGGCCGGCGTTGACGACCAGCTGCGCGCTGACGATGGGAAGATCGCCGAGCGCTGCAGGTGGAGCACCGTGAGGCCGTTGGCGAGCTCGAACGACTGTGGCGCCGGCAGCGCGGGCACGCGCGCGCGGGCCGGCCTTGCGGCGGCTTGCTTGCGCCACGCTCGTCGGCGTTGATCGACTCGGTGCCCGCGGTTGCGCGCGACTGGCGGCGCCGGCGGATCCGGATCGAGCTTCTTGTCGCCGCGAACCGCCAGCACGACCACGCGGGCGTCCTTGCGCAGATGAGCGCGCACCACGCGCTGCACGTCGGCAGGCGTCACGCGCGCATAGCGCTCGATGTCCTTCGGCAGGTAGCCCGGGTCGCCGGTGTAGTGGTTGTACATGTTCAGCGAGTCGGCGCGGCCGCCGACCTTCTGCAGGCTCTGGTAGAGTCGAGCGCTCGATCTGGTTGCGCGCGCGCTCGACTTCGGCCGCGGTCGGCCCTTCGGCGGCGAGGCGATCGAGCTCGGCGTCGATCAGCGGCTGCAGCTCCGCCGCGGTGTGACCCGGCCGCGCGAACGCCTGCGATTTCGAAAATCGACGTCAGCGCATAGGCGTCCTGCCCGGCGGGACGTTCCTGCGCGAGTTGCAGCTCGTAGACGAGCTTCTTGTACAGCCGGCTCGACTTGCCGCCGGCGAGGATGTCGGCGGCGATCGTCGAGCTCCGCGTCGCCGGGCTTGAATCTCGGCGGCGTGAGCCATGCCAGATCGAGGCGCTCGAGCTCGATCTGGTCGGTGACGGTCACGCGGCGTTTCGCCGACGATGCGCCGGCGTGACGACCGCCGGCTGCGGCACCTCCGGGCCGCGCTTGAACGAGCCGAAATATTTCTGCACCAGTCGCTTCGCCGCCGCGGTATCGAAATCGCCGACCAGCGTCAGCGTCGCATTGTTGGGACGGTAGTAGCGCTTGAAGAAGTCGCGCACGTCGGCGAGCCGCGCCGCCTGGATGTCGGCATGCGAGCCGATGATGCACGGGCGGTACGGATGGCCCGGCGGAAACAGCGCGTGAAACACCGCCTCGTCGACGATGCCGTAGGGACGATTCTCGATACGCTCTGCCGCCGCTCGTTGCGCACCACGTCCTGCTGGTTCGACAGCGCCGTCTGGTCGAGCGCGTCGAGCAGGTAGCCCATGCGGTCGGCGTGCGTCCAGAGCGCGAGCTCGAGCTGGTTGGACGGGACGGTGTCGAAGTAGTTGGTGCGGTCGAACGACGGTCGATGCGTTGGAGTCGGTGCGCGCCGGCGGCTTCGAGCAGCTTGTCGGCCAGCCCGCGCGGCACGTGCTTGCTGCCGGTGAACATCATGTGCTCGAACAGATGCGCGAAGCCGGTGCGGCCCGGCTCTTCGTTCGCCGCGCCGACGTGGTACCAGATGTCGACCGCGACCAGCGGCAGGCGTGCGGTCCTGCGACAGGATCACTTCGAGGCCGTTCGGCAGCCGGTACTTCTCGTACGGGATCGTCGGCGCGGCTCCAGCGCCGCGGCGGAGCGCTCAGCATCGACGCGATCCGGCGAGCATGAGTTGAACATCGAACCTCGAAATCGGCGCCGCCAGGCATCCGGGCGGCGCGGATTGCGGAATGCGTCGAGTGTAGCGTGCTCGGCGCAGGCGGCAGCCGCTGCGCGTCGCCGGAGGTGCGCCGACGCTGCGGCTTCGAGATTCGGCCGAGCTCGCGGCGCAGGAACTCGTGGAAGTGCTGCATGCCGTCTTCCATCGGCGACTGGTAGGGCCCGACCTCGTTGCGCCCGGCTCTGTACAGCGCGCGGCGGCCGGCGTCCATGCGCTCGGCGATCTCGTCGTCCTCGGCCGCCGTTTCCATGTACGCGGCCTGCTCGGCCTCGACGAACTCGCGCTCGAACAGCGCGATGTCCTCGGGATAGTAGAACTCGACGACGTTGGTCGTCCTGTCGACGCCGCGCGGAATCAGCGTGCTGACGATCGAGCACGTGCGCATACCACTCGACCATGATGTTCGGATAGATGGTCAGCCAGATCGCGCCGTGCGGCGGCATCTCGCCGCCGGTAGTAGTCGAGCACCGCCTTGTGCCAGCGCTCGTAGCGTCTTGGTGCCCGGCTTCGCGAGCGCGTTGTTGACGCCGACCGTCTGCAGCGAGTAGCGGTCGCCGAACTGCCAGCCAGGTCGTCGCAGGTGACGAACTGGCCGAGCCCCGGATGGAACGGCTCGACGTGGTAGTCCTCGAGATAGACCTCGATGAAGGTCTTCCAGTTGTAGTTGCACTCGTGGATTTCGATGCGGTCGAGCACGTAGCCCGAGAAATCGAGCGCGCTCGCGGCGCGCATGCCGGCCAGGTCGGACGCGACGTCGCGCGCGCCGTCGAACAGCAGGCCGTTCCAGTGTCTGCAGCGGCGTGCTGCGCAGCTTGACGCAGGGCTGCTCGGCGAAATGCGGCGCGCCGAGCAGCTCGCCGTTGAGGTCGTAGGTCCAGCGATGGATCGGGCAGACGATGTTCGGCGCGATGCCGCGGCCGTCGAGCATGATCGCCTGCCGATGGCGGCAGATGTTCGACAGGAGCTCGACGCCGCCGGTCGTTGCGCACCAGCACCTGCGCGTTGTCGCGCCAGGCCAGCGCGTGATAGTCGCCGGCATTCGGGCACCATCAGCTCGTGGCCCGACATAGCCGGGCCCGCGCGCGAACAGAAGCTTCTGTTCGGCTTCGAGCATCGCGGGATCGCAGTACCAGGAGACGGGCAGCTGCGACGTCGCGAGCTGTGCCGCAGCCGCTCCGCGTGGCGAGATTGGACATCAGCCTTTCCTTTCGTGAACCGCCAACCCAACAAACAATATAAGAGGCGATGAACTCCGCCCCCCAACCGCTTTGCTAAGTCAGCCCGCTACGAAAGGTTCGTATCAAGGCTGCGTCGTCAAATGAACTGCCAATTATATCGTGATCGCCTGCGTCGCGGCAAACCGCGTTCGCAACGCGAATCGCATGCGCCGTTGACCGCATCATCCAAATGCGGGTATTCTTGAGCGCTTTTCAAGCGCGCTCGCGCCGCATCGTGCTTCATCGCGCCGCTGATCCGCATCCGATGTCCAACTCCGACGTCTAAGACCGCACCGGCGCCCGCCGAGTTTCGAGGCCGCGCTGGCCGAGCTCGAAGATCATCGTCGCGACGATGGAAGGCGGCCAGCTGCCGCTCGCCGATTCGCTTGCGGCGTACAAGCGCGGCGCCGAGCTGCTGCAGTATTGCCAGGCGGCGCTCAAGGACGCGCAGCAGCAGGTCCAGGTCCTCGAGCGCGGCGTGCTCAAGGCGTTCGCGCCCGACGGCGAATCGCCCAGCCCGCCGGGGACGATGAACCCTGATCGTCGCGTGGGCGGTCTGGTCGCGCGAGCGCAGCCGCCGCGATCGAGAACGTGCTCGAGCGCGCGCTGCCGGCGCGGACGAGTTCGCCGCAGCCTGCTGCACGAGGCGATGCGCTACGCGGCGCTCGGCGGCGGCAAGCGCGTGCGGGCGCTGCTCGCCTATGCGGCGGGCGAGCTGGCCGGCGCCGACCCGGATGACGTCGACCGCGCCGCCGCGGCGGTCGAGCTGATCCACGCCTACTCGCTGGTCCACGACGACCTGCCGTGCATGGACGACGACGTCCTGCGCCGCGGCAAGCCGACCTGCCACGTCGCGTTCGACGAGGCGACCGCGCTGCTCGCCGGCGACGCGCTGCAGAGCCTGGCCTTCGAGGTGCTGGCCGACGGCGCCGCGCCGCGATCGCTGCGGCGCAGCTCGCGCTGCTCGCGCAGGCGTCCGGCGGTCGCGCGGCATGGCGGGCGGCCAGGCGATCGATCTCGCCACACGTCGGCGAAATGCTGACGCTCGCACGAGCTCGAGCGCATGCACACGCTGAAGACCGGCGCGCTGATCCGGGCGGCGGTTCGCCTCGGCGCCGGCTGCGGCCGGCCGCTGACGGCCGACGAGAACGACGCGCTCGATCGCTACGCGTCGGCGATCGGGCTCGCCTTCCAGGTCGTCGACGACGTGCTCGATGTCGAAGGCACCGCGCAGACGCCTCGGCAAGACCGCCGGCAAGGACGCGATGCAGCGACAAGCCGACCTACGTCTCGCTGCTGGGCCTGACCGCCGCGCAGGAGCGCATCGAAGCGCTGCGCGGCGACGCGCGTCGCGCTCGGCGGCTTCACGACGCGCGGCGACTGATCGAGCTCGGCGAATGGGTCGCGCGCGCACTCACTCGATGCTGGCGACGCGATCTGGATCGCGCTGCGCGAAGCGCGACCGAACCTGATCGGCCGCGATGCTGCTCGACACCATCGACAGTCCCGCGGACCTGCGCAAGCTCGACGCCGACCAGCTGCCGCAGCTCGCGCGCGAGTTGCGCGACTTCCTGCTGCAGTCGGTCAGCCAGACCGGCGGCCATCTGTCGTCGAATCTCGGCACCGTCGAGCTGACCATCGCGCTGCATTACGTGTTCGACACGCCGCACGATCGGCTCGTCTGGGACGTCGGCCACCAGACCTACGCGCACAAGATCCTGACCGGCCGCCGCGACGGCATGGCCGAGCTGCGCCAATGGGGCGGCATCGCCGGCTTTCCGCGCCGCGACGAAAGCGAGTACGACACGTTCGGCACCGCGCATTCGTCGACCTCGATCTCGGCGGCGCTCGGCATGGCGGTCGCCGCCAAGCGCAAGGGCGAGGAGCGCAAGGTCGTCGCGGTGATCGGCGACGGCGCGATGAGCGCCGGCATGGCGTTCGAGGCGCTGAACAACGCCGGCGCGGCCGACGCCGACCTGCTCGTCATCCTGAACGACAACGACATGTCGATCTCGGAGCCGGTCGGCGCGCTCAACAACTATCTCGCGCGCCTGCTGTCGGGCCGCTTCTACAACTACGTGCGCCGCGGCGGCAAGGAAGTGCTCGCCAGGCTGCCGCCGGTGCAGGAGCTCGCCAAGCGCTGGGAGGAGCACATGAAGGGCATGGTGCTGCCCGGCACGCTGTTCGAGGAGTTCGGCTTCAACTACATCGGCCCGATCGACGGCCACGATCTCGACACGCTGGTCACGACGCTGACCAACGTCAAGCAGCTGACGGGCCCGCAGTTCCTGCACGTGGTCACGCGCAAGGGCCAGGGCTATGCCGAAGGCGGAGGACGGATCCGATCCTCTATCACGGCGTCACCAAGTTCGATCCCGCGATCGGCATCGTCGCCAAGGCGCCGGGCAAGCCGACCTACACGCAGGTCTTCGGCGACTGGCTCTGCGACATGGCCGCGCGCGATCCGCGCCTGGTCGGCATCACGCCGGCGATGCGCGAAGGCTCGGGCCTGGTGCGCTTTTCGCAGGAGTATCCGGAGCGCTATTTCGACGTCGGCATCGCCGAGCAGCACGCGGTGACGTTCGCGGCGGGGCTCGCCTGCGAAGGCATGAAGCCGGTCGTCGCGATCTATTCGACGTTCCTGCAGCGCGCCTACGACCAGCTGATCCACGACGTCGCGCTGCAGAACCTGCCGGTGGTGTTCGCCATCGATCGCGCCGGCCTCGTCGGCGCCGACGGCCCGACGCACGCCGGCAGCTTCGACTTCTGCCTATCTGCGCTGCCTGCCGAACATGACGGTGATGGCGCCCGCCGACGAGAACGAATGCCGGCAGATGCTCTACACCGCGTTCACGCTCGACACGCCGAGCGCGGTGCGCTATCCGCGCGGCGCCGGCCCGGGCGTCGCGATCGAGAAGCGAGATGACGCGCGCTGCCCATCGGCAAGGGCGAGCTGCGCCGCGAGACCGGAGCGGCGGACGCAACGCATCGCGATGCTCGCGTTCGGCAGCATGCTGCACCCGCGCTCGCCGGCGGCCGAGGAAATCGACGCGACCGTCGCCAACATGCGCTTCGTCAAGCCGCTCGACGTCGAGCTCTGCGTCGCGCTGGCGCGCACGCACGAGCGCCTCGTGACGGTCGAGGAGAACGTCGTCGCCGGCGGCGCCGGCAGCGCCGTCGCCGAGGCGCTCGCCGCGCGCGGCATCGCCGTGCCGCTGCTGCAGCTCGGACTGCCGGATGCCTTCATCGATCACGGCGACCCCGCGCTGCTGCTGGCGCACTGCGGCCTCGACGCCAAGGGCATCGCCGCATCGATCGTCGCGCGCTTCGGCTGCGCCGTCCGGTCAAAGCGGCGGACGTTGGCGTTGCGCGGCTGCCGAGCGATCGCCCGGTCGCTGCTGTGACGACAATGCACAAGCTTGGCTCGCCACGCGCCTCGCTCAACGCGAAACCGCTGCAATGAATCGTCCCGAAGCACCGCTGATACCCGACGTCCAGTCGCATCCCGACGCGCGCGAAGCTCGCCGATCGACCGCGTCGGCATACGAGGCCTGCGCTATCCGATCCGGTTCGTCGACGGAAGCGGCCCGCCGCAATCGACGATCGCCGTTTGCAGCGTCTACGTCGCGCTGCCGGCGGATCGCAAGGGCACGCACATGTCGCGCCTGGTCGCGGCGATCGACGAGCTGCGCGAGCCGCTGTCGCTGGCGACGCTTGCCGGCGCTTCCTCGACACGATGCTGGTCGCGGCTCGAAGCCGACGCCGGCCGCATCGAGCATCGCGTTTCCGTGGTTCATGCGCAAGACCGCGCCGGTGTCCGGCGTGCAAAGCATGATGGACTACGAAGTCAAGCTCGTCGCCGACGCAGCACCGGGCAAGCGCTCGGTCGAGGCGACGGTCGTCGTGCCGGTGATGAGCCTGTGCCCGAGCTCGAAGGCGATTTCCGACTACGGCGCGCACAACCAGCGCTCGCATCTGACGCTGACCGTGCGGCCGAGACCGGGCGCCGGCGATCACGCTGGCGGAGCTGATCGCGCTGGCCGAGGCCGAGGCCTCATGCGAGCTCTACGGTCTGCTCAAGCGCGCCGACGAGAAATACGTCACCGAGCGCGCCTACGACCGGCCGCGGTTCGTCGAGGATCTCGTGCGCGGCATCGCGGCGCGGCTGGTCGACGACGCGCGCTTCTCGGCTTCAGCGTCGCCGCGGAAAATTTCGAGTCGATACACAATCATTCGGCGTACGCCGAAATCGTTCGCGGCTGAAGCCTCGTCCGGAAGGCGGACGAGACGCGCGAACGGTTGAGTCGTTTTCTCGAGAGCGACGCGACCGCTAGTGCAGAGCGTAGCTGACCTGGGTTTCGGCCGGTTCGACCTCAGCAGCGGTTCCCATCCCTACCAGCCTGCCATTCGCGAACGACAGTCGGCTGGACCCGCCCGATCCGCCAGCGATAGATCCACTCCTCGTACCAGACCCGGTTCACCTTGCTGCGGGTGATCGTGCTGGGCCTGCCCCAAGCCGGCAGGTTCAGGACTTCATCGTCGGACATGCCGATCGCGATGCTCGTGCGCCAGAAGACGCGCTTCGAATTGGTTCCCCGGCTCTCGCCTCGCAGGCGTCGCGGTAGAGCGGCTCGGCGCGCGGAGCGGGCTCGGCGCGCACGCTGCCCAGGCTGGCTACGACGACGTCACCCGCGCCGGAAGCGCAAGGCATCGACTGGTAAGCGACGCCGTCGGGCGCCAGGCACTTGTGGATGGCTTGCGCGTGTCCGGCCAGCGGATACGCGATGCCGCAAAGGCTCAAGCACAGAACCAGGACACGCATGATGGCACCCGAAGAGACGACGACGGTGCACAGCGTGCTCGACGGGTCCCGGGATCGCCATCAGCGGCGGTCTGATCTTGTTGTAGGAATCTTGCCCGTCAGCCGGACTTTTCGACCGCCACCCAGCCGCCGCGGCGCTGCGATTCGACGCAGGCCTCGATGAACGCCATCGTGTGCGCGCCTTCCTCGATCCGGGGATAGGGCGCGCCGGGACTCGCCTCGCCCAGCGCGCGCGCCATGCGCTCCTGCGCGACTTCGCGGTAGATGTTGGCGAAGGCCTCGCGCAGGCCCTCCGGATGGCCGCGCGGCGCGCGGCCCAGGCGCGATGATCTGCGGCGGCAGGCCGGGATCGCCGCGGCCGATCACGCGCGCCGGCTCGCCCTGCAGCGCCAGACGCAGGTAGCTTAAGCTCGCGGTGCGACCAGTCGAGCATGCCCTTTTCCCCGTAGATGCGAAGCCGGATGTCGTTCTCCCCGCCGGCCGCGGCCTGGGTCACCGTCAGCGTGCCGCGCGCGCCGCCTTCGAACTCCATCAGCGCCGACGTGTAGTCGACGACCTTGCGGCCGGGCATCAAGCGCGCCGACGTCGGCGGCGACGCGCGCGATCGCCAAGCCCGAGACGAAAGCAGGCCAGATGCTGCGCATGGCAGCCGATCGCGCTCATCACCAGCGACAGACCGCTGCGCTGCGGGTCGAGGATCCAGGCCAGCCGGTTGCTCGACGGACCGTCCTCGAGGCGCGTCGCCAATCCGCTCTGGATGTACTCGACCTGGACCAGGCGCAGCGCGCCGAGCGCGCCGTCGCGGACCAGGTGCGCGGGCGTAACGGGTCATCGGATACGCGGAATAACCGTGCGCGATCGCGTAGATCCTGCCGTTCTTTCCGGGTGCGCGCGACCAGGTCGCGCGCCTCGCGCGACGTCGTGCGTCACCGGCTTGTCGCCGACGACGTCGAGCCCCGCGTCGAGCGCGGCCGCGGCGTACGGATAGTGCGTGTCGTTCGGCGTCATGATCGCGACCGCCTCGGCGCCGTCCGGCCGCTGCTTCTCGCGATCGAGCAGCTCGGCGACATCGCCGTAGCTGCGCGCGGCGTCGAAGCCCATCGCGACGCCGCCGCTCCGGGAGCGCGCGGCGTCGCTCGAAAATACGCCGCCGACGACGCGCCAATGGCCGTCGAGCTCGGCGGCGGTGCGGTGCATTTCGCCGATCCATGCGCCGGGTCCGCCGCCGACGATCGCCAGGCGCAGCGGACGGCCGAAACGCGTTCGCAATTCGTTCATCGGTGATTCCTCGATTTGCCGGGCGGGCTAAGGATCCGCCTCAATGGCGGGCGCCTCGACTGCTAGAATGACGCATTGTAACGGCGCGCGTCGCCGATTCTCCATGCGTCCCGTCGCGATTTTCCGCTTCTCACCGACCGAAGGGCCGGGCCACTTCGGCGAGTGGCTCGAGCGCCACCGCGTGCCGCATCGCATCGTCGCGCTCGATCACGGCGAACCGGTCCCCGACGACGTCCGCGCCTTCGCCGGCATCGGCATGATGGGCGGTCCGATGAGCGCGAACGACCCGCTTCCCTGGAACGCGCCGCTGCTCGCGCTGCTGCGCGAGGCGGTCGCCGACGATGTCCCGGTCATCGGCCATTGTCTCGGCGGGCAGCTCTTCGCCAAGGCGCTCGGCGCGCCGCGTCGCGCCGACGGCAACGCCCGAGATCGGCTGGGGCGAGGTGAGCGTGCCGGATCGCGCCGCGACGCGCCTGGTTCGGCGGCCGCGACCAGTTCACGACCTTCCAATGGCATTACGACATCTTCGAGCTGCCGCCGGGCGCGACGCGCGTGCTGACCAACGCGTTCAACCCGCAGCAGGCGTACGCGCTCGGCAAGCACATCGGCTTCCAGTGCCACATCGAAATGACGCGCGAGATGGTCGAGACCTGGGCCGGTAGCGGCGCCGACGAGCTGCCGGCGCAATCGAACGGCGCGAGGCAGAGTCGCGACGACATGTTTCGCGATCTCGATGCGCGGCTCGCGGCGCTGTCGCAGGTCGCCGACGATGTCTACGCGCGCTGGGCGGCGGGGCTCGCACGCTGATGCCGGCGATCCGCCCGCTGCCCGATCAGCTGATCAACCAGATCGCCGCCGGCGAGGTCGTCGACCGGCCCGCCGCGGCGCTGAAGGAGCTGCTCGAGAACAGCCTCGACGCCGGCGCGCGCGCAGATCGATGTCGATCTCGCCGGCGGCGGCATCAAGCTGCATTCGCGTCGCCGACGACGGCGACGGCATCGAGCGCGAGGACCTGCCGCTCGCGGTGGCGCGCCACGCGACCTCCAAGATCGCGACCGCCGAGCGACCTCGAGGCGATCGCGACGCTCGGCTTTCGCGGCGAGGCGCTGGCGTCGCATCGCCGCGGTGTCGCGGCTCGCGCTGACGTCGCGCGCGCGCGGCAAGCCGCACGCCTGGCGCATCGAAGTCGACGGCGGCGACGATCGGCGCGACGCAGCCGGCGGCGCTCGCCGCCGGCACGACGGTGACCGTGCAGGAGCTCTACTTCAACACGCCGGCGCGGCGCAAGTTCCTGCGCACCGAGGCCACCGAATACGGCCACTGCGAGGAAGCGTTCCGCCGCATCGCGCTGTCGCATCCCGACGTCGGCTTCACGCTGCAGCACAACGGCAGCGTCGCGCACCGCCTGCTGCCGCAGGGGCGGCGCGCCCGCGTCGATGCGCTGCTCGGCGACGCGTTCGCCGCGCAGCGGCGCCGGTCGACGAGCCGGGGCCGGGGCTCGTCTCGCCGGCTGGGTCGTGCGGCCGGCGTACGCGACGCGACGCGCGAGGCGCAGTACCTGTTCGTCAACGGCCGCTTCGTGCGCGACCGCATGCTGTCGCATGCGCTGCGCGAGGCCTATCGCGACGTGCTGCACCACGATCGGCAGCCGGCGTACGCGCTGTGGCTGTCGATCGACCCGCGCATCGTCGACGTCAACGTGCATCCGACCAAGAGCGAAGTGCGTTTTCGCGACAGCGGCGCGGTGCACCAGTTCGTCCGCCAGCGCCGTCGAAAAGGCGCTGGCGTCGACGGCGGCCGAGCAGCCGGCGGTGTCGGCGGCCGAGCGCCTCGGCGCGGCCGCGGCGCGGGTTCCGCCGCTCGCGCGTCGCGGGACGAATCGCTTCGGCGGCGACTGGCGCGCCGCCGCGACGCCGGCGCAGGCGATGATGACGCTCGGCACGCGCGGAGCCTGCGTCGTTCTACGCGCGGCTGTTCGGCGCAGCGCACGCCGCCCGCCGACCGGCCCGACCTGCCCGACGGCGAGCGAGCACCCGCTGGGCTTCGCGCTGGCGCAGCTGCACGGCATCTACGTCCTCGCGCAGAACCGCGACGGCCTGGTCCTGGTCGACATGCACGCGGCGCACGAGCGCATCCTCTACGAGCGGCTCAAGACGGCGCTCGACCGCGCGCTGCCGATGCAGCCGCTGCTGGTTCCGGCGACGTTCGCCGCCGATCCGCTCGACGTCGCGACCGCCGACGAGAACGCGCGAGATCGCTGTCCGCGCTCGGGTTCTCGATGTCGCGCGCTCGGCCCGTCGACGCTCGCGGTGCGCGGCGTTCCCGCGCTGCTCGCCGACGCCGACGCCGTGGCGCTCGCGCGCGCGGTGCTCGCCGACATGCGCGAGTACGGCGGCAGCCGCGTGCTGACCGAGCAGCGCGACGAGCTGCTGTCGACGATGGCCTGCCACGGCGCGGTGCGCGCCAACCGCACGCTTGACGCGTGCCGGAGATGAACGCGCTGCTGCGCGAGATGGAAGCGACCGAGCGCGCCGGCCAGTGCAACCACGGCCGGCCGACGTGGTACCAGCTGACGCTGGCCGACCTCGACCGCCTGTTCATGCGCGGCGCTGATGCGGCACCGCCGGCGGTCGTCTGCTGATGGGCCCGACCGCATCGGGCAAGACGCGCGGTCGCGCTCGAGCTCGCGCGAGCGCTTGCCGGTCGAGATCGTCAGCGTCGATTCGGCGCAGGTCTATCGCGGCATGGACATCGGCACCGCCAAGCCCGACGCGGCGACGCGCGCTCGCGTGCGCGCATCACCTGATCGACCTGATCGATCCCGACCAGGCGTATTCGGCGGCGCGCTTTCGCGCCGATGCGCTTGCCGCGATCGCCGACATCCGCGCGCGCGGCCGCATGCCGCTGCTGGTCGGCGGCACGATGCTCTACTTCAAGGCGCTGCGCGAAGGGCTTGTCGGATCTGCCGCCGGCGGACGCCGCGGTGCGCGCGCGCGCTCGACGCGCGCGCGGCGCGACGAAGGGCTGGCCGGCGCTGCATGCGCGAGCTCGCGCGCGTCGATCCCGCGACCGCAGCGCGCCTCGAGTCCGACCGACGCGCAGCGCATCCAGCGCGCGCTCGAGGTGTATCGCATTATCGGGCCGGCCGCTGTCGGCGCTGCAAGGCGCGCGCGCGAAGCGCCGGCCGATGCGGGCCTCGTGTCGCATCGCGCTGGTTCCGTCGCGACCGCGCCGAGCTGCACGGCGGATCGCCGACGCGCTTCGACGCGATGCTCGCCGCCGGCCTGGTCGACGAGCTCGCGCGGCCTGCGGCAGCGCTTCCGCGCTCGACGCGTCGATGCCGTCGATGCGCTGCGTCGGCTACCGCCAGGCCTGGCGAGTTCATCGACGGCGACGGCGACCGCGATGCGCTGCGCGACGCGCGGCATCGCCGCAACGCGCCAGCTCGCCAAGCGCCAGTTGACCTGGCTTCGCTCGCTCGACGGTGACGACCTTCGACGCGTACGCCCCGCGAGTGGCCGCCGACGTCGCCGACTGGCTGGCCGGGCAGGGGGTCTCCGCCTGAGGCTCCCGACGCGTCGTGCTTACCGCCGCGTTGCTGCTGTGCAATAATTCATAGTTCACGAATCCGCTTGCGCCGTCGCGCCGATGACCGCCCGTACGCTCTACGACAAGCTCTGGGACAGCCACGTCGTCCGCCGCGAAGCGGACGGCACCGCGCTGCTCTACATCGATCGCCATCTGGTGCACGAGGTGACGAGTCCGCAGGCGTTCGAGGGTCTGAAGCTCGCCGGGCGCAAGCCGTGGCGCGTCGGATCGATCGTCGCCACCGCCGACCACAACACGCCGACGCAGCACTGGGATCGCGGCATCGACCGATCCGACCTCGCGCATGCAGGTCGACACGCTCGACGCCAACATGACGCGAGTACGGCGCCAAGGCCTATTTTCCGTTCCGCGACCAGCGCCAGGGCATCGTGCACGTGATCGGACCCGAGAACGGCGCGACGCTGCCCGGGCATGACGGTCGTCTGCGGCGACTCGCACACCAGCACGCACGGCGCGTTCGGCTGCCTCGCGTTCGGCATCGGCACCTCCGAGGTCGAGCATGTGCTCGCGACGCAATGCCTGCTGACACGAGCAAGTCGAAGTCGATGCTGGTCAGCGTCGACGGCGCGCTGCCGTTCGGCTGCACGGCCAAGGACATCGCGCTCGCGGTCATCGGCAAGATCGGCACCGCCGGCGGCACCGGCCACGCGATCGAGTTCGGCGGCTCGGCGATCGCGCGCGCTGTCGATGGAAGGCCGGATGACCGTGTGCAACATGTCGATCGAAGCCGGCGCCCGCGCCGGCATGGTCGCGGTCGACGAGACGACGATCGACTTATCTGCGCGGCCGTCCGTTCGCGCCCGACCGGCGAGATGTGGGACCGCGCCGTCGCGTACTGGCGCACGCTCGCGTCCGATGCCGGCGCGAAGTTCGACCGCATCGTCACGATCGATGCGGCGACGATCGCGCCGCAGGTCACGTGGGGCACGTCGCCGGAAATGGTGACGACGATCGACGGCCGCGTGCCCGATCCCGGACAAGGAACGCGATCCGACGCGCCGCGACGGCATCGAGCGCGCGCTGCTGTACATGGGACTCGTCCCGAACACGCCGATGACCGACATCCGCATCGACAAGGTGTTCATCGGCTCGTGCACCAATTCGCGCATCGAGGATCTGCGCGCCGCCGCCGCGGTGGTCGCGGGCCGGCGCAAGGCCGACAACGTCAAGGTCGCGATGGTCGTGCCCGGCTCGGGGCTGGTGAAGGCGCAGGCCGAGCGCGAGGGTCTCGACCGCGTCTTCCGCGCCGCCGGCTTCGAATGGCGCGAGCCCGGCTGCTCGATGTGCCTGGCGATGAACGACGACCGCCTCGAGCCCGGCGAGCGCTGCGCGTCGACGTCGAACCGCAATTTCGAAGGCCGACAGGGCACCGGCGGCCGCACGCATCTGGTCAGTCCGGCGATGGCCGCCGCGGCGGCGATCGCCGGGCATTTCGTCGACGTGCGTCGACATTCTTGAGTTGGGAGACAGCGATGAAGAACATGCTTGCATTGCTGTCGTTGTTTACGTTTGCGCTGGTCGCGGCTGGCTGCAATACCGTCGAGGGTGCGGGCAAGGACATCAAGGCAACCGGTCAGGCAGTCGAAAAGGCTGCCGACAAGGCCAAGCCATACTAGGCGCGCATGCAGCCGTTTCGCATCCTGACCGGGCTGGTGGCGCCGCTCGATCGCGCCAATGTCGATACCGACGCCATCATCCCGAAGCAGTTCCTGAAGTCGATCAATCGGACTCGGCTTCGGCCCGAACCTGTTCGACGCGTGGCGCTATCTCGACCACGGCGAGCCGGGCATGGATCACGCGCGCGGCCGCAGAACCCGGACTTCGTGCTGAACCAGCCGCGCTATCAGGGCGCGCAGATCCTGCTCGCGCGCCGCAATTTCGGCTGCGGCAGCTCGCGCGAGCACGCGCCCTGGGCGCTCGCCGACTACGGCTTTCGCGCGCTGATCGCGCCGTCGTACGCCGACATCTTTTTCAACAACTGCTACAAGAACGGCCTGCTGCCGATCGTGCTGTCGGAAAGCGAGGTCGACGCGGCTGTTCGACGATGACGGCCGCGTTTCCCGGATTCAGGCTGACGATCGATCTCGAGCGGCAGACGGTGGCGACGCCCGACGGCAGCGCGACGTTCAAGTTCGACGTCGAGCCGTTTCGCAAGCATTGCCTGCTCAACGGCCTCGACGACATCGGCCTGACGCTTGACGCACGCCGGCGAAATCGCGCGTTCGAGGCCAAGCGAAAAGCCGAGCAACCGTGGCTCTTCTGATCGGACGACCAGATGAAGAGACGACGACGGAGCGAAGCGGACCACTAGAAGCTGCTCCTCGTGCTCTTCGCTGTCGCCACCGGAGGTCGCGGTGAAGATCGCGATCCTTCCCGGCGACGGCATCGGCCCCGAAATCGTCGCCGAGGCGCGTGCGCGTGCTCGAGCGACTGCGCTCCGAGGGCCTGCGACCTGGCGATCGAGAACCGCGCCGATCGGCGGCGCCGGCTACGACGCGGCAGGGCATCCGCTGCCGGACGCCACGCTCGCGCTGGCGCGCCGCGCCGACGCGATCCTGCTCGGCGCTGTCGGCGGACCGCAGTACGACACGCTGCCGCGCGCGCTGCGGCCCGAGCAGGGCATCCTCGCCATCCGCAAGGCGCTCGGCCTGTTCGCCAACCTGCGTCCGGCGATGCTCTATCCGGAGCTCGCCGGCGCGTCGACGCTCAAGCCCGAGGTCGTCGCCGGGCTCGACCTCATGATCGTGCGCGAGCTGACCGGCGACATCTACTTCGGCCAGCCGCGCGGCCGCCGCAGCAACGCCGCCGGCGAAGCCGAAGGCTTCGACACGATGCTCTACAGCGAGCCGGAGATCCGGCGCATCGCGCGGGTCGGCTTCGAGATCGCGCGCAAGCGCGGCAAGCAGGCTGTGCTCGGTCGACAAGGCGAACGTGCTCGATACGTCGATCCTGTGGCGCGAAGTCGTGACCGCGGTCGGCGCCGACTATCCGGACGTCGAGCTCTCGCACATGTATGTCGACAACGCGGCGATGCAGCTGGTGCGCAATCCGAAGCAGTTCGACGTCATCGTGACCGGCAATATGTTCGGCGACATCCTCTCCGACGAGGCGTCGATGCTCGCCGGCTCGATCGGCATGCTGCCGTCGGCTTCGCTCGATGCGAACGGCAAGGGACTCTACGAGCCGATCCACGGCTCGGCGCCGGACATCGCCGGACAGGACAAGGCCAATCCGCTGGCGACGATCCTGTCGCTGGCGATGATGTTTCGCCACACGCTTCGGCCGCGCCGACGTCGCCGACGCGCATCGAGGGCGCGGTGCGCAAGGTGCTCGCGCAGGGCTTGCGCACGCGCGACATCGCGCTGCCCGGCGAGCGCGCCGTCGGAACGCGGGCAATGGGCGACGCCGTGCTCGCCGCGCTGCAATGAGCGCCGCCGGACCGCTCCAAGGCGCGAATAGCACCCTCCGGGGGCAGCGCAGCGGCCGAACTGGCCAATGAGGCCGCAAGCGTGGGGGACCATGAGCGCCGCCGGTCATCCGGTGGTCGTCCGCCGCGCCGAGCCGAGCGATGCCGAGGCGATACACGCGACCTTCCTGGGCGCCCGGGCGATCGCCGGCACGCTGCAGCTGCCGTACCCTTCGGTGGAGCTGTGGCGCGAGCGCCTCGCCGAAGGTGTTTCCGACCGACTACTTGCTGGTCGCCACCATCGCCGGCGAAGTCGTCGGCAATCTGGGCTTGCGCGCCGCATCGAAGTCGCCGCGGCGCAGGCATGTCGGCGACATCGGCATGGCCGTGCGCGACGACCGGCAGCGGCGCGGCGTCGGCACGGCGCTGATGCACGCTGCGATCGAGCTCGCCGATGGCTGGCTCAATTATCAGCGGCTCGAGCTCACGGTCTTTACCGACAACCTCGCGGCGATGGCGCTGTATCGCAAGTTCGGATTCGCGATCGAAGGCACCTGCCGCGCCTACGCGTATCGCAATGGCAGCTATGTCGATGCGTACCTGATGGCGCGGCTCAGCCCGACATTTGCCGCGACGCTGCCGGGTTGACGCCAGGGAGAGAACACGATGATGCGGGTGGGTTTTGTCGGATGGCGGGGCATGGTCGGATCGGTGCTGGTCCAGCGCATGCTCGAGGAAAAGGACTTCGATCTCATCGATCCGGTCTTTTTCTCGACCTCGAACGCCGGCGGCTCCGGGCCCCAGCGATCGGCAAGTCAGGCGCGCCGCTCAAGGACGCGGCCGACGTCACGCGCGCTCTCCGAGCTCGACGCGATCATCACCTGCCAGGGCGGCGACTGGACCAAGCCGATGCACGCCAAGCTGCGCGGCGCCGGCTGGAACGGCTACTGGATCGACGCGGCTTCGACCTTGCGCATGGCTGACGACGCGGTGATCATGCTCGACCCGGTCAATCGTGAACGTCATCGACGCGGCTCTCGCGCGAGGGCGTGAGGAATTACATCGGCGGCAATTGCACGGTCAGCCTGATGATGATGGCGCTCGCGGGGCTCCTCGCAGCGCGACCTGGTCGAATGGATGACGTGCATGACCTACCAGTCGGCGTCGGGCGCCGGCGCGCAGAACATGCGCGAGCTTCTGCAGCAGATGGGCGAGGCGCATCTGGCCGCGAAGGAACTGCTGGACGATCCGGCATCGTCGATCCTCGACATCGACCGCGAGGTGGCCGGCATCCTGCGCGACGAGCGCTTCCCGACCGAGCACACCGGCGTGCCGCTCGCCGGCAGCCTGATTCCGTGGATCGCCGAAGACATGGGCAACGGCATCTCCAAGGAAGAGTGGAAGGGCGGGGCCGAAACCAACAAGATCCTCGGCCGCGAGGCGCAGCCGATTCCGGTCGAGTCGATCTGCGTGCGCGTCGGCGCGATGCGCTGCCACAGCCAGGCGCTGACGATCAAGCTGCAAGCGCGATCTTCCGCTGCCCGAGATCGAAAAGATGCTTGCCGGTGCGCATGCCTGGGTCCGAGTCGTGCCCAACGAGCGCGAGGCGAGCATGCGCGAGCTCACGCCGGCCGCGGTCACCGGCAAGCTCGAGATTCCGATCGGCCGCTTGCGCAAGCTCGCCATCGGCGACGGCTATCTCGGCGCGTTCACCGTCGGCGATCAGTTGCTGTGGGGCGCCGCCGAGCCGTTGCGGCGCATGCTGCGCATCCTGCTGGCGCGATGAGCGCCGATGTCGGCTCAAGGCCGAGGCTTTCGCTTATGACATGCGCCCCGCCCGGCCGGCTGAAGCTCGCGTTTTTGCCCGGTTTTATGCCCGGGCGCTAAGCTGGAGCCTTGCCGGGCACGGCGACGCGACGCAGTTACAACAGCTGTGCGGCGCCCTCGATGGCCCCGAGCATATACAAGGGGTTGTAGCTATCGGAATCCGTGCCCCCACCGGTAGCGCTTGCGTGGAATCGGAGGCAGGGCGATCCTGCCATCGACGAACCGGGATTCTGGGGCAAAAAATCAAGCTAATACCGAGGTTTAGCTTGCACCGCTAACTCCATGATGTTAAGTTAGGTCAGCAAATAAGCACACTGAGGTCGGCATGCGAGCAAAACCCTATATCACCTGCGGGCTGTTGGCGGGCGCTCTGACGCTCCCCGTCTCGGCGTTCGCACTGGGGCTCGGCAAGCTCACGGTGCAATCGGGCCTCGGGCAACCGCTGTCGGCAACGATCGAGCTCACATCCGCGCAAAAGGACGAACTCGATACCTTGCGCGCGAGAATCGCCGATCCGGCCGTGTATCGCGACAACAACGTCGCAATATCCGGCAGCGATGTCGCGCGCGCGCATCGTCGTCGAGCAGACTGCGAACGACGCGCCTTACCTGCGAGTAACGACGTCGCAGGCGGTCAACGACGCCTTCCTCGATCTGTTGGTCGAGCTGAACTGGGCGACGGGGCGCGTCGTGCGCGATTACACGTTCCTGCTCGATCCGCCGAGCAGCACCGAAACACAGGCGGTCGAGCCCGCTGCGCCGATCCGGGCCCAGGCCGGGGCCGCTCCGGCGGCCCGCGCTCAAGCCGGTTCCGCTGGCGCCGCCGCTCCCGCCGCGCGCCGTTCGGCCGCCGCTGCTCCCGCCGAGGGTGCATCTGCCGCCGGGCCGACCTATACGGTCAAGCGCGGCGACACGCTGTCGAAGATCGCCCAGCAAATACAAACCCGAGAACGTCAGCCTCGAGCAGATGCTGGTCGCGCTGTTCCGCAGCAACGAGAACGCCTTCGACGACCGCAACATGAATCGGCTGCGCACCGGGCAGATCGTCACCGTGCCGCAAGCCGACCAGATCGCCGCTGTACCGCAAAGCGAGGCGACGCAGGTCGTCAGAGTGCAGGCCGCGGACTGGCGCGCGTATCGCGACCGCGTCGCCGGGGCCGCGCCCGCGACCGATGCGACCGCAGCAAGGCAATCGGCGAGCGGCAGGATCACCACGGCGGTCGAGGACAAGGCAAGCGCAGCGCAGCCGGGCAAGGATCAGTTGCGCGTCTCGCGCGAAGCCGGCAAGGGCGCCGCTGCGGGAACGGGGCTGGCCGAAGATCTCGCTGCCAAGGACAAGGCGTTGAGCGAAGCCAATTCGCGCGTCGCCGAGCTCGAGAAGACGGTGCGCGATCTGCAGCGCGCGGTCGAGCTCAAGAACCAGACGATGTCGTCGCTCCAGGCCAGCGCCGAAGCGGCCAAGGGTAAAGCGCCGCGCGACGCCGGCGGAAGCGCCGAAGGTCGCCGCGTCGACACCCGCGGCTACGACCGCCCGCGCCGACACCTACGCCAGCGCCGACACCGGCCGTAGTTGCGCCGCCGCGCCGCCGGCGCCGACGGCTGCCGCACCGACGGCTGTCCCGCCGACGGTTGCTGCGCCAGCGCCCGAAACGAAGGCGCCGGAATCGCCGCCGCCGGAGACCAAGGCGCCTGAAGCCAAGGCTGAGCCGAAGGCGGTCGTGCCGAAGGCCGCTCCGCCGAAGAAAGCGCCGACCAAGCCCGAGCCGTCATTCATCGACGACCTCTTCGGCAACACGCCGACCTGGGCGATCGGCGGCGGCGCGCTGGTGCTGCTGGCAGGAATCGCCGGCATCGTCGCCGCCCGCCGCCGCAAGACCACGCAGGTTCGAGGACAGCATCATCTCGGGCACCGACATCAAGACGAACACCGTGTTCGGCTCGACCGGCGGCGGCGTCGTCAATACCGGCGACAATTCGCTGGCCAGCGACTTCAGCCGCGAAGGCCTGGGCAACATCGACACCGACGAGGTCGATCCGATCGCCGAAGCCGAGGTCTATCTCGCTTACGGCCGCGACGCGCAGGCGGAGGAAATTCTCAAGGACGCGCTGAAGAAGGATCCGCAGCGGCAGGAGATCTATCTCAAGCTGCTGGAGATCCATGCGCAGCACAACAAGCCGTCGGCGTTCGAGACGGTCGCCAGCGAGCTGTATTCGGTATCGGGCGGCCAGGGCGAGGTATGGCAGAAGGCGATGGCGCTCGGACGCCAGCTCGATCCGGCGAATCCGCTGTTCACCGAGGCCGGTGGCGCGGCATTCGCCGCGGCGCCCGCGGCAGCAGCGGCCGTCGTCGCTGCGACCGAAGCCCCGCCCAGCGATACGCAGGTATTCTCGGTCCCGCCGGAGCATAAGGCCGAGCCGCGGGTGGCCACGCCGCTCGACTTTTCGCTCGACGACGATATTTCGCTGTCGCCGAGCTCCGGCGAAGAGCCCAAGACGCCGGCAGCGATACTCGCCGGCGCGGCACAGGAAGTCGCCAAATCCAGCCGCGCCGCCAGCGATTCGTTCGACAAGTCGTCGGCGTTCCCGGGGACGGTGTCGGGCGCTGCGGCGGCCAAGTCCGGCGCGAGCGACAAGTTTGCGCCGGTTCACGACAGCCTCAGCCTGGATCCCGAATCGGTTCCGAAGTTCGATCTCGACTTCCATCTGGACGAGCCGGTTCGCGCCGCGCCGTCGGCGGCGCAGCCCAAACCGGCGCCTGCGCCCGAGCCCGAGCGCGCGTTCGCCACCGCGGGCGCGCCTGCGCCGCAGCTCGCGCGTCCCGCCGCGGCGATCGAGCTCGACAAGCTCGACCTCGCGTTCGATCCCGATCGCTCGACCTTCGAGGATCCGACGCCGTCGGTGCTCGACGGCCAGTGGCACGACGCGGCCACCAAGCTCGACCTGGCCAAGGCGTACCAGGAGATGGGCGACGTCGAGGGCGCGCGCGAGATCCTGCAGGAAGTGCTGCACGAGGGCGACGACGAGCAGAAGACCGAGGCGCAAGTCGCTGCTGTCGAAGCTCGCCTAGGCCCCTCGCGACGAGGCAAAAAACGGCGGCAGCGCATGCCGCCGTTTTCTTTGCTGACGCGGCGCGTTTGGTATCGTGTCGGCTCGATGATGGTCACCTCGCTTGCTGGTGTCCGATGCGAATCGCTCTCGGCCTCGAATACGACGGCGCGCCCTTTCACGGCTGGCAGACGCAGGCCGACGGCAGCGGCGTGCAGGACGCGCTCGAGCGCGCGCTATCCGCAATCGCCGCTGCGCCCGTTGTCGACGGTCGCGGCGGGACGCACCGATGCCGGCGTGCATGCGGCGATCCAGGTCGTGCATTTCGACACCGACGCGCGCCGCGCCGACACGGCCTGGGTTCGCGGCGTCAACGCATTGCTGCCTGCATCGGTCGCGGTGCGCTGGGCGGTCGAGGTCGCCGGCGGAATTCCACGCCCGCTTCGCCGCGACCGGCCGGCACTACACCTATCTGCTGCTCGATCGGCCGGTGCGGCCGGCGCTGCTCGCGGGCCGCGTCGGCTGGTACCATCGGCCGCTCGCGCTCGACCCGATGCGGGCCGCCGCTGACGCGCTGCTGGGCAGACACGACTTTTCGGCCTTCCGCGCCGCCGAATGCCAGGCGAAATCGGCCGACCCGGATGCTCGACCGGCTCGATATCGCGCGCGAGGATGACATGATCCGCTTCGATTTTCACGCCGACGCTTTCCTGCACCACATGGTGCGCAACATCGTCGGCGCGCTGGTCTATGTCGGCAACGGCCGGCATCCGCCGGCGTGGATCGCCGAGTTGCTGGCCGGCCGCGATCGCACGCGCGCGGCGCCGACGTTCGCGCCCGACGGTCTGTACCTGACCGGCATCGACTATCCGCCGCGCTGGAATCTTCCGCTCGACGCACGCGCCGGTCCGCGCGTTCGGCACCTGAAAGCGAGCTACGCACGATGAAGCCCGCATCGCGCACGCGCGTCAAGATCTGCGGCATCACGCGCATCGACGATGCGCTCGCGGCGGCGAACGCGGGCGCCGATGCGATCGGCCTCGTCTTCTGGCCCGGCACGCCGCGCAACGTCGAATTCGAGCAGGCGCGCGCGATTGCGGCTGCGGTGCCGGCATTCGTGACGATCGTCGGCCTGTTCGTCGATCCGCAGCCGGCGGAGGTGCGCGCAGCGCTCGACGCGGTGCCGCTCGACCTCCTGCAATTCCACGGCGACGAGCCGCCGGCGCTGTGCGCGTCGTTCGCACGGCCTTACATCAAGGCGGTTCCGGTGCGGCCGGACGTCGATTTGCTACAATACGCTTCGCGTTATCGCGATGCGCGGGGCATGCTGTTCGACGCGTTCGAGCCCGGCGGGATGCCGGGCGGCACCGGCAGGACGTTCGATTGGCAGGCGCTGGCGACGCGGCTGGACACGGGGCTTGCGCAGCCGCTGATCCTGTCCGGCGGTCTCACGCCGCACAACGTCGGCGCGGCGATCCGCGCCTTGCGGCCGTGGGCGGTCGACGTATCGAGCGGCGTCGAAGATGAGCGGCGACGACGGCAGACCGCACAAGGGCATCAAGGACCCGGCGAAGATCGCCGCGTTCATCCGAGGAGTGCGCGATGCAGATGGCTGACGTACCGTACGCGCTTCCCGACGAGCGCGGCCACTTCGGGCCGTACGGCGGCGTGTTCGTCGCCGAGACGCTGATCCACGCGCTCGACGAGCTGCGCGAGCAGTACGCCCGCTACCGGAACGATCCCGAGTTCGTCGCCGAGTTCGAATACGAGCTCAAGCACTACGTCGGCCGGCCGAGCCCGGTCTATCACGCCAGGCGCTGGTCGGAAAAGCTCGGCGGCGCGCAGATCTATCTGAAGCGCGAGGACTTGAACCACACCGGCGCGCACAAGATCAACAACTGCATCGGCCAGGCGCTGCTCGCGCGGCGCATGGGCAAGCCGCGCGTGATCGCCGAGACCGGCGCCGGCCAGCACGGCGTCGCCACCGCGACCGTCGCCGCGCGCTTCGGCATGCAATGCGTCGTGTACATGGGCTCCGAGGACGTCAAGCGCCAGGCGCAGAACGTCTTCCGCATGAAGCTGCTCGGCGCCGAGCGTGGTTCCGGTCGAGTCGGGCTCGAAGACGCTGAAGGACGCGCTGAACGAGGCGATGCGCGACTGGGTGACCAACGTCGAAGACACGTTCTACATCATCGGCACCGTCGCCGGACCGCATCCGTATCCGATGATGGTGCGCGATTTCCAGACGGTGATCGGCCGCGAATGCCTGACGCAGATGCCGGAGATGATCGGCCGCCAGCCCGACGCGGTGATCGCCTGCGTCGGCGGCGGGTCGAACGCGATGGGCATCTTCCATCCGTATATTCCGCACGACCGAGGTCAAGCTGATCGGCGTCGAGGCGGCCGGCGACGGCATCGCCACCGGGCGGCACGCGGCGTCGCTGACCGCCGGACGCCCGGGCGTGCTGCACGGCAATCGCACTTATCTGCTGCAGGACGCGAACGGCCAGATCGTCGAGACGCATTCGGTATCGGCGGGTCTCGACTATCCGGGCGTCGGTCCCGAGCACGCGTGGCTCAAGGACAGCGGCCGCGCCGAGTACGTGACGGTCACCGATGACGAGGCGCTGGCGGCATTTCACGACTGCTGCCGCATCGAGGGCATCATTCCGGCGCTCGAATCGTGCCACGCGCTGGCGTACGCGACGAAGCTGGCGGCGACGCTGCCGCGCGACAAGGTGCTGCTGGTCAATCTCTCGGGCCGCGGCGACAAGGACATGAACACCGTCGCCGAGCGCTCGGGCCTGCACTTCCATTGCCGGCCCGAATGCGATCCGTCGCTGCGGTGAGGCCAGCCGACGGCCGACGCCTTGCCGGTCAATCGCATCGACGCGACTTTCGCGAAGCTTCGCGCGGCCGGCCGCACCGCGCTGATTCCGTACGTCACCGCCGGCGATCCGTCGCCCGCGGTGACGCCGCCGCTGATGCACGCGCTGGTGCGCGCGGGCGCCGACGTCATCGAGCTCGGCGTGCCGTTCTCCGATCCGATGGCCGACGGTCCGGTGATCCAGCGCGCGTCCGAGCGCGCGCTCGCGCAGGGCGTGGGCCTGCGCCGACGTGCTGGCGATCGTCGCCGCGTTTCGCAAGCAGCGACGCGACGACGCCGGTCGTGCTGATGGGCTACGCCAATCCGATCGAGGCGATGGGCGCCGGAGACTTCGCCGAGCGCGCGAACGCGGCCGGCGTCGACGGCGTCATCGTCGTCGATTATCCGCCCGAGGAAGCGCGGCGACTTCGCCGCGCTCGCTCGTCGCGCGCGGCCTCGCGCCGATCTTCCTGCTGTCGCCGACGACGCCCGACGACGCGCATGTCCGCTGTCGCCGGCATGGCGCGCGGCTACGTCTACTACGTGTCGCTGAAGGGCGTGACCGGCGCCGGCCATCTCGACACCGCCGAGGTCGCCGCGAGACTCGCGGAAATCCGCAGGCACGTCAGCCTTCCGATCGGCGTCGGCTTCGGCATCCGCGACGCGGCCAGCGCGCAGGCGATCGCCGCGCACGCCGACGCCGTGGTGATCGGCAGCCGTATCATCGAGGAAATCGAGCGCGGGCCGGCCGACGAGGCGCCGGCGCGCGCCGGCGCCTGGTTGGCTACAATACGCGCGGCTGTCGACCAGGTCGCCAAACGAGCGGCCTGACGGGATCGGGGGAGACCGCATGAGCTGGTTGCAGAAGCTCCTGCCGCCGCGCATCAAGGCATCGCCGGGAACGCGGCAGGAAGTCGATGCCCGAAGGGCTGTGGGTCAAGTGCGCGTCGTGCGAAGCGGTGCTGTATCGCACCGATCTCGAGAAGAACCTGAACGTCTGCCCGAAGTGCAACTACCACGCGCGCGCTCACCGCGCGCGAGCGCATCGACCAGCTGCTCGACGCCGAAGGCCGCTACGAGATCGGCTCGGAAGTGCTGCCGATCGACAGCCTGAAGTTCAAGGACACGCGCAAGTATCCGGAGCGGCTGTCGGCGGCGCTGGAGGAAACCGGCGAGACCGACGCGCTGGTCGTAATGCAGGGCAGCATCAAGTCGACGCCGCTGGTGCTCGCGGTGTTCGAGTTCGAGTTCATGGGCGGGTCGATGGGCTCGGTCGTCGGCGAGCGCTTCGTGCG
This sequence comes from uncultured beta proteobacterium, assembly GCA_963697485.1. GTDB lineage: Bacteria > Pseudomonadota > Gammaproteobacteria > Burkholderiales > Casimicrobiaceae > PALSA-1003. Next base: position 314,486 of record CAVOOD010000003.1, read on the forward strand.
CGGCGTGCGCGTCGCCTACGACAATCGCGTGCCGTTCGTCTGCATCACGTCGAGCGGCGGCGCGCGCATGCAGGAAGGCGTCAGCTCGCTGTTCCAGATGGCCAAGACCACCGCGGTGCTGCAGGAGCTGTCGAAGGCGAAGCTGCCGTTCATTTCGATACTGACCGATCCGACGATGGGCGGCGTGTCGGCGAGCTTCGCGATGATCGGCGACGTCGTCATCGCCGAGCCCGGCGCGCTGATCGGCTTCGCCGGCCCGCGCGTGATCGAGCAGACGGTGCGCGAAAAGCTGCCGGAAGGATTCCAGCGCGCCGAGTTCCTGCTGGAAAAGGGCGCGATCGACATGATCGTCGATCGCCGCGCAGCTGAAGGACGAATTGCCGAGACTGCTGACCCTGTTGCAGCGGCAGCCGCTGCCGACCGGCTGACGCGCCATCCCGGCGCGTCGCGCGCCGCCGCCCCGTGAGCCCGCCCTCGCACCCTCGCCGAGTGGCTCGCGTATCTCGAAACGCTGCACCCCAAGGCGATCGCGCTCGGGCTCGATCGCGTGTCGCGAGCGTCGCCTCGCGCCTCGACGTGCGCGCCGGCCTGTCCGGTCATCACCGTCGCCGGCACCAACGGCAAGGGCTCGACCTGCGCGCTGCTCGAGCGCGATGCTGCGCGCCGACGGCTACCGCGTCGGCGCTGTACACGTCGCCGCACCTGCTGCGCTACAACGAGCGCGTGCGCATCGACGGCGCCGAAGCGACCGACGCCGCGCTGTGCGAAGCCTTCGCCGCGGTCGAGGCCGCGCGCGCCGGGACGCCGCTCACCTATTTCGAATTCGGCACGCTCGGCGCGTTGTGGCTGTTCGCCCGGCAGCAGCTCGACGCGCTGATCCTCGAGGTCGGACTCGGCGGGCGTCTCGACGCGGTCAATATCGTCGATGCCGACGTCGCGGTGGTCACGACGATCGCGATCGACCACGTCGACTATCTCGGCGCGACGCGCGAGGACATCGGCCGCGAGAAGGCCGGCATCTTTCGCGCGGGCCAGCCCGGCGATCTGCGCCGATCGCGATCCGCCGGCGTCGCTGATCGCGCACGCCGCGGCGATCGGCGCGACGCTGCTGCGCATCGGCCGCGACTACGGCTACACGGCGCAAAGCGCGCAATGGGATTACTGGGGTCCGGGCGGAGCGCGGCACGGCCTGCCGTATCCGGCGCTGCGCGGCAACTATCAGCTCGCCAATGCGGCGACCGCGCTCTGCGCGGCCGATGCCTTGCGCGATCGGCTTCCGTTGTCGATGGGCGCGGTGCGCGCCGCGCTGGTCGGAATCGAATGGCCGGGCCGCTTCCAGGTCCTTCCCGGCCGCCCGGTCACCGTGCTCGACGTCGCGCACAATCCGCAAGCGGCGCGCGCGTTCGCCGACAACCTCGGCGCGATGGGCTTTCATCCGCGGACGATCGCCGTTTTCGGCATCATGTCGGACAAGGATATCGATGCGGTGATCGCGCCGCTGATCCCGCGCGTCGATCGCTGGGAGGTGACGACGCTTCCTCCGCCGCGAGGCGCGACCGCTCAAGCGTTGACGCAGAGGCTGCGTGAGGCCGGCGTCGCGCCCAGCGCGGTGCGCGAACACGCCGATCCTGCAGCCGCATACCGCGCGGCGCGCGAGGATGCAGCGGAAGCTGATAGAATTATCGTTTTCGGCTCGTTTCTGACCGTCGCGGCCGTACTGGCGGCGAAAGAGCGAGTCGGTCCGGCCGGGGAAGCTGCACGATGAATCGCCGCCGCCGACCAGCGTCTGAAGCGCGAGCCCGCTCGCGGCAAGGCGTTGCGCCGATCGGCTTGATTCGACCCCGTCCAGCCCCAACTGAAACGAATGGCGACCCGTCCCGAGATTGCCGATCCCGCAGTCGATGAACTCAAGCGGCGCGCACGCCGCCGGCTCGTGGGTGCGGTCGTGCTCGCGCTGGCCGCAGCGGTGATGCTGCCGATGCTGCTGGAAAGCGATCCCAAGCCGCTGGGCAAGGACGTATCGATCCAGATCCCCCCGATCGACCAGGGCAAGTTCGTCACGCCCTTGTCGCCCGACAAGAGCGCCGAGACCAAAGCCGCGACCGGGACGCCGCCTGCCGCGCCAACGGCGAGCGCCGGCAGCGCCGCGCCGGCCCCCGAGCGCACGCTGGCGGCGGCCGAGCAGCGCGTGCTCGGCCAGTCCGGTGCGAACCGCACACCGGCGATCATGTCGGCGGCTCCCGAGGCGATGCGGCCGCAGACGCCTGCGGCTGCGGCAGCGACTGAGGCACCGGCCGCGAAAGCCGGAACCGATCCGGCGTCCGCGACCGGCGGTACGCTGTTCGTGCAGGTGGCGGCGCTTGCTGACAGCCAGGCTGCGGCGGACCTGGCCGCGAAGCTGCTCGCTTCCGGTTTCCCGGCTCACGTCGAGCCCGTCGCCACACGCCAGGGACCGGTGCAGCGCGTGCGCGTCGGAGGCTATCCGTCGCGTGAAGCGGCCGATGTCGCGCTCGCCAACATCAAGGCCGCGGGCTACGGCAACGCGATCATCACCACGCAATGACCGCATTCGACTTCGTCGTCATCGGCATCATCGGTCTGTCGACCGTATTCGCGTTCGCGCGCGGCTTTGTGCGCGTGGTGATCTCGCTGGCGGCGTGGGTCGTCGCACTGGTCGCGGCATTCCAGTACGCCGATACATTCGCGACGTGGCTGCCGGCGCTGGGCGACGCGCCACGCGCGCGTTATGTCGCCGCCTTCATGCTCATCGTGGTCGTCGTGCTGCTCGTCGGCGCGCTGCTCGGCTGGTTGCTCTCCCGGCTGGTGCGCGCGGTCGGCCTGGGCTTCGTCGACAGGACGCTGGGCGCCGTGCTGGGTGTCGCGCGCGGCATGCTGATCGTCGTCATCGGCGTGCTGATCGCCGGCCTGACGACCTTTCCGCAGCAGGACTGGTGGCGCCGTGCGATGTTTGCGCCGCCGCTGGTCGATGCGGCTCTCAGCTTGAGACCGTGGTTGCCGCAGGCATGGGCCGAGCAGCTCGCCTTTCCGAAGCCGGCAACAAGAGGTCGACGAGGCAGGTCCTCGCAGCGCGGGAGGCCACCTGACATGTGCGGAATCATCGGCGCCGTCACCCATACGCCCGTCAACCAGCTGCTCTACGACGGGCTGCTGCTGCTGCAGCACCGCGGCCAGGATGCGGCCGGCATCGTGACCAGCGAAGGCCCGATATTCCATATGTACAAGGGTCCCGGCTACGTACGCGACGTGTTCCGCACGCGCAACATGCGCGAGCTGATGGGCAGCACCGGCATCGGCCACTGCCGCTACCCGACGGCCGGGTCGGCCTCGTCCGACCTCGAGTCGCAGCCGTTCTACGTCAACTCGCCGTTCGGCATCACGCTCGCCCACAACGGCAACCTGACCAACAGCGAGGCGCTGAAGCGCGAGTTGTTCCAGCTCGATTTCCGCCACGTCAACACCAACTCGGATTCGGAAGTCCTGCTCAACGTGCTCGCTCTCGAGCTCGAGCGCGCCGCGCATCATGCCAAGCTCGACGCCAACGCGATCTTCACGGCGGTTGCGGCCGTGCACAAGCGCTGCCGCGGAGCGTATGCGATCGTCGCGATGATCGCCGGCTACGGACTGCTCGCCTTTCGCGATCCGTTCGGCATCCGGCCGCTGATCATCGGCGTCAACGAATCGATGGGCGGCACCGAGTACGTCGTCGCCAGCGAATCGGTCGCGCTCGAGGCGCTCGGCTTTTCGGTGCTGCGCGACGTCGCGCCGGGCGAGGCGATCTACGTCGACCAGACCGGACAATTTCACGCGCGGCAGTGCGCGGAGAATCCGCAGCTGATGCCGTGCATCTTCGAGTTCGTCTATCTGGCGCGGCCGGACTCGGTGATCGACGGCGCGTCGGTGTACGAATCGAGATTGCGCATGGGCGGCGAGCTGGCGAAGAAGATCCGCGGCATGCCCGAGGCGCAGGACATCGACGTCGTCATCCCGATTCCCGACTCCAGCCGGCCGTCGGCGCTCGAGCTCGCGAACTCGCTGGGTCTCAAATACCGCGAGGGCTTCGTCAAGAATCGCTATATCGGCCGCACGTTCATCATGCCCGGGCAGGCGATCCGCCGTAAGTCGGTGCGCCAGAAGCTCAACCCGATGGGCATCGAATTCAAGGACAAGGTCGTGCTGCTGGTCGACGACTCGATCGTGCGCGGCACGACCAGCCGGGAGATCGTGCAGATGGCGCGCGAGGCCGGCGCGCGCAAGGTCTATTTCGCGTCGGCCAGTCCGCCGGTGCGCTACCCGAACGTCTACGGCATCGACATGCCGACGGCAGCGCGAGCTGGTGGCGACCGGACGCACCGAAGCCGAGATCGCCAACGAGATCGGCGCCGATCTCTTGATCTACCAGGATCTCGAAGCGCTGAAGCGCGCCGTGCGCGGCGCCAATCCGCGGCTGAAGGAATTCGAGGCCTCGTGCTTCGACGGCTATTACGTGACCGGCGACGTCACCGCCGATTACCTGTCGCATCTGGCGCGCGAGCGCGACGAGACGCGCGGCGAAAACGAGGAATCGCTGCTCGCCGCCGGCTGAAGGCGGGCATTGACTCGTCCGCCGTTTGCGGCGATACTTAAGTCCAGAGCGCCGATTTGAATCGGAGTTGCCGGCAACGGCGGCTTCACAGCTTGCGGGCGCTATACAAATCCAGCTAAAGCGAGGCGACGAATCGATCCGGGGCCCGTTTAGCGCAAGCTGACGGGCCTTTTTGCTGGAGCGATCCGATGTCGCGCAAGACCGGATTCACCACTTCGATTCTGCACGCCGACCGCGAGGCCGCCGTCGAGCACGGCGCGCTGCACAAGCCGCTGCACCTGTCGGTCGCGTACGGCTACCGCGACGCGCGCGAGCTGGCCGCGGTATTCCAGGGCCGCGCGCAGGGCTACGTCTACGGCCGGCAGGGCAATCCGACGACCGCCGCGCTCGAGGAAAAGGTCAATCGCATGGAAGACGGCGTCGCGACCGTCTGCTTCAGCACCGGCATGGCCGCGATCGGCGCCATCCTGCTCGCGCTGCTGCGCGAAGACGATCACGTCGTCTCCAGCGCATTCCTGTTCGGCAACACCAACAGCATGTTCAACACGCTGGCCACGCACGGCGACCGGGTAAGCTTCGTCGACGCCACCGACGTCGCTGCCGTCGAGGCGGCGTTGACGCCGAAAACGCGCATCGTATTCGTCGAGACGATCGCCAATCCGCGCACGCAGATCGCCGACCTGGCGCGGATCGGCGAGCTCTGCGCGGCGCGCGGCATCGTCTACGTCGTCGACAATACGATGACTTCGCCGTATCTGTTTCGTCCGAAGTCGGTCAAGGCCGCGCTGGTCGTCAACGCGCTGACCAAGTACATCGGCGGTCATGGCAACGCGCTGGGCGGCAGCATCACCGACACCGGCGGCTTCGACTGGACGCGTTACCCGAACATCTACGACGACTACAAGGGGCCGAAGCCCGCGCTCTGGGGCATCACGCAGATCCGCAAGAAGGGCCTGCGCGACTGGGGCGGCACGCTGGCCGCCGAGCAGGCGCATCATCTCGCCGTCGGCGCGGAGACGCTGGCCTTGCGCATGCAGAGGCAATGCGCGAACGCGCTGGCGCTGGCGCGCGTTCCTCGAGGCGCGATCCGAGGTGCGCGCCGTCTACTATCCGGGGCTGGCCTCGCATCCGCAGCACGCGCTGGCGGGCGAGCTCTTCGCCGATTACGGCGCACTGCTGTCGTTCGAGCTCGATCCGGCGCTCGACTGCTTCGATTTTCTCAATCGCCTGCGCTGCGTCGTGCTCTCGTCGAATCTCGGCGACAACCGCACGCTGGCGATTCCGGTCGCGCACACGATTTTTCACGAGATGGGGCCGGAGCGGCGCGCGAGCATGGGCATCGCCGACTCGCTGATCCGCCTTTCGGTCGGCATCGAGGACTGCGACGACCTGATCGCCGACTTCGCGCAGGCGCTGGGCTGACGCCGCCGCGTTTTCAGCCGCTGCCGCCCTCGTACGATCGCGCTTCGGCGCCCTGTTCGTCGACGAAGAGGTAGCTGGCGCGGTCGTACCAGTCGGCGAGCACCAGGCGCTCGCGGCGCACGTCGTCGACGATGTGCTCGTGCCGCGCCGGCCGATGCGTATGGCCGTGGATCAGCCGCGACACGCGATGCTCGCGCAGCGCAGCGGCGACTGCGTCGTCGCTGACGTCCATGATCGTTTCCGCCTTCGCCGCGATTCGCTCGCCGGCTGGCGCCGCGCAGCATCGCGCCGATGCCGCGCCGGGCGAACCAGGGCAGCGCCAGGAAACGGCGCCGGTGCGCGGGATCCGCCCACCACGCGCGATAGCGCTGGTATTCACGTCGTCGGTGCAGAGCTGATCGCCGTGCATCAGCAGCGTGGGCGTGCCGTGCAGCGGATGAACGACGGCGTCCGGCAGCAAGGTCGCGCCTGCGGCGCGCGCGAAGCGCTCGCCGAGCAGGAAGTCGCGATTGCCGCGCTGCAGGTAGACGCGAACGCCGGCGTTCGCGCTCGCCGCCAGCGCTGCGGCAACCTCGGCCGCCAGCGGGTCGCGCAGCTGGTCGTCGCCGAGCCAGATGTCGAACAGGTCGCCGAGCACGTACAGCGCTGCCGCCTCGCGCACCGGCCCGGCGAGCAATGCCTGGAACGCCTCGACCAGCGCGGGCCGCTCGCGCGACAGGTGCAGATCGGAAACGAACAGCGTCGGCGGCATCGGCGGCTATCGGCCAGGACGCTCGTCGACGCAGCGCCCTAGCTCTCGACGACTTCCGCGCGCTCGATCACCACGTCCTCGGTCGGCACGTCGTCGTGCCCGCCGCGCCGGCCGGTCGCAACGCCCTTGATGCGATCGACGACGTCCTTGCCCGCGACGACGCGGCCGAACACGCAATATCCCCAGCCGTTCGCATCCGGCGAGCGATGATTGAGAAAGGCGTTGTCGGCGACGTTGATGAAGAACTGCGCGGTCGCCGAATGCGGATCCGACGTGCGCGCCATCGCGACGGTGTAACGATCGTTCTTGAGCCCGTTCTTGGCCTCGTTCTCGACCGGCGGCCTGCGTCGGCTTCTGCTTGAAGTCGGCGCCGAAGCCGCCGCCCTGGATCATGAAGCCGTCGATCACGCGATGGAAAATCGTGTGGTCGAAGTGTCCGGCGCGCACGTACGCCAGGAAGTTGGCCACACTTTTCGGCGCGTGCGCCTCGTCGAGCTCGATCGTGATCGCGCCGTGGTTGGTGTGCAGGATCGTCGTGGTCATTGCTATGGCGTCACGACGGTCGCGCTGTTGATGATCACGCGCTCGACCGGCACGTCCCCCGGGAACGGTCCGCCGCTGCCGGTCGGCGTCGTCGCGATCTTGTTGACCACGTCCATGCCCTGGACGACCTTGCCGAACACCATGTACCCGTAGCCCTGCGGCGTCGGCTTCGCGGAAGTTGAGGGACTTGTTGTCGTTGACGTTGATGAAGAACTGCGCGGTGGCGGAGTTCGGATCGCCGGTGCGCGCCATCGCGATCGTGCCCGGGACGTTGGAGCAGCCCGGCCTTGCTGCTCTGCTCGGCCTCGTTCTTGATCGGCGGCCGGGTCGGCTTCTGCTTGAAGTCGGTAGTGAATCCGCCGCCCTGGATCATGAAGCCCTTGATCACCCGGTGGAATTGCGTGCCGTCGTAGAACTTGGCGTTGACGTACGCGAGGAAATTCTCGACCGTCTTCGGCGCGGCGTCCGGGTCGAGCTCGATGCGGATCTTGCCCGCAGTCGTGTCCAGGTCGACCTGCGGATTGGCGGCCTGCGCCTGGGCGCCGGCAGCGATGCCGATCGCCGCGATGACGATCGTGATGAGACGACGAAACATCGGTGACTCCTTCGCTAGGGTTTCGGTTACCGTCGCGCGTTTACGCGCGACGGGGTGAGCTACTTCTTCGGCTTGGGCTTGGTCGCGGGCTTCGGGACGAACCGGCTTGGGCGGGGTTTCCGACGGCGGCACGGCGAACAGCTCGCGCACCAGCTTGAGCTTCGCCTGCGCGCTCTTGTTGCCCTTGTCGAGCGTGGTCGCCTGCTCGAATTCGGCGCCGGCGAGCCGCGAATAGACGTCGCCCAGGTTCTCGTGCGCGATCGCATAGTCGGGATTGATCGCAAGCGCGGCCTGGAGTTCAATGCGTCGCCTTGTCGTAGCTGCCGCGCTTGGCCCAGATCACCGCCAGATTGTTGTGCGGCTCGGGCAGCTCGGGATAGTCCTCGGTCAGGCCCTGGAACGTCGCGATCGCCTCGTCGCCGTCGCCCTCGTCGGTCTCGATCACGCCACGGATGAAGCGCGCCTGCGGATTCTTCGCATCGCCGGCGAGCACGGCGTCGATCTTGGTGCGTGCCTCGGTCGTATTGGCCTTCGCGGACCAGCTTCGCGGCGGCGGCGAGCTCGACCGACAAGCCGGGCGGCGGCGCGGGCTGGGTGATCGACGAGCTGGGCGGCGGCGGCGGCGCCTGCTGGGCGAGTGCCGCGCTGCAGACGATGAGTCCGGCGATGATGAGCCATGGGCGTGCGGACATGGATTAGGACTGCCTGGGACCGGATCGGACGGGCAATTCTAGCAGAGCCTAAGCCTTCGGCTTCAGCGGCGCAGAAGCGCCTCCTGGTCGCGCGCCTCGCCGCAATCGCTCGATCGTCGCATCGATCAGCTTGCGCGAAACGCTGATCGGCGAGGGCAGCTGCGGCAGCGCGTCGATCGAGAACCACTGCGCATCGGCGATCTCGGCGTCGCATGGACGCATGTCGCCGCCGGCATATTCGGCGGTGTAGGCGATCATCAGCGAGTGCGGGAACGGCCACGCCTGGCTGGTGAAATAGCGCGAGGTTGCGCACCTCGATGCCGACCTCCTCGCGCACTTCGCGATGAATGCAGTCCTCGATCGACTCGCCGGCCTCGACGAATCCGGCCAGCGCGCTGTACATCGCCCCGGGGAAGCGGTTGGCGCGCGCCAGCAGCAGATCGTAGCCGCGCGTGACCAGGACCATCATCGCCGGTGAAATGCGCGGATAGGCGACGTGGCCGCAAGCCGTGCATTCCTTCGCGCGCTCGCCGGGCTTGTCGCGCATCGCCGCGCCGCAGCGGCCGCAGAAGCGGTGGCTGCGGTCCCACTCGGAGATCTGGAACGACCGACCCGCCAGCGCGAGCTCCGCCTCCGGCAGCTGCAGGAACAGCGAGCGCAATCCGCGCCATTGCCAGCCGTCGATGTCCGGCGAGTCGCCGGCGACGTGGAAGGCGATGCAATCGGTGCCGCGGTAGCGGCCCAGATAGTGGCGAACGCCGTCGATGCCCATCCGGACGACATCGGCCAGCGTCGGCAAGGTCGGAGGCTCGGCCGCCCGGGCCAGTATCCGGTCGTCGCGCCAGACGAAGCAAATCGCGTCGCCCGCGAGCTTGGCCGGCATCACGACGCCGGGCTCGAATCCGGCGGGTGTATTCATCAGGGCTTCAACGGAGGAACCGCTCGTCCTTCCCGATGACCGTCAACTCGACGAATTTCGATCCGTTGTGGCTGGTCGGCGTGAACGTGATCCAGTAGCCGCCGAGGTCGAAGTCGCGCAAGGTTTCCATCGCGGTGATGAATCGCTCGCGCGTCAGGTCGTTGCCGGTGCGGCGCAGGCCTTCGACCAGCGTCTTGGCGGCGATGAATCCTTCGAGGCTGGTGAACGAATACTCCTGCTTCTTGGTCGAGGCCTCGAACAACTGCTGGTATTCCTTGACCACCGGGGCCGAGAAATTCCACGGGAACGGCACGACCTGCGAGATGCCGACGCCGCGTCCGTCGACGCCGGTCTCGTGCGCCAGCGCCTTGCTGCCGACGAACGATACGTTCATGAATTGCGGGTTGAAGCCTGCCGCCCGCATCGCCTTGATGAACGCGGCGCAGGATTTGTACGCCGAGATCATGACGATCGCCTGCGGTTCGACCTTGGAGATCGATTTCACGGCGGCGGCGACATCGACGGTGTTGCGTTCGACGGTGCCGGTCGCGACGATCTTCAGGTTGCGCTTGTCCATCGCGCGCTGAACGCCGGCAAGACCGGCCTTGCCGTAATCGTCGTTCTGGTAGAACACGGCGATCTTGTCGAGCGTCTGCCCGGTCATCTGCGCGACGATCTTGTCGGTCTCGTCGAAATAGCTGGCGCGGATGTTGAAGATGTAGCGGTTCAGCGGGTTGCGCAGCGATTCGGCGCCGGTGAACGGGCCGACGAAGGGAACGCGCGCCGCGGTGAAGATCGGCTTCGATGCATTGGACGTCGGCGTGCCGACGTAGCCGAACAGCAGGAACACGCCGTCGTCGATCAGCTTCTTGGTATTGGCGGCCGCCCGGTCGGGCTCGTAGCCATCGTCGAGCGAGCGCAACTCGATCTTGCGCCCGTTGACGCCGCCGGCGGCGTTGATCGCCTGGAAGTAGGCCAGCGCGCCGGCGCGCATTTCGTTGCCGAGCTCCATCGCCGGCCCCGAGAACGCCGCCGACTGCCCGATCAGGATCGTGGTCGGCGTGACGCCTGGATCGGCGGCCTGCGCCTGGTGAACACCCGCGACAAGCGCCAGCGCGAACAGGGACTTGAGCAGTCTATTCATCTTCCTCCTCAAAGGGTCTCGCTTGACCGCACGACCGGCGTCTCGCCATGAGCCTCGTCCTATCATAGGGGATTCCCGTGGGCATGGGAAACATCCGGGTCCCTTCGCGCGTCGGAGCCGGTGCGGCGGCGGGTATAATCGCAACAATCGATACCGGATCTGGAAAAGAGCGCCAATGGAAGCCGAACGCCTCAATCAAATCGCCAATCAGCTCGCCGATCTGCAGCATCGCGCCACCGATCTGCGGAGGTATCTTTGACTTCGATGTGAAGGCGATCGCGCTTCGAGGAAGTGACGAGGGAGCTCGAAGACCCGCAGCATCTGGGACAACGCCCGAGCGCGCGCAGGAGCTCGGCAAGGAAAAAAAACAGCTCGAGAGGTCGTCGACACGCTGTCGCCAGCTCGACCGGACGCTCAAGGACAGCGACCGAGCTGTTCGAGCTGGCCCGGGGCGAGGGCGACGACGCGACGCTCGACGTCGCTCGAGCGCGACGCCGCGGGCGTCGCCGCGACGGTCGAGGACCTCGAGTTCCGCCGGATGTTCCACAATCCGATGGACCCGAATTCCTGCTTCGTCGACATCCAGGCCGGCAGCGGCGGCACCGAGGCGCAGGACTGGGCGGCGATGCTGCTGCGCATGTACCTGCGCTATTGCGAGCGCCGCGGCTACAAGACCGAGATCCTGGAAGAGTCGCCCGGCGAGGTCGCGGGCATCAAGAGCGCCAGTCGTCAAGGTGACCGGCGACTACGCGTACGGCTACCTGCGCACCGAGACCGGCGTGCACCGGCTGGTGCGCAAGAGCCCGTTCGATTCCAACGCGCGCCGCCACACGTCGTTCGCCAGCGTGTTCGTCTACCCGGAGGTCGACGAGACGATCGAGGTCGAGATCAATCCGGCCGACCTGCGCATCGACACGTTTCGCGCGTCGGGCGCCGGCGGCCAGCACATCAACAAGACCGACTCGGCGGTGCGCATCACGCACCTGCCGACCAACATCGTCGTGCAGTGCCAGAACGACCGCTCGCAGCATCGCAACCGCGCCGAGGCGATGGCGATGCTGAAGTCGCGCCTGTACGAGCTGGAGCTGCGCAAGCGCCAGGCCGAGCAGCAGAAGCTCGAGGACGCCAAGACCGACATCGGCTGGGGTCACCAGATCCGCTCGCTACGTGCTCGACCAGTCGCGCATCAAGGATCTGCGCACCAACGTCGAAGTCGGCAACACGCAGGCGGTGCTCGACGGCGATCTCGACGACTTTCATCGCGGCGAGCCTGAAGCAGGGGGTGTAGATGTCGACGACGAGAAGAGCGACGCGACGGGCCGCGCCGCGCGGACGAGAACCAGATCATCGCCGAGCGGCGCGGCAAGCTCGCATGCGCTGCGCGCGCAGCGGCAACGCCTATCCCGAACGATTTTCGCCGCGACGCGCTCGCCGGCGACCTGCACGACGCGCACGACGCGAAAGACGCAACGAGGAGCTCGAGCAGCAGGCGATCAGCGGTCGCGGTCGCCGGGCGCATGCTGCTCAAGCGCGTGATGGGCAAGGCGAGCTTCGCCACGCTGCAGGACATGAGCGGCCGCATCCAGCTCTACATCACCAACGACGCGCTCGGCGCCGAGTCGCACGACGCGTTCAAGCACTGGGACCTGGGCGACATCGTCGGCGCGCGCGGCACGCTGTTCAAGACCAAGACCGGCGAGCTGACCGTCAAGGTGACCGAGCTGCGCCTGCTGACCAAGGCGCTGCGGCCGCTGCCGGAGAAATTCCACGGCCTGACCGACCAGGAGCAGAAGTACCGGCAGCGCTACGTCGACCTGATCACCAGTCCCGAGTCGCGGCGCGTCTTCGTCGCGCGCTCGCAGATCGTGCAGGCGATGCGCGAATTCTTCGTCGCGCGCGGCTATCTCGAAGTCGAGACGCCGATGATGCATCCGATTCCCGGGCGGCGCGGCGGCGCGGCCGTTCGTGACCCACCACAACGCGCTCGACATGGATCTCTACCTGCGCATCGCGCCCGAGCTGTACCTGAAGCGGCTGGTCGTCGGCGGCCTCGAGAAGGTGTTCGAGATCAACCGCAATTTCCGCAACGAGGGCATCTCGACCCGGCACAACCCCGAGTTCACGATGCTCGAGTTCTACGAGGCGTATCCGCGACTATCGCTACCTGATGGACCTGACCGAGGCGCTGCTGCGCGAAGTCGCGCAGAAGGTGCTGCGGCACGACGACGATCGCCTACCAGGACGCGTCGATCGACCTCGGGCAAGCCGTTCGACCGCCTGACGATGGCCGAGGCGATCGCCAAGTACAACCCGCAGCATGCGGCCGGCCGACCTCGCGCGGCCCGAATACCTGAAGGCCGCGCTGGCGCCGCTCGGCGTCGAGGTGCTGCGCAACCGACGGCCTCGGCGTGCTGCAGCTCAAGCTGTTCGAGGCGACGACCGAGGACAAGCTCGTGCAGCCGACGTTCATCGTCGCGCATCCGACCGACGTCTCGCCGCTCGCGCGCGCCAACGACGCCGAATCCGGCGGTCACCGACCGCTTCGAGCTGTTCATCACCGGCCGCGAGATCGCCAACGGCTTTTCCGAGCTGAACGATCCCGGAGGACCAGGCGGCGCGCTTCGCCGCGCAGGTCGAGGCCAAGGAAGCCGGCGACGCCGAGGCGATGCACTACGACGCCGACTACATCCGCGCGCTCGAATACGGCCTGCCGCCGACGGCGGGCGAGGGCATCGGCATCGACCGGCTGGTGATGCTGCTGACCGACAGCCCGTCGATCCGCGACGTGATCCTGTTTCCGCAGCTCAAGCGCGAAAGCTGAAGTACGGCCGCTAAGGAAGGTGCCCGGTGATCCACGCGCTGACGGGCGTGACGACCTTGCCTTCGGCGTTGGAAAATCCGTGGTAGCCATCGCCCTGGCATTCCTCGGCCGCAGTCGTGTTGGACGGCGGGCTTCCCGGGTCATTGGTCACGAACTTGCCGCGGAAGTCGGGCGACGAGACCAGTCTTCGCGCGATTCTGTTGACGCCGACCGGCGGCGTGATCGGACAGGCGTCAGCCTCGTTCGCCACCATCATCGCGATGAGCGCGATGTCCTTGAGCGGCATGTCCAGCACGTCGTCGGCATCGCTGGAATCCGTGACGGTCGATGTCAGCACGAAGCCGTCGGGACCGTCCAGCGTCGGCTGCTGCGCGGCGATCAGCGCGCCCTTCGCCGCCGAGGTGGAACCGCGGCTGGTTCCCACGAGCCAGACGGGAAGTCCGAACGTCGTGCGCGCGTAGTCGATGACGTAGGCGATGTCGGTCTGGTGGTTCGCCGACCTGCGGAAGCTGTTGGTGGCGGTCAACGGGTAGCCGGTCGAATGGTCCGATGGCACGTCCATCATGATGATGTTGAAGCCTTGCGCCGCAAAATTGTTGCGCTGGCGCAGCAGGAAGTTCTGGGTCGGCGCCGAGACGAACCTGGGACAGGTCGCTTGCTCCTTGCCAGCCGCCGTTTGAATCCAGCAGGTGAAGCTGGCCGTTGCCCCCGGTGAACAGGATCAGGGTTGCACCGCGGGGCAGGAGTATCTCCAGTGCTGTCGATGACCAGGAGCGGAACCGTGACTCCCGAACGCGTTGCCAGCCCGGTGACGATGGAAGTCGTTGCGGCTTCACTGCCCAGAGTCGCGAGCGCGACGGCGGCGAACGACAAGCAGCGCAGCGCGAAGAAAGCCTGTGATCGCAAAATCGACATGATCAGAACTCCCCGAGGATCGATCGCACGTTCGCGCAGGTTCGTTGTCGTCGAGCGCCCGGATTCGCCGACGTTGCGCGGACGATACCTGCGGCGCGACAATGGATCGTACCGCTCGCGTTCTTGCGTTTGGAAGCGGCGAACGCAGCCGAAAATGTCACGTCAGGGATATGTAAGCAATGTCGAAAACGTAGCGTACAAGCGAGGATCATCCGATGCCCGACCGCTACCCGTCGTTTCGCGAGTTCTATCCGTTCTACCTGTCCGAGCACCGCGATCGGACTTGCCGCCGCCTGCACGTCGTCGGCTCGGCGCTGGTGCTGGTATGTCTCGCGCTCGGCGCTGTTCACGCGAAACGCCTGGTGGCTGCTCGGCGCCGTGCTCGCCGGCTACGGCTTTGCCTGGGTCGGGCACTTCTTTTTCGAGCACAATCGGCCGGCGACTTTCGCTCACCCGATCTACAGCCTCATCGGCGACTGGGCGATGTTCCGCGACGTGCTGATCGGCAAGATCCGCTTCTGATCGACGCAGGCCGCCGCGCGGGCGGCGTTGACATATACCTGCCAGGGGTATATCGATCGACGCGATGGACGTCACGATCGCTGCAGCCGCCGCGCCGCCCGAATCCCGACGCAGGATCGAGCTCGGCCTCGAAGGCATGACCTGCGCTGCGTGCGCGGCGCGCATCGAGAAGGCGCTGCAACCGCATTCCCGGCGTCGAGGCCAGCGTCAATTTCGCCACCGAGACCGCGTCGGCCGCGCTCGACGCCGCGCGTCGAGCCCGGAGCAGCTGCTCGCCGCGGTCGAGCGCGCCGGCTACCACGCCGTCGTGCGCCGCGACGCCGACGGCCGAACGCGCAGCCGATCGCGCGCGCAAGGCGGCGGCGTACGCCGAGCTGCGGCGCGAGTCCTGGATTGCCGCCGCGCTGACGCTGCCGCTGCTCGCGCAGATGATTCCGATGCTCGCTGCCGGCGACTGGCTGGGCAATGCGGGCGCCACGCCGAGTGGCTGCCGCGCTGGCTGCAGCTGGCGCTCGCGACGCCGGTGCAGTTCTGGATCGGCCGCCGCTTCTACGTCGGCGCCTGGCATGCGCTGCGCGGCGGCGGCGCCAACATGGACGTGCTGATCGCGCTCGGCACGACGATGGCGTGGGGCTTGAGCGCCGTCGTCACGCTTGCTCGGCCTCGAGCACGCAGCACGTCTACTTCGAGGCGGGCGCCGCGGTGATCACGCTGGTGCTGCTCGGCAAGCTGCTGGAAGCGCGCGCCCGGGCCGGCACGTCGGCGGCGCTCGAAGGACTGCTCGCGCCTGCAGCCTGCGACGGCGCGCGTTCGGCGCGACGGCGCACGTCGTCGAGGTGCCGCTCGCCGATGTCGCCGTCGGCGATCGCTTCGTCGTGCGCGCCGGCGAGCGCGATGCCGGTCGACGGCGTCGTGCGCGAGGGCACGTCGAGCGTCGACGAGAGCATGCTGACCGGCGAAAGCCGCGCCGGTCGCCAAGGCGCCGGGCGCGACGGTATTCGCCGGCACGCTGAACCAGGACGGTCTGCTCGACATGCGAGGCGACCGGCGTCGGCGGCGCGACGCTGCTCGCCGGCATCGTGCGTCTGGTCGCCGAGGCGCAGGGATCGAAGGCGCCGATCCAGCGGCTCGCCGACCGCGTCGTCCGGCGTGTTCGTGCCGGTCGTGGTCGTCATCGCGGTCGCGACGTGGGGATTCGGCTACTGGCTCGCCGGCGACGCCAGCGCGGCGCTGGTCAACGCGGTGACCGTGCTGGTCATCGCCTGCCCGTGCGCGCTCGGGTCTCGCGACGCCGACGGCGATCATCGTCGGCACCGGCCGCGGCGCGCAGCTCGGCGTGCTGATCCGCAACGCCGCCGCGCTCGAGCAGGCGGGCCGGCTCTGCGACGCTGGTCGTCGACAAGACCGGCACGCTGACCGAAGGCAGGCCTGTCGTCGCCGGCGTCATCGCGCTCGACGGAGCGACACGCTCGCGACGTGCTGGCGCTTGCCGCCAGCGCTCGAGCAGGGCTCGACGCATCCGCTGGCCGCAGGCGATACGTGACGCGGCGACGCGCGACGGCATCGCGCCGCGGCCGCTGCGCGCGATTTCGAGTCGGTCCCCGGCAAGGGAGCGCGCGGCAACGTCGCCGTCGACGGTCGCGAGATCGTCGTGATCGCGGGCTCGCTCGGCTTCCTGGCCGAACAGCGGCATCGCTGCGCCGCGACGCGGCGAGCGCTGCACAGCGTCGGCAAGACGCTGGTCGGCGTCGCCGCCGACGGCCAGCGTCGTCGGAATGATCGCGCTGGCCGATCGCGTGCGGCCGACGTCGGCGCAGGCGGTCGCGCGCGCTGAAGGCGCGCGGGCATCGACGTGCGTGATGCTGACCGGCGACAACGCGCCAGGTCGCGCGCGGCCGTCGCGGCCGAGGTCGGCATCGACGATTTTCGCGCCGGCGTGCTGCCGGCCGACAAGGCCGCAGCCGTGCGCGCGCTGGCGGCGCGGGGCAAGGTGACCGGCATGGTCGGCGACGGCGTCAACGACGCGCCTGCGCTCGCCGCCGCCGACGTCAGCTTCGCCATCGGCACCGGATCCGACGTCGCGGTCGAGGCCGCCGACATCACGGTCGTGCGCAACGATCTCAACGCCGTCGTCGACGCGATCCTGCTTTCGCGCGCGACGCTGGCGAAGATCCGGCAGAACCTTTTCTTTGCGTTCGCCTACAACGTGCTCGGCATTCCGCTCGCCGCGCTCGGCATGCTGAATCCGGTGATCGCCGGCGCGGCGATGGCGGCGAGCTCGGTGTCGGTGGTCGGCAACGCGCTGCTTGCTGCGCCGCTGGCGCCCGAAGCAATGAATCCAACCGAGGAGATACCGATGGACCACGGTCACGCTTAAAGTCGAAGGCATGACCTGCGGCGGTTGCGTCGCCAGCGTCACGCGCGTGTTGACCGCGCTTCCGGGCGTGTCCGATGCGACGGTCAGCCTGCAGGCGCGGAACGGCGCAGGTGACGCTTCGACCAGGCGCGCACCAATCCGGCGGCGTTGCGCGCCGCGATCGAGGACGCAGGCTATGACGTCGCGTAAGCCCGCTGGCGCAAACGGTGCGCACGACCCGGCCGCGCACCCGCCGGTCGCGCGGCCGACCAAGTCGGCGCTGACCAAGCGGGTCAACCGCATCGACGGCCAGGTGCGCGGCATCGGCAGGATGATCGACGAGGACCGCTACTGCATCGACATCCTCACGCAGGTGAGCGCGGTGCAATCCGCGCTCGACGCGCTGGCGCTGCAGCTGCTCGAGCATCATCTGCACGGCTGCGTGCAGCACGCGGTCAAGTCGGGCGACGGCGATCACGCGATCGCCGAGGCGATCGGCGTGATTCGACGATTCGCGAAATGACGATGGCGCAGGTCGACGTCGCGCGATGCGAATTGACCCGCGATGCCCGTAACGGCGATAATCCAACCCTTTCGGGGTGTAGCGCAGTCCGGTAGCGCGCTTGCTTTGGGAGCAAGATGTCGGGAGTTCAAATCTCTCCACCCCGACCACCGACTGGATCGGCTTCACGAAGAGGCTTTGATCGCGCAAGGCGCCCGTAGCTCATTCGGATAGAGCACCGGCCTTCTAAGCCGGGGGTAACAGGTTCGAGTCCTGTCGGGCGCGCCAAACATCGACGCGTCGCGGCAGGCGGCGGTAACCATGGTGGCTGTAGCTCAGCTGGTAGAGTCCCGGATTGTGATTCCGGTTGTCGTGGGTTCGAGTCCCATCAGCCACCCCAAAACCCTGGAAACATTCGGGGCGAGTCTCGCGGCCCGCCCCGATGTCGATTTCGCGAAGCCAACGCAAGTCGCTCAGCAACCGCCGTATGCGACTTGCCCCCACTGGTTGATGTAACGCGTGCAACCACGGATGGCGCGCATGTCGTAGTCGTACGCGGTGTTGCTGCGACGCTGCGAGTTCGCAAACTGCGCGGCGTTGTACGCCTGGCCCGCCTGATTGGCGGCGTTGATGCTCCGCTGCAGCGACTCGTTGGTGACTCCGGTCGGCAGCGACGGGCCCGTGTAGCCGGCGGCGCGAAGCTTTTGCATGTAGCGGTAGTACGTCATCGCTGCGTTGCGCGCGGCCGCGTCTCCCTGTGCCTGGTATTGCATCTGCGCGCGGATGCCCCAGGACATGTCCATCGGAGGCGCTTGCGCGTGACCGAGCGACGGGAACATGGCGGCGATGCCGAGAACGAGTGCGGCGATGCGGCCGAACCTGCCGGCGTGGTTCAGTGTGTCGTTGAACATGGCGAATCTCCTTGGTCGTTGGTTGGACTCGGCGCGGTTGTTCTCACACCTTGGTGCGAACTTTAGAAACCGACCGTTAGGCAAACGCTAGGAGAATCGCCAGAAAAATTTCCGCCCTTGGATCGCGGGGATAAAAGTCATAAAAAACAGCAACTTAGTGGCGACCGGTCAGAGCGAGCTGCACCGCTTCGGCCAGCGACAGCGCCGCGCCTTCCGCCCACAGCGTCTTCGCGCGCTGAGCGCCGACCTTCTTCGCAGTGCTCTTGCGCTGATTCTCGACGACTCCGGCGTCGTGCGCCGAAAGCGGTCCGATGCCGCGCTCCCAGAAACCGACGGCGAAGGAGGTTAATCGCTCGGCAGCCTCGACCTCGCCCAGCATCAGCAAAGGCTGTGGCAGATTCCACAACGCCGTGGCGAGCCACAGATGCGCATGACGCTCCCACGCGAGTTGCACGACGCGGCGGCCAGCCGCGAGTGCCTCCTTCCAGTGTTCCTGCGCGGATTCGAGAAAGCCCGTCATGTTGGCCACTGCGATCAGATCCGCGACCGAATCGAGCTCGCCGAAGTATCTCTCGCACTCGGCGAGGAGCTTCCGCGCTTCCCTGTAGCGCTTGAGCCCGGTGAGCGCTCCGACCCGCGACAGAAGCACACGATGCGCCTTTCGCGGCCGGCCGATCTTCCGATAGAGCGCCTCGGCGCGCTCGAAGAACTCCTCGGCGGCGCGAAAGTCTCCATCGTCCTCGCCATGCTTGAGCGCGATCGTGCCTTTTACGTGCAGTGCATCGGCTTGCACACTCTCGGCGCCTGCCTTCGCGGCGAGAGCGAGCGCTTCGTCGAGGCTACGCGCAATTCCCTTGTCGCGCTGATCCCGCTCCCAGTCGATGCGCGCCAGCATGGTCAGCGCCGCCGCCTTGGCCGTGGGGGCGTCGGCTTCCTTAAGCGCGCGTTGTGCATAGCTGAGCGCCCGCCCGCTGTCGCCTGCAGTCAGACTGAGCTGCGCGAGCAGATTCAAGCCCGCGTGCAGGCTGGGGGCGCCCTTCGTGCAGCGATCCGCAGCCTCGCCGAGCAGTCGCAATTCGTCGGGCGCCGTTCCGTGCGCTTCCCAGTGCGGGCGAAGCGCCACTGCGAGATCGAGCCCGTACGCAGCATCGCCGTCTTCCATCGCGGTGACGAGCGCGTGCTTGACATTCGGCATCTCGCGCTCTGCGACCGCGTCGTCGGCTGCGGCCGCTCGGCGCGCAATCTCCAGGAAATACGCGCGGTGACGCGCACGCGGCTCGCGCGCATCGCTGAGCCGTTCCTGCGCGAATTCGCGCAGCGTGTCGAGTATCGAGAAGCGCGTGCCGCTGGTGGCATCCACCTCGGCGCGCACGAGCGAGGCGGAAGCAAGCGCCGCGAGCTGCTCGCGGGCGTCGGAGCTTCCGCAGACCGCTTCGACGGCGGCGACACTGAATCCCCCGCGAAACACCGACAGCGCGCAGAAGAACCTCTGCTGCGCATCACTCAGGAGATTCCAACTCCACTCGATCGTCGCCTCCATCGACGCGTGCCGGCCGTAGCGCGTGCCGCGCTGTCCCTGTCGGGTGAGCAGATCGAAACGCTCCGCGAGCGCGTCGCGCATCTCGCGCGGCGAGTAAGTGCGGATACGCGACGCGGCGATCTCGATCGCGAGCGGCAGGCCTTCAAGCGCGCGCGTCAATTCGATGAGCGTCGCGCGATTGTCATCGGTCAGTGCGAAATCGCCGCGGGCGCCGCGCGCGCGATCGATGAATAGGGCGAGGCTCGGTGAAGCCACCGCTTCCGACGCGTCCATCGACAGCTGCGGCACGGGAAGCGGATCGATCGTAAGCACGTGCTCGCCGGGAACGTCGAGGACGCGGCGCGAAGTCACGAGGCAGCGCAGACGGGGCAGCCGCTCGAGGAGGTCGAGGACGACACGCGTGCCGTCGTCGACCAGCTGCTCGAAATTGTCCAGCACGAGAAGTACGTCGCGCTCGCTCAGGAAAGCGCACAGCTGCGCCAACGCGTTCTCCTGAGTTGCTTCCATCCGGAGGGCGCCGCGGATGCAGTCCGCGATCAGCGCAGCGTCGTTGCACTCGGCCAAAGGCACGAACGCCACCGGGTCGAATCCTTCCGCGGCGCGGGCCGATTCCACCGTGAGGCGCGTTTTCCCGAAGCCGCCCAAGCCGGCCAGCGTGATCAGGCGATGCTCGGCGAGCGCATCGAGAATGCGATGCTTTTCTTCTTCGCGATCGACGAAGACGCTGACGTAGGAGGGGAGGTTGCGCGACTCGCGCGGGCGCTCCACGCCGGTCGCGCGCTGAGCCTCGTCTCGCACGGCCTCCTGAGGGCGCACCTTCTCGATCGCCGCATCGCCGCGCGCGAGCGCTCGAGCATACAGTGCGCTCAAGCGCGTGCGCTCGTCCTCGACCCACTCGTCGAGAAACCCGGGCAGGAAATCGCCCCGATAGCACTCGAGCGCCTGTGCGATCGCGCCTCGGCGCAGCAGCTGTTCGAACTCGGTGGCGTCGCAACTGACCGCGCCCGCGTTCAACCCAATCGTTTGCCGATCCGCGAGAAGCACCGATTCGGGCGGGACGTCCGGCGGCTCGAGGAGGCGCCGCAACGTCGAGAGTACCTGGCGCAGGCGATTGCGCCCGACATCCAACTCGACGCCGGGCCACAGCATCTCGATCACTTCCTCGCGCGAATGCCGCCGCTGCGGATTCAGCGCGAGCAGGGCGAGCAGCGCCGCGACCGGGCGACTCGGGAACTGCGCGAGAACGGCGTTACCGCGCGTCGCGCGCAGGCCGCCAAGAAGCTGGATCCGCCACACTTCCCTAGCGTAACAGCAGCGCCCCCGTCACATCCAGACGCCAGTGGGATGAATCGGTTATCGTGACGAGCGCCCCGATGCCTCCTTTCAGCGACCGATGGCACTCAAATCCACGATCTTCAAAGTCGAGCTTTCGATCGCCGACGTCGAGCGAGGCTACTACCGCGATCACTCGCTGCGAATCGCGCGACACCCGTCGGAGACCGACGAGCGCATGATGATACGCATTCTCGCCTTCGCCTTGCACGCCGACGATGCGCTGGAATTCGGACGCGGCTTGAGCGCCGAGGACGAGCCCGATCTGTGGCAGAGGGACCTGACCGGCGCGATCGAGCGATGGATCGACGTCGGCTTGCCGGACGAACGCGAGGTGCGCAAGGCCTGCGGCCGCGCGCGCACGGTCGACATCCTGGCGTATGGGGGACGCGCCGTCGAGTTGTGGTGGGAGGGTGCGCGCGCCAGGCTCGAGCGCCAGGATGGTCTTACCGTGACCGAGGTTCCGCTCGACGCGAGCCGTGCGCTTGCACTATTGGCCGGCCGTTCGATGCGCCTGCAGGTCACGATCCAGGAAGGGCATGTGCTGGTCGTCGACGGGGCGAGCTCGATTTCGGCGGAGTTGCGGTATCTGAAGGCGGCGGCCATCCCGCGTTGAAAGACCTCAGCAAGCGGGCGTTCGCGGCCCGCCTGGGACGCCGCCGGCGGAGGCGCGGGGCCACCCCGGCCGCCAGAAGCGCGGAATCGGCGGACGAAAAGCCTGTTCGGAATGCCGGCGTCATGAAATACTGTCGCGCGCCAAAGACCAGAGCTGCCTTTTCGATCGATGCCTGCCCGCCGAACATTCGCTTCGCTGATCGCCTTGCTTGCCGCGCTATGGGCGTTCGGGGCCCACGCGGGCAAGAGCACCGTTTGCACGGTGACGGTGAACTCGCCCAACGAAAAGGCAACGTTGCGCCGGGTCCTGCCGGAAGACAAATTCCAGTTCGTCGAGCTGGTCGAGCGGGGCCGGCCGGATTGGCTGGCGTCGGCTTGCCGCCAGAACCTGCGTTGCGACGTGCTGGTCGTTTCCGGTCACTTCGATGGCGGGACTGAATTCTATTCCGATCGCTTGGATGCGCGCGAATCGCTGCCGGTCGCCGAGCTCGAGCGCGCGTCGTGCAGCGCTTCGTGCTCCGGCCTTTTCTCGCAGCTGAAGGAAGTCTACCTGTTCGGCTGCAACACGCTGAACGCCGCCACACCCGAGAGCACCGCGGCGGAAGTCGCGCGCAGCCTCGTGCGCTCCGGCTATTCGCGCGCCGATGCCGAGCGCGTCTCGCGCGCCTTGAACGAGCGGCACGGCGAAAGCAATCGCGATGGCATGCGACGCATATTCGCCCACGTCCCCGTCATCTACGGCTTTTCCGCAATGGCGCCGTTGGGAGCGTCAGCGGCGCCGCTGCTCGGCCGCCACCTGGTATCGTCCGCCGGCGGGGAATTCGGCACCGGTCGCGCCAGCGCGAGTCTGCTCGGCCAGTTCGGCGGGACTTCGATGATCGCCACCGCGGGAATGGGCGATGCCGATCCGCATGCCGGCTATCGTCGCGAGGTCTGCCAATTCTTCGACGAGCAGCGCTCGCCGGCGCAGAAACTCGCCTTTATCCATCAAATCCTTGGCCGGGACATGGCCGAGGTACGCATGTTCTTCGAGCGCATCGAGGCGTTTTACGCATCGTTGACCGACGAGGACCGCCAGGCTCCGGCGTTCATCGACCAACGCGACGAGATCGCTCGCGATCAGCTGGCGCGGGACCGGTACATGACGTTCGCCCGCGACGTCGATCGCCCGCAGGTCCGAAGCCGCATGGTGCACGTTGCTCGCACCTTGGGCTGGCTTTCAGCGGAGGACGAAAAGGCCGAGATCACTCGTATGGTGAGCGAGCTGCTGGCCGGAAGATCAATCGGCTCGGCCGAGGTCGATCTGGTGTGCTCGCTGAACAAGGATCGAAGTCTGGACGACCAGTTACCGCGCCTCGAGCGGTCTGCGCTGCGCAGCGAAGGCGTTGCCGACGCGGCGCTGCTGGCTTGCCTGGGCAGTGCGGAAGACCGCGGACGCGTCTTGCAGGCGCTGACCGCGCGCGACGACGCGGATGTCGAGATCGCGCGGGTTTACCTGCATCACCACCCGATCACCGACGTGAACGAGCTTCGCAACGTGGCGACGCGAATCGCGCGCATGACCGAATCGGATGCACAGGTTCGCGCCCTCGATACGCTGGCGCATTATTACCTTGCGGATCGCGAAAGCCTCGATCAGCTGACGCGCCTGTTCCCTGTTGCGACCTCGGTGAACGTCCAGCGGGCGATCGCGGGCGTATTCATCCGGTCCGACTATCGCGTGCTTCCCAGGCAGGACCTCGTGCGCATGCTTCGCGAGCACCGCATCAAGTCGCCCGACGGCGAGGACCTGATCGACGTCCTGATCCGCCGCCTCCAGGCTTAAGTCCCGCAATACCGCAGGATCGAACGACCGCAGGTTTGAACTGCGTGGTTTCGCATCGCAGGCCGCGCCGCCGTCTGCCGAGTAATTAGCGTCTGATCCCGCAACTCAGTCCGTCCTACACGCGCTTCAGCGTGGCTCCGATACCGCGAACGCGGCAGTTTCGATACGGTGTCCACTGCGATGGCGGGCCCACTGCTACGAGCCTTCGCGCGAATCGAATAGCTGCGGTGAGCGTGGGCCAGCGTACAGAACTTGGCGGGTATTGCGGTGATCATGTCAATGGCCAAAGCGAGCTTCGCGAAACCGTCGCGTTGCGTGACGCAGCGGCGCATTCATCTGCTGGCTTCTGCAACGTCTGTCCTCGTTGTCGCGGCATGCAATGTCACGGTGTAAGGCATGCCCATGGCCAGGAAATCCACTCTTCTGCTCGCATTGTCCACCGCGCTCTGCGTTTTGCCTCAGGCGCACGCCGCCAAAAGCACCGTCTGCACGATCACCGTCAACTCGCCCGATGAAAAGCAAACCTTCCGGCGCTATCTCCCCGAGGACAAATACCAGTTCGTCGAGCTGGTCGAGCGCGGCCGGCCGGACTGGCTCGCTTCGGCTTGCCGGCAGCACGTCCGCTGCGACGTCCTGATCATCTCCGGCCATTTCAACGGCACCGAGTTCTTCTCCGAGCACCTGGACTCCAATGAATTCCTGCCGGTCGCCGAGATGGAGCGCGCCTCCTGCAGCAATTCCTGTCCGGGACTGTTCTCGCAGCTGAAGGAAGTCTATATGTTCGGCTGCAATACGCTGAACGCCGAAGCCGGCATAAGCGCGTCGGCCGAAATCGCACGCACGATGATTCGCGCCGGCCGGTCGAAGGCCGATGCCGAGCGCGTCTCGCGTGCGCTGAACGCGCGTCACAGCGAAAGCAACCGGGATGGCATGCGCCGCATTTTCGTCAACGTCCCGGTGGTTTACGGCTTTTCATCGGTCGCTCCGGTCGGCGCGACTGCAGCAAGCACGTTGAACCGTTACTTTCACTCGGCCTCCGGCGCTGAAGTCGGTAGCGGTCGGCCCAGCGCGAGGCTCCTCAGTCAGTTTTCCAGCAACGGGATGACTGCCACTGCGGGCATGCGCGCTTCCGACCCGCGCTTCGGGTACCGCCAAGAGGTCTGCCAGTTCGTCGACGACCGGCTTTCGCCGGCGCAGACGCTGGGATTCATTCATCAGGTCCTCGGCCGCGACATGAGCGAAGTGCGGATGTTTCTCGACCGCATTGAAAGCTTTGCCTCGTCGTTGACGGAAAGTGAGCGCCAGACTCCTTCGTTCATCCAGGCTCTCGATGAGCTTGCCAACGATCAGCCGGCGCGCGAGCGCTTCCTCGCGTTTGCCCGCGACGCCGACGAACCGCCGCTTCGGGCGCGGATGATCAAGCTGGCGCACAACCTCGGATGGCTGTCGGCAGACGGCGAGCGAGACGAGCTGGTCCGTCTGGCGCAAGACCTGTTGGCTGGGGGCCGGATAGGTTCCGCCGACGTCGATCTCATCTGCTCGTTGAACCGGGATCACTCGCTTGATACGGAGCTTCGCCGCGTCCGTGTATCGACGGGGGCGGCGGATTCGGTGCCGGAGGCAGCGATCCTGGCATGTCTGGGAAGTGTCGACGGCCGCGCTCGCGTCTTGCAGGCGCTGACCGGCGCCAACAATGAGGAGGTCCAGATCGCGCAGGTCTACCTTCAGTACAGGCCGATCGGCGATGTCGCCGAGCTTCGTTCGGTCGCGACGCGCATCGCGCTGATGGCTGACGCCGATGCGCAGGTCCGGGCGCTCAACACGCTCGCGGGCCAGTATCTATCCGATCGCGAAAGCCTGGATGAGCTGATGCGGCTGTTTCCCAATGCGAGGTCGGTAAGCGTGCAGCGAGCGATTGCCGGCATTTTCATCCGCGCCGACTACAAGGCGATCGACAGGGACGAACTCGTCGGCGTGCTGCGCCAGCACCGCTTGAGATCGGTCGACCGGGACGACATCATCGACGCGTTGCTACGCCGCCTTCAGGCCTGATTCCCGGCCCGTCGGGTCCCGCCGCACCGGACGTGCGCACGCGCTCGATCCGGCTTATGCTGACGGCGGGGGGTCTTAAGTCGCGCAGCAATGCCGCGACCCCAGGGGCCCCGCGCGAAGCGCGGGAATGCGACCAACGAAAGGAACTCAAATGCTGACTCTTGTGAACAACGACAGCGGGCAAACCGTGTCGTGGAGCGTCGGACAGCCGCGTCCATCGATCAACACCGCGGGCAACTTCAGCTGCGCCGCGGATAGCGCGGAGCGCAAGTTCATCAAGGATAATTTCACCGGTCTGCCGTTTCGCCTGAACAGCACGACAGTCACCATATGGCGCGGCGATTGCGCGCGGTTCATCGCCGATAACCTCTAGGTCGGCAATCGCGCTGCCGGCGGCGGACCTCGTCGCAGGTCCGCCCGGCGCGCGTCCAGAGGGTCGTCCCCGCTTGCGGCGCGTTACAATGCGGGCGCGTCACCTCCGATCCTTTCCGGAAACTTTCGATGCGAGTGTTCAATTTCAGCGCGGGTCCCGCCGTGCTCCCGGAGGCTGTGCTGCGCCAGGCAGCCGCCGAAATGCTCGACTGGCATGGCAGCGGCATGTCGGTGATGGAGATGAGCCATCGGGGCAAGGAGTTCATCGGCATTGCCGCGAAAGCCGAAGCCGACCTGCGCACGCTGCTGTCGATTCCCGCTAGCTACAAGGTGCTGTTCCTGCAGGGCGGCGCCATCGCGGAAAACGCGCTCGTCCCGATGAACCTGCTGGCCGGGAAGACGGCGGCGGACTATGTCAACACCGGCGAGTGGTCGAAAAAATCGATCAAGGAGGCGAAAAAATACTGCGCGGTCAACGTTGCCGCCTCAGCGGAGGACCGGAACTTCACCTACGTTCCGGCGCGCGAAACATGGAAGCTCGACGCTGCGGCGGCGTACGTGCACGTGTGCACCAACGAAACGATCGGCGGAGTCGAGTACCAGTGGACCCCCGACACCGGTGCCGTCCCGTTGGTGGCGGACATGTCGTCGCATATCCTGTCGCGAACCATCGACGTGGCGAAATACGGGGTGATCTACGGGGGCGCGCAGAAGAACGCGGGACCGGCAGGACTGACTCTGGTCATCGTTCGTGACGATTTGCTCGATCGCGCGCTGCCGATCACCCCGTCGGCATTCCACTGGAAAGAGCAGGCCGCGAGCGATTCGATGGTCAACACGCCGCCGACGTACGCGATCTACGTTGCCGGCCTCGTCTTCGAATGGCTGCTCGCGCAGGGCGGCGTCGCGGCGATCGAAAGGACGAATATCGCCAAGGCGAAACTCGTTTACGACTGCCTCGACCGCAGCGAGTTCTACTTGACCCCGGTCCGCAAGGAGGACCGGTCGCGGATGAACGTCCCGTTCAAGCTGCGTGACGCTTCGCTGGACGAGGCGTTCCTCAAAGGTGCGAAAGAGCGCGGCATGGTCCAGCTGAAGGGACACCGCGCCGTCGGCGGCATGCGCGCGTCGATCTACAACGCGATGCCGATCGAGGGGGTGCAGGCGCTGGTCAGCTACCTCGAGGAATTCGAGCGGCAGCGTGCTTAAGGAAATGCGATGAGCCACTACCGGATTCTCACGCTCAACCAGATCTCGACCCACGGGCTGCATCGCTTCCCGTCGGCGCGTTATACGGTCGGCAAGGCGGTCGACAAGCCGGATGCGATCATCGTGCGCTCGCACGACATGCATGCGATGGTCGTCCCTGCCAGCGTCAAGGCGATCGGCCGCGCCGGCGCGGGCACAAACAACATACCGGTCGCGGAGATGTCCGCCCGGGGCGTGCCGGTGTTCAATGCGCCCGGGGCCAACGCCAACGCGGTCAAGGAGCTGGTGCTGACCGCATTGCTGCTGGCGGCACGCAACGTCGTCCCGGCGCTGCGCTACGTCGACTCGCTCGACTCCGGAGCGGCGGACCTGGAGGCGCGCGTCGAGGAAGGAAAAAAACAGTTCGCCGGGGTCGAGCTCCCGCAGCGCACGCTCGGCATTCTCGGCCTGGGCGCGATCGGAAGCCTGGTCGCGGACACGGCGATCAAGCTCGGCATGAAGGTCATCGGCTTCGATCCGGAGATCACCGTCGATGCGGCCTGGCGGCTGCCGTCTAGCGTGCGCAAGGCCAACAGCATCGAAGAGGTGCTCAAGCATGCCGATTTCGTCACCTTGCATGTGCCGCTATTGCCGTCTACACGGCACCTGATCGACGGCAAGCGTCTCGCCGTCGCCAAGCCCGGCGCGGTATTGCTCAACTTCGCGCGCGACGCGATCGTCGACGAATCCGCGGTCGTCGCGGCGCTGCGCTCGCATCGACTCAAATACTATCTGTGCGATTTTCCAAGCGCGGCGCTGAAGGACGAGTCCAACGTGGTCGCGTTGCCGCATCTTGGCGCCTCGACCGCCGAGGCCGAGGAAAACTGCGCGGTGATGGTCGTCGACCACGTTCGCGAATACCTGGAGCACGGCACGATCGCCAGCGCGGTCAACTTTCCCGACGTCGACATGCCGCGCGAGGCACCGCATCGGGTGGCGATCGCCAATGCCAACGTGCCCAACATGCTGGGCCAGATCTCGTCGACGATGGCCAAGGCCGGGCTCAATATCCACACGATGGTCAACAAGTCGCGCGGCGAGATGGCGTACACGCTGGTCGACGTCGACAGCCCGGTCGACGAGTCGCTGGTGCGATCGATCGCGGCGATCGACGGCGTGCTGTCGGTGCGCGCGATCCCCATCGACGCGGGCGGCTAAGGAGCCGGGACTTTCGAGCGGGAGGCGCTTTGGATCACATGATTACGCGATGCCTTCCCCAGCCGCGTTCCAGCATCGGGCAATGCTCGCATTCCATCGTTCGGATATCGCAGAAGGGAATGTCGCAGCGCACGCGCCGGCCCTGCAGGATCATTCGGATTCGATCGAGCTTTTGCGGCCGCCGGCCCTTGAGCAACAGCACGTCGCCCGGCTGGAGGATTTTTTGCAGTGCTGCGGCGGCCTGTTGCACGGTGCGTCCACCATCGACGACCGCCGAACGTGGCATGCCGGCGCGTCGCGCCCCCGCCCAGTAACGCCGGAACCCCCGCCCGATGACGACCAGCCGCGACGCGACCCGCGCCGCGCGTAGACCCAGCGCGAGGTAGATCGGTCGCTCGCGGCCCGGCGGCTCCGATACATCGCCGAGCAGAACGAGACGGCGCGCCGCCGGGATCTCCGCCAGCACGTCGAGCGCGGCATGAATCGTCTCGAGCGTCGACTTGTAATCGTCGCGCAGGACGATCGCGCCGTTGGGCAGCGGAACGGGCTCCATGCGACCGGCCGTCGGCGGGAGCGGCCGGACGCGCGCCAAGGCCTCGTCCAGATCGACGCCTTCGACCAGAGCCACCGCGATCGCAGCGAGCACCGGATAGATCATCTGGCGGCCGACCAGGCGAACCGCCACTTCGCGGCGCTGGCCGAACGCCTCGAGGTGAAAGCGCGTTCCATGCGGCCAGTCCAGGCGGACGCGCTCGGCGCGGACGTCGCAGGCGGCGCCGAAGCCGAACGTGATCACTCGGCCCGGCGCATGCGTCTTCATCCAGAGCACGTTCAGATCGTCGCCGTTCAACAGGGCGATGCCGGACGCGGGCATCGCGCTGACCATCCGCACCTTTTCCGCGCGTGTCGCCTCCAGCGATCCCAGGCTGCCGTTGTGCTCGCTCCCAATCGAGGTGACTACGGTGACGTCCGGACGCAGCAGCCTCGCGTACTGGTCCATCTGCCCGAGGCCGCCGATGCCGACCTCGATCACCGCATGCGGTTGCGAGGGCCGGATACGGAGGATCGCCACGGCGACCGAAGTCCAGGCGTTGGCGGTCATCGATTTCGGTTGCGGTGCCGCCAGCGCCGCCGCTACCGCGCGCATGGTCGTCGATTTGCCGAAGGACCCGACGACCGCGACGACGCGAGTCCTGCGCGCGATCGTGCGGCGGTACAGCCTCGCCAGGCGCGACATCATCGGCCAGAGCCGGTAAGCGACGCCGTCGGCGATCTGCCGCCGGCCGGCCGGCGTCCCGAGCATTGCCGGGATGTCTGTCAGGCGGTAGCGCATCGAGGCGATCATACCTCCGCGGGCCGCCGCGTCTTCCCGGCGCCCTTGTGAAACGTCGCCGCGGAACCCATCTAAGCGGTACGACTTCACCAAGGGCAGCGCCGTGAACCCCGCCTTGAACATCGTCTGCCCGCATTGCAACACCATCAACCGGGTGCCGGAGACCCGCCTTGCCGACGCCCCGGTCTGCGGCAACTGCAAGAAGCACCTCTTCGTGGGCCAGCCGACCGAGCTCACCGCGGCCAATTTCGACCGGCACACCGGCAAAAGCGATATTCCGGTCGTCGTCGATTTCTGGGCCGCGTGGTGCGGCCCTTGCCGGATGATGGCTCCGCACTTCGCGCGCACGGCAGCCGAGCTCGAGCCGCGGATGCGTCTGGCGAAGCTCGACACCGAAGCCGCACAGGATATCGCCGGCCGCTACGCCATTCGCAGCATCCCGACGTTGATCGTCTTCGACCACGGCCGCGAGGCAGCGCGCCAGTCGGGCGCGATGGACTCGCGGGCGCTGCTCGCCTGGTTGTCTCCGCTCGCCCATGCGCCGCAGCCGCGGGCCGGCGCGCAAGCCTAGGCGTCCGCAGTTCCGCCCTTGGCGCCGGCCTCGAGCGCGGCGAGACGCCGATCGGCGATGACCGTCGTCACTTCGTCGGCCCTGTGGCAGCCGGCATGCGAAACGTTCCGCTGACCGCTTCGACGAAGCTTCGTTCTTCACGCAGGATCAGCCGCTTCGCCTGGGCCATCGCAAAATTGGCTCGCCCCTCGGGGTCCGCCTTGAGGCGGGCGCGGTACGCTTCGTAGGCGGCGAGGCTGTCGAACGCAATCAGGCCCCAGGCGACGTTGTTGGTGCCCTCGTGCGGCACGAAATAGCCGACCAGATCGCCGCCGCAGCGCGGGATGATGGTCGCCCAGCGCGCCGCGTATTCGCGGAATGCGTCGCTTTGGAACGGATCGATTTCGTAGCGGATGAAGCAGGTTATGGTCATTCGATTGCTCGCGGGAGATTTGGCAACGATGATTCTATCGCTTGCAACGCTGCGATGGCGTGGACGCGCATGGCGGACCGGCATTGAAGCATTGGCTCGGCGCGCCCGCGGCGCAGCCCGCCGAGCGCGGCGCATCGACCGCTCCAGCTCGGCGCGAGCGCCCGAGGCAGCGAGCGCCTGCGACGCGTGCACCCGGCGCCTAGCCGCGCTTCCGATTCAGCCGTTCGTTGAATCGGCCGAGATCGATCACCATGCGCTCGTGCGTACCCGTGCCTATGCGCTCGACGCCGTCGCTCGCGTCGATGCGAAAACCCACCTGCTTGCCGCTGACCCGCGTCACCTCCGCCTCGGCGGAGACGGTTCGCCCGGCAGGGGTGGCCGCCAGGTGTTGAACGTCGACGCGGGTCCCGACCGCGCTTTCGCCGGCGTCGAGGTAGGGCTTGATGGCGTTGAGCGCGGCGTTTTCCATCATCATGATCATCACCGGCGTCGCCAGCACCGGAGGCAGCGTCGCATCCTTGAAGCGATTGGCCAGATGCTCGGGCGTGACGACCAGCGAAAACGAACCCTTGGCCCCGACGGGTATCGGCCGCATGGTTTTCCTCCTCGATCGGTAG
Source organism: uncultured beta proteobacterium (assembly GCA_963697485.1). Classification (GTDB taxonomy): domain Bacteria; phylum Pseudomonadota; class Gammaproteobacteria; order Burkholderiales; family Casimicrobiaceae; genus PALSA-1003. The sequence continues at coordinate 346,257 of CAVOOD010000003.1, forward strand.
AATGACGCAGAAAAGCGAGCCCAAGCCGATGTCCGACCTGTTGTTTCACATGATAGCCGGCGCGCCCGATCCGGTGGCGCCGTTCAGCCATGCCGTCGAAGCCGATGGCTGGGTGTTCGTGACCGGGCAGATGCCCTTCGAAGGCACGTCGAACACGTCGCCCTATCCGGCGACGATCGAGCAGCAGACCCACCAGGTGATGAACAATCTCGTTACCGTGCTGAAAGGCTGCGGACTCGACCTTGCCGATGTTGCGGCAGCACGAATCTATCTGCTGCACTTCGACGACGACTACGCGCGAATGAACGAGGTCTACGCCGGCTACTTTCCCAAGGGCCGCCGGCCGGCGCGCACCTGCATCGGCGTCACCGGTCTCGCGCGCGGCGCCCGCATCGAAATCGACATGATCGCGCGCCGCGGCGGCTAAAGTCTCTGCGCGGACCCGGCCGAGCCGTGCCCATCAACGGCCGGCAGCCCGCCGTTGTCTGGCACGGCGGGAGATCACCGGGGCGAATTTACCGCCGACCGTGCGATCGATCGAATCGACGAATTCGACGTCGATGCGTATGCCGCTGCCGAGCACCATTGCCAGCTTGTCGACGACACGCTGCTGCGTCGTCTGCCTGTCGCACGCGGGCGCGGCCAGCAGCGCGACGCGGAAATGGCTGTCGGTCAGCTGCTCGACCTGGTATTCCCAGATCAAGCGCTCTTCGTTGAACGAACTGCGGATCGCCTGCGGATGCACGATCCGGCCCGATGCGAATTCGAGCAGATCGTCGGTTCGTCCCTCCGGGTACGACAGCAACGGCAGCGATCGCCCGCATTCGCAGCGATCGGGCAGCAAGGTGACAATGTCGCCGAGTCGGTAATTGAGCAGCACCATGCCGCGGTTGACCAGGTTGGACACGATGACTTCGCCGCTTTGGCCGCGCGGCAGATCGCGGTCCGCGCCGTCGACCACCCGCAGCGGATAGAGATCGATATTCAGGTGCAGCCCGCAATGCCGCTCGCATTCGAAGCCGATCTTGAATGCCTCGACTGCCTGGTACGTCGTGAAAACAGGAATTCCGAATCGCTGCTCGATCATCGTGCGCACCGGCGCCGACAGGCTGTCCGCCGTGTAGCTGATGATGGCCGGACGATGGAACGATGCGCCGGTGCGCTCCAGATGTCCGAACAGGATCGCCAGATGCGAGCCGTAGCTGTGGACGACATGCGGCTTGAATACGTTGACATGCCGTATCGTCGTCTCGGGCGGGTCGAGCAGCGAGGCGTACTGGCGCTCGATGCCGACGCCGCGCGGGTAAAGTCCGCGTTCCCTGCAATATTGCTGGACTTTCAAGGTTGTGCTGTGCGGCGGTGCCACGGTCAGTTCGCGGTAGCCGGTCGCACGGCCGATGATCGCGGTCCAGATGCTGCGCTCGCGTTCGCCGTGCGCGGCGTTTTCGAACACGCCGCCCGGATCATGCAGGAGCAGGCGCGGTGCGCCAGAGCTCCCGCCGCTGGTGATGCGGAGCAGGTCGCCGCGCGGCACCGCCTCCGAGCAGAAATATTCGGGATCGCGCTGAATCGCTTCACGCTCGAGCACCGGAAGGCGCGCCAGGTCGGCGGCGTCGCGAAAATCGGCCGGGTCGAGTCCGAGCCGGCGGAATGTCTCGCGGTAGTAGGGGACGGTCCGGCGGGCGTACGCAGCCATCCGCCGCACCCGTTCGGCCTGCCGGCGCTGCACCGTCGCCAGCGGCAGAAAGGGGAACGCCGACTGGCCGCGCAGATGCCAGGCGAAATGGCCCGCCCAGCGCAGGCGGCTCAGCAGCACAGCGGAGTCCGGGCCCGCCGCAGGCAGTCAAGCGGAGGCCGGTTCACGCTCCTCATGGTATTCGTCGTCGACATTGATGTCCCAGATATTCTGCTTGTCGGTGCGACCGGAAGCAATGTTGTCGATTGCCGCCTTGGCGGTGAGCATCGAATGGTCCTGATTGTTGTAGCGATGCATGCCGTTGCGGCCGACCAGGAAAAGATTCTCGATTGTGTCGACATGCGCGCGGATCACGCCGAACTCCGCATAGGCGCCGAAATACGCGGGGTACGCCCTGGGCACGCGCACGACGGTGGCCTTGACCACGTCGTTGCCGTCGATCAGATCGATCTGCTGCAGCTCGCGAATGGCGAGCGCCTCGAGCTTTGCGTCGGACAGCGACCAGAGATCGTCGTCGCGATTGCAGAAGTATTCGACCCCGACCGCGATCAGCGCCGGATCGGAGACCATCGCAGGACTCCAGTTGTTGAAGATTTGCAGCCGGCCGGCGCGGACGTCGGGCTCCTGGATGTAGATCCAGTTGTCGGGCGGGAAAGCCGCGTCGCTGCCGGCGGCCGCCCAGCTGCGACTTTTCATCCGGGTCAGCAGCAGACCGACGGTGACGAAATCGCGATAGGGCAGCTCGCTTGCCACGCGGCATACTTCCGCAGGGGGCGCCGGCTCGAGGCACGCGACCAGATCCTGGACCGCCATGCTCGAAATGACGAAGTCCGCAGGCAGACTGCCGAGCTTCCCGGTCACGGCATCCCGCACTTCGACTTCGGCCACCCGATTGCCCGCGAGATGGATGCGCTCGATCCGCTGCAACAGGCGGATCTCGCCCCCACCGACACGGACCTGGCGCGCGACCTCCTCCCATAACTGCCCGGGACCGAGCTTCGGGTAGAGAAAGTGTTCGACCAGGCTGGTGCGCGTCTGGCGCGATGGGAGCGTCGATCGCGGCGACACACGCGACAGCGCATGCCGCGCTGCGGCGAGCAGAGACAGTCCCTTGATGCGTTGTGCGCCCCATTCGGCGCTGATCCGGTCGCAGGGGACGCCCCAGACCTTTTCGGTGTACGACTTGAAGAAAGTCCGATACAGCTCGACGCCGAAACGGTTGATCAGGAAGTCCTCGAGGCTGCGCTCGGGATGTCGCGGAAAGAGCGATGCCCAGGCGTAGCTTGCCGCAGCCCTGGCGAAGCGCCACGGTCCCAGGTTGGCGATCGTGCGCAGGTTGAGCTTGACCGGATAGTCGAAGAACTTGCGCCGGAAATAGATTCGCGACAAACGGTGCCGCACCAGCATCACCAGATCGTCGCGCTTCCTCGCATCGACTGCGGCGGCGGCCGGCACGGTGCGACGCCGGTTGCGGTAGCCGACGCTGATCGACTCGCCGGCCGGGCGCGCTTCACGGTCCAACGGCAGGATTTCCTGCCACCAGTTCATCACCCAGTCGGACTTCGAAAAAAAGCGATGGCCGCCGAGGTCGATACGATAGCCGCCGCAGTCAATCGTGCGCGAGATGCCGCCGACGGCATCGCCGGCCTCGATGACGATCGGGCGGATGTTCGTATGTCGGATGAGCTCCAATGCGGCGGTAAGTCCCGCCGGGCCACCGCCGACAATGACAGCGGTCTGTTGCGTCTCCCCCATGGCCCTCGCATTGTAGGCGATGCCGCGCCGTCCGCCGCATCCGTGCTTCGGATGTGGCAATCGATCGCCGCGGATGCTAGTGTCCGCTTGATGACTGAACGCGTCGATGCGGCCCCGCCCGCCGAGCAAGCGCAGGCGTGGATCGCCGGCGCCGGCTTGCTTGTCGCCGGCATCGCGGTGTCCGTCCTGCTGGTCGCCGTCGTCCACTCGGGCGGCAATTGGCGCGGTGGCCCGCCGGCGGTCACCGTCGATGGCAGTGCGTTTGCGCCGGTCCGCGGCAGCGGCCACCGGGCCGGACGGGAATTCGTGCTCGAAGCAACCGACAGCGAGCGGCTCGCCGTGCTTTCGGCTCGCGTCGCGCCCTTTGGCGCCGACGGTCATCCGCGCGTCGACTTCAATCTGCATTCGACCGACGCGCTGCCGGTCGAGCTCGTCTTCGTCTGGCGCACCGCGGAGCGGCCGAATCGAAATTTTTCCAAGCGGCTGACCTGGACCGGCACGCATATCGCGCCGCTGGATCTGGGGCCGGACGACGGATGGATCGGCTCGATCACCGGCGTTGCGCTGGTCGCCCGCGGTGTGCTGCCGCGACCTCTGGTGCTGGAGTCGTTTTCGGCGCCATCGGTTTCGGTAGCCTCGGTGATCGACGACATCTTCGATCAGTGGGCCGCGTTCATTCCGATCGTCGCTGCCTCGGTGACGCTGCCTTTCGACGACGAGCGCAGCCACTACGCGACACTGCTTTCGACTGTCGCCTGCGCCGGCCTTTTCGCGGCAGCGCTCTACTGGCTGCTGACGCGCCGCGCCTTGCCGCGCGATCCGCGCGTTTACTGGGCGATCGCCGTCGCCGGCTGGCTGATCCTGGACATGCGCTTTCAGGTCAACCTCTGGCGGCAGCTGACGCGTACCGCCGCGACGTTTGCCGGCAAGACCGGTGAAGAGAAGCGGCTCGCGTCCGACGATCGCGAGTTGTACACCCTGATGAAGGAGGTGAACGCGGCCTTGCCCGCACCGCCGGTGCGCGTTCATTTCATCGCCGACGATCAGGCACTCCGCACGCGCGGATCGTATTTCCTGTACCCGCAGAACGTCTATTACAGCGCCGCCCTGCGCGCGCGCGCGCCGGTGCCGGAGGAATTGCGCAGCGGCGACTATGCCCTGCTTTTCCTGACCAGCGATCTCGGCTATGACAGTGCGACGCAAGAGCTGGTCTGGCGCGACGGCCGGCGCAAGCCGGCGGAACAGATTCTGTCGCGACCGCCGGGCCTCGTTCTGGTCCGCGTGCGATGACGCGCCGAGCGCCCGGCGGGATCGCAGGGGAAGCATGCACGAGCTGATCGGCGTCACCGCGAGTGTCGCACTGCCGTGGCTCGCCGGCGGCTGCTGCGTGCTCGCGCTGCAACGCCGTGCGCAACAGCGCGACCTGGTCCTCGCCGCCGGCTACGGTTACCTGTTGGGAGCGCTGGCGACCTCGCTGGCGATGCGCGCACTCGACGCGGCCGGGGTGCGATGGACGGCGCCGCTGGTCGCGCTGCAACTGGTCGCGCTCGCCGTCGTCGCCTGCAGTCTTGCTCGCGTGCGATCGCTGCCATCGCCGCGCGAGCGCTGGCGTGCGTGGCGCGGCCGCTTCGCGGCCCTGTCGCAGCCGCAACGCCTGCTATTTTTCGCCTGCTTCGCGCTGATCGTTGTCCGCCTGTTCGGCCTGGGCCTCGAGCTGACATGGCGTCCGCTGCTGCCTTGGGACGCATGGGCGCAGTGGGCGACCAAGGCCCGCGTCTGGTACGAATACGCAAGCATCGCCCCCTTTGTCGACGCGGCGAGGTGGCTAGAGTCGGGGAGCGCGATGCAATTCGTCGACTCGCATCCCGAGTACCCGGCGACGGTCCCGCTGCTGCAGGTCTGGACGGCGCTATGCCTGGGCCGCTGGGACGAGTCGCTGATCAACGTGCCCTGGCTTGCGATCCTGTCGGCGCTCGGGCTCGCCTTCTACGCCCAGCTGCGGCGGATCGGCGTCGGCGCGGCGCAGGCGATGCTGTTCACTTATCTGCTGCTGTCGCTTCCATTCATCGACCTGCACGTCGCGGTCGCCGGGTACGTCGACATTTTCGTCGCTGCTGCGTACGGCATGGCGGCGATGGCGCTCTGGCAGTGGGTTCGCAATCGCGCGCGCGCCGACGCACTGCTCGCCGTCCTCTGCGCGCTGGCCTGTATCGCAATCAAGAAGGAGGGCATCGTGTGGGCGCTGACGCTGCTGCCCGCGGTGCTTGTCGCGATCAACCGGCGCGTCGGCCTGGGCGTGGCGGCCTTGCTTGGCGCTCTTATGCTGGCTTATCTGCTCTACGGTCCCGGCGAGCTCCACGTGCTCGGATACACGCTTCGCACCGAATTCAGCAACGTTGCGCGCCCGCTGTTCGAGCATTTTTTCGAAATGGACAACTGGCATCTGCTCTGGTATCTGGCGCCGGTGGTGATCGCGCTGCGCTGGCGCGCGCTTTTTGCCACCGCGGCGGCGCCGATGACGGTCACGATGCTCGGTGCGTTCGGGTTTGTGTTCGTCGTGTTCTTCTACAGCAGCGCCGCTTTCGGCGTCGCCGACGAGACGCTGGTCAATCGCCTTCCGCTGCAGATGGTGCCGGCGCTGGCGTTCTATCTGGCGTTCTTGTGGCGGCAAGCCCCGGAGCGCGCGTCCGACGTCGAAACCGCGCCGGCGGGCCAAGTTGCGCAATGAGCGCGCGAGCGCGCGGCTGCCGCCGCCGCGGTCAGGCGGGATGAGTGCGGCGGTCGAGTCGCCGACGCATTGCCGACCAGCGGTGCACCACCAGGCAGTACGCGAACGCCCCGGCGCTGTACAGGTAATAGAGCTGGTGATAGAGAACGCCGCCGATCGCGAACACCGTGCCGCGCCGCCGCCGGAAGAAGCTGAACAACCGCCAGTTCGCGGCCGCAATGAGGCCGAGCGGGATCAGCGCGGTCCAGGCCGGCGCGAGTCGTGCCGCGGCAAGCAGCAGAGTCAGCAGCCAGCAGGCGGCCAGCAGCGCGCGAAGGCACTCGCCAGCATCCATGTTGAGGTTTCTCGACCACCATCCATGTTCGACGATCAGGCGCGACCATGGCATCGCGCGGCGGCACACTTCGGTGCGCAGCAGATTGGGCAGGCGCCAGACCTTGAGGTGCGTCGCCAGCAGCGCCGGCTCGAGGTAAATGCGAAGGCCGCGCTGCCGCAACCGCAATCCGAGCTCGATGTCTTCGATCGACGACTGGGGGTACTTGTCGGCGTCGAATCCTCCCGCCTCGACGAAGGCCTGCCTGGTTATCGCACCGCAGCCAGCCCAGAATGTGTCGACGTCGCCTCTGGCGCGGATATGGTGGTAGCGGTGGATCAGATTCTTGTACTGTGAGAAAAAATTAGGCGCCGGAGGATCGTCGTCATAACTGCCGAAGACCGCAGCCGCGCCTGTCGCTTGCAGCGCCCCGATCAGCACCCGGGCGCCGTCCGCGTGGACGACCACATCGGCATCGACGAACCACAGGATCTCGCCGGACGCGGTCGCGGCTCCGACGTTGCGTGCGCCGCCGGGCCCCAGGCGCCCGCCGGATTCGAGGACGGTGACCCCCGCAGCGGCGGCGATCGCCGCGCCGGCATCCGTCGAGCCGTCGTCGACGACGATGATTTCAGCGATCTCGCCGTTGCGCCGCATCGCCAGCAGCGGCTCGAGGCTTTGCCGCAGCGTGCCGCTGCCGTTGTATACGGGCATGATGACCGTGACGGCGGGCGCCGCGGGGCTCGTGCTTTCGGTCGCTGCGTTCAGTGGATTTCTCCCGACCGGCGCTTTGCCCGGCTGTTCGATCCGCGCCGGCGGTCACTTTCGCTACGCGAGCACTATAATTGGCCGCGCTGATCTGCGAGGCTCACGCCAAGGCGGATCGCGCGCGTCCGAGCATCCGCAGTCTAATCAGTCGCCGCTGCACGCGCAATCAATCAGACAATCGAGCGGAAGATACGCGCGACCATGGAAGGCAATGGCATCCGATCGATCGATGATGGGCCACGGCGCTGGGACACGGCGCTCGGGCCGCTGCTCGGCGCGCCGACCGGGGCGCTATGGCGATTGCACAGCGATGCGGTCAACGCGACCCTGCTTGCCCGCTGGCTTCCGTCGGGCTGTGCAAACCTGCTGAAAACCGATCTGTTCGACGAGGCGATGGGAACCGGGCTGTATCCGTTGTTGTCGGCACGTGCGCGGCATGTCGCGGCACTCGACTTCGCTCCATCGGTGCTGGCCGCGGCAACGGTGCGCCACCCGGCACTGCTGGCCGTCGCGGCCGATGTCCGGCGCTTGCCGTTTGCCAGCGACTCGTTCGATGTCGTCGTGTCGAACTCGACCCTCGATCACTTCGACAACCGCGACGAAATACTCGCGTCGCTGCGCGGTTTTCACCGCGTACTGCGGCCCGGTGGCCGTCTGCTGCTGACGATGGACAATCTCGCGAACCCTGCCGTCGCACTGCGCAACGCCCTGCCATACCGGCTGCTGCATCGGCTGAAGCTCGTCGCCTACCCGATCGGCGCGACCGGCGGGCCCGGGCGGCTGCGGCGCATGCTGCGAGACGCCGGCTTCGAGGTGCTGGAAACGGTCGCGCTGCTGCACTGCCCGCGCGTGCTGTCGGTCGCGCTCGCGCGGCGCTGCGAGCGCCGCGGAACGCCTGAGGCGACGGCGCGGTTTTTGCGCACGGCATTGCGATGGGAGCGCCTGGCGCGCTGGCCGACCCGGTATCTGACCGGCTATTTCGTCGGCATCAACGCGCGCAAGCCATGACATCGGATGAACACGGCGACGAGCGTCGGCCGCTTGGAGGCGAGACGCTCGATGCGACGCTGGCGCGATCGGCGTATCCGACCGGCAACGTCATTCGTCGCGCGCTGCTGACCTTGCGTAACGAAGGACTGAAAAGTTTCTGGTTCAAGCTGTTGGGCGAATGCGGGTATCGCCGGCTGTTGCTGGTCGAGCGCCCACTCGACTGCCCGGTTGCCGACTTCACTCCAGACCTGCCGGTCGACGTCGCGATGCTGGCGCAGGACGAGGTGGACGACTATCTGGTCTTTCGCCCGGGAACGACGCGGCGCGAGATCGCCGGTCGACTGCGCTCGGGCGACATGTGCTTTGTAGCACGGCGCGAAGGGCGCATCGTCGCCGCAGCGTGGGTCGCGACGCATCCGGTCTGGGTGCCGTTTCTCGGATGCCGGATCGATGTGACACCGGATGAAGCCCACATCTACGACAAGTTCACGCTGCCGGCCTATCGCGGCCATGGCATCGCCAACGCGGTGCGCACGTATCACCTGAAGCATCTGCGGCGCGCCGGTTTGCTTCGCGCCACCGGCGCGGTCCTGCCGGAGAACGTATCATCGCTGCGCGACGACGCCAAGGGCGGCTTTCGCGTCTACGGCGTGCTCGGCCGCATCAAGCTGGGCCCCTGGCAACGAGTGTTCCTGATGCCGCCACCGCGCGGCCGCAGCTGACGCCGGCGCCTCGAGGAAAGACAATCATGTGTGGTATTTGCGGCATCGCCTGGTCGGACGCGACACGGCCGGTGAGCCCGGAAACGCTCAAGCGCATGTCCGACTCGCTGCGGCATCGCGGTCCTGACAGCGAAGGCTTCCTCGCCGCGCCGGGCATAGGCCTCGGTTTTCGCCGCTTGAGCATCGTCGACCTGAAGACCGGCGACCAGCCGATTTCCAACGAGGACGGCTCGGTCACCGTCATCTGCAACGGCGAGATCTACAACCACATCGAGCTGCGCCAGCGCCTTCTCGCCGCAGGGCACCGCTTCACGACGGCATCGGATGTCGAGGTAATCGTGCATCTGTACGAGGAGCACGGGCTCGATTTCGTTTCGCATTTGCGCGGCATGTTCGGCCTGGCGTTGTGGGATGCGCGCCGGCGGCGGATCGTGCTCGCGCGCGACCGGCTCGGCATAAAGCCCTTGCACTATGCGATTACCGCCGACGGCCTCTTTTTCGGATCGGAGCAGAAGGCAATCCTGGCGTCGGGCGCGGTCGAGCCGCATCCCGACCTGCAGTCGCTGGGGCAGCTTCTTTCGTACGGACGCATCATCGCGCCACGCACGATCGTCACCGGCATCCGCCGGCTGCCGGCCGGACATACGCTGACCTGGAGCGAGGGGCGCGTCGATATCCGCCAGTACTGGGAGGCGATGTTCCCCGCGCGCGACGAGTACGACCGGAGCGCGACCGAGCAGGACTGGGCCGATGGACTGCGCGACAAGCTGAGCGAGAGCGTCAAGCTTCATCTGCGCAGCGACGTGCCGCTGGGCGCCTGGCTCAGCGCCGGGATCGATTCGAGCGCGGTCACGGCACTGATGTCGCGCCTGGTGCCACCGCCGGTGCAAACCTTCACCTTGCGCTTCGAGGATCCGGCGTTCGACGAATTGCGCGATCAGAAAGGATTGGATGACTATCCGGAATACGGTCTTGCCGGCCACCGGATCGTCTGTGGTCACGCCGACATGCAGCGGCTGCCGAAGGCGATCTGGCACGCCGAGGATACGCTGCTGGGCGGCGTCGAGATCGGCCGGCTGATGGTTGCGCAAGCGACCGCCGCGCACGTGAAGGTCGTGCTGACCGGCGAAGGCTCGGACGAGATTCTCGGCGGCTATCCGTGGTATCCGACGATGCGCCTGCTCGATCCGATATTTCTGCTGCCACAAGCGGCGCGCCGGGTAATCGCCGGCATGCCCGCGATCCGGCGGCGATGGCCGGGCGCGGCAGCGACGATCGCGGGTCCGCGCGAGATGAACTTCGAGCGTTTTTCGCGCAGCATCACGCACTTGCGCGGACAGGCCGACGGCAGCGAGGTCCTGACGCCCGAAATCACCGCCGAGCTCGCACGGCAAGGCGATGGCGCCACGGACGCGGCACCGCCGCCGGCGGGCTTCGAATCCTGGCACCCTTTCGCCCGCATGCAATATTTCGACCTCAAGCACCGGATGGGCGACGGCGTCGTGCTCGGGCTCGATCGCGCGTCGATGGCGTATTCGGTCGAGGCCCGCGTGCCGTTCCTCGATCACGAGCTGGTCGAATATTGCGCGCGCATCCCGCCGCGGGTGAAGATGAGATGGCTGCGCGAAAAGCACATTCTGCGCCGCGCGATGGAAAGCGTGCTGCCGCCTGACATCGTGAATCGCAAAAAGCGCGGTCTGCAGGTGCCGATGGACACATGGTTGCGCGGCTCGCTGCCCGAGTTCGCCGCCGAACGGATGTCGCCGTCAGCGTTGCGCCAAAGCGGCTATTTCGAGCCCGACAAGGTGGCGTCGCTGCTGCGGCGGCACCGTGCCGGCGGCGAGAACCTGGGCCAGATCCTGTCGGTCGTGCTTTGCGTTCAGGTCTGGCACGACCTCTTCCGCCACAGCGCGTCCGGGCGCCAGGTCCCGTTATGAGATTTCGCATCCGCGACCTGCCGGCCATGTTGCGCACGCCAGCCGGCCGCATGCACGTGCGCCAGGGCATCGCCTACCGGAGCTGGCCGCTGCTGTGCCAGTTGGCGCGGCTGTACCGACACACGCTGGTGCGCAAGACCCGCGTCATCGCCGTCGCAGGGTCGTTCGGCAAGTCGACGACGACGCGCGCCATCGCTGCCGCATTAGGCCTTCCCGAGCACGGCTCGATGCTGTCCAATTCCTGGTCCTGGATCGCGTTCGCGCTGCTGCGCATCCGGCCGGGACAGCGTCACGCGGTGATCGAGGTCGGGATTTCCAAGCCTGGACAGATGAAGGGATATGCGCGCACCGTCGCCCCGGACGTGGCCGTCATCATGGCTGTCGGTAGCGAGCACCATCGCAGCCTCGGCACGCTCGAGGTGACACGCGCCGAAAAGTCCTGGATGCTGCAGGTGCTGCCGGAGTCGGGCGCCGCGGTCTTGAACGGCGACGATCCGAACGTCATGTGGATGAAGCAGAAGACGCGCGCACGCGTGGTCACCTTCGGCTTTGGGACCGAATGCGACGTGCGGGCCGGCGAGATCAGGCTCGCCTGGCCGCGCGGAACGCACTTTCGTCTGACGGCATTCGGCCAGGAGCGCGACGTTGCCGTGCGATTGCTGGGCCGCCATATGGTCTACCCCATCCTCGCTGCGATCGCGGTCTCGCATCTCGAAGGCTACGCGCTGGATCCCACGCTGGCGCGACTGCGCGAGCTTCCGCCGACGCCCGGGCGCATGGAGCCAGTGCTGTTGCCCAATGGCGTGACCGTGCTTCGCGATGATTTCAAATCGACGCTGGAAACGGTGCACACCGCGCTCGACGTGCTGGCCCAGATACCGGCGTCGCGCCGCGTCGTGTTGCTCGGGTCGGTGTCCGAGCCGCCCGGCCCCCAGCGGCCGATCTATCAGACGCTGGGCGAGCGAATCGCGGGCATCGCATCGCATCTGGTCGTGTTCAACCACGACTTCGAGCCGGTGTGGTCGGGAGCTCGACGCGCCGGCATGCCAAGGACGTCGGTCACTGACGCCGGCCGTACTGCACGCGACGCGGCGGAAGCGCTGAGCCAGCTGCTGCGTCCGGGCGATGTGCTGTTGGTCAAGGGTCGCGGTCCGGAAAAGCTCGATCGGGTCAGATTGATCCTCGAAGGGCGGCGAGTCCGATGCGATATCCGCTATTGCAGCCTGCGAACGCTCGAGTGCGAGCAATGTGGAATGCTCGAACGCGGCTGGGAAGGACAGCGCGTGATCATGTAGACACCGTCGATCCGCGCCGTCCGGCTGCCTTCGCGGCGGCCGCGCCAGCGCTACGACAGTGGCTTGAGATCGCCGAGCAAAGTCGGGATCAGCTCGGACACCGTTGGATGGATGTGCATCGCGCGCTGTAGCACTGTATACGGCGCGCCGGCGGCCATCAGGTCGAGAATGCAGTGCACCGCCTCGTCGCCTTCGATGCCCAGCAGAGCTGCGCCGAGGATTTTCTTCGTCTCCGCGTCGACCAGCACCTGCATGAAGCCCTGTGTTTCGCTGCGCTCGCGCGCCCGGCCGACCCTCGTCATCATTCGTTTGCCAGTAAGTGCCCGGCGGCCCGACGCGCGCACCTCGCGCTCGGTCATGCCGACGCGCCCCAGCGGCGGGTCGATGAACAGCGCGTAAGTCGGGATGCGATCGCTGACCCGGCGCTGCTCGCCGTCGAGCAGATTTGCCGCGACGATTTCGTAGTCGTTGTACGAAGTGTGCGTAAATGCGCCGCGGCCGTTGACGTCGCCGATCGCCCAGATGCCGGGGACGCTGGTTTGCAGCTTTTCGTCGACTTCGATGTAGCCGCGCGCGTCGGTCCGCACGCCGGCCAGGTCGAGCCCCAGATCGTCGGTGTTTGGCACGCGGCCGATTGCCAGCAGCAGGTGCGACGCATCGATCACGCGCGGTTCGTCGCTGCAGTTCATCCGCACCGACACGCCGTCGCCTTTGGGCGTCGCGCCCAGGCACGTCGCATTCAGACGAAACGCGATGCCTTCCGCTTCGAGTATCGTCTGGATCGCGGCGGAAACCTCCTCGTCTTCGCGTCCGATCAGCCGCGGTCCCATCTCGATGACCGTCACGGCGCTGCCGAAGCGGCGGTACATCTGCGCGAATTCGAGGCCTATATAGCTGCCTCCGACGATCAACAGATGCTCGGGCAGAAAGTCGATGCCCATCATGCCGCTGTTGGTGAAGTAAGGTACGTCGGCGAGTCCGTCGATGCCGTGAACGGCGGCGCGGCCGCCTACATTGATGAAGATCTGCGGCGCTTCGAGCACGCGTTCGCCGACGCGCACGCTGCGCGGGCCTTCGAAGCGCGCGTGGCCCTCGATCAGCGTCACGTTCGGTGCGTCGCGGATCCATTTGGCGACGTTGCCGTTCGACTGCCGGACGATCGCGTCCTTGCGCGCCTTGACTCGCGCCATGTCGGCCCGAACCGGCCCGTCGAGCACGACGCCGAAGTCGGCGGCGCGTCGCGCGACGTGAGCGGCGCGCGCGCTCGCGATCAGGGTCTTGGTCGGGATGCAGCCGACGTTGACACAGGTGCCGCCGATCAGCTTGCGCTCGACGATCGCGGTTTTGCGGCCGGCATTGCCCAGCCGGACGGCCAGCGGCGGCCCGGCCTGTCCGGTGCCAATCACGATCGCATCGTAGCTTTCGGCCATGAACCTCCCGCGGCGACGAAATGCGAGTGTAACGCCGAGCCGGGGGCGCACCGCAACGCGGCGTCGCTCGCCGGCGACTTAGTCAGCGCCGTGCAGCGCCGGCCAGCTGGGATTGCAGCCAGCGATCGAGGGAAATGCCGCCCGCACCATAGACCAGCAGCACCAGCAGCATCAATCCCCAGAGAATGTGATCCTTGACGGCGATGTCGGGCAGGTCCGGGTAGGACACGACGGCGACGATGTTGAACACGAACAGCACGCCTGCGGCGAAGCGCGTTCCCAGACCGAGCGCGAGCAGCACGGGCATCGAGAGCTCGGTCGCGGTGCCCAGCGCAGCCGCCACCGCCGGCGACAGCACGGGGACGTGATACTCGTTCTCGAACAGCGCCAAGGTGACGCTCCAGTCGTGAATCTTGGTCAGGCCCGAGAGAAGGAAGACGCGCGCGACGTACAGGCGCAAGCCGAGGGCCAGCAGCGGCTGCAAGCGGTCGATCAGGCGAGTGAATCGGCAATACAGCCCGGCCACCCGGCTCAGCGTTGGCGACCTGTGGGCGTTCATCGCGGCCTTTCCTCGGTGGATGATTCCGGCGCGACGAACGCGACCAGCACATGATTGGCGACTTGCCGCTGCAGCTCGGCAGGCAGGTCGAATGACGGTTCCGCTTCGGCCGCGAGATCCGCGGCAATGGCGAGAGTGACGCCGGCGGTCAAGCCGTGGAGCAGGGCGGCTGCACCCGGCTCGAGCCGCTCGACGTCGACGCCGTCCTCGCCGCGGGCGACGAGCAGCAAGTCGCCGCCCTCATCCAGATCGACCTCGGCCGAATCGTCGCAGTCCGCCTGGTTGACCTGCCAGATGCGCAGGATCGGATAGCGCGATTCGACGAGCTGCGCCGACGGATGCAGCACAAAGCGCAAGCCGGCATGCGCGTCTTCGGGCAGCGCGGCCAGCGCCGCGAGATCGAACGGCGGCGCATCGGCCGCGATGGCGGCCTGGTCGATCGCCCATTCGAGCCGAGCGATGTCGGGCAGATAGGCGAGCGGTCGCGCCGGCGCATAATCGGCGAGGAAGCGCGCCAGTTCGCGGCCGTAGCGATTGACGTCGCCGCGCGTCGAAGGATGCGCGCGCACATAGACGTCGACGGCGGCGTTGAAGAACGCGGCGCCGACCAGCCGCCTGACCACCGGAAATGTAGCGGCCAGCGCCTTGCGGTAATTGCCGAAGACGTTGTTGCGGTAGATGTCGACGCGCGCCGAAACGCCGATCGTGCCGCCGACGACGCCGAGCGCGGCCAGTGCTGCAACGTCGCAGGATAGCGTCGCGGCGGCCATGCGGCGCTGAATTTCACGCAGCGACGGCATCGCGATGCTCGTCGAGGATCGCCTGAGCCTGCGCCGCTTCGTCCAGCAGCAGGTCGAGCGCCGGAATGTCGGTGTCCCACTCGAGCAGGGTCGGCTTCGGACCGAAGCGCTCGATCGCGGCGCGGTACAGCGCCCAGACCGGCGGCGCGACGCGGGCTCCGTGCGTGTCGATCAGGCACGGCCCGCTGGCGTCGAACCCGGCGAGGTGGATCTCGGCGACGGCCTCGGCCGCGATCGCAGCGAGATAGGCCTGCGGGTCGAAGCCGTGGTTGACTGCATTGACGTAGACGTTGTTGACGTCGAGCAGCAGCTTGCAGCCGCTTTTGCTCGCGACGGCGGCGACGAAGTCCCACTCGGCGATCGCGTCTTCGGCGAAGCGCAGATACGAAGAGACGTTTTCGACCAGCAACGGACGGCCGAGCGCCGATTGCACCGCATCGACGCGGTCGCAGACCAGCGCGAGCGCCTCTTCGGTCAGCGGCAGCGGCAGAAGATCGTTCAGATGGCGGCCGTCGACATGGCTCCAGCACAGATGCTCGGAGACCGCCGACGGCTCGATGCGGGCGGCGAGCCGCTTCAGGCGCGCAAGGTGCTCGATGTCGAGCGGGTCGGCCGAGCCCAGCGACAGGCCGACGCCGTGCAGCGACACCGGATAGTCGGCGCGGATCGCCTCGAGCGCGGCGAGCGCCGGGCCGCCGTCGACAAAATAGTTTTCGCTGTGCACCTCGAGCCATCCAATCGCGGGCCGTCGGCCGCGAACCTGCGGCGACGTGCGGTGCGCGCAAGCCGATGCCGGCGGCGGCGGGAAGTTCGCGCACGGGCGACATGTCAGGCGGCTCGGTCGAATGCGCGGCGCGCGGTCGGCGCTGCCGGCGCGGGATCGCGAATTCCGGCGATCAGGACTTCGGCGCGGTCGTCTTGCCGCCGATCTTTTCGCAGGTTCCCTTGGCCACGTACTTCCAGGAGACCGGATCGTTGTCGACGGTGCTTTGGCCGGCGCAGGCGTGCTTGCCGGCGGCGCAGTCGTTCTGCCCGGCCTTGGCGACGCCGTAGCACTTGTCCTTGCCGCTTCTGTCGGGTACCGGCTGCGCCGACACTGAGGTGGCAAAGCCGAGCGCCAGCAGGCCCGCGATGGCGGCTTGAATGGTCGATTGCTGCTTCATGTTCCATCTCCTCTGCGATGATCGGGAATCGCGAGCGACGGACGCGGGGCCCATCCGGCCCATTGGTCGCACCGATACGCGGCTACCTTACACGATCGCCCGGCGACAGATCCTGTCGCTGCAGCGAGGCCTGAGTGCCGCCTCCCGCACCCGCGGCGACGGTCGCGCGCGAATTGCCGTTACCATAAGGGTCTTCCTGCGTCACACCGCCATCATGCGCTTTACCGTCGCTACCTACAACATCCACAAGGGCTTTTCCCACCTGACGCGGCGGATGGTCATCCACGAGCTGCGCGACAAGCTGCATGGACTGTCCGCCGACATCATGTTCCTGCAGGAAGTGCAGGGCGTGCATCGCCGGCACGCCGGCCGCTATCGCGACTGGCCGCTGAAGCCTCAGCATGAATTCATCGCCGACAAGGTCTGGCACGAAGTCGCCTACGGCAGCAACGCGATCACGCGTCACGGCCATCACGGCAATGCGGTGCTTTCGCGCTTTCCGATCATCGCGCAGGCCAATCAGGACATTTCGGCGCACGCGTTCGAAAGCCGAGGCATGCTGCATTGCGTGATGCAGCTCCAGCGCGGCCTGCCGCCGCTGCATTGCATCAACGTCCACCTCGGCCTGTTCGAGCGCGGCCGCCGCTGGCAGGTGCAGGCGCTGTGCGAGCGCATCCGCGAGTCGGTGCCGGCCGATGCGCCGCTGATCATCGCCGGCGATTTCAACGACTGGCGGCGCAAGGCCGACCGGATCGCTGCAGGACGAGCTCGGGGTCGTCGAAGTGTTCGAGGCAGCGCGCGGGCGGCCGGCCCGCACGTTTCCCGTCGGTGCTCCCGGTGTTCCGCCTCGACCGCATCTACGCGCGCGGGCTCAAGGTCGTCGCCACCGACGTGCACTACGCCTATCCGCTGGCGCGGCTATCCGATCATGCCGCACTCGCCGCAACGTTCGACCTTGACGCGTTCCAGCGCTTCGTCGCGCTGATCGCCAGCCCGCGGCGCGATGAATCGCTTCCTGCCGGGCAACCGCATCACCCTGTTGCGCAACGGTGACCAGTATTTTCCGGCGCTGATAGCGCGCGATCGACGCCGCACGCGAGACGGTCTGGTTCGAGACCTACATCTTCGCCGACGACGCAACGGGGCGGCTGCGTCGCCGCTGCGCTCGATCCGCGCCGCGCAGCGCGGCGTGAACGTGCGCGCGCTGGTCGACGGCTGGGGCGCCAAGTTCTACCTGACCGCCGCGCTGGAACGCGAAATGCGCGACGGCGGCGTCGATTTCCAGAAGTATCGGCCCGAGGTGGCACCCTGGCAATTCCGCACGCATCGCCTGCGGCGCCTGCACCGCAAGCTGTGCGTCATGTGACGGGGAGATCGCCTTCGTCGGCGGGATCAACGTCATCGACGACAACAACACGCCGCGGCAAACTCCACCGCGGGTCGACTTCGCGGTTTCCGTCGAAGGCCCGCTGCTGCCTGAGATCGAGCAGACGATGCAGCGCGTGTGGGGACTCGTGCAGCTGGTGCAGATCCGGAACGTCGGAGCTGCCGCTATTGTTTCCCGAGTCCCGTAGCGCTCCGCGCGTCGGCACGCAGACCGCCAGATTCGTCATTCGCGACAATCTGCGCCATCGCCGCGACATCGAGCGCGCCTACCTCGCTGCGATCCGCACCGCGAAGCGCGAGATCATCATCGCCAACTCGTACTTCTTTCCCGGGATTCGCATCCGGCGTGCGCTGGTCTCCGCCGCCCAGCGCGGCGTCGCGGTGACCTTGGTGCTGCCAGGCACGGGTCGAGTACCTGCTGCTGCATCTGCGCCACGCGCGCGATGTACGGCCAGCTGCTGCAGGCCGGCATCACCATCGAGGAATACCACCGCAGCATGCTGCACGCCAAGGTCGCCGTCGTCGACGACATCTGGGCGACCGTCGGCTCGTCGAACATCGATCCGTACAGCCTGCTGATGGCGCGCGAGGCCAACGTGATCGTGCGCGATCGCGGCTTCAACGCCCAGCTGAAGGGGCAGCTGCGCGACCTGATCGCCGGCGGGGCTCGCCGCGTCGTCGCCCGACGATTGGCAGAGCCGGTCCAGGCCCTACAAGGCGGCCATCTGGATCGCTTACGGCATCGTGCGGATGGCGATGGGGTTGGTCGGCTACGGCGGCAACGACTGGTTCACGGAGAGCTCCAAGGATTGACGACCTGCGTTGCGACGCGATCGGCGGCGGCAGGTTGAAGTAATATGGCGATGGGTACGAACCGATCCGCGGTGTCGCGGCCCGGTGCGGCCGAGCGCGCCGCGGCGCCTGGCGCGCCATTGCGCTCAACCATCCTGATGCGACGCAGCTCTTCGCTCCCCCTCCCTCCGACCGAACGATTGCCGCGGCGCGCCCGCGGCGACTGGCACACGGTCGGCACGCTGCTGCCTTATCTGCTCGCGTACAAGGGCCGTGTGCTGCTCGCGCTCGGCTGCCTGGTCGCCGCCAAGCTCGCCAACGTCGGCGTGCCGCTGGTGCTAAAGGAGATCGTCGACCGGCTGACGACGGTCACCGCGGGCCAGGCGTTGTTGCTGCCGCTGGGATTGCTCGCGGCCTACGGCGCATTGCGGCTTTCGACGACGGCGTTCACCGAGCTGCGCGAATATCTGTTCGCCAAGGTGACGCAGCGCGCGGTGCGCACGATCGCGCTGAAGACCTTCCGCCATCTGCACGCGCTGTCGTTGCGCTTCCACCTCGCGAGGCAGACCGGCGGACTCACGCGCGACGTCGAGCGCGGGACGCGCGGCATATCGACGCTTGATCGGATATACGCTTTTCTCGATCCTGCCGACGCTGATCGAGATCGCGCTGGTCTCGGCGATCCTGATCGCGCGCTACGACATCTGGTTCATCGGCATTACGCTTGCCGCGCTCGTGCTGTACATCATTTACACGGTGACGATCACCGAATGGCGCACCGGCTTCCGGCGGCAGATGAACGAGCTCGATTCCAAGGCGAATACGCGTGCGATCGACAGCCTGCTGAACTACGAGACGGTCAAGTATTTCAACAACGAGGAGTTCGAGGCGCGGCGCTACGACGAGAGCCTGCAGCGGTGGGAGGAGGCGGCCGTCAGGAGCCAGACCTCGCTGTCGCTGCTCAACATCGGGCAGAGCGCGATCATCGCCGTCGCGGTGACGCTGATCATGTGGCGCGCCACCCTCGGCGTCGTCGAGCACACGATGACCATCGGCGATCTGGTGCTGGTCAACGCCTTCATGATCCAGCTCTACATCCCGCTCAACTTTCTCGGCGTCATCTACCGCGAGATCAAGCAGGCGCTCGCCGACATGGAGCGCATGTTCCATCTGATCGAGGTCAACGCCGAAATCAGCGACGCGCCCGGTGCGCCGCCGCTCGCCACCGGAGGCGGCGAAGTCCGCTTCGAGCACGTCGATTTCCACTACGAGGCGAACCGGCAGATCCTGTTCGACGTGTCGTTCGTGATTCCCGCGGGCCGCACGATCGCCGTCGTCGGGCCGAGCGGTTCGGGCAAGTCGACGCTGGCGCGGCTTCTGTACCGGTTCTACGACGTCAGCGACGGCCGCATCACCATCGACGGG
The DNA here is from genome assembly GCA_963697485.1 of uncultured beta proteobacterium. Lineage (GTDB taxonomy): Bacteria > Pseudomonadota > Gammaproteobacteria > Burkholderiales > Casimicrobiaceae > PALSA-1003. The sequence goes on from CAVOOD010000003.1 coordinate 366,016, forward strand.
CAGGACCTGCGATCGGTGCAGCAGACGAGCGTGCGCGCGGCCATCGGCATCGTGCCGCAGGACACGGTGCTGTTCAACGATTCGATCGAGTACAACATCGCCTACGGCAACCCGGGCGCGACCCACGAGCAGATCGTCATTGCGGCGAGGCTCGCGCAGATCCACGACTTCGTCTCCACGCTCCCCGAAGGCTACCGCACGCCGGTCGGCGAGCGGGGCCTCAAGCTTTCGGGCGGCGAAAAGCAACGTGTGGCGATCGCGCGCGCGATCCTCAAGGATCCGCGCATCCTGATCTTCGACGAAGCGACCTCGGCGCTCGATTCCAAGTCGGAAAAGCTGATCCAGGCGGAGCTCGAACAGATCTCGGCGGGATGCACGACACTGACCGTCGCACACCGCCTGTCGACGATCGTCGGCGCCGATCAAATCCTGGTTCTCGAGCATGGCCGCATCACCGAACGCGGCACCCACGTCGAATTGCTCGCCGCCGGCGGCTCGTATGCCCGCATGTGGGCGCTCCAGCAGCAGCATCGCGAAGACGCCGGGGAAGGTAGCGCCGATCCCCGCAGCCCGTCGGCCCAGGTCATCGCTTGAGCGGTTGGGCGCGTTAAGCCGTTGGCATAGCGCCCAAGCTATGCTATAAACTTGCGTCCCTATTGAGAACTATCGTAATGAATTTGCGATTACCTATTGTTTTTATTGGCTTATTCCTGATTGCTGACAGGTGCCGGCGCGGCCGACGACCTGAAGCCGATCGGATCGACGCTGCTGATCGACGCCAGCAAGCTCAAGCTCGCCTCGGCCAACGCGCTGGTTTTCGACGCCCAGACCGGGCAGCCGATCTACGCCAAGGGCGCCGACGCGGTGACGGCGATCGCCTCGGTTACCAAGCTGATGACTGCGATGGTCGTGCTCGACGCCCAGCAGCCGATGGATGACGAGCTTACGATCGACATCGGCGACCTGGATCTGCTGAAGGCCAGCAGCTCGAGGCTGCGTCTCGGCAGCACGATGACGCGGCGGGAAATGCTGCAGCTGGCACTGATGTCCTCGGAAAATCGCGCAGCGTCCTGCCTGGCGCGCAACTATCCCGGCGGAACGCAGGCTCTCGTCGAGGCGATGAACCGGAAGGCGGCCAGCCTGGGCATGCTGCAGACGCATTTCAATGACCCCACCGGACTGTCGAGCGAAAACGTCGCGACCGCGCGCGATCTGGCGCGCATGGTGCAGGCGGCCGCCGGTTATCCGCTGATCCGCGAGTTCACGACCACCGCGAGCCACTCGGTCGAGATCGGCCCGAGCGGCCGCGTGCTGGGCTTCAACAACACGAATTCGCTGGTGCGCGGCGGGCAGTGGGACATCACGCTCAGCAAGACCGGATTCATTCGCGAAGCCGGCAAATGCCTGGTGATGCTTGCCAATATCGTCAACCGGCCGGTCGTCATCGTGCTGCTGGACTCGTACGGCAAGCTTTCGCGGATCGCCGACGCGCAGCGGGTCAAGCACTGGCTCGAAACCGGCGAATCGCTGGCGCTGCCGGCCGTTTCGCAGGCGTCGGCCAAGGCCAAGCGCGCGACCCATCGCGTGCGTGGCAGCTTCGCCGCCGTCTCGACCGTGGACAAGGCCAAGGCGCGACACCTGTAGCCGACGGTCCGAACTTCCAGTGACGGCCGCGACAGCGGCCGTTTTCATTGGGGCCGCGCCCGGAGTAGCGCCAACTAGCGGGCGCGTCGCGTCGTCGCTTCGCGCTGCTGTGCCAGCAATTCGCCGGCGTGCGCCCGCGTCTTGGCCGTGATCTCGTGGCCGCCCAGCATGCGCGCGAGCTCCTCGACCCGCGCGCCGGCGGAAAGCCGCGCCAGCTCGGAGGCGACCGCGTCGCCCTTGCCGATCTTGGTGACGCGGTAGTGCTCGTCCGCGCACGCCGCCACCTGCGGCAGATGGGTGACACAGAGCACCTGCCGCCTTAGCCCAAGCTCGCGCAGCATCCGGCCGACGGTCACGGCGACGGCGCCGCCGATGCCGACGTCGACCTCATCGAAGATCAGCGTCGGAACGCGCCCGACTTCGGCCAGCACGACCTGGATCGCCAGCGCGAGTCGCGACAGCTCGCCGCCCGAGGCGACTCGCGCCAGCGGGCCGAGCGGTTGTTTCGGATGGGTCGCGACCCGAAATTCGACGGTTTCGGCGCCGAAGCTCGCCGGCTCGGCCAGCGTCGTCAGCGTGATCTCGCAACGGCCGCCGGCCATCGCCAGCTCCTTCATCATCGCAGTGACCTTCTTGCCCAGCGACAGCGCCGCCGCTTTGCGTTTGCCAGAGAGCTCGCTCGCCAGCGCATCGAACGATTGCCTGGCTTGATCGGCCGCGCGCTCCCATGCGCCGGCGTCGGAGTCGGCGACGAGCTCGGCGAGGCGGCGCGCGGTTTCGTCGGCCAGCGCCGGCAACGCCTCGGGACGCACGCGATGCTTGCGCGCGAGATCGTGGAACGCCGCAAGCCTTGTCTCGACGCGCGCGAGCTCGCCCGGATCGAGGTCGAGGCGCTCCCGGTACGCGCGTAGGCTTCGGGCCGCCTCGTCGATGCGAATCTTGGCCTCGTCGGCAAGTTGAACGATGTCGGAAAGTGCCGGATCGTGTTGCGCGGCCTGCCGCAGACGATGTGCGAGCGACGGCGAGCCGCGCGCCGAGGGCAGCGTCGCCTTCGGTGAACTCGGCCTCCGCCGTCGTCGCCGCCTCGAGCAAGGTCGCCGCATGCGCGAGCCGAGATTGCGCCTGCGACAGCGTCTGCCACTCGTCGGCCGTCGCGCCGAGGGCCGCGAGCTCCGCATTGCGCGCCGCCAGCGCGTCGCGTTCGACTTGACGCGCCGCGGCCTCCCGCCCGCCGCGGTCGCGGCGCTCGATCGCTTCGCGCCAGGCGCGCCAGGCAGCAGCGACTTCGCGCGCCAGGGGCTCGACGCCGCCGAAGGAATCGAGCAGCTGGCGCTGCGCTTCGGGCCGGCCCAGCGACTGATGCGCGTGCTGGCCGTGCAGGTCGATCAGGCGTTCGCCGATGTCGGCGAGCTGGGCCAGCGTCGCCGGGCGACCGTTGACGTACGCACGGCTTCGTCCCTGCGCATCGAGCACGCGGCGCAGCAACAGCGGTCCTTCGTCGGCGAGATCCTGCGCGGCGAGCCACGCGCGCAATTCCGGCGCCTCGTCGCCGTCGAACTCGGCGGCGATTTCGGCTCGGTCGGCGCTCGCACGCAGTTGCCGCGTCTCGAAGCGATCGCCGAGCAGCAGCGACAACGCGTCGAGCAGGATCGATTTGCCGGCGCCCGTTTCGCCGGTCAACACGGTGAAGCCGGGCCGGAACTCGACCTCGAGTGCCTCGACGACGGCGAAATTGCGAATGGAAAGCAGGCGAAGCATCGATTCGTTGTCCGGCGCCAAACGCGCGCGCCCCCGATTATCGCCGGAACCCGCCCCGCCGCGCTCCGACCGATGCCTTAGGCGACCTGGATAACTGAGGCAACTGAGGCGATGCGCCCTTTTCGCCTAAGGACGAAGCCGCTCCGGCGTCTCGCTCCAGTGCAGCTTCTGGCGAAGCATCGCGAAATGATCGTGATCCTGCGGATGCAGCAAACGCAGCCGATGCGCGGCGCGCCGGACGACGACGCGATCGCCCTCGACCAGCGCGAAATGTGACTGGCCGTCGCAATGCAGGCTCGCGTCCTTGCCGCGCAGCAGCGTTATCTCGATCACCGCGGAGTCGCGCACCGCGATCGGGCGGTTGGTAAGGGCGTGCGGCGCGACCGGTACCAGCAGCAGCGCCGCGACGACCGGATCGACGATCGGACCCTGCGCCGACAGCGCGTACGCAGTCGAGCCGGTAGGAGTGGCGACAATAAGCCCGTCGGCCCGCATCGCATAGACGAAATTGCCGTCGATCGTCACCGCGCAGTCGATCATTCCGCCCATCGCGCCGCGGCCGACGACGACATCGTTCAGCGCCAGCGTGCGCTCGCTGCCGCCGGCGGCCAGCGTCAGCGTCGCGTCGAGAAGCGTGCGTGTCTCCTCGACGTAGCGCCCGTCGAGCATCGCGGACAGCGCGCCTTCCATGTCGGCGAGCGCTATGTCGGTCAGAAATCCAAGGCGGCCCTGGTTGATGCCGATCAGCGGCACGTCGAACGGCGCGAGCCGGCGGGCGATCGACAGCATCGTGCCGTCGCCGCCGAGGGCGATCGCGAGTTGGGCATTGCGCCCGAGCTCTTCCGCCGGCGCGGTGCGATAGCCGGGCAACGGCGTGCACTGCGCCGTCTCCGCGTCGAGGATGACATCGTGACCGCGTTGCGCCAGAAACGCCGCCAGGCGCTGCAGCGGCTCGGCGATGCCGGCACTCGCGTAGCGGCCGATCAGCGCGACTGTTGCGAAGCGTTGTGCCGGACCCCCCATGGCAGCGATTAAAGCACATGCGCGCGGGCGGGCCAAACGCGCGCACCGATGTCGGCGTCGCTTTGACTGCAGGGCCGGCGGTACAATAGCCCGATCGTGGATCCTCGCTCGCAACACCTCTTAAAGACGCTGATCGAGCGCTATATCACCGACGGCCAGCCGGTGGGATCGCGCGCGCTGTCGCGGCAGTCCGGCCTGGAGCTGTCGCCGGCGACGATACGAAACGTGATGGCCGACCTCGAGGAGATGGGCTTCATCGCCAGCCCGCACACCTCGGCGGGCAGGATTCCGACGGCCAAGGGCTACCGTTTTTTTGTCGACACGCTGATGGTCGTGAAGCCGATGGAGCAGATCGAGATCCGCCGGCTCGAAGAAGAACTGCATGCCGATCATCCGCAGCAGATCGTCAATGCCGCGGCCGTCATGTTGTCGCAGCTCACCCAGTTCGCCGGCGTCGTGATGACGCCGAAGCGGCGCGAAGCGACGTTCCGCCATCTCGAATTCCTGCGGCTGTCCGAGCGCCGGGTGCTGTTGATCATCGTCACCGCCGAAAACGACGTGCAGAATCGGATCCTCCACACCGATCGCCCCTACACGCAGGCGCAGCTGATCGAGGCGACCAATTTCTTCAACCATAACTTCGCCGGCTCGCCTCTCGGCGCGATACGCGGGCGGCTGGCCGACGAGTTGCGCGCGCTGGGCGACGACATTGCCGGGCTGATGAGGGCGGCAGTCGACGTCGGCGAGGGCGCGTTGAGCCGCGACGAGTCGCTGGTCGTCAGCGGCGAGCGGAACCTGTTGAACGCCGGCGACTTCTCGTCGAACATGCAGCGCCTTCGCCTGCTGTTCGACCTGTTCGAGCAGAAGACATCGCTGCTGCACCTGCTCGATGCCTCGCAGCAGGCCGAGGGCGTGCAGATCTATATCGGCGGCGAGTCGGGACTGCTGCCGCTCGACGAGTGCAGCGTCGTGACGGCGCCGTACGAGGCCGGCGGCGAAGTCATCGGCACGCTCGGTGTCATCGGTCCGACGCGGATGGCCTATGAGCGCGTCGTTCCGATCGTCGACGTCACGGCCAAGCTGCTGTCGAGCGCGCTGTCGCAGCAGATTGCCGACGATTGACCGCGGCCAGCCAGAGCGGCGCCGCGTGAACCTCATCGGACGCTCGCGCGATCGCCGGGGCACGGGCGGCCGTGCGCAGCGCCGGCGCTGACGCGGCATACGACCGATGCCCTTCCTGCCCGAGCCAGCATTCGCCCACGACCGACCCCGCCGCATCGGCGTGCTGCTGGTCAACCTCGGCACACCCGACGCGCCGACGATCCCCGCAGTGCGCGCCTATCTCGCCGAATTCCTGTCCGACCCCCGCGTGATCGAGATCCCGCGCGCGGCGTGGCTGCCGATATTGCATGGGGTGATCCTTCGCGTGCGGCCGGCGCGATCGGCGCGAAAGTACGCGACGATCTGGGGCAAGGACGGTTCGCCCCTGCTTGTGCACAGCCTCAAGCAGAAGACGTTGCTGCAGGGGTATCTGGGACAGCGGATGAAGGAGCTGGGCCTGCCGTCCGATCATGCGCAGATCGAGCTCGGAATGCGCTACGGCCGGCCGACGATAGACGACGCGATGGCGAAGCTCAGGGCCGGCGGCTGCGACCGCGTGCTGGTCCTGCCGCTTTATCCGCAGTACGCGGCGAGCACTACCGCGTCCGCCCTGGATGCCGTGTTCGCGGCGGCGTCACGGATGCGCGCCGTCCCGGCGCTGCGCGTGGTCGCGCCCTATCACGACGACACCGGTTACATCAAAGCGGTCGCCCAGAGCATCAACGATTACTGGCTGAAAAACGGCAGGCCGGACAAGCTGCTGCTTTCGTTTCACGGCGTGCCGCGTCGAAGCCTCGACCTGGGCGACCCGTACCATTGCCACTGTCACAAGACCGCGCGCCTGGTCGCCAACGAGCTCGGCCTGACCAGCGAGCAGTACGCCGTGTCGTTCCAGTCGCGCTTCGGCCGTGCCCGGTGGCTCGAGCCGTATACATTGCCGACCTTGCTGGCGCTGGCGAAGGAGGGGATGCAGCGGGTGGACATCGCCTGCCCCGGTTTCGTCAGCGACTGCCTGGAAACCCTGGAGGAGCTTGGTCACGGCGCGCAGGCGGCCTTTCTCGGCGCCGGCGGCCAGGAGCTGCATTGCATCCCCTGCCTGAACGAGCGGCCCGGGTGGATCGCCGCGCTGGCCGACCTGGCGATGCGCAACCTCCAGGGCTGGCTCGACCTGCCGGCCGACGCAGACGCGCGCGAGATGAGCCAGGCGCGAGCGAAGGCGCTGGGCGCCGACCGCTAGGCGATTCGCCCGCCCCAAGCCGGCCCCGCGGTCCGATCCGGCTCCCGCGTCGGAGATTGCGCTGCGATTCGCGGCTTTTGTGGCGAATCGCGGTTGAAGCGCATCGAAACAGCCCCATATCCTCCGTGTTCGCAGAGGAGCAACGATGGGCGAGAATCCCGACAATAACAGTCAAGTTTCCGGTGACCTCGAGGCCGGCGTTCCGATCCCGACCGGTGCGCCGGCGAGCGGGCAGGCGGCCCGGCCCGGCGACCCCGCACCCGACCTTGCCACGCTGTTGAAACAGGCCGAAGACGAAGCCTCCCGCCTCAAGGATGCGTGGCTGCGCGCGATGGCGGAAACCGACAACGTACGCAAGCTCGCCCAGAACGACGTCACCAAGGCGCACAAGTACGCGATCGAGCGCTTTGCCCAGGAGCTGCTGGCGGTCAAGGACGCGCTCGAGCAGACCCTGGCCGCGCCGGCCGCTTCGATCGAAGCGCTCAAGGACGGCGTTCTGCTGACGCTGAAGAATCTGAACGCCGCGTTCGACAAGGCGCAGATCGTCGCGATCGATCCGCTGCACGAAAAGTACGATCCGCACCGCCATCAGGCGATGACGATGATCGAGTCCGACCAGCCGGCGGGCACCGTCGCGCAGGTCTTCCAGAAAGGGTACATGCTCGGCGATCGCGTCCTGCGGCCGGCGCTGGTCGCCGTGGCCAAGCCGAAGGAGCGCGCCGGCGAGACCGGATAACGCGCACTTTGCCTTGAACCCGACCGAAAAAGCCCCACTTAGCGCCTAAGACAAGCATCCAGCAAAAGGAAGGAATCAGCATGGCCAAGATCATCGGCATCGACCTCGGAACGACCAACAGCTGTGTCGCCATCATGGAAGGCACTACGCCGAAAGTGATCGAGAATTCCGAGGGCGCGCGGACGACGCCTTCGGTCGTCGCCTATCAGGAAGACAGCGAGATCCTCGTCGGCGCGCCCGCCAAGCGGCAGGCGGTGACCAATGCGAAGAACACGATCTTCGCGGTCAAGCGGCTGATCGGCCGCAAGTTCGGCGAAAAGGAAGTCCAGAAGGACATCGGCCTGATGCCCTACAAGATCGTCAAGGCGGACAACGGCGACGCCTGGGTCGAGGTGCGCGGCAAGAAGATCGCGCCGCAGCAGGTCTCGGCCGAGATCCTGCGCAAGATGAAAAAGACTGCCGAGGACTATCTTGGCGAAGAAGTGACCGAGGCCGTGATCACGGTTCCGGCCTATTTCAACGACTCGCAGCGGCAGGCGACCAAGGACGCGGGCAAGATCGCCGGTCTCGAGGTCAAGCGGATCATCAACGAGCCCACCGCCGCGGCGCTCGCCTTCGGCATGGACAAGAAGGAAGGCGACCGCAAGATTGCCGTCTACGACCTGGGCGGCGGCACGTTCGACATCTCGATCATCGAGATCGCGGTCGTCGACAAGGAGCACCAGTTCGAAGTGATGTCGACCAACGGCGACACCTTCCTCGGCGGCGAGGATTTCGACCAGCGCCTGATCGACTACATCGTGACCGAGTTCAAGAAGGATCAGGGCGTCGACCTGAAGAACGACGTGCTGGCGTTGCAGCGGTTGAAGGAAGCCGCCGAAAAGGCGAAGGTCGAGCTGTCGTCTTCGCAGCAGACCGAGATCAACCTGCCGTACATCACGGCAGACCAGTCGGGACCGAAGCACCTGTCGATCAAGGTCACCCGTGCCAAGTTCGAGTCGCTGGTCGAGGACCTGATCGAGCGCACGATCGAGCCCTGCCGCATCGCGATCAAGGACGCGGGCGTCAAGCTGTCCGACATCAGTGACGTCATCCTGGTCGGCGGCCAGACGCGCATGCCGAAGGTGCAGGACAAGGTCAAGGAATTCTTCGGCAAGGAGCCGCGCAAGGACGTCAACCCCGACGAGGCAGTGGCGGTCGGCGCCGCGATCCAGGGCGGCGTGCTGAAGGGCGACGTCAAGGACGTGCTGCTGCTCGACGTGACGCCACTGTCGCTGGGCATCGAGACGCTCGGCGGCGTGATGACCAAGCTGATCCAGAAGAACACGACCATTCCGACCAAGGCGCAGCAGGTGTTCTCCACCGCCGACGACAACCAGAGCGCGGTGACGATCCACGTGCTGCAGGGCGAGCGCGACGTGGCGACCGGCAACAAGAGCCTCGGCCAGTTCAACCTCGAAGGCATTCCGCCTTCACCGCGCGGCATGCCGCAGATCGAGGTCACGTTCGACATCGACGCCAACGGCATCCTGCACGTCAGCGCCAAGGACAAGGCGACCGGCAAGGAGAACAAGATCACGATCAAGGCGAGCTCGGGCCTGACCGAAGCCGAGATCGAGCGCATGGTCAAGGATGCCGAATCGCACGCCGAGGAAGACAGGAAGCTGCTGGAGACCGTGCAGGCGCGCAATGGTCTGGACGCGATGGTGCACAGCGTGAAGAAGTCGCTGGGCGAATACGGCGACAAGGTCGGCGCGGACGACAAGGAGAAGATCGAGGCGGCCCTGAAGGACGCCGAGGAGCTGTTGAAGAATCAGCAGGCCGACAAGGATGCGCTGGAGGCGAAGAGCGAGGCGTTGATGAAGGCGTCGCAGAAGCTCGGCGAGGCGATGTACGCGCAATCGCAGGCAGAAGCGCAGGCGGCAGGTGGCGCCGGCGGTCAGGGGGGCGACGGGTCCGGGGCGAAGCAGCCCGAGGACGAGAAGGTGGTCGACGCGGAGTTTACGGAAGTCAAAGACAAGAAGTGATATTACGTCACGCCGGATGTAGCGTCGACGCCGAGTTGAGGCGCTGGCGCGGCGCGACGTAATATCTGGCCGGATTCGAGCGCTCGCCTTCGGCGACGCTCAATCCGGCTGTTTGTCGTCATGAGTACGCAATTGATTGCGGTTGTTGGTTACAGGTGCGCAGATCGACTCTTGATCGATCTGCTCGGGAACGGGGCACTGGAGACGCATGGCTAAGCGGGATTACTACACGACGCTCGGCGTCAATCGCGACGCGACCGAAGACGACATCAAGAAGGCGTATCGGCGGCTCGCGATGAAGCACCATCCGGATCGCAATGCGGACAAGGGCTCCGAGGACAAATTCAAGGAAGCCAAAGAGGCGTACGAGATCCTTTCCGACGCCAGGAAGCGCGCGGCGTACGACCAGTACGGCCATGCCGGCGTCGATCCTTCGGCGGGCTTCGGCGCGGCCGGCGCGCGCGGCGCGGGGCCCGAAGGATTCGGCGGCTTCGCCGATGCGTTCGGCGACATATTCGGCGAGATTTTCGGTGGTGGCGGCGGGCGCGGCCGGGGCAACGGCGTCTATCGCGGCGCCGACCTGCGCTACAACCTCGAGCTCTCGCTCGAGGAAGCAGCGCGCGGCACCGAGGCGAAAATCCGCATTCCGGCGCTGGAGAATTGCGCGACTTGCCACGGCTCCGGCGCCAAGCCGGGCACGCAGGCCAAGACCTGTCCGACCTGCAACGGTCAGGGCCAGGTTCGCGTGTCGCAGGGATTTTTCTCGATCCAGCAAACGTGTCCGCAATGCCACGGCACCGGCAAGATCATTCCGGAACCGTGCACGACCTGCGGCGGCGCCGGGCGGGTCAAGAAGCAGAAGACGCTGTCGGTCAAGATTCCCGCCGGCGTCGATCAGGACGATCGCATCCGGCTGGGCGGCGAAGGCGAGGCCGGATTGAACGGCGGTCCGCCGGGCGACTTGTACGTCGTCGTCGGTTTGAAGCCGCATCCGGTGTTCCAGCGCGAGAGCAACGATCTGCACTGCGAGATGCCGATCAGCTTCGCCACCTCGGCGCTCGGCGGCGAAATCGAGATTCCGACGCTCGACGGCCACGCCAAGATCAAGGTGCCGCCCGAAACGCAGAGCGGACAGGTCTTCCGCCTGCGCGGCAAGGGGATCAAGGGCGTGCGCAGCCACGCGCACGGCGACCTGTTCTGCCATGTCGCGATCGAGACGCCGATCAACCTGACCACGCGCCAGAAGGAGATCCTGCGCGAATTCGAGGCGATCAACGCGGAAGATCCGGGCACGCACAACCCGCGCGCGAAGAACTGGTTCGACCGCGTGCGCGAGTTTTTCGGGCCCTGACGGAGCCGCTCCGCCGGAGCCTGCCGCTTCGTGAGCAAGGCAAACGCCGGCGGCGCCGGCGAGCGTTACGACGTCATCGTCATCGGCGCGGGCGCCGCCGGAATGATGTGCGCAGCCGTCGCCGGTCGCCGCGGGCGGCGCGTCCTGCTGATCGAGCACTACGACAAGCTCGGCGAGAAGATCCGCATTTCCGGCGGCGGACGCTGCAATTTCACCAATCTTCACGCCGAGCCGGCGAGCTACCTGTCGCAAAATCCCGATTTCTGCCGCTCGGCGCTGTCGCGCTATACGCCGCGCGACTTCATCGAGCTGGTCGAACGCTACCGGATCGCGTGGCACGAAAAGACGCTCGGGCAGCTGTTTTGCGACCGGACCTCGCTCGACATTATCGCGCTGCTGAAAACCGAGTGCGATCGCGCCGGCGTGCAATGGCGCATGCCGTGCGCGGTGCAGGGCGTCACGCACGAAGGCGGCGTCTTCGCGGTGTCTACGGCGATGGGATCGGTTCGCGGCGAAGCGCTGGTCATAGCGACCGGCGGCTTGACGGTACCGAAAATAGGTGCGACGCCGTTCGGTTATCGTATCGCCGAGCAGTTCGGCATCGCTGTCGTGCCGCCGAGGCCGGCGCTGGTTCCGCTGGCGTTCGATCCTGCGTCGCTGGCGCGCTACGGCGATCTTTCGGGTGTTTCCGTCGACGCCGACGTGTCCTGCAACCGCGGCAGGTTTCGCGACGCGCTGCTATTCACCCATCGCGGCCTTTCCGGCCCGGCGATCCTTCAGATCTCGTCGTATTGGAACGGCGGCGACGCGCTGTCGATCGACTTGCTGCCGGGCGGCGACGCGCATGCGTGGTTGGAAGGCGAGCGCCGGTCGCCGGCGCGACTGGACAACATCCTCGCGCGCCGCCTCCCCCGGCGCTTGGCGCAGCAATGGAGCGAGGCGCACGGCGCCGCCGTCCCCGTCAATGAGCTCGACGACAAGCGCAGGCATGAGCTTGCCGGCCTGCTTCATGCGTGGCCGGTGCTCCCGTCGGGCACGCTCGGCTACAACAAGGCCGAAGTCACGCTGGGTGGCGTCGATACGCGCGCGCTGTCGTCGCGGACGATGGCGGCCACACGGGTGCCTCGACTTTATTTCATCGGCGAAGTCGTCGACGTCACCGGCTGGCTGGGCGGCTACAACTTTCAGTGGGCGTGGTCTTCCGGCTATGCGGCCGGACAGCACGCCTGACGGCTGTCTTAAGGAAAGGCCGGGATGTGCGGGTCGGTGCCGCCGGAGACCGCCTCGGGATGATCGCGGCCGACGCGCGCCTTGACCTCCTCGACGCTGTGCTCGGGAACATCGACCATCAGCAGCAGCTTGCCGTCGGCGATCATCGGCTCGAATTGTTTCAGGCGCGAATTGGGCAGCGCGGAGCCGACCATGCTCGAAAACCACGCGCCGAGCAGTGCGCCGACCAGTGCTGCGCCAATGACGATCGGTATCTGCATGTGTGAGGATTCAGTCAGCAGAAAATAAGCGGCGGCTCCGCCCGCTATGCAGCCGAGCACGGCTCCGGCGATCAGACCCGTTTGTGCGCCGTGGACGAGGTCGGTCGATTGCAGCACATTGCATTCGTGCAGCCCGTCCATCGGCATTCCGGGCCGCGCGAGAAAGTGGATGTGACGCTCCTCGATGCGCGCCAGCAGCAGATCGTCCATCGTCCTGCGTGCGCTCGGGAGGTCGGGTAGTAAAAAATACAATCGGCGTCTCATCGCATGCCTCCATGGCGAAATGGCAGAGGATGCACAGGCGCGGTAGCCCTCGAAACGCCGGTTTGAGACCGGACGGCGACGCGAGCGCCGACCGCAACCTCACTTTACTGCCGTCCGGCGAGCGGCGCAAGCGATCACGAGTCTTTGCTTGAGCGCACGAACGAGCGCAGTTTGCACGGGCAGACGCCAGGGCATAGCATTCGCACTCTTCTTGTCGTCGCTGCCGGAGATCGCCATGCCGTATCGGATTTTTCTGCTGCTCGCCGTGCTCGCGTCCAGTTGTCAGCCGGCCATCGCGCAAGTCAGGATCGGCCTGATGGTTTCGGCGACCGGCCCGACCGCAGCGATCGGCATCCCGCAGAAAAACACCGGCGCGCTGCTCGCTACGCGGATCGGCGAGACGACGATCGACTACGTGCAGCTCGAGGACGGAGGCGATACGACTCGCGCCGTGCAGAACGCCAGGAAGCTGATCGCCGAAGATCACGTCGATGCCATTATCGGTCCGTCGACGACGCCGAATGCGCTGGCAATCCTGGACATCATCGCCGAGAGCAGGGTGCCGCTGCTGGCGACGGTCGGCACGTCGTCGGTGGTCGAACCGATCGACGCGAAGCGGCGCTGGGTGTTCAAGACCACGCAGAACGACGACCTGATCGCGTCGGCGCTGATCGAGCACATGCGGAGGAACCGGGTCAGGACCGTGGGCTTCATCGGCTTCAACGACGCCTACGGCGAGAATTGGTACAAGGTGTTCGGCGCGCTCGCCGAAAAGGCAGGCATGGCGATCGTCGCCAATGAGCGCTACGCGCGCAACGATTCCAGCGTCACCGCGCAAGCGCTGAAGCTCATTGCCGCCAGGCCCGATGCCGTTCTGATCGCCGCGGTCGGCGGCCCCGCGGTGCTGCCGCAGGCCACACTCTACGATCAGGGCTACAAGGGCCGCGTCTACCAGACGCATGCGGTGGCGACCGACGACTTCATCAGGCTGGGCCGGGAAAAGGTCGAAGGAACGATACTCGCCGCCGGGTCGATGCTGGTGATCGACGACATCGCCGATGCCGATCCGATCAAGCAGGTCGCGACCGGCTATATGAGCGCGTACGAAAAGCGGTTCGGAACCCGCCCCGCGACCTTCGGCGCCAACACCTTCGATGCAGGGCTGCTGCTGCAGCGGGCGATTCCGATTGCATTGACGCGCAGCAAAGCCGGGCACCGAGGAATTTCGCATCGCGCTGCGCGACGCGCTCGAGCAGCAGCAGGGTGTCGTCGGCTGCCAGGGCGTGTTCAACATGAGCCCGACCAACCACAACGGCATGGACGAGCGGGCGCGCGTGCTGGTGGTCGTCAAGGACGGCAGGTTCAGGCTTCTGGCGCAGTGACGCGCCGCGCCGGGCTCGCGATGCCGCAACGACCAGTCGTCGGCGTGCTGCTCGCCGCAGGCAGCGGCTCGCGTTTCGGCGGCGACAAGCTGCTGGCGAAGCTAGCCGATGGCAGGCCGCTGGCATTGGCGGCGCTGTCCGCGCTCGCCGGAGAGGTCGACGCGGTCATCGCCGTTGTGCGTCCCGGCGACGCTGCACTGGAGGCCCTCTTCGGCAGGTCCGGTGCGCTGGTCGCCCTGTGTGCCAAGGCGGGCGAAGGCATGGGCGCCAGCCTCGCCTGCGGCGTGCGCGAGGTTCAGCAACGCTTTCCGCAGGCGCAGGGCGCGATCATCGCGCTGGCCGACATGCCCTGGCTGTCGTCGTCGACCGTCGCGCGCGTTGCGACCGCGTTGCGGCGCGGCGCCGTCCTCGCCGCGCCCACGCACCGCGGAATGCGCGGTCATCCGGTTGCGATCGGCGCACTCTATTTCGCGGAGCTGCAGACACTTTCCGGCGATGAAGGCGCAAAAGGGCTGCTGGTGGCGCACGCCGCAGAGATCGAGCTGATTGCCGTCGACGATCCGGGCGTGCTGCGCGATGTCGATACGCAGTCGGATCTTTGACCGCCTCACTTCCCTCACTTCCTCCACATGTCGACCTGCCGGCCTACGATGCGATTCTCGTCGTCCTGCATTTGCCACCAGGCGCGAAGCTCGGCTTCGCCGAGTGGATGCGATATCAGGAAGCCCTGGGCCTCCTCGCAGCCGTGGGTCTTGAGAAATTCGAACTGAGCCGCGGTCTCGACGCCTTCGGCGATGACGCGCAAGCCCAGACTGTGTGACAGCGCAATGATCGCCTGAGCGATCGCCTCGTCGCTGGGGTTCTGCTCGATGCCGCGCACGAAGCGCTGGTCGATCTTGACCGCCTGGATCGGCAGCCGTGCCAGGTAGGACAGGCTCGAATAGCCGGTGCCGAAATCGTCGATCGTGATCGACACGCCCATCTGCTTCAGCTTGACCAGCGTGGAGACCGCCTTGTCCGGGTGCGTGATGATCACGCTTTCGGTGATCTCGAGGTCGAGGTAGCGTGCGGGCAGTCCACTGACCCGGAGCGCCTCCTCGACGATCGACAGCCAGCTGTCGTGCTGCAGCTGCTGCACCGAAAGATTGACCGACAGGCGCAGCAGCATGTTCTGGCGGTGCCAGTTGGTGACCTGCCGGCAGGCGTCGCGCAACACGCGCGCGCCGAGCGCCTGGATCATCCCGGATTCCTCGGCGATCGAGATGAATTCGGCGGGGCCGATGATGCCGCGTTCCGGATCGCGCCAGCGCAGCAGCGCTTCGACGCCGCAGGCGCGCCCGCTGGCCATCTCGATCTGCGGCTGGTAGACGAGAAAGAACTCGTCGTCCATCAGACCGCGGCGCATGTCGGTCTCGATCTGCAGCCGCGCCTGCACGCGCGCATTCATGTCGGCGGTGTAGAAGCGGTAGGTGTTGCGCCCGGTGTCCTTGACCGAATACATCGCGGTATCGGCCTGCCGGATCAGCCCGCCCGGATCGGTCGCATCGGTCGGATAGATCGACACCCCGATCGAGCAGGTCAAGGTCGGCGTCTGGTCGCCGAGTCGAAACGGCGCCAGGAACGATTCGCGCACCCGCGTCAGCACCGCCATGATCTCGATCGTCGCCCGCTCCGGGTCGAGGTCGGGGAGAATGACGACGAATTCGTCGCCTCCGAGCCGCGCCACGGTGTCGGACTCGCGCACCGCGTGGCTCAGCCGCTGGGAGACCGCCTGCAGAAGGTGGTCGCCGGCGTCGTGGCCGAGGGTGTCGTTGATGCGCTTGAAGTGGTCGAAATCGAGAAACAGGCAGGCGACCTGGTGATGATCGCGCGCCGCCTGCGCGAGTATCTGCTTCAGGCGCTGGTTGAGCAGCGCGCGATTGGGCAGCCCGGTCAGGATGTCATGCTGCGCGAGCTTGTATGCCTGCGCGATCGCGATCTCGAGCTCCTTGGTCCGCTGCACGACTTTTTCTTCCAGCGTACGCTGATATCCGGTGACCTCGCCCTGTGACTGCGCGAGCCGCTGCGTCATCTGATTGAACGCGCGCGTCAGCATGCCGAGCTCGTCGCCGGACGTCGGCGTCACGCGCACGCCGAGATCGCCGGCGCCGACCGCCTTCGCTGCGCGCATCAGCTCGCGTATCGGCGACAGCAGCCGCTTGGTGAGCAACAGCGTGACCAGGATCGCGATCACCATCAGCACAGCGACGACCGACAACGCGCCGATGATGTTGTTGAGCAATTGCGCCTGATTGCGCTCGTAGTTCAAGCCCAGGCGCACATAGCCGATCGGAGGGTCGGCGGCCGCGGGTGCACCGGCCGCTCCGGGCGCACGCCCATTCGTCGCTTCGGCGATCGGCGCAACCAGCTCCAGATAGTGCCGCCCCTTGACTTGTCGCACGCTGCTCTCGATGGCGCCCGGGTGCAACTCGGTCGCCGGCGCCGGCGGCATCGCGGCGTCCCCGTATCCCCGGGACGCGATCAGATGGCCCTGATCGTCGAGAACGGCGGCGTACGCGATATCGTGATCGCCTTCGAGGCTTTGCAGCAGCCGCTCGAGCGCGCTCAGATCGGAGGTATAGACCGCGTATTCGGACAGGTCCGCCAGCATGCCCACGATAGTCTGGCCTTGCGTTTTGAGGCGCGCCTGCTCGGCTTCGATCTGCTGCGCGACCAGCAGCGCGCTGACGCCGATGGCCGTCGCCACGATCAATCCGACGGCGAGCAGATTGAGCTTGGTCAGCAAGCCGGCACGTATCGCGCGCGTCCGCGCGGGCGCGTCGGCCGGTGCGGAGCGCTCGTTGCTGGTCGGTGACGCCCGGGTCGCCATCGTCGCTATTCCACGACCCGGTAGAACGACTGGCGCATCGAATCATCCCAGTGCAGGCGGAACAAGCGGGCGCTGCGCTGGTTGACGTAGACGTGCGGGTGCGGCGGGATCGGCGCCGCTCCACGGGCGCCGGGCAATTGGCGCAGCGCGAGCCGACCGCAGAACGCGCCCAGCTCGCGGTAATCCCAGTCGAGCGCGTAGAGCGCGCCGGCCTGCACCCAGGTCTCCGACAACCCGATCAGCGGCAGCTTGTGCCGGAAAGAGAACAGCAGCAGCGCCTTCACCGTCTCGCGTTTGTAGACGGTCGTGTCAGGCACGGCCAGCAGCGCGTCGGCCGAGCTGGACAGGCGCGCGAGCGCCGAAGGAAGCATTGCTGGCGTCGCGACCGGCGCGAGCACCGGATTCAGATCCGCGCCCCGTAGCGCCGCGGCGAGCACATCGACCAGCCCGGTGTTCTGCGCTGGATCGTACAGCACGCCGATATAGCGCGCGTCCGGCAGCAATCGCCGCAGCCAGACGACTTGCTGCTCCAATGGGATCGCGGCCGGAACCGCTTGTGCGCTGGTGCCAGCTCGCTCCGACATGCAGTCGACCGCGGCGAGCGAGGGCGCGTCGCGGGCCGCGCGCACCGCAGCCTGCGGGCCGAGCGTGATAATGGCGGCGTCGGGATCTTCATGCGCCGCGGCTTTCAGACGCGTTCCGGCATCGCCGGCCGGAATCTCCACAACGGGGGTCGCGCCGAGCGCTTCGCGCACGCCGCGCTCCGCGGCGCGAACCTGCGGTGTGTCGTCGGTCGCGTACAACAGCACGCGAGGCGCCGCGAGCGCCGGTGCGGCAAGCGCCGCCGCGATCGTCAAGACCAGCGTCGCGGCGCGTTGCCTCAAGCGAGCGTGACCGGGATCTTGCCGATGCGCTGCTGCCATTCACGCGGGCCGGTCTGATGCACGGACGAGCCGGTCGCGTCCACAGCGACGGTTACCGGCATGTCGCGGACGTCGAATTCGTAGATCGCCTCCATTCCCAGGTCGGCGAACGCCACGATCCGCGAGCTCTTGATCGCCTTCGATACCAGGTAGGCCGCGCCACCGACCGCCATCAGATAGGCGGCGCGATGCTTTCGAATCGCCTCGATCGCGACCGGTCCCCGCTCGGCTTTGCCTATCATTGCGAGGAGGCCGGTCCTGGCCAGCATCATTTCGGTGAACTTGTCCATCCGCGTCGCCGTCGTCGGTCCGGCCGGCCCGACGACTTCGTCGCGCACCGGATCGACCGGACCGACGTAAAAGATGACGCGATTGGTGAAGTCAACGCCGGGCGGCAGCGATTCGCCGCGCGCGAACAGATCGGCGATCCGCTTGTGCGCGGCGTCGCGGCCGGTCAGCAGCTTGCCGGACAGGAGCAGCCGATCCCCGGGTTTCCAGGTCGCCACCTGCTCGCGCGTCAGCCGGTTCAAGTCGACTCGTTTCGCCGTCGGCGCCGGCGTCCAGTGCACGTCGGGCCAGCGCGCGAGATCCGGCGGGTCGAGGCTCGCGGCGCCCGACCCGTCGAGCGTGAAGTGCGCATGCCGCGTCGCCGCGCAATTCGGGATCATGCCGACCGGCTTGCTGGCCGCGTGTGTCGGATAGTCAAGAATCTTGACATCGAGCACCGTCGACAGTCCGCCCAGTCCCTGCGCGCCGATGCCGAGCGCGTTGGCGGCGTCGTAGATGTCGATGCGCAGCTGCTCGAGGGGATTGGCGGGACCGCGCTTCTTGAGCATCGCCATGTCGATCGGCTGCATCAGCGCTTCCTTGGCAAGCAACATCGCTTTTTCCGCGCTGCCGCCTATGCCGATGCCCAGCATGCCGGGCGGGCACCAGCCGGCGCCCATCGTCGGCAAGGTCCGCACCACCCAGTCGACGATCGAGTCCGACGGATTGAGCATCACGAATTCGGCCTTGTTTTCGGAACCGCCGCCCTTGGCGGCGATCCGGACATCGACGGTGTTCCCGGGCACGAGATCGAAGTGCACGACGGCCGGGGTGTTGTCGCGCGTGTTCCGGCGCGCGCCTGCGGGGTCGTCGACGATCGATGCGCGCAGCTTGTTGTCCGGATCGAGATAGGCCCGGCGCACGCCTTCGTTGATCATATCGGTCGGGGACATCGTCGCATCTTCCCAACGCACATCGATGCCGACCTTGACGAAGGCGACGACGATGCCGGTGTCCTGGCAAATCGGGCGATGGCCTTCGGCACACATGCGCGAATTGGTAAGGATCTGCGCGATCGCGTCCTTGGCAGCCGGCGATTCCTCGGCCGCATAGGCGTCGGCAAGAGCCTCGATGTAGTCGACCGGATGGTAATAGGAAATATACTGCAGCGCGTCGGCTACGCTCTGGATCAGGTCTTGCTGCTTGATCGTCGTCATGGCTGGTGGTCGACGCAGACAGCGGGCGAAACGCCCGGCAAATCCCGAGGATCAGTTGATGCAATTCTACCATCGCGGACCACTGATCCGGCTCCGTGCGACCACCGCAGGATGCCGCGTGTCGTCGACAATTGCACCGTGAGGGCAAGACTCGGTAGACTGCGGTCGAGCGGTCAGGAGTGCGAGGGATCCTGTCCTTCCGTCCGCGCCAATCGAGGAGGCAAGCAACATGTCGACGATCGAATCGGTATCGAACGAAACGCGCGTATTCGACCCGCCGCGTGATTTTGTCGCGCAGGCGAACGTCAGCCGGGCCGACTTCGATCGGATGAACGCCGCCGCCGCGGCCGATTATTCCGGCTTCTGGGCGAAGCTTGCGCGCGAAAACCTGCTCTGGCACAAGCCGTTCACCAGGTCGCTGGACGAGAGCAAGGCGCCGTTCTACAAGTGGTTCGAAGACGGCGAGCTCAACGTCTCGCATAACTGTCTCGAGCGCAATCTCGAGAACGGCAATGCCGGCAAGGTCGCGATCATCTTCGAGGCCGACGACGGCGCAGTGACCAGGATCACCTATCAGGAGCTTTATCACCGCGTCTGCCGCTTCGCCAACGGGCTTAAATCGCTGGACATCAAAAAAGGCGATCGCGTCATCATCTACATGCCGATGTCGATCGAGGGCGTCGTCGCGATGCAGGCCTGCGCCCGCATCGGTGCGACGCATTCGGTGGTCTTCGGCGGCTTTTCGGCCAAATCGCTGCAGGAGCGCATCATCGACGTCGGAGCGGTCGCCGTCGTCACCGCCGACGAGCAGGCCCGCGGCGGCAAGCATCTGCCGCTGAAGACGATCGTCGATGAAGCGCTCGGCATGGGCGGCTGCGAAGCGGTGCGCAAGGTGATCGTCTACCGGCGGACCGCCGGAACGGTTCCCTTTGCGGCGCCGCGCGACCTGTGGATGCACGAGCTCGTCGCGGGTCAGCCCGACACTTGCGCGCCCGAATGGGTCGGCGCCGAGCATCCGCTGTTCGTTCTGTACACGTCCGGCTCGACCGGCAAGCCCAAGGGAGTTCAGCACAGCTCAGGCGGCTACCTTTTGTGGGCGGCGCTGACGATGCGCTGGACGTTCGATATCAAGCCGACGGACGTGTTCTGGTGCACGGCCGACATCGGCTGGGTCACCGGACACACCTATATCGCGTACGGACCGCTGGCCGTCGGCGCGACGCAGGTCGTGTTCGAAGGCATACCGACCTACCCGGACGCCGGGCGCTTCTGGCAGACGATCGCCAAGAACAAGGTCACCGTCTTTTACACCGCGCCGACGGCGATACGCTCGCTGATCAAGGCGTGTGGCGCCGCGCCGCAGACGGCGCCGAAGAACCACGACCTGTCGACCTTGCGCCTGCTCGGCACCGTCGGCGAGCCGATCAACCCCGAGGCCTGGATCTGGTATCACGAGAACGTCGGAGGCGGGCGTTGTCCGATCGTCGACACCTGGTGGCAGACCGAGACCGGCGGACACATGATCACGCCGCTGCCCGGTGTCACGCCGCTGGTGCCCGGATCGTGCACGCTGCCGCTGCCCGGCATCATCGCCGCGATCGTCGATGAGACCGGACACGATGTCGAACACGGGCACGGCGGCATACTGGTGATCAAGCGGCCGTGGCCATCGATGATCCGCACGATCTGGGGCGACCCCGAGCGATACGTGAAATCCTATTATCCGGAAGAGCTGGGCGGCGCGCTCTATCTCGCCGGCGACGGCTCGGTGCGCGACAAGAAGACCGGTTATTTCACGATCATGGGCCGGATCGACGACGTGCTCAACGTGGCCGGCCACCGGCTGGGAACGATGGAAATCGAATCGGCACTGGTAGCCAATCCGATGGTCGCGGAAGCCGCGGTCGTCGGCCGTCCCGACGACATGACCGGCGAGGCCGTGTGCGCGTTCGTCGTGCTCAAGCAGGCGCGGCCCGAAGGCGCCGAAGGCGAGAGGATCGCCAAGGTGCTGCGCGACTGGGTCGGCAAGGAGATCGGCCCGATCGCCAAGCCGAAGGACATCCGCTTCGGCGACAACCTGCCGAAGACCCGCTCGGGGAAGATCATGCGCCGCCTGCTGCGATCGATCGCCAAGAACGAGAACATCACGCAGGACGTGTCGACGCTGGAGAATCCGGCGATCCTGGAGCAGCTGAAGCAGGCGTTATAGCGATGCCGCGAATCCGGCGCGCCGCCTGATCGCCAGGTGCGGCCGGTCGGATTCGCTTAAGCCGGCGGCGGCGGCGCGGTGTCCGAATAGGACGGACGTTTCGACAGCTTGTCGAACAGCGCGACCAGGTTCGCGTGCTCGCTGCGCCAGGCGATCGTCGGATGCCGCAGGTCCAGGTAACCGAGCGTACATCCGGTCGCGATGTCGGCGAGCGAATGCGCTTCGCCGTTGCACCACGGCTTGTCGGCGAGCTCGCTTGCCATGTCGACGATCCCGCGCTCGATTTTTTCTCGCTGCCTGTCGATCGCCTCGCTGCTCTGCTGCCTGGCGGGTCTCGCCGCTTCGCGGACGATCGCCACGGCGGCGTCGCAGATCCCGTCGGCCAACGCTTCCCAGCGCTTGACCGCGATGCGCTGGCGACTGGGCTCGGGGATCAGTCGCGACACCGGGCTCACGGTATCGAGGTATTCGACGATTACGCGCGAGTCGTAGAGCGCCGTGCCGTCGTCCAGAATCAACACCGGCACCTTGCCGAGCGGATTGTGCGTCGGCACGATCGAGTCCTTGACCCAGGGTGAGGCTTCGACCAGCTCGCAATCGATCTTTTTCTCGGCAAGCGCGATGCGCACCTTGCGGGCGTAAGGACTCGTTGGCGACGCGAGCAGCTTCATCGTTGATTGTCAGGCGGTGGGAACAGGCCCCAATGCGGGCACTGCAGCGCGCGGCGTTGCAGGATTAACGTCGATTATAGCACTGCGGCGGTGCGCCCGGCATCGCGAACCGACGCTGTCGCCGTGCTACACTTTGGCTCGACCTGGCTAGCGAAAATCGTCTGCCTTATGCCGATCGCCGAGGCGCTTTCCACCCTTACAGCGCTGTCGCCGCTCGACGGCCGCTATCGCGGCAAGGTCGCGGCGCTTGCCGAACACTTCAGCGAATATGCGCTGATCCGCGAGCGCGTCCGCGTCGAGCTCGGCTGGCTCGAGGCCTTGTCGGACGAGCCTGGCATCGTCGAAGTTTCCGCTTTCAGCGCCGCGACTCGGCAGAAGCTCTCGCAGGCAGCACGCGACTTCGGCATTGCCGATGCCGAGCGGGTCAAGGCCATCGAGCGCACGACCAACCACGACGTCAAGGCGGTCGAATACTGGCTGAAGGAGCGCTTCGCCGACGTGCCCGAAATCGCGCGCGCCGCCGAATTCATCCATTTCGCCTGCACGTCGGAAGACATCAACAACCTCGCCTACGGCCTGATGATCGCCGGGGCGCGCCGTGAGGTGCTGATGCCGGCGCTGACGGCGTTGATCGCCGATCTGCGCTCGCTCGCGCATCAGCATGCTGCGCTGCCGATGCTCGCGCGCACGCACGGCCAGCCGGCGACGCCGACGACGCTGGGCAAGGAGATGGCCAACGTCGTCGTCCGGCTCGAGCGCGCGGCCATCGAATTCGGCGCCGTGCTCCCGGGCAAGCTCAACGGCGCTGTCGGCAACTACAACGCGCATCTGGCCGCGTATCCGGACGTCGACTGGGAAGCGCTGGCGCGGCGCGTCGTCTCGCAGCTCGGCATGGAGTTCAATGCGTACACGACGCAGATCGAGCCGCATGACGGGCTGGCCGCACTGTTCGATGCGCTGGCGCGAGCCAACACCATCCTGATCGATTTCGATCGCGACATCTGGGGCTACGTGTCGCTCGGCTACTTTCGGCAGAGAGTCAGCGAAGGCGAGGTCGGCTCGTCGACGATGCCGCACAAGGTCAACCCGATCGACTTCGAGAACTCGGAAGGCAATCTCGGTCTGGCCAACGCCTTGTTGCACCACCTCGCCCAAAAGCTGCCGATCTCGCGCTGGCAGCGGGACCTGACCGACTCGACGGTAATGCGCAACGTCGGCGTCGCGTTCGGCTACGCGCTGCTCGGCTACGTGTCCTGCCGGCAGGGACTGGGCCGTCTCGCCGCCGATCCGGCGCGGCTCGCCGCCGACCTCGACGCGAACTGGGAAGTGCTCGCCGAACCGATCCAGACGGTGATGCGGCGCTACGGCATCGACAATCCGTACGAACAGCTGAAGGCGCTGACCCGGGGCAGGGCAGGGATGACGCGCGAGACGCTGCATGCGTTCATCGACGCGCTGGCGCTGCCGCCGGAAGCCAAGGCGCGGTTGAAGGCGCTGACGCCGTCGACCTACATCGGCAAGGCGAACGAGCTCGCCAAGCGGGTCTAGGCGCCGCGCGCTCTAACCCGTCTGGTCTCCGCCGTGCCGCCGTTCGCGCAGCCACTGCACGACGACCGGCAGCAGCGAAATGGCGACGATCGCCAGCACGATGACGGTCAGGTTTTCCTTGACCCACGGGATATTGCCGAACAGGTAACCGGCGTACACCAACGAGGCGACCCAGACGGCCGCGCCGATCACGTTGTACGACAGGAAGCGGCGGTAGGTCATCGCGCCGACGCCGGCGAGAAATGGCGCAAACGTCCGCACGATAGGAACGAAGCGGCAGATGATGATCGTGAATCCGCCGTATTTTTCGTAGAAGCGGTGGGTGCGCTCCAGGTACTCGGGTTTTAGCCAGCGCGAGAGGCGGCTGTCTGGCGGCAGATTGAACACCTTCGGCCCGAGGAAGTGGCCGACCGCGTAATTGACCGAATCGCCGGCAACCGCCGCGATGAAAAGCACGAGCGCCAGCAGGTGCACGTCGATGCCGCTTGCAGCGGCGACGGTGCCGGCCAGGAAAAGCAGCGAGTCGCCGGGCAGCAGCGGAAAGACGACCAGGCCGGTCTCGGCGAAAATCACCAGGAACAGCGCCACGAACAGCACCCACGAGTGCTGCGCGGCGAGCTCGGCCAGCGTCTGGTCGAGCGCCAGCAGCGAGTACAGCAGCGTGGTCAGCATTGCGCCTGCCCGACAGCGATTGCCGGCCTGTCAGGGCAGGATCTTCTCGGCACCCGCCGCGCCGCTTTTCTTGTCCGGCTTGACCAGGTCCTCGCGCGACACTCCCAGCCACATCACCAGCGAGGCCATCACCAGTGCCGACGAGTAGATGCCGAAGCAGATGCCGATGGCGAGGGCCAACGAAAAGTGGTGCAGCGTCTCGCCGCCGAAGAAGAAGATCGACAGAACCATCATCAGCGTACAGCCGTGGGTGATGATCGTTCGCGATAGCGTGCTCGTAATCGCGCTGTTGATGACCTGCGGCACGCTGGCCTTGCGCATCTTTCGGAAGTTCTCGCGAATCCGGTCGGCGATCACCACCGATTCGTTAACCGAGTAGCCGAGGACCGCCAGCACCGCGGCCAGTACCGGCAGCGAGAACTCCCATTGGAACAGCGCAAAAAAACCGAGAATGATGATCACGTCGTGCAGATTCGCGATAATCGCCGATACAGCGAAGCGCCATTCGAAGCGCAACGCGAGGTAAGCGACGATGCCGAAGCTCACCAGCAGCAGCGCCAGCGCGCCGTTTTCGTACAGTTCCTTGCCGACCTGCGGTCCGACGAATTCGACGCGTTGCTGGGTAACGGTGGCGTCGTCCGTCCGCAGCGCCGCCATCACGCGCTCGGAGAGCTGCGCGGTCGACACGCCTTCCTTCAGCGGCAGCCGGATCAAGGCGCTGTTGGAGCTGCCGAAGCTCTGCACGGCGAACTCGCCGAGGCTCATCTTGTCGATGGCCGCACGTACGCGGGTCAGGTCCGCGGCGTGTGGATAGGATATTTCGATGACGGTCCCACCGCGAAAATCCACGCCGAGATTGAGGCCGCGGGTCGCCAGGAAGAATACGGCGAGCAGGAAGGTGACCAACGAAATCACGTTGAACACCAACGCGTGCTTCATGAACGGGATGTCGTGCTTGATCCTGAAGAATTCCATCTTCGCTCTCTAGCGTTTGGTGCCGGCGGACAGGGCGGTACTCACGTCGCCGGTTTCCAGATCTGCCCGATCGAGATTTTTTCGAGCTTCTTGCGGCCGCCGTAGACCACCGCGACCAGTCCGCGCGAGACGAAAACGGCGCTGAACATCGACGTCATGATTCCGAGGCAATGCACGACCGCGAAGCCGCGCACCGGACCGCTTCCGAAAATCAGCAATGCAATCCCGGCGATGAGCGTAGTCACGTTCGAGTCGAGAATCGTGTTCCACGCCCGTTCGTATCCGGCCTGGATCGCGGCGTGCGGCGTGTCGCCCCAACGCAGCTCCTCGCGTATCCGCTCGTTGATCAGGACGTTGGCGTCGATCGCCATGCCGAGCGTCAGCGCCACCGCGGCGATGCCGGGCAGAGTCAAAGTCGCCTGCAGCATCGACAGGATCGCGATCAGCAGCAGAAGGTTGATCGCCAGCGATATGACCGAGATCACGCCCATGAGCTGGTAATACACAATGATGAAAAGGGCGAGCACGATGAAGCCGTACAGCACCGAATCGAATCCCTTTTCGATGTTGTCCTTGCCGAGCGACGGGCCGACGGTGCGCTCCTCGACGATCTCCATCGGCGCCGCCAGCGCCCCCGCGCGCATCAGCAGCGCGATGTCGTTGGCTTCGCGCGTGTTCATGCGGCCGCTGATCTGAACGCGGCCGCCGCCGATTTCCTCGCGGATCACCGGTGCGGTGATGACTTCGGCCTTGCCCTTCTCGACCAGCAGGATCGCCATGCGCTTGTTGACGTTCTCGCGCGTGACCTCCTTGAAGATGCGCGCGCCGGCAGCGTCGAGATTCACATGCACCGCCGGCTCGTTGGTTCGTCCGTCGAACCCCGGCTGCGCATCGCTGATGCGATCGCCGGTCAGCACGACCTGGCGCTTGACCAGGATCGGCGTGCCGTTGGGCTCGGTGAGCTTGTCGTCGCCCAGGGGAACCTGGCCCGAAAGCGCCATCTGTTGTGCGGTCGGATCGTCGTCGACCAGGCGAATTTCCAGCGACGCGGTGCGGCCGATGATGTCCTTGGCGCGCGTCGTGTCCTGCACGCCCGGCAGCTGCACGACGACCCGGTCGGCGCCCTGCTGCTGGACGATAGGCTCGGCGACACCCAGCTCGTTGACCCGGTTGCGCAGGATCGTGATGTTCTGCTGGACCGCGCCTTCCTGGATGCGCTTCTGCGCCTCGGGCTTCAGGCCCGCGACCAGCTTGAAGTCGCTGCCGCCGTCGACGTTGTTGAGCTGCAGGTCGGGAAAAGCGTTGGAGATCTCGTTGTAGGCCTTGTTGCGCTCGCCCCCGTCGCGGAAGCGAACGGCGACGTTCTGCCCCTCGCGCGCGATGCCCGAATAGAGCACCTTCTTCTCGCGCAGCAGCGACCGGATGTCGGTCAGATAGCGATCGGCGGCCTTGTCGAGAGCTGCTTTCATGTCGACCTGCAGCAGGAAATGGACGCCGCCGCGCAGATCGAGACCGAGATACATCGGCAGCGCGCCGATCGACGCCAGCCAGCGCGGCGACGTCGACAGCAGGTTCAGCGCAACGATGTAGTTGTCGCCGAATTTCTGCTGCAGCACGTCCCGTGCCTTCAGTTGCGTATCGGGGTCGGGCAGGCGGACCTTGACGCCGTTGCTGTCGAGCAGTGCGCCGTTGAAACTGACATTGGCCGCCTTCAGCGCTTCCTCGACCGTCTGCAGCGTGCCGGCATCGATCTTGACGCTTGCCTTGCTGGTCGAGACCTGAACCGCGGGAACCTCGGGAAAGAAGTTCGGCAGCGTATAGAAGATCCCGACCACCAGGGCAATGCCGATCAGGATGTATTTCCAGGCGGGATAGCGATTCATTGAGGGTCCGGCGGTGGGCGGCGCGCATCGCGACGGACGCCGCTCGCGCTCCTCGCACGTGCGGCGCCTGCGGCTCTCGCGTTTACAGGTTCTTGATCGTGCCCTTGGGCAACATCAGCGATATCGCGCTGCGTTGCACGGTGATCGTCACATTCGGCGCGATATCGACTTCGGCATACCCTTCGGAGATCTTCGATATCTTTCCGACCACGCCGCCAGCGGTGACGACCTCGTCGCCCTTTTGCAGCGCCTCGAGCATCGCCTTGGTTTCCTTGGCGCGCTTTTGCTGCGGCCGGATCAGCAGGAAGTAGAAGACGACGAAGATGGCGACCATCGGCAGGAACGCCATCAGGTCGCCGCCGAACGGACCTCCGGAGGTCGACTGGGCATAGGCTGGGCTGATCCACACGATTGCTCTCTCCTCGCACCGGAATTCGCCTGACTGCCCGGGACTTGCGGCAGCCGGCGGACTCGCATTGGGACTGCTGATTTAACCCACAATTCTACCATGCCTGACAAGGCTGTCCGGACCCGGCAAGCGCTCGGGACCGCGTGTCCGGGGACTCCCGGCTCGGCAGCGCTTCAGGCATCCGCCACTTCGGCTTGCGCGCGAGCTCTCCGGAAGGCGGCTGCGTAAGCCGGCAGCGCGTCGTCGCGGATCGCCTGCCTCAATTCGGCGTTGAGCGTCAGATAGTAATGCAGGTTGTGGATCGTATTGAGGCGCGCGCCGAGGATTTCGTTGGCTCGCTGCAGGTGGTGCAGGTAGGCGCGGCTGAAATTGCGGCAGGTGTAGCAGTCGCAGCCCGGATCGAGCGGGCTCGTGTCGGTGCGATGGCGGGCATTGCGTATCTTGACGTCGCCGTGGCGCGTGAACAGCCAGCCGTTGCGCGCATTGCGCGTCGGCAGCACGCAGTCGAACATGTCGATGCCGTAGCCGACCGCCTCGACGATGTCTTCCGGCGTGCCGACGCCCATCAGGTAGCGCGGCTTGTCGTCCGGCAGCCGCGGCGCGATGTGGGCTTCGATGCGCGCGCATCGCTTCCTTCGGCTCGCCGACCGACAGGCCGCCGATCGCATAGCCGTCGAAGCCGATCGCGATCAGCCCGCCCAGCGATTCGTCGCGAAGGTCCTCGTACATGCCGCCTTGCACGATGCCGAACAGCGCGTTCGGTTGCCGGCGTGCGCGGCCTTCGACCGCGCCGCCCAGCGCAGCGACATCTGCATCGACGCCGCCGCCTCGTCGCGCGTCGCCGGAAAAGGCGTGCACTCGTCGAACACCATCGCGATGTCCGAATCGAGCGCGCGCTGCACGTCGATCGAGATCTCGGGCGTCAGGAACAGGCGGTCGCCGTCGACGGGCGAGGCGAACGCCACGCCTTCCTCGCTGACCTTGCGCAGCGGACCGAGGCTGAACACCTGGAAGCCGCCCGAGTCGGTCAGCAACGGGCGGTCCCAGCCCATGAAACGATTGAGGCCGCCGTGCGCGGCGATCACGTCGATGCCGGGGCGCAGCCACAGATGAAACGTGTTGCCGAGGACGATTTGCGCGCCGACTTCGGTCGAGCTCGTTCGGCGCCATCGCCTTGACGGTGCCGTAGGTTCCGACCGGCATGAAGACCGGCGTTTCGACGACGCCGTGCGCGAGCGTGAGCCGCGCGCTGCGCGCGCCGCCGCAGCGCGCGCCGACCGAGAATTCCATCGCGGCGATTGTAGCAGGCGAAGGCGCATTCGTTCAGGCCGCGGCGCTTCAGGCGGCGGCGTCCGGATCACGGTCGAGCAGCATCGCGTCGCCATAGCTGAAAAAGCGATAACGCGCGGCGATTGCATGCGCGTACGCGGCGCGGATCGCATCGTGCCCGGCGAAGGCCGACACCAGCATAAGCAAGGTCGAACGCGGCAGATGAAAGTTGGTCAACAGGCGGTCGACGACGTTGAAAGCGGAACCCGGGCGTGATGAACAGCGAGGTTTCCGCTTCGCCGCCGTCGTTGGCCGCATTCCCCGCGGCGGCCGCTTCGAGCGCGCGCAGCGACGTCGTGCCGACGGCGACGACGGCGCGGCCCCGGCTGCGGGTCTGCGTCGATCGCGGTCAGTGTCGCCGCTGGAATGCTGAAGCGCTCGCTGTGCATCCGATGCTGCGACAGGTCGTCGCTTTCCACCGGCAGGAACGTGCCGGCGCCGACGTGCAGCGTGACGTACGCGAAGTCGACGTTCCGTGCGCGCAGCGCGGCGAGCAAGCGCCTGGTCGAAATGCAGTCCCGCGGTCGGCGCCGCCACGGCGCCCGGATGGCGCGCATAGACGGTTTGATAGCGCTCCGCGTCGGCGGGTTCCGGTGCGCGCGCGATGTACGGAGGCAGCGGGACCGCGCCGTGCTGATCGAGATACGCGGTCGAGCGTCGTCCGCAGGTCAAAGGTTAGGCGGAAGAAGCGCTCGTCGCGCTCGCACACGGTCGCCGACACGCCTCCCGGGAGATCGATGCCTGCCGCCGACGCGCGGGCGGATGACTCGCCCTCAATTGCATCCAGGCCTCGCGCGGCGCGACGATGCGCTCGAGCATCAGCTCGACCCTGCCGCCGCTAGGCTTGCGGCCGCACGATGCGCGAACGCACGACCCGGGTGTCGTTGAAGACCAGGAGATCGCCCGGAACCAGCAGCTCGGGCAACGCTCCAAAGGCAAGATCGACCAGCGCGTGCGCCCGCGACGTGCAACAGCCGGCTTCCCGAGCGCTGCGGCGCGGGAACCTGCGCGATCAGCTCACTGCGGCAGATCGAAATCGAAATCGGAAAGACGGTAGGGTTTGCGGGTTGTCATCGTGCGGCGCGTGCAGAGATGTCCGCGGTTTGAAGCGGCGCGCCCTTTCCGCGATAATGCCGGCTTCACCGCGCGCCGGCAACGCGGCGCACGCAAAACGCGTCGCCTTTAGCCGGCCGCGGCGGATTCGATGCACGCGCCCGGCCGGGATGGCGGAATTGGTAGACGCGCTGGACTCAAAATCCAGTTCTGGCAACAGAGTGGGGGTTCGATTCCCCCTCCCGGCACCACAATAAACGCCGGTCATGCCGCGGAGGGTGCATGATCTCGGCGTGGAGGTCCTAATGTGACAGTAACCGCCGAATTCGGCCGCGCGCAGCACCTCGAGGAGGTGCTGAAGCTGGTGCAGGCGAAGGTTCCGGCTGCGCAGCGCGACACGATCGCAGCCTTCATCCAGCGCTATTACGGCCAGGTCGATCCCGAGGACCTCGCCGAGCGGCGCTCCGGCCGATCTGTACGGCGCCGCGCTGTCGCACTGGAATTTCGCGCGCAAGCGCGAGCCCGGCGCACGCCCGCGTGCGCGTCTTCAATCCGTCGATCGAGGAGCACGGCTGGCAGTCGACGCACACGATCATCGAGATCGTCAACGACGACATGCCGTTCCTGGTCGACTCGGTGACGATGGAGGTCAATCGCCACGGCCTGACGCTGCACCTGATCATCCATCCGATCGTCGCCGTCGTGCGCGACGCCGACGGCACGCTGGGCGGCGGTCGCCGACGACGCCGACGGCGCGCACCGCGAATCGTTCATCCATGTCGAGGTCGACCGCATCGTCGATCCGGCGAAGCTCGACGAGCTTGCCGCCGACATCGTCCGCGTGCTGGACGACGTGCGCGCGGCGGTCGAGCGACTGGAAGGCGATGCGCGAGCGCGTCGGCGCGATACTCGCGGAGATCGACGAAACGCGCGCCGCCGCTGCCGCCGGACGAGCTCGCCGAGGGCCAGGCATTCCTGTGCGTGGCTCGCCGACAATCACTTCACCTTTCTCGGCTATCGCCGCCACGAGCTCGTCGTCATCGACGGCGAGGACGCGCTGAAGATCGTTCCCGGCTCGAGCCTCGGCATCCTGCGCGAAGGCGAGAGCAAGGAAGTCGCGACCAGCTTCGCCGCGCTGCCGCCCGAGGTCACGCGCGTACGCGCGGCGGCCCGAGCTTCTGGTCATCACCAAGTCGACATCGCGCTCGACCGTGCATCGCCCGGGCTATCTCGACTACATCGCCGTCAAGCGCTTCGACGCCAAGGGCGAGGTCATGCGGCGAGGACCGCTTCCTCGGACTCTTCACCTCGACCGCCTACAGCGCCAACCCGGCGGAGATTCCGCTGCTGCGGCGCAAGATCGCCAACGTCGTCGCGCGCGCCGGCCTGCACGCCGGGCAGCCACGCCGGCAAGGCGCTGATCAACATCCTCGAGACCTATCCGCGCGACGAGCTGTTCCAGACCACCGAAGACGATCTGCTGCGCACGGCGATCGGCATCCTGCATCTGGGCGACCGGCAGCGCTTCCGCCTGTTCGTGCGGCGCGATCCGTTCGAGCGCTTCCTGTCGTGCCTGATCTACGCGCCGCGCGAGAATTACACGACCGAGCTGCGGCAGAAGTGGCAGGCAGATCCTGATGCAGGCCTTCAACGGCACGAGCTCCGAGTTCAACGTGTACCTGTCCGAATCGGTGCTGGCGCGCATCCTGATCACCGTGCGCACGACGCCCGGCGCGATTCCCGACTGTCGACGTGCGCGAGCTCGAGGCGCGGCTGTCGCCGCCGCGCGGCGCTGGGACGACGATCTCAAGCAGGCGCTGATCGAGGCGCTGGGCGAGGCGCGCGGCAACGAGCTGTTCCGCCAGTTCGGCGACGCGTTTCCCGCCGGCTACCGCGAGGATTTCACCGCGCGCGACGCCGTGCCCGACATCGAGATGATGGCGCGCCTGTCCGCCGCGGAGCCGCTGGCGATGAGCCTCTACCGCCCGCTCGAGGCGGCGGCCGGCACGCTGCGCTTCAAGCTGTTGCACCGCGGCGAGCCGGTGAGCGCTGTCGGACAGCCTGCCGATGCTCGAGCACATGGGCCTGCAGCGTGCTCGACGAGCAGCCGCATCGCGTCGCGCCGCGACGGCATGCCGCCGGTCTGGATGCACGACTTCGGCCTGCAGTCGGGACTCGCCGACACCGAGGTCGAGATCGATATCGCTGCACAGGTGTTCGAGGAGGCGTTCGCGCAGCATCTTCCGCGGCGAGGTCGAGAACGACGACTTCAATCGCCTGGTGCTGGCGGCGCGTCTGCCCGCCGACCGAGATCGTCGTGCTGCGCGCCTACGCGAAGTACATGCGCCAGATCGGCTTTCCGCTGTCGCAGCCGTTCATCGAAGCGACGCTCGCCGCGCACGCCGACAGTCGCGCGCGTGCTGGTCGAGCTGTTCAAGACGCGCTTCGATCCCGAGCTCGGCGCCGGCGCCGGCGCGCGAGCCGCCGAGCAGGTGCGCGCGATCGAAGCGGCGCTCGACGCAGGTCGACAATCTGTCGGAGGACCGCGTGCTGCGCCAGTACCTGGCGCTGATGCTGGCCACGACGCGCACGAATTTCTGGCGTCGCGACGCCGCCGGCCGCCGCAAGCAGCTTCGTGTCGTTCAAGTTCGACCCGGCCAAGGTGCCCGGACTTGCCGGAGCCGAAGCCGATGTTCGAGATCTTCGTCTACTCGACGCGCTTCGAGGGCGTGCACCTGCGCGGCGGCAAGGTCGCGCGCGGCGGCTTGCGCTGGTCCGACCGGCCGGAGGACTTCCGCACCGAGGTGCTGGGCCTGGTCAAGGCGCAGATGGTCAAGAACACGGTCATCGTGCCGGTCGGCTCGAAGGGCGGCTTCGTGCTCAAGCGCGCGCCGTCGCCTGCCGACCGCGAGGCCTATCATGAAGGAAGGCATCGCCTGCTACCAGGACTACCTGCGCGGCCTGCTCGACATCACCGACAACCGCGTCGGCGAAGGCATCGTGCCGCCGCCGCGAGGTGAAGCGCCACGACCCGGACGATCCGTATCTCGTCGTGGCCGCCGACAAGGGCACGGCGACGTTCTCCGACTACGCCAACGGCATCAGCGAGGAATACGGCTTCTGGCTCGGCGACGCGTTCGCCTCCGGCGGCTCGGCCGGCTACGACCACAAGGCGATGGGCATCACCGCGCGCGGCGCCTGGGAGTCGGTCAAGCGGCACTTCCGCGAGATGGGCGTCGACACGCAGACGACCGACTTCACCGTCGCCGGCATCGGCGACATGTCGGGCGACGTGTTCGGCAACGGCATGCTGCTGTCGCGCCACATCAAGCTGGTCGCGGCGTTCGATCACCGGCACATCTTCCTCGATCCCGGCGCCGGACCCGGCCGCGAGCTTCGCCGAGCGCGAGCGCATGTTCAAGCTGCCGCGCTCGTCGTGGGCCGACTACGACACGCAGCCTGATTTCCGCCGGCGGCGGCGTGTATCCGCGCAGCGCCAAGTCGATCGCGATCACGCCGGAGGTGAAGAAGGCGCTCGGCGATCACCGCCGACGCGCTGACGCCGACCGAGCTGGTCAACGCGATCCTCAAGGCGCCGGTCGACCTGATCTACAACGGCGGCATCGGCACCTACGTGAAGGCCACGGGCGAGACGCACGCGCAGGTCGGCGATCGCGCCAACGACGCGGTGCGCGTGAACGGCCGCGAGCTGCGCTGCAAGGTGTTCGTGCGAAGGCGGCAACCTCGGCTGCACGCAGCTCGGCCGCATCGAGTATCGCGCTGGCCGGCGGGCGCATCATACACCGACGCGATCGACAACTCGGCCGGCGTCGACACCTCCGACCACGAGGTCAACATCAAGATCCTGCTCGGGCCTGCCGATCAGCCGACGGCGAGCTGACCGAGAAGCAGCGCAACGCGCTGCTGGCCGAGATGACCGACGACGTCGCCGCGCTGGTGCTGCGCGACAACTACTTCCAGACGCAGGCGCTGTCGGTCACCGGCCGCATCGCGCCGCAGCTGCTCGACGCGCAGCAGCGCTTCATCCAGTACCTCGAAAAGGACGGGCCGCCTGAACCGCGCGATCGAGTTTCTGCCCGACCGACGAGGAGATCGCGGCGCGGCGCGCGCAAGGGCCGCGGCCTGACCAGCGCCCGAGCGCGCGGTGGTGCTCGCCTACAGCAAGATCTGGCTCTACGACGAGCTGCTGGCGTCGACGCTGCCCGACGACCCGTGGGTCGGCACCGCGCTGGCGCGCTACTTCCCGGCGCCGCTGCGCGAGCGCGTACGCCGCGCACATGGCGCGCCATCCGCTGAAGCGCGAGATCATCGCCACGCACGTCACCAACAGCATGGTCAACCGCGTCGGCAGCACGTTCGTGCACCGCCTGATGCGAGACCACCGGCGCGAGGCCGGACGAGATCGTGCGCGCCTATCTGCTCAACCGCGAGATCTTCGGCTTCGTGTCGCTGTGGCAGCCGATCGAGGCGCTCGACAACAAGGTCGACGACGCCGTGCAGTCGGCGATGCTGATCGACACCAGCGCCGG
The DNA here is from genome assembly GCA_963697485.1 of uncultured beta proteobacterium. GTDB lineage: Bacteria > Pseudomonadota > Gammaproteobacteria > Burkholderiales > Casimicrobiaceae > PALSA-1003. The sequence continues at coordinate 400,604 of CAVOOD010000003.1, forward strand.
CTGATCGAGCGCGGCACGATGTGGTTCCTGCGCTCGCGGCGGCTTGGCGACGACATGGCCGCGACGATCGCGCATTTCGCGCCGCGCGTCGAGGCGCTGGCCTCGCGGCTGCCGCAGCTGCTCGACGCGGCCGAGCGCGCGCGCGTCGACGCCGCGATCGCCGCGCTACGTGGCGCAGGCGCGTGCCGCACGACCTGGCGGCGCGGGTCGCTACGTTCGACACGCTGTACGCGGCGCTCGACATCGTCGAAGTCGCGGACGGCACGCAGCGGCCGGTCGAGCTCGTCGCCGACGATCTACTTCGATCTCGCGACGCGCCTCGGCCTGGCGTGGCTGCGCGACAGGATCGCCGCGCTGCCGGGCGACCAGCACTGGCAGATGCTGGCCAAGGGCGCGATGCAGGACGATCTGTCCGGCCTGCAGCGGACGATCACCGCCGAGGTGGTCGGCGGCGCCGATGCCGGCGACGTCCGCCTTGCTGATCGGCGCCTGGCAGGATCGCAACCGGCGCGGCATCGAGCGCGCGGCGCAGCTGCTGGGCGAGCTGCGCATGGCCGCGCAGCCCGACGCGGCGATGCTGTCGGTCGCGCTGCGGGAGTTGCGCAACCTGGGCTAGGCGACGCCGGCCGGCGGTCGTTTCAGATGTGCGCGACCGCGAGCGCACCCAGCGCGATCGAAATCGCGGCACCCGCGTACGCAACGTATTGCAGGCCCCGGTTGCGGGTCAGGATCGTGATCGCGGCCAGCGCGATCGCGATCTGTATCAGCGTCATCGCCTGCGCCCAGCGATGGTGGACGTGCATCGACGCCTCGCTCTTCTTGCTCGGCCTCGCGTCGACTGGTCCTCCAGCTTCTTGGCCTTGGGCATGATCTCTTCCTTTTCCTGCTTGTACCGATCGACCTCCTTCTGGTATCGCGCCTGCTGCTCACCGGTGGTCAACGTGGCGCCGAGCTCGGCGAGATTCTGCTTGGAGCTTTTGGCCTGGTAGAAATTCCACTGGTCCGACGCCTCCGTCCTGCGGATCGCCGCCTCGTTCTTGTACAGCAGCGCTTCGTTCTGCGTGTGCCCGGCCATGTAGCCGAACACCGCGCCTATGGTCGCGAAGATAGCCGTCATCACCGCGATGCGGCCGGCGAACGGATCGTGCTCCGCTTGATGCTCTACTTCGTGCTCGTGCGGTCCATGCACGTGAAAGTGGTCTTCGGACATGCGAATTCTCCAATCGAAGCGCGTTTTGCAGCGAAGCGCGCGCGCTACGGGCGCAGGCGCGAATAGGACGCGAAATCGTAGGCGAAGCCGGCGTCCCCGTCCAGCCGCCGCGACTCGCGCGCCGTTTCGCGCCATTGCGTGCGGTCGAAGTCCGGGAATCTCGCGTCGCCGTCGAATTCGCGATGGATCTCGGTCAGGAACAGGAGGTCCGCCAGCGGCAGCGCGTCGCGATAAATGGCTTCGCCGCCGATGACGAACAGCGGCGAGGGCATCGTCGCGAGGCCGATCGCTTCCTGCAGCGAATGCGCGACGCCGCCGCCCGTCGCGGCGAAGTCGCGGCGCCGCGTCACGACGATGTTCTGCCGTTCGGGCAGCGGCCTGCCGATCGAGTCCCAGGTCTTGCGGCCCATGACGATCGCGTGACCGGTGGTCAACGCGCGAAAGCGCTTCAGATCGTCGGGCAGGCGCCAGGGCAATCGGCCGTGCAGGCCGATCACGCCGTTACGCGCAACGGCGGCGATCAGCGCAATCCGGCGCACCGCGCTTGGCGGGGCGGCAGGGGCTGGTGTATCGTGCACGCGTGGCTCGCTGGGTGGTGTACTGAGTCAGAAATTCGCTCGATAGTTCGCGGCGGCTTTGCCCCTGATGCTGCGTTGCTCGACCTCACCGTAGCTTATGCTACGGTTTCGGTCTCGCGCCTTGCCTGAGGGGCAAACCCATCCGCTCCTTTATCTTCGGAACTTCTGACTCAGTACACTACGTACGCCTTGGCGCTGTCATGTGCCGTCCAACCCGATTATAGCGGCCCCGCCTCCGACACTCCGTGTACTACCCGCGTTCATTCCTCAAGTTCATTCTGCTCGGCTTCCTGCTGGTGAGTCTGCCGCTGCTCTATGCACTGGTCGAGTTGATCGTCAGCCTCGACCGGCTTGGCGACGCAGAGTCAGCAGGCAGTCCTGCAGGCGGCGCAGGCCGGCCGCGCCAGCCGCCAGCTCTACGAACAGGCGACGACGCTCGAGCGCCTGGTCCGCCAGCAGCTGATCCTCGACGATCCTCAGCTGATCGACGATTACGGCCGACTGCGGCAGGATTTCCGGCAGACGACGCAGCAGCTGATGCAGCTTCCGCTCGATCGAGCGCAGATCGCGCAACTCGAGAGGCTGGCCGAAAACGAAAGCCGTCTCTTTTCGCTGCTGAAGACGCCGCAGCGGCCGGCCGGCTCCGCGAAAGCGCTCGCCGACGGCTATGCGACGATGGCCGAAGACGCGCAAGCGATGCTCAGCGCGACCAACCGGCTGACCGAGCGCGAGATCGAGCATCTGCAGCGGACCGCGGCCGAAGGAAGCAAGACCTGGGGCTACCTTGCGCTCGCCGCCGCGGCTGATCGCGATGCTGCTGGCGATCATCTTCGCCGTCCTGATCGCGCGGCCGATACGGCAGCTGGATCAGGCGATCCGGCAGATGGGAAGCGCCGACTTCACGCACGCGATCGAGGTCAACGGGCCGCAGGACATGCGCTATCTCGGCCAGCGGCTCGAATGGCTGCGCTCGCGCCTGCACGAGCTCGAGGAGCAGCAGAATCGCTTCCTGCGCCACGTCTCGCACGAGCTCAAGACGCCGCTGACCGCAGTTCGCGAAGGCGCCGAGCTGCTGCGCGACAGAGTCGGTGGCGATCTGTCGCCCGAGCAGAGGGAAATCGTGCGCATCGTGCGCGAGAACACGCTGTCGCTGCAGAAGTTGATCGAGGATTTGCTCAACTACCACCAGACGCGCAGCATCGAGCCGCAAACACTGGGGCCGGTCGCACTGGCCGATGTCGTGCGGCGCGTCGTCCGCGAGCACAAGCTGGCGGCGTTCGCGCGCCTGATCACGGTGGAGGCTAAGCTGGTTCCCTCGATGATCGTCGGCGACGGCGAAAAAGTTCGCGCCATCGTCGACAACCTGCTGTCGAACGCGATCAAGTATTCGCCACGCTCCGGCACGATCGCGATCGAGTTGCGGTCCGAGAGCGACCAGGCGGTGCTCGATGTCATCGACAACGGTCCGGGCATCAGCGCGGCCGACCGGCCGCACATCTTCGAATCGTTCTACCAGGGCAAGACCGCGCCCGAGGGCAGGATCAAGGGCTCGGGACTGGGGCTTGCGATCGCACGCGAATACACGCTGGCCCATGGCGGCCGCATCGAGCTGATCGATCGCGCCGACGGTCGGCGCGGTGCGCATTTCCGCCTGTACCTGCCGCTGGCGATGCCCGAACAGCGCGCGCTGGCCAAGGACGCAAAACCGATTATCACCCTCCAGGAGGAAGGGTGAGCCTGCGGCAGGATGCCGCGCGCGCCGGCGCGGCAATGGCAATGCTGATCGGCGTAAGTGCAAGCGCGGTTGCGGCGTCGACGGCGCCCGGCTCGCCTCACCCGTCGCAGACGCAGCTCTCCAAGATCACGGCGCCGTCGACTCGCATCGAAGTCGAGCCGGCACTCGAGCGGATCGCGCAGGCGCCGGGCGCAGACCCCTGCGCCCGGCCCGGCGCCGCAGACCCCTGCGACCGCACCGGCGCCGGCCACCAACGCGCAGGAAACGCCGGCGGCGCCTCCGGTCAACGAGGACGAGCAGCAGACGCTGGCCCTGCTCGCCGACCTGCAACGCTATGCCACCGCTTCCGCTGACGAGCTGCGGCGCGAGCTCGCGTCGGTGAACCAGGCAAGCAACCCGCGCGTGCGCACTGACGTCAACCGGATCAGACTGGCGGTGCTGCTGACGATGCCCAATGCCGGTCCGCCCGACGATGGCCGCGCGCTGGTCCTGCTCGAGTCGGTCGCCGGCAAAACGGGTGGCGCATCACCGCTGAAGCAACTCGCCATCGTGCTGTACGCCCAGATCGCTGAACGCGTGCGCAATGTCGGGGAGGAAAGAAAGCGCAGCGCGGCCGCGCAGGAAAAACTCGATCAGCTGCGTGCGGTCGAACGAAGCCTGCTGCTCGAACGGAGTCGCGATGCGGGCGGCGGTGGCGGCGGTGGCGGCGGAGGCACCGGACGCTAGTGTCCAATGGAAACTTATCGATGACCCAGGCAAGCGACGTTCTTCTCGTCGACGACGATCCCGATCTGCTCAAGCTGATCAGCCTGCGGCTGACTTCGGCCGGCTATCGCGTGCGCACCGCCGACAGCGGCGAAACCGCGCTCGCGGCTCTGGCGGTCCAGCGTCCGGCCGCGGTGATCACCGACCTCAAGATGCCGGGCATCGACGGTCTGGCCTTGTTCGACGCCATCCATCGCCAGCATCCGGCGATGCCGGTGATCATTCTCACCGCGCACGGAACGATACCGGAGGCCGTCTCGGCGACGCAGCGCGGCGTGTTCGGCTTTCTCACCAAGCCGTTCGACAGCCAGGAACTGCTGCAGAAGGTCGCGGCGGCGGTCCGCCTCAGCGGTGGTGAATCGGAGCCGACACCGCAGGCGACCGGCGAATGGCGCGCCGGCATCATCACCCGCAGCCCGCGCATGGAAGACTTGATGCGGCAGGCGCGCCTGGTTGCGGACTCCGATGCCAGCGTGCTCATTTTCGGCGAGTCGGGCACCGGCAAGGAGTTGCTGGCGCGCGCGATCCATCGCGCCAGCCGGCGCGCGACCCGCCCGTTCATCGGCGTCAATTGCGGCGCGATTCCCGAGCCGCTGCTGGAATCGGAGCTGTTCGGCCATGCCCGCGGCGCGTTCAGCGGCGCAGTGCAGGCGCACAAGGGATTGTTCCAGGCGGCAGATGGCGGAACGATCTTTCTCGACGAAATCGGCGATATGCCGTTGCCGCTGCAGGTCAAGCTGCTGCGTGTGCTGCAGGAAGGGGAGGTGCGTCCGGTTGGCGCGACGCAATCGATCCCGGTCGACGTGAGGGTCGTCTCGGCCACGCACCGCGATCTGGACGCGCAGAAGGAGAACGGCCAGTTTCGCGAAGATCTCTATTACCGGCTGAATGTGGTTTCGCTCAAGCTGCCGCCGCTCGCCGATCGCCGCGAGGACATCCCGCTGCTGGCGACGCACTTCCTGCGCAAGCTCGCCGAGCGATACAAAAAACCGGTGCCGACCCTGGCGCCCGATGCGATGGCATTGCTGATCAGCGCCCCGTGGCCGGGCAACGTCCGGCAGCTCCTGAATCTGCTCGAGCAGGCGGTGGCGCTGACGACGACCAGCGTGATTCCGGCGACGCTGGTGCATGGGGCGCTGCGCGAGGACTCCGGCGTTCTGGCGCCATTCGAGGAGGCGCGCAAGCAGTTCGAGCGCGATTACCTGGTCCGACTGCTCAAGATCACCGGCGGGAACGTGACACAGGCGGCGACGCTGGCCAAGCGCAACCGCACCGAGTTCTACAAATTACTGCAGCGCCATCGCCTCGAACCCGCGATGTTCAAGGAAGCCAAAAGCTGATTTTCATCGCTGGCCGACAGGCCGCGCACGCCGTTTGTTGCGTTTTGCGCACATCTGTCTCTCTTCAGAGACAAATTTAATATAATGTAATCAATCTGTTGCTGCGACGCAGCACAATTGTGTCGTGTAAATACGACAGTTTATTCAAGTTGCGGCGATGTTTTACACCCAGCGCCTGCCTTGGCGCCCCGCGCTGCCGTTCAAGCCACTGATTCACATACTCCGAATACGTTTGGCACAGTGATTGCTTGACGTTCCCGCGAAGGCATCGCTCGCAATCGTGCGCCGATGCTATGCAGTAAGCAGGAGACGGCGATGGACAGGTTTGCACCCGAGTTTGCAGCGTACTGGCTTGCGGAGCCCGAGCGTTCCGGCGAGCCCGACGGGATCGACCACGGCCAGAAGCAGGCGCTGTCGCCTTCGCAGCAAGTCGCGCTCGAAGAACTGGCCGACCGTGTCAATGCCGCCAGGAGCGTCGTCTGACTGTAGCCCGCCCGACTCGAATCCCCCTTGCCCGCTCCCTCCTCCAGCGGGCTTTTTTTTGCCGCAACGCGCCCGTTGCGGGAAGGCCGTCCGGGGACGTCGAGTCAGTGCCGCTTGAAGTATTGAACCTCGCGCTCGTGCTTTTCGGCGGCAGCCCGCGTCTTGAACGTGCCGAGGTTGCGCCGCTTGCCGGTTTTCGGGTCGACCTTGCGGGAATAGAGGCGGTAGCCGCCTGAGGCAAGTTTCCTGATCATCGAACCCTCCGTTGCGAGAGCATGCTGCTTTCGGCCAAGGATTGCCGCGTCTAGACCGCGACCGGCGCCTTGATCGCCGGGTCGTACTGATAGTCGGCGATCTCGATGTCGTCGAAGCGGTAATCGAATAGCGACGGTGGCTTTCGTTTCAGCACGAGCTTCGGCAGCGGGCGGGGCGTGCGCGCCAGCTGTATCTCGACCTGCTCCAGGTGATTGAGGTAGAGATGGCAGTCGCCGCCTGTCCACACGAAGTCGCCGGGTTCGAGGCCGGTCTGCTGTGCGACCAGATGCGTCAGCAGCGCGTACGAGGCGATGTTGAACGGCACGCCGAGGAAGACGTCGGCGCTGCGCTGATAGAGCTGGCACGAGAGCTTGCCGCCCGCCACGTAGAACTGGAAAAAGGCATGGCAGGGCGGAAGCTTCATCCGCGGGATGTCGCCGACGTTCCACGCCGATACGATCAGGCGACGGGAGTCGGGGTTCTTCCTGATCTGGGCGACGACGTCGGCCAACTGATCGATGTGCCGTCCATCCGGCGCCGGCCACGACCGCCACTGGTATCCGTAGATCGGTCCTAGATCCCCGCTGGCGTCGGCCCATTCATCCCAGATCGTCACCCCGTTCTCGCGCAGGTAGCGCACATTGGTGTCGCCGGCGAGAAACCACAGCAGCTCGTGGATTACCGACTTGGTGTGCACGCGCTTGGTCGTCAGCAGCGGAAAGCCCGCGGCGAGGTCGAAGCGCATCTGGTAGCCGAAAACCGACAGCGTGCCTGTGCCGGTACGATCGTCCTTGCGCTGGCCGTGATCGCGCACGTGGCGCATGAATTCGAGATACTGGCGCATCGTCGGGCTGGCGGCGGTGGGGGGATTGCTCCATTGTAGTCCAATCGCTGAAACGCTCGCGCGCCTCCGGGTCGATCGGCGGGGCTTGACAAAGGCCTACGGACAGCTAGAATGACATAACTATGCGACTAGTCATATAGCCATGAAAAAGGCGTACGCCCGAGCCATCCCCGCCGCCTGGCGCCGGATAGCCCGCATGTTCGTCGCACTCGGCGACGAGCATCGCCAGCGCATCCTGCTGATGTTCGAGCCCGGCGAGCGCCTCAACGTCGGCCAGATCGTTGCCGCGTCGACCTTGTCGCGCTCGGCGGTAGCGCACCATCTGCGCGTGCTGCGCGAGGCGGGCGTGCTCAAGAGCGAAAAGGTCGGCAAGGAAGTGCAGTTCTGGCCGGATGCGCCGGCGGTGCAAACCGCGCTGGCGGCCGTGCAGGACTATCTGGCGTCCCACAACTAGCGTCTCGGGAGTCGAACCATGGCCGAACACAGCCAGTTCCAGCTGCTGCGCGAAAAGCGCTTCGCGCCGTTCTTCTGGACCCAGTTCCTGGGCGCCGGCAACGACAACGTCTACAAGAACGCGCTGGTCATTTTCGTCGCCTTCCAGGCGGCGGCGCTGACGGCGTTCTCGTCGAACGATCTGGTCAACATCGCGGCGGCGGTTTTCATCCTGCCGTTCATGCTGTTTTCCGCGACGGCCGGTCAGCTCGCCGACAAGTACGAAAAATCGCGGTTGATCCGCCTGATCAAGATCTTCGAGATCGCGATCATGATCGTCGGCGCCATCGGATTCTACCGGCGCGACCTGGTGCTGCTGTTCGCAGCACTCGGCCTGATGGGCGTGCATTCGACGCTGTTCGGCCCGGTCAAGTACGCGATCCTGCCGCAAAACCTGCGAAGCGACGAGCTGGTCGGCGGCAACGGCCTGGTCGAGATGGGAACCTTCGTCGCCATCCTGCTGGGCGAGATCGTCGGCGGGCTGGTGATCGCGATCAAGCCCGACGGACCGATCATCGCCGGTGCGACGGCCATCGCGATCGCGATCGCCGGGTATCTCGTCTCGCGCGGCATTCCCGAGACGCCGGCGGTCGCGCCGGCATTGCGCATCAACTGGAACCCATTCACCGAGACCTGGCGCAACCTTCGCTTCGCACACGGCAACCGCGTCGTATGGCTGGCGATGCTGGGGATCTCCTGGTTCTGGTTCTACGGCGCGACGTATCTGACGCAGTTCGCCAACTTCACCAAGGACGTGTTGGGCGGCGACGAGCATGTCGCGACCTTGCTGCTCGCGATCTTCTCGATCGGCATCGGCGTCGGCTCGCTGCTGTGCGAGCGCCTTTCGGGACACAAGGTCGAAATCGGCCTCGTGCCTTTCGGTTCGATCGGGTTGTCTGTTTTCGCGATCGATCTGTATCTGGCCAGCCGCAATCTTGCGCCGCAGGGGATCGCCGGCATCGGGGCGTTCTTCGCCGTCGGCGCGCACTGGCGGGTCATCGCCGACCTGATCCTGATCGGCATGTTCGGCGGCTTTTACATCGTCCCGCTGTACGCGCTGATCCAGGAGCGCTCGGAGCCCGCATTCCGCTCGCGCATCATCGCCGCCAACAATATCCTCAATGCGATCTTCATGGTCGCGTCGGCGGGGATCGCGCTGGCGCTGCTCAAGGCAGGCCTGTCGATTCCGCAGCTGCTGCTGGTCACCGGCCTGATGAACGCGGTCGTCGCGCTCTACATCTACCTGCTGGTCCCCGAATTCCTGATGCGGTTCCTGGCATGGCTGCTGGTCCACACGTTCTACCGCGTCGACAAGGAAGGCCTCGAGCGGATTCCGGCCGAAGGGCCGTGCGTCATCGTCTGCAATCACGTCAGCTTTGTCGACGCGATCGTCATTGCCGCCTGCGTGCGCCGTCCGATACGGTTCGTGATGGACCACCGCATCTTCCGTATCCCGCTGTTGAATTTCATCTTCCGCACGATGCGGACGATTCCGATCGCGCCGGCGAAGGAGGATGCGGCCATGAAGGAGCGCGCGTTCGCCGAAGCGGCCGCGGCACTGCGGGCCGGGGAGATCGTCGGCATCTTCCCCGAAGGGAAACTCACCGAGACTGGCGATCTCAATCCGTTTCGTCCGGGGTTGCAGCGCATCCTCGAGCAGGCGCCCGCGCCGGTCGTGCCGATGGCGTTGCGCGGACTCTGGGGCAGTTTTTTCAGCCGTTCCGATCGCGGCCGGGCGATGCGCAAGATTCGCGGGCTGTTCTCGCGGATCGCGCTGGTCGCCGGTCCGCCGGTGCCTCCGGAGCGCGCGACGCCGGAATACCTGCAGCAGAACGTGCTCGCGTTGCGCGGCGATTGGCGCTAATACAGGAGTCACGGGAGAGACACATGAGCTGGATCGGCTTGCTGATCGGCGGCATCATCGGCAGCACTTGGGGTTTCAAGGGCACGCTGCTTGGCGCTCTGCTCGGTGCTCTGATCGGCATGTACCTGCGCAAATCGGCCGCGCGCTCGAGCGAAAGCCGGACGGCGCCGCCTCGCGGCGGTGAAGGAGTTGGTGTTGCGTCGTCACCCGACGCGCCTGGCGCGGCGACGGGCGTCGCGCTGCCGGTGCGCAAAGGCGGCAGCGGCGGCGGATTCGCGCCAGCCGCGCCCGAGGCCGCGCCAGCCACCGTCTTTGCCGCGCCGGCCGTCGCCCCGGTCTCTATGTCCGCGCCGTCGGCTGCCGCGCCCGTCACGATGTCTGCCCCGGCTACGACGTCTGCGTCCGGTCCGAATCCGCTGTGGGCATGGTTCACCGGCGGCAACGCGCTGACGCGGATCGGGGTCGTGATTCTTTTTTTCGGCGTGGCATTTCTGCTGCGCTACCTGGCCGAGATCGTCACCGTCCCGATCGAATGGCGTCTGATCGGCGTCGGCATCATCGGTATCGTGCTGATCGCCATCGGCATCCGGCTGGCGCGGGCCCGGCCAGGATATGGGCTTTCGCTGCAGGGCGCGGGCGCAGGCGTCCTGTACCTGACGACGTTCGCCGCCTTTCGCCTGTATCACGTCCTGCCGCCGGTGCCGGGTCTTTTGCTGCTCGCGGTCATCGCCGCGTCGACCGTCGCGCTCGCGATCCGCGCCGATGCGCAGCCGCTCGCGGGACTCGCCGTCGCCGGCGGCTTTCTCGCGCCGATGCTGACCAACGTCACCGGCGAGCCGGCGCTGTTGTTCGGCTACTTCGCGATCCTCAACGCGGCGATCCTTGCGCTGGCCTGGGTGCGCTCGTGGCGCGCGCTGAATCTGCTCGGGTTCATCTTCACCTTCGTCCTTGGCACGATCTGGGCGTATCGCTATTACCGGCCGCTCTATTTCGCGACGGTCGAACCGTTTCTGATCCTGTTTTTCGTCTTTTATGTCGCGATCGCGATCCTGTACGCGCATCGCGGCCGCTTCGAGGCGCGCGCGCCGGTCGACGGCCTGCTGGTCTTCGGCGTGCCGCTGGTCGGCTTCGGGCTCCAGGCCGCGCTGGTGCACGACGTCGAGTACGGCGCGGCCTGGAGCGCGGTGACGCTGGCGATCGTTTACGGCCTGCTCTTTCTGTTGCTGCGTGCGCGCGCCGAGGCGGGCCTGGCGCTGCTCGCGCGCGCGTTCCTCGCACTGGCGGCGATTTTCGCGACGATCGCCGTTCCGCTGGCGTTCGACTATCGCGTCACCGCCGCGCTGTGGTCGGTCGCAGCCGCCGGTGCATTCTGGCTCGGCGTGCGGCAGGGTACGCCGCTGTTGCGCGGCTTCGCGCTGCTGGTGGAGTTCGGCGCAGGTGCGGTCTTTCTCTGGTCGGGAGCGGCGCGCGGCGACGATCCGCTGTTCGCCAACGCCTTTTTCGTCGGCGCGATGCTGGTGGCCCTGTCGGGCATCATCACAGCTGCCGTCGCCGACCGCGCCGGCGACAAGCTGGCGCCCCCGGAGCGCGGCTTCGTGCCGCTGCTTCTGCTGTGGGGCGCCGCATGGTGGCTTGCCGGCGGGGCATTTGAGCTGAAGCGACATCTGGACCGGATCGACACGCCGCATGCGGCGCTGGCGTGGGTCACGGCCAGCATCGCGGTGGCGCTCTTCGTCTCGAGAGCGCTGCGCTGGCCGCGTCTCGCGTCGGTCGGCATCGCGCTGCTGCCGGCGATGGCTCTGGCGGCATGGAGCGATTGGCAGATGGCGCGCACGACGCTGGAGAGTTTCGGTTGGCTGGTATGGCCGCTCGCGTGGATCGTGCAGTGGAGCGTGTTGTACGCCGCCGACGCGCCGCAGCGCGCCGGGTCGCCGCTCGCACGGGCGCCCACTATCACACCGGGCCAGCTCTACGCCGCGCATGCTGTGTCGGCGATCGCGCTGACCGCGCAGATCGCCTGGGAGGCGAGCGAGTGGGTCGACCGTGTCGCGCCACCGGGAACGGTCTGGCTTGCCTGCGCCGCCGTGTTGCCGCTGCTCGCCTTTTTGTTCCTCGCGCATGCGTTCGCAGGCGCTCAACGCTGGCCGATGACCGTGCATCGCGACGCCTACGCGATCGGCGGCGGCGGGCCCATCGCCGCACTGGCGGCTGCCTGGTTCGCGATTGCCACCGTCGTTTCGCCCGGCACGGCCTCGCCGCTCGCGTATGTGCCGCTGTTGAATCCGCTCGAACTGACGCTTGTACTGACACTGGTCGCGTTGTTTCTTTGGAGCGGCCGTTTCAGCGGGCTGCGCGACACGACGAGATTTGCGTGGCTGGGTGTCGGCCTGTTCGGCCTGCTCAACGGCGCGGCATTGCGCACCGCGCACCACTGGGGAGGGATTCCGTGGCAGCTCAACGCGCTGCTGGCCTCGAAGCTGCTGCAGGCGGGATTGACGCTCGCCTGGACCGCGACTGCCGTCGTGCTGATGTTTTTCGCCACACGGCGCGCGCTCCGACCACTGTGGATGACCGGGGCGGGCCTGCTCGCGCTCGCGGTCGGCAAGCTGTTTCTGATCGACCTCGGAACGCTTTCGGGCCTGCCGCGCGTAATCGCGTTTCTCGGCGTCGGCACGCTGCTGCTGGTGATCGGATACCTGTCGCCGCTGCCGCCCGCGGCGCAAAACGCGACGCATCGCGATGCCGACTGAACGCCGGATTCGCTCCGGACGACGCTGCGCGTTCGAGGTATCTCGACATGGCGCGTCGCCGCGGATCGCGCGCCGCTGCATGCTAAACTCGCCGCACGTCGACGCCACGGATCAGCGATGTCCGGCAACACTTTCGGCAGGCTTTTTTGCGTCACCTCGTTCGGCGAGTCGCACGGACCGGCGATCGGCTGCGTCGTCGACGGCTGTCCACCGGGCCTCGAGCTGGCTGCCGCCGACATCCAGCACGATCTCGACCGGCGCAAGCCCGGCACGTCGCGACACGTAACCCAGCGCCGCGAATCCGACACGGTCGAAATCCTTTCCGGCGTTTTCGAAGGCCGCACGACCGGCACGCCGATCGCGCTTCTGATTCGCAACGAAGACGCGCGCAGCAAGGATTACGCGGCGATCGCCGACACCTTTCGCCCCGGTCACGCCGATTACACCTATTGGCAGAAGTACGGCATTCGCGATCATCGCGGTGGCGGCCGGCAGTCGGCGCGCGAAACGGCCGTTCGCGTCGCCGCCGGCGCGGTCGCGCGCAAGTGGTTGCGCGAGCATCACGGACTCGTCGTCCGCGGCTACCTGGCGCAGATCGGCGCCCGCGCGGTGCCGTTCAAGTCCTGGGACCAGGTCGACACCAATCCGTTCTTCGCCGCCGACGATGCGATCGTTCCGGAGCTCGAAGCCTTCATGGATGCCTTGCGCAAGTCGGGCGATTCCTGCGGTGCGCGCATCACCGTGGTTGCCTCCGGCGTACCGGTCGGCTGGGGCGAGCCGGTCTTCGACAAGCTCGACGCGGACATCGCTCACGCGATGATGGGCATCAACGCGGTCAAGGGCGTGGAAATCGGCGCCGGCTTTGCGAGCGTAGCGCAGCCGGGGACCGTGCACTCCGACGAGATGACGCCGCAGGGCTTCGCTTCGAATCACGCCGGCGGCATTCTCGGCGGCATCTCGACCGGGCAGGACATCGTCGTTTCGATCGCAGTCAAGCCGACTTCGTCGATACGGCTCGACCGCCGTTCGATCGACAAGTCCGGTGCGCCGGTAACGGTCAACACGCACGGCCGTCACGACCCCTGCGTCGGCATTCGCGCGGCGCCGATCGCCGAAGCGATGCTGCTGCTGGTGCTGATCGACCATGCGCTGCGCCATCGCGCGCAGAACGCCGACGTGATCTGTCCAACGCCGAAGATAGCGGCGGCTGCGCCGGCGGACGTCATCGCCAGGCTCAAGAGCGCCGGCGCGATCGACAATCCGGATCCGGACGAGGCCTGAACAACCGCGGCGGGCGCTTCAGCCCGACCGCGTGCGGGTGACCTTGCTGCCGGCTTCGCCGCGGGCGAAGCGCAGGTCGAGCGTGTCTCCGATGGCGAGCCTGCCGGCGTCCTGCACGATCGTACCCCTCTCGTCGGTGACGATGCTGTAGCCGCGGTCGAGCACACCGAGCGGGTTCAGGTGTCGCAGACTCTGTGCGCAGGCGTCGATGCGTCGCGCGGTCGCTGCGATGCGCTCGGCCGCCGCGCGCTGCCAGCGTTCGCGGCGCCGATCCAGATCGGCCCGCGCCGGTGGCGGCATTCCGAGAAGGCGCGCGATTGCGGCCGCCTCATGCGCGAGGCGGCGTTGCCGTCCGTCCTGCGACTGCGCAGCCGAGCGCGCGAGCCGCTCGGACAGAGCGGCGAGGTCGGCCCGCTGCCGGTCGATCCGCGCCGCCGGATGGATCAGGCGGCGCGACACCAGATCGATGCGTTGCATGCGCAACTCCAGCGCGCGGGCGAGCGCATGCTGCCAGCGGGCGAAAACCGCCCGCGCCTGCCGGCGCAGCGCGGCGCGGTCCGGCACGGCCAGCGCGGCAGCCGCAGTCGGTGTCGGGGCGCGCGCGTCGGCGACGAAATCGCAGATGGTGAAGTCGGTCTCGTGCCCGACACCGCTGATGACAGGGATGCGCGATTCGAATACGGCGCGGGCGAGGACCTCTTCGTTGAACGCCCACAGGTCCTCGATCGAGCCGCCGCCGCGGCACACGATCAGGACATCCACTTCGGCATGAGCATTCGCCGCCGCAATCGCCGCCGCGATCTCGTCGGCGGCGCCGGCGCCCTGGACGGGTGTCGGATACAGGATGATAGGAAGACCCGGGTGACGGCGGCACAGCGTCGTCAGGACGTCGCGCAACGCCGCGGCGTGCGGGGACGTCACGATGCCAAGCGCCAGCGGAAAGGCCGGAAGCGCTCGCTTGCGCTCGGGGGCGAACCAGCCGGCTGCTTCCAGCCGAGCCTTCAGCCGGGCAAACCGCTCGTACAGCGCACCTAGGCCGGCGAGGCGTACCGTCTCGACATTGAGCTGGAATTCGCCGCGCGCCTCGTAGATCGTCGGGGTCGCGCGGACCTCGACCGCTGCACCGTCCCGCAGCACGACGTCGAGCAACTGGGCCTTGTTCCGGAAAAGCACGCAACGAACCTGGGCTTGCTCGTCTTTGAGCATGAAATAGCAGTGCCCGGACGCCGCGCGGGTAAATCCTGAGATTTCCCCACTGATCCAGGCGAGTCCCAGGTGGCGCTCGATCAGCAAACGTGCCGAACCGACCAGCAGCGAGACCGGCACCACGGGCGCGAGTGACGATGGCGCGGATTCCACGGCGGTCAACCGAGGCGCGCGCAGGCGCGCTGGGGAAAGGTGTGACCGTGCAACGCAATGTCCAGGACAAAGGATCCAGGCCGATCACCCGTCCCGCGCGTTATCCCTGCTTGAGCGTCGCCGGTATCGACCATCGGCCGAACGTCGAGGGTCATCTTCAAGTCACTGAATAGCAAGGGAAAAAATACGGTGCGATTTTGGGCATGACAACGAAATCCCTACCTGCAGTGCCACTTAGCGGCCGAATTTACAAGATATGCACAATTTTATCCACAGATATTGTGGAAAACACTTCGGCCGGCGCAGTGTGGACCGCCCGCGAAGCCTTGCTGGGCGCGGTCTTCGCCGCATGGGCCGATTCCTCGTGGTATGGCGTCGATGACGCGTCCATGGCCACCGGTTAGAATGTAACAAGTTTGTAATTTGTTCATGAACAAAGCGCAATGACTGCTGCAGTGCGACAAAACGCGACTCCGGTCGCCTCCAATTTTCTTCGACAAATCATCGCGGAGGATAACCGAACCCACAAGTACGGCGGGCGAGTGGTCACTCGCTTTCCGCCCGAGCCCAATGGTTATCTGCACATCGGGCACGCCAAATCGATTTGCCTGAATTTCGGCCTGGCGAGCGAGAACGATGGCATCTGCCATCTTCGTTTCGACGACACCAATCCGATCAAGGAGGACGTCGAGTACGAGGATTCGATCAAGGCCGCGGTCAAGTGGCTCGGGTTCGACTGGGGGCCGCATCTGTATCACGCGTCCGACTACTTCGAGCGCCTGTACGAGTTCGCTCGTCATCTGATCAAGGCCGGCATGGCGTATGTCGACAGTTCGAGCCCGGACGAGATGCGCGCGCTGCGCGGGACGCTGACCCGCCCCGGTCAGGCGTCGCGCTATCGCGACCGGGACGTGGCGGAGAACCTCGAGTTGTTCCGGCGGATGAAGGAAGGTGAGTTTCCCGACGGGGCGCACGTGCTTCGCCTGAAGATCGACCTGACCAGCCCGAACATCAACCTGCGCGATCCTGCGATCTACCGTATCCGGCACACCACGCACCATCGAACCGGCGACAAGTGGTGCGTCTACCCGTTGTACGACTACACGCATTCGATATCGGACGCGCTGGAGCGGATCACGCATTCGTTCTGCACGCTCGAATTCCAGGACCACCGTCCACTCTACGACTGGGTGATCGAGCGTTTGGCCGACGCCGGGCTGCTGCCGCGGCCGCTGCCGCAGCAGCACGAATTCGCGCGTCTCAACCTCACTTATACGGTGATGAGCAAGCGCAAGCTGCTCGAGCTGGTCGAAGGCGGACATGTCGAAGGCTGGGACGATCCGCGCATGCCGACGCTGGTCGGACTGCGCCGGCGCGGCTATACGCCGGAGTCGATCCGGTTGTTCGCCGAGCGCATCGGCGTTTCGAAGTCCGATTCCTGGATCGACTTGAGCGTTCTCGAGGACTGCCTGCGCGACGAGCTTAACGAACGCGCCGAGCGGCGCATCGCGGTGCTCGATCCGATCAAGCTGGTAATCGACAACTATCCGGAGGGCGGCGTCGAGGACTGTCACGCGCCCAACCACCCGCAGCGTCCGGAACTCGGCACGCGCGCGCTGCCGCTGACCCGGGAGCTGTGGATCGAACGCGATGACTTCGATGAGCATCCGCCCAAAGGGTATTTCCGGCTCTCGCCCGGGGCAGAAGTGCGCCTGCGTTATGGCTACGTCATCCGCTGCGTGGGTGCAGACAGGAACGAGGCCGGCGCCGTCAGCGTCGTGCACTGCACTTACGATCCCACAACCCGGAGCGGCACGCCGGGCGCCGAGGCTCGCAAGGTCAAGGGCAACATCCACTGGCTGTCGGTGAAGCACGCCGAGCGCGCCGAAGTGCGACTGTACGATCGCTTGTTCGTCGTGCCGCAGCCCGGACGCGCACGGGACGTGGGCCCGGACGCGCCGCCGCCGCGCGCCGTCGCCGCGGTCGACGACGAAATCCACTTCGAGGAACCGACCGAGCGCAATTATCTGGACGACCTGAACCCGCACGCCAAGCGCGTAGCGGAAGCCTACATCGAACCGGCGCTGGCAAAAGCCCCGACCGATGCGCGTTACCAGTTCGAGAGGCACGGTTACTTCGTCGCCGATGGCGACGATGCCGCCGTCGGGCGGCCGGTATACAACCGCGCGGTCACGCTGCGCGACTCCTGGGGCAAGGATTCTCCCGGCAGGCGCTGATAGCGGCTCGGACGGTGCCGGCCGTTGGCGTTACCATGCGTGGTGTGCCGTCTCCCGGCCGGAGAAATCGATGAAGCGCATCTTCCTGTTCCTGCTGACCAACATCGCGGTGCTCGTCGTGCTGTCGGTCGTCGTGCGCTTGCTGGGGCTCGACCGCGCGCTTGCCGCCAACGGCCTCGACGTCGGCTCCCTCCTCGTCTTTTCGGCGGTCGTCGGCTTCACCGGCGCGATCATTTCGTTGTTGATGTCGAAGCCGATGGCCAAATGGTCGACCGGCGCCCAGGTGATCGACGACGCCGCAGAACGAAAACGAGGCCTGGCTGCTGGCGACGGTGCAAGCGGCTGGCCGACAAGGCCGGCGTCGGCATGCCCGAGGTTTCGATCTACGAGGGCGAGCCGAACGCCTTTGCCACCGGCGCGTTTCGCAATTCGGCGCTGGTCGCGGTGTCGACCGGATTGCTGCAGCTCGATGTCGCGCGACGAAATCGAAGCGGTGCTGGGGCACGAGCTTTCGCACGTCGCCAACGGGGACATGGTGACGCTGACGCTGATCCAGGGCGTGGTCAACACCTTCGTCGTGTTCCTGGCACGAGTGGTCGCGTTTTTCGTCGACCGCATCATCTTTCGCACCGAGCGCGGCAGCGGTCCCGGCTATTTCATCACGATGATCGTCGCCCAGATCGTGCTCGGCGTGCTGGCGAGCATGATCGTCGCGTGGTTTTCACGCCGCCGCGAATTTCGTGCCGACGCGGGCAGCGCGCGACTGCTGGGGACGCCGCAGCCGATGATGCACGCGCTGGCGCGTCTGGGCGGATTGCCGCCGGGCGAGCTGCCGAAGTCGATGACCGGCTTCGGTATCACCGATCATTCCGGATTCATGTCCCTGTTCGCAACGCATCCGCCGATCGAGGAGCGCATACGCGCGCTGCAGGCGGGCGCGGCCTCCGCGGCCTGATCCCGCCGCGATACCAAACGATGGCGGCGCCGCTGAAGTACAAGATCGAGATCGAGGCGCCGAACGGCATCTGGCGCGACGTGCGCGGCGCGGACGGCGCAATCCTGACGTTCGACAGCGAAGCCGAGGCACGGACGCGACTGGCGGAGCTGTATCCGGTCGAGACCCGGATGGAGCGCTACGGCGGAGGCAAGCGCACGCGCGTCATTCGCATCCTGCCCGATGATGAGGACGACTGGCCGAAGCGCGATGCACCGAAATAGCCGCCGCAGCGCGCGATATCCGCGTTCGGGCGCACGCGAGGTTTGCTTGCTGCCGATAAACTAACGGCCGGACATCGCAGAGCGATGGCCGGCCGTATGATCGGACCGCGCGTATCGGCTTGCCGTGCAGCGGCAAGCCAACCGATGTGGCCTATTTGAGGTGGTTCGAGACCAGCTTGGTCATTTCGAACATCGAAACCTGCCTCTTGCCGCCGAAGACCGCTTGCAGCTTGTCGTCGGCATTGATCAGTCGCCTGTTGATCGAGTCCTGCAGCTTGTTCTTCTTGATGTAGTCCCAGATCTTCTTGGTGACTTCGGTGCGCGGCAACGGCATTGCTGCCGACGACCGCGGCCAGCGTTGACGACGGCGTCATCGCCTTCATGAACGCCGCATTGGGCTTGCGCTTCGCTGCGGGCTTCTTGGCGGCTTTCTTCGGGGCGGCCTTCTTTGCCGGTGCTTTTTTCGCTGCGGGTTTCTTCGCTGCGGATTTCTTCGCTGCGGGCTTCTTTGCAGCCGGCTTCTTCGCGGGCTTCTTTGCTTTCTTGGCAGTAGCCATAGCACTCCTTCCTGGTGGTTAATCGCTTCGATGCGACGGCGATGAATTATGGAGTCAGCTCAATCTCCTGTCATTGCTGCTTTCTCCATCGAACAAATATACCGCATTCCCGCGGGCATAGTATGCGAATTGTGCACGCTTTGCGAGGGGCGCGTCAGCATTGTTGCGTGATTGGTTGGCCGGGACGAGAACCGTGGCGGCGGGCGCGCTGGTCCCGACCGGCGGCGCGCGAACGCCCCGCCGCGCGCCGACCGGTGTTGCGCGAGCCGCATGCCCCCGACCGGTGCGCCGGGCGGCGGCCTCGGCGCCGCGCGTGTCGGCGCGAAATCGCCGATAATGAGCGACTCGCGCCATGACGCCCTCCCAGAACCTCGCCGAACTGCGCAGTGAGTACCACCGCGAAGCGCTGACCGAAGCAGACGTCGATCCCGATCCCTTGCGCCAGCTCGAGCGCTGGCTGCAGGAAGCTATCCGCGCAGCGCTGCCCGAGCCGACCGCGATGACCCTGGCCACCGTCGGGGCCGATGGCCGTCCGGCGGCGCGCATCGTGCTGCTGAAGGGAGTCGGACCCGAGGGCCTCGTTTTTTTCACCAACTACGAGAGCCGGAAAGGGTGGGAGCTCGCGATTCATCCTGATGCGGCGCTGCTCTTTCACTGGATCGAGCTCGAGCGGCAGGTGCGAATCGAGGGCACGGCAAGCAAGGTGCCCACCGCGGAGTCCGATGCCTATTTCGCCTCCCGGCCAAGATCGTCGCGCCTCGGCGCATGGGCATCGCCGCAAAGCCGGACGATTCCCGACCGTGACTGGCTGGAGCGCGAATTCGCGGCGGCTGCGGCGCGCTACGAAGGCGACGATGCGGCGGTGCCGCGGCCGCCGTTCTGGGGCGGCTATCGCGTCGTCCCGTCACTGGTCGAATTCTGGCAGGGTCGCGCCTCGAGGCTGCACGACCGCATCGTCTATCGGCGCGACGGTCCGCGCTGGCAGATCGAGCGGCTCGCGCCGTGACCTCAGCGGCAGGGCGCAGCCGCTACAGCTTTCCGGTGCTGATCGCGCTGGCGATCGTCAATCACTCGGTGCTGGCCGGCAGTCGGGTGACCGTATCACTGTATGCCCTGTCGATCGGCGCATCGCCACTGGTGGTCGGCACGCTGATGGGCCTGTATGCGTTTCTGCCGATCTGGCTCAGCGTCGCTGCCGGGCGGCTGTCCGATCGAGTGGGCGTGCGCGGGCCGATGCTGGTCGGCTCGTTCGGCGTCGCGCTGGGCGCGGCGCTTCCCTGCATCTGGCCGGGAATCGGCGCACTGTTCGCAGCGACATCGCTGATCGGCGCCTCGTTCATGCTGTTCCAGGTATCGGTGCAGAACGCCACCGGCGAGATGGGGCCGCCGGGCGAGCGCGCGAAGAATTTCAGTCTGCTGGCGCTGGGCTACTCGATCTCGGGCTTTTGCGGACCGCTTGCGGCGGGACTCTCGATCGACCATCTGGGGTTCGGCACCACGTTCATCGGATTCGCGCTGCTGCCGCTGCTGCCGGTACTGGCATTGACGCGGCGCGCCCTGGTGCTTCCGGGCCGCCACCGCGCCCATGCTCAGGCGCCTTCCGGAGGCATTTTCCAGCTGATGCGCAACCCGCAGCTCAAGCGCGTGTTCATCGTCAATGCGCTGCTGTCGATGGCATGGGACATGCACACGTTCTTCATCCCGATCTACGGCGCGACGATCGGATTGTCGGCATCACGCATCGGGGTCATCCTCGCGTCGTTCGCCGCGGCGACCTTTGCCGTTCGCCTGATGATGCCGCGGATCGCGCGGAGCTTCACCGAATTCCAGGTGCTGACGGCGGCAATGTTCATTGCCGCCGCCACCTATGCGCTGTTCCCGTTCGTGGCGAGCGCCGGCGCGCTGATGGTCCTGTCGTTCGCGTTGGGACTGGCGCTCGGCAGCGCGCAGCCGATGGTCATGGCGCTGCTGCACAGCATCGCGCCGGCCGGCAGAATGGGCGAAGCGGCTGGCGTGCGCATGTCGATCATCAATGCCTCGACGTTCGCCGTGCCGCTGTTGTTCGGCGCGGTCGGATCGACGCTCGGACTGGCGCCGGTCTTCTGGTCGGTAGGCGCGGCGCTCGCCGGCGGCGGCTGGTTCGCGCGGCGGTCCTGAACGCGCTAGCGCTTCAGCCGGTCGACGTACTGCTTTCTGAACTTGGCCACTTTCGGCGCGACGACCGCCTGGCAATACGGCTGTCTGCCATTGCGCTCGAAGTACTCCTGGTGATAGCTCTCGGCTGGATAGAACGTCGCCGCACCGGCGATCTCGGTGACGATGGGCGCCGGCCAGATTCCCTCACGGGCCAACTCGGCGATCACCGCCTGGGCGTCGCTTTTCTGCTCGGACGTCTGGCAAAAGATGACCGATCGATACTGCGTGCCGATATCGTTGCCCTGGCGGTCGCGGGTCGTCGGATCGTGAATCGAAAAGAACACGCGCAGCAGGTCGCGGAAGGACAGCACGGTCGGATCGAAAGTGATCCTGACGACTTCGGCATGCCCGGTGCCGCCGCTGCAGACCGCTTCGTAGGTCGGGTTGGCGGTTCGGCCCCCGGCGTAACCTGATTCCACCGACTGCACGCCGGCGAGCTGGTCGAACACTGCCTCGAGACACCAGAAACAGCCGCCTCCCAGCACCGCGGTCTGCCTCGATTCAGGCATGGTTGTCATGGTAATGGCCCTTCGGATCGTCAGTGAGTCAGGATAGCGCGATTCGCGGCACGCTCGCGAGTGCCTTGGTCGCGCTCGCGGGGTCTAAGCTTACGCCGGGCGACGATCTCGCCGCGTGCCGACGAGGCGGTGCGATAATCACGCGCGGGGAAAAGCGGCGTCGACCGCGAAATCACCATCGGCCCCCGGCATCGACGACATGACTCGATCTGACCCCAATCTCGACTTCGCACGCGACAGGCTCCGGGCCCACCGTCCGCCGGCGGGCGCGGTCGGCGGTCCGGCCTAGCCTTGTTCGCTCGGACCCGCGCCTTCGCGATGTTCGTTGTGCGGGTCCTCCGGCGCCTGCAGGCGACGCAGTTCTTGCGCATCGCCGCCAGCCTGTCGTTCACGACCTTGCTTGGGCTCGTCCCGCTGTTCACCGTGGCGTTCGCCTATGTCGCGCCGTATTCGATGTTCGAGCATTGGCGGGAAGCGCTGGAGCCGGTCCTGCTCAAGTTCCTGCTGCCCGGCACCAGCGGCGCCGCAGGACAGTACCTCGCCGAGTTCACCGCCAAGACGGCGAGCCTCAAGGGCATCGGCACCGCGCTCGTCGTACTGACTGCGGTGCTGCTGGTTGCTGAAGTGGAGCGCGAAATCAACGCCATCTGGGGGGTCCACGAAGCACGCTCGCTACCGCGGCGGATCATCGTCTATGTGTTGGGCTTTGTCGCCGTGCCTGCTCTGATCGGTGCAGCGGTGTACGCGACCTCGTGGCTGATCGATACTTCGGTGGCCGCAGTTCCGCTCGCGTCGGCCGCGTTGCCCTATGTCACGCGGCCCTTTTCGCTGGCGATCGGCACCGTGCTGCTGACGTTGACCTACAAGCTGGTGCCCGCGCGGCAGGTGCCGCTGCGCGCCGCATTCATCGGCGGGTTCCTCGCTGCGGTGGCGTTCGAGGGCGCGAAGTTCGGCTTCGCTTTCTACATCACCAACGTCCGCACCTACCAGATCGTCTACGGTGCGCTCGCCGCGTTGCCGCTGTTTCTGATCTGGATCTATGTTTGCTGGATCATCCTGCTCGTCGGCGCGGCGGTCGCGGCGACGCTCGCCGAGCACCGCTGGGGAAGGAGCAGGAAGCGGCGCCGCCCGTGACGCCGTCGCATTCGATGGCACGAACGTGCCTTGCCGAATCGCGACGTCCAAGCTAGAGTTCACGCTTCGCGTCGACGGAGTGCCATCTCGTGTGGTCGATCATCCAGGCAGCAGGTTGGCCGATCTGGCCGCTGATATTTGCATCGGTGATCGCGCTGGCGCTGATATTCGAGCGGCTGTGGTCGCTTCGTCAGAGCGTCGTTGCGCCATCGGGCATGGTCGACAAGGTGCTGGCCGAGTACAGGCGAACCGGCCTGACGCCCGAGTTGCTCACCAGGACCGCCCACCAGGGTCCGCTCGGCCGGGTGCTCGCGGCGGGGCTGGCCAACATCAAGAGCCCGCGGCCGGTGATGAAGGAAGCGGTCGAGGAGGTCGGCCGCATCGTCAGCCACGAGCTCGAGCAGTTCCTGACAACGCTGGGCACGATCGCAGCGATGGCGCCGCTGCTCGGGCTGTTCGGCACGGTCGTCGGTATGATCGAGATCTTCGGCTCGCAGACCGCTGCCGGATCGAATCCGATACTGCTGGCGCACGGCATCTCGGTCGCGCTGTACAACACCGCGCTCGGCCTGATCGTCGCGATACCGAGCATGATCTTCTACCGTCACTTTCGCGCCAAGGTCGATGCGCTGATCCTCGAAATGGAGCAACAGGCAATCAAGCTGGTCGAGCTCGCGCACGGAGAGCGCAAGTAGTGATCGCACCGGCTGTCGCATCGAGACATGTCGGCGCGCCGCGGCCGCGCTCACCGCTGGTGCAGGGAAAGCGGCGATGAATCTGCGCGGCGCCAGGCATCGTGACGAGCCGGAGATCAATTTCATTCCGTTGATCGACGTGCTGCTGGTGATCCTGATCTTCCTGATGGTGACCACGACCTACCAGCGGGTCGCCGAACTCAAGATCACGCTGCCGGAAGCCAACGCCGACCCGATGCAGCAGCGGCCGAAGGAAATCAACGTCGGCATCAGCGCGCAGGGACAGTACATGGTCGACAAGACGCTGATGCCGTTCACGACCGTAAGCGCACTGGCCGACGCGCTGAGCCGCGCCGCGGCCGGCGCCAAGGACCCGGTGATCATCATCAATGCCGATGCCAATGCCACGCACCAGTCGGTGATACATGTGATGGAGGCGGCGCGCCAGGCCGGATTGGTCCACATTACGTTTGCCACCCAGACTACCGGCAAGTAACGGGTCGGTTCAGGCGCGGGGCTGGCCGGGTCAGTGTCCCGCGTGAATTTCAGTGAGCCTCAGTGACCCTCAGTGACCATCTGGTCGCCGCGTGGTTTTCGCCGCGTCTGGCTCCGTTATCGGTCCTGCTCGCTCCCGCTGCGCTGGCGTTTCGCGCCGCCACCGTCGTCCGACGTGCGCTCTATCGCCGTGGTCTGTTCCGGATCGAGCACCTGCCGGTGCCGGTCATCGTCGTGGGCAACATTACCGTCGGCGGCAGCGGCAAGACGCCGTTGACGATTGCGCTGGCGAGCGAGCTCGCCCGACGCGGCTGGCACCCCGGCATCGTCAGCCGCGGCTATCGGGGGACGAGCCACACGCCGCGCGCAGTCGGCGTCGACGACGATCCTGACGTCGTCGGCGACGAGCCTTTGCTGCTCGCGCGGACCGGATTTCCGGTCTGGATCGGCGCCGATCGGCCTGCGGCGGCCCGCGCGCTGCTCGCGCTGCACGCCGATCGCGATCTGATCATCGCCGACGACGGACTGCAGCACTACGCGCTCGCGCGCGATGTCGAAATTGCGGTGATCGACGCGAGTCGCGGGCTGGGCAACGGCCTGCCGCTGCCGGCGGGCCCGCTGCGCGAACCGGCGGCACGCCTTGGGGCGGTCGACGCCATCGTGTACCTCGGCGGGACGGGCGACTCCAAGCGCGAATTCGCGATGACGCTCGTCGGCGAGCGCTTCGTTCGGGTCAACGATAGCGCCGTCTCCGCCGATGCGGCGCGGTTCCGCTCCGGTGAAGTGCACGCGATAGCCGGCATCGGCGACCCAGCGCGATTCTTCGCGCAGCTCGCCGCCATGGGCATCGCTGCACATCGCCATCCGTTACCCGATCATCATCGCTACGTCGCCGCCGACCTCGCGCTGCCCGGCGCCGCGGCGATCCTGATGACCGAGAAAGATGCGGTAAAATGCGAAGGATTCGCCGACGATCGCTGCTGGGCTCTTCCCGTCAGGGCGACGGTCGAGCCGGCGCTGTTAGCACTGGTCGAGAAAGGCTTGCGTGGATCCAAAACTGCTTGAGCTTCTGGTTTGCCCGGTGACCAAGGGCCCGCTGGTCTACGATCGAGAGCGGCAGGAACTGATATCGAAAACCGCGCGGCTCGCGTATCCGGTCCGCGACGGGATCCCGGTAATGCTCGAGGAAGAGGCGCGCAAGCTCGCGCCTTCCGAGTACGAGTGACGCACGACACGGCGGCGAGGTGAGGCGAGCGGCGCGTCGCATCCTGCGCCGCCCGGCGTCCTAAAGCGGGCGGCTCGTCTTGTTCACGGTCCTCATTCCCGCCCGCTACGCGTCGACCCGGCTGCCGGGCAAGCCGCTGTCGGACATCGGCGGCAAGCCGATGGTGGTCCGCGTCGCCGAGCGCGCCAGGATGAGCGGCGCGGCGAAGGTCGTCGTCGCCACCGACGACGAGCGGATCCGCTCCGCCGTCGCGCGCTACGGCATCGACGTGGCGATGACGAGCAGCGATCATGCAACGGGCACCGATCGACTGGCCGAGGCGGCGGCGCAGCTCGGCCTCGACGAGCGGGCGATCGTCGTCAACGTGCAAGGCGACGAGCCGCTGCTGGAGCCGGCGTTGATTCGGGCGGTCGCCGACAAGCTCACCGAGCATTCCGACGCGGCGATCGCGACCGCGTGTCACCCGATCGCCAGCGTCGATGAGGCTTTCAATCCGAACGTGGTCAAGGTGGTGCTCGATCACGCCGGCTATGCGCTCTATTTCAGCCGGGCGACGATTCCCTGGGCGCGCGATGCGTTCGCCACCGATCGGGGAGCACTGCCCGCCGGGCTGCCGCTTTACCGGCACTACGGCTTGTATGCCTATCGCGTCGCTTTCCTGAGGCGCTATCCGTCGCTCGCGCCCGCGCCGCCCGAGCGCTTCGAGGCGCTCGAGCAGCTGCGCGCCCTGTGGCATGGCTATCGGATCATCGTCAGCGTGACCCGCGGCGCGCCGGCGCCGGGCGTCGACACACAGGAAGATCTCGACCGCGTGCGTGTGCTGTACGCGGCAGGCAAGGTTTGACCGGGTCTCCGATTCCGGCCAGAATCGCGGCGCGCAGCGCCGGCGCGGACCGCCGGCATGACGCGGTGCCGTCCACGATCCCTCATCGACCATGCGACTGATACTGCTCGGCCCACCCGGCGCCGGAAAGGGGACGCAGGCCGCCTTCATCAAGCAGCTCTACGGCATTCCGCAGATCTCGACCGGCGACATGCTGCGCGCCGCAGTGAAGGCGGGGACGCCGCTCGGAGTCGCAGCGAAAAAGGTGATGGATTCGGGTGCTCTGGTATCGGACGACATCATCATCGCGCTGGTCAAGGAGCGGCTCAAGGCTCTCGATTGCGCCAAAGGCTATCTGTTCGACGGATTTCCGCGCACGATCCCGCAGGCCGATGCGATGAGGGAGGCCGCGGTGCCGATCGATTTCGTCCTGGAAATTACTGTTCCCGACGACGCCGTCGTCGAACGCATGAGCGGCCGCCGCGTGCATCCGGCGTCCGGGCGCAGCTACCACGTCAAATTCAATCCGCCGAAGGTCGCCGGACGCGACGACTTGACCGGCGAGCCGCTGATTCAGCGCGACGACGACAAGGAGGAAACGGTAAAGAAGCGCCTCGCCGTCTACCATGCACAGACCGAGCCGCTGGTTGCCTACTATCGCCAATGGGCGACGAGCGGCGACCCGCGTGCTCCCAAATACCGCAGCGTCGACGGGATGGGCTCGGTCGATGCCATCAAGGACGCCGTGCTTGCCGCGCTGCGTCGCTGACGCGACGACCGGCTCAGGCCCCCGGTCAGCGACTTCGCACCGCGTGCGACGATGAGCGTCGACATCCGCGCCATCGCTTTCTACCTGCCGCAGTTTCATCCGATTCCGGAGAACGATGCCTGGTGGGGTGCGGGATTCACCGAGTGGCGCAACGTCGTTCGTGCCAGGCCGAATTTCGCCGGTCACTACCAGCCCCATCTGCCGGCCGATCTCGGTTTTTACGATCTGCGCGTGCCTGAGACACGAGCACAGCAGGCGGCGCTGGCGCAGGCGCACGGCATAGGCGCCTTCTGCTATTACCACTACTGGTTCTCCGGCAGGCGCCTGCTGCAGCGTCCGTTCGACGAGGTGCTCTCGTCGGGCGAGCCGGATTTTCCGTTTTGCGTCTGCTGGGCCAACGAGTCGTGGACGCGGCGCTGGGATGGACTGGACAGCGACATCCTGATCGCTCAGCGTTATCGCGATGGCGACGCGCCCGCACTGATTCGCGACCTGCTGCCCGCATTCGCCGATCGCCGCTATGTGCGCATCGACGGCAAGCCGCTGCTGCTCGTCTACTGTGCCGATGCGATTCCTGATCCATCGCGCTGGGCGGCCATCTGGCGCGGCGCCGCCCGCGACGCCGGCTATCCGGATCTCTATCTCGCGCTGGTGCAAAGCGTCAACCAGACGACGATGGACCCGTCGACGATAGGCTACGACGCGGCCGTCGAGTTCCCTCCGCATTTGACTCGCTCGCAGGGAATCGCACCGGACCCGAACGGCGTTCGTCGCGGCTTTCAGGGCGACGTTCTCGACTATGTCTCATGCGCGCAGAACGCGCTCGCCCGCCCGCGCCCCGGCTATCGGCTGTTCCGCGGCGTGATGACCGGCTGGGACAACACCGCTCGCGTGCCCGACATCGCGCGCTGTTTCGTCAACGCGGAGCCTGCGAACTACGAGCGCTGGCTTGCCGCGGCTGCGGCGCAGACGCGCGAATGGCACGAGGGCGACGAGCGCATCGTCTTCGTCAATGCCTGGAACGAGTGGGCCGAGGGCTGCCATCTCGAGCCGGACCTCTTCTACGGCAAAGCCTTTCTCGAAGCGACGCGGCGCGCGCTGGGCGGAGCGTAGCCGGCCGTGGTCGATACTGCGTCTCCGCCGGTCAGCTTGATCGTGCGCAGCAGCGCGAGGATGACCTTGCAGGCGGCGCTCGATTCGATCGGCGCGCAGGATTACCCGCAAATCGAGGTCATCGTCGTCGCCGCCAGCGGCCGCGATCATCCGGCGCTCCCGGGTCGCATTGGAGCGCATCCGCTGCGCCTGGTGAAGAGCGACGTCCGCCTGTCGCGACCGCAGGCCGCCAACGCCGGCCTCGACGCGGCGCGAGGCGACTGGATCACGTTTCTCGACGATGACGACCTGCTGCTCTCCGGCCATGTCGCCGGGCTCGTCGCCGCCCAGCGCAATGCGCACGGAGCGCGGTTGATCTACACGCTGGCGCTGGGCAGGTTCGCCGACGGTCACACCGAACCCTGGGGCAGGCCGTATGCGCTGTCAGAGCTCTACGAGCGCAACTTCATCCACCTGTCGACCGCGTTGTTCTCGCGAAGCCTGGTCGCCGACGGTTGCCGCTTCGACGAGGCGTTCGAAATCATGCAGGACTGGGACTTTTTTCTGCAGTGTGCGCAACGGACGCCGTTCCACTTCGAACCGCGCCAGACGTTCGAGTGGCGGGTCGATCTTGGCACCTCGGGAACCGGCGTCGGCGGCAACAAGGACGCGGCCCGCTTCGCGCGCTTCCGTGACGCGATCTATGCCAAGTGGAGCGCCCGGCGTCACGCGCTGGCGGCGCAGGTCAAGCAGCTGGTCGAGGACGCAACCGCCGGGCTGCGGCTCGGCGACTTCGGCAGCGCGGAAGCCCGCTGCAACGAGGCGCTGGCGGCGAGTCCCGGAGATCCGTGGGCGCTCAATGCGCTGGCGCTGGTCTGCCGTTCGACTGGCCGGCTGGCCGACGCCGAGCTCGCGCAGGCGTACGCAGTCGCCGTGCGGCCGAACAATCCGTCGCTGTTGTACAACCTCGCTGAAATCCACCGCGCTCGCGGCGATCTTGCGCGCGCTCGCGACTGCCTCCAGCGCGCGCTCGAGCTCGCGCCGGACTTCGCTTCCGCGCGGACGATGCTGGCGGCGCTCGACCCGCAACGAGGATGACAGGGGTCGGCGGGGGATGCACGCGCCGTCGCGTTGGACGCGCTTCGGTGCGTCAATTACAATCGCCGCCTCCCCCATCATGATTCGCCGGCGCCCTTGAGTCGACGCAACGCCTTTTACGCACAATCCGGCGGGGTGACCGCCGTGATCAACGCCAGCGCCTGCGGTGTCATCCAGACCGCCAGGCAGCACAAGCGCAGCATCGGCCGCGTCTACGCCGGCCGCAACGGCATCATCGGTGCGCTGACCGAAGACCTGATCGATACCGGCCGCGAATCGTCGCGCTCGATCGCCGCGCTGATGCACACGCCGGCCGGCGCCTTCGGCTCGTGCCGGTACAAGCTCGCCGGCATCGACCGCGACAAGGCCCAGTACGAACGGCTGCTCGACGTCTTTCGCGCCCACGACATCGGCTATTTTTTCTACAACGGCGGCAACGACTCGGCCGACACCTGCCTCAAGGTGTCGCAGATGGCGGCGCGGCTCGACTATCCGCTGATCGCGGTCCATGTGCCGAAGACCGTCGACAACGATCTGGCGGTGACCGATTGCTGTCCCGGCTTCGGGTCGGTCGCCAAATATGTCGCGACCTCGATGCGCGAGGCGGCATTCGACGTGGCGTCGATGGCGAAGACCTCGACCCGCGTTTTCGTGCTCGAAGTGATGGGCCGCAACGCCGGATGGATCACTGCGGCGGTCGGCCTGGCCGACGACGCGGACACGCCGATTCCGCTGCTGCTGCTTTTCCCCGAGATCGCGTTCGACGAAGCGAAATTCCTGGCGCGCCTGGACGCGAAGGTCGCTCAATTCGGCTATTGCTGCGTCGGCGTCTCGGAGGGCTTACGCGACAGCCAGGGGAAACTGCTGGCCGAAGCGGGCACCAAGGATGCGTTCGGCCATGCGCAGCTGGGCGGGGTCGGCCCGATGATCGCCGCGCTGGTCAAGGAGAAGCTTGGGCACAAATACCATTGGGCGGTGGCCGATTACCTGCAGCGCGCCGCGCGGCACCTGGCCTCGAAGACGGACCTCGAGCAGGCTTACGCGGTCGGCCGTGCCGCCGTCGAGCTTGCGGTGCGCGGCAAGAGCGCGGTGATGCCGGCGATCGTGCGCACTTCCGACAAGCCGTACCGATGGAAAATCGAGGCGACGCCGCTGGACAAGGTCGCCAATGTCGAGAAGAAGCTGCCGCGCGATTACATCAGCGCCGATGGCTACGGCATCACCGCCAAGGCGCGCGCCTATCTGTCGCCATTGACCCGCGGGGAAGCGTTCCCGCCGTTCCGCGACGGCCTGCCGCAGTACGTGCGCCTGAAGAACGTCGCGGTTGCGAAAAAGCTGACGACGTCGTTTTCAGTCTGACAACAGCCCGCGCCTGCCGCGTCGAAGAGGATCCCGTGCCCCGCAGCGTCGAATATTTCTTCACGCCGGTCTCGCCATTCACCTATCTGGGACACGAGCGCTTCGTCGCCATTGCCGGCACGCACGGCGTCTCGATCGACGTCAAGCCGGTCGACCTGGGTCCGGTGTTCGCGGCATCGGGCGGCCTGCCGTTGAAGCAGCGCGCGCCGCAGCGCCAGGCGTATCGGCTGGTCGAGCTCGCACGATGGTCGAAGCATCTGGGGTTGCCGCTCAATTTGCAGCCGCGCCACTTTCCGGTGCCCCCGGCGATCGCTTCGAAATGGATTCTCGCCGCGGTGTCGCAGCAAGGCGCCGGCGGTGCGCTCAAGCTGACCGGCGCCCTGTTGCGCGCGGTGTGGGCCGAGGAGCGGAACATCGCGGAAAGCGATACGCTGGCCGCGATCGCCTCCGAGCAGGGACTCGACGCCAAGTCGCTGGCCGAACGCGCGGCTGCAGCGGACATCGGCGAGCGTTATGAAGCGCTGACGCAGGAGGCGATCGACCGCCAGGTCTTCGGCGCGCCGACGTACATCTATCGAGACGAGCCGTTCTGGGGTCAGGATCGGCTCGACTTTTTGGACCGGGCGCTGGCAAAATAGCATGTTTTCGCGGTTCGCCGTCCGCTTGCCCTGACGCGAGCGGCGACGAGAACCGCCTCCCGGCGCATGCTCGGCCGGGCCATAACAAAGACCGCAAGCCGAAAGATTCGCTCGCCACCATTTAGGGGACATACATGTCAACCGCACTCGTCTTCGCGCTCGTTTGCGCGATCGCCGCGCTGGTCTACGGCGGCTGGTCGATCACCTGGGTCATGCAGAAGCCGGCCGGCAATGCGCGCATGCAGGAGATCGCCGCCGCGGTGCAGCAGGGCGCGCAGGCCTACCTGAATCGCCAATACGCGACGATCGCAGTGGTCGGCGTCATTCTGCTGGTGATCATCGGCGCGTTCCTCTCCTGGACCACTGCCACCGGCTTCGCCGTCGGCGCGGTGCTGTCGGGGCTCGCCGGATTCATCGGCATGAACGTCTCGGTGCGCTCCAATGTGCGCACGGCGGAAGCGGCGCGCACCGGCTTGAACGAGGCGCTGGCGGTCGCTTTTCGCGGCGGCGCGATCACCGGTCTCCTGGTCGTCGGCCTGGGGCTGCTCGGCGTAGCGGGCTTCTACTGGTTCCTGGTGCAATCGGCGCATTACGTGCCGAACGCGACCAAGGAAGGCCTGCACGGCATCATCGAGCCGCTGGTCGGCCTGGCGTTCGGCGGTTCGCTGATTTCGATCTTCGCGCGGCTGGGCGGCGGCATCTTTACCAAGGGCGCCGATGTCGGCGCCGACCTGGTTGGCAAGGTCGAGGCCGGCATTCCCGAGGACGATCCGCGCAATCCCGCGGTGATCGCCGACAACGTCGGCGACAACGTCGGCGATTGCGCAGGCATGGCGGCCGACCTGTTCGAAACTTACGCGGTGACGATCGTGGCGACAATGCTGCTCGGCGCGCTGTTGCTGCCGGCGTATGCCGAGGCCGCGGTGACTTATCCGCTGGCGCTTGGCGGCTTCTCGATCCTGGCCTCGATCGTCGGATGTTTCTTCGTCAAGGCGCGCGAAGGCGGCAAGATCATGAATGCGCTCTACCGGGGGCTGATGGTCGCCGGCGGTCTGTCGGCGATCGGCTTCTGGTTCATCACCGACTGGCTGATGAGCCCTGTCGTCGCGACCAACCCGGAGCTGTCGACCTGGCATCTGTGGGGCGCCGGCCTGATCGGTCTGGCACTGACGGCGGCGATGGTCGTGATCACCGAGTACTACACGGCGACCGAGTTCAAGCCGGTTCGCCACGTCGCAGAAGCGTCGACGACCGGGCACGCGACCAACATCATCGCGGGGCTGGGCGTGTCGATGAAGTCGACCGCATGGCCAGTGATCTCGGTGTGCATCGCGATTCTGGCGTCGTATTGGCTGGCGGGACTCTATGGGATCGCGATCGCGGCGACCGCGATGCTGTCGATGACCGGCATCATCGTCGCACTCGATGCGTACGGCCCGATCACCGACAACGCCGGTGGTATCGCCGAAATGGCCGACCTGCCCGGCATCGGTGCGCGCGATCACCGATCCGCTCGATGCGGTCGGCAACACGACCAAGGCGGTCACCAAGGGCTATGCGATCGGCTCTGCGGGTCTTGCCGCGCTGGTCCTCTTCGCCGACTACACGCACGCGCTGTCCGGCGCAAACATCAACGTGAGCTTCGACCTGTCCGACCACATGGTGATCGTCGGATTGTTCCTCGGCGGCTTGATCCCGTATCTGTTCGGCGCGATGGCGATGGAAGCCGTCGGCCGCGCCGCGGGCGCCGTCGTCGTCGAAGTGCGCCGCCAGTTCAAGGAGATTCCCGGCATCATGGCCGGCACTGCGAAGCCCGAATACGGTGTTGCGGTCGACATGCTGACCAAGGCGGCGATCCGGGAAATGATTGTTCCGTCGTTGTTGCCGGTGCTGGTCCCGGTCGTCGTGGGACTGTTGCTGGGACCGGTGGCGCTCGGCGGCCTGTTGATGGGCACGATCATCACCGGGCTGTTCGTCGCGATCTCGATGACCACCGGCGGCGGCGCCTGGGACAACGCCAAGAAGTACATCGAGGACGGCCACCATGGCGGTAAGGGCTCGGATGCGCACAAGGCCGCCGTCACCGGCGACACCGTCGGCGATCCGTACAAGGATACTGCCGGTCCCGCGGTCAACCCGCTGATCAAGATCATCAACATCGTCGCGCTGATGATCGTGCCGCTGCTCGCGCTGCACGGCGCCGACCGGAAGGTCGCCACCGTTCCGCAGTCGATCTCAATGCCGGCAAGCGCCATGGCCGTAGCCGCCACGGCGGCCGTGGCGCAACCGGTCGACGCTGCGAAAAAATAACGCATCGGCCGCACGCAAAAAAGCCGACCTGCGGGTCGGCTTTTTTGTGGCTGTTGTCGCGGCCGGATGTGTCAGCGCTTTCTGACCAGCATCACGCCGTCGCCGACGGTCAGCAGGCAGGCATCGACACGGACGTCGTCGCGGATCTTGGCGTTGAGGGCGCGAAGCGCGTCGGTATCCTCGTCGTGCACGTCCGGATCGGCGACCTTGCCCGACCAGAGCGTGTTGTCGAGCGCGATCGCCCCGCCGCGGCGGAGGAGCTTCAGGCAGGCCTCGTAATACGCATCGTAGTTCGACTTGTCGGCGTCGATGAAGGCGAAGTCGAAGGTTTCAGCGCCACCCTGCTTTAGCAGCGCCGCGAGCGTGTCGGTCGCGGGAGCGAGGCGAAGCTCGATGCGCCCGGCGACGCCGGCCTCCTGCCAGTAGCGGCGGGCGACGCTGGTCCATTCCTCGCTGACATCGCAGCAGATGAGCTTGCCGTCGGCCGGCAGCGCGGACGCGACCGCCAGCGCGCTGTAGCCGGTGAAGGTGCCGATCTCGATCGCCCGGCGCGCACCGACGAGTTTCGCCAGCAACGCGAGCAGCGCGCCCTGGTCGGCGCCGATCTGCATCCCGCCGTGCGGCATGCCCGCCGTCTCCGCCCGAAGCCGGCGCTGCACGTCGGTTTCGTGCGCGATCTCCTGCGTCACATAACGCTCGACCGCTTCGGGGAGTAGTGTCCGGCTCATCGGCTGCAGGATGCCGTGGTCGGCGGTTTCTTGCAATGCCGGCGTTTCTTGCCGGCGCGTGAGTACCTCGAAACGAACAAGGGCGGCACGAAGCCGCCCTTGTCCCTGTTGCCGAGGTCTTTACGTTCTGCGACGTCAAACCTGTTGCGGGTTCGAGCCGCGGCGGACAATCCGCTTATGGCTTGTCCGATGAAAATCTTCGTCGCCTCGGTCATGATGAATCATGCCCTTCTTGGCCTTGTCCATCGCGTCGAAGCGCTTTTCCATCATCGCCATGAAGTCTTTCTTGCTGATCATGCCGTCCTTGTTCGACATCTTCTTCAGATCGCTCGACAATGGCGAGAGGCCCGTGTCGTCGGCCAACGCCACCTGCGCGGACAGCGCGGCAATGCCCAGCATCGCGGCAAACGACAGTGCCTTCATAGTCTTGTCTCATCGTCATCTTGTGCTCCTTCCTGTAGTGGATCTCGGGGCGAGGCCCGGTTTCGCTCCACCGGGCGCGAGCGCATCGCACGCTCCCCCCTTGGTCGAAGCGACCTGCGCATACCTTACAGCAGGCGCCGTTATCCTACCCGCACCCGGCTGACGCGGCTACGAGCGTCGCAAGCCGGGGATCTCGACCGGAAGGGTAGAATCGGGCAGTGACCTTCCGGCAAACGAAGCGCGGCGCCGCCGTGCTAGGACTGGTTTTGGGCTTGGCGCTCACCACGAGCGCGGCCGCCCAGTCACACCTCCCCGAGCGGCCGTCCGGATGGACGGCCAAGCAAGCCGCCAGTGCCCGGCACCAGATGGTCGCGACCGCCAATCCGCTTGCCACCGACGCCGGCGACGCGATCCTGCGCCGGGGCGGCAGTGCGGTCGACGCGGCGATCGCCGTACAAATGGTGCTGAATCTGGTCGAGCCGCAATCGTCGGGCATCGGCGGCGGCGCGTTCATGCTGGTTCACGACGCCCGGCGGAAGACGCTGCTTGTTTATGACGGCCGCGAGACCGCGCCGGCGGCGGCGCGGCCCGATCGTTTTCTGGACGCCGCGGGGCGGCCGATGCGTTTTTTCGAGGCGGTCGTCGGCGGACGCTCGGTCGGCGTGCCCGGAACCCTTCGCATGCTGGAATTGGCGCATCGGCGCCACGGCAGGCTCGCCTGGGCGAGTCTGTTCGAGCCGGCCATCCGGCTGGCCGAGCAGGGCTTTGTCGTCAGCCGGCGATTGAGCAAGGCGATCGGCGCCGAGAGCTATCTGCGACAGGACCGAGCGCGGGCTTACTTCCATAATGCCGACGGAACGCCGCTCGCCGCCGGGCAGCTGCTCAGGAATCCTGCCTTTGCGGCGACGCTCAAGCGCATCGCCGCCGAAGGTGCGAATGCCTTTTACACCGGTGAGATCGCGCAGGACGTCGTGCAAACTGCCGACGGCTACTCCGCCAACCCCGGGGATCTGACGACCGCTGATCTCGCGAGCTACCGCGCGCGTGTCCGCAAACCGGTCTGCGGGCAATACCGCAGTTACCGCGTCTGCGGCGTGCCGCCGCCGTCGTCGGGCGGCATTGCCGTCCTGCAGATGCTGGGAATGCTGGAGCGGTTCGACATGGGGTCGATCGGCAACAGCGATTTGATCAGCGCGCATTTGTTCAGCGAGGCGGGACGGCTCGCTTACGCCGACCGCGACATGTACGTGGCGGACCCGGATTTCATCGCGGTGCCGGCCGGGCTCACCGATCGCGCCTACTTGCGCGAGCGCTCGCGGCTGATCCGTCTCGACTCGAGCATCGGCTATGCCGCCCCGGGTGAGCCGCCGCCGATCGCGGCGGCGGACAACGCCGGCTTCGGACAGGGCGAGGCGCTGGAATTGCCATCGACCTCGCATATTTCCATTGTCGATCGCTACGGCAATGCGGTGGCAATGACGACGACGATCGAAGATGCGTTCGGCAGCAAGCTGATGACCGCCGGCGGATTTTTGCTCAACAACGAGCTCACCGATTTCAGTTTCGTCCCATCCGAAGGCGGCCGTCCTGTCGCCAATCGCGTCGAGGGCGGCAAGCGCCCTCGCTCGGCGATGGCGCCGACGATCGTCTACGATGCGCAGGGACGTGTCACTGTCGTCGCCGGCTCGCCCGGCGGTCCTGCCATCATCAATTACGTCGCCAAAACGCTGATCGCGATACTCGACCGGAGACTCGATCCGCAGACCGCCGTCGATCTGCCGAATATCGGCAGCCGTAATGGTCCGACCGAGCTCGAACGCGGCACGAGCGCGGAATCGCTTGCTTCCAAGCTCGAGGCGCTTGGAGAGGCAACGCAAATCGTCGATCAGAACAGCGGTCTGCAGGTGATCGTCCGCGTCGCCGGGCGCTGGCACGGCGGCGCCGATTCGCGCCGCGAGGGGACGGTACGCGGTGACTGAGGACAAGTCCGCGCCTGCGAGCGCGCATCGGATCGTCATCGTTGGAGGCGGCGCCGGTGGCTTGCCCTTGGCGACCGCGCTCGGCGACAAGCTCGGCCGCCCGGGCAAGGCGGCGATCACGCTGGTCGATCGCGCCGAAACCCACGTCTGGAAACCGCTGCTGCACGAGGTCGCTGCCGGCCGCATGGATGCGGCCGCGCACGACGTCGATTACCTCGCCGTCGCATACTGGCACCGGTTCCGTTTTCGCCAAGGCGCGGTCGAGGGGTTGAACCGCGCGCGCCGCGAGCTAAAGGTGGGCTCGGTCGATGACGACGACGGCAGGCTGATCCTGCCCGAGCGCATCGTTCCGTACGACACGCTGATTTTCTGCGTCGGCAGCACGACCAACGATTTCGGCATTCCCGGCGTCGCCGCGAACGCGATTTCGCTGGACACGCCGCTGGACGCGGAGCGCTTTCACCGCCGCCTGCTCGCAGCCGCGGTGCGTGCTGACGGCGAAGCGGCGGAGGGCCGATCGGCCCATGTCGACATCGTGATCATCGGCGCGGGCGCAACCGGCGTCGAGCTGGCGGCGGAGATCCGGCAGACCACTCGCAGCCACGCCGTCTACGGCCTGGACGAGCTCGACCCCGCCCGCGATATCCGCCTGACGCTGCTCGAGGCGGCGCCGCGCATTCTGCCGCAATTGGGCGAACGGATCGCCAAGGCCGCGACCGAGTTGCTCGGCAGGCTGGGCATCGCGGTGCGCACCGGTGAGCGCGTCGTCGCCATCGACGAGGAGGGCGTGCACATCGCCGACGGCGCGACGCTCCGCGCCGATCTGATCGTCTGGGCCGCCGGCATTCAGGCGCCACCGTTGCTGGCGCGGCTGGATGGTCTCGAGGTCAATCGCGCCAACCAGCTGGTCGTCGCCGCGACCTTGCAGACGACGCGCGACCCCGACATCTTCGCCTTTGGCGATTGTGCCGCGGCACCCTGGCTCGGCAAGGACGGTGCGCTGGTACCGCCGCGGGCGCAGGCGGCGCGGCAGCAGGCGGCGCTGCTGGTGCGCACGATGCGGGCGCGGCTCGCGGGAGCGCCGCTGCCCGAGTTTCATTTTCGGGATTTCGGTTCGCTGGTCTCGCTTGGCGAATTGTCGGCGGTCGGCAACCTGATGGGCAGGCTGATCGGCGGCAGCATGCTGATCCAGGGGCTGATTGCGCGCGCGATGTACGCGTCGCTATACAAGCTGCATCAGGCGTCGATTCACGGCTACTTCCGCGTGGCCCTCGACACGATCGGCCGTTTTTTGCGGCGCCGCATGGAGCCGCGCGTCAAGCTGCACTGACGCGCGGAGGCGCGACCAGCTACCAGATCGTCACGCGTTTTTCCGGCGGCAGGTACATTTTGTCGCCGGGCTTGACGTCGAACGCGCGGTAGAAAGCTTCCTGATTGATGACCGCGGCGTTGGATCGTAGCGTATTGGGCGAGTGCGGGTCGCTCTTGATCAGACGCACCGTGTAGTCGTCGCGCATCTTGGTGCGCCATCCTTGCGACGAGCCCATGAAGAAGCGCTGATCTCCGGTCAGCCCGTCGATCACCGGCGCTTCCTTGCCGTGGAGCGAGATGCGGTAGGCCTTGTACGCGATCGCGAGGCCCGAGTTGTCGGCGATGTTTTCGCCCAGCGTCAACTCGCCGTTGACGTGGTAGCCGGCCACCGGTTCATAGGCGTTGTACTGCTGCGACCAGCGCCTTGGTCTTGGCGGCGAATTTGTCGTGATCCTCGGCCGTCCACCAGTCGCGCAGGTTGCCGTCGCCGTCGTACTGGCTGCCCTGATCGTCGAAGCCATGGCTGATCTCGTGGCCGATCACCGCGCCGATCGCGCCGTAATTGACCGCGTCGTCGGCTTGCGCGTCAAACAGCGGCGGTTGCAGGATGGCCGCGGGAAACACGATTTCGTTGAGCTCGGGGTTGTAGTAGGCGTCGACCGTCTGCGGCGTCAGGAACCATTCGCCGCGATCGATCGGCTTGCCGAGCTTGGCGATGTTGCGGCGATATTCGAATTCGTTGGCGCGCATCACATTGCCCACCAGATCGGTCGACACGATCCTTAGCGTCGAGTAGTCGCGCCATTTTTTCGGGTAGCCGATCTTGGGCATGAACTTCGCGAGCTTGTCGAGCGCCTTGGCCTTGGTCGTCGAACTCATCCAGTCCAGGTCGCCGATGCTCTGACGATAGGCGGACAGAAGATTCGCGACCAGCGCATCCATGCGCGCCTTGCTTTCCGGTGGGAAGTACTGCTCGACGTAGACCCTGCCCAAATCCTCGCCGATCGAATTGTCGACGAGCTGCACGCCGCGTTTCCAGCGCGGCCGAATCTCCGGAGTCCCGTTGAGCGCCGTGCCGAAAAACGCGAAATTGGCGTCGACATAAGGCTTGGAAAGATAGGGCGCGAAAGCGCTCAGCACGTGCCAGCGGAAATACGCCTTCCACACGGGCAGCGGCGTCTGATCGAGGACTTTCGCGAAGGCGGTGATATAGCTCGGCTGGCCGACGATCAGATAGGTCACCTTGCCCTCGACGCCCGCGCTGTCCAGGTAGCGCTTCCAGTCGTAGCCGGGCGCGAGCGCGCCTAGCTTGTCGAGCCCGACCTTGTTGTAGGCCTTGATCGGGTCGCGCAGCTCGACTTTGGTCCACTGCACCCTGGCGAGCTTGGTCTCGAGGGCGACGATCGCCGAGGCGTCCCGCGTCGCATCGCGATCACCGGCCATAGCCATCATCTGTTCGACGTGCGTCCGGTACTTGGCGCGCGCCGCACTTAACTTGACGTCGGCATCGTCCAGATAGTAGTCGCGGTCCGGCAAGCCGAGACCCGCCTGTCCGAGATCGACGATGTAACGGGTCGAGTCCTTGTTGTCCTGGTGCACCTGGGCGGCAAACGGCGCATTGACGCCGATCCGCGCCAGATGCCCGATCGTGGCCGCGACGTCTTGCTTGCTCTTGATCGCTTCGATTCGGGCGAATTCTGCGGCGAGCGGCTTGGTCCCCAGCGTTTCGAGCCGAGCCTCGTCCATGAAACTTCGATACAGATCGCCGATACGCTGCGGTGCGCCCGGCTTCGGATGCGCCTGCGCGCTTTCCTTTTCGACGATACCGCGCAATTGCAGCTGGGTATCGTCGTAGATCTTGCTGCCTGCGCTGTACGCGGCCTTGTCCGGGGGGATCTCGGTCGTGGCGAACCATTTGCCGTTGACGTATCCCGACAGATCGTCCTGCGGCCGCACCTTCGGTTCGATCTGGCTCATGTCGATGCCCGAACGCAGCGGCGCGGACGCGTCAGAGGACCGGACCAGCGTTTGCACGCCCGACGGCTCGGCCGCCTGCGCGCCGACCGCCTGGCCAAATGCCGCGCCCGCAGCAGCCAAACCGAACAGCGCTGCGAGACAACGTGTCGCAAGGGGAAAGACAGCCATGAATGCTCCGATGGAAAACGTGAAAACCCGAAATTATGCCAGCGGCAGCGACGCGAAAGCGCACGATTGGACGATATACTGCGGCCTCCGTCGACGGAGCGCCTCCCAAGATGCTATCCGAGCTCCTGTCCGCGGCGATCCTTCTGATTCTGGTGATCGACCCGTTCGGCAACGTGCCTTTGGTCGTCAGCGCCATGCAGGCGACGCCTCCGGCGCGGCGCCGGTGGATCGTGTTGCGCGAATGCGTGATCGCGTACGCCGTGCTGCTTGCCTTTCTGTTCGGCGGCCGCGCGTTCCTGACGCTGATGCAAGTCTCCGAAACATCGCTTTCGATCGCCGGCGGCGTCATTTTGTTCCTGATCGCCTTGAGAATGGTTTTCTCGCATCCTGAGGGCGTCTTCGGCGACACCAGCGGCAGCGAGCCTCTGCTGGTGCCGCTGGCGATTCCGGCGATCGCCGGACCGTCGGCGCTGGCGACGGTCATGCTGATGGCCTCGCGCGAGCCCGAGCACATCGACGTATGGCTGCTCGCGCTGACGATAGCGATGGCGGCGACTACGCTGGTGCTGCTGGCCGCCGGCCGGCTGCAGCGCCTGTTGGGCGAGCGCGGGATGCGCGCGTTCGAGCGCCTGATGGGACTGGTGCTCACCGCTGTCGCCGTCGAAATGCTGCTGGGCGGCATCAAGAGCATTGCCGCGCAGTTTCGCGGCTGATGCCCGGCCGCTCAGGCGGCCAGCAACCACCCCGCTTCGCGGCGCGACGGCGCCAGCGCGCTCGAGCTCGGCGATCAGCATTTCTGCCAGCGCTTCGGGAGGCGAGCCGGAAAAAGCGCTGGTTGAATTCGCGATAGATCTCCACGCGCTCGACATAGTCCGGCATTTGGGCCAGCGGCAAGCGCCTTTGATCGAGCAGCGCGAAGCTCAGCAGCGCCTTCAGCGCGTACTTGGCCACCCGCACGCTGCTGGCTTCGAACGCTGCGGTGCGCTGAAAGGCGCGGTCGAGCGCGGCGGCGACATCGGTGAACGGCTCGCCGTGACCGGGAATGACGATGTTGACGTCCAGTCCGGCCAGCATGTCCAGCGTTGCACGCGTGGCGGGCATCGCACGCGGGTCGATCTCGAGCGGCATGACCAGGCCGTAGCCGTTTTCCCACAAGGCGTCGCCGGAGATCAGGATGCCGTGCTCGGGATTGTGGAATACCAGCGCGGCCATGTCGTGTCCCGGCGCGGCAAGTGCGCGCCATTCCAGTCCGCCCCACACATGCGTCTCACCCGGGCGAATGACTTCATCGTAGCCGAAGCG
Organism: uncultured beta proteobacterium; assembly: GCA_963697485.1. Lineage (GTDB taxonomy): Bacteria > Pseudomonadota > Gammaproteobacteria > Burkholderiales > Casimicrobiaceae > PALSA-1003. Next base: position 441,812 of record CAVOOD010000003.1, read on the forward strand.
GTCGGTTCGCTGGTCGCAATAGCCGAGCAGGAGGGCCATCTCGTCCCAGCGGTCGATCAGCGGCGCCTCGGCTTCCGGCACCGCGATCGGGCATCGGTAATGCGCCTTGATCGTCGCGTTGCCGCCGATGTGGTCGCTGTGGCAGTGGGTGTTGACCAGTCGCGCCAAGGGCTCGTTGCCGATCCCCGCGGGTGTCGCGAGCAGCGCCATGGTCAGCGGCGCGTGGCGCACGTAGCCGGAGTCGATCAGCACGTGTCCATCACGGCTTTTGAGCAACACGTTGTTCGACGAAAGCCAGTCGCGGACGAAGACGTGCAGTTGCAAAGGCAGCTTCGGCCCGGCGCTCATTGCAACCTGCCAAGAAACTCCTCGATCAGCCCGACCCGATCCTCGACCGCAGGCGCGGCGCGCTCGATGCGCACGCGATCCTGGCCGGCGAAGCGGTAACGTCCGTCCTGCTGGATCAGCGCGATCAGCTTGCCGGCATCGAACGGCGGCCGCGGGCCGAACAGGACCTGTGATCGATCCGGTCCGGCATCGACCTTGACCACGCCGAGCGGCTTGGCGAGCAGGCGCAGGCGATGGCAATAGAGCAGGGCCTGCGCCTGCTCCGGCGGAAGACCGAAGCGATCGATCAGCTCCTCCTGCATCGACGTGAGCTCGGCCGCGGTGTCGCAATTCGCCAGGCGCTTGTAGAGGACCAACCGCTCGTGCACGTCGTTGCAGTAGGTCTCGGGAAGGAGCGCCGGGACGTGCAGGTTGATCTCGGTGGTGACGCCCATCGGATCGGTGAGGTTGGGCTCGCGTCCCGAACGCAGCGAATCGACCGCGGCCTTGAGCATTTCGGTATAGAGCTGAAAGCCGATCTGCTGCATTTCGCCGGACTGCTCGTCGCCGAGGACCTCTCCGGCGCCGCGGATTTCGAGATCGTGCATCGCCAGATAGAAGCCGGAACCCAGGTCCTCCATCAGCTGTATCGCCTCGAGACGCTTCTTCGCCTGCACCGACAGCGCCTCCTCGCGCGGCGTCAGCAGATAGGCGTACGCCTGGTGGTGCGAGCGCCCGACCCGGCCGCGCAGCTGATGCAGCTGCGCCAGGCCGAACTTGTCGGCGCGATGGATGATGATCGTGTTGGCGGTCGGCACGTCGATGCCGGTCTCGATGATCGTCGAGCAAAGCAGCAGGTTGGACCGTTGCTGGTAGAAGTCGCGCATCACCCGTTCGAGATCGCGCTCGGGCATCTGGCCGTGCGCGATCGCGATGCGGGCCTCGGGCATCAATGCCTCGAGTTTCTGTCCCATCGTCGCGATCGTGTCGATGTCGTTGTGCAGGAAGTAGATCTGTCCGCCGCGCTTGAGCTCACGCAGGCAGGCTTCGCGCACGATGCCGGGCGAGTATTGCGACACGAAGGTCTTGATCGACAGGCGCCGCTCCGGCGCGGTGGCGATCACCGAAAAGTCGCGCAGGCCCTCGAGCGACATCGCCAAGGTGCGTGGAATCGGCGTCGCCGTCAGCGTCAGCACGTCGACCTCGGCGCGCAGGCGCTTCAGCTGCTCCTTCTGCCTCACGCCGAAGCGATGCTCCTCGTCGATCACCACCAGGCCGAGGCGCTTGAATTTCACGTCGCGCTGGATCAGCTTGTGCGTGCCGATGACCAGATCGATGCGTCCGCTGGCAAGGCCCTCAAGCACCGTCTTCATCTCGGCCGCCGAGCGGAAGCGCGACAATTCGGCGAGCTTCACCGGCAGGTCGCCGAAGCGGTCGGAGAAGGTCTGGAAATGCTGCTCGACCAGCAAGGTCGTCGGCACGAGGACGGCAACCTGCTTGCCGTCCGCGACCGCGACGAACGCCGCACGCAGCGCTACCTCGGTCTTGCCGAAGCCGACGTCGCCGCAAACCAGCCTGTCCATCGGCTTGCCTGACGTCAGGTCGCGGATCACTGCTTCGATCGCCGCCGCCTGGTCGGGCGTCTCCTCGAAGCCGAACCCCGCGGCGAACGCCTCGTACTCGTGCAGGTCGTACTTGAACGCGTGCCCCTGCCTGGCGGCGCGCTGCGCGTAGAGGTTCAACAACTCGGCCGCAGTGTCGTGCGCTCGCTGCGCCGCCTTTTTCTTCGCCTTGTCCCATTGGCCGCTGCCAAGCTCGTGCAGAGGCGCCGCATCGGGCGACGCGCCGCTGTAGCGGCTGATCAGATGCAGGCTCGATACCGGCACATAAAGCTTGGCGTCGTTCGCGTAGAGCAGGTGCAGGAATTCGTTCGGTCCGTCGCCGAGGTCGAGCGTCGTCAGGCCGAGGTAGCGGCCGATGCCGTGCTGCTCGTGCACGACCGGATCGCCGATGCGCACTTCGGACAGATCGCGCAGCATCGCGTCGACGTTGCTGCGACGCGCATCGCGCTTGCCCGGCCGCCGCACTACACCCGCATAGAGCTCGGCCTCGGTGATCAGCGAGATGTTCGCCTCGGGCCAGACGAAACCGGCATGGAGCGGGCTTGCGACCAGCGCCGGGCTCGCGTCGCCGGCGACGAACTCGGCCCAGTCGGCGACCACTGCCGGCTTGAATCCGTACTCGGCGAAATACTGCTGCATCGTCTCGCGGCGGCCGAGGCTCTCCGCCGCGATCAGTACGCGCTCGGGGGTGGCGGTCACGTGGCGCTTGAGCGCGCGCAGCGGATCGTCGGCACGGCGATCGACCTGGACGGCAGGAAGGGAACGCGTCGCGTGTCCGCGGCGCGATGCCTTGGCGTGCGCGCTGACGGTCCCGGCCGCCGGCGCCGCGGCGTCCACATCGCCTTCCACGACCGGCCGCTCGGTCGCGTTGTCTGCGGGGGCGGCATCGTCGCCGGACGCCGCCGCTCGGTCCGAGGCGAGCTCGATGCGGGCGAACGGCTTGAGCACGCGATGGAACTCGTCCTCCGGCACGAACAGGTCGTTCGGCGCGAGCAGCGGCCGCGCGCGATCGCCTCGCAACAGCCGGTATCGCGCGTCGGTGTCCTCCCAGAAACGCCGGATCGCCGATGGCACGTCGCCGTGCAGGCAGACGATAGCCTCGGGCGGCAGATACTCGGTCAGCGTCGCGGTCGCGTCGAAAAACAGCGGCAGATAGTACTCGATGCCGGCCGGCATGATGCCGTTCGACACATCCTTGTACAGCGGCGACTTCGACGGATCGCCTTCGAATACTTCGCGAAACCGCCCGCGAAAGCGCGTGCGCCCGGCGTCATCCTGTGGAAACTCGCGCGCCGGAAGCAGTCGCACGCGCGGGACCGGATAGACGGTACGCTGGGTGTCGACATCGAACGTGCGGATCGATTCGATCTGGTTGTCGAACAGGTCGATGCGGTAGGGCAGGGGGCTGCCCATCGGAAACAGGTCGATCAAGCCGCCGCGTATGCCGAATTCGCCCGGCGAAACGACTTGCGTCACATGCTGGTATCCGGCCAGCGCGAGCTGCGAGCGCAGGCGATCGACGTCGAGCGTTTCGCCTTGCTCGATGAAAAATGTGAACGCCGCGAGATAGGACGGGGGCGCGAAGCGGTACAGCGCCGTCGTCGCCGCGACGATCACCACATCGCAATCGCCGCGCGACATGCGGTAGAGCGTCGCCAGCCGCTCCGACACCAGATCCTGATGCGGAGAAAAATGATCGTAGGGCAGCGTTTCCCAGTCGGGCAGGACGGCGACCTTGAGTGCCGGCGCGAACCATGACATTTCGGCGGCCAGCCGTTGCGCAGCCAGCGCGTCGGCGCAGACGACGGCCAGCAGCTGGCGGCGCTGCGCGGTGTCGGTCGCGGCTTGTGCAAGCGCCAGCGCGTCGGCCGAACCGGCGAATGGCTGCGCGATGGCCTTCCGCCCGGGCGGCGGTGCGGCGGGCAGAAGGCGGGGAAGCGGAACGAACGGCGGCGGGCTGGACGCCAGCGACGGAGACCTCAATGTGCGACGCGGCCGTACTGATCGTCGAAGCGCACGATGTCGTCTTCGCCCAGGTAATCGCCGCATTGCACTTCGATCATGACCAGCGGCTCGGTCGCCGGGATTTTCGAGCCGGTGCCGCGTCTCGATCGGGATGAAGGTCGATTCGTTGACTTGAAGCGGATAAACGCGGTCGCCGTTGGTGACGCGCGCTTCGCCGCTGACGACGACCCAATGCTCGCCGCGCCGGTGGTGGAGCTGCAGCGACAGCGCGCCGCCCGGCCTGACTTCGATGCGCTTGATCTTGAAGCCCGGACCTTCCTGCAGCACCGTGTACGCGCCCCATGGCCGGGCGACGGTCCGGTGCAGCTTGTAGGCGTCGTGGCCGCGGGCCTTCAGCTCGCCGACGACTTCGCGCACGCGCTGCAGGTGATCGCGGTGCGCGACCAGCAGCGCGTCCGGCGTGTCGACGATGACCAGATTGTCGACACCGACGGTGGCGACGACACGGTCGCCGGCGTGCACGAACGTGTCCCGCGTGCCGATGGCGACGCGCTCGCCCTGCCCGCGATTGCCGGCGGCGTCCGGCTCGGTCAGCGCCGAGACCGCCTGCCACGATCCGACGTCGCTCCAGTCGAAGCCGCCGCGGATGACGGCGACCCGAGCGGCCTTTTCCATCACCGCGTAGTCGATCGAAATGTCGGGCACGGCGGCGAACAGCGCGGCATCGATTTCCAGCATCGACGCGTCGGCCTTCGCGCGCAGCCCCTGCCAGACGCTGCGCACCGCCTCGTACATCGCGGGCGCGTGCTGCGCGGAATGCCGCAAGTATCGTCGCCGGCGTGAAGCAGAACATGCCCGAGTTCCAGACGTAGCTGCCGGCGGTAAGGAACGCCACGGCATCGGCGAGCGGCGGTTTTTCGACAAAGCGGACGGCGCGAAATGCATCATCCGAGGCGAGCGGCTCGCCGCACTCGATGTAGCCGTATCCGGTCTCGGGATGGGTCGGCCCGATGCCGAAAGTCACGATCCAGCCGTTCCTTCGGCGAGGCCCTTCGCGCGGTCGACCGCGGCGGCAAACGCGCGGCCATCGCGGATCAGGTGATCGGACGGCAGCGCAAGCAGGATCGCATCGGCGCCGTAGCGCGACTCCGCGTAGAGCGCGCCAAGTGCGATCGCCGGCCCGGTGTTGCGCCCGAAAGGCTCGAGCAGATAGGCGACGCGAGCCGGCGCCTTTTCGATCGCGGCGGAGAACTGGTCCTTGGTCTGAAAATAGTAGTCGCGGTTGGTGATGACGACGAGTCCCGCGATGTCGGGGAGTGCGAGCGCGCGGGCGGCGGTCTTGCCGAGCAGCGTTTCGCCATCCGGCAAGGTCAGGAAAGGTTTCGGCGCTGTCTCGCGCGACAGCGGCCACAGGCGAGTGCCGGCGCCGCCGGAGAGGATGATGGGAACCAACGCCATGGGCTGTTCAGAACGGTTTTCCGATCGGCGCATTGTACCCGATCGACAGGTCGTCCCAGATCGCCGGAATATTTCTCGCGTCCGTTGGGATCAGCGCGATGACACAGATCAGCACTCGATTTTCGACGCCAACCTGCGCCTTCTCGACGGCTGCTTCCTCGTCGATCGAGCCGCTTGTGTTCGCTCTCTACGACCCCATCTAACCCGGTACGCAGCGGCCCGCGCCGGGAACTTGCCCATCGCGGTGGTATCATAGCTGCGCCAGCGCGCGAGCGGTTTCGGATGACAAGCTCGCCGCAGGACCGGTTACCGGGGGCGACCTGGTTTCGACGGGGACTGTGAAGCAGCGCGGGGCATGCCAAGGTGCAGAACCTTGTGAATCCTCTGCAATCGCAAACTTAACTGCGAACGACGAAAACTACGCTCTGGCGGCTTAATCCCGCCGGACCTCGCACCGGGTGGCGCTCAGCCCGGGTGATGTAACTGTCACAGCGAGGACATTTCGAGCGATCGCGTGCGTCCGGGTCACTTGGGCGACACGCTAAAGCAAGGTGACTGGTCCCGGCGTTGCCTGCCCGTCAGTGGCGCCGGGGCGAGAGCACAATGACGTGGCTAAGCATGTAGTCCCGACTGTGTAGCGTTTTCGGACGCGGGTTCGATTCCCGCCGCCTCCACCAAACGAAAGAATGACGGCTCCTTCGCGGGCCGTTTTCTTTTTCGAGCGCAGAGCGTCCATAAGCACGGCAAAAAGAGACGCGGGCCTGGCGTCTGAGGGTACAGAAGACAAGCCTCCGCGGAGCGTCGGCGCATAGCCTGCTGCGGATCGCTCAGCGGTTCTTCCTGCCAGGGTTATCGGATGACTGCTCGACGCTGTCTGCATCCTCGTGGATCGCGCCCGTGGCGCACAATGCAAAGTGGACTTCGGCCGCGGCCAGGAATGCCGCGATCGCATCCGGACTCGCTCCCAGCTCCCGCATGCGAGCGATTTCCTGCTGCAGCGTCAATTCGAGCGTCTCATGAAAGGTGGAAGCGTCAGCCTTGCATCGCACTTCGCGCACGACGCAGTCCAGGTGCTTTGCGCCGCCAAGCCGAAACTGCCTGCGCTCACGGGGCCACATTTAACGTGTCTGCTGAGTCGCGGGCGAAAGACGCCACAGTGCCGTAGAGCCGGGATCGTCGCATTATTGTGTGCCTCTTTGAGTGATCAGACGTGCAATGGCCGGTAGCGTAAGGACCGAACAAAAAAGATGTCAAATCAGTATTCCACCGCACCGATAGTGTGCTGATTCGCACTTTCCACCCTCTGGCGATGTAGTCCGTTCACCTACACGATTGTCGGACATGAACTGATACACAGGTCGGATCGCTGGCCGTATGGTATCGGTGCGCGCGCTGAGGGTGGCAGTGGCCGCTTTGCCTGACGCCGACCTTGAGCCTCGCCGTGATCAAAGCCGCCAAACCTCTGCAGGTTTACGTCGTCGAGGACTCGGAAATCGTTCTGCGACTTCTGACCTCGGCCGTCGAGTCCGCCGGCGGCGAGCTGATGGGGGCCGCCGACAACGCGCAGCAAGCCATCGACGAACTCCGGGAACTAAAGCCCCATTTAATCCTGATCGACCTCGTGCTGGCGTCGGGCTCGGGATTCGACGTGCTTGACGCACTTCAGACCGGCGGCGCGGCCCGCGGCGCGGTCGGGGTGGTCTTTACCAACCATGTCGCCACTGAGGATCGGGAGCGCAGCTTTCTGTTGGGTGCATCGTATTTTTTTGACAAGTCGACCCAGGGCCGGCAGGCTTTGGAGCTGATCAACAAGATGGCGGCCGAGCGACGAGGCCGAACGTCAACGCGGCCTGATCCTGATCGTCCTAACGGCCAGGGCTGACGCGATCTCCGGGAGGACGCGCCACCATGGAGCTGGGAGTGAGCAAGGAGCTTTACAACGTCATGGACGCCCTGGCGGCGCTGAAGCTCGATCTCGAGTGCGAGCCGCACATCCCCGGCGACGTGTTGGTGCTGTCCGCGACCAGATCGCGCGATGCCTGCGCGGCATTGGGCAGCGCGATGACTTCGATAAAGAAGCTTGCCGTCATGCTTGAAGGAGAGGGTCGACACTGAGCCTGCATACCGCAGTCGACTAGCAGGCGTCACGGTTCGATTCCCGCCGCCTGCAGCAAAACGGCCCCTTCACGGGGCCGTTTTGGCGTCGGTGTCTCAGCGCAGCCGTTCGCCGTAGTTTTTCGCGTGGATCAAAACGGCCTTGCAGAAGTCCTTGATGCCGCGTTTCCGGCCGTTGAGCTTGCCCGAATCATGGATCGCCAGCAGGTGGCGGGGCGCGACCGGTGCCTCGAGGAATTTCGACAGGCGCGCCAACTCGTGATCCGCTCTCAATTGCAAGTCCTCGTAAACGACGTGAAGGTGCGGCACGCTCTGATCGGTGAGGAACCGCCGCATTGCGCCCTCAGTCGAGGCGTTGTAGCGGCGCAGGTGGCCGAACGTCTGGATCTGCCGGCGCAACGTGCACGATATCCACGCCTGAAGCGACTCGCGCGTCAGCAGCAGGTACTTGACGTTTTCGGTCGGCAACAAGTGTTTCCAGAACCCCATCGTGACCCACAGGCGGGGATCCTTCCACAACCATGGGGCATGGCTCGTGCACTCGTCGATGAATGCCACGAACTGGGAATGATTCACCGTGTGAGCAAGCCGCTCTACTTTGGCGTACCACTCCGGGTGAAACTGCGTCGCGTAGCTCTCGCCGATACCCGCCATCGTCAGCAGTTTTCGGTTGAGCCGGACCAGCTCGGCATTCTCGAAAGTGTTGTAGTCGGTATTGCGGACCGTTGTGCCGGTCCAAAAACCTGCGGCGCTGAGTAATCCGGCGAGCACCGAGCTTCCGGTCCAGCCGACAGTAAGAATCACCACATTGCAAGGGGCTGCCGGAAGAATGCTTTCCGTGCGCGCCGCCGGCCTTGCTACGGCCTCTACTGCAAAAGCTGTCTCCATGTGCCCTCGTCAGATCGGTTCGAGATGAAGACCGACACGCTCCACTGTGGCTCCACAGATGGCATGCGTTGGCCGAACACGACTTGGAGAGGCTAGCCGCCGCGTGTTTCAGCGGCGTGAAAACGCTGGACAGCCTTCAATCTGCCGATAGACCCGGGCATCGCTAGGCGAATCGATGCGGTATAAACATCGGGCGACGTTTTGCTTTGTGCGTAATTCACTATACTGAGGCGGATGATCTCAAGAATTGCCAAACGCGTCGCCCGCCGCGAGGATCTCGGGCTGGATAAGCTCGAATACGCGATCCTGCGCCGCTTGCGCACACCGCTGCAGATCCAGGCTTTCGTCAACGCGATGCCGATCAACCACGAGATCGGCGGTGAGACGGTATTCTCGGTCCGGGAAGTCCTTGCGTATCGCCGTGCGCATTGCATCGAAGCAGCGCTGCTCGCTGCCTGCGCGCTGTGGATCCAGGGCGAACCGCCGCGGGTCATGCGGCTGGACTGCGACCCGAGCGACTATCCGCATGTCGTCGCGTTGTTTCGTCGCGGCGCGTGCTGGGGTGCGATCTCGAAGTCGAACGGCGTCGCGCTTCGGTACCGCGATCCGATCTACCGCAGCCTGCGCGAGCTCGCGATCTCGTATTTTCACGAATACTCGACCGCCGGCGGCCGCAAGACATTGCGCAGCTACGCGGCGCCGCTGGACCTGCGCCGCATCGACCCCGTTCTATGGGTCACCGCCGAAGGATGCTGGGAATTGCACGAACAGCTCGAGCGCAGACGTCATTACCCGCTGATTTCCACCAGGCAGCGGAACTTGCTTTCGCGCCGCGATGCGTTCGAACGCGCATCTGCAAAGATAGTCCAGTTTCCGAAGGGAGCACGACAACGATGAAAACGATACGCTGGGGCATGATCGGCTGTGGCGACGTCGCCGAGGTGAAAAGCGGGCCGGGTTTCTACAAGGCGGACCACTCGGCGCTGGTCGCAGTCATGCGCCGCAACGGTGCGCTTGCCGCCGACTACGCGCGCCGCCACGGCGTCGCGCGGTGGACCGACGATGCCGAGGCGATCATCCAGGCGCCAGACATCGATGCGGTGTATATCGCGACCTTGACCGACAGTCATCGCGACTACACGCTGCGTTGTGCGCGTGCAAGCAAGCCGGTCTACGTGGAGAAACCGATGGCGATGCGGCATGCCGAGTGCGTGCAAATGATCGAGGCCTGCCGTGACGCCGGTGTGCCGCTTTGGGTCGGCTACTATCGCCGCGCGCTGCCGCGCTTCCTCAAGGTCCGGGACTTGGTGGAAAGCGGCGCAATCGGACCGGTGCGCATGGTGATCTCGCGCCAGCTCGCGCGCGCCCCGCAAATCGCTGACGGTGATGCGTTGCCGTGGCGTATCGACCCGGCGAAGAGCGGCGGAGGTTTCTTCTTCGAGGCGGTCTGCCACACGTTCGATTTTCTGGATTTCGTGTTCGGCCCGATCGCCGAGGCGCGCGGTGTCGCGTCCAACCAGTCCGGCGCCTATCGCGCCGAGGATACTGTCGTGGCAACGTACCGATTCCGCTCCGGCGTTCAGGGCTGCGGCATGTGGTGCTACGCCGCCGGCGAGGATTACGAGATGAACGAGATCGTCGGCGCGCGGGGCCGGCTGCTGTTCTCAACTTCGCAGCCGGTGCCGATCAGGCTCATCCGTGATGAGAAGGTGGAGGAGTTTCCGATCGGCGATCCGCCGCATGTGCACCAGCCTCTGATCGAGACGATCGTCGCCGAGCTGAACGGGCAGGGGCGTTGTCCCAGCACCGGAACGAGCGCGGCGCGCACCGCGTGGGTGATGGACGAGATACTCCGGGAATTTCGCGCCGCTTGCCGAGTTGAAGAGTCACAGCATCGCATCGGCGGGTCCGCCTGACTTGAAGCTTTAACATTCCACATGGCAGAATGACTCATCAGGTTCGGATTGCGCGGCAGCCATGGATGAAGCCTTCAGATATCGCGGCTTCGACGTTCACCTCGAAGTTTGGGAAAGCCGACGGGATGGACGCATTCGCTGGTTGTGCGGGGTGACGTTCGTGCAGCATGGCCTCGGGTACGCAGCGAGCTTTTCGGATCGGCTGTTCGACTGGCCGGCCGACGCGCGGCGTTATGCGGAAATGCGGGCGAAAAAGCTGCTCGATTCGTACGCCGCAGGCGATGTCGCCGTTCTAGGCACGCCGGTGTCCTGGCACCCCTCGATAGACCATCCGCAATATCCGCTGGGCCCGTTCAGCGACTCACGCAGCCGCTTCTAGCCCGGAGCTGCCGCACGACGTCCCGGCGCCAGGCCGACCCATTGGCCACGATCGCGCAAGCAAGCCTTCAACAGTCTGAGTTGCCTCGGCGGGCGAGAAGCTGACTCGCCCGCCTCCGAGGGGAATGCCCCTTTGCCGGGCTTTTCTCCTACGCGTTGCCTTAGGTTGTCCGACAACGCATCTCGCCGGTATCCGCGCCTGCGGCAGCCTGTCTTACAACGCAATCATCCGCGCGCCGATTGAAGCGCGCGCCTGCGCACGCAATAGTGACGACGCTATTGGGATGCCTCGAATACACCGAGGACACGGCGCGGGATGCGCCCAACCGTTGAGAAGGAAACAAGATGAACGCGATGCGCATGTTGCTGGCCCTCGCCCTCTCGTTAAGTTGCCTTTACGCGTCAGAGAGTCAGGCGATGATCGTCCTGTCGAATGGGCAGACACAAGTCGTCTGGCGGGTCGGCGACCCCGAGCCCTCGATCAACGAGAACGTCGCCTGGTTCAGCGCGGCGGTATGCGGCCCGGAGCTCACCTGGGTCAGCCAGCGCTTCCCGGGTCTTCCGATGCGTACGTTGACCCACGCGCCGGCGGCAAACGATTGCGTCATCTATCGCGGCGACGATGCGCGATTCATCGCCGACAACCTGGTAGTCAACGGCAACCAGTAAGAACTGCGCTTCTGGAAGAGGCGAGCTTGGCCGCGTGCGGCAAGCACAAATGGAAAGGGCAGGGATCAGATCGTCCGGTCAACCTGAGGCAATCGACCGGTAGGTTCGGATCTGCCCTGCCTGAATTCATTATGCATCGGCCGCCGGCCGGCCGCCATCGGCGTATCGCCGATTCTGATGTAGGCGTGCCCGGAGACCGCGCGTAGGAATGCGACGAAGATCTAGCTTTGGCGCCCGGTCTTGGCCAGGCGCCGGCGCAATTCGTCGGATCCGAGCGAGGCTTCGTATGCGGCACGCGATTCGGCGGTCGTGCGATCGCCCGCCGCGATCGCATCGATCTGGCGCTTCATTGACCGGACCACCCCCGGCTCGCATTCGGCGAGCGCAGCAACATAGGCATCGACCCGACCGCTGAGCTCTCGGCGGTCGAGCAGCTCGGTCAGGAATCCGATGCGCAGCATCTCGTCGGCGTCGATTGTCTGCGCGGTCAGGAATATGCGCTTGGCCTGCGCCGCGCCCAGCGCCGCCACCGCGCGCCGCAGGCCGCCCGGATAATAGTGCAATCCGAATTTGGCGGCCGGCATGAACATGCGCGAGCCGCGCACGCCGAGCCGGAAATCGCAGCAGAGCGCAAGGTCGGTGGCGCCGCCGTAGACGCTGCCGTTCAGTGCGCATATCGTCGGCAGCGGCAGTCGCTCGATCGCATCGAGCAGCTCCTCGAAATCGCGATCGAGGCGGCCGACGATCGCATCGACCGTGTACCCGGAGCTGAACGTCGTCTCGCCGGTGCCGGTGAACACCAGTGCACGCGCCGCCGGATAGAGCTTGGCGTTATCCAGATAGCCGCGGATGACCGCGACGTCGTCCGGATCGATGCGGTTGTGCTCGGAGGGCCGGCGCAACCGGATCGTGGCGACCGCTCCGGCGACTTCGAGCGTGGGTGGACCGTCGGCAGCGGGACGACTGATCACCGGCGGTCACGAGTCGCTGTTGCGCCAGATATTGAAAGCGAAAATCACGATCGAGGCGAACAGGACAATGGACGCGATTCCCGCGACCGGGCCGAACGCCTCGTTGCCCTTGAAGAGCAACACCAGCGCGAGCATCGCGATCGGGAGGGTGATGTTGTACAGCCAGAAATGCACCGGATACAGGCGCGACGCCATTGCGGCCGGGAAACGGTCGTAGATGAATCCGGTAAGCGCCAGCGAGGCCCAGCCGAGAAGGTTCAGATGTGCGTGCACCGGAAACATCGTATGGTCCTGCGACACGCCCATAAAGACGCCCAGTCCCGTGCCGGCGACAAAATACACCAGCGCGAGGCGATACCAGATTCGTGTCGACGCGCCTGTCGCGGGTACTGCGGGTATGGCGGCGGTTGCTTGCATGAGGCCTCCTCGTGGATGATCGCGATGTCGAGCCGGTCCCGGCCCTGCTCGCGCGGGTGAGGGCTGGCGCCGAACTATAGCGCGTGCGGCCGGCCCGGCCAATGAAGTCGCCAGGCGCCGCCGGGTGCGGCGTCGTGCCAGCGGTTCCACCGCCGGAACGATAAGCGGCGGACGCGCATCCTAAGAAGAACGTGGTTCGACTGTGAGATGGCAATGCGGATCGAAGACTACGCAATGATCGGCAACAACCGCACCGCGGCGCTGGTCGGGCGCAACGGCTCGATCGACTGGCTTTGCGCTCCGCGCTTCGATGCGCCGGCCTGCTTCGCGGCATTGGTCGGCACGTCCGACCATGGGCGATGGCTGCTCGCACCGCGCGGCACCGTGCGCCGCGTCCAACGCCGCTATCGCGACCAGACACTGGTGCTCGAAACCGACTTCCACACCGCATCCGGGACGGTGCGCGTGGTCGACTGCATGCCTCCGTGGGAGGATCGTACCGACATCGTGCGCATCGTCGAGGGCCTGCGCGGACGCGTGAGCATGCGCATGGAGCTGGTGATCCGCGGCGGTTACGGCGCGATCGTGCCCTGGGTTCGCCGTGTCGACGGCGCCCTGCTCGCGACCGCCGGACCCGAATCGCTTGAGCTGCGCTCGGGTGTGCCGGTGCGCGGCAAGGGATTTACCACGGTCGCCTCGTTTACGGTCGAGCGGGGTGAGCGCGTTGCTTTCGTCCTGACGCACTTCGCCTCGCATCTGCCGCGCCCGCTGCCGATCGACCCGGATGCGGCGGTCGATGCGACCGCGCGCAGCTGGTGCGCCTGGAGCGACCGATGCAGTTACGACGGGCGCTGGCGCGATGCCGTCATGCGCTCGCTGATCACCTTGAAAGCGCTGACTTACGCGCCGACCGGCGGCATCGCCGCGGCGGTGACGACTTCACTGCCGGAAGAGATCGGCGGCGTGCGCAACTGGGACTACCGTTATTGCTGGCCGCGCGACGCGACCGCTACGCTCTACGCGTTCCTGCTCGCCGGCTACCGCGAGGAGGCGCAGGCCTGGAGACGCTGGCTGTTGCGCGCCGCGGCCGGCAGGCCACAGGACATGCAGACGGTCTACGGCTTGTCGGGCGAGCGCCAGCTGACCGAATACACGCTGCCCTGGTTGCCCGGTTACGAGAACTCCGCGCCGGTGCGCGTCGGCAACGCTGCCGCGACCCAGTCGCAGCTCGACAGCTACGGGCAAGTGATCGCAGCGCTGCAGCTCGCGCGCAGCGCGGGCCTCGACCCCGACGCCGACGCCTGGAATTTCGAGCGCGCGCTCATGCACTACCTGGAAAAAAGCTGGGCCGAGCCCGACAACGGCATCTGGGAAATGCGCGGGCCGAGGCGGCACTACACGCACTCGAAGGTGATGGCCTGGGTCGCCGTCGACCGGGCGATCAAGGCGGTCGAGCAGTATGGCCTGGCGGGGCCGGTCCAGCGCTGGCGAGCGCTTCGCACCAGGATCCATGCGCAGGTCTGCCGCAACGGCTACGACGCCGCACGCAAGACTTTCGTCCAATACTATGGCTCGCCGCGAGGTCGACGCGAGCCTGCTGCTGCTGCCGATCGTCGGGTTTCTGCCGGTCGACGATCCCCGGGTGCGCGGCACGCTGGCGGCGATCCGCCGCGACCTGGTCGTCGACGGCCTGGTTGCGCGCTATCGCAACCGGCCCGAGGTCGACGCGTTGCCGCCGGGCGAAGGGCTTTTCCTGCCGTGCTCGTTCTGGCTGGCCGATCACTTGAGCCTCGCCGGAAGGCATGCCGAAGCCGAGCGGCTGTTCAAGCGCCTGCTCGATCTGCGCAATGACGTCGGGCTGCTGGCCGAAGAATACGATCCGTCAGCACAGCGGCAGCTCGGCAACTTTCCGCAGGCGCTGACCCATGTCGCGCTGGTTGTTACGGCGCGCAATCTGTCGCGCCGCGGCGGGCCGTCCGAGCACCACAGCCGCGGCATGCGTGATGTTCCGCCGGGCGGCATCGGGCGTCCGGCTTTGCCGACGCCGGATGCCACGCCGAGCAAGCCACATCGGCGCATCGCCGGTAAGCAGAGCCGGCGCTAAAAGCAGCGCCGCGGCGCGGCGGCCGCGACGACGCGCGCCCGTCGCGGGTTTTCGCGCATCGCGTGCGCGTTCCAGGCAGCGGTCGCGGATATGATTGCGGCTGGTCCTTTGCGCTTCGCGCCAACGCCGATGGAATCGAAAGCCACATGAGCCGTCATGAAGGGGCGCGAACCTCCGGGCGAGCCCCCGCGCGCCCGGCGACCGACCCCCACACGCTGAATACGGCGTTGCGGGCCTGGGCATCCGCCATCGACGCGGTGTCGGACCTGGTGTTCATGCACGACGAGGGCGGTTGCCTGATGCGGGTCAACCGGGCCTACGCAGCGCGCGCCGGGGCGCCCCAGCGCGACCTCTTGGGCGGCCGTTCCGGGAAGTCATGCCGGAAGCCGCAGGGACGGCCGGTCTTGAGGCGCAGGCGCCGGCGCAATGCACGAGCGGCGAAGGTGAGCTGGTGCTCGCGAGCGGCGAATCGTTCAGCTGCCGCAGGCAGCCGCTGCAGGACGATTCCGGCGGCATGAGTTGTTGCATACACATCCTGCGGGAGCGCGCCGCGCCCGACGTCGCCGCCCCGCCCGCCGCGATCGCCGACGGCCAGGGCGACGACGCGCGCTTGCGCCGCAACCTCGAAGCGACCGTCGACGCGTTTGCCGCAGCGATCGAGCTGAACGACCCGGGCAATGGCAACCACGGTCGCCGCGTCGCCGCGCTGGCGCAGGCAATCGGCAAGGAGCTGCCTTTGTCAGCCGATCAACGGGACGGTACGCGCCTGGCGGCGCTGATCCATGACCTGGGCAGTTTCAAGATCCCCGTCGAGGTGCTGGTCAAGCCAGGCAAGCTGAGCGCCGTCGAGCGCTTGCTGGTGCAATCGCACCCGGAAGTGGCCCATCGTATATTGCAAAGCATCGAATTCCCCTGGCCGATCGCCGAAATCATCCTCCAGCACCATGAGCGGATCGACGGCACCGGTTACCCGCGGGGCCTTTCGGGGTCCGCGATCCTCATCGAAGCCAAGATCATTGCCGTCGCCGATGCAATGGAGGCCATGCTTTCCGACCGCCCGTACCGGCCGAGCCTTGGCGTCGAGGCCGCGCTGAACGAGTTGATCGAATACCGCGGGACCGCTTACGACCCGGCGGTCGTCGATGCCTGCGCCCGGCTTGTTCGCCGAGCAGGGCTTCGAGCTTCCCCGTCTAGGGCGGGCACAGCCCGAGGGAGTCGCTTGACCGCGCCGGGCTCGGCGCCGCCCCCGGCAAGCCTCCGGCGGGTCGAGCCAGGGCCGCGAGAGGCGGACCGCGGGCCACCTCCGGCGCCGCGCGGGCTGTCATATTCGTCACATTCGATCGAAGCGGCGCGTGCCGGGCCCATCGCCGGCCTCGCTTGTGGGCTACGAAAGCACCGATTTAGCGCCATCCAAAAATAAGAAATAGCTGCTGAATCAATCACATACCAACTAGATTTATAACTTCTTCCGGGCGTGGCACGGCCGTTGCTTTAGGGGTGACTGCCAAACTTAAGATTACACGTCCGAGGCGGCACCAAGCCTCAATTAAATTTTTAACGGGAGAGCAACAATGAATGCAAGCAAAATCGCCGCCGCCCTCGGAATGAGCGTCGGTCTGATCGCAGCCGGAGCAGCCTATGCCGCCGATACGTCGAACATGACGGTGCAGGCCACCGTTGTCGGCAGCTGCAAATTCAACAGCACGCCGACGCTGGACTTCGGCAACCTCGATCCGGCCAGTGCCAGCAACGGTTCGGGCAGCTCGACGATCAGCTTCTGGTGCACGAAGGGTTCGAGCTACACGGTGACCGCGGGCAACGGCAACAACTACAACGCCGGCACTTCGACGCGCCAAATGAAGGGACCGGGCGCGACCGACTTGATGGCGTACTCGCTGACTCTGCCCGCCGCCGCGACCGGCACGGGCGCCGGCAAGTCGACTGCGATCACTTTCGCCGTGACCGGTTCGGTGCTGAATGCGAACTACATCAACGCCACGGTAGGTAGCTATACCGACACGGTGCAAATGGCCGTCAATCCGTGACCGGGCGAAGTGCCTGCAACAGCGAAGCCGCCGGAGCGATCCGGCGGTTCGTTTTTTGTGGCTCCGCTAGCGCGCTCTGAGTAGACTGCACCCCATGATGCGCTTGGCACTCGCTTTTTTGTTATTGGCCGCCACGGCTCCCGCCCTGGCCGGGCGGTTCAGCGTTGCGCCGATCCGCGTCGATTTTGGGGCGGGCTTACGCATCGGCGCCGTCACCGTGACCAGCGAGGACGACCATCCGCTGGTGTTCAAGAACAGCCCATCGCTCTGGACGCAGAACGCCGACGGCGGTGACGTCTATACGCCGACCAGCGACCTGGTGGTCACGCCGCCGCTGCTGCGAGTCGAGACGGGCGAGCCGCGCATCGTGCGCATCGGCACCTTGCGCGACCCGGGCGATGTCGAGCGCAGCTACCGCGTTTTCCTGGAAGAGCAGGCGCCGGCCAACCCCGAAGGAGGGGGCGCCACGATCGCCGTGGTCATCAAGTTCGGCGTTCCGGTGTTCGTCGCGCCGCGGTCGGAGCACGTTGCCGGAAGCGCCGAAATCGTCGAACGCAAGCCCGGCCGGATCACGCTGCAGGTCAAGAATACCGGCAACGTGCATTTCAACGTCGAGACGATCACCGCCAACGGCGTCGCCGTGAAGGACGTCTCGTCCTGGTACCTGCTGCCCGGAACGACGCGGCGCTACGATCTGGCCATCCCGCCGGATGCCTGCACCGGCGCAGCGATCGACCTTCGCATTCAAGCCACGCGCACCGTCCTGTCGGCAAGCGCCGCGGCGAGCGATGTGTGCCAGCACTGATGCCGTGGCACACCCCATCCGACATTGCTGGCGCGGCATTCTGGCCGCCGCCCTGGTCGCGGTTGCGGTCACGGCGAGCGCCGATCCGGTGCCGACGATCATGAGCTTCACCGTCAACGGGCAGGCACGCGGCGATCACTTCGTCATGAAGGACGGCGATCGCTGGCTGATCGCCGATACCGAATTGCGCCAGCTCGGATTGCAGGAAGCTACCGGCGACGTCGCCACTATCGAGGGCAGGGGCTACCGCGTGCTGGGCTCGCTCAAGCGGGTGACCGTCGTCATCGATGAAGCGGCAGGCCGGATCGACCTGGTCGCCGACCCGGCGGTATTCGGGCAGCAGCGCCTCGATCTGACGCCGGCGCCGCGGGTGATGCCGACGTACGACACCAGCGCTTTTTTCAACTACCAGCTCAATTGGGCCGGTGCCGATCACCAGCGCAGCAGTTACGGCGTCAACACCGAGCTCGCCGTCCGCTACGGCCGCTGGCTGTTCGACAACCAGACCAACTATCTGAACGACCAGACCGGAAGCACCTTCACACGACTCGGCACCAACGCGACCTACGACTGGTACGAAAAGCTCGCCCGTTTTGTCGCCGGCGACCAGGGCGCATCGACCGGCGATCTCGGCCAGTCGATGCAGCTCGGGGGCGTTGGCTTCTACCGTGCCTATTCGATGGATCCGAGCCTGATCACATCACCGACCGCGCGCTTCGTCGGCGCGACGCCGGTGGTGGGCGAAGTCGAGGTCTATGTCGACGGGATTCGCGTCTATACCGCGCCGGTCAAGCCAGGGACCTTCGAGCTCGACAACATCACCCGCTATGCGGGCCTGCGCCACGTCGACGTGATAGTTCGCGATGCGCAGGGGCAGGTGATCCAGCGCTCGAGCAGCACGACCTATCTGTCCGACCGCCTGTTGCGCGGCGGCCTGGACGAGTTCACTTATGCGGTCGGGCTGGTGCGCCCTGAGATCGGCGTCGGCAGCGATCGCTACCATGGCCTGGGCTTCGCCGCCTCGCATCGGGTCGGCTTGACCGATGCTTTCACTCTCGGCGCACACGCCGACCGCACGCCGGATTACGCGACCGCCGGCGCCGACGCGACCATGCGCCTGGGCGATCTGGGCGTGCTCGGCATCGAAGGGGCCGCAGGCCGCCCGCAGGAGACGGGCAAAGTCGCCGGCGGCGCGAACGTGCTGTATTCGTATACGGCGGACGGCTTCGGCGTCGACCTCAACTACCGGCGCTTGCAGCGCGGCTTCCTGCCGACGTCGACCTTGCTCCCGCAATTCGTGCCGTTGAAAGATGCCGGCGTGCAAGTGAGCTACGGCTCGCCACGCTTCGGCACGTTCACGGCGACGGCGACGCGCAGCGAATTCGAAGACGGCAGCCGGCAGAACAGCTACACGCTGCGCTACAACGTCTCTCCGTCGGTCCATTGGAATATCGATGCGACGTTCGGCCACGTCAGCGGCCAGGGCGGCGCGCAGTCGGGCGTTTCCGCGGCGCTGAGCGTCAATTATTTCTTCGGCGACCGGACGACGGCGACGGCGCGGGTCCAGCGTACGCCCGGCAACGGGACCGAATACGATCTGGAGGTTGCGCGCACCGCGCCGATCGGCCCGGGGTTCGGCTATCGCGTCGACATGCAGCGCAGCGCCGGCGTCTACCAGGTGCGGCCGCTCGTGCAGCTCAACACCGACAAGCTCGAATACACGCTCGGCATGTCGCGCCTGTTCGGCAGCGACGCCAACGCCACGACGGCGGAAGCCTCGGTCGCCGGCGCCTTCGCCTACGTCGGCGGGGTCGGCAAGTTCACCCGGCCGATATACGACAGCTTCGCGATCATCAAGACGGGAGACCTGGAAGGCGTCAGCGTCCGGCAGAACAGCCAGGACGCCGGGCGCAGCGGACCCGACGGCACCTTGCTCGCGTCGACCGTTGGCTCGTACGTGGAGAGCCGGTTTACACTGGATGCCAACACCGTCCCGATCGACACCATCATCGGCCAGAACAGCGTCATCGTCGTGCCTGCGCTGCGCGGCGGCGTGCTGGTCGACTTTGCACTCCGGCCGCAACGCGCCGTAAGTGGGATCCTGATGCTCCGCCGCGGGCGCGACGAACGGCCGCTCGGTGGCATCGATGCCGTGCTCGCGTCGGGAAGCTCGCAGCTGCAGTTATTCACGGCGGCGGACGGCGCGTTCTATATCGAGGACGCTGCGCCCGGCCGTTACGGCGCCGACATTCGGACCGAGGGCGGTTCGTGTCATCTTGGAATGGACGTGGCGGCGAACGCGCACATGCCGTTCAACGTCGGAAAGGTCTATTGTGAAATGCAACCTTAAAACATGCATCGCTGCGACACTGCTTGCCGTCGCCGCCCCGGCGTTCGGCGCCTCCAGCTGCTCGATCACGGCGCTGCCGACGCTCGGCTTCGCGAACTACGACGTCTTTGTCGGGGCGCCGACGTTGACTTCGGGCATTGCGACGATCCGTTGCACCGGCAGCGGCAGCCTCCCGTCGTTCACCGTAGGCATTGGCCAATCGGCGACGTCGAGCTCGATCTCGGGACGGCAGATGGCCCAACAGGGACCAGGCGCCACGGGCCGGCTCAACTACAACATCTACAAGGATGGCGGGTATTCGAACCTGTGGGGAGACGGCACGGCCGGCACGACGCCGCTGGTCGTCACCACGGCGGGGCTGAACACCACGGTGCCGGTCTACGGCAAGATCGATCCGGGCCAGGATGCCCCGGTCGGCAACTACAAAGACACGGTCATCATGTCGGTGAATCCGTAAGCTGCGCGCCGCGGCAAGGGCGCGCGCTTGCGATGCGGAATTGCCGCGCAGTTGCCTAAGACTCGGCTAGTACATCACCGTCGAGGAGATCTGCAGCGGCCAGGGATAGCTGCCGGGCGCGACTTCGGGAGCGAGGAAGAACCGGTAGCTCAGCCGCATCAGCATCTGGTTGCCGGTAAACGGCTGATGAGTCATCCCGCCTTCGGGACCGAGCTCGAGGCCGCCGGCCAGGCCGGTCACCTGCGCCTTGCGAAACACATTCGAGCGCGCGTCGAAGCTCAGCGAAAAGCCATTGCGATCGTTGGTCTTGGCCATCAGGTCGGTGGCCGCGGGCACATCGATGTAGCCGCGCGCGATGTCCTCCGGCGTGACGTCGAGCGTTGATGCCTGCTTCAGCACCTGCAGCCTGAGATACGGAAGCACGTTCGCCGTCACCTTCATCGTCGACGAGCCGACGGAGGCCGCGCGTGCGGTCTTGGGGGTTGCAGACAGCGCAAAGGCCGCCGCCAGTGCGACGCCGACCAGGATGCGCTGCAGCTTCAGCCCGCGCGCAATATCGCGCTCGCTGACCGCGCCGGCGGCGACCAATGCCTCGCCGAGACGCTGGTGCGACTGCGCCTGGCGCTCGATGCCATCCTGCAGTTGTTCGGAGGTGATCCTGCCCGTGCTGACCAGCAGATTGCCGAGCTGCAACGGTCCCGCGCGCCTGGCGCGCGCGGCGTCGAGACGCTCCTGAAAGGCCAGCAATGCGGCGAGCTCGGCTTCGCTGAGCCAACCCTTGCGCACAAGCACCTGTCCCAGTCTTTCTTTCGAAGACTGCTGTTCGGCGAGGGCGCGAGCGAGTTGCGCCTTCGTCAGCCGGCCAGCCTCGAGCAACAGTTCGCCGATCGGTTCTCTCGGGCCGGCTGCGGCATCCAGTATATCGTCCAGGCTCGCCCATTGCGCGCAAATCCGCTCGACCGCGTGCCGCTCTTCCGGCCGCAACTTCCTGCCGTGCAGCACGCTGTCGACCATACGGGTCACCGGCGCCTCGTCATCGAGAGATCGACGCTGGTTCTTGTTGTCCGATGCGTTGCCCATTCGGGTTGATCCTTTGTTGGTTACAACCGTGCTGTGTGCGTTATCCGATGCCCCTGACCTGGACGGGTGACCGCCAAGGCTATGAAGTGACGCGCGACGCCGACTTAAAGCGCTGCCCGTGGACCGAATCTCGCCACTGCCTGTGCATTACGCCGCGTGCGGGCGGTGTGCCTTCAAGTCAGCAAGAAGCATGCCCCGCGAGCGCTATGACAACGTCATTGTAGCGGGGCGGCAAAGTCACGCACGGCCGAAAAAAAAGGCGCCCTAAGGCGCCCTGTCTTTGCTCGCGATGCGAGCGCTACACGCGGCGGCGATATTCACCGTTGCGGGTATCGATTTCGATGCGGTCGCCGGTCGCGACAAACAGCGGCACCTGGACCTCCATGCCGCTGGCGAGCTTGGCCGGCTTCAACACCTTGCCCGAGGTGTCTCCGCGGACCGCCGGTTCGGTGTAGGTGATCTCGCGCACGACGCTGTTCGGAAGCTCGACCGAAATCGGCTTGCCCTCGTAGAGGGTGAGCTCGCAGGGCAAGCCTTCCTCGAGGTAGTGCACGGCTTCGCCGATGTTCTCGCGGTCGACCTCGATCTGGTTGTACTCGGCGTCCATGAAGACGTACGCCGGATCCTGAAAGTACGAATACGTGACCTCTTTGCGCTCGAGCTGCACGAGGTCGAATTTCTCGTCGGCGCGATAGACGGTTTCGGTCCCGGAGCCGCTCAAGAGGTTCTTGAGCTTCATCTTCACGACCGACGCATTGCGGCCGGATTTGTTGAACTCGGCCTTCTGCACGACCATCGGATCCTTGCCGATCATGATGACGTTGCCGGCGCGGACTTCCTGCGCGGTTTTCATGGCTGCACCTGCATGGTTGGTTTCTTGTCGAAAAGGCGAGCCCCAGCGGGGCCCGCGAAACCCAAAATTATACCAGCCGCTCGATCATCCTGACCAGCCGGGAGGCGAGGTCCGGCTGGGTCGCGAGCTCGGCCGTCCACCGCCGCGCATGGTGCGCCATCGCAGGCAGTTCGTCTGCGAACGCGGCCCATGTCCGAGCGACCGGGACGGTGCCGTCGACCGGGTCGTTCCAGTCCCGATGAAATGCGTCGAAGCCGGCCGCGCTCGACTGCGGCATCCCGGACTTGTAGCGCCCGAGAAAAGCGTCGAGCTTCGCCAGCTGCGCATCATCGGGCTGCGGGTACGGCTGCCAGATCAATGGGCGCGCCGCCCACAGCGCGCGCACGAACGAGTCCTCGCCGCGCACGAAGTTCACGTCGCACGCCCATAACAGCTGGTCGTAGACGTCTTGCGCGAGGAAAGGAATGCCGGCCAGCGACAGGCGGCCGCGCGCGCAGAACTTGTCCTGCGTGCGGAACCGCGCCGCCGGTCCATCGATCGAGCTCGCCGGCGGCAACACCTTCAGGGACGATGCACACACACCGGCAGATCGCCGTCGGCCCATGCATCGAGCAGCGCCGGCAGATGTCGGTTCGGATAGCAGAACAGGGAGATCGCAAGCGCGCCTTCCGGCGGCGCGACGCCCAGCAAGCGCCAGAACGCCGCCCGCGCGGCGGGATCGGTCTGGAATGCGTCGCGGCGCGAGAGGAGGTCGGCCTCGCGCAGCAGACCGCCGCTGCCCGCCGTGAATCCCGGGAAGTAGAAATGCCGCTGCAAGGGCAGGCGCGGATGACGTGAGGCCAGGCCGTGACAGCCTTCGATCCAGCTTTCAGCCGACAGGTATTCGAGGTTGATCCAGGCGGGCGGTATAGGCAGCGCGATCATCGCGTCGAGGTACGACGACGGAAGGCCGCAGCCGAAGGCTTCGATGACGGCCTCGCCCGGCGTCGTCGGCGGTATCGGACGGTCCGGACCGTTCCACCGGAGGATGTCGACGCCTTGCACTTTTTGCCGTTCGCGCGACGGATCGACGTCCGGCGCGATCCGCGCCAGCACCGGCAGCGCATCGACGAACAGGCGCGCGTCGCATCGATATTCTGTGACCAGCTGGCGCGCGAGCCGCCAGGCGACGCCCGCATCGCCGTAGTTGTCGACGACCGAGCAGAAAATGTCCCAGCGCTGCGGCGAGGTCACGATCGGCAGGAAAAACTCATCGGCGGGACGACAGTTGAACCTATTGTCATCGTCGTGTCGAGTGGGCTACGCGCGAATCGCGGCGGCGGTACTACAATGCTCGCGTCCCGTCGTCGTTTCCCGAGTTCGAGATCAATCCTTGATCAGCAGTCCCGCCGCCGACCCGCCCTCAGACACGCTTGCAGTCGACGTCATCTCGGATGTCGTCTGCCCGTGGTGCTACATCGGCAAGCGCAAGTTGGAAGCGGCGCTCAGCGAGCTCAAGGCTCGCGAACCGGCGCTTGACATCGCGGTGCGCTGGCATCCGTTCCAGCTCAATCCGGACATGCCCTCGGGCGGCATGCCGCGTACAAGCTATCTTGCGGCCAAGTTCGGCGGCACCGATCGGGCCGCCGAAATCTATTCGCGGGTACGCGCGGTAGGCGCCGAGGTCGGCATACCGTTCGCGTTCGAGCGGATCGCCATGCAGCCGAACACGCTCGAGGCGCACCGGCTGATCGCCTGGGCGCAAGCGCAGGGCGACCTCGACGCGGTCAGCGCGCTGGTCGAGCGCTTGTTCCACGCCTATTTCATCGACGGCAGGTTTCTGGGCGACCGCGAAGAGCTGGTGCGCACGGCCGGCGCCGCAGGCTTCGACCCGGCCGAAGTACGAACGATGCTTAAATCGGACGAGGGAAGCGACGTGGTCGCGGCGGAGGACCGCGAGGCGCGAAGCGTCGGTGTCCAGGGCGTTCCGTTTTTCATTTTCAACGGGCGCATCGCGGTGTCCGGAGCGCACGACCCGCCGACCCTGCTCGACGCGATCGCTGCGGCGAGGCAGGACCGGTAAGCATGTCGCAACGATGCAAGAGCGTACGGTGAACGCGGCGGCATCGACGGCTGACGATGTCGCGGCGCTGTATGCGTTGCAGCGGGCGGCATTTTCCGAGGAGCGGTATCCATCGCACGCGGTGCGGCGCGATCGTCTCGACCGGCTGGCGTCGTTGATCGATCGCCACGAGCCGGAGATCGTCGCCGCGATTGCAGAGGATTTCGGCGTCCGTCCTCCGCAGGAAACCCGGCTGACCGAGCTGTTCGTCGTCGACGTCGCTCTCCGCCATGCAAGCCGGCATCTCGCGAACTGGATGCGCTCGCGGCGCGCGTCGACGCCGCTGTACCTGCGCCCCGGAAGGAGCTGGATCGAGAGGCAGCCGCTGGGGGTGGTCGGCATCATCAGCCCGTGGAATTACCCGGTACAGCTCGCGCTGCTCCCGGCGATTGCTGCGCTGGCCGCCGGTAACCGCGCGCTGATCAAGCCGAGCGAAATCACTCCGTCCACGTCGGCGCTTTTGGCCACGCTTGTCGGGCGCTACTTTTCACCCCGGGAGCTCGCCGTCGTCAACGGCGGCGCGGATGTCGGTGCAGCATTCGCCCGCCTGCCGTTCGACCATCTATTGTTCACCGGATCGACCCAGGTCGGACGCAGCATTGCGCTCGCCGCCGCGGAAAACCTGACGCCGGTGACCCTCGAGCTCGGCGGAAAATCGCCGGCACTGATCCATGCCAACGCCAACCTGGCCGCCCTTTCGACGCGGCTGGCCATCGGCAAGCTGCTCAACGCCGGGCAGACCTGCATCGCGCCCGACTATGCACTGATTCCCGGGCAGCGCGCCGACGCGCTCGTGCAGGCGCTGCAGCGTGCGGTGGCCAGGCTATATCCGTCGCCGATCGACAATCGGGACTACGCGAGCATTGTCGATCAGCGGCACCATTCCCGACTGATCGCGCTGCTCGATGACGCGCGGGCAAAGGGAGCGCGGGTGATCGAGCTGGGCGCGGCGAACGGATCCACAACGGGTGGAACGCGCCGCATGCCGCCGACGCTGGTGCTCGACGTCAGCGATGCGATGGCCGTCATGCAGCAGGAAATTTTTGGACCGATACTTCCGATCGAGACCTACGCCACGCTCGACCAGGCGATCGAACGGATCAACGCGCGACCGCGTCCGCTGGCGATGTACATGTTTGGCGGAAGCGCGATCGAGCGACGTCGCGTGCTGGAGCAGACGATCGCCGGCGGCGTGACGCTCGACGATACCTTGTGGCATTTTTCCAACGAGAACCTGCCGTTCGGCGGCGTTGGTGCTTCAGGCTACGGCGCCTATCACGGCGAGCGCGGGTTCCTGACGTTTTCGCACCAGAAGCCGGTCTTCGCGCAAGCGCGCGCGACGCCGGGTCGACTCCTGTATCCGCCCTACGGCGAGCGTTTCGAGGCGACGTTGCGCCTGCTCAAGCGGATCGTGTAGGTCATCGGCGCGCCGCCACGCATCGGGCCGCGCATTCAGCGCCCGCCGCGGGCAGCGAGGACGCGATCGACCATCTCGCCGGCGAATCCCAGATAGTTCGCCGGCTCGCACAGCGCAGTCAGACGCTCACGATCCAGATGCGCGGTGACCTCGGCGGTCTCGGTCAGCAGGTCGAGCAGCGGCCGCTGCCGCTCGATCGCCATCCGGCAAAGCTCGTAGACCAGGTCGTGCGCGCGTTCGCGACCCAGGTGCGGCGCCAGCCCCATCATCACCGCTTCGGCGACGATCAGGCCATGCGTCAGGTCGAGGTTGTCGCGCATCCGCCCGGCGTCGACTTGCAGGCCGTCGACAATCGTTCGCGCATGCGCCAGTGCGCCGGCGGTCAGCACGAATGCTTCCGGCAGCACGATCCATTCGATGTGCCACGGACCGGTCGCGCGCTCGTGGTCTGCGGCCATCGCCTCGAGCAGCAGCGCGGCATGCTGGCGCACGACCGCGGCGCAGGCGTGCAGGTAGACGCTCGAAACCGGGTTGCGCTTTTGCGGCATCGTGCTGCTGGCGCCGCGGCCCGGCGCAAACGGCTCGGCAACCTCGCCGACCTCGGTTTGCATCATCAGCTTGGTATCGATCGCGAGCTTGGCGAGCGTGCCGGTGACCAGGCCGAGAAAGCATCCGACCTCGGCGATGCGGTCGCGCTGCGTATGCCAGCTGATGTCGGGCTCCGCCGAGTCCCAGTTCGCGCATCAGCGCGGCGCGAACCTTCGAGCCCGTCCGGTCCGAGCGATGCAAGCGTGCCGACCGCGCCGCCGAATTCGCCGACCAGGGCGCGGGACTTGAGCTCGGCCAGCCGCACGCGATGGCGCTCGATCGCCGATAAGAGGCAAGCGGCCTTGTAGCCGAAGCTGATCGGCGCCGCCTGCTGCAGATGGCTGCGCCCGGCCATCGGCGTGTCGCGGTAGCGTATTGCGAGACCGGCCAGCGCATCGGCGATCGCGGCGAGCTCGGCTTCGACCAACGCGAGCGCTTCGCGCATCTGCAGCACCGTCGCGGTGTCGGTGATGTCCTGCGTGGTCGCGCCCCAGTGGCAGTAACGGCCGTGCGGCTCGGCACACAGCGCGCCAAGTTGCTGCACGATGCCGACGACCGGCGAGCCGGCGCGCTCGGTCTGCGCGCGAAGCTTCGCCATGTCGATACGGTCGACGCGGCAGTTGCGCTCGATTTCCGCGGCCGCCGCCTGCGGAATGACGCCTAACCGTCCCTGAACGCGCGCCAGCGCCGCCTCGACATCGAGATAACGCTGCGTGCGACTGTCGTCGGAGAACACCGCGCGCATCGCTTCGGTGCCGACCAGGTTGCCGAGGATCGTCGAGTCGATCAGGGTCGATGGCATCGTTTAGCGCTCCGAAGGCGAGGTCTGCGCGAAGACGGCAGCGGTCCGGCCGCGCGAACCGATGCGGGCAGCGACCGGCGCAGCGTGCGGGAGATCATATCGCGCCGTCGGCGCGGAGTTCAGCGATTCGTTCGGCCGAGTAGCCGAGGGCCGTCAGGATGCTGTCGGTGTGCGCACCGAGCGCCGGGATGGCGCCCCATTGCGGGCTGGCCTCGTCATCCGTTCCCGGCGGCAGCAGCCCCGGGATCGGACCCGACGGCGAGGCTACGTCGCGCCAGCGCCTCCGCGCCGCGAGTTGCGGATGCCGCCAGACGTCGTGCATGTCGTTCACCTGCGCATTGGCGATGCGCGCCTCGTCCAGCCGGCGCAGCACTTCCGTGGCCGTCAGTCCTGCAAATGCGTCGACGATAATGCGGCGCAATTCTTCCCGCGCCGCGCTTCTCCTGGAGTTGCTCGCGTAGCGCGGATCGGACGCGAGATCGGGGCGCAGCAGCACGCGCTCGCAGAAGGTCGACCATTCGCGTTCGTTTTGCAGGCCGAGCATGATCGTCTTGCCGTCGCCGGCCGGGAACGGCCCGTACGGGTAGATCGTCGCGTGGCTTGCACCGGTTCGCGGCGGCTGCTCGGCGCCATCGAACGCGTAGTACAGCGGATAGCTCATCCACTCGACCAGCGATTCGAGCATCGAGACATCGAGGTGACGGCCACGGCCGGTGCGATCGCGCTCGAGCAGCGCGGCGAGGATGTTGCTGTACGCGTACATGCCGGCCGCGATGTCGGCGATCGAGCAGCCGGCTTTCACCGGATCGGCTTCGGTTCCCGTCACCGACAGGAAGCCCGCCTCGCTCTGGATCAACAGGTCGTACGCCTTTTTGTCGCGATACGGGCCGTCGGCTCCGTAGCCCGAGATGTCGCAGACGATGATCGAAGGCTTCTCCGCCGACAGCGCAGCGTACGACAGGCCGAGCCTCGCCGCCGCACCGGGCGCCAGGTTCTGCACGACGACATCGGCCTGGTCCACGACCAGCCGCTGCAGGATCGCGCGCGCTTCCGGATGCTTGACGTCGAGCGTCAGGCTTTCCTTCGAGCGATTGGTCCAGACGAAATGCGAGGCGAGGCCGCGCACTCTTTCGTCGTAGGCGCGCGCGAAGTCGCCTACGCCCGGACGTTCTATTTTGATGACCCGCGCCCCGAGATCGGCGAGCTGCCGCGTCGCGAACGGGCCGGCGATCGCGTGCTCGAGCGTGACGACGGTGATGCCGGCGAGCGGTTGCACGATCGGGCTTTTACGCGATGATCGCAGTGGCGTCCATCGCCAGCCCGCCGCGATGGTCCTTTGCCCACAGGCGCACGTTCTTGCCGTCGCTCGCCGGCTCGCCGCAGACGAAAAAGGGATCGATGTCGAACAGCGGGCTCGATGCCCGGAACGTGAAGCGCTCGACGGTCGCATCCGGACGGTGCTCGCGCAGCAGATCGATCAGCAAGGTGGCGAGCAGCGGGCCGTGCACGATCAGGCCCGGGTAGCCTTCGACCTCGGTGACGTAGCTTCGATCGTAATGAATCCGGTGGCCGTTGAAGGTCAATGCCGAATAACGAAACAGCAGCACGGCGTCGGGGACGACCTCGCGCTCCCACGCGGCGCTGTCGGGCGCCGCGGCCGGCGGCGGGGCGATTGCGCCGGGCCGCGCGGCCTCGCGATAGACGATGTCATGCGTTTCGGCCAGCGCGAGGGCGGATTCGGCGTTTCGCCGCAACTCGTGGCGCACTTTGACGAACACCAGCGATCCCGAGCGCCCGGTCTTTTCGTCGATCGCGGCGATCGTCGAGGTGCGGGTCACCTGGTCTCCGACGCGAAGCGGATGGTGGAATTCCAATTCGCTGCCTGCCCACATCCGGCGCGGCAGCGGCACCGGCGGAAGGAACTCGCCGCGGCGGGCGTGGCCGTCGGGTCCGACCTCGGATTGCTTGTACAACGGCAGGAAATACAGCCAGTGCCAGAGCGGCGGCAGCGGCGTCCCCTCGGGCGGCCGCGCTAGCGGCCGGTCGAGCGTGGCCGAAAGCGCGGCGTACGGTGTGGCCGTGATGACGTCGGTCGAGGTTTCGCTCCGGCCGAGCCAGGTCTCGAAGTTCATTGCGAGGGTCCGTCCATCGGCGCGACGGGAAGCGAAGACGCGCTACTTGGCCGCCGGCAGCTTGCCCTGCACGCCTTCGACGTAATAGTCCATCTTCAGCAGCGCGTCGTCGCTGATCACCTTGCCCGCGGCGAGGCGCTGGTGCCCTTCGTTGTCGGAGAGCGGCCCGGTGAACGGATGGAATTTGCCGCTGGCGATCTCCGTCGCGGTCCGGTTGACCAGGTCCTGCACGTCCTTCGGAACGACAGGATTGAACGGTCCCATCTTGATCATGCCTTCCTTGAGGCCGCCCCAGATGCTGCCCGGCTTCCATTTGCCGTCGATCGCATTCTGCACTTCCTTCGTGTAGTACGCGCCCCACTGGTGCGTGACCGCGGTCAGCTGCGCATGCGGACCGTATTTGGACATGTCGGAGTGGTAGGCGATCGCGTACACCTTCTTCGCTTCGGCGTCCTGCACGACGGCGGTCGAGTCGGTGTGGTTGGTCAGCACGTCTGCGCCCTGCGAGATCAGCGTGTCGGCGGCTTCGCGCTCGCGGCCCGGGTCGTACCAGGTGTTGACCCAGACGACCTTGGTCACCGCATTCGGGTTGACGCTGCGCATGCCGCGGGTGAATGCGTTGATGCCCATCACGACTTCGGGAATCGGAAATGCCGCGACATAACCGGCGATGTTCGACTTGGTCATCCGCCCCGCGACGATGCCGGCAAGATAGCGGCCCTCGTAGAAGCGTGCGTTGTAGATGCCGACGTTCTTGTCGGTCTTGTAGCCGGTCGCGTGCTCGAAGTACGTCTTCGGAAACTGCTTGGCGACCTTGATCGTCGGATTCATGTAGCCGAACGACGTGGTGAAAATCAGTTGATAGCCGCTTTGCGCCAGGTCGCGGATCACGCGCTCGGCGTCGGCGCCTTCGGGCACGTTTTCCACGTACTTGGTGACGACCTTGCCGTCGAGCGCCTTTTCCATTTCCCTGCGCGCGGCGTCGTGCTGCGAAGTCCAGCCGGCGTCGCCGACCGGGCTGACGTAGACGAAACCAACCTTGAGCGGCGCATCCGCCGCCGCGGCGCCCGTTGCAAGGCCCCCGAATACGGCCAGCACAGTGAATAGCACGCTCTTCGGCGACAGCACGGACATGGGTCTCTCCCGGGGCGAGTTGCAGGCGGCCGACGCGCTTACGCCGGCGGCGGAATCGGGCATTTTACTCGAAGCTGCGTGCCGGTTCGCGCTTCAGCCGTCCACGTGGAATGGCCGCCCCAGCGACGCCGGGGCGTTCAGGCGGATCGCCGTCGCGTCGCGCGAAATCAGCGCGAGCACGACGATCGTCGCCGCATACGGCAGCATCGCCAGAAATTGCGACGGCACGGCGACACCGATCGCCTGCGCCTGGAATTGCACCAGGGTCACTGCCCCGAAAAGGTACGCTCCGGCGAGCACGCGCCAGGGCTTCCAGTTCGCGAACACGACCAGCGCCAGCGCGATCCAGCCTCGTCCGGCGGTCATGCCTTCGGTCCACATCGGCGCGTACGCCAGCGCCATGTAGGCGCCGCTCAAGCCGGCGCAAGCACCGCCGAATGCGACGGCGGCATAGCGCACGGCGATGACCTTGTGGCCGATCGCGTGCGCCGATTGCGGCGACTCGCCGATCGCGCGCAGGATGAGGCCGGCGCGCGTGCCGAACAGGAACCATTGCACCAGCGCGAAAAGCAGCAGCGACAGATAGACGAACGGACTATGGTCGAACAGCAGTCGGCCGACGACAGGCAGCCCGGAGAGCACCGGCAGCGCCAGCGGCGCGATCGGATCGACGACGTGCCCGACATGGCCCAGGCCGACGAACGCCGACAAGCCGATCCCGAAGAGCGAAAGCGCCAGCCCTGCGGCGACCTGATTGGCCATCAGCGACAAGGTCAGCACGGCGAATATCAGCGACAGCGCGCCGCCGGCCAGCGTGCCGGCGAGAACGCCGAGCCAGTCGTGCCCGGTTTCGTCGGCGACGATGAATGCGCCGACCGCACCGACCAGCATCATGCCTTCGACACCCAGGTTCAGCACGCCGGCTTTCTCGGTTACCAGTTCGCCCAGCGCCGCGAATACCAGCACCGTTCCGGCGGCAAGCGTCAGCGCAAAAAGCGTGACCGCATGATCGATCATCGGGTGAGGCTTTCCGCTGCGGCCGCTGCCGCGCCGGGACTGCGCCGGAAGCGCAGGCGGTAGCCGATGAACACATCGGCAGCGAGCAGGAAGAAAAGCAGCATTCCCTGGAACAGCCGCGTCACCGCCGAAGGCAGTTCCAGTCCGATCTGCGCGGCTTCGCCACCGAGGTAGAGCAGCGACATCAGCAGGCTCGCCAGGGCGATGCCCAGCGGATGCAGCCGACCGACGAATGCGACGATGATCGCGGCGAAACCGTAACCCGGCGATATCGAAGGCAGCAGCTGCCCGATCGGCCCGGCAACTTCGCCGACTCCGGCGATGCCCGCGGTCGCGCCGCCGACGAGCATGCCGACCCATACGGTCCTCTCGGCGGAAATACCGGCGTAACTCGCCGCGCGCGGCGCCAGCCCTGCGACGCGCATGCGAAATCCGGCCAGCGTGCGCGCGGTGAACAGCCAGCCTGCCGCAATGACCGCGATCGAGACCAGGAAGCCGACGTTGAGCCGCGTTCCGGGAAGCAGCGGCGGAAGCAGCGCATTGTCGCCGAACAGGCTCGACTGCGGAAAATTGAAGCCCTCGGGATCGCGCCACGGTCCCTGGACCAGATAGGACAGCGCCAACACGGCGATGTAGACGAGCATCAGGCTGGTAAGAATCTCGTTGGCGTTGAAGCGCGTGCGCAGCCATGCCGGGATCGCGGCCCAGATGATGCCGCCTGCGGCCCCTGCGGCGATCATCAGCGGCAGCAGCAGCGCGCCGTTCAACTGCGGCAGCCACAGCGCCAGGCCGCCGCCGCATATCGCGCCTACGGTCAGCTGGCCTTCGGCGCCGATGTTCCAGACGTTGGCGCGGTAGCCGATCGCAAGGCCCACGCGCGCACAGCATCAGCGGCGACGCCTTGAGCAGCAGCTCGCCGACGCCGTAGCGTGTGGCGACAGGCTCGATGAAAAAGACGAAAAACGCGTCGACCGGATTCTTGCCGAGCAGCGAAAAGAGGACAAAGCCGGCGACAAGTGTTGCCGCCGCGGCCAGCAGCGGCGACGCCCAGGCCATCAGGCGCGACGGCTCGGGCCGCGCCTCCAGCGCGATCATCATGGCTGGTCGCGCGTTGCGAGCGAGGGCAGGCCCCCAGGGGTGACGAACGATCCGGCCATCAGCAGGCCCAGTTCCTCGGCGTTCGTCTCCCGTATGGCCTTGACCGGCGACAGGCGACCCTGCGTCATCACGGCGACCTTGTCGCAGACTTCGAACAGCTCTTCAAGCTCCTCGGACACGAGCAGCACGGCCACGCCCGCATCGCGCAGATCGATGAGCGCCTGCCGGATCTCGGCCGAGGCCCCGATGTCGACGCCCCAGGTCGGCTGCGCGGCAATCATCACGCGCGGCTCTTGCAGAATCTCGCGTCCGACGATGAATTTCTGCAGATTGCCGCCGGAGAGGCTCCGCGCCGCCGCCTGAGGACCAACCGTCCTGACGTCGAACCTCGCGATCGTCGCCTGCGCGAATGCGCGCACTGCGCGTCGCCGTATCAGGCCCTGCCGGGTGACCAGCCGCTGTCCATAGGCGGTCAGCAGCGCGTTTTCTTCGAGCGACATCTCGGGCACGGCACCGTGGCCATCGCGCTCTTCCGGAACATAGCAAAGACCCAGCGCCCGGCGCGCACCCGCGTCGAGCCGGCCGGCCGGAGTCCCGTTGACGACGATCGCGTCCGCCGCATCGACCAGGCGCTCGCCTGCCAGCGCGGCAACCAGTTCCTTCTGGCCATTGCCGGAAATCCCGGCGATGCCGACGATCTCGCCGCCACCGACGCGAAAATCGATGTCGCTGAGATCGGTGCCGAAAGGGTCTTCGGCGGCGAGCGACAGATTGCGCACCTCGAGCAGTCCGTCACCGCGCGCGGCCGCGGCGCGGTGCTGCGGATGCGGCAGGTCGTGGCCTATCATCAGGCGCGCAAGATCGGCTCTGCTCTGCCGTCGCGGATCGCAATCGCCGGTGACTCTTCCCGCGCGCAGGACCGTCGCGCGGTCGCACAGCGTGCGGATCTCGTCGAGCTTGTGACTGATGTAGAGGATCGAGCAGCCTTCGTTGGCCAGGCGCCGGAGCGTGGCGAAGAGTTTGCCGATCGCCGCCGGCGTCAGCACCGACGTCGGCTCGTCCATGATCAGCAACTCGGGGGTCTGCAGCAGGCAGCGCACGATCTCGACGCGCTGGCGCTCGCCTACCGATAAGGTGTGCACGTGCCGGCGCGGATCGAGCGCAAGGCCGTACCGCGCGGAGGTCTCGCGAATCCGTGTGTCGAGCTCGCGTCCGCCTCGGTCCTTGTCGAGCGCCAGCGCGATATTTTCGGCAACGGTGAGCGTCTCGAACAGCGAGAACTGCTGGAATACCAAGCCGATGCCGAGCGCGCGCGCCTTCGCCGGGCTGTCGATGACGACCGCTTCGCCATTCCACTGTATCGTGCCGGCGTCGGGCCGGACGACGCCATAGACGATCTTGACCAGCGTCGACTTGCCGGCGCCGTTTTCACCGAGCACTGCGTGGATCTCGCCCGGCATCACGGTGAGGTCGATGCCGTCGTTGGCGACGACCGCGGGGAAACGCTTGGTGATGCCGGAAAGCTTAAGACGAGGTGCCGGCGCCGCGTCCATTGCGTCAGTGGCGCCGGGTCGCCATCGTGGCGGTGCGCGGATGATCCGCGCACCGCGTGCGGCGGCGCTCGAGCCCGATGGCCAGGCGCCGCCGGCGATTCACCGCTTGCCGGTGGCTCGTGCGATGTCGGCGTTCAGCCGATCCGCGCCCTTGCTGCGCGCGGCGCCGCGCAGGATGTCCGGCGCGTGCGTTCCCTTCTTGCCGTAATACGCTTCGTTCCAGTCTTCGGAGACCGCGACGACGGTGCCGTCCAGGTTGATGCCGCCGTACAGGCCCTTTGAGCGGCTGTAGGTGACCAGGTCGGTGATGATGTCGGCCTTCGCACCGGCGCCGACCGGCCCTGCGGCGACGCTTGCGTCGGGACCCATCTTGAACGAATTGGACATCAGCGAATTGAGCCCCTTGTCGGTCATGACCAGAGTCATCATTTCCGACACCGATATGCCGGCCTGGAAGCCGACGCTGGCGGTGGCCAGCGTATAGAACACCGGGCCCGTCCACTTGCCGGTCTTGGCGTTGCGCACCACGAGCACCGCGCGTCCGCCCGAGCCGCCGAAGATGAATCCGGCCTTGGCGACCTCCGGCGCGATCAATATCGCCTTGGCGCGACGGATGTTGTCGTGCAGCCAGGTCATTTGCGGGTCGCGCATGAAATCACCGAACGTCCTGTCGGCGGCATCGACCAGCGATTGCGGTGTCGGCTTGACACGAGGCGCCATCCCCTCTCCCTTGCCGGTCTGATCCGATTGCGCGAACGCCGCGGTGGTCGTGGCGGCCAGCAACAGCGATGCGAATACATGGACTGCGATCAGCGATATTTTGGACTTCGACATGGCTTCCTCCCTCCGGATGCGATGGGGTTCATCGGGCCTGCCTGGGCATTATATTCCGTCACGCTGCCGTACGGTATTTGCGGGTGAATGCTATAGTGCCGACTCGCAACCCGTCCCGGGCTGAGAAGCAATGTCACTCGACGCGGTCTTGCTCTCGCGGCTGCAGTTCGTCTGGGTCGTCGCGCTGCACATCCTGCTGCCTGCATTCACCGTCGGGCTGGCCGCATACATTGCTGTACTCGAGGGCATGCACCTGACGACGGCACGCGCCGTCTATCTGCGACTGTCCAAATTCTGGCTCAAGGTGTTCGCCGTCTCGTTCGGCATGGGCGTCGTCTCGGGTATCGTCATGCCGTTCCAGTTCGGCACCAACTGGAGCCGCTTTTCCGACGCCACCGCCGATATCTCCGGCCCGCTGATGGCGTACGAAGGCCTGACGGCGTTCTTCCTCGAGGCCGGCTTCCTCGGCGTGCTGCTGTTCGGACGGGCGCGCGTGCCGCCCTGGGTTCATTTTTTTGCCGCACTGATGGTCGCGATCGGCACGCTATTCTCGACTTTCTGGATCCTCGCCTTGAACAGCTGGATGCAGACGCCTACCGGGTATTCGGTCGTCGACGGTCGCTTCCTGCCCGAGGACTGGTTTGCGGTGATATTCAACCCATCGTTTCCGTATCGGCTGACGCACACGGCGGTTGCATTTTTCATTACTACCGCGCTGGTCGTCGCGGGCGTCGCCGCGTATCACTTGCGCGCCGGCCGCTTCCGCGAGGAAGGGGCGATCATGCTCAAGATGGCGTTCGGCCTGCTGACGCTGTTGGTGCCGCTGCAGATGCTGCTCGGGGATCTGCACGGCCTGAACACGCGCGAGCACCAGCCGGCGAAGCTCGCGGCGATGGAGGCCAACTGGGAAACGCAAAGCCGCATGCCGCTGTTGCTGTTCGCGTGGCCGGACGAGCGCGCCGAAGCGAATCGATTCGAGGTCGCGGTTCCGGTGCTGGGTTCGCTGATCCTGACGCACGACCCCGACGGCGTCGTCAAGGGACTGAAGGAATGGCGTCCCGAGGACCGGCCGCCGGTGGCGATACCGTTCTTTTCGTTCCGGCTGATGGTCGGCATCGGCCTCGCGATGCTGGCGTTGACCGTCTGCAGCTGGTGGGTCTGGGCTCGCGGCGAGATTGATCGTTCGCGCTGGTTCCACAAGCTATGTGAAATAGCGTCGCCGCTGGGGTTCGTCGCGGTGATCGCCGGCTGGGTGACGACCGAAGTCGGGCGGCAGCCGTGGACGGTGTACGGATTGCTGCGAACGAAGGATTCGGTCACGCCATCGCTTACCGGCAGCGACGTCCTTGCGTCGCTGATCGTGTATGTCATCGCCTATGTCGTCATCTTCGGCGTCGGCGGATTTTTCATGGTGCGCTTCCTGCGCGTGGGCCCGGTCGACAAGGCGCCGGACGTCGGGCGCCGCGTCCAGGGCACGCCGGCCCGGCCGATGTCGGCGGCCGAAGTGGAATAGGCGCTGGCGATGGCACTCGATCTCGTTCCGCTGTGGGCCGGCATCCTCGCGCTATCCGTATTCATGTACGTGCTGCTGGACGGCTTCGATCTGGGCATCGGCATCCTGTCGCCGTTCGCGCCGGATGACTCGAGCCGTGACCAGATGATGGATTCGGTCGCACCGATCTGGGACGGCAACGAAACCTGGCTGGTCCTGGGAGGAATCGCGCTGCTGGCCGCTTTTCCTCTGGCCTTCGTCATCATCATTCCGGCGGTGTATTTCCCGATCCTGTTCATGCTGATCGGCTTGTTGTTTCGCGGCGTTGCGTTCGAATTTCGCCACATGTCGACGCGCAAGCATTTGTGGGACTGGTCGTTCCACGTGGGATCGCTAATCGCCACCTTCTCGCAGGGGATCGTCCTGGGCACTTACGTGCAGGGCATCCCGGTCGAGGGCCGGCATTTCAGCGGCGGCAGCTTCGAATGGGCGACGCCGTTCGCGGTGCTCACCGGTGTGGGACTGATCGCAGGCTACGGCCTGATCGGCGCCTGCTGGTTGGTGATGAAAACGGAAGGCGAACTGCAGAACTGGGCGCGCGGCAAAGCAAGACTGCTTGCCCTCGGCGTCGCCGCATTCATCGCGATGGTCAGCGTGTGGACACCGCTGATCCAGCCGCAAATCCAGCACCGCTGGTTCGCCTGGCCGAACCTCCTGCTGCTCTCGCCGGTGCCGGTGATCACGCTGGCATTGTTCGTCTGGCTGCTGCGTGCGCTCAAATCGGACCGTGAAGCGACCCCGTTTCTGCTCGCGCTGGGGCTTTTCGGGATGTGCTATCTGGGCTTGGGAATCAGCATTCTGCCGATGATCGTTCCTTACTCGGTCACGCTCTGGGCCGCGGCATCATCGCCGAAATCGCAGGCCTTCCTGATGATCGGCACATTGTTCCTGCTCCCGATTATCGTCATGTATACCGGATGGTCGTACTGGGTGTTTCGCGGCAAGGTGCGGGCGGGCGAGGGTTATCACTGACGCCGATCGGCGGCGAGGGGCCGAGTCGTAGCAGCGCGCTGGCCCGTGCTAGACTTCGACGCACCTGCCGGCCCGCCGGCCACTCGCGGCGCCCGCAGGCTCACCATCGGGGGAGAACGATGTCGAGTCGCCTTGGCGCCGGCCCAGTCCAGCTTTGCATCGCGGCGTGCCTCGCCCTGTGTCTGGGCACCGCGCTTGCCGCAACCGAGCCGTTGCGCACGCTGGAGCGAATTCGCAGCGACGGCGTGATCCGCCTCGGCTATCGCAGCAACGCCACCCCATTCTCGTTCCGGGAGCGCGACGGCATGGTACGGGGCTACAGCGTCGAGCTGTGCGATCGCATCGCCGCGGGGATCCAGAAGCAGCTCGGGCTGGCGAAGCTCAGGACGGAATGGACGCCGCTCGATGCGGTCGACAGGCTCGACGCGGTGGCCAAAGGCAGGGTCGATCTTGAATGCGGCACGACGACGATCTCGCTTTCGCGCTACGAGCAGGTGGACTTCAGCCTGCCGATATTCGTCGACGGAGGCAGCGTGCTGACGACCGTCGACGCGAAGCTGGCGCAGCTCAAGGATCTCGGCGGCAAGCGCGTGGCAGTGATCCCGGGGACGACCACAGAAGCGGCGCTCAAGCGCGCGTTGGCCATCGTCGGTGCAACCGCCGAGCTCGTCCCGGTCGCCGACCCGCCCGCCGGCCTCGCGCTGCTCGCTTCGGGCAAGGTCGTCGGCTATGCCGGCGATCGCATCGTGCTGATATCGCTGCGCGCCCGCAGCGCGAACCCGGCGCAACTCGTCATGCTGGACAGCGATTTTTCGTTCGAGCCTTACGCGCTCGTACTGCGCCGCGACGACCCGGATTTCCGGCTGGCGGTGAATCGCGCGTTGACCGAAATCTATCGTAGCGGCGAGATCGACGCGATCTTCTATCGCTGGCTCGGGGGGCTGGGTGAGCCGGGCACGCTGCTCAATTCGATGTTCTATCTGAATACGTTGCCTGAATGATGCGCGCGTACCGACAACGGTTTGCGCGCCGCGTAGTCGCGGTGCTCCTTCTCGCCGGCGCGGTCTCGCCGCTTGCCGCGCAGACAGGAACGCCACTGCCGCCGCCGAACGCGCCGAGGCCGACCTCCACCGAAACCTGCGATCGCTGCGGAACGGTCGAATCGATCCGCCAGGCCGGGTCCAAGGACAGCTGGACGCGGCTGGGCACTGTGTCGTCCAGCGGTGCCGGGACCTCCGATCTTGCGCCGATGGGGGTCACGCAATACCAGGTGGGACGTGACTTGAGCAAGCAGGGAACGGTGGTGCTTGGTGCAGCGGGAGGTGTGGCATACCAGTCGCGCCCCTCCGCGCTGAACGTGCAGCGGTGGGAACTTGTCGTGCGCATGGACGACGGCTCGGTACGGTCGGTGACGCAGAACTACCAACCGATGCTGCAGTCGGGTGACCGCGTCCGCGTCTTCGGCACGCAAGTCGAGCTGCTGTAGTGACCGCTGCGGCAGGCCCGATGACCGCATCGGCGCCGGCGGCGACGCTGACGGTGTCCGATGCCGCGGCAGGCAGCCGCGAGTTGAGGCTTGCCGGACGGCTCGACGCCTATTCGATCGCCAGCGTCTGGCACGACGCGCTCGCAGCGCTGGCTGCGGCTCCCGAGCGCGCCATCGTCATCGAAGCATCGGGCGTCGATTACTGCGACGGCGCAGGGATCGCCATGCTGATCGATCTGCTGCGGCAGCCGCGGGCGGCTAGTGCGCCAGTATCTGTCTCCGGATTGCGGCCCGAATTCAAGGCGCTGCTCGACCAGTTCGATCCGACGGCGATGCAAGCGCCGGTCGTGCCGCACGTTACGCGGATCAACGTCATCGCGGAGATCGGACGCGCCGCGGCGATCACCGGCCGCGACATGCGCGACGCAGGTCGCGTTCATCGGCGAGACGGCGGCCGCGCTGTGGCAAGCGGCGAAGGATCCGGCGCGCGTGCGCTGGAAGGACGTCTGGTATACCTGCGAGCAGGTCGGCGTCAATGCGCTGCCGATCGTCGCGCTGATCTCGTTTCTGCTCGGCATCATCCTGGCCTTCCAGGCCGCGGTGCCGATGCGCCAGTTCGGCGCCGAGCTTTTTGTCGCCGATCTGGTCGGATTGTCGATCCTGCGCGAGCTCGGACCGCTGATGACGGCGATCCTGCTCGCCGGACGGTCGGGCGCGGCGTTCGCCGCCGAGATCGGCACGATGAAAGTGAACGAGGAGCTGAACGCGCTGACGACGATGGGACTCGATCCGGTCCGCTTTCTGGTCGTGACCCGGATCCTCGCGGCGCTGCTGATGATGCCGCTGCTTACGCTGTTCGCCGACCTGATCGGCATCCTCGGCGGCGCGATTACGATGATCACCTTCAATATCCCGATCGTCAGCTTCCTGCACGAGGTCGACAGCCTGGTCGATGTGAAAGACTTGCTGGCCGGACTGGCGAAGGCGCCGGTATTCGCCGTCCTTATCGCCGGTGTCGGCTGCCTGCGCGGCCTGCAGACGCAGACCGGCGCCAGCGCTGTCGGCATATCCGCAACGCGCGCGGTGGTCTCGAGCATCGTCCTGCTGGTTGTCGTCGACGGCATGTACGCCTTCGTCTACTATCTGCTCGACATTTGACTCACACCCCCCGCATGGCCGCCGATCCGATCATCACCGTGGAGCACCTGACCGCCGGGTACGAAGGCAACGTGCTGATGCAGGACATCAACTTCAGCGTCCATCGCGGCGAGGTCTTCGTCATCCTGGGCGGCTCGGGCAGCGGCAAGAGCACGCTGCTCAAGCACATGATCGGGCTCTACCAGCCGATGGCGGGCAGCATCCGGATCGAGGGCGACGATATCGTCACAGCCGAGGGCGCGGCCCGGCGCGCGATCCTGAACAAGATCGGCGTGATGTACCAGAGCGGCGCGCTGTTCGGGTCGATGACCTTGCTCGAAAACGTGCGCCTGCCGCTGGAGGAATACACGACGCTGGACGACGCGGCGATGGACCTGGTCGCGAGGATGAAGCTGCAGCTGGTCGGGCTCGATGCCTTTTGCGGCCACATGCCGGCCGAGATCAGCGGCGGCATGCAAAAGCGGGCCGCGATCGCGCGCGCGATGGCGCTCGACCCGATGATCCTGTTCCTCGACGAGCCGTCGGCCGGACTCGACCCGATCACCTCGGCCGAGCTCGACCAGCTGATCCTGCGGCTGGCGAAGAGCCTGCGCATCACTTTCGTCGTCGTCACGCACGAGCTCGCCTCCATCTACACGATCGCCGATCGGGTGATCATGCTCGACAAACGCACCAAGGGCATCATCGCCGAGGGCGATCCGAAGGTGCTCCGCGACACCAGCGACAATCCGTGGGTGCGGCGGTTCTTCCGGCGCGAAGTCGCCGCCGAACCGGCGTAACCGGCGATGAGCGCACAAGCCAACTTCT
Source organism: uncultured beta proteobacterium (assembly GCA_963697485.1). Taxonomy (GTDB): domain Bacteria; phylum Pseudomonadota; class Gammaproteobacteria; order Burkholderiales; family Casimicrobiaceae; genus PALSA-1003. The sequence goes on from CAVOOD010000003.1 coordinate 482,883, forward strand.
TCAAGATCGGTTTGTTCGTCATCGGCGGGACTGTGGCGCTGGTGCTGCTGCTGCTGATCCTCGGCTCCGGCCAGTTGTTCCAGTCGAAGGTCACGATGGAGACCTATCTGAACGAGTCGGTGCAGGGCCTCGAAGTCGGCTCGAAGGTCAGGTACCGCGGCGTCGTCGTCGGCGAGGTGCGTCGCATCGGCTTCACCTACAACGTCTACGAACAGGATCAACCGATGCCGGCGCGGCTGCGCTACGTGATGATCGAGGCGACGATCCTGCCGCGGCTGATCGGCGGTCGTGCAGGCGGCGACATCACGCGTCCGGACACGGCCAAGGTCGGAGATCGATCGCGGTCTGCGCGTGCGCCTCGCGCCGCAGGGGATCACCGGGACCAGTTATCTCGAGATCGACTACGTCGATCCGAAGACCAATCCCGATGCTGCCGATCACCTGGACGCCCAACAATCTCTACATCCCGAGCGCGCAGTCGACGGTTACCGCATTCATCGCCGCCGCGTCGGACATCATGGGACGACTGCAGAAGCTCGACCTCGAGGCCACGCTGGCCAACGTCAACAAGCTGCTGGTGACGACCAACAGCCGCATCGACGCGATCGACACGGCGAAGCTGTCGCAGAGCGCGACGCGCGTTATGGACAAGATCGATCACAAGCTCGACCAGCTGGCGATCGACAAGATCAGCAACGAAAGCGTCGCGCTGCTGGCCGAGCTGCGCACGACCAATCAGCGGCTGGGCGCGGTGCTCGACGATCCGGCGCTGAAGCGCCTGCCCTCCGACGCCGACGCGGCGGTCGTGCAGCTCAAGAAGACGCTCGACGATCCGAATCTGGCGAAGTCGCTCGCGCACCTGCAGAGCACGCTGACCCGCCTCGACCGGCTTACCGGCAGCGGCGAAGCCGATCTGAAAAAGGCATTCGACAACCTGCGCCAGCTGACCGAAAACCTGCGCGACCTGTCCGAGAACGCCAAGCGCTATCCGTCGCAGCTGCTGCTCGGCGCTCCGCCGCCGCCGGCGAAAGGCCTCCAGCCATGAACCCAGCAGTCTCCCTGTCGCGCCGGCGGGCACTCGCGTCCGCGCTGGCGCTCGCCGTCGCCGCGTGCGGCTCGCTCTCGCGCCCATCGCCGGTCAAGTCGACCTACCTGCTCGAGCCGCCGCCGCCGTCGAACAAGAGTCGCGACGCCCGGAACGGCAACGCTCAAGGTGGAAGCGATCACCGTGGCCGCGCCGTTTCGCGGCAGGACACTGGTCTACCGCGAAGAGCGATCTCAAGTACGAGACCGACTTCTACGAGGAATTCCTGGTCTCGCCGGCGACGATGATCGGCGAGGCGACCGCGACGTGGCTTGCGGCGACCGGGATCTACCGCGCCGTGCTGCCGCCGTCGACGTCGCTCGACGGCGACTTCGCGCTGGAAGCATTCGTCACCGAGCTCTACGCCGACCTGCGCGATCCCGCGCACCCGGCCTCGGTGCTGAAGGTCGAAGTTCTTTGTCAGCAGCAGCGCCGCCGCGGCCGGGCACCTTCGTCTGGAACGGCGAGCTCGGCGCGCGCATCGACGTGTCTTCGCGCTCGGCCGATGCGCTGGTGCGCGGATTCAACACCGCGTTGAGCAACGTCCTCGAGCAGCTCGCCGCAGTGCTGCGCAACCTGCCGCAGAAATAGGCGCGCGCCGCGTCAGGCCCGCACGCCGGTCAGGTCGTGCGCGCTCGCGCCGGTGATGCGCACGCGGGCGAACTCGCCGACGGCGAGCGCCGCGCCATCGGCCACGGCTACGGTGCCGTCGATCTCCGGCGCATCGGCGGCACTGCGCGCCAACGCCCGCGCGCCTTCGTGCGAGTCGACCAGCACCTCGAGCGTCGTGCCGATCCTTCGCTTGAGCCGCCGGGCGCTGATCGCTTCCTGCGTTGCCATGAACCGCGCGCGACGCTCCTCGCGGAGCGCGTCCGGAACCGGATCGGGCAGCGCGTTGGCCGCCGCGCCGTCGACCGGCGAATACGCGAAGCAGCCGACCCGATCGAGCTCGGCCTCGCTCAGGAATTCGAGCAGCGCTTCGAATTCGGCGTCGGTCTCGCCCGGAAATCCGACGATGAACGTCGAGCGTATCGTCAGCTCCGGGCACGCGGCGCGCCAGGCCCGGATCCGCTCGCAGATTGTTTTCGACGTTCGCCGGGCGCTTCATCAGCTTGAGGATGCGCGGGCTCGCGTGCTGGAAGGGCACGTCGAGATACGGCAGCAGACCGGGGCCGCCGTCGCTAGCCATCAGCGCGATGCTCTCGTCGACGTGCGGATACGGATAGACGTAGTGCAGGCGCACCCAGGCGCCGTATTCGGCGGCCAGCGTCGCGAGCGCCGCCGCGAGCTCGGTCATCCGCGTCTTCAGCGGCCGGCCGCGCCAGAATCCGGTGCGATAGCGGACATCGACGCCGTACGCGCTGGTGTCCTGCGACACGACCAGGAGCTCGCGCACGCCGGCCTTCAGCAGGTTCTCCGCCTCGTTCATCACCTCGCCGATCGGCCGGCTGACCAGATCGCCGCGCAGCGACGGAATGATGCAGAACGTGCAGCGGTGGTTGCAGCCCTCGCTGATCTTCAGATACGCATAGTGCTTCGGGCGTCAGCTTGATGCCGATTTTGCTGGTCGGGGATGGCAGCAGATCGACGAACGGATCGTGCGGCTTCGGCAGATGCTCGTGCACCGCCGCCATCACCTCGGATGCGGCGTGCGGCCCGGTTACCGCGAGCACCTTCGGATGCGCGGCGCGCACGAATGCGCCGCCTTCCTTGGCGCCGAGGCAGCCGGTGACGATGACCTTGCCGTTTTCGGCCAGCGCCTCGCCGATCGCCGACAGCGACTCGTCGACCGCGGCGTCGATGAAGCCGCAGGTGTTGACGACCACCAGGTCGGCGCCGTCGTATGTCGGCGCGATCGCGTAACCTTCGGCGGAGAGCCGTGTCAGGATCTGCTCGGAATCGACCAGCGCCTTCGGGCAGCCGAGCGAGACGAAGCCGACGCGCGGCGCCGGAGCGGGGCGCGGTCGGGCGCGCGCCAGCGTGGACTTGGACGTCATCGGGCTATCGTGCGCTGCGCAAATATGGCGCGGTGCAATGCGGATGTTGCGGCGCTTCGGGCATCAGCGCTTTTTCTCGTCGTCGGGCGACGGTTGCGTGGCGCCGAAATTGGGAAAGGGGAAGGCGGTAAACAGGCCGCGCGTCTGGTCCTGCATACGCTGCTGCATGTCCATGAACAGCTTGGCGCTCTGCTCGAGATAGTTGCCGAGCATGCCCTGCATCGCCGGCGCCTGCATCTGGAGAAACTGCTTCCACAGGTCCGGCGTCAGCATCATCTTGTCGCCGTAGATCTGTTTCGCCTGGTCCTGCAGCTTGCCCTGGATCGCCATGAACGCCTTGACGTTCTGCTCCATGTAATTGCCCATGATGCCCTGCAGCGCATTGCCGTAAAAACGGATCATCTGCGACAGCATCTCGCTGGAGAACATCGGCACGCCGACCGACTCTTCCTCGAGAATGATCTGCAGCAGGATGCTGCGCGTCAGGTCGTCGCCGGACTTCGCATCGATGACCTGGAAATCGATGAATTCGAGCACCATCTGCTTGACGTCCGCCAAGGTGATGTAGCCGCTGTTGGCGGTGTCGTACAGACGGCGGTTCGGGTACTTCTTGATAATGCGGATCGGCTTGGCCATGCGTGAACTCCGGGGCTTCGAACGCGCATTATAACCCGCTGATTTATTTGAGCGTTTGATTCGGCTTCGCCGGCTTCCCGGCCGGATTGGTGCGATGCACAAAAAAGTCCTTGACTGGTGGTTCCGTCGTCCCTACAATGTGAATTGTGCGGTGCAGCAAACGGGATGTAGTCCCGGGGTCGTTCGGCGAAGGGCCGGCGACCGGAAGAGTCCCAGGCAGCCCGCCTTATTCGGACCCGTCTTAGGGTCCTCGAACCCAACGGGAAAAGGATATGACCATGTACAACGCAACCGAACAATTCGCCGAAATCAACAAGGCAGGCTACGACAATGCCGTCAAGCTCGCGACGCTGTCGCTGGACAAGGCGGAGCAACTCGCCAAGCTCAACCTCCAGGCCGCCAAGATCGTCCTCGAGAACGGTGTCTATACCGCCAACGCGGTCGCCGGCATCAAGGACGTCCAGGAATTGGCCGCGGTCCGCGCCAAGCTGACCGAAGCCGGCGTGCAGAACGCCCTCGGGTATTCGCGCGGCGTCTACCAGATCGCCTCCGAAGCGCAAGCCGATTTCTCGGCGCTGGCCGAGCAGGCGTGGGCTGCCTACACCAAGGGCTTCGCGGTGTGGGTCGACAATGCCAGCAAGAACGCGCCCGCCGGATCCGATGTCGCCGTGACGGCGTTGAAGTCGACGGTGGCGGCGACGACCGCGGCGTTCGATCAGTTCTCGAAGGCCACCAAGCAGGTTGTCAGCTTCGCCGACGCCTCGGTTCGCGCCGCGGCCGCCAACGCTGCCAATGCGACCAAGCCGGCCGCCAAGGGCCGCAAGGCCGCGTAAGGCAGACAGTCAATGCGAGCCACGTTGGGTGCTTGAAACCGTAGAGACGGTCCCAACCTAGAGTTTGCTGGCTCCACCTGTATCGGATTAATGACCGTCAACGGTTGTTAAATCTGGTCCAGGGCAGTGGTAGTAACTGCTGGCTTTTCCTCCTCCTAAAGCCAACAGCCTGAGCCCTGGGTCGAAAGATCCGGGGCTTTTTTTCGCCCTCGCCTGGGCCCACTGAGCGATCGATGTGGAGCAGACATTGCGTGTCGACGCCGCTAGAACATGTGCTGGCCGCCGTTGATCGCGATGTTGGCGCCGGTGACGAACGCCGCCTCCTCCGATGACAGATAGGCGACCAGCCCCGCGACTTCGTCGGGCTTGCCCAGACGGCCCATCGGAATCTGCGGGATGATCTTCGAGTCCAGCACTTCCTGCGGGATCGCCATCACCATCTTGGTGCCGATGTAGCCGGGCGAGATCGTGTTGACGGTCACGCCCTTGCGCGCGACTTCGAGCGCCAGCGCCTTGGTGAAGCCGTGCATGCCGGCCTTGGCGGCCGAGTAGTTGGTCTGGCCGAACGCGCCCTTCTGGCCGTTGACCGACGAGATGTTGATGATGCGGCCCCAGCCGCGCTCGACCATGCCGTCGCAGACCTGCTTGGTCATGTTGAAGCACGAGTCGAGATTGGTGCGGATCACCGCATCCCAGTTCGCCTTGTCCATCTTCTTGAACGTCATGTCGCGGGTGATGCCGGCGTTGTTGACCAGCACGTCGACCGGGCCGACGTCGGCTACGACGCGTGCGACGCAGGCGACGCACGACTCCCAGTCGACGACATCGCAGGGATAGGCATAGAACCGGTGCCCGGCTTGTTTCATCGTCTCGAGCCATTCCTGCGCCTTGAGGTTGCCCGGCGAATGCGTGGTCACGACCGTATGGCCGAGCGCGGCGAGCTTGACGCAGATCGCCTCGCCGAGGCCGCCCATGCCGCCGGTGACCAACGCAATTCGCTGCTTGTCCTTTGCCATCGTCTCCTCCTTTATCCTGATGTGCGTTCCGCTGTTCGTCGTGCAGCGCGACTTTCCCGCTTCAGCGCTCGACCGCCATCGCGACCCCCATGCCGCCGCCGATGCAAAGCGACGCCAGGCCTTTCTTGGCGTCGCGCCGCGCCATTTCGTACAGCAGCGTCACCAGTATCCGGCAGCCGGACGCGCCGATCGGATGGCCGAGCGCGATCGCGCCGCCGTTGACGTTGATCTTTGTCGTATCCCAGCCCATTTCCTTGTTGACCGCGCACGCCTGCGCGGCGAACGCCTCGTTGATCTCCATCAGATCGAGATCCGCAGGCTTCCACCCGGCCTTTTCCAGCGCGCGCCGCGACGCCGGCACCGGTCCCATGCCCATGATCGACGGATCGACGCCCGACGACGCGAAGGCCCTGATCTTCGCCAGCGGCTTCAGGCCGAGCTGCGCGGCGCGCTCGGCGCTCATCACCAGCACCGCAGCCGCGCCATCGTTGATGCCCGACGCATTGCCTGCGGTGACGCTGCCTTGCTTGTCGAACGCCGGCCGCAACGCCGACAGCGCATCGAGCGTCGCGCCCGTCTTGATGAATTCGTCGCTGTCGAATGCGACCGGATCGCCTTTGCGCTGCGGGATCATCACCGGAACGATCTCGTCCTTGAACTTGCCGGCCTTCTGCGCCGCTTCGGCCTTGTTCTGGCTCGCGACGGCGAACTCGTCCTGTTGCGCGCGCGAAACGGCGTACTGCTTGGCGACGTTCTCGGCGGTGATGCCCATGTGGTACTGGTTGTAGACGTCCCACAGGCCGTCGACGATCATGCTGTCGATCAGCTTGGCGTCGCCCATGCGAAAGCCGTCGCGCGAGCCGGGCAGCACGTGCGGCGCCGCACTCATGTTTTCCTGGCCGCCGGCGATGACGATGTCGGCGTCGCCGCAGCGCACTGCCTGCGCGGCCAGCATCACCGCCTTCAGTCCCGAGCCGCAGACCTTGTTGATCGTCATCGCGGGAATCTCCGCAGGCAGGCCCGCCTTGATCGAGCGACTGCCGCGCCGGATTCTGGCCGCTGCCCGCGGTCAGCACCTGACCCAGGATCACTTCGGAGATCTGCTCGGGCTGCAACTTGTAACGGGCGAGCAGCGCGGCGATCACCGTGGCGCCGAGCTCGGGCGCCGGCGTCTTGGCCAGCGTGCCGCCGAATTTACCGATCGCCGTGCGCAATGCGCCCGCGATGACGATGTCGCTCATGAAATTCTCCGCAAAAGATTGGCCGTGACGCCCGGCTTGCTTAGGCCCGGGATCGGATGATCGCCATGCTATGGTATCGCAGCCCGCGACTTACCGGCAGCGGGGGATGCGTTGATCGAGGGCGAGCGCTCGCGCTGCGGCTAGGGTACGCGTTCGATGACGTAGCTTCCCGGCGCCGGTGACAGCGGCCGATGCTTGTCGCTGCCGGGCGCTTCGGGTGCCGCCCGCAGTCCGCCGCTGTAGTCGTTGAGCCATGCCGCCCAGTGCGGCCACCAGCTGCCGGGCTGCGTCCGGGCGCGCGCCAGCCAGTCGTCCGGATCATCGGTCAGCAGCTGATTGGTCCAGAAGTTACGCCTGTTTTTCGCCGGCGGATTGATCACGCCGGCGATATGGCCCGAGGCGCCGAGCACGAACGTCAGGTCGCCGCCGAGCAAGGCGACGCTCTTGTACGCGGTGCGCCAGGGCACGATGTGGTCTTCGCGGGTGGCGAGAACGTAGGCCGGCATCGCGATGCGCTTCAAGTCGATCGGCTGACCGCACATCGACAGCGCGTCGGGCTCGCGCAGGCGATTGTCCAGATACATGTCGCGCAGGTACTCGACGTACATCGGCCCCGGAAGATTGGCCGAGTCGCTGTTCCAGTAAAGCAGGTCGAATGCCGGCGGCGTCTGTCCTTTCAGATAATTGCCGACGACGTAGTTCCAGACGAGCTCGTTCGGTCGGAGGCTTGCGAACGCACTGGCGAGTTCGCTGCCCTGGATGCGGCCGCCGCCGCAGAGCGCCGGCGTGCGGGACGCAAGCCCTTCGCGCGAGACATAGACGCCGATGTCGCCCGGATCGGCGAAGTCGAGCATCGTCGCGAGGAAGGTCGCGCTGGCCACCGGCGTCTCGCGCCGCGCCGCAAGCACCGCCAGCGCGCAGGCAAGCAGCGTGCCGCCGACGCAGAATCCGAGCGCATTGACCGTCTTGCTGCCGGCGATTTCTCGCGCCGCATCGAGCGCGGCCAGGACGCCTTGCTCGAGATAGTCGTCCCAGGTCGAGGCCGCCGAGCTCGGTCGGAATGTTGCGCCAGGAGATCATGAATACCGTATGGCCCTCGCCGACGGCGTAGCGCACGAAGGAATTGTCCGGCTGCAGGTCGAGGATGTAGTACTTGTTGATGCAGGGCGGCACGATCAGCAGCGGCCGCCTGGCGACCTCGCGGGTCGTCGGCGCGTACTGGATCAGCTCGATCAGCGGATTGCGATACACGACGCTGCCCGGAGTCGTCGCGAGGTTGCGGCCGACCTCGAATGCGCTTTCGTCGGTCATCGCGATGCGTCCGCGCTGCGCGTCGGAGACCAGGTTCGACAGCCCTTGCGCAATCGACGTCCCGCCGGTCGCGAGGGCGCGCTGCAGCGCCTCCGGGTTGGTGGCGAGGAAATTCGACGGTGAAATCGCGTCGACATACTGCTGGGCGAGAAAGACCAGACGCCTCTTCGTGGCGTCGTCGCTTTGCGCCAGTGCAGCGAGCTCGCGCACATACTCGCCGTAGAGCAGATAGGCGTCGCGCAGCCACGCGAAGTACGGATGCTCGCGCCAGGCCTTGTCCGAGAAGCGGCGGTCGGCCGGGCCGTGCGCCGGGACCGGCGCAGTCCTGCCTTCCGCCGCGCGCGCCCACAGTTCCTCGAATCTCCTGGCGTACCGCTCGGTCAGTTGCGCCGCAGCCGCCGCATCGATCGATACCGACGGCAGCCCGGAAGGCATGGCGGCTGACGGCAAGCTCGCCGGCATCGACCGCACGGTGCCCAGCGCCGCGTCGGCCCACAGTTGCGTCCATTGCGCGCCGATGTCCTGCCAGCGGCGCGCGAGATCCGACCATTCGTTTGCCGCTTCATTTGCCAACTGAGTTGGCGCCTGAGCTGCCACCTGAGTCGCCGCCCGAGCGGCCGGCGCCGGCTTTGTCTTCGCGCGTCTAGGCGTGTTCATCGGCATCAGCCCTCGAGCCACAGATGCACGACCGCAATCAATGCCGATGCCGATACCGATCAGCAGCAATTGCTGCACCGTCGCCGCCGGCGCCGGATGCCGATGCAGGCTGGGGATCAGGTCCGCCACGGCGACGTAGAGCAGGCTCGCCGATGCGATCGCGAGCACGGTCGGAAGCACGTGCTGCATCGAGGCGAGCGCAGCATAGCCGGCGAGGCCGCCCAACAAGGTCGCGACCCCGGTAGCCAGGTTGTAGGCGAACGCGCGTCGGCGTGCGTACCCGGAGTGCAACAGCACCGCGAAGTCTCCGACCTGCTGCGGAATCGCATGCGCGACGATCGCCAGCGCGGTTGCCGTGCCGAGCGCGAAGTCGGTCAGAAACGCGGCTGCGATCACGATGCCATCGCAGAAATTGTGCACGCTGTTGCCGATCACGATCATCAGGCCGGAGCGACCGCCGTCGCCGCCGTGCGCATGCGGCGCGCCGGCGCCTTGCCCGTCCTCTCCGAGCGCCTCCGCGTCGAGGTGACTGTGCCGCCACAGAACCAGTTTTTCCAGCAGAAAGAACAGCAGCAAGCCGCCGAGCACGGTCGCCATCACGCTTTCGGTCGACCCATGCTCGAGCGCGTGCGGAAGCAATTCCAGAAACACGGCGCCGAGCAGCGCACCGACGGCAAAACTGACGAGCTTGGAAATCCAGCGCGCGTGCAGCGCCAGCGTGCCGGCGGCGGCGAGGATCGCCAGCACGCCGCCGGCGAGACACGCGACGACGATCGCAAAGAGTGGAGAGAGCGCTGTCATCGCCAACGCATTATACGAGAGCGCTCATTTCGGTCTCAGCCGGGGGCGAGCCAGATCAGCGTTGCCATTCTCGCGGCGCGGTCGGAACCGCCGCGACGATACGAGTGGAAGCTCAAGCGTTCGGTGTAAGTGCAACGGCCGCCTCCGTGGATTGCCGCGGCGTCGACGCCGGTGCGGGTCAGCGCACGTCGCGCCAGCGCGTAAAGATCGGCATGCCACTTGCCTTCGCGCGTCGCGACGAAGCACGCCGCAGCAGCAGCGTCGCGATCGCAGAACGCGGCGTGGACGTCGGGGCCCACTTCGAACGCGTCCGAGCCTATCGCCGGTCCGAGCCATGCGAGCACGTCGGCCGGCTCGGTCTGCATCGACCCGACCGCGGCTTCGAGCACGCCGGAAGCGAGCCCGCGCCATCCGGCATGCGCGGCGGCGACGATGCTGCCGCGCCGGTCGGCGAGGAGCACCGGCAGGCAATCGGCCGACAGCACCGCACAGACATTGCCGGGAGAACGCGAAACCGCGACGTCGGCTTCGGGTGCGCGGCGGTGCCCGACGTCGGCGCTCGCGATGGCCGTGCCGTGCGCCTGTGCGAGCCACAGCGGCTCGACCGGGCAGGAAGCGCTTGAGCAGCGCCCGCGCGCCGGCATCCATGCGGTCGCGCGCGAAGTCGACGGCGCGGCCGCCGACCCCGTTACGCGTGGTGGAGAATGCGCGCACCGGCGCGGGCGCCGGCCAGTCCGGCACGATCCAGTCGAGTCCTGCCGAGACGAACTGCGCCGCGAGCGCCGCGTCAGCGCGCATCTGAGGCGCGCCCGCGCAAGGTCGCGAGCAGCGAGGCGAAGTCGGATGGCAGCGGCGATTCCCACTGCGCCGGTGTCTTCGTCGATGGATGGACGAGACCGAGGCGCCACGCGTGGAGCGCCTGCCGCCCGAACGCGATGCCACGCTTTTTGCCATACGTCGGATCCCCGACCAGCGGATGTCCGAGCGAGGTCAGGTGAACGCGGATCTGGTGGGTGCGGCCGGTTTCGAGCCGGCAAGCCAGCAGCGTGCAATCGCCGAATCGCTCGCGCACTTCGTAACGCGTGACCGCGGCTTTCCCGCTCGCGACGATCGCCATCGACGTGCGCCGGACCGGATGACGCCCGATCGGTGCGTCGATCGCGCCGCCGCGGACGATGTCACCGGCGGCGAGCGCCAGATATTCGCGGTGGACGGTCTTCGCCTGCAGCTGGCGCACGAGATCGGTTTGTGCGATTTCTGTTTTGGCCACGACCAAGAGGCCGCTCGTATCCTTGTCCAGGCGATGCACAATGCCCGCACGCGCGACGGCGGCAAGTTGCGGCGCATGGTGCAGCAGTGCGTTGGCAAGCGTGCCGTCGCGGTTGCCGCTGCCGGGATGAACGACCAGGCCGGCCGGCTTGTCGATCACGAGTATTGCCTCGTCCTCGTGCACGATCGTCAACGGCAGTGCCTGCGGCGCGAACGAAGCCGCTGCGGGATCGGACAACGGATAGACCAGGACATGCTCGCCGCCGCCGACCTTGCGGCTCGCGTCCGCCGGCGCGCCGGCAAGCAGAACCCGGCCGCCATCGATCCAGGTCCGGATGCGGCTGCGCGAATGCTCGGGCATCAATTGCGCGAGTGCCCGATCCAGCCGCATGCCCGCGAACTCGGCCGGTATGGTCAGCGCAAGATGGGCGCCACCCGCTGCGTCGGGGTTATAATCCACGGCTACGTGCGGAGCAGGCAATGATGTCGAAGCTGAGCAGATATTCGGTTGCGTCACTGGTCTTGATGTGTGCGGCCCTCGCGGGGTGCAACTTGCTGCCGGAGGTCAAGGACGAGACCGCGAGCTGGACGGCGGAGCGACTCTACAAGGATGCGCACGAGTCGCTGCAGGCGTCCAATTATACGCGCGCGATCAAGCTCTTCGACACGCTGGAGAGCCGGTTCCCGTACGGCCGGCTCGCGCAGCAGGCGATTCTCGAAGGCGCCTACGCGAACTATCGCTCGGGCGAGGGGACATCGGCGATCGCCGCCTGCGATCGCTTCATCCGCACCTATCCCAATCACCCGAACGTCGACTACGCGTACTACCTGAAGGGCCTGGTCAATTTCCGCGAGGATCAGGGACTGCTCGGCTACGTGGTCGAGACCGATCTGTCCGAGCGCGATCCGAAGATGACCAAGGAGTCGTACGGCGCGTTCCGCGAGCTCGTGACGCGCTTTCCCGAGAGCAGGTACGCCCAAGATTCGGCCGAGCGCATGCGGTATCTGACCAATGCGCTGGCCGGTTACGAAGTCCACGTCGCGCGCTATTACTACAACCGCGGCGCCTACGTGGCGGCGGTCAACCGCGCGCAGGCGACGCTGGTCAATTATCCGAAGACGCCCGCCAACGAGGACGCGCTGGTGCTGCTGACGGAAAGCTACGACAAGATGGGCATGATCGAGCTGCGCGACGACACGCGCCGCGTGCTGAAGGAAACCTTTCCCAACGGCAGATACTTCACGGCGAGCGCGACCAGGCCGTGGTGGAAATTCTGGGGAAAGGAGCAGCCGCCGCCGCTGCCGCTGAGCGAAGTCTCCAAACCCTGGTGGCAATTCTGGTAAGACGGGGGCCCCGCGCGTAGCGCGGGGATAGGACGCCGGAGGGCGGAGCAGGGGCCCCGCGCGTAGCGCGGGGATGCGACCCCGGAGGCGGAAGGCCGGCGAAGCGTATACGCGCGCACTCGCGGCATCGTTCTGAGACGGCGACGCCGGAGGGCGGAGCAGGGGCCCCGCGCGTAGCGCGGGGATGCGACCCCGGAGGCGGCTAGGCCAGCGACGCCGAGACGGCCCTGTCGCGTTGCTGGTTCGGAAGCTGGCGACCCCTCTGCCAGAAAACCTAGCCCTCGACCGACACCGGGGCGAAAAAAGCCCGGACCTCGGCGAGCTCGCGCGTACGCCGCATCGGCGGGAGCGCCTGCCATATACGGCGGCCATACGGCTTGTCGACCAGCCGCCGGTCGCAGATCATCAGGACGCCGCGATCGGTCTCCGAGCGGATCAGCCTGCCCGCGCCCTGCTTGAGGCTGATCGCCGCCTGCGGCAATTGATAGTCGAAGAACGGATTGCCGCCCTGGCGCGCGATGTGCTCGAGCCGCGCAGCAAGCAGGGGATCGTCGGGCGGAGCGAATGGCAGCTTGTCGATGATCACCACCGACAAGGCTTCGCCTTGCACGTCGACGCCCTCCCAGAAGCTCTGGCTGCCCAGTAGAACGGCGTTGCCGAGGCGGCGGAAGCGCGTCAGCAACTCGGTGCGCGAACCCTCGCCTTGCACCAGCAGCGGAAAATCGACCCCTTCGCGCTTGAAGAGAGTCTCCAGCGATTCGCGCGCGCGGGCCAGTGCACGCAGCGTCGTGAACAGCAGAAAGGCGCGACCGCCGCTGGCCTTCAGCACCGGCAGTGCGGCCGCGACGACCGCATCGGTGTGCTCGAAGCTGTTCGGCTCGGGCAATTCGCGCGGCAGATACAACAAGGCCTGACGCGCGTAGTCGAACGGGCTCTCCCAGTAGCCGGTCGAAGCCTCGCCCAGGCCCAGCTCGCGCTGATAGAGCGAGAAGTCGCTGCCGATCGCCAGGGTCGCCGAGGTGAAGATCCAGGCGCGGGCATGGTCGGTCACCTGCTTGGCGAATATCTCGGCCACCGACAGCGGCGACGCCCGCAGTTGCCAGCCCGACGCGCCGATGTCGACCCAGCGGATCCACTCCGGATCGTCGTGATCGCGCCAGCGCGCGAGTCGCGCCAGCGCATCGTCGGCGCGATGCGCACACTGCGCCAGATCGTCGCTGCGCTCGGCCTGCTTGCCGAGCTCGACTGCCAGTGCCGCCAGCGCCGCGTCGAGCGCTTCCAGCGCTTCATCGAAGCCGGCGCGCCGCATCGCGACGGCGCGCGGCAGCTTGGCCGGCGCTTCTCCTCCGGCCAGCCGGAACCGCCGTAGCGCCAGCCCGAGCGCCTGCGCGGCGGCGGGCAGCGGCGCATAGTCGCGCGCGGCCTTGAGGCCCTCGAGCTCGGCGTCGCGCGCAAGCTCACCCAGTTGACCGCCGGTGACTTCCTCGCCGAAAAACAGCGTCGCGGTCTCGGGAAGCTGGTGTGCCTCGTCGAGGATCACCGTATTCGACGCGGGCAGCAGCTCGGCGATGCCCTCGTCCTTCAGCATGACGTCGGCGAAGAACAGATGATGGTTGATGACGACGACGTCGGCGGCGAGCGCCTGCTTGCGCGCGTTCATCACAAAGCATTCGTTGTAATGCGCGCATTCGGTGCCGAGACAGTTCTCACGCGTCGAGGTGACGTCGGCCCAGATCGCGGCATTCTCCGGAACGTCGGCGACCTCGCTCTTGTCGCCGCTTTCCGATGTGCGCGCGAACGACTCGATACGCTTCAGATACCCGATATCGGCGCGGGAGGCGAACGTCGGCTGCGCCGCCGTCCGCGCCAGATGATGGTGGCAGACATAGTTGCCCCGGCCTTTCAGCAGAGCGACGCTGATCGGGATGCGAAGCGCATCGCGCACCAGCGGCAGATCGCGCTGGTAGAGCTGGTCCTGCAGCGTCTTGGTGCCGGTCGAAATGATCACCTTGCCGCCGGAAAGAAGGGCAGGAACCAGATAAGCGAAGGTCTTGCCGGTGCCGGTCCCGGCTTCGGCGAGCAGCTGTCCGCGCGTCTTTATGGCGAGCGCGATCGCTTCGGCCATCGCGATCTGCTGCGGCCGCGGCCGGTAGCCGGGAATATTGCGCGCCAGCGCTCCGTCGGCGTTGAAAACCGAACCGAGCTCGGTGTCGCTCAGCGTCGTCCTCTCAACGCGGCGCCATTGCGCGCCGCGGCATCGTTGCGGCGGCGTGCTGTCACTGCGAAGCGGACTTTTTCTTGGCCGCCGGCTTGGTTGCCGGCTTGGCGGCGGCGACCGGCGTCGGTTCGCGCAGCGCCTGGATCTGCTTCTCGAACGCGCCGTACGGATGCGTGACGCGCTGCTTGTAGCCGATTTCGATTTCCTCCGGACCCGGCGTCAGCTCGGCAAGGCTCCGGGTCCAGGTCGCGTAAAGTTCCTGCAGGCCCTGCACTTTCCTCTTGTCGCGCGCGGCTTCGCGCAACGCCGCCTGGTAGGGCCGCGCGATCAGCCGCTTGTGCTTTTCGATGCAGCCCTCGGTCTTGGCGCCGTTGACGCCTACCTGCGCACCGGCCAGCCCGAATTCGATGATCTCGATGCTCTTCACCTGCCGGCACATCGTGTAGGTCTGCGGGACCGCCTCGAAAAAGCAATCGGTGCCGGTGCCGTGTAGTGCCGTCGGGCAGATGTACGGATCGACGTTGTCGAGAGCGTGCGCCGAGTGGGCGGGCAACAGCGCGACAGACGGCGAGCGGGGCGAGCAATGAGAATCGTCGCATGAGGATCGGCCAGGCGGGAGGTCGTCCATGCTACCAAGCGCGGCGTGCGCGCTCAAGCGCCGCCGCGAGCAACGCACCCGATCAGATCGTGGCGCCGCCCGAGACTTCGATGACCGCGCCGTTGATGTAGCTCGCCTCGTCGGAGGCGAGCCACGCGTAGGTGTTTGCGATTTCCTCGGGCTGGCCGAGGCGGCCGAGCGGAACGCGGTCTTCCATCATCTTGACGACTTTGTCCGGCATCGACGCCAGAATCGGCGTATGGATGAAGCCCGGACAGATCGCGTTGGCGCGAATACCCTTGCGACCGAGTTCGCGCGCCCAGGTCTTGACCATGCCGATGACGCCGAATTTGGTCGCCGCGTAATTGGTCTGGCCGAAATTGCCGTAGATGCCGACGATCGACGAAGCATTGAGGATGCAGCCCGAGTTTTGCTCGAGCATGATGTCGACGACGGCCTTGGTGCAGTTGTAGACGCCCTTCAAATTGACGTCGACGACGCGGTCGAACTGGTCATCGCTCATTTTCCTGAATTGCGCGTCCTGCACGATGCCGGCGTTATTGACCAGCGTGTCGATACGCCCCCATTTGGCCATCACCCCCTCGACCATGCGCGCGATGCTTTGCTTGTCGGTAACGTCGATCACAAAGCCGGCCGATTCGCCGCCGAACTCCTCGATCTTCGCGACGGTTTCCTGGATCGTCGCCTCGTTGATGTCGCAAACGGCGACCTTGGCGCCTTCCTGGGCAAATTTGACCGCGGTCGCTTGGCCGATGCCCTGGCCCGCGCCGGTGATGATCGAGACTTTGCCTTTGAGCCGCATGGTCTTCCCTGATCGTTATGGACAGTAGTGCCCCGCTTGAGTGCGGCGACTCTATCCTTTTTCATTGCATTGCACAACCTCGACCCGGACAAGGCAGGCATTGGTGCGGCACACCGGAACCACGTCAAAATAAACAATGGCTTAGTCATAGCCGCGCGAGACCCGTTCCGAGCAGCGCCGCGACGGCTATCGCAGCATTCTGATGCATTGCACGAAGCGCGCTGGCACCCGCCCAAGCGGCGGCGCCGGCTCTCAGACCGGCAGCCAGTGCTCGATCACCAGCTGCAGCGAGTCCAGTCCCTGGTAGTGATTGACCTCGGGTCGGTACGCGGCGCGGATGCGGGGAGGCAGCGGCGCGGTCTGCTGGAAAAGGATCGCCTCGAAGCGCTGTTGGCCGAGCGAGAGCGTGAGCTTCAAATGCTTGTCGCCGACGACGCGCTGCGCGGTGACCCCGAACTCGGCGTCGAACGCGGGTGCCGGGAAACCCTGACCCCAGACATGCGCTGCGCACATCTGCGCGAGCCCGAGAGTCAACTCGCCCGCCGCCAGTGCGCCGTCGGTTTCGATCGTGCGCATCAGAAGCGCCGGCGAGAGCCACTCCCGGCCGATTCTTTCGAACTCATCGGCGAAACGGGCCAGCGCTGTCTCGTGCAGCGACAGGCCGGCAGCGTACGCGTGTCCACCGAATCGGCTGATGGTTCCCGGCGCGCGCTTGGCGACAAGGTCGAGTGCATCGCGCAGATGAAAGCCGGCGATCGCACGCCCCGAGCCGCGGAGCTCTCCATCGACACCGGCGCGCGCGAAGACGATCGCTGGTCGATGGTAGCGGTCCTTTAGGCGCGATGCGACGATGCCAACGACGCCCTGGTGCCATTCGGCGCGGTACAGGCACAGCGTGCACGCGTCTTCGTCGACGCCGCACTCCAGGGCGGCCAACGCCTGTTCCTGCATCGTCGCCTCGACGTCGCGCCGCTCCCGGTTGAGCCCGTCGAGCTCGGCCGCAATCCGGTCGGCGTCCGCCTGGTCGTCGGACATCAGGCAGGCGATGCCGACCGACATGTCGGCGAGTCGGCCGGCGGCGTTGAGGCGCGGGCCGGCGATGAACCCGAGGTCATAGCCGGTCGCCCGTTGCGGCGCGCGACCGGCGACGCCGAGCAGTGCGCGCACGCCCGGCTGCATCCGATCGGCGCGGATTCGGCGCAGTCCCTGATCGACGAGGATGCGGTTGGCGTGATCGAGCTTGACGACGTCGGCGATCGTGCCCAGCGCCACCAGGTCGAGTAGCGCAGCCAGATGCGGCTCGGCGCGCTGCGCGAAATGCCCGCGCTCGCGCAGCAGCGCCCGCAGCGCGCACAGCACATAGAACATCACACCGACGCCCGCCAGATGCTTGCTCGGAAACGTGCAGCCCGGCTGATTGGGATTGACGATCCACGTCGGTCTCCGGCAGCCGCTCGCCGGGCAGGTGATGGTCGGTGATCAGCACGTCGATGCCGAGCGCCCGCGCCGCGGCGACGCCTTCGACGCTTGCGATGCCGTTGTCGACGGTGATGATCAGGTTCGGCTGCCGCGCGGCCGCGAGCGCGACGATCTCGGGGGTCAGCCCGTAGCCGAACTCGAAGCGGTTCGGCACCAGGAACTCGACCGTCGCGCCCATCGCGGCGAGACCGCGCATCCCGACCGCGCAGGCGGTCGCGCCATCGGCGTCGTAATCGGCGACGATAAGCAGCCGTTCGCCGCGCTCGATCGCGCAGGCAAGCCGCTCGCTCGCGGCGGCTATGCCTTTGAGCGTCTGCCACGGCGGCAGACCGGCGAGGTCGTTGTCGAGCTCCGCGGTCGACGCAATGCCGCGCGAGGCGAATATGCGCGCCATGACCGGCCCGACGCCCGCGGCGCCGAGCGTCGCCGCGGTCTCGGGAACGTGGCGGCGCGTTATTTCCATTCAGCGCCGGGCCGCCGCCAGTTGCGTCGACAGCACGGGCGGCGCGAGACGGGCTCGCCAACGCGCGGCGAGCGAGGGCCGGCGCGGCGTAAACGACAGTGCGCATCCTCGACCCGATATCGCAACAGATAGTTCGAGCCCCGTCCTTGCGGCCAGGGCTTCGCTCAGCGGCCCGGCCCAGTCGCGGCCCAGCGCAGCGAGCGCTGACTTCGGATCGCTCGCGCCGATCGCTGGCAGCCAAACCAGCGACGGCGATTTGGGTCCGGCTCCCATCCACGCCTCGAGAGATTGCGCGGCGGATGCGACCTCCACGCCGCAGGCGCGCGCGAGATCGCGCGGCAGCGGCGAATCGGCGTACAGCGATTCAATGTGTGGCGCGGGCTGCTCGCTCACGCGCACGCCGCCGCCCGACAGCCAGACTCCGTTGACCGCTGCGCGGCCTTGCCGCTCGCGCTCGCTGGCGACCGGATGGGCAAAAAGCAGCATCTGCATCTCACTTTGCCATCGCCGCCAGCGCGCCGCGTCCGGCCCGTCGGGCAGGAAACGAAATATCGGCGCCCCGATTGCGTCGTTCGCCGGATGCGTGACGAGTCGCTGCACGCTGGCGGCGGCGATCAGCCAGCGGGCCGGGGTGACGGCGACGAAACGCAGCCCGTCGCCGGCAAAATGCGAGTTCAGTGTCGCCAGCAACGCGGCCGCCTCGTCCGCAGAGAGATCGTCGACGACGGCGTCAAGCTGCACATCCAGCTGGCCGACGAGCAGGCTCACCGGCTCGGCCAGCAGCCAGTAGGCGTCGCCGGGGTCGAGATTCGCCGCGATCGCGAGCAGCGGCGCCACCGGCCAGTCGCGCTGCTTCGCAATGCCCAGCGCGGCGCAGGCGATGCCGATTGCACCGTCGTGCTTTGCGGGGGGCGGGCTGGTCGCCAGAAGCCGGGCGAGCGCGGCGCCATCGGCGTCGGTCCGCGCCGGATCGGTCTCCGCAAGGTCGAGCAATCCCGGGACGACCAGCGTGAGTTGCATGCGGAGAAAGGCGGGCAAAGGCGAATCGAGTGTAGCACGCGCCGAGCGACGCCTTGAGCGTCGCGCCGCGACCGGTCGACGCGCAAAAGCGTAGCGAAGTGTCTGGCAGCGGCAGGTATCGACGCGGTACTCGCCGGGCGCCCTCGCGTGTGCCATGGGCGGATTGTCCGGCACAGGTCTTGCTGTTGAACGGTGGTCGAACCCAAGGCGCGCAACTTTGTATCCTACACACAGACTTCGTTCGCTGTTGCGAAAGCCGGCGCGAGTCACTCTTGCCACCAAGACGTCGATTGCGACGTCGCTGTTGTTCCTCGTCACCATTCTGGCGATCGGAATGGCGGCGCTGCAGTCTTTCCGTCAGGAGATGTGGAACGTGATGGTCGCCGACCAGAACACGCTGGTCGTGCGCATCGCCGACAACCTGGACCAGAAGCTGCTGACCCTGCAAGCGGCGCTGAAGCTCAGCGCCAGCGAGATCACCGCCGCCGACCTCGCGTCGTCGGACGCTGCGCAGCGTTACCTCGACACCACGACCGGCCTGTTCGCCGTCGTCGACCGTTCGATTTTCCTTTTCACCGCCGAAGGGATCTCGCTCGCCGAGCGCCCGTTTCGACCCAACCGGCGAGGCAGCAGCGCATCGGATCGGGCATACATCCGCGATACGATCAACACGCGCCAAGCGGTGATCTCCGAGCCGTTCGTCACCAACGTCGGCGATGCGAACATGGTGCTGGTCGCGACCGCGCCCGTCTTCGACAAGGACGGGCAGATGGTCGCGATCCTTACCGGCAGCCTCGGTCTCACTCGTCCGGGAATGCTGGGCAAGATCGCCAAGACGGTGATCGGCAAGACCGGGTACCTGTACATCGTCACCGCCGACGGCAAGCTGATCATGCACCCGGACCGGGAGCGCCTGTCGCAGCGCGCTTTCCCGCCGCGGGTCAATCCCTTGTTCGAACGTGCGCTCGAAGGCTTCGAAGGAACCGAGGAAGCGCTGGAATCGGACGGTCGGCAGGCGATCGTCACCTACAAGCGGGTTCCGTCGTCGAACTGGATCGTCGCAGCCGTGTATCCGAAAGACGAGGCGTTCCTGGCAGTACACGAACTGACCTGGCATTTCGTCCAGCTGCTGCTGCTGGCCTCGATCGTGGTCGTCGTGTCGATCTGGATACTGACGCGTTATCTGATGCGCCCGCTGGTGGTCCTGACCGATCACCTGAAGAATTACTCGGCGCACACCGAGAGAATCGCCCCGCTGACCGGCCGCGCCGGCGGTGGCGAGATTCGCGCGCTGCGTCGCGCGTTCAACCGCCTGACCGCTCGCCTGCGCGACCGTGAAGACGCTTTGATCGAGACGATGCAGAAGTACCAGCTGATCACGGAGAATTCGACCGACCTGATCACCAAGCACGCATCGGATGGAACGATCATCTACGCTTCACCCGTCTCGATCAGCATCCTCGGCATACCGCCGAGCGAGCTGGTCGGCCACTCGCTTTGCGAATTCGTGCACCCGGACGACTTCAGCACTGTTCGAACCGCCGTCGCGGAAGCGCTGCAGACCAAGTCGCTGGCGACGATCATGTATCGGGCGCGCCACGCGGATCAGCATTACGTATGGCTGGAGACGACGCTGCAGCGGATGAAGAATGCCGCCGGCGAGGAAACGCAACGGATTCTCTGCATTTCGCGCGACATCAGCGAGCGCAAGCGTATGGAGGAGCGCCTGCATGAACTGGCGCGTACTGACCATTTGACGGCGTTGCCGAACCGGTTCCTGCTCGACGAGCGCTTCGCGGGCGGGCTGGCGCAGGCACGCCGCGAGGGCTCGTTGCTCGCGATGCTGATGATCGACATCGACCGGTTCAAGAATATCAACGATACGCTCGGACACGGGATGGGGGACGCGCTGCTGAGGCTGGTCGGAGCGCGGCTCAAGACGTGCATCCGCGACTGCGACACGCTCGCGCGGTGGGGCGGCGACGAGTTCGTCCTTCTGCTGCCGGGCGTGCAGGACGGCGGCAGCGCCGTCATCGTGGGCGAGCGATGCCTGACCGCGCTGAAGGAGCCGTTCGTCGTCGAGGGCCAGGACCTGCATATCACCGCATCGATCGGGATCAGCATCTCGGTCGACTCGAGCACAGCCTCGGAGACGCTGCTGCAGAATGCCGACGTCGCGATGTACAGGGCCAAGGCCCGCGGCGGCGATTGCCTGATGATGTACAGCCTGGACATGAGCGCCGGCGCGCACAGCCGCCTTTCGATGGAGAACGCGCTGTTCAATGCGATCGAGAGGAAGGAGCTGCTGCTGCACTACCAGCCGCTGATCTCCGCCAAGACCGGGCGACTCGCAGGCGTCGAGGCGCTGCTGCGCTGGAACCACCCGGAGTACGGCATGGTCGCACCCGCGCAATTCATCCCGATCGCGGAAGAGACGGGGCTGATCGCCTCGATCGGCGAGTGGGTGTTGCGCACGGCATGCACGCAAATGAATGCCTGGTACGGACGCGGGCTGCCGCGGATCACGCTGTCGGTCAATCTCTCCAGCAGGCAGTTTCGGCAGGAGAACGTCGCGAGCACGATCAGAAAGGTGCTCGAGGATACCGGGTTCGCTCCGCAGAGCCTCGAGCTGGAGTTGACCGAATCGCTGTTGATGGAAGATCTCGCCAGCAGCAAGGCGACACTCGCCGAGCTCAAGTCGCTCGGTGTGACGATCGCGCTCGATGATTTCGGCACCGGCTACTCGTCGCTCAGCTACCTGAAGGGGTTTCAGCTGGATACGCTGAAAATAGATCGAACGTTCATCGCCGACCTGATGACCAGCGAAGCGAATGCATCGATCGTGCGAGCGACGATCGGCCTCGCCAAAGGCTTGCATCTGAAGACGGTCGCCGAAGGCGTCGAAACCCGGGCGCAGGCGGATTTCCTGGTGAAGAACGGCTGCGACGTGCTTCAGGGCTTCCTGTTCGCGCGGCCGATGGAGCCCGCGGCGTTCATGTCGTTTGCCCAGGCCTCGCACACCTATCTATTGTCGCGGCCCGGCAACGACGACAACGAAAAAGCGATGTAGGCGAGGGCGGGCAGCCCGCTTTGCCGACCGCGCCCCCTCGTCGCCGTGAGGCGTCAAGGTCGAGGTACCTCGAACGCGGCCGCGACGATCTGACGCTGTTCGACCGCATGCACGGCCGCACTGCCGGCCGCGGTCGATGCCGACGCGGCACGGCCTGCGTAATGCAGCGTTACTCCAGGCGGCAACGCGCTCTCGAGCTGATCGCGAACCAGAGGCCACGCGCCATGATTCCTCGCCTCTTCCTGGGCCCAGACCAGATGCTCTAGCTGCGGGAACTGCCGAAGCTCGCTCGCCAGCGCATCCGCCGGAAACGGGTGCAGTTGCTCGGCGCGCAGTATCGGCCGGTCCCGAAGCCCCGTTCTTTCGCGTTCGTCGGCCAGATCGTAGTAAAGCTTGCCGCTGGTCACGATCACGCGGGTAACCGCGTCGCGGTCGGCGTCGCGGTCTTCGGTGAGCAGCGGATGAAATTCGTCGTCGGCAAGCCTGCGCAGCGGCGAGTACGACGGGCGAACGCCGTATAGCCACGGCTTGGGTGTCATCACGACCAGCGGTTGACGGTGGTCGGTGAGCGCCTGGCGACGAAGCAGGTGAAACATCTGCGCCGCAGTCGATGGCATCGCCACGTGCATGTTGCCCGACGCGCATAGCTGCAGGAACCGCCCCAGGAATGCGCATGAATGTTCGGGACCCCAGCCATCGTGCCCGTGCGGCAACAGCAGCACCAGGCCGCTCTCGTAGCCCCATTTGGCTTCGCCGGACGCGATGTACTGATCGATGATTACCTGGGCATTGTTGACGAAGTCGCCAAACTGCGCCTCCCACACGACGAGATCGCGTCCGCACTTGAGGCTGTAGCCGTATTCGAAGCCGACGACGGCTTCCTCGGACAGCGGCGATTCGAAAACAGAGAAGATGCCCTGGCCGTCGGCGACATGGCGCAGCGGGACGTGCAGGTCCTGCCAATCGGTGTCGGCGTCCTGATCGTGCCAGACGTGTTGCCGGTGAACGAAGGTTCCGCGCCCGACGTCCAGACCCGACAGCCGAACGTTGAATCCATTCGCCAGCAGCGAGCCGTAGGCGAGGTTTTCGGCCAGCCGCCAGTCGACCGGGCGATCGGCGTCGCGGGCGACCAGCCGCCAATCGTCGAGCATCCTGCTCAATTCGGCATGCTCGACAAATCCTTGCGGCGCCGTTGCCAGACGTTCGATCATCGTCCGCAGCTGGCCAAGCGGAATCGTCGTGCGGACCGGCTTGCTCGGCGCTGTCTGCGGCGAAGTGCGGGCCGCAGGCGGCGCGGCGGCGCTGTCTGGCGCCTGGGCCTTCATCGCTGCCGTCGCATCGGCCCCGAGCGTCGCGGCCAGCTCTTCGCCGGCGAGCCCGCGGCGCGACAGCTGATCGGCGTAGAGGCTGACAACGCTGCGATGGCGACGGATCCGGCGCTGCATCGCCGGCTGCGTGATCGTCGGATCATCGCGGAAGAAGTGTCCGTGGCGCCGATAACCGACGTGGTCGACGACGATGTCTGTGCCGAACGTCGCACGAAAGGCGGTCGCCAGACGCGCGGCAAAGACGACCGCATCGGGATCGTCGGCGTTGACATGAACGATCGGCGCATCGACGGCTCTCGCGACGTCCGCGCACGACAGCGTCGACCGCGAATCGCGCGGATGCGAGACGGTCGACCCGATCTGGTTGTTGAGGATCAGGTGCAGCGTGCCGCCGACGCCGTAGCCGCGCGTTTGCGACAGATTGAGCGTCTCGGTCACGATGCCTTGCGCGGAAAACGAGGCGTCGCCGTGCATCAGCATCGGCATCACCCTCCGCGACGAGGCGTCGGTCTGGCGATCCTGCAGCGCGCGCGCCATCCCGCAGACGACAGGCGAGACGCTTTCCAGGTGAGACGGGTTGTGCGCCAGCAGGATCGCGATCTCGCCGCTTGCGGTTTTTATCCGGCCGCTAAGGCCCGCGTGATCCTTCAGGTCCCTGGCCGCCAGCCCCAGGTCGGGGCTTGCCGAGAAGAGCGACAAAACCTTCTGCGCCGGCACGTCGAGCGCGTTCAGCATCATGTTCAAACGTCCGCGATGCGGCATGCCTAGCACGATCGCTTGAACACCGTGTCCGGCGGCGCTTTCGATCGTCTCGCGCAGCAGCGTGACAATGCTCTCGCTTCCCTCCAGGCTGAACTGCTTGTACGCGCCGTAGTCCGCGCGATGAAGCTGCTCGAAGGCTTCCGCCGCCACGAGCTGACCCAGGACGCGCACGCAGTCGTCGCCGGATGGATCGGGCCAACCGCTGCGAGTTTCCATCCGCGCGTGCAGCCAGCGCCGTTGCTCGTTGGCGCGGACATGCCCGCAATCGATCGCGACCGAGCCGCAGTAGGTCTCGCGCAGACGGGCCAGCAATGCCGACAGCGTGAGGACATGTGTGGCGCCGGCAAAATCCAGCGAGTAGGAGATCGATTCGTCGATCGGCAAGCCATAGGTGCGGGGATCGAGCTCGGCGATCAGCGAACGTTCGCGCGGCTCGCTGTCCAACGGATCGATCGACGCGCGGCGATAGCCGTGTGCGCGGTAGGCTTCGATAAGCGCGCCGGCGGCCGCAGGCGGGGCCGCCCGCGCCGACGCGGCAACGGCGCGCTCAGCATCTGGAAGGACAGCCGATTCGGACGGCGATGTCGGCGAGAGCTTGAGCATGGGCGGTAAGTGTACGCTACAAGCGACTGTGGCACACTTCGCTGTCCCGAATTCGCATCGATCGGCAGCCTTGACTCCCTACGAAATCCTCGTCGGCCTTCGCTATACCCGCGCCCGTCGCGGCGCCGGCCGCAACGGCTTCGTCTCGTTCATCGCCTTCGTTTCCATGGCGGGCATCTTCCTTGGCGTCGCCGCGCTGATCGTGGTCCTCTCGGTGATGAACGGATTCCAGAATGAACTGCGCACTCGCATCCTGTCGGTCGCATCGCACATCGAGATTCGCGCGCTCGACGGTGCGATGCCCGATTGGCAGGATGTCGCCCGGATCGCGCGGCAGGACGCGCATGTGCAAGGCGCCGCCCCGTTCGTCTTCGGGCAGGCGATGCTTTCTGCGGGTGATGCCAATCGCGGTGCGCTGGTGCGCGGCGTCGATCCGGCGCGCGAAGACGAGGTCGCCGATATCGGGAAGCACATGCGGGCCGGAGCGCTCGCCGACCTGAAGCCCGGCGGCTTCGGCATCGTGCTCGGCATCGACCTGGCGCGAGCGATGCGCGTGCGCGTCGGCGATTCCGTGCTGCTGATCACGCCGCAGGGAACGGTGACTCCGGCGGGGACGTTGCCGCGGGTGAAAACCTTCCGTGTCGTCGGCGTGTTCGAGGTCGGAATGTACGAGTTCGACAACGGCCTCGCACTGATCGAGCTGTCCGATGCGCAAAAGCTGTACCGGCTCGACGACGCGGTCAGCGGCGTGCGGCTCAAGCTGGACGACATGTTCGCAGCACCCGCGGTCGCGCGCGAGCTTGCGCGCGTCATGCCGGTCGACGCGGAAGTGCGCGACTGGACGATGGACCACGCCAACTTCTTTCGCGCCGTCGCGATCGAAAAGCGGGTGATGTTCATCATCCTTACGCTGATCGTCGCCGTCGCCGCATTCAACATCGTCTCGGCGCAGGTGATGGTGGTTACCGACAAGCAGGCCGACATCGCCATCCTGCGCACGCTGGGCGCGTCGCCGGCGAGCATCCTGGCGATATTCGTCATCCAGGGCGCGCTGGTCGGCTTTATCGGAACGCTGACCGGCATGGCCGGCGGCATCGCGCTGGCGCTCAACATCGGCGTCGTCGTGCCGTTCATCGAGCGCACGTTCAGCGTCCAGTTCCTCGACAAGAGTGTTTACTACATCAGCGAGGTGCCGTCGGACCTGCAGCGCGCGGATATCGTGCTGATCGCCGCGATCGCGCTGCTGCTCGCGCTGCTCGCCACGCTGTATCCGAGCTGGCGCGCGGCCAAGGTCAATCCCGCGGAGGCGCTGCGCTATGAGTGAGTCCGCGGGCGTGGCGCGCGCCGCCGTGCTCGAATGCCGGGGCTTGCGGAAGACCTACCGAAGCGGGCCGCTCGACGTGCCGGTGCTGCTCGGCATCGATCTGACCGTCGCGGCGGGAGAGCGGCTGGCGATCGTCGGCGCGTCGGGGTCGGGCAAGAGCACGCTCCTGCATCTGCTCGGGGGGCTCGATGCGCCTACCGCGGGCGAAGTGCTCGTGCAGGGCGCGCCGTTCGCGCAGCTGTCCGAAGCCGAGCGCGGCCGGGTGCGCAATCGCGCGCTGGGTTTCATCTACCAGTTTCATCATCTGCTGCCGGAATTCTCAGCGCTCGAAAACGTCGCGATGCCGCTCTACATCCGCCGCGACGCGAGGCCGGCGGCCCGGGCGAGCGCCGCCGCGCTGCTCGAGCGCGTCGGCCTCGGCCATCGCGCGCAGCATCGTCCGGCCGAGCTCTCGGGCGGCGAACGCCAGCGCGTCGCGCTGGCGCGCGCGCTGGTGACCGCGCCGGCGTGCGTCCTCGCCGACGAGCCGACCGGCAACCTCGACCGGCGCACCGCCGGCGGCGTGTTCGATCTGATGCTCGAGCTCAATCGCAGCGCGGGCACGAGCCTCGTGATCGTGACGCACGATCCCGATCTGGCGGCGCGCACCGACCGGATCTTGCATCTGGTCGACGGCGTACTGACGGCCTCGGCCGCTTGAGCGTCACCAGCGGAGCCATTTCGCAGCGCGGCTGCGGCGGGACGATTTCCCTCTAGATCGCCAGCGGCGGCTCGTCCATCGCCGCGATCTGCTCGCGCAACTCCAGCACGCGATCCTGCCAATAACGCTGGGTGTTGAACCACGGGAACGCCGCCGGGAAAGCGGGATCGTGCCAGCGCCGCGCCAGCCACGCCGAATAGTGGATCAGCCGCAGCGTGCGCAGCGCTTCGATCAGGTGCAGCTCGCGGTCGTCGAAGTCGCAGAAATCCTCGTAGCCGGACAGCACGGCGCGCAGCTGGCGGCGCATGTCGTCGCGGTCGCCCGACAGCAGCATCCACAGGTCCTGCATGGCGGGACCGCTGCGGCAATCGTCGAAATCGACGAAATGCGGCCCTTGCATCGGACCACCGCTGCGCCACAGCACGTTGCCGGCGTGGCAGTCGCCGTGCAGGCGAATGTTGCGGACCGCCCCCGCGCGCTCGTAGCAATGCCGGACGCGTTCGATCGCCTGCGCGGCGACGCTCTCCCAGGCGGCAACCAGATCGGGCGGGATGAACCCGTTCGCGAGCAGCCATTCGCGCGGCTCGTCGCCGAAGCTCGCGACGTCGAGCGCCGGCCGCACGCGGAATTCCGCGGTCGCGCCGACGGCATGGATGCGCCCGACGAAACGTCCGATCCATTCGAGCGTCGCGCGATCCTCGAGCTCGGGAGCGCGGCCGCCGCACTGCGGATAGACCGCATAGCGGAAGTCCGCGAAACGATGCAGCGTCGCGCCGCTGCTTGCGATCGGCGCGACGACCGGAATCTCGCGCACCGCCAGCTCGGCGACGAATGCGTGCTCCTCGCCGATCTGCTGATCGCTCCACCGCGAAGGGCGATAGAACTTGACGACGACCGATGGCGGCGCAGCATCGGCGGATGGCTTGGCACGCTCGTCGAGCCACGCCTGGTAGACGCGATTCTCGTAGCTGTTGAGCGCAAGCAGCCTGCCGTCGCAGAAGAGTCCGACGGCATCGAGCGCATCGAGCACGCAGTCGGGTGTCAGTCCCGCATAAGGTGCCGCCGAAGCATCGTCCATCCGGGCATTGTACGTAGGACGGCGGCGACGCCTGACGTCAGAGGCGGCGCGCGGGCTAGTAATCGACTGGAACCGGTTCGAGACTGCGCCATAAATACCAGGTCGCGACCGAGCGCCACGGACGCCAGGGCTCGGCCAGCGCAACCATCGCATCGCGGGTCGGTCGCGCGTCTTTCAGAAATAGTCGGGCCATGGCCTTTTGCAGCCCGAGGTCATCGACCGGCAGGACATCGGGACGCAGCTCGTGAAACATCAGGAACATCTCCGCCGTCCAGCGCCCGATACCCTTGACGTCGATCAGTTGCGCGATGACCGCCTCGTCGTCGAGCTTGCGCCAGCGCTTCGGATCGAGCTTGCCCGAGACGAAATGCCGCGCGAGGTCCGACAGGTACTCGGCCTTGCGCTGCGACAGACCGCAGGTGCGCAAGGCCGCCATGTCGACGGCGGCGACTTTTGCCGCCGGGAGGCGCCGGAACTTGTGCGCCGGGGCATTGTCCGCCACATCGACAAAACGCCACCAGATCGCGTCGGCCGCCTTGACCGATATCTGCTGGCCGACGATCGCCCGGGCAAGCGTCGTAAACGGATCGGCGCGGCGCTTCAGGTGGATGCCGGGATACGCGCGGATCAAGCCGGCGCAGGGTGCGGTCGCGGCGCGACAGCTCGCGCGCGGCCTCGTCCCAGAATGGCGGCTTCATCGGCTCGGCCAACTTGCGCGGCGCAGGACGGCATCCCGTCGCCGCAGGCGCGAGGGCCACGCCCGCCGGCGCGCGTCTCGTCGCAACCGGCGTCGAGCCGGGTCGGGAAGTGGTACATTACGCGCCTTTCGCCGGAGAGGGATCGATGGGGCGTCGGTTTCTGCGGGTCATCGTCGTCGCGGGTTGCCTGCTGGCGCTGTCCGGCGTTCCCGCGCGAATCGCGTCGGCGGCCGCGGATCCGAACAAGGTGCTGCACGTCGCCATCGAGGCCGGCGACGACGGCTTCGATCCGTCGCGGAGCACCAACTATTATTCCGGGTTGATCGAAGAGGTCATTTTCGAGCGGCTCCTCACCTACGATTACCTCGCCGAGCCGGTCAAGCTCGTCCCGATGCTCGCCGAAGCGATGCCCGAAGTCGGCGACGGCGGCAAGACGTATACGTTCCATCTGCGCAAGGGCGTTTATTTTACCCCCGACCCTGCGTTCAAGAGCGACAAGCGCGAGCTCGTCGCCGAAGACGTCGCGTACTCGATCAAGCGCTTCCTCGATCCGAAGAATCGCTCGCCGTGGCGCTTTTTGTTCGCCGGCAAGATCGTCGGGCTGGACGAGCAGGAAGCGCTGGCGAAAAAAAATGGCGACCGCTTCGATTACGACGCCAAGGTTGCCGGACTCGAAGTCGTCGATCGGTACACGGTCCGTTTTCACCTGATCGATACCGACTACAACTTCGCCTACATTCTGGCGTCGCCGACGACCAGCATCGTCGCGCGCGAGGTCATCGAGCGTTACAGCGACGACACCAAGGCGACACCCGGTCGGCTCCGGGCCGTACATGCTGGCCGAGTGGAAGCGCGGCTTCGCGCATCCTGCTGCACGCCAATCCCGGATATCGCGGTTTCGTCTGGGACTTCCAGCCGTCCGCCAACCCGTGGGACCAGGACGTCGTCGCGGCGATGAAGGGCAAACAGATGCCGCAGATCGGCGTGGTCGACGTGCGCCTGATCGAAGAGGAGCAGTCGCGCTGGCTCGCGTTCCAGGGCGCCGAGATCGACTACATCGACCGCTTCGGCTCGTTCGCGCCGATGGCCATTCCCGGCAACAAGGTCGCGCCGTACCTGGCCAAGCGCGGCATCAAGCTCTACCGGTATCTCGAGCCGGAGATGACCTACTACTACTTCAACATGGTCGATCCGGTGGTTGGCGGAATGGACAAGGAGAAGATTGCGCTGCGGCGGGCGATCGCGATGTCGTACGACATCGACGAGGAAATACGCGTCATCCGCAAGAACCAGGCGATCCGCGCCGAGTCGCCGATTCCGCCGGGCGTGGTCGGCTACGACCCGAATTACCGCAGCAGCTACCACTACGATCCCGTGCTGGCCAACAAGCTGCTCGATTACTTCGGCTACAAGCGCGGCGCCGACGGATATCGGACGCTGCCGGACGGCAAGCCGCTGGTGATCACGCTGTGGTCGACGCCGGAAGCGATCGCCCGCGAGTACGATGAGCTGTGGAAAAAGAGCCTCGACGTGATCGGCGTCCATTTCGCCACGTCCAAGATCAAGTTCGCCGACCAGATCCAGAAGGGCCGGGCGTGCCAGATGCAATTCGCCGGCGCCGCATGGACGGCGGACTGGCCGACCGCCGACAATTTCCTGCAGCTCTCGTACGGCCCCAACGTCGGCGAAGACAACTACGCCTGCTACAAGTCGGCCGCGTTCGACGCGTTCTACCGCAAGGCGCAGCAGCTTCCCGATTCCGCCGAGCGCAACCATCTGTACCTCTCGATGGTGCGGCAGATGGAAGTCGATACGACCTGGGTCATGGGCGCCACGCGCTACAAGAGCACGCTTTTCTATCCGTGGATGCTGGGTTACAAGAAGCATCCGATCCTGCATGCGCCCTGGCCGTTCATGGACATCGACAATTCCAAGCGTCCGGCCCGATAGTGCGGGCCCGCGTCGCTCTTCGATGCTGACACCGATGTTCGCGGCGATGCTGCACCGATGCTCGGAATAGCGAAGCCGCTCCTGGCATCGTTGCTGGCCGCGGCCATCGCTCTCGCGGCGGTGACATCTCCGGCCGCGCTGGCGGCCGATCCGACCAAGGTGCTGCGCATCGAGTTCTACGTCGCCGAGACCGGCTTCGACCCGGTCAAGGTGCAGGACTACTATTCGCAAACGGTCTGCGAAGCGGTCTTCGAATCGCTGATGACCTACGACTACCTGGCGCGGCCGGCGAAGCTCGCGCCGCGGGCGGCCGAAGCGATGCCGGTGATCAGCGACCAGGCCAGAACGTACGTGTTCAAGATCCGCAAGGGCATCTACTTCGCACCGGACCCGGTGTTCAAGGGCAAGCCGCGCGAATTGACCGCCGAAGACTTCGCGTACACGATCAAGCGCTTCCGCGATCCGGCCAACAAATCGCCGTACGAGAGCTTTCTCGGTGGCGTGGTCGGGCTCGACGAAGTCAAGAAGGACGCGGAAAAGACCGGCAAGTTCGATTACGACCGCAAGGTCGAGGGCCTGCAGGTCCTCGACCGTTACACGCTGCAAGGTCAGGCTCAAGGAAACCGACTACAACTTCGCGCACATTCTCGCGCTGCCGAACACCGGAGCGGTGGCACGGGAGGCGATCGAAGCCTACGCCGACGACACCAACGCCCATCCGGTCGGCACCGGCCCGTACATGCTTACCGAATGGAAACGCTCGAACAAGATCGTGCTCGAGGCCAATCCGTCGTTTCGCGGCATCAGCTGGCAGTTCGAGCCGAGCGACGATCCCCTCGACAAGGAGCGGATCGCGGCGATGGCAGGCAAGACGATGCCGCAGATCGGGCGCGTCGAAATCAGCATCATCGAGGAGCAGCAGGCGGCATGGCTCGCCTTCGAGAACAACGAGCTCGACATTCTGTACCTGCGCGAGCAGTTCGCGCCGGTCGCGCTGCCGAACAACCAGGTCAATGCCGAGCTCGCCAGGCGGGGAGTGAAGCTGAGCCGCACGACCGACCCCGACATCAACTACACGTATATCAACACGACCGATCCCGACTTCGGCGGCTTTGCCAAGGACAAGATCGCGTTGCGCCGCGCAATCTTCATGGCCTTCGACAACGCCGAGTACATCCGCGTCATCCGCAAGGGACAGGCGATCGACGAGGCCTACCCGATCCCGCCGGGCGTGATCGGCAACGATCCGACCTATCGCTCGATCGTGCCGTACGATCCGCCGCTGGCGAACAAGCTGCTCGATTATTTCGGCTACAAGCGTGGCGCCGACGGCTACCGAACGTGGCCCAACGGCAAAGCCGCTGGTCTGGCGCTACTCGTCGACGCCGTCGTCGCGCGATCGGGAGCTCGACGAGCTCTGGCAGAAATCGCTGGAGCGCGTCGGCATTCGCCTGCAGGTCGACAAGAACCGGTTTCCCGAGGAGCTCAAGCAGGAGCGCGCCTGCCAGCTGCTGTCGCGAACCGCGTCGTGGATCGCCGATTATCCTGACGGCGACGATTTCGTGCAGCTTTTCTACGGCCCGAATAGCCATGAGAATAACAGCGCCTGCTTTCAGCTGGCCGAATGGGATCGGATCTACCTTACGACCAAGACGATGCCGGACTCGCCCGAGCGCAGCCGCCTGTATCGCCAGCTCTGGCGCATGGTCGAGGTCAACGGGGTGGTGAAAATGCACGACACGCGGCTTCGGAATATGCTGCTTCAGCCGCAGGTCATCGGATACAAAAAACACCCGATCTTGCTCGCCGAGTTCATTTATTTCGACATCGACAACAGTAAGCCTCGCTGACCCGGCCGGAACTGGTCATGACGACTTACGATCGCAAACAGGGCAGGACCGACATGCCGAAGCTTTGGGTGACGATGATCATCGTGGGGTTCGCCGGTGCGGCGACTGCGGCGCCGGCACGCCCGACGATTCCGATCTACGATGCGCAGTCGCTCGCCAAGGCTTGCGCCGATGGCTTGGCCGATGCTTCCGCGATGGTCAAGCGTCTGGAGGCGATGCCGCTGGGCAACGCCGGGTCGCGCGACCTGCTCGACCGCTGGGACCGTCTGCGCATCCGGCTCGAGGACTTCGAAGGACCGGTCGACCTGACGGCCAACGTCTCGCCCGACGCAGCGACCCGCACCGCCGCCGAGGCCTGCGAATCGCAGACGACTCGATTCGAAACCGAGCTCTATCAGAACGGGGCGCTGTACGCGCGCATCAAGGCGCTGACGACTCGCGGCGGCCCCGCGGCCAAGATGCGAAAGGATCTGCTCGACACGTTCGAGGACAACGGCGTCGCGCTCGCTCCGGACAAGCGGGCGCGGCTGAAGGCCATCGCCGATCGGCTGGAGGCGATCCGCCAGGAATTCGATCGCGACATCCGCGACAACCAGACGCGCGTCGTCTTCTCGCCCGATGAAGTCAGCGGGTTGCCGCAGGACTATCTCGACAAGGCGAAGCGCGACGACAAGGGCAATTACCTGCTGGGCTTCGAATATCCGGAATACCTGCCGTTCATGGCCAACGCCGAGAACGAGGACGCGCGCCGGCGCTACCAGTTCGCCTTCCAGAACCGCGGCACGCCGAGGAACATCGAGCTCTTGGCGGAGGCGATGCGCCTGCGCAAGGAGATGGCCGGCCTGTTCGGCCTGTCGAGCTACGCCGAATTCGCGACCCGCCGCAGGATGGTCGACAATCCGCAGACGGTCGACAAATTCCTGCGCGACGTCAAGTCGGCGGTACGCGAAGTCGAGCGCAAGGAGATCGCAGAGCTGACGCGCGCTGAAGGCGGCGACCTTGCACAAGCCGGTCGGCGAGGTCACATTGCAGCGCTGGGACGCCGACTATTACCAGGAGCAGCAGAGGAAGGCGCGCTTCAGCGTCGACCAGGAAGCCTTGCGCAAGTACTTTCCGACCGAAGCGAGCATCCAGTGGGTCATGGCGATTTCGTCCCGGCTCTACGGCATCCGCTTCGTGCCGGCGACCGTGCCGACCTGGCACCCCGACGTGCGCTATTTCGACGTCTTCGACGTGGCGACCGGCAAGCTCAAGGGAGGCATCTACATCGATCCGTTTCCCCGCGCCGGCAAGTACAGCCACGCGGCGGCGTGGCCGGTGCGCGGCTCGGCGAAGCGCTCGCGCCGCACGCCGATCAGCGCGCTGGTGGCCAACCTCGAATCAGGCCGGACTCACCAGCGACGAGCTCGAGACGCTGGTGCACGAGTTCGGGCACGTGATGCACGGCGTCCTCTCGGACACCCAGTATGCGACGCTGGCAGGCACGTCGGTGCAGCTCGATTTCGTCGAGGCGCCATCGCAGATGTTCGAGGAGTGGGCAAGGCGCCGCGAATCGCTGGCGCTGCTGCCGCCATTCTGCAAGCCGGCCTGCCCGGCGATCGACGAGGCGCGGCTCAAGCAGCTTTCGGCGGCGCGGCTCTACGGCGCCGGCATGCGGTACTCGCGCCAGCATCTTTACGCCGCCTACGACATGGCGGCGAGCGGCGAAACCGTTCCCGATCCGCAGGCGCTGTGGGAAAAGATGGAAGGCGAGACGCCGCTGGGCTACGTTCCCGGGACGCACTTCGCCGGCACCTTCTCGCATATCATCAGCGGCTACACGGCCGGCTACTACGGATACATGTGGTCGCAGGTCCTCGCACTCGACATGTTGTCGACATTCGACGGGAACCTGATGGACCCGGTGATCGGCAAGCGGTTCCGAACGACGGTTCTCGCGCAGGGCAGCCAGAAGCTGGCGGCGCAGCTGGTTCGGGAGTTTCTCGGGCGCGAGCCGTCGAACGAGGCATTCATCGCCGAAATCACGGGCACACGGTCGACGGCAATGCTGGCACACTAAAGCGGCGGCGAAACGCGCCGAGGCGATACATCAGGCGCGAGCAGGAGGAGACATGACGGCGTACATCATCCGGCGGCTGTGGCAGATGATCCCGACCCTGCTCGGCGTCATCCTGCTGGTGTTCGTCCTGTTCAACTGGGTCGGCGGCGACCCGGCCTACGTGCTGGCCGGCAAGATCTCCAACGCCGAGCAGATCGACAACATCCGGCGCCAGCTCGGCGTCGACCAGCCGTTCTACGTGCAGCTCTGGATCTTCGTCAAGCAGATCGTGACCGCCGACTTCGGCGCCAGCTGGAGCACCAACGAGGCGGTGTCGCACATCATGGCGACGCGCCTCGGGCCGTCGCTGACGGTGCTGATGCCGCTGCTGATCATCGAGCACGCTGGTCGCGATCGGCCTGGCGCTCGCGGTCGCCTACGTGCGCGGCTCGCTGACCGACCGCGCGGTGATGATCGTCTGCACGGTCGGGCCTGTCGATCTCGATCCTGGTCTACATCATCGTGTTCCAGTACGTGCTTCGCCTACAAGCTCGGCTGGTTCCCGGTGCAGGGCTGGGGCGACGGCTTCTGGCGAGAACCTGATCGTCTACGCGTCGCTGCCGATCATCATCCTGCTGGTCGTCAGCATCGCGCCCGACCTGCGGCTGTTCCGCACCTTCGTGCTCGACGAGATCAACCAGGACTACGTGCGCACCGCGCGCGCCAAGGGCCTGTCGGAAAATCGCATCATGTGGGTGCACGTGCTGCGCAATGCGTCGATCCCGATCATCACGCACGTGATGGCGCAGCTGCCGGGCCTGCTGATCGGCGCCTTCCTGCTCGAGCGCTTCTTCTCGATTCCCGGCATCGGGCGCGAGGTGATCCTCGCGGTCGAGCGCAGCGACTTCCCGGTGATCAAGGCGATCACGGTCTATGTCGCCGTCGCGACGATGATCTTCAACCTGCTGACCGACCTGATGTACAAGGCGGTCGATCCGCGCGTGCAGCTCAAATAGGAGGCGGACGATGCCCTACGACGTTCCGCACGCCGTCTCCCCCGGTCTCTGGGCGCTCGCCTGGCGCCGGCTGCGCTCCGACCGCGTGGCGATGGTTTCGCTGGCGATCGTCGCCGCCTTTCTGGTGATGATCGTCCTCTCGGCCACCGGGCTGATCGCCAAGGACTGGGCGCGGGAGGAGGGCGTCAACTACGCGCCGCCGACGTTCGTCGGACCCGACGCGGCGACGGCGCCGGCGGGCGCCGTGCCCGGCGCGCCGGCCGCGGCGGCGCCCGGCGCAGCCGAAAACGAATCGGACCTGCAAATCGTCGACCCGCTCGCCGATGCGCTGGCGGCGATCAAGGCCGGGGCGACCCGGCCGGGCGAGGCGCCTCCGGCGCCCGACACCAAGAGCGTCGATCCGCTGGCCGACGTGATGGCCGACATCAAGGCGAAAGGCGCGGGCCGCACCGAGGAGGTCGCCGCGCGCGCGGCGACCTTGCCGTTCGGCGGCGACAAGTGGGGCCACGACGTCCTGAAGAAAGCGATCAAGGGCTCGGAGACGTCGATCTTCGTCGGCCTCGCCGCGGCCATCGTCGCCGTGTTCCTCGGCACGGTCTTCGGCGCGGTGGCCGGCTACTACGGCAAGTGGCTCGACGACGTCTTCAACTGGTTCTACAGCATGTTCACCTCGATCCCCTACCTGCTGCTGATCCTGGCGGTCGCCGCGGTGCTGCAGCAGAAGGGCACGCTGACCATCATCCTGATCCTCGGCCTGACCGGCTGGACCGGGGTGTTCCGCCTGATCCGCGGCGAGTACCTGAAGCACAAGGGGCGCGAGTACGTGCAGGCCGCCGATGCGATCGGCGCGTCGAACGCGCGGCGCATGTTCGTGCACATCTTGCCCAACGTCAGCCACGTCGTGCTGGTGCAGCTTTCGATCCTGACGGTCGCCTTCATCAAGTCCGAGGTGATCCTTTCGTTCCTCGGCTTCGGCGTGCCGGTCGACGTCGTCTCGTGGGGCACGATGCTGAACGAGGCGCAGAACGAGCTGATCCTCGGCAAATGGTGGCAGCTGGCGGCGGCCGGGACGCGCATGGCGCTGCTGGTGACCGCGTTCAGCCTGTTCACCGACGCGTTGCGCGACGCGCTCGATCCGAAACTGAAATGACCAAGACCGCCGCGCTGCCCGCGCAATTTGCGACCGGAAAAACAAGATGACCGCGCCGCTGCTCTCGGTCCGCAACCTCCGGGTCAATTTCCGTCTCGACAAGGACACGACGCTTCGAGGCCGTCAAGGGCATCACCTTCGACATTCCGCCCAACTGCGACGGTCGCGCTGGTCGGCGAATCGGGCAGCGGCAAGTCGGTGACGTCGCTTGCGATCCTCGGCCTGCTGCCGCAGGAGAACGCGACGGTGCTGCCGCGGCAGCGAGATCGTCTACGGCGGGCGCAACCTGCTCGCGCTCGGCCAGGACGAGCTGCGCAAGCTGCGCGGCGCCGACATCTCGATGATCTTCCAGGAGCCGATGACGTCGCTGAACCCGGTGTTCACCGTCGGCTTCCAGCTGACCGAGGTGCTGCGCCTGCACATGGGCATGGCGGCCGGCGCGAGGCGCGGAAGCGCGCGCTCGCGCTGCTGGCCGAGGTCGGCATTCCCGATCCCGCA
Source organism: uncultured beta proteobacterium (assembly GCA_963697485.1). GTDB lineage: Bacteria > Pseudomonadota > Gammaproteobacteria > Burkholderiales > Casimicrobiaceae > PALSA-1003. The sequence goes on from CAVOOD010000003.1 coordinate 519,738, forward strand.
TTCAAGATCAACGCCTATCCGTCGCAGATGTCGGGCGGCCAGCAGCAGCGCGTGATGATCGCGATGGCGATCGCCTGCGAGCCCAAGCTGCTGATCGCCGACGAGCCGACGACGGCGCTCGACGTGACGATCCAGAAGCAGATCCTCGACCTGATCGCCGCGCTGCAGAAGAAGCACCAGATGTCGGTGCTGTTCATCACCCACGATCTGGCGGTCGTCGGCGAGATCGCCGACTACGTCGTCGTGATGCGCAACGGCGAGATCCGCGAGCAGGGGCCGGCGAAGGCCGTGTTCGAGAATCCGCAGGACGCGTACACCAAGGCGCTGCTGCTCTGCCGGCCGCGCCTCGACCGCCGGCCGGTGCGCCTGCCGGTGATCGACGACTTCATGAACGGCCACGGCAAGGCGATGCACCTGACCGAGCGCAAGCGCGGCATCGATCGCGCCGATCCGATCATTCTCGACGTCCGCCACCTCGGCAAGAACTTCTATTCGCGCGAGGGCCTGTTCGGCAAGCGCGAGTTCAAGGCGGTCAAGGACGTCTCGTTCAAGCTTGCCCAAGGGCAAGACGCTGGGCCTGGTCGGCGAGTCCGGCTCGGGCAAGACGACGGTCGGCCTGACGCTGATGCGCCTGCACGAGGCGACGACCGGCGAGGCGCTGTTCGACGGCAAGGACATCCTGTCGATGTCGCCGCGCGAGTTCATGGCCTACAAGCGCCGGATCCAGATCATCTTCCAGAATCCGTACGCGTCGCTGAACCCGCGCTTCACCGTCGGCCAGATCCTGACCGAGCCGATGCAGATCCACGGCATCGGCACAGTCGGCGCAGGACCGCACCGAGCTGGCCTTCGAGCTGCTGCAGAAGGTCGGCCTGCCCGAAGTCTCGTTCTACAAATATCCGCACGAATTCTCGGGCGGGCAGCGGCAGCGCATCGCGATCGCGCGCTGCCTGACGCTGAAGCCGGACATCCTGATCTGCGACGAGTCGGTGTCGGCGCTCGACGTGTCGGTGCAGGCGCAGGTGCTGAACCTGCTGCAGGACCTGCAGGACGAATTTCGGCCTGTCCTACATCTTCATCTCGCACGATCTCGCGGTCGTCAAGTACATCTCCGACGAGGTCATGGTGATGAACCAGGGCGCGATCGTCGAAATCGCCAACTCCGACGACATCTACCGCAATCCGCAGCACCCGTACACGAAGAAGCTGCTGTCGTCGATTCCGAAGGGCTGGCACGATCGGCCTGCGTACGTTGTCACCGGCGCGTACAGCTACAAGGTAAACGCCATCTCGCTGACCACCGCGCCCGGCAGGCGCATGCTGCTGACGCTGCGCGCACGGTAGCTCTGGTCGCTTACGACCAGCTCGCTCTCCGACGTCAATCCGACCAGGTGCTCGCCGAGCAGCCGGTAGACGCTGTCGTCGAAGCGCATGACGTTGACCGGCGCGACGATCCGCCCGTGCTCGACCCAGAACGAGGCGAAGCGCGTCATGCCGGTCACGCGGCAGGCGGGACGGTCGGAAAAGTTCAGATACCAGAGGTTGCCGATGTAAAGCCCGGTGTCGAGCGCCGCCAGCGCGTCGTCGCCGGCAAGCGCGCCGCCCGCCATGTCGAGCGATTCCGGGCATCTCGGACGCGTTGGCGCCGTTGGTGGCGAGCTCGAATTCCTTCGCGGTGCGCGGGCTGACCAGCGAGCCGACGAGCCTTCCATTCGCGACCAGCGGCACCGACGCGGGACGCGCGAAACCCTTCGTCCTGAAACGCGGGCGCGACGCCGCTGCGCGGTGTTTTCGCTGAACGATACCGAGGTGGTCGAGCGCAGCGGCGCCCTCCTGCATGCGGAACAGGCAGCTCTGCCGCGTTGCCAGCGCACGTCCGGAGAATCCGCCCCAGCACAGCATGCCGGCGATCTCCTCCATCGCCGTCGGCGTCAGGTACGCGCGGTAGCTTCCCGGCTCGAGCGAGCGCGCCGGAACGGCCAGCAGCGCCAGCCGTTCGCGGGCGCCGCGCATTTTCGCGGCGAACGCCTGATCCGACCACTCGAAGCCGCCGTACGCCGTTTTCACCGCCTTGTCGGCGCGGTGATAGAGGCTCCACTGCAGATTGAAGCTCGTCACTTCATGCCAGTTGCGCTGCCCGAGCGAGTTGGCGAAGCCGCGGTAGACCGGCCCCGCGGCGTAGATGCCGACGAGGTCGAGGCCCTGCGCCGCGTCGAGAACGGTCGCGATGATGCCTTCGGGCGCGGGCAGCGCATTGCTGCGGACGACCCGGCTCGAATGGACATCGGTCGCATAATGCAGGTGCGGATCGTCGGGCAGGTCCGTCACCAGGGCGCGCAGCGCCGCGAGCGCATGCAGCAGCGGCTCGCGGTCGCGCGCCAGATCGCCGCAAACCGTCATGCAATGCTCGGCGTGCTTGCGACCGACGATCAGGTGCAGCCGTACATAGCGCTGCTCGACCGTTCCCGGCTGGCGGATCTTGCCCTGGTTCATGCGCACGAAATCGGACACCTCGGCATCGAGCGTGCAGGTGTAAACCTCGCCCGGGAGAAGCGCGCGGTCGAGAAAGGCGGCGAGCTCGTTGAAATAGGATTCCATCGTCGAGATCGCCATCAGTTGTCTCCGCCGAAGACGTCGACGCCGGTGAACACGCAGGCCGGCGACGCGTGTCCGACGCGGATCACCTGCGACGGCTCGCCCTTGCCGCAATACGGCGTGCCCAGCACCTCGCACGGTCGCGGCGTCGCCGACCCGCGCGAGGCTGCGCCAGAAGTTGGCCGAGATGCCGCGATAGTTGGGGTTCTTGACGACGGTGCGTGAGCTTGCCGCGCTCGATCAGCTGGCCCCACTCGCAGCCGAACTGGAACTTGTTGCGCGAGTCGTCGATCGACCAGGAGCTGTTGGTCGCCATCAGGACGCCGTGCTCGATGCCGGCGATCATCGCGTCGAGCGTCGGCGTCGCCCGGCTCGATGTTGAGGTTGGCCATGCGGTCGATCGGCGGCCGGTTCCAGCCGTCGGCGCGCGAGTTGGCCACGCCCGGCATGCCTGGCGCGCGCCTGCGAGATCGCGCCGCCGAGCGGCCGCTCGAGGATGCCGCTCGCGGATCAGGTACGCCTTCTCGGCGGGCGCGCCGTCGTCGTCGAAGCCGTAGCTCGCGAGCTCTTCCGGGCGCGTCGGATCGAAGCTGACGTTGAGCAGCTCGGAGCCGTACCGGTAGGTGCCGAACATGTCGAGCGTGACGAAGCTGGTGCCGGCGAAGTTGCGCTCGTCGCCGAGGATGCGGTCGAGCTCGAGCGGATGGCCGATCGATTCGTGGATCTGCAGCATCATCTGGTCGGGCATCAGCAGCACGTCCATCTTGCCCGTGCGGGCAGTTCGGCGCCGCCAGCAGCTGCAGCGCCTCGTCGGCGACGCGCCGGCCGCTGCCGCGGAAGCCGAACCGGTCGAGGATCGCCTCGTCCGCCCTGCTGGCCGAGCCCCCGATAGCCGTTGAGCGTCCGCGTCTGCGTGTCGCCGTCGGCGTGCGCGCTGACCGAGAGATTGGGCATGACGAAGCGGAAGCGCTGGACGACTTCGCCGCCGGCGCTGGTCAGGTAGGTGTGCTGCGCGGTGCGCGCCTCGACGCTGGCTTCCCAGTCGACGATGCGCGGATCGAAACCCGCGTCGCGCGATTCCGCGGCGAGGAGGTCGTACCACTCGCTGCGCGACCAGGGCCGCGCGTCGGCGTCGGGCGAGGCGTATTCGCCGCGCGGCGCGATATTGGGCAGCGTGCGGAAATCGATCAGCGAGCGCGCTGCGCTCGCCCGTGCCCACGCCGACGCGCGATCGAGCGCGTCCTGCAATCCGGGCCGGGAAAGGTCGCTGGTCGCGGCGTAGCCGCACCCGCCGTCGGCGTAGACGGTCAGCATCGCGCCGCGATCGGCCGATGTCGCCGGAGGTTGGGGGACGTTCTTGCGCACGGCGAAATTCTCGGCGCGCTCGTCGACCACGCGCAGCGACCAGAAGTCGCCGGCGCAACGCAGATGCCGGAAATCGCTCCGTAGGGATTCGTTCATCGGGTATCGATGCGGCGGGCGCCGCGAGCAAAGAAGATCATTATTATCGCTCGCCCGGGCGGCGAGCGCACGTCAACGACGGTCCCCGCCAGGCAACAGCGGCTGCGTCGCGAGCGCCGCGAGCGCGTCGCCGGTCACGCGGGTGATGCGCCAATCGGAAAGCACGGTTGCGCCCAGAGCCCGGTAAAAGCCAATCGCCCGTTCGTTCCAGTCCAACACCGCCCACTCGAACCTCCCGCACCCGCGTTCGACCGCGAGCCGCGCGAGGTGAATCAGCAGGGCGCGACCGTAGCCGCGGCCCCGAAATTCCGGACGGACGAACAAATCCTCCAGATAAAGCCCCGGACGCCCCAGAAATGTCGAGAAATTAGGGAAAAAAAGCGCGAAACCGGCGGTTTCAGCGCCTTTCCACGCCACGACCACTTCAACCGTCGAATCCGGCCCGAACAGCGCATGCGAAAGCTGAGTTTCGGTCGCGACGCAAAGATGCGCGAGGCGCTCGAACTCGGCGAGCCCGCGAATCATCTCCAGCACCGCCGGCACGTCGGCGGGCCGCGCCACGGCGATGCGGAAATCGTTCATGGGTCTGCACTCCTCGGCGAGCGGCTACAGTCAGGCGTCATGGCGATGGCATACGCCGCGAGCGACGGCTGGTGCAGCGCAATAACCCGGTCCGCGCCCGGGAGTCGGCGATTTGCGACCGGTCCGGTTCGGGCCCGAAAGCCCTCCCGCCGCGCGCCGGGCCGCGGAATTTGCGGAGCCGGCCGAAAGCGTTATTGGCAGATTTGCAACAGTTCTGCAGCAAGGAGTGTAACAACCGCAACATTTCATTGCTGGCCGTTTCGTCATTGTTGTAATGTCGAGACGCTTTCAGAAAAGCGAACGGTCGATATCCCAGGCAAAAGGCGGTTTCCGGCAGTCCCCGCGCAGCGAAATAATCCGTAGGAGCGAGCGTTTCCGGTTGCCATTCGTGTTGGGAAATGTGGGTTTCGGCCGAGGCTATTGTAATTGTCTAAACTTTCCATTGGGGGTTCCATGTTGAAAGTAAACAGAAAAAAGCTGCCGCTTGCCGTGCTGCAAGCGTTGGGCGCGGGAGCCATGGTCGGCGTAGTAGCGCCGGTGGCGAATGCGCAGGTGCAACCTACGCAGACGACTCCGACCACGACGGTCACTGCCGAAGAAGTCCAGAAATTTTCAACAACCGTAACAGGCTCGCGCATTCCGTCGGCGAACCTCACCAGCACGAGCCCCGTCACCACCGTCGGCGCGCAGGACATCAAGATCGAGGGTGTCCAGAACGTCGAGAACCTGCTCAATAATCTGCCGCAGGTTTTTGCAGATTTCGGCGCCAACGAATCCAACGGCGCAACCGGCACGGCGTCGGTCAACCTCCGTGGCCTCGGCGCGCAGCGCACCCTGGTGCTGATCAACGGCCGTCGTCTGCCGGCGGGCAGCCCGACCTATTACCCGACCGACCTGAACCAGATTCCCGCGCCGCTGATCGAGCGGGTGGAAATCCTGACCGGCGGCGCATCGGCGGTCTACGGCTCCGACGCGGTCGCAGGCGTGGTGAACTTCATCATGAAGGACAATTTCGAGGGCGTGCAGATCGACGTCAACTGGAGCGCGTACAACCACCAGCAGGGCAACGGCCTGGCCAGCGTCATCGCGGCGCGCGCGGCGACCAATCCCTCGCAGTTCGCGGTGCCGGGCAATGTCGATCACGACGGCGACTCGTCGAACATCAACATCACGATGGGCAGCAACTTCGCCGGCAACCGCGGCAACGCGACCCTGTTCTTCCAGTACAGCAAGACCCAGCCGGTGTCGCAGAAAAACCGCGATTACAGCGCGTGCGCGACCGGCGACAGCGCCGACGGGCTGAGCCTGGTGTGCGCCGGCTCGTCGCACCAGCTTCCCCGGCCGTTTCGTCGACGGCAATGCCGGCCGGCTGCGTTCACGATCGCCAACGCGCAGGGCGGCGTGCGGCCGTTCAAGTCCGCCACCGACCAGTTCAACTTCGCGCCGTACAACTACTACCAGCGTCCGGACGAGCGCTACGGCTTCGACGCGTTCGCCCACTACGACGTCAACGACCATGCGCGCGTCTACGGCGAGTTCGGCTTTCACGACGACCACACCGACGCGCTGATCGCGCCCAGCGGCGTCTTCGGCGCCGAAGTTCCGCTCCTCGACAGCAACCCGCTGCTCTCGCACGCAGCTTCAAGAACGCGTTCGGCATCACGCCGACGACGCCCGGCGACGTGCTGATCCTGCGCCGCAACATCGAGGGCGGCGGCCGCGACGACGATCGCCGTCACACGTCGTTCCGCGGCGTGCTCGGCGTCAAGGGCGATATCTTCGATGGCAAGTGGGACTACGACGTCTTCGCGCAGACCGGCAAGGTGATCTACCAGGAGACCTACCGCAACGACTTTTCGAAGACGCGCACCCAGCTCGCGCTCGATGTCGTCGCCAACCCGAACGGCGGCGCGCCCGTCTGCCGGGTTCGCTCACCGACCCCACCAACCCCGCCGCGGCGGGTGCGTGCCGTACAACATCTTCTCGTTGGGCGGCGTGACGCCGGAAGCCCTGGCGTACCTGCAGACGCCGGGTCTGCAAAGAGGATCGACTCAGCAGTCCGTGCAGGGCGCGACGCTGTCGTCCGACCTGGGCAAGTACGGCCTGAGGATGCCGTGGGCCAAGTCCGGCATCGGTGTTGCGTTCGGCGTCGAGCGCCGCGTGGAGAAGCTGGACCTCGAGACCGACACCGAGTTCTCGACCTGCGACCTGGCAGGCCAGGGCGGCCCGACGATCGGCCTCTCCGGTCAGTTCACCGTCAAGGAAGTCTTCGGCGAGGTGCGCGTTCCGATCATGGAGGACCAGCCATGGGCCGACCTGCTGAGCGTCAACGGCAGCTACCGCTACTCGGACTACAGCACCAACCACACGACGAACTCCTACGGCCTCGGCCTGGAGTGGGCCCCGGTCAAGGCAGTGCGCCTGCGCGGCAGCTACCAGCAGTCGGTGCGCGCGGCGAACGTCATCGAGTTGTTCACCGCGCAAGGCCTGAACCTCTTCAGCCTGACGCTCGGACCCGTGCGGCGCCAACCCGACCGCGACGCTGGCGCAGTGCCAGAGAACCGGCATCACGCCGGCGCAGTACGGCAGCGCCATCATCACCAACGTCGGCGGGCCAGTACAACTACCTGCAGGGCGGCAACCCGACGCTGTCGCCGGAAACGGGCAAGAGCACAACGCTGGGCTTCGTGCTGACGCCGATGAAGAACATGAACGCGTCGGTCGACTACTTCAGCATCAAGGGCACGAACCAGGTCGGCAACGTAGCCCCGAACATCGCCCTGAATCAGTGCCTGAACACCGGAGCGTTCTGCGACCTGATCCACCGCGACGCGCTGGGGACATTGTGGCTGACCGGCTTCATCAGCGCCCTCAACCAGAACCTGGCGAGTGCAAAGACGTCCGGGGTCGACATCACGTTCAACTACATCTATCCGTTCCAGAACAGCTGGGGAAGCCTGGCGTTCAGCTTCTTCGGCACCTGGGTGAAGGAGTTCAAGCAGACGCCGGTCCCGGGTCTGGGCGAATACGACTGCGCCGGCCTTTTCGGACAGACCTGCGGCACGCCTACGCCGGACTGGAGGCACAAGGCGCGGGTGACGTGGCAGACGCCGTGGAGCACCGATGTCGCGTTGACGTGGCGCCATATCTCCAAGGTGACCCTCGACCTCGGCCGACCCGAATCCGCTGCTGAACGGCGGCTTCGCACCGGTCGACCAGGAGCTTGCGGCGCGAGACTACCTCGACCTGGCTGCCTCGTGGAACGTCACCAAGCAGCTGACGATCTCCGGCGGCGTCGACAACGTCCTGGACAAGGATCCGCCGATCGTCTCCTCGTCGATCGCGGGCCCGGCTTTCGGCAACGGCAACACCTATCCGCAGGTCTACGATGCACTGGGCCGTAAGCTGTTCGTAAGCTTGCAGTACCGCTTCTGACCTGACTGCGAACTGTTGTACCTTGACGGCGAGCTTCGGCTCGCCGTTTCTTTTGGCAGCGTTGCATAATGACGGCTGAAATGCATCGAGGACCATGAAAGCAGCACGATGAAGATTGCTTATTGGATGCTGTTGCTGCCAGGCGCCGCATTGGCCGCCGACCCTACGCTGCAGGAATGTCGCGCTATACCCGATCCGACAGCGCGGCTAGCGTGCTACGACGCTTTGCCGTCGTCGGCGAATACCGGCGGGGTGGAGTCGAAGGTGCGGCTGCCGGAGACGCCGGCCCAATTCGGCCTGAGCCGGGAAGTAACCCCTTCCGTCGATCTCGCATTGATCGAGAGCACGATCCCCGGGCATTTCGACGGCTGGTATCCGAAAAGACGTGTCCGGCTTGCCAACGGACAAGTCTGGCAGGTGGCGGACGGAACGACCCGGCTGTACGAGCTGGACAATCCCAAGGTGACAATACGGCGGGGCGTGCTCGGTGCGTACTACCTCGATCTTTCGATCGACAACCGCTCGATCAGAGTAACTCGGGTCGAGTAACGCAAGAGTTGCCCCGAATCCCGCGATCGCACGCCGCGCGGATCGACGTCAAGGCTCGAAGGTTCCCGACTCGCCGACAAAGGCGTTCATTCCGGCCATCATCGCGGTGATCATCGCCCGCTCGGGCGGCGTCAGATCGGGATGCCAGATGTCGAAGATCAGGACGACGCGCAGTCTTGTCGCTGTCGTTCCAGGCCTCGTGCTCGATCGTGTCGTCGAACACCCAGGCCTTGCCCGGCACCCACTGCCGGGTATCGCTGCCCACCCGAAAACGGCAACCCTCGGGGATGATCAACGGCAGGTGCGTCACGAGGCGGCTATTGGTGACGCCGTTATGCGCCGGAATCCTGGTCCTGGGTCGCAACAGCGAGAACATCGCCGCGGGCGTTCGTCCGGGCTGATCCGGTTGCGGCGCGTGCTGCAATGCGCGCATCGTCGCCGGACATTTTGCGGCGTTTTCCTCGACCAGCTTTCCCAGCTTGTACAGGTGCAATGCGCTCCAGCGCGGTGAGTTGTTGAGCTCGGCAAACTGGTTCTGCGGAACATCGTCGGGGTAGGTGATGTACGGCGTGAACCCCTCCTCGGTCTGGAGCACGGCAAGAAATTCGTCGCGGATTTCGTCGGTCGCCGCCTCGATCGGGTCGAGCCAGGGAAACAAGGCTCGATCGAAGAACTCGATCGGAGCCAGGTTGGGGTAGTGATAGATCGCCGATAGCGAGTCGTAGCGGCGCGCCCTTCCGACCAGGATATCGACGGAACCGCGAAACCGCTTCAGGTTCTCGCCGGCGAAGCTCTTGTAGTAGGGATCGAGAAAGTCGTCGATGAAAATGCCGAACTCGCGATCGTATTTTTCCCTGAACGCGAGCGCATGCGCGACCGCCGGCCGCAGATTGGGGTGCAGCCGCTCCAGCGGCGGCGCTACGCTGGTCACGGCGCCGTAGGTCTGCGCCGCCTGGTACGTCTTGCCCTGGCGCTCCTGCAGGTTGGCGCGCAGCACCAGCGCGACCAGCTCGGTTGGATCGATGGTCAGCGCGCGCTGTATCGCCTGTTCTTCCCCGGCTTCGTCGTCGAGCTTCTGACAGGCCAGCGCAAGATTGACCCATTGCTGCGGAGTCGTGCCGTGCGCGTCGGTGACGCGCTGGAATGCCTTGCGCGCGGATTGAAATTCGCCCTTCTGAAATGCGTGCTGGCCGACGGCAGTCAAGGTCCGGGCGTGGATCGGGTCGATTTCCAGAATCCGCGACCAGAGCTTGAGGGCCTCTGCCTCGCGCCCGGATTGCGACGCCTGCGCGGCTTGCGCTTCGAGTGCGTTGATCTCTCCCGGGCTTTCCCCTGCATTCTGCATCGGCTGGATTCCTCCGTTCGTCGACAGCCGCGGCTGCGGCTAAAGCGGCGGTATGATGGCGCCCGGCGCCCCGATCCGCAACCGCTTTACGGCAGTGTACGATTCGCATTGACTGCGGGTTGCGCCGCGCGAGGCCTGGCGCCAGGGCCGGCGCCATCGCGCGGGATCGACCCGCGATACCAAACGACATCAGCCGGGGTGCCAGGTGTTCCTGAAAATCAGCAAGCTTCTTTCGGAGGCCGATATCGCGCGGCTGACGACACTCGGCCGCGAGTTGCGCTTCGTCAACGGCCGCGTTTCGAATCCGGCGAACCAGACCAAGGACAACCTGCAGGCGGATCACAACGATCCGAAATACGCCGAGTCGGTCCAGATCGTCAATGCTGCGTTTGCGCGGTCACGGGAATTCATCGACTTCGCGATGCCCAAGCGCGTGGCGCCGCCGCTGTTGTGCCGCTACGAGCCGGGCATGAAGTATGGCGCACACGCGGACGCGGCGCTGATCCAGCTGGGCAACGTCAGCCTCCGGTCCGACCTTTCCTGCACGGTCTTCGTCAGCAATCCGGAGGCCTATGAGGGCGGCGAGCTGTCGATCGTGGTCGGCAACCAGGCGATCGCGTTCAAGGGTTCGGCCGGCGAGGCTATCGTCTACCCGTCGACGGCCCTGCACGAGGTCGTTCCCGTGCGTTCCGGCCAGCGCCTGGTGTCGATAACCTTCATCGAGAGCTTCGTTCCCGATCAGCACCAGCGGACGCAGATTTACGAGCTCAATGAGATCGCCGCCCTCGAGGGGATGACGATGAAATGGGAGAGCCGCGTCCGTCTCGATGTCGTACGGCAGAACCTGCTGCGCATGTGGTCGACGACCTAGTCGACTAGCCGCCCGACCCCTGCACGATTTCTGCCGCGGCGGCGTCCGACACCGCCAGCCGCTCGAGCCACGCCAGGCCCTGGCGGATCTGGTCGCCGTTGCGACGCCGCGAGTCGCGCAACAGCTCGGCGCGTACGTTCGGCGTATAGGCAAATTCCGGCGCCTTCGAATAACGCGCCAGCACCTGACTGCGGCCGATCTGGTCGAGTAGTCGCGTTTCCGCGGGCAATCCGAAATGGTCGAGGATATGGCCGATGCTCGGCGCTACGCTTTCGAGGAATCGATCGAAATCGAGTGCGAGTATCCTGGTTGGAAACTGTTTGCGCGCGTCGTGCTGCGACCAGGATTCGGCGAGCCAGCTCATCGCGGTCAGCTCGCCGATCGAGAGCGAATGCAAAGGCGCCAGCGGAGCCTTGGTGCGCGACTGCAGCCGCCGCATGCGCTCCGGCCCGTGTCCCCGCAGGTCGGTCGGCGAGTTCTGTCCGGCCAGCAATGTCGCCAGATACGGCTCGGCGCGCAGGTTGAGATAGATCGCCCGCGAACCTTCGCTTGCCGAAAGCAGTGTCGCGGCCAGACGTCCGGCGCTGCTGGTCGCCTTGATCACGACACTGCGGGTCGGCTGGTAACCGCGGCTCCACAGGCGCATCAGCATCGCCACATGTCGATCGAATTCTCCATCGCTCAGCAGCGCGTCGGTCCGACCCAGTGCATCGTGCGCTTCGGCGAGGGTTCGCAGCGGCAGCGGTTCGCGCAACGACAGCACGATGCCGGTCTCGTCGAGCAGGCGGCTGACCAGGGTCGAGCCGACGTGACCGGTGTGGAAGATGAAATGCACGGGACGCGCGTTGCCCACCCGCCGCGATGCGTCGGCGACTTGGTCGATGCCCGCCCAGGCCCCTACGGTGGCCGGAGTCAGGATGCGGTCGTCCAGAAAGCTTGCACGCCGGTAGACGTCGGCGTCGAATTGGACCAGCAAGACCATCAAGCGATTGAGGTCAATCTGCTGCGGGTAGACGTCGGGTGACACGGCCAGGCGCGCCAGCATGTCATCGGCAATCGAACTCGGCCGTTCTACCGTCATAAGAGAATATCGGGGCTTTGAGCAGGGCGCGGGTCGCCGCGTGGAAGTTTAACTGCACACCCGCTGTTTGCGTCTATCAGGCCTTTGCGTTTTTCCCGATTCGCGCGCAACGTAGTGGAACGCCGCGCGGATGGCGATGGTCCTAGCTGCAGCGGGATCGGCATGGTTGGCAAGCGAACGCGACAGGAGCGAACATGAAACTCAAGGCATATCTGGTTGTGATAGCGGCCGCGTTGGGTGGCGCCACCGCCTTGGCGGCTCCTTACGGGACGACTGCGCCGGCTGGCTACGATGGGCTGGTGGCGGTGCAGACGCGGAACCTGGACAAGTTGTATGTCCGTCCGAACGCCGACCTGGCGCGATATCAAGCGGTCATGATCGATCCGGTCACCGTCGAATTCAGCGAGAATTGGAACCGGAGCGTCAATGATCCGCGCTACACCACGCGCATCCGACCGGAGGATGCGCGTCGCATTGCCGATCAGACGACCGCCAACCTGGGCGGCATCCTCGCGGAGGCACTGACGAAACGCGGTTACCAGATCGTCACCGCGCCGGGTCCGGGCGTCCTTCGCCTGTCGCCGCATGTCACCGACCTCTATGTCAATGCACCGGACGTGTTCCCGCCGGGGAATACGAGGTCCTTCGCCAGGGACGCCGGCGAAGCGACGGTGACTCTGGAAGCGCGCGACGCGAGCAACGGAACGCTCGTCGCCGTCATCTCCGATCACGCTACCGCGCAGGACATGTTGCGCCTGAGCCGCGCGACCGATGTCTCGAATACCTTCTGGTTCGATGGCATGTTCAAGCGGTTCGCCGCCAACGGCGTCGATGTTCTGAAGAATCCGCCGCGAACGTAAACGGCAGCGCGGCCGCAGGGTCGGGCGGCGGCGCTAGATTTCCCAGGCCGTCGTCTGGCCGCTGTGCTGATCGATCGCTTCGAACATCGCGCTGACCAGCTTGCGCTCTTCGGCGGTCAGCTCGGGGCGCCAGATTTCGAACAGCAGGATGACGCGAGTCTCGGCGCTGTCGTTCCACGCTTCGTGCTCGATCGTATCGTCGAACAGCCAGGCCTTGCCTTCGACAGGGGTTCGAGTCTCATTGCCTACCCGCAACCGGCAGGACTCCGGCACGATCAGCGGCAGATGGCAGATCAGCCGGGTGTTGACGAAGCCGGTATGCGGCGGAATATGCGTTCGCGGCCGGAGCAGCGAGAACAGGACCGCGGGTGAACGGCCCTTGACTCGCGCCAGCGGCGCGTCGGCCAGGGCGCGAATGGTCCTCGGGCAGCGCGCGGCATTCTCGGCGACGATTTCACCATCCTTCCACAGATAGAACGCGCTCCAGGCGGGGTTGTTCAGCATGCCCGCCTGGTCGTTGTGCGGTCGGTTGGGATCGGCCTGGACGTAGGGCCTGAAAACAGACGGCTCCTTCATGACTTCGGCCAGCTCGCTGCGAATGTCGGCGGTCGCGGCTTCGAGCGCGTCGAGCCAGGGAAAATCATTCCGATCGTAGAACTGGATTTGCGGAAGCTCCGGAAAATAGTAATAGCGCGGCGCCTGTGAGTAGACCCGCTTCTTGCCGAACAGAATGTCGAGCGACTGCGCGAAGCGTCGCTCGGTCCGGCGTGTTGTCGGATCCGCGCCGAACAGGCGATCGCCGAGGAAGGCTTCGAATTCCGCCGCATACCGGTCGCACATGCCTTGCGCGCGCTCCAGTTCCTTGCGCAAGTCGAATGGAAGCTGGTCGGCGGGAGGAGCGCTTTTGGTGGCGGCGAGATAGAACGCCGCAGCGGCACGCGCGTCGCCTGCCTCGGCGAGGTGGTCGGCCTTGAGAATCAGCGCGCGCAGATTCCTCGGCTCGAGCGAGAGCGCCTTGTCGACCGCGGCGAGCGAAGCCGCCTTGTCATTGAGGCTGCGACAAGCATAGGCGAGCCCGATGCATGCCGAGGCGTCGGCACGACCGGCTTCGACGATCTGCTCGAAGGCGTCGCGGGCCTTGCGCGGATCGCCCCTGCGCAGGGCTTCGACGCCGGACTCTCTGAGCGCGCGCTCATCGATCGATGGAGATTGCATTGGCAATGCCGGTTAAACGTCGCCGCGGGGGCGCGAAAGTCCCCGCGGGAGCGCCGGGGCGCCAATGATCGCGCCCATTGCGGGACTCCGCAACCCGGCTTCGGCTGTCGCCCGCGGCCCGCGCGGCGACAAAATGTGCTAAAAGACGCGCTGCGAGACTTTCGGCGCCAACGACCGGGGACCTACGGGTGGCGTTAGAGCAGCCAGCTTCCCGGTACCGTTCGCGTTTCGCCGCGGGCCTTTGGACCGCCGACATTCGGCGAGAGGCCAACGGCGGGCCATGCAGCGAGCATCGACCGCAACCGACATCGAGGACCCATGATGAACAAGAACCTTGCCGCCATCCTGCTCGCCGCCGCGATGATCGCGGCGCCGTGCGCATCGGCCGAAGACAAAATCGCCGACGTCACCGACATGCAGGCGTTACGCACCGCGGTGCGTACCGACAAGAAGGCTTTTGTGCGCGGCTACGCTCAAGCTTACGCCGGCCGAGGAGAAGAAGTTCTGGCCGATCTACGACGAATACCAGCGCAATCTGGACATGACGAATCGCCGTCGCGTCGTGGCCATCCAGCAACTGGCCGTCGGAGACGCGCCCGAATCGGAGATTTACGCGAAAGAGACTCGCCAATGAGCTGATTGCGGTCGACGAAGCCGAGATCAAGGCGCGGCGGACGCTGCAAAACCGCCTGATGAGGGGTGTGCCGTCGCGGATCCTGCCGCCGAAAAAAGCGGCGCGCTATCTGCAGCTCGAATCCAAAATCCGCGCGGCCCAGGCTTACGACGTGGCGGCGACCGTTCCGCTGATCAAGTAGGGACAGAGCGCGGGTTGCAGTCTGGCGTCGGCACGGCTCAAGGGCTCCGGCGCGGCGACCGCGCGAGCGCCCAGCCGTCCGGATCCCTGCGCCTTCGATTTCGGCGTCGTCAGTTGAGTGTGCACCGGTACCCAGTTGGAATCGCGCCGGGCGATCACGTCGATCCGGATCGGGCCGGAGTCCACGTCCGCCACCGGGGCGCCGGCGGGCTGAGGTGCGGTCACGGTGACGACTTCGTGCTTACCCGCGTCCATTTTCGCCGGCAGGACGACCGCGAGGCCGATGGTCATCGCCGTCAGAGCGACAGCAAAGGCGCCGAACGCGGCGGGGCGGGACGATGGCTTGTATTCGTTCATGGTCTGGCTCCTGTTTCGTTTTGTTACTGCCTGCTTTGGATGCCGCAACCCGGAGGTGCGGATTCAGATTTCGAAACGCCTTGCGCTTGTGCGTTAGGCGAATCCTAGGCAGATGAAGTGACCGTCTCAAGACGCAAGCGACGAACCCACCGAATTCCGGGTGCCAGCGTACGCGGCGCGCGACGAACTGCAGCTTGCCCCTGGCGGATCCCGGCCGAAACCGGTCCGGGCGGCGGAGAACTCGGACATCGTCCATATTCGATATGCGCTTGGCGGTCTGTCTCACGAGGCCATTATCGAAACCGTGGCCGTGAGTCGCAAACGAAATGCATGCATCGTTTGCATGCGCCAGGCGAATGGCGGACAGGTTGTCCGGTGAGGCGTCTCGGGCGAGCCGACGCGATGACCTGAGGCTGGGGGCGCGTGGCCCCACCTTCGGTAAAATGGCACCGCTGCCCGGGCGACGAGGCCGATTTTCGGGTGGTACTTTTTGACGCTTTTGTGTAGAATTCCGCGACTTTCTGACGAAAGCTTGGCCCTGCCCCATGGCGGGGCCAACGCGTTTTGGCGTTTACACGCCGGGCCCGGGGCAGCACCATAGGACGGACTCCCGAGTCAGACATGTCGAGGCCCTTAGTACCGAGCACTGCACGCGGGAGCCGGGCCAAACGCTAAATTTTCGACTGAATACAACAATTCCTGGAGACAACATGCTGAAGATGACCCGCCTGGCCATGCTGGCCGCGGCCCTGCTGCTTGCAGCGGCCCCCGCGGTGGTTCCGTTCGCGGCGCAGGCGCAAGGGCAGCCTGCGACGCCGGCCGCCAGTCCGGAATCGACACCGCCGGCCGCCGCGCAACCGGCGGCGCCCGCGCCGCCGGCCGCGCCAGCCGCCGCCAAGGCAGACCGAACACCGAGCTCGTCGACAATCCGTACGGCCTCGAGGCGCTGTGGAAGGGCGGCGACATCGTCGCCAAGGTGACGCTGGCGATACTGGCGCTCATGTCGATGGGCAGCTGGTACATCATCGTCACCAAGGTCTACGAGCAGTGGCGAGATGAACCGGCAGGCGCGCGACGCCGACAAGTCGTTCTGGAATGCGCCGTCGGTGCGCCAGGGCGCCGAGAAGCTCAAGGATGGCAGCCCGTATCGCTTCATCGCCGAATCGGGACTCGAGGCGTCGAGCAAGCACGTCGGCCTGCTTGGGCAACGTCGACCTCAACACCTGGATCACGATGTCGATCCAGCGCGCGATCGACAATGTCCAGAGCCGCACGCAGGATGGTCTGGCCTTTCTGGCCACGGTCGGCTCGACGGCGCCGTTCGTCGGGCTGTTCGGCACGGTCTGGGGCATCTACCACGCGCTGACCGCGATCGGCATTGCCGGGCAGGCGTCGATCGACAAGGTCGCAGGTCCGGTGGGCGAAGCGCTGATCATGACCGCGTTCGGTCTGGCGGTCGCGGTTCCGGCGGTGCTCGGCTACAACTGGCTGGTCCGCCGCAACAAGGCGGCGATGGACATGGTGCGCAGCTTCGGCGCCGATCTTCATGCCGTGCTGCTGAGCGCCCCGAAAGTCACGGCGGCACCGGCCAGGGCCTGACGCCATGGCGATGAACGTCGGTTCGCCGAGCGGAGACGAGGACGAGATCGTCTCGACGATCAACACCACGCCGCTGGTCGACGTCATGCTGGTGCTGCTGATCATCTTCCTGATCACGATCCCGGTCGTCACGACGTCGATTCCGGTGCAGCTGCCGAAAGAACGCAACGAGGTCCGCGAGACCAAGCCGGAGAACATCGTCCTCTCGGTCGATCTCCAGGATCGCATCTACTGGAACGACCTGCGCATACCGACGACGGCCGCGCTGATCGAGCGGCTGAAGAAGGTCTCGGTGCTCACGCCGCAGCCGGAGGTGCAGATCCGCGGCGACGGCGGCGCCAAGTACGAGGCGGTCGGTCGCATCATCTACGCCTGCCAGCGGGCGGGCATATCGAAGGTCGGGCTTCATCACCGAGCCGCCGCCGCGCAGCAGCGGCTGACGAGCCCAGGCAAGTCTTGAGGAGCGCGACATGGCAATGAATGTGGGTACCAGCGGCGGCCAGGGCGGCGGCGATGGCGACGTCATGCTGGACATCAACACGACGCCGCTGATCGACGTGATGCTGGTGCTGCTGGTCATGCTGATCATCACGATTCCGATCCAGCTGCACTCGGTCAATCTCAACATGCCGATCGGCAATCCGCCGCCGCCGCTGGTGCTGCCCGAAGTCGTCAAGATCGACATCGACGACCGCGGCGCCATCTACTGGAACGGCGAAGTCGTGCCCGACCGCGCCACGCTCGAGCAGAAGATCACGGCCGCGGCGTCGCAGCAGGTGCAGCCCGAGGTCCACCTGCGGCCGGACAAGGAATCGAAGTATGCGGTCGCCGCGGCCGTGATGGCATCGGCGCAGCGACTCGGGCTGACCAAGATCGGCATCGTCGGCAGCGAGCAGTTCATCGAGTAGCCGCGTCGCGAACCGCGGCAGGCGGCTGGAGTCATAAGCACATGGATTTCGCACGACAACAGCGGGACCCGACCCGGCATCTGCTCGGGATCTCGATCGTCATCCTGGTGCACGCGATCGTGATCTATGCTTTGGTCACGGGTCTGGCGCGGCGCGCGGTCGAGGTGATCAAGAAGCCGCTGACCGCGACGATCATCGAGGAAATCAAGCTCCCGCCGCCGCCGCCCCCCGCCGCCGCCGAAGAAGATCGAAATACCCAAGGCGCCGCCGCCGCCCGAACAGCCGTATATTCCGCCGCCCGATATTCCGCCGCCGGTGACAAATACCGAGCCGGTGATCGCGGCACCGACGATCACGCCGCCGGTCGAGCCGCACGTGATCGAGCCGCCGCCGCCGCCCGCCCGCCGCCGCCGAAGCCTGCGATACGCCGGGGCAGCCAACTTGTGGTGATCGACAAGGTCGACCCGGTCTTCCCGGAAAGAGCGCGACGCGACGGCGTCGAAAGCGGCAAGGTCGTCGCACGCCTGCAAGTCGATGAGAAAGGCTCGGTCACCGACGTCAGGATCGTCAGCGCCGACTCCGCCGCGCGTGTTCGACCGCGAGGTCATCCGCGCGCTTTCGAGTGGCAGTTCAAGGCCGACGGCGACAAGTACGATCGCGGAAGTCGAAGTCAACTTCCGCTTGGAATAACGCGAATCCGCCTGCTCGGTCGGGAAACAAAATGGCCGCCTCGAAGGCGGCCATTTTTTTGCGATAGCGCGGCTTAGCCGCGCTATGCGAATCCGGCGGCGTCTAGCCGGCCTTAGTTGGTGCGAGCCGCGTAGACCAACGAGGTCCACGCCGCGGCGCCGCACAGTGCGAGCAGCAGCGCGATGTCGGTCAAGCCCAGCCGACGTCCGACGAGCAGCGCAACACCGCCGCGGAATGCGTCGTCGAAGGCGCCCGGAAGAGCGACAAACGCGCCGACGCCGGCCAGCAGCCACAGCATCACGATCACCGGCCGCCGCCACGCAGGCAGCGTCGGCGCCGCGGGCAGACGGCCGATCACCTGCGCCGTGAAGCCGTCGTCGGCGACATACGCGGCGCGATGCTCGCGGCCCGCCTCTTCGAGCGCGGCGTCGAGCCAGTCGGCGATGTCGATGTTCTGCGTAGTCATGCTTGCGGGCTCCATGCACCCAGTCGCGCCTTGAGCTTCTGCTTGGCGCGCAGGATATGCGTTTTCACCGTGCCGACGGGGCAGCCCAGCACTTCAGCGGCTTCCTCGTGCGACAGGTCATTATGATAGCACTGCACGATCGCCGCCCGCTCCGGCTCGGAAAGTACGCGCATCGCGCGCTCGAGGTCGATGCTCAATGCCGCCTGCCGCGACATGCTCGGCGCCGTCGGCGTCCGCCACCGCGACTGGCTCGCCCTCGGCGTCCTCGGGCATCGGCAGCTCCTTGATCTTTCGCGCGTCGGCCAGAAAAACGTTGTAGGCGATCCGATACAGCCAGGTCGAGAATTTGGCTTCCTGCCGAAACGACTTCAGATTGCGGTACGCGAGCAAGAAAGTCTCCTGAGCCAGATCGTCGGCTTGCGCGATGTTGCCTCCGTTCAGCCTGCGCAAGGTCGAGCGCACGGCGGACTGGTGCCGCCGCACCAGCTCGCCAAAAGCATGGCGATCGTCCTGGACGACTGCGCGGGCGATCAGCTGCGCGTCGCTGACCGGGGTGGACGACATCGAGATTGCCTGCCGGCGTACGCACGTCTCCGTTCAATCGTTGCCGTCGCTGCCGCTGACGCGACGCTCCAGATGCCGGTCTTCCAGCCACCATAAGGCGACGTAACCGGCGCCGACGAAAAGCAGCACCAGACCCAGCCAGTTGGGCTCACCGGCTTCGGTCATCGAATAGCAGCACGAGCGCCAACCCGACCGCAACCAGGAGCACGCCCTTGCGCAGATCCGACCATACGGCGCGACGCCGCGATGCGACCGCCTGCGGAACGGCGGTGGCTGCGACTGCAGCCGGTGCCGCTTGCGCCGGCGGCGTTCCTGCCATCACCGCATCGACCGCCTGGGCCGAGGGCATAACGCCTCTTTCGGCGAGTTTCAGCACGGCATCGTTCTGCAGGCGCGTCTTGCGCAGCTTGTACCAGATGATGCCGACCAGCAGGATGATAGGCGTCAGGAAGATCGATCCGAGCACGAGGAAGACGACGCCGACGATCCACGGCGCAACGTCCATCGCTTGTTTGAACGAGTCGAAGTCGTCGAGCTGAATGCGGCCACGATGGCGGCTGAACGGAAAAGAGTCGTCCGGCTCGTCGGCGGTCGTGGAATCGTCGGTTGCGGCGGCCGAAGGGTCGGCGGGCGGCGTTGCCGCGGGGGCGGCCGGGGGCGCGGGCGGTGACTTCTGCGCCGCGGCGGCGCCACCTTTGGCTGGCGCGTCGGCGGCCACGCCCGGGCCGGCCCCAAGGCACAGCATCGCGGCCAGCATCGCGCCGAACGCGATCGGCATGAAACGTAAACGGATAAACTGGCTGGTCATACGCACTCCCTGAGATCGTGGTTATGGCCTTAGATGGTGCGAGATGGCACGGCGGATTCAACATCCCGAAGGCGTCCGGCCGCACTCCGGCGGGGGTCGACCTGCATGCTATCATTGCCCGGATTTTCGGCCCCACGCGGCAAAGCGCGACACGGAGCGATATGACGGCAACGACGCCAAGCCCAACTTCCCGCTCTCCGTGAGGCGACCGAGCCAATTGCTTGCCGCGGTCGCGGTCGCGGCCGTTCTGCTGGCCCAGCCGTTGCGCGCAGCCGACGATGCGGTGACGCTCAATTTCGTCAACGCCGACATCGACGCCGTCATCAAGGCCGTCGGCGAAATGACCGGCCGAAACTTCGTGCTCGATCCGCGGGTGAAAGGTGTAGTCAACATCGTTTCGCCACGACCGGTCCCGCGCGCGCTGATCTACCCGACGCTGCTCTCGGCGCTGCGGCTGCAGGGCCTGGCCGCGATCGAGGGTCCCGGCGGCGTTACCAAGATCGTGCCCGAAGCCGAAGCCAAGCAGCAGGGCATGCCGGTGGTCACCGGTCCCGTCACCGTCGGAGGCGATCGCCTCGTCACCGCCGTGTACATGCTCAAGTACGAATCGGCGACCCAGCTGGTCAATGTGCTGCGGCCGCTGATCACCCCGAACAATGCGATCGCCGCCGTGCCGACCGCCAACGCGCTGGTGATCACCGATTATGCCGAAAACCTGAAACGCATCGACCGGATCATCGCGTCGCTGGACGTGGCGCCGGCCGGCGAGCCCATCGTCGTGCCGCTGCGCAACGCCTCCGCGCTCGACATCGTGCCGATGCTGACGCGGCTGCTCGCCGATACGGCGCCCGGCGCTGGCGCGCCGGCGGATACGCAGCAGCGGCTGACCCTGGTCGCGGACGCGCGCTCCAACAGCGTGCTGGTGCGCGGCGACAACGCCGCGCGGCTCGCGCGCGTGCGCGCCCTGATCGCGCGAGCTCGATACGCCGGGACGCGCCGGCGGCAATATTTCGATCATCTATCTGAAGAACGCCGATGCGGTGCGCGTCGCCAGGACGCTGCGCGCGCTGTTCAGCGGCGGCGGCGACGCAGGCGAGGTGACGCCGGCAGCGTCGCTGGCGCCAAGCGCGGGAGGGCTCACAGCCGGCGGAATGACGACCGCCACCGCGGCCGGTGGCGGTGCGACGGCTAGCGTGACCGCAGCACCGGGCGGCAGCAATGCTGCCGGCTTTGCCGCATCCGGCGTGACCATACAGGCGGACGCTGCCAACAATGCGCTTCTGGTGATGGCGTCGGAACCCTTGTACAACAATATTCGCGCCGTCGTCGACAAGCTCGACGTTCGCCGCGCGCAGATCTATGTCGAAGCGCTGGTCGTCGAGGTCTCCGCCGACAAGGCCGCCGAATTCGGCATTCAGTGGAACATCCTCGACGCCAACAAGCTCAATAACGGCGCGACGCAGGTCGGCGGCGGAACCAATTTCGGCACGCGCGGCACCGGCACCAACATCATCGACGCGCAGGCAAACCTGGGCTCGCTGGGACAGGGGCTGAACCTCGGCGTCATTCGCGGCACGATCAACATCCCGGGCCTCGGCATTATCACCAATCTCGCCCTGCTGGCGCGTGCGCTGGGATCGGACGCGAATACCAACATCCTTTCGACGCCGAACCTGCTGACGCTCGACAACGAGCAGGCCAGCATCATCGTCGCCGAGAACGTGCCGTTCATCACCGGCCAGTATGCGCAGACGGGGACGACCGCGACGGTGACGCCGTTCCAGACGATCGAGCGCAAGGACGTCGGGCCTCATCCTCAGGGTCAAGCCGCAGATCACCGAAGGCGGCAGCGTCAAGCTGACGATCTACGAGGAAGTCTCGCGCATCGAAGACACGACCAACGCCGCCGGCATCATTACCAACAAGCGCTCGCTCGAATCGACGGTGATGGTCGACGACGGCCAGATCATCGTCCTCGGCGGGCTGATCCAGGACTTCTTTCACCGACGGCACGAACAAGGTTCCGGTCGTCGGCGACGTCCCGGTACTGGGCCAGCTCTTCCGCTACGACAACCGGCGACGAATCAAGACCAACCTGATGGTGTTCCTCAAGCCGACGGTCGTGCGCACCAGCAGCGCGGGTGGCGCGCTTACCGGCGATCGCTACGATTACCTGATCGGCGAGCAGCAGCGCCTGGCACCGGGGCCGCGCCTGTTCTGGCCCGACCAGACCGAGCCGCGACTGCCGCCGATCACCCAGCCGCCGGCGCCGGTGGCGACGCCGCCCGCGCCGCCGCCCGGCACGAAATAGCGGCAACGCCGCGGGCGCATGCCGGCACCTGTCTCCATTCCTTCGTCCGGCGCGAGCGCGGCGCCGGCGGCGCTCGAGCGCGTACCGTATGCCTTCGCGCGCATGCACGGCGTGCTGCCGCTGAAGGACGACGGCGAATCGATTCTGGTGCTGGCGCGCAGCGACGCATCGGTCGAAGGCATCGCCGAGCTCACCCGCGTCCTGCAGCGGCCGCTGAAGACGCTGACGGTCAACGCCGAGCGCTTCGCCGCCGAGCTCGCAACCGCCTACAACCAGGCGGCGCCGGTGACGCAGTTTTCGGGCGACCTGTCGCGCGACGCCGATCTCGCACGGCTGTTGCAGGATATTCCGCAGGCCGAGGATCTGCTCGGCGCCACGTCCGACGCGCCGGTGATCCGGATGATCAATGCCTGTTGCTGCAGGCGCTGCGCGAGCGCGCGTCGGACCTGCACTTCGAGCCGTACGAGGCGCGCTCGGTCGTGCGCTTCCGCGTCGACGGCGTGTTGCGCGATGTCGTCGAGCCGCCGCGCGCGCTGCACGCTGCGCTGGTGTCGCGACTCAAGGTGATGGCGAGCCTCGACATCGCCGAGAAACGCCTGCCGCAGGATGGGCGGATGGCGCTGAAGCTCGGCGACAAGAGCGTCGACGTGCGCGTGTCGACCTTGCCGACCGGCCCTGGCGAGCGCGTCGTGCTGCGCCTGCTCGACAAGGACACGGCGCGGCTCGACCTGGCTGCGCTGGGCATGAGCGAGCCGACGCGCGACGCGATCGACGCGCTGGTCCGCGAGCCGCACGGCATTCTGCTGGTCACCGGCCCGACCGGATCGGGCAAGACGACGACGCTGTATGCGGCGATGTCGCGGCTGCCTCGCGGCGAGCTCAACGTGATGACCGCCGAGGACCCGATCGAGTTCGCGCTCGACGGCGTCGGTCAGACGCAGGTCAATCCTCGCATCGATTTCACGTTTGCAAGGGCGCTGCGCTCTATCCTTCGGCAGGACCCGGACATCGTGATGATCGGCGAGATACGCGATCTGGAGACCGCGCAGATCGCCGTGCAGGCGAGCCTTACCGGCCACCTGGTGCTGGCGACCTTGCATACCAACGATGCGGTCAGCGCCGTGACCCGACTAGCCGACATGGGCGTCGAGACCTACCTCTTGGCATCGAGTCTTCTCGGCGTGCTCGCGCAGCGCCTGGTGCGCTGTCTTTGCCCCGCATGCCGCGCGGCGTCGCCGCCGACCGCGGGCGAAGCGGCGCTGCTGGCCGAACTCGGCCTGCCGCCGGGATTGCCGCTGCACCGGCCGGTCGGCTGTCCCGAATGCGGCGATTCCGGATATCGTGGCCGCACCGGCATTTACGAGCTGGTGCTGATCGATGAAACCTTGCGCCGCCTGATCCACGATCACGCCGGCGAGCCGGCGCTGCGCGAAGCATGCGCGCGTGCCGGCGTGCGCAGCCTGCGCGGCGACGGCGCGCGGTGGCTGGCCGACGGCACGACATCGCTCGCGGAACTCTTGCGAGTGACTGGCGCCGGCTAAAGCGTTCGCTCGATGGCCCATCCGCCGAAATCGTACTTGCTCGACCAGCTGCGGTTGCAGGCCGACTCGGTCAGCGCGCGCCGCGTGCAGGAGCAGCGGCTGTCGCGCGAGGTCATCGAGCGCATCGACCGCCGCCTGCACGCGGTGTTCCAGTACTTCGACGAGGCCTGCAAGCTGTTGCAGGTGGTCGCGCCGCGCATCGAGCGCGAATTCGTGCTGCCGGAGATCGCGCGCTATTCGGAAATGGTGTTCGACCGCGGTCTGGTGATGTTCCGCAAGCAGCCGCTGCAGAAGCACGAGGTCTATGCGCATGTCGTCATCTATTACACGCTGACCGGCCCGCCGCCGCCGCCGCTGCACGTGGCGATGCGCCGTTCGGGCGAAATAGAGCGCGCGCTGGTCACGGCCAATATCGAGTTCAGCTGCGAGTCGGATTCGACGGTGCGCGGCGCCGCGACGATGAACACGATCCGGATCGCGCCGGGCATGCGCTGCGAGGTTCGTTTCGATCCCGACTTCGTCAACGAGAGCATTATCGTCACGTTGCGCAACGTCGACCGGTTCGAGCCGGTGGTCTTCGATTTCCATCCCGATGCGCTGGAGACGCCGGTGCTCGACGACCTGGTCAACCTGATGCTGGGCAAGCCGAGCCAGTTCCTTCTGCGCGCGCCGTTGCGCGGCTTCGGGCGCTAGCCGCGCCGGTGCCCTCGTTTCGCTACGAGGCAGTCGACGGCGCGGGTCGCGCCCAGCGCGGACTGGTCGATGCCGCCAGCGCGCGCGCGGTTCGCGACCAGCTGCGCGGCGACGGATTGTTCCCGACGGCGATCGAGCCGGCCGGGGCAGGGCGCCCGGCGCAAGCCGCAACGACCCGCCTCGCGGCGCCGTTGCTGGCACTGCTGACGCGCCAGCTCGCGACGCTGGTCGCGTCCGGCATGCCGCTCGACCAGGCGCTCGCCGCCGTCGCCGAGCAATCGGACCAACCGCGGGCGGCGCGCGTGCTTGCCGCGATTCGCGAGCAGGTGGCCGCCGGCGAGCCGCTGGCGGCCGCACTGTCGCGCTTCCCGCGCAGCTTTTCCGATCTCTACCGCGGTCTGGTCGCGGTCGGCGCCGAAAGCGGCCAGCTGGGCGGCGTGCTGAGCCGGCTTGCCGACTATCTCGAGGCGCGCCAGGTCCTGCGCGCGCAATTCACCGCGGCGCTGATTTATCCGGCGCTGATCACGGTGATCGCGCTTGCAGTCATCGCGACGCTGTTGCTCTATGTCGTTCCGCAGATCGTCGCCGTCTATCAGCAAAGCCGCCAGGCCTTGCCGTTTCTCACCCGCGCGCTGATCGCCACCAGCGATTTTCTGCGCGCAACCGGCGTTTACTGGCTTGTTGCCATCGCGCTGCTCGTTGTCGGCGCCGTCCTGCTGTTGCGCAACGAAGCCTGGCGCGATCGCTGGCACCGGCTGCTTCTGCGCACCCCGGTGGCGGGCAGCGTCCTGCGCGGCCTCGACACGGCGCGCTTCGCGAGCACGCTGGCGATACTGACCGGCAGCGGCGCGCCGCTCTTGCGCGCGCTCGAAACCGCGGCGGCGGTCGTCTGGGCGCGTCCGATGCGGCGGGCGGCGCACGACGCCGCCGGCCTGGTGCGCGAAGGCGTGTCGCTGGCGCGCGCGCTGGCGAGCCAGCGCGTATTCCCACCGCTGCTCGTGCATCTGGTGGCCAACGGCGAACAAAGCGGCCAATTGCCTGCGATGCTCGACCGCGCCGCGCGCGAGCAGGAGCTCGATGTCGAACGCCGCCTGACCTGGCTCGCCGCGCTGGTCCAGCCGCTGCTGATCGTGTTCATGGGCGCGATCGTGCTCGTGCTGGTGCTCGCTGTCATGCTGCCCATCGTGTCGATGAATCAGTTGATACGCTAACCGACGCCCGTGCGCTTTTTCTCCTGCTGCGCCAGCGCCCAGGCGACATGCTCGCGCACCAGCGGCGAAGGATCGTCCAGGCGCGCGGCCAGTGCCGCGACTATCGCGGCGTCGTAGTTTGCGTTGCCCATGCCCACGGCAAGATTGCGCAGCCAGCGCTCGTAGCCTATGCGGCGGATGGCGCTGCCTTCCATGCGCAGTTCGAACTCGTCCGACGTCCAGGCGAACAGCGTGACAAGGTCGGCGTCGTCGAGGCCGTTGCGCACCGCGAAGTCGCCGTCGCCGGCGGCTTCGGCATACTTGTTCCATGGGCAGGCGAGCTGGCAGTCGTCGCAGCCGTAGACTCGATTGCCGATCAGCGGCCGCAAGGCTTCCGGAATGCTGCCCTTGAGCTCGATCGTCAGATACGAAATGCAGCGGCGCGCATCGAGCTCGTACGGCGCGACGATCGCACCGGTCGGGCAGGCGTCTATGCACGCACTGCAGCTGCCGCAATGCGCGCTCGCCGCGGGAGTGAGCGGCAGCGGAAGATCGGTGTAGATCTCGCCCAGAAAGAAGAACGAGCCGGCATCGCGCGTTAGCAGCAGCGTGTGCTTTCCGCGCCAGCCCAAACCCGAGTTGGCGGCGAGAGCGACTTCGAGCACCGGCGCGCTGTCGGTGAAGACACGGTAGCGAAAGTCGCCGACGCTCTCGGCGATGCGCTCGGCCAGCCGGCCGAGCTTGCGCCGCAGCACCTTGTGATAGTCGCGGCCGAGCGCATAGCG
The DNA here is from genome assembly GCA_963697485.1 of uncultured beta proteobacterium. Taxonomy (GTDB): domain Bacteria; phylum Pseudomonadota; class Gammaproteobacteria; order Burkholderiales; family Casimicrobiaceae; genus PALSA-1003. The sequence goes on from CAVOOD010000003.1 coordinate 546,458, forward strand.
CGAGATGTAGGCCTTGCTGGCGTCGGCCAGCGTCGCAGCCGCGTCGCGCGCCCCGGGCGCCAGATAGTCGAGCCGCGCGGTGATCACGCGCAAGGTACCGGGAACGAGCTCGGCCGGCCGCGCCCGGCGCACGCCATGGCGTGCCATATAATCCATCTCGCCATGCCGGCCCGCGCCGAGCCAAGCGAGCAGATGCGCCTCCTCGGCCTCGAGTCCGGTGTCGGCGATCCCGATCTCGCCGAATCCGAGCTCGAGACCCCAGGCGCGGATGTCGCGCGCGAGTGCGCTCAAGTCGGGCGCGTCGCCGGACGTTGCGGTAGCCAAATGAGTTCAGACCTTCGCTAAGGGCTCGCCACTATTTCGTCGAGCGCTGTTCAACCATGACGATAATGCCCGTGTCGCGCAACTATTTGCCCGATCGCCGACGCCACGATGCGCTCCGGCGCGGCGCTCGCGCGCGGACTCTCCGGGGGCATGATCGTCACGCTGTCGGGCGAGCTCGGCGCCGGCAAAACGACGCTGGTCCGCGGCCTGCTGCACGGCCTGGGGTGGACCGGACCGGTGAAGAGCCCGACTTATACGCTAGTTGAACATTATCCGATTTCGAGCTTATACTTGTATCACTTTGATTTTTATCGTTTCGATGAACCCGCTGAATGGGAAGATTCAGGCTTCGCCGAGTACTTCCGCCCCGACGCGCTGTGCGTGATCGAATGGCCGGAAAGAGTTCGCGGCATGTTGCCACCCGCCGATGTCGCGCTGACGCTGCGTTATCAGGGCGCAGGTCGCGAACTCTCGCTCGAAGCAGGCACGCCCGCGGGTAACGCATGCCTGGCCGCGTTCGCCTCGACACTCCCGTAACGCGAATCTCGCTGCAGCGGCGGCGCGTCTGCCAGTGGCTGCTGCTCCCAGCCGGCCAATGGCTGCTGCCGGGACTCTCGTCTGCCGCGACGGTCGCATCCGCGCGCATATGGCCGGCGCAGGAATACACGCGGCTGATTCTCGAATCGGCCTCGCCGATCGCGCACCAGATGATGCTGCTCAAGGATCCGCAGCGCCTGGTCCTCGATCTCGAAGGCGTCGAACCGGACGGCGAGCTTGCGCAACTCGTGCAGCGACTGCGGCCGAACGATCCGCATATCAAGTCGATACGCCTGTCGCGCTTCAGGCCCGGGATCGTCCGGCTCGTCCTCGATCTCAAGGACGAGGTGCAGCCGCAGATTTTCGCGCTGACGCCGGTCGGCGAGTACGGCCATCGCCTGGTGCTCGACCTGTATCCGCTGACGCCGCCCGATCCGCTGATGGCTCTGCTCGAGGGCGAAACCAAAGGCAGCCGCAGCGCACCCGATGCGCCCGCCGACAAGCCGGCGCTGCGCGATTCCGACAAGGCGGCGACGCGCGATCGGCCGAAGGCAGCCCCGGCGTCGCGACGGCCGATCATCGTCGCACTCGATCCCGGGCACGGCGGCGAGGATCCGGGAGCGATCGGCCGCCGCGGCACCCAGCGAAAAAAATGTGACGCTCGCCATCGCGCGCAAGATCCGGTCGCTGATCGACCGCGAGCCGGGCATGCGCACGATGCTGACCCGGGACGACGACTATTTCGTGCCGCTAAACGTGCGCGTCGAAAAGGCGCGGCGCGTGCGGGCCGACCTGTTCGTGTCGATTCACGCCGATGCCTTCACCACGCCGACTGCGCGAGGCTCGTCGGTGTTCGCTTTGTCCGAGCACGGTGCGACGAGCTCCGCCGCACGCTGGCTCGCGCAGCGCGAGAACGAGGCTGACCTGATCGGCGGCGTCAACCTCGACAACCGCGACCCGATCCTGGCCAAGACGCTGCTCGACCTGTCGCAGGCCGCGCAGATCAACGACAGCCTTCGCGTCGGACGCTCGGTGCTCGATGGCATCGGCGCGATCAATCCCTTGCACAAGGGCAGTGTCGAGCAGGCGGGATTCGCCGTGCTCAAGGCGCCCGACATTCCATCGATCCTGGTCGAAACCGCATTCATCTCCAATCCCGACGAGGAGCTCAAGCTGCGCAGCGACCGGCATCAGCAGCAATTCGCCACATCGATCGTCGGCGGCATCAAACGCTATTTCGCACAGAACCCGGCCCTGGCGCGGGCGAAGCTCAGCTAGCGTTCCTGTTTCTCGCCATCACGTACAATCGTAAGCGATGGTCCGTTTCTTCCTCTGGTTTCTTGTTCTGCAAGCGACACTGTTCGGCCTCGAATTGACGCCGTGGGCGCAGCAATGGTTCGTCGTGCCGTGGACGAACACGCTGGCCGCGATCAGCGCGAGCATCGTCAAGCTGTTCGACCCCCAGGTGCTGGCGCACGGCAAGGTGCTGCAGAGCGCGAGCAACGGTTTCGCGGTCTCGATCGAAGCCGGCTGCAACGGCGTCGAGGCGACGATCGTGCTGGTCGCGGCGATTCTTGCATTTCCCGCGTCGTGGCAAGCGCAAGCTCGCCGGACTCGCCATCGGCATCGTCGCCGTGCAGGGGCTCAACATCGTCCGGGTGATCAGCCTGTTCTACCTCGGCCAGTGGAACCTCAGCGTGTTCGAATGGGCGCATCTGTATGTCTGGCAGGCGCTGATCATGCTCGACGTGCTGGTCGTGTGGCTGCTCTGGGTGCGCACGTTGCCGCGGCAGGAAGCCGATCTGCCAGCGGTCGCGGCCTGATTCGATGCCGTCCGGGTCGTTTGCGCGATTCGTTCTTCTGGTCTTCGCGTGGCTCGCCTGCTCGCTGTTCGTCTGGTGGTTCGCGTCGGCACTCGCTCGCTTGGCCGATCGCGCTGCTTGCCGAGCTCGTAGCCCGCCTCGCGCTGCCCGATCTCGTCCAGGCGATCGAGCAGCACGGCGACGTGATCACCTTCGTCACCACGCTGCACGCTGCGAATGCGACCGTCGCCACTGCGGCGGGCGGCCTGGTGTCGGACGACATCGACGTTCGGCACTTCACCTTCGGTCTGCCGCTGCTGGCGGCGCTGATCCTCGCGGCGAGAGCGCCACATCGCGTCCGCAACCTGCTGATCGGCTACGCGATCCTGCTGCCTTTCCAGACCTGGGGCGTGGTCGCCGAATTTCTCGAGGACATCGCGGTGGGATTCGGTCCCGGCGTTGCCTCGCAGACCGGGTTCAGCGCCTGGGAACGCGAAGCGATCGCATTCGCCTACCAGTTCGGCACGCTTATCCTGCCGACGGTCGTGCCCGCGGTCGTCTGGGTGCTGATGCACCGTCGACTGCTCGAAGATTTCGCGCGCGAGGCGCGCCGTCTGACGCGACCACGCGGTTGTCGCGCGGCGGCGTTCAACGCGCGATCGCGTCCTTCTTGCGCTCGAGCTCGCGCTGGCGGAGCACGCCCCGCTGCACCTTGCCGGTCGTCGTCATCGGCAGCGCGGCGATGAATTCGATTTCCTTCGGGTATTCGTACGGCGCCAGATGCTCGCGCACGTGGCGCTGGATCGCATCCTCGAGCGCGGGTGACGGATCGTGTCCGGGCGCCAGCACGATATACGCCTTGATCACGTTGCCGCGCGTCTCGTCGGGACTGGGCACGATCGCGGCGTTGGCTACGGCAGGGTGCCGCACCAGGCAATTCTCGATCTCGGACGGACCGATCCGATAACCCGCCGCCTTGAACATGTCGTCGGCTCGACCCTGGTACCAGAGGTAGCCGTCGTCGTCCTGCGTGGCCAGATCGCCGGTGCGGCACCAGTCGCCGCTGAATTTTTTCGCCGTCCCTTCGGGATTCTTGAAGTACTCGAGAAAGAACACCGGATCGGGCGCGCCGTCGGGCGCGACGCGGTTGACCGCCACTTCGCCCATCTCGCCGGCGGCCGAAGGCCTGCCTTCCTCGTCGAGCACGGCGATGCGGTGGCCGGGATAGGGGCGGCCCATCGACCCCGGCTTGGCCGGCCACAGCGTGTGCGAATTGCCGACGATGTAATTCATCTCGGTCTGGCCGAACATTTCGTTGATCGTGACGCCGAGGGCTTCCTGCGCCCACTCGAATACCGTCGTTCCGACTGCCTCGCCCGCGCTCATCATGCTGCGCATACTCACGTCGTAGCGCTCGCGCGGCTGCGGCACCGCCTTCATCATCATCTTGAGCGCGGTGGGAAACAGGAACGTGTTGCGCACCCGGTATTTCTCGATCAGCGCGAGCGCGCGCTCGGGATCGAAGCGGCCGCGGTAGCCGACGACTGCGCAGCCGAAATACAGCGTCGGCAGCAGCGCGTCCATCAGGCCGCCGGTCCACGCCCAATCGGCCGGCGACCAGAACACGTCGCCTGCCTGCGGGAACTCGTCGTGCGAGTAGACGAAGCCGGGCAGGTTGCCGAGCAGGCATTGCTGCGGCATCAGCGCGCCTTTCGGGCGGTCCGGTCGTTCCGCTGGTGTAGACGAGGATCGCCGGATCGGTGGCGCGCGTGGCCACTGGCGAGAACTCGTCCGCGGCCTTTTGCAGCAGCCGGTCCCAGTCGAGCAGCCACGACTCGCGTGCGCCGGCGACGCCGATCACGTGGCGCAGTCCGGGCAAGCGGTCGCGGATCGGCGCGAGGTTTGGCAGCGATGCCGGATCGACGATGGCAACCAGGCTTTCCGAATTCTGCAGCCGGTATTCGAGCGCCTCGGGGCCGAACAGGAACGACAACGGAACTGCGACGGCGCCCAGCTGATAGCAGGCGATGTGCGCGATCGCGGTTTCGGGCCGCTGCGGCAGCATGATCGCGACGCTTGTCGCCGCGACCGACGCCGAGCGCCGCCAGCGCGTTGGCGCAGCGATTGGCCTGCCGCTGCAGCTCGCCGAAGCTCAGCGTCGTCGTCGCGCCGGACTCGTCTTCCCAGTAGATCGCCAGACGCGCGCCGTCGTTCGCGTGGCGCCCGCATACCGCCGCCGCGATGTTGAAGTCGTGCGGCACATTCCAGCGATGCCGCGCGCAGAGCTCGCGATAGCGATCGACCGTCATCCGGCCCGCGGCTTCAGGAGGCCGTCGCGGCGGCGGCGCGTGCCGAGTTGTCCTGCGATTCGATCGTCGCCCAGATCCATTCCGGCTGCTGCTCGAGCAGGCGACCGAACGCGATCTGCTGAGAAACCCGGGCGACGCTCATCTGCATGCGCTTCCCTGGTTGATATTCGCCCGCCGGCACGATCAGGGTCTGGATCGTCGCTTCGCTGTCTCGCCGGCGCAGCGACAGGAACAGTCCCGGGAACCGGCGGCCGCTGACCGTCGGGATGACGCCATCGACCGAATAGTCGGCGTCGCCGCGCTTCTGCTCGAACAACTCGACGCCGACCAGATTGTTCGCGATCACCTGCAGCCCGATCTCGGCGCGCTCGCTGGTCAGTCGCTTCATCCGCCGCACGATGCCCAGCGTCCACAGCGACTGGCCGTGCGCGCGGATCGCGACCAGCGTTCCCAGGGTGACCGAGTTGATCACGCTCATCGGCGCGACCAGCCGGTAACCGGTGTGCGATACGTCGCGTATGTCCCAGGCACCGCCCGGCGCCGCATAGGTCGCCAGCAGCCGCCGCGCGACTTCCTGCACCCGCGCATTTTCGTTGCGCATGTGGCCGAAGGTCGCGAGCTCGATCGAATCGTCGAAATTTCCGGTGCGATGCCGCTTTTCGGCCAGCGGATGCACCTCCTCGTCGTGAAGATAGCCGGCGATCTTGGTGAAGCCTACGATCGCGTCGACCGCTCCCGACGCATTGATGCGTTCACCGCGCCTCGGCACCGGACGGAACTCCGGATCCACCTGCGCGGCGAGCTTGGTCATCAGGTTGAGCTGCTCGGTGCGGCGCAACGTCCGGTCGGACAGCGGGTCGCTGCGCACCTTCTGCTCGAGCATGACGACGTTCTGCATCAGCATCGCATGCAGCGGCCGGGTGTCCAGGAAAAGCACGCGCCCTTCGAGCGGCTCCGGGGCCGCGACGCTTCAGTCCGCTGCGCGCGCCCAGGTCGACGTAGAAGCTGGTCGCCGTCGACGATTCGACGTTCAGGCGAAGCGGCGCGCACCACTCGGACAACTGCTCGGCGACCCATTCGACGTGTCGCGCCGAGAGGTTGCCTGCGTTCATCAGCTGCAGCAGCAGCACGCGCAGGTACTCCTGCTCGATCGTCGTCAGCGCGCCGTCGGCCAGGGCGGCAATCGGTTGCCGCTCGAGCTCGATCGAACAGGCGATCTGGAACAGCGAATGCAGGTCTGACCAGCGCGCCGGAATCCACTGCTCATAGCGATACAGCCGGATCTTGGCGTCGAGGCCGTGGTGGATGATCTGCCGCGCGATCAGCTCGGGCAGGAGCGCACGCCACCGGTTGCTCTGGGCATGGTCGCTGACTTCGCGGGCGAACGCCTGGTAGCACAGCAGAAAGCCCTGGGTCAGGTCGAACATTGCCTGCCACAGCTGGCTTTCGACGCGGCTCGAGCGGGTGCCGTGCTCGTGATATTGCGAGGTCAGCGTGCGGCGCAGCGCCTCGCTCTGGACGTCGAGCCGGAACACGGCCTCGAGGCGCGCCGGCGTGCGATGGGCATTTCGCTCGGACAGCGCGCCGAGCTCGGTCAGGATGGCCGAGTGCGCCGCCAGCGGATCGTTGGCCGGAAAGGTCGAGAGCCACCGGTCGGCGGTCTTGGCGTCCGCCAGCGGGTCCTTGATCGACTTGCCGAAACCGAACATTTCGAGCGGGCTTCCTCCGGCCGGTACGATATTTGCACTAGCCTGATTGTGGTGAGCAGATGAGCAAAGACTTGGCGGTAGAACTGTGCCGGAAGCCCTTGTTCGTAAAGCCGGATGATGGAGCAAAGCGGCAGCGCTAGCAATACGCCGCTAAGCGTGGCGATCGGGACTGACGTGCTGCGGCAGGCTATGCCGCAGCGCGACCAGCTGAAATCCACAAGTTAAGTCTTTATACTTGTAACCAACAGGAAGCTGAGGTTTGCCATGGGAATCTTAATCAAGGCGCCGACGCGCCGCAGCAATCCGGGACTGCAAATCGCCGCCCCGGTGACGGCGAGCGGCGACGCGGGGCGGGGCGCTTTGCATATTCGCGAAGTCGTGCGAATCACGGGCTTGCGGCGCGAGCAGCTCTACATGTGGCAGCGTCGCTACGGGTTTCCGCATCCGGCCCGCGACGGCTTCGGCGATCGCGTCTACCCGCCCGACCAGGTTGCGCGACTCAAGGTCATCAAGCAGCTGTTGTCCGAAGGCTGGCGCGCCGGGGCCGTCGTGCCGCTGGCCGAGTCGGCGCTGCAGTCGATGCTGGGCATCGCGGTCGACGCACCCGCCCCGCTTCCCGGCGAAATCGAGACAGCGGTCACCCTGCTCGGCGAGCATCGTGTCGGCGAGTTGCAGAACCACTTGTCCAAGCTGCTGGTCGGACAGGGCCTGCGCCGCTTCCTCGAGCAGACGCTGATTCCGCTGAACGAGGCGGTGCACGAGCGCGTCGTCCGCGGCGAAATGCAGAATTTTCAGGAGTTGCGCTTCGCCGATCTCGCGCAGCGGCTGCTGCGCGACGTCACGCGGCTGGTACGGCCGACGCGCGATGCGCGGCAGATCCTGCTGGCGACGCCGCCGAACGATCCCAATCAACTCGGCCTCGCGATTCTCGAGTTGCTGCTGTTTACCGAGGGCATCAACTGCCTGACGCTGGGCAGCGGGGTGCCGCCGCAGGAAGTCGCCGGCGCGGCACGGGCCTACAAAGTCTGTCTGGCGATACTGCTGTTCGATCGCGGCATTTCCGGCAAGATCGCCGGGCAGGAAATCCGGTCGCTGCGCGCTGCGTTGCCGGAGGAGCTGCCGCTGGTCGTCAGCGGTCGCGCGGTCAATCTGCTGGCGAAGCCGATCGCCGATGTGCGAACGGCCGCCGATTTCAGCTCGGTGATGGTCGCGATGCGGGAGCTGGGCGCAGTCGGTGGGGTAGCGCAAGTTCCGCAGCGCGCCTGATGCATTGAATGCTGCGCTGGGCCCGGCGCGCCAGTCGCGCCGGTGCCGCTCGCCGGCACCCGGCTATCCGCTCTGGCGCGGCTATCAGCCCGCCGGAGACGGACCACGTTCGCCAACATGCGCCTCTGCTAGGGCAGACGCTCAGCTTTCCTCGAAAAATGCCTTGAGCTTCCGGCGCTCGCGCTTGGTCGGTCGGCCAAGCCGCGCCGGCGTCGCCGCCACCGCGGCCTTGCGGCGGGCGATTTCCTCGGTCCGGATGGCGATGCTCTGCGGGGCCTCGCGGTACAGCCCCACGGCGGCGGCGGCGTCGCCGCGCCGATCCGAGAGCGCCAGCACGACGATATCCCACACCAGGCCATCCTTGCGCAACACCACCCGCTCGCCGGTTGCGGCGATGCGCGAAGGTTTGATCCGTTGGTCCTCGACGCGCACGTGTCCGGCCGTGATCGCCAGCGCGGCGAGGCTTCGCGTGCGATAGAAGCGCGCCGCCCATAGCCACTTGTCGAAGCGGACGCGCGCCGGCGCGCCCGGGTCACTCGCTGCCGGCCTCACGATCCATCCAGTCCGCCGTTGCAGTCGCGTCGGCATACCCTTCGCTTCGCAGCGCCGACGCGACCCTCCTTTGGTCGGCTTCGTCCCTGTTCTGCGACAGCTTGAATTTGGCGTCGATGCGCTCGATCTCGATCTCGAATGCGACGATCGCTCCGACCATCGCATCGAGCCGCGCCCCTTCGAGCTGCAGGCGCCACGGCGCGGCCCGGCCGCCTTCGAAGCGCGCGACCATTTGCTGCAATGTCGCCAGGGTCGCGGCGCGGTCGGGGACGATCGCGGCGCGACCGTGGACGTGGACGACCGCATAGTTCCACGTCGGCACCTGGATCGCCGGCTGCGCATACCAGGACGGCGACACATACGCATGCGGGCCGTGGAAAATCGCCAGCGATGCGCCGTCGCCGAAATGATTCCAATGCGGATTCGCGCGCGCCATGTGACCGATCAGGCTGCCGTGCGGTCGCACGCTCGCGCTGGTGGAGCAGCGGCAGGTGGCTGATCTGCGGCTCGCCGGCGCCGGCGGTGATCAGCGTCGCGAACGGGTGCTCGTCGAAGAGCCGCGCGATCGCCGCCTGATCGTCGCTCGCAAATGCTGCCGGCCGGTACAGGCTCATCGCAGCGGCAAGGTGTAGATCGTCAGCGGCAGCGCCGAATTCTTGTCGAAGGTCGTGCCTGCGTCGATTCCCACCTTGGCGACGGCCTCGGCGGAGCGCAGCCGGCCGTACATGCTGTGCATCGCGCCGAGCGCGAATTCGCGACCCGAGCCGACTGCCCAGAAGTGGTTGTACTCGAAGACCTCGCGCATCGAGTAGACGCCGAAAATGCCGTTCGCGTTGGCGATCAGCGCGGTGATCTGCGTCGATTCGTAAGGATCGTCTTCCTCCTCCTTCGGATTGAGGAAGTGCTGCTCCTTGAGGATCGGGTGCAGCTTGCGGAAGGTCTCGAATATCGCGCGCCGCGTCGAAAAGTCGAGGTCTTCGTGCTTGGCGAGCAGGCTTTCGAACACCAGCTGGTGCGCGGCGCTGCCGCACAAGCCGATGTAGGTGCCGCGATGATGGACGATCTTTTCGTAGGCGCGGTCGAAATACGCGGACAGCCGCGTGTCGCCGAACGTCGTCAGCGAGTCGGCGGCGATGGCGATCTCCTTGTTCTTGCGGACGACGACGAGTGTGGTCATGACTGGATCGGATCGAACGGCGAAGCGCCGCGCCGCCGAAAAGCGAGCCGCGCATGGCCCGATTATAACGCGGCGCTCCGCAGGACCCAGGCTGCCGCGCGATCGAACGTGCGTGACTGCCGCTATCGAGCGAACGGCTGGCTCGCCGCGTCGGCATCCGCCGGCAGCATCGCCACCGGAGGCAGCGCGCGCGCATCCCAGGCGCGATGCGCCCAGCGCCAGAACGCCGCCACCGATGGCGGCCGGTGCTCGGGAGCAGGCTGTCCGAGAAACCGCCACGCGCGCCACAAGGCCGGCAGCGGATCGTCGGGCAGCTGCGCCGCGCCCGTTTCCTTGGACAGCTTCCGGCCAGACCGGTCGATCGCAATCGGATGATGCAGGTAAGCCGGCGTCGCGAATCCGAGCTGACGCTGCAGCCAGATCTGCCGTGGCGTCGAGGCGAGCAGATCGGCGCCGCGCACGACGTCGGTGATTCCCTGCAACGCATCGTCGACGACGACGGCGAGCTGGTAGGCGAACAGACCGTCGGCGCGTTTGACGACGAAGTCGCCGACGTCGCGATCGAGACGCTGCTGCTGTCTGCCCTGAAGGCGATCGGTGAACGCGATCGGCGCGTCGTCGACGGCGACTCGCCACGCGCGTCCCTCGCCGCCCGCGACGAGGCGATGCCGGCACGTGCCAGGATAGAGGCGTTCGCCGCTCGGCCCGGGTGGCGTCGCTTCAAGTTCGCGCCGCGTGCAGGCGCAGGCAAACAAGAGGCCGCGGTCGCGCAAACGGTCGAGCGCTTGGCTGTAAAGCGCGCCGCGCTCGCTTTGAGTCAGCACCGGTCCGTCCCAGACGAAGCCGTACGCCGACAGCGTCGCCGCGATAGCCTCGGCCGCGCCGGCGCGCCGGCGCGGCAAGTCGACGTCCTCGATGCGCAGCAGCCATTCGCCGCCTTGTGCGCGTGCATCGCAGTAACTCGCGAGCGCGGCGATCAGCGAACCGAAGTGGAGCGGGCCGGTGGGCGAAGGTGCGAATCGGCCGCGGTAGCGCGGCGGGCTCACTTGGCGGCGCTGGCGCCGACGGCCGCGGGGGACGACTGCAGCGCTTTGCTTCGGCGGATCCCAACGCCACTTCGAGAGCATCAATCCGATCACGCGCTGCGGATATTCCGCCTGGCCGAGGCTGCCGTTGTAGCGCCCGAGCGCGCGGAAATAATCGCCGTTCTCGCGGTCGAGGTAGTAGCGCAGGATCGTGCAGCCGTAGCGCAGATTGGTGCGCAGCGTGAACAGATCGTGATCGGGGCTGCCGATCTTGGTGACCCAGAACGGCATCACCTGCATGTAGCCGCGCGCCTGCGCGCTCGAGACCGCGTACTTGCGAAAATTGCTCTCGTGCTCGATCAGGCCGAGGACGAGCTGCGGATCGAGGCCGGCGCGCGTGGCCTCGTACTGAACGGTGATCAGGAAGTCGCGCCGCGTCGGCCAGTCGGGCATTTTCTTGACCAGCCGGGACGCCATGTCGGCAAGCCAGGCCCGTCCTTCGCCTTCGGTGGCGAACACCAGGCGCGGTGCCGGATAGTCGCTGACCGAGCGATGCAGCGAGTTCTGCACGTTGGCAGCCAGCGCTTCCTCGACCTGCGCTCCCGCTCGCGCGCTCGCGGGAGCGAGCAGGAACGCGGCGAGCGACGACGGCGGCGTGGCTCGGGCGCATCGATCAGCAGCGAAGCTTCGCTCGCAGCAGCGCCGCGGCTTCGGCGAGCGGCACTGGCGTCGCCTGTGTGTCGCGGCGACGCCTGATATTCGACCTTGCCGTCCTTCAGGCCGCGATCGCCGATGGTGATGCGATGCGGAATGCCGATCAGCTCGAGATCGGCGAACATCACGCCGGGCCGCTCGCCGCGGTCGTCGAGCAGCACCTCGATGCCTGCCGACTCGAGCTCGTCGTGCAGCCGATCGGCGGCGGCGCGCACCGCGTCGCTGCGGTCGTATCCGATCGGCGCGATGGCGACGGTGAACGGCGCGAGCGGCTCCGGCCAGATGATGCCCTTGCTCGTCGCAATTCTGCTCGATCGCGGCGGCGACGACGCGGGTGATGCCGATGCCGTAGCAGCCCATCTGCATCGGCTGCGGCTGGCCCGTCGGCGTCGAGAAAGGTGGCGCCCATCGCCACCGAATAGACGGTTCCCAGCGCAAAAACGTGGCCGACCTCGATGCCGCGCGCGATCGCGAGATCGCCCTTGCCGTCGGGCGACGGATCGCCGGCGACCACCTTGCGGATATCGGCGACGCGATCGGGCTCGCGGCAATCGCGGCCGAAATTGACGCCGCGCAGGTGGTAATCGACTTCGTTGGCACCGCAGACGAAGTCGCTCATCACGGCGACCGTGCGATCGGCGATCAGCGGCATGTCGGATGGGATCCCCACCGGCCCCAGGTAGCCGGGTGCGCAGCCGGTCGCGGCCGCGATCTCCGCGTCGCTTGCCCAGCGAAATCCCTCGAGTCCGTCGAGCTTTCCGACCTTGACCTCGTTGAGGCTGTGGTCGCCGCGCAATAAGCAGCATATGCACCTTGCCGCCGGCGTGCAGCATGATGCATTTGACCGTGCGGCCGAGCGGCAGATGCAGCAACGCGGCGACGTCCTCGCAGGTCGACATGCCGGGTGTCGGCACCTTCTGCATCGGCTCGGCCGGCGCCGCGCGATGCGCGTGCGGCGCGACTGCTTCGGCCAGCTCGACGTTGGCGGCGTAGTCGGAACCCGGGCACCAGGCGATCGCGTCCTCGCCCGAGTCGGCCAGCACCTGGAACTCGTGCGACGCACTGCCGCCGATCTGGCCGGTATCCGCGGCGACGGCGCGGAATTCGAGTCCGAGCCGGGTGAAGATCCTGGCGTACGCGTCGTACATCAGCCGGTACGACTTCAGCATGCCGGCGTTATCGACATCGAACGAATACGCATCCTTCATGATGAATTCGCGCGATCGCATCACGCCGAAGCGCGGGCGAACCTCGTCGCGGAACTTGGTCTGGATGTGGTAGAGGTTCACCGGCAGCTGCCGGTAGCTCTTCAGGTCCTTGCGCGCGATGTCGGTGATCACTTCCTCGGACGTCGGCTGCAGGATGAAATCGCGCTGATGGCGATCCTTGAGCCGCAACAGCTCGGGGCCATACTTGTCCCAGCGTCCCGATTCCTGCCAGAGCTCGGCCGGCTGGACGACCGGCATCAGGAGCTCGATGGCGCCGGCCCGATTCATTTCTTCACGCACGACCGCTTCGACCTTGCGCAGCACGCGCAGTCCCAGCGGCATCCAGGTGTAGATCCCGGCGGAAAGCCGCTTGATCATGCCGGCGCGCAGCATCAGGCGATGGCTGGCGAGCTCGGCCTCGGCGGGAGCTTCCTTGAGCGTCGAAAGAAAAAACCGCGATACGTGCATCGGCTGCCCGGGTTTCGGCAAACCATGCATTTTACGTGAAAGCGCGATCCCTTCGCGCCGGTGCCGGCGACGCGGCGGCGGCGGCGACCGACGGCCTCGGTTTCAGCGCACGACGATGACCGGGATCTTCGAGTGCGTCAGCACCTTTTGCGTCTCGCTGCCGAGCAGCAGCGCCGAGACGCCGCGGCGACCGTGCGATGCCATCACGATCACGTCGCAGCGATGCTTGCGGGCCGCGGCCAGAATCGCGCGCCACGGCGTCGAATTGACGACATGCACGGCATTGAACGCAACCCGCGCCGACTTCGCCTTGGCCGCGACCGCGCCGAGAATCCTGTCGGCCTCGTCCTTGCAGATCGCCGCGTACTCGCGACGCGACATCGGCTCGACGATCGCCCCTTCGGCGTACACGGGCAGCGGGTAGTCGGGCGAAGCATAGAACGCGGTCAGCCTGGCGCCGAGCGCCTTGGCCAGCGCAATGGCCTGGGTGATCGCCTTGCCGGAAAGCCGCGTGCCGTCGGTCGCGACAAGAATGTTCTTGTACATGCGTCGTGCCTCCTGTCGAAAATGCGCCCGCATGCGGGTGGGCCGCGGCGGCGCGCGCTGACAATTATGCGCCGCAGCGCCGGGCTTGGACGCGCCATTTCCGCATGCGACAATCGCCGGTCATGGACATCGACGACCCGCGGTTGTTCGCAGCGCAGGCCGAAGCCTCCCAGACGCCGTTGTTCGAAATGGCCGAGGCGAGCCTGGCCGCCTCGAGCATCGCGCGCGCCGACGAAATCGATTGCGCGCTGGTCATGGCGCTGGCGCAGCGATTGATCGCCGGTGAAGGATCGTTCGTCGCCGAGCTGCTCGTCGCGGCGCCCTCCGCGCCCGTCATGCGGCATCTTTGGCGCCGCTTGATCGACGCGTGGCGCGAAGCATCGCGCGGTGACGAGGGTGAAGGCCTGACTGCGACGCTGTTCGCGATCCCGCTGGTGCTGGTCGCGGCGGGCAAGGACGGCGACGGCGAGATCGCCGGCGTGCTAGTCGACACTCCGCGCATCGCGGCGATTTTGCGCGAGCATCGCGCGCTCGGAGGCAGCGAGACATTCGCGCTTGCCTCGCCGCTGGTCACGTCCGATGCGTTCGACTTGGCGCGCCTGCCGCAACTTCTCGCCTGGCAACGGCAGGCTGCCGATGGCGGCGTCGATCATCTCGATCTGCAATCCGACGCCGATCGCGACCAAGGTCGGACAGGAAGGCGTGCACTTGCGCTTTCTCGCCGGCGTCGCACTGGCCGCTCCGCAGGCCGATCTGCTGCGCGAAACCGAAAGCGCCACCGGTGCGATGGCGCTCGCGCAGGAACTCGGCGCGCCAGCTCGCCGGGCCCGGCTATTCGGTGCTTGCGTTGCCTCGCGCCGCACAGTCGCCGCTGGCCGCGCTGCAGCAGGGACGCGCGGCGCAGCGCGATATCGGCGCGCAGCTTTTCGCGAGCAACGCGATTCGCCGCTTGCGCGCCAGCGTTGGCGAGCCGTCGGCGGTGATCAGCGCGCACCGCTGCGTCGGCGCACCGGGTGGCGGCGAATTGCGCCTGTCGCTGTCCAGCCCGTTCGACCCGAGTCGGGCCGAGGGTTTTCGCTGTCCGTTGTTTGCCGGCGATCGCGCCGTCGACGTGGCGAGAATGCTCGCCGACCTGATGCGGGATTGCCGGGTGACGGACGTGCAGGCGCTTCCCGGCGTGCACGCCGATCGCGACTCGGCGACCGGCCTCACCTTGCTGTTCAAGGCCGACGCCGTGCCCGACGCTGGCCAGGCTGTCGTGCATTGACCTGACTGATGCGCAAGCTCCACGGCAATGCCGATCCGGCAGAGCGGTGCCACATCACGCTGGAAGAAGCGGCGCCGCTGCTGCCGATGCCGGACGGCAAGCGCTCGGTGGCGCTATTCGAGCACGGGACATTGCAGGTCAAGCTCTACGCGCCGCGCGGCATCGACCCGCAGTCGCCGCACACGCGCGATGAACTCTACGTGATTGCGCGCGGCGCCGGGTGGTTCGTCAATGGCGAAGCTCGCCATCGCTTCGCGCCGAACGACGTGCTGTTCGTGCCGGCCGGCATCGTGCATCGATTCGAGGAATTTTCGGACGACTTCGAGGCGTGGGTGTTCTTCTACGGCCCCGAAGGCGGGGAGCCGGATTCCGCCTGAGCCTTCGCCTTGGCGCGGGTTCGAAAGCTACCGGCGCCTGATCTTGCCGATGCCGCTGATATCCTGCTCGAGCCGCGGGTTGCCGGCGTATTCGACCAGTCCGGCGCCTGAAATGTCGGCCTTCAGCAGCGTCCTTGCATTGACGATCGCCTTGCCCGCACCGCTGACCTGGAGCGCGATGGTGTCGCTGATGAGATCGGGGGCCTGATACGATCCGGCGCCCGACAGGTCGATGCTCTGCTCGGTCACCTTGCCGGCGATCTCGGCCTTGATCGCGCCCGCACCGTCCAGACGCAGCTTGGCCGCCTGCAGGTCTCCGATCTTCAGCTTGCACGCGCCCGGCGAAATCGAGTCGCAGCTCGTTGGCCTTGAGGCTGTCAGCGAGAATGTTGACGGCGCCGGCCGCCTCGATGCGCTCGAGCTGGATCAGGTCGATCGTGATCCGCGGCGTCCGCGTGGCGCTGCCCCCGGTCATCCACTGCCACCAGTGACTCTGGTCGACCAGGCTGATGCGCAGCGTTCGGCCGCGCACCTCGGTCCGGATCTGCTTCAGTCCCTGCGCCGTCGCCTCGAGGGTAAGGCCCTCGGCCGTGCCCTGCCGCAGCGTGATATCGGCTTGGCCGTCGATTTCGATCCGCGAAAAGCCGGTCGCGGCCCGCGTTTCCCGCAGGACGTCCGCGGCGTAGCCGCCAGTGGCGGCGAGGGTCGTCCAGACGGCGGCAAATGCGATCAGCAGGTTTTTCACGGCGAGCTTCCCGATGGCGGCGATACCGCTTGGATGCGCCGGGCGGCGACGGCGGATTCACGAATTTCGTGGCCGGCATCGTCAAATCGGCTTGAAATCCGCCCGATAGCGGCGGGCGTTGTCGACGTAATGATCGGCGATCGCGCGGATCCTGGCGACTTCGTCGTCGCCGAGCGTGCGGATCACCCTGCCGGGCGAACCCAGCACCAGCGAGCGGTCGGGAATCGTCTTGCCCTCGGCGATCAGCGTGTTGGCGCCGATCAGGCAGTCGCGGCCGATCGTCGCACCGTTGAGGATTACCGCCTTGATGCCGATCAGCGATCCTTCGCCGATCGTGCAGCCGTGCAGCATCACCAGGTGGCCGACCGAAACCGACGGGCCCAGAGTCAAGGTCACGCCGGCGTCGGTATGGAGCACCGAGCCGTCCTGGATGTTCGATCGCGCGCCGATGGTGATCGTATCGTTGTCGCCGCGGATGACGACGTTGAACCAGACCGACGACTCGCTTTCGAGCACGACGTCGCCGATGACGGTGGCGTTGGGCGCGACATAGTGTCCGCTGCCGATCAGCTGCACCTTGCGGGAACCGAGAGCGTAGAGCATCGAAGCTCGCGCAGAAGTAAGCGGCAATGATACGGCAAGCTCGCAGCTGCTCGCCGGCCGCTATAATCGCATTCCCCTACGCAGTGTCCCTCAGTGTTCTCTCTTAGCCGATGAACCTCGACCGCGTTCGCGCCGGCAACGACGTCCCCAACGATTGCAACGTCATCATCGAGATCCCGATGCACGGCGATCCGATCAAGTACGAAGTCGACAAGGAGACCGGCGCGGTGTTCGTCGATCGCTTCATGTCGACGGCGATGCACTACCCGTGCAACTACGGCTACATCCCGAACACGCTGTCCGGACGACGGCGATCCGTCCGACGTGCTGGTGCTCTCGCCGGTGCCGCTGATCACCGGCGTGGTCGTGCGCTGCCGTCCGATCGGCATGCTCAAGATGGACGACGAAGCCGGCGGCGACGCCAAGATCCTGGCCGTGCCGATCGACAAGCTGACGGGACTCTATCGGGCGATCCATTCGCCGCGACGATCTGCCGGAGATCAGCACGCGGCAGATCGCCCATTTCTTCGAGCATTACAAGGATCTCGAGCCCGGCAAATGGGTTCGCGTCTCGAGCTGGGTCGGCGCCGACGAAGCCAAGGCGGAGATCATGGCCAGCGTCGCGCGTTACCAGGCGGCGGAGCCGAAGCCGCGCTTCTAGACAGACGTTGCCGATCCTCAGCGCTCGGGCGAGGCGTCGGTTGCGACCGCGCGTTGCCGTGCGGCGGTAGCGCGCACCAGCCGGGTGCCCGCCAGGCGGTCGTGCAGGAACCGGCGGTCGCGATCGACGAATGCCCAGGCGTAGTCGACCGCCAGCAAGGCCACCGCCCAGCGGCGATGGCCGTAGGGACGCAGGGCCAGATATGCGGCGATGGCGCAGGCGGGACCGATCCAACCGGCAACGTAGCGCACCGCGGCTCGCTTCAGGCTCACTGGGGCACCGGCGGGCGTCACGAGGGTTAGACCCCAGGTACGCATCGGCAGCGTGCGCCTGCCGCCGCTCCAGAGCCAGATGCAATAGGCGCCAAAGACCGCAAACAGGCAGCCGAAAGAGACCGCCCGCGCGCCCGGGCGGGGCAGGGCTAGCGCACTGCCCACTTCAGCCGCGTCATTGCCCAGCAACGGCAACAGGATCAGGCCGATGGCCACGGCCAAGGCGCCGAGCAGCAGGATTTCGTACAGGCTGGCGGCGAGGCGGCGGAGGATGCCGGCCTGAGGTGGATCGACCGGCCCCGTCCCGGGCCCAAGGCTCACCGTCGTTTGCTTAGCGAGCGGTGGCAGGCGATGCCGGCGCCGGTACCGGTGCGGGTGAGGGCACGGGTGCGGTCCGGCCGGTGGCGCGGGTGCCTTGGCTTTCCCGGCGGCCGAGGCGTTTTCGCCCTTGCGCGCGAGCTCGCGCCGCTTTTCGGGGGGCAGCTGCTGGTACTCCTGCCATTTTTCCCGGACCGCTTTCCGCTCTTCTGGCGGCAGCTGCTTCAACGACTTGTATTGCTCGCGAGCTATCCGCCTCTGGTCGGGCGTCAGATTCGCCCAAGTGCTCATCTGCTGCTGGACCCGCTGCTGCTCCGCCGGGGGCATTTTCGGATAACGCTGTGCGATGCCCAGCCATTTCTGCTTGCGCCGTGCCTCCAACTGGTCCCACTGCGGGGCGAGCGGGGCGAGCGCGGCCTTATTGGCTGGCGAGAGCTCGGTCCAGGTCGGCGACTGGACGATGACCGGCGGCCCGGCGAGCGCAAGGGTAGACGCGCCGTAGCAGGCCGCCACGAGCAGCGCGGCGGCGAGCCTGGCTGCCAGCGATGTCAGTTGTCGGTGCCGTACTTCAACCAAGCCGGGAATCCGCGGTCAAGATACGCTTCGATCGGCAAGTCCGAGGTCAGGATGGCCGCGTCGGTTTCCTCGATGTCCCGCACTTGCTGCACGGATTGCCAGTATTGGAAGTAAAGCGCCGCGCCGACGATCAGCAGGACCCCGATCCAGACCCTTGCATCGGTCAGGACATTCCGCGCGCCGGGATCTCCGGCAGCGCGCCCGGCGCCGGCCAGCGCGAGCTCGGCCGCATGCTCGGGCTCGGCGAGCGCGGCCAAGGCTTCCCGCCGGGCAACCTGAAGGCGGTAAGCCGTGCCGGACTTCAGCTCGACTGAGCCCCGGTCGAGATAAGCCGTTATTTTTTTGGCGATTTCGCGTTCGTCGTTCATAGGGAGATACCTTTGGCCTTGAGCGTGTCGGCCAGCGCCCGGACCGCCCGGGAACAGTGCGTCTTCACACTGCCTTCCGAGCAGCCCATCGCCGCGGCAGCTTCGGCCACATCCAACTCTTCCCAGTAACGCAGCAGAAAGGCTTGCCGTTGACGCGCGGGAAGTCGCGACACGGCCTGCTCGATCAGGCCGACGACTTCTCCCTGCTCGACCTGGCTGGCGGGGTCGGCAGCGATATTGGAGTCCGACTTGGCCGCCATGGTTTCCAACGGATCGTAATCATCGTCCTTTTCGTCCTTCTGACCGAATGCCGACAGCAGGGTCGTCCAGGTCGAGCGTACCTTCTGTCGGCGGAAATGGTCGTTTATCGTGTTCTGCAGGATGCGCTGGAACAGCATCGGCAGCTCGGCCGACGGCTTGGCCGAGTATTTTTCGGTCAGTTTGAGCATCGCGTCCTGAACGACGTCCAGCGCGGCGTCCTCGTCCTTGACCGCAAACATCGCCTGTTTGAACGCGCGACGCTGCACTTCGGCGAGAAACGTCGAGATTTCCTGGTAGGAGGCCAGTTCAGTCTTCCGGGCACGGGGGCATCGTTGGATTATAAGCACAGGCCCGGCCCGGAATACCGGGCGACGAGAGCCGAAAGCGTTGACGAAAACCGGGTCGAGCCTTTACTGTTTGAGGCGTCGGCCGGGGTTTCGGCCGATAAGAGCACTGCAAATCGGTTGTTCGCATTCCGTCCGGCGGCGCCACAAGTGCTTCCGGCTACCCTTCGGGGTGCGGACGGCTTTGATCTGATCGCGGCTTTCTACCCGATCCAAGCCTTGGTCGGACGCGGCTACCCGTTTCGCGTCCACGCAGTTTCCGACGGTCCGGCTGCATCGGCGGACCGGATGATGGCTACATAGCTCAGCTGAGCGAAGCTAAAGGCATGTCATGCAACTGACGGGTGCAGAGATCGTCATCCGCTGCCTGCAGGAAGAGGACGTCGAGTACGTCTTCGGCTATCCGGGCGGCGCGGTCCTCAACATCTACGACGAGCTGTTCAAGCAGGACAAGGTCAAGCACGTCCTGGTGCGCCACGAGCAGGGCGCGGTCCACGCGGCCGACGGCTACTCGCGCTCATCGCACAAGGTCGGCGTCGCGCTGGTGACCTCGGGTCCCGGTGTGACCAACGCGGTCACCGGCATCGCCACCGCGTACATGGATTCGATTCCGATGGTGATGCTCACCGGCCAGGTGCCGACGCACGCCATCGGCCAGGACGCCTTCCAGGAATGCGACACCGTCGGCATCACGCGGCCCTGCGTCAAGCACAACTTCCTGGTCAAGGACGTCAAGGATCTCGCGTTGACGATCAAAAAGGCCTTTTACCTGGCGGCGACCGGCCGCCCGGGGCCGGTGCTGGTCGACATCCCGAAGGACGTGACCCAGGCGAAGACCGAATTCAGCTACCCGAAGACGGTGTCGCTGCGCTCGTACAACCCGGTGACCAAGGGCCACACCGGACAGATCAAGAAGGCGGTGCAGCTGCTGCTCGAAGCCAAGCGGCCGATGGTCTACGCGGGCGGCGGCGTCATTCTCAACAACGCCGCGCCGCAATTGACGCGGCTGATGCGTCTGCTGGGCTTCCCCTGCACGAACGACGCTGATGGGGCTGGGCGGCTTCCCGGGCACCGATCCGCAGTTCACCGGGCTGCCGGGAATGCATGGCACCTACGAAACCAACATGGCCATGCAGAACTGCGACGTGCTGATTGCGATCGGCGCGCGGTTCGACGACCGCGTGATCGGCAATCCGGAGCACTTTTACCGCGCGGATCGCAAGATCATTCACATCGACATCGACCCCTCGTCGATCTCGAAGCGGGTCAAGGTCGACGTTCCGATCGTCGGCTATGTGGCCGACGTGCTCGACGAGATGCTCAAGCTGATCGAGTCGTCGGGCCAGCGCCCGGATGCCGCGGCGCTCAAGTCCTGGTGGGCCGAGATCAAGGAATGGCAGCGCAAGGACTGCCTCAATTACGACCGCAAGAGCGCGCTGATCAAGCCGCAGTTCGTGATCGAGAAGCTCTACGAACTGACCGGCGGCGACGCGTTCGTCACGTCCGACGTCGGCCAGCACCAGATGTGGGTCGCGCAGTACTACAAGTTCGACAAGCCGCGCCGGTGGATCAATTCGGGCGGACTCGGCACGATGGGATTCGGCCTGCCCGCGGCGATGGGCGTGCAGCTGGTCAATCCCGGCGCGACGGTCGCCTGCGTCACCGGCGAAGCGTCGATCCAGATGTGCATCCAGGAGTTGTCGACCTGCAAGCAATACCATCTGCCGATCAAGATCGTGAACCTGAACAACCGCTACATGGGCATGGTGCGGCAGTGGCAGCAGTTCTTCTACGGCAACCGCTACGCCGAATCGTACATGGACGCCCTGCCGGATTTCGTCAAGCTCGCCGAGGCCTACGGCCACATCGGCATCAAGATCGAGAAGCCGGGCGACGTCGAAGGCGCGCTGAAGGACGCGTTCAAGCAGAAGGAGCGCCTGGTCTTCCTCGACTTCATCACCGATCAGACCGAGAACGTCTTTCCGATGGTCCCCGGCGGCAAGGGCCTGACCGAGATGATTCTCGCCGAAGAGCTGTGAGGACATCGCGATGAGACACATACTGTCGATCCTGGTCGAGAACGAGGCGGGCGCGCTGTCGCGCATCTCCGGCCTGTTCTCGGCGCGCGGCTACAACATCGAATCGCTGACGGTGGCGCCGACCGAGGACGCGACGATGTCGCGCATGACCATCGTCACCGTCGGCTCCGACGACGTGATCGAGCAGATCACCAAGCAGCTGAACAAGCTGATCGAGGTCGTCAAGGTCATCGACCTCTCCGATGGCAACCATATCGAGCGCGAGCTGATGCTGGTCAAGGTGCGCGCCGCAGGCAAGGATCGCGACGAGATGAAGCGGCTGGCCGAAATCTTTCGCGGCAGCATCCTCGACGTGACCGACAAGAGCTACACCATCGAATTGACCGGGACCGGCTCGAAGCTCGACGCGTTCCTGCAGGCGATCGAGCCGGGCGTCATCCTGGAGACAGTGCGCACCGGTGCATCGGGGATCGGCCGCGGCGAACGGATATTGCGGGTTTGAAAAGGGGTCGGGCAATGATGAAGGTCTATTACGACAAGGACGCGGACCTGTCGCTGATCAAGGGGAAGAAGGTCGCGATCGTCGGTTACGGCTCGCAGGGTCACGCGCACGCGCAGAATCTCAACGACTCGGGAGTCAAGGTCACCGTCGGCTTGCGCAAGGGCGGCGCGTCGTGGGACAAGGTGAAAAAAGCGGGACTCAAGGTCGCGCCGGTCGCCGACGCCGTCAAGGGTGCGGACTTCGTGATCATGCTGATGCCCGACGAGCACATCGCCGCCGTCTATCGCGACGAGGTCGAGCCGAACATCAAGAAGGGCGGCACGCTCGCGTTCGCGCACGGCTTCAACATCCACTACGGGCAGGTGCAGCCGCGCGCCGACCTCGACGTCGTCATGATCGCGCCGAAGGCGCCCGGGCACACGGTGCGCTCGACCTATGTGCAGGGCGGCGGAACGCCGATGCTGATCGCCGTGCATCGCGACGTCAGCCGCAAGGCGCGCGACCTGGCGCTTTCATACGCCGCGGCGATCGGCGGCGCGCGCGCGGGCGTCATCGAGACCTCGTTCAAGGAAGAGACCGAGACCGACCTGTTCGGCGAGCAGGCTGTGCTGTGCGGCGGCTGCGTCGAGCTGGTCAAGGCGGGGTTCGAAACGCTGGTCGACGCCGGCTACGCGCCGGAGATGGCGTACTTCGAATGCCTGCACGAGCTGAAGCTGATCGTCGACCTGATGTACGAAGGCGGCATCGGCAACGATGAATTACTCGATCTCGAACAACGCCGAGTACGGCGAATACGTGACCGGTCCGAAGATCATCACCGCGGAAACCCGGCAGGCGATGCGCGACGCGCTGGCGCGGATCCAGAGCGGCGAATACGCGAAGGACTTCATCCTCGAGAGCCGGGCCGGCGCGCCGACGCTGCTGTCGCGGCGGCGCATGACCAGCGAACATCCGATCGAGCAGGTCGGCGGCAAGCTGCGCGAAATGATGCCGTGGATACGCAAGAACAAGCTGGTCGACCAGAGCCGCAACTGACGCTTCGGCAGCGCGGCTGGGTCGGGCTGGTCGTGCTGTTGCTGGCGCTGGTGATCGTCGCGGTGCTGGCGCAGACGGCGCTCAAGCGTTACGGCCTGCTGGCGCCGGCCGATGCGCCGGCGGCGAACGCGTCGGCTCGTATCCAGCCAGCCGACGCACCCGATCAACCGGATGCCGCGACGACGACGCCGCGCAACGCGCTCGAGCGTGCCCGCGGCATGGAAAACGCGGTGCGCCAGCAAGCCGACGATCTCGGCAAGCGGATCGACGACACCGCCAAGTAGCGCCCCGTGATGAACAGCGACTATCCGCATCCGATCATCGCCCGCGAGGGCTGGCCGTTCATCGCGATCGCCGCCGCGGTGGCGATCGCGCTGTCGTATTTCGGCCTGGTGGATACTCGCGATCCTCGCATGGCTGGTGGTCGTGTTCATCGTTCAGTTCTTCCGCGATCCGCCGCGAGCCGTGCCCGCACAGCCGAACGCGGTGCTGTCGCCCGCCGATGGAAAGGTGATGTCGGTCGAGCGCGCGCGCGACCCCTATCTCGAGCGCGATGCGCTCAAGATCAGCGTGTTCATGAACGTATTCAATGTGCATTCGAACCGCAGCCCGGTCGACGGGGTCGTCACGAAGCGGTGGTATCACGCCGGCAGCTTCGTCAACGCGGCGCTGGACAAGGCGTCGCTCGAGAACGAGCGAAACGCGTTGCACATCGCTACCGCAAGCGGCGTCGATGTGACCTGCGTGCAGATCGCCGGCCTGATCGCGCGCCGTATACTGTGCTACGTAGAGCCGGGCGATACGCTCCGGCGCGGACAACGCTACGGCTTCATCCGCTTCGGCTCGAGGGTCGATGTCTATCTTCCCGCCACCGCCACGCCCCGGGTTGCCGTCGGTGACGTGGTCTACGCGACGACGACGGTGCTCGCCGAGCTTGCCTGACGCGCAGGTGCGGGCAGCGCCGCGCCGACCGAGTTGATTTGCGGGGCTGGACGCCAGCTGCTAGTCTGTCCGCATGGGGGATTTCCAGCAGGAACGCGCACTGATCAAGAACCGCGTGCGCCGGCGCGGCATCTATCTGCTGCCGAACCTGTTCACGACGGCGGCGCTGTTCGCCGGCTTCTACGCGATCGTGCAGGCGATGAACGGCCGGTTCGATCAGTCGGCCATCGCCATTTTCGTCGCGATGGTGCTGGACAGCCTCGATGGCCGCGTCGCGCGGCTGACCAAGACGCAAAGCGCGTTCGGCGCCGAATACGACAGCCTGTCCGACATGGTGTCGTTCGGCGCCGCGCCGGCGCTGATCGTCTACGAATGGTCGCTGCGCGGCATGGGCAAGCTGGGCTGGATCGCGGCCTTCGTCTACGTGGCGGGCGCGGCCTTGCGGCTGGCGCGCTTCAACACGATGCTCGAGGTCGCCGACAAGCGCTACTTCCAGGGCTTGCCCAGCCCGGCCGCGGCGGCGCTGGTCGCCGGCTTCGTCTGGATCGCCGACGACAACGCGATCGATCCGGAAAGCATCCGCTGGGTCGCCTGGGCGGTTACCGTCTTCGCCGGATTGACGATGGTCAGCAATCTCAAGTACTACAGCTTCAAGACGATCAACCTCCGGCGCAGTGTGCCGTTTCTGGCGATATTTTCGATCGTCCTGTTTTTCGTGCTGGTCAGCTATCAGCCGGCAATCGTCCTGTTTGCCGGGTTTGTCATCTATGCGCTGGCCGGCTACGTCTGGTCGGGCTGGCTGGCGCTCAAACGCCGCCGCGGCTGATCGAAGCGGCAAGCTTGCTCTCGCGCCGGCTGGGCAGGGCCGGTCGGGGCAGCCGTTGCGCAGTGCCGCAAATCCGGCTATAGTCGTTTCATGAGCAGCCCGGCCCGTGCCCTCGCACTCGTTGCCCCGATCGCCATTCTCGGCGGTCTGCTGCTGCTGCGCCCCGCGCGCAGATAAAACTTTCCCCCTTTTTAGAGCAGTGCCCGCGCCACCCGAAACCGGGTGACTGTCGTTGCACGTCAGACGCACTCGCGACGAGGACCGTCATGGAAGCTGATCCGTCGAAAAAGTACCGCCCGTTCCCTCCGATCGATCTCCCCGATCGACGCTGGCCATCGCAAACGATCACCCGGCCGCCGATCTGGCTGTCGACCGATCTGCGCGACGGCAACCAGGCGCTGATCGAGCCGATGGACGCCGAGCGCAAGCTGCGCATGTTCCGGCAGCTGGTGAAGATCGGCTTCAAGGAGATCGAGGTCGGATTTCCTTCGGCGTCGCAGACCGATTTCGACTTCGTGCGCCGGCTGATCGAGGACAATCTGATTCCCGACGACGTGACGATCCAGGTGCTCACGCAGTCGCGCGACGAGCTGATCCGGCGCACGTTCGACTCGGTGCGCGGCGCGAAGCGCGCGATCATGCACCTGTACAACCCGACGGCGCCGCTGTTCCGGCGCGTCGTGTACGGCAAGGACAAGGCCGGGATCGTCGAGATCGCGGTCAACGGCACCGAGCTTTGCCGGCAGTGCGCAGCCGAGCAGCCGGACGTCGACTGGCGCTACGAGTATTCGCCGGAAACGTTCACGATGACCGAGCTCGACTTCGCCAAGGAGATCTGCGAGGCGGTGATGGACGTGTGGGAGCCGACGCCGGCGCGTCCGATCATCCTCAACCTGCCGGCGACGGTCGAGGTCTCGACGCCGAACGTCTACGCCGACCAGATCGAGTGGATGCATCGCAATCTGTCGCGGCGCGACAGCGTCGCTGTTGAGCCTGCATCCGCACAACGACCGCGGCACCGGCGTCGCCGCCGCCGAGCTGGCGGTCATGGCCGGCGCCGACCGCGTCGAAGGCTGCCTGTTCGGCAACGGCGAGCGCACCGGCAACGTCTGCCTGGTCACGCTGGCGATGAACCTCTACTCGCAGGGCATCGATCCCGGCCTCGATTTTTCCGACATGGGCGTGATCATCCGCACCGCCGAGTACTGCACCGATCTGCCGGTTCATCCGCGCCATCCGTACGCGGGCGAGCTGGTGTTCACCGCGTTTTCCGGCTCGCACCAGGACGCGATCAAGAAAGGGCTTGCCGCGCAGACGCGAGGCCGAGGCGGCCGGCAGGAAGCTGTGGGAAGTTCCGTACCTTCCGATCGACCCCGCCGACGTCGGCCGCACTTACGAGGCCGTCATCCGCGTCAACAGCCAGTCGGGCAAGGGCGGCATCGCGTACCTGCTCGAGCGCGACTACGGGCTGGCGCTGCCGCGCCTGCTGCAGATCGAGTTCAGCCAGGTCATCCAGCAGATCACCGACTGCGACCGGCAAGGAGCTCTCCGCGGCCGAGATCCACGCCGCGTTCGAGCGCGAGTACCTGCGGGCGGCCGCGCCGATCGCGTATGTCGACCACCGCGCGCAGCACAGCGCCGCCGACGGCGCGATCGAGCATCTGACCGCGCGGCTCAAGATCGACGGCGTCGAGAGCGGTGCTGTCCGGTGACGGCAACGGGCCGGTCGATGCGTTCATCCACGCGCTGCGCGACCGCGACCGGGCTGGACATGCACGTGCTCAACTACCACGAGCACGGCGTCGGCAGCGGCGAGGATGCGACCGCCGTCGCCTACGTGCAGCTGCGGGTCGGCGCCGACCGCACGCTGCTACGGCGTCGGTCTCGATCCGAACATCGTCACCGCGACGCTGCGCGCGGTGATCAGCGCGACCAATCGCGCGGTCGAGCGCGGATGGGCGAGCTTGCCGCACGCAAGACAGGTGGCGAATGCCTGACCGCGGCGGCCGCGCCGCGGTTGCCGTCTAGCCCGAACGCATGCAGGTATCGAGCACCGGATCGCCGCCGTCCGCCGGCGAGCAGGCGGCACTGCCCGCGTCGGTACGCGTCGGAGACGCCGAGCTGGCCCTTTGGCCGGCCCGACAGAGCGTCGCCCCGCTGTCGGCGCCGCTGATGGCGATCACGACATTCAACGATCACGCCGTTTATCATCCGGCGCTGATCAGCTGCGGCGCTCTCGGCCGAAAACGATCCGCGCTTTCGCGGCGAAATGTTTCGTGGCGCCTGCGGCACCAAGGTGCGCAACGTTCCGGGCTGGAACGACAGCGCCGCTGCGCTGGTCCACGGCCGCGCGCTGATGCTCGCCCACCGTACGCTGTCGCGCAGGCCGGTCTACGCCGACGACAGCTGGGGCAGCATTTACCGCACCGGCGACTATTGCATGCCGCACAGCCATTTGCGCTCGAACGCGAGCATCGTCTACATGCTCGATCCCGGCGACGATGACCCGGACGAGCCGATGGCCGGCAAGCTCTGCTTCGCCGATGCGCGCATCGCGGCGTGCTGCCCGCACGAGCCGGGTCGAGTGACCCAGCATCTGATCCCGACGATGGATCCGGGCACGATGATCATTTTCGCCAGCGACTACCTGCACAGCGTCAATCCCTATCGCGGCCGGCGCCCGCGGATCACGCTGTCGTGGAATATCACGATCGAGCGGCTGCCGGGCCGCGCCCGGGGAGGGCTGGGTCAAGTAGCGGCGATCGAACCCGCGCACCCTCCGAGTGCGCGTTCTGGTATGATTTCCGCACTGCAACATGACCGGCCGGCCACTGTCCCGAGCTTCGGGCCGAGCCGGCCGCGCGCCGCAAAAAAGGGATCGTCGATGAGCGTTCGCCAATACGGCCCCGGCATTGTGATTTCCGGCCCCGTCACCCCGGACTACGCCGAGGTCCTGACGCCGCGAGGCGCTGGCCTTTGCCGCGCGCCTCCAGCGCGCGTTCGGCGGCCGCCGCGACGAGTTGCTGGCTCGCCGCGCCGACGCGCCAGGCGCGAGCTCGACGCCGGCAAGCTGCCCGATTTCCTGCCCGAGACGCGCGCGATCCGCGACGGCGACTGGACGTGCGCGCCGGTGCCCGCCGGACATCGAGGATCGCCGCGTCGAGATCACCGGTCCGGTCGACCGCAAGATGATCATCAACGCGCTCAATTCCGGCGCGAACGTCTTCATGGCGGACTTCGAGGACGCCAACACGCCGACCTGGGACAACAACATCCAGGGCCAGATCAACCTGCGCGATGCCGATCCGCCGCCAGATCGACTACGCCAGCCCGGAAGGCAAGGCGTACCAGCTGAACGAGAAGACGGCGACGCTGTTCGTGCGTCCGCGCGGCTGGCATCTGCCCGAAAAGCACGTCCTGATCGACGGCACGCCGATCTCCGGCGGCATCTTCGACTTCGCGCTGTACTTCTTCCACAACGCGAAGGAGCTGATCGCGCGCGGCACCGGCCCGTATTTCTATCTGCCGAAGCTGGAGAGCCATCTCGAGGCGCGGCTGTGGAACGACATCTTCGTGATGGCGCAGGACGAGCTCGGCATGCCGCGCGGGACGATCAAGGCGACGGTGCTGATCGAGACGATCCTCGCGGCGTTCGAGATGGACGAGATCCTGTACGAGCTGCGCGAGCACTCGGCCGGCCTCAACTGCGGGCGCTGGGACTACATCTTTTCGCTGCATCAAGAAGTTCCGCAACAACCGCGATTTCTGCCTCGCCGATCGCGCGCTGGTGACGATGACGACGCACTTCATGCGCTCGTATGCCGAGCTCTGCATCAAGACCTGCCACCGCCGCAACATCCACGCGATGGGCGGCATGGCGGCGCAGATTCCGGTGAAGAACGACGAGAAGGCCAACGCCGAGGCGTTCGCGCAGGTGAAGGCCGACAAGGAGCGCGAGGCGACGCTACGGCCACGACGGCACCTGGGTCGCGCATCCGGGCCTGGTGCCAGCTGGCGAAGGAAGCGTTCGACCGGCTGATGCCGACGCCGAACCAGATCGCGCTGAAAAAGCGCGACGACGTGAAGGTCAGCGCCGCCGACCTGCTGCAAGCTTCGAGCCCGAAGCGCCGATCACCGAAGCGGGCCTGCGCCTCAACATCAACGTCGCCATCCAGTACATCGGCGCATGGCTCGCCGGCCAGGGCGCGGTGCCGATCTACAACCTGATGGAAGACGCGGCCACGGCGGAGATCTCGCGCTCGCAGGTGTGGCAGTGGATTCGCTCGCCGAAGGGCAAGCTCGACGACGGCCGCAAGATCACGCAAGGCGATGGTCGCCGCGATGATCCCCGAGGAGATGAGCAAGATCCGGCAGCTGCTCGGCAGCGCGTTCGGCGACGGCCGCTACGACGAGGCGAGCGCGATCTTCGCCGACCTGGTCAACGACGATAACTTCGTCGAGTTCCTGACGCTGCCCGCGTACGAGCGCATCGACTAGGGCAACTGCGCCTCGGAAGCGCGCCGGTCCACCTCGATCACGCGCGCGACTGCGCCCGGATCGACGCGCAGGACGAAATCCAGCACCGACTCGGCACTGACGACGTCGATTTTCCCGGCCATGCGGCGGTCGACCGGCTGATCGTCGAAGGCCACGTTGACACGGAAAAGCTGCGCGCCCAATCGCTCGATCGCCGGCACATGGAGCGTGCTGGGCCGAAAGCCGCTGGCACGCAACCATGCCTGTGCGTCGCTGCGGCTGCTGATTGGCCGCTCGGCGAGCGCATCGGCCAACGTCTCCAGCAGCCATTGATTCGAGTTCTGATAAAGAGTCGCGAACGGGTAGGCGACCAGGTTGTAGCGCGGCTCGTGGAACCGTCCGCCGCGGCCGGCGGCGAGGACGTCGGCGATCCTGCGCTGGACCTCAGGCGAGGGAATGACGACTTTTGCCTGGTACGCGAACATGTCATCGAGGAAGAAGTTGGCCAGTCCATCGTCGTAGAGCGCTGAAGTCGCGGTGCCGCACTGGTTGAGCGCCTCGACCATCGTCCAGTCGCCGCGCGGATGTCCGCGCCAGGCGAATGCGACGTGCGAATAACGCAGTCCGTACCGCGAGAGATCGCGCCCGACACGGGCGACCAGGGCGATCTGGGCGTGCTCGCGGTCGAGCGCGTTGCGCACGTCGAGAGCGAGCGTCATGCCGGCGCGCACGTCGGCGGCGGCGAGGGGCTTTTCGATGCATGCCTGGCCGGCAACGGCGACGGACGCGAAGCAGACGAGCGCTGCGGCGAGGATCAGACGGCGCATGGTTAGCGGCGCCAGCTCTGCGTCGACCGGGCCTGGTAAAGCATTGCTTGTCCTACCTCGTTGGGAATGAACGCGACCAGTTTTCCCGCCACGATCAACGAAGAGCCCGCGGCCTCGGCCACGACGAAAACGCTCTGCCCGACAGCGAGCATCGTGGCACCGACGACATCACCGGCGACGCGAACCGAGACTTCCGAACCGGTTGCCATGTCGCGGAGCACGATGATGCTTGCATCGGCCAGCGGCCGTATGCCGGCGACGGTAAGCTCGCTGCCGGCCCGAATCACGCCGACGCTTCCTTCGACGATCAATCCGGACGCCGGTGAGCGAGGCTTGTGACGCAGCTACCGAAGGCGCGAAGCTGTCCTGAGCGCGTGCGGTCGTGGATGCGAAGGGCATGACGGCGGTTGCGCCGAAGAGCAAGGCGGCAATGGTGCGTCTGATATGCATGGCAAGCTCCGGTGGTTGCGAACGCGGCGCGTCTTTTTCCCAGGCCGCGATCCGGATTCTGCGACGGCGGTGTCAGGAATCAACACCGGTGTATAGAAGTATCGTATTCTGATACTACCAGCCACAGAATCCGCTACGGAGGTCGCGATGACCGATGCGCAGCAATTGATCGACACGCTGAAAAAACTGTTGAAGGCGCAAGACCTGACTTATTCCGCGGTCGCTGTCCGCGTCGGGCTCTCCGAAGCGAGCGTCAAGCGTCTGTTTTCGGCGCGCACTTTCACGCTCAAGCGCCTGGAGACCTTCTGTCGCTTGCTCGACATCGATTTTTTCGAGCTCGCCAGGCTGGCACGCAGCAGCGCCGACGAGGTTCGCGAAATGACCGCCAAGCAGGAAACGGCGCTGGCCAAGGACGCGAAGCTGCTCGGCGTGTTCTACCTGTTGCTGAGCGACTGGAAAGCGGGCGACATCGTCGCACGCTACGAACTCTCGCGAGCCGAGTTGACGCGGCTGCTGGTGCGGCTGGACCGGCTGGGTCTGATCGAACTGTTGCCGCAGGATCGCGTCCGGCTGAAGGTTCCGAACCTGCTTCGCCTGCATCCCGGCGGCCCGATCCATGCGGTCCACGGCCGGCGTGTAGTCGGCGAGTTCATCGCAGCCAAGTTCGCGCGCGTCGGCAGCCTGTTCCGGTTCGAGTACCGCGAGCTTTCGAAGGCCTCGTTCGAGTTGCTCCAGCGAAAGCTCGAGCGGCTGGCGACCGAGTTTCTCGAGCTCGCCGACCTGGACAGCACGCTCCCCTCGGAGCGCCGCGCGACGACCGGCATGCTTCTCGCGATCCGGCCGTGGTCGCTGTCGATCGTGACCGGCCTCAAGGAGCGCGCTTAAGGCTCGCCCGCGGTGCGTGTCCGTCGGCCGCGACTTGCCGTCGCGGGGCGGAACGACGCTCAGTCGATCCGGCAGGCGGTCTCGAATGCGAGGCGAGGCGCGCGCGGACGGAGCTTTGCCGGGTCGCCGTAGCCCAAGTTGCACAGAAAATTCGACTTGATCGTTCCACCGGGAAAAAACTCGGCGTCGACCCTGGCATTGTCGAAGCCCGACATCGGGCCGCAATCGAGGCCGAGCGCGCGCGCCGCGACAATCAGGTAAGCACCTTGCAGCGAGCCATTGCGAAACGCCGTGCTTCGGATCAGCTCGGTCTTGCCGACGAATGCGCTGCGCACATCGGCATGAGGCGCGAGCAGCGGCAACTTTTCGTAGAATTCGAGATCGTATCCAATGATCGCAGTCGCCGGGGCCGCCATCGTCTGCCGGACATTGCCGGTATCGAGCGCCGGCTCGAGCCGCGCCTTGGCTTCGGGTGTCTTGACGAAAACGATGCGCGCCGGGCAGCAATTGGACGAGGTCGGACCCCATTTCATCAACTCGTAGACCGCGCGCAAGGTCTCGTCGCTGACTGTCTGATCGCGCCACGCGCGATAAGTCCTGGCCGTCCGGAACAACTGGTCGAGTGCGACGTCGTCTAGCGTCATTGCATACCTCGTTAGCGTTGTTTCGACGTAGTTCGACCGCTCTGCCCGGCCAGTGTGCGGGATTGCCGACCCGAGGCAAGCTGATTGACAAGGATTATCGAAAACATTGATTCAATCAATTGGACGTATGACGCCCGCCCGCGTAGATTGACTTTACCGCGGTTGGTTACCGCGTTTTTCGCTCTTGGCCAGCATACCCACATACGGAGAATGCGATGAAACTCAAAGGCACCAAGACTCACGACAACCTCAAGGCCGCCTTTGCCGGCGAATCGCAGGCAAATCGGCGCTATCTGTATTTCGCGAGCAAGGCCGACGTCGAAGGACAGAACGACGTCGCCGCGGTGTTTCGCTCGACCGCGGAAGGCGAAACCGGCCACGCCCACGGTCACCTCGATTACCTGTCCGGAGTCGGCGATCCGGCGACCGACCTGCCGATCGGCTCGAGCCGTCTGAATCTGAAGGCGGCGATCGCCGGCGAGACGCACGAATACACCGACATGTATCCGGGCATGGCCAAGGCCGCGCGGGGCGAGGGCTTCGAGGAAATCGCCGACTGGTTCGAGACGCTGGCGAAGGCGGAGCGGTCGCACGCCAATAGGTTTCAGAAGGCACTGGACGCGCTCGCCGATTGATCACCGGATTGGAGCGGCGCAGCAGCCGCGCCGCTCAATCCTCGGTTATTGCGTCACGGCGATCGGCCAGATGCGTTTTGCTCGGCAATAGCGCCGCGACGCAATAACTTTTCGACCTTGCCAAGGCGCGTGATGCTTGGCTGAATTGCAGGTCGAGCAGTTGGTATGCAAGTCCGAGCATGCGTGCGTGCGAACCTGAAAGCCTGCGATGACCCAGCGCGAAGGCAGCCTCGAAGCTCCGATCCGGCATCCGATCGACTGGAAGAATCCCGAGTATTACGACCGGGCGTCCGCCGACAGTGAGCTCGAGCGGATCTTCAACATCTGCCACGGCTGCCGCCGCTGCGTCAGTCTGTGCAACGCGTTTCCGACCCTGTTCGACCTGATCGACGAGAGCAAGACCTGCGAAATCGACGGCGTCGACAAGGCCGACTTCGGCAAGGTCGTCGATCAGTGCTATCTGTGCGACCTTTGCTACATGACCAAGTGTCCGTACGTTCCGCCGCATCCGTGGAACGTCGATTTTCCGCACCTGATGCTGCGCGCCAAGGCACAGAAGTTCAAGCGCGGCGAAACCAGTTTCCGTGATCGCCTGCTGACCGGTACCGACCGCCTCGGCAAGCTCGCGACGATTCCGGTGGTCGTCCAGGCGGTGAACAAGGCGAACCGCACGCCGCTCGCGCGCAAGGCGATGGATAGCATGCTGGGCGTGCACCACGACCGCCGTTTGCCGCCCTACGCGACGCGACGCTTCAACCGCCTGGCGCCCGCTTCGAACAACTGGCCGGTCAGGAACGGCGAGCGCACACCGGGGAAGGTGGCGATCTTTTCGACCTGTTACGTCAACTACAACGAGCCCGGCATCGGACTCGATCTGATCGCGATACTCGAGCACAACGAGATTCCGTACACGATCGTCGAAAAGGAAGTCTGTTGCGGCATGCCCAAGCTGGAGCTGGGCGACTTCGACGCGGTCGAGAAGCTCAAGGCGGTCAACATGCCAAAGCTGGCCGCTTACGCGCGCGACGGCTACGCGATTCTCACCGCGATCCCCTCGTGCACGCTGATGTTCAAGAGCGAGTTGCCGCTGCTGTTTGCCGGGGACACTGATGTCCAGGCCGTTTCCGACGCGATGTTCGATCCGTTCGAGTATCTGGTGCTGCGCGACAGGGACGGGCTGCTGAAAAAGGAGTTCAAGACCGGGCTTGGCAAGGTCAGCTATCACATTCCCTGCCACTCGCGCGTGCAGAACGTCGGACAGAAGACGCGCGAAGTGCTGGAATGGGTGCCGCAGACGACGGTGACCACCGTCGAACGCTGCAGCGGCCACGACGGAACCTGGGGGGTCAAGACCGAGTTCTACCCGACGTCGATGAAGATCGGCACGCCGGTATTCCGGCAGATGGGGGAGGGTGATCCGGATTACATCAGCTCCGATTGTCCGATCGCGGGCCGGGCGATACTGCAGGGCATCGAGCAGGCGCAGCGGGCGACGCGCGCACAGAAGGTCCATCCGCTGACCTTGATTCGCATCGCCTACGGCTTGCCGGGAACGATCGAGGACACGCGATGAAAAAGCCCGAAGCCGTGCGCACAACGCGCATCACCCGCGAGAGCCTGCTGACGCTGGAGGCATACGCCAGGACCCGAAGCGAGTACCGGGCGAAGGTCATTGCCCACAAGAAGCATCGCACCGTGCATCTGGGCGAGCACCTGACCTTGCTGTTCGAGGACGAGCTGACGATACGCTACCAGATCCAGGAAATGCTGCGCATCGAAAAGACGTTCGACGAAGCCGGCATTCAGGACGAGCTCGACGCGTACAACCCGCTGGTGCCGGATGGCCACAACTGGAAGGCGACGCTGCTGGTCGAGTACGAGGACGTCGACGAGCGCAAAACGGCGCTGGCAAAGCTCAAGGGCATCGAGGACAGCGTCTGGGTGCAGGTCGAGGGCGCGGCGCGGGTCTATGCGATTGC
Organism: uncultured beta proteobacterium; assembly: GCA_963697485.1. GTDB lineage: Bacteria > Pseudomonadota > Gammaproteobacteria > Burkholderiales > Casimicrobiaceae > PALSA-1003. The sequence goes on from CAVOOD010000003.1 coordinate 581,127, forward strand.
CGACGAAGACCTGGAACGCGAGAACGAGACAAAGACCTCGTCGGTCCATTTCGTGCGCTTCGAGCTGACGCCCGAAATGATCGCCGCGGTCAAATACGGCGTCAGCGTCTCGATCGGCGTCGACCACCCGGCGTACACGTTTACACTGGCCACGATTTCCGACGGGACGCGCCGCGCGCTGGTTGCCGACCTCGCCTAACCTTGCGCGCCGGTCGGCGGCGGGCTTCGGTTCCGCCGGCTACGACCGCTCAGGGGTCGGGTCTTCCGCAGGCATCTCGACGCCCGGTGAGCCGCCGATGCGCAATTCCCAGGCATCGCGGGTGATGCTTCGCACGCGGAACGCTTCGATCCGGCCGCGATGCTCGCGCCTGACGGTGCGTAGCGGAGTGAAACCGCATTTTTCCAGGACGCGCCCCGACGCCGGATTGCGCTCGAGGTGCGAAGCGGCGAGCGCCTCGCAGTCCAGATAACCGAACGCCAGCGCGGTGATCGCCATGGTCGCGGCAGTCGCATAGCCGTGGCCCCAGTACGGGCGGCCGACCCAGTAGCCGATGTTGTCGTGAAGGTCGGCCAGCGGCCGCAGTCCGATGGCGCCGACCAAGGTCGCGCCGTCGGCGCTGATGATCGCGTATGTATACTGCGCGCCACGCTCGCGGTCGGCGTCATGGCTTGCGATCCACTCTGCGGCCGCGCCGGGAGGATAAGGATGCGGGATCGACGCCGTCGGCTCCGCGACTTCGCTGTCGCCCACGAGCGCCTGTACGCGCGGCGCATCGACGGGTGTGAACCATCGCATCAGGACGGGATGCGAAGTGACTCGTTCCGGCAGCACACGGGCCTGTATCAGTCGCGGAAATTGCCGAACTGCAGCGGAAAATCGGTGATCGATTTCTTGACTGCCGCGATCGCGCTCTGCAATTCGTCGCGCTTTGCGCTGGATACGCGCACGGCATCGCCCTGGATGCTCGCCTGCACCTTGAGCTTGCTGTCCTTCAGCATCTTGACGATCTTTTTCGACAGCTCCTGCTCGACGCCGACGCGGATCGTGACGACCTGCTTGACCTTGTCGCCGCTCATTTTTTCGGTGTTGCCGAATTTCAGCGAGCGCACGTCGACCTGGCGCTTGGTGAGCTTGCCGAGCAGCACATCGGTCACCTGCTTGAGCTTGAAATCATCGTCGGCGTAGAGCGTCAGCTCCTTTTCCTTGTGCTCCACCCGGGCATCCGAGCCCTTGAAGTCGAAGCGCGTCGAAATCTCCTTGTTCGCCTGGTCGACGGCATTCCTGACCTCGACCTGATTGACTTCGGAAACGATGTCGAACGACGGCATGGCTTATCTCCTGCGAGCGAGCTTCGCCTCGATGCGCAGGCGCAAGGCGTTGAGCTTAATGAATCCGGCGGCGTCCTTCTGATCGTAGGCGCCGCGGTCGTCCTCGAACGTGGCGATCGTCGTGTCGAACAGCGAATCGGTCGTGGACTCGCGGCCGACGACGTCGACGTTGCCCTTGTACAGCTTGACGCGCACCTTTCCGTTCACCGTCGCCTGCGAGGCGTCGATCATCGTCTGCAACATCTTCCGCTCGGGCGACCACCAGTAGCCGTTGTAGATCAGGCTCGCGTAGCGCGGCATCAGATCGTCCTTCAGGTGCGCAACCTCGCGATCGAGACAGATCGATTCGATCGCGCGATGGGCCCGCAGCATGATCGTGCCGCCCGGCGTCTCGTAGCAGCCGCGCGACTTCATGCCGACATAGCGGTTCTCGACGAGGTCGAGCCTGCCTATGCCGTGCCCGCCTCCGATGCGATTGAGCTCGGTGAGCACTTTCGCCGCCGCCATCCTCGTCCCGTCGATCGCGACGATGTCGCCGCGCTCGTAGTCGAGCTCCAGATATTGCGGCGCGTCGGGCGCCTTTTCCGGCGACACCGTCCAGCGCCACATGTCTTCTTCCGCCTCGCGCGCCGGGTCCTCGAGCGCCCGGCCTTCGTAGCTGATGTGCAGCAGGTTGGCGTCCATCGAGTACGGGCTGCCGCCGGCCTTGTGCTTCATCTCGATCGGAATGCCGTGCGCCTCGGCGTACGCGAGCAGCTTTTCGCGCGAGCTCAAGTCCCATTCGCGCCACGGGGCGATGACGCGGATGTCGGGCTCCAGCGCGTAGTAGCCGAGCTCGAAGCGCACCTGGTCGTTGCCCTTGCCGGTGGCGCCGTGCGACACCGCGTCGGCGCCGGTCTCGCGCGCGATCTCGATCTGGCGCTTGGCGATCAGCGGACGCGCGATCGACGTCCCCAGCAGGTATTCCCCTTCGTAGATCGCGTTGGCGCGGAACATCGGAAAGACGAAGTCGCGCACGAACTCCTCGCGCAGGTCGTCGACGTAGATCTGCTTGACGCCAGCGGCTGCTGCCTTGGCGCGCGCCGGCGCGAGCTCCTCGCCCTGGCCGATGTCGGCGGTGAAGGTGACGACTTCGCAGCCGTAGGTATCCTGCAGCCACTTGAGGATCACCGACGTGTCGAGGCCGCCGGAATAGGCGAGCACCACTTTCTTGACGTCATGCATCGGTCGCGGCCTCGAAAAACAATCGCAGTCTGAAAAAACGGTGGTCCGGATCTGGAATTCGACGTGCTAGTCGATCCTTGCTCCGGTTTTGGCGATTACCGGGGCCCATTTGTCCGAATCGCTCTTGATCAGCCGGGCGAAGTCCGCAGGTGTTCCGCCGATCAGCTCGAAGCCCTGCGCATTCAGCTTCGACTTGACCTCGGGATCCTTGAGGATCGCGTTGATCTCGGCATTCAGGCGTTGCACGATCGCTGCCGGCGTGGCCGCTGCGACCAGGACGCCGTTCCAGGCCAGCGCCTCGAAGCCGGGGTAGCCGGCTTCCGCAATCGTCGGAATCTCGGGATTCAGCGCGAACCGCTTGGCCGTCGTCACCGCCAGCGCGCGCAACTTGCCTGCCTGGATCTGCGCCTGCAGCGGCTGCATGACGGCGAACATCATCTGCGTCTCGCCCTGGATCGTGGCGGTAACGGCGGGCGGGGACCCGTTGAACGGCACGTGGACGATGTCGATGCCGGCTTCGGACTTCAGGAGCTCCATCGTCAGGTGCGACGAGCTGCCGTTGCCGACCGACGCGTAATTGAGCTTGCCCGGATTGGCCTTCGCGTAGGCGACCAGGTCCTTGACCGAGTGGATCGGCAGTGCCGCATTGATCGCCAGCACATTGGGCTGGCTGGACGTGATGATGACCGGAGCCAGGTCCTTTTGCGGGTCGTACGGCAGCTTCGAATACAGATGCGGACCGAATGACAGCGGGCCGTTGAACGAGATCACCATCGTGTAGCCGTCAGGAGCCGACTTGGCGACCAGATCGGTAGCCAGGGTGCCGCCGGCGCCGGGCCGGTCGTCGACGACAATCGGCTGGCCGAGCCTGTCCTTGAGCTTGTCGCCGATGATCCGCGCCAGCACGTCGAGCGAGCTTCCTGCCGGCGCCGGAACGATGAACTTGATCGGCTTCGCGGGCCACGCCTGCGCGCCGGCGCCGGGTGCGGCGAGCGTTGCGCCGGCGACGATCGCGGCGAACAAGAAACGCGGAAACGACATCATGGTTGCTCCTTCATAAGGCGCGCGACCCGAGCGTGGCCGATCACGACGGACCCGAGCTGTCGACGCGCCCGCAGACCAGGTACTCCAGCAGCGCTTTTTGCGCGTGCAGCCGATTCTCCGCCTCGTCCCAGACGACGCTTTGCGGCCCGTCGAGCACTTCGGCCGCGACTTCTTCGCCGCGATGCGCGGGCAGGCAGTGCATGAACAGCGCGTCGGGCTGTGCCCGCGACATCATCGCCGCGTCGACCTTCCATTGCGCGAAGGCCTGGCGTCGCTTGTCGTTCTCGGCCTCGAAGCCCATGCTGGTCCAGACGTCGGTCGTCACCAGATGCGCCCCGGCACACGCCTCGATCGGGTCGGAGAACGACTGGTAGTGGCTATTGCCGCGGGCGTCCGGCCCGTCGGGATCGACTTCGTACCCGGGCGGTGTCGACACCCGAATGGCGAAGTCGAACACCGCGGCGGCCTGCAGCCATGTGTTGCAGACGTTGTTGGAATCGCCGACCCAGGCGACGGTCTTGCCCTGGATCGAGCCGCGGTGCTCGATGAACGTGTAGATGTCGGCAAGGATCTGGCATGGGTGATATTCGTTGGTCAGCCCGTTGATCACCGGCACCCGCGAATGTGCGGCGAAGCGCTCGATGATCGGCTGCTCGAACGTGCGGATCATTACGACATCGACCATGCGTGAAATGACGCGGGCGACATCCTCGATCGGCTCGCCGCGCGAGAGCTGTGTGTCGCCGCGGTTCAGGTTGATCGCGATGCCGCCGAGCTGGTTCATCCCCGCCTCGAACGAGACGCGCGTGCGCGTCGACGCCTTTTCGAACACCATCGCGAGCGTCCTGTCCCGCAGCGGTTGATAGATTTCGTAGCGCTTGAAGCGATCCTTGATCCACCGCGTGCGGGCGAACAGGTAGTCGAGCTCGTCGCGGCTGAAGTCCTTGAGCTGCAGGAAATGCTTCGGAACCATGCGGTCTGGAGCGACACCGGCGCCGCTCAAAGTCGGGCTGCCGGAGTCGAAGTGCCATTAAAACAAGATTTTAGCACAAGGTCGGTCGATTCTCTGGCGCAAAAAAAGAGCGCCCTGACGGCGCTCCTGATCAGCGACAGCCACGCCTGCTAGGGCAGCGCCTTGATCGCCTGGGCGAGGCGCGCCTTGCTGCGCGACGCCGTGTTCTTGTGCACGACCTTCTTGTCGGCGATGCGATCGATCACCGATTGCTGAGCCTGCAACTCCTTGGTCGCCGCGGCCTTGTCGCCGGCGCCGATCGACTTCCTGACTTTCTTGATCGCGGTGCGCAGCGACGACTTGAGGCTCGCGTTGCGTTGCCGCGTTGCCTCGGCTTGCCGGGCGCGTTTGCGCGCTTGGGCGGTATTGGCCATGTGACGAAATCCTTGGTTGCTTTGTTGAGGCTCAGTTGAGCTCAGTTGAGTCTCAGTTGAGTCTCAGTTGAGTCTCAGTTGAGTTATTACCGGCGGCGTTGAGAGCTTGCTGGAGCCGTCGAAAAAGACCGGGCATAATAGCGATTTTCCGCGATTCACGCAAGCCGAATCGCGCTCTCGTGGCAGACCCATCGACACCCGACCCGAGGGTCAAAGCGCTCGCAGGCCTCGCCGTCCTGGGTCCGGCCGTCTCTCCAGCAATGACTTTTGCTAAAAATGACTTCGTGCCCGCGCCCCATGTCCGCAGATCGCCGCCGTTGCTGACGCTTCCTCGCCAGGCGTCGGTGGCTCTCGCATGAATCTGCTGAGGACGCTCTCCGCCGTCAGTGCGCTGACCTTGCTTTCGCGCATCACCGGGCTGATGCGCGAAAGCATCAAGGCGGTCGGATTCGGCGCCGGACTGCAGATGGATGCCTTCGAGGCGGCATTCCGCTTGCCGAACATCCTGCGCCGCATGTTCGCCGAAGGCGCGTTCTCGCAGGCATTCGTGCCGATCCTCGCCGAGTACAAGCGTTCTCGCGGCGAGGACGCCACGCGCGACCTGGTCGGACGAGTCGGCTCGCTGCTGGCAGTGACCCTGCTCGTCATATCGGTGTTCGGCATCGTTGCCGCACCCTGGCTTGTCTACGTCCTGGCCGGCAGCTTCGTGCGGACGCCGGGCAAGGTCGAGCTGACGACGGTGCTGATACGGATCATGTTTCCGTACGTGCTGTTCGTGTCGCTGGTATCGCTGGCCGGCGGCGTGATGAATGTCTATCGCCAGTTCGCGATTCCCGCGTTCACGCCGGTGCTGCTCAATCTCGCAATCATCGCAGCCGCTGTTTTTGTCGCTCCGCATGTCGACCCGCCGATCGTCGCGCTGGCCATAGGCGTGTTCGTCGGCGGCGTGGCGCAGCTGGTCTTTCAGCTGCGTCCGCTGGCCAGGCTGGGTATGCTGCCCAGCTTCAGGCTCGACTGGCGCGACGAGGGCGTGCGCCGCGTTTTGCGCGCGATGGGGCCGGCGGTGCTCGGCGTTTCGGCGGCGCAGATTTCAACCTTGATCAACACCCAGCTCGCCGCGTATTTGGGCGACGGGCGGATTTCGTGGATCACCTATGCCGACCGCCTGATGGAATTCCCTAGCGCGCTGCTCGGTGTCGCGCTGGGGACGATCCTGCTGCCCAGTCTCTCCAAGCATCACCACGATGCCAACGACGCGCAATACCGCGAGCTGCTCGATTGGGGTCTGCGGCTGACCTTCCTGCTCGCCTTGCCCGCGGCGCTCGCGCTGGCGCTGCTTTCCGTGCCGCTGATCTCGACGCTCTACCAGTACGGCCGCTTTACCGCCGTCGACGTTTGGCAGACGCGCGCCGCGCTCCTCGGATACAGCGTCGGCCTGCTCGGCCTGATCGCGGTCAAGATCCTGGCGCCGGGTTTTTATGCGCGGCACGACATGCGCACGCCGGTGCGGATCGCGTTCATCACGCTGCTGGTCTCGCAAACCCTGGCAGTCATCCTGATGTTCCAGATCGGGCACGCCGGGCTGACGCTATCGATTTCGCTCGGCGCGTGCCTGAACGCAGCGCTGCTCTATCGCGCGATGCGGCGGCGCGACGTTTACCGGCCGTTGCCCGGCTGGGGCCGCTTCCTTTGGCGCGTCGCCGTTGCGCTGTGCGTGCTCGGCGCCGTGCTGTGGTGGACGGCCGGGGACGACTCGTTCTGGCTGGCGGCGGGGCTGTGGGCGAAGGTCGGGCGGCTCGGAATGATCATCGCCGCGGGCGCGGTCGCCTACTTCGGCAGCTTGTGGCTGGTCGGCTTCCGCCTCGCGGACTTCAACCGCAGGGAGGGCTAGTCTAGTTGCTGCCGCCGGTCTTGCGGTACGGGCACTTCGGCCGCGTGCACTCGGCGTACAGATAGAGCGCGTGCTCGCTGATCTCGAATCCGCGCTCGCGCGCAATCTTGGTCTGCCGCTTCTCGATTTCGGCGTCGAAGAATTCCTCGACGCGCCCGCATTGCAGGCAGACCAGATGATCGTGGTGCCCGCCCTGATTCAATTCGAACACCGCCTTGCCGCTTTCGAAATGATGTCGCACCAGCAGCCCTGCCTGCTCGAACTGCGTCAGCACGCGATAGACGGTCGCGAGGCCGACGTCGAGGCCTTCGGCCAGCAGTTTGCGATACACGTCCTCGGCGGTCAGATGGCGCACCGGGCTCTGCTCGAACAGATTGATGATCTTCAGGCGCGGCAGAGTCGCCTTGAGGCCGGCGTTCTTTAGGTCGTGCGGCGTTGACATGGAGGCGCTGGGCGCGGCGAGGCAGGGAGTGCGCTTATGATATAGTCTTCGATCGTTTTTTGGCAGTGAAAGACCTCTCCCGCATGCGCGCCAACCTATTCGCCGCCGGCCTCGCGCTGCTGATGGCCGGCTGCACCTGGATTCCGAGCCTCGGCGTCTACAAGCTCGACATCAACCAGGGCAATTACGTCACGCAGGACCAGGTCGACAGACTGAAAGTGGGCCAGACGCGGCAGCAGGCTCGCCTGGCGCTCGGCACGCCGCTGGTGGCCGATGCCTTCCATGCCAACCGATGGGACTATGTCTACGAGTTCAATCGTCAGGGACGCACGCTCGAGCAGCGGCGCTTCACCGTTTACTTCGTCGACGACAAGGTGGCGCGCTGGGAAGGCGACGAGATGCCGCCGCCTCCGGCGCAGGTCGCCCGCTCCGGCGGCGGCGACGCCGTGCTCGACAAATCGCTGACCAGCGCGCCCAAGACCAGCGAGGACAACTGGCTGTCGGCATTGCTGCGGAAGCTGGGCTGGTGGAAGTAGCCGCCCGGCCGGTCCGCGTCGCAATCGCGGGCTGCGGCGGACGCATGGGCCAGACGCTGGTGGCGGCGATCCTCGGCCAGCAGGACATGAAGCTTGCCGCCGCGCTGGAGGTCGCCGGCAGCCCGCTGCTGGGCCACGATGCCGGCGGACCGCTCGGACAGGCCACCGGAGTGATGACCGGCTCCGACCTTGCCGCTGCGCTGCGCGAGGCCGACGTCCTGATCGACTTCACCCGGCCGGCGGCGACGGTTGCTCACGTCAACGCTTGCGCCGGCGCCGGCGTCGGTGCGGTGATCGGCACGACGGGCCTCGCCGAGGCCGACAAAAAAGCGCTGGCCGAAGCCGCCCTAACGATCCCGCTGGTCTATGCGCCGAATATGAGCGTCGGAGTCAATGTCCTGCTCAAGCTGGTCGCGCTCGCCGCGCAGCGCCTGGGCGACGACTACGACGTCGAGATCGTCGAAATGCACCACCGGCACAAGGTCGATGCACCTTCCGGCACCGCGCTGCAGCTCGGCGAAGCGGCGGCCGCGGCGCTCGGCCGCGACCTCAAGACCGACGGCGTGTTCGCGCGCGACGGCGTGGTCGGCGAGCGCAAGCCGGGTGCGATCGGGTTCGCGGCGTTGCGCGGCGGCGACGTCATCGGCGACCACACGGTGATATTCGCCGGCCCCGGCGAGCGGATCGAGCTCGCGCACAAGGCGTCGTCGCGCACGACGTTCGCGCACGGCGCGCTGCGCGCGGCCCGCTTTGTCGCGGCGCGCCGCGCCGCCAACGCGCCGGGCCTGTACGACATGCGGGACGTCCTCGGTCTCGACTGACCGCGCGATGCCCTCGGCGCATCCCTTCGACCTGACCGGGCGGCTGGCGCTCGTCACCGGGGGTGGCAGCGGGCTCGGGCTCGCGATCGCACGCGGCCTCGCCGACGCCGGCGCGCGCATCGTCCTCAACGGCCGCAATCGCGCCAAACTCGAGGCGGCCGCCGCCGCGCTCGACGGCGCCGGCGGCGGGACCGGCAGCGCCGAGGTCGCGCCATTCGATGTCGCCGACGCCGATGCGGTTGCCGACGGCATCGCCGCGATCGAGCGCGACTTCGGTGCGCTGGACATCGTCGTCAACAATGCCGCGCTGAACAAGCGCGCGCCGCTGGACGAATTCACGCCCGACGAGTGGCACAGACTCCTGGCCGCGAATCTCGACGGCCCGTTTTACATCGCCAGGAGCGTGATGCCCGGCATGAAGACGCGCCGGCGCGGCAAGATCATCAATATCTGCTCGCTGGCGAGCGAAATCGGCCGCCCGAACATCGTTCCGTATGCGACCAGCAAGGGCGGTCTGCAGATGCTGACCCGTGCGCTCGCAGTCGAGCTCGCGCCGTTCAACGTGCAGGTCAACGGCATCGCTCCGGGTTTTTTCAAGACCGACATGAATACGGCGTTGATCACCGATGCCAAGTTTTCCGCCTGGGTCGCGTCGCGCACGCCGGCCGGGCGCTGGGGCGAGCCGCCCGAAATCGCCGGTGCCGCGGTGTTCCTCGCATCGGGCGCCGCAGACTACGTCACTGGGCACGTGCTGTTCGTCGACGGCGGATTCAGTGTCGCGTACTAGATCGTGGATGGCACGCGACGGGCAACCGCATTGAACGCGACGCGCTGCTAGGGTATAATTTCCAGCCTTCGGAGCGGGGAAGGCTAAGTGGCCTTTCCCGCTTCGCACGTCTGGACCCGTTTTCGAGAAACTGTGCCGTGACTTCCGCCTTCGTCCCTGCGATCCTGGCGCTTGCCGACGGCAGCCTGTTTCGCGGCCGCGCGATCGGCGCGACCGACTCGACGCAGGGTAGCGTCGGCGAGGTCGTCTTCAACACCGCGATGACCGGGTACCAGGAAATCCTGACCGACCCGTCGTACGCCGGCCAGATCGTCACGCTGACTTATCCGCATGTGGGCAACACCGGCGTCAATCCGGAAGACGTCGAATCCCGGCGTGTTTTCGCCGCCGGGCTGGTAATCCGCGACCTGCCGCGGCTGGCCAGCAATTGGCGCAGCACCCAGGACCTGTCGTCGTATTTGCGCGACGCGGGCGTCCTCGGCATCTGCGACATCGATACGCGAAAGCTCACCCGCATGCTGCGCGAAAACGGCGCGCAGAACGGCTGCGTGATCGCGGCCAGGGGTGCGGCCAGGGTGCGGCCGACGGCGGCGCGGCGGCCGAGGCGATCGCGCGTGCCCGTGCCGCACCTTCGATGTCGGGGCTCGATCTGGCCAAGGTCGTCAGCTGCAACGCCCCGTACGACTGGAACGGCGGCAGCTGGGAACTCGGCACCGGCTATCGCACACGGCAGGCCAATCGCTTTCACGTCGTCGCCTACGACTACGGCATCAAACACAACATCCTGCGCCTGCTTGCCGACCGCGGCTGCCGGCTCACCGTCGTTCCCGCGCAGACTCCGGCGCGCGACGCCTTGGCGCTGCAGCCCGATGGCATCTTCCTGTCGAACGGACCCGGCGATCCCGAGCCGTGCACCTACGCGATCGAGGCGATACGCGAATTCCTCGCGGCAGGCATGCCGACATTCGGCATCTGCCTCGGCCACCAGCTGCTCGGGCTCGCCTGCGGCGCGAAAACGGTCAAGATGAAGTTCGGCCATCACGGGGCCAATCACCCGGTGCTGGACAAGGACACCGGGCAGGTGCTGATCACCAGCCAGAACCACGGCTTCGCCGTCGACGCGGCGACCTTGCCGCGCAACGTTCGAATCACGCACGTGTCGCTGTTCGACGGCAGCCTCCAGGGCATCGAGCTCACCGACAAGCCGGCATTCGGCTTCCAGGGTCATCCGGAAGGAAGCCCCGGACCGCACGACCTCGCGTTTCTGTTCGACCGCTTTACGCGGATGATGGAGCGGCACGCGGTCAAGGCTGTTAGCGCATGAGCGCCCTGAAAGAAGGCGACGCCGCGCGGGTGGTGAACGCGGCGCTGTCGGAAAGCGCCGATGCGCTGCAGGCCTTGCGCGGCGACGCGACGGCACTTGCGGCGATCGCGCGCGCCGCGGCGCTGATCGTCGACGCATTCGGCCGCGGCGGCCGCGTGTTCAGTTGCGGCAACGGCGGCTCGATGTGCGATGCGATGCATCTGGCCGAAGAGCTGTCGGGGCGTTTCCGCGGCGACCGCAAGGGCTTGCCCGCGCAGGCGATCAGCGACCCCGGACACTTGTCGTGCGTGGCGAACGACTTCGGTTACGACGCGGTGTTCGCCCGCTATCTGGAAAGCAACGCCCGCGCCGGCGACGTGCTGGTCGCGATCAGCACCAGCGGAACCAGCAAGAACGTGCTGGCGGCGGCCAGCGTCGCGGCAACGATCGGCATGCAGACGATCGTTCTGACCGGACGCAGCGGGTCGCCGCTTGCGACAGCCGCCGACTGCGCGATATGCACGCCGGCGGGCCGCTACGCCGATCGCGTACAGGAGCTGCACATCAAGGTGATACACATCCTGATCGAGCTGATCGAGCGCGATCTGTTCCCCGAGAATTACGCCGCCGCGCGCTGACTCCAAAGCCACGATGCCCAAGCGCACTGACATCGAGTCGATCCTGATCATCGGCGCCGGTCCGATCATCATCGGCCAGGCCTGCGAGTTCGACTATTCGGGGGCGCAGGCGTGCAAGGCGCTGCGCGAGGAAGGCTACCGCGTGATCCTGGTCAACTCGAATCCGGCGACGATCATGACCGACCCGGACATGGCCGACGCGACCTACATCGAGCCGATCACCTGGCCGATGGTCGCCAAGATCATCGAAAAGGAACGGCCGGACGCGTTGCTGCCGACGATGGGCGGCCAGACGGCGCTCAATTGCGCGCTCGACCTCGCACGCGAGGGCATCCTGACCCGGTTCGACGTCGAGCTGATCGGTGCGACCAAGAAGGCGATCGACAAGGCCGAGGACCGCGAAAAATTCAAGGCGGCGATGACGCGCATCGGGCTGGGCTCGGCGCGCTCGGGCATCGCGCACGATCTCGAGCAGGCGCTGGAAGTGCAGGCCGACATCGGCTTCCCGGCGGTGATCCGGCCGTCGTTCACCCTTGGCGGGACCGGTGGTGGCATCGCGTACAACAAGGACGAGTTCGTCGAAATGTGCAAGCGCGGGCTCGCCAGCTCGCCGACGCACGAGCTCCTGATCGAGGAATCGCTGCTCGGCTGGAAAGAGTTCGAGATGGAGGTCGTGCGCGACCGGAAAGACAACTGCATCATCGTCTGCTCGATCGAGAACGTCGACCCGATGGGCGTGCACACCGGCGACTCGATCACCGTCGCACCGGCGCAGACCCTGACCGACAAGGAATACCAGATCATGCGCAACGCGTCGATCGCGGTGCTGCGCGAGATCGGCGTCGACACCGGCGGATCGAACGTGCAGTTCGCGATCAATCCCGAAGACGGCCGAATGATCGTCATCGAGATGAATCCGCGCGTGTCGCGCAGCTCCGCGCTGGCGTCGAAGGCGACCGGCTTCCCGATCGCCAAGATCGCGGCCAAGCTTGCCGTCGGCTACACGCTCGACGAGCTGAAGAACGACATCACCGGCGGCCTCAGTGGCCACTTCATGCCGGCCTCGTTCGAGCCGACGATCGATTATGTCGTCACCAAGGTGCCGCGCTTCGCCTTCGAGAAATTCAAGCAGGCCGACGACCGGCTGACGACGCAGATGAAGTCGGTCGGCGAGGTTATGGCGATCGGCCGCACGTTCCAGGAATCGCTGCAAAAGGCGCTGCGCGGGCTGGAGAGCGGCGTCGACGGCTTCAACCTGAAGACTGTCGATCCCGACACGATCGCCGACGAGCTGGCCTACCCCCGCGCCGAGCGATTGTGGTACGTCGCCGATGCGCTGGCGATCGGCATGCCGCTGGACGAGGTGTACTCGCACACCAAAATCGACCGCTGGTTCCTGTCGCAGATCAAGGAAATCGTCGACACCGAGCTGGCGATCGAGAAGCGCGCTCTCGACGATTTCGACGCCGACGAGTTGAGATCGCTGAAGCGAATGGGTTTCTCCGATCGCCGCCTCGCGCATCTGTGGAAGAAAAGCGAAGCCGAGGTGCGTGCGCGCCGTCACGGCTTCGGCATCCGGCCGGTGTACAAGCGCGTCGACACCTGCGCCGCGGAGTTCTCGACGCGGACCGCCTACATGTACTCGACCTACGAAGACGAGTGCGAGGCGCATCCGACCGACCGCCGCAAGGTGATCGTGCTGGGCGGTGGCCCGAACCGGATCGGGCAGGGCATCGAATTCGACTACTGCTGCGTCCACGCGGCGCTGGCGCTGCGCGAAGACGGCTACGAGACGATCATGGTCAACTGCAATCCGGAGACCGTGTCCACCGACTACGACACTTCCGACCGGCTCTATTTCGAGCCACTGACCCTGGAGGATGTGCTGGAGATCGTCCACGTCGAAAAGCCGCTCGGCGTGATCGTGCAATACGGCGGGCAGACTCCGCTGAAGCTCGCGCGCGATCTCGAGGCCAACGGCGTGCCCATCATCGGCACGACGCCCGACATGATCGACATGGCCGAGGACCGCGAGCGGTTCCAGCAGATGCTGCATCGGCTGGGCTTGCGCCAGCCGCCGAACCGCACCGCGCGCACCGAAGCCGACGCGCTCAAGGCGGCCGAGGAGATCGGCTACCCGCTGGTCGTCCGGCCCTCGTACGTGCTCGGCGGCAGGGCGATGGAAATCGTGCACGAGCAGCGCGACCTCGAGCGCTACATGCGCGAGGCCGTCAAGGTGTCGAACGATTCGCCGGTGCTGCTCGACCGCTTCCTGAACGATGCGCTCGAGATCGACGTCGATGCGCTGGCCGACGATCACGGTGCCGTCGTCATCGGCGGCATCATGGAGCACGTCGAGCAGGCCGGGGTCCATTCGGGCGACTCGGCGTGCACGCTGCCGCCGTTCTCCCTCTCGCCTCAACTTCAGGACGAGCTGCGCCGGCAGACGGTCGCGATGGCGCACGGGCTCGACGTCGTCGGCCTGATGAACGTCCAGTTCGCGATCCAGTTTCCGCAGGGCAGCGACGGCGAGGGCGTCGTCTACGTGCTCGAAGTCAATCCGCGCGCGTCGCGCACCGTGCCCTACGTGTCGAAGGCGACCGGACGCCCGCTGGCCAAGATCGCCGCGCGCTGCATGGTCGGGCAGTCGCTGGCGAGCCAGGGCATCACGCGCGAAATCGTGCCGCCGTATTTTTCGGTCAAGGAAGCAGTGTTTCCGTTCATCAAGTTTCCCGGCGTCGACACGATCCTCGGCCCGGAGATGAAGTCGACCGGCGAGGTGATGGGCGTCGGCGAATCGTTCGCCGAGGCCTTCGTCAAATCGCAGCTCGCCGCCGGCGTACGCCTGCCCCGGAGCGGCAAAGTGTTCGTCAGCGTCAGGAACCCGGACAAGCCGCGCGCGATCGAAGTGGCGCGCATCCTGGCTGGCCTGGGCTTCACCCTGGTCGCCACGCGCGGCACGGCGGCCGCGCTCGCGGCCGCTGGCGTCCCGGTGTCCGCGGTCAACAAGGTCGCCGAGGGCAGGCCGCACATCGTCGACATGCTGCTCAACGACGAAATCGCGCTGGTGATCAACACGGTCGAGGAAAAGCGCAGCGCGATCCAGGACAGCTACGCGATACGGCGCGCGGCGCTCAACGACCAGATTCCGACGTATACGACGATGGCGGGCGCGCGCGCGGCGGCGCTGGGCATCCAGGAGATGCGGGAGCTGGTGCCCTATTCGATGCAGGCTCTGCAGCAGAGATTGCACTAGAAGCGAAAACGACATGGCCCGCACTCCACTGACGAAGGCCGGCGCCGAGAAGCTCAAGGAGGAGCTTCGCCGGCTGAAGACCGTCGACCGACCGGCGGCGATCGTCGCGATCGCCGAGGCGCGTTCGCATGGCGACCTGTCGGAAAATGCCGAGTACGATGCGGCCAAGGACCGGCAGGGTTTCCTCGAGGTGCGTATCAGGGATATCGAGACGATGCTTGCGCAGGGAGAGATCGTCGACCCGGCCCAGATCGACGCCGACGGCCGTGTCGTCTTCGGCGCGACCGTCGACCTCGAGGACCATGCATCCGGGGATCGCGTCTGTTATCAGATCGTCGGCGACGACGAGGCCGACATCAAGGGTGGCAAGATATCGGTGAACTCCCCGATCGCGCGCGCGCTGATCGGCAAGCACGCCGGCGATACCGCCGAAGTGCAGGCGCCCGTGGGCGTGCGCGAATACGAGGTGCTCGCCGTTCGCTACGTCTGACGGCGCGGGCAAGCGTCCCTAAGCCACAGCTGGATCCGCTATTGCGGGCTACTTGTTGCGGCCGGTGACCAGCAGCATGACGCCCACGACGATCGCGCCGACGCTGGCCCATAGCGGAACGTCGACGGTTTCCTTGTCCTTGACCGAGAGCGTCAGCGGTCCGACGTTGGCCGTATGCGTTTCCTTCGTATAGGTGAAGGTTCCGTAAGCCAGGCCGAGTACGCCGGCGACGATCAGGATGATGGCGAGGATCTTGACGGGGCCCATGCGTACCTCCGGAGGTTGAGAGCGTCGGCCTCGATCGCGGTCGACGCCGCCATTCTAGGCTCTAGCGCGCGGTGCGAGTTTTTCAGCTGCCGCCGCGGCGGCGGCGGGTGCGCTCGCCCGGGGGCTTCGCGGCAGGCGGCCGTGCAGCGCCGGTCGCCGGCGGCCGTGCGGTCGTGCGCGCAGTCGGCGTCCGCGGGCGCCGCGCTTGCGGAGTGGATTTGGCCATCATCTTGTGTCCAGGACGTGCTGCGGGCCGCCGTTTGCCGCGCGGCTCACCCGGTGCCGGCTCGCGAGCGCGCCGGGCACCGGCAGCGCGCGGAGTTTCCTTGGGCCGTGGCACAACCGGTGCCGGCTTCTCGGGCCCCTGCCGCCATAGGACCAGCAGTTTGCCGATATGCTGGACTGGCGTCGCGTCCAGCGCTGCGCAGATGCGCTGGAGCATCGCATCGCGCTCGTCGCGCAGGTCGCTGAACACCCGAACCTTGATCAGTTCGTGCGCGAGCAGATTGACGTCGAGCTCGTGCAGCACCGCCGGAGTCAGCCCATGTTGACCGATACTCACGACCGGGTGCAGGTGGTGCGCCTTGGCGCGAAGCGCCCGACGGCGGGCAGGGGCCAGCGTTTCCATCGGCGCATTCTATCCGATCGCCGTCGGAATCGCGGGCGCCGGTCCGACGGCGACCTGCACCCGCTCAACGTGCCGCCGCGCGCTTCCGCTTTAGCGGGCGCGCAGCAGCCGGGCGGCCTTGGCGACCGACTTCGGCTTCACCCAGAAGATCGCGCCGTATCTGCCCGCGCCTGCGGTGACCGCATCCATCGCAGTGATGTTGATCTTCGCCGCCGCCAACGTGTCCAGCAGCTTGGTCATCGCGCCGACGCGGTCTGCGCCCTGCACCAGGAACCCGGTCTTCCTGGCGCTCAAGTCGAGGCCGAGCTTGCGCGCGGCACGGCGCAGTGCGGCGCTGTTTTCCGGAATCAGATCGAGCTGCCCTTTGCTGCCGTTGGGAAATCCGGAAAAGGCCAGCAGGTTGACGCGCTCGGCGGCGAGACCCGCCAGCACTTGCGCGCCACGACCCGGCTTGTTGGGAACCATCACGTGAAAGTAATCGACTTTGCGCACAGCTTGGCTCATGTTGACTCCTTTGCCTGCACGGCAGGCATTGAAACTCTGCAACGTCCGGCTCGCCGCGTCAACGCCGCGACACCGTGCATTGTGCGTCGGTCCGAACGCTCATCGCGCGGATGCGGCTTCATTGGCGAGCAGGCGAACTCCCAGATGTTTGGCCAGCCCGCGCCCTCCCTCGGCCATCACCTGATGGTGATTCCAGCGAAAAGCCGGCTCGAGCAGCGGAGCCAGGGCGTTCATCCATCGCTTGGTCGTGAAGACGGTCCAATCGTAGCGGACGCGGGTCGTGCTGCCTTCGGCCGCGAGCCGCCAGCGGCCGTTGCCGGTGAGATCGCCGACGGCCGCACCTTCCAGGTACGTCGGCCGCCTTACCGCCGTCACGCGCATCGCGAAAGTCAGCCGATACGGCAACTTGCTCGACCAGGTGTAGTTGCGCAGCGCGCCCAGACCTTCGGAATCGCCTTTTTCCAGCTCCTCGACCGCATGCACGAAACGCCACCAGTGCGGCCACTTTTCCACCGTGACGATCGCATCCCAGACGCGATCTATCGCCGATTCGAGCTGCCACTGCGTTGTCAGGTCGAATTGCCGCATTGATCAGATGCTGGGCCTGCGGGCGGTGATCGTCCAGGAACTCGATTGCATGAGCACCTCGCCGTCGGGTTGGCGATAGCGAGCGAGCTCCGACGATAGCGCCGCGTGGATCTCTCGCTGCCGTCTTGTCGCTTGATCGCCGGCCTCGCGAAATATCTCCCCGGCGGGACCGAGCGCGAGCTGAAACTGGAGCGCCTGCTCGACCGTGCTGCCGACCATGACCGGCCCGTCGGTCGCCTGAAAGGCGATGTCCTCGAACCCCGCCGCCTTGAGCTGGGCTCCGACGATGTCGGTGTTCGCCATCGAGAACGGACCGGGGCCGCAGGTCTGGGCGTCCTCGCCCGGAGGCGGCAGGAACTTGAGCACAACGGCCTTCGGCACGCCTACCCAGGGATTGTGCTCGATCGCCCGCCACGTCACGAACATCAGCCGGCCACCCGGCTTCAGCGCCCTCGAGATATTGCGCATCGCCGCAACCGGATTGCTGAAGAACATCATGCCGAAACGCGAAAAGCAGAAGTCGAATTCCGGCCTGAACGGGTAGGTCTGCACATCGGCCGTTACGAACCGTACGTTGCGCAATCCGGCCTCGGCTGCATCGCGCCGGCCTTTCTCGAGGAAGGTCTCGCAACAGTCCAGCCCGAGGACCGAGCCTTGCGGGCCGACGATACGCGCCAGTTGCAGCGCGGTGTCGCCCCAGCCGCAGCCGACGTCGAGTGCGGCCGCGCCCGGGCGAAGTTTCAGCGTGCGCAGCGGTACGGCGCTGTGATAGCTCAAGCCGTCGAGCAGGATATTGCGAAAGCGCTCGAACTTCGCCGCGAGAACATCGTTCCAGAAGGCAGTGAATTGATCATTGCCGGTCGCGGTTTCGGTCATCGCGCGCTCCTTGCCTCGGCTGTCGGCGCCAATCCGGTCTTCGTCAGCGTGGTACGCCTCGGCGCATATCATCGATGATCCAGACGAAAAAGCCGACGGCGACCGCGCCCCACAGCATCGCCATCAGCGCGGACTCGGTATAGAACAGCCACATCGCCGCATTGACGCAGCAAAGGAGAATGACCATCAGCTTCAGCGCACGGTTGCCCACGGGCGGATTCTAGCTTGCAAGCGCACAAGCGCCTATCCGGCGCCGGAACTTACCTCGACCGGGAGCGAAACCGTTACGCCGGTCGCTACCGGGCGCTTCCGTCCAGCGCCCAGGCGGTGAACAGGAAGATCGTCGCCATGCATGGCGCCATCAGCACGACGCCGATGAACACCGGCACGAAAATGCGCCGCGCCGTGCCGGCCGGATGCAGCAGCAGCAACAGCGGCCACACCAGCCACAGCCACGCCAGTGCCAGCCAGACCTGTCCCGGAAGCAGCGACATCTTCGCGAACGAGTGCACGGTCCACAGCAAAAGAACGATCAGCGCGTGCGCGACGCAAAGCAGCGCCATCACGTCGAAGCTTTGCAGCGAAAAGCGAGAGCGGGACGTCAATGGCGCGGTCATTGGCGGGCGTCGCTGAAGGCGGACGCCGGCGGCTATCGCTTCCTCGCCGGGCGGTATTTTTCCGCGCACGCGATCACCTGGAGTTCGGTCGGAAACTCCAGGCATTTGCGCGCGTCCGCGTGTGCGTCGCGCCGGGGGTCGGTCGGCGGAGGCGGCGCGGACGCTGCCGGGGGCGCAATCGTCGCCGCCGGGGCGTTGTTCGCCGCCGGACCCTGCGCGGCCGCGGAAGAGCACGCAAGAAACAACCCTGCCAGCGTCAGCGACGGCGCACCAAGTTTCATCGAGCCTCCCCTTGCGGCGCGCGGTCGGGACGACACCCCGACGCCGCTGCCCTTACCCCTGCTTCGATAGATTGTGGCACCAGACACCCCCTGCTGGCCAGCGCACCGAACCGGAATCGGCGGCCGGCCCCGGCCGACCGGGAATATCATTGCAGCTGCCGGTGTTTGCCGCGGTCCGTGCTGCCCGCATTCGCCAGGCATCGATGGCACCCACACACTTCGGAGGAACGGATGAAAAATAACGAGCGCTTCCCGGCGGCCACGATGGCCACGCTTGCATTCGGTCTGGCCTTTGCCGCGTCGGCCGCCGCGGCGGATATGAGCTTTTTCATCACCAGCAGCGGCGGGGGCAAGGGCGCCGACCTCGGCGGACTTGCGGGTGCGGACCGACATTGCCAAGCGCTGGCCAATGCTGCGGGCGCCGGCGGACACGTCTGGCGCGCTTACCTAAGCACCAGCGCCTCGGCCGGGCAGCCGGCCCTCAACGCCCGCGACCGGATCGGGAGCGGTCCCTGGCAGAACGTCAAGGGCGTCGTCATTGCGAAAAACGTCGCCGAGCTCCACGGCGACAACAACCTCAACAAGGAAACGGCACTGACGGAAAAGGGCGATATCGTCCCCGCCAGCGGCGATACGCCGAACAAGCACGACATCCTCACCGGATCGCAGGCCGACGGCACCGCGTATCCGGCCGACCCGGACAAGACCTGCCACAACTGGACGAGCAGCACCGACGGCGCGGTGCAGGTCGGGCACCACAACCGGTTTGGCACGAACGACCCGGTGCTGGGCAAGTCGTGGAATTCGGCGCATACGACACCTGGCTGCAGCGACGAAGCCTTGCGCAAGACTGGCGGCGCCGGCCTGCTTTACTGCTTCGCTGAGAAGTAACCGAGCGGCCTGGATCGCATCCGGGCCGCTCCTGAGCGCGCGCGGTGAGGCGCGGGGACTCTATTCGCCGTATGCCAAGCGGTCCATCATCTGGGCGAACTGCGACCAGTCGATGCGCTTGCTCTTTTGCTTGCGCCGCCCGTACCAGTAGAGCGAGCCGCGGCCGATCTCGAGCTCGCCGATCTTTTCGCGGTCGGCATAGATCTGCAGATTGAGCGAAGAGCGCGCCTTGGCCAACTCGAAGTTCGCGAGGTCGGCCTTGACCTCGTGCTTGCGTGGCTTGCGTGTGCTACGTCTGGGTCGAGCGCCGGCCATGACGGCCTCCTCTGGCGCGCATCTTCACAGGATGCGGTTGAACCACAGCAGGGACAAAAGCCCCGACAGCAGAGCCAATACGGCGGCCGCCGCGGCGAACAGCGCGGTGATCTCGGTTGCCCTCTTCTCGAATACCAGGCGTGCGGTGAGAGCCTGGTAGATGCCGGAGAGATCGGTCGCCGTTCCGGCGTGGAAGTATTCGGCCTTGGTCGTCTCGGCGATGGTCTTGAGCGCGTCTTCGTCGAGTCGCACGCGCATCGACCAGCCTTCCGCGGCCAGGACCACGCCGCCGGGCGTGCCCACCCCGACGGTGAATATGCGGACGCCGCGCTCGGCCGCCATGCGCGCCGATTCGAAAGGGTCCGGACCGGCCGTCGTCTGGCCGTCGGTCAGCAGGACGATGGCCGCGGACTTGAACGAGCCCGGCGGAGGCTTCTCCGCGGATCCCTTCGCGTTCGGCGCCGGGTCGAGCGACGCGCCCCGCTGGGCCTCTCGCGCGCCGCCCGGGCGCGGATTCGCCGAGCGGAGGTCGAATTCCACATCGGGAAAGATAAGCTTCAAAGAAACCAGGATCGCACTGCCGATCGCGGTGCCTTTCTGCAGCTGGATACGGTCGAGCGCGGCGACGATGTCATCGCGGTTCAGGGTCGGAGCTTGCACGATGGACGCAGTGGCGGCGAACGACACGACGCCGATCCGCGTATCGCGAGGCTGCGCAGCGATGAAATCTCTTGCCGCCGCCCTCGCCGCCGCGATCCGCGTCGGGGCAACGTCGGCGGCGCGCATGCTGCCCGAAGCGTCGATCGCGAGGACGACGGTTTCGTACTTATAGGGCAGGCTGATCACCGAGGCCGGACGCGCGATCGCGACGATCATCAGCAGCAGCGCCAGCAGCATCAGAACCGGCGGCAAATGGCGGCGCAATCGCGGCGCTGCCCCCTGCGCATTCCTGATCAATGCGAGGCGGGCATAGCGCAGCGCCTGCTTCTTTCGGCGACGCTGCATCAGCACATACGCGGCCACCACGACGGGGATCAACGCCCCGAGCCAGAGCATCGCCGGCCAGAGGAAAGTCATCGGTATTCGATATGCTGCGGCAGAACGCCGCCGGCGACGAGCCTGCTGCGCCGCTTGCGCAGATCGGCGAAGCGAAGGATCGCATCCATCAGATCATCGTCGGTCGCGAGCTCCAGCGCGTCGATGCCGGCATGGCGAAAAGCCGTGCGAAGCTCGGCCTCGCGCTTTGCCGCAGCGGCTGCGAAGCGACGGCGAAACGCCCGATCGCCGGTATCGACGTGCAGCTGCTCGCCGGTCTCGGCGTCCTGGATGACGACAAGGCCGAAGTCGGGCAGGTCCATTTCCAGATTGTCGTACAGGCGCACGGCGATGACCTCGTGCCGCCGGGCAAGGTGCGCCAGCGGCTTCGCCCACCCGGGCTGGCTGATGAAGTCGGATACGACAAAGACCAGCGAGCGCCTGGCAATGACCTGGTAAGCGGTCCGGAAAAGCTCGTCGAGGCGGGTCGCGTCCGATTGCGCGACCTCGGGACGGCTGAGCATCTTGTGCAGTATGTGCAGCACCTGCCGGCGGCCCGATCGCGCCGGAATCACCGTGTCGACGCTGTCGCCGTAGAACAGCGCGCCGACGCGGTTGCCGTGCCGGGTCAACATCCGCGCCAGAACGGTGACCAGCTCGGTCGCCACGGCGCGTTTGTTCACCGTTTGCGAGCCGAAATCGATCGACGGGCTCAAGTCCAGCACGAACCAGGCGGTGATGTCGCGTTCCTCGTTGTAGACGCGGACATAAGGCGTCTGCAGGCGCGCCGTCACGTTCCAGTCAATGTGGCGCACATCGTCGTGGTATTCGTATTCGCGCAGATCGGCCAGATCGACGCCGAAGCCGCGGAACAGCGTGCGATAGTCTCCGTGAAGCAGGCCGTCGAGCCGGCGGATCACCGTCCACTCGAGGCGGCGCAGGATCGCGTCAGGCGTTGGCGTCCACTCTGACATGAGTCTCGAGCGGCTTCTCGGGGGCTGGGATGTGCTTCATGATGCGCAAGATGATCTGATCGGGCGTCAGCGCATCGGAGAGCGCTTCGTACGACAGCGACAGGCGATGCCGCAGCACGTCGGGCGCGATATCGATGACGTCCTGCGGCAGCACGTAATTACGGTTGCGCAGGTAAGCGAGCGCCCGCGCGCCTTCGACGAGGTGTATCGTCGCGCGGGGACTCGCGCCATAGGTGATGTATTTCGATGTGTTGGCGATACCGTAGCGGTCCGGATTGCGCGTCGCCGACACCAGGCGCACCGCGTACTGCACCAGCGCCGGGTCGACGTAACCCTTGCGGCATTCGCGCTGCAACTCCAACAGCTGCTCGGTCGTCGCGACCGCGGTGACCGTGGCCGGCGCTCCGGTGACGCGGTTGACGATGACGGTTTCCTCGGCCTCGCTCGGGTAGCCCACGAGGACCTTCATCATGAACCGGTCGACCTGGGCTTCGGGCAACGGATAGGTGCCTTCGGTCTCGATAGGGTTCTGCGTGGCCATCACCAGGAACGGCTGCGGCACCGGATGGCTTTCTCCGGCGATCGTCACCTGGTATTCCTGCATCACTTCGAGCAGTGCGCTCTGCACCTTCGCCGGCGCGCGGTTGATTTCGTCGGCCAGCAGCAGGTTGGTGAACACCGGGCCGAACGAGGTCGCGAACTCGCTCGTTTTCTGGTTGTAGACGCGGGTGCCGACCAGGTCGGCGGGAACCAGGTCGGGCGTGAACTGGATGCGGCGGAACGTGCCGCGGATGGTGCGGGCCAGCGTCTTGACCGTCAGCGTCTTGGCCAGCCCCGGCACGCCCTCGACCAGCAGGTGCCCCTGCGCCAGCATCGCCACCAGCACGCGCTCGAGAAAGTGGTCCTGGCCGACGACGACCTTTTTGACTTCGTAGAGAATGCGCTCCATGCCGGGCATGGCATCGCTGCGTCCTTGATCGCGGTCGTTCATCGTTGGCGCCTCGTGGGTGGCAGGGCAGACTGGCTTCGGACGCTTTCAGAAGGGCGATATGCCGGCCGCGGCGGCGGCGTTCTCGATCGGCACGGCGAACCCGATGCCGATGAACACGCCCTGTTCGCTCGGATTCAGGATCGCGGTGACGATGCCGACGACTTCGCCGTCCATCGTCGCCAGCGGTCCGCCCGAATTGCCGGGATTGGCGGCCGCGTCGAACTGGATCAAGTTGGTCAGCAGGCGTTTGCCCTCGCGCGAGCGATGCTCGCGCTTGAGCCCGGAAACCACGCCGGCCGACGCCGACGGGCCGATGCCGAACGGAAAGCCGACGACGAGCACGTCGTCGCCGACGGCCAGATCGCGCGTCGAGCGCAACGTCGCCGGGGCGAGATCGTCGGGAATGGTCTTGGCCTGCAGGACCGCGAGGTCGTTCTCGGGCTGCAGGCCGATCACGTCGGCGTCCGATTCGGTACCGTCGAAAAACACGACCTGTACCCGGTCGGCGCCGGCGACGACGTGCAGGTTGGTCAGGATGATGCCGCGGTCGACGATGACGACGCCGGTGCCGACGCCGCGCACATGGTCGCCGTCGGCCTCGTCGGTGTGCTCGAGTTGGCGCACGCGCACGACCGAGCGCTGCACGATCTCGTAGGCCTTGGCTGCGCGCGAGGGCAGGACGTTGGTGTCGAGCGTGTGCAGCACGGCGGCATCGACGTCTTTCTGGGTCAGCTGCCGGGGCGGCGGCTTCATCGAGTTATAGGCCAGGAACGCCGCGACGCTCAGAAGCACCGCGACCGCGACCAGCAGAATGCGCTCGTGGCGCGACAGGAATCCTCGCAGGCGAGCCGCCCGCGCGGTCCGGACCGGCGCCGCGGCCTCAGCCGGTTCGGCGGCAGCCGGCCGGCGTGATTTGCTGTAGAGCGTGACTTTGTTCATTGCGATTGGAGCGAAGCGTGCGCGCGTCGTTCCCAGCGCAACGTTACCACGGCCCGCCGCCGGTCGCGAGATCGGGCCCGGTCGCCCCCTACGGCCGGGTCAGCGCCACTCGACGGCGCCGAAACGGTCCTGGCCCAGCCAGGTATAGAAGATGCCCAGCGTCGCCCGCGTCTGGCTGCTGTCGCCAAAATCCGGATAGAAGGCATCCCGGCGGTTGAGCAGATACTTGAGCGAAATCGCGTGCTGCCGGTAGACGCGAAACGTCAGCGACGCGTCGGTACGGACAATATTGTCGTGGCCGCCGCGGTTCGCTGCGGCAACCCGGCTGACGAAATATTCGCGCCCGGTCAGATCGAGCGACACGCGGTCGGCGAAAATCAGGCGCAGCGCCAACAGCGCCTGCGGCGCAAGGCCGTAGTGATAGTCGTTGTCGGCGGTGCTGTGCGTCGTGCCGACCGCGGCGTACCCCGCGCCGAGCAGCGCCGTGCCCTGCAGCGCGATGTCCTTGGACGCCCACCATTGGCCAGTCGTGCCGAGCGACACTGCGGTGCTCGAGACGCGAAAGGTTTGCGGCGCGATGTAGTCATAGCTGCCATACACGCCGTAGATGCCTCGATAGTCGGGTCCGAGCTCGTAATCCTTCCCGACCAGGAGCCCGCGTGTCATCACGTTTTCGGCGCCGTTGGCACTGGACGCGGTCGCCTGGAAGTTGAAGTAGTCGAACGGCCTGTCGTACGTATAGCCGGGCTTGCCCGGGATGCCGTAATCCATCGCGAAATCGACCAGCAGCTCGTTGCGCTTCAGATTGGTCGCCGACTGGCCCGCGTCGTTCTGGGCCGTGCTGGAGAAACCCACCTGCAATTTGCTGTAATGCACCGGGTCGTGGCTGTCGAACAGCCCATCGAAGCGATTGCCGAACGCCAGACGGTTGAATCCTGTCGCCGGTGAGATCGCCGCGGCGCCCAGCTCTCGCCAGAGCGGCGGAATCTCGTCGTGCGCAAGCACCACGTGCGCCATGCGGAACAGCGCCTCGCCGAGAAAGGTGCCGCCGATGCCGGTATTGACCTGGTCGTTGCGCGACGGAGGCGTCTTTTCGCCGGCGATCTCCCACAGGGCGCTGCCGGCGAACGTGTATCCCAACGCCTCCCAATAGTTGAGGCCGGCGGATCGGGCGAAGCCGTGGTACATCGACCCAAGATACGGGTGACCGAGCTGGTTGGTGCGAAACGGGTCGCTGTCGGTGACCCAGCTGCTGTGCAGGTTGTGGCGGATGGTCGAGATGTTGCTGTCGTAATCGTCGCTCCCGGAGAAATGCCGGTTGTACTGGTTGAGCAAAAAGCTGAAGCCGACGATCTCGACCGCCGGCAGCACGTAGTTTTTTTGCGGTATGGCGCGCGGCAGCGGCTCGGTCGCGAGCTGCGGCGCCGCGGCATCCGGCGCCTGCGTCAGCGACGCGCCGGCCTCGGCCCAGATCGCGGGAAGGCTGTCGCCGGCGGCTGCCTGCGACGCTGCGGGCCCGGCCATGGCGAGCCACACGGCGGCGAATGCGTACGCTGCGCGCCACGACAGGCGTGACGGGACAGGCTGCGGTCGATCCATGGCGCTCCTTGGCGAAAGCCCTCCCCGCCGTCGATGTTAAACGCGACGCCACGAATACAGTCTCGGCAGTCGCATTTTCAGACAACTGCCGACAGCGTGCCTACACCACGTCCTACATCAACGCCACCCCGGAGGCGGGCGCAGCGAGGGAAAACGGCGTGCTTCAGCGCATGATCAATTGCCAGGCCAGGATCACCTGCGCGACGAATCCGGCAGCAAACGCCAGGGTCCGCACCCATGGCAGCGCGGCCGTATAGGCAAACCAATGCACGATACGGGCCCAGAAATAGAGAGCGCATGCAAGCACCGTCGCGCTGTTGCTGATGCCGGCGGCGTGCGCTGCAAGCACCAGCGCGGCGAAGATGACCAGATTCTCGACCGCGTTGGCGTGCGCCGCCTTCATCCGCCGCGCCCAGGGCGACTGCGCCTTCGGCGTGTCCGGGTAACCGACGGTATCGGCGAGCCCCCAAACGGCAATGCGGTCCAGGATATAGGGTATCCACATGATCGCAGTAAAGGCGGTGATCCAGACGAGGTACATCAGTTCGGTGTTCATCGAGTCCCTCCGTTTCGATTGTCAATGCCCGACCGGCGCGAGCATGTTGGCGTCGCGGGCGATCATCCAGGCGCCGGCCCGCTTGTTGAGGATCGACAGCGTGTACCCTCGCCCCGCATCGGCGCGTTTCCCGGCGTCAGGAACACGACCTCGTCGCTCATCAGGCTCAACGCCTTGTCGGTATCGCCGGCGCGCGAGGGCGTCGAGCCAGGTGGCGACCAGTTGCCTGATTGCGTCTTCGTCAGTGGGCATGCGAACCTCCGATCAGCCGGCGCGCCCGTCGATCAGATCGGCGAGGATTGCCGCGGCGCGCTCGCATTGCTCGCGCGAAACGTCCAGATGCGTGACCGCGCGGAGCATTCGCGGCGTGAAAGCGAAGATCAGCACGCCGCGGTCCCGGGCTCGTGCGACGATCGTCGGAGCGTCCGGCGCGTCGGGCGCGAGACCGAAGACGATGATATTCGTCTGGACAGTGGCAAGGTCGAGGATCACGCGCGAGCTTTGCGTCAGCCGCTCGGCAATTCGCCGCGCGTTGGCATGGTCATCCGCCAGGCGGCCGAGATGATGGTCGAGCGCGTAGATGCCGGCCGCGCCGAAGATGCCTGCCTGACGCATCGCGCCGCCCGCCATGCGCCGGTAACGCACCGCCCGGTCGATCAGCGCCCGCGAACCGGCGAGCAGGGAGCCGCCGGGTGCGCCCAGTCCCTTGGACAGAGCGACCGCGGCCAGATCGAACGGCGCGGCGAGCGTCGCGCAGGATCGTCCGCTCGCCGCCGCAGCGTTCCAGAGCCGCGCGCCGTCGAGAAAGCTCGCGATGTCGCGCTCGCGCGCCGCCGCGCACAGCCGCTCGATTTCGCCCTGGTCGAAGACGATACCGCCGGAGCGATTGTGCGTGTTCTCGACTTCGACCAGTGTCGTCGGTGGATAGATCGGATGACCGCGCGGTTTCACCGCCGCGATGAATTCGGCGACGCTGAAGACGCCGCGTGCGCCGACTTCGGTGAACTGCACGCCGGCGTTGGCGGCGGACGCGCCGGTCTCGTGCCAGACGGCATGGCTCTCGCGGCTGACTACGACATCGTCGCCCGGCCGGGTGAGCACGCGCAGCGCAACCTGATTCGCCATCGTGCCGCTGGGCAGCCAAAGGGCCGCCTCCTTGCCGAGCAGGCCCGCGACGCGCTGCTGCAGCGCATTGATCGTCGGATCCTCGCCGTACTGGTCGTCGCCGACCGGCGCCGCGGCGATGGCGGCGCGCATCTCCGGCGTCGGCCGGGTCACGGTGTCCGAGCGAAGGTCGATCGGCGGCGCGCCGGTGGCGATGCCGCCGCCGGCGCTGGTCTGCGGGTCAACCCGGCTCATAAGTCGAAATCTCGACAAGATTGAAGTCGGGGTCGCGGAAATACACCGACCGGATCGGGCCGCGCGCGCCGGTCTTCGACACCGGCCCTTCGACGATCGTGACGCCACAGTTTTCCAGATGGGCGAGGGCCTCCGGCAGCGGAATCGCCGATATCAGGCAGAAATCCGCCGAGCCGGGTGTCGGCGCGTGGGCCTTGGGCTCGAATTCCCGCCCGGCCTGGTGCAGGTTGATTTTCTGGCCGCCGAAAACCAGCGCCTTTCGTCCGGCACCGAAGGTCGTCACGTCCATGCCGAGCACGCGCGAATAGAACGCGCAGGTGGCTTCGATGTCGCGCACCGTCAGCACGATGTGATCGATGCGATCGATATCCATCGGCGCGCTACGGGTGGCGATTGCCGGCCAACAGCGTGCGACGGCGTTCGAGGCTCTCGGCCGGCCAATATTGCTCGCGATCGTAGTACTCGGCGACCGCGGGCGCGCCCGGCGGCAATACTACCCACGGCTGCTTGGACGCGGTAAAGATGTGGATGTCGGGCGGCAGGCTATCGGGTTCGTCGAGCGTCCCGACGCGCACGAAGCGAACCGAGTCGCCCGCTCCGGCGTAATTGCTCCACAGCGCTATCCGGCAGATGGGGCAGCGGATGATCTTCTGGCCCTTGCCGCTGTTCGAAGGCGTCGCCACCGCTTCCGGCTCGCCCTTGAGGACGACTACGCGGTCGGCCTCGATCATCGCATTGAGCGCGAATGACGCGCCTGTTTCGCGCTGGCACCAGCGACAGTGGCAACAATGCACGAACAGCGGCGCGCTGGTCATTTGATAACGGATCGCGCGGCAGGTGCAGCCTCCTTCGAGCGGAAATGCTCCGGTTCCCGTCATCGACGTCGGGCCAGTTCGGCGCCGATGCGATCGCGCACGCTGCGCTCCTCGATCGAGTCGTCCTGCGGCGGCAGATCCGGCAGCTGCGCCAGGACGGCACGCAATGCGGCACCGTCATCGCGGCGGTCGAGCGCGACCTCGAGGTCGGTCAGCAGCCGCGACAGACGGCCACGCTGCTCGACCAGGTGATTGAACTGGGCGTCGCAGCGCGGAATCGGCGTCGGATAGCTGCGAATCTCGTCGGCAAGCGTCGCCCGGACGCCTGTCAGCCAGCGCTGGAGCTCGCGCGACGGTCCTTCGAGGCGATCCGTCTCGATCGTGCTGGACGATGTCTGATTCGGCATGGCCATGTTCGGCTGGACGGCAGATGCCTCGAAAGGAAACTTGCGCGCCCGGCGGCGCACGGCGACATCATGCACGGATTTGACAAGAAATTGAAGGCGCCCGCAGCGCGTCACGAACCGGCGATACCCTCCACATCGACGAGGCGGATTGTTCCCGAGGGTGGCGGCTGCTCGACCGCGCGCACAATCGCGCGGACGATCTGGTCCAGTGTTACGAGGCCCAGGCGTCGTGCGCCTTCGCGCCAAGCCGGCACCAGCTCGGCAAGGGCGTAGAAAGGCACGAGCAACAGCGGCCATCGATGTCCCGGCCCGATTACGTACCACGGACGAAGCACGGTCGCAGTCAAGCGGGCGTCGGCGATCGCCTGTTCGCCGGCGGCTCGAGCGGCGATGTACGCCGCCATGACAGGCGCCGGTCGGGCGACGCTGATGTAAATGAAGTGCGCGATGCCGGCCTCCCGCGCCGCCGTCACCGAGGCTTGCACCGATGCGAGATCTACGCGCAAGAATTCGGCCGCCTTCGCCGGACCCGGATGCGGCGTGCCCACCAGGTGCACCAGCGTGTCGGAGGGGCCCAGCGCGGCGACGAACGAACGAGGGTCGAGCGCATCGCCGATGAGCGTCACCGCACCGGCGGCAACGCGGTCGACCGATTGAGTGCGTGAGAGCGCGCGAACGCGATGCCCGCGCGCCAGCAGCGCCGGAATGAGGCGCGTGCCTATGTAGCCGGTGCCCCCGGTTACGAAGACGTCGCGTCCCTGCATCGGGTTTCCCGGCCAGGGCCCCGCGAATTCATCGACCGATCAGCCGCCCCAGAAATGCGGCAAGCGTCGAGCGTCTTTTCGGCAACCGCCCGGGCATCGGATCGAAATAGCGGCGATCGATATAGCACCAGCCCCACGTTTCGCCGCGTTCGAACGAGGCGATCATCGGGTGGCCGCTCTCGTTGAAATGCTTGAGCGCGTGCATGTGCTCCGAGTCCTCGCAGCAGCCGACGTGGCCGCAGGTCAGGCAGATCCGCAGCTCATTCCATGTCGCGCCGATCGCCATGCAATCGACGCAGCCGTTAGTTCCCGGTCTGATCTCGCGGATCTCGCTGAAATGCTCACAGCGCGAGGATCGCTGGTCAGCGCTTGAAATCGACGCGGCCGACATTCGCTCGTTCGAGATCGGCCTTGACTTGTGCCCGCCCGCGCTCGTAGACGATTTCGCGTCCCATCGCGCTGCCGGCATAGGCCAGGCCGTTGCGCGTGGGATGAAGTTGACACCGGACGTTGTGGACGCCTTCGCCAAGGACGACTTCAATGACCTCGGCGCGCTTGCTCAGCACGACGACATCCAGCGTTTGTCCGGTGGAGGTAACACGCACCGTGATTTTTTCGTCGTTCATGCGAAGCTCACCAATCTATCGTCGATTGTCCTACTGCGACCCGGTATCGGTAACGGCCTCGATCGCGTAACCGTCGGGGTCGAACACGAAGGCGGCGTAATAGTTCTCGCCATAGTGCGGACGAAGGCCAGGCGGACCATTGTCCTTGCCGCCGTGCTCGAGCGCCGCTTCATAAAAGCGCGCGACGGCGTCGCGATCGGCCGCGGCAAAAGCGACGTGAAATCCGGGCCCTGGCATCGCGATGTTGCCCGCGCGGAGCTTGATCGCAAGCTTGTCGCCCGCGCCCGGATAGCCGTAGCCGACGGCGGTGTCGTCCGCCCAGACGCGGGCGTAACCCAAAGCGGCGAGCACGGCGTCGTAGAACGCCGTCGAGCGCGCAAGGTCGGCAGTGCCGAAACGACAAATGATGCAACATTTCAGGACATTGTCCCCAAGGCCGACCTCGAGCGCAATAGCGCGGCGCGACTCACCCGCGCCGTATTCACGCGGATCTTTGGCGGTACACGCCTCGAGCGTGTCGCTTTCGTTTCCATGGCCGCTGCCCTTGGCGGAAAGAGGGAGCGATCTCAGGCGGCGTCACCCACCGCCACCTCGCTCATCAGCGCGAGCTGATTGCCGTCGGGGTCCGTGAATTCCGCTAACCACAATTCGGCGGTCGGCGTTCGATGGACC
Organism: uncultured beta proteobacterium; assembly: GCA_963697485.1. Taxonomy (GTDB): domain Bacteria; phylum Pseudomonadota; class Gammaproteobacteria; order Burkholderiales; family Casimicrobiaceae; genus PALSA-1003. Next base: position 611,978 of record CAVOOD010000003.1, read on the forward strand.
ACGTGCGGGTCTGCCTGGAAATGCACGCCTTGGCCGGTCAGCGCGGCGTGCACGCCCTTGATGTTGCTTACGCGAAAATAGATCGCAGAGCCTCGCTGCGCCTTCTGGTCAGGCGGTGGAACCCCGACCAGGAGCCGGACCGCGCCGCACATGAAAAAAGCCATCTGCGGCGGTGCCGCGAACAGGAACGGAAGGCCCAGCACGTCGCGATAGAAGGCCACGCCGCGCTCAAAATCGTCAATCGGAATCAGAAGTTGGCCAACAGTCGCATCAGAAAGGTTCATTTCGCGTTCCATTCGCGTTGCGGCGGCGCCGACGGCTGCGGTTACACACCTAGTGCGGCCAAAGCCAACCGAACGTCCCTGCGGTTAGAAGCGCATAGATCAACCCGTCGACCGAGCTCTTTATGGTCGTGGTCCACGCACGGTGATACCAGATCGACATCTGCCAGAGCGCGAGCACATATCCGCAGAAAGCTGAGGCGCCGACCAGTTGAAATACGCGGGGGTAGGGCGCGCCGGGAGGCAATGATAGTCCCGCAATGTAGGCGGCGAAGAGGCCCACGACCACGCAATAGAGGAACCAGAGGATGAGATTCCTGCGCATCGAGAAAGGGCCGTTGGGGATCACCGTGAATATCAGCACTGGACCTTGTTTCATCTTCTCGGCGAACTCGGGCGATCGCATGTCCTCCGTGCTTGAAGGGCGCGGGACCATGTAATCGCCTGGCGGTATCGCGAGCGGCCGAAGTGCATCGCGTACACCGTCTTCGTTCGTCAACTTCGGATAGTCGCTGTGGTGCCATGGCAACAACATGTGGATGATCGAGCTCGCGACGAATACGAGCACCGCCGAAAGCAGGATCGGCACTATCAGTGCGGATAACCCTGTCATGACACCCCCCTATGGTTGACCGGCGCCGCGATTCTGGAATGGTCCGGGGCGCGCGTCAACGTGCCGCCGTCGCGTCCTGATCGCATGGCCGGAGGCCTGGGCCGCGCGCTGATCCTCGGAAATGCGGCAGGGATGCGTTCAGAGGTTACCAGCCAAGCCTGTCTTCGAAAATACGCGGTCGTCGGGCTCGACTGCGCCGTGGGGATAGGCTTCCGCGAGCACTTCCTCGAACCCAAGTCGCTGCAGCAAGGCGATCGAGCGCAAATTTCTCGGGTCGACGGTCGCGAAAAGTGCGTGAACCCCGAAATCGCCGGAAAGACTTGGAATAGCGGCCCGACAGGCTTCGAAAGCGACGCCGCGCCCCCAGTGCTCGGGCGCGAAGACAAAGGCAAAATCCGCGGTCGACCCCGGATGAATGGTCGCCTGAACGTACCCGGCGCACTGGCCGGAACCGAGCCGGACGATCCAGTTCAGCCATCGTTCACGCCCGCTTGCCGAATGCCCTCGCTCGAGTTGCTGATAGCGTTGGCGCAAGGCGTAGGCCGATGCCGGCGGTTGCTCCGGTATGTAAGCGTATATCTCCGGAGCGGACATCGGTCCGAACATCTCGTCGGCGTGCGCGGCGGCGAGCGGTTCGAGCCGCAGTGTGGCGGACTCAATCAGGCTCATCACGCCGGATCGATGCCTGGCTTTCGGGCAAGGAGCGCTTGAACATGTCATTCAGTTCCGCATAGGGCGCCGCGCGCGCCGCGAACGTGAACGTTCCCGTATCGCGGATCTCGCGCGCTGCCTCGAGAAAAGCGCCATAGGCGGCCCGGGCCAGCGATGAGCCGAGGCTCACGCGCTTGACACCCAGCGATGCGAGCTCATCGAGCGAAAAGCGCGGGCCGGACAATCCCATGACGACGTTCACCGGCTTGGGCGCAACGGCTTTGACCACGGCGGCGATGTCGTCACGGCTGGTCAAGCCCGGAGCATAGAGCACGTCGGCCCCGGCAGCGGCAAAGGCCTGCAGCCTGCGGATCGTGTCGTTCAGATCGGGCCGACCGTTGATCAGGTTCTCGGCTCGCGCGGTCAGCACGAATGTAAAGGGGAGGGCGCGTGCCGCTTGCACGGCGGCCGCGACGCGTTCGACCGACAATTCGAACGGGTAAATCGGGTCGTGCGCGCGTCCGGTGGCATCTTCGATCGACCCGCCGACGAGACCCGTCTCGGCCGCCAATCGAATCGTCTCGGCGCATGTTTCGGGATCGTCACCAAAGCCGTTCTCGAGGTCGGCGGAAACGGGAAGATTGGTGGCATCGACGATCGTGCGTGCATTAGCCAACGTGTCCGGGCGGTTGAGCGCGCCCGAGGCGTCTGGCTTGCCGACCGAGAACGCGAATCCTGCGCTGGTGGTCGCCAACGCTTCGAAACCAAGCATCGCGAGTATCTTGGCCGATCCGGCGTCCCAGGGATTGGGAATGGCAAATATGCCCGGACGAGCATGGAGCACTCGAAATCGTTCGGCTCGAGTCGCTTGCGCGTTCATCGCGAAACCGCCTGATCGTGTGAAAGGGTTTCAGTCATCGGGCAGTTTGCTCCGGCCTTCCGGATTGTCCGCCGACAACGTCAGCGCAGCTCCTTGCGGACGACAAGCTTCAGACCCGACCAGACTTCGTCGATCGCGCAGACCTTCACGTCGACAAAGCCAAGTGGCAGGGCAAGCTCGCGCACGATGTCCTCGGTCACGTCGGTGCGGACCTTCGCGGACTTCTTCGGCCACGACGCCCAGACTACAGCGGTCGGACGCAGAGTGTTGCGAAATTCACGCAGCGCGCGCTGAAGCGGCACTCGTTCGGTGCTGAAGATGTGAGCGATGTCCACCGCCGCCGACAGAGCCCGCGGATACTCGACCTGCCGGTGAACCGGTCCGAGACTTTCGGCATAGCCGGCTGGTGCGCCAACAACATAGAGCTTGCACCCGGGCGCGACGCCGAGCTTCTTCGCAAGCGGAGTGGTCGAGTAGCCCGCCATCGAAGTTCTCGCACCCGCCTCAAGCGCTATAGATTCGGCTTGGGCACAAGCTGCGAGGGATCATAGTAGAACATCTCCTCGGCGATGCGTTCGCCCTCCCAGCGCTGGTAGGCGAGCTCGTCCATACGCGTGACGGTCTGATCAGGCCATTCAAATCGGAATATCCAGCGGATCACCACCCGGTCCCCATTGACGAATACCGGTCGGACACATTTCGAAGACACCGTCGTGGCTTTGGCGAGAACGCGCCGCTCGTTCGCCATGTTGGCCTCACGGCCGACGCGGGGCGGCGACTGGTTCTCCTGCATCGTGGAGTCCGCCGTATAAAACTCTTCGAGCGCCTCGACGTGGGCATTCTGTTCGACTCGCGCTATGAATCTCTCGAGGGTATCGGCCTTAGGCATCAGATTTCCCGTTGCATCGCTGGTCATGCCACCGCGCGATTCGTCCTAGGATTTCGGCGTCATGCCGGTCGGCGACCGCTGCGGAAACGGCGTTTCGGACATGACCGTCAAGCCGGCTGCGGTCCGTCGTATCCCTCGATGATGATCAGGTCGGCGGTCGATACCGGCTGCCGCAATTTTATTGCCTGCTGGTATTCGGGGCACTTCCAGCAATCGAGGGCAGCCTGGTAACTTGGAAATTCGATCACCGCATTTCGCGTGCGGCTCGCCCCCTCCGGATTCTCGAAACGGCCCGCCCGCACCAGGAAACGGCCGCCATACTTTTTCAACGGCTCGGCGTTGGCCGCGACGTAGGCCTTGTACCTCTCCATATCGGTGATATCGACGCGTACGATCCAGTACCCTTTGGGCATATTGCTCTCCGATGCATTGTTAAATATCTATGACGAAAGGCACAACCAGCAATACCGCGCCGACGACACAAAGCCAGACCAGGCTGTCGATGAAGTATGGATACGCGCAGAGAAAAACGCCAGCGATCAGCGGCGCAAATTTTGTTTGACGCCGGCCATAGGCGATGTAGGCAACTCCAAGCACACCCGTGATGATGCCGATGACAAGGGTGCTCAAGGCAGGAGCGTCCCCGCAACGCGCCGCTCCCGCGGGCCGAATTGCTTGCCTGTCATTCCGCCTGCCTGAACGATGATTGGGCCTGTATTCATGGCATTGCAGCGCCGACGGTTTGACGCACCGGGATGCCGTCGGGCTCGAAGTCGCGCAGGCAGAAGACGTTGATTCCGAGATGATCGGGGGTGACGCGCTTGCGATGAAACGGGTAGATACCGCACGTTTTGCAGAAGAAGTGGCGGGCTGTCATCGTGTGAAAGCGATACTCGGCGAGGGAATCCTCACCGGAAAGCAGCTTGAACCGGGACTCGTGGACTTTCACCATCAGCGCGTTCTTGCGGCGACAGATCGAACAGTCGCATCGGGTGAGCTCCGGAAAATCGGTTTCGATCTCGAAGCGAATGGCGCCGCAATGGCAACTGCCTTCGTACTTGCGCATCGGCCGACTGCCCATCAAGGCACCGCAGCCAGCGCCGGGAGCATGCCGACCTGCTGGTAAAGGGACATGAAATCGAAACAGTTCCAGCCCTCCTGGACCTGGCCGTCTCGAATCAATGCGATGGCCACACCGTAGATCTCGATAGATGAACCGGTTGCCGTTATGCCAAGGCCCGGACCGTTGTGAGTACCCGTGACGACACAATGGGCTGCGACGAAGTCTCCTTCGCAGATTGTCCGCAGGACATGGATCCTTATGTCCGGAAACGCCTGTCGGAACGCCCGAACGAATGGCTTGAACGCGGCGGGCCCGACGACAGGCTTACCATCCGGCGGGAGGCCGTGAAACTTTGCGGATGGTGACATCAGTCGATCGATTATGGCTTCGTTTCCCGCGTTCCATACTCCCTCGAACCACGACGTTACGATCTCTCTATTCGAGTCGATCATGATTATCGGCCCTCCGCTCAGCGTTCGACCGCGACAATGTGCGCCTGAATCTTGCTGTCGACGGCGCCGGGGCCGAACCGTCGGGCGACTGCTGCTGCCGCAAGGTCGGTTGCTTCGGCGAGCCGGCTCTTGTCGCGCGCCTCGATTTCGCTGCGTAGCGGTGTTCCCTGGCAGTACGCGAGTGCGGGAATCCGCGGCGACGCCGCTCTGCTTCGCGCCGCGACCGTATCGACCCGCGGCGGCGAGCCGAAGCCGCCGCCCTGAAGATCCCGCCCAACGAGCGCGACGTCATGGTAGCCGTGGGGCGTGCGGGCGAGGAAGCGCGGCGGATCCTTTGGAAACAGCGATTCGAGCGCAGTCGTCACCGCGTCGGCAAATTCGTTGTCCTCGATTCGATCCCACACGTTGAACAGCAGCACGCCTCCTGGCCTCAGAACCCGCCGCGCCTCCGAGAACGCTTTTGCCTTGTCGGGAAAAAACATTACCCCGAACTGGCACACGACGGCGTCGAACGCGCCTTCTTCGAACGGCAGCTGCATGGCGTCTGCCGCACGCCACTCAACCGGGCGGCGGGTACCTATTGCGGCAGCCGTATCCAGCATCGGCTGATTCAGGTCTGTGGCGACAATCGATACGTCTTCCGGCAGCACCGACGCCAGGTGGCGGGTTACGACGCCGGTTCCGGCGGCAATTTCGAGCACTCGGGTCAGTCTGTGAACCAGTTTTCGCGATGCCAGGCGGTTTGCAAGGTCGCCGGCGTAAGGCTCGAAGATCAGCGGGACGAGATACTCTTCATAGAACTTCGGAATCGAGCCGGCAAAGGTCTTGTCGGTTTCGGAATTATTCATTTCGACGCTGCCTTTTTCAGCTCGGCGTAGTGATCGGCGCGCCGTTGATCGCCTTTGGCGCGATAGAGCAGCTCGAGTTCCCCGAACACATATGGGCTCGGTGCCCCGGCGGCTTCGCGCGCTCGCTCCAGGCCCAATTGTATTTCCAGCGCCTCATCGGTGCGATTGAGCGCGCGCAGCGTCCAACCGACCATCCAGTGCGCGACACGCGTGGCCTGGACGTCGTCGCCCTTCTCGCGCAGGACGACCGCCTGCTTGAATTGATCCAGCGCTTCGTCGTACCGGCCAAGCTGATATAGGGCATAGCCAATGTTGTTGCGAAGCGATGCCTCCCACTTCCTCGCAGCGGGCTGCGATGAAGCCTGCGCGATTGCCAGCGCCTCCTTACCCCACTTGAGCTGATCGGCCGGTTCGGTGTCGACGAACGCGAGCATGTGCAGGGCATCTACGGCCAGACCGTCGAGCTCCCCGCGTTTGGCGATTTCATAGGCTTGCTTGTAGGCCGCGCGCGCTCGTTCCTTCACGTCGGACGTCTGCGACTCCGGCGGATGCGCGGCGGACGCATAGGTTCTACCGAGTTCGAGCGAGTATCGGGCTCGGGCCTCGGCACCCGCGGCCGGAAGCTGCGGCTCGAGACCCTTGAGTATTTCTCGAGCTTTTGGGAAATCGCCTCGAAGGCCATACGACCGGGCGATCTGCGTTTGCAGGATGATCGCATCGTCGCCGGTCGCCGTGGCAAGGGCCACCCGAAAACGCTGCTCGCTCTGGCCGGGATTGTCGAAATTCCACAGCGGATTGAGGTCTATGGCCATGGCAGAAGATGTGATCGTGCAGAGGGTTGCGGCAAGAAGCAGTGGGCGAAGCATCGCGCGAGGCGGCTACTTGACGAACCGCTGCGCAAAACGCTCACGCGCCTTGGCGGCCTCCACTTCCCGATATCGCGGCGGCGCGCTCGTTTCCAGCGAGGCAAGGAGATTGCTGGAGATTGCCGTGATCCCCTCGACTGCGGCAACGAATGCGGCCTCGTTTGCTTTTGACGGTTTGTTGAAGCCGCTGACCTTTCGCACGAACTGCAGTGAAGCCGCGCGAACCTCCTCTTCGGTCACCGGCGGAGAGAAATTGAAAAGGATTTTGATATTTCGACACATGTCCGTTGCTCTCGATTGGATTCACCTGCTCATTCGCCGCTTGACTCGAACAACTCGACCGGATTGCCCGAGGGATCGTCGACCAGAACCTGTTTGCCGCCCGGACCCGAAACGATGTCGCTGCGAAGCCGGGCGCCCGATTGCTTAAGCTTCTCCACCAGCGATACGAGACTGTCGGTCTCGAGTACTAGCCTGTTCCATCCACCCGGCACGGGCTTTGAACCGTCGGCAAGCGGCCGCGAGGCGGAGCTGCCCGGACCGCTGAGCCAGAGCGTGAGGTCGCCGTGCTTGACCATTGCAAAGGGCGGGCCCCACTTTTCGACTAGCTCGAAACCGAGGATGTTGAGGTAGAACTCTAGCGCGACATCGACATCGTTGACCAGATAGCGAATAACGGCCATGTTTGCTGTCCAGATGGTTACCCTCGGCAGGCGGGCATGATCGCGATCACGGGCGCGCCGGCGGCCGATAAATGAATGCGGTGATGACACCGAGGATCAACATCAGAATTCCATCGAACACGATCTGCTTGGCGACGACGAGGCCCGGCATCGGCTGCACGACGTAGTAGATCATGTAGGTTGGTATGACCGTAAGCAAGGCGACCGCTACGCCAAAGCGTATTCCCTGCGGCAGCCACGGCGCGGTCTCGACGCCTCGCGAGTAAATCCAGACAAATGCACCGGCCAGGATGATGTGAGCCAGCACCATCAGCGGAAAATACGGCTGGGCGTCAGCCTCCGATCGAAACAGGCCGGACAATTTCGAATAGTCGTCGTGCAACAGCGTGCCATGAACGACAAAACTACCGGCCATCCATGCGACGAAGATCACAACCCAGGCGATGAAGAACGTCTTGTTCATAACTCCCCCTTTTGGTTACGAAAACGCCCGGCCGTGGCGCTGATCGAGCAATGGATCAGGCGTCGCGTGCCGAGCGAAACAATCAACTCGCCGCCCGTGCATAGCTTACCGTGAGGTCAGTCATCTCCATTCTCCGCCTTGAATCGAGCTTCAGCCTCGACAAGATGAGTCACGATCACATGGGATCAGGTCCAGCAGGGTCATGCCGGGATACACCAGGGCCAGGACTTTCATGGCGCGATTTCCTTTATCCTTAGTTGGACTGTTTCACGCTTTCAGGAATCACGTCCAGTTTGTGCGCTCGTTGACGCAATTCGACGGAGGAACAGTAGGCAAGGCCGACCGTCGAGCAAACCGCCAGCGCGTCAGCCGTGAGGCGAGTCGATTCTGCCGACGAACCGTGTTGCTCCGCCAAGTCTGCCAGGCGCATCAGCACTAGCGCTTTGTCTTCGGCATGAACCTTCCGGGTGACCTCGGAGGTGTCGCCGGCCTGCAGCGTATCCAAGAGCGCGACGTAGCCTCGAAGTGAGCTCTCCTGCGCGGCGTCGGCGCGGTCGGGATCGGTGAGACCGATGGGCTTCTGTGCCCAATATCCGTTGCCCAAGGCAAACCCGATAGCCAATCCAGCCAGAAGCACAACGATCAGGACCAATGCCACGGCAGACTTGTCTTTCATGCGCGACACGATGCCTGGTCGATAGCCTGGATCCTACGGAGTCCGTCGACTATCGCCTCGGCGACGGCATCCAAGCACCGAATACGGTAAGCGCCTGCTGCTCGTCCACGGCATCGGCCTGTGCCGAAACCTCGGGAGGAACCCACTGCGGAAACGGCACGACGTGACTGGCGTGACGACCCGATGGTGTGTGCTCCTCTCGAACCTGAGCAAGCTGCTCGGGTGCGAAGCGTTTGGCGATCCGAACAAGGCACGGCCAAAGCCGACGATGAACCAACGTGATTTTTCCGCCGATCAGCCGGCATACGAGAATCTGGTCCGAATCGGTCACCGCCCCAAGGATCGAATAGATGTGACGGCTCTTCGGATGGGTCCACCAGCTCCCCTCGATGGCTTCGCCGACGATAGCTTCGGTAAGGCGAGGCGCGGTCCCTTTGGCCGAAGCGAGGACGACGCCATGTCGTTGGACAAAAGCCAACGCCTCCTCAGCAGTAGCGCAGGTCGACATTACGGCATCAGGCGCGTGCCAACTTGACAATGTCTTTCACGTCCAGGATTTGTTTGGGATAACCCTCGCTGGCAGCGTTGATCATCGCCCGGCCCACTTCCTGCAAGGTGCAGAAGCCTGCCGGATAGATCGCCCGACCGATCGGATAGAGCCATGCCAAAAATTTGTAATAAGCCTTTATATTTTTCTGACCGCGCGTAGCTTTCATGAAGCCTGGTCGGAACATGTACGAGTGCTTGAACAATCGCATCAATGCATTTTCGGTAGCGCCTTTCACGCGTGCCCACGCAATCCGACCCTGTTCGCTACTATCGGTACCCGCGCCCGTGACATAGCAAAAGGTCGTCTGCGGATTCAGTTTTGCCAAAAGCTCCGCTACATTGAGCGTGAGGTCGTAGGTAATGTGTTTGTATTCTTCGTCGCTGATGCCGACGGACGATACGCCCAGACAAAAAAAGCAGGCGTTGTAGCCAATCAATTGCGGCTCAATGGGCGACAGATTGAAAAAATCGGTATGGATGATTTCGCGCAGTCTTGGGTGCGACACGCCCCCGGGCTTTCGATTGACGACCAAAACCTGTTCCACGCCGGGATGGTTCAGGCATTCCAGCAGGACGCCTTCTCCCACCATGCCCGTTGCGCCGGTTATGATGGGCCGGACTTTCACGAGTTGCATGTCGACAGAATTCTCGCGTTCATTGGGGAGAGGTTAGGCGTGCAAGGACTCGAGCGCAATACCTATCGCCAGTGGCAGAAACATTCCGATGCAGATGGACACAAGGACGTCCGTTGGCCAGTGAACCCCGAGCACCAGACGGGAAGCAGCGACGGCAAAGATCCAAATGAACGCAAGCAACATGAATAATCCGCGTGACCCGGGCCAGATCCGGTTCAGGCAGATGACCATCGCTGTAGCGAACGCCGCAACCACCAGCGTATGCCCGCTGGGAAAACTGAAGCCCCAATACCGTTCTGTGTCCCATAGGTCCGGACGGGGGCGGCCGACCGCCGCTTTCAGAGCGTAGACGATCAGGGCGCCACTGACGACCGAAACCGTCAGCAAGAGCGCCTCGAAGCGCCGCTTGGCCCAAAGAAACGCCGCTCCAATGATCAGCAGAAGTGGCAGCAGAACGTTCGCTGAGCCGGTGATCGTGACCGCCTCGAAAATTCCGTCCAGCGCCGGAGGAACGTTGGCGTGGATGAACTGCAATACAAGAACGTCGAGGGGGCCCGATTCCCGGTTGACCGCGTCCTCGCCTATCTTGATGCCGACAACGGCCAGGACCAGCGCCAGCAGAATCGCAAAGCGACGTTTCTCGGCGAACGCGGACCACGCCGGCTGCTTCCAGCCTAGATAGACGATCAGCGAAAAATGGAAAAAGGCGACGATAAGCGCCAGCTTTGCAACGTCCTTGATCAGGTCGAACGCCACCGGCGCTGCTCCAGCCACGGATCAGGCATCGCTTCGCACGAGGGGGACCAGAAAGGTCTGAATGAAGGCCATCGCGAGGACGCCTCCGGCGATTGCCGTGCCCCCGATCAGCAGCGATCCGGACTTCAACGCCACAAGCCCACCCAGAAAGGCGGGGATGGCGGCAAAGACGCCCATCGAATGAGTCGTTACGGGCTTTCCGCACGACTGGCAATTGATCGTGCGCCCGGGACCGAGGCCAGCCTTGCGCGCCAGACTCATCGCAGGACGATTGCAGTAGGGACATTTGATCATTGTGGCGTCGCCGTTATGAGCGTGGTGAAGGGCGCCGCATGCGCCAAGATCGATAGAGAACAAGAACACCAACGACGAACGCGATCCCTCCGTAGACTGCCCATTGCGTTTGGCCTGTCATGAAGCTTCCAGGCAGAACGTTGATACCCTGGAAGAACCAGACGGCTCCAAAAAACGTCAGCAGGACACCGAGGACGATTGACGTAATCCGCATGGGGATAACCTCTTTTCAGGTAGGCAAGTCCGGCTATTTTCGCGCCTAATGCACCGGGTTCGGCGAGGGCTCAGGCGGCATCGCCGGTTGGAATGATTGCAGCCGTTTCAACCATCAGAATTATCGCGCGCTCGGGAGCTCGTGTGCGGTGGACGACGCCCTTGGGGACAACGAAGCCCTGTCGCTGAGCAAGCTCGACACTTCTATCCTCGAGGTCGATGATGAAACGGCCTTCAAGAACGAAGAAGAACTCGTCGTCCCTTTCGTGTTTGTGCCAATGGTACTCGCCCTGCATGACGCCGAGACGGACGACCGAATCGTTCACTTGGCACAGTGTTTGGTTGTACCAGCGGTCGGAACACGCCTCCACCAGCGAGGGCACGTCAACCAGTTGTAACGGAGGGAATAGGACATTGAGAAATGTTGCGTAGGGATACTCTTGGGTCGCGCTCATAGGGATCTCCGACTACGACTCACAGTTTGCTCGAACACATTATTGGCCAGCATTCAATAATCTCTTTTTATCCTTCTTCGGCTTTTTTGATTCGTCTTCTGCGGACTCAACAAAATAGACCGGCAAGCCGCATGCGAATTAGTGGCGGAATTACTGGCATGCGCCGCAGCTGTTACCCGCCTGTTGGATAGGCGGGCATTTCACCGAGCCGTACGAACAGAAGACGCAGCAATCGCCTGCCTTCGGCCGGAGCAACGCGTGACAGCCGGCACATTCGTAGAAGTAGAGGCAGGCGTCCGTCGGCATCGTTTCCATCGTTGCTAAGGCGCAAAACGGACAGGTGAGCACAGACTCGAGGATTGGCTGAGGGTGCATTAGCGCCGGCTCCAATAACGTGTTCATGACTGATCTTCGATCCGTTGCTCAATCAGTGGCAGCAGGCGAGAGTCTTCGAGAGCCGCCACGCGATGGCCGATACCTGACAGGTAGTCCCGATCGGACGCGAATGCCAGAAATGCGGCTGGACTCTCTTGCCGAACGAGGATGGCCGCGTCCCACCGCTCATCGTTCGGTCCGATCAAGAATTTGCCTCCGCGACCGAAGAAGAGCAGCTTTCCTCCCGACCGTTGCAGATAGGGAAGTGTGTGCTCCATGTACAGACGATAGGCTTCCTCGCCCGTGATTGACGTGAGCGGCGCGAGGTCGGGCGTAGCCGAATAGTCGGCGGTAACGCGAAACCGCAAGAGGTTGAGCATGACAACGCTGCCGGAAATGCCTCGAAAGAAAAATTCTCGGCCGGACTCTTGCGTTGGCTCGAGGTAAGTCTGCGTAGTGCCTTGCGTCATGTTCTCTCCGGCAACCTAATGGTCATGTTGCACGAAATGCCGTTGTCTGGTCTTGCTCAATGAGGCAAATGCCCTTTGGTACGACCATTCGACCAGCTCCGTAAGATAGAGGGCAGGAAAACTGGACACATTAACGATCGTGATCCAATGAAAACGCCCTCTGTACCTCGCGGGCTTCACTCCCGGAACATCCGTCAGCTCGATAAAGCGATCAGGCGCTACTCGCGTGCTGAAACGCCACCGTTCGGGATGACTAGTCTTGAAATAGGCGAATTTCCTGCCACCGACGGCGTAGACGAGAAAATTGTAGGGTTCCTCATACAGCGTTTCGGTGGCACCACTGAATCCCCGACAGAACTCCTTCAGTTGAGAGACGTTCATGAGCGCACTGGTCCACGCCTGGCAAACCAAGGTGGCGGCAACCGCTCAAGCCGGCGGCAATGAGGCCTTGTGACGCAGGAACTGCTCGGTGCCGGTCAATCGGATACCGAGCTTCGACGCCAGCGCGCTCGCGTCGTAGGGCGTGTCGAATCCCACCAGCCAGTTGAGCCCCATGATGTCGGAGGCCGCTTCCGACAGCGGCGCCAGCAGCGCCCGCTGAACTCGAAACAACCCGGAGGGCAAGTATATCGCCCGTACCGGCTTGCCCAGCACGCGGCTGTAGCAAGAAACAACCTCGCCCCATGTCAGGATTTCCGGGCCGCCGATCTGCGTCACCGTGCGGTACATCTCGGTTCGCCCGATCGAGCGCACGATGAATTCGGCAACATCGTCGAGCGCAATGAAGGCGTGCCGCACGCGCTTTGAACCTGCAATCAGCGCGATGCCATGGTTGTCGATCAATCCGTCCACAGCCTTCATGAACGCCTTCAGGAACCAGTAACGACGATCGAGCGTCGCCGCGTCGGCACCGCGCAGGGGAACCCGGCTGCCGATGAAGGCATACCAGTCGTCCATGAATAGCGATGACTGGAGAATCGTGTACGACAGCCGGCTCTGACGCAGACGTTGCTCGGTCAGCCGTTTGTACCGGAAGACGGGCACCGAGTCATCGTGCGGCGTCACCGGCACCGAGATGAAAACAAACTGCTCAACGCCATGGCGCTCGCAGGCCGAGATCAGCGCCGCGTAGCCGCGCCCTTCCACCGATTCGAAACTCGACGGACCCTCGGGCACGATGGCGTTCGCAGTGGCCACGACCACACGCGCACCACGACAGGCTGCGTCCACCGAGTCCGGCTCGCGCAAGTCGCCAAAGGCCAACTCGACGCCCATCGCTCGAAGATGCTCGTGGCGCGAACCCTTTCGTACGAATGCCCGCACCGGTTGGCCCGACGCGACCAGTCGCCGGACCACCGCCGTTCCCAGCTGCCCCGTGGCACCCACGACCAGGATCATGTCTCGCTCCAGTCTATGGACTCAATAGTGAACGTTCCTTTGCGAGTACCTTGCGACCATTGAGTCTGGCGCCGAGCACCGGCATTACGGCGAGCGAGGTGAAAAATACCAGGTGATACCAAAGCGGAAATTTTTCCCACAAGGCGTAGTGCACGGGAATAAAGACCACGATCAGTATCCCGACGAGCGCAGAGATTGCACCAGCATTGCGGTTGGTAATTCGCGCGGCTAGCCAACCCGCGCCTAGGGAAGACAGTGCCCCGACAAACAGCCGGGAAATCATCATTTCCGGGGTGAACCTCATCGCCGCTTCCACATCGGCGTAGTCCGGCCACGCAGCGCGCATGGCAAGGTTGCCTGCCGTGGCAATGATCATCCACACGACGACTCCCGCGACCACACCCGCAATTGCCCTCGCCATTATTCGGCCCTCCCGTGATTTAGAAGCGGGCCTTCTGTGGTCTCACAAACCGCAGAGGCGCCATGCACCGCCCGACGAAAATAGACGACCCGCTCCGTTTCCTCGAACCCGAGAGCCCCGTGCGCGGCATGTGCTCGGAGGTGTTGACTGCGAGCTTAGACCTCTGGCCTATGACACACGGCTTCAACATTGTGACCATCCGGACCGATGACAAAGGCGCCGTAGTAGGAAAAATGCTTTGCTTGCTTTGAGATCCGTGGCGCCGATTCCAATATGATCGAACACGGGTTTTCTCCTTGCCCCGACGCTTGGTCAAGGCGCGTAATTTGGTCGAATGATAAAGCGCCCGTCAGACCGCGTCGCGTTTTCGCAGAAAGACATGGGTCGCTCGTTCGCCTGCGACGTATTTCGCGCACTCGTAGCCCAGAGCGCTCATATCGATGTCCTTCCACAGCTGCTCCCCAGAACCGAGCAAGACAGGCCGGATGGCGAGATGCAGCTCGTCGATCAGACCGGCGCGCAGATACTGCCGAATCGTGGAGACGCCGCCGCCGACGCGGACGTCGCGGCCGCCCGCCGCGGCCCTCGCCTGCTCCAAAGCCGCGTGGATGCCTTCGGTGACAAACCGAAACTCCGTGCCCCCGGCCATCCTGAGCGGCGGCCGCGGATGATGCGTCAGCACAAAGACGGGGGTGTGATACGGCGGCTCGTCGCCCCACCAGCCCTTCCAGCTGTCGTCCGGCCACGGGCCTCGGACCGGACCGAACATGTTGCGCCCGAGAATCCAGGCGCCGATTCCGGCAAAGCCTTGCTCGGCAATTCCGTTGTCGACTCCCGTCTCGCCATCGGCGTTGCCTTGCATCTTCTGCCATAGGCGCGTGTGGAAGAACCACTCCATCAGCTCGGGTCCTCTGACGCCGAGCGGATTCTGGAGATCCTGGTTCGGTCCGGCACCGTAACCGTCGATGGATACCGCGAAGCTCTGGACGCGCAGTTTCGACACTACATTCCTCCTTGCTCGGTCACAAGCGTAGTGACATGAAGACGCTATTCGGGTCTACGACATATTCGCCGAACGGTCCGCAGTAGGTGAAACCAAAACTCTCGTAGAGCTGCTGCGCGGGCTTGAATGCCGCCATCGACCCGGTTTCGAGGCTCAGGCGCTCATAGGCGCGAGATCTCGCGACCGTGATGATATGAGCGAGGATGGCGCGACCGGCGCCCTGGCGACGAAGCGCATCGGGCGTGCGCATCGATTTGACCTCGCCGTGCTTTCGGTCGAGCTCCTTGAGTGCGCCGCATCCGAGCAGAAGCGAACCATCCCAGGCAGACCAGAAAGTGATCCCGGGATTGCGAAGTTTGTCGAGATCGAGCGCGTGAACGCTCTCAGGCGGAGACAGCGCATGCATGCTCTGCAAATGCTCGTTGAGCAAGGCATGTACTTCCGGTCGCGAAAGGTCGTCGATCTCGATCTTCATGGGCGCAGCCGGCTTGTCAGCGCATCTCCTGCGGGTCCTCGCGCCGTTCCGCATACCAAAGTTCCATGCCCTGCCGCTGCTTGACGGCGCTGGGTCCGCGCAGCGCCAGGCGCCCGAGGATCATCAGGACTTCGCGGACAGAATGCGTGCGCAGCTTCCGCCCGGACGTCATCACCGCCTGCCGCAAGACGACGAATTTGCCATGGCGCTTTAACGCCTGGCTCATCACCAATTCTTCGGCGCCATAGAACGCTTCGTCGAACCCACCCACCGCCACAAAGGCGTTGCGAGTACAGAACAGGAAACAACCGGCGGCCAGGCCAGCTGCCCGGAACGACCAGACCAGGACCGGCACAAGCAGCCTCCAGTACAACGGCACAGTCCCGTCAAATTCGACGGCGGCACCACCGCCGGCCGCGCCGCCGCGCAAAGCCTCGACGGCAGAGCGAACTACCGCCTCGTTCACGATGGTGTCCGCGTCCACAAAGATGAACAAATCGCCCTTCGCCTTTTGAGCGCCGGAATTTCGGGTCGCCGCGATCTGGCGGTGAGCGACGCTGACAAGCACAGCGCCATGACGCCGTGCGATGATCGCGGTCCGATCGGTCGATGCGTCATCGACGACGACCACTTCGTAGGGTTCGTCCACAGCGCGACCTGCCGTATGCAGGGCGTCCAGTGTGGCTCCGAGCAAACGCTCCTCGTTGTAGGCCGGAACAATGAACGAGATCATTGAGGTTCTCAGACTGGCTTGAGGCGGACGATCGGGCGGAACGCCTTGCGGCGCGCCACCTCTTTGAACCCGGCATCGTCGTACATGGACTTTGCGCCAAACCACATGGAATCGTTGGTCGAACGGACGGGTTTGTCCACCGGGTAAGCTTCGAGCAGCTTCGCGCCATGCTTCCTGGCATAGGCGATGGCTCCTCGGAGAAGCGCGTGCGCAACGCCCTGGCCGCGGTACTCTGGCGGTACGACGAAGCAGATGACGGACCACACGGGCTGGTCGTCGACGGCCTTCATTACCGGTGAGCGCCGGAGCTTGGCGTACTGCTCGCGTGGGCCCATCGATACCCAACCGACAGGGACGGTGCCGCGGTAGGCGAGAAGGCCAGGCGGTTCGCCTCCATCAACGAGCGCCTTCAGCTCGGCACGATTCGCTTGAGCGTGCGTCGTTCCCCGAGGCAAAGGTCCGCGGGAGCCGCTGCGACGGTAGTACATGCACCAGCAGCCGCGGGCAACCGAGCAACCCTTGGCATTGAAGATCGCCTCAAGGTCGGGCCAGCGTTCGGGCGTGAGCGGCAGGACGGTGTGCTTCATGATCGCTAGAAAGCGCTCTTCACGACGCCGCCATCGGACGGCTGCCAAGGTTGGCGCGCATTGGGCGCCTTCGGGACGATCCCCGCGTGAAAGCTCAGGCAGCCCCCGGTTGCGTCTGGCTATCTGGTGACTCCTCGGCTTGCTTGAACATGGCCGGTGAAATGAACATGTGGACATGGCCACACCGCTCGCAGACGGCGCATTGCGCGCTGCGATTCCACGCGTCGGGGTCGAGAAGCTCGGTGAGTGGCGTGGCAAATTGAACCTCTTGCTCCCAAAAGATACTGTGGCTGCATACAGTACAGCGAAGCTCGCGGCCTTGAATCACGATTGGTCCAAGGCGCTCGGGATTGGGCGGCATCGTCGTGTTCCTCTTCGAAATATCAGCTCGTGCATTTTATGGGCTCGAGGTATTTAGTGTCCACGATGAACGGACCGCGCTCGCAATGCTCATCCCCTTGTCCGGTGTTCGCAAATCCTGGGCAGCCATCGTATCGGGCTCCATTTTCAACTTTCGTTGTGCTCTAAGCTTACGCGCTGGCGCGTGCCTGACGAGAGGTCATAGGTATTGAAGCTGTTCATCATGCGGCCGTACAGATGCAGGCTGACCGCACGGGATCGCTCCGGAGGGACGCCGGTGACGTGGATGTGGTCGGGATTTGGCACAAAGCTGGTGACAGCACCCCGGCCCAGGAGGATGACGCCGCCGCGCACGAGATCGATGCCTTCATCCGCGCCGCGGTCTGGTGACAGGCGAACGTAGTTGCGTTCCTCCAGCACGCCCTTCAGGACTCCCACGACGCCCCAGCTGCCATGATCGTGTACCGGCGTCCATTGCCCCGGCATCCAAACCAGGGTGTATAGCGACAGGCTTCCGTCCGGAGCGTCGTAAACGAGATTTCGCGCATAGTGGCTCGCGTCGCTCCGGTAGTGCTGCGGTTCGAGAAAGGTAGTTGCTCGTTCGATGAGCTCCAGCATCAGCGGGGCGAGCGCCAGCACGCAATCGGCAGGATCGGAACGATCGCGTGTGCGCGCCGTAGCTTGCGAGACGAAGGTTTGAAGAGCAGGCAAGATCATGACATTCACCGTTGCCTTTTACGAGCCAACCAGACGGCCAAGGCATGCGTGGCCCGGAACGCCCGCATGCCATTAAAAATGCTGGTTCTGCGGGAGACCGTCGGCGATCTCATAGTAATCACCTTTTTCGGCCACGAAAATGTGTCTGTCCAGGTGCGTCGAGGTAGGGGTGTCGAACGCGCCCATTGCGATGGCGATCCAGTCTCTCGCGGGCGGATCCCAGAACAAAGACGATCCGCACGTCGAGCAGAAACCCCGCCGCACCTTCGCCGACGATTGGTACCAGGAAACGTTCTCCTGACCGGTGATGACAAGCGCATCCCGCGGCACATTCGTCGAAGCAAAGTAGTGTCCGGAGTGCTTTCGGCACTGAGCACAGTGACAAGCGTCCGGAGCACCAAGGTCCCCGGTCACAACAAAGCTAACGCCACCACAGAGGCATGATCCCTTCTTCATGGCAACCTTCCCTGGATTACCTTAGTCACGCCTGCTGAAAGCCCTCATGCTGATTCCAATGAAGGGCGGCTCCTATTTCCGAGCGCTGACTCGTGGCCCGGACCCCGATAGTGCTGCGACTGTTTCAAGGCAGAGCCAGAACAAATGGAATGTAATAGCCACTCGGACAAATCCGAGCGCCCCCATTGATTCGAATACGTCTAGCGAAGAGAGTGCTGCGATCAGAGGTGGGCAGTGATGGAACTGTCCATGAGGCACGATCAGGGATGCTCAGTGAACGAAAGGTATCAGTGCTGCCACACGCTGAGAGTAGGCCTGATAGGCATCTCCGAACTGCTGCTGCATCCAGCTCTCTTCGACCCGCAGCTTACGCCACAGGGCGCCCGCCGCCAACGCAAAGGCGGCGACACCCCGCCAGTCGCCGAGCGCCAAAGCGGAGCCGAGCATTGCAAGCAAGAGGCCCGTGTAGATCGGGTGACGAACAAGGGCGTAAGGCCCGCTCGTGATGAGCTCATGCCCGTCCTTGATCGTGACGGTACCGCTCCAGTTTCTGCCGAGATGCAAGCGCGCCCAAACGGTAAAAAGCAACCCGCCGCGCGGTCAGGAATGACCCAAGCCAAAACGGCCATTCCGTCAACGGCAGAAAGCGCTCGGCAAGAAAAGGAATCGGGACTCTTTGCATAGAGAAGAGAAGCACGGCGATTGCGAGGGGAACGAAGTGCAAGAGCCGGGATGAAACGGACTCGCGCCGCAGGGTGCTCTTGACATCGCGCGATGCCGCCCACCAGTAGACCATCCAGCTCAACCACATGGCGGGAAAGGCGTAGCGGTAGACGAGCGGCAAGTTATGCGCCACTTGCTCGATGCTTCACGATGCCGCAGAGCGACCTGATTCACGCATTGCGGCGACCGCCTGAGGGGTGAGCCACAGCACAACATTCCAGTCCGACTCGATGAGTTCGATGATCGACTGTCGCGGCCCCTTCCTCCACGCATCGCTTGAATAGAAAGCGTCTTGCGAGGAGCGAAGATGTTCAAGACTATCGTAGGCGCGCACAAGAAAGTATGCATCCGGATCGTGCAAGGATGGGCCGAAGGCCACAACCTCCATGTTTCGCTCGCGGAGCAGGGGCAGACTTTGATTCGTTACAAGGTCGTGAAACTTGGCGCCGCTGCCCGGTTTGAGCTTGTACGAGCGGATCTCGACGAGGCGACTCATTGAGGCTGCAACTCATGCTCGCTTGCCATGAATCGCTCTCCGTTGGCCGTCTCGATCTCGTATTGAACGATCTTCCCCGAAGCGTAGCCCTCGGCGACTCTACCGCTTTGGCTCTTGGAGAGGACGCGCGCGCCTCTGGCGAAGCGGAATACCGATTTCGCGTCCGGATCGTCCAGCGTATGCAGACCACCGTGCCAATGAATCCGGAATGGTCCGACACCGTGCACCTGCACGATGGCGCCTTCAGCCGAGTAGCCAAACATCGTGCTGCCCTTCGGAGCGAACGCATAGCTGCCGGCTTTGAGTTCCTGAAGCGTCTCGGCCTTGAATTCGTCGCCTAACGCAAAGTACCAGGTGCCTTGGACGACGGTGATATGTTCATCGATGGGATGAGAGTGCGGTGGAACGATTGCGCCGGGTAGCTCGCGAATGCGCATCACAAACGGTTCGCCAGAGACCTCGGGATCCCCGTAGAGAATCTCGACATCGCCCGCCATCGATTTCAGCGGAATGATGCGGTACTCGCGGGAGCCCTTCCCGGCATCCGCTCGCGCAACGCCAGAGGCTGCGGCCATGGGAGGGCTGTAAGTGCCCAGGCTCGTGCAGCCGATCATGCCGACGATTGACAGCACGGGAAGTGCCCGGATCAAGTTGCGCACTGTGATCCGAAACGAGATTCCCGGCGCAACGAAGGACCGGCCGCCGGTCCGCCGCGGCGCGTCCGTGTTGACCGCGCGGCTAGGGGGCGATCGCATAGAGCTTGAGCTCTTCGTCATTCGGTTGCAGCCTGACTTTGCCCTCGAAGCAAAATCCCAGCTTCTCAAGCAGCTTGCTCGAGCGATGATTGTCCTGTGAAAGGATAGCAACTATTCGACGTAGAGCCCAGCTCCTCCCTTCCGTAGCACATCACGGCGGCAGCAGACTCAAAGGCATACCCTTTGCGCCAAAACCTTGGGAGAAATGCGAAGCCAAGATCCACGTCCTTCAACCCTTCACGTCTTGATGAGACCGCAAATGCCGATGGGTTCACCAATTTCCTTTAGCTCAACCAAATAAAGGCCGAACCCCGCTCGCTTATACATCGCGACCGGCCCATTCTCGATATAGCGCAGTGCATCCTGGAGCGTCTTTACACCTTTTTCACCAATGTATTGGATCCACGACGGCTCATTCACCAGCTCGAGAATAAACGCAGAATCGCCGGCATTGAGCCAGCGAACACGCAACCGTTCAGTCTCTGCGACGTTCAACCGTGAATCCCTCGGGTCGCGTGTAACGACGTATCAGGGGCCGGCAGCGCATGCCACGTACGCACCTTGATCGGCCCACAAACGATCGACGCTCGTTCGGATTTCCGCGAGCAAGGAGCGGAGCGCCTCATTGATCCACAGTTGATTCAGTCGTCTTACCTCAGGGATGTTCTGCTGCAGATCATCGATGGCATGAGCGAGTTCCCAACACACAAACTGGGCTTGGTCTCGAAGAGTCGTTCTGATCGATTCTTCTTCCAAGTACGACTGAGCCTCCACCGAGAGCGCAACCTGTCGTTGCAGGTATTCAACCTGGACCCAGGAGCCTGTTAAATGATTGTACGTCCAGTACAGATAGAAGCGGTCCTCTCCGGAGGCGGCTTCGATCGAAGCTAGAAACTCCGTTTCAAGGGCGGCGACAGCGTTTGCATGTCGTTCGAATTCGTTCAAATAGGTGGAATCGCCAATGCGTTCCGCAGCATGCACCACGGGCGAGCAGGGCGCGCAAGCGAACAGCAGTAATAGCAACCACGCGCAAGCGCCGCCCGGAGGCGTCTGGTTGAACGCCGGGTTCGGCTCCAGTGCGTGCCGCCAGGCTTTATGACGTATGGTCATGGACCGCTCGCCAGCCAGCTGGCGTGTGTACCCAGACCAGGGTGAACCAGCCTGAGTGTTCGGGCTCTGTTCCGCCCGAGAGAACGAAGCGGCCGGTCACGAGTGCCGACTGCTCGGAAAGTGCCCGGACCCTTAGGCTTTCCATGCGTAGGTTCTGCTTGGGCTTGCCATCCACGAAATAGGTTTGACCGAATGACGTCTCGATGGCCTCAATCGTTGGACGGGGACCGTTCTTGGTCATGACCGTGACGGACGGATCGTAGATTGCGAGATGGCCTTTAAGATCACCGCGATTCCAGGCCTCGACGGACGCTTGCATGGCAGCCAGGATTTGTGACTCGTCCTGCTTATTCATGCCTGTTGCGCTTTGACCGAACCCAGCGCAGGCACCTAGCACGAGGCAGCAACCGGCGATGAGTGATGCGGCAAAGGCGCGCTTTGTTACCGTCGCGATGTTCATTCTGAGGGCTGACAAGAGCAAGTTAACCGGCCCGCCGCCATCGACGATCGCCGACTACAAGGCCCGCACCAGCGGGGCCGGTTGAACGCGCAGTTAGGCCTCGGTGAGCGGGCGAAACATGACGTAGGCATCGACAAACCCCTTCTCCCGATGGCGAAACGCGCCTGGCAGCGTGCCTACAACTTTGAATCCAAGTTCCTGCCAAAGGTGGATTGCCGGCGCATTGGTGGAAACCACGAAGTTGAATTGCATCGCGCGAAATCCCAGTCGACGAGCCTCGGTCAGCGAATGCTCGCCCATGGCGCGCCCGACGCCAAGGCCACGGGCATCAGGCGAGACCATGAATGCTGCGTTGGCTACGTGGGACCCCAGCGCAGGTTGATTGACCTTCAGGATATAGGTGCCGACGATCTTTCGTTCGAACTCCGCAACGTAGGACCAATTCGACGGATACAGCCAGTACGCAAGAGCCTCGTCTCGCGAAATCTCTGGATCAAAAGTGTAGGTATCGCCGCGAGCCACAACGGCGTGAAATATTTCCCAGATGGACTCACTGTCCGATGCCGTTGCTTGGCGTATTTGCAGCATTCGAGCCTGACGTACCAAGGTGACCGGCGCGACGAAGGTCGACAGCCCTACATCAGCAATGCGACGCAAACGGCGCAAACGGCAGCGTTGCTGAGCGCGGCGAGCGCCAGGCGCCGATCGCGCGCGGTCCAAGCAAAGGCGACGACCGAAAGTACGAGGCCAAGACAGCCGATGCCGAGACTCAGGAGTTCGGCAAACAGACGCGTAAGGCCCTTGTCGGAAAACGTGATAACCACATTGGGCGGCGGCTCGGTGACAAAAAACTTGGCGTACACGAGGCCGAGCAGAAGCAACAGCCACGCAAGGATCGCGAGGGCAATAGCGACGGATACGATCTTTGAGGTTACGCTAACCACTGGATGCGCCCTGATGCTTGAGCTAAGCGACCGCTACCGCGAATTCCATGAGGATACCGCAACGATTCGCAGCGGTCCGCTTGATCGAATAGCTAGGCCAAGCTCCTGGGGCATTGCGCTGCACGGGCTTTGGTGGCCACCGACGAGGGCTACGGACCAACGCTCCACTAGCGCCTCGGCCGCGTCAGCGAGTCAGCCACGACCCAGGCGGCGCCGATCAGCGCGAGATTCAAGGCGTTTTCGGACCAGATCAGGCGACTGGAGTGATCGGCCACGAGCATCGGCGCGTGCACTAGCAGAGTGAAGGATGCATACATGGCGGTCAGCAGGATCGCGGCGAGGCGGGCTTGCACGCCCGTCAGGATCGCAACGCCCGCCGCGATGTGACCCACCCCGGTCGCATAGGCCCAGAACTCTTGCGTGGGCGGCAGCCACTTGGGGACCAGCGGGACGGTGAGGTTCATATAGAAAAAGTGCGCTCCGCCGAATAACAGCGCACAAAGCCCGAACGCCAATTGGCCCAGGCGCGTGAGGCGTGTAGCCCGCGTCGCATCGATCCTGGCTGTGGCGGCGTAGACGATCAGCCCGCCCGCCGCGATCGCGAGCTGCTCGGCGGCGCCGCTGTAGCTGCCGAACTCGGCGTAATGGGCAAGCACCACGCGGCCGTTCATCAGGATGACGACAATGAGCGCGTAGTAAGCGGTGAGCGCCGCGGCGCCCCAGGCCGCGGTCCGACGCCACTGGACGGAAGCGCCTGCGACGAGCATGAACGCAGCAGCGGCATAGGCCAGGGCGGTGCGTTCGGGAAAGTTCTTGGGCACCGGCTGCCCCAGGTCGAAGTCCCCCCACGCCAGGCAGACCATGGCCAACGCCATCACGCCCAGGCCGTAGACGCGCCGACCGGTGATCATTTTTCGTTATCCTGGAATCTCGGCCTCGACGAGTTGCGCAAGCAGTGTGAGCGACTCTTGCCAGCCGAGATAGCAAGCTTCGGTCGGAATGGCGCCGGGTATGCCTTCCTGCACGACATCCAACTCGGTTCCGCAGAACACCTTCTTCAAGGACACCGTAGTCCGCATCTCCCCGGGCAGGTTCGGATCGTCAAATTTGTCCGTATGGCAAATACGTTCGTTAGGCACTAGTTCAAGGTACTCACCGCCAAAAGAGTGGCTACTGCCTGTAGTGAAGTTCGTGAACGACATCCTGAACGTGCCACCGACTTCTGCATTCAAATGGTGGACCTTGCCGGTGAAACCATTTGGAGGCAGCCATTTGGCCATTGCGTCGGCATCGAGGAACGCCCGATAGATTCGCTCCGGCGTCGCACGGAGCACGCGGTGAAGCCGGACGGTGTTGGTGGACATGATTGCTTGCCTTTCGATTCGTCGGACCTCTTGCGGGGCGGAATCCCTCAGGACTTCGCTTTCTTCGAAGGTTTCGACTTGCCAGAACTGTTGAGGGCGACCGCTTGGCGAACGAGCGCCTTGAAGGCGGACTCGTCAACTTCTTCTCCTTCGTGGATGTCGATCGCGCGGCGTACGTTTCCGTCGAGACTCGAGTTGAAGAGACGGGCCGGATCCTTCAGAGACGCGCCCTTGGCGAAGGTAAGCTTCACGACATTCTTGTAGGATTCGCCAGTGCAGATGATGCCGTCGTGCGACCAAACCGGAGTGCCCATCCACTTCCACTCCTCGACGACGTCCGGGTCTGCTTCCTTGATGAGCTTGCGCATTCTGCCGAGGGTTTCCCCGCGCCAGTCCCCGAGTTCGGCGATTCTTTTCGAGATGAGCTCCGATGCCGACTGGCCTTGGCTCGCGCCCGACTTTTTCATGTTCTCATCCTAGAAGTTCCAGATATATTTCATTTGCAAGACAGTGGAAGATAGTAGTTAACCGGCGGCCCGGCTGCGGAACGCCGGGTCAGGCCGCGTGAAGGTGCACTACGAATCGGGCAATGCATAATCGTTACGCTCGGCGGGGTCCTGCGAGAAGTACTGTACAAACTCCCAGTCGTTCCCGTCGGGATCGTAGAAGTAGACGCGCTTCCGGTGGGGGTGTGCGTTCGGGACGGTCGAGTCTCGGTATCCTGCGGTCGTAAGCCTCAGGCGCAGCGACTCTACGTCATTCACCTCATAAGCGAGGTGGTTCAGTCCGGGCTCGCCACGGTAGGGCATCCGATGCCTGTCGGAATCTGCTTTCGCCTGATTCAAGGCAATGTACGTGTCATTGGTGCCTACGTGGACCCATCGTGTGCCGTCACGGTTTGTGCCTTCGCCGCGCATCCGAAACCCGGGGAACGCTGTCATCAAAAAACGGATCATGGCCTCGACGTCACGTACGGTGAGGTTCGCGTGTTCAAGCCGGACTTCCATCGGAGGCCTCCTGGGCGGCCCAACGGGCAAAGCTAACCGGCGACCCGAAGGACGGCGCGAAGCGCCGCCGGCGAAGCGTCCGGTTGAGCGCAGGGTTAGCCGTCACGCTACGCTGCTCCGCAACAGCTGCTGGAACCGCGGATCTTCGCAGAGCGCGTGGCCGACGCGCTCGCCGATAATTCTGTTTGCCAGGGGCGTGCAATGGCTGCTGTCTTCAAAATACCTTTTCGTGGGCGGAAGTGTCCCTGCGATGTCGACGAGCAATGCCCCGGTTGAAGCCGCCACTTCGCGGTAAACGCGGTTGAATTCGTCCTTCGTAGCCAAGAGAGCGGAAATCGACATATAAGGTTGGTAGAACAGGCGCGAGCCGGACGACCATATTTGCGCCAGCCTGCCCGCGCTTCGCTGTATCTTCGATTCCCGCGTCAAGAGCACGACGAGGGCTCCGCTCCTCTGGCACGTGGTCACGATGTCGCTGAGCTTCGCCTCAAACTCGCGCGAAAGCTCTCTGAGTTCATGCGGCTCGAGCTTCAATTTGCCGCGATCGCTGAGCGCCCTCAGCTGGCGCAGGACGACGACAAGGTTCTTTTCGATCAACGCGTACAGGCCCGACCGCCGTGCGAATCGGCTCGGAACATAGTGAATACCCGAATATCCGAGCTTTACGCGCGCCCTGTCGGCGGCGCTGCTGCTCGCACCCGGAGCAAGGGTCACGACGTCCGGTCGGAACTTCGAGATCGACTCCCGGAACTGGATGGTTACCTGGCCAATCCCGTTCCCCGGTATTCCGGCATTGATGTAGTCATATGACGGTCCGCCATGCACGGCGCGCAGCGTCTCGAGCACGTGAAGCGGCCAGGTCGTCTCGTTGCCGCCTTTCCACGAGCCGAACGCGAAAGAATCGCCGAGGAATGCCAGCCGGATTGTTCCCGCCGCCTTCTCGAGAGGAATCTCGGGGCTCCGATAGCCTTGTGAATTGGCCTGCACGCAGGCGTACCCGGCCCCGGGTCGCATCCGGCGCAGGCCCGACTTTTCAAGGACGAACAAGTCGAACACATCCTCGTCGCGCGTTCTGTTCACCGACCGTCCGCGCGATGTGTCACCGCGGCCTCCGATGGGCGGGCGAGCGATGCGCTCGTCGATCGCGTGCGCGGGCAAGTCGGGATTACGACCCGTTTTGGGCCAGTGTTTCCGTTCGTCGATCATCGCGGCCATCGTTCTGATCTTGCTCGCATCGCTGAATATCAGGTCGAGGGTCAGCTCAACGTTGAACAGTTCGTTGACTGCCAGAACGAGCTGCGTTGCCGCCAGCGAGTCGCCGCCGACCAGGAAGAAATCGTCGTTCGGGCCCAGCCCGTCCTTTTGCAGCAGCCATTTCCAGAGCTGCGCGAGCTTGGCTTCGGTTGGGGTCGCCATCTGATCGGCACGCGAGCCTCGAGCAGACTGCGAGATCGGGCCAAGCGTCTCGAACAGCTTGATGAGCTCGGATCGGCGGGCCTTGCCGGAGGGTCCTCTTGGGATCTGTTCGACGAACACGAAGCTCCGAGGCAACTTCACGTGCTCGATGCGGTGGCGAAGAAAAGCGGTGATGTCACGGTCGCTCAGCTGTGAATCCGGCGCCAGGACGACCGCCGCTGCGACCACCTCGCCCAGCATCGGGTGCGGCACCGCGAACGCCGCCGCATCGGCGATTTCGGGGTGGGCGACAAGCGCTGCATCGACGTCGACCGGCGAAATCTTTTGTCCGCCGCGGTTGATCATCTCTTTAATCCGGCCGACGAGGCGCAGATAGCCATCCTCGTCGAAAACGCCTACATCTCCCGTTCTGTACCAGTCGCCGAAAAACGATTCCTCGTTCGCCGCCGGATTGCGCTCGTATCCGTCAAAGACATTGCGGCCGCGAACGACTACCTCACCGTGCTCGCCCTGTTTCACCGGATGGCCGTGGTCGTTGACGAGCGATACCTCGCTGTGGGCAATGGGACGACCGACCGACCCGAGCTTGCGACGCCGCGGCGGCAAGGGGTTACCGCAAATCCGTCCTGATTCCGTCGACGAATAGGCTTCGATGACAGGCACGCCGAAGATCCGTTCCAAGCCGGTGACGATGTCAGGGTTGAGAGGGCCGGACGTCGCCCGGATGAAACGCAGGGCGTGGTCGGCAACCGCCGATGCGTCGAGTTTGAGCGCCTGGTAGACGCCGATATTGAAGTTGTAGCTGGCGACGTACCAGGTCGGTCGAAGTGTGGTCAGGTCATCGATGAACGCCGAGAGATCGAATGGGCCTCTCTCGTCCGGATGGACCACGCAGCCGCCCGCAAAGAGGGCGGAACAGGAATTGGAGATACCGCTGCACAGGAATAGCCGGTTCTGATTGAAGCAACGATCGTCCTTCGTCAGTTCGTGCAGGAGAGCCGTCGATTCGGATCGCGACACCATATGGCGATGGCGCAGGGGAACCAGCTTGGAGGCGCGAGTCGTGCCGGAAGTGCCGAACACGAAAGCAATGTCATCAGCGCGTGCGGGAGCGTCGAGCGTGTGATCCTGCGGGGACGGAAGGTCGAGCGTGACGTGGCCCGCAGCATGTTCGTCCCGTCCGTGCTCGACCTCGATCACGCGCATCCCCCGTGCGCGTGCAACCTCGCGAACGGGCGCGTCGAGTCGCGCATCGACAATGACGGCTTCGACACCACAGGCATCAAAATGACTCCCGAACTCGTGTGCCGAGTACTCGTTGCTGATCGGAACGGCGATCGAGCGCTTGACGACGCCGAGAACGGTCGTCAACGCCTCCGCACCCCCACGATGAACGACCGCGAGGCGACTGTCCCGACCGAAACCCGCGTGCTGGAGCTGGGCGGCTATGCGATCCGTCAGACATGCGAGCTCGCCATAGCTCATGTCCTTCCTGTTCCTGGCTGCGATCGCCGGGGCGGCGGGCGAGGCGCGGCCCCAATAGTCGACGACCTCGCCGATCGTGGATCCGACGGCGACAACCTCGGGTATCGCACACAATTCTATTTCGGCCATATCGCAACCATGACGGGCCCCGTCCTACTTCGATTGGCTTACATGCAGACCAGCCGGAATTATATTAGTCTCGACCCGTGCGTGATACCTGTCGGACTCCGCTGATCCGCTTTCCTGCCCGGAAACCTCCGCTGTCCCGGCTTTCCACGTGAACGTCAAGCATTCGAACCTCGGCAGGCGCATGGCGAAGGGTGCCGTGTGGACGGTCCTGATGCGCCTCACCCTGCGCTCGATCGGCGTGGTAAGCACCATCGTGCTGGCCCGGCTGCTGGTTCCGGCGGACTTCGGTTTGGTGGTCCTCGCGAGCATGCTGATCGGTCTTGTGGAATTGGCGAGTGAGTTCGAGTTCGCAACGTATCTGATCCGCGCGCAAGGCATCGACCGCAGCTACTACGACACGGCATGGACGCTGTCGGTCTTGCGGGGCGGTTTGATCGCGGTCGTGCTCGTGGCCTGCTCGTCCGCCGCCGCGGACTTCTTCGCAGAACCGAGGCTGCAGAACGTCCTGTACGCGCTTTCGCTTGCCAGCCTGATCAGCGGCCTGGCCAACATCGGAACCGTAGACTTTCAGAAATCCCTGAATTTCGATCGGGACTTTCGCCTGACGGTGCAGACGAAGCTGGTCTCTTTCGCAATTACCGTTCTACTGGCGATTCTGCTGCGCAACTATTGGGCCCTCGTCATCGGAATGCTGAGCGGCCGCTGTGCGGCGTTGCTGTTCGGCTACACCATGCATCCTTTTCGTCCCAGGTTCAGTTTCGTCCGGACTGGAGCGATCTTGCGCTTCTCCAAATGGGTGATCGCCAACAACCTGCTCTATTACGCGCAGCGTCAAGGCTACGCGTTCGTCATCGGCAAGATCCTCAACTCGGCGTCGGTCGGCTTGTATTCGGTCGGACGGGAAATCTCGGCGATAGCGACATCGGAGCTGGTCGTTCCGATCGGTCGCGCGATGTTGCCGGGGCTCTCCGCGCTCGATAAGGAGCCGGATGCGATGCGGCGCACCTTCCTCGACGGGCTCGCGGTGATCGTCATGCTTGCATTGCCGCTCGGCGTCGGGATCGCGCTGACCGCCGATCCATTGGTGCGCGTCGCGATGGGCCCGAATTGGGTCGGAGCGGTCCCCGTGGTGCAGATCCTGGCCATCGTGGGAGTGACCCGCGTGTTCACCGCCAACAGCGACCCGCAGCTTCTCGCCCTCAATCTGCCGCATCTGACGACCGTATTGGCGTGTTTTGGGGCCGTCGTCGGCATCGTTTCGATGCTGTGGGCGGCATCGATCTGGGGTCTGGTCGGCGCGGCGTGGGCAACCAGCGCGACCGCGTTGCTCCAGATGCTCCTGAACTACGCGATCATCTGGCGGGTGACCGGAATCTCGCCCGCAGCTGTGGGGAGTGTCATCTGGCGCACCGTTGCCGCGTGTCTGGTGATGTCCGGCGCGGTTCTGACGCTGCTCGATTTCTGGCCTCGCACCGGTGCAACCTTTTCGCTTTTCCTGGAGTTGTGTTGCGCGTGCGTCCTGGGCGCGTTTGTCTATGTCGTTGCCCTTCTGCTGCTGTGGCGAATCTGCGGCATGCCGCCCGGTGCGGAAAAACATGCGCTTCAGATCGTGTCCAGCCTTGCGAGGCGCATCGGGTTGTGGCGTGCAGCGGATCGTACTTGACCGGGTCACGAGCGGTCCGGTTGAGCGATTCGTTAGGCATGAACCGGCACCACGTAGCTCAGTCCGACCGCACAAACGTACAGGCCGACTCCGAAGACGATGTGTGCCATGAGACTTCTGAGTCTGGCCTGCGTTGGACTGGGCGCTCTCGATGCCGCAATGCCCAGCCCGAACGACGGTTGCATGATGAGAAACGGTACGAGCACGCTGCCAATGCCAAAGAGCAGGGCAGGTAACAGGGTTGGCCGCGCAAGCCAGTCACCTGAAACAAGGGCGACGAGCACGAGCGCATATACGACACCGATGATGTAATGAGCGATCCAGCCCACGGCGCACTCAAAGTGCTTTTGCGAGGAATTGGCGATGCTCATATGCATAAACGTTCCTTCGGGCATATGGCGAAACCAACGCCCGACCAAACAATAGTTGGCCGAAGGAGTGCCGAAGGCGCGCTTCAGCAACAGCGCCCAAAGGTCCATGAACACAGTTGCGCCAAGCCCAACGACAACCGCGCTCAGGAGGTAGGTCGCTGCTGCATCACTGCTCATACTGCCTCGATAAGGATATTCGTGCCTGACGAACTAAGTTAACGGGCGAACCAAGCTAACCGGCGACCCGAAGGACAACGCACAAGCGCCGCTGAGGGGTGTTCGGTTTTGCGAGAGGTTAGGTGTCGGATGTCCCTGCATCTCGGCGCTCCATCGCCACTTCAGACCGGACAAAGCCGATTTTTTCGTAAAACGCCGCGACGCCATCTCGCGCCGCGCGAAGCACCCAGGTCATTCCGCGGCCATCACCCACAACTGAGTTCACCAACGCGCGACCAACGCCCTTCCGTCGGTGATCCTCCGCGACGACCAGCATTGAAATGTAGCCGTTCGCCATCCCATCGGTAAGGGCGCGCAAGAACCCTATGACTTCGCCACCGTCGACCGCGACGATGGACCGTTGTGACCGCGATAGCAGTTCGCGAAAGTCCGCTGGATCCGACACGCGACGAGTCCAACCGCTCGCCTCAAGCAGGCGCCGAGCCGCCTCAATCTCCGATGGTCGAATATCGCGGATTTCCATCTGACACCTATCGAACATTTACTTGGCCGTCTGTTGCGCCGCAAGCGCCGTCGGATTGGGCGTGGGCTCAGCGATCTTGCGCAGCCGGTTGCGATCGGTGTGGTGAAAGGTCTCGGTCTGGCCGGGTATGATCAGCAGTGTGTCCTGCTCGTACGACCACGTGCCATCCGCGTGGATGTCCACCTTGATCGTGTAGCGATCCGTGCGAAACGCCTGCTCGAGAAAAGGATTGGAGACGATGCCGTTGGTGAGCGAACCACGCACGGCTTCGAGCGTGAATGACTTCGCATCGGGGGTTGCCTGGCCGACGGCCATCGCGATCTGGCCCCGTGGAATCGACAGCGTCAGCAGTATTGCGTGAGTGGCTGGCTCCCACAGCCAGTAGCCGACCTGGTCGTGAAAGGTCTCCGGATCATCCGGCTTCACAATCCGCGTGTGATAGCGCAGCCCGTAGAAAAGTTGCGGCCCGTTGGTCTGGGCGTCGATCGGCTGGAGTTCGTAGCGCTCGATGAACCGCTGATGTTCGGGACCGTCAGGCTTCGGATTGACGTCTTGGCCGGCAGCGCTGGACCAGATGCCGGCCATGCTGGTAAGTGGCCCGAGGTTTGCCAGCGTGTCAGCATCCGGTTCGGGTTCCGTGTAGATGTCCGCGGGGTAGTGATACATGAGGAGTCGTGGTTAGCCCGCAGAAAGCGCACTGATCGTGACGTAATACCCGTCCGGATCTCGGAGTGAGAACTCCATAGTTCCAGTGCTCGGGTTCATGTGGGGCTCCTCCTCGAGTCGAGCGACAAGCACGCGTGCCCTCGACAGTGCCATATCGAAATCATCGACACGGAAAAACAAGAGTAGGCCGTTGCCTGGCTGCGCGTGATCGGGGCTCATCAATGAGGGGTGCTCATGGGCACCCCACTCGTGAAGGCAGAGCAGGACCGTTCGATCCGAGTCGAGGATTTGACCGAAGTCTTCGTGGGCCGGAGCAGTCTCCGGCAGGCCAAGTAGCGACTGGTACCACTTGAAGCTGCCAGGCACATCCCCAACGCCAATGATCGTCCACGTGCGCCTCATGAGGTTGCTCCTGCGGCCTGACGAATCAGGCTCGTGCGCCGGCTCATAACGTGTACGTCTTTCCCACTGCAGTTGGCGCAACGACGTCCTCACCGAATTTGTCGACGAGAGCATGAGTCGCGCGCCAGCCCGTGCAATGGCCGGGCGCAATGACATCGAGGTTGAACGAGGCGAGGTCGTGCACGGTTTCCGGAATCACCTTCTCGTTTGCCGCAGATAGGTGAAATCCTCCTGCGACGGCATGCAGGGGGATGGAAGGAAATGATTCG
The DNA here is from genome assembly GCA_963697485.1 of uncultured beta proteobacterium. GTDB lineage: Bacteria > Pseudomonadota > Gammaproteobacteria > Burkholderiales > Casimicrobiaceae > PALSA-1003. Next base: position 644,200 of record CAVOOD010000003.1, read on the forward strand.
CGTGCGTGCATCAGAACATTTACAACGCCGGCATGCGAGCACGCGGTAAATACGACAAGGCCCTTGTTTAGCACGTGCACGGTCAGAAAGCGTTCGTCCAAGATCAGTGGATCGGGTTCCCAAGTACTGCCATCGGCCGACCGCCGCAAATGACCCGGGAATCCTTTCTCGTATGCCGTGACGCGTGGTATTTCACCGCTGATCCAAAAGAAATCGTCCAGCACGAATTGTGGCTTGTCGGAGCTAAGCACATTTGCTCCCAGCGCGCCGAGCTCCTCTGGATGTGGAATCGCCTTGATCGGCAAAATCGCGCCAGACGCCAAAGTCAGTGCGCGTTGACGAAACATCCCCGGATGAACATGGACTGTGACTGGGCTCTTCTGACGAGCGGCCACAGCCAAGCGCACTGCCGCCGGCAACCCGCCCGCATGATCCCAATGTCCGTGGGAAAGGACAATACTTTCAATACTGGAGAAGTCCACACCCAGACGCGGAGCGTTTCGTTCCAACACATAGTCTTCCGGACCGGCATCGAACATAAGCACGTGGGAGGTGGTCCCACGGCGTGCCGTGATCAGCAACGACAGTCCGTGATTGGCGCAGCACTGACCTTCGCCCGATAACTCCTTCATTCCGTTTCGCATCAATCGGGGCCATTCGAGCGACACGTATTTCGGAACGGATGACAGACTGTCCAGGCAGTTGTCCACCAGAACAAGAACCTCGATTCCGTCAACCGGCTGCAACGTCATGTTTCAAGCTCCTGCACGCTATGCTTGCGCAACAGCTGACGAACCAGGGTAACCGGCGGCCACCAAGGCGCGAAGCGCCGCCGGTGGGCGTCCCTGCGTTGCCCGCGTGGTTAGGCCTACCTTGACCGCAAATACACATGTTGCTTGCCGCTCAGGTGTGATGCCAGGACCAGTTTTCGCGCGTCCACGGAAATGATGTCGTCAGTGTCAGTTTTTGCCGAGTCGAGCAATGGACGCGAGCTATTTTCGTAATGCCAGACGAGGTGACGGTCGGTGACTTCCCAGGAGCCCGAATACGACCAGAATTCTTTGCCCTGAACGGTCGCAGTTCCGCTGAATCTCAGGGTCTGGGTCAGCGTGAGGGTGGTCGTCACGACCGTGCCATCCGCCCCTCGCTCAGACGTGGACCACTTTCCGACCAGGGAAACTGGAGAAATGGTTTGGCCTTGGGCATACCCAGGCTCGAGGTGGATCGCAATGCACGCGAGCGCGGCGACAAGAATGTATTTCATATAGGTATCTCGATTCCGTAAGCCTAACGAACCAAGCTAACCGGTCCGGCCCAGCGCGTGGTTAGGCGTCATATCGGTGTCCGGATTCGGCAAGAGCCGGCCATAGGCATTTTATGTCGGCGTGCTTCAAACTTGGAGGCCTTCCGGGAAGCCGGGGCGGATCAGTCCTCGTACCGGCGATCGCCGCCGGCTTCCGAACCCGATCTGCGGCGCAGTCGGGCGCTGATCCGACGCCGTGGTTCGAAGCGGAACGGCGGCGGGCGCGACCGGTCCAATTACCTTTACGCCACCGGAGGTCCCATGTCGACATACATCGATGCCATCGTCATCCCGGTTCCCCGAGCCAACCTCGACACCTACAAACGCATGTCCGCGGAATGGGGCAACGCCCACGTGCGCCACGGTGCTTTGTATTACTCCGACTCGATCAGCGACGACGCTCAGCCGGGCAAGGTCACGTCGTTTCCTCAGGCCGTGCAGCTCAAGGACGGCGAGGTGATTGCGTTGGCGTGGGTCGTGTATCGGAACAAGGAGGATCGCGACCGCATCAGCAAGGCGGTCATGGAGGATCCGCAGCTCAAGGACTCGATGGACCCATCGAAGATGCCCTTCGACGGCAAGCGCATGTTCTGGGGTGGCTTCGAAACCATCCTCGGGCTCGCGGCCGGCCACTGAGCCGGGCCAGGGAGGAAGCCACCGCCGGGTGGCGCGTCCGGTTGAACGAGAGGTTGGGCAGCACGGCCATTCTAGAACCAGTGCGGCGAAGCGATGAGTACCCATGCACCGTCACCGAGCAAGAACTGGACGAATAGCGCGAGCGCCCAAAAGGCCGGAAATTCCCAACCCCCATCTTTGTTCGTGAATACCCAGCCATTCTTGCCATGGACTACGACGATGGTGCCGAGGATCAATGGGATCAGCAGGAGCGCGACGTACCGTGGCATGAACCCGATGATCAGCGCTGTGCCGCCTGTGAGTTCGGCTGCCATGGTGACGTAGCCAAGCGCCCCTGGAAGGCCCAGTGACTTGAAGTAGCCGTAGGTCCCGGCAGGTTTGAATACGAGTAGCTTTAGAAGGCCGTGAGCGAGGAATAAGGTACCCAGCCCGACACGCAGGATCAAGGCAGCCCATGGGGCCGTTGCGGCATCAATCATGTTCCCTCCTCGTGGTTGTGATCAGTCCATCGCTGAGATGCGGTTGTGCCGCCTAACGCCTGAAGCCGCGCCGCGGAGCGGCGGCAACATGCGGTCTGGACCATGTGGCTGGCGACCATTCGAGGCGTCCGGGTTGAGCGAGAGCTTAGGCCCCATTGTTACCGCTCGCCTGCCAATCGGCAGAGTAGGCACCCCGGAAGTTGATAGGCGGAGACGTTACCGAAAGGTATACGAATTCGGTGGAGCCCGTGTTCTCGAAGCCGTGAACGTCGCCCTCCGCAAAGCGCACGACATCTCCTTCCGCGAACGGCGCGGTTGCGGCACCTTCAAACAACAGGACGCCGCTCCCGCGCAGCGCAACCCAGACCTGTTCAGAAGCCGCGTGGGCATGTGGTGGATTCCTGGCGCCAGGCGCGATGGTGACTCGCGTAATGGTCACACGTTGGGACTGTGAATTCTCCGGGAAGAGCAGTTGCTCGGACGTTACGCCACCGTTCACAAATGACGCGACTTCGGTTCGGCGAATAATCTCCACGGAGGACTCGAATGGGGCCTAAGGAATGACTCTAACCGGCCCGCTGCACGCGCACACTTCGCGCCCTCCGCCAGGCCCCGAGCGCGCCCGAGGCGAGAAACAAAGCCCCGCCAAGCAGCGCCAGATGCCCAAGAGCCAAGCCCGTAACCAAGGATGCCACCGCTGCGCCGAGAATGCGGTCGGCCATGTGTCGGAACGCCGCTGCCGTAGAGTACGTGAGGGCGCCGGTCGCCGCAGCCGGGCGCGCCAACCCGCGAGCCGACAGCAAGCCTTGCAGGTTCAAGCCAAAGTGACAGGCAAGGAAAACAAGCACGCCTCCGGCAAGAAATACGTAGGCAGCTCCGCCCTGGTCGAGTCCAAGGAAGAAAACAATGCCAACGACGACAATCTGGACAAGAAGATATTTGGGCTGAGAGACGCGGCGAAAAGGCGTCCAGTCTTCGACCGTGACAGAGTGTTGTGCTTCATTGGCAAGGCGGACAGATCGCACTACGTAGTAATTGGCGAGCAGCAAGGCCACCAAAACCAACGCGACCGTCCAAGGCGGTAAGGGCAACGCACTTTCGAGCAACGAGGCAAGATAGTTTTGAGTCATGCGTCCGCATCCGGAGCGCGGTAGTTGCGCAATTCTGCCCATTTGAGCAAGGCATCGAGCGCGGGGCACAAGGACTGCCCCCAGGCCGTAAGACGATATTCCACCTTTGGCGGAACTTGGTTGTGGGACATTCGGTGGACGATTCCATCGGCTTCCAACTGGCGGAGTTGCTGCGCGAGCATCTTCTGGGAGATTGCCGGAATTGCGCGTTCCAAGTCAGAGAAGCGGAGGACCTTGCCGCCGAACAGATGAAACAGAATCAGCAGCTTCCAGCGGCCCTCGACGAACTTGAATGCTTGCTCGATGCCTTGTGCAGCTGATCGTGGCGTGTATTCCGGACGCTCACTTTCACGTAAGTGACTTACCTTTTCGTGCGTACTTGCCATCTCGTTAGCCTAGCTCCATTCTAAAGTCGATGCAACGCACCGCGAAGGAGCCGCCATGCATGACACGAAACTCACCGGGCCAGTCGCGAACTACCTCGCCGCGGCGAACGCCCAGGACATCGAAGGGGTAACGGCGAGTTTCGGTGACAGTGCCGTTGTCCGAGATGAGGGACAGAGCCACCAAGGCACTGCCGCCATACGGCAGTGGGCGGAGGAGGTCAGCACGACGTATCGTCCGACCGTCGAGGCACTCGAAGTCGCGCATTCGGACGGCAGAACGATTCTCACGTGCCGGGTCTCTGGCAGTTTCCCGCGCAGCCCGATCGAGTTGCGTTACGTCTTTACCCTGAACGGGGAAAAGATCGAGCGCCTGGACATCGCGTGATGGGCTCGGCGTCGGAGTACTCGTTTGACCGCGCAATTCGTCCCGGAATGCTGCAGCGTCGGTCCGGTGTCATCATCCACACTCGTCCATCCAGCGACGGCTGCCGCTTTTCGAAGCAACGCTCGCTTATGCGGCCGCCAAAGCCGCGCTCACAACGTACAGCAAGGGGCTATCAAAGGAACTCGGACCCCACGGCATCCGCGTCAACACCGTCGCGCCCGGCTTCATCGAAACTGCAGCAGCACATCGTCTGATCGTCCGTCTCGCCGAGAAAGCCGGGACCGACGAAGGCGCGGCTCGGCAGCGCCTGATGGATTCGCTCGGCGGCATTCCAATCGGACGGCCCGGTCGACCCGAGGAGGTAGCAGAACTGGTTGCTTTCCTCGTCTCGGAGCGAGCGGCCTCGATTAACGGCAGCGAATATGTGATCGATGGCGGCACGGTGCCGGCGGTGTGATGCGGGAGCACCGGGGCGCCTAAGGTTTGAGCTGAGCTGGGAAAGCTTAGCTGTCAGCCCTCGGCGCAGCGTACTCAGAGCGCGAGCTCCATGAACACCAGCCAGTCGCGAAGGTTCTGCGGCAGCTCGTAGTACGGGGCTATGGGAGTGAACCCGAGCCGCCGATACAGGCCCGTTGCTTCAGCCTGGCGGATGCTGGTGTCCAGCCTCATAGCGCGATACCCGCTTTGGCGAGCATTCTCGATGAGACGCTGGCCTAGTGCCAAACCGACGCCTTTGCCATGAAACGACGGATAGACAAACATTCGCTTCATCTCGCAGACCTCGTCGTCGATGGCGCGAAGCGCCACGCATCCTGCGGGTGCGTCATCGAACGTGGCCAGGAGCAGGCGACCGCGGGGAGGCGCATAGGTGCCGGGAAGGCCTGCCAATTCCTGCTCGAAGGCAGCCGAATCGAAGTAGGAGTCGATGAGCGCAACGTCTTCGATGTGGCGCTCTCGGTGCCATGCGATGAAGGACCGCATGAGGTGGCGAACCGAGTCCAGTTGAGCGCCTGAGACTGCGTCAGAGACGACGACCATCTGAGCGAGAGGTTAGGTGATCGGCTCGAACAGCGAACACGAGCGCACTCGCTATAACCGCCGGACTAGCATCAGGACGCCCACAATGATTAGTATGAGCGGCCACCATTGATGGAAGAAAGGACCGAGCTGCGGAATCCAGCCAAGATTCGACGCGAGAAAAAGCGTGCCCACAATGATGAGGATCAGAGCGCCGGTGCGAGATCTGAATAGCATCTATCCCTCTCTACGAGTGAGCTGACACCTAACGAACCAAGGGAACCGGCGACCGCCAAGGCGCGTAAGCGCCGCCGGCGAGGCGTCCGGGCTGAGCGAGAGCTTAGGCACGCTGGGATGACTCAAATGTCAGGTGCGACTTTGATCCTCGAACCAATGACCAGGATAGGAGGGAAGCGGTACAGTGGCCTCCCATCCACAAACTCTCCCGTAAACACCCCAACGTACGGTGCAGCCTCCGCAGGCGAGCTGCTGGGCTTTGGGCCCAGTTTAGCCGCGCAGCCCGCGAGTCCCAAAACGAGCGCAGTCGCAACGGCAACCCCTATGGCTGCAATTTCGGACCGCCGCGACGGGCTCTGCTTATTTCTCATCCGCCGCCTTTGCCTGGCGCAACAAATGTGATGTTTTCAAAGTAACCGGCGCGAAGCGCCGCCGGCGGGCGTTCGTGTCGAGGTTAGGCGCCATTAATGCTCAATCTCCACCACGATGTTCGCATTCGTCGACGGGGCATAGGTTGCTTCGTATGCGGAAAGCAACTGTTCCAGGGCCCTGCTACCCGAATGCCGAGGGTTCGTAATGTAAATGGCAAAATCCGCAACGCGATTGATGCGCTTCATCAACTGAAGCATTGATACACCTTCAACGATCACGGGACGGGGCAACGTAAACCGACGTTCGATGATGCGATTTATCTGGAAATCAAGATGGGTGAGGTAATCCTGCGAAGGGATCAGAAAAAGATCGGCCTCGATTAGTGTCACATTGAAGTGCCACGCAAGGTAACGTCCAAGGGTGGTCTTTCCGACACCATCGCGACCATCGATCGTGACAATAACGCCTGGAAGCCCTCGCAAGATCCGTGTCAGGGCTTCCTCGACCTTCAGATAGCCTGGAAGAACGGCGGGCAAGGTGGCACCTAAGGTTCCGCACGCAGCTGTTGGGCCGCGCCTGATTGTTCTTCCGCCTCATCAAGCTTCCTGACGATTCCTGCCACGGTCATGTGTACTTCTTCAGCCAATAGTCCCAGGGCCGATTGAGCACGGCGTGGTGGAGCTCGTCCGCCAGCTTGGCCTCCTCGGGCGCAAGATACGTGGGCTCGCCAAGTTCCATCACGATGGGCTGGAGCTGGGCATTGACCATTGTGTACACGGCGCGGAAAACGGCTTCCTTCAAGGAGCTGCCGACCACCGTCGCTCCATGGCCACGCATGAGGACCGCCGCGCAATTTCCGAGCGTCGCCGCGAGGGCCTGGCCGAGCTCGGGTCGGGTGATGAGAAGGTTCGTCATGCCGTAATCCTTGCGTATGTCAAATACAGGCGCGCCCCCCTCAAGGAAACCGCACATGTGATACAGCGGACGCAGCGGCGTCGCGCTTACGCCGAAGGGGATCAGTGCGGGGGCGTGGGTATGCACCACGGCCATCACGTCGGCTCGAGCACGATAAATCTCCCCGTGGATGAAGCGCTCGATCGAGGGCCGGACGTCGATAGGACGAATGACGTTACTCTGGGCGTCGGGTTCAACCACGCCCGCTTCATCCACGGGACCGCCCGCATTGCTTCGGGTCATGAAGTAGTGGTCGGGCTGAATTGGGCTTCGAACCGAGACGTGACCGAATCCGTCGATCACACCCTCACCGCCGAGGATGCGGTTGGCCGCGAAAAGCTCCTCTACGGTCTGCTGAAGGGGAGAAGTCATATTCCAAAGCGCCCTGACGGGTGGATCATCATGCTACTGTTTTTTGGCCAGGAACAGATAGCGATTGAGGCTAAAGAAGTACTCGCCTCGCTTTCCAGCATGTCTTATTTCTCCTGCCCAGACTTCCGCTTCGTCGCGCGTGAGTCCGTTTCGCCCAGTCACAAACGGAACAATAGAATCGATGAGCTGATTGCTGAAAGTGTTCGTATCATAAGTTGTATTGAATATCGGAATTATTTTTATCGCATCCACTTGAAAACCAGCATGACGCAGCTTATTGGACATTGTTCGAGGCAGATAGGAGTCGGCCGCGTGCTGTTCCCATGCGGATAGGACTCGGCTCATTCTGTCGCGATTGGGCGAGTACCACACGACCGAGTCCCAGTCCGTATCCACGATCACCGTCCGCCCGCCCGTTCGAATCACGCGGTGAATCTCGGCCAACGCCTGATCAACGTCGCGAACATATTCCAATACTTGCGTCGATATGACTGCGTCAAAGTCCTGCTCTGGGAAGGGGAGCTGCGTAGCGTCGGCTCGATGGAATTCGACCCAAGGCTGGTGGGCGCAATGCGTTCGAGCCACCGCAAGCAGCGGCTCGCTGATGTCTACGCCATGGACCGCGCCTCGCGACTCCACGGCCGCCGCGATCGCGCCTGCCAGGAATCCTGGGCCGGAGCCGACATCCAGCACTCGCTCGCCCGACTTGGGATCCAGTGCGCGCAGGAACTCGCCGCGCTGCGATACCATATCCGGCGTGACGTAGAGAGCCAGCAATCGCTTTGCAGCCTCTTCGTCGAATCGCAACTCGGTCATCCAAGTGTCCTCGCTCAGTGCGGCCTAACGCTGAATTAAGCCGCGCCGCGAAGCGGCGTCGGCTCGAATGAATTATCAGGCCCCGGGCCCGGATGATGGAAGTGGGCAGATTTCCATGGCCTGTATCAAGCCATCCTTGATGGTGAAACGATGACCCACGTGCACGTCGGCAAGCACGGAACCAGCCAAGTTGCGCACGACTTGATGCACGTCAACTAGAACCTGCGATGCATTTCGGGGATAAAAGACAATCGGCTCAACGTGTGGGTCGATCTCGGTCCACTGTTCGGTCCAGTACGCGCGAATTTCGTCAGGCCCATGGACAAAACCGCCTTTAAACGCTTTCGGCCAAGTCACGTCGGCAGTCATAAGGGCGAGAGCAGCACCGATGTCACGCGCGCGTTAAAAGCCGCGTACGCCGCGCGTAGCAACTGGATTTCTTGGGCAGATTGATTTGTCATCAGCGGTAACCCGGCGGGGCCTAACCAAACAAGCTAACCGGCCGCAAGCGGACAGCGTACAAGCGCCGCCGGCGAGCGGTCCGGTTGAGCGAGCGGTTAGACGGACGCATTCCATTTTTTTTCGCGGCAATGGCATAAACGGCGTTAGCTTCTACCGAGCGAACGCCCGAGTTGCGAATGTAGCTCAGGTTCGCCGCGCGGACACGTTCGCGGGCAGGAGCGTCTAACTGCTCGAGCGTGCCTCGATAGCCTGATCCGAGAACGGCGGACCACCAAGCTTCCGGGGACGGAATGGGATGCATGCCGGCTTCCGCGACGACTTCCGCATCATCAACTCCCCCGTCGCGTAGCAGGGTGCGCACCGAAGGTGGGTCACTGATGCGATCCCATGGGTTGAAGCCTTTGTACAGGTCGGGTCTCACCTCGCGGACCGAATTCCAGAACGCGGTTGTCGCCGGCTCGAAGAAACGCGGTCCCCATGTGGTGATCGCGGCCTCCCCCCCGGGCGAACGACATGCCAAAGCGCCCTTATCGCAGCAGGCATATCGGGGACAAAGAAGATGCCGAAGACGCATACAACGGCATCAAATCCTGATGCAGGCAGATGCAGATCGAGCATGTCACCGACGCGAAATTCAGTGTTGCGCAACCCGCGCGCCGCGGCCTTTAGTCGCGCCAGCTCGAGCAACCTTGGCGCCAGGTCCATGCCGAGAACGAATCCGTCCGGGCCTACCGTTTCTGCCGCTGGCAGGGCCAAGGCCCCGCTGCCGCAGCACACGTCGAGGACGCGCGAACCAACCGGTGGACGAAGACGGTCGATGGTGGCCCGGCCGAAGCGCTCCCAAAAGGAGTTCGCCGGGTCATCGTAGAAATCGGCTGCGGCGTTGTAAGTGGAAGCCGCTCTAGCCTTCGCATCGTCCAGTGATGACATGACGTTGGGCTGTCTAACGTTTGACATGAGCGGTGGCCGCAAGTGGGCGAAGCCCGCTTGTGGACGTCCCCTCGACGGAGGGGTTAGGCCTCGGGTTCGTGGCAAACCACTTCGATGTTGTGCCCGTCCGGACCAATGACGAAAGCTGCATAGTAGTTCGGGTGGTAGTGCGGGCGCAGACCAGGCGCACCATTGTCTTCGCCACCCGCCTCAAGAGCGGCGCGATGGAAGGCTTCGACTTGCTGGCGATTCTCGGCCGTAAAGGCCAAGTGAAGATGCCCCGGCTTCTCCTCGGTTCGGCGCATGCACAATGAAGCCTTACCCTTCGGTGGGCTAAGCTCGACGCCTAACGGCCCCTCCAGGACAACCGCTACGCCGAGCGGTTCGAGTGCCTTGAGGAAGAACGCTTTGCTCGCTGCATAGTCGCTGACTCCGAATACGACGTGGTCAAACATGAGCTCTCCTGAAGTGTTTGGGCCTGCGTTCAATCGCTCGCGATCACACATCCGGCTAATTTGAGTGCAGGCTGCAGTCGCTCCTCCGTTTGACGTGCACGGACGGACGCTAGTCTCGATCGGTCAGCATGTATTGCATTCGGTACATCGCATCGGATGTTGCAGTGCTGCCATGCTCCTCGATTTGAGTGCGGCTGAGGTCACCATGCAGGAGGCTTGCGAGTGCATCTTCGCCATAGCCTGTGACTAACAACGCCCAGTCAACGCCTGCATCGGCACCTCGAATTCGCTGTTCCTTTGTCATGTCAGGCGTAAGAGCCCCTTCAAACAGGTGAGCGCTGCCGAGCCCCCGCCTCGAGGGAAGCTGGGGAAGAGTGTCGTTGATCAGCCATGCGCGAAGTGACGGCTCCATGCCAGGTTCCGGCTTGAAGCGAATCACCAGACCGATCTGACCCATGCCCACGCCAAAACTGCCCGACACCGAGCACAAGCCCCTAGTCATGCCCCGGTAGTTTGGCATCATCTTGGAAGTCCACGGGCTCGGATTGTTGAGCCGCTCTAGATAGGCTTCAGACTGCAGGGTTGCGAGTTCGTGAACTTCATACATCACGAAGTACCTGGGCGTTCCATCCAACGATACCCACCGGGTTCCACGGACGAATCCCGGAATGGAAAGCCTCTCCGGAAGATGCTCGTGCGTGTGCCAATCGTCATGCTCGGGAATAGCCTCGTCGACGACATCGAACGATAGCAACATAGCGGCTTTTCCGAGCAGAGGCATTGCATGCTCCATGGACGAACGAGGCGTAAGCGACCTCGAGGCTAGGCCACGCGATCGGGGTTATGCTCATGTGCCCGGCTCTTTCAATGTTGCAGCCAGGCTCTTCGGAGCTTTATGCACCCAAGCTCCGCGCACAAGGCGACTCACGACCTTCGGTGACGCCTTGGACAGGAGCACCCGGAGCCCGCGAACTTTGCCACCCCATACCAATTTCTCAAGGAAAGCCGGCGCAGCGCCGCCGGCGATGCGTCCGCGTTGAGCGAGCGGTTAGCCCTCATGGGTGGAAGATCGCGTCCGCGAAAGGCGCAAGGCATATAGCTCCGACGAGACATAAAGCAATGCCCGTAAGCCTGGCGCGCCGCGGACTCGCGTAGAGGGCTCCGCCGGAGAACCAACTGCCATTTTGGCGCAGGCTCTGACACATTGCGACAATTCTCTCAGGCCAGATTGCGCTCGTAAGCCCCAACAACAACGGCAAGGGTGCGACGATGGCGTACAACACTAGCTCAATCGCATTCATGAGGCCTAACGATCCAAGGTAACCGGCGACCACCAGGGCGCGAAGCGCCACCGGTGGGCGTCCGTGTCGACCGCGTGGTTCGGCGTCATCTTCATTGTGGAGGCCAGCAACGCAAGTAAACGTCGAACTGTTGGCCCATTCCTTTCACGGCTATGCGGGTCGGCGATTCAACTCTGTAGTTACGGTCTCCCACGAGCGTGGTGTTAGGCACGTAGGTGCCCGGTCTGAAGCAGCCGGCCTTACCGCAGAACGACACCGAGTACAGATTCGGTCCTGCGGGCGCAATCGCGAGGCCGAAGTCTTCAGAGCACGAGTGCTTCCATAAGCCCGAATATGGATGGTCAGGCGTAGGGTCGAGTTTGCCCGAGAGATATATGGTGCGGCTCGTAACAGTCAGATCGCTCGTTGGATCGAACCGGTCGTCGGCCGCAACTCGCGCAGGGCTTGCGCAGAAAACGAGGACAATGACAGTGGCAAAGGTAGAGCGAAGCATATTAGACCCCTAACGACTGAGTTAACCTGCGCGCCGAACGCACGTCCGGGTTGGACGCCGGGTTAGGCGTAGCGTTCATTTGCCAGAGCGTGGAGCTTGAGAACCGTTGCCCAGTTTCTCGTGGTGGCCGACTTGCCCGCCTTGCCGAGCAGAGCTTCCCCGGCTTTGCTTTCGAGTATGCCCGCAGCGCAAAGGAGGTACGCGGCATTCTTGCCTATCGCGTACTTCTCGGGAGGCACTACTAGCGACTCGATGGCCTCAAGGCTCGACAGCGCTTCGGTGTCTTGAACGAATGCAACCAGAAAGCGTGAATGCTCGTCCGCTCTTGCCTTGATGGGATTCTCGGCGAGAATCGCTGCCAGTTCACTTGTCGACTTGACGATGACCGGCACCTCAAGCTTGAGTTGAGTGGAGATCGCAGCAGCAATGTTTTTCGCGTGCTTGGCAGGTGTACCCGTTTGGGCGCCGAAGACAGCGTTGCCGCTGTTGAGCAGCGTAGCTACTGCTGTGTAGCCCAGGCCGGAGAGCAGGGTGCGCAGTTCGGCCATGGGAACGCGCTTGGCTTTGCCGACGTTGACGCCACGCAGCAGGGCTACGAAGGTGGACATTTGCGACGCCTAACGTAGAGGTAAGCGACGGCGGCCCGCGTGGCCGGACGACGTCCGCTTGACCCCCAAGTTAGACCCCACGATGCAGGAACAGCTCAATGGTTCGAACAAAGATGAACCCGAAGATGCAAAGAGCCCACGTTAGAACAACGGCGTAAGGACCGACACTCGGTGGGAAGGGAAATCCTGCGGCGTTGAGCCAGAGACTCGCAACCGCGACGGTTGAAACGGCATAAACGATGACTACCCATAGCGGAAATCGGCCTGGCTCGATCGCGCGGCGACGGCGGAATTGGATCAGGAGAAGGATGGTAAAGATCGAAGCAGCGGCCGCGCTGGACACCCGCCAAGTGACGGTGTCGGGGAAATGAAGGAGGTTTAGAAGTGTGGGAACCAAAGCCAGGGCGGTGACCAAAAGACCACCTTCAATGTAGAGACGGACGAGGCGGAGGTGCCGATCTGAGAGCTCGCCTCCCAGTGCACCTCGGAGGGTAACAACTACTGCCGAAAAACCGACAAACGACAACGAGAGGCCTGCCAGGCGCAGAAGATAGTCAGATTCTCCCGAAGTCACGATTGCAGGCTCGTAAGTATGTGTCTAACGTACCAAGGGAACCGGCGCCCGCCAAGGCGCGAAGCGCCGCCGGTGGGCGTCCGTGTTGACAGAGAGGTTAGGCTCATGTGGCGCGCCCCTTGCCGCCGCGACTCATTGGCCAATGCTCTCCGGCCGCTCCGCTACTGCGTGCTACTCGTCAGCCGGGCAGTTTCCTCCTCATATGCCTCGATCAGGGATGTGATCGACTCCTGAAACCGATTCTGACACTTGAGAACTTCGTCGACCATCGTTTCGTACTGCTTCTGTTCCTTGTGCTCGCTGACTTCGAGCCATAACGTCGCAAGCTTTTCGATGTTCGTCTTCGAATAGTGCTCCATCTCTTTGAGTCTGGACAGCGTATCCTGCATCGCATCGAGCGGCGTCTTTACATTATCTTCGTCGGCCATGATGTACTCCTTAGTTGATCGTCTTTGTGCCGCTCGCGCCAACGATCCTTGCGTGCGCACTGAGCGCGACATGAAGATTGAGCGAATCATTACGGCGCTCGCACTCATGATTACAATGTGCATCGTCGGCGCACTCGCAAACGCTCCGAATGGCGATAGCGGACAGTACTTGTGATGCCTAAAGCGCATGGAGAAGCGACAACGAAGGCCAGCCTTCGCTCGCGAATTGCGATCAATCTCGCCGGGACCTTCCAACGTCTATTTGCTCGACTCTCGGGCCACGTCGGTCGCGGTAATCCCTTCCAGTGCAAGTCCATAGCCAATGCCTTCGTCGATAACGCGGCGTAGCCGTTGAGTGAACCCGATGCGAGTGTATTTGCTGGTCAGTAGCGGGAGCTGGACGATGTGAGCGGCGAGCGCCCGTGCTCGATCAAGCAACTGCGGGCGCGGAACGATTTCATTGACCACGCCGAGATCTTTGGCTTCCTGAGCGCTGAGCTTCTGTTGGGTGAGGATGAAATAGCGCCCGCGCAGGCTGCCTATTACCTCTGGCCACAGCAGATGTATCCCATCATTGGGCGCAATACCGAAAGCCGCATGCGGAGTGTCTTGGAAGACGGTGTCGGGCGTAGCGAGCACGATATCGCAGAGCAGCACGTATTCCGAATGGAGTAGCACCGGCCCGTTCAGCGCCGCAATCATAGGCACATCCACGTCGAGTATATTCATAAGAATTTTTCTCCCCTCCCGGAAAATCTTGTCAAATCCACGCGGGGTGAAAAAATCAAAGCCATCCGGCTCGATAGCGTCCATGAACGCATCACCAGTACCGGTTAAGATGACGACGCGGTTATCGCGATCTTCGCCTACCTGATGGAACAAGTCGCTGAACTGCTCATGAGTGTGCCCGTTGAAAATGAGCTTCCCGCCTGATGTATGGAAAGCGATCTCCAATACGCCCGAATCGGAGCGAATCAGCTGCGCGTTGGGGTACGCATCCTTATAGCTTTCGAATGCAGCCATCTGGTACTCCCGGCAAGTTGTGACGATTGAGCACTTTGCTCCTCCACCCGTGTAGCGTTCGCAAGCGGCAAAGGCGAATTCTGCGGCCTAACGAACCAAGCTAACTGGCGACCACCAAGGCGCAAAGCGCCGCCGGTGGGCGTCCGTGTTGACCGCGTGGTTAGGCTTGCTCATACGGCCGCTAGGAACGATGCGATCGTCGACTCATGACCGCCATGCCAGCCAGGCTCAGCAAGCCTCCCAGCGCGAGCAGCGGGACCAAGCCGAGCGTGGGCACTGAATTCGACGACCCAAGCATGAACGCGGAGTAGTCGCCGTTTCTCACGTTGGCGATTTCAGCGCTGTTGAGTGCCCCCGTGAAAATGGCGACATCGTACAGGTTCCCGATGAAGCCCGGGCCGCCGGAGGGAAACGTCGTATTCAGCGAGTTTCCGATCTGGACCGTGTCGGCCATATTGGTCGTGTCGTCGGGATTGTAGGCGTTGGTGCCCGCGACCGTGGTGCCGTCGACCGTAAACGTGAACGCGCTGGTGGAAGCCGTGTAGGTTACGGCCCCGAAATGCCAATTGCCGTCATTGAGGCCGATCAAAGCGCCGGAATTGCTGTCGGCCACGAAGAAGTTGTCGTGCGTCAATCGCCCGTCGGGGTGGTTCGATTCGTCGACGTAGAACGCCATCGCATGATTGCTGGCAGAAGCGTCCAGCGCAGAACTGAGGATGATCGAACTGTTCGCGGTCGTGGCCGTCTTGAACCACGACGTGATCGTGTAATCGTTTGCGCCGGAAAATGGATTGACGGTGTTCCCGCCATTGCCCGCGTAGAGCGCGCTGATCGAGCTGCTGCCGTCGAGCGATAACGAATTGCCAATGCGGCCGGGGGGAACAACGGGACTCAACCCTGGACTTCCGTTCGCCACACCGTTGTAGGTCCGGCCACTGAACGTGCCGAATTTGAGGTTTCCCGGCACGTCCGCTGTGGTTGAATTGGCAAAGGTGTACCGCGCGAGCAAGTTACCCGCGGCAAGCGTCGGCCCTGCACTGCCGATTCCAAGCAGCGCAATAAGAACCAGCAGACCAAGCTTGGGCGAGTTGTGGCGTGACCGCATGAAGTGCTCCTGAAAGGCCTAACTAACCAAGCTAACCGGCGACCACCAAGGCGCGTCCGTGTTGACCGCGTGGCTAGGCGCCAGGTGCAAGAAGTGCGCTCGCATGTTACCCGCGGCGTACGGCCAAAAAAACACCGACCGACATCAGGATGAGACCGATAGACCTCTGCAAAGTGATGGCCTGCGTTGGAGCACCCAGCAGGCCGAATTGATCTATGGCCGCCATCGATATGATCTGGCCTAGAAGTACAAAAGCCACAGCATTGCCGACGCCGAATTGTGGGGCCACCCAGGTGACACTGAGTACGTAAAAGGCTACGAACACACCACCTAAGTAGAAATAGAACGGCGGCGATGTTTTCGGGAATGGCCTCAGGCCACCCTCTACAGCGAAAAGGAAAGCAACCGAAATAGACAGCGCTACCAGAAACAGAACAGAGGCGGCGAACGCCGGGCTTCCGTACTTAGTGCCCAAAGTTGCGCTTAGCGCTGCCATAACAGGTATACCAATGCCTGCAGCAAGCATGAGACACGAGAAGAAAAGTTGGTTTGCCATTAGTTGGGGCTTCTCGGGTTAGGAAGGCGCCTAACGAACCCAGATAACCGGCGACCACCAAGGCGGGAAGCGCCGCCGGTGGGCGTCCGTGTTGACCGCGAGGTTAGGCCTCGTCACGTGTGCGCCTCGCGCCAAACCATCAGTGCCAGCCCACCTGGAATGAGAAGGCCCAATGCGCTCCACCATACTGGAATGACGAACCCGACGACTGTTACTTCCCAGCCGGTAAAGAGACGAAGCAAGTGAACGACCGCAATTAGCGCTAGGAAAACGACCGCAACTGTAGTGAAAGGTTTCACGGCAATGCTCCTATTCAGCGATGAGCCACAGAGCGCGCGATTACGCCCACGTCTCGCCCACCAAGAGCGAGGCATTTCCAAAAATCGAACGATTGTATCGGGATAGGTGCGGCGCGAGGGTGCACAAGGCAAGACCAGCGGCCTCCAAAGCACGCCCTTGAGCTGCAAACGTAAGAGCGAGAGTTGCTCGCGCCTCGTCATGCAGGGGGCGTTCATTTCCGGCGTCAAGATGTCGCTCTAGTTCTTGCAGCAGAAGCAGTTCGCTTTCCTCTAAGCGGCCGAGAATGCGCAGAGTGCTGGCCAACTGAATGACGGCGCGCGATCGGCGATATGAATCCAGATCTTGTGTCAGGAGGGCCGCTCGGTAGTAGCGCTCAGCCTCCGCTTCAACTCCAGCAGTATCTCGTGCGCAAGCACGCTCGAACAGTGCCAGCCCGTCGTGGGACGATCGCTCGTCGGCGAGTCTGTCAATCGCCAGGACGAGATCTTCGCCTTGCATTGATGGAGCGCGCTCCCAAACGGCCGCGACACGCGCCACCCATTCGTCTTGATCCATACTCATGAATTGACCTAGCAGCTATACAGTTTTTGGAGACACCAAAGGGAGGCGCGTTCTGAGGCCTAACGAACCAAGGTAACCGGCGACCACCAAGGCGCGAAGTGCCGCCGGTGGGCGTCCGTGTTGACCGCGTGGTTAGGCCGACGCTTCTTTAAAGGCACGGAGAATCGCATTGATGCGGGTTTGATAACCAGGCCCCTGCGCCTTTAGCCAGTCCAACACGTCGGCATCGACGCGAAGCGAGATCGAGGCCTTGGGTGGAACCGGCTTAAGACCGCGGCGCGCAATACCGCGGGCAATGTGCTTTAGGGAAGCTTCCGGATGTTCCGCCGAGACCACTACATCGCGATCGGACAGCGCGCGAACGCGCGACCAATCGGTCTTAGAACTTCTTGAAGAAGATCGCCTGTTCATGTTTCGTCGCCTTGCGGAAAGAGATGATGCGAATGTGACGTGGAGTTTCCGTATGCACAATTGAAACCATCAATCCCTCGAGAAGGCCCAACGTGACAAATCTTTGCTCCGAGTAGTCGAAGCGGTCATCTTCGTAAGTGTATGTAGGACCTTCGAAGACTTTGGGCGCATCGATAAAGTCGAAGCCATGCAACTCAAGATTGGATTTGCGCTTGGCTTCACTCCACGCGAATCGCATGACGATATTGTATATACATTACGACTATACGTCAAGGAGCGTCTTGCGTAGGCCTGACGAACCAAGCTAATCGGCGACCCGAAGGACGGCGCGCCAGCGCCGTCGAGGGGCGTCCGGTTGAGCGACGGGTTAGGCGGTACCTTCACGCGTTGAAGCATACTGGCCAGGGTCACTAGTCGCTGGACTCGTGGGCGAAGGTAATCCGCCAGCCCTCCGGGAACCTGCGCCACAGCGCCGAGTACGCAAATCTCTTCTCAACGACACTACCGTCGACTGCTTCTTTCCTGGCGGCGATCAAGAACGTGGTGAGGCCGGCGTCGTCTCCCAGGGCTTCGAATATGGGCCTGTCGACGTACGTGTAACTGCCCTTCACCTTGCCGTCGCTCCACCACTGGCGTTGCAACTCGCGAAGTTGATCCCAACCGCGAACGATCTCGCCGTTGAACACAAAAGTCAGCGACGATTCTCTTGCGTACGCGGCCATATGGCGATCAGTGTCGTGTGCATTCGCCGACGCCTCAAGTTCGGCGAGCAGTGGCACAACGGCGGCCTTGAACGCTTGGAGCGACATGGGCGGACTCCAATGGGGCACAGTCGTAACGGACTTCAATGTATGCCAGGTAGCGCCGATCCAAACGTGTTGGGTTGTGCCGTCTAACGAACCAAGGTAACCGGCAACCACCAAGCCGCGCAGCGCTTCCGGTGCGCGTTCGTGTTGACCGCGTGGTTAGGCGTCGACGTTGCTGAAATTAACACTGGGTATCCAGTTTCGTTTGCGCCTGGCGAGACGCGATTGCTCATCCTCCGCGTCAAATATGGCCGAAGCAAGCCTGAGGCGAGAGCGGTCAAAACCCTGGAAGGCGTTCACGCTAACAACGGCGTAGGTGTTACCGTCGATTTCGCTAGTGACCACCGGAACGACACCGCACCTGGTGCAGATGTGGAACTGGGCCGTTTCCGTGCCGAAGACATACCGCGAGACGTTGGCTGGATCGGCGACTGAAACGGTAAGTTTACCGGTAGGACAAGAAGTCCACACCCCGCCGTGTTTGGTGCAGAAGGAGCAGGTGCAGGCGCGCGCAGGGATCTCCGCTGGCTCGGGCTCCCATCGCAACTCGAACGAAATGTTGCCGCAGTGGCAGCTTCCGCATATGAGCACCGGTGCTCCCGGAGTGTTTTCGACGCCTAACGAACCAAGCTAACCGGCCGCGAGCGGACGGCGAGCGGTCCGGTTGAGCGAGAGGTTAGGCATGCTCGGTCTCGAGCGCGAAATTAAGACGAAAGTAGGGCCGCCACTTTGGGGCGAGCTCGTTGTCGGGATTAAAACTTAGCGCCGCAGTTCGTGCTTCAACGATGGAGCGTGCGACAAACTCGGGCCAACTTTCGTTGACCATTGAATCTGAAACGGTGGATGTAAAAACGGCAGGAATATCGGAGCCATTCACGGGCATGATGCCGCACCATTGGCCTTGGAAGGGGATCGGGGTACCGCTGAAATGGGCACGATGGTCAATTAGCCATGCCTCACACCCTAACACTGCAACGCCGTCGAAGGCGCAAGCGGTCAAGAACGGTTCAACGTCCTCGTGCCGGATGCCTAGCTCGCCGTTTGGCGCGCGGAACGCTCGGGCCAATACTGCCGCAGGTAGCGATGGCGGTGCGAGCATGCCTAACGAACCAAGGTAAGCGGCGCCGAGCGGACGGCGCGTGAGCGCCGCCGGCGAGCCGTCCGCTTGAGCAAGAGGTTAGGCGTCACTTTTGCCTCTTCGGCCTCACCATGCTGTGGCCTCGCTGGTTAGCTCTCGGGGTCGTACTGGAATTCGCGGAGTTCCTGCGAGCAACGGCAGGCACGGGCGATCTTCGCGGCCCACTGGACGGCGGCTTCGCGCGACGGGAGTTCCAGCACACAGAAGCCGCCGTCGAACTCCTTGGTCTGCGGGTACGTCTCGTTCGTGATGTTGCCGTCGGCGGCGACCATCAGCGGCGCGACGTCCTCGTTGATGCCACCACCGAACACGTAGACGCCGGCATCCTTCGCCTCGCGTATGACAGCGTGTGCCGCTTCGCCGACGGCAGCCATGTCTTCGTCGCGGATGTCCATCGCCGGTCCGGGGAAGGAGACAAGATACTTCGTCATCGTTCGGTCCTCCAGGCGTGAATTTCGGTATCGCGTGTGAGCCCTAACGTCCGAGTTGAGCGGCGCGCCGAGCCGACGTTGACGAGAAGAAGCCGCTTGCCGGCGCGTCCGCTCGAACGCGGGGTTAGCGTTCACGTCGTTTGAAAACCAAACTGAAGTTGTTGGCTGGCATCTCGACAGTCTCGGCCAGTACGAATCCGGCACCGGCAGCAACCTCTGACACAGCCTCCAAGTCGCGAAGGCCCCACTCGGGATTGTGCGCACGAAGATCAAGATCGAACTGCGCGTTACTCTCCGAAGTATGGTGACCGAAACGACGGTAGGGCCCGTATAAGAACAGAACATGCTCTGTAGAAAGCAAAGCCCTCGCGCCTTCGAACAATGCCAGCGTCGCGGACCACGGAGCGACGTGAATCAGGTTAATGGCTACCACCGCATCCGCCGTTTGCAAAGGCCAAGGAAGCTTGGTCACATCAAGGTCAATGGGGCTATTGACGTTAGGTCGCTGTTCCTCCCGAACCCGCAGGGCAATAGACTCGCGAAGCTCCGCATCTGGATCGGACGGCTGCCAAGTGAGGTCTGAGATGGCTTTGGCGAAATGCACAACGTGCTGTCCCGTGCCGCTGGCGATCTCTAACACCAGGCCACGGCGGGGTAGAACGCGCGCAAGCACATCAAGTATTGGGTCCTTGTTGCGTTCTGCCGAAGGAGTAGACCATTTCCCGTCGGCTGTCTTTTCACCGCGTTGCTTAAGCATCACATTCGTCCGTGAAGGCTAACGAACCAAGGTAACCGGCGACCACCAAGGCGCGAAGCGCCGCCGGTGGGCGTCCGTGTTGACCGATGGGTTAGCCATCGCGTTCATGCGGGCACGGCTGAGGAATGGTGATCGACGATTAGCCAGCGTCCATCTTTATAACGATAAACAAAACTAAATCGAGACGGACGAACGATTTCCTTGCCCTCGCGGGTTTCCGAGAACGTATATGTCCCGGTGTTGATCGCGAGATTGCCATAGATTCGAATACGTTGTTCGCCGAGAACAACCTTGTAGGATTCGGGAACGGTGCGCAGTACGTTGAAGTAATCCCGAACTGTATCTGGTTTGTCCCGAAGTGTAGGAGAGCGAGTGCCCCACAACACGGCTTCTGGATCATAGAGCGCCACAACACCCTCGATGTCGTGACGAGTCATGCCATCAATCCATCTTTGAGTCGCCGCCGCGATTTCGGTCCTGGCGGTGTCCGGGGGTGGCGTCGTCTGGCAGCCGAAAAGAAGAACTGTGGCGAGTATTGCAAGAGTGATGCGCATTGCGTCCTCCTTTGTTGTGTGACGGCTAACGTACCAAGGTAACCGGCGACCACCAAGGCGCACAGCGCCGCCGGTAGGCGTCCGTGTTGACCGCGTGGTTAGGCGGCATGGTCCCTCTGCCAATCGCAGCTATTTCCTCGGCGCCGCTGGCGCTTGGGCCGGTGCAGGAGGCGCATCGGCATTCCAGGTGTCGCGGATGTAGAGCCACTTTCCATCTTTCTTGCGAGAGACAGAGAGAAACTTGCCGGTCTCGACGACGGCGCCCTTGACCGTGACCTTATACATACCTGATTCCCAACCCATGTTGCCCGAGACACCGACATCGGTTTTGGGATCTAGCGCGAAAACTGCGCCAGCGGCCTTCGAGTCGGCGATGTCTTTGGTGAAATATTGCAGAATCGCCGCCCGGCCGCTCACGCCAGACGCACCCGGCGGAAGCAGTAGTGCGTCTTCGGCATACAGTGCAGCCACCGCTTTCGCATCGCCACCGTTATAGGCTTTACCCCAGCTCGTGGTTTGCGCGCGGATGGCAACCTCATCCGCGCTCGCCGGTGAGGCGGCGTACGCAAGACCCGTCATCGAGCCCACCAACGCGACGATTCCAACAGCAAGCCGCGACGTCCTCTTCATTCGCTTCCTCCCAGTTTAGTTTTGAAATCGCACCCACTAGGCCGCGCCGATGAATGATACGCGTCTGGTGGCGGCGTTCTGAACCCTCGCGTTGCCGCCTAACGCAAAGTTAACCGGCGCGCCACCGGACAGCGGAACGAAACGAGCTGATCGCCGGTCCTCCGGTGGCGCGTCCGGTTGAACGCGGGGTTAGGCGGCACGTTAACGAACCCATATGCTGAACGACATGACGCGAAGCGTAGCGGCACCGCAATTGTCCGCTTTCGACCCGCTGCTGACTCTTCAGACGGCAACATTGACGCATTGCAAGAGACTCACCAGGCTCGTGTGCCGCCGTTGCTGTTGCGCTTTCACGCGGCGCGATTGATGGAAGACAGCCCTCGTTCGTGCTCTATTCGAATCCCTTTGCTTTCAGAACGGTCTGAGCGGCAGGCGACGAAAGGAACGTGACCAACGCTCTTGCGGAGTCAGTCTGACGGCTGCCGATAACGATGCCCGGGGCGAACTGGGTGTAGTTCTGAATCGCTGACGGCAACGGGCCAGCGAGGTCGACGGTTGGTTGAGCCAAGATTTCGCTGATTTGATTGAAACCGATCTCAACTTCGCCGCTGGCAACGCTAGCGTACAGCGATCCAAGCGTTGATAGCTTGGTCTTGGGTTTCATCTCCGCAGCGATGCCCAATCGTTCGAGCAAGCTGGCCACGTAGATGCCACTGGCGCCCCCACCGGCCGGATCAGGATAAGCAATCGATCTTGCGGCCAACATCGAGCGTTTGAAGGAGTCGACCGAACTAATGTCGGGCTTCACGGCTCCCTTGCGCACAAAGGCACCAACACCGACCTTCGCGATGACGACGCGATCCCCAGCCAAGACTTTGCCCTGCGCTTGAAGTTGGTCCATCATTGGCACAGAGTTTATTACGATATCGGCTGCCTCGCCCTTTCGGACACGGTCCGCGACAGCACCCGCGGTTCCGTAGGCGACCATTACTTTGTGTCCCGAGGATTTTTCAAGATCCGATATCAGTGCGTCAATTGCCGGATGCAAAGCTACCGCGCATAGAAGCCTAATCTCGGCGGCTCCTGCCGTATTCCCGGCAGTGATGCCAAACAGAGCAAGTGCCAAAGCGATTGTCGCAGAGGTGCTCAGAATGCTGCGTCGTTTCATCGTGTTCTTCCTTTGAGCGCAGACTTGGACTAGGACAGCGCGCGGCCAGCGTGCGCATTCGTGGAACGCCGCTGCCAAGGCACCCTCTGTTGTGCCGCTTAACGTACCAAGGTAACCGGCGACCACCAAGGCGCGAAGCGCCACCGGTGCGCGTCCGTGTTGACCGAGCGGTTAGGCGGCAAAGAGCTGATTTCCGCGCTCGCGCTATTGTGCGGGAAGGTCACAAGCATTGGGTTAGCCATCGTTAGCGCCGGAGCCTTGGCCCCGAATCCTTACAGCGAGGAGAACCAAGATGACGGCTGCGACATTGAGCGAGCCGATCCAGCTCGGCGCACCGAGCGCTAGCAGAGCGAAGAGCGAAACTATACTGCAAATGATCGCGGCAATCGCTAGTGCGTAGTGGAGCCAACGTCGCTGGTGTGAAGTCAATGAAGCCTCCTTCGGTTGCTGCCTAACGGACCAAGCTAACCGGTGACCACCAAGGTGCGAAGCGCCGCCGGTGCGCGTCCGTGTTGACCGCGAGGTTGGCCGCCACTTCGATGCCAGCCCGTGTTTGCTGCGCGCTCAGCTTAGTCGGAGCTGTTGGACTTGCTCGACTTGACAGTGATTGCGATCGCCGCCGCCTCATCCTCTGGCTTTGTCAAAAGGATGATCCCGATCTCCTTCATCTCCTTATCGCGAGGCAGCACGATCAACTTCTTGACCCGATCGCCCGCGATGCCAAAGCGTTTGAAGTTGGCGGGCAACCACTGCTTCAACTTCGCTTCGTCGAGAGGGCCCATTTTGTCCAGGTCGGACAGAATCGCCTTCACTTGGGCCGGACTCGCGAGATCGCTGGGATATGTCAGGCGGTAGATATTGCTTCTGGACGAGTTGAGGTTTATCGAAGCCCAAGCGGTCGCCGCGATAAGAAGCGACGCAAGCACACAAGACATGTAGCGAGCTTTCATTTTCGAATTCTCCTTCCGTGACAAGTGACGGCTAACGAACCAAGCTAACCGGCGACCCGAAGGACGGCGCGGAGGCGCCGCCGAGGGGCGTCCGGTTGAGCGCGTGGTTAGGCCACACGAACTTAGGCGACTCGGCGCAATTCTTCACGAATGAGCCGCCGTAGCGTACGCTCAAACCCTTGCTGCTTGATGTGGTCCTTCAGCGTCTCGTTGATTAGACTCTGATAGTTGCCACCGCCAGCCTCGTTCACTTGAGTCTTGAACCACTCGATTACGTCGGAATCGAGGCGAATAGTGATGCGAGTCTTACCCGGAACTGCGGGAGCCACGGCACCACGGCGGGCCTTGGAAAAGTCGTACTCAGCCTTCATAGGATTTTCGCTCCGCCTTCGTCGCGACACGTGCAGAAATAATGCGGATGCGCGTGCCACGTTCGGTAAACACAACTATAAGATGACGACCAAAGGCGTCGACGCCGAGCGTAACAAAGCGCGATTCGCAAAATCGGCACTCTGGGGTCGCACGCAATTTACTTGGCACGTTTCCAGGTCACTGTGCCGACGCCGCCGCTAGACGCAGTCGGAGTGACGTATTTGAGTTCGTCGTTGCTGCTTGAGGAAAGCAGGCGCTTCTGCTCGGTTCCATTCCAATTGGGAAACGTAGCGCCGTCCACCTTGAAGATGAGAGTTTTGTCTGCTGAGTTGACCGAATAAGTGCCAATCATGGCGATACTCTTTGACACCACGGCTTTATTTTCTTCCGATGTACCGCCAGCGCGATTGTTCGAGGCGAACTTAGGAAGATCAGGGCCGAGGATCGTAAGCATAAAATGGCCATCGGCATCGAAGGTCAGCATGCCCTTGGCGCCGGGGCCGAACTGATCAGTTCTTGTGCCATCCTTTTCCGTCACAGATGAGACCAGCGTCCAAGTCCCCACGACATCGCTCGCGCTCTGACCGAAGGCTATTGGGCACAAAAACATCGCGGCCTGGGATGCCAATACAGTCGCGACGCCAAGTCTGAACGCGTTTCTTCGCACCATTGTCGCCCCCATTTGTGTGAGAAGGGTGATTATTGTCCGGCGCCGAACACGATGACAAATGCTTGCAAGTCGCGCACGCGCTTCTCGCTACGAAGTCTCAGCTCCGAGTGCACTGAGGCACGTCCGCAGCAAGGCGCGCCGACTCCTGAATGCGGGTGCCCAGTCCCGACTAGGTACCCGCGCAGCCTGATGATTGTTCTATTGCTGTACGATGATATTTGCATGGCGAGCGATCTCTTGCCAACCTGCGCTCCGTTTCATCCACACTGCCGTGAAGCGAAGATGTGAGGTTTGTCCGGCATTTGGCATCTTCCCTGCCCAGACCACCGTTTCGCTGCCAGCCACGACCGCGATGTCCCGATAGATGCGGATGTACTCTAGCTCCCGGTCGTAAGAAGCGAACGCGAGGTTACCAGACTCAGTCATCCCGACGACCTGCTGCTTCTTAATAAACTTGTTGAACGGATTGGTTACGACAAAATCATCGGACCAGAGTCGCTTCAACGTTGTTACATCGTTACGTAACAACGCTTCGACCTCTTGGGTATTCAGCCGTTTCATCTCTTCCTCCGCCTGCCGGTCTCCCTCACCTTGACCTATGGCGGGTCCGATCACAGAGAAGAGAATAGCCAACACAATAGCTTTTTTCATTTCGGTAATCCTCTGCCAATGGAGATTTGAAGTATCCGCTAAAAATAAGAGAAGTGCCGACAGACGACGTTGATCACCGATGAAGGTTGATGCGAAGAGGATGAGATCGTACGCCCCGCCTCGTCGTCATGCGCGCGTGCTTGAGCCGGGGTCAGTACCTTGCGCGACCGCCGGACATGTCGAAGACTGCACCAGTATTGAATTGGCTTGCTTCGCTGCATAGCCATGCAATCAGATGCGCTACATCCGCTGGCGAGCCGAGCCTCTTCATTGGGCTTTCAGCAATCATGGCATCGACCACATCGACACCCAGATTACGGATCATATCTGTGTCGATCGGTCCGGCAGCAACACAGTTAACTAGGATGTTACGTCCCACTACTTCGCGACTGAGCGCCTTCGTAAAGGCAATTACACCACCACTTGCCGCTGAGTAGCCGGCCAATTTGGCGAGACCTTCTTTTCCCGCTAAAGAGCCCATGTTGACAATGCGCCCGGCACCCGACCGCAGCATGTAAGGCAGAACGGCCTGGGTGACTTGCATGACGCCGATCAAGTTCACCGCGACAATTCGCTGCCATTCAGCGGGGGCGTGTTCCTCAAACACCTGGATCTTGCCAAGATAGCCCGCATTATTGACGAGAATGTCGATACCCGAGCCTACGGGCATTCGTGACAATGCCGCGGTGATTTGATCGAGGTGGGTCACATCAACGATCTCGGTTTTGACTCCGGCGATATGGACAGGCGTCGCATCCCAAACAGAGACCGCGGCGCCGCTAGCCAGCAGGCGGTCCACGACAGCCCTGCCAATGCCCTTTGCACCCCCCGTGACCAATGCTGACTTTCCCGCTAAGTCATACGAGTTTGGCATTCAGACCTCTGACGATAGACAAGATCGAAGGACCAAGAGGCCTAACGAACCAAGGTAACCGGCGACCACCAAGGCGCGCGGCGCCGCCGGTGGGCGTCCGTGTTGAGCGCGTGGTTAGGCGGCGGCGACCACCCGAGACGTTTGACCATCATTCGACGTTCTTGCTGGAGCCAACGTCCACGCGATCATCACGCTCGCGCATCAGCCAATAGGCGACAGCAAGGGCCAGCGTGATCGCTGCCAAGCCAAGAAGTTGTGCTGCGTCAACGCTGCCAAGATCAAGAACGATGAACTTTCTGGCAATTGCCAGCAGAGCGATAAGAAGCACGATCTTCGTTTGAATGATGCTTTGCTGCCGATTCACGACAAATTGCAGGGTGTGATTAAACTCCAGCGCAATGAGCAGGGTCAGAATTTCGCCGAATACCGATTGAAAAATACCGTGATCGAGCGGATTGAGCACACCTAGCAACAGGCCCGTCACTACTCCATACGTCAATCGGAAGAGCGCTACAACTATTATCAGTGCGACAACGAGCGTCAAAACAAGGGCTACGAGTCCTTCAAAGCGTTGGTAATAAGAAAGGATGCGCCATTCGACACGCAGCTCGCGCCACGAAAAA
This sequence comes from uncultured beta proteobacterium, assembly GCA_963697485.1. Classification (GTDB taxonomy): domain Bacteria; phylum Pseudomonadota; class Gammaproteobacteria; order Burkholderiales; family Casimicrobiaceae; genus PALSA-1003. Next base: position 671,118 of record CAVOOD010000003.1, read on the forward strand.
GGCTTGGCCATGGGAGTCACCTACGCTGAAAGTCGCCGCCTAACGAACCAAGGTAACCGGCGACCACCAAGGCGCGAAGCGCCGCCGGTGGGCGTCCGTGTTGAGCGCGTGGTTAGGCGTCTGACTCATAGGTGTTCAGCTTCGGCCCAAAGCCTCGCCGGCCCGACTTGCTTGAACCATGCCTCGAACTGTGACCGATAGCCCTCGAGCGGTTCCGGCAAAGGCCTGCGCGGATCTCGACTCAGTGAATAGGCCATGCCCTCTCTCCACCATTCAGGTTTAAAGAGCCGCGCTCGAAGCCAACCCAAGCGCTCATTTTGAAGATGATGAATAAGCTCATGGCGGATCAAATACGGGCGCCAGCCACGATGACTAATTACGACCGCGAAGATGCCGACGTCGTAGGCGAGCGCTGCCGTAAAGCCAAACTTGTCTGAGCAGGCGGGTGTAGCGCAGAACATCGCGCGAGGGACCGAGTGTAGTGCGCCTACTGAGGCTTGAACAGAGTTCAACGCATCGCGATAGAGTCTCGTCGCCTCAGCGCGCCTCGAAGTATCATCGACGCAAACCCATTCATCACACGTGAGTCCCTCCAGCTGAGGAGCCAGGACGCGCAGCGGCTTTACCAAAGCCCACGCAGCGAGCGGAACAATGAAGAGTATCGCACCAAAAATGAGTCGCTTGGGCACGTGCATCTTGTGAGACGCTTAACGAACCAAGGTAACCGGCGACCACCAAGCCGCGCAGCGCCGCCGGTGGGCGTCCGTGTTGACCGCCTGGTTAGAGAGCATCATTCAAGCGGAGCGACAAATGCGCCACGCATTCCGGCCCGCTCAATCGCTGCTTTGACTCGGCCATCGGACTTCGCTTCCTCGATGAACTGGCGCGCGTATGGAAGCCCGACTTCGCGCCCCTTCGGCATCACCATAGCGTGTGGATCGACACCGGCTCGACCGTCGAGTACCCGAGAACCAGGCAATTGATTCGACACCTCAAACAGGCTTGGCTTGATGCTAAAGATTGCGTCCGCTCTTGCGGATTTGAGCGCCTCCACTGTGCCACCGAGAGTTGATGCTCGGACCACTGCAGCGTTTTTCAGTGTGCGAGAGAGAAAGACATCTGGCTGGGACTTCTCCTGGACCGCAACTCGAATCCCGGGCTGATCTATCTCGGCCATTGTTGAGATGGAGGAACCGCCGGGGACGAGATAGCCAAATTCCATTTCCAGGTGCAGCGGCGTGAAGTCCCACTCCTTCGCCCGTGCAGGACTAAACCCAACAAACGCGACGTCCCAAGCGCCTGCTCTTCCGCCGTCGAGAAGCGCTCCGACCGACGGGTACAGAACCGGCTCAAATGGAACCCCTATACGCCGCGCCAACTCTTTTCCGAGGTCAAAGCCTACCCCTTTCGTCTCTCCGGTCACGGAGTCCGTTATCACATTGTGGGGACTGCCAGCCTGGAGCCCAACGCGAAGCTTGCCGGTCGGAGCAAGAGCCTGTCGCACTTCCATTGATGGGGAAGTGCCGAGGCCCGCACAGCCCGTGATGAGAAGTCCCAGTAGGGCAGCCATCAACCAATGAGGCGACCGCATTGCATTCTCCTTAAGGTAGGGTGCTCTCTAACGAACCAAGGTAACCGGCGACCACCAAGGCGCGAAGCGCCGCCGGTGGGCGTCCGTGTTGACCACGTGGTTAGGCATCTGTTTGCTCACTATCGTGAACGACGCTGAAGTTTACGGATGCCTCTAGTTATAGCAATCACACCGACGGAGACGCCCCCGAGCAATAAGGCAAAACAGATGGCGCTGTACACCGTGTACCAAGTGCCGATGCTATCGAAACGCCAATGATCTTCACCGTAACGGAGAAGAAAGAACAGGGGGATAACGCTGACCGAAACGACCCAAGTGAACACGGTGCTCAAGCTAACTGATGACATGGCTAAGATGCCTAACGAACCAAGGTAACCGGCGACCACCAAGGCGCGAAGCGCCGCCGGTGGGCGTCCGTGTTGACCGCGTGGTTAGGCCACACCGCCATTTTCCCCTTTGCCGTCTCCTGCGCCCACTACGCCTTTTGTTTGCGAGGCAACGACTGGCTGTCTTGCTTCGCCGTTGCTCTCGTCTGCCGTATCTATTTCCCTCTTCCTTCGCCAGCCAATCCACCCGAAAACGATAAGCATAACGCCACCCACGAGCGTTGCGATGCTAAGCATTGCGCCGGTGGCAAATTCGGCGGGCATGATGCCGAAAAACACCAGGAACACACCAAGAGCAATGAGGCCGGGACGTCGCTCACGGCGCTGTAAGCGCAAAAAACGATGAAGTGCGCCGCCGCGAGGCCAAGGGTCGCGGCGAATACCAATGCCAATCCCAAGACGCCTGGCTCCAAAATCGCCCCTAACGATGGCACTGCCATCGGTAGGAGGAACAGAAGGGGGCGAAACCCCGTGATGTCTGAAAACACACCTCCGAGAACGCCGACCGCCACTGAAACGCCTCCTACGTACACGTCCAAAGTGTGCCTCCGAAGCGGGCAACACGAAATCCGGCCCAAAACGGAAGCGCAAATTCTGATGCCCATAAGACCGCTATCAAGAGATCGTTGCGTGGTTGCGCTGCGACGGCAAGTGACGCAGAGAACATTAGAGCGACTCGCTGGACCTGTCGCAAGCGCAAAGTCGCGTACCTTCATGGTCTGCTTGAGGCCTAACGAACCAAGGTAACCGGCGACCACCAAGGCGCGAAGCGCCGCCGGTGGGCGTCCGTGTTGACCGCGTGGTTAGGCCGCATGATTGTGCTTATGTGATGCCCGCAAGAACTTAGCTTCGGCTTGCGCCAGCTCTGCCATCGACTGCTCGAGGTAGGGAGCCAACGACTCCGGTTGAGCTGGATCGCATTGTGCGCTAGCCCGCAAACGTGGGATACGGCGTGCGTAAGGAACGCCAGCACGCTCCGCCCACGGAATGGAGTTGTCGCCGGGGCCGGCCGGGAAGAAGAACTCGACGATTGGGACAGTACCTGGCTCGAATGCGATAGAAACGGTCGCCGAACCTTTGTGATACCGCACAAAAGACTCACGCCCAGATCCGGTCACTTCGGGTTCGCTGAAACCGAACTGCGCCACCAGAGGCTGAAACGCTCGGCGGCAGACCTGTGCAAAGGACTCGGCCATGAGGCCTAACGAACCAAGGTAACCGGCGACCACCAAGGGGCGCAGCCCCGCCGGTGGGCGTCCGTGTTGACCGCGTGGTTAGGCCTCGTGTTTGGACTAAATGGCCTTCGCAAATTCACCGCCACCACCGCTGCGATGTGGGGCTCCGAGCGCCGCCGGCTGGGAGTCCGGGTGAACGCCCGGTTAGGCCATGCTTCATAGCCATTCGCGCTGGAGGGCGAGGCTTAACAACACCAAGGCTGCAGCGATCACAAATGCCCAGAGCGCCGCAATCCAGATGACGTACGAACTCCAACGAATGTAACGGGGGTCGCTATCACTCACACGGGAACCGTGAACAGGGTGCAGATGGTTTTTACCCTCGTAAAATTGTAGGAGCTTGGAGCAAGATTCTTCGTGGTATCTGTGCTTCGCCATGAGCGCAACGAGGCAAGAGCTACGATCAGAGCTAGCGTCGCAGCGATAAACCTCGCAAATGGCTTGTTCCCGGCGCTTAACGCAATCGTGAAGAGGAACGCTTGTGCCGTCAGGCTTAGCACGGGCGTTTGCCAAAGTAGAGCGTCGAACGACTGGCGCCGATTCGCGAGCAGACTGTACTGTTCGTTCGAGATGGATGTACCTCGTGGTGATTCAGACTCATTTTCTCCTTGGGAGCCGGCACCACGGTTGGCTGGCGAGGCCTAACGAACCAAGGTAACCGGCGACCACGAAGGCGCGCAGCGCCGCCGGTAGGCGTCCGTGTTGACCGCGTGGTTAGGGCGATGCTTCTCGCTCCGAAGAACGAACTTGACCCGATCAACGGCGGTGGGATCTTGTCGTAAGTCCCTGGAGTTGCCGCGTGTCGACGGTAAAGAAGGTGCTTTGCCGCGACAAAATGACAAGTGGCTTTCGACCGGCCGACATGCGATATGCCACCAGAATCGTTCGACGCATTTAGCAGCGATACTGGTTGATTGCTGCGCGAAGGATTTTTTTCACTCGGACCGAGTATATAAGCGAGCTCCAGCCCATCTGGATCAGTCTTGCTTCGTTCAATCGCTGAACGTGGACAACCGTGCCGACAATGATCGCGTCGGAGGTCTTTACCTCTGCTCGAGAGTTGGGTGGTAGCAAGCGGACAGACTGTGAGGATCCAGGCACACGGCACGCGCATTAAACGAGGCGATCACAGCCACGACAAGCGCCAACCATCGAAGCGGTGTGACGTGGGTGTGCATGAGGCCTAACGAACCAAGGTAACCGGCGACCACCAAGGCGCGAAGCGCCGCCGGTGGGCGTCCGTGTTGACCGCGTGGTTAGGCTCCAATGCGGTTCCACGCCCGCAATACCCGGTGGCGAAATGGCAAAGCCATAAAGTGCGATGCGCGACGATCGAGATTGCGACCTATCATAGCTATCCGCACCAGGCGGAACGACAACGCCTCGACATCGGGGACCAAGGCGGACCGCTGGCAACGGCTGCCAGAGGCACCACTTGGGACGACAGTGCCAACGCGGTGCTCACGACGCAACAGCGCGCCCGCACAAACCAGAGGAACGATGCGAGGTGCTCCAAGTTTGCCGTTTGGACGGCCGAACCGATGAGCGACCGATCGTACAGGGCGCCTGGCGATGCACGACGACTGCGAGAGATCATCCCGAGTTCAGAGCGATTCAGTGGAGCCTAACGAACCAAGGTAACCGGCGACCACCAAGGCGCGAAGCGCCGCCGGTGGGCGTCCGTGTTGACCGAGAGGTTAGGCCGCACTTCGTGCCTCATGTTGTTTGAAGTTGCTGGACTTGCTGCTGTGGCGCACTGCGTCGCGCAACCACCTGCCAAGAACCGGATAGGCGCGACCAGACATCGGCCATGAAGCCAGCGTCCGTGAATGGCTGCCCATCCATCGTACCCTTCCACCAAAACGCGCTGTACACGATGCCGATGTCGCCGAACACTCGGGCGCTTAATGAGGTGTACTTGAGCTCGACGGCGGCTAGTCGCTGCAACAGCGTATGCATCCAAGTGTCCAGATCCTGCGCTGCTAGTGAGGCATCCCAGATTTGCAGGGTGAATTCAGGCGCCATAAGGCTCCTGAGTCGCCGCTCGTCCTTTTCGACCAAGGCGACGTGCATCCATTCCTGCGAAAGGCGGATCAGCGCCTCCTCATCGGGTGTGGGCTGATAGGTCGAAGACGGCTGCGCCGCGGCGGGGGTCCGCGGTGGAACGGGCGAAGGATGTTCTGACATGCGAGGCTCCTCGGTATTCGTGCGGCCTAACGAACCAAGGTAACCGGCGACCGACGCGCGGGCGAAAGCCCGCCGGCGGGCGTCCGGTTGAGCGACGGGTTAGGCGTTGAGACGCTTCTCTTCATACGCTGTACATAGCACAACGCGCCAGCCCTCAGGCGTGCGACGTAGGTTGTACGTTGTGTGGAATTGCCATGACTCCGCGGCAGGTTCGCGCTCGATTGTCCACGCGACATCGGCCACCGCAAAGTCGCCCCCTTGTTCGATGAAATGGTGTGGCTCAAACCGAGCATACTTGTAACCGTTGGCACGATAGAGAGCACACAAAGCAACCATGTTTTCGACAATCGGCGCGCGCGACTGCCACGCAGTGAAACCGCGATCGCTGACAATGCCCGATGGGACGCAATAGAGGTCAGCGATCGCCTCTCCATCGAGTCGATCGAAGGCATCACGATAGTGCTCAAAGAATTCAACAATGTCACGCGGCATGGTCAACGCCTAACGTACCAAGGTAACCGGCGACCACCAAGGCGCGAAGCGCCGCCGGTGGGCGTCCGTGTTGACCGCGTGGTTAGGCCTCGTCACCTATGTGCCTCGCGCCAAAGCATAAACGCCAACCCGCCTGGAATGAGAAAGCCTAATGCGCTCCACCATACTGGAATGACGAACCCGACGACTGTTACGTCCCAGCCAGCGACGAGACGAAGCAAGTGAACGATCGCAATTAGCGCTAGGAAAACGACCGCGACTGTGGTGAAAGGCTTCACGGTAACGCTCCTCTTTAGCGATGAAGTATGACTGGTCCGATACTGTAGAGGCCTAACGAACCAAGGTAACCGGCGACCACCAAGGCGCGAAGCGCCGCCGGTGGGCGTCCGTGTTGACCGCGTGGTTAGGCCTCCATTCATAGCTAGGTCTTTGACTGACGGAAGGCCTGCAATGAGATAAGCGATCACTCCCGTTACGCATGCGAATGAAAGCACCAAGCATGCGATTAGAGCTAGCACCCCGGTGCACGTTTCTGCGTCGGGCCGAATGAGCACGGCACCGTGTGCGTTCCAGAAACTCTCGCTTACGTTGATTAGAAGGACGGCCAAAAGCGCGGTTGTCAGAAGAAATTGCCATATATAGCCCAATCATGGCGCCAGAAACTGACGACCAAGTGCTTGCCGGTAACTGCCCGTGGAGACCACCATGGATACCACAAGTAAAAGATGGCCAATGTCGTCCACGAGCTGGCGTCCATTCGTTTCGGCGTGCCGTTTGGCTGTGGCTGCGAATCGCACGTTCATCATGGAGGCCTAACGAACCAAGGTAACCGGCGACCACCAAGGCGCGCAGCGCCGCCGGTGGGCGTCCGTGTTGACCGCGTGGTTAGGCCGCATTGCGGCTGCGCCAGTGACCAAGCACGTGGCACGCAGCTAGCTGTTAACCGGACGAAGCAGTTGCGGCCGCTACGGCGCGTGGCTTCGGCGTAGGCGAGTTGTGAAACTGGACGATTAGCCACTTGTCACCGCGTTTTTGCATCGCGACGGTGACTCGTGACGGTCCAGCCGTAACCATCGTTCCGTCGAGAGTCCTCTCGGATTGCCATTTTCCTGAGATCGCCACGACGGTGTCTGAAAGCAGCAGCGCCGTATTCTCAAATGGCCTAGCCTGAACCTCGCCGCGAGTTCCAGACAAGGCTCCTGTGAAATACGCGATTACGCCTTCTGGAGTAGTGACAACGTCGGCAGAACCGGTGCCATAGAACAGCGCATCTGGAGCAAAGAGTGCGGCTAGCTGGACCTGGTTGCCAGTGGTGAACAGCGTGAAGAATTTCTCGTACGCAGCAAGCTGCGTCTTCTTTAGGACCGGCTTGAACCAACGTGGACCAGGCAAGGGCAATCAACAATAAACTGAGTCGATAGATCATTGCGAACTCCAATGAGTCAAATTCCCGTACATCCCCTGGCCGACTTCAGACGATGCTCGAGTGCCGCCTAACGAACCAAGGTAACCGGCGACCACCAAGGCGCGCAGCGCCGCCGGTGGGCGTCCGTGTTGACCGCGTGGTTAGGCCCCACGGCCGCCCTCAAAGGTAAACGCAATTTCATAATGTGCCGCTCGACGATCGAATTCAACCATCATCGCTTCCGCCACAGGCGGAACGACGGCTGCCTCGACATCGGGGCCCGAGAACGCTCGGATCGCTTGCAACGACTCCCAGACACTAACCACTTGGAACTCTGTGCCAGCTGGGTACGTCACGACGCAAAATGCTCGCCCGCACAAACCCGGGGAGCGATGCGAGTTTCGGAAACGTATCGCCCTTGAGATGGTCGACGTAGCGTTCGGCATCTTCGCGCCTGGCGATTCCCTTCCACTGTCGAGAGATCATCTCGTGTTCCTCGCGTTGTGGGGCCTAACGAACCAAGGTAACCGGCGACCACCAAGGCGCGCAGCGCCGCCGATGGGCGTCCGTGTTGACCGAGAGGTTAGGCCACAAGTTGGCTAGCGTGCGCGCCATGGGGTGGCAAATTCGCTCCACGTCAGCAAGCGCGCCTGAACGCCAACGCGCGCCCAGAGAACCGCATACCAAAGCGCAAAGACTGCGGCGACTGCAGCCACCCACACACCATGGGCGAATGCCACCGTCAGCCCCGCAACGCCAGCGCTGGCCCAGACCAGCGCAAGAATCAGCGCGACGAAGCGGTTGACCGATACCGAGCTTGGCAGAATTGGCCATGTGGCTTGGGGCCTAACGAACCAAGGTAACCGGCGACCACCAAGGCGCGCAGCGCCGCCGGTGGGCGTCCGCGTTGACCGCGTGGTTAGGCAGCGCGCTCGATAAACTGCTCAAGACCATGAATTAGGCACTCCAACTCGCTGGGATAGTACTGAACGATTGCCTCTTCGGTAGGCGACCCAAGCGATACCCAGAGCTCGCCAAGCTCATGTTGCTCTTCGAGCGAATAGCCTTTGTAAAGCTCGTAGTGGTACCGAGCCTTCTCGAACACAAATTGATACCAATTCAGTAGATTGTCCAGGTCCGATAGGTCAGCGTGACCTGGCATGCGCGCGCGTGCACCAGCGAGGATACTCGCCTGTGCGTCGGACGGTAGTTCACGCCAAAGCTGAACGTACTTGTGATTCCTCGCGGGTTTGACGCCGCCAACCACAAGCGCGCACTTCAAGAGGATCTCGAATCCGAGGATGCGCAGAAAGGCATCGGAGTCGGTCGCGCGCGACAGGCTCTGGCTCAGGAGAGCGGCGTCGTGAATGCGACCGCGAGCCTCCTTGAACATGCGAGCCGCGTCGTCGTGCATTGCGCTGCCTAACGAACCAAGGTAACCGGCGACCACCAAGGCGCGAAGCGCCGCCGGTGGGCGTCCGTGTTGACCGCGTGGTTAGGCGTCACGGTGTTTTTAGCCAGGCGAGCTCGCACAGATTGGCCACCACGCTTGAGCACTGCTGACACTACTCCGACGATGTCGCGCGAAAGTCCGCCCGGACTGACTGTCGAAGCTCAGATAGAGCTTCCGTCGTAGTCAGCGCAAGCATCGCCGCCGCAACGCGAGTAGCCCGTCGCAATGGAGGACGTGCAGACAGCCCCCGAATGCGTGCGAGCGAGCTGTCACACGAACACTTCCCGATTCTCGAAGGAATAGAACCACGTAAACATTGCGTCGCAGGTAAACTGCGCGAGCCCCGAACTGCGTCGCTTTCGGAAGTCTGCGACCGATGGCATAACCCGAAGCAGCACTGCCAGTGTATCCATGGACGAAGCGCGTACGCATTTGCCGTGCAAGCGAGAACAACAGCGATAGACACGATAGACTCAGCGACGCAGTTCCGACTGGACGATTATTGCGAGCGCATGACGCCCTAACGAACCAAGGTAACCGGCGACCACCAAGGCGCGAAGCGCCGCCGGTGGGCGTCCGTGTTGACCGCGTGGTTAGGCGGCGTTAGAGGGCGTTTCACGGATTCACGTCGCGAGGACGCCCCTGATTGATTTGGGAAAGTGCGTCCGGAAATACGAAGGCACGCGCGGCGGAGGAGCTGGACCAAGCAATTTGCGTTGACGATTGCGCTAGGAATCGACGAAGTCGTGACCACCAGCGCTTCGCATTCGGATGGGCCGGTTTGCCAATACTCTTATATCGATCCATAGCCCAGGAGAACCCCGATCGACCCAATGAGCGCGACGCTTCCCGGCCGGACTCAGCAAAGCGAAATACGTATGGACCTGGAAGGGCACTCCCGAACCAAGGAGCGGTTGCTTGAGCGGTCTCCAGGGTTTGCGACCAACCTTGGAAGGGATTGGCCACAATAGCATCTGGTACGTCTCGGTGACCGGAAGGCACATTCAACGGCTCGCTTCCGATATGCCAGAGCGCGTAACTTTGCTCAGAGAGTGAGTCGATATTTTCGACGGCGCGCCATTCGTATGAATTTCCTTCTTGTGCGGCCTTAACTATCCAGGCGATGTCGGTTTCCGCGTTAATCCAAACGCGAATTGTGTCTGCGTCCTTGTGAGTCGCGTAGACAATCAATTCCGACATGTCTCGCCGCCTAACGAACCAAGGTAACCGGCGACCCGAAGGAGGCGCGAAGCGCCGCCGGGGGGCGTCCGTGTTGACCGCGTGGTTAGGCCCGCGATGCATGCGCGTCGCGTGAAGTCATCTGCGAACCGGCAAGACTCGTCGTGTGCCACTACGATGCGACCTGCCAACGCTCGAGCCCGCCAACTGGCGATGACACGCAGTCGAGAGACCGCTTCCGACATACTGCGCACAGTGCTCAGCCGGAGTCGTGCGCAGACGCTCTAACGAACCAAGGTAACCGGCGACCACCAAGGCGCGCAGCGCCGCCGGTGGGCGTCCGTGTTGACCGCGTGGTTAGGCCCCATGTGTTTGATGCCGCTCGGGCGACCTCGAATTATCGTGCGGAGAACTTTGGCCATGGGTGAGCTAGTCATTCATGCTGCCAACGATACCAATTGAAACTCCGGCGTCGCGAATGGCGATAAGCGTTTCCGTAAGACGTGCGTATTTAAGGTCGTGGGCGAACGATAGGCGGATCTCACGAATGCCGTGCTCGGCAAGATAGGTCTTGAGCCCGCGGGCGTATTCAACGTGACGCTTTCCACGACGTAGTTGGTCGGCAATATCTCCACCACAGGCGGCTGCGCCGACGTTACGGCCGCGCAGGCACCAAGCAGCACTAGGAAGGCGGACAGGATTAACGCGCGCATGGGGCCTAACGAATCAAGGTAACCGGCGACCACCAAGGCGCGCAGCGCCGCCGGTGGGCGTCCGTGTTGACCGCGTGGTTAGGCCACGAGCGGTTGCCCATGGACGTCATCGATCCTTCGGCGCGCCTATATCGCATTTCTTGCAATGGAGCACATTTCCGAAAGCAGCCTTCCTCCCCTCGGGAGTAACGACCCAGGGGCGATTTGACCATGGTGGGTTGTGTCGCACGTGCTGATTGTGCCCGCAATCAAGTTCGGCAACCCAATGATGCTCATCATCCTCGTGAAAACCAATGATGCGGCGGTTCATCAATCGCTAAGAGTGGCACTGAGCCATGCAGAGGTGGGCGTGTCGGGTGCGTAAGGTTCGTGGCCTAACGAACCAAGGTAACCGGCGACCACCAAGGCGCGAAGCGCCGCCGGTGGGCGTCCGTGTTGACCGCGTGGTTAGGCCTGCGGCATAGCTCTAGCAGCATGACTAGAGCCTGCCGCCCCGGGTTAGCGCTTGACTCACTTCAGCCGATTGCGCCAGAGAATTTCACAAGGACAGCACCGCCAACAATGAGGGCAACGCCCCAAAACCACGACTGCGCTGTGCTCATCTTTTCTATTTCGCCACGACCGAAGCGAAAGCCAAAAAGCTCTATGAGCCGCCAGTCGAGTAGGTGCCACCAAAGATAACTATGCCCAAGCCTATGACGATCATTGCGATGCCGCCCCAAAGCAGCTTTTGCGATTCAGTCATTGGATCCTCCAGGTTGCGGACATCCATGAATATTTGAGCGCTCTCTATTGCGTAGAACTCTCGTGCAGTCGATGGCAGCCGTGAAGAGTGGGAGGTTGGTTGTTGGTGGGCTGACGAGTGCGATGGATGGAACAGGCCTAACGAACCAAGGTAACCGGCGACCACCAAGGCGCGCAGCGCCGCCGGTGGGCGTCCGTGTTGACCGCGTGGTTAGGCCTCAGCCCGAATACTCGATGCAGCAACGGATGCGCCATCAGAGCGAATGAGTTCAGGAAAAGTGTCTGGCCAAGAATGCAGGGTAAGCACGTTGCGATAGCGAACGCAAATTTGAATAATCTCCAGTCCGGCGTCGAGAATCGGTGGAATGCCACGATTGCTTTCAAGTATGCCTCGATTCGGTCTGCAGTCAGCGAGCTAACCTGGAATAAACGTCCGACAGGCCAGCCTCGATTGGTCGACAGATGCATGCGAGTGACCGGCAAATCCGACGACCGGCGACCGACGTTACGAGCTGTCGGGCCATGTTCCGGGCTTTCGATCGTGGCTGCAACATCGACGCTGACTGGGCGAGCCACGACATACAAGCGCCGAAGCTGCTCCAGATCGGCTTCGTATCGGCATCGGATTTCGCAGACATGAGGCCTAACGAACCAAGGTAACCGGCGACCACCAAGGCGCGAAGCGCCGCCGGTGGGCGTCCGTGTTGACCGCGTGGTTAGGCGCGCGCGCCACGGTGCAATTCAGCGCCAACCGCTCGCTCCAATGACAACGAGTGGCACGATCAGAAGTAGAGAACGACCAATGACCAGGGCGAATTGTTCAAACCGCCACGTCAACGGGAAAACCAAACTCGCCATGCAAGGTTCAGGCCGCCGCGCATACGGCCGAAGCGATGCCGGATAAGCAAAGCACCAAAGTGATGCCTCTCGCACGAGATAACCGTAGACTGAACCAGCCAGCAGTGGCGCCGCGTACCCGATGGCGATGACGGTCCGACGCAAGTCAGTAGGTCATCACTCCGCGACGCAGTGACGAGACGAAAACGATCATGTTCGTTGGAATCGACGTCGCAAGCGCGATCAGAAATGCGCGAAGATCCAGTGACATGTCGACGCCTAACGAACCAAGGTAACCGGCGACCACCAAGGCGCGCAGCGCCGCCGGTGGGCGTCCGTGTTGACCGCGTGGTTAGGGCGCACGGTGCGACGACGATGACGAAGGGCGGGCAAGCACAGCCACGCTGCTGTGCTCCCGTGGGGACGCCGTGTGCGCTACGCCAACTCCGCTGCCGTGAGCCATGAACGTAGCCTGCCAGCGCGATGCCCTGCGCCTAAGGTTGCGATGCCGCGAGGATAGGCCGAATGTAGCCGTGAGCCAAGGCTAAAGAAACATGCGCCAGCGCGCCGCGCCTCGGGTTCGTGAGTTTGTGGCTATGGCGCAGAACGACGCCTGATGCGAGAACGATGTTGATGTAATGGGCGAGGTAGGTGCAGAACTGAACGCCAACCTCGGTGCGCTATCCGACGTGAGCCCTAACGAACCAAGGTAACCGGCGACCACCAAGGCGCGAAGCGCCGCCGGTGGGCGTCCGTGTTGACCGCGTGGTTAGGCCTCGACACCACGATCTGTGCGCCGAGGACACGACGCTCGCGAACGTTACGACAACCGCAGCTGAGGAAGCGCCCGATGTCGCAATGTGCTCTACCATGCCGCAGAAAGCGGTCGGCGACGAATGGCAACGCGGAAGCGCTATGGACAATGACCAGTCGGCAAGTTCGACCTAACAACTGCGCAGAGACGCTCGGAACTTGTCCAAGAGCGATTGGCTTTGCACACGACGACAGAGGTACGGCACGATCGTAGGCCTAACGAACCAAGCTAACCGGAGCCGAGGACGGCATGCACGCGCCGTCGAGGGCGTCCGTGTTGACGCGGAGGTTAGGCCTCGGAACGATGAATGGCAGCGAACATACGCCGACGATAGGGACGCGAGCACACACGCAAGCACGGCAGGGAGACGATAAGCCCGCAGACAGGCCCGGAAATAGCCGATCAGCAGGAAACGAGCGATAAGGCGGCGACAGAACGGAGTCCGACCAGAGAGAACCACGATGGCTAGCCATGGCGGCTAAGGAGCGCCGCAAATATGTGAGACGCGAAGGCAAAGACGCGCCAGCCACGACGACCTGCAGGACAGCCTGAAGTCGTACGCGACCCATTGATGATCATTTCGCGAGGCCTAACGAACCAAGGTAACCGGCGACCACCAAGGCGCGCAGCGCCGCCGGTGGGCGTCCGTGTTGACCGCGTGGTTAGGCCGCACAGCTGGCTGTCGCATGCGGAAGTCTGCCGCGATGATGGCGACGAGCCATGTGCGCCAGCGGATCGTACACCAGTGAGCGGCAGCGACGCGAGTCATTCGCATAGACTTGCCAACCTTCTGCGATCAGACGTAGCGCTCAGGCGACGCGCCGAGTCACGAGGTTCACCATGATGCCGCGGTGACCACGAGAGGCGTATCATCGTAGCCTCGGGAACGTTGACCGCGGCGTGGCTACGAAGATGGACGCGCCAAGTTGGATACGTTGCAGCACCAACCGATGAGACGCGATCCAGAAGTCACTCCATGACCATCGAAGCGAACAGCTGCCGATGGCGCCAACGTCACCACGCAAGCATCGTGCGCACCGCACGAGGCCAAGACGCTCACGAATCGGTGTCATGATGCGGCCTAACGAACCAAGGTAACCGGCGACCACCAAGGCGCGAAGCGCCGCCGGTGGGCGTCCGTGTTGACCGCGTGGTTAGGCCTCGGCTGCGCTCATTGACGGCTGCTCGAACGCAATGAGGTTGCCCTAGCGATCTGCGATGCACGAACCAGCGCGTGCGACGCAATGCGTACCTCGGGCCGAACGACGACTGCGCCACCGCCGCGACCGCAGCGAACCGCGCTCGATATTCTCGACGGTAGGCGAAGCGTAGCCGTTGGCCGTCGACGCGCATGCGACCAAGAATGTCTCACTCGGGTGTCGTTCGACGAGCACGACCGCGACTGCACGACTCCATTGAGGACGAAGCCGCACGGTTCATCCGATGCCGCGCCAAGATGGCGACCCATGCTCCATCGCCGTAACGCGTCGCGATAGAGGCCACGGACGCGATCGACGTCGCTCGAGCAATGACTCGGTGGCCTGAAGCGATCGACGTGCACATGCGCAGGAAGTGGCCGGAGCGCCTAACGAACCAAGGTAACCGGCGACCACCAAGGCGCGAAGCGCCGCCGGTGGGCGTCCGTGTTGACCGCGTGGTTAGGCCTGCGTAGCGTGACACGGTGCCGTCGAGCATGCGCATAACGTGAAACAATATTGCTCCACAGTTGGAACGACCAAGTCGACAGACGTTACATGTTGTCATCGAAGACCAATGCGTTCGCGATTCGAGACAAGATCGCGACGAACGAATCATCAGCAACCTCGTACATCAGCGGAATCAGCGAACGCGTGCCGAGCATCACGCGGCTCGAAAGTACAGGCGCACCAAGCTGTCTCGCCTGCAGGCGCCATATTGACCGCATGGTAGGCACGGGCGCGACAACGTCTGCCACATCGATGCACTGCGTTGGAAGCGAGCCGCGAGTCGAAGCTCGCCCAAGGTGATCATGCGTGCCAGCAACGCTGGCGGCATAGACGGTGCACGACCTCGCACGAAGCGATGATCGACCGAAGAGTGAGATTCGCGAAGACTCGAGCATCGATTCGTGAGTAGGCCTAACTAAAAATTGACCGCCTAAACGACGGACCCCAACCCCGTCGTGACGCTAAACAAAGCGTCAATCGTCCATCAGTCGTAGTCTGACCCCGCAAACCGTCCCCCAAAATCAACACGGTCTCCCTTATTAGTGGCGCCTAAACGCGCCGCTCATTCGATGGACCCGATTTCGCATCCGGCACGTCTGCTCGACCAGGTTCGCCATCGGATCCGGCTGAAGCATTACAGCATCCGCACCGAGCAGGCGTATGTCGACTGGATTAGACGCTACATCCATTTTCACGGCAAGCGTCATCCGGTGGCGATGGGCGCGCCGGAAATCGAGGCTTTTCTCACCGATCTCGCGGTCGCGCGACATGTCGCCGCGGCGACGCAGAATCAGGCGCGCAGCGCGCTACTGTTTCTGTACCGGGAAATCCTCGACATCGAGTTGCCATGGCTGGAAGGCGTCCAGCCGGCGAAGGCGTCGACGCACCTGCCGGTCGTGCTGACGCGCAACGAAGTCGCGAACGTTCTCGCTCGTCTCGAAGGAACGCACCGGCTGATCGGCGCGCTGCTCTACGGATCGGGCATGCGCATCATGGAAGGCGTGCGGCTTCGCGTGAAGGACGTCGAATTCGCGCGCGGCGAAATCGTCGTGCGCGACGGCAAGGGCGCGAAGGATCGCATGACGATGCTGCCGCGCAATCTCGCGCCGCGATCTGCGCGCGCATCTGGTCGACAGTCCGCGAGCTGCATGCGCAGGATCTCCGCGACGGCTTCGGCGCGACCTGGTTGCCGAATGCGCTGCAGCGCAAGTATCCGGGCGCGGCGTGCGACTGGGGTTGGCAGTACGTTTTTCCGTCGCGAAACATGTCGCGCGATCCGCGCGGCGGCGCCGTTCGGCGCCACCATGTTTCCGATCAGGCATTCCAGCGCGCGATGCGCCAGGCGGTGCGCGATGCGGGCATCGTCAAGCCGGCGACGCCGCACACCTTGCGTCATTCGTTTGCGACGCACCTGCTCGAAGCCGGCTACGACATCAGGACCGTGCAGGAGTTATTGGGTCATTCCGACGTAAGCACGACGATGATCTACACCCACGTCCTCAACCGCGGCGGCCGTGGCGTCGTGAGTCCTCTCGACACGAACGGCCGAGAGCAAGGCGGTGAACGACTCGACTAGATCCTACGTCGCCGACAGCGCGCGGCTCACCGCCTGCTGCCAGACCTTGTCGTCGCCCGAAGGCGCGAAGCTGCCGCCCTCGCGCAGCATCTGCAGCTGGCCGAGCAGCGCGCCGTCGTCGTTGGACCAGGTTCGATTGTCGTACGCGGCCAGGAAATCGAACGTGGGATCGTGCGATTTCCGTGGATCGGGCGAGAAGTTGCGCATGACGGACATGATGGCCTCCAAATCAGGCCGGGCAATATTTACCCTAGGCCCGTTCCGTCCTCGCGTCAACGCTGAATTCATGCTGCAAGTGCAGCAATATCGTCGCGCGAAGGCTTGTCGATCAAGCCTGCCACGCGTATGTTGCAGCGCCATGAGCAAACTCCCGAATCCGCGCAATCCGACCGGCAAGAAGCACCGCTTCAACAAGGCGTGGATGAAGGAGCACGTCAACGATCACTGGGTGCAGGAGGCGCAGCGCCTCGGCTATCGCTCGCGCGCGGCGTTCAAGCTGACCGAGCTCGCCGAAAAGGACAAGCTGTTGCGGCCCGGCATGACGGTCGTCGACCTGGGCGCCGCGCCGGGGAGCTGGTGCCAGGTGCTGCGCCAGCGCCTCGGCGCGTCGGCGCGGATCGTCGCGGTCGACCTGCTGCCGATGGACCCGGTCGCCGGCGTGCGCTTCATCCAGGGCGACTTTCGGCGACGATGCGGTGCTGCAGGCCGTCGAGGCCGAGCTCGGCGGGCGCAAGGTCGAGCTTGTGTTATCGGACCTGTCCCCCAACCTTAGCGGTATTGAAGCCGCCGACCAGGCGCGAGGCGTGCATCTGGGCGAGCTGGCGCTGGATTTCGCGGGGCGAATGGCTGCAACCCGGAGGCGATTTGGTCGTCAAAGCGTTCCAGGGCGA
This sequence comes from uncultured beta proteobacterium, assembly GCA_963697485.1. Classification (GTDB taxonomy): domain Bacteria; phylum Pseudomonadota; class Gammaproteobacteria; order Burkholderiales; family Casimicrobiaceae; genus PALSA-1003. Next base: position 688,326 of record CAVOOD010000003.1, read on the forward strand.
GGGTTTTACCGAGTTTCAACGGCTGATGCAGCGTCATTTCGACAAGGTTTACGTACGTAAACCCAAGGCGTCGCGCGACCGCAGCCGTGAGGTGTTATTTGGTGGGCAAGCGACGAGTTGCGGCTGTTGCCGGATGGAGACAATTCCGGGCGACTGGCGCCGGAGGGCCGCTAAGGACTAAAATTCAGGTATCTTTGGCCCCGCTAGCTGCGGGGCGTGCTGGCTCGCAGAGCCGCAAGGATTGCCTTGAACAATCTGTTGAAGAATGTCGGGATCTGGCTGGTCATCGGCCTGGTCGTGCTCACCGTCGTCAAGCAGTTCGACGCCCGCCAGACCACGCGCGACGCCGTCTCCTACTCCGAATTCATGGACCAGGCCAAGTCCGGGCAAGGTCGAGTCGGCGACGATCGAGGGCCGCACGATCCGCTGGATCGGCACCGACAAGAAGACCAACATCACCTACAGCCCGGGCGACATCTGGATGGTCGGCGACCTGGTCAAGGACGGCGTCAAGGTCCAGGCCAAGCCGGAAGAGGAGCAGAGCTTCCTCGCGCAGGTGTTCATCTCCTGGTTCCCGATGCTGCTGCTGATCGGCGTGTGGATCTTCTTCATGCGCCAGATGCAGGGCGGCGGGCGCGGCGGCGCGTTCTCGTTCGGCAAGAGCAAGGCGCGCATGCTCGACGAGTCGAACAACACGGTCACCTTCGCCGACGTCGCCGGCTGCGACGAGGCCAAGGAAGAAGTCGCCGAGCTGGTCGAGTTCCTGCGCGATCCGTCCAAGTTCCAGAAGCTGGGCGGACGCATTCCGCGCGGCGTGCTGATGGTCGGCAATCCCGGGCACCGGCAAGACGCTGCTCGCCAAGGCGATCGCCGGCGAAGCCAAGGTGCCGTTCTTCTCGATCTCGGGCTCGGACTTCGTCGAGATGTTCGTCGGCGTCGGCGCGGCCCGCGTGCGCGACATGTTCGAGCAGGCGAAGAAGAACGCGCCCTGCATCGTGTTCATCGACGAAATCGACGCGGTCGGCCGCCAGCGCGGCGCGGGCCTCGGCGGCGGCAACGACGAGCGCGAGCAGACGCTGAACCAGTTGCTGGTCGAGATGGACGGCTTCGAAGGCAACGCCGGCGTGATCGTCATCGCCGCGACCAACCGTCCCGACGTGCTCGATCCGGCGCTGATGCGTCCGGGCCGCTTCGACCGCCAGGTCGTCGTGCCGCTGCCCGACATCCGCGGCCGCGAGCAGATCCTGCTGGTGCACATGCGCAAGGTGCCGGTCGCCGCCGACGTCAAGGCCGAGGTGATCGCGCGCGGCACGCCGGGCTTTTCCGGCGCCGATCTCGCCAACCTCGTCAACGAAGCCGCGCTGTTCGCCGCGCGCAAGAGCAAGCGCCTGGTCGACATGGACGACTTCGAGATGGCCAAGGACAAGATCATGATGGGCGCCGAGCGCAAATCGATGGTCATGTCCGAGGACGAGAAGCGCAACACCGCGTACCACGAGTCCGGACACACGGTCGTCGCGAAGCTGCTGCCCAAGTCCGATCCGGTGCACAAGGTGACGATCATTCCGCGCGGGCGCGCGCTGGGCGTGACGATGCAGCTGCCCGAGCAGGACCGCTACTCGTACGATCGCGACTACCTGCTGCAGCGCATCGCGGTGCTGTTCGGCGGCCGCATCGCCGAGGAGATCTTCATGCACCAGATGACCACCGGCGCGAGCAACGACTTCGAGCGCGCGACGCAGATGGCGCGCGACATGGTCACGCGCTACGGCATGTCCGACACGCTGGGCCCGATGGTGTACGCCGAGAACGAGGGCGAGGTGTTCCTCGGCCGCTCGATCGCGACGCAGAAGAACGTGTCCGAGGCGACGATGCAGAAGGTCGATCTCGAGATCCGGCGCATCATCGACGAGCAGTACGGGCTGGCGCGGAAGCTGATCGAGGACAACCGCGACAAGGTCGAGGCGATGGCCAAGGCGCTGCTCGAGGTCGAGACGCTCGACAGCGACCAGGTCGAGGACATCATGCAGGGCCGCCCGCCACGTCCGCCGAAGCCCGCGGCAGCGACGCGCGGGAACGACGTTCGGTCCCGATACCGGTCCCGACGCCGCGCCTTCGGCCAATCCTGCCTGACGCTCATTTTCGTAACCTAGTTCGCTCTCTAGCCTTGCCGGAGCTCGCCACCCGGCACCTGATCTGCGGCCGCCATCGAGTCGCGCTCGATCGGCCGCGCGTCATGGGCGTGCTCAACGTCACGCCCGATTCCTTTTTCGACGGCGGCCGCTACGCCGACCGCGATCGCGCGCTGACCCACGCCCACCGGATGCTCGACGACGGCGCGGCGATCATCGACATCGGCGGCGAATCGACGCGCCCCGGCGCCGCGCCGACCGGCGAACAGCGAGGAGCTCGACCGCGTGCTGCCCTTGTTCGAGGCTCTGCGCGCCGAGTGCGACGCGCGCGGCGTGCCGCTCTCGGTCGATACGCGCAAGCCCGCGGTGATGCGCGCGGCGATCGCCGCCGGAGCCTCGATGGTCAACGACATCAACGCGCTGCGCGCCGACGGCGCGCTGGACGCCGTCGCCGGGAGCCGGCGCCGGCGGTCTGCCTGATGCACATGCAGGGCGAGCCGCTGACGATGCAGCACCAGCGCCGTGTACGAAGACGATGTCGTCGCGGTCGTGGTCGCTTTTCTTTCCGAGCGCGCAGTGGCCTGCGAGCGCGCCGGCATCGCGCCCGGCCGCATCGCGGTCGATCCGGGATTCGGTTTCGGCAAGACGCTGGCCCACAATCTCGAGCTCTTGCGGCGGCTTCCCGAGATCGTCGCGCTCGGCTATCCGGTCGTGGCGGGTCTGTCGCGCAAATCGACGATCGGCACGCTGACCGGACGCCGGGTCGACGAGCGCGGCGCCGGCAGCCTGGCGGCGGCGCTCGCGGCGGTCGCCCGCGGCGCGTCGCTGGTGCGCGTGCACGACGTGCGCGAAACGGTCGACGCGCTCAAGATCTGGCAGGCGGTGCAGACAGGCCGACACGCTGACAGCGCAAGTGGAAGCGCGTGAGTTCATAATGACTGCACTGAGTGGCGGCGAATGAGCATTCGACCATGACCAAGAACTATTTCGGCACCGATGGCGTCCGCGGCCGCGTCGGCGAGTCGCCGATCACGCCGGAGCTCGTGCTGCGGCTCGGCTACGCTGCCGGGCGCGTGTTCGCGGCCGAATCGGCGGCGCGGCCCGGCACGACGCCGGCGGTGCTGATCGGCAAGGACACGCGCATCTCCGGATACCTGCTCGAGGCGGCGCTCGAGGCGGGGCTGTCCGCCGCCGGCGTCGACGTCTATCTGTCCGGGCCGCTGCCGACGCCGGCGGTCGCCTACCTGACGCGCGCGCTGCGCCTGTCGGCGGGCATCGTGATCAGCGCCTCGCACAATCCGTTCGAGGACAACGGCATCAAGTTCTTCTCGGCCGGCGGCACCAAGCTGCCCGACGCCGTCGAGCATGCGATCGAGCAGGGCGATCGACGGCCCGATCACCTGCGTCAAGTCGGCGGAGCTCGGCAAGGCGCGGCGCGTCGACGACGCGGCCGGACGCTACATCGAGTTCTGCAAGAGCACGTTCCCGAACGATCTCGACCTGAAGGGCTTGAAGATCGTCGTCGACTGCGCGCACGGCGCCGGCTATCACGTCGCGCCGCCGGTGTTCCACGAGCTCGGCGCCGAGGTCGTCGCGATCGGCAACGAGCCCGACGGCATCAACATCAACGCCGGCGTCGGCGCGACGCATCCGAAGCATCTGCAGGCCGCGGTGCTCGAGCACGGCGCCGATCTGGGCGTGGCGCTCGACGGCGACGGCGACCGCCTGATGATGGTCGACGCCGAAGGGCGCATCTACGACGGCGATCAATTGCTCTACGTGATCGCGCTCGACTACTGGCGGCGCGGCGCGACCGCCGGCGGCGTCGTCGGCACGCTGATGAGCAACCTCGGATTCGAGCAGGCGCTCGACCGCCGCGGCATTCCGCTGCAGCGCAGCGCCGTCGGCGACCGCTATGTGCTGGAGATGATGCAGGACAAGGGATGGCTGCTCGGCGGCGAGAACTCCGGGCACATCATCTGCCTCGACAAGCACACGACCGGCGACGCGATCGTCGCGGCGCTTGCCGTGATGCGCGCGCTGCGCGAGCAGCAGACGACGCTCGCCGCCGCGACCGCCGACGCGCAGCTGTTCCCGCAGCGGCTGATCAACGTGCCGATCCGCCGCGGCTTCGACTGGCGCGGCAGCGAGCCGATCCGGCGCGCCGAGCGCGAAGCGTTGGCGAGCCTCGACGGCTCGGGCCGCGTGCTGCTGCGGCCTTCGGGCACCGAGCCGGTGCTGCGCGTGATGGTCGAGGCGCGCGAAGCCGCCGCCGCCGACCGGTGCGCGCGCGGCATCGCCGACGCGGTTGCCGCGGCGTTGGTGGCGACCGCGTGAGCGGCGCCGGCGGCTGAAGAAGCCGAGACTGACCGTCGCGTGCAGCGCCACATTCCCGCATCTGCTTAGCTCAGCAGTTCCCGCGCTAAGACGCCGCATGCGCGCCGGTATAATCTGCGCATGGTTGCGCTGATCCATACCGCGCCTGCAAGCCGCGTCGTCCGCCGCGTCGCATACGCCGCGCGCGTCGCGCAGGCCGCGAGCGGCTACACGGCCGCCGAGCGCACGGCGATCGAGGCAGCGTTCGAGCTCGCGCGCAAGCGTTATGGCGACGCGCCGACCGCGGAAGGCGAACGGCTGGCTCGACCGCGCGACCGGCACCGCGACGATCGTCGCCGAGCTCAAGCTCGATGCCGAATCGGTGCGCGCCGCGCTGCTGATCGGCGTCCCGGACATCGCGCGGCTTCGACGAGCGAGAAGTTCGCCGCGGAAGCCGGCGACGAAGTCGCGAAGCTCGTGACCGGCGTCGCGCGCATGGGCGCGATCCGCACGGTGTCGCTGGCGAAGGCGGCGCGCACAAGGAAGCGCGCGACGCGCAGGCCGAGAACCTGCGCAAGATGCTGCTGGCGATGGTCGAGGACATCCGCGTCGTGCTGGTCAAGCTCGCCGAGCGCACGCAGGCGCTGCGCTATCTGGTCGCAGCCCCGATGCGCCGACGCGCGCGGCACGCCGCGACGCGCGACGCAGCGCTGCGCAGCGCGCGAGACGCAGGACCTGTTCGCGCCGCTCGCCAACCGGCTCGGCGTCTGGCAGTTCAAGTGGGAGCTCGAGGATCTCGCCTTCGCGCGCTCGAGCCCGAGCCTACAAGCAGGATCGCCGCCGCTGCTCGACGAGCGCCGCATCGATCGCCAGCGCTACATCGACCAGGCGGTCGCCGACGCTCCGGCGCGAGCTCGCCGCCGCCGGCGTCAAGGCCGAGGTCACCGGCCGGCCGAAGCACATCTACAGCATCTGGAACAAGATGCGCCGCAAGCAGCGTCGGCATCGACGCGCTCTACGACATCCGCGCGGTGCGCGTCCTGGTCGACGACGTCAAGGACTGCTACACCGCGCTCGGCATCGTGCACAACCTGTGGACGCCGCTGCCGCAGGAGTTCGACGACTACATCGCCAAGCCGAAGGCCAACGACTACCGCTCGCTGCACACCGCGGTGATCGGGCCCGAGGGCAAGCCGCTCGAGGTGCAGATCCGCACGCACGAGATGCACCAGCACTCGGAGTACGGCGTCGCCGCGCACTGGCGCTACAAGGAGGGCGGCGGCGCGCAGCGCGATCCCGGGTTCGACGACAAGATCGCGTGGCTGCGCCAGGTGCTCGACTGGAAGGACGCGGTCGCCGACGCCGGCGAATGGCTGCAGCAGTTCAAGTCGAGCGCTGTTCACCGACACGATCTACGTGCTGACGCCGCAGGGCAAGGTCGTCGACCTGCCGCGCGGCTCGACGCCGGTCGACTTCGCCTACGCGGTGCACACCGAGCCTCGGCCATCGCTGCCGCGGCGCGCACGTCGACGGCGCGATGGTGCCGCTCAACTACGCGCTGCAGAACGGGCAGCGGGTCGAGATCATCGCGGCCAAGCAGGGCGGGCCGTCGCGCGACTGGCTGAACCCCGACCTCGGCTACGTGCACAGCCATCGCGCGCGCGCCAAGGTGCGGCAGTGGTTCAAGGCGCAGCAGCTCGAGGCGACGATCGCGCAGGGCCGCGCGATGGTCGAGCGCGAACTTGCAGCGCGCCGGCAAGACGGCGCTGAAGCTCGACGCGGTCGCGGCGCAAGGCGGGCTTCGACAAGCTCGACGAATTCTTCGCCGCCGTGTCGCGCGCCGAGCTCAACACCCGCGCGCTGCAGCACGGCGATCCAGGTCGTCGCCAAGCCCGGCGACGCCGCAGCGCTTGCGCGCGCGGACGAAGCGGTGCCGTTGCGCGCGAGCAAGTCGGCGCGGCGCGGGCAGCGGCATCCTGATCGTCGGCGTCGACCGGCTGATGACCGGCCTCGCGCGCTGCTGCAAGCCGGCGCCGCCCGATCCGATCGTCGGCTTCGTCACGCGCGGCAAGGGCATAACGATCCATCGCGCAGAGTTGCAGCAACGTCGCGCGCATGCAGGAAAGGCAGCCCGGAGCGGCTGATCACCGCCGACTGGGGCACGCCGCGCGACGAGGTCTTTCCGGTCGACGTCGTCGTCGAGGCGATGGACCGTCAGGGGCTGCTGCGCGACATCTCGCGAAGTTTTTTCGCGCGAGAAGATCAACGTCACCGCGGTCAACACGCTGACCGCGGAACCTGCAGGCGCGGATGTCGTTCACGCTCGAGGTGAAGAGCCTCGAGCAGCTGAAGCACGCGCTCGGCCTGGTCCAGGACGTCCAAGGCGTGCTTTCGACCGGTCGCCGCTAGACACCCGGGGTCGTCCGGGCCGCTGCATACGCCCGCCCGACAGGACCGGGCATCTCTCGGTGCCGGCGAAGTACAAAACACAGTGATTCAACGAGTTAGGCGATCGCTTGCGCCTATCGGGGCGATCCGAAATGCCGATTTGAACCACGCTTCCCTGCGACCCCATACTGCTATTGTGCAGCGCACAAACCGCGCGCTGCCCTGGAACGAGCCTCTATCCGAGGCGAAGGAGCAATAGCAATGGAATCAAAGGGATATGACGTACGCGACCGCAGCTGGGTCGGCATCCTGGCGGCACTGACTTACGGCATTCTGAATCGGGCGGGGCCCGAACGCGGACGCCGGCAAAGTAACCGCTCACCCCGCAGCCCGCAGCGTCGGCCTGCTCGATCGGCTGGACACCTGGTTCTGGAAACAGGAGGTTGCCAGCCGCGAAGCGTTCCTCGCCAAGTCGGCCGACATCGTCGAGCTCGAGCAGCGGATGCGCTGGCTCGAGCAGGGACGCTGCTAGCGCCCGATGACACCGGCGCCGCGGTTAGATGATTCCCTCGAAAAGCTGCACGTCGACCTGCTCGCCGGCCGCGACGTTGCCGGTGTCGGTGCCGAGGATGATGAAGCAGTTCGCCTGCGACATCGACGACAGTATTCCCGAGCCCTGGTCGCCGGTCGTGCGCACCGTCCAGCCGCCGGCGCCGCCGGGTGACAGGATGCCGCGCTGGAATTCGGTGCGGCCCGGCGCCTTGCTGATCGGCGCGGACAGCGGCACGCGGAAGGTCGGCAGCGGCGCGACGTCGCGCTCGCCCTGAAGGATGCGCAGCGCATCGCGCACGAACTGGTAGAAGGTGACCATCACCGAGACCGGATTGCCCGGCAGGCCGAAGAAATGCGCGCCGCCGAGCTTGCCGTAGGCGAGCGGACGCCCGGGCTTCATCGCGATTTTCCAGAACAGCACTTCGCCGAGCTTGTCGAGCAGCTGCTTGACGTAGTCGGCTTCGCCCACCGACACGCCGCCCGAGGTGATGACGACGTCGGCCGCTTGCGCGGCGGTCGGCAAACGCGCTCTCCAGCTTCCTCGGCTCGTCCTCGACGACGCCCATGTCGAGGACCTCGCAGCCGAGGCGCGTCAGCATGCCGTGCAAGCGTGTAGCGGTTGCTGTCGTAGATTTCGCCGGCGGCGAGCGGCGTGCCGATCGATTTCAATTCGTCGCCGGTCGAGAAGAACGCGACGCGCAGCCTGCGGTAGACGCCGACCTCGCCGATGCCCAGCGAGGCGATCATGCCGAGCTCCGCCGGATTGACTCGCTGGCCGGCGCGAAACACCAACTGGCCGGCCTTCAGGTCTTCGCCGGCGAAGCGCCGGTTCGTTCCCGCCTTGGCAAGCGCGCCCGGTGCGACTGCGCACGCCGCTGTCGTCTTCGCTGGCGCGCTCCTGCATGACCACCGAGTCGGCGCCCTGCGGCATCACGCCGCCGGTGAATATGCGCACGCATTCGCCCGCAGCGATCGTCGCCCGCCCACGGCTTGCCGGCGAACGACTCGCCGACCCGCTTCAACACGGTCTCGGCGTCGGGCTTGAGGTCGGCAAAGCGCACGGCGTAGCCGTCCATCGCCGAATTGTCGTGGCCGGGCACGGCGATCGGCGAGATCACGTCGGCGGCGAGCACGCGGCCAAGCGCGCTTCGGACATGGACGCGCTCGACGGCGCTCATCGGCGTCAGGAACGTGCGGATCAGCTCGCGCGCCTTGGCCACCGGCATCGAGTTCGGATCGTAGTCGTCGGCGCACGAGGCATCGCGCAGCGTCTTCGGTGTCGCGGTCATCGTTTCAGGCATCGGCTTGTCGGAGCTCGTCGGTGGTGTTGATGTTGCGGAAGGCGTCGGCCTCGTCGTCGAATCGCACCTCGACGATGCGCAGCGCCGAATACCAGGCGTCGATCTTGCGTCCGCCGCCTTCGAGAAAATGCGTCAGATGCGGCAGCACCGCGCGGCGCACCAGCGCGAACACCGGGTGCGGCTGATCGAACGTGCGCGCGACGGCGAGCTGGCATCCCTTCGCCTCGAGCGCGGCCGCCAGCCGCGCCACCAGGTCCGCCGGCAGGAACGGCGAGTCGCAGGGCACGGTCGCGACCAGCGGGTGGCTTGCATTCGCGAGCCCGACCTGCAGGCCGGCGAGCGGGCCCGCGAAGCCGCCGATCGAGTCGGCGATCACCGCGGTGGCCGAACGCCGCGTATTCGGCGGTGTGCTGGTTGGCATTGATCAGGATGTCGTCGACCTGCGGCGCCAGTCGCTCGAGAACGTGCGCGACCATCGGCCGGCCGGCGAGCGGCACGAGGCCCTTGTCGACGGTGCCCATGCGCCGCCCCTGGCCGCCGGCGAGCACCAGGCCGGTGATCGACCGCGCGGACATCGGATGGTCGAACGGACTCGATGCGTGCATCACGCTTCAAGCGCGGAAGCGCTCGCCGCCGGTGAACAGCAGGAAATGCTTGTTGGTGGCGCGGCCGATCATCGTGATGCCGACCTTCTGCGCGATCTCGTAGCCCATCTGCGTCAGGCCCGAGCGCGAGACCAGGAACGGGATGCCCATCTGCGCGGCCTTGATGACCATCTCGGACGTGAGCCGGCCCGGTCGTGTAGAAAATCTTGTCGCCGCCGTCGACCCGGTCGAGCCACATCCGCCCGGCGATCGCATCGACCGCGTTGTGCCGGCCGACGTCCTCGACGAAGTAGAGGATCTCGCTTTCACTCTCGCCGTTGGTCGCGAGCGCGCAGCCGTGCACGGCGCCGGCCTGCTTGTAGATCGTCTCGTGCACGCGCACGCGGTCGAGCAGCGCGTAGAGCGTGGCTGCGCGTCGAGCGTCGCATCGGCAGGCAGCCGGACCGAGTCGATCTCTTCCATCAGATCGCCGAACACCGTGCCCTGGCCGCAGCCGCTGGTCGTCGTCCGCTTTCCGAGCTTGGCCTCGAGGTCCTTGAGACCGCTGCGGGTGTTGATGACTACCGCGTTGACGTCCCAGTCGACCTGCACCGAAACGATGTCTTCGATCCGGTCGAGCAGCCGCTGGTTGCGCAGGTAGCCGATCGCCAGCGCCTCGGGCGCCGCGCCCAGCGTCATCAGCGTCAGGATCTCGCGCTTGTCGACGTAGAGCGTCAGCGGATGCTCGCCGGCGATCGGCGTGTCTCGCGTCGCGCCGTTTTCGTCGACCGCCGGAACGTTGAACGTCGACGGCCGCGCCGCGTCGGACAAGCAGCGGCCGGTAGGGCTCGTTCGGCGCGTTCACCGGGGCTCCGCCTTGACGGCGCCGCGCAGCCACGTCATCAGCGGCAGGAGATCGCGAAAGTAGCCGCTGAGATCGGCGGCGAGGTCCTTCGGCGGACGTTTTTTGAGGTCGATTTCGACCATGCCGAAATAGTGCCTCAGTTTGATCGCCTCGATGTGACGCGATATCGGCGGCGAATCCCTTCGGCGGGCGCTTGAGCGCGTCTTCGTCCGAGAGGCCGCCATAGGTCCTGGCGAAGCGCGGCTCGTGCAGCAGCCGCGTCAGGCTCGCGGGCTTGGCCGCGATATGCCGGCGGATGTTGGCGAGCATCGCCGGCTGGGGCCGGTAGATGCCGCCGCCGGCGAGAAGCGTCCCCTGGTAGTCGATGTGAAAGTAATAGCCGGGCGCCAGGCCGCGCTTGGCGCGGTCGTTCAGCGCCGCGCTGAAGTGCGTCTTGTACGGCGTGCGGTCCTTGGAGAAACGCGTGTCTCGGTAGATGCGGAACATCGCCTTCTTCGGATCGACCGGCCCGAGCGCGCGGTCGAATTTCGCCACCCTCCCGGCGACGTCGCCGACCAGCGCCTGGAACTCCTCGCGCAGCACGTCGTACGCCGGCTTGTTCCATGCGAACCACGGCCGGTTGTTGTTCTGCTCGAGCCCTTGCAGGAATTCGATCAGCGCTTTGACGTGCATTGGTGTCGCGGTTTCGAAGCCGGCTTTTCTCAACCGCCGATGTAGCTCATCTCGATCTTCGGCAGCGCGCGCGTGTTCTCCGAGCGGATCTCCGAGTAGCGGTCGGCGCGCTGCGACCAGATCGCCGCGAGATGGTTGCCGATCTCGTCGTCGGTCGCGCCGCCGCGCAGCAGCGCGCGCAGGTCGTGCCCGCGGTGGCGAACAGGCAGGTGTAGAGCTTGCCGTCGGTGGCCAGCCGCGCCCGCGTGCAGTCGCTGCAGAAGGCCTGCGTCACCGACGAGATGACGCCGATCTCGCCGCTGCCGTCGCGCGTAGCGCCAGCGCTCGCGCGACTTCGCCCGCGATAGTTCGGCATCGATCGGCTCGAGCGGAAGCTCGCGCGCCGATGGCGCCGATCACTTCGGCCGACGGCACCACGTCGTCCATGCGCCAGCCGTTGGTGTGCCCGACGTCCATGTATTCGATGAAGCGCAGGATGTGCCCGCTGCCGCGGAAGTGCCGCGCCATCGGCAGGATCTGCTGCTCGTTGACGCCGCGCTTGACCACCATGTTGATCTTGATCGGCGCGAGCCCCGCCGTCGGCCGCGGCATCGATGCCTTCGAGCACGCGCGCGACCGGAAAGTCGACGTCGTTCATCGCGCGGAACACGTCGCGTCGTCGAGCGCGTCGAGGCTGACCGTGACGCGGGTCAGTCCGGCGGCGCTTGCAGCTCGCGCGCCTTGCTGCGCGAGCAGCGCGCCGTTGGTGGTCAGCGTGAGGTCGAGGCCGCCGATGTCGGCCAGCATCTCGACCAGCCGCTCGAGGTGCTTGCGCAGCAGCGGCTCGCCGCCGGTCAGGCGGATCTTCTCGACGCCGTGCGCCTTGAAGATGCGCGCGAGACGCGCGATCTCCTCGAACGTCAGCAGCTCGGCGTGCGGCAGGAACGGATAGTCGCGGCCGAAGACGTCCTTCGGCATGCAGTAGACGCAGCGGAAATTGCAGCGGTCGGTGACCGAAATGCGCAGGTCGCGCAAGCTCCGGCCGCGCGTGTCGGCGAGCATGCCGGTCGGCGCGACCGCGGGGCGCTGCGCGCGGCGGGCGACGCGATCGCCGAGCGCGCGAGCGTCGGTGAGAGGAATGATCCTGGCCATGAAACGAAAATTCGCGGAGATTCGCGGTGGGCGGCGGTGCGATCGACGATGGTAGCAGACGGCGCGCACCGATGCACACAGGCGTATGATTGCTGCATCGCGCGAATCGTGCCGCGATTCGGAAAAGGCCATGCCAGCGTTGCGGTTTCCCGTCGCCGTCGTCATCGAACGAATCCCGCTCGCCAATCGCTGGACGAGCGAAAAATGGCAGATCGGCGCGGTCGAGCGCGACGATAGCCCGCTTCGGGTCGCGGTCAGGCTGTCCGACGACGCGACCGGCACGCGCTGGCGCTTCACCGGATTCGGCGATCGAGCTGCACACCGTCCGAAAGCGAGGGTTATTTTCTGAACATCACCGCGCCGGAACCCAAGATCTTTGTCATGTGGCGCATGCTCGAGCCCGAGCGCATCGGCACCGACGGATTGTCGGCGCAGGCCCGAGCTCGTCACCGTGAGCTACAACGAGGCGGCGCGGCTGATGGACGGCGGCGAGATGGTCGACGCGGTGCCGATGTCGCCGGAAGTGCTCGCGTGGATGCAGCCATTCGTCGCGGCGAACTACAAGCCAGAGCCGAAGCGCAAGGTACGCCGCAACGAGCTCTACGAGCGCGATGAGCAGCATCGCGACGCGTGGCGGGCGCAAGGTTCCAGACGCGCCGACCAAGGCTTGAAGCGATGAACGACAAGCCGGACGACGTCGCACAGCAACCGGAGCGGCTGTCGCTTTCGCGCTGGTCGCGGCGCAAGCTCGAGGCCGCGCGGGCAGCTGACACCGCCGCCCGACGCTACGCCGGCGCCGGTCGCCGCGGCAGCGCCGCTGCAGCCGGCGCATACGGCTGGCGCCGCGCGTCGCAGAACCCGCCGCCGAGCCGCTGCCGCCGATCGAGTCGCTGACCATCGATTCGGAATTCACGCGCGTTTTTCAAGCCCGACGTCGCCGAAGCGACCAAGCGCGCGGCGCTGAAGCAGCTGTTTCGCGATCCGCGCTTCAACGTCATGGACGGCCTCGACGTCTATATCGACGATTACACGCAGCCCGATCCGATCTCGCCGGAAATGCTGAAGCAGCTGCTGCACACCCGGCACATCTTCAATCCGCCGGCGACCGAGGTGAACGCCGAAGGTCACGTGGTCGACGTCGCCACGGCCTGACCCGGCGGAGAACCGCCGCCGGCGCGCGACCGGCAGCCGCTCGCGATGCCGCCGGACACGCCCGATCGCGCGACGCCGAAGCCAGCGGCGACGCGCTCGCGAGCGCCGCCGACGCTCCGGCAATTGCGCACGCAGCGCAGCGGCCGACGGCCGCGCATGAGCGCCGCCGGACCGCTCCAAGGCGCGAATTGCGCCCCCAACGGGGCAGCGCAGCGGCCGCATTGGCCAATGAGGCCGCAAGCGTGGGGGGCCCATGAGCGCCGCCGACAAGACGCTCCACGTCTGCAGCTGCAACGGCACGATGCCGCTCGACGCCGCGGCGCTCGCGCGCGCGCTCGATCTCGCCGGTCCGCTGCCCTTGCACACCGAGCTGTGCCAGAAGGAGCTCGCCCGCTTCGCCGACCATGCGCGAAGGCGACGTGCTCGTCGCGTGCACGCAGGAAGCGCGTCTTTTCGGCGACGTCGCCGAGGACTCGGGCAAGACGCAGACGATCCGCTTCGTCAACATCCGCGAGACCGCCGGCTGGTCGGCCGAAGCGCGCGCCGCGACGCCCAAGATCGCGGCCTTGCTCGCGATGGCGTCGCTGCCCGAGCCGCAGCCGGTGCCGCGCGTCGCCTTCAAATCGGAAGGGCGGCTGCTGATCGTCGGCCCGGCGGACGCGGCGCTTGTACTGGGCCGAGGCGCTGAAGGACCGGCTCGACGTCACCGTGCTGATCACCGGCCGGGCGATCGGCAGCGAGCTGCCGCCGCGAGCGCGACTACCCGATCTGCTCGGGCAAGCTCACCGGGCTTTCAGGATGGCTGGGCGCAGTTCAGCGTCGCAGTGGGTGCAGGAGAATCCGATCGATCTGGATCTCTGCACGCGCTGCAACGCGTGCATCCGCGTATGCCCCGAACAGGCGATCGACTGCGAGCTACCAGATCGACCTCGACCGCTGCCGCGATCACCGCCAGTGCGTGATCGCCTGCGGCGCGATCGGCGCGATCGACTTCGACCGCGCCGCGGCGCAGTCGCGCGCGAGGAGCGTTCGATCTCGTGCTCGATCTGCAGCGCGAGCCGGCATTCTGCGATGCACCAGCCGCCGCAGGGCTACTGGCATCCGGGCGCCGGACCCGGCTGCGCAGGCGAAGGTGATCGTCGACGTGCTGGGCGCGGTCGGCGAGTTCGAAAAGCCCAAGTATTTCACCTACAAGGCATCGATCTGCGCGCACAGCCGCTCGCAGCAGCCCGGCTGCAATCAATGCATCGACGTCTGCTCGACGGCGGCGATCCGCGCCGACGGCGACCACATCGTCGTCGAGCCGCACCTTTGCATGGGCTGCGGCGCCTGCACGACCGTGTGCCCGTCCGGCGCGCTCGGCTACGCCTATCCGCCCGTCCCCGACCTGGGATCGCGCGTGCGCACCTTGCTCGCCACCTACGCCAAGGCGGGCGGGCGCGATGCCTGCCTGCTGTTCCACGATGCGGCCGGCGCGGAGGTGATCCATCGCCTCGGCCGGCGCGGCAAGGGCCTGCCGGCGCGGGTGATCCCGGTCGAGCTTCATCACATGGCCGCAGCCGGGCATCGACGTCTGGCTGGGCGCGCTCGCCTACGGCGCGAGCGACATCGCCGTGCTCGCGACCGGCGCCGAAGCGCCGCAATATCCGGAAGCGATCGCGCGGCAGATGGGCTACGCCGACACCATCGCGCAGGCGCTCGGCTACCAGGGACAGCACCTGCATCTGCTGCGCGCGGGCGACGCCGCCGCGCTCGAGGCCGCCGTCTGGGCGCTGCCGCCGGCGCTGCCGGTCCGCGCTGCTGCGACGTTTCACTGGACCGCGGACAAGCGCACGACCGCCGCGCTCGCGATCGAGCATTTGCAGGCTCATGCGCCGACGCCGCAGACGGAGATCGCGCTCGCGGCCGGCGCGCCGTTCGGCACGATCGCCGTCAATCGCGATGCCTGCACGCTGTGCCTGGCCTGCGTCGGCGCCTGCCCCGAAGGCGCGATCCTCGATCATCCGGCCTCGGAAGTGCCGCAGCTTCGCTTCATCGAGTCCAAATGCGTGCAGTGCGGGCTGTGCGAGGCGACCTGTCCGGAGGACGCGATCGCGCTGACGCCGCGCTTGTCGCTCACCGCCGAGGCGAAGCAGCCGCGGGTGCTGAACGAGGCCTCGATCTTCAAGTGCATTCGCTGCGGCAAGGCGCTCGGCACCGACAAGATGATCGGCAACATGCTGGCGAAGCTCGCCGGGCATTCGATGTTCGCGGCGCCGGGCTCGCTCGATCGGCTCAAGATGTGCGCCGATTGCCGCGTGATCGACATGATGCAGAAGGAATTGAACGTCCCGGCTCCGGCCGGAAGCGGCACGCCTGGACCCGCATCGCAATGACGAATCTGTCCGCGCAGCGGCGCTGAATCAGGCCGGGAATGGAACCCGCCCCGGTGGTGTTTGCTCCAGGCATCGATCCCGAGGACCAGGCGCGCGCCGATTTCTACGCGCTGCTGGCGCGGCTCTACGCCGCCGAGCCCGATGCCGCGTTGCTCGCGTCGATCGCCCGGGCCGACGAGCTCACGGTCGACGAAGGCAATGTCGAAGGCGAGACCCTGGCGGAGGCATGGCGGATGCTGATCGCGGCCAGCGCGGTCATGGACGCCGAAGCGGCGGCCGCCGAATACGTCGACCTTTTCGTCGGCGTCGGCACCAGCGAGGTCAGCCCCTATGCATCGGCGTTCGAAAAGACGCCGGGCGAGGCAGCCGCTGGTCGAGGTGCGCGCGGCACTCGCCGGCGCTGGGATTGTCGCGCCAGCCGGGCAACGTGCTCTACGAAGATCACCTGGCTGCGGTCTTCGCGACGATGCGCGTGCTTGATCACCGGCGCCGGCGCGCCGGGCTCGTTCACGTTCGACGCCCAGCGCGCATTTTTCGCCGCGCACGTCGACCCGTGGGTCGTATTATGTTGCGATGCAATATACGGGCGCGCTATTGCCAACTACTATAAGCGCGTTGCACAATTGACCAAAGCGTTCATGGCGATCGAACGTGACTCGTTCGCCATAGGTTAGTCATTGCGCCCAGCCACGTCACGAGTCATTTCTTGCGGAGGCAGCCATGCGGAAAACGCAGCGTAGCGATCGTCTCAACCCGGCCGCGCCTGTAACTCCCTCCGCCCCTGGTACCAATCTGAAGCGGCGTGGATTCCTGCTGACGCTCGGCGTTGGCGGCGTTGGCGCCGCGGCCGTCGCCGCGCGCTCGATGACCGGCGCGGCGATCGACGCCGAGCCCGCCGTCACGACCCCCACCGATGGCAAAGGCTATGCACGTGACGGAACACGTCCGGCGCTATTACCGGACGATGAAGGTCTAGTAGGAGGAGGACGGATCATGCTGCTGACCAAAATACACGATGGTGCTTCCGACGTCGCCAGCGCAGCTCGTCCACGTTTCCGCCGCCTCGCGGGGGCTCGACTCCCGACGATGGACCGGCGAGCGTTTTTGAAGCGTTCGGGTCTCGTCGCCGGGGCCGGGGCGTTCGCCAGCCAGTTGCCGTTCAACCTGATCGGCAAGGCCGACGCGGCCGCCGACGGAGCTGCGACGAAGGTCGAAGTCAAGCGCACCGTCTGCACGCACTGCTCGGTCGGCTGCTCGATCGACGCGACGGTCGAGAACGGCGTGTGGATGCGCCAGGAGCCGGTGTTCGATTCGCCGCTCAACCTCGGCGCGCACTGCGCCAAGGGCGCATCGGTGCGCGAGCACGGCATGCGCGAGGACTCGCACCGGCTGAAGTCGCCGATGAAGCTGGTCGACGGCAAGTGGCAGAAGATCACCTGGGACCAGGCGATCAACGAGGTCGGCGACAAGCTGCTCGCGATCCGCAAGGAATCGGGTCCCGACGCGGTGTTCTGGGTCGGCTCGTCCAAGCACAGCAACGAGCAGGCGTACCTGATGCGCAAGTTCGTGTCGTTCTTCGGCACGAACAACATGGATCACCAGGCGCGCATCTGCCACTCGACGACGGTCGCCGGCGTGGCCAACACCTGGGGCTACGGCGCGATGACCAATTCGTACAACGACATGCAGAACACCAAGTGCGCGCTGTACATCGGCTCCAACGCGGCCGAGGCGCACCCGGTGTCGATGCTGCACATGCTGCACGCGAAGGAAACCGGCGCGAAGATGATCGTCGTCGACCCGCGCTTCACGCGCACCGCGGCCAAGGCCGACGAGTACGTGCGCATCCGCTCCGGCACCGACATCGCGTTCCTGTTCGGCATGCTGTACCACATCTTCAAGAACGGCTGGGAAGACAAGCAGTACATCAACGACCGCGTCTACGGCATGGACAAGGTCCGCGACGAGGTGATGACCAAGTGGACGCCGGACAAGGTCGAGGAGGTCAGCGGCGTGCCCGAGGCGCAGGTCTACCAAGGTCGCCGAGATGATGGCCAAGAACCGGCCGTCGACGATCGTCTGGTGCATGGGCCAGACGCAGCACACGATCGGCAACGCGATCGTGCGCGCCTCGTGCATCGTGCAGCTCGCGCTCGGCAACATCGGCGTCTCCGGCGGCGGCGCGAACATCTTCCGCGGCCACGACAACGTGCAGGGCGCGACCGACGTCGGCCCGAACCCCGACTCGCTGCCCGGCTACTACGGCCTCGCCGACCGGCTCGTGGAAGCACTTCGCCGCGGTCTGGGGCGTCGACTACGAGTGGATCAAGAAGCAGTTCGCCTCGCAGGCGATGATGGAAAAGCCCGGCATGACGGTGTCGCGCTGGATCGACGGCGTGCTGGAGAAGAACGAGCTCATCGACCAGGACAGCAACCTGCGCGCGATCGTCTTCTGGGGCCACGCGCCGAACAGCCAGACGCGCGGCAAGGAAATGATCGAGGCGATGAAGAAGCTCGACCCGCTGGTCGTCATCGATCCGTATCCGTCGGCGACGGCGGCGATGGCGGCGATGGTGCGCAAGGACGGCGTCTACCTGCTGCCGGCGTGCACGCAGTTCGAGACCTCGGGCTCGGTCACCGCATCGAACCGCTCGCTGCAGTGGCGCGAGAAGGTGATCGAGCCGCTGTTCGAGTCGAAGCCCGACCAGACGATCATGATGGCGTTCGCCAAGAAGTTCGGCTTCGGCGACCAGTTCGTCGGCAAGCAGGCCGACGGCACGACCAAGATCAAGGTCGTCAAGGACAAGGACGGCTGGGACGAGCCCGAGCCCGAGTCGATGCTGCGCGAGATCAACCGCGGCATGTGGACGATCGGCTACACCGGCCAGTCGCCCGAGCGGCTGAAGCTGCACATGAAGAACCAGGCGACGTTCGACGTGAAGACGCTGCGCGCCAAGGGCGGACCGTGCGACGGCGACTACTTCGGCCTGCCGTGGCCGTGCTACGGCACGCCGGAGATCAAGCACCCGGGCTCGCCGAACCTGTACGACGAATCGCGCGCGATGATGGACGGCGGCGGCTGCTTCCGCGCCAACTTCGGCGTCGAGCGCGACGGCGTGAACCTGCTCGCCGAGGACGGCTCGTATCCGAAGGGCTCCGAGCTCACCACCGGCTATCCCGAGTTCGACCACGTGCTGATGAAGAAGCTCGGCTGGTGGGACGAGCTGACCGACGCCGAGAAGAAGGCGGCCGAGGGCAAGAACTGGAAGACCGACCTTTCCGGCGGCATCCAGCGCGTCGACGATGAAGCACGGCGTGCACTTCTGGGGCAACGCCAAGGCGCGCGCGATCGTGTGGAACTTCCCCGACGGCATTCCGCAGCACCGCGAGCCGCTGTACTCGCCGCGTCCGGACCTGGTCGCGAAGTATCCGACGCACGACGACAAGAAGGCGTTCTGGCGCCTGCCGACGCTCTTCAAGACGGTGCAGCAGGACAACGTCAAGAAAGAGGTCGCCAAGAACTTTCCGCTGGTGCTCACCTCCGGCCGCCTGGTCGAGTACGAAGGCGGCGGCGAGGAGACGCGCTCCAACCCGTGGCTCGCCGAGCTGCAGCAGGAGAACTTCGTCGAGATCAATCCGAAGGACGCCAACGATCGCGGCGTCAAGGACGGCGAGTACGTGTGGGTGAAGTCGC
The DNA here is from genome assembly GCA_963697485.1 of uncultured beta proteobacterium. Classification (GTDB taxonomy): domain Bacteria; phylum Pseudomonadota; class Gammaproteobacteria; order Burkholderiales; family Casimicrobiaceae; genus PALSA-1003. The sequence continues at coordinate 707,488 of CAVOOD010000003.1, forward strand.
CGACCGGCGCGCAGCTCAAGGTGAAGGCGCAGGTCACCGAGCGCGTCGGCCCGGGCACGACGTTCATCCCGTTCCACTTCTCCGGCTGGTGGCAGGGCAAGGACATGCTCGAGTACTACCCCGAGGGCGCCGCGCCGATCGTGCGCGGCGAGGCCGTCAACACCGCGACGACCTACGGCTACGACTCGGTGACGATGATGCAGGAAACCAAGACGACGCTCTGCCAGGTCGCCAAGGTTTAGATCGCGAGACGCCTGCAAGCGAGGAGGAAGCAGATCCATGGCCCGAATGAAATTCCTCTGCGACGCCGAGCGCTGCATCGAGTGCAACGGCTGCGTGACCGCGTGCAAGCAGGAGCACGACGTACCCTGGGGCGTGAACCGCCGCCGCGTCGTGACGATCAACGACGGCGTGCCCGGCGAGCGCTCGATCTCGGTCGCGTGCATGCACTGCTCGGACGCGCCCTGCATGGCGGTGTGCCCGGTCGACTGCTTCTACAAGACGACCGAAGGCGTCGTGCTGCACGACAAGGACCTGTGCATCGGCTGCGGCTACTGCTTCTACGCCTGCCCGTTCGGCGCGCCGCAGTTTCCGCAGACGGGCGCGTTCGGCGTGCGCGGCAAGATGGACAAGTGCACGTTCTGCGCGGGCGGCCCCGAGCCGGACGGCTCGCCGGAGGAGTTCGCCAAGTACGGGCGCAACCGCCTGTCCGAGGGCAAGCTGCCGGCGTGCGCCGAGATGTGCTCGACCAAGGCGCTGCTCGCCGGCGACGCCGACGTGCTGTCCGGACATCTATCGCGATCGCGTCACCATCCGCGCCGCGCGCGGCACGCTGGGCGGACCGCCGTGGGGCTGGGACACCGCGTACGGCGCGGCGGACAAGACCGCGGCGCAGCAGCCGCCGGCGCAACAACCGCAGCCGGCCGCACCGGCGCCGAAGTCATGAGCCGCCTCGCGGTGGTCGGCGTCGCGCTGGCTGCGACTTTCGCGCTCGCCGCCTGCGGCGAGCGGCCGCAGGTCGTCGATTACAAGCAGGGCAAGTACGCGGGCAAGCCCGACACGCCCGCCGTACCAGAACGCCCCGTTCAACGGCGACCAGGCGGCCTGGGAGCGCGCGCTCGCGACGCGCGCCCAGGCGCAGAACGAGTACCAGCGGATCAAATAGGAGTCGCCATGCGGCAGGTCTTCGGAGCGCGCGTTGCCGGCGCGCTGTTGTTCGCATTCTGTGCGGCCGTCGCCGGCGGCGCGCTCGCGCAGCAGATTCCGACGCCGGTCGCCGACGCCGGAAAACACCGGATCGGCGCCGCAGGTGCAGCGCCAGGTCGAGCAGCCGCTGAACAACGCGCCGGTGTGGCGCGAGGTCCGCTCGGGCGGTCCCGCAGGTGACGACGGTGCGCGGCCGCGAGACCAACGTGCTGATCCAGTCCGGCGGCCAGACGTGGCGCAGCCTGCGCAACAGCGACATCTCGGTCTACGGCGGCTGGGCGCTGGTCGCTGCTCTTCCTGGTCGATCGTCACCTTCTACATGCTCAAGGGGACGATGCGGCTGCATCAGCCGCCGACCGGGCGCATGATCCAGCGCTTCACCTGGCTCGACCGCGTGATCCACTGGTCGACGGCGATCACCTTCTCGACGCTGGCGATCACGGGCCTGATCATGCTGTTCGGCAAGACGGTGCTGCTGCCGCTGCTCGGCTACACGCTGTTCTCGTGGCTCGCGATCCTGGCCAAGAACCTGCACAACTTCGTCGGACCGCTGTTCACCGTCTGCATCGTTTTCCTGTTCGTCAACTTCGTGCGCGACAATTTCCCGCAGCCGGGCGACTGGCCTGTGGATCACGCACTTCGGCGGGTTGTTCTCGGGCCAGCGACACACCGTCGGACAAGTTCAACGCCGGCGAGAAGCTGTGGTTCTGGGGCGGTGCGATCGTGCTGGGCATCCTGGTCAGCATCACCGGATTCATCCTCGACTTTCCCGAACTTCGACCAGACCCGCCAGACGATGCAGATCTCGCACGTGCTGCATTCGACCGGCGCGATCCTGTTCATGCTCGGCAGCCTCGGCCACATCTACATGGGCACGCTCGGCATGGCCGGCGCGTACGACGCGATGCGCACCGGCTACGTCGACGAGGAATGGGCGCGCGAGCACCACGAGTACTGGTACAACGAGATCAAGTCGGGCAAGGCCCATCCCGGGGCGCCGACCGCCGGTCCGACCGCGCGCCCGAGGGCGGCCTGAAGGCAACTGAGCGCCACTGAGGGCCACTGAGCGATTAGCGAGGAGAGACGGATGAGGACGACATTGCGCGCATTGATCGCCGCCGGCGTCGTGGTCGCGAGCTTCGGCTTGGCCGTGGCCAAGCTGCCGCCGCTGACCGACGACCAGAAAGCCGCGGCGGCGTCGAAAAAGGAAAAGGATGCGGAAGTCGCCCAGAAGGACGCAGCGGATCTCGGCAGGGCGCAGGATCGCGTTGCAGCGAAATACAGCGCCGACCAGAGAGCCAAGGGCAAGACAGTGATGCCGCAGATCGCTGCAGCTCCCGCGCCGGCCGACAAGCCCGCGCCCAACGCCAAGGCCGCGACCCAGGGCAAGCCCGCGACCAACGGCAAGGCAAAGAAATAGGCCCGCTGTCGCGTGCACAGAAAAAAACGGGGCCGCGGCCCCGTTTTTCATCACGCCGCACCTTTGAGAGAGGCGCGAACGCTACGGTATAATCGCCGGTCCCGGAGAGATGGCCGAGTGGTCGAAGGCGCTTGACTCGAAATCAAGTATAGGTGGAAGCCTATCTAGGGTTCGAATCCCTATCTCTCCGCCACTTTCCTGCAGCAACTAAGTGCAGCACGACCCAGCAGGCAACACCGGCCGCGACCGCCAGCGCTTCTCCCTCTAGCTTCACCCTCTCCCAAGCAGCAACGACGCGCAACAGCGCTTTGCTGAAGGCAACCCTGAGCGGGGTATCGCCGAGGGTATCCAGCGCGCCTGGGTAGCGAGCGCGCCCAAGAACGTTGCGGCGCCTCCAGCCCCCCGCCTCACCGCCCCCAACCTCGGTAGTTTGCGTTCCCGTCATGCGGAACGGCTCATACTACTGCCAGTAATTCTCTTGGGAGGTTAGCCATGCGCGCGCTTCGCCTAATGATTGCTTCGGTGCTGCTTGCTGCATCGATGCTCGCGGCCCCAGCTTCCGCAACATCCTATTCCACGGATCAGTCGGATCTTTGGTATATCCCCGCTGAGGCCGGATGGGGTATCCAGTTTGTTCATCGGGGCACCCTCATTTTTTTCACGCTGTTTGTATACGATCCGACCGGCAAACCGATATGGTACGTAGGCACGATTTCTCCAACGATACCTTTGATCTGGTCTGGCGATATGTATGTAACCAACGGGCCGTGGTTTGGTACGCAGCCGTACGACCCTGCACTATTTGGGGGCCGAATCGTGGGTACGCTGACTTGGAGTCCGACGGTAGTCGAGAGCGGTCAGCTCACGTATTCCGTCGACGGTGTGGTTGTCCATAAGAATATCGTTAGAGAGACGCTCGTCAACGACGACTTTAGCGGGCGTTACGCAGGAGCTCTGCACGAGAATTTTTTTGGTTGCGCGAATTTCGCGAACAACAATATGACGGTTGAAAATGCTGGAATACTTGTAATAACCCAGACCGGCACTTCAATAACACTGACTACGACGCCTGTTACTGGAGGCTCTTGCACCTACTCGGGCACCCTGTCCCAATTCGGACAGATGGGCCAGATTAGCGGCGGCAGCTACTCATGTACCGCTGGGGCCTTCGGGACTTTCGTGGCTTATGAATTGCAGGTGAACATAACCGGCATTACGGGACGATTCTCCGACAACGCGACGGCATTGCAGTGCTCGGGAACCGGATGGTTCGGCGGGGTGCGCACGACACTGTATTAGTCCTGGAGTAGCTGCTCCGCGGAAACTGACGTCCGAAACCAACTACGCATCCTGCCGTGCCGATGCGTCATTCGCTGGCATGTGATCCGCACAGCACCGAATCGCGGCAGCAGGCATTGCACTTGATGCGTTGCGCCGCCGCTGGGTCGGGCCGTACCGCTCTCCCAAATCAGCGCTTTTGATGCGGCGGCGGGGCTTGGCCGATCTCGGTCCGATGGGCCGTGACTGAGTTCGACCCAAACCGGCCGGCGCGCCTTACGAAAACCGGGCGTTCAACGTTGGAGTTGAGCCGCAGACACGGGCTGTCGGCTCGAACTATATGTGCCAAAAAGGAACCCAATTGTCCTTGCCAGCTGCATGATTGAAGCCACACTATGAGCGATGCTATCAATAAATAAAACGATATAAATCATGAAGCTATTCACCGGATTAAAGAAAATCAGGGAGTTCGAAAGGCTGCAGCTGCCCTTCCTCAAGTCCGTCGTCGATTTCGATATCGTCATCGAGATCGGATATGCCGAAGAGCAGGGGCAACCACTAACGCTGAAGCCACTCTTTCTACTGAATTTCGGTTCGCGCACGACGGTACGCCGCAAATTATCGAGGCTTATTGAGCAAGGAATCGTAATCCGGCGCAAACATGCGAACGATCATCGGGCCAGCCTCCTGATCGTTTCTCGTTCCGGAGTCAAACTGCTAAGGAAGTATGGCGGCCTACTTGCATCGATTTCGGCGTTGCACTTCAAATAGGCTGCAGAGTCTGTCTGCCGTGACGGGCAGACAAGACTTGAAACAGCGCGTGCGTATAGAAGAGACCTTTCTGATCAATCCTCGTTGTTGCGTGCGCCGCTTTTGACGTTGATCCTATCGGCATACGTTCGTGGAGGTAAGGGGATGCCCACCATGTCTGCACCGCACACGCCCCATCAGAATCATCTCCTCGATGCGCTGCCGCACAGCGACTACGAACGGCTTGCATCCCACTTGGAACTGATACCGATGGCCCTCGGTGACGTTCTCTATGAATCCGGGGGAAAGTTGCGGTATGTCTATTTCCCCACGACCTCCATCGTTTCCCTGCTCTACGTCATGGAGGATGGCGCGTCGGCCGAAATCGCTGTCGTAGGGAACGAAGGAATACTGGGCATATCCCTGTTCATGGGAGGCGATACCACACCCAGTCGTGCCGTAGTGCAGAGCGCGGGGCACGCGTTTCGGCTCAAGGCCGATTTGCTAAAGGATGAGTTCGGGCGTTTCGGTCCGACGATGCATCTGCTGCTGCGCTACACCCAAGCGCTGATCACCCAGATGTCGCAGACGGCCGTGTGCAACCGCCATCATTCGGTCGATCAACAATTGTGCCGATGGCTGTTGCTGAGCCTCGATCGTTTGGCATCGAACCAACTCTCCATGACGCAGGAGTTGATCGCCAACATGCTGGGTGTGCGCCGCGAAGGCGTCACCGAGGCTGCGGGCAAACTGCAGGATGCCGGATTGATCAGTTACCGCCGAGGCACGATCACGGTGCTCGATCGGCCGGGTGTGGAGGCACGGTCGTGCGAGTGCTATCAGGTGGTCAAAACGGAGTTCGATCGGCTCCTGCCCTACATCGCCAGGTAGCTTTTTGGGGGAAGCGAGCGCTGTCGGGGACCCATCCGCGTGCCGCGCAGTACTATCGGCCCCGCGCATCCCCTATCGGAGCAGGGCTGCATTCCCGTCTATAGACGCGCAAGACGTCCGAGAAGATATCCAACGAAGAGCGCACCCGCGACTGTGACAATCGGATGCGCGCGTATCGAAGCGCTCGCGGCCTCCCCGATCTGTGCCTGAACCTGTTTTGCCTGTTCCGGGATACTCGTGGCCCACTCCGCGGCCGAGGATGCCGCACCGGACGCACTGTCGATAGCGCGATGTGCTGTTCCGGTCAGGCGATCTACCTGGTCCGCCGCTTCGTCTGCAATCTTGTCGGTCGCCTGGTGTGCCGTCTTGGCCGCATCCTCGACCTTGGCACGTACGGGATTTGCGTTCGGCAAATTGGGGCGGGTGCCGCCGGAGGCGAGGCTGCCGCCCATCGGGATGGAATGGTCCATGTCATTTCCTTTGAAGTATGCGAAAAAAAATGCTATGACGCGTTGGCTGCGTTTGTGTCGGCACTATCGGTGCAAAGGCGAGATGCCGCCATCAGACGCAGGCTGATTTCACTGTAGGACCCGCCCGCGCAGCCACTGGACGCCGCCTAATCGTGAGGGCGGAAGTGCTCAATCCAGCCTGCAGCGGCACGCCTGAATCGATTGGCGGGCCGTGCTGCCGGTTAGATCGCGAGGCGGTCAACGCAGATCAAACTCTGGGTTCGCCTTGCGCGTTGACCCGGATCGTAGCACCCGGCGGCGTCGTCATTTGCACGCGATGCTCATAGCCACCGAAGTTGTATGTAACATCCCAATAGTCCAGGCTCGCTGAAGTTGGTACGTATTCGCATCGCTGCACGTTCTGAGTGTAAACCGGACCGTCCGAGCCGCGGCCGACGTTGGCGCCAACCGCTGCGCCACCGAGGACTCCGATACCAGTAGCGATATCCCGCCCACGGCCGCCGCCAATCTGGTGGCCGAGGATGCCGCCGATCGCGCCGCCGATGATTGCGCCCGGAATGTTGACGCCGGCGGCGCCTCTGTTGTCCACCTGCTCGCGCTCCACCCAACAGCGCTGCTGCGGCGGACCGACCACGGCACGGACGTAACTCACATTTGCCTCGTACAGTCGCTCGTTCTGACGCCTGCGGTAGTCGTAGGCGGGAGGCGCGTAGGCGTTGGCGGGTGACTGCATCGAAGCGGCAAGGCGCTGCGCCTCTTCAGCTTGGCGCTGCGCTGCAGTCGCCTGGACCTGCGCCGAGTCGGCTTGGCGTCGGCTCTCGTTCGCCGTCAACTGCGCGTCGTTAGCCCTCCGCTGGACCATAAGCGCTGCTTGCTCAACTTCGTGTTCGCGCCGCGTCTTGCGCGAAGGCCGCGCGCTGACTTGCGAGCATTGCGAGTTGGTGCACCTCGCCCATTCGGCCGCCGCGGGCGGCCAGATCATCCGCTTGACGCAGTGTCGCAACGGCCTGATCGAGCTCCGCAGGAGCGTAGGACGCTACTTGTGGGTTACTGCGCGCAGCATTGACGGATAGTCGCGCGTCTTCCATCACGCCGTCCTCTCGGGAACGGAAGCGCAGCCTGCGGCTGCCAGCATCGCAAGCACAAGAACGGATTTTGCCGAATTCCTTAACATGTCGCCTCCAACCGAGAGCGCTCAGGAGCAGCGCGGAATGAGTCTCAGACACGTTGCCCTTGATTCCCCGCGTAAATAAACGGGAACGCCTCAAGGCGAAACGCCGCGAGCTGCGGAGCTGCTGCTGCAAGTGGCCGTGCCGCTAGTAACGGGTTTGAGAATGCTCGTCGGCCACCGGATCGTCTGTGCGGCGCCGAACGGAATGTGGATTATTAATGGCCCGCTTTAGTCCGGCGGATGCTTGTGAAGCCCCGGTTGCCGCAGAGGGTGACAACTTGATGCATTTCCTTCCATGCGCGTGACACCCGCTTCTTCTCTTGGTGCATCCAGGCAATGTGGGTCGACGCGATCAGTCGCCATTCGGTCTGCCCCTTCTTCCTGATGTGCGGAAACGACGGCACGCGCGGAACCGATAGAAAACAGGCACAGTCCTACGATCAACACCGCTTCGGTAAGAGTGCAGGGCGCTCGCATGGCTCGCTCTCGGATCTTCGACGCATTAGCGCACTCGGACTAACAGTCACCAACCGGTTCGGCCAGCTGGCGGCCGGCCTTATCGCAATACAAGGAACAGAACAATCAGCAGAAGCAGTAGACCGCCGCCAATATACATTTGGAATCTCCGTAACGTTGTTAGTCCTGGCAGAGACGCGAGGACGGGAAATGTATTTCAGCATCATCACGTCGCGTCGTCTGTGCGCTGGTGCGCGAAGTTCGGCTTCAGCGACATGGTTCCACTGCGCCACGCTCAGTGTTCACGAAGATCTAACGCCCCCCGCGGTCAGCGCCCTCGGTCGGGCTGTACCGCTCACCCAATCAGCGCTTTGGAGGTGTTTCGGGAACCACTACGATGGTTGTATCGCCGCCCGATTTTCCCCGATCGCCCTTGATGAGCCGCAACATGGCTGGCTGCCTCTTTTTTGTGATTCTTGGTGACATGCCGCTATGTACGTCACCGCATAGACCACACTCGGCGGTGCAGTCCATCATTTCTGTGAACTTCGCGTGCTAGCCAGGGAAGCGCGGGTTTGTGGCTTTCGTCCGCCGATTCGGATAAGTGAATCGGCGCGTCACCTTTTCCACGGTACACCGGAGAATTGCATGGACAATGACAGCAATGGCACCACAACACAGGTCGCGACAAATCTTGACCCGATTACTGGCGCTCCGGGTGCGCACCCGGTTGGAGTTGGACTTGGCGCAGCGGTAGGTGGCATCGCTGCCGGTGCGGCGGCTGGCACGGTCGCTGCCGGACCGCTAGGCACGGTCGTAGGTGCGGCCGTTGGCGCGATCGCGGGCGGACTTGGCGGCAAGGCGGTGGCCGAGCATTTCGATCCCACCTTGGCAGGGACTCCGCCGGAGGATGACCTTCGAACGACTAGTCTCCCGCGCTTAGAATAACAGCGCACGCAGCCGCCAGAACGGGCTGCGATGTCTGCCGCTTCCTCGGCGGCGAGTTCTAAAATGAAAACCCCGCCAAGTGGCGGGGTTCCTTGTCGCAGATTCGCTGTCGATCAATTCAACTTGCGGCGCGAGAAGCCGAGACCGGCGAGCCCGATACCAAGCAGCGCTAGAGTCGCCGGTTCGGGGACCGACGGCGTGACGGCTGCACCACTCACTAATCCTTCCAAACGTGCGGTTACCGTGCCTTGAGCATCATAGCAAGAGACATCGACGAAGGGGCCGTCAGGGCAATCGACAAGCGTCGCACCTGCTATACCGAAGGTCGCCGAAGCGGACGCGGATGCGGATCCACCGGGTACGGATGAAGCGATAGCAGAAACGGTCTGGAGGTGGGTAGCGAAGAAGACTTCGATCAAGTAGGTCGACGACGGGCCGATAATGTCAAACGACGCGAATCCGCCAATGGCCGAGGAACCCGTTCCGCTGCCAAACGCGTGGAGGAATAGAGAAAGCTCTGGGGGAGATGTCGGGGCAGAAAGCACACCAAGAAGATCACCACTGCCCGAGGTGGTCGTCGTGGTGAAGTCGGCGTTTCCGTTGCTCGCTGTAACACCCGTAGGCAACGTGAACATTACGTCGAAATTGTCTAGCGAGTCGTACGAAGATGGCGTCGCGTTAGCGTTGGTCGTCAGCGCGAAGCTGGCAAAGACGGCTGTTATCAAAATGTGCCGCAGATCCCCAATCAACCTACGTGCGATCGTCATTAATTCTCCCCGGTGACAGTTAGTGCTTACGGCGACGAAAAAGCGAGGCCGACAAGGGCGACGCCGAGCAGCGCGAGTGTGGCTCCCGCGAGTGGATCTCATGGACTGACGCAAGACGTAGGCCACATTAGCAACGCTTTGATTCCGCTAACACCGACTGTCTTTGAGCAAGACGTTTATAAGTAACTTGGACGTCAGCATTTTGTCAGCCACCGTTTTTCCTACGGAGGACCGAAGGCGCGGCAGCTTGCGTCGGCCTTGCCAGGGGCGCATTATGTCCGGTACCGAACTAAAGGGCTGCGGCCCCAAGGGGCGGGATCCATGAAACCCGATATCCGTGATGCGCCGAATCCCTGGGCTAGTCCGATCAACACAAACGAACCTCACGAAGTCCGTGTTTGGTGCAGGCTTTTTGGCTGCAGCGAAACCGAATTGCGTGGCGCTATCGCAAAGGTCGGAACCTCATCCGATAAGGTGTTTGCGGAGCTGTTAAGAAGAGACGCGCCAATTCGGCTCGTTCGGTAGAAAATTCAGGTTGCTCGTCGTCGGCTTCGGGCGCGCTGCAAGTGGCGGGTGGCCGTGGGTCATGACAATCGGGGCAATTTTGCCCTTCATGCGGCTCGACATCAGAGCAGCCGCCAGCGCATGTCGGGATCGCTATGCGTTTGCTCCCGCAAGAGCTTCGCTCCACATCTTAGGCAATCGTAGTATTGGGTGTGCCCTTGTTCCCAGATTTTCCCGCTGTAAATTCTCAGGTAGACGTGCGGCTCGATCGCCACCGACAAGTCGATCAAGGTCCTGCAGTCCATGTAAGGTTTTGCAGTTGTCACGACGGATAACGCTACTCCGAGTCTCTTACCTCCAACTGACAAACGCTCCGATGCCCGCATGATTGAGCCGGCAGGATGTGCCGGTTGGCCTGATGCGTATCCCGCCGCTTCAGGTCGCATTATTCGATGCGGATCCCCGACGCCTTCACCGCATCGGCCCAGCGCGCCAGTTCAGCCTTGATTTCCGCGGCGAATTCTTCAGGCGTGTTGCCGACCGGCTCCTGGCCCCCGGCGATCAGACGCCGACGTACGTCAGGATCGCGCAGGATTCTGGCCAATTCGATGTGCAGACGCTGCACGATATCGGTTGGCGTGCCGGCGGGCACGAGTACGCCGTACCACGAACTGGCGGCAAAGCCCGGGAGCGCCGACTCCGCCACCGTCGGTGTGCCTGGAAGCGCGGCGATGCGGCTGCGGCTGGTGACTGCCAGCGCCCGGAGTTTGCCCGCGTCGACGTTCGCCCTGACCACTTCGACCGCGGCCACCGCGAGCGGTACTTCGCCCGCGAGCACGTCTCTGAGCACACCGGAAGTTCCATAGGGAACGTGCAGCAAATCGATGCCGGCGCGTAGCGATAACAGGACCATCGCAGGCCTTGGCCAGTGCGCCGGGTATACGAGCGGTGCCCATGTACCGGGGTGCAGTGGAAACGAGTAATGCCTGCGTCGTCATTTGTGCGGCCGGCGGCCAGTCGCAGAATTAGAACATGGTAGTCCGCGAAGGCGCGGGGGGTATGGTGCCGCAGTGGGCTGACATTCAGCCAACATGAGCTCGTTGCAAACTGCGCTGGAGCGGATAAGATCACTTTTGAGCATCGTCGGATTTGGAGGCAGCCATTCATGCGAGCAATAGTCTGGACGATAGGATTCCTGTTGGTGAACCTGACGGCCGGCCAGGCGTACGGCCAAGCTGCGCCCGAATCCACGGAACAACCAAGGGTATATGCACTCATTGCCGCGGTCGGCGAGGAATTCACCGTCGTGTCCGACGTCATGTCCACCGGCAGCCACCTTTCGAACTATCGGCGCAGGACGTCGGAGGTACAGAACAACATCCTCAACCGAATCGCCTTGCATGGCCTGGACAGTGCGATAGCGAAAATCGACCCCGCCAGCAAGCGCATCTACATGTCGCTCGCGGCGGCTAGGATGGATGGTGTCGCGCCATCCAAGCGCGATGAGGTCGCCATCGGCGCGGTCGTCGCGGAGCTGGAGAAGATGCCCGAGCGTGCGCAGTGGGAAAGGATCGTGGTCGCCACACCCGCCTATCGGGCGCTGGACCTCAACGGCATGCCCAGCAAGTTGCAGGGATTCGGCGTTTTCTCCGAGCAGCTTTGCCAAGCGGGGTGCCCGAACGGTCTGGACGGCGTTCCGCGCGAGCTCGACCCCGAGCCGCTGGACGGCGTGGACGCCCTGACCTCGGAAGACAAGAACATCAAGGCGAGAACCTTTCTCGCGCCGTTTTCGTACATCGAGATTTGGGTGCTGGATCCCAAAACCCTCGCGGTACTCGACAAGCAGCAGGGCTTCGACAATCAGAAGCTCGCCGAGCCCGTACACAAGCCGTCCCTGGACCTCAGTCAGAGCGACGCCCAGAAGTACCTCGCCGGCCGCGTCGTCACCCTGATCAGTACGTCGATCGGCGCGGCGGTGATGCATTCCGAGATCAACGAGCGGCGCGGCAAGGTGGAAGTCGGCGAGCCCAAAGTGGTCGATCCTGCTGACGCTAAGAAATAGCCGCTCGGCGCGAGGCGGCCATGTAGGCGTTTCGCCCAATGCGCGCCCCTTGTCGGACTACAAGGTTTTCAGTTTTGCTCTGATAGTCAGTCGCAGGGAGGCGCGGCAACATTGAGACTCGTACTCACGTAGAGGAGTTCTCAATGAATGTTCGAAGAACCATGTTGGCAGTGGCGGTAGCGAGTGCATTGGCCAGCCCACTCGCGGTCCATGCGGCAAATTTCAGCGTCGACGTCGACATCGCGCCGCCGGCTGCGGTATACGAGCAGTTGCCTCCCCGTGAAGGCTATGTCGTCACCCCGGGCTATTACCGGTTTGACGCAGACACCCACAAGCACGTTTGGGTGAAGGGTGGCTACGAACGCGAACGTCGGGGCGAACATTATGTTGCTCCCGAGTGGCGTGAAGAGAACGGCCACTACCGTTTCAACGAGGGGCACTGGGACCGCGACAAGTAGCGCGTCGTCAGTTTGAGTATCGGGGCGCCTGCGGGCGCCCTTTTTTTTCGACGGCGGTTGCGCCTTCGTCAGATGGTTGCCAGTCTCGAGTCAGTGGAGAGCAAGGTGCGCAACGTACGATTCGGAGGATGAGAATTTGTAGAGCGTAACAGACTTGGACAATCCGGTTCTGCCGCAAGCGCAGCTCTTTGGAGCGCTACAACTCGCAGACAGCTGGCGCCAGCCGTTGAACGACCCGGTCTGGACCGACGCGTACGACCACCTTCGCGACGACGACCCTGTCCTTGGGCTCTATCTGAGTCGACGGGCCTGGGCGCTCCCGTGGTGGATCATGAAGAACCCCCACGTTGCGAACCTCGTCTTCGACGATCGGCCGGTGGTCGTGACCCTCTGCGTGGTCTGCAGCGGCGCGTCGGCCTTTCGGGCGGAGGTCGACGGACAACCGCTCGACTTTCATGTGCGAGGAAAGTACAACGCCGCGATGCTTATGGAAGACGGATCGACTCATAGCCTTTGGTCGCCGTTCACCGGCGTTGCGCTGGCCGGCGCCATGCGCGGGAAGGTCATGAAGCGTCTGCCGCTCTCGCAATGTCTGTGGAGCGAGTGGCTCGCGATGCATCCGACTACCATGGTTCTGTATGGCGACCGGGCGTTGCGCCACGGGCGCTTGAGTCAGTACTCACCCGGTTCGCCCGGCATCCCGCGCGGGTTTCTCGCGACGCTTGTCAGGCCGCTTGATCAGCGAATCCCGCACAACACTCTCGTCCTCGGCGTCGAGAACGGAGCAAACGCCCGGGCCTATCCGCTGGATGCATTGGCGCGGATCGGACCCGCCCTGAACGACTCGCTCGGTGATGCGGAGATAGTTCTCAGGTCCCGGCCGGGAACATTGCAGGCGCTCGCCTTCCATCGGCGGGTCGGGGACCGCGTCCTGCGCTTCGCGTACTCCGGAACGCGCGGGGTGTACGACGAACAGACCGGCTCGGTGTGGAACGAGATGGGCGAAGCGATCTCGGGCCCACTCGCCGGAACGCAGCTCGTGTATCTCGAATCCGGAGTTGGAGAGTGGTATGCGTTCGCAGCTTACCACCCCGGCGCGGAAATCTTCGAAGCGGTGCCCATGTCGAAACGACTGGCATCCCCGGGCCACCGCGTATAGCCCGATCGCGTCCTTCGCCGAACCCTTGTAACGCTCTGTGTCGGCGCGGGCTAGCCTCGCAGTCAGCGCGACGTCAGCTTGCCTGGCGCGCGGCATGTAACCGAGATGCGCCGAGGTCCAGTGCCAGCGCGCATCGATCCCGCTCCGACACGCGCCCACTGACGGCAGATGGAAGGCAAGCTGTTACCATCGGCGCGGTGAACGCCGCAGCAGTTCGACGGTCAGAAGGCGGCACCTGATTTCCTGGCTCGTGACGGCCAGCCCCTGCGTTCAAAACCATGAGATTCCCATGCGTAAATCCTTGCTGGCGCTGCTCGCGTCGTGCGCACTCCTTCTGGCGTTATCGCTGCAGGCGCAGACCCAGGCCCCGACGGCCGACGCGCGGGTGATCGTCAAATACAAGGCGGATTCGCCGCTGTTGAGCGACCAGACGCTTCCCGATGCCGCGCAGCGAGTCGAGCGCGCCAAGGCACTTGGCGCGCGTGTGGGACTGGAGCTTCGCACCGGGTCTGGTGTAAGCCGGCGCGCGCACGTCGTGTTCGCGCACGGACTGACATCGGAACAGTTGGCGGAACGCCTTTCCCGTGAGAGCGATATCGAGTATGCGGTGCCCGACCAGCGCCGCCGGATCTCCACTGCCCCGAACGATCCCCTGTATCTGGCCGGTCCGCCGGTGATGGCCAGTTCCGGCGGTCCCGCCGTCGGCCAGTGGTATTTGCGCGCGCCGACGGGCGACGTGCAGTCGTCGATCAACGTCGAGCCCGCGTGGGACCTCGCGCCGCCGAGTACCGACATCGTCGTCGGCGTCATCGACACCGGCGTTCGTTTCGATCATCCCGACCTGCAGCGAGCGGCGGCCGGCGGCAAGCTGCTGCCGGGGTACGACATGATCAGCGACATCGACGTCGCCAACGATGGCGACGGTCGCGATGCCGACGCCTCCGACCCCGGCGACTGGCTGACGCTGGCGGAAGTCCAGGACCCCCATGGTTCGTTCTACCAGTGCGACACCGTGGCCGAGGACAGCTCGTGGCACGGCACGCAGACCAGCGCCATGATCGGCGCGCTGACCAACAACGGCATCGGCATGGCGAGCGTCGCGCGCAACGTACGCATCCTGCCGGTGCGCGCGCTGGGCAAGTGCGGCGGCTTCGACTCGGACATCATCGCTGCGATGCGCTGGGCCGCGGGGCTGGATGTGCCCGGTACGCCGGTCAACCCGACGCCGGCGCGCGTGCTGAATCTCAGCCTGGGCTCGGAAAGCGCTTGCCCGGCAACGTATACCGATGCGGTCGCCGAGATCAATGCCGCGGGCGTGGTTGTCGTCGCGTCGGCCGGCAACAGCACCGGGCACGCCGCGGGCACGCCTGCCAACTGCACCGGCGTCATCGCGGTCGCCGGACTGCGGCACGCCGGCAGCAAGGTCGGATTTTCCGATCTCGGTCCTGCGATAAGCATCGCCGCGCCGGCCGGCAACTGCGTCAACACGGCGCCGGGAACGCCCTGTTTGTATCCGATGCTGACCGCGGCGAATTCCGGACTGACGACGCCGGTTTCCGACGCGGCCGGCGGCTCGATCTACACCGACAGCTTCAATATATCCGTCGGCACCAGCTTTTCGGCGCCGATGGTGACGGGGACCATCGCGCTGATGCTGTCGGCCGATCCGACGCTGACGCCGGCCGCGGTGCGCTCGCTGCTGCAGTCCGGCGCGCGACCTTTTCCGAACTCGGGGCTCACCAACACCGACGGCACGCCGCTGGCGCAATGCGTCGCGCCGCAACGAATCGGAGACCCGCAAATCGATCAGCTCGAATGCTATTGCACGACCGCGACTTGCGGCGCGGGCATGCTCGACGCCGGCGCGGCGCTGACGGCGGTGGTCAACCGGCGCAACTACGGCGGATTGTGGTGGAACTTTCCGGGCGGCTCGGAAGCAGGGTGGGGCATCAATTTCGCGCATCAGGGCGGCACGATCTTCGCGTCGTGGTTCACCTATGACCTGACTGGAAAGGCGTGGTGGCTGGTGATGAGCGCAAATCAGACCGCGGCCAACACTTACACCGGCACGTTGTTCCAGGCAACCGGTCCGGCGTTCGATGCGATGCCATTTCCGCCGATAGGAAGCCCCGGCGGCGCAACCGGTTCCGCGGTCGGCGCCGGGACCTTGACGTTCAGCGATGCGAATGACGGCACGTTCGCCTACACGGTCAACGGCATTTCGCAGACCAAGACGATCACCCGGCAGACGTTCGGCCCGTTGCCGCTGTGCACGTTCGGTGCGCAAGTGAATCTCGCGCTGACCAACAATTATCAGGATCTCTGGTGGGCCGCGCCGGCGGGATCGCAAGCGGGCTGGGGAATCAATCTGACGCACGAGGGCGACACGATTTTCGTCACCTGGTTCACCTACGATGTCGACCACACGCCGATGTGGTTGGTCGCGACGGTAACCAAGAGCGGACTGAGCTCGTATGGCGGCGACCTGATCCGACTGGTCTCGGGGCCACCGTTCAACGCGGTGCCTTTCCCGCCGCTCGGCAGCCCGGGCGGCGCGACGGGACCGACCGTCGGCAGCGTCGAGCTCGCCTTCTTCGACGGCAACTCGGGGACATTTACCTATACGGTCAACGGCGAAACCCAATCGAGGGACATCACGCGCGAAGTATTCACACCTCCCGGCACCGTGTGCCACTAGGCGTCGGCGGCGCCGGCATCGCCCTCGAATGGGGGCGATGCTAGAATTCGCGCCTGCGCGCAGAGCCGAGCGTGTTCAGCGCAGACCGGAGAGGTGGATGAGCGGTTTAAGTCACACGCCTGGAAAGCGTGCGTAGGTTTATAGCCTACCGCGGGTTCGAATCCCGCCCTCTCCGCCAGCATTTGCCCTCTTAAGACGCCTACTCTCCCTCGGGTTTGCGGGACATCTGCGGGACAATCCACGCCTCTGCCTTGGCCCGCTCGAGGGACCGCTAGGATCAGACGGCACGCTACGACCACTCGCAGCGCAAAGTGATCACAAATTTGAAAGCCTTCGCGCGTTTGCGGCGTTAGACTGGCCCGAAGCTCGCCAAATCGCCAACCGGTTTGGCGAACCCTTGCGACGCGGGAATGAATCAATCTGCTATCAGCATTTTGTCTGAACCTGGCTCGGACCTTTGCATCAATCTGAGCCCCACGGAGCGTATTTTGCGGCGGACGGCGCTGGTCAGCGTCGGGGAGCATCGCTGCCCTCCCAATCATCCATTTTTCCGCCATGGCGGCGGGCCCCAGACCTGCCCGTACATCGGTTTCATGCGTTCGACCGTCATTCGAACGCCTGCTCGCGGCAAACCGGAGGTTCATACGCCCAACGTGGCCGGGTTCCATGCTATCGGAACGAGTTACACGCGCCAGATGGTCGACGACGCCGGCGACCATAGCGACTGGATCGCAATTTCTCCAAAGTTCCTAGCCGACCTGATCGATGATCATCGGGATTCGGGATGGACAGAGTGTGGTGAGTTTTTTCCTGCGTCGTTTGCGCCTGTGACCTTGGGCGTGTATCTCGCGCAGCGGCATCTGGTCGAGGTGCTGAATTCGAACGCGGGCCTGACCGATCTCGCTTTTGAGGAGTGCACGACCCGCGTTGTCATGTCCACTCTGGGCGAAGCCTTTCGATTCTGGAACCGAGGTTCGAAACGCAAGCGCATGCAACGCCCTACCTGCGAGCGGCGGCGCGTCGCGATGGTCGAGGCGGTCAAGCAGCGCATCGCCACGGAGTACTGGACAAATCAATCTCTCGATGCCCTGGCTCGTTCAGCGCATTGCTCCGCTGGACAACTCGCGCGCATCTTCCCGGCGCTTACAGGTTTCAGCATTCATGGCTACCAACAGCACATTCGATTGCGCGTGTCGTTGGAACTCCTTAGGGAGACTCCGTTGGAGCTCTGCATGGTCGCTGCGCAACTCGGCTTCGCCAGTCACAGCCATTTTTCAACTGTTTTCAGGCGACAGTTCGGTATATCGCCGTCCGAATTTGCAAAGAGCCACCCGCGCCGCCTGGTAACTTCCTTCCTCGATTCCTTGGACGACTCACTGCGCCGCGGCCTGGAAGACGCGCGCTCGATGCAAACGCACTGAGCTGCCGTAGAGGTTCGGTTGGCGGATGCCTATCGAAGCGGTATCCGAAGAATGTTGCTGGAGCCGGCATTGCGGGCCAAAACCGATCCCATCGAAAGGATCTTCAGCTTGTTGGCTCACTATCGGGAGCTGCTCGTAGAGACGGATTGTGTTTACCGCAGTCCTATCGGTAGCTTGGCCTTAGAGATCCACGAGCCCGACGCGCCGGTTCGCGAACGCGTGGCCGCAAATTTCCAGGCCTGGACCGACGCCGTACTCGAATGCCTACTCGAAGCGGGGAACCGGTTGCCCGACACACTCGACCGGCTCAGCCTGGCTCAATTCGTGTTGACAACAATGGAGGGCGCTTTGATGCAGGCACGTACCTTTCGCGACGTTGCCTACTTTGACCGCGCAGTCCAGGAGCTTAGGAACTATGTCGAGATCCTGCTCTACGGACGCCCTGGTTTTTCCTTTCCTGTTCGGCAAGCCCTGGCAGACATCGGCAGGGGTCAGCGTTAGGCAGATCAAGTGAAGCCGGTGTCTGTTCGCTTTCGGCCTTTCCCGCGAACCACGCGGCCCCGACACCGCTATCTTGAGGAATATCGAAGAACTCCGCCGCGCAGCCGGGGCCGGTAACATCCCGTCGATGAGGGCGCTCGGCACCCTCTTGCTCATCGGGCGCGACGCGCCGTTCGAGCCGGAGGAGGGCGCGAAGCTTGTCGCCTCCGCGGTCGAACGCGGCGATGCGCAGGCGATGTCGGTCATGGCTACGCTGAAAGGTGCGGGCGCATGGAGCTCGCAAAGCTGGCCCGAGGCGCTCACCTTGCTGCAGCGCGCGGCCGAAGGAGGTGCCGCGGACGCCCGCGCACAGCTCGTGATGCTCGCGGGCGATCAATCGCTGGCCAATCGGGCGCGGCGCGGCGAGGACGTGCCCCACCTGTGGCGGCGTTTGCGCGAGAGCGTCGATCTCGAGCAGTGGATCGTACCGGCGCCGCCCAAGCAGGTCTGGGAGTGGCCGAAGATTTGGACAGCGGAGAATTTCACCACGCCTGAACTCTGCGCTTGGCTGGTCAGCCGCGGCAAGAACAAGCTGCGCCCCTCCATGATGTTCAACGGCCAGAACTCGATATTCCTCGCCACTCGAACCTGCAGCGACTTCGCCTTCACCCTCGTGGATGGCGGGGTGGTACTGCTATTGCTGCGCATCGGCATCAGCCTGGTCACTGGCCTCAAGACCGAGCAGATGGAGCCGCCGCAGATCTTCCATTACGCGCTCGGTCAGGAGATCAAGGCGCATTACGACTCACTCTACGACAAGGAGCACCCTTACGGGCGCGATGGCACCTATCAGGGCGACCGCCTGGCGACGTTCCTGATGTACCTAAACGACGACTACGAGGGCGGCGAATTGGACTTCGTAAAGGTCGGATTCACCTACAAGGGCAAGACCGGCGATGGCATCTTTTTCGCCAGCATGCGCGAGGGCAAGCCCGATCCCCAGAGCCTCCACGGTGCCCGCCCGGTGACCAAAGGCGAAAAATACATCCTCTCCCAGTGGATTCACGACCGGCCGTTCAAGGCCTGAGGTAACGCGGAAATCGGCCCAGGAAATATTATTTTAGGCCAGGTGATCGGGGTTGTCCGTGAGGATCTTGCGCGCCGACCGCGACAGTTGTCGGGAGGCCAGCGCCAGCGCGTCGCGATGGGACGCGCGAGCGCGTGGAGCGCCGCTCAAGGGCCGGCTACAGGCCGGCTTGCGAGACGAACTTCGGATTCAAGTAGGGTTCAATCGCTTCGCTGCCGCCTTCCGAGCCGTAACCGGAGTCCTTGACGCCGCCGAAAGGGACTTCGGGCAACGCCAGGCCAAGATGGTTGATCGAAATCATGCCAGTCTCGACCGAGGCGGCGATCGCATTGGCCGTCTTCGCTGAATTGGTCCACGCGTAGGCGGCAAGCCCGAATGGAAGCCGGTTGGCCTCGGTGACTGCATCGTCGAAGGTCCGGAAGGGGTTGATCACTGCCAGCGGCCCGAAGGGTTCCTGATTCATTGCACGGGCATCGGTGGAGAGTTCGGTGACAACCGTAGGTTCGTAGAAATTTCCCTTGTCGCCAATGCGGTGACCACCGGCACGCACTGTGCCGCCATGCTTGTTGGCATCCTCGACGTTGGCTTCCATTGCGGTCGTTCGGCGCGGGTTCGCGAGCGCGCCCATGGTGATGCCGGCCTCGAGACCGTTGCCGACCTTCAGGCGCTTTGTCGCCTCGACGAACTGGTCGACGAAGTTCTGGTACACACCCTCCTGGACCAGGAAGCGAGTCGGCGATACGCACACCTGCCCGGCATTGCGAAACTTGCTGCCAGCCATCATTTTCGCGGCAGTCGCGATGTCGGCATCGTCGAACACGATTACCGGAGCGTGTCCGCCCAGCTCCATCGTAGCGCGCTTCATGTGCATCCCGGCCAGCGCCGCCAGATGCTTGCCGACCGCGGTGGAACCGGTGAACGAGATCTTGCGGATGACCGGATGCGGGATCAGGTAGTCGGAAATTTCCGACGGGATGCCGAAGACGAGGTTGACGACACCGGCCGGCACGCCGGCGTCAGCGTAGGCGCGAACCAGTTCGGCAGGCGACGCCGGCGTTTCTTCCGGCGCCTTGATGATGATCGAGCATCCGGCCGCCAACGCGGCCGAAATCTTGCGCACCGCCTGATTGATCGGGAAATTCCAGGGTGAGAACGCCGCGACGGGACCTACCGGCTCCTTGATTACCAGCTGGTAGACGCCTTCAGCTCGTGAAGGGATGACGCGTCCATAGGCGCGGCGCGCCTCTTCGGCGGCCCAGTCGATCACGTCGGCACCAGCCATGATTTCACCCTTGGCCTCGCCCAGTGTCTTGCCTTGTTCCTGCGTCAGCAGTGGCGCAATTGCGTCGGCGCGTTCGCGCAATAGATTGGCGGCACGCCGCATGATCTTGGAGCGCTCAAACGCGGAAATCTTGCGCCAGACCTTGAAGCCCTTGTCGGCGGCTTCAAGAGCACGATCAAGATCGGCGCGCTCGGCATGGGCGACCGTGCCGATCTGCTCACCGGTAGCAGGATTGACGACAGGCAGGCTACGTCCGGAGGCGGCCGGTAACCAGGTACCGTCGATGAAAAGCAGCGTGTTGGGGTACATTTGTATTGACCGACAGGATTCACATAGCAGGGCTGCGGATAGAATAACTTTGTTCTACCCTCAACACTACCCCAACATGTGGGCACGCAGCGCCGACTTGGACCAGCTTGTCAGGCTTGCCCGTAGAGCGCCCCCGGGGAGATTCGCGATCGGCTGCGACGGTGTAGACTGAAAAATGCCGCAGCTATCCGGCGATCTCGGACGATCCAAACACCAACACCTGCAGCGATAGACGAGGAGACAATCTTGAATTCCCAGAGACAAATCAGCTCGCTCGCGATCACGCTAGGCATGTTGATCGCGCTGGTCACAGGCGTCGCCCGGGCGCAAGAAGTCGTCAAGATCGGCTTCGCGTCACCGCTAACCGGGGCGCAGGCTAACTACGGCAAGGACAACCAGAACGGCGCTCAAATGGCGATCGACGAGCTCAATGCTCAAGCCCTGACGATAGGCGGCAAGGCGGTGAAATTTCAGCTGCAGGCCGAGGATGATCAAGCCGATCCGAAACAGGGGCCGTTGATTGCCCAGAAGCTGGCCGACGCCAAGGTCGCCGGGGTTGTCGGCCACTTCAATTCGGGCGTGACGATTCCCGCCTCCCGCGTGTACAGCGAAGCCGGCATTCCAGAGCTGTCGGTGTCGACTAACGTCAAATACACGCACCAGGGTTTCAAGACCGCATTCAGATTAATGGCCGACGACGACAAGCAAGGCACCGCGCTCGGCGAATACGCGGTGAAGACCCTCAAGCTCAAACGACTCGCGGTGATCGACGACGCTTCGGCCTACGGCCAAGGGTTGGCGGACTCCTTCGAGGCTGCGGTGAGGGCTTCGGGCGGTCAGGTGGTCAAGCACGAGCACACCAATGACAAGGCGGTCGACTTCAATGCCCTTCTTACCTCGATCAAGGCCGTCAAACCCGACGCAATTTTCTTCGGCGGCTACGACGCGCAGGCGGGACCGATGGCTCGGCAGATGAAGTCACTGGGGATGAACGTTCCACTGATGGGTGGCGAAACGATGAACTCCGCCAAGTTCATCGAACTGGCGGGCCCAGCGGCGGAAGGAAGCATCGCCTCGACACCCGGCGCCGCGCTGGAGTCCCGGCCGGGCGGGAAGGCGTTCGCGGCCAAGTACAAGACACTTTACAACCAGGACATCGGTCTGTACACGCCTTATTTCTACGACGGAGTCATGGTGATCGCGGCGGCGATGAAGGCGGCCAACTCGACCGATCCGGCAAAGTATCTGCCGGCGCTCGCGAGGATCAAATACCCGGGAGTGACGGCAGACATCGAGTTCGACAAAAATGGCGACTTGACCAAAGGACTGCTGACGATCTTTAAGGTCAAGAACGGAAAGTGGGAAGTCGTGAGCAAGTAGTAAGAGGCGCGTACGGGCGTAGCTGCGTGCTGCGGCATAATCCCGCATGATCGTCCACGTCGTAGACGGCACCTACGAGCTGTTTCGGCACTTTTACGGGCTGCGGCGCTTCAACAAAGGCAAGGACCGCCCGTTCGGCGCCGTGGTCGGGGTACTGCAGACCGTTCTGCAGATGCTCGAGCAGGGAGCCACGCACATCGGCGTTGCGACCGATCACGTCATCGAGTCGTTCCGCAACGACCTTTGGCCCGACTACAAAACCGGCGAGGGAATCGAGCCGGTCCTTTACGCGCAGTTCCACCCTTTGGAACAGGCGCTCGCGGCGATGGGCGTCGAGGTATGGCCGATGGTCGAGCTCGAAGCCGACGACGGCTTGGCGTCGGCGGCACGCATCGCGTCCAAGAATCGGCGCGTCGAGAAAGTTTGCATCTGGACCGTCGACAAGGATCTGGCGCAGTGCGTCGTCGGAGATCGAGTCGTCCAGATCGATCGCCGAGCGAAGAAAATCCTCGATGCCGAAGGCGTTCGACTGAAGTTTGGCGTGACGCCCGCCTTGATCCCCGATTTCCTTGCGCTCGTCGGCGACGCGGCGGATGGATATCCGGGGCTTCCGGGTATCGGCCGAGTCACCGCGGCACAGCTATTGAACCGGTACGGCGCGATCGAAAAGTTTCCACCGGCGTTGCTCGGGAACCGCCGCGACCAGGCGCTTCTGTTCAAGAATCTTGCGACGCTGAAGACTGATGCAAAACTGTTCCGCAATGTAGGCGAGTTGCGCTGGCAGGGTCCCACGAGCGCATTCGCCAAGTGGACAGAGCGGATGGAAACGCCCCGATTGCTCGACCGTTCTCTTAAGGCGCAGAAAGCTTTGCGAAGCCGGTTGACCAGCTAGCGCCCAAGCAGTTCCTCGCGCACAGGAACGAGCACGCTAGCGCGACAAGATTCTTTCATAAACCGCGGCGTACTCGCGCGCCGCGGCATTCCACCCGAAGTCACGCGCCATGCCGTTTCGCTGCAGCGCACGCCAGACCGCGGGATCGCGATAGGCGGCAACACAGCGCGCGATCGCACTGTTGAGCGCCTCGGGTTTTGGCGCAAAGAACTTGAACCCCGTCGCCGTGCCGGCGGCAAGGGACTGCGGCGTGCAATCGACGACCGAATCGACCAGGCCACCGGTCGCATGGACGATCGGCGGCGTGCCGTAGCGCTGGCTGTACATCTGGTTCAGGCCGCAGGGCTCGAAGCGGGACGGCATGACGAAGGCGTCGGCGCCGGCTTCGACAAGGTGCGCGAGCGTCTCGTCGAAGCCGATGAAGCTCGCCAGGCGCCCCGGACGGGCAGCCGCAAGCGCGCGCAGCTGCTGTTCGAGCGCCTTGTCCCCAGTCGCCACGATGACGATCTGCGCCGGCAGCGCCAGGACGGCGTCCGCGATATCGAGCAGAAGATCGAGCCCTTTCTGCGGGGTCAGCCGCGTCACCGCCCCCAGCAGCGGAATGTCGCGAAGCGGCTCGAGGCCGAAGCGAATCTGCAACGCTCTCTTGTTGGCGGCCTTGCGCTCCAGCGTCGTCGCGTCGTATCGCTCGGGGATCAAAGCGTCGCTCGCGGGATCCCAGACCGTCGTATCGATGCCGTTCAGAATCCCGGTGAGGCTATCGCGACGCGCCGCGAGAAGGCCGTGCAGTCCCATGCCCATCGCCTCGCTCTGGATCTCCTGGGCGTAGGTCGGACTTACCGTCGTGATGGCGTTTGCGAAAAAGAGCCCGGCCTTGAGAAATGACAGGCGGCCGTAGTATTCGACGCCGTCGACCGCAAAGCTCGTCGCGGGCAATCCGAGATCGGCGACCCAATGCGGCGCGAAGCTGCCCTGGAACGCAAGATTGTGAACCGTGATGATGCTTGGCGTTGCGCCGTCGGAGGCGAGCGCGGCGTACGCCGGCGCGAGTCCGGTCTGCCAGTCGTTCGCATGAACGAGTTGCGCGCGCCACGCGACGGGGCTCTGCGACGAAGCGAGCCGGGCCGCGACGCGCGACAGCAGCCCGAAGCGCAGCGGATTGTCTTCCCAATCGACGCCGTCGGCATCCTGGTACGGACCGCCGTCGCGATCGTAGAGCGCGGGACAATCGATGATCCACGCCGGAACGCCCTGGGGCAACTCGGCCTCGAGCAGGCGCGCTGCGGGAAGCCGCGCGAAGGCTTCGATGCGGCCCGCGTCACGCGCGCCGAGCCCAGCGCTGCGAGTACCGGCCGGTATCCGGGCAGGAGGACGCGCGCGTCGAGTCCGATCCGGCGCAGCGCGACGGGAAGCGCGCCTGCGACGTCGCCGAGACCGCCGGTCTTGACCAGCGGCGCGCATTCCGGCGTTGCGTAGAGTATGCGAAGCGGAGGCAAGGACAATGTCGAGCGTTCGATCGCTGGCAGCGTCGGGAGCGAGACCGATCGACCTCGGCGGGCCGGACGTTCAATATACAGATCACCCGTCCGGCGCCGGATGCTAGACTGTGCAGCGTCGCGCGGAGCGACGCCGCGGAAGCGCGCAAACGCGATACGATCGGGTCGTGGCACGAAGCATCGAGGTCGACATGACCATCGGTCAGGAATCCGCGCAGATCGGCTACGGACCCGCCAAGCGGGATCCGCAAGGCTTGCTGATGACGCAGCTCGCGCGGGACGCGCTCGCGATCGTGCTGGCGGGGGGCCGCGGCAGCCGCCTCGGGCCGCTGACCGACTGGCGGGCGAAGCCGGCCGTCCCGTTCGGCGGCAAATTTCGCATCATCGATTTTTCGCTCTCGAACTGCGTCAACTCGGGCGTGCGCCGCATCGGCATCTGCACCCAGTACAAGGCGCAGAGCCTGATCCGCCACGTGCAGCGCGGCTGGAGCTTCCTCGACGGGCGATTCCGCGAGTTCGTCGAGTTGCTGCCCGCGCAGCAGCGCGTCACCGTCGGACTGGTACAAGGGCACCGCCGACGCGGTCTATCAGAACCTCGACATCCTGCGCCGCCACGCGCCGGAGTACGTCTTGATCCTCGGCGGCGACCACATCTACAAGATGGACTACGCGCGGCTGCTCGCCGAGCACGTGGGCCGAGCCGCCGACGTGTCGATCGGCTGCGTCGAAGTGCCGATCGGCATGGCGAGCGAGTACGGCGTGATGGCGCTCGACGACGAATCCCGCATCGTCGACTTCGAGGAAAAGCCGGCGCAGCCGAAGCCGGCGCCCGGACACACGGACATCGCGCTGGCCAGCATGGGGATCTACGTCTTCAACGCGTCGTTCCTGTACGAACAGCTGATCCGCGACGCCGACGAGCCCCGATCGGCGCACGACTTCGGCCGGGACGTGATTCCCTACCTGATCGCGCGCGGATACCGCGTCTTCGGGCATCGCTTCGCCGACTCGTGCGTCAACATGGTCGAAGGCCGGCCGTACTGGCGCGATGTCGGCACGATCGATGCGTACTGGGAGGCGAACCTGGATCTCACGCACGTCACGCCGGATCTGAACCTCTACGACGAACAGTGGCCGATCTGGACCTATCAGGAGCAGCTGCCGCCGGCCAAGTTCGTGTTCGAGACTCCGGACCGACGCGGCGCGGCATTCGACTCGCTCGTATCCGGCGGCTGTATCGTCAGCGGATCGTCGGTGCGCCGCTCGCTGCTGTTCTCCAACGTTCACGTGCACAGCTACTGCAACATCGAGGATTCGGTGGTGCTGCCCGATGTCGAGGTGCATCGCAACGTCACCCTCAGGAACTGCGTCGTCGACAGATATTGCACGCTGCCTGCGGGGCTGGAAGTCGGCGTCGATCCCGTGGAGGATCGCCAGCGCTTCTTCGTCACCGACCGCGGCGTCACGCTGATCACGCCGGAAATGCTCGGCCAGGACATGCATCATCTGCGGTAAGGAAACGATCCTCTCCCGGCGCAGCAGATCCTCACCGAGGGTGAACACCTCGATCACGATCGCCGGTCATAACGTACGCAAAAAAAAGGCGGCGAGCATGACGCCCCGCCGCCCCGGAGGAGATCGTTCGTCTTGTGGACGCTTAATGCCCTTGCCGTTCGACTTGCACGACGGCACCTGGTCCTGCGGCATCGGATTTCCGCTGCGGCGCCGGTACGCCGGCGGCCAACCCGGCCTGCAGCAGCCGTGCGTATACCGCCTCGGTGTCCTCGCAGAGCATGAACCGGTTCTTCACCAGATTGTCGATCGCGTTCATTACGGCAGCGCGATACATCGCGAACGACGGGTAACGCTCCTGCGACCGACGGCCGCGGATCGCCCGCGGCAATGCGCTCGGCCTTGGTCGCCTGGAACGGGATGTATTGTCCCGAAGCTTCGCAACCATCGTTCGCCCAGACCCCGGAGCGCAGGCCCCAGCCGGTGTAGGTCGCCAGCGGCACCGTCAATTCGGGCAACCGGATCCCGGCGATATCGTTGCCGTCGCTGTCGACCTTCGGCACGTAGCTCGGATAGATCGGACCGTTTGCGGGGTTGTCCTCGTACGGCGGCGCGATGACGGGCGGGTTGATCGTCGGTATGCCGGTCGCGTAGAAGTTCGGTCCGTAATTGAACCGGTAGCGCGTCGTTTTGAGGCCGGTATACGTCACCCCTGGGATGCCGACGTAAAGGCCGTCTCCGGCACGGCGGTGGCGGCACGAGCGTTCCGTCCTCGAGCAGCGGAACCCGCGACGGCGGCGGCGCGACACCCTGCGTCGACCACTGGTCGAGATCTTCCCAGAGCGCCCGCTGCACCTGCGCCGAGTCGAGCGGATTGAGGAACTGCTGGCACAGACCCTTGGACGTCGGATTGCCGGCGCCGCCGTGCTGCTTGCTCGACAGCAGGTACAGCCGCGCGTCCGGATGATCGGGCAGATCGAACGTCCCCGTCGGATCGGTGCTCATCAGCGAGCCGGCCTTCACCCAGTATTCGTTGGACGAATAGAACTCCATGGCCAGCGGACAGGTGTTGGTCTCGCGTGCATTTCTTGTAGCGGCCGTCGGTCGTGACCCGAGATCGGGTCGAAGGTCGTCTGGTTCGCGAACGGGAACAGGCCTTCGAGATATAGCTCTTCCTGACGATTGCGCTCGGTGCGCTTGGTCTGCGACCACCGGTAGTTCATGTTGATCCCGTCGCCGGCGCCGATCCATTGCATCATGCCGTCGAAGACCTTGCTTGCCGTTTTCGTCCTGGTTGAACCCGAGATGCGTGAAGTCGTTGAGCGTGCGCGCCGGTTGCGACGACGTTTCGGTGTAGATCCTGGTGACGTCGCCGGCGAGCGGATTGGGCGTGCCGAAATCGTCGCTCGTCGCATAACGCAGGAACGAGTTGAAGTCGCGAATCGCCGCGAATCCCAGCCCGTTCGACCGTCGGATTCTTCGCGATGTACGAGAACTCGTAGATGTCGTTGGCGACGAAGCTCCCCGTCGTCAGCTTGATCGCCGTGTTGGTCGCATCGGTGTATGCCCAGCCGCTGGCGGGGACGACCTGCGGGGTGTCATCCAGGTGGATGCGATGCGTCAGCACTGCCTGGCCGGATCCTGGCTTCCGGACGCCGCGGGATAGGCCAGCGTATAGGTCGCGCCCGGACTGACGATGTACTCGTACCCGGGTCCGGTGATCGTCGAGCCATCGAGATTGTGCGCGACCGGCAAGCTCGCCGTCGCCGTCAGGCCGTTGAGCGGACCGAGGTTGTTTTCCCAGCCGCTCCACACCGTCGTGTAGCCGCGCGACCAGAGGAATGAGTTCGCAAGCTCGCCGGAAAGGCGCGTCGGTGAGAGCCGCCGGGTCGTTGGTGCCGTCGGGCGTGTGGTTCAGCGTCTGGTACGTCTTGCCGCCGCGGTTCGGCGGCTCGTACATCATCTTGTGGTTGCCCTTGCTGAGGTCGAGCGGCTTCAGGATGTAGAAATTATGCTGATACATGACGTTGCCGTTCGCGAGTCTCGGCGCGAGCGCAATGTCGGTGATCACCGCATTCTTCGGGTCGTTCGGATCGATCTCTCCGGTCGCAATGCCGGTGATCACCTCGTACTGGCCTACACCGGGGAACGAATAGCCACCGAATGCCGTCGTGCGCGTGAGGATCAGGATATGGGTAATACGGGCATCTGCTGCAGAGGCGCCGACCAGCATGCTGCCGGCCAGAGCGCTTGCGATGCCAATTCTCAACAGTCGACGCCTGATAAACTCGGATGAGCGTGCGAACTGGGCATCGCGTTCGATTTCAACCATCTTACTTCTCCTCGGTAATTCCCCTTTTCATCTGTTGATCCCCCTTCCGTTGGCACTGACCCGTCGTCGGAATCTGCTTTTGCTTTCGCGCAAAAGCAGCGACCGAATAATGTCGCTGTCACCTCTGTCGATGCGTGGGTTATCGTGCGTCCGCCGTGCCCGCAAACATTTATAGTCCGCGAGTGTTGGGCCGTCAACGATTCGGCTGTTCGGAAACAAATGGAAACAAGTCAGGAAAATGTCAGGTAGCGGCAGAGCGCAGAAACACTTTGCGGCCGGAGAGAATGCGAGGCGCAGAAGACGCACGCGTCGCCGGCGCTATCGGTGCAGCAGATCCTCGCGCACCGGAGTGAACACGTCGATCAGTGTGCCTGCCTCGAGCGCCTTCGTGCCGTGGCGGGCATTGCTCGGAACATAGATGGAATCGCCTTGCGCAAGGACGTAAACGCGCCCGTCCAGCGAATACTCGAAGCGCCCTGCGGTGCAATAGCTGATCTGCTCATGCACGTGGTTGTGCACGTATCCGGCGGCGCCGGCGGCGAACTGCACTTCCATCAGCATCAGCCCGCCCTGCGCCTGCAGGATCCTGCGCCGCACACCCGGCTCCGCGTCTTCCCAAGCGGTGCTCTGCTGCGTCATGCTGGCCATCCCGCTCCCTTTTTGCGGAACTATGTTCGCTCTACTCCGCGTCGGACGACGCTTTCGATCGAACCCCGGCGCGCGAGCGATATTCGACCGGCGAAACACCATAACGGTTGCGGAACGATCGACTGAAATGCGCCGGGCCGCTGAAGCCCCAGGAAAAAGCGATCTGGCTGATGGCCTTTCGCCGTAACGCGGTCTTCTCGATCTCTTTGCACGCGCCCTCGATCCGTTCCGCCCAGACCCATTTCATCAGCCGCTCGGGCTCGCTCGAGAAGAGTTTGTGGACGTAGCGCGTCGACAAACCTACCGCCTGACTCACCATGTCGACGTCGAGCGCTGGATCGCGCAAATGGCCGCGCACAAACCGCTTGATGCGTGCCTTGTGGAACAGCTCGAGCCGCGATGGCATCATGCAGAGCGAGTCGGGCAGCACGCTCACGACCGAAGCGAGCAAGCCGACCAGCATATCGGACAGACTGGACGCCGATGTCTTCGCCCAGGTCGTCTGCATGTCGCGCGACCGACCGGACGAGGTCGGCGAGCAGCGCGCCAACGCCGCTGGTGCAATCGATGTTGAGCGGCAGCGCGAGCTCCCAACCTAGGAGCGCTTGACGAACCGGGTCGAGGGGCAGGAGCAGGGCGACCCCGCGCGAGGCTGTGGTAAAGGCGAAAGTGCGCGGACGGTCGGCGCCATACACGCAAAGAATCGACGGATCGAGGTTGGTGGTGACGCCGCCTTGTTCCATCCATCCGGTGCCGTCGATGCTAAGCCAAAGAACGAGCCGCTCCTGAGGCGGCGGAGCCGGGCTTGGCGGCGAGGCGAACCTGATAGGGCTCGACATCGAACTCGAGGATCGTCAGTGGGCCCAAGATCGCGACGCCTGATGCGGGATCTGAAGCTCGACTCGCCCGGCGCGACGACCTCGGCGTCCATGCCGGCTAATTCCTCGATCGTGCGCTGCCATTCGGTAAAGCGCAGTTCGGGAGAAAACGATTCGGTGTCGAGTAACATGGCCACGTTGGTATTCCTATTATCGCATTTGCTGAAATCCGGTCCAGATCGCCCGCGCCGCGCTCGATTTCCGGTCCGGCTCATCGCTGGCGCTCCATACGCCGCCTGACCACGTCATCCGCCCAGCGCCTGCTTGCGGCGCTCGATCAGCCGCCAGATCATCGGGGTGAAAATCAGCTGCATCGCGAGGTCCATCTTGCCGCCGGGACAGACGATCGTGTTCGGCCGCGACATGAACGAGCCGTGCAGCATCGAGAGCAGGTAGGGAAAATCGATGCCGCGGGGATTGGCGAACCGGATCACCAGCATCGACTCGTCCGGCCTGGGAATGAAGCGCGCGACGAACGGGTTCGACGTGTCCACCACCGGCACGCGCTGGAAGTTGACGTGGGTGCAGGAGAACTGCGGGCAGATGTAGTGCACGTAGTCGTGCATCCGGCGCAGGATGGTGTCGGTCACCGCTTCGGTGCCGGTACTTGAGCACCCCCGCGCGATAGCGGTCGCGCGGGTCCGACGTGGCTTGGTTTTCGGCTAGTCGGTCCATCAGTCCTCTCCTGCGATAAGCAGACTGTATGTCCGGCAAAAATTAAGGTAAAGTAATAATTTGTGAGCATTCAGTTAAAGTAAAGCTTATGTTACGCATCTCGATGCGAGAGCTGCAGGTGTTCGCGACAGTCGCCCGCCACATGAGCTTCGCGCGGGCGGCGGAGGAGCTGCACCTCTCGCCGCCGGCCGTGTCGATGCAGGTCGCCGGTCTCGAAGCCACACTCGAAGTGCCGCTGTTCGAGCGCGCGGGCCGGCGAATTTCTCTCACGACCGCCGGCGAGTATTTCCTCGTGCACGCGCGCCGCCTGTTGAACAACTTGAAGGACGCCGAAGACACGATTCAGCGGCTGCGAGGCGTGCAGACGGGCCGGCTCATCGTGGGCGTGCTTTCGACCGCGAAATACTTCATGCCGCGCCTGCTCGCAGGTTTTCTGCGCGAGCATCCCGGGCCTCGACCTGAAGCTCGAGGTCGGTAACCGGCAGGCACTCTCGGACTTGTTAGCGCGCGGCGAAGTGGACCTGGCGGTGATGGGCACGCCTCCGCGCGAGCTCGATCTTCGGGTCGAGCCGTTCGCCGCGCATCCTCTCGGAGTGATCGCGGCGCCGGAACACCCGCTGGCGGCGCTGCCGCACATCCCGCCGGCGCTGCTCGACCGCGAGCCGTTCATCGTGCGCGAGCCCGGCTCGGGCACTCGTGCTGCGATGGAGCGCTACTTTGGAGAAGTACGGATCAAGCCCGCCTCGGTCATGATCATCGGGAGCAACGAGACCATAAAGCAGGCTGTGATCGCCAACATGGGTGTCTCGTTCCTGTCGCTGCACACGACCGGACTCGAAGTCCAGAACGGGCTGCTCAAGGTGCTCGACGTCGATGGGCTGCCGCTCGTGCGCCGCTGGCAGGTCGTGCACGTGCGCGCCAAGCTGCTCTCGCCGGCGGCCGAAGCGTTACGCTATTACGTGCTCGAGGGCGGCGAGCGCTTGCTCGCGCAGATGTTTCCCGGGCTCGTCGTCGCCGCGGCCTGAGCATCGACGCGACGGGGTCGCGACGACCTCTGTCGCATCTGGCTCAACGAATCTTGGCCTCCGGCCGCAGCGACGCGGCCGGGCGGCAGCTCAACCCTTCTTGTTGTACAGCGAACACCAGCCGTTCGGGCTGATCGGCCCATCGACGACGGCGCAGCTGCCCGGCGCCTGAAAATACAGGCAGTCGCTGCACTTCTGGCCGTTGTTGGGCGACTCCTGATACTTCACCGCCTCCTTGCCTGCCTTCTGCGCATACGCCGGTTTCACCTGAATCACACCGGACGCCAGCGTACCACCTGCCAGCAGCACCACGCCCCGCAGTATCGAACGGCGCGATAGCTTCGCTTGCTCATCCATTTTCTTCTCCTTCGGCTAGGGCTACAGAAATCGAGCCATCGTCTGCGCCGCCAAGACCGCGCCGGCGCTAGCGCCCCGGCTGCCGTCTCGCGCGACGATCCTCCCGGATCGACCACGAAAACGAAGTATCCGCATCAATTCAAGCTCTCCGAAACCAGAACTCGTCCCGGCGACAAAATTATACGCGTCAAAACCGGAGGCTTGCCCAGTGCGCACAAGCTCGATCGCAGACGAACGTCGATTTCGATTGATTCGACAGCGACAGCCGCGGGCAAGAGCGTTCGTTGCACTTGGAGACAACGCCGGGTGCTCGGCAGATCAACAAATGACTTCCGCCCCGAACGGAGACTGCGCGATTGACCCAAGCAACACCAGCCTCGGAGTGCACTCTTCGTAAAAAAGTGTAACAAGCGGGCGACCGCCATTCATGCTGCACCGCGAAGATCGGCGCCTAAAACGTGCTTGCGCGCACAGCGGCAAACCGGACAGGCATTTTATATTGCGCTGCAATAAGGAATAGCGGTGTTGTCTTTTGTGTACAGTTGTCGCGCCGGAATCGGCGAGAAAGGTGAAACGCGTTGACGCGCCCGGCGCGCTCCCTGTACTTTTGAAATGTCATGACGATGTCAGCGAATATTCGCATCAGGCACGTGATGACCGGCGCCCCAGGAGGAATGAAAGTTGAGTCGTGCTTTGTTTTGCGCCACGAGGCGCGCCGGTACGTGCATGTCGTACCTGGCGACTCTGGCGCTCGTCGCGGGTTGTTCCGGCCTTGGCGACATGAAAATTGGCGATCGGCCGCTGTTCTACAAGAACCAGCCGGGCGATTCGCAAGAGACGATCGACAATCAGGCCGGTGTGGTCGGCAAGAAGCGAGCAGCAGCGCCGGCACCGCCGCCGAGCGCGCAGCCGCTGGCTCCTGCCGCCGGCGGCCCACCGCCAGCACAGGTCGCAAGCCGTGGCGACACGCCCGGCGGGGCTCGCGAGCGTCCGGCGACCGTGGCGCAAGCGGCGCCTGCAGGGCAAGCGGCTCCATCGGCGCAAGCGTCCGCGGCAGCGCCTGGCGGTTATACGCAGGCTGCGCGCTACGGCGACTTGCTGTTCATCTCGGGGCAGATCGCGATCGACCCGCGGACCGGGTCGTTCGAGTCGGACGCGTCGATCGAAGTGCAGACACAGCGTGCTATGGACAACGTGCGCGCCATTCTGGAAAGCAATCATTTGACGATGGCCAATATCGTGTCGGTCACCGTCTATCTCAGCAGCATCAGCAACCTGGTCGCGATGGATCGCGCCTACCAGGCGTACTTCCGCCAATCGTTGCCGGCGCGCAGCGTCGTGGAAGTCGGCAAGTTGCCGCGCGGTGCGCTGGTCGAAATATCGGCGATCGCGGGCCGCTGAACCGCGGGGTCGGAAAGAAGAGTCGTTAAAACGCAGTGCACGCATTGCCCAAAGGAGGTTACAAGTGAAGACCAAGTTGGCGTTGCTTGCAGTACCGATGGTTACGGGCTTTTGGGCATTTAGCGCGCCCGTTCTGGCCGACCAGCCGATTTATCCGAACGCCCCGGTCGTTGGCGAACACCAGAACGTTCGCAACCTGTTCCGATTGCGCTGTGGCGCTTGCCATGGCGGCGACGGGGAGGGTACGTCGAATACGATGCCGAAGCTCGCTCCGGCGCTCAAGGGCAACCCCTTGATCATCAACGCGCCGCCGGGCGTGCTCGTCAACATCATCCGCAAGGGACGCATAGGACGCCAGCGCCTCTACCACGACAGCCCGTTCGCGAACATGCCCGGGTTCGGCGCCGAGATGGTTCCGGACGTCGACGCGCTCGTGCAGTTCCTGAAAACCGACCTGCAGAAATAGCGACTGACTCACTCGGCCTCTCAACACACCCGCTCCTGGAGGAGATTCATGAAGCAGTATCTTAAGAACGGAGTCAAGCTCGCGACAGCCGCACTCGTGTGCGCGTTGCCATTCTTGGCGACCGAGTCGCAGGCGGTGCCGGCCTTTGCGCGGCAAACCGGCATGGTCTGCACGACCTGCCATATCGGCCAGGACAACGTGCCGAACTTCACGCGGACGGCGCGGATCTTCCAGATGCGCGGTTATTTCACGCCGACCATCCGCGAAAAGATCCGCGGCGACGGTCAGACGATCGAGGGCGAGCCGCAATACGGCGGCGACTACCTCTCGGTCAACATGATGGACTTCTTCTCGGCGCGGTTCGTCTCGGAGCTCGCGCAGCAGTCGAAGAGCAACGGCGTCAAGAGCGACGTCACGTCCACCCCGGCCGCGCGGATGTCGATGTTCTTTACCGGTCCGATCACCGACTGGCTCGGCCTGTGGACGGAGATCGGCTACCTGGGCAACAACTCGATCAATTCGGTGATCGACCGGCAACACCGGGCCGACGAACTTGAACTTCTTCGCCTTTGACGAGTTCCGGCTGGCCACCTCGCGCACGATCGGCGAAAACAGCTTCATCGGCATGTCGATCGGCAACGAGCCCGGCGACGTCGTGACGGAGTTCGTGTTCCCGCTGGGCATCCCGCGCTTCTTCGCCCTCGGCCAGGGCGGTGTCGGCAAGGAAGCGACGATGAGCACGCTCAGCCTGCATGCGTTCCTCGACGACCAGTGGTGGATCCAGTTCGCGCCCAATAGCGGGCGTCACGAACAACAGCTGGTCGAACGGCTGGCAGCAGTACTACGCGTTCGCGTGGAACCCGTGGCGCCAGACCGAGAACGACCTGTGGCTGGCGATCGAATACAGCCACGGCAACGACAACGCGTCGATCCTGACGCCGGTGAAGAACAGCTTCATCTGCCCGACGACCTGTCCGGCCGGTGTGGTCGACACGTCGCTGTCGTTCACCAATACGCTCGGCGGTCGTTCGGTGGCCGGGGCGCCGGTCGAGATTGTCAACACCTTCAATACGTACAGCTGGCGCATCGAACATACGGCGGCCGACCGCGGGCCGCATAGCTGGGTCGCCATGATCGAGGGCAACGGCACGAAGCAGAACTACGTCAGCGGCGCGACCGCAAAGCGCGATCTTGTCGGCGCATATATACGCTACTACTACATGCGCACCTACGGCTTCCAGGCGTCGTGGTACCACGACTTCAAGTACGAGTACACGAGCCCTACCGGCGTCAAGTCCGATTTCGGCCACACGAATGGGAAGAATTTGGTGCTGCTGTGGTCTCCGGCGATGAATTTCAGCGTGCACCTGAACTACAATCTCCCGCAGGAAAACGCAGTGTTTCCTTCACCGACAGCGCCGGCAACGGTCAAGTCGAGCAGCTGGAACTTCGGCTTCGAGTACAACTTCTAAAGCGATTGTTCGCAACGGCACAAAGCGTCTCTCCTCCCCTTCGGGCCGGCTCGTTGTTGAGACGGCCCGGGCCCGAAGGTCTTTTCGACGCTGGTTCGGCAAGCAAGCTGTAATCGAACACGTTTGATCGCGGGGCGACGAGAGTCGCCCCTTGGGCCCGCGCCACCGTGGGTGGCAGCGGGTTTTTTGTTGCCCTGAACGAAGCGAACATCGCGATGCAAGGTGAACGGGTCGTGGTCTGGGACCTGCCCACGCGCATATTCCACTGGTTCCTTGCCGCGGCGTTCCTGGCCGAATGGCTGACGCAGGACGATGCGCGCTATCTCGATTTCCACGTCTTTTTCGGATATCTGATCGGAGGGCTGATTGCGTTTCGCGTGATCTGGGGCTTTGTCGGAACGCGGTGGGCGCGCTTTCGCAGCTTCGCCTTCGGACCGTTCGCCGCGCTTCGCTATCTGCGCGACCTTCTTCGCCGGCGCCAGGCGCACTTCGTCGGACACAATCCTGCCGGTAGCTGGGCGATTTTCATACTGCTGACGCTCGGAGCGCTGTCGGTGCTGAGCGGCGTCGCGGCGCTCGGTGGCGAGAAGCAGCAGGGACCGTTGCAGGGCCTGCTGACTTTCGCGCAGGGTGACGCGCTACGCGAGGTGCATTCTGCCCTCGCCTGGACGATGCTGGCGGTCGTGGCGGTGCATATTCTCGGCGTCGTCGTGAGCAGTCTTTCCGACCGCGAAAACCTTCCCGCCGCGATGATCCGCGGCCGCAAACGCGCGGCGGCGAGCGAGCAGTCGGTGTCGCTGGCTGGCAATGCCGCGATAGCGATGCTCGTGGTGCTCGCGGGATTCGCTGCCTGGTACTTTCGCGGCTACTTTAAAACCGCGCCTGACGCTCCCTACCTGCCATTCGCCGGTCCGGCGCTCGCCATGGATGCGCAGTGGCAGCACGAATGCGGAAGCTGTCATCTTGCCTTCCACCCCTCGCTGCTGCCGGCGCGCTCGTGGCAGGCGATGCTCGCCCAGCAGGACCACTTCGGAGAGGATCTCGCGCTCGACGCCGGGGTCGTCGCGGCATTGTCTTCCTATGCGAGCGCGCACTCGGCCGAGCACGCCGAGACGCCTGCGGCCTGGAAGATCGCTTCGCGAACGCCCGCGAGCAGCACACCGCTGCGCATCACCGAGACCCCGTACTGGAAGGGGCGGCATGCCGCGGTCGCCGATGCCGATTGGCAACGCGTCAAAAGAATCGATTGCGGCGGTTGCCATCTGGATGCGGAACTGGGCACGTTCGAACCAGGTGCGATTCACATCGGCAAACTGTCGGGCAGTGCGCGGAAAGAGGGCACATGAGTCGGGTGGACTTCATCAGCCGGGTGGCGCTGCGCGCATTGCTGGCGAGCGCCGCGGCGGCGAATGCCGCGGCGGACCCCGTCGACGACCTGCTGAAGGATTTCGCCGCGCAAGGGGCGGGCAACTTCTCGGCTCAGGCCGGGGAACGATTCTGGGACCACGCGGTGATCGATCCGAAATCGGGCGAGGCGAGGCGCTGCAGCCTGTGCCACGGCGACGATCTGCGCCGATCCGGCAAGCACGCGACCACCGGCAAGGTGATCGAGCCCATGGCTCCGTCCGTTAATCCCAAGCGCCTGTCGAACCGGGCAGATATCGAAAAGTGGCTGCTGCGCAACTGCAAATGGACGCTGGGACGCGAATGCACCCCGCAGGAAAAAGGGGACGTCCTGGTGATGATTCGAGGTCGTTGAAATTCCGGAGGATCGATATGAATCGCAAAACCAGGCTGGCGGCGATACTGCTCGCCATGTCGGCCGTCAGTCAGGCGGCGTGGATCACGCAAAGTCTCGCCGCGCCGAAAACCTTTCCACTTGTTACCGACGCCGCGTACTTGAAGGAATGCGGCAGCTGCCACATGGCGTATCCGCCCGAATTCCTGCCGGCGCGCTCGTGGAACAGGGTCCTCGGCTCGTTGCAGGATCACTTCGGCGATTCGGCGCAGCTCGACGCCGCGACACAGCAGCGCATTCACGACTACCTGGTCGCGAACGCGGCCGACAAGGCGCAGAACGAGCACTCATTCGCCATCATGCGCTCCTTGAACGCGAGCGAAGCGCCGTTGCGCATCACGGCGACACCGTATATCGCGGGCATCCACGCCGCGGTGCTCGATCCGGTGTGGGGCGGCAATCCGCGGCCCAAGACGCTCACCGAATGCGGCGTCTGTCACCTTCAGGCTCCGGTCGGCAACTTCACGATGCGGAAATTCACGGTCACCGACGAAGCTTTTCGCGGCCACGGAGAATTATAGGTTCCAAAGTCGCTTCCGTCTTCGGACGACGAGGGATCGACTGACTTGCGGCAACGGCTGAGCCCCGATAGGGCTCGTGCGCAGTTTGATACAATTTCTCCGATGCGCGCGGAACGCGAATCGGTGCGCAAATTAATTTATCGTCTTATCGTGGAGCGGAGCTCAATGCAGACGAAGTGCGCGGTCGGAGCGGTGCTGCTGTTGCTGCTCACAGGGTCGGTCGAAGCAGCTCATGGCTACTACGATCCGACGTCATACCCGAACGGAGGCTTCGCACCCGCTGCGGATGCGAAGTACCAGAGCGAATGTGGCGCCTGTCACTTTGCGTATTTGCCGGGCCTGTTACCCGCACGATCGTGGGAGGCTCTGCTCAAGAAACCCGATGAACATTTCGGCGAGACGCTGTCGCTCGACCCGGAGACCTTGCGACATATCCGCGATTATCTGAGCGCCAATGCGGGTGATCGGAGCCGACTTTACCGGATCGAAGCAATTTCTCCACCGGCTATCGGACGACTCTACGCCGCTCCGCATTACCAGCGTGCGGATGTTCAAGCAGTACCATTCCAGCGTGGTGTTTAAGATGGGACTGGCGCCAGGACTCAATAACGTTCGCGAACTCTCGCCGCAAGCCCGCAAGGCCATGTTGGACTGCAGTAGCTGCCACGAAAGAGCCGCGGCAGGCTCCTTCGCGCAGCGGGAAATAATCATCCGGGGCGGCCACGGCGCGCCGACTCGCGTACCGTCCGGGTGATCTCGCAGACGACGACGTCACCGACGCTCTCGCGCGTGACCAGGTAGTTCAGGAGCGCGGCCGTGGGGAGGGACGCTGGCGATCGACCAGCCGACCCGATCCTATTTTCGTGACCTCAGCATCGCCGCTGAATAGACCGATTCATTGGCTCCATAGTTCCGATCGAGAAGCGTCATCTTGAAATAGAGCGCTCCGGCCTTGAACGACGCGAAATAGCCGTCCTTCGCCCGGGGCCGCGCGGTAAGCACCAAATCGACGCGGGACTGACACAACGAATAGCCCTCCTTCAGGCGGCCGTCATCGCGTTCGAATCCGTAGCAGGTTTCGCGTGCGCCGTCGCTTTCGGACAGGAACCCCCTCGCCATCTCGGCATTGGAGAGTCTTTACGATCAGCATGTTGTTCCGGACATCGAGATCGAAGGCGGCTTCGGCTGAGGGGTCGACCGCAGTCGCCTTCAAGCCGTCGAGCGCCTGGACGCTGATCTTCTGCGACAAGCTCAGAAAACCGTCGGGACCGACGGCGGGGGACGGCGGGCGCTGGGCGAACGAGCAATTGACCCAGGCACTGGCGACTATCACGACCAGGCCGGCCAGCTGACGGCCGACGGGAAGGCGTCGGTGGCGAAGCGCGTTCGGGCTGCGAACATCAGGCATGGGCAAATTGTATATTATCGCTCGAGCCAGCGCGGCATCGATGGCGCGTCACGCGAGCCTCATCGGATCGCGTAGACGTTTCCATCGGTGCTTCCGAAATAGACGACGCCGTCGACCACGACCGGCGATGAAAGCACCGAGCCGAGCGAATACATGCGGTCGAGGCCGATAATCATGCCATCGAGCGTGAAATCCGGATAGAGCGCCGACGTTGTCGATGCGGCCGTCGCGATCGATGTACCTGGCGGCGTTGGCCTTCGACCCATCGGTCTGGAATTCGGCTTTGATGCGGCCGGTCGACGCGTCGACCGCATGCAGCCAGCCGTCGGACGATCCGTAGAACACCGTTCCTTTCGCGATCGCGGGTGACGAAAACGAGACCGCCTTGTTCGAGATGTCGTAGATCGTGGCGCCGGTGGCGGCGTCGAGCGCCTTGAAGCGTTCGCCGTCCGACGTCGGGAAATAAACGACGCCGCGCTCGACCGCAGGAGACGCGATCACCCATCCTTTCCTGTTGTCGTGCGCCCATTTGCTGAGCGCCGGTCTTGGCGTCCACCGCGTAGAAGTGTCCGTCGCGACAGCCGAAGAAAACCGTGCCGCGCAGCGACCGCCGCGGAACTCGCGATGCCGACCTGGTTGTAGATTTCCTTGTCGTCGCCGGTCTGGAACTTCCATATCAAGCGCACCGGTTGCGGCATTCAGCGCGTAGAGATTGCGGTCCCAGCTTCCGATATAGACGACGCCGTCGGCGACCGCCGGCGAGGCGTGTACGACGTTGCCGGTCTCGAAGCTCCACCGCAGCGCGCCGGAGCTCGCATCGACCGCGTAGACATGATGGTCGCCGCTGCCGAAGTAGACGATGCCCGCGACCACGGTCGGAGACGAGAGGAATACGTCGAACGGATCGGGCATCGACTCCGTTCGCGGCGTGGCTCCGTGAATGCCGGGTGCGGTGAACCGCCGCTCGCCCGCGGTAGCGAACTTCCACCGGAGCTTGCCGTCGCTTGCGCCAAGCGCATAGAGGTTGCCGTCCGCGCTGACGACGAACACCGTATCCGCGGCCACTGCCGGCGACGAATTCACGGCGCCGCCGGTCTTGTACCGCCAGCGCACGGCGCCATCCGCCGCGCTCAGCGCATAGACGACGCGGTCGGCGCTGCCGACGTAGACGGTGCCGCCGCTTACCGCGGGCGACGACACCACTTTCGCGCCGGTCTTGAACTTCCACGCGAGCCGGTCGAGCGATGGCACGCTTGTCGCTGGCATAAACCCCCGAGTGGGCCGGGTCGCCGCGAAAGGCCGGCGCATCGGCGTGCGCTTGCGGCGCGAGCGGGGAAATGAAAACCAGCGCCGCAACGAGGCGGGCCAGAGCGGTACCGGACGTTGTCTCCATGCTGAGCCTCGAGGAGTGGACGACCACCGATCGTATGTCGGAGTTCCATCGCTCCGCGGGAAAACGCGACGAAACGCGTTGCCGGCGGAGCGAAATCCGCCGGGAGGGCGCGAGGCGCGCCGCTTACTCAGGCCGTCGGCAGCCGGTGTGCCTTGTAGGTCTCGCGCAGCGTCTTCTTCGACAGCTTGCCCGGTCGCCGTGTGCGGCAGCTCGTCGACGAACACGACGTCGTCGGGCGTCGACCACTTGGCGATCTTGCCCTCGTAGAACTTGAGCATCTCGTCGCGCGTGACGCTCGCTCCCGGCTTCCTGACCACCAGCAGCAGCGGGCGCTCGTTCCACTTCGGATGAAGCACGCCGATCACCGCCGCCTCGATCACGCCGGGATGCCCGATCGCGATGTTCTCGAGCTCGATCGAGCTGATCCATTCGCCGCCGGACTTGATCACGTCCTTCGAGCGGTCGGTGATCTGCAGATAGCCGTCGGGGTCGATCGTGCCGACGTCGCCGGTCGGGAACCAGCCGTCGGCCGACAGCGGGCTCGCTGCCGTCGTTCTTGAAGTAGTCGCGCATCACCCACGGGCCCTTGACCATCACGTCGCCGGTCGCGACGCCGTCGCGCGGCAGCTCGCGACCTTCGGCATCGACGATCTTCATCTCGACGCCGTACAGCGGCCGGCCCTGCTTCAGCGACAGCGCGAAGCGCTCGTCGGCCGACAGATTGCGCGTGCTTGGCCTTCGGGCGTGTCCGATCGTGCCGACCGGGCTCATCTCGGTCATGCCCCAGCCGTGCGCGACGCTGACGCCGAAATCGTCGCGCAAGCGTCCGGATCATCGCCGCCGGGCACGCCGACGCCGCCGATCGTCGTCTGCCTCGAACGTCGAGAACTTGAGATTGTTCTGCTTCATGTACTGGATCAGGCCGAGCCACACGGTCGGCACGCCGGCGGAGCGATTCGACGCCTTCGCTCTCGAACAACTCGTACAGGCTCTTGCCGTCGAGGCCCGCGCCGGGAAACACGAGCTTCGCGCCGACCAGCGGCGCCGAGTAGGGAATGCCCCAGGCGTTGACGTGGAACATCGGGACGATCGGCAGGACGACGCTTCGCGCCGAGTAGCCTTGGCGTCCGGCAGCGCAGACGGCCATCGCGTGCAGCACCGTCGAGCGATGGCTGAACAGCACGCCCTTCGGATGGCCGGTCGTGCCCGACGTGTAGCAGAGTCCCGCCGCGGTGTTCTCGTCGAGCTCGGGCCAGTCGTAGTCGTCGCGCTCGGCGGCGACGAGCTCCTCGTAGCAGAGCAGCTTCAGCGACGAACGCCGGCATGTGCGCGCGATCGGTCATCGCGATCCAGGTCGTCACGCCCGGGCAGACCGGCGCGAGCTTCTCGACCAGCGGCAGGAAGCGTGAGGTCGAAGAAGACCAGGCGGTCGTCGGCGTGGTTGACGATGTACGTCAGCTGGTCGGGAAAAAGCCGCGGGTTGATCGTGTGGATGATCGCGCCCATGCCCGAGACGGCGTAGTAGAGCTCGAAGTGGCGATAGCCGTTCCACGCCAAGCGTGCCGACGCGCTCGCCCGGGGCGACGCCGAGCCGCCCCAGCGCGTTGGCGAGCCGCCGCGCGCGGGTATGGGCGTCGCGATAGGTGTAGCGATGGATCGGGCCCTCGATCGTGCGCGAAACGATCTCGGTGTCGCCGTGACACCGATCGGCGTGCCGGATCAGCGACGAGATCATCAGCGGCCAGCTCATCATCAGACCGAGCATCGATACTCTCCTTCGTCAGCTTGCGTTAACTGTCGCGTGCTGCGCCGCAGCATCGCCGCGCATCCTTTACGCGCTTGTAAGGCGCAACCCGGCCCGTTAGCATCCACCAGGAAGCGGCACGATCCGCGCCCACGCGCCCGGCGACCGCCACCGAAACCCTGGAGGAACCATGAACGCTTGCACGCGCCGCACCCTTGCGCTGGGCTTCACGATCGCGTGCCTTGCCGGGCCCGCCGCCGCGGACGTGAAGATCGCCTTCATCGATCCGCTGTCGGGCGGCGGCGCCAGCGACCGGCATTCTGGCGCAGAAAACGCATCAGTTCTACATCGACGCGATCAACGCGGCCGGCGGCCTCAACGGCGAGAAGCTCGAGCTCCTCTCGTACGACAACAAGGTCAATCCGCAGGAATCGCTGATCCAGCTCAAGAAGGCGCTCGACGAGGGCGCGCGCTACGTCGTGCAGGGCAACGGCAGCTCGGTCGCGCTCGCGATCACCGACGCGGTGCAGAAGTACAACGAGCGCAATCCCGGCAAGGAAGTGCTGTTCCTCAACTACGCCGCGGTCGATCCCGCGCTGACCAACGAGAAGTGCAACTTCTGGCATTTCCGCTTCGACGCCGACGCCGACATGAAGATGGCCGCGCTGACCGACGTGATCGCGCGCGACAAGAAGATCCAGAAGGTCTACCTGATCAACCAGGATTACTCGTTCGGCAAGGCGGTCGCGGCGGCGGCGAACAAGATGCTCGCCGAGAAGCGTCCCGACATCAAGATCGTCGGCGACGAGCTGCATCCGCTGCAGAAGGTGCAGGACTTCTCGCCGTACGTCGCCAAGATCAAGGCGTCCGGCGCCGACACCGTGATCACCGGCAACTGGAGCAACGACATGGTGCTCCTGATCAAGGCCGGCAAGGACGCGGGCCTCAAGGTGAACTGGGAGACCTACTACGGCGGCAGCCCGGGCGCCGTCACCGCGATCGGCGAGGCCGGCGTCGATACGCTGAAGCAGGTGTCGCGAATGGCACACGCAACGCCGCGCCCGAGCTCGATGCGACGGTGGCCGCGTTCAGCAAGCGCTATCCCGGCAAGGAGAACGAGTACGCGTACTGGCGCGCGCAAGACGATGTGGGACATGTTCGCCGCGGCGGCCAAGAAGGCGAAGTCGAACGATCCGGTGAAGGTCGCGCGCGCGCTGGAAGGCATGAAGATGACGACGTCGCTCGGCGAGGTCGAGATGCGCGCCGACAACCACCAGCTGCTGCAGCCGCTGTTCGTCTCGACGCTGGCCAGGAACGTGAAGTACGACGTCGAAGGCACGGGCCTCGGCTGGAAGACCGACGCCAAGGTCGACGGCAAGGCGACCGCGCTGCCGACGACCTGCAAGATGGAGCGGCCGAAGTGACCGGGCCGGCTAGTCCGGTCCGCTGATGCAACGCGCGCGCGCCGCCGCGGCGCGCTTGACTTGAGCGCATGCTCGAGCTCGTCACCGTCTCGCTGCTGAACGGCGTCGTCTACGGACTGCTGCTGTTCATGCTGTCAGCGGGCTCACGCTGATCTTCAGCATGATGGGCGTGCTCAACTTCGCGCACGCCAGCGTGTTCATGCTCGGCGCGTATCTTTCGTACCAGCTCGGCCGCTGG
Organism: uncultured beta proteobacterium; assembly: GCA_963697485.1. Taxonomy (GTDB): domain Bacteria; phylum Pseudomonadota; class Gammaproteobacteria; order Burkholderiales; family Casimicrobiaceae; genus PALSA-1003. The sequence continues at coordinate 751,365 of CAVOOD010000003.1, forward strand.
ATCGGCTTCTGGCCGGCGCTGGTGCTCGCGCCGCTGCTGTGCGGCGTGGTCGGCGCGGCGATCGAGCGCTACGGCTTGCGCGCGTGCACGCGCGCGGCCACGTCGCGGAGATCCTGTTCACCTTCGGGCTCGCCTACGTGATCGAGGAGCTGGTGACGATGGTCTGGGGCCGCAACGCCGTCGCCAACGCGGTGCCGGCGGTCATCGACTTTCCGCTGTTCCACGTCTTCGGCAGCACATTCCCGTCCTACAAGGGCCTGATGATGGCGATCTCGCTGGCGATGTTCGCGTTCCTCTACCTGGCGCTGAAGCGGACGCGCATCGGCCTCGTGATCCAGGCGGCGCTGACGCATCCGCAGATGGTGAGCGCGCTCGGCCACGACGTGCCGGGCGTCTTCGTGCTGGTGTTCGCGGTCGGCAGCGCGCTCGCCGGGCTCGCCGGCGTGATCGGCGGCTTCATGCTGCTGACGCAGCCCACACTGGCGCACGCGATCGGGCCGATCGTGTTCGTCGTCGTCGTGGTCGGCGGCCTCGGCTCGCTCTCCGGGCGCGCTCATCGCGTCGATGCTGATCGGCATCCTGCAGACCTTCGCGGTGGCGGTCGACTATTCGCTGCTCGACCTGTTTCGCACGCTCGGCGTCGCCGTCTCGCGCGGCTCGCCGCTCTACGAGCTGCTGCGCGATCAAGCTCGCCACGGCCGCGCCGATCGTTCCCTACCTGCTGCTGGTGCTGATGCTGATCGTGCGGCCGCGCGGCCTGCTCGGCACGCGCGACGCATGAGCGCGCAGCGCGGCGACGCGTCGCCCGGCGCGCCGCGCTGCCGCCGCGCGCTGGCTGGTCGCTCGCCACCGTCGCCTTGCTGCGTCGCGCTGCCGCATCTGCCGGGCTTCAATCGCGATTTCGGCCGCTCGCTGCTGACGCAGATGGGCATCGCCGCGGTGTTCGCGCTGTCGTTCAACCTGCTGTTCGGCCAGACCGGCCTGCTGTCGTTCGGCCACGCGGTGTACTTCGGCCTCGGCGGCTACGCCGCGATCCACCTGATGCGCGCGATCAACGACGGGCTGCCGCTGCCGATGCTGCTGGTGCCTCTCGCCGGCGCGGCGGGCGGATTGCTCGCCGGCGTGCTGTTCGGCGCGGTCACCACCCGGCGCGCCGGGACGATCTTCGCGCTGATCTCGCTCGGCGTCGGCGAGCTGGTCTACGCGGCGACGTTCATGCTGCCGGGTATTTTCGGCGGCGAGGAGGGCATCACCGCGAGCCGCACGCGCGCGCCGATCGCTTTCGGGTCTCCACTTCGGCTCGCAGCTGCAGGTCTACTACGCAGTCCTGCTGTGGACCGTCGCGGCGGCGCTGGCGATGTACGCGTTCACGCGCACGCCCGTCGGGCGCATGTGCAACGCGGTGCGCGACAATCCCGAGCGCGCCGAATTCGTCGGCTACAACCCGCAGCGCGTGCGCTTCATCGCCTTCGCGATGGCGGGCCTCTTCGCCGGACTCGCCGGCGGGCTGCATGCGATCAACTACGAGATCGTCGCGGCCGACGCGGTCAGCGCGCAGCGCTCGGGCACCGTGCTGATCATGGTCTACATCGGCGGCGCCGCCTACTTCATCGGCGCCGATTCTGGGCGCGATCGTCATCACCTGGCTGCAGAGGAGCCTCTGCGACTACACGTCGGCCTGGCTGCTCTATCTCGGCCTGTTCTTCATGGCGATGATCCTCTATGCGCCGCGCGGGCTCGCCGGGCTGATCGTCATGCACCGGCGGATCGCGCGCCCGCGGGCGCTCGCCGGCGTGCTGGCGCGCGTACGGCGTCGCGCTGGTGCCGCTCGCGCTGATGGCGGCAGGCGCGGTACTGGCGATCGAGATGGGCTATCGCCTGTCGACGCAGCCCGAGCTCGGCACGCGCATGCGCCTGCTCTGGACGCCGCTCGACGCCGCGACGCCGTGGCCGTGGATCGTCGCCGCGGTCGCGCTGGTCGGCGGATTGCTGCTGCTGCGTGCGGCCGTCCCGTCGCGTGGCTTCGGCCTGGGAGCGCGCTGCGGCGCGGGAGTGAGCGATGGCAGACCGCAACGCGCGCTCGAGCTTCGCGGCGTCGACAAGCGCTTCGGCGCAACCGAGATCATCCGCGGCGTCTCGCTCGAGATCGCGCGCGGCGAGCGCCACGCGATCATCGGCCCCAACGGCGCGGGAAAGTCGACGCTCTTCAACCTGATCAGCGGCCGACTCGCGCCCACCCGCGGCTCGATCCGGCTCGACGGCGAGGAGATCGCCGGCGCGCGTCCGTTCGCGATCAACCGGCGCGGCCTCGCGCGCAGCTTCCAGGTCACCAACATTTTCCCGCGGCTCTCGGTCTTCGAGAACCTGCGCTGCAGCGTGCTCTGGTCGCTCGGTTACCGCTACTGCTTCTGGCGCAACGCCGACGCGCTGCGCGACGCCACCGAGTGCGCGCTCGCCACGCTCGAGCAGATCGGCCTCACGGCGCGGCGCGACGTGCCTGCCGGCGTGCTGACCTACGCCGAGCAGCGCGCGCTGGAGATCGGCATCACCATCGCCGGCGGCGCGCAGGTGATCCTGCTCGACGAGCCGACCGCCGGCATGAGCCGGGGCGAAGCCGACCATGCGGTCGAGCTGATCCGCAGGGTGTCGGAAGGGCGCACGCTGGTGATCGTCGAGCACGACATGAGCGTCGTGTTCGACCTGGCCGACCGGATCTCGGTGCTGGTCTACGGCGAGATCATCGCCACCGATGCGCCGGCGCGCATTCGCGACAACGCGGCCGTGCAGGCGGCGTATCTCGGGACTCTGCCCGATGCTTGAGGTCGACGACCTGCACGCCTACTACGGCAAGAGCCACATCCTGCAGGGCGTGACGTTCCAGGTCGGCGCCGGCGAGATCGTGAGCCTGCTCGGCCGCAACGGCGCCGGTCGCTCGACGACGGTCAAGACGATCATGGGCTCGTGCCCGCGGTCGGCTGCGTCCGTTTTCGCGGCGCGCGCATCGACGGCCTGCCGCCGCACAAGATCGCGCGCCTCGGGCTGGGCTACGTCCCCGAGGATCGCGAGATCTTTCCGGCGCTGACGGTGCGCGAGAATCTGCTGCTGGGCATGAAGTCGCTCGCGCGCGTCGGGCCGCTGGTCGCTCGACGATGTGCTCACGATGTTCCCGATGCTGCGCGCGCGCATCGACGCGCCCGGCGGCGTGCTCTCGGGCGGCGAGCAGCAGATGCTGACGATCTGCCGCACGCTGATGGGCGATCCGGATCTGATCATGGTCGACGAGCCGACCGAGGGGCTCGCGCCGCGGCTGGTCGAGCAGGTGCGCGGCCTGCTCGATCAGATCGCCGCGCGCGGCGTCGCGATTCTGCTGATCGAGCAGAAGCTGACGATCGCGCTCGCGATCTCGCACCGGCTGTACGTGATGGGGCAGGGGCGCATCGTGTTCGAAGGCGGCGCAGGCGAGCTCCGCGCCGATCACGCGGTGCGCAAGGAGTGGCTGGAAGTCTAGAACGTCAGGAAAGCGCGGCAAATCGCTCGAGATGGTGATCGGCGTCGCCGAACTGCTGCGCGATCGCGGTCAGGCGCCGGAACGTGTGGCTGACCTTGACCTCGTCGCTCATGCCCATGCCGCCGTGCAGCTGGATCGATTCCTGGCTCACCTTGCGGCAGGCCTCGGCGATCCTCGCCTTGGCGGCGGACACGGTGCGCGAGCGCGCCGCGGCGTCATGCTCGGTGTCGACCGTCGAGCAGGCGAGTAGCGCGATCGACTTCGCCTGCTCGTACTCGATCGCCATGTCGACCATCCGGTGCTGCAGCGCCTGGAACGACCCGATCGCGACGCCGAATTGCTTGCGGGTCTTCAAGTACTCGAGCGTCGCGTCGTTGGCCGATTTGATCGCGCCGACCGCTTCGGCGCAGACCAGCGCCGTCGCGAAGTCGATGACTTCCTCGATCAACGGCAACGCGCCGTCCGGCGCCCCGATCAGCGCCTGCGCCGGCACGCGAACCTCGTCGAACGCGATGTCCGCCGCACGCGTCCCGTCGAGCATGCGACAGCGCGATGAGCGTGACACCCGGGGCATCGCGCTCGACGACGAACAGGCTCAGGCCTTCGTCATCGCTGTCGCCGCCGCCGGTTCGCGCCGACACGACTAGCAGGTCCGCGCAAGCGCCGTGCAGGACCGCGCGCTTGACGCCCGATATCACGTAGCCGCCTTCATCCGTACGTGCACGCGTGGCAACATGCGCGAGCGCGTAGCGCGCCGGGGCTTCCGCGTGCGCGAAGGCGAGCTTGAGTCTCCCTTCCGCGACGGAAGGCAGAATGCGCTGCCTCTGTTCGTCGCGCAGTTCAGCGTCCGGGCCGCGGGCGATCAATTGCGCGCCCAGCGCAACGCTCGCCAGCCAAGGCTCGACGATCAGCGCGCTGCCGATCGCCTGCATCAGGCTCACCGTATCCATCGCGCCGCCGCCGAAGCCGCCATACGCGGCGGGCAGAGGCAGGCCGAGGAGACCGAGCTCCGCCATCGTCCGCCAGACGTCCTGGCTGTATCCGTCGGGCGAGCCGACGATCCGGCGGCGAGTTTCGAACGCGTAGTCGCGCTCGACAAAGCGCTCGATCGACGCGGCGAGCAGCCGCTGTTCTTCGCTGGGGTCGAGGTTCATCGCCGTTCAGAGCCCGAGCGCATGTCGGGCGATGATATTGCGCTGGATTTCGTTCGAACCGGCGTAGATCGTCGTCTTGCGCATGTTGCAGTAGCGCGGCGCCAGCGCGGCCAGGAAGTCGTCGTTTGCCGCACCGATGTCGGCCGGGTCGACCGGGCCCAGCACTTGCGCCAGCGGGCCGCCGGCTTCGAGCATCAGCTCGGTCAGCGCCTGCTGGATTTCGGTGCCCTTGATCTTGAGCATCGAGACCTCGGCGCCCGGTACGCGCCCACCGCGCAGCTGGTCGAGAAAACGCAGGTTGGTGATCGCCAGCGCCATCAATTCGATTTCGACGCGCGAGAGCTTGTCGCGAAAGCGCGGATCGTCGGTGAGCGGCGCGCCGTTCTTCGACTGCGCGGCGGCGAACGCTTTCAGGCGCTCGAGCTCGCGCTTCGACGTGCCGATGCGCGCGGTGTTCATCCGCTCGTGCCCGAGCAGGTACTTGGCGACGGTCCAGCCCTTGCCCTCGTCGTGGACGCGGTTCTCGATCGGAACTTCGACGTCGTCGAAGAACACTTCGTTGACTTCGTGCCGGCCGTCCATCAGCGGCAACGGCCGCACGGTGATGCCCGGGGTTTTCATGTCGATCAGCAGGAACGAGATGCCGTCCTGCTTGCGCTCGATCGCAGCGTCGGTGCGAGCCAGGCAAAAGATCCAGTCGGCCAGATGCGCGATCGTCGTCCAGGTCTTCTGGCCGTTGACGATGTAACGATCGTCGCGCCGCACGGCAGAGGTGCGCAGTGAAGCCAGGTCCGAGCCAGAGCCTGGCTCCGAATAGCCCTGGCACCAGACATCGTCGCCGCGATAGATGCGCGGCAGGAAACGCCGCTTCTGCGCGTCGCTGCCGAACTCGAGCAGAACCGGCGCGCACATCGCCAGCCCGAACGGAATCAGCGGCGGCGCGCCGGCGTAGCCGCATTCTTCCTCGAAAATATAACGCTGCACGACGTTCCAGCCGGTGCCGCCCCATTCGCGCGGCCAGGAAGGCGCGACCCAGCCCTGGTCGGCCAGGATCCGGTGCCAGCCTATGAGGTCATCGCGGTCGAGCGGTGCGTAGCGCACGACCTTGTCGCGCATCGCGGTCGGCAGGTGATCGCGCAACCACCCTCGCACGTGGTCGCGAAACGCGCGTTCGTCGGGCGAATAGTCGAGATCCATCGGGTTGCGTCGGGCCAGCGGCGGCCAAGCAAAAAGGTGGCGGCCCGCGCATTATCGCCTAAACGCTGCGGCGCACCGGCGATGTAGGCGATTGTCCTACGCATGCCGTCCTCGACGCCCGCATCCAAGATCCGCATCGCACGCTACAATCGTGCGGCTCGAGCAGCCTACATTCACAGAGGAATCCGGGTGCAGCAACTTGCGATTTCGGAACGACCGTTTTGGTACGCGGCGCAAGTCGGCGTGCTCGCGGCGCTCTATTTCGCTGTCGCCAAGCTTTCGCTGCTGCTCGCGATCCCGCCGGGTTACGCCACCGCGGTGTGGCCGCCGTCGGGCCTTGCGGTCGCAGCGGTCCTGCTCGGTGGAAACCGCATGTGGCCGGGTGTCTGGCTGGGCGCAGCGCTGGCCAACCTGACCGTGCAGGCTTCGGTTATGGCGGCCGTGCTGATCGGCACCGGCAACGCGCTCGAAGCACTGGTCGGGGCGGCGCTGATCCGGCGTTTGATCGGGGTTCCCCATCGCTTCGAAAGCGGCGAGGACGTGTTCAAGTTCGTCGCGGTCGCGGCCGTCGCCGCTACGGTGGCGGCGACCATCGGCGTCAGCGCCATCGCGCTCACCGGCGCGACGCGCCTGACCGACTTCGCCACCAACTGGTGGACGTGGTGGCAGGGCGACCTGACCGGCATTATCGTGTTCGCGCCGCTGATCCTGTTCTGGACGGCTCGCCCCGCGCGCGGCCTGTCGACCTCGAAAAAAATCGAAGCAACCTTGTTCGCGGTGGTGCTGGCGGCCGCCGGCTATATCGTGTTCGGCAGCGGCATGACCTCGCTCGGTTTCTCGCCCGCGCTGCTGCTGCTCACCTTTCCGCTGATCATCTGGGCCGCGTTGCGCTTCGAGCAGCTCGAGGTGGCGGCCGCAATCACCGCCTTGTGCGCGATAGCGATCGTGTACACGATCGTCGGCCGCGGCCCGTTTGTCTCGTCCTCGGTCAATGCCTCGCTGCTGCTCCTGCTCGCGTTCGTCAGTATCGTTGCGGTCACCGGACTGGTGCTGAGCGCCGTCGTCGGTCAGCGCCGGCGGGCGATGCAGGCGGTGCACCAGGCGCGCGACGAGCTCGAGCTGCGCGTGAGCCTGCGGACGCAGGAGCTCGAGCAGGCGAATCGGGCACTGCGTCAGGATATCGTCGTGCGCACCAAGCTCGAGGACGAGCTGAGGCGCAGCGAGGAAAAATTCCGCCTGCTGGTCGGAGGTATCCGGGACTACGCCGTGTTCATGCTCGATCCGGAGGGCAGGATCGCGACCTGGAATGAGGGGGCCGAAGCCATCAAGGGCTACAAGGCCGAGGAAATCATCGGCGAGCATTTTTCGCGCTTCTACCCGCAGGAGGCAATCGACGCCAAATTCCCGCAGATGGAGCTGGAAGTCGCCGCGCGCGTCGGCCGGTTCGAGGACGAAGGCTGGCGCTTGCGCAAGGACGGGACGGCGTTCTGGGCCAACGTCATCATCACCGCGCTGTTCGATTCCAACGGCCAGTTGCGCGGGTTCGCCAAAGTGACCCGCGACATGACCGAGCGCAGACGCGTCGTGGCGCTGGAGGAGAGCGAGCGCAAGATGAACGAATTTCTCGCGATGCTCGGGCACGAGCTGCGCAACCCGCTGGCGCCGATCCGCAATGCGCTCGACCTGATGCGCATCCAGTCGAACGGCGATTCCACCCATGAGTGGGCGCGCAGCGTCATCGATCGGCAACTGACCCAATTGACGCGACTGGTCGACGACCTGCTCGACATCGGCCGGATCAGCAGCGGCAAGATCGCGCTGCACCAGGAGCCGATCGAGGTCAATGCGGCGGTTCAGCGCGCGGTCGAGGCGAGCCGTCCGCTGGCCGACGCGTCGAGGCACACGCTGGAGGTCCGGCTTTCGCCGGAGCCGCTGTCGGTCGACGGCGACCTGACCCGGCTGTCGCAGGTCGTTCTCAACCTGCTCACCAACGCGATCAAGTACACGCCGGCCGGCGGCAGGATCGAAGTCGACGTGGCGCGCGAGGGCGAGTCCGCGGTCGTCCGGGTCAAGGACACGGGGATCGGCATGTCGCCCGAGCTGATTCCGACGGTGTTCGATCTGTTCGTCCAGGGCGAGCGCTCGCTCGATCGAAGCGAAGGCGGATTGGGGATCGGTCTTACCCTGGTCAAACGGCTGGTGTCGCTGCATGGCGGTACCGTGTCCGTGCACAGCGATGGACCGGGCCGCGGCAGCGAGTTCACCATCAGTCTTCCGGCGCTCGCGCAGTCGTCGGCGCCGCGCGGGCCCCAGCCGGTCGCACCTGTCGCGCCGGCGCACCGGGCCAGCCGCGTCCTGATCGTCGACGACAATCGCGATTCCGCCGATACGCTGGCGGCGTTGCTCGAGGCCTGGGGACACGAGGTCCGAACGCTCTATGACGGACCGTCGGTGATCGCCGCCGTGGCCGAGTTCCAGCCGAACGTCGTGCTGCTCGACATAGGCCTGCCGAAGATGAACGGATACGAAGTGGCCGCGCAGTTGCGAAAATCGGCGAACCGCCGGCCGTTGATCCTGGTCGCATTCACCGGCTACGGACAGGACGAGGATCGCCGGCGCGTGCGCGAAGCGGGATTCGACTATCACCTGGTCAAACCGCTCGAGCCAGCGGAGCTCGAGAAGATTCTCGACTCGGTCATCGCCGACGCCGCGGCCGCCTAGGGCGTGATCGCGTGCCGAGGTTTACTTCCAATCCGTTCGAACGCTAGCGCGGCGGCGCAACCGCATCTTTCCGGCCGGCTCCGCGAGCGATCGCCAGCGCCGCAGTCGTCGTGTAGTACTTGGCCAGCATATTGGGCACCTCCGTTGCGGGCAGCGACCCGCGCTTGACATAGCTCAGGAACTCGTCGGCGACCTGGCCGAAATGGGCTTCGTGGCCGACGTGGTAGGAGTCCGGGACGATGACGTCCCATCCAGCGGCAGAGCGGCAGACGTCGACGCCCGGGTATTTTTGCTGCACGGCGGGCAGCATGCGGCGCAACGATGCTTCGACTGCCGCGTCCGCGCCTTCGTTGGGCTCGATGGCGAGCGCCGGCCGCCAGGATTGCGCTTCCCCCTGCCGGATCACCAGATTCGATCGGCTCCCGCGCATGATCGAGAAATGCGTGTCGCCGCCGCCCGCCGGAGCCTCGAAATTCCAGCGCACCGATACTCTGGCGTGCGCGCCCCCGATGCGGTAGCCGATCTCACCGTTCGCGTAGACGTCGAGCTTGCCGCCGTGGACGTCCTTGTCGAGAAAAGCCGGGAATCTATTCAGTTGCGTGACCGCTGCGAATTGCGCGGCGCTGAGCGTCGTCGGCCATCGCCTCGCACCGACGACATCGATGTCCTTGCGATAGTCGATCGCGCGATCAGGAAAGCATGCCCACTGCACGAGGTCGACCAGGTGCGTGGTGACGTCGACGATGCCTTCGCCCTGCTGCGCCGTGTCGAAGAACCAGGCGGGTCGCTGTAGCGCTGAACCGGACACCTGCTTGGCGAAATGATGGACGCTTTCCTTGCTGACGGCGGGGACCTCCTCGGTGCCCGGCATCGAGCTCGCCGAATATCGAGCTGCATCGCCGCAAATTCCCTTTGCAGCATCGTCGTGATCTCGTGCCGCTCGGTCATGATGTCGTAGAGCAGCAGCTTGTCGCGCTCGGCGTCCCCGAAGGCTTGCTGCAGCGATCGGAATCCGTCGACATCGATCGCCATCGGCTTGTCGGCGAGCACATGAAACCCCGCGGCGATCGCGCGGTTCAGATACTCGGTCTTGCGCCGGTTGTTGCCGGAGATGACGACGATGTCGCCGCGACGCCGATCGGCGGTGAACCGCTCGAGAAAATCGGGGCCGGCGTGGATCGTCAGCCGCCAGCCGGTGGGATTATCGGGTCTGCGGTTGAAGCCTTCTACACGCCGGACATAGTCCGCCAGCTCCGGCCCCTCTTGCGCATAGACGTCGACCGCCGGATCGATGTCCGCGTACATTTTCCTTTGCAGCAGCGCGGCATGAAAATGGCCGGGGTCGAGTACCGACAGCTTCACGTGCCGCTCTCCATCAAGCGATCCGGTCGGAATGAAGCTCCAGCACGCGTGGTGCCTGCGCTATTCGCAGTTCACCATCCACGGAATGCCGAATCGATCGACCAGCATCCCGAAGCGCTGCGCCCAGAACGTCTTTTCCAGCGGCATGCGCACCGTGCCCTTTTCGGCCAGGCCGCGAAAAATGCGCTCCGCGTCGGCCGGGTCCTTGACCTGGAGCGACACCGAGAACCCCCTGGGCTCTTCGTAGCGTCCCGGCGGCGCGTCCGAACCCATCAGCACGCCATCGCCGATCTTCAGCCGGGCATGCAGGATCTTGTCCTGCCATTCCGACGAGACATGCTGCTCCACCGGTGTGCCGCGGTGGGGCATCATCGCCTCGATCCTGCCGTCCAGGCATTCGGCGTAGAACTTGAACGCCGCTTCGCATTGTCCGTTGAACACAAGATAAGGATTCAATTCCATGGTTCGCTCCTCCTATCTTTCGGGGTAGGGGTATTCGACCAGATACGACCATCGTCGCCGCCGGCAGTTGCCAAGTGTAAGCAAATGCTTGACCGATAGCCGGGTCCGGACTGGCTTTTCGCGCGCTTTTCGCGCGCTCACCGGCCCCGCCCGGCAGAACTTCTCCCGGTTCAGCCCGAATCGGGACACGATTTTCAGCAAGAGTCCGACTTATTTCGTCCGATATTCCTACATGCATTCCCGCTGCGCGGCGTGATACTGCTGACAGGGGTCGCTGCGCTTTTTGCGCGGGCGGCGCATGCTGGCAATGGGGACCGATGGATATGATATGCCCGAGACTCCAGGCGCGCTTCACGTCTACATGATCGAGGACTCGCCGATCTTCTCCCGGCTGCTCGCAGCGGCCGTCGAGTCGGTTGGAGGTGAGCTGGTCGGGCACAGCGATAACGCCGAGCAGGCGATCGCCGACTTGTCGCGCGTCGATGCCGACTTGATTCTGGTCGACGTGACGCTGGAATCGGGCAGCGGCTTCCAGGTGCTCGAGGCGCTACAGAAAAGCGGCAAGGCGCGAACCGCGACCAAGGTCGTCCTGACCAACCACACCGCCGCCGAATGCGGCAGCTTGAGCTACTCGCTGGGCGCCACGTACTTCTATGAAAAGGAGCACGACAGCTGGCGCGTGCTCGAGTTGATCAGCAAGATGGCCGCGGGCAAGTAGAGGTTTGCGGCAGCGCGCCGGCGACCTTGCGGCGCACACATTGTCGCTTCCGCAGCTTGGAGCGGCCCGCCGCTCTCGCGCAAGGCGCTTCGATAACCCCTTATTCCCGTTCGGTCCCGGCATTTGCGCGATCGTCGCGGCATGCTCGCCAAAGCGGCCAAAGGCCGTTAGCATTCGACCACCCTCTGGAAGGACGCTGTTCGGGCGAAGCGGGCCTTTGACGGCACGGCCGGGCTGCGCCCGTTGCTAGGATTTCGCTTAGACGACCCATGGCCGACCTCGCCCCGACGCAGCCTTCGGCTGCAACCGACGCCGACGGCAACCTGCTGCTGTCCAGCGAGGACGCGCAGGCGCTGCTGCGGGATTGCTTTGCCGAGTTCAAGACCGGTTTGATCTCGCTGGTCCACGTCTCGATCGAGACCACCAACGATCTGTTCGAGAGCAACGCGCATCATCGGCGAGGCCGAGGTCGCCGATTTCCGCAGCAAGCGCGGGCAATGGATCGAGCGCTTCGGCCAGGCACTGACCGAACTGTTCGAGCGGCGGCTCGCCGGCACGCGCCGGCAGGGTCGCCGGCCCGATTTCGATGCCTCGCTGACGACGCTGCGCGTGCTCAATACCTTCGATCACGAGAAGCAGGCGTCGCTGACGTCGAGCACGCAGTTCCTTTACCGGCTGACCAAGCGCGAGCTCGATGCGATCGACCTGCGCGTTGGCGCGCTGCTCGGCGAGCCGCGAATGCGCGACGTCGACAACCCGTTTTCTCCCGACTACGTGCTCGACGCGATCGGGCTATCGTCCCGCGCGCTGTACCCGAATCCGCGCGTTTGGCGGCCGCTGATGGAGCGGCTGCTGTCCGACGTGACCTTGGGCATCAACAAGAGCTTCATCAAGGTCAATCGCTTCCTGGCCGACCATCAGGTGCTGCCCGAGATCAAGGCGCAGCTGCGCGCGCGAAGCGAGCTGCGGCCCCGCGACGACGCCGAATTGCTGCCGACCTTCCTGCGCTTGTTCAAGGAGGGGCGCTCGGCTGCTGCCGACGAGTTGCTGGCGCTGGGCATCGCGGTCCCGGCGGCGTCGACATCGACGTCGACCGCGCTCAAGGACTTGCCGAAGTCCCAGCCTGCGCGCGCCGCCGCGGCTTCGACGCCGCCCGGCGAATCGCCGCAAGCCGAATCGGCGCCGCCGGGGCCAGCCCCCGTCCCCGCGCCACCTGCGATCGATACCGGGGCTGCGGCGGCGCTGAGCGCCGCGCTCAATCCGTACATTGCCGACCTCGCCCGGGCATTGCAGTCGTCCGAGGCCGCCAGCGCGCCGACGACCGATATGTCGGGCTTGCCGCAAGTCGATCCGCTGATGGCGATCGGCTCGCTGTCCGCAGCGGTCGCCGTTCTCGACCGGTGGCAACGACTCGATCCGGGGTCCGATCACCACGCCGCCGAAGCTTCTTCCGGCGATGCCGCAAGCCGCGCCGCCGCGATGAACCGCATCCCGTTCATCCGGGCGGCGATCGACGACAAGGTCGTAAGCTCGACCGACAAGATCACGATGGACGTGATCGGCCTGCTGTTCGACTACATCTTCCGCGATCCGTCGATACCCGAAGAACTGCGGAGCCTGTTCACCCGCCTGCAGGTTCCGATCCTGAAGACGGCGCTGCTCGACCGCAGTTTTTTCTCCGACCGCAAGCATCCGGCGCGGCGGCTGCTCGATCATCTCGCGGGCGCGGCGATCGGCGCCACCGGCGATGCAGGTTACCGCGCCGCGTTCGAGCTGACGGCGGCCGGCGTGATCGACGAGGTCTGCCGCGATTTCCAGGTCGATGTCGCCGTCTTCGACGTCGCCGATCGCAAGGTGCAGGAGTTCGTCGATGCCGAGCCGCAGAAAGGGGCCAGCGCGCTCGGCACCGAGGTCGCAGCCGCGCTCGCCGCCGAAGAAGGCGAGGCCGATCGCTCGGCGGTGCGGGCACTGATCCGCGACAAGCTCTCGGGTCTCGACGTGCCGTTCGACGTGCGCTCGTTCAGCGAGACCATCTGGGCCGACTACCTGACCAACGTCGCGTCTGGAGCAGGGCACCGAAGGCGACGAGTGGCGCCGCGGCGTGCGGACGCTCGACGATCTGCTATGGAGCCTGACGGCGAAGGAGCGCAGCGGCGCAAAAGGCGCGGCTCGCCAAGCTGGTTCCGGGAATGATCCGCAATCTGCGCGCCGGCGCCGCGGCGGTCAACGTTGGTGACGAGCGTGTCAAGCCGTTGCTCGACGCGATGTACCAACTGCACATGGCGGCGATCAAGCCGCGGGTGCGCCAGCCGCGAGCGATGCCCGCGCGCCCGCCGCCGCCGCGACCGGCGCCGAGAACGCCGAAGCCGGTGCTCCGGTCGAGGCGGCCGCACCCGCACCGCGAATCGCCAACGTCCACGACTTCGTCGCCGAAATGGTCGTCGGTACGTGGCTCGCGTTCGGGCGGGGCGACAAGACGGTCAACGCCCGTCTGTCGTGGATCAGCCCGATGCGCAGCAAGTATCTGTTCACCACGCGCGAGCGCTCGCGCGCAATCGTGGCCGACCCCGGAGGACCTCGCATGGCAGCTGGGTGCGGGCAAGGCGACGCTGGTCGTCGAGCCGGTGCCCTTGTTCGACCGCGCGGTCAGCGCGGCGCTCGATACGCTGGCCGCGCAAAAGTCGCACGGCGCTGCCGCGGCGGCCGCCTGAACGGGCCCGCGCGACTCGGATAAAAAAAGCGAGCCTCAAGGCTCGCTTTTTCGTTCCGGAAAGCGCCTTGGCGATGCGTCAGATCGGCGTGCAGAACGCGACGGCGTTCGGACCGATGCCTTCCGGCGCCCACTCGCGATTGATCATCGCGCGGCGCACCGACAGATCGATCGTGTAGCGATGATTGGCGTCGTTGCGGTTGTCGAAGAAGCGATAGACCGGCAGCGTTCCGGCACGGCAATTCCCCAGGCATCGGCCGGCACGACATAGAACGCCGCGCGGCTTTCGAGCAGCCACACGTTCGCCCAGTGCGAGATGACGAAATTGCATTCGTCGGCAAACGCGCGTGAAGAAATGCGAGTCGATCAACGGCAGCGGACTGTAGAAGCGGCAGACCGGCACTGCGTCCAGCGGCGCGAGCGACGGGATCGAGCCACGCGTAGAACAGCTCTCCGGTGCGCTGGAACGTGCCGGCAAGGTTGGTGTCGACGAATGCCTGCTCGGCGGCGCTCGCCGTCATGAAATAGTGGTCCTTGTCGGCGCGGTAGTACTCGATCACCGGCACGGTGCCCGCAGGCGCGACGGCGGCAGCCGGGAACGTGCTCTGCGATGCGCGAGTCCCGACGTCGAGCAGGCCGGCACCGCAGAACGGACCATTGCCGCACGTGGCTGCCGCTGACGAACGGGCGCGCGGTCCCGCTGATGATGTCGAGCACTTGTCCGGGCGTCAGGTTGGCGTTGCGCGCCAGCATCAGCGAGGCGACACCGGCGACGTGCGGCGCCGCGGCGCTGGTTCCGGCGGCGATCTCGTAGGCCGGATTGCCCGGCGACGATCTGCCGTCGTTGGAAAGCGAAAGAATCAAGGTGTCGACGTCGCCGCCGTCGCCGCCCGGCGCCGATACATCGACGCGCACGCCGAAGTTGGAGTAGCTCGCGCGATCGCCGGTCGCGGGTGCCGGCACCGACGGTGATGACGCCGCTGCAGTTCGCCGGCGCGGAATCGGACGCGTTGCCGCTTTCGTTGCCGGCAGCGACGGTGATCACGACGCCCTGCGCCAGCGCGACGTCGATCGCATCCTGCAGCGCCTGCGGGCATGATGTGCCACCGCCCGAGGCTCATGTTGATGACTTTCGCCGGATTCGGGTTCGGCGGCACGCCGGCCACCGGCAGCCGACCGCCCACAGCACTCCGGCGGCGATGTCTTCGAACGTGCCGCCGCATTTGCCGAGCACGCGGACCGGGCAGGATCTTCGCGTTCCAGTTGAGGCCCGCGATGCCGACGCCGTTGTTGGAATTGGCGGCGATGATGCCGCTGACGAATGTGCCGTGCCAGGAGCTCGGCTCGCCGGGGACGCCGTCGCCGCATTCGCCGTCCGAGGTGCCATCGCCGGGATCGGACGCGTCGTTGTCGCGGCCGTTACCGTCGTTTGCCGATGCCGGATCGCTGATGAAGTCGTAACCCGGGCAGCACGCGCCCGGCGAGCTCCGGATGCTGCAGTGATGCCGGTGTCGATCACCGCGACGACCGTCGAGGCGCTGCCGGTTCCAGATCCCAGCCGGCCGGCGCGTTGATCGCCGCCGACGGGATCGGACAAGCGCCCACTGCTGGCTGTAATCCGGATCGTTCGGCACGAGCTTGGCCGTGGCCCGCCGCACCGGGTCGGCGTACTGCACGGCGGCATCGGTCTGCAGCAGCGAGGCCATCGTGCCCAGTCGATCCTGGGCGACCTTGTCCTGCAGCTTCAGAACCCAGACGTTGCCGATCTGGTGGTCGACGGCGAGCGGCGCGCCGACGATCGCGCTCCAGCGCGGCAGCAGCGTCGACCAGTCGGGGGCAGGATCGCCGGCAAGCCGCAGCATCAGCTTGTCGCCTAGTTCGGTGGTCGAAGCGGCGGCGCGGGCCGATTGCGACGTTGTCTCGGTCGAGACCGGCTCGGCCCATAGCACGCTGCGATCGACGCGCAGACGGCCCACCAGCGCCGTGGCCGTCGGCCGATCGAGCGGCTGGGCCAGATCGAGCTCGAGCGCGCCGGTGCGCGTCGTGCGGGCGAGATGGAGCGAGATGCCGGCCAGCGTCTGCAGGCGGGCGAGCGCGGCGTCGGGAAGCACGCCCGGTGCGGCCGCGTACGGATGCAGCATCACGCGGATGCGCGAGATCGTCTCGGCCTGCGCAGCCGAGGCGATCGCCCCGAACAGGCCCAGCAGCACAAGGCCTTGCAGCCATCGTCGAACCATCGGTCGCTCCCAGTTCCGGATGTTTCCAGCAACGGCTGCCGCCACGCGGCGCGCATTGCCAGTGCGCCTCATCCTACACAATGACATTGGGATTGTCATGCCGATTGCACGGCAAATCCGACCTTTGTCAGGTGTTGGCGCCTGAAAACAACAATACGCCCGGCAGGGTCAGGCCAGCCGGCCGATCGAAAACTCAGGCTTTCTTGTCGGCTACGACTCGGAGCGACGCCTGGAAAGGGCGCCAGCACCTTGACCATTTGGGCGAATATCCGCGGATTCGCGGCCACTATCTGCCCACCGCGTAAATAGCCGCCTTCGCCGGCCAGGTCGCCGACCAGGCCGCCGGCCTCGATGATCAGCAGGCTGCCGGCCGCCACGTCCCAGGCATTGAGTCCCACCTCCCAGAATCCGTCGTAATACCCGGCGGCGACGTAGGCGAGGTCGAGCGCCGCCGACCCGGGCCGGCGCAAGCCCGCCGTCTGCTGCATCATCGCCCGCATCATCGCGATGTAGGTTTCGAGATCGCTGCCGTCGCGAAACGGAAAGCCGGTGCCGACCAGGCACTCTTTCAGATGCTGGCGCCGCGACACGCGCATCCGATGATCGTTGAGAAACGCGCCGCGGCCGCGCGTCGCGGTGAAGAGGTCGTTGCGCACCGGATCGTAGATCACGCCCTGCGTGATCTGTCCCTTGTGCTGCAGGGCGATCGAAACGCAGTACTGCGGAAAGCCGTGCAGGAAATTGGTCGTGCCGTCGAGCGGATCGATGATCCACAGATGCTCGGACGCCGTGTTGGCGCCTTCGGCCCGTGCCTTCCTCTGCTAGAATCGCGTGGTCGGGATAGGTGGCGTGCAGCGTCTCGACAATCGCCGCTTCGGCAGCGCGATCGATCTCGCTGACGAAGTCCTTCGGACCCTTGGCGGTGACGACAAGCCGGTCGAGATCGCGCGCGCCGCGATTGATGATGCTGCCGGCGCGGCGTGCGGCCTTGACCGCGGTGGTGAGCATCGGGTGCATTCGGGTTCACCGCTTTTGCGCTGACGCGCGGGCGGCGCATAAAGAACAATCGTCGCGCATTCTACCTGCAAACGAAGCCTTTCGACGCGCATGACGGACGCACCCGAGCCATCCGTCGTCGATCCGCGAGCGAAAAACGATGCGCTCTCGCGCATCCGCATCGTCCTGTGCGCGACCAGCCATCCGGGCAACATCGGCGCGACGCGCGCGCGCGATGCGCACGATGGGTCTCTCGCAGCTGACGCTGGTGGCGCCGCAGCGCTTTCCCGATCCCGAGGCCGACGCGCTCGCTTCCGGCGCGACCGACATCCTGCGTGCGGCGCGCGTCGTCGCCACGCTCGACGAGGCGCTGGCAGGCGCCGCGCTGGCGATCGGATTCTCGGCGCGGCGGCGCGAGTTCGCCGGCGGCGCGCTGCCGGTGCGCGCCGCCGCGCACGAGGCGCTGGCCTATGCCGCGCGCGGCGAGGTCGCGCTGGTCTTCGGCAGCGAGATGTCCGGCCTGTCGAATGCCGAGCTCGCACGCTGCCAGCTGGTCGCGACGATTCCCGTCGGACCCGGCGTTCTCGTCGCTCAATCTCGCGGCCGCGGTGCAGGTCGCCGCGTACGAATTGCGCGTCGCCGCCGGCGCCGGCCAGGTGTGGCGCGCGCCGGCGTTCGAGCCCGCGACGCAGGACGAGATCGCGCGCCTGTTCGACGCACGGCGAGCGCACGCTGGTCGCGCTCGACTTTCTGCGGCCCGCCCATCCCAAGCGCCTGTTGCCGCGCTTGCGGCGCCTGTTCGCGCGCGCACGCCTGGAGAAAGAGGAAGTCAACATCCTGCGCGGTATCCTGGCGCGGATCGATGAGCGCCTTCAGCGCACGCGCAAGGCGGATTGAATGCCGGCGAAGACCGAATCGCAAGCCGAAGAGATGGCACCGCAGACCTGCCGCAACTGCGGTGCACCGGTCGACGGAGCGTACTGCTCGACGTGCGGCCAGGAGACGAAGCTGCGCCTGCCGACGTTGCGCGAGTTCCTGCGCGAAGCGGCGGGACGCTATGTCGCTCTCGATGGCCGCTTCTGGCGGACCGTCTTCGCGCTGCTGGTGCGTCCCGGATTCCTGACGCGCGAATACCTGGCCGGGCGTCGCCGCCGCTATATCCGTCCGGCACGCCTGTACCTGTTCGCGACGCTGATATTTTTCGCCGTGACGCGGTTGTTGGTGGGGCCGATCGATATTTTCGAGGTCCATCCCGACACGCCGGAGGAAGCCAAATATCTGTCGCCGGAACAAGGGCTTCAATGTGCAGATGGGGGACGACGCGTTCGGATCGCCGGCGTTGCAAAAGCGATGGAACCGCTTCAACAATCTCTCGCAAGAACGAAAAGGCCGAGCAGCTGGGCGAGGGCATGCTGCGCTACGCGCCGTACGCGATGTTCGTGCTGCTTCCGGCGTTCGCGCTGCTGCTGAAGCTCGTCTACCTCGGCCGCCGCCGGCGGTATCCGCGCCGTCCGCGCCTGTACGGCGAGCATCTGGTCTTCGCGGCTTACGACCACGCCTTCGTATTCGTCGCGGCGACGGTCATGCTGCTGGTGCTGGGCCGCACGCTGGCGATAGCGATAGGCTTGTGGATCATCGCCCTTTATCTGCTGTTGTCGATGCGCAGTGTCTACGGGGGCTCGTGGGCAGGATTGCTGCTGCGGGCCTTCGTCCTCTTTACCTCGTACACGGTGCTGGTCGGGCTGGCCACCGCCGGCCTGGTGGTGGCCGCGATTCTGCTGCGCTGACTTGCCGACTCGACCAGCATGGTCAATAGTTGAGTGATTCTGTCGGATATGGCAAAATCGCCGTATGTTCGACCGACTTCGTGAAGACATCGCCGTCGTATTCGAGCGCGATCCCGCCGCCCGCACCTCCTGGGAGGTGCTGACCTGCTATCCCGGGCCTGCATGCGCTGGTCTGGCACCGCGCAGTGAGCAACCGCCTCTGGCGCGGCGGCTCGCGCTGGCTCGCGCGCTGGCTGTCGCACTGGGCGCGCTGGCTGACCGGCATCGAGATCCATCCCGGCGCGACGATCGGCCGGCGGGTGTTCATCGACCACGGCATGGGCGTCGTCATCGGCGAAACCGCCGAAATCGGCGACGACTGCACGCTCTACCATGGCGTCACCCTCGGCGGGACGTCGTGGAACAAGGGCAAGCGGCACCCGACGCTGGGCCGCGACGTCGTCCTCGGCGCCGGCGCCAAGATCCTGGGGCCGATCCTGGTCGGCGACGGCGCCAAGGTCGGGTCCAACGCGGTGGTCGTGCGCGACGTCCCGGCGGGCGCGACCGCGGTCGGCATCCCGGCGCGGATCGTGACCGGCGACGATGCGGTGCGGCGCGAGGCACAGGCGGCCAAGATCGGGTTTTCCGCCTACGCCATCGGCGCCGGACATGAACGACCCGATGGTGCAGGCGATCCACTCGCTGCTCGACCATGCGGCCGCGACCGATGAGCGGATGCAGAAGCTGATCGAACATCTGCAGCAGGACGGGGTCGATTGCAGCGACGCCAAGGCGACGGCCGACAGCTTCGACCCCGCCCAGATTGACCCGCATACTTGACTGAACTAGTCGGGTTTTTAGTTGACTAAACTGGTCGGGAATTATAGAATTCAGGCTGTGAAAACAGGGGAGCGACCGGGGAAAGAAGGCAGGCGATCATGCGACTGACGACCAAAGGACGTTTCGCCGTGACGGCGATGATCGACGTGGCGATGCACAACGGCAAGGGCCCGGTGACGCTGGCCGCCGTGTCCGAGCGCCAGAAGATCTCCTTGTCCTACCTCGAGCAGCTGTTCGGCAAGCTGCGCCGCCACGGCCTGGTCGACAGCGTGCGCGGACCCGGCGGCGGCTACAACCTCGCCCGCGACGCCGACCGCGGTGTCGGTCGCCGACATCATCCTCGCGGTCGACGAGCCGATCGACGCGACGCAGTGCGGCGGCAAGGAGAACTGCCTCGACGACCGCCGCTGCATGACGCACGAGCTGTGGGCGAGCCTCAACACCCACATCTTCTCGTTCCTGCATTCGGTGTCGCTCGCGCAGCTGGTGCGGCAGCAGGACAAGCGCGAAGTCACCGTGCTGCAGGATCATCGCGCGCTGGCCGGCAAGAAATCCGAGCCGGCGCCGGTGGCGTAAGGAAACTGAGGGCATTCGAGACCACGATGAAGAAACCGATTTACCTCGATTATTCGGCGACGACGCCGGTCGATCCGCGCGTCGCGGCGAAGATGATCCCGTACCTGACCGAGCATTTCGGCAATCCGGCGTCGCGCTCGCACTCGTTCGGCTGGAAGACCGAGAAGGCGGTCGAGGAAGCGCGCGAGGAAGTCGCGACGCTCGTCAACTGCGATCCGAAGGAGCTGGTCTGGACGTCGGGCGCGACCGAGTCGATCAATCTCGCGCTGAAGGGCGCCGCGCATTTCTACAAGGACAAGGGCAAGCACCTCGTCACCGTCAAGACCGAGCACAAGGCCACGCTCGACACGATGCGCGAGCTCGAGCGCGAGGGCTTCGAGGTCACCTATCTCGACGTCAAGCCGGACGGCCTGCTCGACCTCGAAGCGTTCAAGGCGGCGCTGCGCCCCGACACGATCGTCGTCTCGGTGATGTTCGTCAACAACGAGATCGGCGTCATCCAGGACATCCCGGCGATCGGCGAGATCTGCCGCAGCCGCGGCATCATCTTCCACGTCGACGCCGCGCAGGCGACCGGCAAGATCCCGGTCGACCTGTCCACGCTGAAGGTCGACCTGATGTCGTTCTCGGCGCACAAGACCTACGGGCCGAAGGGCGTCGGCGCGCTGTTCGTGCGGCGCAAGCCGCGCGTGCGCATCGAGGCGCAGATGCACGGCGGCGGCCACGAGCGCGGCATGCGCTCGGGCACGCTGCCGACGCACCAGATCGTCGGCATGGGCGAGGCCTTCCGCCTCGCGCGGCTCGAGATGGCGACCGACAACGAGCGCATCCGGATGCTGCGCGACCGGCTGTGGCAAGGGCTGTCGCAGATCGAGGAGGTCGCATCTGAACGGCGACATGGAGCGCCGCGTTCCGCACAACCTGAACGTGAGCTTCAACTTCGTCGAGGGCGAGAGCCTGATCATGGCGATCAAGGACGTCGCGGTGTCGTCGGGCTCGGCGTGCACGTCGGCGTCGCTCGAGCCGTCGTACGTGCTGCGCGCGCTGGGCCGCAGCGACGAGCTGGCGCACAGCTCGATCCGCTTCACCGTCGGCCGCTTCACGACCGAGGACGAGGTCGATTACACGATCGATCTGCTGAAGCGCAAGATCGACAAGCTGCGCGAGCTGTCGCCGCTGTGGGAAATGTACAAGGAAGGCATCGATCTGGATACGGTGGAATGGGCGGCACATTGATTGTTATTGCGTCAGCGAGCCGACGCAATAACTGTCCGGATTCGAGGGCGGCTTCGCCGCCCCTCAATCCGGACGAGTCAAAAGCAGGACACTGAAGTTTTTTGGAGACTGAAATGGCATACAGCGACAAGGTACTGGATCACTACGAAAACCCGCGCAACGTCGGCTCGTTCGCCAAGGACGACGACGCGGTCGGCACCGGCATGGTCGGCGCGCCCGCGTGCGGCGACGTGATGAAGCTGCAGATCCGGGTCGGCGCCGACGGCCGCATCGAGGACGCCAAGTTCAAGACGTACGGCTGCGGCTCGGCGATCGCTTCGTCGTCGCTCGTCACCGAATGGGTCAAGGGCAAGACGCTCGACCAGGCGATGACGATCAAGAACACGCAGATCGCCGAGGAGCTGGCGCTGCCGCCGGTCAAGATCCACTGCTCGATCCTCGCCGAGGACGCGATCAAGGCGGCGGTGGCCGACTACAAGAAGAAGCACGACGAGGGCACCGAAACCGCCGCCGCCCCCGCGCCGCGCGCTGCAGCCGCGGCTTGAATCCGGAGAGAGCGAAGCAGCCGATGGCGATCACCCTGACCGAGAGCGCTGCCAAGCACGTTGCCGGCTTCCTCGCGAAGCGCGGCAAGGGCGTCGGCCTGCGTCTGGGCGTGCGCACGACCGGATGCTCCGGGCTCGCGTACAAGCTCGAGTACGCCGACGAGATCAGGCCCGAGGATCATCACTTCGAAAGCCATGGCGTCAACGGTCGTCGTCGATCCGAAGAGCCTGCCTTATCTCGACGGCACCGAGCTCGATTTCGCGCGCGAGGGGCTGAACGAAGGATTCAAGTTCAACAATCCGAACGTAAAGGACGAGTGCGGCTGCGGCGAATCCTTCAACGTCTGAGGTCGTCGATAACCTTCGCATAGCGCGCCGCCGCTTCGTTGCTGCTCACGCAGTTGGCGACTCGGATCCTCACGTACGTACGTGTACGTTGCGGGCGAAGTTCCGCGGCGCCCCACGTTGACCGGCGCCGCACTCTGCTCGATTCTCGACGACTTCATCATGACGACCTGCCGCACGCGGACACCGTTGCGATGATCGACTTCTCCCAGAATTATTTCGCGCTGTTCGGGCTGCCGCCGCGCTATCGCTTCGACGCGGCGCGCTCGACGCCGCGTATCGCGCGCTGCAGACGGAGGTGCATCCGGACCGCTTCGCCGCGGCCGGCGAAAGCGAGCGCCGACTCGCGCTGCAGTCGTCGGCGCGCGTCAACGAGGCTTATCGCGCGCTGAAGGACCCGGTCGGGCGCGCCCAGTATCTGCTGTCGCTGCACGGCATCGATGCGACGTCGGAAACCGACACGGCATTGCCCCTCGACTTTCTCGAGCGCCAGCTCGAGCGCCGCGAAGCCGTCGACGAGGCCAGGGTCGCCGGCGACATCGCTCGGCTGGAAGCGCTGCTCGGCGAGGTGCGCGCCGAGATCGCCGCACTGGAGCCGGCGCTGGCCGATACGCTCGATCAGGAGCAGAGCTGGGAATCGGCACGCGCAAGCGTGCGCGAGCTGCAGTTCCTGTCCAAGCTCGCCGCCGACATCGACGCAGCCATCGGCGGGCTCGACGACTGATGGCACTGCTGCAGATTGCCGAGCCGGGCGAGGCGCCCGAGCCGCGTCGGCCGCGGCTCGCCGTCGGCATCGACCTCGGCACCACCAATTCGCTGGTCGCCACCGTGCGCGACGGCAGCGCCGATCGTGCTGCCCGACGCGCAGGGGCGCCGTCTGCTGCCGTCGATCGTGCGCTACGCGCCGGAAGGCGTCGACGTCGGCTACGCGGCGCAGGCGGCGCAGATTTCCGATCCGCAGAACACGATCGTGTCGGTCAAGCGCATGATGGGACGCGGCCTTGCCCGATCTCGCCGATGCGCGCCGCTTTCCCTATCGCTTCGTCGACGCGCCGGGCATCGTGCAGATCGCCACGCGCGCCGGCATCCGTACGCCGGTCGAGATCTCGGCCGAGATTCTGGCGCGCTGCGCGAGCGCGCCGAAGCAGACGTTCGGCGGCGCTCTGGACGGCGCGGTCGTCACCGTGCCCGCGTACTTCGACGATGCGCAGCGGCAGGCGACCAAGGATGCGGCGCGGCTCGCCGGCCTCAACGTCCTGCGCCTGCTGAACGAGCCGACGGCCGCCGCGATCGCCTACGGCCTCGACAACGCGTCGGAAGGAATCTACGCCGTCTACGACCTCGGCGGCGGCACGTTCGACCTGTCGATCCTGAAGCTCTCGCGCGGCGTGTTCGAAGTGCTGGCGACCGCCGGCGACACGGCGCTCGGCGGCGACGACTTCGACCACCGCATCTATTGCTGGACGCTCGAAGCCGCCGGCGTCGGGCCGGTGTCGCCGGGCGACGCGCGGCTGCTGATGGTCAAGGCGCGCGAGGCCAAGGAAGCGCTGACGACGCGCGACGAGGTCACGTTCAACGCCACGCTGCAGTCGGGCGACACGATCGCTCGACGCTCAGCGCCGCGGAATTCACCGCGATCAGCCAGACGCTGGTCGCGAAGACGCTCGCTGCCGGTCAGAAAGGCGCTGCGCGATGCCAAGCTCGCGCCGGCGGACATCAAGGGCGTGGTGATGGTCGGCGGCGCGACGCGCATGCCGCAGATCCAGACGGCGGTCGCCGAGTTCTTCGGCCAGCCGCCGCTGAACAATCTGAATCCGGACGAGGTCGTGGCACTCGGCGCCGCGATCCAGGCCAACGTGCTCGCCGGCAACCGCGCGAGCGACGAGGACTGGCTGCTGCTCGACGTGATTCCGCTGTCGCTCGGACTCGAGACGATGGGCGGGCTGACCGAGAAGATCATCCCGCGCAACTCGACGATTCCGATCGCCCGCGCGCAGGAATTCACGACGTTCAAGGACGGGCAGACCGCGATGGCGATCCACGTCGTGCAGGGCGAGCGCGAGCGGGTCGCCGATTGCCGCTCGCTGGCGCGCTTCGAGTTGCGCGGCATTCCGCCGATGGTCGCCGGCGCCGCGCGCATCCGCGTGACGTTCCAGGTCGACGCCGACGGCCTGCTGTCGGTGTCCGCGCGCGAGCAGACGACGGGCGTCGAGGCATCGATCGTCGTCAAGCCGTCGTACGGCCTGTCCGACGACGAGATCGCGCGGATGCTGCAGGAATCGTTCGCCAACGCCGCGCCGGACATGGTCGCGCGCGCTCGGCCGAGGCGCGGGTCGAAGCGGAGCGCATCGTCGATGCGACCGAAGGCGCGCTGCGCTCGGACGGCGACCTGCTCAGCGCCGCGGAGCGCGATCCCGATCGAGCAGGCGCTTGCCGCGGTCCGCCGGCTCGCCGGCCAGGACGACCACCACGCGCTGGTCACCGCGGTGAGCGCGCTCAACGCGCCACCGAGGAATTCGCCGCCCGCCGCATGGACCGCGGCGTCGGGCGCGCGCTGACCGGTCGCAGCGTCGACGCGCTGGGTTGAGGATCGGCACGCGATGACCGAAATCGTCGTGCTGCCGCACGCCGAGCTCTGTCCCGAAGGCAAGACCTTCGAGGCGACCGAAGGCGAGTCGATCTGCGACAACCTGCTCGACCAGGGGATCGAGATCGAGCACGCGTGCGAGAAGTCCTGCGCGTGCACGACCTGCCACGTCATCGTGCGCGAGGGCTTCGATTCGCTCTCGCCGTCGTCGGAGGACGAGGACGATCTGCTCGACCGCGCGTGGGGTCTGACGCCGGTGTCGCGACTGTCGTGCCAGGCCAAGGTCGGCGAGCACCAAGCTGGTGATCGAGATTCCGAAGTACACGATCAACTACGCCAAAGAGACGACCAAATGAAGTGGATCGACTCGCGCGACATCGCGATCGCACTGGCCGAGAGCCACCCCGACGTCGATCCGGCTACGGTGCGCTTCACCGATCTGCACCGCTGGGTGATCGCGCTGCCCGGCTTCGACGACGACCCCAAGCACACCGGCGAAAAGATCCTCGAGGCCATCCAGATGCCGTGGATCGAGGAGAGCGAAGAATGAATCCCGCACCGATGCCGGTGATCAGCGCGCTGTACACCGGCGTCTTCGCGCTGCTGCTGGTCGCACTCGCTGTATCTGGTATCGCGCCGGCGCCGCCGCATGGGCATCGGTCTCGGGGCCGGCGGCGACGCCCAGCTCGAGCGCGCGATTCGCGTGCACGCCAACGCGGTCGAGTGGGGGCTGCCGCTGTTGTTGCTGCTGCTGATCGCCGAGGAAAACCGCGCGTCGCCGCTGCTGCTGCATGTCTGCGGCATCGTGTTCATCCTGGCCCGCGTCATGCACGCGGCAGGCTTGTCGCGTGCCAGCGGGCACTCGGTCGGCCGCCTCGCCGGCAGCGCCCTGACCTGGGTGGTGCTCGTCGTGCTCGCGGTGTGGAACATCGTGGCGTTCCTGCGCCCCGCGCTGGCTGACCCGCGTCGCTACACGAACAGATTGAGGACGGCGTCGAGCCCGCAGTAGTCGATCGCGTAGCGTCGCGCGGGCGCGCACGATCGGCTTGGCGTGATAGGCGACGCTGACGTCGGCGGCATCCAGCATCGGCAGGTCGTTCGCACCGTCGCCGATCGCCACCGCCAGCCCGCCGTCCGCGGCGAGCGTCGCGCGCAGTGCGCTCGAAGCACGCAGCCTTCGCCTCGGCGTCGACGATCGGCCCGATCAGGCGCCCGGTCAGCTCGCCCTCGGCGATCTCCAGGGTGTTCGCGCACGTATGGTCGAGCCCGAGCCGGGCTTTCAGGCGCTCGGTGAAAAACGTGAATCCGCCCGAGACCAGCAGCGACTGCGCGCCGACCGTGCGCATGCCGGCCAGCATGCGCTCGGCGCCCGGGGAGAGCTCGAGCCGCTCGTCGTAGACGCGCTGCAGGGCAGCGATGTCCAGCCCGCGAAGCAGCGCGACGCGGCGCGTCAGGCTTTCGCGGAAATCGATTTCGCCGCGCATCGCGCTTGCTGTGATCGCCGCGACCTGTCGCTTGATGCCCATCATGTCGGCGATCTCGTCGATGCATTCGATGGTGATCAGGGTCGAATCCATGTCCATCGCCAGCAGGCGCACCCGGTCGAGGCGTTGCCCGAGCGGGACGAACGCGCAATCCAGCTTCGCTTGCGCGCAGTACGCGGCGACTTCGCCCGCATTGCCGGCAGGCGTGAGAGCGAACGCCTGATCGGCACTGCGCGACACGGCGTCGATGCGGTCGGCGCCGCGAGCTTCGCCAGCGCTTTCAAGGTCGGCGTGGCGATGTCGGGCGCCTGCACGACCAGGCGCGTGGCGGAGGCGTTTTCGGCCGTCATCGCGTCTCCCGCGCCAAAGGCGAGTTGCGGGCAGGGGATCGTCGCATCGAATCGAGGAGGGTCGGAAAACGCGCGCCGCGGCACCGGTGTCTGCGAGGGCATGATGATAGTGCCATCGCTTCTACTCCCCGGCGCGGGCGCGGCGTATTATATGTGATTCAACCGGTACGACGAGGAGAAAACCATGTCACTGCGTCTTGGCGACACCGCCCCCGATTTCACCCAGGAATCGAGCGAAGGGCCGATCAGCTTTCACAAATGGCTGGGCGACAGCTGGGGCGTGCTGTTCTCGCATCCGGCCGATTTCACCCCGGTGTGCACGACCGAGCTCGGCTTGACCGCCAAGCTCAAGGACGAGTTCGCGAAGCGCAACGTCAAGGTGATCGCGCTGTCGGTCGATCCGGTCGAGTCGCACAAGAAGTGGATCAACGACATCAACGAGACGCAGAACACCAAGGTCAACTTCCCGATCATCGCCGACGCCGACCGCAAGGTATCGACGCTTGTACGACATGATCCATCCGAACGCCAGCGCGACCGCGACGGTGCGCTCGCTGTTCGTCATCGATCCGAAAAAGGTGATCCGGCTGATCATCACCTATCCGGCGTCGACCGGCCGCAATTTCGACGAAGTGCTGCGCGTGATCGATTCGCTGCAGCTCACCGAGTATCACAGCGTCGCGACGCCGGGCAACTGGAAGAACGGCGACGACGTCGTGATCGTGCCGTCGCTGCAGGATCCCGAGGTGCTCAAGCAGAAATTCCCCAAGGGCTTCAAGGCGCTGCAGCCGTATCTGCGCATGACGCCGCAGCCCAACCGCTGAGGCGACTCGGCGCGCGTTCGGGCTGCCGCGCATCGCGCCCCGCGGTAACGGACTAACGCGAGAAACGACGACGCGTCAGGGCTTCCGGCCCTGGCGCGTTTTCTTTTGTCGGAGGAGCAGCGGCAACGTCGTCGCCGGCCAGCACGAAATCGATCTTGGTCGCTTCGAGGTCGACGCGCGCGACCTTCACCCTGACGCGGTCGGCCAGCCGGTAGACCTTGCCGCTGCGCTCGCCGCTCAGCGCGTGGCGCACGGCGTCGAAGTGGAAGTAGTCGTGGCCGAGCTCGGTGACGTGCACGAGGCCGTCGACGTTGAGGCCGTCGAGCGTGACGAAGAGGCCGAAGCGCGTGACGCCGCTGATCGTGCCGTCGAACTTCTCGCCGACGTGGTCCTGCATGAAGAAGCACTTGAGCCAGTTCTCGACGTCGCGCGTCGCGTCGTCGGCGCGCCGCTCGGTCAGCGAGCAGTGCACGCCGAGCTCCGCCCAGGTCGCGCCCGACGGCTGATAGCGCTCGCCGGCGAGCACGCCTTGATGCCGCGATGCACCAGCAGGTCGGGATAGCGGCGGATCGGCGAGGTGAAGTGCGTGTACGCGTCGTAGGCGAGGCCGAAGTGGCCGACGTTGTCCGGGCTGTAGACCGCCTGCTGCAGCGAGCGCAGCAGCACCGTCTGCAGCAGGTCGAAATCGGGCCGGTCCTTGATCTCGCTCGAGCAGCTTCGCGTAGTCGGCCGGCGTCGGCGTCGTCGCCGCCGCCGAGCGACAGCGCCGGAGCCGGCGAGGAACTCGCGCAGCGCGGCGAGCTTCTCCGGCGTCGGTCCCTCGTGCACGCGATAGAGCGCCGGCTGCTTCTGCTCGAGCAGGTACTCGGCGGCGCAGACGTTGGCCGCCAGCATGCATTCCTCGATCAGCTTGTGCGCGTCGTTGCGCTGCACCGGCACGATGCGTCTCGATCTTGCCCTGCGCGTCGAACTCGAGCTCGATCTCGATCGTCTCGAAGTCGATCGCGCCGCGGCGTGCGCGCGCCGCGGCCAGCACCTTGAACAGCGCGTAGAGGTTCTCGCAGATGCGGCAGCAGCGCGCCGCTTCCCTGGCTTCGCGCCTTCGGCTGCGACAGCCAGTCCCACACCTGCGTGTAGGTGAGCCGCGCGCGCGAATGCATCACCGCCGGATAGAACTCGTAGCTCTCGATCTCGCCGTCGCGCGCTGATCGTCATGTCGCACGACCATGCACAGGCGGTCGACGTCGGGCTTGAGCGAGCAGAGCTCGTTCGACAGCTCCTCGGGCAGCATCGGGATCACGCGCCGCGGGAAATAGACCGAGGTGCCGCGCTCGCGCGCATCGCCGTCGAGCGCGTCGCCGTCGCGCACGTAGTGGCTGACGTCGGCGATGGCGACGATCAGGCGGAAGCCCTTGGCCGTCGCGCTCGCAGTAGACGGCGTCGTCGAAGTCCTTCGCGGTCTCGCCGTCGATGGTGACGAGCGGCAGCGCGGTCAGGTCGGTGCGGCCCTTGCGGTCGGCGTTCTGCACTTCGTGCGGGCAGCCGCGCCGCCTGCCGCTTGCGCCGCTGGCGGAGAACTCGTAGCGGCAGGTCGTGCTTGCGCAGCGCGATCTCGATCTCCATGCCGGGATCGGTGTAGTTGCCGAGCACCTCGATCACGCTGCGCCAGCGCTTCGCGGTGCGCCGACGGCTGCTCGATGACCTCGGCGACGACGACCTGGCCCGGCTTCGCGCCGCCGCGCATGTCCGGCGGGATCAGGATGTCCTGGCTGATGCGCTTGTTCTCCGCGACGACGAACCAGATGCCGCGCTCTTCGTGCAGCGCGGCCGACGACTTCGCGATTGGCGCGCTCGAGCACGTCGACGATCGCGCCCTCGGGCCGGCCGCGCCGATCGACGCCGACGATCGCGCGCGATCACGCGGTCGCCGTGCAGCACCTTGTGCATCTCCTTCGGCGACAGGAAGAGGTCGGCGCCGCCGTCGTCGGGCACGAGGAAGCCGAAGCCGTCGGGATGGCCCTGCACCGTGCCGGTGACGAGATCGAGCTTGGCGACGACGCAAAGCTGGCCCTTGCGGTTGGTCATCAGCTGGCCGTCGCGCTCCATCGCCGCCAGACGGCCGGCGAACGCTTCGCGCTCGGCCTCGCCGTGCACGCCGAGGAGCTCGGCCAGTTGTTCGGCGGGCATCGGCACGCCCTGCTCGCGCAGCGCCTGCAGGATCTGTTCGCGTTCCGGAATCGCGACGTCGCCGCGCGAACGGCGGGTGCGGCGGCCGGATGCGGGTTCGGCGGACGAGGTCGACGCGCGAGCCGGCTCGCGGCGGGATTGCCGGCGCGCGATCGCGAATCGGCGCGATAGCCTCGTTGGTTGCAGTCTTCTCGATCCGGCGCGGGTCGCGGCGGTGCTGCGTTGCTTTTTTGACAAGAAAGTCACTCTTTCGTAAAATTATCGGCTAGCCTGATATACAGCCCTTAGTACGCCCAGATGGCGGAATTGGTAGACGCACTAGGTTCAGGTCCTAGCGGTGGCAACACTGTGGAGGTTCGAGTCCTCTTCTGGGCACCATCGTAGCATCCGGCCCGGCCGGAGGATGCCGGCAATCGATGTATGCCCGCGACCATGCGGGCTTTCGTTTTTTTGACATGCGCTCGGGAGAGCCGTTCGATGAGACTGGCCACATTGACCGCGTTGTTTGTCCTGAGCTGCTGTGTCGCGCCGTCGGCCGGCGCCGACGAAGAAAAATTGCCCGCGCAGTTGGCGGGTATTGGCTCGACGACCCCGGAATCGGGAAAGAAGACGACCGCACCGTGGTCGATTTCGATCAATTCGCAGGACGCCGACGGCAATCTCAAAGGCACGCTGAACTGGAACGGACGCACCTGTCAGATCTCCGCCGTGCCGTTCACCGGCACCTATCGCAACGGCGTGCTCGACATCAGCGCGCCGGCCACCGGCCGGACCTGCGGCGCGATCACGATGATGTTGACCAAGTCCAGCGGTACCGACCTCGTGCTCGAGGGCAGCGCCAGATTCCACGGTTCGGACACGCCGGCCGCGGTGAATTTGCGGCCGCGCTGAAGCGACGCGCCGTCGTATCTCAATAGCGCGCGTTGCCCGGCGTTCGCGGAAACGGGATCACGTCGCGCACGTTGGCGAGCCCGGTCACGTAGGCGACCGTGCGCTCGAAGCCCAGGCCGAATCCGGCGTGCGGCACGGTGCCGTAGCGGCGCAGGTCGCGATACCAGGCGTAGTGCTCGAGTCCATGCCGGCCTCGGCCATCCGCGCGTCGAGCACGTCGAGCCGCTCCTCGCGCTGGCTGCCGCCGATGATCTCGCCGATGCCGGGCGCGAGCACGTCCATCGCGGCGACCGTCCTGCCGTCGTCGTTCAGGCGCATGTAGAACGCCTTGATCTCCTTCGGGTAGTTGATCAGGATCACCGGTCCGCGGACGTGCTCTCCGCGACGTAGCGCTCGTGCTCGGACTGCAGGTCCATGCCCCACCGCACCGGGAACTCGAACTTCTGCTTCGCCTTCTCGAGGACGCGTGATCGCCTCGGTGTAGTCCATGCGCACGAATTCGGCGTCGACCATGCCCTGGAGCTTGGCGATCACGCCCTTCTCGATGCGCTCCTCGAAGAACGCCATGTCGTCGGCGCGCTCGTCGAGCACGGTGCGGAAGATGTGCTTGAGCAGCGCCTCGGCGAGCGTCGCGTCGTCGGCGAGATCGGCGAACGCGATCTCGGGCTCGATCATCCAGAACTCCGCGAGGTGCCGGCTGGTGTTCGAGTTCTCGGCGCGAAACGTCGGCCCGAACGTGTACACCTTGGACAGCGCCATGCAGTAGGTCTCGACGTTGAGCTGGCCGGAGACGGTGAGGAAGGCCTCGCGCCCGAAGAAGTCTGCGCGAAATCGACTTTCGCCCTGCGCGCGTGCGCGGCAGGTTCGCGAGATCGAGCGTCGAGACGCGGAAGAGCTCGCCCGCGCCTTCGGCGTCGGACGTCGTGATGATCGGCGTGTTGACCCAGACGAAGCCGTTCTGGTCGAAGAAGCGATGGACCGCCTGCGCGATCGTGTGGCGCACGCGGGTGACCGCGCCGATGACGTTGGTGCGCGGCCGCAGGTGCGCCACTTCGCGCAGGAACTCGAGCGTGTGCGGCTTCGGCTGGATCGGATACGAGTCCGGATCGTCGACCCACCCGACGACTTTGAGCGCGCTCGCCTGCATCTCGAAGGGCTGCCCTTGGCGGGCGAGGGCACGATCATGCCGGTCGCTTCGACCGCGCAGCCGGCGGTGAGCCGCGCGATCTCGCTCGCATAGTTGGGCAGCGTGTTCGGGCGCGACCACCTGCACCGGGTGGAAGCCCGACCCGTCGGACACGTGGACGAACGAGATGCCGGCCTTGGAGTCGCGCCGCGTGCGCACCCAGCCCTGCACGGTGACGGGAGCGTCCTGCGGCGCGCGGCCGGCGAGGATGTCGGCGCAGCTCAGCGCATTCATTGCTCGGCTCCGGTCGCGGCGGCCAGGCGCGCCTTCAGCTGCTCCGGCCGGAGCGTGTCGTAGACCTCGAACGGCTGATGGATCCACGGACTGTCGGGCAGATAATCGACATAGTAGTCGGGCTTGAACACCGAACAGCCCTTGTACCAGACGACGGCCGTGCGCATGTCGGTGATATGGGGAAAGCGCTGCGGCAGCTCCTTGTGCACCGCCGCGAGCGTGTGGCCCGAGTCGACCATGTCGTCGACCAGCAGCACGCGGTCGCCGAGCCGCGGCGCCGTCATCGTCATGTGCTCGGCGATGACCAGCTCGTCCGCGCAGCGTTCCGCCCTCGGCCGTGTACGAATGCGTCGACAGGATCGCCAGCGGCAGCTCGTAGATCCGCGACAGCACGTCGCCGACGCGCAGCCCGCCGCGCGCGATGCAGATCACCTGGTTGAAGCGCCACGCCGATTCGTGCACCTGCAGCGCAAGGCGCTCGACCAGAATGTTGTATTGCTGCCAGCTGATGTGCAGGCTCATCGTCGCCCTGTCGTTCTAGTGGAACGGATGATGCAGCAGGATCGTCTCGTCGCGCTCGGCGCCGGTCGAGACCATCGCGATCGGCACCTCGGTCAGTTGCTCGATGCGCCGCAGGTACGCGCGCGCCGGCGCCGGCAGCGCGTCGAAGCTGTCGACGCCGAGCGTGCTTTCCGGCCACCCCGGCATGTCCTCGTACACCGGCTTGCATTCGGCGACGGCATCGGCACCGATCGGCAGCAGCGGCTGCGGCACGCCGTTGACCCGGTAGCCGGTGCAGATGCGTGATCGACGGCATGCCGTCGAGCACGTCGAGCTTGGTGATGCACAGTCCGTCGACGCCGTTGAGCTGCAGCGAACGCTTGAGCGCCGCGACGTCGAGCCAGCCGCAGCGGCGCGGGCGGCCGGTGACCGAGCCGAATTCGTTGCCGCGCTTGGCGAGTCCCGCGCCGATCTCGTCGGTCAGCTCGGTCGGGAACGGACCGGTGCCGACGCGCGTCGTGTACGCCTTGACGATGCCCAGCACGTAATCGAGCATTTGCGGGCCGATGCCGGTGCCCGGCGCGGCCGCGCCCGGCGAGACAGTTCGACGAGGTGACGTACGGATAGGTGCCGTGGTCGATGTCGAGCAGCGCGCCCTGCGCACCCTCGAACAGCAGCGAATCGCCGCGCGCGGCGCGCGTCCTGCAGCAGCGCAGCGACATCGCCGACCATCGGCAGCAGCGCCGGCGCGAGCGCCAGCGCGTCGTCGAGCGTCTGCTGGTAGCGGAACCGCGTCGCGCTTGAAATATTGCGTCAGCACGAAGTTGTGATATTCGAGCAGCGGCTTCGAGCTTCGCGGCGAAGCGATCGGGATAGAACAGATCCTGCAGCGCACCGCGCGCCGCGCGATCTTGTCTTCGTAGGCAGGGCCGATGCCGCGTCCGGTCGTGCCGATGCGCGTCTCGCCCATCGACGCTTCGCGCGCCTGGTCGAGCGCGACGTGGCACGGCGAGCACCAGCGGACATGCCGGCGAGATCGAAAGCCGCGAGCGCACTTCGATGCCCGCCGCCTCGAGCTCGCCGATTTCCTGCAGCAGTGCCGACGGCGACAGCACGACGCCGTTGCCGATGTAGGCGCGCGACCTTCGGCCGCAGAATGCCGGACGGGATCAGCCGCAGCACCGTCTTCCTGCCGCCGATGACCAGCGTGTGTCCGGCGTTGTGGCCGCCCTGGAAGCGCACGACGCCCTGCGCGTGCTCGGTCAGCCAGTCGACGACCTTGCCCTTGCCTTCGTCGCCCCACTGCGTGCCGATGACGACGACGTTCCTGCCCATGCGCGCCATCGCTTTCAATTCTGGCCGGCGACGCCGCTCAAGGCGGCGAGCTGGCGCAGGTCCAGGGTGAAGCCGGTGGCGGGACGGGCGCGGCCGAACGCCTTGCCGATGCCGTCGTAGCGTTCGCCGCGGCCGATCGCGTTGGCTTCGCCCTCGGTGAACACGGAGAAGCTCGCGCCGGTCTGGTAGTGATAGCCGCGCAGATCTGCCAGATCGATGTGCAGCGCGGCGACCTCCGGGCCGGCCGCCTGCGCCAGCGTTTCCAGCGCCGAGAGCGCGACCGCGATCGACGGCGTGTCGGGCAGCCGGCTGCGCGCTGCCGCGAGCACCTCGTCGGCCGGCCCGTACAGCGTCGGCAGCGCGGCAAAGGCGTCACGCCAGGCCGCGGGGAGATTGGCGGCAAGCTCGGCGACGGCCGGCACGTCCTTGCCGCGCAGCGCCGCGAACATCTCGCTGTCGCTGGCGTTGCCGGCAATGTGCGCGCCGTTGGCGAGCGCGCGATAGACGCCGACGTGTCCCAGGTCGAGGTGCAGGCCGCGCACGCCCACGGCGGCGAGCGACGACAGCAGCAGCATCAGCACGTCGCGATCGGCGCCGATCTGCGGGTCGCCGTACAGCTCGGCGCCGATCTGCAGCACTTCGCGCGTCTGCGCCAGGCCGGCGACGACGGTGCGCAGCACGCTGCCGGCGTAACAGAGCCGGGTGACACCGGGCTCGTTGAGCAGGTGCGCGTCGATGCGCGCGACCTGCGGCGTGATGTCGGCGCGCACGCCGAGCAGGCGCCCGGACAACGGATCGATCACCTTGAACGTCTGAAGCTCGAGGTCGTGCCCGGTGCCGGTCAGCAGCGAATCCAGATGCTCGATCAGCGGCGGCTGGACCAGCCGGTAGCCGTGATCGCGAAAATGATCGAGCAGCGTGCGCCGCAGCCGCTCGATCGTCTCCGCCTCGGGCGGGAGGATGTCCTCGATGTATTCGGGAAGGATCCAGCTATGCATGGAATATCACCAGGACGGCTGTGCCGGTGAGCAGCGAGGCGAGGCCGATGAAGCGCAGTTGTCCGTCGGACAGCTCGGTCATGCGGCGGAACGTGTCGCGCCAGAGTCGCGGCGCGACCAGCGGCAGCAGCCCTTCGAGCACCAGCACCAGCGCGCATGCCGCAACGAATGCGTCCGGCACTTTTCGTCTTCCGTCGGCGAAAGCGTTACTTGCTGCGCGCAGGCCGGAGGGCCGCCGCCCGGCTGCTTCAGGTACTGGAAGAACTCGGCGCTCGGATCGAGCACGATCACGTCGCCCTTGCTGCGAAACGTCGTCTTGTACGCTTCGAGGCTGCGGTAGAACGAATAGAACTCCGGATTCTGTCCGTACGCGGCGGCGTAGGTCGCGGAGGCCTTCGCGTCGCCCTCGCCCTTGGTCTTCTGCGCCTGCTTGTAGGCGTCGGCGAGAATGACTTCGCGCTGGCGGTCGGCGTCGGCGCGGATCTTTTCCGACTCGGCCGCGCCCAGCGAGCGCAGCTCGTTGGCCACGCGCTTGCGCTCCGACTCCATGCGCTGGTAGACCTGAGCGAGCACCTCGTCGGGCAGCTCGACCCGCCGCAGCCGCACGTCGACGACCTCGACGCCGATCGACTTGGCGTCGGCGTCGGCCTTTTGCCGCGTCGTCGTCATGATCTTCTCGCGCTCGGTCGATATCGCTTCGTGCAGCGTGCGCTTGTTGATCTCCTCGGCCAGGTTGGCGCGTATCGTCTGCGCCAGCCGGCGCCGCGCCGTCTCTTCGTCGCCGGTCACGCTCTGGTAGTACTTGCGCACGTCGATGATCCGCCAGTAGGCGATGAAGTCGACCTTCAGCGGCGTCTTCTCGGACGTCGTCACGCGGTCGGGGTCGGCGGTCTCGAGCAGCAGGATCCGCTTGTCGTAGAACTTGACGTTCTGCAGCAGCGGCACCTTGAGGTACAGCCCCGCTTCGGTCTTGGCGTCGATGAATTCGCCCAGCTGGAACTTGATCGCGTACTGCTTCTGGTCGACGGTGTACAGCGACTGCGACAGCACGAGCAATGCCGCGACCAGCAGCGCGAGCAACGGGTGTCGTGGCTTTCATCGTCCGGCTCCCGCGTCGCGGCTGCGCGAGAGCTCGCGCGTGCGGCTCGGATCGAGCGTCACCGCTCGTCTCCGGCGGCGCCGGCACGGCGCGCGGCGTCGGCGGCCACGCGCCGGCGCCGGCGGCGCCCTGTTTCAGCAGCTGATCGAGCGGCAGGTAGAGCAGGTTGTTGCCGGCTCTTCTGGTCGATCAGCACCTTGCTCGAGTTGCCGAGCACCGATTGCATCATGTCGAGGTACAGCCGTTCGCCGCGTCACCGCCGGCGCCTTCGCGTACTCGACCAGGATCTGGCGGAAGCGGCTGGCATCGCCATCGGCCCGCTGCGTGACGCTGGCGTTGTAGCCGTCGGCTTCCTGCAGCAGCCGCGACGCCTGCCCGCGCGCGCGCGGCACGACGTCGTTGGCGTAGGCCTGGCCCTCGTTCTTCTGGCGCTCGCGATCCTGCTTCGCCTTGACCGCATCGTCGAACGCCGCGGCCACCTGGTCCGGCGGCAGCGCGTTCTGCAGCGTGACCTTCTGCACGTAGATACCGGTGCCGTAACGGTCGAGCATCGCCTGCATCAGCTTTTCCGTCTCGGTCGCGATCTGCGCGCGTCCTTCGTAGAGCGCGAAGTCCATCTGACTGTGGCCGACGACCTCGCTCATCGCCGTCTGCGCGACCTGTGCGCACGACGTCATCGGGCTTGCGCGCATTGAACGAATAGTCGGCGGCGCTCTTCAGGTTGTACTGGACCGCGAACTGGATATCGATGATGTTTTCGTCGTCGGTCAGGAACAGCGATTCCTTGGCGATCTTGTTCCTCGGATTGCCGTTGCGGTAGCCGATCTCGACGGTCTTCACCTGCGAGAAGTCGACGACCTCGACCGCCTCGATCGGGAAAGGCAGATGCCAGCGCGGTCCCGGCGTCGTGGTCTCGGTATATTTGCCGAAGCGCGTGACGACGCCGCGCCGGCCTTCGTCGACGATATAGAAGCCGCTCGCCAGCCAGATGACGACGACCAGCGCGCCCAGCATGCCCGCACCGCCGATCGGGAACGAGGACTTGGTCGGCGGCGGGCCGCCGTCGCCGCCTTCGGGCTCCTTGCGGCCGAATATCGCGTTCAACCGCCGATTGACGTTGCGCCAGATCTCTTCGAGATCGGGCGGACCGGTCCGGTTGCGCTTACCCCACTGGGGGTCGTTGAGTGACATGGCGGGACGCTGGCTGGTTGTCGCTATTCGGGTGAAGGTAGTGGTGTGGTCGGGCGCCGGCGCTTTTCAGGCGGTCGCCGCCCGGTCCCCGGGGCGGGGGAACCGCTCGACCAGCGCGGCGCGCAATTCCGGCACGCCTGCGCCGGTAAGCGCGCTCAGACGAACGGCGCGGATTTTACCATATTCGTCGCGCTCGACGCCCGGCTCGCAGGCCCCGGCATCGCACTTGTTGCGAACCAGGATCTGCGGCACCTGGTCGGCGCCGATTTCGGCCAGCACGGCGTCGACCGCCGCGATCTGCTCGTCGCGTCCCGGGTGGGCGTTATCGACGACGTGCAGCAGGAGATCGGCGTCCACGGCCTCCTTCAGGGTCGCGCGAAACGCGGCGATCAGGTCGTGCGGCAGATCGCGCACGAAACCGACGGTGTCCGACAGCACGACCGTTTCCGCGCCCGGGAAGCACCAGCCGGCGCAGCGTCGTGTCCAGGGTCGCGAACAGCTGGTCGGCCGTGTAGCTGCTCGCACCGGTCAGGCGATTGAACAGCGTCGACTTGCCGGCATTCGTGTAGCCGACCAGCGCGACGTTCCTGACCGCGGCGCGGCGGCGCGCCCGGCGCTGCGTCTCGCGCTGGCTCGCGATGCGCGCGAGCCGCGACTTCAGCATCTTGACCCGCGTTCCGATCAGCCGCCGGTCGGTCTCGAGCTGCGTTTCGCCCGGGCCGCGCAAGCCGATGCCGCCCGTCTGCCGTTCGAGGTGGGTCCAGCCGCGGA
This sequence comes from uncultured beta proteobacterium, assembly GCA_963697485.1. Taxonomy (GTDB): domain Bacteria; phylum Pseudomonadota; class Gammaproteobacteria; order Burkholderiales; family Casimicrobiaceae; genus PALSA-1003. Next base: position 789,376 of record CAVOOD010000003.1, read on the forward strand.
CCAGCCGCGTCGACAGGTGCTGCAGCTGCGCGAGCTCGACCTGCAGCTTGCCTTCGGCGCTTTGCGCGCGTTGCGCGAAAATGTCGAGGATCAGGCTGACTCGATCGACGACGCGGCATTGCAGCGCGCGTTCGAGGTTGCGCTGCTGCGCGCCGGACAGCGCATGGTCGAAGATGACCAGGTCGGCGTCGGTCGCGACGCGCCGCGCGGCGATTTCGTCGACCTTGCCGCGACCGGCGAACAGCGCCGGATCGGGCCGGGCGCGTCGCGCGGTGACGATGTCGGCAACTTCGGCGCCGGCCGAAGCGGCGAGGTCTTTCAGCTCGGCCAGCCGCGCCTCGGCGCTCGCCCGCGCCGAAATCGATTTCGACCAGCAGCGCGCGGTCGCGTCCGTTCTGCAGTTCAGGCATGCGCGACCCGGCGGCGGCTGCCGCGGGCGCCTTGCCGGTTAGGCGGTCGGGACCGCCGATGCCGGCGGCCGCCGGCATCCGTCCGCTGCCGCGGGTCAAGCTTCGCGGTCGTTTTCCTGCGTCGGCACCGTGATGGCGCGGGCCGGAACGACGGTCGAGATCGCGTGCTTGTACACCATTTGCGTGACCGTGTTCTTGAGCAGGACGACATACTGATCGAACGATTCGATCTGCCCCTGCAGTTTGATGCCGTTGACGAGGTAAATCGAAACCTGGACATGCTCTTTGCGCAGCGTGTTCAGGAACGGGTCTTGTAGCATTTGCCCTTTGTTGCTCATTGTTGTTGCTCCGCTTTGTTGTAGGAAGCCGTGCGCCGATGCTCCGCGCGCGGCTTCTTGCCCGCACCTTTATGTTCCACCCCGCGGCTTTCAAGGCTCCCTAGCCCGCGGCACGGATCCCGGCGGCCGGTAGCGAATGGGATCGATCGGTCCGACCCGTGGTCGCTAGCGGCGGCCCCGCCGGTGCGTGGCGGCGCCCGCATAGGGGTTTGCGCCGGTCTTGAATTGTATCCTAAGGGGCGTGCCACGCAGTTGGAACACGTCGAGGAAGAAATGTTCCAGGTAACGGCGGTAGGTTGCCGGGACGTGCGCCAGCGAGGTGCCGTGGATGATGATCAGCGGCGGATTCATTCCCCCCTGGTGCGCATAGCGCAGCTTGGGCCGCGTCATGCCCGTCCGCGGCGGCTGCTGCTGCTCGACGGCGCGCGCCAGCGCCCGCGTGAGCTTGGGCGTCGGCAGCTTGGACATCGCCGCGGCGTAGGCTTCGTCGATCGACTTGAGCAGCACGCCGATCCCCTTGCCGTCGCGCGCCGAGATCGTGTGCTGGGCGGCGAAGCCCAGGAATCCGAGCTTGCGCTCGAGCTCGCGCTTCACGTTCGCCCGCGCGGTGGCGTCGAGGTCGTCCCATTTGTTGATCGCGACCACCAGCGCGCGGCCCGCCTCGAGGATGAAGCCGGCGATGTGCGCGTCCTGCTCGGATATGTCGCCCTGCGCATCGACCAGCAGCACGACGACGTTGGCATCCTCGATCGCCTGCAGCGTCTTGATCACCGAAAATTTTTCGACCGTTTCGATGACCTTGCCGCGCTTGCGCACGCCGGCCGTGTCGATCAGCGTGTAATGCCGCGCGCCGCGATCGAAGTCGAGGTACAGCGAGTCGCGCGTCGTGCCGGGCTCGTCGAACGCGATCACGCGCTCTTCGCCGAGCAGCGTGTTGATCAAGCGTCGACTTGCCGACGTTCGGGCGTCCGACGATCGCGACCTTGATCCGTCGATCGCCCTGTGCGCCCGCGTCCTCGGGCTCGGCCGGAACCGGCGGCGGACACGCCGCCAGCGCCAGCTCGACCAGGTCGCTGACGTTGTCGCCGTGCGCCGACGAGATCGGCAGCGGCGTGCCGAGCCCGAGCTCGTGGAAATCGGCGGTGGCGCGCTCGGCCGCCAGGCCTTCGCTCTTGTTCACCGCCAGCAGCACCGGTCGGCCCGAGCGCCGCAACAGATCGGCGATCGTACGGTCCTGCGCGCCGAGGCCTTCGCGCGCATCGACCAGGAAAATCACGACGTCGGATTCGGCGATCGCCTGCCGCGTCTGCTTCGCCATCGCGTGATAGATGCCGGTCTTCGCCTTCGGCTCGAAACCGCCGGTGTCGACGACCAGATACGGGCGATCGCCGCCGCGGCCGCGTCCGTAATGCCGGTCGCGCGTCAGGCCCGGAAAATCGGCGACCAGCGCTGCTCGCGTTTGCGTCAGTCGGTTGAACAGCGTCGACTTGCCGACGTTGGGTCGGCCGACGAGGACGATCGTGGGTAGCATGCGGGCACGCGCCTGGAACGTCGCTGCGCACGCGCTCGTGCGGAGCTGCGTTCAGCCGCCGTCTATCTTGCGCCGACGCTGAAGAGATTTCCGGCGGCGCTTTGCCAGATTATCGCATCGCCGTCGCCATAGGGCTGCGACAGCGCGGCGCTGCCGTCGGTTGCGACGCGGCCGACGAGGGCGCCGGTACGCGGGTCGAGCAGGTGAAGGTAGCCTTCGCCGTCGACGATGCCGACATAGGCGCCGACGCGCGCCGGGCCGCTGGGAAAGCGTGCTGGCAAGCTTGTCCTGCTTCCAGACCGATGCGCCGGTCGTCTTGTCGAGTGCTTGCACGCTGCCCTTGTCGTCGGTCAGATAGAGATACTCCGTCGTCCAACTCGAGACCGGCGAGGCTGGAGAAGTCGCGCGACCAGAGCAGCGTGCCGCGCTGCAGCTCGAAGCACGCGACCCGACCCTGGAACGCGACCGCGCAGACCTGCTTCCCGTCCACCACCGGCAGGCTGGTGACGTCGGCGATGCGTTCGAGCTCGGTCGCTCCCTTGGGCGTCGCGACATTGGCCTCCCAGCCGAGCGTCCCGTTGTTCACGTCGAGCGCGAGCAGCTTGCCGCCGGCGGTGCCGGTAAACAGGGCGCCGCGGGTGAGCGTGCCGCCGACGAAACGGCGCACGGTCAGCGGACGGACTCGTGCGCTGGTAGACCCATTTCTGGCTGCCGTCGGTCTCGGCGAAGGCGAAGATTCTTCCGTCGATCGACCAGACGATGATCTTGCCCTCGGCCGACTTCGGCGGTCCGGCGACTTCGCTCGAGACCTTGGCCTGCCATAGCGGCTTGCCGTTGTTGTCGAAGGCCAGCACTTCACCTTTCTGCGTGCCCACCGCGACCGTGGTGAGCGACGCCCCGACGCCGGCTTGCAGCGGCTTGTCGGCCTTGATTCGCCAGTTCTGCCGGCCGGTCACCGGATCGACACTGACGATCGTGCCGTCGGGAGCGGACGCATAAATCACGTCCGCCAGCACGGCCGGCGCGAAATTCGCGCCGCCCTTGACGCCGAGCGCGACCTGCCACTTGACGGTCGCGATCGCGCTGCTCTGATAGGCCGGCAGCGGGCCGGGCTTGTTCTTGTCGCTGCCGAGGCCGAGCCAGGCCAGCGACGGTGTCGGCAGCGAAGAAGGCAGCCACGACGTCCACGATTCGGGCAAGGTCTGGCAACCGCCGAGCAGCAGCGCCGCGACGACGAGCGCGCCCGCGCGCCCGGCCGTCATTGCGCGCCCCCGAGCGAATCGAGCTTGACCTGCACGTAAGGGCGGTACTGCGACTTGGGATCCATCTTGGCCAGCGCAATCTGGTACGCGGCGCGCGCCTCGGCGCTTCTTGCCGGCGGAGGCCAGGATGTCGCCGCGCAGGTCGGCGTAGATCGCCACGAACGCATCGTCGGTCTTGACGTCGATCGTCTTCAGCGCTTCGTCGTAATTCTTTTCGTCGAGCAGCGCCTGCGCGAGGCGGAACCGCGCGATCGCCTTGAGCTCGTCCTCGCCGGCATGATCGACCACCCATTGCAGCTGCTGCTTCGCGCCCGGCCCTGTCGTCCTTGTCGTAGAGCAGCTTCGCATACAGCAGCGCCGCCCGCGGCGCGTACGCCGTGCCGGCGTAGCGCTGCACGATCTGAGTCGCCGGATCCTTCGCCTTGGCGGCGTCCTGCGCGCGCGCCGCGTCGCTGACCGCCTGGTAGAGGACGCTCGCCTGCTCGGCCTGCGTGCGCTGGTACCAGCGCCATCCCTGCACGCCGATGACGACGATGGCGATCGCAGTGACGATGGCGCTGACGTACTTGCCGTATTGCGCCCACCACGCCTTCAGGTCCTCAATCTTTTCCTGTTCTTCGAGATCGTAGACTGCCATCTTCCGTCCTTGCTCAAATCGTCGCGCGAGACGCGCGAGCGGAGGTTCTTCGCGAAATCGTCGAATGAAGCGAAAGCGCGTCGCTTCAGCTTGCGGTGCCGTCGCTGCGCTGCGCGGCGAGCCGCGCAGCGAGCTCGGCCGGCGCGAGCGTCTCCTGGTCGCCGGCGCTGCGCAGCGGCTTCATCGCCACGCGATTCGCCGCCGCTTCGTCCTCGCCGACGATCAGCGCAAAGCGCGCGCCGCTGACGTCGGCCCTTTTCATCTGCGCCTTGAAGCTGCCGCCGCCGGCGTTGACGGCGATCGAAAGCCCCGCATCGCGCAACATCTCGGCGACCGCATGCGCGAGCCTGCGCGCTTCTGCGCCGACATGAACGACGTAGGCGTCGAGCGCCGCCGCCGGCGCGATGCCCGCATCCTGCAGCAGCAGCACCATGCGCTCGCTGCCGATCGCGAAGCCGCAGGCCGGCGTCGGCTTGCCGCCAAGCTGCTCGAACAGGCCGTCGTAGCGGCCGCCGCCGGCGACCGTGCCCTGCGCGCCGAGCCGGTCGGTGACCCATTCGAACACCGTGCGGTTGTAGTAATCGAGCCCGCGCACCAGCCGCGGGTTGATCGTGAATGCGATACCGTGCGTCGCCGAGCAGCTGCCTGCAGGCCGTCGAAGTGCGCGCGCGCAGGCGTCACCCAGCGAATCGATCAGCTTCGGCGCCGCCGCGATCGCCGATTGCAGCGCCGGGTTCTTGCTGTCGAGGATGCGCAGCGGATTCGCGTGCAGCCGACGCCGTTCGTCGTCGTTGAACAGCTCGCGGTGACGCTCGAAGTGTGCGATCAGCGCGGCGCGATGCGCGCGGCGCTCTTCGGCGTCGCCGATCGAATTGATTTCCAGCCTGATGCCGTCGAGCCCGAGCCGGCGCCACAGCCGCGCCAGCATGACGATCTGCTCGGCGTCGACGTCGGGCCCGGCAAAACCCAGCGCCTCGACGTCGAACTGGTGGAACTGGCGGTAGCGGCCCCTTTGCGGCCGCTCGTGGCGGAACATCGGACCGGCGGTCCAGACGCGCTGCGGCCGCTCGTAGGTCAGGTTGTGCTCGATCGCCGCACGCACGATGCCGGCGGTCGCCTCGGGACGCAAGGTCAGGCTTTCGCCGTTCAGCCGGTCCTCGAACGTGTACATCTCGTGCTCGACGACGTCGGTGACCTCGCCGATCGCGCGCACGAACAGCGGCGTGGCTTCGACGACCGGCACGCGCAGGTTGCGGTAGCCGTATTGCCCGAACACTTCGCGCACCGCGTCCTCGAAGCGCTCCCATAGCGCCGCCTCGTCGGGCAGCACGTCGTTCATGCCGCGCACGGCCTGGATCGGGGTGGCCTTCCGCTCGCGCGCGGCGGGAGCCGGGGCTGCTTCCGCCGGCGAAGGCTTCGTCTGCGCGATCATGACCGGCTATCCGACAGCCTTGAGCTGGATCGATTTCTTTTCCGGCTTCAGATGCGCCGACGGCGGCTCGCCGCCGTAGGTCGCGCGGACGTAGTCGGCGACGATCTGCTGGAACTCCTCGGCGATGCCGATCGCCCTTGAGCGTCACCGTCTTGTGCCCGTCGACGTAGACCGGCGCGACCGGCATTTCGCCGGTGCCGGGCAGGCTGATGCCGACGTTCGCCATCTTGGATTCGCCCGGTCCGTTGACCACGCATCCCATCACCGCGACGGTCATCGTCTCGACGCCGGGATAGCGGTTCCGCCACTGCGGCATCTCGCGCGCGCAGATAGGTCTGGATCTTGTCGGCGAGCTCCTGGAAGAACGGGCTGGCGGTGCGCCCGCACCCCGGACAGGCGGTGACCAGCGGCGCGAACGAGCGCAGACCCATCGTCTGCAGGATCTCCTGCGCGACCAGGACCTCGCGCGTGCGATCGCCGTTCGGCTCCGGAGTCAGCGAAATCCGGATCGTGTCGCCGATGCCCTGCTGCAGCAGCACGGCGAGCGCGGCGGTCGAGGCGACGATGCCCTTCGAGCCCATGCCGGCTTCGGTCAGCCCGAGGTGCAGCGGATAGTCGCAGCGGCGCGCGAGCTCGGTGTACACGGCGATCAGGTCCTGCACGTCGGAAACCTTGCACGCGAGCAGGATGCGGTCGCCGGGCAGGCCGATCTCCTCGGCGCGCTGCGCGCTGCCGATCGCCGACGTGACCAGCGCTTCGCGCATCACGTGCGCGGCGTCGAGCGGATTCGCCGAGCGGGCGTTGTCGTCCATCAGCCGGGCGAGCAGGTCCTGATCGAGACTGCCCCAGTTGACGCCGATGCGCACCGGCTTGCCGAACTCGATCGCCTTTTCGATCATCACCGCGAATTGCGGGTCGTGCTTGCTGCCCTTGCCGACGTTGCCGGGATTGATCCGGTACTTGGCCAGAGCGCGCGCGCAGTCGGGATGATTGGTCAGCAGCTTGTGGCCGTTGAAATGAAAGTCGCCGATCAGCGGCACCGTGCAGCGCATCGCGTCCAGACGTTCCCGGATGAGCGGAACCGCGGCGGCCGCTTCGGCGGTGTTGACCGTCACGCGGACCAGCTCGGAGCCTGCGTCGGCGAGCGCCTTGACCTGCGCGACGGTCGCGGCGACGTCGGCGGTGTCGGTGTTGGTCATCGACTGCACGACGATAGGCGCGCCGCCGCCGATCGCGATGCCGCCGACCAGTGCCGTGCGCGTTCGGTGACGGATGATCGGAGGAAGATTGAGCGCGGTCATTGCAACCTCATCGATTTCGCGGACATCGCCTAGCGAAGGACCAGCCGGGCGACGTTGAGTCGGGTGTACGGCGCCAGATCGACCGGCTGACCGTGGTAGACCAGCGTGACCGCCTTGGCGTTGCCGATCACGACCGAGAAGGGCGGGGCGCCGTCGAACGGCTCGACCGAATCGGCGTCGACCAGGCGCGAGATCAGCGGGTGTCCGGCGGAATCGCGGATCTCGGTCCACGAGGGACCTTCGTAGCGAATCACCAGGACCGCTTCGACGGCGGCATCGGCTGCGCCGGCCTGCGGCGACCGCGCCGGTTGCGCCGTGCCGGGAGGCGCGAGACCGCCGGACGTTGCCGGCGGCGCGGCCGTGCCCGGCGCACCGCTGTCGGGCGCGACGGGGTTGGGCAACGGCGTGGTGGACGTGTTCGGCGTCGTCGGCGCGGGCGCAGTCTCGGTCGCACGCGGCGGCGCCGCATGGCCGGCGGCGGGCCTGCCTCGGTACCACTCGTAGCCGGCGGCCGCGACGATGGAAGCGACCAGCACCAGCGGGATCAGCCAGCGGCCGAAGCTCGGCGCGCGGGCGTGCGCGGTCGGCAGCTCGGCCATTGTCGTGCCGGTCGAATGCAGCGACGGCGACTCGAGCGACGGCGCGTGCGCCGCATCGGGCAGATGCGCGACCAGCAGGTCCGGATCGAGGTTCAAGAGGCGGGCATAGTTGCGCATGAAGCCGCGCGTGAACGTGCGGCCCGGCAGCACGCCGAAGTTCTCTTCCTCGAGCGCCTTGACCTGGCGCGGCGCGAGCTTGAGCTGCTGCGCCACCTGGTCGAGCGAGAGGCCGGCGGCCTCGCGCGCGGCCTTGAGCTGCGCCCCGGCGCCGACGAACGCATCCGGCTCGGGCACGCTGCCGCCGGCCGGTTGCGCTTCGAGATCCATCACTCGCAAGCCTCGGCTGATCGCCCGGGTTTCCGGCGCGTCCGGATAGCGGTTGCGCAACTGCGAGATGTACGACGCCTCGGACTGGCGGTCGCCGAGCTTGCGCTCGACGCACATGCCGAGGCGCAGCGCTTCCGGTGGCGCGTTGTTCGTCTGGATCACGCGCCTCATCAAGGCGCGCGCCTCGTCGTAGCGGCCTTGCTTGTACGCGATCTGCGCGAGACCGTAGCTCGCCAGCACGTTGTTCGGCTGTCCGGAGAGCGCGCGCCGGAAATAGCCTTCGGCGGCAACGATGTCGCCGATCGCCTGCGCGCAGCGGCCGGCGTTGACCAGCGCGATCTCCGGCGTCCGGTACAGCGGATCGCTGACGGCGGCTTCGAACTGGGCCAGCGCCTCGCGCTCGCGCTTGTGCTGGCAAAGGTACCAGCCCCAGTTGTGATGGATATCGGGATTGTTCGGCGCGAGCTGCAGCGCGCGCTCGAAATTCTGCTCGGCCTTGCGGTCCTCGCCCAGGACCGCGTAGATCAGTCCGTAGATGTTGTACGCCGGGGCGTAGTTCGGGTCGAGCTTGACCGCCGTATTGAGCTCGTCGATCGCGACGTCCATCTGACCGCGCTCGTAGTAGCCGCTGCCGAGGTCGGTATGCAGCTTTGCCCGTTCGGCCGCGCTCGCCATCTGCTGGGGTGGCGGCGCCTCGCGGGTCGGCCGCTCGGGTGGCGTCGCAGGATTGGCAACGAACGGATTGTTGGCGCACGCCGCAAGCAGCGACAGCGACACGGCGATGATCAGAAGACGGTAAGCCATGGCAGTCGAGCCTTTATTGAGCCGCAACCGGCTGGATCCTGCGCAGCGTGCGGCGGGTCCGGTCCTGCACCTGGCCGGCGAGCTGCCCGCAGGCGGCGTCGATATCCTCGCCGCGCGTCTTGCGTATGGTCGCGACCAGGCCGGCGTCCCGAAGGATTCGCTGGAATGCCAGGATCCGCGTGCGCGAGCTGGTCTTGAATTCGGTGTTCGGAAACGGATTGAACGGAATCAGGTTGAACTTGCACGGCACGTCGCGCACCAGCGCGACCAGCGCGCGCGCGTGCTCGGCGCCGTCGTTGACGTGATCGAGCATCACGTATTCGAAGGTGACGAAATCGCGCGGCGCCTTTTCGATGTAGCGCAGGCATGCCGCCAGCAGCTCGGCCAGCGGATATTTGCGATTGATCGGAACGAGGCGGTCGCGCAGCGCGTCGTTGGGCGCGTGCAGGCTGACCGCGAGCGCCACCGGGCAGGCGTCGCGCAGGCGGTCCATCGCGGGCACCAGCCCCGACGTCGACAGGGTCACGCGGCGGCGCGAGAGGCCATAGGCATTGTCGTCGAGCATGATCTCAAGCGCAGCGACGACGTTGTCGAAATTGGCCAGCGGCTCGCCCATGCCCATCATCACGACGTTGGTGATCGGATGACGGCCGTGCTCGACCCAGGGCACCGCGATGCCGTCGGCGAGCAGCGCGCGATTGGCATGCCACAGCTGGCCGATGATCTCGCCGACGGAGAGGTTGCGGTTGAAGCCCTGCTTGCCGGTCGAGCAGAATGCGCAGTCGAGCGCGCAGCCGGCCTGCGACGAGATGCACAGCGTGCCGCGGTCGGTTTCGGGGATGTACACCGCCTCGATCGCATTCGCATTGCCGACGTCGAGCAGCCATTTGCGCGTGCCGTCGGCCGCGGTCGAGTCGCGAACGACCGACGGGGCGCGGATCTCGGCATCGCGCGCGAGCGCCTCGCGCGTCGTCTTGGCGAGGTCGCTCATCGAGTCGACTCGATCGGCGAGCCGATGATGGACCCAGCGCAGCGCCTGCTTGGCGCGAAACGGCTTTTCCCCGCGCTCGGCGAAGAACGCCGTCATCGCGGCGGAGTCGAAGTCGAGCAGATTGATCATTTGCGGCATCAGCGCTGATAGATGCTCATCGCAGGAAAGAAATAGGCGATTTCGACGCCGGCCGTCTCGGGAGCGTCCGACCCGTGGACCGCATTGGCATCGATCGATTGAGCGAAATCGGCGCGGATCGTTCCCGAGGCAGCCTTCTTCGGGTCGGTCGCCCCCATCAGCTCGCGATTTCTCACGATCGCATTATCGCCCTCCAGCACCTGGATCATCACCGGGCCGGAAATCATGAAATCGACCAGGTCCCTGAAAAATGGACGTTCGCGATGGACGGCATAAAAGCCCTCGGCGTCGGCGCGCGACAGCCAGGCAAGCTTCGCTGCGACTATCTTGAGCCCGGATTGCTCGAAGCGCGAGTAGATCTGGCCGATGACGTTCTTGGCGACCGCGTCGGGTTTGATGATCGAAAGCGTCCGTTCTACCGCCATGCGTTTGGCTCCGACGATGTTTCAAATAAACTCAAAATTATACCATCGGAATGGCCCTTGCGCCGACCCGGGAATCCCCGCGGGCGCAGGGGCGGGAGCCCGGGCGGCATCGCCGCCGGTCCGCAGTCAGAACGAGCGCGGCAGGCCGAGAACGTGCTCGGCGAGGTACGACAGGATCAGGTTGGTCGAAATCGGTGCAACCTGATAGAGGCGCGTCTCGCGGAATTTCCGCTCGACGTCGTATTCGCATGCGAATCCGAACCCGCCGTGCGTCTGCAGGCAGGCATTGGCGGCCTCCCACGATGCCTTGGCGGCGAGGTATTTGGCCATGTTGGCCTGCGGGCCGCAGGCCTCGTGCGCGTCAAAGCGCCGGCAGGCCTCGAAGCGCATCAGGTTGGCCGCTTCGGCTTCGACGTAGGCCTCGGCGATCGGGAATTGCACGCCCTGGTTTTTTCCTATGGGCCGATTGAACACGCGCCGCTCGTTGGCGTACGCGCTCGCACGGTTGATGAACCACCAGGCATCGCCGATGCATTCGGCTGCGATCAGCGTGCGCTCGGCGTTGAGCCCGTCGAGGATGTAGCGAAAGCCTTTGCCTTCGTCGCCGATCAGCGTGTCGGCGGGGATTTCCAGTGCGTCGAAAAAAAGCTCATTGGTCTCGTGGTTGACCATGTTGGCGATCGGCCGCACGGTAAGGCCTTTGCCGACCGCCTGGTGCAGGTCGACCAGAAAAATCGACATGCCGTCGGCGCGCCGGCTGACCTCGGCCAGAGGCGTCGTTCGCGCCAGCAGGATCATCAGATCCGAGTGTTGCACACGCGAGATCCACACCTTCTGGCCGTTGACGACGTAGCGATCTGCCTTTTCTTACCGCTGTGGTCGAAAGCTGCGTCGTGTCGGTGCCGGTCGTCGGCTCGGTCACGGCCATCGACTGCAGCCGCAATTCCCCGCTGGCGATCTTCGGCAGATAGCGGCGCTTCTGCTCGTCCGAGCCGTGCCGCAGCAGCGTGCCCATGTTGTACATCTGGCCATGGCAGGCGCCGGCGTTGCCGCCATTGCGATTGATCTCCTCCATGATGACCGATGCCTCGGCGAGTCCGAGGCCCGAGCCGCCGTACTCCTGCGGAATCAGCGCCGCAAGCCAGCCGGCGCGGGTCAGTGCGTCGACGAATGTCTCGGGGTAGCCGCGCCTCGCATCGACTTCGCGCCAGTACGCGTCGGGGTAGTGGGCGCAGAGGTCGCGGATCGCGTCGCGCAGATCCTGGTAGCCGTCGTCGTGCGGAAGCGTCATCGTGTCGATGTGGGGCGCTGGATCCGCTCCGGCGTCAACGCATCATCCCCAGCGCCTTCGGCAGCCAGATCGACATCGTCCGGCCAGTAGGTGACGATCACCAGGAACACCAGCATCGTCAGCAGCCATGGCCAGACCGCGACGGTCAGCTCGGTGATGCCCATCTTGGCGATGCCGCACGCCACATAGAGATTGAGTCCGACCGGCGGGTGGCACATGCCGACCTCCATGTTGACCACCATGACGATGCCGAAGTGCACCGGATCGATGCCGAGCTTCATCGCGATCGGGAACAGGATCGGCGCCATGATCAGCACGATCGACGAGGGCTCCATCACGTTGCCGGCGAGCAGCAGCAGCACGTTGACGACCAGCAGGAAGGCGATCGGCCCGAGCCCCTTGTCGAGCATCCATGCGGCCATCACCTGCGGGATCTGCTCGGACGTCATCAGGAACGAGAACATCACGGCGTTGGTGATGATGTAGAGCAGCATCGCGCTCATGTTCGCCGAGTCGAGCAGCACCTTCGGCACCTTCGCGAGCGTCAGGTCCTTGTAGACGAAGACGGCGACGAAGAACGCGTAGACCGCGCTCATCGCGGCGGCCTCGGTCGGCGTGAAGATGCCGCGTGTAGATGCCGCCGATGACGACGACGATCAGCAGCAGGCCCCAGATGCTCTCGCGGAACGTGCGCCAGCGCTCGCCCCAGCTCGCCTTCGGCCAGGCGCGGATAGTTGTTCTTGCGCGCGCGGTCACCAGGTCGTCAGGCCGAGCATCGTCGCCAGCACCAGCCCCGGGATGATGCCGGCGATGAACAGCTGGCCGACCGAGGTGTTGGTCGCGACCGAATACATCACCATCACGATCGACGGCGGGATCAGGATGCCCAGCGCGCCCGACGTCGTGATCACGCCGGCGCCGAAGCGCTTCGGAAAGCCCTGCTTGACCATCGCCGGCAGGATGATCGAGCCGATCGCCACCACGGTCGCCGGCGACGAGCCCGACACCGCGGCGAACAGCGCGCAGGCCATCACGCCGGCGAGCGCCGAGGCCGCCGTGCCAGTGGCCGACCATCGACGAGGCGAAGGCGATCATCCGTCGCGCGACGCCGCCGTGCGTGAGGAAGTTGCCGGCGAGGATGAAGAACGGGATCGCCATGATCTCGAAGCTTCTCGATGCCGGTGAAGAGCTTCAGCGCGACCGACGTCGATCGGCACCGTCGTCATCGTGAACAGGAAGGTGAGCACGGTGAGGCCGAGCGAGATCGACACCGGCATGCCGGTCAGCATCAGGCCGAACAGCAGCAGGAAGATGATCAGCGGGGTCGGGATGGGCAGCCCGGCGGCGAACCCCAGCATCGGCAGCGCGACCATCGCCAGCGGCAGCGCGGCGAACAGGCGCATCGGGCGTGTCATGGCCGGCCTCCGCGCTTGGCGTCGGCAGGATGCAGGTTATCCCGGAGCGCCGTACGGATTGATGTCGATCGGCGTCACGGTCTCGAGCCCTTCGACGTGCCGCGACGTCGTGGTGCGGCAGCTCGCCGGTGCTTGGCGAACGCCCACGCGACCTGCAGGAAGCGGAAGCACATCAGGTACGAGCCCAGCGGGATGCACAGGTAGACGATCCACATCGGCACTTCGAGGTCGGCGGAGACCTGGTCGGTGTGGGCGATCTCCCAGACGAAGTGCGCGCCGAGCGTGCCGACGACGCCGGTGAAGAGCGCGCCCGGCGAGCAGGCCGAACAGCACGTACGTCCTGCGCGGGTGCGGTCGGGCAGGCGGTTGATCAGCACGTCGACGCCGACGTGGATGCCGGTGCGCACGCCGTAGGCGGCGCCGAACTTCGCCATCCAGACGAACATGTAGATGCAAAGCTCCTGCGCCCACGACAGGTTGAGCGTGAGCAGCGCAGTCCTGCACGACCGGGAATCGGCAGCCCGGCGGCGTAGCGATGCATGACCGCGACGAAGATCAGCAGCGTCGCCGCGCCCATCAGGACGGCGATCAGCCATCTCCTCGAGGCGGTCAAGCATCTTCAGCATCGCGCTCCTCCCGAAAGCGCTGCGCCGCCAGCGCGTCGCGAATGCGAAAACGCCACTGCGGAGCGTGAGCTCGCGCAGTGGCGTCGCGGTGCATCGCTCATGCGGTGCTAGGGCTTGAAGCCGGTTTCCTTGTAGACCGCCTCGATCATGTCCTTGCCGATCGCGCGCTCTCGTTCTCCTTGTGCACCGGCGACCAGCGCCTTCTTCCACGCCGCCTTCTCGCGCGGCCGTCAGCGTGATGATCTCCGTCTTGCCGCGCCTTGCGCACGGCCTCGAGCGCGTCGTCGTTCTCCTTCTTGGCGATGTCGTTGGCGTACTTGGTCGCGTCCTTCATCGCGCCTTCGAGCGTCGTGCGGATGTCCGCCGGCAGGCCGTCCCAGAACTTCTTGTTGACGATCACCGCGTACTCGATGACGCCATGGTCGGTCAGCGTCAGGTACTTCTGCACCTCGTGCATCTTCTGCGTGTAGAAGTTCGACGGCGGATTCTCGGTGCCGTCGACCACGCCGGTCTGCAGTCGCCTGGTAGACCTCGGAGAACGCCATCACCTGCGGCAAGCGCGCCGAGCGCGCGCATCTCGGCGTCGAGCACCTTCGACGACTGGATGCGCATCTTCAGGCCCTTGAGTCCCCGGGACCTTGAGCGGCTTGTTGGCGCTCATGTCCTTGAAGCCGTTGTCCCAGTAGGCGAGCCCGATGATGCCCTTGGTCTCGAGCTTCTTGAACAGCGCCTTGCCGACCGGGCCGTCGGTGACCTTGTGCAGCTCGTCGAAGCTGTCGAAGATGTACGGCAGGTCGAACACCTCGAACTCGCGCACGCCGAGCGGGCCGAACTTGGCGACCGACGGCGCGAGCATCTGCACCGAGCCGAGCTGCAGCGCCTCCATCTCCTCGCCGTCCTTGTACAGCGGCTGTTCGGATAGACCTCGACCTTGACCCGGCCCTTGGTGCGCTCCTCGGCGAGCTTCTTGAAGTACTCGGCGCCCTTGCCCTTCGGCGTGTCGACGGCGACGACGTGGCTGAACTTGATGACGATCGGCTGCTGCGCCAACGCGGATCCGGCGAACGCGAGCAGCGCGGACGCGGCGAATATCAGGCAAAAGCGGGACTTCATCGACTCCTCCAATGGAAGACGGACCCTACACGACTGTTTTTTGAGTTCTGCGGGCATTTAGCCCTTGGTCATCGGGCTTGTCAATCGCGCCTGCCCGCGCACGGTGGTGACAGGCGCGCGCTACCGACACGACGCCGTTGGCCGGCTGGCTCGATCCGGCGCCGCGCGGCGCGCGTGCCCGTTCACTTCGGGCACCAGTCGACGCGCCAAGCGGCCTCGTCGGGCTCGGCCTGGAATGCGAGCGCGACGCCGATGCCCGGAACCGCGGCGAGCTCGTCGCCGCACCAGACGAGCGGCAGCGCCTCGCGCTCCCAGATCGGCAGCCGCGCGTCGTGCAGCAGCTTCTTGACCGCGCGCCGCGGCCGGTTCGCCGCGAGCTGGATGCGCTCGCCGCCGCGGCGCGAGCGCAGCGTCACGACGCGTCGCATCGAGTTTCGCCGCGGCGATGCCGGCGCCGCGCGTGCGCTCGAAGCGCGAGATGCCGCCGGGAAGCTGTACCGCAGCGTCTCGCCGCGCCAGCCGCGAGCGAACGGCGCCGGCGGCCGCGGCGTGCACGACGATGCGGCCGCGATGGCAGCCGATCTCGGCGCCGTCGTGGACGATCCGCGTGCGCGCGTCGGCGCGCGGCTGTCGCGCAGCTGCGCGAGCATCTCGGCAAGCCGCGCGGTCGACGGCGGGCGCAGCCCCTCGCCGCGCAGGAACCAGCGCAGCAGGTTGCGCGCGCGGGGCGGCGACAGCGCGGCGAGCGCGCGCGCGAGTCGCAGTCCGTCGTCGCGTGCGCTCCGGCGTCCTGCGCGGCGAGCTCGTCGAGCAAGCGCCGCGGCCTCGGCCTGGTGGCGCGGCGCGCGCACGAGCGCCGCCGGGTAGCCGGGAAACGCCGCGGCCAAGCAGCGGCGCGACGTCGATGGCGCAGCACGTTGCGCCGGTGCCGCCGGTCGGCGTTGCTTTCGTCGTCGATCCACGCGAGTCCGCGCGCATTCGCGTAGGCGGCGAGCGATCGCGCGCGGCAGATCGAGCAGCGGTCGCAGCAGCGCCGGGCCGGTGACGCCGCGAGCGCGATGACGCGGCATCGCGGCGAGCCCGCGCGGTCCGGCGCCGCGCAGCAGCTGCAGCAGCAGCGTTTCGGCCTGGTCGTCGGCGTGATGCGCGAGCACGACGATGTCGGCGTCGGCGCGCGAGGAGCGCGTCGGTAGCGCGCGTGCGCGCGCGGCGGCTTCGAGGCTCTGTCCGCGGGCGCGCGCGCGACGTCGACGCGCTGCGACCGTCAGCGGCACGCCGCGCGCTGCGCACGCTGTCGGCGCAGAACTCGGCCCAGCGCGTCGGCGTGGGGCGACAGGCCGTGATGGACGTGCAGCGCCGACAAGCTGAGCGCGAAGCGCGGGCGCCAGCGCGTGCAGCGCGTCGAGCAGCACGATCGAATCGCAGGCCGCCGGACAGCGCGACCGCGACGCGCTGACCCGGCGCGCGTATGCCGCCAATGCCGCCGCCAGCGCGGCGTCGACCGCGGCGATCGCCGGCGCGTCGCGCGGCCCGACCGAAGCTTCGCGCCGGTCGGCTTTCTGGTCGGAGGAGGGCGCAGTCACAGCCATGCGCGTAGCCCGGACGCGGCGGCGGGCCGTCAGCCCGGGTTCAGTTCCTTGAACTTGCCATAGCCGAGGATCTTGTCCTCGCGCGCCTCGAGCAGCGTGTCGAGCGGCTGCTCCTGCAGCCTGGCGCAGCGCCTCGGTCAGCGCTTTCTTCAGCGTCGACCATCATCGCCGCGTGATCGCGATGCGCGCCGCCGAGCGGCTCGTTGACCACCTTGTCGATGAGGCCGAGCGTCTTCAGCCGCGCCGCGGTGATGCCGAGCGTTTCCGCGGCCTCTTCGGCGTGCTCGGCCGACTTCCACAGGATCGACGCGCAGCCTTCGGGCGAGATCACCGAGTAGGTCGCGTACTGCAGCATCAGCGTGATGTCGCCGATCGCGATCGCGAGCGCGCCGCCGGAGCCGCCTTCGCCGATGACGGTGACGATGATCGGCGTGCGCAGGCCGGCCATTTCGTAGAGGTTGCGGCCGATGGCTTCCGACTGGCCGCGCTCCTCGGCGCCGATGCCGGGATACGCGCCCGGCGTGTCGACGAACGTGAACAGCGGCAGCCCGAACTTCTCGGCGAGCTTCATCAGCCGCAGCGCCTTGCGATAGCCCTCGGGCCGCGGCATGCCGAAGTTGCGGTGGATCTTTTCCTTGGTGTCGCGGCCCTTCTGGTGGCCGATGCACCATGCACGGCGCGCCGTTGAAGCGCGCGAGGCCGCCGACGATCGCCGGGTCGTCGCGCGTAGCTGCGGTCGCCGTGCAGCTCGCGAAAATCGGTGAACATGCCGGCGATGTAGTCGAGCGTGTACGGACGCTGCGGGTGCCGCGCCACCTGCGCGATCTGCCATGCGGAGAGCTTGCTGTAGATCTCCTTGGTGAGCTGCTGGCTCTTCTTGGTGAGCCGCGCGATCTCGTCGGAGATGTCGACCGCCGAGTCCTCGTGGACGTAGCGCAGCTCGTCGATCTTGCTCTGCAGCTCGGCGATCGGCTGCTCGAAGTCGAGAAAGGTCTGTTTCATCGGCGGCGAAGGTTGCGGTGCGAAGGCGCGATCATAGCGCAGTCCGCGTCGGCCCCGCTATCGGTGGGCGGGCGCGCCGTCTCGATCGGCCGCAAGCGAATCGTAGATCAGCTTGCAGCCGGTCGCAAACAGCATCGCGCAGCTCGAGCGGTAGAACGGCTTCTCGTCAGCTGGCGGAGTCGCCCGGGCGCAGCATCTGAACGTGCTCGATGCCGTCTTCGATGTACATCTCTGACACGGTGCGAAAACCGAGGCTCTGGTAGAAGCGCTCGAGGCGGATTTGCGCGCCGATGCGCACCGGCTGGCCGGGATAGATCTCGGCCGCCTTGCGCAGGCCTTCCTTCATCAGCGGGCGGCCGAGGCCGACGCGCCGGAACGGCTCGACCGTCAGCACGCGACCGATCGAGGCTTCGGCGTAAATCCGCCCGGGCTCGATCAGCCGCAGGTACGCGGCGAGCACCGTCGAGCGGCCCGTCGCCAGTATTGGCCGTCCGCCGCCGCCCACCCGAGCAGATGCCAGCGCGTTGAGGTCGACGCCGTCGGCGTCGAGGAACGCGCAGCGCTGCTCGATGATGAACACCTCGCCGCGCGCGCGAAGCAGCGCATACAGGTGGCGCGGCTCGAGGTCGTCGAAGCGTGTCCATTGCCAGCGGAGTTGCGGCTGCATCGCGTGGGCTCGGGTCGCGAAAGCGATGCGCTAAGTTACACTATGCGCGGGCACTTCACAGCGCGAAGCTCCATGGCCAGCTCTCATCGCATCGCCGTCATCCCGGGCGACGGCATCGGCAAGGAAGTCGTTCCCGAAGGGCTTGCGCGTGCTCGAGGCGGCGGCGGCGAAGTTCGGCATCGCATTCCAGTTCGACGAGTTTCCGTGGAGCTGCGACTACTACGCCAAGCACGGCCGCATGATGCCCGAGGACTGGTTCGAGCAGATCGGCGGGCACGACGCGATTTTCTTCGGCGCCGTCGGCTGGCCGGCAACGGTTCCCGATCACGTCTCGCTCTGGGGCTCGCTGATCCAGTGGCGGCGCCATTTCGACCAGTACGTCAACCTGCGGCCGTGCCGGCTGATGCCCGGCATTCCGTCGCCGCTCGCCAATCGCAAGCCCGGCGACATCGATTTCGTCGTCGTGCGCGAGAACACCGAAGGCGAATATTCGTCGGTCGGCGGCCGCATGTTCGAAGGCACCGAGCGCGAGACGGTGTTCCAGCAGACGGTTTTCACCCGCAAGGGCGTCGATCGCATCATGCGCTTCGCGTTCGAGCTGGCGCTGACGCGCCCGGCAAAGCACGTGACCTCGGCGACCAAGTCGAACGGCATCTCGATCACCATGCCGTACTGGGACGAGCGCTTCAAGGCGATGGCCGCGCAATATCCCGGCGATCCGCACCGACCAGTACCACATCGACATCCTGAGCGCGCAATTCGTGCTGCATCCCGACTGGTTCGACGTCGTCGTCGGCTCGAACCTGTTCGGCGACATCCTGTCCGACCTCGGTCCCGCCGTGTGCGGCACGATCGGCATCGCGCCGTCGGCCAACATCAATCCCGAGCGCGATTTTCCGTCGACGTTCGAGCCGGTGCACGGCTCCGCGCCGGACATCGCCGGCAAGGGCATCGCCAATCCGATCGGACAGATCTGGTCGGGCGCGCTGATGCTCGAGCACCTCGGCCATGCCGATGCGGCGGCGGCGATCGTGCGCGCGATCGAGGCGACGCTGGCCGATCGATCGGCGCCGCGCACGCCCGACCTCGGCGGCAAGGCGACGACGGCGGAGCTCGGCAAGGCGATCGCCGCGGCGATCTCCTGAAGTTGCGCCTTCGCTGAACCCGGCTGCTGTGGCAAGATAGCGAGCAAGAACGAGCACCGCCGCAAGGGGGCGATCACCATGATTATCGGCATTCCGCGCGAAACGCGCGTCGGCGAGACGCGCGTCGCGGCGACGCCCGAGACGGTCAAGAAGCTCGCCGCCAGCGGCAAGCACGAGATCGTCGTCGAGGCCGGCGCCGGCGTCGCTTCGAGCATTCCCGACGCCGACTATCAGAGCGCCGGCGCCCGCATCGGCGACGCCGCCGCGGCGCTCGGCGCCGACATCGTGCTCAAGGTGCGCGGCCCGTCCGCCGACGAGCTGCCGCGCCTCAAGCGCGGCGCGCTGCTGATCGGCCTGCTCGATCCGTTCGACACGGCCGCGATCGCCTCGTACGCGCAGGCCGGCGTCAGCGGCTACGCGCTCGAGTGGCTGCCGCGCATCTCGCGCGCGCAGTCGATGGACGTGCTGTCGTCGCAGGCCAATATCGCCGGCTACAAGGCGGTGATCATCGCCGCCAACGAATACGGCCGCTTCATGCCGATGCTGATGACCGCTGCCGGCACGGTGAAGGCGGCGCGCGTGCTGATCCTCGGCGTCGGCGTCGCCGGCCTGCAGGCGATCGCCACCGCCAAGCGGCTCGGCGCCGTCATCGAGGCGTCCGACGTGCGCCCGTCGGTCAAGGACCAGGTCGAATCGCTCGGCGCCAAGTGGGTCGACGTGCCGTACGCCAACGACGAGGAGCGCAAGATCGCCGAAGGCGTCGGCGGCTACGCGCGACCGATGCCGCCCGAGTGGATGGCGCGGCAGGCGGGCATCATCAGCGAGCGCTGCAAGACCGTCGACATCCTGATCACGACGGCGCTGATACCCGGGCGGCCGGCGCCGAAGCTGATCAAGGCCGACACGGTCGCCGCGATGAAGCCGGGCGCGATCGATCGTCGATCTCGCGGTCGAGCAGGGCGGCAACGTCGAAGGCTCGGAGCTCGGCAAGATCGTCGTCAAGAACGGCGTCAAGATCGTGGGTCTCGCCAACCTGCCGGCGCTGGTGCCGGCCGACGCGAGCGCGCTCTATGCGCGCAACGTGCTCAACTTTCTTGCCCTGTCGCTCAACGCCAAGACCGGCGAATTCGCCGTGCCCGCCGACGACGAGATCATCAAGGCCACGCTGGTGTGCGCGAACGGGCAGGTCGTACCCAGAACCTGAATAGCGGGCTTCCCGTTCGCGGGAATGCTGCGCCGGAGAGCAAATCATGACCGCAGGCGTCGATCCGATCGTAATCAACCTGATCGTGTTCGTGCTGGCGATCTTCGTCGGCTATCACGTCGTCTGGAACGTGACGCCGGCGCTGCACACGCCGCTGATGTCGCTGACCAACGCGATCTCGAGCATCATCCTGGTCGGCGCGATGCTCGCCGCGGGCGCGGCCGATCTCGACTGGGGCGGCTGGCTCGGCGTCGTCGCGGTCACGCTGGTGTCGATCAACGTGTTCGGCGGCTTCCTGGTCACGCAGCGGATGCTCGACATGTTCAGAAAGAAGGAACGCGGCACCGGCGCGACCAAGGAATAGGCGCATGAGCGCCAACCAACTCGCACTGTGGTATCTGGTCGCCGCGGTCAGCTTCATCCTCGCGCTGAAGGGCCTGTCGAGCCCGCACACCGCGCGGCGCGGCAACGTGTACGGCATGGTCGGCATGGCGATCGCGCTGCTGGTCACGCTGGCGCTGGTCTATTCGCACAGCAAGCACGTGCTGCCGATCCTCGGCGGCATGGTGGTCGGCGGCGCGATCGGCGCGATCGTCGCGCGGCGGGTGCAGATGACGCAGATGCCCGAGCTCGTCGCGGCAATGCACTCGCTGGTCGGTCTCGCCGCCGTGTCTGATCGCGATCGCGGCGGTGAACAACCCGCAGGCGATGGGTCTCGATGTCTCCGATCACCTTCGGCCACAAGCTCGAGCTTTTCATCGGCACCTTCATCGGCGCGATCACCTTCTCCGGCTCGGTGATCGCGTTCGGCAAGCTGTCCGGCCGCATCCGCAGCGCGCCGGTCGTGTTCGCGGGCCAGCATTTCGTCAATCTCGCGCATCGGCATCGCGATGATCGGCTTCGGCATCTGGTTCTGCACGTCGCCGCCGGAAGCGCAGTGGCCGCCGTTCATCATCATGACTGCGCTCGCGTTCCTGCTCGGCTTCCTGCTGATCATTCCGATCGGCGGCGCCGACATGCCGGTGGTGATCTCGATGCTGAACAGCTACTCGGGCTGGGCGGCGGCGGGCATCGGCTTCTCGCTCGACAACCCGATGCTGATCATCGCCGGATCGCTGGTCGGCTCGTCGGGTGCGATTCTTTCGTACATCATGTGCACGCGCGATGAACCGCTCGTTCTTCAGCGTGATTCTCGGCGGCTTCGGCGGCGAGATCGCCGACGCGGCGGCGGGCGCGGAGAAAAAGCCGGTCAAGAGCGGCAGTCCCGACGATGCGGCATTCCTGCTGTCGAACGCCGACACGGTGATCATCGTCCCCGGCTACGGCCTCGCGGTCGCGCGCGCGCAGCACGCGGTCAAGGAGCTCGCGGCGAAGCTGACCGCGAAGGGCGTCAACGTCAAGTACGCGATCCATCCGGTCGCCGGACGGATGCCCGGGCACATGAACGTGCTGCTCGCCGAGGCGGAGGTCCCGTACGACCAGGTGTTCGAGATGGAGGACATCAACAGCGAGTTCCCGCAAGCCGACGTCGCGCTGATTCTCGGCGCCAACGACGTCGTCAATCCGCTGGCCGAGCAGAAGGGCAGCCCGATCTACGGCATGCCTATCATCGAGGCGTACAAGGCCAAGTCGGTCATCGTCAACAAGCGCTCGATGGCCTCGGGCTACGCCGGTCTCGACAATCCGCTGTTCTACATGGACAAGACGATGATGGTGTTCGGCGACGCCAAGAAGGTCGTCGAGGATCTGGTCAAGGCCGTCGACTAGGCCCTGATCGCGGCGCGACCGGAACGGATCCGGCCGGCAGGAGATCACCGATGCCGGGACCGCTCGCTCATCTGACCGTCGTCGATCTGTCGCGCGTGCTTGCCGGCCCGTGGTGCACGCAGCTGCTCGCCGACCTCGGCGCCGAAGTCATCAAGATCGAAAAGCCGGGCGGCGGCGACGACACGCGGCGCTGGGGGCCGCCGTTTCTGAAGGACGCGAACGGGCGCGACACCGCCGAAGCCGCCTACTATCTCGGCTGCAATCGCGGCAAGCAGTCGGTCGCCGTCGACTTCACCTCGACCGACGGCCGGCGCATCGTCCAGGACCTCTGCCGCCAGGCCGACATCGTCGTCGAAAATTTCAAGGTCGGCGCGCTGGCCCGCTACGGCCTCGATTATCCCGCGCTCGCCGCGATCAATCCGCGGCTGGTCTACTGCTCGATCACCGGATTCGGACAGACCGGCCCGTACGCCGACCGCGCCGGCTACGATTTCATCATCCAGGGCATCGGCGGCTTCATGAGCGTCACCGGCGAGCGCGACGATCTGCCCGGCGGCGGGCCGCAGAAGGCCGGCATCGCAATCGCCGATCTGACGACCGGCATGTATGCGGCGACGGCGATCCTGGCGGCGATCGCGCATCGCGCGGTCGCCGGGCGTCGGCCAGTACATCGATACGGCGCTGCTCGATACGCAGGTCGCGATGATGGCCTCGATGGACATGAACTACCTGATCACCGGCACGCCGCCGGGCCGCGCCGGCAACGCGCATCAGAACATCGTGCCGTACCAGGTGTTCGACTGCGCCGATGCTCCGCTGGTCCTCGCCGTCGGCAACGACGGGCAGTTCGCGCGCTTTTGCGAGGTCGCCGGCCGGACCGCGTGGCTGGACGATGCGCGCTTCGCGACCAACATCGAGCGCGTGCGCCATCGTGACGTCGTCGTGCCGCAGATCGCCGCGCTGATGCGCACGCGGACGCAGCGCGACTGGCTGACGCCGCTGGAGGCTGCCGGCGTGCCCTGCGGGCCGATCAACCGGCTCGACCAGGTGTTCGCCGATCCGCAGGTCATCGCGCGCGGCATGCGCATCGACATGCCGCATCCACTGGCCGGCTCGGTGCCGCAAGTCGGCAATCCGCTGAAATTCTCGGCGACGCCGGTCACGTATACTCGGGCACCGCCCTTGCTCGGCGAGCACACGCGCGACGTGCTTTCGGCGCGGCTGGGCCTGTCGGACGACGCGCTGGAACGAACTTGCCGGGCGCGGCGTAATCCAACTGAGCGAACTGCGCGAACCGCGACGTTGAGCGCGCCGTAAGCCCGATCTTGAGCGCTCCTCGATTCCCCTCAATCAGCGACCGAAACCAGCGATGAACGGAATCACCCGCAAGCCGGCGTTCTGGATCGTCTTCGCCGTCGTCTCCGCCTTGTCGGGCGTGTTTGCCTGGCGCTATTTTCCGGCGGCGCTGCCGCTGATCAATCTCGACGTCAAGATGACGCGAGGCGACGCGCTGGCGAAGCGCCGCCGCGATCGCGGACCGCCTGGATCTCGCGCCGGCCGGCGCGCAACGCGCGGTGATGTTCGCGCACGACGGCGCGACGCAGAACTTCGTCGAGCTCGAGGCGGGCGGCAAGCCGGCGTTCAGCCGAGATGCTCAACGGCACGCTCTACTCGCCGTACTGGTGGGAGGTGCGGCTGTTCAAGCCCGGCGAGACCGCCGAGGCGCGCGTGCGCTTTCGCCCGGACGGCACGATCTACGGATTCACGCGCAAGGTGCCGGAGACGCGAGCCCGGCGCCGCGCTCGATGCGGCGGCGGCGCGCGCGATCGCCGAGAAGAGTGCGCGGACCGACTGGGCGATCGACTTCGCGCCGTACAAGCTGCTCGAGCAATCGCAGGTGCAGCTGCCCAACGGGCGCATCGACCACAGCTTCGTCTACGAGCGCGAGCACGAGCAGCTGGGCGACGGCCGCTATCGGATGCGGCTGGGCGTGGCCGGCGACCGGTTGGTCGACCTCACCCACATGGTCTACATCCCCGAAGCTTTCGAGCGGCGATTCCAGGAAATGCGCTTCGCCAACAACGCGATCGCCGAGGTCGCCGGCATTTCGGCCGGCGCGCTGTACGGCATCGGCGGCTGCGTGCTCGGCGTGCTCTGGCTGTTGCGCCGGCGCGGATTGATCTGGCGGCAGGCACTCGTCGCGGGCGCGATCGTCGCCGGCGTGAATGCGCTCGCGCTGGTCGCCAATGCGCCGCAGGCGTGGTTCAACTTCGACACGGCGCAGCCGACCTGGGTGTTCTGGGGACAGCAATTCGCGCTGGCGGTGCTCGTCTTTGTCGGCGGCGGTCTCGCGCTGGGCCTCGTGTTCATGGCGGCGGAAAGCCTGTCGCGCACGTGCGTTTCCCGCAGCATCCGCAGCTCTGGCGGCTGTGGTCGCGCTCGGCCGCGCCGTCGGCCGAGGTGCTGGGGCGGACAGCGGCGGGCTACCTCGCCGTGCCGATCGAGCTCGCGCTGATCGCCGCGTTCTATTTCGTGACCAATCGTTACTTCGGCTGGTGGCAGCCGTCGGAAACGCTGACCGATCCCAACATCCTGGGCAGCGCGCTGCCGGCGCTGGCACCGATCGGCATGGCTTTGCAGGCAGGATTCATGGAGGAATGCCTGTTCCGCGCCGTGCCCTTGTCGATCGCGGCGCTGCTCGGCAGTCATTTCGGCCATCGCAAGCTGATGATCGCGATCGCCCTGGTGCTGCAGGCGATCGTTTTCGGCGCCGCGCATGCCAACTACCCGGGTTTTCCGTCGTATTCGCGGCTGGTCGAGCTCGCCGGCCCGGCGTTCATCTGGGGATTGATTTTCGTTCGCTTCGGGCTCCTGACCACCGTCATCCTGCACGCAGTCTTCGACCTGACGCTTATGTCGATCCCGGTATTTCTGATCGAGGGCCAGGGCAGCACGACCAACCAGGCGCTGGTCATTGCGGCAGGCCTGGTGCCGCTGGTGATGGTCCTCGCGCGCCGCGAGCACCAAGGCAAATGGGTCGCGCTTCCGCAAGCCTTGCGCAACGGCGCGTGGCGACCGCCGGCGGCGCCGGAAGCTGCTGCACGGCTGCGCGGTCGCGCCGCGGCCGGCGTGTGGACCGCGCGCGTGCAGCGCGCGCTGCCGCTGCTCGGCCTTGCGGGGTTGGCGGCCATCGGCTTGAGTGGAGGCCTGCAGCGCGATACGCCGCCGCTGCTCGTCGATCGAGCCCAGGCCGAGGCCAGCGCCGACGCAGCCGTCGCGGAACGCGGGATGAAGCCGGGCGACGGCTGGAAGCGCTTTTCAACGGTCCGGCTCGTCGCCGACGAGCCGGGTGCGGCGCAATGGCACCAGTTCGTCTGGCGTGAAGCGGGACGCGACGCATATGAAAAACTGATCGGTAACTGGCTTGCGCCGCCGCTGTGGGAAGTGCGCTATGCGCGCTTCGACGGCGGTGATGTCGCCGACCGCGCCGAGGAATGGCGCGTCACCGTGACGGGCGACGGCAAGGTGCGGCAAGTCCGTCACCAGCTGCCGGAAAAGCGCCCCGGCGCGAAACTTTCGCGCGAACAGGCGCGCGCGGTCGCCCAGCAGGAGATCCGGCAACGCTTCGGTCTCGACCCTGCGGTATTGCGCGAGGTGTCGGCCGAGCAGCAGGAGCGGCCGGCGCGCGTCGACTGGCAATTCACCTATGCCGATCCGGCCGTCGAGGTCGGCAAGGGCGGCGAGGCACGGGTGATCGTCGCGATCGCCGGCGACGAGATCGCCGGGTCCGGACGTTATGTTTTCGTTCCCGAGACCTGGCAACGAGCCGAGCGCTTGCGGGCCAGTCGATTGAGTCTCGCCAAAAACGCGATCAGGCTGGCACTGATCGTCGCGGGATTCGCGGCGATCATCGCGACGATCATCGCCTGGAGCCGGGGCCGTTTCGACAAGCGCGCCTTCTGGCTGGCATTGTGCACTGTCGGCGCGGCGACGCTGGTCAGCGGCATCAATGCGTGGCCCGCCTTCGCCATGCAGCTCAAGACCGCCGAGCCGCTGGCGCCGCAAATCGCGCTTGGCGCGGCGGGGATCGCGCTCTCGCTCGTTCCGCTGACTTTGCTCGTGAGCCTGCTGGCGGGCGTCGCCGTCTGGGAAGCGCGCGAGCATTCGGCGCCGGACACCGGCATCGGGCGGCTATGGCTGCGGGGGGCCAGCGCCGGGTTTTTCGTCGCTGGCGTCGAAGGTCTGGCCGGCGCGGTGGCGGCGCAGGACTTTCCCCGATCGGCGTCTTACACGATCGAGAACGCGTGGTTCCCCTGGCTCGACGCGCTGCTCAGGTCGGTTTCCGCGCCGGTCCTCGGCGTCGCGGTGACGATCATCGCGCTGCACTGGCTGGAGCGCTGGACCGACGGCTGGCGCCGCCGCCGCTGGCTGGTCTACGCCGCACTGACGATCGCGACCGCTGCGCTGGCCGCATTAAGAGCCGACGACTGGCCTGCGATCATCGTCGCCGGCCTGGTCGGCGGCGCGCTCTATACGCTGCTGTTCGCGACCGTATTGCGCTACGATCTTCGGCTGGTGCCGGCGTTCGTCGCCGCCAACGCCATCGTGCGCATCGTCGGCAATGCGCTGCTCAAGGGCACCGCCGCGGGCGCCTTCTATGCGGCGCTCGAAATCGCGGCGACCATCGCGGTCGCCTGGGCGATCACGCGCTACCTGCTGCGTGTGAACGCACCGGTGGCCGCCGCGTTCCCCGCGACCGGATGAGCCTGCCCGCAGGCGCTATTCGATCTTCACCCAAAACGGCATCACCTGATTGTCGGCGCGGTGCACGGCGGTGACGTTGCTGCGCGCCGCCCACGGAATGACCTGGCGGTGCAGCGGCAGATGAGTTGATCTCGGCGTTCTGCGCAGCCAGCGCTTCGTGGATCTCGGCAAGGCGCTGCGTCGGGATTCATGTCGACCTTGACCTTGGCGATCAGCTCGTCGAGCTTCGGATTGGTGTAGCGGCCGTAGTTGTAGTCGCCGTCGCCCTTGCCGTTGTAGCTCGACAGCACCGGCTGCAGGATGAAGATGCGCGTCGGTCGCGCCGCCGCCCCAGCCCAGCATGTACATGCTGGTGTCGGTCTTCTCGAGCTTCGGGAAATAGTTGGCGCGCGGCATCGCGTTGACGTTGATCGTGACGCCGATCTGCGCCCACATCGCGGCCAGCGCCTGGCAGATCTTCTCGTCGTTGACGTAGCGGTTGTTCGGGCAGTCGAGCGTGACTTCGAAGCCGTTCGGATAGCCGGCTTCGGCCAGCAGCTTCTTCGCCTTCGCCTTGTCGAACGGCAGGCGCTTCTCGAGCTCGGGCGTCGACTGCACCGGCGACGGCAGCATCGCGCCCGTCGGCTGCGACAGGCCGCGCATCGTCGTTCGTCTTGATCGCCTCGATGTCGATCGCCTGGTACGAGCGCCTGGCGCACGCGCTTGTCCTTGAACGGGTTCTTGCCCTTGACGTTCGAGTACAGGAGCTCGTCGCGCTTCTGGTCCATGCCGATGAACACGATGCGGTTCTCGACGCCTTCGAGCACCTTGATGTCCGGGCGTCTGCTTGAGCCGCGGCACGTCCTGCGGCGGCGGATCGTTGACGAGGTCGACTTCGCCCGAGATCAGCGCCGCCATGCGCGTCGCGTCGGACACGATCGGCGTGTAGATCGACCTCGTCGACGTTGCCTTCGAAGAGCCCCGCCTTGATGCCCCACCAGTTCGGATTCTTGACGAGCACCGTCTTGACGTCCGGCTCGCGCGACTTCAGCATGTAAGGCGCCGGTGCCGTTGGCCTGGTGCGCGGTGATCATGTCCTCCTTTTCGGTGAAGTTCTGCGGCTTGGTCGCGCGGTTCTTCTCGCACCAGGCCTGCGACTCATGATGTTGATCGTGGCGACGTGCTCGAGCTCGATCGGGTTCGGGCCCGTGGTCGTGAACTCCACGGTCAGGTCGTCGATCTTCTTCGGCATGCCCGACGCGTTGGCGTAGGCGCGCAGCTGCGACGTGTCGGCGCGGGCGCGCTCGAAGCTGAACACGACGTCGTCGGCGGTGAACGGCGTGCCGTCGTGGAACTTGACGCCGGGCCGCAGCTTGAAGCGCCACGTCGTCGGCGTTGACCTGCTGCCACGACTCGGCGAGCGACGGGCCGCAGGTCGAGCTTCTTGTCGCGCTCGATCAGCGAATTCGTAGACGAGGATGTTGATGTTGTTGGTCAGGTTCTCGTTCTGCGAATGCGGGTCGGTCGTCTGCATGTCGCCGCGGCCGGCCCAGCGCAGCGTCTTGGCCGACGCGCGGCGGCGGCGGTCGCGATCGCCGTCAGTGCCGCCAGCGTCAACGCGAGGGTGAAGAGGCGCAGCATGATGAAGTCTCCTCGAGGCGCGGAAAAGGACATGATAAACCTCCCCGCTGGCGTTACGGGCTCGAAAGCGGGAAGCCGGTCGTGACCGCGTCGCGCAAGTCTGCGCGGCTCCGACGCGCCGGATTCGGCGTCGTCTTCCGCGCCGATCGCCGCGCTTCGGCGGCGCCTTCGCGCCGGCATGGCGAGCGACTGGATCCCGCTCGGCCGCCGGATCGACCGGCTCGCGGACGCCGCGCCTCGGCGGCGGAGTCGGCACCGGCTGCGAGCAATCGATCGCGGCGTCGATCGACAAGGTCGCGCGGCCGCGCCGCGGGCGCGTCCGGCGATCGGCTATCCGCCGGAGCTGCCGGTGTCCGCAGCGCGCGCGACGAGATCGCCGCGGCGATTCGCGCAGCACCAGGTCGTCATCGTCTGCGGCGAGACCGGCTCCGGCAAGACCACGCAGCTGCCGAAGATCTGCCTGCGAGCGGGACGCGGCGACGCGCGGCCTGATCGGCCACACGCAGCCGCGGCGCATCGCCGCGCGCAGCGGTCGCCACGCGCATCGCGCAGGAGCTCGGCGCCGAGCTCGGCGACGGCGGTCGGCTACAAGGTGCGCTTCACCGACCACACGCGGCCCGACGCCTACATCAAGCTGATGACCGACGGCATCCTGCTCGCCGAGACGCAGCGCGACCGCGACGCTCGCCGCCTACGACACGATCATCGTCGACGAGGCGCACGAGCGCAGCCTCAACATCGATTTCCTGCTCGGCTATCTGAAGCAGCTGCTCGCCGCAGCGGCCCGATCTCAAGCTGATCGTCACGTCGGCGACGCTCGATGCCGAGCGCTTCGCCGCGCATTTCGGCGCCGAGGGCAGCCCGCGCCGGTGATCGAGGTGTCCGGCCGCATGTATCCGGTCGAGGTGCGCTATCGCCCGCTGCGGCGGCGCGGCCGACGAGGCCGACGACGAGGAGGAGCTCGAGGAGGCGATCGTCGCCGCGGCCGAGGACCTGTGGCGCGAAGGTCCCGGCGACATCCTCGTGTTCCTGCCGGGCGAGCGCGAGATCCGCGAGACCGCCGACCTGCTGCGCGCAGAGCCTCGCGCGCCGGCCGTACGCGCGCACGGTCGAGATCCTGCCGCTGTACGCGCGCCTGTCGGTCGAGCGAGCAGCAGCGCGTGTTCGCGCCGCAGCGGCGGGC
Source organism: uncultured beta proteobacterium (assembly GCA_963697485.1). Lineage (GTDB taxonomy): Bacteria > Pseudomonadota > Gammaproteobacteria > Burkholderiales > Casimicrobiaceae > PALSA-1003. The sequence continues at coordinate 818,957 of CAVOOD010000003.1, forward strand.
GCCGCATCGTGCTCGCGACCAACGTCGCCGAGACTTCGCTGACGGTGCCCGGGCATCCGCTACGTGATCGACGCGGGGCTCGCGCGCGTCAAGCGCTATTCGCTGCGCAACAAGATGACGCTGCTGCAGATCGAGAAGATCGTCGCAGGCGGCGGCGAAGCAGCGCGCCGGCCGCTGCGGCCGCGTCGCCGCCGGCATCTGCGTGCGCCTGTACGCCGAGGAGGACTTCGCCGCGCGGCCGGAGTACACCGAGCCCGAGATCCTGCGCTCGTCGCTCGCCGCGGTGATCCTGCGCATGGCGGCGCTCGATCTGGGCGCCGTCGACGCGTTTCCGTTCCTCGAGCCGCCGAGCCCGCGCGCGATCGCCGACGGCTACCAGCTGCTGCAGGAGCTCGGCGCCGTCGACGACGAGCGCGCGCTGACGCCGCTCGGCCGCGAGCTCGCGCGCGCTGCCGCTCGATCCGCGCATCGGCCGCATGCGTGCTCGCGGCGCGCGACGGCGCGATGCCTCGCCGAGGTGCTGGTCATCGCGAGCGCGCTCTCGGTGCCCGATCCGCGCGAGCGTCCGCTCGAAAAGCGGCAGGCGGCCGACCAGGCGCATCTGCGCTTTCGCGACGAGCGCTCGGATTTCCTGAGCCTGCTCGCGCTGTGGGAATTCTTCGCCGACGCGCTGGCGGCGAAGCTGTCGCACCGCAAGCTCGTCGAGCACTGCCGCGCGCATTTCGTGTCGTATCTGCGCCTGCGCGAATGGCGCGACGTGCACCGGCAGCTCGTCGAGCAGGTCGCCGAGCTCGGCTGGCGCTGGACCGACGCGCTGCCCGACAAGATCGACGCCGCCGCGCTACGCGGCGATCCACCGCGCGCTGCTCGCGGGCTTGCTGGCAACATCGGCATGCAAGCGCCGATGCCGACGACGCACTACCTCGGCGCGCGCGGCCTCCAGTTCTTCCTGCATCCCGGCTCGGGCATGCGCGAAGAAGGGCGCCGAAATGGGTGCTCGCCGCCGAGCTGACCGAGACGACGCGGCTGTACGCGCGCTGCGCCGCGCGGATCGAGCCCGAGTGGATCGAGCGAAGTCGCCGGCGACCGCGGTCGAGCGCAGACTACTTCGATCCGCACTGGGAGCCGCAGCGCGGCGAGGTCGTCGCGCGCCGAGCGCGTCGCGCTGTACGGCCTGACGCTGGTGCCGCGGCGGCGCGGTTTCGCTACGGCGCGATCGATCCCGCCGCCGCGCGCGAGGTCTTCATCCGCGAGGCGCTGGTCGCCGGCGAGCTCGCGACCAAGGGCGCCGTTCCTCGCGCACAACCGGCAGCTGATCGCGGACGATCGCCGAGCTCGAGCACAAGGCGCGCCGCCAGGACGTGCTGGTCGACGACGAGGCGCATCGCCGCGTTCTACGCGGAGCGCGTTCCGGCCGACATCGCATTCGACGGCGCGTTCGAGCGCTGGCGCAGCGACGCCGAAGCGACGGCGATCCGCGGCTGCTGTTCATGACGCGCGAGGCGCTGATGCGGCACGCCGCGGCCGGCGTCACCGAGGAGCAATATCCCGGAGACGATCGGCGATGGCCGGCGCACGCGCTGCCGCTCAAGTATCGCTTCGCGCCCGGCCATCCGCTCGACGGCCTGACGCTTGACCGTGCCGCTGGCGCTGCTGAACCAGGTCGACGCGGCGCGGCTGTCGTGGCTCGTGCCCGGGATGATCCGCGAGAAGGTCGACGCTGGTATCTGAAGGCGCTGCCGAAGGCATGGCGCAATCGGCTGACGCCGCTGCCCGAGGTCGTCACGGCGTTCCTCGAGTCGATCGACGGCGACGCGACCGCCAGCGGCGTCGCGCTCGCCGACGCGCTGCGCGCTTTCTGAGCGCGCGCCTGGGCGAGGCGCTGCCGGCCGACGTCTGGGACGGCGCCGAGCTGCCGCCGCATCTTGCGGGTCAACGTGCGCGTCGTCGACGCAGTCGGGCAAGGAGCTCGCGCAGGGCCGCGATCTCGCCGCGCTGCGCGCGCAGCTCGGCGAGGCGGCGCAGCTCACGTTCGCCGCCGCCGGTCCCGCGTTCGAGCGCACCGGCATCCGGACCTGGGATTTCGGCGACCTGCCGGAGACGCTGACGGTCGAGCGCGGCGGCCGCGACTGACCGGCTATCCGGCGCTCGTCGACGACGGCGACAGCGCGTCGCTGCGCCTGCTCGACACGCGCGACGCCGCCGACGCAGCGACGCGCGTCGCGCGTCGTGCGCCTGATCCGGCTGCAGCTTGAAGGATGCGCTGCGCGGCTGCGAGAAGGATCCGCCGGGGTTCGCGCACGCGGCGCTGCAGCTCAAGACGGCGATCCCCACCGACGCGCTGCTTGCCGACGTGCTCGCCGCGATCGTGCGATCGCGCGTTCATCGGCGACGATCCGCTGCCGCGCACCGAGCGCGCGTTCGCCGAGCAGGTCAAGCGCGCGCGCACGCGGCTGCCCGCGGTCGCCGAAGGCGCGTTCCGGCTGCTGGCCGCGATCGCCGCCGAGCACCACGCGCTGTCGCAGCGGCTGGCCGCGCTGCCGCCGTCGCAGGCGCGCCTCGCCGCCGACGTGCGCGGCGCAGCGCGATGCGCTGGTCTACCCGGGATTCTTTTCGGCCACGCCCTGGACGCAGCTCGCCCATCTGCCGCGCTATCTGCAGGCGCTCGAGCGGCGACTCGCCAAATGCCGCGGACGATCCGGCCGCGACGCCAAACACGCGCAAGCGGTCGCCGCGCTCTGGGAGCGCTATCGGGAGCGCGGCGGAGGCCAACCGGGCCGCGCAGCGCGTCGAGCCGGCGCTCGAGGCGTTTCGCTGGCTGCTCGAGGAACTGAAGGTTTCGCTCTTCGCCCAGGAGCTCAGGACGCCTTTCCCGGTGTCATACAAACGTCTGGAAAAGGCCTGGGCGGAGCTATTCGTGCGATAGATGGCGTTTTTTCGCATTGGCGCGCCTAAACGTCGCGTGCTACAGTAACTTGCCGTTATTGCGGGCTCGAAGCCGGGCGGCGAGCCGGGAGAGGCGCGATCAGCGTCGGCTCGCGACTGGACGCCGCGCGGCCCGTGCACGGCCAACGAGGACCGAACGCGTGAGCGCGACAACGACCTCCGGCGACCGGACCGTCCGGCGCCCGGTGCCGCAGGGACATGGCCAGGATTCTCGGCGATTGCCGGGATCTCGCGATTCATCGTCTGCTGCTGTCGTTCACCTCGATGCTCGACCGCGTCGGCGACCTGCTGATGGCGCGCGCCGAGCGCTCGGACGTGCGCGAGGAGCAGTCGCTTTTTCTCGATGCGCGCGAGGCGCTGATCCGCGAGCGCGCCAACCTGATGGCCGACTTCGAGCGCCACCTGCGCCAGCTGGTCGACGAGCGCATCAGCGGCAAGACGCAGGCCAAGGCCGACTTCTCGCACGGTCGACGCGCGAGAAGCTGACGCTGGTCGACACCGACGGCGATGGACGAGTCGGTGCTCTCCGGCAACATCATGCGCGTCGTCGAGAACCAGTGCCACGACGAGCTGCGCGAGCTCAACCGCGGCGTCGGCTACCTGCTCGGGCGAGCCCGACCTCGAGACCGCCGCCAATCCGCTGGCGCCGACGACGATCGTCGAGGCGTTCACCGAGGCGCTGCACGGCATCAAAGGCGACCAGCGCATCAAGTTCGCGATCCTGAAGGAGCTGAACCAGACATCGCTCGGCGACATCAACGCGATCTACGCGGATCTCAATCGCCATCTCGAGGGCATGAACGTCGTGCCGCAGATCGAGGCGCGCCATCGCCGTCCAGCGCGGCGTCGCGCGGCCGAGCCGCGACGCAGCGCCGACGGCAGGGGCGATCGGATGCGGCCCCGCCGCAGCCGGCGGCGAGGTCGACCTGATGGCGATGCTGCAGCGCCTGGTCAGCTGCCGGCATGGCGTCAGCAGCGGCACGGCCGCGCCGATGCCCGCCGGACTTGCCGCCGGGCGGCATCCAGGTGCCGGACGCCGGGCCGGCCGCGGCCGCATCGAGGCCGGCCAGGCGCTATCGATGCAGGCGCTGGTCAGCGCGCTGCGGGATGATGGCCGGCAGCGGCGGCGCACAGCAGGCGCAGCCGGCAGTCGGCCCGTTCGGCGGCCCGCGCATCCTGGTCGACGCCCGAGCTGGGCGACGCGCTCGCCCGCCTGCAGCACGGCGAGAGCGGCTTCGAACTCGGCGGCGTCTCGTTCCAGCTCGCCGGCCTCCAGCAGGACATGCACAACGTCCTGCGCGACCTGCAGGAGTCGCCGCTCGGCGCGAAGGCGAACCAGCTCGAGGCGATGACGATCGAGCTGGTCGCGATGCTGTTCGACTTCATCTTCGAGACCAAGGATCTGCCCGACAGCATCAAGGCGCTGATCGGCCGCCTGCAGATTCCGGTGCTGAAGGCGGCGATGCTCGACGGCGCGTTCTTCTCCAAGAAGTCGCATCCGTCGCGCCTGCTGGTCAACGCGCTCGCGCACGCCGGCATCGGCTGGTCGCCGACGATGGGGCACGACGATCCGCTGTATCGGAAGATCGAATCGATCGTCCACCGCATCCTCGACGACTTCACCGACGACATCGCGCTGTTCGACGAGCTGCGCGACGGACCTCGAGACGTTCCTCGCGGAGGAAGAGAAGTCGGCCGAGGCGCAACATCCAGTCGACCGCCGAGGAGATCAATCAGCGCGATCGTCAGGAGATCGCGCAGTCGGTCGCGCACGCCGAAGTCGAGCTGCGCCTGCGGCAGCATCCGACGCCGAATTTCCTCGCGGCGTTCCTGCGCGAGCAAGTGGACGCGAGACGCTGACCCAGCGTCTATCTGCGCGACGGCGAGGACAGCGAAGGCTGGACGTCGGCGCTTTCGACGCTCGACGACCTGGTCTGGAGCGTGCAGCCCAAGCGCGACGACCGAGGAGCGCAAGCGGCTGGTCGCGATGCTGCGCAATCTGCTGAAGCGCCTGCACGGCGGCCTGCACGAACATCCGCTGGGAGCCGGGCGAGCGCGAGCAGTTCATGATCAACCTGGTCGAAGCGCACGCCGCCGCGGTCAAGCCGAGCCTCGCGGCGGCGCCGATGCCGACGACCGCGGTCGCCGAAGCCGCCGCCGCCGCGGCCGAAGAGGCCACCGCCAAGGGCGACGTCGAGACTGCCGCCAAGGCGCGCACGCTGGCCGAGGCGATGGCGCCGGCACCGCGCCGCCGCCGCCCGAGCCGCTGCCCGAGGTCCCGCAGGATCGCTTCGCCGAGATCGCCGCGACGCCTCGAGCGCGGCATGTGGGTCGAGTTCGAAGGCGAGGATGGGCAGCTCGCCTTCGCCAAGCTGGCGTGGGTGAGTCCGTTGCGCGGCACTTATCTGTTCACCAATCGCCAGGGACAGAAGGCCGTGTCGCTGACCGCCGACGAACTGGCCGAGCGTTTCCGCAACGACCGCGCGCGGCTGGTCGAAGCCGAGCCGCTGGTCGACCGCGCGTTCACCAGCATGATGGCGACGCTGGAGGAGAAATTCGCCGACGACGGCACGGTCGCGGCGCAGCCCGCGTAACGCAGCGAAGTCTAGTGCGCTAGCGTTGCGCCAGCGCCTCGGCGATTTCGACGACCAGCTCCGGACCACGGTAGATGAGCCCGGTGTAGATCTGCACCAGGGTGGCGCCCGCCGCGATTTTTTCCCGCGCGTCCTCGCCCGACATGATGCCGCCGACGCCGATGATCGGGCATCGCGCCGTCGAGCGCTTTCGCCAGCGCGCGAACCGCAGCCGTCGATTTTTCGCGTAGCGGTGCGCCGGAAAGCCCTCCGACTTCGCCGCCGTGCGGCAAGGCGCCGACCGCGCTGCGGTCGATGGTGGTGTTGGTCGCGATGACGCCGTCGATGCGTTGTTCGACCAGCGTCCGCGCGATCCGCCCGATGTCCGGTGCCGACAGGTCGGGTGCGATCTTGACCACCAGCGGCGTGTACTTGCCGTGCTTTTGCGAAAGCTTCGCCTGCTCGGCCTTGAGCGCCGTCAGCAGCGGCTGCAGCGCAGCGACATCCTGCAGCTCGCGCAGGCCTGATGTATTCGGCGAGGAAATGTTGACCGTCACATAGCTCGCGTCGCGGTAGACGGCGCGAAAGACACGTCAGGTAGTCGTCGACCGCGCGCTCGTTGGGCGTGTCGAAATTGCGGCCGATGTTCAAGCCCAGGATACCGCCGCCTTTCTTGGCGAAGCGGGAGCGCGCGACGTTGGCCAGAAAGCGATCGACGCCATCGTTGTTGAATCCCATCCGGTTGATCAAGGCGTCGGCGTCGGGCAGGCGGAACAAGCGCGGCTTAGGGTTGCCCGGCTGCGGCCGCGGCGTCACCGTGCCGCATTCGATGAATCCGAACCCGAGCGTTGCCAGGCCGTCGATATGGGCGGCGTTCTTGTCCAGGCCCGCGGCAAGCTCCGACGCGGTTGGGAAATTCGAGGCCCATCGCCACGACCGGCGAAGCCGCCACGCGTGGCGGCGGTGAGCTGCGCGGCGCCGCAGGCCACGGCGGCATCAAGCGCCGCGAACGCAACGTCGTGCGCGGTCTCGGGATCGAGCGTGAACAGCAGCGGTCGAAACAGTGGATAGAGCATCGGCGAAAGTCGGTCGAAAACGCCCGATGAGGAGTGCCAAGCTGACGGCGCGCGGATGATAACATTCGCCGCGCATGATCTTGTTTCCTGAGCGAGCCGGCACGGCCGCGCGTACGCCGCGCGCGCGGCGGGCGATTGCGGGGTTCGCCACCATGTCGCGCGGTGCTCGGCGGTGTTTGCTGCTCTCGCTGGCGATGCTCGTCGCGACTGCGCTCGATGCCGTCGCGGCGGAACGCAGCGCTCCGCCCCGGTACGATCAACGCCCTGAAACGCGCGCCTTCATCGCCGAGCTCGTCACCGAGCACGGGTTCGACTCGCCGCGAGCTTGCTCACCTGTTCGCGCATGCACGCTACCAGCCGCGAATCGTCGCGGCGATGTCGCGGCCGATGCTCTCACCCCCGAAATGGTACGAATACGCGCCGCAGTTCCTCAGCCGGGAACGCATCGACGGCGGGCTCGAGTTCTGGCAGGCCAACGAGGCAACACTTGCGCGCGCGCAAAGCGAATTCGGCGTCCCGGCCGAGATGATCGTCGCGATCATCGGCGTCGAAACCTTCTATGGCCGCAATACCGGAAGCTACCGGGTGTTCGACGCACTGACCACGCTCGCCTTCGACTATCCGCGCCGCGCGAATTTTTCAGCGAACGAGCTCAAGCAGTTTCTGTTGCTGGCGCGCGATCAGGGCATCTCGCCGCTGGTGCCCAAGGGTTCGTACGCCGGCGCGATCGGGCCTGCCGCAGTTCATGCCGGGCAGCGTTCGCGACCTATGCCGTCGACTACGACGGCGATGGCCGGATCGACTTGTCGGCCGAACCGGCCGATGCGATCGGCAGCGTCGCCAACTATCTGGCGCGGCACGATTGGCAGCCGGGCGCACCGGTGCTGAGCCCAGCGCGGATCGATCCGGCGGCGAGCGAGGCCGTGCTGCGCACGCTCGACGGCGGCATCAGCGAGCGGCGGGCGCTCGACTCCTGGGCGCGCGACGGCGTCGGCGCCGACATCTCGCCCGCCGATGCAGGCTCCGACCCGGTCGGCTTGCTGATGCTCGAGGAAGCCGACGGGCCCAGTTATTGGCTGGTGTTCGGCAACTGGTATGTGCTGACGCGGTACAACCGCAGCCGGCTTTATGCAACGGCGGTGTGGCGGCTCGCGCAGGCGCTGGTTGCGGCGCGCGGCGAGGCGACGCGCGCCGAGCCGCCGCCGACTCCGGCCGACGCGCCGCCGGCGGCAAGCGATCCTAGCGCGGGCGATTCAGCGCGTTGACGTGCGCAGCCAGGCCGAGCGTCGATGCATCGGCGCCAGCTCGGCTCGACGCCGCTCTTCAGCGCGCTGAACAGCGGCGCGGCCAGCGCCTTGCCCAGCTCGACGCCCCATTGATCGAACGAATTGATGCCCATCAGGACGCCTTCGACAAAGGTGCGGTGCTCGAATAGCGCGATCAGCTGACCCAGCCGCCGCGCGTTGAGCTCCGGCAGCAGCAGCGTCGTCGACGGACGGTTGCCGGGGCAGACGCGACTGGCGGCGAGCGCGTCGGCCGTCGCTGGCGCGCTACCCTTCGCCGCGCGCGCGACTTCCGCGCGCGCCTCGTCGAGCGACTTGCCGCGCATCAGGGCCTGCGCCTGCGCCAGCGCATTCGCGATCAGCAGCGCCTGCTGCTCGCCGAGCGGATGGGCGGCGCGCACCGGCACGATGAACTCGACGGCTGCCGTCGACGTGCCCTGGTGCAGCCACTGGAAGATAGGCGTGCTGGCCGTCGGTGCCGGGGCCGCCCCAGAGCGCCGGCGCCGTCGGACCGTCGACCGGTGATCCGTCGCGCAGCACCGACTTGCCGTTGCTCTCCAGCGTCAGCTGCTGCAGATAGCTCGGCAACAGCTTCAGCGCCTCGGCGTACGGCGCAACGATGCGTTGCGGATAGCCGAGCATGCGCGCATTCCAGAAATCGACCAGCGCCAGCAGGACCGGCAGATTGCGTTCCAGCGGCGTCTCGCGAAAATGGCGGTCGATGCTGGCCGCGCCGGCGAGGAGCTCCGCAAAGCTGTCCCAGCCGCAGCGAATCGCGATCGGCAGTCCGACCGGCGACCAGAGCGAATAGCGGCCGCCGACCCAGTCCCAGACCGGCAGTATGTCGGCGCCCGCGACGCCGAACGCGCGCGCCGCCTCGTCGTTGCTGGTGATGGCGACGAAGTGCGCGGCGAGCGCGCCGCCGGCGCCCAGCGCCTGCGCCAGCCACGCGCGCGCGGCATGCGCGTTGGCCAGCGTTTCGCCGGTCGTGAATGTCTTCGACGTTACGATGAACAAGGTCGTCGCCGGATCGAGCCCGGCCAGCGCGCGCGTCAGGTGCTCGGGATCGACGTTGGACACGAATGCGACGTCGGCGCCGTCGCCGCGGCTGTTGCGCGCCGGCGCCAGCGCATCGCAGACGAGCTTGGGCCCGAGATCGGAGCCGCCGATGCCGATTGCGACGACATGACGCAGCGGCCTGCCGGTCGCGCCGAGGCGCAAGCCGCCGCGCACCTGCGACGCCAGCGTGCGCACGCGCGCCTGCGCGGCGCGAACCTGCGCGATCACGTCGCTGCCGTCGACCAGCAGCGGCGTATCGTCCTGCTGGCGGAGCGCCGTGTGCAATACCGGTCGGCCTTCGGACAGGTTGATCTTTTCGCCGCTGAACAGCGCCGAGATCCATGCCGGCAGGTTGCGCTCGTGCGCATACGCAACGAGGGCATCGATCGCCTGCGGCGTCACGTGCTGCTTCGACCAGTCGGCGAGCCACTGGTCCCACGACAGCGACAGCCGCGAGAACCGGTCGGCGTCGGCGGCGAACAGCTCGGTCAGCGTGCGCCCGGCGAGCGCAGTGCGATGCTCTTCCAGCGCGTGCATCGGCGCTGCGGGTTGCGGCGTGCCCATGGTTGCTTTGCCAACGCCAGGATTCGATGCAGGCAGAATAATCGATTGGGGCGCCGTTGGAAACTTATACAATCGAACGTTCGATCCCAGGACCGCTGCAAATGGACACGGCCGTCGACAAGGATTTGCCGCTCAAGGAAGACACGCGTCTGCTCGGGCGCCTGCTTGGCGACGTGCTGCGCGCCCAGACGGGGGAAAGCGGCTACGCGCGCATCGAATCGATCCGGCAAACCGCGATCGGCTTGCGCCGCGCTTCGGCCGACGACGCGGCGTCGATCAAGGACGAGCTCGCCGGTTTGCTGAACGAGCTGCCGATCGCGCAAACGCTCGAAGTCGTCCGCGCGTTCAGCTATTTCTCGCATCTGGCCAACATCGCCGAAGACGTCCACCAGAACCGGCGCCGGCGCGCGCACGCGATCGCCGGCTCGCCGCCGCAGGCCGGCAGCGTCGCGCATGCGCTGGAGCGGCTGCGCGCAGCCGGCATCGACGAGTCGGCATTGCGCGGCGTCCTCGCCGAGGCGCTGGTAAGCCCGGTGCTCACCGCGCACCCGACCGAAGTCCAGCGCAAGAGCATCCTCGACGCCGAGCGCGAGATCGCCCGGCTGCTGCAATGGCGCGACCGCAGCACGCTGACGCCCGAAGAGGACGAGGCGATGCGCACCGGACTCTATCGCCAGGTGCTGTCGCTATGGCAGACGGCGATGGTCCGCCTGACCACGCTGCAGGTCAGCGATGAGATCGACAACGGGCTGGCCTACTACCGCTACACCTTTCTCGACGAGATTCCGCGCTTGTACACGGCGCTCGAAGACCGCTTCGCGCGCGAGTACGGGACCGCACTCGCGGCGCCGCCGCTGTTGCGTATGGGCTCGTGGATCGGCGGCGATCGCGACGGCAATCCGTTCGTCGTCGCGGAGACGCTGCAGTACGCCAGCCGCGCCCAGGCGTCGCTCGTCCTGCTGCATCACCTGGTCGAGGTCCACCAGCTCGGCGCGGAATTGTCGCTGTCGAATCGCCTGGTCACGCCGACCGAGCGCCTGCTGGCGCTCGCCGCCGCAGCGCAGGATCCGAATCCGCATCGCGGCGACGAGCCCTACCGGCAGGCGCTGACCGGAATCTATGCGAGGCTCGCGGCGACCGCGCGCGAGCTTGCCGACTGCACGCCGCCGCGCGCGCCTCATGTCGTGCTGCCGCCCTACCGCGCGCCGGCGGAATTTCTCGCCGACCTCGACGTGATCGCGGACTCGCTGGCGACTCATGGCGCCGAGCAGTTGGCGGCCGGCCGCCTGAGGCTCCTTCGTCGGGCCGTCGAGCGTGTTCGGCTTTCACCTGGCTGCACTCGACTTGCGCCAGAATTCCGACGTCCACGAACAGGTCGTCGGCGAGCTCCTGGCGCGGGCCGGCGTCCATTCCGATTACGCCGCGCTCGACGAAGCGCACCGGGTCCGCCTGCTCGTCGCCGAGCTCGGCAATCCGCGCCTGCTCGACACGCCGCATGTGACGCGTTCGCCGACGCTGCAGAGCGAGATCGCGATTCTCCATGCCGCCGCCGACATCCATCAGCGCTTCGGCCCCGCGGCGCTGCCCAATTACGTGATCTCCAAATGCCAGTCGCTTTCCGACCTGCTCGAAGTGGCGGTCATGCTGAAGGAAGTCGGCCTGCTGACGCCAAACCGGCTCGCGGTCAATATCGTTCCTCTGTTCGAAACGATAGCCGATCTCGAGCATTGCGGCGAAGTGATGGCTTCGGCGTTTCGCCTGCCGTCGTACCAGCGCTGGCTCGCGACGCCGCGGCGGCTGGCAGGAAGTGATGCTCGGCTATTCGGACAGCAACAAGGACGGCGGTTTCGTGACGGCGAACTGGGCGCTGTATCAGGCCGAGCTCAAGCTGGTCGAAACGTTTCGCAGCTTCGACGTCAAGCTCCGCCTGTTCCACGGCCGCGGTGGAACGGTCGGGCGCGGCGGCGGACCAAGCTACGAGGCGATACTGGCGCAGCCGGCCGGCAGCGTGAACGGCGCCATTCGAGTCACCGAGCAGGGCGAGATCATCGCCAGCAAGTATTCCGACCCGGAGCTCGGACGCCGCAATCTCGAAACGCTGGTTGGCGCGACGCTCGAGGCGACGCTGGTGCGCGATCGCAACGACGCCGATCACGAGCAGGGTTTTCACGATGCGATGCACGCGCTGTCCGGGTTTGCGTTCAAGGCCTACCGCACGCTGGTCTACGAAACTCCGGAGTTCGTCGCGTATTTCCGCGCGTCGACGCCGATTGCGGAAATCGCCGAGCTGAACCTCGGCAGCCGGCCCGCGTCGCGCCGGCCATCGCAGCGGATCGAAGACCTGCGCGCGATTCCCTGGGTATTCAGCTGGAGCCAATGCCGGCTGACCTTGCCCGGGTGGTACGGTTTCGGCACCGCGGTCGAAGCCTGGCTCGCCGAGGAGCCCGCCGCGCGTGACAGGCGCATGGCGACGCTGCGCGACATGCACGAGCGCTGGCCGTTCTTCCGCAGCATGCTGTCGAACATGAGCATGGTGCTTGCGAAGACCGACCTCGCGATCGCCTCGCGCTACGCGGACCTGGTGACCGATCCCGCCGTGCGCGAAGCGATCTACCCGAGACTCGTGGCCGAGCACCGGCGCACCGTGCACTGGCTGCTGCAGGTGACCGGTCAGAGCGGACTGCTCGACGACAATCCGACCTCGGCACGCAGCATCCGCAATCGTTTTCCTTACCTCGATCCGCTCAATCACGTTCAGGTCGAGCTGTTGCGCCGTTATCGCGCCGGCCAGACCGACATCCGCACCAAGCGCGGTATCCACCTGACCATCAACGGTCTGGCCGCGGGCTTGCGCAACAGCGGCTGACCGGTGCACCACGGTTGGGCAGCCGGGGGGCCGCCCTCCGGCGCCCGGCTACCGGCCGGCGGCCGATGGCTGCCGGCGCGCAACCCCCCGCCGTTTCTGCTGTCGAACCTTCAGTTACCAGGGTTCCGGCAGCAAATTCCTCATCAGGAGCAGACCGAACATGAATCAGGACAACCAGTTTTTTTCCATCTGGATACCGCGACTGCAGAGCCTATTGCGAATGGTCGTCGGCGGCCTGTTTCTGATGCACGGCTCCGCCAAGCTGTTGCATATCCCGCATGTCGCTCAGTTCGATAACGTCCAGCTGGCCTCGTTGGTCGGCGTAGCCGGCGTGCTCGAGCTGGTCGGCGGCTTTCTGCTGCTGATCGGACTGTTCACGCGTCCGGTCGCGTTCATTCTTTCGGGCGAAATGGCCGTTGCCTATTTCATGGCGCACCAGCCCCGCGGCCTGCTGCCGATCCTGAACGGCGGCGAGCTCGCCGCGGTCTACAGCTTCGTGTTTCTGTACTTTGCCGTTGCCGGCGGCGGCCCGTGGAGCGTCGACGAACGAGGCGCGTCGCGCGCGAACCGGCTGACGCGGCGGACGCGTGCCGATCCCGAGTTTGACCACCGCGCCCACGAGGACGCCGAGCACCAGCTCTAGCGCAGTGTTGGTCGCGTAGGTCGCGCGGTTGAACGCCGACGCGACCGGTCTTCGGCGCGCACCGCCTTCGGCGGCGGATGCGCCGCCGAACCAGTCCCGGTTATGATGCTTTCCCGAGCTCGTCTCGCGGTCGCATCAAGCCATGCCGGACAACGCCGACTTTTACGATCGACTGCCGGTTTTCGAAGGATTCGCCAACATCATGGATCCGGCGCGCTACCGGCCGCTTCCCGATGACTGGCTGATCGGCCTCACCGACGTCGTCGATTCGACCAAGGCGATTGCCGCAGGCCGCTACAAGTCGGTGAACACCGCCGGCGCCTCGGTGATCTCCGGGCTCAGCAACGCTCTTCCGGGCCGCAAGTTCCCCTTTGTTTTCGGCGGCGACGGCGCGAGCTTCGCGGTGCCGGCATGCGATCGGTCCACCGCCTCGGCGGTGCTGGCGGCAACGGCGGCGTGGACACGCGACGAGCTCGATCTCACGCTGCGCACCGCGCTGGTGCCGGTGGCAGCCATCAACGAAGAAGGGTTGACGGCGAGCGTCGCGCGCTTCGGGCCTTCGAAGCATGTGTCTTATGCGATGTTCTCGGGCGGCGGACTCGCCTGGGCCGAGCGCGCGATGAAGGCCGGGCGCTTCACGCTGCAAGCCGCGGCGCCCGGAGAGCGCGCCCGATCTGACCGGCCTGTCGTGCCGCTGGAACGACATTCCGCCGGCGCACGGCCTGATCGTTTCGCTGCTGGTCATGCCGGTAAAGCACGGCGACCCTGCGTTCCGCGCCGTCATCGAAGCGCTGCTGTCCGAGCTCGAAGGCAGTCCCGAGGTCGCGCGGCCGGTTCCCGACAACGCGCCGGACGTCAGCTGGCCGCCGCCGGGCGCCGAGCTCGAGACGCGCACGTCGCGCCGACGCGGCGAGAGCCTGCTGCTGTGGCGTCTACGCGTGCTCTATCAGGACGCTGCTGTCGTACACGGTCATGCGGACCGGCATGCGAGTCGGCGAATTCGACCCGGCGGTCTATCGGCGCGAGGTCGTCGAAAATTCGGACTTCCGCAAATACGACGACAATCTGCGCATGACGCTCGACTGCACGCCGGCGCTCGCCGACCGCATCGAGCAACGCCTCGCCGGAGCGCAGCGCGACAACATCGTGCGCTTCGGCATCCATCGCCAGCCTGCCGCGATCATGACCTGCATCGTCCCGTCGATTACCGAGAGCAACCACGTCCATTTCATCGACGGCGCCGCAGGGGGATACGCGCTGGCCTCGCAACGATTGCGCGCGCGGGCGTGACCGCGCGCCGGGTTGCATCGCGGTAGCGCGCTGTCGCCTTTAGTCGAGTTGCGCGCCGCGGCTGCGCAGGAAACGCTTGACGTCATCGAAGCTGACAGCGCCTGCGCGTTGCCGGTCGATATCGTCGAAATGCTTGACGATGTAGCCGAGTCCCGCAGCGCGGGCCTGGTCGCGCGTCACCGTTCCGGTGCGGCTGACGTCCGCCGCGTCGAAGCCCGTCTTGAGCTTGCGCTCGACCTGGGCGCGCAAGGCAGCGCCTTGCGTCGCCGGCGTCGGCGCCGGCGTGCGCAACTCCGGTGGCACCCACGGATCGCGTATCGTCGTCTCTATCGTCGCGGGCGGCGACTGAGCCATTTGGGCTTGTGCGGGCGAGACCGCAGCCACGGCGACGGCCAGCGCAGCACCCGACAACGCAAGCTTGCGGCGCGAAGCCCAGCCCGCGGTCGAGCCGCCGGTTATCGAGGCGCTATCGGGACGGCGCGGTCTCATGGCGCCGCCATCGCGCCTTGGTAGAACTGCACAAGATCGGCCTTCGCCAGCGCGCGCGATCCGTCGTCGAGATACGTCATGTGTCCACCCGGATAGAAGCGCAGCTGCACGCTGGACACGGGACCCAACCGTGCCAGATCGCGTTCGGTCTGGAAGAACGGAGTCACCAGATCGTGGTAGCCGTTGACCGACAGCACCTTGAGTTGCGGATTCTGCGCCAGCGCCGCGGCCAGGTCCGGAATCGTGTCGGGCAGCGAAAGTCCATCGTGGGCAAAGCCCCAGGTATTGATCGCATTGCTCAGCAGCACGTAGCTCGACGGATTGGTGTACTGCAGACCGGCATTCAGATACGACGTGATGGCCGAGGCGAACGAGGCATTGATGAACGTGCTCGACGGATCGCCTTCGATCGCCAGCGGACTCCCGATCGGCGCCGATACCCGTGCATCGTAGAACCCGATCAGCGTGCCGGGGATGAGATTGGCATGATAGAAACCGGGATCGAGATTGAAATGTGTCTGCCAGCCGGCTAGCGACATGCCCGTGGTGTTGACCAGCTGCGGCAGCAAGCCGGGAGGAGGCGGACTCCCCATCGTCAGAAACGCGGTGACCGCGGGATCGTACTGATCGGTCGCGAGCGCACGCATCTGGGCGACAAACGCCGGCAGCGCCGCCGGTGCGGGGTTCGGATTGTCGAGGTTGTACCAGGCGCCGACGGCGCCGTACGAGGGCAGGTAGCCGGCGCAACTGACGATCGGAGCGATCACGCCGCACGCTACGTTGTAGTTCAGCACCGACGATTGCAGGACGACGCCGTTCAGGCCGACCCCGGCGCTTTCCAGCATGTTGGCCAGCACCGCGCTGCGGGTGGTGCCGTACGACTCGCCGAACAGGAACTTGGGCGAGGCCGCCCGGTTGTTGGCGGCGAGATAACGAATGACGAAATCGCGAAACACCGCCGCGTCGGCGTCGACACTCCAGAAGCTCTGGTTGACATTGGGTGCGATCGCTTCGGACAGACCGGTGCCCACGGCGTCGACGAACACCAGGTCGCTGACGTCGATGAGGCTCTCGGCGTTGTCGACCAGCGGAAAGGGCGTCGGCGCGGTAGTGGAAGGATCGCCGGTCACCAGGCGCTTGGGCCCGTACGAACCCAGATGCAGCCACACGGTCGCCGAGCCGGGGCCGCCGTTGTAGAAGAAAGTCACCGGCCGCATCGCGGCGTTCGCGCCGTCGAGCGTATAGGCGACGTAGAAAAAAGAGGCTTCCGCAGCGTTGCTGGTCAGGCCGTGGGCAGTCAGATGCCCGGTTGTAGCGGTGTAATTGAGCGTCGCGCCGTTGAGCATCAGCTGGTGATGCGTCACCGCGCTGACTTCGGCGGCGCTCGGCAGCGAGGCCGTGGCCGCGGTCGAGTAGAGCACCGGATCGGTAAAAGTCGGGAGGCGGGGGCGCAGGGCTTCCACCCGACCCGCCCCCGCCGCCACACCCGGCGAGGACCAGCGCAACGGCGAGGCAGGCGCCGATGCGCGGGATCAACCTCGACATGACTTTGCTGATTCGATCGAGCGTTCTGCCACGACGGTAAAAGCGTGCTTCGGTTTCGTCAGGAAGGCGACGTCAGGCGCTGACTTTGAAATAGTACTTGAACACGTAATCCATCGCGCACGGCCGGCCTTCGCACAATCCCGGCTTGAACTTGCTTCGCGTCAAAATCAACGCGACCAGGTTGGAAAGCTTGGCGTCGGGAGTCTTGTAAATGGACACCGATTTGGCGTCACCGCGCTCATCGACATGAACGGTAAGAACCACGTCGCCCTGTATCGATTCGCGCCGCGGCATCCGCGCCACGGCGTCGGCTACCTCGCTCAGACCGTACTTCGGGTATGGCGGCTCGTCGGTTGGACCGACGCTGTCGTATTCCGCCCGGACCATGGCCTTTTGCTCCGGGGTCAGCTGTTCGTAAGACCGGTCATAGGGAAGCGCGCCGCGCATGATCAGGCGGTCGAGATAGGCGTCGGCGATCGCGACGGGGCTGCTCGCGAACAGTGCGGCCATTCCCGCAGCGACCAGTAGAAGTCGAAAAGCGGAGTAGATGGCCATGGCAATCCTCCGAGGCATCGACCCGGGCGGTGGCGCCGAGCAACGAAAGAAGGATATCACCGGGAAGTCGATGCGTCGTCCGCAGTCGGCGCGCGTCCACTTGACGGATCGCGGCACCCGTTTATAATATCGGTACCGATTATAAATACGGTAGACGCCGATGCCGTCCCGCCCGCTCGCCAACTTGCGCCGCAGTCCAGCCGCACCGGCAACGCCGCTTGTGCCGCGCCTGACCGCCCGCCAGCAGCAAATTCTCGATTGGATTCGCGGCTTCATCGAGTCGAGAGGCATGCCGCCGACGCGCGCGGAAATCGCCGCGGGCCTGGGATTTTCTACCGCCAGCTCGGCGGAGGATCATCTGCAGGCGCTGGCCAAGAAGGGTGCGCTCGAATTGGTGCCGGGTGCATCGCGGGGTCTGCGGCTGAGGGACATTCCCGGGGTCCCGATCCAGGGGACGTTGCCGCTGGTCGGACGAGTCGCCGCCGGCCAGCCGGTCCTGGCCGCGGAGAACATCGAGGCACGCTACCGCGTCGATGCCGCGCTGTTCTCGCCGCGGGCCGATTACCTGCTGCGCGTGCGCGGCATGAGCATGAAGGATGCCGGTATCCTGGACGGCGACTTGCTGGTCGTGCACCGGACCGCCGACGCGCGCTCGGGGCAGATCGTCGTCGCCCGCCTGTCCGGCGCGGCCGGCGACGAGGTGACCGTCAAGCGGCTGAAACGGCGCGGGCGCGAAATCGTGCTGCAGCCGGAGAACTCGGAGTTCGAACCGATTGTCGTAAATCCTGCCCACACGGATTTGGCGATCGAGGGCATCGCAGTGGGGCTGTTGCGCACGGGCGCGTTCAAGTAAGCAGGCAGCAGATCGGTTCCGGCGTTCGTCGGAACGGCATCGAAAACTCGAGGAGATTTCTCATGGTCCAGGCAATTCCCGACGGCTACGCCGGCGTCACCTCCTACCTCATCATCCGCGACGCGGCCAGCGCGATCGATTATTACAAGAAAGCGTTCGGTGCGACCGAGGTGATGCGCTTCCCCGGCCCGGACGGCAAGATCGGCCACGCCGAGCTCAAGATCGCCGGCGGCCATATCATGCTTGCCGACGAGTCGCCCGAAATGGGCCATCGCAGCGCACAGTCATACGGCGGGTCACCGGTCAGCCTGATGTTTTACGTGCCCGATGTCGACAAGAGTTTTGCCCAGGCGATCGCAGCGGGCGGCAAGGTCAAGAATGCGGTCAAGGACCAGTTCTATGGCGATCGCAGCGGTACGTTGACCGATCCGTTCGGCCTGATGTGGACGATCGCGACGCACAAGGAAGATGTCTCGGCGTCCGACATGCAAAAGCGAATGGAAAAGATGATGGCGGCAGGGCAGAACGCCTAGCCGCCGCGCACAGGGAGAATAGACTAGACCGTATCGATAGCGGGATCCGATCATGGGCCGGTCGCGAGCGCAGCGATCCAGCCCATGATTCCATCGAGCGCGCGATTGCCGATTCGTGCTTGAAGAAAAAAAGGGGGACGCATGTATACGCTGTACGGCAAGAAGGGGTCGGGCTCGGCGGCGATCGAAGCCGCGCTGACGATGGCAGGCGCGCCGTATCGCCTGGTCGAGACGGCGTCATGGGAGACCAATGACGCCTTTCGCGACCTCCTCAAGATCAATCCGATCGGCCAGATCCCGACGCTTGCGCTGCCCGACGGCAGCGGCCTGTCCGAAAGCGCGGCGATCCTGATCCATCTCGACGCCGCGCATCCTGCCGCGGGCCTGCTGCCGCGCGACGAGTCAGCGCGCGCGCAAGCGATCCGCGGACTGGTGTTCATCGCCGCCAACTGCTATTCGGCGATCACCGTTCTCGATTTTCCCGAGCGCTTCTACCAGGACATCGACGACACCGCCAGGGATCACCTTCGCGCCGGCACCAAAGCGCGCCTGCACCGGCACTGGGAAATCTTCGCCGACATGTTTCCGGCTCGGCCGTTCCTTGCCGGCAACGACATCGGCGCGCTGGATCTCTACGCGGCGGTCGTGACCAAGTGGTCGGGTTCGCGCGCGCACCTGGCCGAGCATCGCGCACCGTTTCACGCGGCGCTGCTCAAGATCGAAGCGCATCCGAAGGTGGCTGCCGTATTCGCGCGCAACTGGCCGGCGAAATGACGGAACTGGGAACGCAACTAGGATGCAACTGAGGACGCAACTGAGGACGCAAACCCGGACGCAAACGCAGTAACGCCCGCGCCTCGCGCGGCGAGCCGACGACGGTGTCGCCGAGCGGCTTCGGCCGCTCGCGTAATTCCGCGCAGCCTTCGCATATAATGGCCGCAGCGTGCCGGTGGGAGATCGACCGGCGCGAATCCGCCAACCACGCGATGCGCATCCTGCTCAGCAACGACGACGGCTACTTCGCCCCGGGACTGGAGCGCCTCGCCGCCGATCTCGCCCCGTATGCCGAGATCACCGTCGTCGCGCCCGAGCGCGACCGCAGCGGTGCGTCCAATTCGCTGACGCTCGACCGGCCGCTGACGGTGCGCCGCGCGCCGAACGGCTTCCTGTTCGTCAACGGCACGCCCGACCGATTGCGTTCACCTCGCGGTGACCGGACTGCTCGACGAGCTGCCGGACATGGTGATCTCGGGCATCAATCACGGCGCCAACATGGGCGACGACACGATCTACTCGGGCACGGTCGCCGCCGCGACCGAGGGTTACCTGCTGGGCATTCCTTCGATCGCGGTGTCGCTGACCAGCAAGACCGGCCACGCATTTCGAGACGGCGGCCAAGGTCGTCGTCGACCTGATGCTCGCGTCATCGCGCGCAAGCCGTCGGGCGCGTGGCTGCTCAACGTCAACGTGCCCGACGTGCCGGTCGCGCGACATCAAGGGCGTGCGCGTCACGCGCCTGGGCAAACGGCACAAGGCCGAGCCGGTGATCAAGACGCGAGACACCGCGCGGCGAAACCTGCTACTGGGTCGGCGCGGCGGGCGCCGCCGCCGATGCCGGCGAAGGCACCGATTTCCACGCGGTCGGAGCTGGGCTTCGTTTCGGTGACGCCGCTGCAGATCGACCTGACCAACCACGCCGAAATGCCGCGCATCGCCGAATGGATCGAAGCATGACGCCGCGCCACAGCCGATCGCCTGAGTGTCCAGCCGCGAGGCGCGCCGGACGCGCGATGAGCGCCGGCGTGGAAAAATTCGACGGCATCGGCATGACCTCGGCGCGCACACGCGCGCGCATGATCGAGCGCCTGCGCGAGCAGGGCATCCGCGACGAGGCGGTGCTTTCGGCGATGGCCGCGGTGCCGCGCCACATCTTCGTCGACGAAGCGCTGGCGATCCGCGCCTACGACGACAGCCCGCTGCCGATCGGCGCCGGGCAGACGATTTCGCAGCCCTACGTCGTCGCGCGCATGACCGAGCTGCTGCGCGCCGGCGGCCAGCTGCATCGCGTGCTCGAGATCGGCACCGGCTGCGGCTACCAGACGGCGGTCCTGGCGCAGCTGGCCGACGAGGTCTACACGGTCGAGCGCATCGCGCTCGCTGGTCGCCAAGGCGCGCCAGCAACCTGCGCGCGCTGAAGCTCGAACAACGTGCGCATCAAGCATGGCGACGGCTCGACGGACCTGGGCGAAGAGCTCGAAGTCGACGGCATCATCGTCACCGCCGCGGCAACCCAGGTCCCGACCGCACTGCTGCGTTATCTGAAAGTCGGCGGCCGCATGGTGCTGCCGCTCGCCAGTCCACGATGACGACGGGCGCGGCGTGCAGCGACTGACCGTTATCGACAAGGCGCCGGCCGGCATCCGCGAGCAGAGCTACGACGCGGTAAGATTCGTACCATTGCTTCCCGGACTCGCATGACTTCTTTCAGTTTCGCGCATTCGTGCCGCTTGCTCGCGCCGGTCGCCGCCGCGCTGCTCGTCGTATCCTGCATGACCCGTCCGCCGGCGCCGGTCGAGCGAGCGCGAAGCGCCGCCGCCGGAAACCGATCGCCGCCGGCGCGCCGCCCGGCGCCGCCGGCGCGCGCCGCCGGAGACGCGCCGCCGCCGACGCATGTCGTCAAGCGCGGCGAGACGCTCTACCAGATCGCGCTCGACCACGGCGCTCGACTACCGCGAGCTCGCCGCATGGAACAACATCGAAAACGTCAACGTGATCCGCGTCGGTCAGGTGCTCGTGCTCGCGCCGCCGGGCGAAGCCGGTGCCGCGGTCGCCGCGCCCGGCGCCGCCGTGACGACACCGCTTGCGGCCGCACCTGCGATCGCACCGGTCGGCAGCGAAACGCGGACTCTGCCGTTCACCGGAGCGGCGCCTTCGGGCCGCGGCAACACCGCGGCGTACAAAAGCGAGCCGAAGGCGCTGAAGCTGCCGTATTCGGAGCAGGCGCTGGCGCAGATGCAGCAGAGCAGCTGCGGCGGCGCCTGCCGCGCCGCCGCGCCGGCCACCGGTCGCCGCGCCTGCGCCGGCCGCGTGCCGCCGTCGCGCAACGTCACCAGCGCACGGTCGCGGCGGCACCGGCGCGCATCGAATCGCCGCGCGTGCCCGAGATCGACGACGACAACATCGACTGGGCGTGGCCCGCAGCGGGCAAAGTCATCTCCGGCTTTTCCGAAACGGCGAACCTGAAGGGCATCGACATCGCCGGCAAGGCGGGGCAGCCGGTGCTCGCCAGCGGCCGCCGGCAAGGTCGTCTACGCCGGCAACGGGACTGCGCGGCTACGGCAAGCTGATCATCATCAAGCACAACAACACGTTCCTGTCGGCCTACGCGCACAATCGCGAAATCCTGGTCAAGGAAGGCCAGCAGGTCGCGCAAGGGCCAGAAGATCGCCGAGATGGGCGACACGCGACGCCGACCAGGTCAAGCTGCATTTCGAAATCCGCCGCCTCGGCAAGCCGGTCGACCCGGCGAAATTCCTGCCGCCGGCGTAGCGGCGGGCCGGACCACGCATGAGAGCGCATTCGGCGGCAGACGACGACGAACCGCCCGCGGCACCGGAGCCCGATACCCAGACGCGCGATTTGCCGCTCGACATGCCGGTCGTCGGCGTCGGCGCCGACTTCCTCAACGACATCACCCAGATCTACCTGAACGAGATCGGCCAGAACGCGCTGCTGACGCCGGCCGAGGAGCTCGAGTACGCGCGTGCCAACCGCGACGGCGACTTCGAGGCGCGGCAGAAGATGATCGAGCACAACCTGCGGCTGGTGGTCAGCATCGCCAAGCATTATCTGAATCGCGGCCTGACGCTCGCGGATCTGATCGAGGAAGGCAATCTCGGCCTGATCCACGCGCTGGAGAAGTTCGACCCGGAGCGCGGCTTCCGCTTCACGACCTACGCGACGTGGTGGATACGACAGTCGATCGAGCGCGCGATCATGAACCAGTCGCGCACGATCCGGCTGCCGGCGCACGTCGTCAAGGAGCTCAACATCGTGCTGCGCGCGCTGCGCCACCTCGAGACGCACGGCATGCTCGGGCAGGGGCGCGACCCGACGCTCGACGACGTCGCGCATCTGCTCGGCAAGCCGGTCGAGCAGGTGCGCAAGGTCCTGGGCTACAACGAGCACGTCACCTCGCTCGATGCGCCTTCGACGTCGATCGGGACTGTCGATCGGCGACCAGCTGAGCCGACGACGACGCGCCCGGCCCCGAGCTGCTGCTGCACAATTCCGAGATCGAGGGCTGGGTCAAGCAATGGCTGGACGAGCTGTCCGAGCGGCAGCGACTGGTCATCGAGCGCCGCTACGGCTTGAACGGCTGCGACGTCGCGACGCTCGAGCATCTCGCCGCGCGAGCTCGGCGTCACCCGCGAGCGCGTGCGCCAGATCCAGGCCGAGGCGCTCGACAAGCTCCGCGCCCGACTGCGTCGCAAGGGCCTGTCGCGCGACGCGCTGCTTTAGACGAGCTGTCGCTGAGCGCGATCCGTGCGCAGGCACAGCGTCGCAACTCGCGCGCCGGCGGCAGCGCGCCGACGCTGATGCGCAATTGCGCGACGATTTCCTCGCTTCGGCCTGCCGCGGGACCGTAGCGCAGCAGCGCGTAGCGCTCGGCGATGCCCTTGATCAGTGCGGCAACCGACGGCCAGCGCGCTGCTGCGCGGTCGGCGTACGCGAGCGGCCCTTCTTCCGGGCGGCGCGCGAGTCCGGCGCGCGCGAGCCTGCGGCACGCTGCCCGCCATAGCGCCACCTCGGCGTCGATGCGCGAGGGGCGCAGCCGCGAGAATCCGAGCACCGCGATTCCCCAGACGAAGGCGGCGCCGGCGAGCACCGCGACGAGCCTGCCACGGCGGTGCGCCCTTGAGTCCGATATCGCGCAGGAAATCGCGCTGACGTTCGAGATTGAAGCCGACGAATCCCCGCTGCCAGTGATAGTTGACGCTGTCCCAGTGCAGCCTCAGGCTCTTGAGCCAGGTCATCTCGAGCCTGCGCAAGGTAAGGAACGCGCTCGCCTGCAGGCAGTGCCGCGCCGATGCCGCGCTCGATGCGCGACGGTGCGACCGCGGCGGTCGGATCGACCCGCTGCCACTTCCCGTCGAGCAGCGCCTCCGCCCAGGCGTGCGCATCGGACTGGCGCACGATCATGTACTCGCCGGTCGGGTTCATTTCGCCGCCCTGGTATCCGGTGACGACGCGCGACGGAATGCCGGCGGCGCGCATCAGCAAAGCGAATGCGCCGGCAAAGTGCTCGCAAAAGCCGCGGTGCGTGTCGAACAGGAAGCCGTCGACCGGATCCCGGTCGAGAAGCGTCGGGCGCCAGCGTATAGACGAACGACTCGGTGCGGAACCAGTCGAGCACCGCGGCGATGTACGCGCGATCCGACGCGCTGCGCGCGCGCAGGTCGCGCGCGAATTCGATCGTGCGCGGATTGCCCCGCGGCACTTGCAGGTTGTCCGACGCATCGTTCGTCACCGCGGCGAACGTGCCCACGGTGGCCGAACGCACCGTATAGCGGACCGCCTGCGTGACCGGGGCCTTGGCCAGCAGCTGCTGGTCGTAGGTCACGGCGGCGAGCGCCTCGGTCGGAACTCCTGCCGGCGCGTCAGGACTCGGTGCACGAGGCGGGCCGGTCGGATGCTCGAGCGCGAACAGCCAGAGCTTGCCGTGCGGCTCCATCGTCACCGTGTAGTCGGATGGGCGACCGGCAGGCGGCACGAATTGGCCAATGCGCAGCTTGTATAGCGGGCGCCAGGTGACGCCATCGAAACGCGAGAACACGGGGCCGCGCCAATAGCGCTGCGACGGTGGCGGCGGCGCGCCGGTGAATTCGACGCGAAACGCGACCTCGTCGGAGAGCGACAAATCGCTGATCGATCCGGGCGACATGCTTTCGGAAAGGCCGGTCCGCGCGCCGCTTTCGAGCGGGCTTCCCCACAGCGGTCCGGCCAGGCGCGGAAACAGCACGAACAGCAGCGCCGCGATCGGCACGCCCTGCAGGATCAGCCGCACCGTCGCGCGCAGATGCGGTCGCCACGGTTCGGTCGCACCCGCCGGAGTGCGCAGGACCGCCAATGCGACGCCGGTCGCCAGCAGCGCGGGCATCGCGGCGACGGCGGCCAGGATCGTCTGCGCGTAGAAGAACTGCGTCAGCGCGAGAAACAGCGCGAGGCAAACCAGCAGCGCGCCGTCGCGCGCACCGCGGGCCTCGAGGAACTTGATGCCGACCAGAACGTAGAGGAACGCGACGCACGGGTCGCGCGCGATGAAATAGCCATACTCGGCGCGTATGCCGATCGCCGCGGCCAGCGCCAAGCCCGGCAACAGCCAGCGGCGCAGATTGCGCAGCTTGTTGCGGGTCAAACGGAAAAACGAGGCGTCCGATGACCAGTGCCGTGCCGGCGAGGGCGATCCAGCGGTCGACGTGCGCCCACAGCGGCATTTGCGCGCACAGAAGCAATGCTCCAAGCGCGCCGAGTTGCGTGCGCGCCAGCGGCGCTCCGGTCTTGTTCCCGTTCACGGCGGACTCGGCCGGCCAAACGTGGCCAGCGCGACCAGCGCGGCGCGACGATGGCCGGCGCCCTGTCCGTGCGCGAGGTCGCTGCCGGGAAGCCGCAACGCGAATGCGCGCGTCTCGCGCTCGGCGGCGAGGACCCAGGCGGTCAGGCGCGACAGCCGCGATTCTTCGTCCAGGGCCGGCGGCAGTTCGGACCAGTCGAGGTCGAGGGCGCCGCCGCCTGCGCCGCCTTCGAATTGCTTGGTGTACCAGCCGGCGCCGCGGGCGACCGCCTTCCACGCGATGCGGTTGTGCGGGTCGCCGCGCTCGTAATCGCGCAAGCCCCCGAGCTCGGCATCGGCGGCGCGCGCTGCGCGTTGCGGATCGATGCCGAGCCGGCTCACCGGCAACGGCGGCGGCGCCATTTCCGGCGCCGGATAGATGCACGCGGTCAAAGGAAAATGCACGTAGGCCCAGCCTCGCCACAGGCCCAGCGGAAAGTTGCTCCACAAGGTCACTCTGCCCAGCGGCCGCGGACCGCGTCGAGGCGCGGCGACGGTCAGCACGACCGGCCGCGTCGCATCAGCCGGCAGATCGATCACCTCCAGTACACCGTCCGACGGCGCGACGACGATGCCGGTGCGCTGTCGTTCACCGCTGCCAAGCGACAGCGTGAACGTGACCTCGCCGCCGGCGAAGGCTTCGCCGGCTGCCACCGGCGAGGTTGCGATGCCGGCGAGATTGCGAAACGTCGCGAGCAGAGCCGCCGCTACCATGCCTGCGGCGATGAAAGTCATCGCGTAACCGAGCGACAGCGCGTAGTTCATCGACGTCAGCAACATGGTCACCAGGGTCGCGATCACTGCGAAGCCGCGGCGCGTGGGCAGGATATAGATGCGGCGGTGACGCAGGATCACCGGCTCGCGGTCGCCGGGTGCGAGGCGCCAGAAGCGCTGCCGCGTCCGTGCGATCCACGAGGTGCTTAAGGGAAGCGTCGCCATCGTCGGTTGATGCCGCCGTTCAGCCGTCCCGCGCCGGATTCAGCCGCGCATGCCGGCGCAACGTTCGATCGCGGGCGAGTGCATCGCCGAAGGATTGCCGGAATCAGGGCAGCGGCACCGCGCGCAGCAGCGCCTTCGCCTGCGGGCCTCCGGCGCGCGCGCTGCCGGCGAGCCGATGGCCGGCGATCGCGGGAAACACCGCCTGCACGTCCTCGGGCAGCACCATCGGCCGTCCGGCCAGCAGCGCCCAGGCGCGGCTGGCTGCGACCAGCAAGAGGCCGGCGCGCGGCGACAGGCCGCGATGCGCGCCCGTGGTCGCGCCCGGCGCCGCGCGAGGCGGCGAGCAGCGCCTGCACGTAGTCGAGCAGCGCGGGTGCGACGTGCACCGCGGCAGCCTCGCGCTGCCACGCGATCAAGGTCGCCGCATCCGCGCAAGGCGCGAGCTCCGCAATGCGCACGCGCCGGTCACCGGACAGCAGCAGCTCGCGCTCCGCCGCCGGCTCGGGATAGCCCAGCTCGATCGTCATCAAAAAACGGTCGAGCTGCGATTCGGGCAACGGATACGCGCCGATCTGCTCGGCCGGATTCTGCGTCGCGATCACGAAAAACGGCTCGGGCAGCGGCCGCGTGTTGCCGTCGATCGAGACCTGGCGCTCCTCCATCGCCTCGAGCAGCGCGCTTTGCGTCTTCGGCGGGGCGCGGTTGATTTCGTCGGCCAGCACGATCGAGTGGAAAATCGGTCCCGAATGAAAACGGAACGCGTGGGTGGCAGGATCGAAGATCGACACGCCGAGCACGTCGGCGGGCAACAGATCGCTGGTGAACTGGACGCGGGCGTACTGCAGGCCCAGCGTCGCCGCCAGAGCCTGCGCCAGCGTCGACTTGCCGACGCCGGGGATGTCCTCGATCAGCAGATGGCCGCGCGCCAGCAGACAGGCCAGTGCGAGCTTCAGCGGCGTCTGCTTGCCGACGACGATGCTGCCGAGCGTATCGACGACCGCCGCCAGCCTTTCGGGCAGCGGAATGACGCGGGTATCGGCGGGGCGCAGGCTCATTGATTCTTCGCAGGTATTGGCCAGACGAGCACTATAGAGGGCAATCGGCGGCTAGTCATTACCGCTCGCGGCGCGCTACACTCCGCTCGACCCCCAAGCCGCGGCGGCGCGTGTTGCGCCCGCGGCCGACCCACCGAATCCGTGTCCACCGCGTACATCACCCATCCCTCGTGCCGCCTTCATGCGATGGGGCCGTATCACCCCGAATGCCCGGAGCGGCTCGATGCGGTTCAGGATCGGCTGATCAGCTCGGGACTCGATGCGCTCATCGAGCACCATCTCGCGCCGGCGGCAACGCGCGAGCAACTCGCGCGTGTACATGCTGCGCACTACATCGATGAGATCGAGGAGGCGAGCCCCGAAAGCGGCGTGCATTTTCTCGACCCGGACACGGCGCTCAACCCCGACTCGCTCGACGCCGCCCGGCACGGCGCCGGGGCGCTGATACTCGCGACCGACCTGGTCGTCGGTGGAAAGCTCGACACGGCGTTTTGCGCCGTGCGGCCGCCGGGTCATCATGCGACGCGCGATCGGGCGATGGGCTTCTGCCTGTTCAACAACGTCGCGGTCGGCGTCGCGCATGCGCTCGAGCACCACGGACTCGCGCGCGCCGCGGTCGTCGATTTCGACGTGCACCACGGCAACGGCACCGAGGATATTTTCGCCGGTGACGATCGCGTGGTGATGACCGGAACGTTTCAGTACCCGCTGTATCCGTATTCGGGCGTCGACCCGCTGGGTTCGAACATGCACAACGTCCCTCTTTCGCCCGGCAGCGGCAGCGATGCTTTTCGCAAGGCCTTTGTCGAGGTGTGCCTGCCTGCGCTCGAGGCGCATCGGCCGGAGATCATTTTCGTGTCCGCCGGGTTCGACGCACACCGCGAGGACCCGCTGGCCAATCTCCAGCTCACCGACGACGACTATGGCTGGGTGACCAGCAGGATCGCCGAGGTCGCGGCCCGGCATGCCGGCGGCCGCATCGTGTCGACGCTCGAAGGCGGCTATGCGCTGAATGCGCTCGGCCGCAGCGCGACCGCGCACGTGCGCGTGCTCGCCGGCCTGGGAGACTAGCCGGGCACGATGACTTGGCCGCGCCGGCGCGCGGCCGCGAGCGCGGTCCTCATGTCCGCGTTGGGCTGTCGCGCGGCGCGCAACCGAGGAGGAGGTGGAGACACGATGGAACGACGAGAATTCTTGCGCGTCTGCACGATGGTCGCCGGCGCTGCGCAGCTGGGTTCGCTCGGCGATGCCTGGGCCAGCGCCGAGCCGCGCTTGTATGGACGCTCGAAACTGGTCGACGTTCACGGCGCGCCGATCAGACTCGCAGACCTCGCGCTGAAGACCAACTACGTATTCAACTATCCTTACGCGGGCACACCGTGCTTCCTGCTCAACCTCGGCCGGCCGGTGGCCGCCGCCGACAGCATATTGCGCGCCGACGGCGCGCAGCTACGCATGGACCGGTGGCGTCGGCCCCGGGCAGTCGGTGGTTTCGTACTCGGCGATATGCGCGCACAAGCTCGCCTATCCGACGCGCGACATCTCGTTCATCCGTTTCCAGTCGGAACGCTCGCCGACCTCCGACGGCAACGTCATTCATTGCTGCGCCGACCATAGCGTCTACGATCCCGCCGCAGGCGCACGCGTGCTCAGCGGGCCCGCGCCGCAGCCGCTGGCGGCGATCCTGCTCGACTACGACGGTGCAACCGACGCTGTGGCGGCGCTGGGCACCGTCGGCGCCGAGCAGTTCGATGCGTTCTTCCGCAAATACGACTTCAAGCTGACGATGGAGTACGGCCAGGGCAAGGCCCGGATGCCGGTCGGCGCGACGACCGTCGTGCGCGAGCTCACCCAGTACTGCCGGCAGACGATCCAGTGCTGAACGGCGCGGCGCGCCTTCAGGGCGCGGCCATCGGGACGTAACCGGGCTGCGCGGCGACGCGCGCAAGCCAGCCGCGGATCGCGGGAAACCGCGCCAGGTCGAACCCGCCTTCGTCGGCGACGTGCGTGTAGGCGTACAAGGCGATGTCGGCGATCGTGTAGCGCCCGCCGACCAGGAACGGCGCCCCGGCCAGCGCCTGCTCGATTACTTCCAGCGCGCGATATCCGCCCGGCATCTTGGATTCGACCAGCGTACGCTGCGATGGCGGGTCCGGATGAAAGCGGCACAGGAAGCGCGCGACGGCGATATAGGGCTCGTGGCTGTATTGCTCGAAAAAGAGCCATTGAAGAACGCGGGCGCGCAGCAGGCGGTCGTCGGGCATCAGCGGCGAAGAGTCGGCGAGATAACAGATGATCGCGTTCGATTCCGGCAGATACACGCCGGGCTCGAGCTCGACCACCGGCACCTTGCCGTTCGGATTCCTGGCGAGAAATTCGGGCGTGCGCGTCTCTCCTTTCGAGGAGTCGATTTCGATCCAGGCATAAGGCAGGTGCAAGGCCTCGAGGACCATGCGAACCTTGTGACAGTTGCCCGACAATGACGTCCCGTAGACTTTGATCATTGCTGTCTTCCTTCGCTGCCGCGGATACGAGCGAAATCTGCATTACAATCGCGCCGGACACAAGCTTTTCCGTGGAGGTTTTGAAGATGCATCACGCTTGGCCTTAGGCGCGATCGCCGATGACGACGCGGATAGCCGTGCTCGGCTTGTATCGCTCCGGCTCGTCGGCCGCCGCGGGTGTGCTGCATCACCTGGGTGTCGAGATGGGCGCGCCATACTGGATGGACAATTACGAATCGGCGCGCCTTGCGAGGCGACTGCGGAGCTGGTGGCACGAGCCTTACCTGGAGGAGCGCTTTCCCCCCGCCGAACGCGTGCGCAAGCTCAGCGATTGGATCTCGTTCCTCGAAGTGGGGCGTGCGACGCACGTCGGCGCCAAGCATCCGCTGCTATCACTTTGCGGCGATGACCTGGTCCGAGCCTGGGGTCCGGCGGTCCGCTTTATCTGGACCTGGCGCCCGCTGGACGAATCGATCGCGTCGATTCGCCGCACCGGCTGGTGGTGGGCCGAGCCCAAGGGCGAGACGGTGCAGCGTCGCCTATGGGACGAGGTCAACCGGTTCTTCGCCGGCCGCGAGCATCTGCGTGTCGATTTCTCCGATATGCTCGCCGACCCCGCGCGCGAAATCCGGCGCATCGCCGACTATGTCGATCTGCTGCCGGACGACGATCGATTTGCCGCGGCGCTCGCTTCGATCCGGCCGGAAAGCAGTCGCGCAAGCAACGCGTCGCGGACGGCCGAAGCGCCCTGATCGCGGTCTAGCCGCGCCGTTGTCCGATCCCTTCAGCGGCCGATCAGAATTGCCGCGGCGACCCGCCTGCCTTCGGCGGCGAGAATGTTGTAGGTGCGACAGGCGGCCGGCGTGTCCATCACTTCGAGACCGATGCGGGCGTCGGTCAGGGCGCGCGTCAGGCGCGGATGCGGAAAGCGCATCGTCGCGCCGGTGCCGAACAGCGCGACTTCGGGCTTGAGCGCGGCGAGCGCGGCGAAGTCCGATTCACTCAATACATCGAAGCCGCCGGGCGCCCAGCCGCTGATCAGTTGCTCGGGCGTCACCAGCAGATTCTCGCGGTAGTCGGTTTCGCCGATGCGCACATAGCCGTCGCCGTGACCAGTAAACACATTGCCGTCGGCGGTGTTGAGATGGAATTTCATGCCGGGTCGGAGGCTCGGCGCATAAGGGTGCGCATGTCGTTGTGCATTGCGGTAACTGCCTAAGTCCGTTAGGATTATAGCTTCAGTCGCCGCCACATCGCTCGGACGGTCCGGGCGCTTATGCTGGCGGGGTGAGGAACCGCATGGCTTCCCCGATCGATTCGCAGTTCGCGCGCATCGCGCGCCTGCCGCCGTACGTCTTCAACATCACTTCCGAGCTCAAGATGGCCGCGCGGCGGCGCGGCGAGGACATCATCGATTTCGGCATGGGCAATCCCGACGGGCCGACGCCGGCGCACATCGTCGCCAAGCTGGTCGAAACGGTGCAGCGCTCCGACACGCACGGCTACTCGGTATCGCGCGGCATCCCGCGGCTGCGGCGCGCGATCTGCCAGTGGTACCAGCGCCGCTACGGCGTCGAATTCGATCCCGACACCGAGGCGATCGTCACCATCGGCTCGAAGGAAGGCATCGCGCATCTGGTGCTCGCGACGCTGGGCAGCGGCGACACCGTGCTGGTGCCGAATCCCGAGCTATCCGATCCACATCTACGGCCCGGTGATCGCCGGCGCCGACATCCGCCAGGTGCCAGTTGACGCCGGACGTCGACTTCTTCGCCGAGCTCGAGCGCACGATCAAGTCGAGCTTTCCCAAGCCGAAGATGCTGATCATCAATTTTCCGGCGAACCCGACCGCGCAATGCGTCGAGCTGCCGTTCTTCGAAAAGATCATCGCGCTGGCCCGCGAGCACGGCATCTACGTCGTGCACGATCTGGCGTACGCCGACATCTGCTTCGACGGCTGGAAGGCGCCTTCGATCATGCAGGTGCCGGGAGCGCGCGACGTCGCCGTCGAGTTCTTCACCATGTCCAAGAGCTACAACATGGCCGGCTGGCGCATCGGCTTCATGGTCGGCAACAAGGACCTGGTTCACGCGCTGTCGCGGATCAAGGGCTACCACGACTACGGCACGTTCACGCCGATCCAGGTCGCGTCGATCGCGGCGCTCGAAGGGCCGCAGGATTGCGTCGCGCGAGATCGCGATGACCTACCAGAAGCGCCGCGACGTGCTGGTCAAGGGCCTGCACGAAGCCGGCTGGAAGGTCGACATTCCGAAGGCGTCGATGTACGTCTGGGCGACGATTCCCGAGGCGTATCGGCCGCTCGGCTCGCTCGAATTCACCAAGCAGCTGCTGGCGCGGGCCAAGGTGTCGGTGTCGCCCGGCATCGGCTTCGGCGAATTCGGCGACGATCACGTGCGCTTTGCGATGATCGAAAATGAAGCCCGGACGCGACAGGCGATCCGCGGCATCAAGCAGATGTTCCGCGAGGACGGACTCGCTTAAGGCGCGCGCGATGGCTGACGCCGCGATGAAGCCGCTGCAGGTCGGATTGCTCGGCATGGGCACGGTGGGGCGCGGCACCTGGGACGTCCTGCGGCGCAACGAAGAGGAGATCACGCGCCGCGCCGGCCGCCCGATCCGCATCACCCACATCGCCACGCGAACGCTCGCCCGCGCGCAGTCGGCGACGCGCGACGTCGAAGGCGTGCGGCTGGACACCGATCCGCAGACGGTCGTCGACGACCGCGACGTCGACATCGTCGTCGAGCTGATCGGCGGCATCGAGCCGGCGAAGGCCTATGTGCTGCGGGCGATCGCCAACGGCAAGCATGTCGTCACCGCGAACAAGGCGCTGCTGGCCGCGCACGGCAACGAGATATTCGCCGCCGCGCAAAAGGCCGGCGTGATGGTCGCGTTCGAGGCGGCCGTCGCCGGCGGCATTCCGATCATCAAGGCGCTGCGCGAAGGCCTGACGGCGAATCGCATCGAGTGGATCGCCGGCATCATCAACGGCACCAGCAACTTCATCCTGTCCGAGATGCGCGCCACGGGCGCGACCTTCGCCGCCGCGCTCAAGGATGCGCAGGCACGCGGCTACGCCGAAACCGATCCCACGTTCGACGTCGACGGCATCGACGCCGCGCACAAGCTGACGATCATGTCGGCGATCGCATTCGGCGTGCCGATGCAGTTCGACAAGGCGTACACCGAAGGCATCTCGCGGCTGGCGCGCGAGGACATACGCTACGCCGAGGAGCTCGGCTACCGGATCAAGCTGCTCGGCATCACGCGGCGCGCGAAAGCGAACGGCCGCGACGGCATCGAATTGCGCGTGCACCCGACGCTGGTCCCGCACAAGCGGCTGATCGCCAACGTCGAGGGCGCGATGAACGCGGTGCTGGTCAAGGGCGACGCCGTCGGGCCGACGCTCTACTACGGCCCCGGCGCCGGCGCCGAGCCGACGGCAAGCGCGGTCATCGCCGACCTGGTCGACGTCACCCGCATGCACACCGCCGACCCCGAGCACCGCGTGCCGCATCTGGCGTTCCAGCCCGACCAGCTTTCCGACACGCCGGTGCTGGCGATCGGCGACGTCGAGACCAGCTATTACCTGCGCATGCGGGTGCTGGACCGGCCGGGCGTGCTGGCCGACATCACGCGCATTCTCGCCGATCGCGAAATCTCGATCGATGCGATGATCCAGAAGGAGCCGTCCGAGGGCGCCGAGCAGACCGACATCATCCTGCTGACGCACCGCTCGGTCGAACGCGGCGTCGTCGATGCGATCGCGCGGATCGAGGCGTTGCCGACGGTGCGAGGCAAGGTGGTCCGGATCCGGATGGAAGAGCTGAACTAGAGCCTGCGAAACTGGCCATAACGCATGGAGGCGAGCATGGAAACCACGAGCGAAACGGTCGTCTGGGAAGGCACCCCGTCGCAGCTGACCAATTTCGGCACCTACTTCGCCTGTGCGCTGGTCGCCGCCGCGATCATCGTTGCGGGCGCGATGATCCGGCCGGAGGCCTACTGGGTGCTGATCGTCCCGGCGCTCATTGCGCTCTGGCGCTACCTGACGCTCAAGTTTTTCCGTTACCGGGTGACGACCGAGCGGGTCGGACTGACCCGCGGCGTGCTCACCAAGCGCACCGATTCGATCGAGCTCTATCGGGTCAAGGACACGACCCTGATCGAGCCCTTCTTCCTGCGCATGTTCGGCCTGTCCGACGTCGTGCTGAATTCGTCCGACCGCACGACGCCGCTGCTGGTCCTGCATGCGGTGCCGAACGGCCTGGCGCTGCGCGAGCAGATTCGCGCCAATGTCGAGCGGCTGCGGGTGCAGAAATCGGTGCGCGAAGTCGACTTCGCGCCGGAGCGCTAACGCCTTCGTCGCGATGGAATACGTCAGCACCCGCGGCGGCATGCCGCCGCAGCCGTTCTCGGCCATCCTGCTCGAGGGCCTCGCGCCCGACGGCGGGCTGACGGTGCCGGCAAGCTATCCGACCCTCAGCGGGCCCGAGCTCGCGCAGCTCCGGCCGCTCGGCTATCGCCGGCTGGCATTCGCGCTGCTGTCGATGTTCGCCGACGATATTCCGCCCGCGGAGCTCGAGGCGTTGATCGACCGCACCTACACCGCGGCGACCTTCGGCAGCGACGACATCACACCGCTGCTGACGCTCGAGCCCGGCGTGTTTCTGCTGCGCGCGTCGAACGGGCCGACGCTGGCGTTCAAGGACATCGCGATGCAGCTGCTCGGCAACCTGTTCGAGCACGCGCTGGCCAAGGGCGAGCGCGACTTGAACATCGTCGGCGCGACGTCGGGCGACACCGGCTCGTCGGCCGAGTACGCGATGCGCGGCAAACGCGGGATCCGGGTGTTCATGCTCTCGCCCAAGGACCGGATGAGCCCGTTCCAGACGGCGCAGATGTATTCGCTGACCGATCCGAACATCTTCAATATCGCGATCGACGGCGTCTTCGACGATTGCCAGGACATCGTCAAGGCGATCGGCGGCGACGCAGCGTTCAAGCGCGACATGCGGATCGGCACCGTCAATTCGATCAACTGGGCGCGGGTCGCCGCGCAGATCGTCTATTACTTCAAGGCCTATTTCGCGGCGACCAGGAAGGATACCGAGCTGGTCTCATTCGCCGTGCCTTCGGGCAATTTCGGCAACATCCTCGCCGGGCACGTCGCGCGGCGGATGGGCTTGCCGATCCGCCGGCTGATCCTGGCGACCAATGAAAACGACGTGCTCGACGAGTTCATCCGCACCGCCGGCTACCGCGTGCGCCGCCCGGACGAGACGCTGCAGACATCGAGTCCGTCGATGGACATCTCCAAGGCGTCGAATTTCGAGCGTTTCGTTTTCGACCTGGCCGATCGCGACTGCGGCCAAGGTGCGCGAATTGTGGGCCCAGGTCGAGCGCGACGGCGGCTTCGACCTGTCCGGGACGCCGCTCGAGACGCGGCTGCGCGAGTCGGGCTTCGTGTCGGGACGGAGCACGCATGCCGACCGCATCGCGACGATCCAGGCGGTCGCCGACAATTATCGTATCGTCGTCGATCCGCATACCGCCGACGGCATCAAGGTCGGACTCGAGAACCGCGAAAACGGCATTCCGCTGATCTGCATCGAGACCGCGCTGCCGGCGAAGTTCGCGGCGACGATACGCGAGGCGCTCGGCCGGCAGGCGGCACGGCCGGCCGCAGTACGTCGGAATCGAGGAGCGGCCGCAGCGCTACGCGGTGCTTCCACCGGACGTTGCCGCGGTGAAGTCGTACATCGCCGAACGCGCGGCCTGATAGCGGGCGACATGCCGGTGCCGATATTTCTTCGCGATCTGGGTCGCAACGTCGCCTGGGGCGGGCGCATCCCGATCGGACTGCCGGTAACGCGCCTGGATTTCCGCATCGGCGTGCCGCAGCTCCTGGCGCTGTTCGTCTTTTCGGCGCTGGTCGATATGGCCGTCGACTGGGTTCAGCGCGACCCGGATGCGATGTTCACGATGCACGGCCTCGTCGGCGAGGTGTTCTTCGGCGCGATCCTGATGCTGCTTGCCACCTTGCTGGCGCGCGCGTTCCGGCAACCCGACTATGCAATGGCGCTGCCGGTGATCGTGCTCGCCAGCGAGTGGCCGCTGCAGATCGTGCGCGCGCTGGTTGGCGGGCCTTTGAGCGAGCTCGACTTTTTCGGCGAGACCATCAGCGCTCAATCGATCCTGACGCTGTGGACGCTGTTCTGGCTCTGGCGCGCGTCGGCCGTGAGCCTCGCGCCGCCGCGGCCGCACTACGGCTTGCGCTCGGTGGTGGCCGCCGCGGTGCTGATGAGCCCGATGTGGCTGTTTGCGCCGCTGCTGCCCGACGCGGCGTGGTGGACGTCGGCGTCGACCGCCGAAGCGCGCGACACGCGCTATCCGAGCCCGGCGTCGGAGGAGGCGCTCGCCGCGCAGCCGCGCTTGCTCGACAAGGCGCTCACCGACCTCGAGGACGAGCGGCCGGGCGTCACCGATCTGTATTTCGTCGGCTTCGCGCCGGACGCCGCGGAAGACGTGTTTCGCAAGGACGTCGTCGCCGCGCGGGAGCTCTTCGACCAGCGTTTCGACACCGATGGCCGCTCGGTAGCGCTGATCAACAATCCACGTACGGTGCTCGACACGCCTTTGGCGACCGTCAGCAATCTGCGCGAGACGCTGAACGAGATCGGCGCGGCGATCGATCGCGACGACGACGTGGTGCTGGTCTTCCTGGAAAGCCACGGCGGCCGCGACTATCGGCTCGCTGCCGAGTTTCCGCCTCTGGAGCTGGACGAGCTTTCGCCGCAGATGCTGCGCGAGATGCTCGACGAATCCGGCATCAAGTGGCGCATCATCATCGTGTCGGCCTGCTATTCGGGCGGCTACATCGAGCCGCTGAAGGATGAACACACGCTGATCATGACGGCGTCGGCGGCGAATCGCACCTCGTTCGGCTGCGGCACCGACAGCGACGCGACCTTTTTCGCGCGAAGCGCTGTTCCAGCAGGCCCTCCACTTCGAGGACTCGTTCGTCAAGGCGTTCGAGCAGGCGCGGAACAGCATCGCCGCGCGCGAGAAAAAGGAAAACGTCAGCCCGCCATCCGATCCGCAGCTTTATATCGGCAGCGCGATGGCGGACAAGCTGCCGCATCTCGAGGGAGCGCTGCGCGCGAGGCGCGCCAGCGGCAACATCTGACGACCGCTGCGATGCCCGAATCCGCAACCAACGCCCGGCCGCTGGCCGGGCTCAAGGTCCTCGAGCTCGGTCAGCTGATCGCGGGCCCGTTCGCGGGCAAGATCCTGGCCGAGTTCGGCGCCGAGGTCATCAAGATCGAATCGCCCGACGGCGGCGATCCGCTGCGGCAGTGGCGGCTGCTGCACGAGGGCACGTCGCTCTGGTGGTACGTCCAGGCGCGCAACAAGAAATCGGTCACCGCGAACCTGCGCGTCGCCGAAGGCCAGGAGATCGTGCGCCGGCTCGCCCGCGATGCCGACATCGTCATCGAGAATTTTCGCCCCGGCACGCTGGAAAAATGGGGCCTCGGCTACGACGCGCTGTCCGCCGTCAATCCGGGCCTGATCCTGCTGCGCCTGTCGGGCTTCGGCCAGACCGGGCCGTATCGCGACCAGCCAGGCTTCGGCGCGGTCGGCGAATCGATGGGCGGCATGCGCCACGTCACCGGATTTCCCGACCGGCCGCCGGTGCGCATGAACATCAGCATCGGCGACGCGCTGGCCGCGATGCACGGCGTCATCGGCGTGCTGATGGCGCTGCATCATCGCGAATCGCGCGGCGGCAAGGGCCAGGTCGTCGACGTCGCGCTGTACGAAGCGGTGTTCAACATGATGGAAAGCCTGATCCCCGACTACGACATCTTCGGCGAGACGCGCGGCCGCATCGGCACAGGCCTGACCAACATCGTGCCGTCGAACACCTACACGACGCGCGACGGGCACAGCGTCGTCATCGCCGGCAACGGCGACAGCATCTACAAGCGGCTGATGCACGCGATCGGACGCGACGATCTCGGCCAGGACCCGACCCTCGCGAACAACCTCGGCCGGGTCAAGCGCACGGCGGAGATCGACGGCGCGATCGGCGACTGGGCGGCGCGCGCACGATCTCGAGGAGGTGCTGACGGCGCTCAAGGCCGCCGACGTGCCGCATGGCAAGATCTACACCGCGGCCGACATCGTCGCCGATCCGCAGTACCTGGCGCGCGAAATGATCCGGCAGATGACGCTCCCCGACGGCACGCCGATGAAATTTCCCGGCATCGTCCCCAAGCTGTCGGACACGCCCGGCGACATCGACTGGATCGGGCCGGCGCTGGGCGAGCACACCGACGCGGTGCTGCGCACGCTCGGCTATGCCGATGCCGACATCGCGCGCATGCGCGCGGCCGGAACGATCTGAAAGGCTCAGACGATGGACAGGCAAATCTACATTCACGACGTCGTCGCCCGCGACGGCTTGCAGATCGAGCCGCAATGGGTGCCGACCGAGCAGAAGATCGAGCTGATCGACCGGCTTTCGGCGACCGGCGTGGCCAAGATCGAGGCGACCTCGTTCGTCTCGCCCAAGGCGGTGCCGAACCTGCGCGACGCGGAAGCCGTGATGGCGGGCATCGAGCGCAATCCGGACGTCAGCTATGTCGCGCTGGTGCCGAACGCACGCGGCGCCGAGCGCGCGCTGGCGCGCCGACGTCGACGAGATGGTGCTGGTCGTCTCGGTGTCGGAGACGCACAATCGCGCCAACGTCCGGCGCACGCGTCGCGCAGTCGTTCGCCGGCTTCGCGCGAAGTGTTCGATGTCGCGCGCGGCAGCGGCAAGGCGATCACCGGCGCGCTGGCGACCTCGTTCGGCTGCCCGTTCGAAGGCGTCATCCCCGAGCAGCAGGTGCTCGACGGCGTCGCGCGCTATGTCGACCTCGGCGTCGCCGGCGTCACGCTCGCCGACACGACCGGCATGGCCAATCCGCGGCAGGTCGAGGCGCTGGTGCGGCGCGTGCGCGAGCGCTGGCCGGACCTCGAGCTCGCGCTGCACTTTCACAATACGCGCGGCATGGGACTCGCCAACGTGCTGGCGGGACTCAGCGCCGGCGTCGTGCGCTACGAGGGCTGTCTCGGCGGCCTGGGCGGCTGTCCGTTCGCGCCGGGCGCGACCGGCAACATCTGCACCGAAGATCTGGTGCACATGCTGCACTGCATGGGCTACGACGACCGGCGTCGATCTCGACCTGCTTGCTCGCGACATCGCGGCGCCTGGGCGAGATCGTCGGACACGATCTGCCGGGCCAGGTGGTCAAGGCGGGAAAGTCGACCGATCTGCATCCGCCGCCGGCGCGAGCTGGCGCACTGAACTGCGCCGGCGTCAGCGGTCCGGCAGCCTCGTTGACACACCGTGAGCCCTATGTGAGCATCGACCGTACCGACCTGACATTCCGAGCATGCGGGCGAGACACGATGCACCCGCGCCGTTTTCGCACCTGGAGGATTCCATGAAGCTATTCCGCATGATCGCGCTCGCCGTTTGCGCGACGGTCGCCGCTGCATTGCCGTTGGTTGCGCAGGCGCAGGGCAAGCTCGAAAAGCCGAAGGTCACCATCGCCGTCGGCGGCAAGGCCGGCTTCTATTACCTGCCGCTGACCATCGCCGAGCGCCTCGGCTATTTCAAGGACGAAGGCCTCGACGTCGAGATCAGCGACTTCGACGGCGGCTCGAAGGCGCTGCAGGCGGTCGTCGGCGGCAGCGCCGACGTCGTCTCCGGCGCCTGGGAAAACACGATCGACCAGCAGCCGAAGGGCCTCAACATGCAGGGCTTCGTGCTGCAGGGACGCTATCCCGCCGATCTCGATCGGCATCGCCAAGGCGAAGGCCGGCGCAGTACAAATCGCCGAAGGACCTGAAGGGCATGAAGATCGGCGTCAGCGCGCCGGGCTCGAGCACCAACCGGCTGGTGCTGCACCTGCTCGCCAAGGACGGCCTCAAGGGCGACGACGTTTCGATCATCGGCGTCGGCACC
Source organism: uncultured beta proteobacterium (assembly GCA_963697485.1). Classification (GTDB taxonomy): domain Bacteria; phylum Pseudomonadota; class Gammaproteobacteria; order Burkholderiales; family Casimicrobiaceae; genus PALSA-1003. The sequence continues at coordinate 858,382 of CAVOOD010000003.1, forward strand.
GCGGCCGGCGCGATCGCCGCGATCGAGAGCGGGCAACATCGACGCGATCTCGAACGTCGATCCGGTGATCACGATGCTCGAATCGAAGGGCGACATCGTCGTCATCGCCGACACGCGCACGGCGAAGGGCACGGCGGCGGTGTTCGGCAGCCCCGACATGCCGGCGGCCGCGCTGTACGCGCCGATCGACTTCATGAAGAAGAATCCGAACACCGTGCAGGCGCTGACCAACGCGATGGTGCGCGCGCTGATCTGGCTGCAGAAGGCGACGCCCGACCAGATCGCCGTCGACCGTGCCGCCCGAGTATCTGCTGGGCAACAAGGCCGGCTATCTGGCGAGCTACGCCAAGGTCAAGGACGCGTTCTCGCCCGACGGCCTGTTCAGCGAGGAAGGCGCGCGAAAACACGCTGAAGTATCTGGCCGCGTTCAATCCCGCGGTCAAGCCGGCCGACGATCAACCTCACGCAGACGTTCGACAACAGCTACGTCGCAAAAAGCGCTGGCGAAATACAAGAAGTAAGCCGGCATGCGCAACCGCCCCGGCGCGCCGCTCGCCAGCCGGCGCTGGCGCTCGAACACGTCACCTGCACGTTCGCCTCGCGCGAGCAGCCGGGCGAGCGCTACACGGCGGTGCGCGACACGACGCTCACGGTCGGCGAGGGCGAGTTCGTCTCGGTCGTCGGCCCGACCGGCTGCGGCAAGTCGACCCTGCTCAACGTCGCCGCCGGCCTGCTCGCAGCCGTCGTCGGGCGAGGTGCGCGTCCTCGGCGGACCGCTGACCGGCATCAACCGCAACGCCGGCTACATGTTCCAGGCCGACTCGCTGATGCCGTGGCGCAGCGCGCTCGACAACGTTCTCGCCGGCCTGCAATTCGCCGGCGTCGACGAGCGCGAAGCCGAAACGCGCGGCAACGCGTGGCTGGCGCGCGTCGGGCTGACCGGCTTCGCGCGCCGCTATCCGCACCAGCTCTCCGGCGGCATGCGCAAGCGCGTGGCGCTCGCGCAGATGCTGATCCTCGATCCCAAGATCCTGCTGATGGACGAGCCGTTCTCGGCGCTCGACGTGCAGACGCGCCAGCTGATGGAGAACGAGCTGCTCGAGCTCTGGTCGGCCGACCGCAAGTCGGTGCTGTTCATCACGCACGATCTCGAGGAGGCGATCGCGCTGTCCGATCGCGTGGTCGTGCTGTCGGCGGGCCCGGCGACGCATCCGATCGGCGAATTCGTCGATCGACCTGCCGCGCCCGCGCGACGTCAACGAGATCCGCATGACGCCGCGCTTCGTCGAGCTGCACGGCGACATCTGGCACGCGATGAAGGACGAGGTGCTGAAGGGCTATGCGCAAAGCCAGAAAGAGCCAATGAGCGCCATGAGCGCAGCCGCGACCGCCGATGACGATGCGTACCTCGCGCCTGCAACTCGCGCTGGCTCACGCGCTGCTGCTCGGCGGCGTGTTCGTGTTCTGGTACGCGATGACCGAGCCGGGACTGATCCCGCCGTTCTGGTTCGACGATCCGACGCGCGCCAAGTTCTTCTTCGGCCAGCCGCTCGAAGTGTTCAAGCGCATCTGGACCTGGTTCACCGAGCGGCAGCATCTACGTGCATCTGTGGGTGACGCTGGTCGAGACGCTGCTCGCGTTCGCGATCGGCACGTTGCTCGGGCTGGTGTTCGGACTGTGGCTCGCGCTCTCGCCGACCGCGTCGACGCTGGCCGATCCCTACATCAAGGCGATGAACGCGATGCCGCGCGTGATCCTGGCGCCGATCTTCGCGGTGTGGTTCGGCCTCGGCATCACGTCCAAGGTCGTGTTCGGCGTGACGCTGGTCTTCTTCATCGTGTTCTTCAACGTCTACCAGGGCGTGAAGGAAGTGAGCCCGGTGGTGCTCGCCAACGCGCGCATGCTCGGCGCGTCGAGGCGGCAGCTGCTGCGCTACGTCTACCTGCCGTCGGCGACGAGCTGGGTGTTCTCCAGCCTGCACACGTCGGTCGGCCTCGCGTTCGTCGGCGCCGTCGTCGGCGAGTATCTGGGCTCGGCGCGCGGCGTCGGCTACCTGATCCACCAGGCCGAAGGCGTGTTCGACATCGACACGGTGTTCGCCGGCATCCTGGTGCTGACGATCTTCGCGCTGATCCTCGACTTCGTCGTCACGCGCATCGAGAACCGGCTGCTGGTGTGGCGGCCGGGCACCGCGGAGACCGAACGACTGTAACAAAGGCACCTTCCCCTGTTTTGGGGCCGTCTCGCGGCCCTATACTGACGGCAACGAGGCCTCCAGAGCTTCGGCGCACCAGCGATTCTTCCAAATCCACAAAAGGGGAGTACCAGCCATGGTTACGCAGAAACGCGACGTTACTGTCCGTCGCGGTGATAGGGTTAGCCTCGACGATCCTGATCGGAAACGCCGCAGCGGTGACGCTCAAGAAACCCGCAGCGAACGCCGTGATCGCGCAGAACGACCCGACGACAGGCTGTCCCAGCAATCCTTCGTCCGGCTCCGGGTTTCAGGTCAAGTTTACTTGGTCACCGACCACGTTCCGCAGTTTCGCTCGTTACCATTTGCTCGTTCAAAAAGGTACGGCTACGCCGATAATCGACGACGATATGAGGCAACACAAGCTGAATTACGTGACTTGCGCTTTTGTCATCGACTCGAACCTTTCGGGATGGCATTGGCAAGTAACGATGTTTGACCGCAATGGCAGGCTCCTGCAGACTTCCGAGCTGAGATCTTTCAGTTTCGCCCCGTGCCGCGTCAACGGGCAGGTGTGCTCTTCCCCCGCCCCATGAGCGCAAGGAAGTTCTGACTGTTCGGGTTTGACCAGGGGAGCTCAAAAGGCATATAATTACGCTTCTGACGCGGGGTGGAGCAGTCTGGCAGCTCGTCGGGCTCATAACCCGAAGGTCACAGGTTCAAATCCTGTCCCCGCAACCCGACCCAGCGATATGCCGCCGACGGCCAGCAAGATACCCTCGGCGGCATTTTCACATTCGACGTAGACCCCCGCTATCGGTGACCAGGCGAAGCTCGCCCAAACGCTTGCCGCAGAACCGTCCGAGGCCGGGCCGTATATTCTCCACCGCAGCCTCAAGATTGCGCCAGTCAGGTCCAGCCGCCGTCGACGATGAAGTCCTGCGCTGTGCACATCCGGCTGTCGTCGGCGGCGAGAAACAAGGCCATGCGCGCGATGTCGGCCGACTCGAGCCGGCTCGGCAGGCATTGGTTCTCGTCGATCTGCCGGCTGGTCGTCTCATTGACCCACATGCGGAGCTGCTTTTCGGTCATCACCCAGCCCGGCACGAGCGTATTCACGCGGATGCCATGCGGACCGAGGTCGCGCGCGAGGCTGCGGGTCAGCCCCTGAATGGCGGACTTCGAGGTCGTGTAGACGGGCATCCTGCCCTGCTTGATCATCCAGCTGATCGAGCCCAAGTTGATGATCGAACCGCCGCGAAGCGCGCGCATGTCCGGTGCAACGGCCTGTGCGGCGAAGAACTGGTGCCGCAAGTTGACCGCGATGCCGGCGTCCCAGGTCGCGACCGAGACACTATCCATGTCGTGCCGATGATCGTTCGCCGCGTTGTTGACGAGAACGCCGATCGGACCGAAGTGCGACCGCACACGTTCGATTGCCGTCTGCAGCGCGACGATGTCGCACAGGTCGACTGCAACAAACAACGGATTGTCAGGACCGTGTCCGGCCAGCGTCGACGCAAGGGCCTCGCCCGCATCCCGGTCGACGTCCAGGAAGGCGACCTTGGCGGCTTGCTCGACGAAATGCTCGACGATGCTGGCGCCAATGCCACTTGCCCCCCCGGTGACGAGGACGACGCGATTGGCGAGACTGGGATAGCGCGCGAACGATGATTTCATCGGATGCGTCCAGCAAGATCGAAGCGAATCATTTCCCAACCTTCAATTGGATGACGTTCCATGACGCTGGGGAGAGCGTCGCGCGCACGCCGCCCTCGCGAATCTTGATGTCGCGCAACGGCAGCGGTTGGATACGGTCCGGCTTTTTCGCGGTGTTGACGGGCCCTCAAATCCTTGTCATGCAACTGGTGCGCCTTGCCGACGGCGAGTTTGCCGAAACCCTTGGTGGTGAAATCGACCGTCATGTCGTCCTTGAGATGACGGTTGAGCGCGAACAATGTCAGTGTTCCGGCCTTGTCGTCATGCACGGCGGAGAGCTTGAGATAAGGCACGGCGGGCATCGGGTAGTAAGCCTCGTCGGTGCCGCGCGGATCGAAATAATTGGTCGCATACGTCGGTGAGTTCACCGTCGCGCGCAGCACGTTGCCGCGGCCCAGGTTGCTGAAATCCGCGAACGGATAGAAGATCGTTTGCCGCCACGCTGCGCCACCCGTTTCAGTCATGATCGGCGCGATCACGTTGACGAGCTGCGCGAGGCAGGCGACCTTCACGCGATCGGCGTGATTGAGAAGGCAGATGCAGGCGCCACCGAAGGTAAGGGCGTCCAGCATGTTGTAGGGCTCTTCGAGAATTTCGGGCGCGACCGGCCAGCCCGGCTTTACGCGCTCCTGTCGGTTGCGACGCGTGCGGTACCAGACGTTCCATTCGTCGAACGACAGCATGATGCGCTTCGATGACCGCCGCCGCGCCGCGACCGCATCCGCAATCGCAACCACTTCCTCGATGAAGTTATCCATCAGGTCGGGGCTCGCCAGGAACGCCGCCGCGTCGTCGGCGTAATTGTTGAGATAGGTGTGCAGCGAGACGAATTCGACATGATCGAAGGTGTGCTCGAGCACGGTGTCTTCCCACGTCCCGAAGGTCGGCATGGTGCGCCCCGACGAGCCGCAGGCCGCCAGCTCGATCGAGGGATCGATCCATTTCATCATCTTCGCGGCTTCGGTGGCGATCCGGCCATATTCGGTCGCGGTCTTCGTCTCCATCTGCCACGGGCCGTCCATCTCGTTGCCGAGGCACCAGAACTTGATGTCGTGCGGCTTGTCGTAGCCGTGCTTGCGGCGCAGATCGGAGAGCGCCGTGCCTTTCGGGTGGTTGCAATATTCGACCAGGTTGCGCGCCGCATCGCCGTCGCGGGTTCCGAGATTGACCGCCAGCATCGGCTCGACATCCGCGGCCCGGCACCAGTCGACGAATTCGTTCGTGCCAAAGGTGTTGGGCTCGGTCGACATCCACGCGAGGTCGAGCCTGGCGGGGCGATCCTTCACCGGGCCGACGCCGTCCTCCCAGTTGTACCCGGAGACGAAATTGCCGCCCGGATAGCGCATGATGGTCGGCGCGAGCTCGCGCACCAGCGCGAGCACGTCTTTGCGAAAGCCTTGCCTGTCCGCCTTCGGGTGGCCGGGCTCGTAGATGCCGCCATAGACGCAGCGGCCGAGATGCTCGATGAAGGCTCCGAACAGCCGCGGGTCCGTCGCGCCGATCACGGCGTCGCGGTCCAGCGTGACTTCCACGTTTCGCATTGCGCTCACTCCTCGTTTGAAACCGGAATCCCGGATGAATCCTGTGCCGCGTCGACCGGCGCCATTGGCTTGCCTGCGTCGTCCGGCGACAGAACGGCGTTCTTCAACAGGATCGAGTACGGATGCTGCGGATTGTCGAGCACGGCGCGCGCGTTGCCGCTTTCGACCGCCTTGCCACGCTGCATGATCAGCACGCGGTCACTGATGTAATAAGCTGTCGCAAGATCGTGCGTGATATAGACGATCGAGACCTTCAGCTCGTCGCGCAGCGCCTTGAACAGGTTGACGATCGACATCCGCAGCGACGCATCCACCATCGACACCGGCTCGTCGGCGACGATCAGCGAGGGCGCTGAAATCAACGCGCGCGCGATGGCGATTCGCTGCAATTGCCCGCCCGACAGCTCGTGCGGAAAGCGGCCTTTGACTTCGGCCAGAGACAGTCCGACCTGATGCAGCGCCTTGTCGGCCTTGGCCTCGATGTCGATGCGTCCGCGGGCGCCCGCGAAACGCCGGGCGCTGACGAAGAGATAGCGGTCGATTCGCTTGAGCGGATTGAAGGCCTCGAACGGATTCTGGAAGATCGGCTGCACCTGCCGCATGAACGCCATGCGGTCGCGATTCGTCCGGATGCGCGTCACGTCGGCGCCGAGGAAGCGGATCGTGCCGTCGGTCGGCGTCGCCAGGTTGAGGATCATGCGCGCGAGCGTGGTCTTGCCGGAGCCCGATTCGCCGATGACCGCGAAGATTTCCGGCTTGCCGGCTTCGAGCCGGAGGCTCACGTCGTCAACCGCCCGTACGGCAGCGCGGCGCAACAGGCCGCCGCCCACGTAAGTCATGCCGACACGATCGATGTCGAGAAGCGGCGTATTCGCAGGATCCCCCCGAGCGTCGCTTCGCGCCGTTTCCCCCAGCGGGCGCGTGCCTTGGGGCGGCCCTGCGGCGCTCATTGCAAAGCGATCGGCATGGTGGGCGGCGCTGTCACCCAGCACGCCACGCGGTGGCCGGGAGCGACATCGACCATCGGTGGATGCTCGATGCGGCAGATCGTCGATAGCGAGCGGGCAGCGCGGATGGAAGCGACAGCCGGGAGGCGGATTGGCGAGATTGGGCGGCGCGCCTTCGAGGCCACGCTTTTGCGTCACGTCGCCGATCCGCGGCAGGCTCGTGACCAGATGCGACGTGTACGGGTGGCGAGGATTGCGAATCACATCGACGGTGCGGCCCTCTTCCGCCAGGCGTCCCGCGTACATGATGCCGAGCCGGTCGGTGACGTTGGCGTGCACGCCGATATCATGCGTGACCAGGATCATCGACGAGCGGATTTCACGCTGCACGTCGCGTAGCATGCCGAGGACGTCCTTTTGCACCACCACATCGAGCGCCGTCGTCGGCTCGTCCGCAATGATGAAGTCGGGACGGCAGACACTGGCCAGCGCGATGGTGACGCGTTGCCGCATCCCGCCCGACAGCTCGTGCGGATAGGCGTCGAGCACCGTGGGTTCGAGGCGCACGCGGTGCGAGATGCGCCTCGATGAGTTTCAGGAACTCCGGCATCGGCTGTCCGATGTGGCGGTAGGCGAAATCGACGAACGACTGCCGCACCCGCCGCACCGGGTTGAGCACGTTCATCGAGCCCTGCAGAATGTACGACAGGTGGCGCCAGCGGATATTTTCGAGGTCGCTCTGGTTCAACGCATAGATGTCGCGGTCGCGGCCCGCGAAATTGAACGTGACCGAGCCGCCAACGACATTCAGCGGCGGGCGGATCGCGCGCACGATCGTCTTGATCAGCGTGGTCTTGCCGCAACTCGATTCGCCCGCCAGCCCGTAGATCTCGTTGCGGTCGACGTGCAGCGTGACGCCGTCGACGGCGCGGACCTCGCGCTCGATGCCGAAATAGCGCGTCTGGTAATAGGCGCGCAGGTTGTCGACCGTGAGCACGCGCTCGGTTGCCGGCGCGGCGTTAGACGGCGGAGGCGGCGCTCATCCGCGCATTCCTCCCATCCTGGCGAGCCGGCTGCGCGGATCGATATACTCGTTCATCGAGATCGCGAGCAGGAACAGCCCGATGAACAGGATGATGACGAACAACACGGGGAAGAAGATCCACCACCAGATGCCCGCCACCATCGCCGTGTGCTGGTTGGCCCAATAGATCATCACCCCGATGGTCGGCGTGTCGATATTGGTGAAGCCCAACACCGACAACGTCACTTCGAGGCCGATCGACCAGTTCATATTGTTCATCGTCGTGTAGAACACGATCGGCAGCACGTAGGGCAAGTGTTCCTGCAGCACGATTTCGGATGTGCGCATGCCCGAGAACACGCTCTGCTGGGTGAATTCGCGGTTCTTGAGGCTCATCGCGACCGAGCGGATCAGCCGCGCGTCGTACGCCCAGCCGAGGCATGCCATCGCGAGCGCCAGCAGCGGCCACGACATCTTGTCGCGCATCACGAAATAGAACAGCACGAGCAGCGGGAAGAGCGGGATGACGATGAAGGTATCGTTGATCGACATCAGCACGCGATCGACGATGCCGCCCTTGTAGCCCGACCACATCCCGATTGCGATCGAAAGCAGCCGACTCAGGATCGCGACCGCGAAGCCGAACAGCATGGTGTTGCGGATGGCGAACGTGAGCTGCCAGAACACGTCCTGGCCGCGCGAAGTGGTGCCGAACCAATAGGCCAGCGACGGCGGCAGGTCGGGCGGAACGACCCAGACGTCCTGCGGCGGATAGGGCGAGACGAACGAGAGTGCCGCGAAGAAGACAATGAATCCGGTCAACAACGCACCGATGCGGAATTCGCGGTTGTAACGGAAGAGGTCGCGAAAGATGGTCAGCATCGTCAACTGACCTTCACGCGCGGGTCGAGCAGCGGATAGAGGAGGTCGATCACCAGCACGCAGACCGACACCGCGATGATCGACACCGACGCGATGCCGATGACGAGGCTGTAATCGCCGGTATGCACGGCGGAAATCAGCAGTGTGCCGATACCCGGATAGCCGAACACCTGCTCGGTGATGATGGCGCCGTTGAAGATCGATCCGAGCGACATCGCGAGCCCGGTCACCTGCGGCACCAGCGCGTTGCGCATCACGTACGCGTACAGGATGCGCCGGCGGCTGACGCCCGCGAGCTCCGCATAGGTGACGTAGTCCTCGGTCACGATGTTGGAGACGAGTGAGCGCATGCCCATGAACCAGCCGCCGATGCCGACCAGGACGAGCGAAATGACCGGCAGGATCGAGTGCCGCAGCACGCTCAGGATGAACGTCGTGTTCCAGCCCCATTGCACGTTCATCTGCGAGCCGCCGGTGATCGGCAGCACCGGCCATAGATAGCCGAACACGACCAACAGCACGAACGCCACGATGTAATAGGGGATCGGATGGACGCCCATCGCGACGATGCCCGTGATCTTCAGGATTTTGCTGTCGCGGTAATAGCCGGCAAGCCCGCCGAGCAGATTTCCCAGGATCCAGGCCAGAAGCGTCGAGACCGTCAGGAGCCCGATCGTCCACGGCAAGGCGCGGTTGATCAGGACCGAGACCGGCGTCGGGAAAGCCGACAGCGACGGGCCGAAATCGCCGACGACGATCCGCTTCCAGAACACCACATACTGGCTCCACGGGCTGCCGCCGAGCCCGTAAAGCTCGCGCAACGATCGCCGCATCATCTCGACCGCTTCGGGGCTCGTGCTGCCGAAGGAGGTCGCCGCGGCGACCGTCTGCTCGACCGGATCGATCGGCGTCGAATGCGTGATGACGAAGGCCAGATTGATGCCGATGAAGACCACGAGCGCGAACTGAAGGAGCCGCTTCCCCGCGTAGATCGCGTAGGCGTTCATCGGCGCGCAACACTCACCGAAACCGCCTCACCAAAGAAAGCGGCGGAGGTGAGCGCCAAGCCCGCCTCCGCCGTAGGTTGCCATTACTTCGCGGGCTTGAGCTTGACCATCATGGCCCGCGAGTTCCCCCAATTCGGCACCGGGTCGGTATAGGGATCGGCTTCCGCGCTCGGATAGCCCTTCCAGTACGTCTCGTCCATCACCGTGAAGACGTTGTAGGCCATCAGCGGAATGATCGGCATTTCCTGCACCATGAGCTTGACGTACTCGCGCCCCAGTTCGAGGCTCTTCGGATCGTCGAAACCGACCGTGCGGATTTGCTCGATGATCTTGTCGAGCGCGGGCGAGGACCAGCGTTGCCAATTGCGCGGCGTCTGCGACTTGCCGGGCGGCGACACGAATTGCGAATGCCAGCTGTCGAGGAAGAACGACAAATCGGGATGGCCTCCCCAGGTCTCGACGCTCCACGAGATGATGGTGTCGAAATCCCCGGATGCCCGGCGGTCGTTCATCGTCCCCTGCGCGACGTCGGTCTTGGCGTCGATGCCGAACTGACGCCATTGCTGCGCGATCATCGAGCCGGCCCGCGTCATCACCGGTCGCGCCTCGCCTTCGACCACGATCTTCACGGTGAAGACCTTGCCGTCGGGCGTGTACCAGTCGTCGCCGCGCTTGGTGAAACCCGCGGCCTGCAGCAATTCGGTCGCGGCCTGCGGATCGGGCTTCCACCAGCCCATGCCGAAGGACTTCGCGATTTCCTTGGGATCCTTCGGGATCTGGTCACCCATGGAAGGCCGCAGCATCTCGGCGATCTCCTTGCCGACCGCCGGGTTGTACGGCTTGATCTTGCGCTTCCCCGTATCGAGCTCGAAATCCTTGAGCCAAGGCTCCATCGCAGCGTGGTAGCTCTCGGTATGCGTGCCGGTCGGCGGGATCGCGATCGCCGAGATGGTCGCGGCGCCGCGATAGGACGCCATCGACACCGCCTTGATGTCGATCAGCAAGGCGAGCGCCCAGCGCACGCGGCGATCCTTGAACAGCTCGTTCTGGTCGTTGAAGATCACCGACGGAAGCGTCGGATCGGGATGTGCATAGGGGAAGCCCTTGAACCATCCGCGCGACGTCTTCGACTGCTTCGCCAGCGTGAACATGCCTTCCGCCGACGTGTCGTGGATGATGTCGAGCTCGTGGTTCATCTGCGCGATCACGCGCTTGTCGGGCGGGCCCGGGTCCACGTACGCGACGTATTTCGGGCCCGGCTTGCCAAAGCGGCCGAGTGTGGTGCGCTGCCAGTCGTCGCGCATCTGCCAGATGAACCATTTGCCGTTCGGGTCATAGCTGTGCAGCACGTAGGCGCCGAGCGAGACCGGCTTGTTGAAGTCGAATTTCAGCGGATCGGCGACTTTCTCGAAGACGTGCTTGGGCATCATCCACACCGCGTTCCAGCGTACCGTGAAGAGCGCGTGGAAGCGCGAGTTCGGCTTCTTCAGCTTGAACACGACGGTGTTGCGGTCGGGCGCCGACACCGACGCGACGTTGATCTGGAACGGCGCGCTCCAGCGCATGCCGTTGGTCTTCATGTGCAGCTCGGTGGTGAAGACCACGTCGGCCGAGGTGAACTCGACGCCGTCGCTCCAGAAGATGCCGGGCCGCAGCTTGACCGTCATTTCGGTGAAGTCGGCGTTGTAGATCGGCTTGTCGGACGCGAGCGAATTCATCCAGACGCCGTCGAGGCCGCGTTGCGGATCGATGTACCACAAGGTGTCCATCGCCAGCTGATGCAGCCCGGTGGACTGGCCGCCGGCATTGACGGCCCAGATGTTGAACCAGCCCGCGTTCTTGATCGTGCCTTCGGGGTTCTCGACGATCAGCGTCTGGTTGCGGGGAAGATTCGAGATCGGCTCCTGCGCCAATGCCGGAAGGCCGACGATTGCAAGAACCAGAGCGAACGTGAGCGATCGCAACGCGCGCATTGAATTCTCCTCCTTGCGGGACAGGTGCCGCTATTTTTGTTGCCGCAAGTAAGCGCGCGCGCGGATTTTCTGTCAATTGTAATCTGGACATATTGCGGGGTGTGGGCGGCGCTGACCTAGGCGGGCGTCGGCAGTACACGGTGCCCGAATCCATTAACGTGACGAATTTGCTGACTGGCAGGTGGCATTCGTCGCCGGTGCGGTTTAGGGATTGAAACTGACGTCGCTGCACCGTCGCCTCGCGCGCCAGTTCGGTCTGGCGGAGCTTCCGAGACCGGACTCTTGAGAGTGTGGCGTATCCCGCAGAATTCCACGAGCACGCGCGTGTCATGCTTTAGCGCGCCCTCTAGATCGTTCCACGAAGCCGCCAGAGCGTTCGAAGCGAGTAGGACCGCAGTCAAGCTCGCCGCTAACACGGCGCGAGGTGTCTTCATCATTTGTTTTTCCTTTGGCCAACGATCATCGCCAAGCCGCGCTCGCGGGCTGACGAGATCAATTGCCTTGCTGCGGCGACGGTCAGGTCTCGGCGATCTCGGCGCGAGCTAAACGCCGCGCCGGTCGCATTGGCGGCCGCTGCCTGCGCGGGCGCCCACCCCGGAAGCGCAAGAGCCGCCAACGACCAAACGATTCCCTCTCAATCACCTCGTCCGCGCGCGCAGCCGCAGCGAGTGGGATGGCAGTGAGGTCGAGGGCTTTCGCGGTCTTGAGGTTGATCACCAACTCGAGCAACACTTAGGGCACGCTAGGCGAAATGACGAGACCACGGCAGTAGAAGACCTGAACGTCTCACGAGAGGCGAAGTGTGAACCTTTTGCCCTCAGCAGTCCTTCGAGCCAGCTTCGCAACCCAACGATATCAAGAATCAGCTCGAAGGCGGCAACGCCAGGCGTTAAGTCGTCGTCAAGACGCTCGAGAAGCTGGCTCGTATCGTAGAGTATCCAGCATGCAAAAACGACAGTCCCGAAAGCGGCAAGCAACAGATCAAGTTTGTTATTCCGCGCAAACGGCAGGAGCGGACAGCCTCCGAGAAGACTCGACCAGCCGCTTTGGGCTGCTAACTACCTGATACGTACGCGCTTCTGGGTCGGGTTCGCGTCCCGCAACCAACAGTTCAACGGCTCGCAGCGATGCGAGCTGTTTGTTTTTACGACTGTGACCAATTTGTGCTCAAAGTTTCGGGCACAACGGCCAACGGGCGGCACATTTTCTCGGCGCAGGGCGGCAAGTGATCCGCGGCGAGATGCGCATACCGCCGCACCATTTCCGCGCTCGACCGCCGCCCATCTCCTGCAGCGCAAGCAGCAGCATGCCTGCCTGCACGTGCCAGCTCGCCCAAGTGTGACGCAGATCGTGCCCGTCGCCGCTTCGCGCCGACGTATTGGGTTCGTCTCTTGATTCTCTTCCTCGTGCTAAGCCTCACATTGTCAAAGCAATGCGGCTCTCTACCGCTTCGTCCAATCAGACCGCTAGGTAACCGAGGTCTGGCTGTAGGAAGTGACAGTTGACAATCTATTAGCCAAGTATAACGTTGCGAACATCGGCGCAAAAACGAGTCCTCGCGCTGCTCTCTCGAACGCGGAGAGCTAGTAAGCGGGCAGCTGATACCGGTTCTAGGGAGTACGATCGTGGGCTGGGAGCCACATCAAGCAACCCAAGTGTTTTGCGGCTCCTCCCCGCATGACGTTGCCATCGCGCGCCGCGCTCATTGCGCCCGCTTGATAACGTCGACGGCGCTTGCGCCTGGTTTTCTTCCCCAACCTCACGCGAGCTTCTTGCGATCGGCAGATGCTGCCGACGAGCAGGCGCCTCCCGTCCTAGGGGGGTACCAACAATATGAAGCGGACTAGCGCCCCCGTATTTCTAATTGTCCTGCTTCTCGCGCTCTGGCGCAGCGAGACGGGATTCGCTCAAACGGGCGCCAGTTCAAACGTTGCGTTAGCCGCGAACGGCGGAGTCGCCAGTGCCTCCAGCACCATAAACGCCGGCTTTCCAGTCAGTGCCATCAATAACAACGAGCGCGCCGGCGCCAATTGGGGTAGTGGGGGCGGCTGGAACGACGGAACCGGTGACGTATTTCCCGATTGGGCGCAGATCAACTTCAGCGCCAGCAAGACGATCGATCACGTCGTCGTCTATACGCTGCAGGACAACTTTACGAGTCCGGTAGAGCCGACCGACACGATGACGTTCAGCCAGTGGGGAATCGTCAATTTCACAGTGCAAGGGTGGACGGGCTCTACGTGGACGACCCTAGGGACAGTAACCAACAATAACCTGGTCAAGCGCACGGTGGCATTTGCGCCGTACACGACCAGTCGCGTCCGGGTCAATGTGACTAGCGCGTTGGGGTCTTACTCGCGAATCACCGAAATCGAGGCATGGACGGCTTCCACAACAACTCTCGCGAGTTCGTTGAACCCGTCGACCACGGGCACCGCGATAACCTTCACCGCCACGATCTTGGGGTCGGCTCCTACCGGAAGCGTCAACTTCACCGATGGTGGTACCACAATTTCTGGCTGTGCCGCAGTCGCCTTGTCAGGCAGTGGCAATTCGAAAACAGCGCAATGCATAACCAACGGCTTGACTGTCGGCAGCCATGCGATTGTCGCCACCTACAGCGGCGACGCCACTAATCCAGGTTCGAACAACAATCCTGCCTTGACCCAGGTCGTCAACGTCACTGGAGTCAATGTCGCCCTCGCCAGCAATGGCGGCGTAGCCAGCGCCTCGAGCACCTTCAGCACCGGCTTTCCGGTCAGCGCTATCAATAACAACGAGCGCGCCGGCGCCAATTGGGGCAATGGAGGTGGCTGGAACGACAACACGGCGAATACGTTCCCGGACTGGGTGCAGATTAATTTCAATGGCGCTCAATCGATCAATAGAGTCGTTGTCTACACGCTGCAGGACAATTACGCCAATCCGGTCGAACCGACCGACACGATGACATTCAGTACCGAAGGCGTCACCGCCTTCACTGTTCAGGGCTGGACCGGATCCGCCTGGACCACTCTCGGCACTGTCAGCGGTAGCAACCTCGTCAAACGGACCGTCCAGTTTACTGCGTTCACGACGGATCGGATCCGAATCAACATTACTGCAGCACTCGACCAATACTCCCGAATCGCCGAAGTCGAAGCGTGGACCGCAGTTTCCGATCAACCTCCCGCGGTAACCCTCTCGGCGCCGGCAAATAACGACACCTTTAATGCCCCAGCGACGATCACGCTAACAGCTACAGCCTCCGACCCGGACGGCACCGTCGCCAAAGTAGATTTCTACAACGGCCAGGCTTTGCTGGGAACGGCGACAACGTCGCCGTACTCGTTTACCTGGTCGAACGTTCCGGCAAACAGTTACACACTAACCGCGAAAGCCACTGACAACCTCGGCGCCGCGACCTTTTCGTCTGCTGCAACGATTACTGTATGCGCACCAACGGTGGCCCTAACTTCACCGCCGCCAGGTCAGTTTGTCGCGCCGCCAGGAAGTTTTGCATTGGCAGCGACCGCCACGACGCCCGTTGCGTGCGGAGTCATTAGCCGGGTTGAGTTCTACAACGGGGCGACCTTGCTCAACTCCACGGCAACGGCTCCATATACGTACACTTGGGGCAGCGTTCCGACGGGCGCTTATTCGCTCACCGCAAAAGCGTACGACAGTCGCGGCCTGACGGTGACTTCGGCTGTCATCCCGGTAACGGTCGATGCAAAGCCTATTGTTTCGTTAACCACGCCATCGAACGGAGCGACCTTCACCGCGCCGGCGACAATCAATCTGACCGCCACCGCGAGCGACAGCGACGGAACGATTTCGTCGCTTGCCTTCCTGTCCAATGGCGCCGTAATCGCTACGGACACCACGAGTCCGTACTCATTTAGCTGGACAGGTGTCGCCGCCGGCTCCTATCAACTCGCGGCTCGGGCCATCGACAACCTGCAGGGCACGACGACCACTGCGGTAAACACGGTCGTTGTCGCAAATCCGCCGACGGTACTTATATCGAGTCCGACGACGGGCCAGGTGAAGCCTCCGAATACAAGCATGAACGTCACAGCGAGCCCGGTGGCGGACACTGCGCATGGGCGCTCCGTAACGACGGTCGCCTTTGCCGCCAAAAATGCCAGCGGCACGATCGTATGGAGCGCAACGGTGGGAAGCCCCTATAACTCCACCTGGACGCCCAGCACGTCGGGCAATTACACATTGACTGCGACGGTAACGGACTCGGCCGGCGCCACCGGCACATCGCCAGTTGTTGCGATGACCGTCGATCTAGTTCCCGCCGTGTCCGTGGCCTCGGATCGGCCATCGTACCCCGCGCCCGCGACAATCCAACTCACTGCGACCGCGAGCGATACTGATGGGACGATCCAGAGCGTTACGTTCTATTCGAACGGTGCCTCGATCGGCGCGGGCCAGCTCGCTGGTGGCAACACTTACTCACTGACTTGGCTCAACAACGTTCTAGGTGCCTACTCCGTCACGGCCAAAGCTACCGACAATCTGGCAGTAACCACGACGTCGGCAGCCATCACTGTCAGCGTCGTGCAAAGCGGCCCGACCATCGTCTATTACCACAATGATCTTTCCGGCTCGCCGCTTGCGGCGACGGATTCGAACGGCACGGTAATTTGGAATGAAGTTTACGCGCCGTTCGGAGAGCGGTACTTGAATGAGGACGCCACAGATCGCAATGCACTATGGTTTGCCGGGAAACCCACTGAGGACGCGGCCGGGCTGAGTTACTTCGGTGGGCGCTGGTACAACCCGACGGTCGGCCGCTTTTATAGCGTCGATCCGCAGCGTTTCCGTGACGACAATCCGCTCAGCTTCAATCGGTATGCGTATGCGAACAACAACCCGTATCGTTTCATCGATCCTAACGGCCACTCGCCTATCGATATTGGGTTCCTCCTTTGGGATCTAGGAAAACTAGGCGTCGCGTTGTACAACGGATCTGGTGCTGGCGAGGCGGCGACAGACGTCAGCATAAGCGCCATTGCCGTGCTGATCCCCGTTCCGGGAACGGGCTTGGCAATTAAAAGTGCGCGTGTAGCGAAAGCTGTAGCGGAGGGAGCAAAGGCGGCAGAGGTAGAAAGATCGGTGGTCAAGGGCACGACTGTTCTTGGCCATAATCCGGAATACCTCGAATTGGCAAGTAGCATGGGGGCCCGGCGCTTTAACGTACCAGAACCCGTGTGGAACAAGATGTCGGACGCCGAACGATGGGGGGCAAATCAGAAATTCCTAGATCGGATGATTTCGCGAGGAGACGAAATCGTACTGGCAACACCCTTGGATAGGGTTCGGCCAGGCTCCTACTTTGCGAGAGAACTGGAGTACATGTCGAGCAAAGGATATCGTCCTAGTGCAGATGGTACTCGACTCATCAAAGCGATAGAGTGACGCTGTGATTAGCTTGCCTGATATCGCACCCTCCTTTTTGTTTATCGTCGGCAAAGGCTTCGCACAAACCACCGCAGTATATAACCCGCAGGAGTTTGGCAATGCCAGTCTTGTCATGAGAGGAGCGCCATTTTCACTTCGGTTCGAGCGTGATCGCGGTCAAGTTACGGTCGACGTTGGTAATGACTCATCTGGCTGGCAGAAACTCGAGGATGTGATTGAGTTTGTCGACAACTCGGTCACACAGGGTGCTTTGGGTGCGCCCCCGAAGTTGGATGTCATGGCGCGCCTGTTGGAGCAACATTGGAACACCATAGCCAAATTGTTTGTCGACTCACAGGAGTTTTCACGATTCCGCACATTCGCCAAGCAAAAAGCGGCACATCTCTTAGGCACAATCTTCCCCAATAAGCCATTTGGAAGTGAAAAATAATCGACGTCTGAAATTGCACTCAGGCTCGATCGTCGCGAAGGCATATAGGTGTTTGGCATGTCCATGACTAGACTTCTACGACTTCTGTTTGCGACCGCGATAGGACTGCGGGTCTTTCAGGCCTCAGCCGGTGATACTTTGCCAGGCTTCTACCAGGATCCGGGACTGAATCCCTTCCGTTCGACCGTCAATCACAATTTTAGCGAGCACATCGACCCATTTACCGGGATGCTGCAGCTTGCACAATATTGATTCAACTCTGCCGGGGAACGGCGGCTTCGATCTGGTAATTGAGCGCTCGTTCAACAGTCCGACCGCATCGTACGGAACGTTCTCGGATACAACGTCGTACAACAAGACGCCAAACGTCGGTGTTGGCTGGAGCTTGCTGATCGGCGGCCGCATCTTCAATCCTGCCAGCGCTTGTTGGGGCGGCACGGGAAACCAGCTGATCTTCGAGACACCCGACGGTGGGCGGCAAGCACTGTTGCGCACACTGAACAACGACTTCATATCGGCAGCGCGCTGGAAAGCCGTGTGTGCTTCGAATGGCGTGCAGGTGTTCGCGCCCAACGGTACCCGCTACGATTTGATGCAAGTCATCGCCGAGGCGATCCCGAACAGCGTCCAGGGGTCGCCGTTCTACTACCCGACGCTGATCCAGGACAAGAATGGCAATTCGGCAACGTTATATTACGCGACGCAGGGGTCGACGACGCTGCTTAATAGCATCTCGACCTCCGATGGTAGGACGATTACCTTCACTTACACATTGACGGGTGCGGTCTATCTTCTTACTCAGCTCTCGACGTCGCAGGGCTCCTGGAGATTCTATTACCAGCTGGCTTTTGCCAACGCCAACGGGCAGGGTGTCGCCTATTCGCTCACGCAGGTGGCGCCTCCGGCCGGATCTTCGTGGTACTACTATTACAACTCGTGCCTGGTTGCGTCGGCAGGCTCTTGTTCGATCAACCAGCTCACTTATCCAGAGACCGGGCTCGATCTACTACGGCTACAACCTTGTCAACTTTAACGACAACACAGGCAACACGCCTGTCGTCAGTACGAAGACAGGCGCAAACGGAAGCTGGAGCTTTAGCTACTCGCCGGGAGGAACTGGTAGCTACGACATGACAACGGTTAACTCGCCGCTGGGAACCATAACCTATAAGCACTTCGGCTTTAACACGGTCGGACCTGGAACAACATGGAAAATCGGGCTGCTGGCGGAACGGACGACGTCCAGCCTCCAGACGGAGACCTATAGCTGGGACAAACAGCAGATCTCGCCGTACCCGACGAGTCGCGGGCTACGTCAACTATAACGACGGCGTGACCTACGCGCCAATTCTTACGCAGCGCTCGATCGTGCGAACGAATACGACATACACAACGTCATATTCCAACTTTGACACGAACGGCAATCCACAGACAATCACGGAATCGGGAGATAGATCGCACACGATCGACGCGCGCCTATTGCGTTAACTTGGCCAAATGGATCATCAACGTTCCCAGTACCGAGACAACGAGCGGCACGGGAACGATATCGCGTGCGTTCGATGGCAACTGCAACATGACAAACGAGACGCGATATGGCGTGCCTACGAATTTTAGTTATGACTCCGTTGGCAATCTAACGAGCCGCACTGACGCCAGGGGGAACGGCATCAGCTACGTCGGCTACTATCGAGGCACGCCGCAGACCGAATACAGGCCAGAGGGAGTGACAATCAGCCGCGCGATAGACACTAATGGAAATGTCTTATCGCAGACGGACGGCGCGGGAAACACCTACAGGTATGGTTACGATGCGATCCGCCGTCTGACAAGCTATCAGACCCCTGTGGGATCAACGACCACGCTTTCCTGGGCAGGAAATAGTTCGCGGACGGCGACGCGCGGATCCTATACAGAAACACTATCGCTGGACGGCTTTGCCAACGCCGCGAGCGTGACGCGGAGCGGCATCCGAACGCAGTTTTCCTATGACGCATTTGCCAACAAGACCTATGAATCGCTGCCGGGCGCGAGCGTTGGGACTAACCTGTCGAGAGATATTCTCGGTCGCGTGACCTCTATGCGCAATAGCGACGGGACGGTGCGCGCTTTTTCCTATAACGGGAGCGCAGTCTCAATCTTGGACGAGCGAGGGAGAACGACGACATATCGTTACAACGCCTTCGGCGATCCAGATCGACGGTTTTTGGTTGGAATTGACTTGCCTGACGGATACACGGTGACCATCAATCGCGACGATCTCGGCAACATTGCATCCGTGTCAAAGGCCGGTTACTCCAGGACTTACGGCTACAACGGCTCATACTTCTTGACGAGCATTACCGACCCGGAAACGGGTACAACTACGTTCGGACGCGATGCAGTAGGCAACATGACGTCGAGTAGCGTGGGCGGGCGGCAGACCCTCTACTCGTACGATGGGCTCAATCGATTGATCGCTATCCAGTATTCGAACGGGAACAATGTCGGGATTTCTTACTTCGGCAACGGGCGGACATCCTCGATTACCGACGCCGACGCGAGCCGAAGTTACGGCTATGATGCCAACGCCAATCTCACGTCCGAGACCCTGAATGTCGGCGGACAGACTTTCGCGATTGGCTATTCATATAACGCCAATGACGCGCTATCGACCGTCACTTATCCACGGACCAACGACGTCGTTTCCTACAGCCCTGATGCATTAGGGCGCCCAGCTTCGGCGAGCCCCTTCATCACGTCAATTGGCTATTTCGATTCCGGCAATCTAAGTTCGATGAGCTATGCCAACGGCGTCACGACGACGTACGCTGAAAATAGCAGGAATTGGCCTAGCAGTTTCGTGAGCAGCAAGGGTGGAATGTTCCTTAGCAAGAGCTATACGTACGACGGCGTCGGCAACGTCACTCAGCTGACTGACCAGCTCAATTCTGCCCGTTCCATGAGTCTCGGCTATGACGCGATTAGCCAACTTACGAGCGCGACGGGCCCTTGGGGAAGTGCGACGATTTCGTACGACGCCACAGGGAACATCAGCGCTTACATTCTGGGCGCGTCGGGTCGAAACTACACTTACAACAACAATAAATTGTCAACTTTTCAGTCCCAATACTTCTCGTACGATGGATACGGCAACGTCACCAACGACAACCTTCACGTTTATCAGTACGACGACGCCTCTAATTTGACGTGTATCGACTGCCCGGCGTCGGGCCAGATCGCGTACGCGTACGACGGCAACAATCGACGAGTTATGCGGACGCAGAATGGGGCTACAACCTATTTCGTGCACGCCTCCAACGGTGACTTACTGCTCGAGTACACCCCGACGACAAATACCACGGTGGAGCACGTCTACGTTCAGGGCAAGCGGGTCGCGACAAAAACGATACTACAGTAGGCGCGCGCCCCGGCGTCCAATTGGACCAACTAGGCGGACTCCCGCGCCCAGGTCGATGCTCAGCTGTTCGCGCGGGGCGGAGCCGGGGCGAATGCCGACGCTAAGCGAACGCCGCGTGCGGGTAACCGCCTGGTTCTAACGTCTTCGCCCTCCCAATGGATGCAATATCGTGCAGGGCGCCGCGCTCGCGCCGGAGTGCTATCCTCTGCTCCGTGACGCGTGCGAGTCGGCGGATTGGCCACCAGCGCGGGGCCAGGTCCTCCGTGGCGACACCCGCCCGGCGTTAGGCGATCCGGACCTCGCGCAGATGGGTTCGTGGGCGGGTCCCTGCAACCCGATTTGAACCTGCGGCCTGCGGCGAAAGCGCAGGCCGCTTTGTTTGCGTCCCGCGTGATCGAATAGCCGCTTCACACGATCGGTCCCGGGCCAAGAGCGGCGGTATCAAATTGTCCTAAGCTGCCGTCCAGCAGCAATGTTCGCTACGCTCGACTCATGGTGAGCGACACGCGTTATTGAATCACTTGCGCCGCACAAGCGGTCGAAGCGAGGACTATCTCGCCCATTTCATCAGGAATGTGCGTACCGAGGCTGGATCCAGCTTGCGCATCGCCTCGAATTCACCCTGTTTCTGCGCGAATACGACGCGCCCGTCGGGCTCGAGGATGGCCAGTGCCGGCACACCTTTCTTCAGCGGAATGCCGTAGCGCTCGGCGATCGCGAAATTGTCGGTGATGCCCTTGTCACCGACGTTCACGTGCACGAGGACGTAATGATTCTTCAGCAGCGCTGCGTTCTCGGCAGCGTGGAAATGGTGGTCGAGTACGATGCAGTCGGGACACCAGTTGCCACCGAAATCGACGAGCACGCGACGGTTCGTTTTAGCCGCGTCTTTGAGGCCCGCGGCGATATCCGCATCGGCACGGGCGACGTCTGGATAGATCGTCGCAGCGGCTTGCACCGTGAATGCGACAAGCAGTGCCGCGAGCGCCGTCAGCACGGCGCTCATGTTGGTAGCGTGGCGCCCCCCACGATTCCCGTGTCTCGTCATCTCGCTGCCCCTCTCGGCGTCGCGGCATTCGGCGCGACCGCCTGACAAGCATAGGCTAGCATCTGCCGGCCGGGGTTCCAACTCGGCTTCGCATCGCATTCCTGCCTTTCTTCTTGCACTTATTGCCTTGTTTCAGATCGTCGGAGCGCTGCCCTCAACTGGAGGGTGTCGTCCCCTCCCACGTTCGGAAAGCTCGATAGAAAGAAGGATCGTTAGGAGAAGCCAGCGGCTCACTTCGGAAAGTCGGCGATATCCCTCGCCTCGCCAGTGAGCTGCAGGATATGCATTCCGGTGTTCGCGCGATCCACGACATAGATGTAACCGCGGTCGTCAACCTCGACATTGTTGGTCTGGATCACAACCTTGCACCGATCTCTGCCATCGACCTTGACGCAACGCGGCGTCGTCTTGTCGGTCGTCGCGGGGATGTAATAGGCGACCTCGCGCGGGCTGAAGGGATTGCGAATATCCACCGCACGTACGCCGGCGTTGAAGTGCGCGAGGAATACCATGCGCCTGTAGTAGATCGGCGTCATGCTTTCGTTCGATGAATGGGTGCCGAAGCGCCCGCCGCGCGAACAGAACTTGCCGCTCGATTCCGGGACGGTAAAGTTGGAAACGATCTGCGGTTTCGACTCGACCGTCACGTCGGCGATCCAGGCCATCTGCCGCGCCTCGGCACATTCGTTGACCAGGGACTCGTTGACGATCAGCACGAAGTCGCGCTTGGCGTCGCGATCATTTGCGAACTCGGGGACGGTGAGTCCGAGGATGGGAAATGCCGTGTGCGCGCCGATCTTGGGCGAGAGCACAAGCTGACCCACTTGAGGATAACGCAGGTTATCGTCCGTCGGCGCAGCCGGACCCGTGAGCAGCTTCTGCCGATCGACGATCTGCATCACTCCGTTTTTGTCCGTGCCGTAGCCGAAATACACTCGATTGCCCGCGGGACCCGTGGAAATCGGCCCGTGAAGCTCTTCGGGAATGGGGCCGGTCGCATCCGGCTGCTGTCCTGGAAGCCCGAAGTCGCGAATGAAGCGGGGCTTGGCCGGGTCGCCTAAATCGTAGATCTGCGTCATGCGCCGCGTTCGCCATCCGGGCGCGCCTGATACGAGGTACGCAATGCCCGTATCGCATTCCCAGAAATTCTTATGTGTACCCTTGACTCCCGTAATGCGGCTCAGCAGCTTTGGCGTAGCCGGATCGGTCACGTCCCATACTTCATGCGCCGAATTGCCGAACACGCGCAGCATGTAAAACCTGTCCGGATCGCCTTTGGACAGACCCTTGCCTGAACAGACGCGGACCATCTGCGCCCCACCACTTTCGTCGAGACCCTCTTCACCCGGGATGTGATGGAGATATCTGGGTCGCGACGGGTCGGTAACGTCGACAATCGAGGTCCCGTTGAATTCGGGCTCGCCGGTGAGAGGATTGACGGGCTTCGGCATCGACGCAGTACCACCGTGATGACCTATATAGGCAATCCAGCGGCCGTTCTGATTTTGGATTACGGGCTGGTAGGCGCTGCGTGCCTGCAAGTCGTTGAAGCCCACGAGCTCGAGGTTCTTGCTTTCGGCGCCGTGCTGTGCCGATGCGGGGAAGGCCGCGATGGCGAGTGCAATGGCTAAGAGCATGTCCGCCGTGCGGCGCAGCAGCGGGCACTCCATCCGATGAACGTGACGCCTCAGCTCGAACGCGGTTTCAGTTTGCTCCACCGCTCACCTCCTCTAGAGAATGCATCCGAGAACCCTGACAGATTCCTTTCAGGGCGACGAAAAAATTTACACCCGGCCTGACGGAAAATCCTAATTGCTTGATGTACATGGTTCAATGTGCCTAGCATAATTATTGCGTGCGCGATACAAGGTTTTGCGTGGTCGGTCGCCTGGTTTCGACGAATGGGGACATCATGAAGCGAGTCTTGGCGGGACTGCTGGGCTTGTTGCTCACGGCAGCGATGGCGACTGCACAGGCGGGCCCATTGGCCTACGCTGTGGCCACCGATCAGAATCTGTATTCAGTGGACGTGGCCACAGGGACCGCGACGCTGATCGGCTCTACCGGCGTTCAGCTTATAGAAGGACTGGCGCGGGACCCGACGACGGGCCAGCTATACGGCACCGACTCCAACGGCAACCTGTACGCAATCAGCAGCACGACCGGCGCGGCTACGCTGATTGGGACCCCCTCCCCGTTCGGTGGGAGCACCGGCCGCGACGACATCGAAGGTCTCGATTTCGACGGCTCGACGCTGCTGGGGTCGACCTTCGGTGGTGGTGCACCGACGATATTCTCGATCGACCTCACCACTGCCGCCACCACCGACATCGTCACGGCGAACGTCAGCACCGATGCTGTTCGATCGATGGCGGTACTGAATCCGACCACGGTACTGATTCGCGCCGATTTTGGGCCGGGACCGAATTCGTTGTACTCGATCGACCTGGTCACGGGAAATACGATATTGATCGGCGCTCTCGGCGGCGATCTCTTCGCCGCGATCGACTTCCTCAGCGACGGTAACCTGTACGGGCTTGACGATAACGGCGACAGCTATCGGATCAATCCGGCTACGGCGGGGACGACCCTGCTCGCCAACACTGGCGGCCAATTCTGGCTCGACATGACCGATCAACCAAGCAGCAGTGTGCCCGAGCCGTCCGGCCTTGCGCTGTTCGCGATTGCGGCGCTTGCGATCGTGGCGGTCCGCCGTATGAGCAGTCGTTCACAGGTTCTCGCCGCCTAGCGAGGACTCGGCACGCGTTTTCCACGACGGCGGCGCGAAGCGAGGGCGAGGGCTGCGAATGCGCGGCCCTTTGCTTTTGTGCCACGCGCGCGGCGGCGGATGAGTCCTCAGTCGCCGTAAATGCAGAAATTCGGACACTGGTCACGGCCGGGCCTGCAGACTGTTAGACGAGCGGAATCCAGCGGTGTATATAAGTGCCAAAGCCGGTCCCAGGGACCAAATTCGCCCGCCAAGAAAGCTCAATGAGATGAGATACCCTTCCGTAGTCGGTGCGGCATTGTTCTGCGCATCCGTTGCGCATGCGGCAGATTACCCAACGATGGCACCCCAGGATCAATACATGATGGATCCTGCTGCCGAAATCGCCCTGGCGAAGAGCGCCGCGCCGCCCTCCATCGCAGACAAGGCGACGGTGCTGGTGCTGACGCGCCACGGCTACGAAACCGCGGTCAAGGGTAGCAACGGATTCGTTTGTGCGGTCGAGCGCGGATGGATGTCGCAATACGACTTCCCGCAATTCTGGAATCCGCATATGCGCGGGCCGCTGTGCTATAACCCCCCTGCGGTGCGCTCGATCCTGCCGTACACGATAAAACGCACGGAGTTGGTTCTGGCGGGGCGTTCGAAGCCGGAGATGATCGCCGCGATCAAGGATGCCATCACAAGTCATGCGCTGCCGCCTCTGGAATCGGGCGCGATGACCTATATGATGTCCAGGCAGGGGTATCTGAACGACCAGGCGCGCAACTGGGTGCCGCATCTCATGTTCTATTTTCCGCGCGCGCAAGATTCGACATGGGGCGCCGATATGCCCGACGCGCCGCCGATGCTGAACCCACAGTTCCAGGATTCGCCGGAAGCTTTGAGCGTGATCATGGTGCCAGTGACGCACTGGTCCGACGGGACATCCGCCCCCAAAATGCAGTGAGCTAAGTGTTCGTCCGGCGACTTTGCAAGTCGTCCTTGGACTACTGCGGGGGGCATCGCACCGTCTCCGGACTCGGGGTTGAACGATGAACGCTTCCGAGATTGCTAAAACGTGGATACGTCCACCATTGATCCCTGTTTTTCGCGCATACATCCGCTATGCGCCAGTCGTCCTCGGCAAGCCTTTTGTCTGGAATGCGCTCAGCCACTTCTTTCAGTTCGCAGATCACCGGTTCAAAGCGCGCACCGTCTTTGGTATGGACATTTCGGGAAATACAATCGATCACATTCAACGGCGCATTTATTATTTCGGTACCTGGGAACCGAACTTGACGGCATTCCTCATGGAGCGTCTCTGCCCGGGTGACGTGTTTGTAGATGTTGGAGCGAATATCGGTTATTTTTCTCTGTTGGCAGCCAAGCTGGTTGGCACGTCGGGAAAGGTTATTGCCATAGAGGCATCGCCGTCCATTTTTGCGAAATTGGCGAATAACCTCAAACACAACAATCTTGATAATGTGGTCGCCCTCAATTTAGCAGCTTCGAACTCCTCCGGCGTTACAAACGTCTACCTAGGGCCGGAAGGCAACATCGGACAAACAACAGTGCTCAAAACAGACAACCTTAAAGTTGAATGCGCAATTCAATCCAGGCGCCTTGATGACATTCTGTCGTCCGACGATCTGCAACGCGCCAAGATAATCAAGATAGACGTTGAGGGAGCGGAGTGGGCCGTCATGGCTGGCATGTTTCCGCTACTCAAATCTTCCCCGGAAACTCTCGAGGTCGTCATCGAAATCAGCCCGAGGCGCTTGGCAACTCTTGGCAAGAGCGCGGGGGAGGTTCTGCAAATGTTCGAGATGACAGGTTTTAATGCCTACGAATTGGAGAATGACTATTCCGACGCAAGCTACTTGTCGAGCCTATCTGGGAAGAGACCTACTCGACTGAAAAAGTCTATCGAGGAGGGCGCACCTGTTGATCTTGTTTTCTCTAAGAAGGACCTAGATGTACTTTGACTTCCCCACGAGAGGAGTCATGCGACTGCGCGTCCTGCTCGCCCTCTCAGTCTTGTTGTGCTCCACCGCCGCCGTCGCCGGCCTCAAGGAAGGCTACGAGGCGCTGAGCAAGAAGGACTACGTCACCGCCGCCAACGAATATCGCCCGCTGGCGGAACGCGGCGACCCCGAAGCCCAATACCGGATCGGGCGGATGTACGAGTTCGGCAACGGATATCCGCAGGACAAGGCGCAGGGCATCGCGTGGATCCGCAAGGCAGCGGCGCAAGGCCACGCCGACGCGGAACAGGAGCTGGGAGTTATCTACGCGACCGGCGACGGCGTAAAGCAGGACAACGCGCAAGCCGTCGCGTGGTTCAGAAAAGCGGCCGAGCAAGGCGATGCGACGGCGCAGTACAACCTGGGACTGATGTACGCCAAGGGCCAGGGCGTAACTAGGGACTATGCGCAGGCAGTCGATTGGTGGCGCAAGTCCGCGGTCCAGGGCAATGCCGACGCGCAGTTCAAGCTGGCCGTCGTCTACCATACCGGCCAGGGCGCGGCCCAGGATGAGGTCTTCGCACTCGCCAACGCCACGATCGCCGCGCGCAACGGCGACAAGGAGAACATCGACTACCGGGACGAAATCGCGAAGGCGCTCACGCCGGAACAAAGGCGTAGCGCCACCACGTTGGCCAACGCCTGGAAGGTCGGCCAGCCGATGCCGGGCAGTGCTGCCACGTCGGGTTCGGCGTCGGGCGCGACGGCAGCGTGCCGACCGCTGCGCCGGTGAAGACGCGGTGTTCGGCGACCGGATCGATGGGTGGCGAGAGGTTCACGGCCACCAATTGCGTGGCGTCGCTGTACGGCGATCAGCACAGCGTGGCGATCTGGTTCAACGAAGATGCCATCACGCCGCAGGAAGCGGAGAGCTTCCAGACGTCGTCGTACGCCGATGGCGCGAAGGGCGGCAAGCAGCGCACGATGGCCATCATCATGTTCTGCCCGGGCGGGGGCAAGGAGACGGCCTCTGCGGCGGCCGTCAAATCGATCGACCTGAACACCAACCATGCCAGGTCGCCGATGGCGGGCATCCAGCGCGTGGTCGAGGCGCCCAAGGACTTCAAGGTCGAGAAGATGACCGGAGAACTGAAGCCCGGCGGCGCGCTGTCGGGCAAGATCGCAGGCAACCTCGACAAGACGACGTTTACGTTCGACTTCGAGCTGAATTTGCCCGCCAAGGATGCGGCAGCAGGGATGAGCTGCGGCAAGTAGTGTTTGAATCTTCCGCTGCGGCCTTCACGTTGGCGATTGCAGCGCTATTCCAAAGCGCGTGGCCGGATTGATGAATAGATAATAGGTAGCCAGTGCGCCGCTGTAGATCAGCACACTTCCACAGCACCGGCACCCCGGAGGCGGCCAGAATGGATGCGATGAAAATATTGGATAGCCGACTAGTGGGCCAGGGCACATCCCAGTGGACCATGTGAGCTGGAAATAAAAACCGACCGCCACAATCAGCGCGAGGACGCCAGAGGCGATAAGAACGTAGCGGAGGTAGGGGGCCATGGAATTGTGCCGTATTGTGCCAGCGGCGCTGACTCGATAATCTCGTCTACCTTGAAGTGATAGAGTACCGACTTAAACTCCAAACGAAAAGGATGATCGACATGCTGGAGAGCTTCTCGGTGGTCTCCAAGAAAACGTGGGGAGGATTTGCCGTCTTGTTGGCATTCTCCGCACCGCTTTCAGGTCTGGCTCAGGATGTTCCGGCGCACAATCCTGATGGTCTGATTTTAATCAGCGGAATGGTCGAGCGCGCCTCCGCCGACGAACTTGCGATCAAGCCTCCGAAGGGAAGCGACGTGACGACGGTGAAACTGGCGCAGCCCTTTCATCTCTATGCACGCGTTCCCGGTGATCTGTCTCATCTAAAGGACACGAACTTTGTCGGCGTAACGTCGGTGAAGCAACCCGACGGGACGGAGCGGGCAACCGCGATCGGCATTCTCCCGGAGGAGCTGCGCGGCGTGGGCGAAGGAAGCTACATGATGAACCAGGCCGCCGGCGCCACGCCTAGCCGCATGACAAACGGCAACGTATCGGCCCCGCGCATGACGAACGGGACGGCATCTCAATCCAGAATGTCGAATGGCAGCGTCAAGCGCACGGACGCATCAACGCTGACGGTCGAATATCAAGGCGGTGTCCAGAAAATTACAGTGCCTGCAGATACACCTGTTAACGAGTATCAACTCACTGCAACCAAGCCGGTCGTGGGAGACAGGGTGTTTCTGTTGGCACGGAAAGCCTCTGACGGATCGTTCTCTTCAAGCAAGGGAATTCTGGCTGGTAAATAAGATGGGTGCTCAAAGGTTCGGCCGCAGCGCGTGGGCTCGCTGACACTCTGAATCCAGGCTGGCTTGCCGTCGTGCCGGGCGTGTTCACGCTGATTCGGGCGGATTGGAAGGACTAGATGGCGGCGCATCGGGTAGAGGTCGTCTGCCACCGGGGGGCGAACGCCGTCGCGCCGGAGAACACGTGGGCGGCGGCCCAGCAGTGCATCGAATGGGGCGCGGACTACATTGAGGTGGACGTGCGCACCAGCCGGGACGGCGTCTTCTACGTCCTCCATGACGCGGCCGTGGACCGGACGACAAACGGCACGGGCCGCATGCGCGACCTCACCTCGGACGAGATAGACCGCCTGGACGCCGGAGCCTGGTTTCACCCGCGCTTTTCGGGCGAGCGAATCCCGCGCCTGGAACCGTTCCTGCAACGGGTCCGGGGGAAGGCGAAAGTCTTCTTCGACGTGAAGGACGCCGACCTTTCCCACCTGCTCACGCTGGTCCACACGGTCGGCCTGGAGAACGATTCCTTCTTCTGGTTCGCCAATAACGCCGACGCCCGCGCGTTCCGCTCCCTCGCCCCCCATCTCCCCGTCAAAATCAACGTCTCGACCATGGAGGGCGTGTGCGCGGCGAAGGCGGATTTCGACGCCGCGATCATCGAGACCGGGCTGGACCACCTGACGCCGGAACTCGTGGGGGCCTGTCAGAAACGCAATATTCGGCTGATGGTGCTTCAGTCCAATAACGACCCGGACGCCTTCCGCCGGATTCTCGAATGGCAGGTGGACATGGTGAACCTGAACCACGCCGACAGCTTTCTGGCGCTGCAACGGGCACAGGCGGACGCGCTGACAGGCCGTCCCTTCGCGCCGCGATAAATGTGTGTTTTGTTACGAGCAGACATCAGAGGTTCGCCCTGAATCGCCACAAAGCTGACTGCATTTTCCCGCCATTTCGACAGGACGTTCCATACAATGAAACCGGTGTGCCCAACCGAACTCCGGAGCGTCGATATGACCCGTTGCCTCCGGTCCTGGAAGGCCTTCCTTGACAATCGCGACAACGCTCGTGCCCTGCCTTGCGGTGGGCTATGAACTTGAATCGGCGCGCAGGACGACACTCGACACGCCTGCAGCCATAGATACCCTTGCGCAAGAGTTGCAACTCGTGGGGTCAGGGCTGGACGTTGTCTTTGCGGACCGGAAAGATTGGCCGAAGGGAGTGCGAGTTGCCGCGGCGCTGGCGCGCTGTGCATCTCAGTATCCTCTTCCTCCTGACACACACACGGGTCCGCGCGGCCAGGGTCCTTCGCTCCTCGACGCGCCCGCCTGCCTGATTGCGACGCTCGGGACGGACGAGGAAGCGAAGCGTTTAGCGGTCGACGGGGCGCGGAGCAGACTCCGAGAGCTTCCGGCGAAATTCAAGCGAGGCTCGACCGAATGGTACGACCGATCCTTGTACGAGTTCGTCACCGCGGGACTCGTGCTCGGAGCCTTGACACCGATACGCCAAGGTCGGCCCGAGCCGGCGGATGCGGAACTGCTGCTAGGACTCCTCAATGACGACCAGAAGCCGCTGTACCCGCGCATCGAGCTCGCGTACGCCCTCGTCGCGGCGGGATGGGCAGATCCCGCTCACGCCGCAACAACACCGTTCGATCGAGACGTCCGGCTTGCATTCGTCCGGCTCGGCTTGGCGGAAGGAGGCAGGCTCGGCACGCTTTTGTTATCTGCGCACCGGCGCGAGGATCCCGAGTTCAGCCGGCGCATGGCGGCCTATCCGGACACGATCGAAGCGCTTCGCAAAATGGGACAAGCCGCCGCGCTGAAAGAAACTCCTTGGCCGGATGTTTGGCCACAAGTCGTTCAACCGATCACCCTGGACGCGCTTGGGCCACTGCAAGTGGAGTACATGCGTGGCTACTATGAAGCCAAAGGAGATGACGACTTTATCCAACGACGCCAGCCTGCGCGTTTTGCAATATGTGGCGGACAACTACCGCGCGGAGCTTGTTCGAAAGGTGAAGGGGCGCTATCTGTACGACGAGGCCGTCTGGGAGTTAACCTGGCGTAGGGCGCCGGCGCCCGAAACGCTGCGCGCGCTTATTGAAGCCGGTCACGTTCCGTGGCGGGTCGACGTGACCCGCGCCGTGCCGCGCCTGGTGTTCGACCCACCGCCCCAACCGCTTCCCGGCGCACACGTACCTCGCTCGCCGACGCCATTGCAACGAATGACCTTCGCAAGATTTCGCAGGCTCATGCCGGACACAGCGGCGCGAATCATCGCGGCGATCGTGCCGCCGGAGTGTTCCGATTCCGTTCAATCCGTGTACGTGGAGCACGACGCTTCGCGTGGGATCGCGTTCGAGCTCTGCACTGCACACTTTCCGTCACCGGAGTTGGTCGGGCTGCGATTCGATCCAACGAGCGTGGTTCGTGTCGAGGGCATCAAGTACAGCACGGGCCGCGGCGGAAGCAAGCCAGCGGTCGTTGCGGTCTACGACGCGGACCAGGATGGGCTGTACGAGGTCCTGCTCGATGAAGAGGACAACATCGGCGTCAAGTCCCCTGACCGCGAGCCGTGGTTGCTGGAAGAATATCGGGGCGTCTTCCGGTACTTTCACGCGGATCCACCTCGGGCCAGGTGAATTTGTCGGCCTCTGCCTCGATTGCCCGGACAATCGCGTTCGCCTGCTGGTAGCGGGCACCGGGGTGTCGCGCGCTGCCTCCTAGTCCGTCCTACAGAACATTCAGACTGACGCTGATACCCAAGTCACAGGAGCGGCGCTAGCGTTACGCACACTGCGAACGCGAAGCGGTCGAGACTGCTCCCGGATTTTGAGGCGTAGCTGTGCCGACCTCACGCACCATTGCATCGATTGGAAAATATCCGATGAGAACAATTTCGCGACCGAGCCTCATCGCTTTGGCCGTAGGGGCATGGGCCGGCGCGCCCGCGATCGCTCAAATACCTCCGTCTTGCCCCCCCGGGTACTATCTCTACACCGACGGACAGTGCTACCCCGGCCCCCAGCCCGTCTATCCCCAGCCTGACTACGACGTCATCGCGCCAGTCTATCAACCGCCCGTCGTCTACGATGGGTTCGCACTCGGTATCGGGTTTGGCGGAGGGCGCGGCGACCGAGGACACGGCGACCGGGGACACGGCGGTGGCGTTCGCGGTGGCGGTGGTAGCCACGGCGGCGGCCACGAACACCGCTGACCACCCGAGTCGATAGTGCCCCTGCGGAAACTCACGGAGCGAATCATGCCTTACCTTGCCCCTCGAATCGCCAGCACCTTTACCGCGGTGATAATTCTCGGCGCCGCCATAATCATTCTGCCCTCGGCCGCGATGGCCCAGGCTTCGTCGGCACCGGCAGCGAAGGCTATGCCGGCCAAGAAAGCGACGCCGATCAACAATTCCGTCGAGACGCACATCAAGTCTCTCCACGATGCGTTGAAGATTACCGCCGCCGAAGAGCCGCAATGGCAAGCTGTCGCCGATGTGATGCGCGATAACGCCAATACAACCGGCGCGCTGATCGAGGAGCGGGCGGCCAAGGGGAAGACGATGACGGCGATCGACGATCTGCACTCCTATGAGGCGATCACCGAAGCCCATGTGGCGGGTGTCAAGAAGCTCATTCCGGCGGTCGAGGCGCTTTATGCCACCATGTCGGACGCGGAGAAAAAGAACGCCGACGCGGTGTTCGGCCATCGCGTACACCGCGAGACAGCGAAGAAGAGCGGCTGAACCCGCGGCAGGGGCGTTCGGACATGGTTCCCGCGCTGATGGACGCTGCTGCTGGGGCCGGCACCCGTTTCCACGGCGCTCCATTGATGCGCTCGGGACATCCTTCCGGTCGCTCGTGAAGCGATCCTGAAGAACACCGTCGTCCGCTTTCGTCTGACCGCGAGCTGCGTCGCACTGAGCGCGCTGATCGGCGCCTGCGCGAGCACGCCGATCGCCGGCTCGCGCAACGTCACCATCCAGCGCACGACCTTCGGCATCGCCCACGTCACCGCGCCCGACTGGGAGGGCATCGCCTACGGCACGGCCTACGCGCACGCGCAGGACAACGTCTGCCAGACCGCCGAGCACCTGCTGACGCTGCGCGGCGAACGATCGCAGTTCCTTGGTGCACAGGCTTTGGGCGACCTCGGTCTCGGCAAGGTGCCGAACGCCCAGATCGATCTCTTCATCCGCTTCCACATGGACGACGAGGCGCTCGCTCGCGCTGCCGCGACGACCGGCCACGGAAGTGCAGTCGGCCTTGCGCGGCTACGTCGCGGGCTACAACCGGTACCTGACCGATGTCGGTCCGAACGGACTGCCGGAAGCATGCCGCGGCAAGCCGTGGGTGCGTCCGATGACGATGGCGGACCTCTCGCGCGCCACCGAGCAGTCGATGATCCACGGGCGGCGTGGGAGCGCTGGCGGTGGCAGTGCTGGCCGCCGCACCGCCGGTTGCGAAGGTGGGCCAGGCGCCGGTCGATCTGCAGCAGGCAGCCGCAGAAATCCGGCACTACAGCTTCAACGACAACCCGGACGGCGGCGAACTCGGCTCGAACGGCTGGGCCTTCGGCCGCAACGCGACGCCCGACGGCCGCGGCCTGCTGCTCGGCAATCCGCACTTCCCCTGGACCGGCACCGAACCGCTTCTGGGAAATGCACCAGACCATTCCCGGCAAGCTCGACGTCATGGGCGCGACCGGCGGCATGGGCCCGCTCGTCGTGATCGGCTTCAACAAGGACGTGGCCTGGACGCACACGGTGTCGACCGGCAAGCGCTTCACGCTCTACGAACTGCAAGCTGGACCCGAAGGACCCGACGGTCTACCTCGTCGACGGACAGCCGAGACACATGGTGACCCGCACCGTCACGTTGCCAGCAGAGTCGGGCGCGGCGCCCTTGCAGCACACGTTCTATTCGACCGATCTGGGGCCCGGTGCTGTCGCTGCCGCGAGCGGGTCTCGGCTGGACCGCCGAACACGCCTATGCGATCCGCGACGCGAACACCCTGAACGTCCGGTCCGCCGCAAGCTGGATGCGGATGGCGCAGGCCAGGAACGTCGCCGAGCTGCGCACGGCGATGGGCAACCAGGGCATGCCGTGGGTCAACACGATCGCGGCCGACCGCGACGGCAATGCGATGTATGCCGACCTGTCGGTGGTGCCCGACGTCTCCGCCGCGATGCTGCAGGACTGCAAGCCTTCGCCGCGGGCCGCTGCGCTGCTGAACGCCGCCGGCCTGCCGGTGCTCGACGGTTCGCGCAGCGCCTGCGAATGGTCGCGCGACGCCAAGCGCCGCCTCGCCCGGCATCATCGCGCCGGCGCGCATGCCGGTGGTCATCACGCCGGACTACGTGCAGAACAGCAACGACAGCTTCTGGCTCAGCAATCCCGACACCGCGCCGATGGCCGACGTGTCTCCGCTCGTCGGCCCGATCGGCACGCCCCAGCGCCTGCGGACGCGCAGCGGGATCATGGAAATCCGCGGTCGGCTGGCCGGCACCGACGGATTGCCCGGCAACAAGATGGGCGCGACCGAACTGCGCAGCGTCATCTTCCGCGACAAGAACCTCGCCGGCATGCTCGTCATGGACGACCTGCTCAAGGCCTGCGCCGACGGAAGCAGCGCGCTGACCGCCGACCAGACGACCGGCTGCCGAGACTCTTGCGGCATGGGACCGCACGAGCAACGCCGACTCGCGCGGCGCGCCGCTGTTCCGCGAGTTCTGGCGCGCTGCCAAGGACATCCCGAAAGTCTGGCGCGTGCCCTTCGACCCGGCGCAACCCGTGACGACGCCATCAGGCCTCGACACGGCGACGCCCGCCACGCGCGCCGCCATCTTCAAGGCGCTCGGCGACGCCGTCGGCATCGTGCGCGCTGCGGGCTTCGCGGTCGACGTGCCGATGGGCGTTCCGCAATCGCGCGTCGTTCGCGGTCAGAAGATCGCGCTGCACGGCGGCGACGAGTTCGAAGGCGTGCTCAACAAGCTGGAATCGCAAGGCCAAGCCACCATCAATGCGAGTGGCTACAACATCAACTTCGGCACCAGCTACATCCAGGTGGTGACCTTCGACGAGCGCGGCCCGGTCGCGCAAGGACTGTTGACCTACGGCCAGAGCAGCGACCCCGCGTCGCCGCGGGCCTACGACCAGCTGCCGTTGTTCGCGGCCAAGCGCTGGCAGCCTTTGCCCTTCCATCCGGACGACGTCGCCGCGCAGCGCGAGGGCCCCGTCGTTCAGCTTGCCTACTGATCCGGCAGCAGCTTAGTGCTTGCCCGACGCTCGCCCGCGATGCCACGGCGCTCGAGAGTAAGCCATCGCGAACGACCGCTCTTCAGCTCCCAGTTCGCAGTCGTGCGGCAGATTACAGACAGTACCGGCATCGACATGTATTCTATGTATGTCAACGCAAGTGAGAGCCAAGAGCAACAAGTCCGACTTCGGCTTCGTCAGAGCCAGTTAAGTTTGCAGATCGACGTTCCAATCAATTGCAGTGTTAACGATTTGATCTCGTCAGGAGGTTAATTGTGAAATGGGCGTTCATGTATTTCGTCGGTTTCGTTATCCTCATTGGCGGTATTCTGGCGGCGCTCTGGAAATTGGGCATTCTCGATAGCATCGGCACAACATGGACAGTGATCGGAGTCGTGATTGCAATCGGCCTTGGCATCATGATTGCAGTCTCCCATAGTGGCAACAAGGAAAACATCGAAATCGACCGGAAGTGATCGACTCGTGCGCGGTTCCTAGGGACACAACTCCGAATTTCTTCGTCGCGCGTCGTCAGACGCGGGGCTCTCCCTGCCCGTTGACCAAGATGGTTCTGCCCGGCGGGCTCGTGGTCTGCACATGATGCTCGTACCCGCGGAAGTTGTACGTGACGTCCCAGTAGTCCAACCGTGCGGCCGTGGACACGTTCGCGCACCGCTGCACATCCTGCGTATAAACCGTGCCCGCCGCGTCACGACCCACGTTCGCTCCCACCACCGCGCCGCCGACTGCGCCGATGCCCGTCGCAAGATCTTGCCCGCGGCCACTTCCGATCTGATGGCCAAGGATGCCGCCGACGACGCCTCCCACCACTGCGCCCGGGACATTGATACCCGGTGAGCCGGTGTCCACAACCTGACGCTCTACCCAGCAGCGCTGCTGCGGTGGTCCCACGACTGCGCGCACCGAGGTCACGGGCGCCTCGTACAACGGCTCGTTCTCTCGGCGCCGGTAGTCATAGGCAGCCGGAGGGCAGCCGCGAGACGCTGTGCCTGATCCGCCTGCCGCTGCGCTTCCGCCGCTTGTAACTGTGCTGCTGCGGCCTGTCGCTGGCTGACGTCGGCCTGGATACGCGCATCCGTTGCCGTGCGTTGCGCGACGAGCGCCGCCTGGTCGCTACGAAGGCGCGCCACGTCCTGCGCCGCCGCGGCACGCTGGTTCGCAAGCACGGCAAGCTGGTGCACGTCGTTATACCGCCCGCCGTTAGCCGCGAGGTCGTCGGCTTGGCGAAGTGTCGCCGCCGCTTGGTCGAACTCGGCGGATGCATACATCGCAACCTGAGGATTGCGTCGCGCCGCATCCAGCGACAATCGCGCGTCGTCCAGTGCGGGGTCGCGGCCAGGAAACGATGCACATCCTGAAGCGGCGAGGATTGCGAGGGCGACAGCGAACGTTGCAGATTTTCCGAACATGATAGCCTCCAACCTTCTTATTTGCCGACACGGCGCGATCCAACCCTCCCTCCCGGTAGGATAAGTGCAGTACGTTTGCAAAGGAATCGGACGCCGTCCGATTCGGTCGTCGGGGCGAAGCCTACATAGGCAACCGCCGACGCCACGACGCAGGCGTGGTCGTCACCTGCCCGGCGTCTATCCCGTCCACCCCAGGTGGCTCAGGAAATCGCGCGTGCGCTCGGTCGTCGGCGCATCGAAGATTTGCGTGGGCGGTCCCTGCTCGACGATGCGGCCGGTCTCGAAAACCGCGACCCAGTCGCCGACCCGCCGGGCAAAGGTCATCTCGTGCGTGACGACGACCATGGTCATGCCTTCGTCGGCGAGTTTTTTCATGACGCTGAGCACCTCGCCGATCGTCTCCGGATCGAGCGCGGACGTCGGCTCGTCAAACAGCATGACGTCGGGTTCCATCGCCAGGGCGCGCGCAATGGCGACGCGCTGTTGCTGACCGCCGGACAGCGCGGACGGATAGTTCGCGGCTTTGTCGGCGAGGCCGACCTTGGCGAGCATCGCCGTGGCGCGACGATCGGCTTCGCCGCGATCCTTGCGCAGCACCGTGCGCGGTCCTTCGGCGACGTTCTCCAGTGCCGTCAAGTGCGGAAACAGCTCGAAACTCTGGAAGACCATGCCCATGCGCGTTCGCACGGCGCGCAGTGCGCGCTCGTCGCGCGGAAGCATCGCTCCCTCGAACTCGATATCGCCGCCGTCGAGTGCTTCGAGCCCGTTGGTGCAGCGGAGCAGCGTCGATTTGCCCGAGCCCGACGGTCCGATCAGGCATACGACCTCCCCGGCGTGCACGTCCAGGTCGACGCCCCCCAGCGCTTGAAAGGCGCCGTAGCGCTTGATCACGCCGCGATAGCGGATGATCTTGGCGCCGGAAGACTTGGGTCGTTGCGGCAAGGACGTGTCTGCGTTCATTCGGTCACGGCGAAGCGGCGCTGGATCCAGTCGACGAGCTTGGCTTGCGGGTAACCCAGCAGCCAGTAGATCGCGGCCATCGCAGTCAGCATTTCGAGCACGCGGAAGCTCTGCGCGCGAATCTGCATCGCGACGTACGCGAGCTCGGTAACCGCGATCACCGACACCAGCGAGGTGTCCTTGAACAGCGATACCCAGGTGCTCGCCAGCACCGGCAGGATGCGGCGCAGCGCCTGCGGCACGACCACGCGGCGCAGGGCCTGCACCCGGTTCATTCCCAGCGCCATCGCCGCCTCGACCTGGCCGCGGCGGATCGAATTGATGCCGGCGCGAAACGTTTCTGCATTGTACGCGGTGACGTTGAGCGCCAGTGCCGCGAGGCCCGTCGCGAGCGCCGGCAGGCCGAAGCCGGTGAGAATCGGCAGCACGTAGAACGCCCAGAACACGACGAGGATCAGCGGCAGATTGCGGAAGAATTCGACGTACGCCGTCGCGAGCGCGCGCACCGGCGCCCAGCCGTACAGACGCAATATCGCCACGACGATGCCGCAGGGCACGGCGATCGCCATCGTCGCCACGGTGAGCAGGATCGTCGTTGCAGTGCCCGCGATCAGCGCATCGCGATGCTGCCACACCACGCTCCAGTCGAAGCTCATGAGCGTCCCAGGTGCGCGACGCGTTGGTAGAACATGTCGACGCCTCGAGTAACCGGGAACAGGATGACGAAATAGACGAGCATCGCGGAGGTGTAGACCTCGATCGGCTGGAAGCTCTGACCGGCCAGCGTTTCCGATTGGCGCATCAACTCCGGCACGGCGATCACTGACGCTATGGCGGTGTCTTTGATGGTGATCGACAGCAGCGAGCCGAATGCCGGCAGCATCCGCACGATCGCCTGCGGCAGGATGATGCGGCGGACGATCTGCGCCCTCGACATGCCGAGCGCGAGAGCCGCGCGCGTCTGTCCGGGGCGCACCGATTCGATGCCGGCGCGCACGATCTCGGCGGCGTAGGCCGCGAGATGCACCGTCAGGCCCACCAGCGCCGCGACAAACGGCGGCATGGTGAGGCCCGTGAGGATCGGCAACGCAAAGAACGACCACACCAGCACGACCAGCACCGGTATCGCGCGCATCGAATCGATGTAGAGCACCACTACGAGCCGCAACGGTCGCGGGCCGTAAAGCCGCAGCAGCGCGATGACCAACCCCGCCATAAGACTGGTCACTCCCGACACCACCGACAGCAACAGCGTAATGCCGATGCCGGAGGCGAGAAAGCGCCAATGGTCGGTGACGACCGAGAAGTCGAAGTCCATGCGATGCGCCGGCGGCTCCGGGCAGGGCGCAGGCGGCGTGAAGCGGGACGCTATTTCATCGTGTCGATGACCTTCGCCTCGTCCGCCTTCAGTCTGCTCTCCAGTTCTTTCTCCACCGCGCGCGCCCAGGACAAGAAACGCCGCCTGGTTCTTGTCGATGGCCATGCCGACCGGGGCCGCTTTTTCCGTGCTGTTCTGGCAGTTGTTGTCCTTGGGAAGCACGGCGAGCTGCTTGAGCTTGCGGCCCATCGCCACCCACGGCACGCGGTTGATCGGAACGGCGTCGGCGCGATTGGCCAGAACTTCTTCCACCGGCGCGACACCGGAGCCGGCCACGCCGCGCAACTGCGCCTTCGGGAAGCGCTCCTTCACCCAACCCTCTTCGCCGCCGCCTGTGTAATAGGCGATCGTGATTCCGGGTTTGTTCAAGTCGTCCACCGACTTGGCAGTCGCGAACTTCTGATTGGAGGCGAGGCCGAACATGCACACGCTGGTGCTCGAGTAGATAACGAAGTCAACCACCTTCAGTCGGTCGGGTGTTTCCGCAAGCGGCGTGACCGAAATGTCGACCTGGTTCGACGCCAGCACCGGCACCTTGGTCTCGTGGCTGACAGGGACCGCTTCGAGCTTCACGTTCAGGCGCTTCGCGTATTCGTTCGCCAGCACCCATGCCGGGCCGCTCCATGTTTCGCCCGATCCGGAAGTGTTCTCCACCAGCCACGGCGCGTTGGCGAGCACGCCAACGCGCAGCACGCCGGCCTTCTTGATCGCGTCGATACGCGGGCTCGCACCTGGAGCCGGGACCGGAACGTCGGCGTTTGTCGTCAGCGTAAAGGCAAGCGCGGCTAGTCCTGCGCCGCAGCGAATCATGGCTTTCATCGGGTTCCTCCTCGTGAGCGTAGTCGGACGAGAGCGGTGTGCCGCAGGGACGATGCCCGCGACTTTATTGCAAGTGTAAGGGAGATTGCGGTGTCGGAGCTATCTCCGAAGGCGCAGCGACACTGTGTCCTATAACTTTGGGGCAACTTCCGTCAAACCGCTTTGCATGCGCTATCGACGAAGGACGCAACGTCCGCGGGCTTGGTATTCCAGCCAGCCACCAGCCGGATAACGCCGCCACCCCGGCGATAGAACTGAAAGCCTTGGCGCCTCGAGGCTCGAAAGCGTGTTTTCCGGTAGGCGAACGAACACTTCGTTTGCCTCGACCGGATACAGAAGTTCCGACCCTCCAGCGCGCGCAAGCCCAGCCGCCAGCTCTGCTGCCCGCGCATTCGCCGCGCGTGCCATGTCGAGCCACAGGCCGTCGGCGAGATAGGCGTCGAACTGGATACCGAGGAAGCGGTGCTTGGAAAACATCAGGCCTCCGCGTTTCAGCCGGGCACGCAGACCCTCGGCAAGCGCCGGGTCGAACACCAGCACCGCCTCGGCGGCCATGGCGCCGTTCTTGGTGGCGCCAAACGACAGCAGGTCGATACCTGCGCGCCAGCTCATCTCCGCCGGCTGACACTCGAGACGCACCAGGGCATTGGCGAAACGGGCGCCATCCATGTGCATTCGCAAACCATGGCGCCGGCAGACGGCGGAAATCTCGCCGAGGTGCTGGAGGCTATAGACGGTGCCGAGCTCACTTGCCTGGGTGACACTCACTACGGCGGGCTTGCAAAACGCGTGCGTCGGATCGAA
Organism: uncultured beta proteobacterium; assembly: GCA_963697485.1. Lineage (GTDB taxonomy): Bacteria > Pseudomonadota > Gammaproteobacteria > Burkholderiales > Casimicrobiaceae > PALSA-1003. The sequence goes on from CAVOOD010000003.1 coordinate 898,647, forward strand.
ATTGGCCAGCGTGCGGTCCAGATCGCCGGGATCGATCAGGCCATTGCGCCCATCGATGCCGATGATCCGCGCACCATTCGTGTACATCAGCGCCGCGCCCGCCTCGTTGTCCTGCAAATGGGCTCCGGAGCGGCAGAAGATCGCCGAGACTGGAGAGGCGACGAGGCTGAGCGCCAAGGCGTTGGATCCCGTGCCTGTTGCCATCATCGCCACCGCGAGATCCCACTCGAAAACTTCGCGAAAACGCGCTTCCGCGCGCCTGGTGTAAGGGTCTTCGCCATAGGGCAGGACGTCGCCGTCATTGCCCGCAATCAGCGCGTCGAGAATACGCGGATGAATTCCGGTGACATTGTCGCTGCAGAAGTTCTTCATTCCTGGTTCAACAACGGTTCGAGGATGGTTTTGCCCGCCTTGAACCGGCTGGGCGAAAGTTGGGCGAGAACAGGATCGGTGACGCCATCCAGCACGAGCGACGCCATCATTCGTCCCACGGCCGGAGACGTCATGAAGCCGCGGTACGCCGACACAGCGACGTAAAGCCCTTGGATCTCCGTCTCCCCCAGGATCGGCTGCATGTCCGGTGTGACGCTCGAAACGCAACCCCAGGTCCGAAGCACCGCGACCTCGGCAACGCCGGGCAACAGGTCGATGATCTTCGGCGCGGCCCAGCTCAGGAAGCCGGGAGTCGATTCGATGGTCGAGCCTTCCCGCGCACGCGTCGGAACGAAGACGATCGACCCGCGCGCGAGTTGATTGACGGATATGTGGTGTTCCAGTGAGATCAGGATCGGCTTCACCCGCGGGGTGCAAGGAACCGTGACGATGGCCTCCTTGGGCAAGGTCGTCACGGGCAGCTCGACACCCAGGGGCTGCAGCAGCTGGGGCACCGCCCAGTCGGTACAGAGGAGCACCTGTTTGGCTTCGATCACGCCGTCTTTGGTCGATGCCGTGAACACGCCGTTGCGCTTCTCAATGCGCTCGACCCGGGTGCCGTAGCGAACTTCTACCTCTTCGCGGCGAGACGCGATCAGGAGCGCGTCGAGCAAACGGAAAGGCGACGCAGTGCCGTCCTTGGCGCAGTAGGTACCTCCGACGAGGCGCTCGCGATTCAGGGCGGGGACCATCTTCATACACGCATCGGCATCGAGCAATTCGCTCGGCACCTGATATCGATGCTGAATCGCGATGCTCGCGTTGAGCTTGTCCAGCGCCTTCTGGCTGTGCGCCAATACCAGGTAACCATCCTGCTTGAGCTCGATGCCGCGCGGATAGTCGAGCAGCTCCGCGGCATTCTCGAAAAACGCCGTACTCTCCTTGGACAACAGAATGTTGAGGTCGAGACCCCATTGCATCCGGAATCCCGCTCCGTTGCGGCCGGACGCACCGCTGGCGAATTCTCCCTGCGTCGACGACCATGATGCGCGCGCCGGATCGGAGTTGTTTCATCCGCCACGCAATGGAAAGGCCATAGAAGCCCGCGCCTATGACAAGAACGTCGGTGGTAACCGCGGTCATTGTGGAGCGGCGCGTTTCTGCTGTGCCAATGCGGCAAACGGGACGGGGCGCGCCATGGGGCGCGGCGTCATCATTTTTCCTGGCGCCACGCCGGCGTGCAATTCAGCGAGCACCGCGACCGAATGCAAGCACATGCGCCCGCCGCACCACCCCATGCCCGGCCGCACATTGCGCTTGATCGCGTTGAGCGTATGGTGACCACTCTCGAGCGCGGAGCGAAGCTCCGACAGCGGCACGTTTTCGCAGCGGCAAATGACGGTATCGTCGGTCGCGGTGCGCCACAGCGCGACAGGCACCGCCAACGTCTCGCGCACTGCGCGCGCAAAGCGGCTGTATCGTTTGCGTACTGCGATCGCTTCGGTCAGTGCATCCGAGGTCGCCACTGTTTGCACAGCGCTCGCCGCGGCTGCGCCGACAATCGTTCCCTCGCTCTCGGCAACCAGCGCTCCGCGAAGGCCGGCCGTGTCGCCTGCTGCGAAGAGCCAGGGCAGCGACGTGCGACCTTCCTCATCTGTCTCGGGCAGCCAGAATCCACCATCCGGATCGTGCCGGATGCGGGCGCCCGCCATCGCGGCCAGCTCACTATTCGCGATGAAGCCATAGTTGACGGCCAGCAGATCGCAGGCGATTTCGCGCACGGTCCCGGGCACCACGTGCCCTTGCTCGTCGACGCGCGCCAACTGCACCGCTTCGAGGCGCTCCTTGCCGAGTGCCCGAACCGGAACGTATCCGGTCAGGCGCGGAACGCTGGCGTTGAGCAGCGACCGTCCATAACGCACGCCCTCGCGCATGATGTCGCGGCCGTGCCACACGCCGCTCAGAGATCGCAGAATCGCCAGCGGCGAACGCAGACTCGCCAGCGCCGCGACCTTGGTTCCCGCGCGAGTCAATTGTGAGGCCACGACGATCGGCAGCGGTCCGCATCCTGCCACGACCGCTATGCGGCCCGGAGAAGTGCGCTGCGCCTTGAGGATCGCCTGGGCACCGCCGGCAAACATCACGCCGGGCAGCGTCCAACCCGGAAATGGAATCGCGCGCTCGCGCACGCCGGTCGCGAGAACGACGGCATCGGGTTTCAGGACTTCGGTGCTATCTCCGACCTGCACGTGGATCTCGCCGTTGCCGAAGGCGGCGTACGCGATCGCGTTGGCGCGGTAGTCAATCGCGTGAAGGATCTCATCGAAGCGTCGCAACAGCCGTTTCTTGCGCGCGAGCTCGGTGGGCTCAGCGAATTCGTTTCCCGGTCAGCCGCGGATCGGCCTGACGATAGATCTGGCCGCCCGGTCTTGCCGATTCATCCAGGACGGTAACTTCGCAGCCGCGCGCGGTCGCTTCGATGGCAGCGGCCATGCCGGCGGGTCCCGCACCGACGACGACTACGGATCGGCGCATGGGTTGAGACCGTGTTGACGACAGACGATCATGCCTGGCCGCGCTTCGGTAACGCATGCGCGCGTGTCGGGTAACCCGTCGATGCTGCACCGGCATTCCCAGCAAACGCCGATAGCGCAGACCGCTCCTTTGGCGTTGCCGGCCTCATCGATCCGCAGGCAACGCTCACCGGCCTCGAGCAAAGCGGCAGCGACGCTTTGCCCTTCACGCGCCGTTATCGGCTTGCCTTCGAAACTAAACTCAAATCTGGTCGACATGTTCAATCTGAGCGCGATTGCGGATACGATTCAGCGCGCGGTATTTTCTTGGACGGATAAAGTGTTCTTGACAGGAGAATCGACCGCGTGAGAAGCTTTTGTCAAGGAAGTAGAATGTTTTCCAGGCGCCCGCCACTTCACAGAACTTTCTTAAGATCAGCATCTCGGCAGTCGCATCCGAGCGCGCCTGCGCATCATATCGCAAGGAGGCAAACCATGTTCACGCGATCCATTCTGGCGTTGGCAGCGGTTTTGGGCATGAGCTCATCAGCGCTTGCGGCCGACGCGACACCGGCTTGGAACGAGATCATGGCTCAGAAGAAGCTCACAGCCTGCGTCGTTCCTTCCTACCAGCCGTATTCAGCGAAGGATGCGGGCGGAAACTGGAGCGGCTTCGCGGTCGAGATGGCGAAGGATGTCGCGAAGAGCCTGCGCGTGGATCTCGAGTACGTCGAGACCAGCTTCAAGACCGTCGTGCTCGACATCCAGAGCGGAAAGTGCCAGGTGTTCTTCGGCTTCAACGCAACGCCGGAACGCGCGCTCGCGATCGACTTCGCCGGACCGTTGTATACGCTGGGTTTCGGCGCGCTCGACCGGCCGGGATTCGTGCCGAAGGGCGATCACTGGGCCGATCTCAATGACCCGTCGATCCGGGTCTGCTACGCCGTCGGCAACAGCTCCGAGCAGCAGATCAAGCGGTTTGCCCCAAAATCGACCCAGGTGGCGTTGCCGAAGTCGGATGATTGTGCGCTGGCCATCATGTCGGGCCGGGCCGATCGATATATCGACGGCGTCATGGGCACGATGGGGGCGCGCGCGAAGAACTCGAAGCTCGGACCGCTCCACATGATGACGCCGAACTACGCGCTGCCATCCTATGCCGGTGTTCGCCTGGACGACGGCCGGTTCCAGAAGTTCCTGCAGCGTTGGGTCGAGTACAACCGCGGCAATGGAAACATCAATTTCTGGCTGACGTCATCGATGGAAAGCATCGGTATCAAGCCGGAATCGATCCCTCCGGAAGTGACGTTCTAGCTTCTGCAATAACGTCCGCGAATCCTTTGACCGCTGGGCCTGCACTCATCGCGGGCCACGCGTTCACTTGCCAGCGCCGGCAGTCAGCCCTCCAAGCCGCCGAGGAAAGACAGGAACTCCCGTACCACCTCGCCTAGCGCCGCCTCGAGGCAATTGTCGCCGCTCCCGTCGTTCGTACGCCACTGATGGTTCTCGAAGGTGATTCGAGAAGCTCCGCACCCTGTGGCACCATCGATACCGAGCAACTTCTTGTGAAGCGAGGCCGACATGTCGGGCTATGAGTGGGATTTTCGAGCTGCCTTCCTGCATCCTGAGCTGTGGTTCAAGGCGCTGTCGGTAACCCTTGGGTATGCCGTCGCGACGACGGCGCTTGGGCTCCTCCTCGGAGTGATTTGCGGCATGCTGCTGTTGAGCAGATACTGGATTTTCCGTGCCCCCGTAAGCGCCTTCGTGCAAGTCTTCCGCTGCACGCCGCTGCTGATTCAGATCATCTGGTTCTATTACGCACTGCCGGTTGCCGTCAATCTCACGATTCCCGCCTGGCTTGCCGCCGGGATGGGGCTGACTTTCTATATGGCGGCATTCTCGGCCGAGATTTTTCGTGCGGGCATCATGTCCATCGATCGCGGGCAGTGGCACGCCGCCCGGGCCATCGGGATGATGTCCTGGCAGGTCATGTCCCGCGTCGTGCTGCCGCAGGCGACGCGGCGAATGATGCCGCCCTTCGTCAACCAGTCCGTTCTGCAGTTGAAGAACACCTCGCTGCTGTCGATCATCGCGGTGCCGGATCTCATGTACACCGCGCAGGTATTCGTGTCCGATACGTTCCGGCCGCTGGAGATATACACCACGCTGGGCATCATCTACCTCATCATTCTGTATCCGATGCAGAAATTGGCGAAAATGCTGGAGCGGCGCGATGACATCTGACGGTGCCGCCACGGCCGGGGGCGGGCCGATGGTGGAGATCGAAAACCTGCACAAATGCTATGGCACGCTCGAGGCCGTGAAAGGTGCGTCACTGAAAGTCGGCCGAGGCGAGGCGCATTTCATCATCGGCCCCAGCGGGTGCGGCAAATCCACGCTGCTCCGCTGCATCAACCTGTTGGAAGAGCCGACGCGGGGAACGCTGCGCGTCGGCGATACCACGATGCGGTTTGGCGAAGGCGCCAAGTCGATGTCGGCGCGAGAACAGGCGCGGTATCGCGCTCGTGTCGGCATGGTGTTCCAGCAATTCCATCTGTTTCCCCACATGACCGCGCTCGAGAACGTGATGGAGGGTCCGCGCACGGTCAAGCGCCTGCCGGCAGCCGAAGTTTTGGAGATCGCCGAAGGCCTGCTGGAGAAGGTGGGATTGGCCGAGAAGCGCGACGTCTATCCCAAGCACCTGTCCGGCGGCCAGGCGCAGCGCGTCGCCATTGCCCGCGCGCTGGCGATGGCGCCGGAAGTCGTGCTCTTCGACGAGGCCACGTCGGCACTGGACCCCGAGCTCGTTGGCGAGGTACTGGCGGTCATTCGCAAGCTCACGGAGGAGGGCATGACGATGGTCGTGGTGACGCACGAGATGGAGTTCGCGCGCGAGGTCGCCACCGACGTCACGTTCATGGACGCCGGCGTAGTCGTCGAACAAGGACCGACCGCTCGCATGTTGAGCCACGTCACCAGCCCGCGGCTCGAGCAGTTCTTGCGGCGCTATCGCCGTTAGAGGCGCGACCGAACGAAGGAAAGCATCCTATGATCCCGCCAAAAGATGAAGTGACGGTTTGCTTCGCGCACGTCGCGTACAACTTGCAAACACGTTTTGCGCAGCGAGAAACGGGCATCCGCTCTTTGCAGGTTTGGAACCGCGACGAGCTGGATGCGCGGGTGGGCGAGGCTGACGTGCTGGTGATCTCGGGTCTATGGCGGAACGACCTGATCGAGAAGGCGACCAGGCTGCGCTTCATTCAGTCGATCGGTGCGGGAACCGACCAGTTCGGCCGCGACGCGCTGTCGGCGAGAGGAATCCGGCTGGCGAGCGCCAGCGGCGTCAACATGAAGGCGGTTTCCGAGCACGCGATGGCGCTGATTCTGGCGCTTGCGCGACGCCTTCCCGAAGCCCGCGACAACCAGACCAGGCACCACTGGCGCGGAATGATCGGCGATTTGACACGCCGCGAAGACGAGCTTGGCGGCAAGACGCTCGTCATCATAGGTCTGGGCAGTATCGGTGGGCGGCTGGCGCGTCTGGCGAAAGCCTTCGACATGCACGTGATCGGCGTGCGGCGCGATCCGGCCGCCGGCAAGGACGCGGCCGACAGCGTCCACGCCATCGCCGATCTGGATTCGCTGTTGCCGCAAGCCGACATCGTCGCGCTGACCTGCCCGCTGACCAAGGAGACTGAAAACCTGATCGATGCAGACGCCTTGGGCCGGATGAAGAAATCCGCCTTCCTGATCAACACCGCGCGCGGCAAGATAGTCAACGAGGCGGCCCTGATCGCGACGATGCGAGCCGGCGGTATCGCCGGCGCCGCCATCGACGTCACGGTGGAGGAACCCTTGCCGGCCGAGTCGCCTCTGTGGGACCTGCCCAATATCTTCATCACGCCGCACACCGCGGGCGAGACACGGCGATACGAGGACAACGTGCTGGATATCCTGGAAGAAAACCTCCAGCGCCTGTGGCGGGGCGAAACCAAGCTGCGCAATCAGATTATCTGAATGGATCGTCGCCCGACGAGCCCAACGCGCGTCGGGCGTTATTTCAGGAACCCGCTCATGCGGGTGGTCTGTGAGCTCAGCCGGTCGTTCTCGGCATCGTCGAGGGCGAGCACCCGACGCTGTAACGGTGTCAGTGCCGCCACGGTTTCCGGACGCAACAGCGCCTTCTGATACTGCTGTTGCGGCTTGTCGTTGCGCGTGTAGAACCCATGCAGCGCCCGGCGGCAGCGGTCGGTGCGGTTGGCCGTTCCGCCGTGCCACATGTGCGTATTCATGATGACGACGGTCCCGGCGTTGCCGGTCACCAGCTCTTCGCCGGGGACGGAGTCGGTGATACCTGGCTCGGGCAGACGGCGCCAGGCGTGGGAGCGCGGAATCATGCGCGTGGCGCCGTTCTCCGCGGTGAAGTCGTCGAGCATCCAAATCGTATTGCATACCCAGTAGCCGGACTCATCGGCGACGGCGCCGGCATCGACATGCAATGGCTGCGATTCTGCGTTGTGCGGATTGGCTGAACGCGCGTTGAGACTGCTCAGCTTGTAGTCGGGTCCGATGACGTGCTCGATGCACTCGAGGATCTCCGGCATCGCGACCAGTTCCGCGAAGACCGCGCCCTTGTCGACCAGATTCGCCAGGCGGCGGGTGCCCGGCTCAGGCCGGAACTCGGACCCCGCCTCGTCGCCTTCCAGTTCCCACAGTGTTTCCACGCGTTCGCGAAGCTCGGCGAGCAGCGGTGGCGAGACGAAGCCGGGTAGCACGAGGTAGCCCAGTTCATCGAGCTGCCGTTTCTGACTTTGTACGAGCATAGCGGCCTCGTTCGGACTCCGCCCCCTGCAGCTTCCGCTCAGTCGACGAAGATGGTGTCGTCCGGTGCCTGCGGCGGAATCTTGATGGCGATCGACTTCACCGGTCCGCTGCTGACCATCTGGCCCTGATGCGGCGTGCCCCGAGGAATGATGAGCAGCGTCCCCGGCTTGAAGTCCTTGCGTTCGCTGCCGAGCCACATCGAGCCGCTTCCTTCGATGATGAACTGGATCTCATCGGCGTTCCGGTGGATGTGCTTGCCGACGTTGCCCGTCTGGATCGCGAGCGTGGCGTTGTCGGTCACGACCAGCGTTTTGGAATGCAGGTCGGGGAAGGGGGTTGCCGGAATGTCGGCGTGCTTGAGCGCCGCGAGGTCGATGACCGCCGGGGTGAGAGGCGCGGCGGCGGCGTGCGCATCGGGGATCGCGCGGTGCAACAGCGGTGACACCACGATTCCTGTGGCGAACGCGACCGCGATGGCCAGGCCGAGAGTGGTTTTCGTGTGACGCATGGCTGCTCCTTTCAGTGGTTGCGAAGCGTTGGCACAGCAGGTACGACCCGAATCGTCTCGTTCGGGGCCCGAATCCCGTTCCCTCCGCCAGCTAAATGCCGAGGTAAGCCGTTTGCACTTGCTTGTTATTCGCCAATTCTGCGCTGGTGCCGTGCATTATCACCTTCCCGCTTTCCAGCACGTACGCTCTCTGCACCAGAGTCAAGGCGCGACTCACGTTCTGCTCGACCAACAGTATGGCGGTGCCCATGGCGTGGATTTCCTGAATCTTCTGAAAAGTGACATCGGTCATGACAGGCGCGAGGCCTAACGACGGCTCGTCGAGCATCAGCAAGCGCGGCTTCAACATCAGACCGCGGCCCACGGCAAGCATCTGCTGTTCCCCGCCGCTCATCGTACCGGCAAGCTGCTTTCGACGCTCGGCCAACACGGGAAAGATGCTGAAAACGAGCTCGAGCGTCTGGCGACGCTCGAGCTTCGCGGTGGGCACGTAGGCGCCGATCTCGAGATTCTCCTGCACGGTCATTTCGGGGAACACCTGCCGGCCCTCCGGCACGTGGGCAATTCCGAGCTCTGTGATCTTGTACGGCGGCAACGACGCGATGTCCGTCTGCAGGAATGTGATCGAGCCCGCCGTCAATCGCACCAGACCCGAGATCGCGCGCAGCGTGGTACTTTTGCCGGCGCCATTGGCTCCCAGGAGGCCGACGGCTTCCCCCTCGCCGACCTCGAACGTGATGTCGCTGATCGCCGGAACCGACCCGTAACTGGCGCTGGCTCCAGACAGCTTGAGCATCAGGTTACCCCAGGCGATGGTACGTGCGCGTAGCCGGAGCCCAAATAGGCGCGTATTACATCTCCGTTCGCGACCACGTCCCGGGGGCTCCCTTCGGCAATTTTCTGACCGTGATCGAGCACCACGATGTGACGCGCCACCGACATGATGGCTCGCATTACATGCTCGACGATGACGATGGTCAACCCCCGCTGCGAGAGTTTGCCGACCAGTGCGACGGCTTGGTCGATCTCTGACGGATTCAGTCCCGCCATGACTTCGTCGAGGAGCAGCAGTCGAGGCTGTGTTGCGAGCGCCCGCGCCATCTCCAGCCGCCGCTGGTCGATGGTCGTCAGTGCGCGGGCGGGTGTCTGTTCCCGGGCAGATAGCCCGACGAATTCTATAGCCTCGCGCGCCTTCTCCCGCGCGATATCGGGATGCTTGTCGCGCAGGAAAGCTCCAGTCATGACGTTATCGAGGACGGTCATCCTGCCAAACGGTTTCGCCACCTGAAATGTGCGCGCCAAACCGTGCGCACAGATGTCATGGGGCCGCAAGCCCACCATTTCCCGGCCGAATGCGACGACGGAGCCTTCGTCCGGCCGGTGATAACCGGTAATCAGATTGAAGCTCGTCGTCTTGCCGGCGCCGTTGGGTCCGATGAGCGCAACGGTCTCATTTTCATTGACTGAAAAGTTGACATCCTGAACCGCGCGCAGTCCGCCGAAACGCTTGCTGAGATTACGGATGACGAGCGCTTCTCGCATCGCTCTTACACTCGCGCCGGCTCGCGTCGCGCCAAACGCGCATACGTATCGGTCAGAACACCGATCAGCCCTTTGGGACGCCACAGGATCACCGCCATCAGAATAAGGCTGTAGACAGTTAACTGCACGCCGCCGAATGAACTGCCAAGCCAGCGTTGAAGCAGGGCAGACGTCGTCTCCAGCAGGACGGTGCCGATAACCGGGCCCCACAATGTTCCGATCCCGCCGACGATCGACACCAGGGCCGCCTCGATCGAGACGCTGAAATTGAACGCGATATTCGGGTCGATGAAGTAGATGAATTGCACATAGAACGTGCCCGCAAGCGCGGTGAGAAACGAGCTGATCATGTAGATGTCGCGCTTGACCCGCGGGGCGTTTACTCCGATCGCCTCCGCGGCGTCCTCATCCTCGCCGATGGCCACGAGGTAATATCCCATCCACGACCGCTCGATCAGGTACGTTATCGCGAGGCCGAGCGCCAGCAGACCGAGCGCGAGGTAATAGTACGCAGCCTTGGCGTCGAACTGCATCATCAGCGGCGCGTTTCCAAGGTTCGGAATGGTCGTGCCTTCTGCACCCCAGGCGAAATCCCGAAACTTGAGGAAGATCAGCATCAGCACCTGAGCCGTCGCGATGGTGGCGATCGCGAAATAGGGCCCGCGCAGTCGAAAGCACAACGCGCCGATCGGCAGGCTTGCCAGCGCCGCCACAATCCCGCCAGCAAACATCCCGATCCACGGAGAGATGCCGAAATCAATCTGCAGCAGGGTCGACGTGTACGCGCCCAGCCCGAAATACGCCGCGTGGCCCAGCGAGAGCTGCTTGGCGTAGCCCCCTATCAGGTTCCAGGCAACGCCGATGAACGCGAAGAGCAGTATCCTGATAAAGATGTTGACGGCAAATGAGTTCTTCACCACCAGGGGCAGCGCGACCAGGATGACCCCGGCCACGCAAAACCAAGCTATGTTCCGAGGGCGAAGCCCCAGTATCACTAGCGCGCTCTCCCGCCCGCAAGGCCGTTGGGCCTGAATGCCAGCGTCAGTAGAAGCATGAGGAAGACAACGATCAGTCCCGAGTCGGCGCCGACGAATTGAATCCCGAGCGACTCCGCCACGCCCATCATCAAACTGGCGACAAGCGCACCGATGACGTTGCCGAGCGTGCCCAGGACAACCGCGACGAATGCCATGAGCACGAAGATCTGGCCGACCAGCGGATAAACCGGATAGAAAGGCATCAGCAGCGAACCGGCTGCGCCCGCGAGCGCGAGCGCTACTCCAAGGGCGATGCAGAACACGCGATTGGGATTGATACCCATCAGCATCGCCACTTCACGGTTCTGAGCCGAGGCACGCATCGCCTTGCCGAGATCGGTGGTGTGCAGGAAAACCCAGAGCGCCCCGCTGAGCACCATCGCGAGGCCGAACGCTATGAGCTTCGCTACCGGGACGTTGATTCCGCCAAAGTGGAAAGACTCGTCCGAGTACGCGGTATGTATCGTACGGTAATTGGCGGTGAACAGCATCAGCGCAAGATTGATCAACAGCAACGACAGCGCAAACGTGAGAAAGATCTGGGGCATGTCATCGAGCCCCAGTACCCTGCGGATCAGGAAGTGCTGAATGAGAACGCCGGCAACGAACAGGACCGGCATCGAAACGACCAGGGACGCGATGGGATCGATGCCGAATTGCGTGGCCAGGAAGAAGCTGATGTACATCCCCAGCATCACAAATTCGCCTTGGGCGAAATTGACGATCTTCACTACACCGAAGATCAGCGTGACACCGATGCTTACAAGCGCGTAAATGCCCCCAATGAGCAGGCCGTTCACCACGGCCTGTGCCACCGTTTCCAGCATCGGCTTCTTACGGGTCTAGGTCTTCAGCAGCGGTGCGCGGGCATCTTCCTTGGGAAAGACACTCGCCAAATCGCCGTTCTGCCATTGGACGCCCACGGGGTGCGCGTGGATGTTCTTGCCGTCCGGGCCGAACTGCACTTTCCCGCCGGGACACATCGCTGCGTAACCCGACGAGACGTTAAGTGACGCGATAGCTTCACGCACTTTCTGCGGGTCGGTCGACGCCGCCCGCTCGAGCGCGTCGGCGATCATGAAGGTCTGGGCGACGAGACCGCCGGCGTACTCGAAAAGAAACTCGCCCGTCTGCTTCTGATATACGGCGTTCACTTTCTGGGCGTTGGCATCCATGTCGTGATTCCAGTGCGCCACGCCCTGAAGGCCTTCGGCAAGTTTCCCTACGCTCTTGTAGAAGTCGGGAATGACAAAGCCACCGGAGCCGCCATTGATCGCGATATTGAGGCCGACCTGCTTGACGGTGCGCACGATCAGAATGAGGTCGTTCAAGTAGGAAACCGAGAACAGCGCGTTGGCCCCGGAAGCTTTGATCTTGTTGACCAGCGGGCTGGCGTCTGTGAATCCCGCGGAATACGGTTCGAACAAGACGATCTCGACCCCTTCGCTGGCCGCTTGCTCACGCAGACCGTTGGATGTCGAAGTCCCGAAGGCGGTGTTTTCAAATACCACGGCCACCTTGGGCTTGTCGCTCACGAGTCGCGACATCCGCAGCTGCGCTTGCGCAAACTGCGATGCGCGCGCGAAAGGCGTGAAGGTATAGCTTCGGCCCTTGTTGAGCTGATCAGAGCTGGAGCCAGTTAAAAGCGGCACCTTTGCTCGTTCAGCCACTTCGCTCGCGATCAGCGTCAGCGCGCTGGCAAAGCAGCCATGGATCGCAGACAATTTGTAGTCCGTGATCAAACGCTCAGTTTCGGTGCGCGTGACGGTCGTATCGCTTTGCACATCGGAGATAATCAGATTCAGCCTGGCACCTCCAAGTGACTTGATCCCGCCGGCATCGTTTACCATCTGCACCGCGAGTTTTGCGGCAGCGACGCAGCCTTGCCCGATCTGCGCGAAGCTTCCAGTGACGGGATAAAGCCCCCCGATGTTCACTGGTTCCGCGGCTCTGGAAAGAATCGGGAGTGCCCCGAGCACGCTCGTTGCGAGCGCGCCGCCGGCGGTCTTGATGAGAAAGTCTCGACGCCGCTGCCGCATTGATAACGTCTGACTCGCTTCAGCACGGCCGGTAACGTCAGCTTCAGTAATTTTTCCCATGTCGTATTGCTCCTATGCAATCACGGTGCAGGGTTGCGCCTGCCATTGCTGTGATGACGGCAAGCGTGGCCATGCCGAGAGTGCGTTACAAAGTCATGCGTGCGCCTGACTCCTCTGTGATGCGATTATTTGTAATGCGGCTACGTCGAATTGCTGTTTGATCAAATGAACGTGTTCCGACATTGCCCGAGTCGCCGCTCGTGGATCGTGGGCGGCGATCGCCCGAAATATCTTGTTATGCTCCAGCAGCGCCAGTCGCGCGCGGCCCGCCTCGCAGACCCCCGACACCTTGTGCAACCGGATAATGTCGGGCGTCATCAGGCCGATGAGCGAGGTCATGACCGGATTCTGTGCAGACTTGGCGATCGCCAGGTGAAACAGCAGATCCTCCTCCACGGCCGGACGTCCCGCCTCGACTTCGGCACGGAAGGCTTCGAGAGCGTCCTTGATGTCGGCAACGGCCGCCTTCGACGCCCTTTGCGCTGCAAGCTGTGCCGAGTGCATCTCGAGAATGCCGCGCGTCTCCGTAAGGGCCTTGATGTCGTCACGATCAAGATCAAGCAAATTGGAAATCAGCCTCGCCAGTGCGCCGGCGCCCAAGCTCGCCACGATCGTGCCGCTCTGCGGGAACGTCTGCAGAACGCCGTAGAACTCGAGCTTGCGCAGCGCCTCGCGGACATGCCCTCGTCCGACGCCGAATTGCGACGCGAGCTCGCGCTCAGCCGGAAGGCGATCGCCAGCCTTCAGCGCGCCGCTCGCAAGCAGATTCCGGATCTGCCGCATGATGAGGTCCGCCGGTTTTTGAAGCCGGATCGGGCTTAGCTGCGCAATGATGGGAGGCGGCTTGGGCACGGCAGTAAATTGGTTAACCAACAGCTAGGCTAACAATCTTGCGGATAATGTCAAGCGGACTACCAACGCGTGCATTCCACTTTCGTGTCAGGCAATTGTCAGAAAATCCAATCGCAGGACGGCGGTAACAGACGGCAATGGCGGAGGACGACATTGAGCTCGGCCCGCGTGCCATGCTCGCCATTGCGCACCCGCGCTGGCCGCGATACCACGAACCGCTTGGTCCACCATCGGTCGCGTGCCGCCGCACATTGGGGGAAAATGACCGTTGCAGGCAGTGCCGAGGCAGGGTGTGGATCACGTCCTTTACCAGTGCGGTGAGCTGCGCGTCGATCCGGCGAATCGGCGACTGACCCGCGGCGCAATCGAAATAGCCGTCGAGCCGAAGGTCTTTGCCGTGCTGCTCGTGCTGCTCGCGCGAGCCGACGAGCTGGTCACGCGCGACGAGCTGCTCGATGCGGTCTGGGGCCATCGCTATGTCACGCCGGCAACACTCAATCGCGTGATGGTGCTGTTGCGGCGCGCATTCGACGACGATTCGGAACGCCCGCGGTTCATCGAAACCGTCCACGGTGCAGGGTACCGTTTCATCGGCAGGGTCGAACGCGTCACGGGACCCCGCGGCGAGGGTCGCGCGCATTTCGGGCCGCCGCCGATCGCGCAACTGCCGGCGAAGCTCGAGCCGCTGATCGGGCGGGAGCGCGAGCTTGCGCAGCTGAGAGCAATGGTCTCGGAGCACCGCGCGGTGACGGTCATCGGCCCCGGCGGCATGGGGAAGACGCAGTGCGCACTCGAAGTCGGGCGGCAATGCGAAGGTCACTTTCCGGATGGCGTCTGGTTCTTCGATCTGTCGCCGCTCGAGCGGGCACAGGACTGGCTCAAGGCGCTGGCGGCAACGCTGTCCGTGCCGACCGCCGGCACACAGGCGCTCCTGCCGCGAATTGCAGGAGCCCTGGCGGGGCGAAAGGCCCTGCTGCTCATCGACAACTGCGACCGGCTCGCGGTTGAAATAGGCGCGCTCGTGTTCGAGTTGCTGCGCGGCTGTCCCGATCTCAAGATCCTGACCACTTCGCAGCAGCGGCTCGACTTCGTCAGCGAACACTTGATGTGGCTTCCGCCGCTGGACTTGCCGCCGCCGCCGGAGGAGGCCGAGCGCGCTCCGCTCGATGCGATCGCATCCACGCCGGCGGTCGCGTTGCTGCTGGCTCGTGCGCGGGCGGTCCAGCCTGCGATCTCGCTCGGCCGCGACAACGTTGCCGACATCGTCGAAATCTGCCGGCGACTCGACGGCATGCCGCTCGCACTGGAGCTCGCAGCAGCCCGGTTCGCGATGCTCTCACCAACCGCGATTCGCGAACGCCTGCAGCAGCGCTTCAGTCTGCTCGCGGGCGATAGCGCGGGGCGCGAGCCGCGGCACCAGACGATGCGCGCGCTGGTCGAGTGGAGTTACGGCTTGCTGTCCGCGCAGGAGCAGCGGCTGCTCTGCTGGCTCGGCGTGTTCCTGCAGGGCTGGACGATAGAAGCCGCCGAAGCGATCGGAAGCGCGCTGGGCATCGATGGCGCCCGCCTGCTGGAGTTGCATTCCGGACTGATCCTCAAGTCGCTGGTCGTCGTCGACCCGACACCGTCGCCGGCCCGGTACCGGCTCCTCGAGACGGTACGCGAGTTCGCGTTGCAGCTCCTTCGGATGCGCGGCGAGGAGGCGGATGCACGCACGGCCCATTTGGGACATTTCGTGCAGCTCGCCGAGCGCTCACACCGCGAGATCCGCGAGTCTCGCACCGAGTGGTTGGCGCGTCTGCGGCACGAGCACGCCAACATCGACGGTGCCCTGACCTGGGCCAAGTCGGAGGGCTGCGACGACGAAGCTGCCCTGCGCCTGGTCGGCTCGCTCATGCTCTACGGCAAGGGTAATGTTCTCTTCTCGCTGCTGGACGGATGGGTCGAGCGTGCGCTCGCGGACGTTGCGCCGAAGGCGTCACGGACGTATGCGAGAGCGCTCTTGTCCGGCGGCATGTGCAAGCTCTATCTTCAAGATCCCGCCAGCGAGCCGCGGTTGACCGAGGCGGCGGCCGCTCGCCACGCAGCTGGGCGATCGCTGGACGCAGGGTTGCGCGACGGCGTTCCTTGCCATGTGGAACGCCAATCAGGGCCGCCTCGAGCAGGCGAGGGCGCATGCTGCAGTCGCCGTCGAAATTGCCGATGCCGAGGCCGATGACTGGCTGCGGTCGCTGGCCGGTCTGGGGAAGAGTTGGATCGCCCTGCGCTCGAATGAGTACCACGAGGCGCTCGCGATGCTTCAGCCATTGCGGCACCTCGGCTACGACCTGCAGCAGCACGAAATGATCGACATTTACCTCGCGTTCTCGCACCACTGCGTCGGGACATTGGCGGGAAGCCGCGGGCTCCGTCGCTCGACGTCCTCGAGCTGGCCGTGCCGTGGCGCCATCTGCGCTCGGCGGCTGGCGCCATCGAGACGGCGGCCTTTCTGGCCATGCGCACGAGCCGACCCGAGATGTGCGCACGGTTGCTTGGCAAGGCGGCCGATATCCGCGAGCGAATGCGGCTCCCGCTCGTGAGCTTCTGGGTTGCCTATGATAAGGAGGCGGCGCAGACTGTGCGCGCCGCTATCGGCAACGGTCGATTCGATTCCCTGTATCGCGCCGGCGCAACGACACGCGACGAACTCGTCTTCGACGAGGCGCGAGCGTTCCTGCACGAGGTCGCCGAGGGTTACGCTTTGGCGGCGGATCCGCCGCCGGCGCTGGACGTTCCGACAAACAGACCGTCCGGGTCGTAGCGCTGGCGCGTATCCTGCAGGCGCCGCGCATGGTCTCTGCCAAAGCGGGTAATCACGTCCTGGTCGTCGCGGTCGGTGAAGTTGGGCATCCTGCCGGGCAGTGCGTGCGCCGACAGCTGCCCGTGCAGGTCACGGATCCACGTGCGCATGGCCTCAAAGTGGCTCTTTTCGGCCGTTACACCGATCAGGTTGACGAAGAACTGCGCGTCACGATGGGCGAAGGCACAGTCGGAAGACGGCACTCGGGCCACCGCCCCGCCCATGTGCTGGACGTGCAGCTCCGTGAACGGTGTCGGTCGCGCTTCGGCGGCAGCAACGAGCAAATCGATCGTGTCGTCGCTCAACCTCGCGAAGTTGAGGGTCTTCCAGTAGTTGCTGCGTCCAGGAGGTGCGCTGGGGTCGAGCATTTGCTGCCATTGCGCATAGGGCATCGGGCCCACGACGTCGGCGAGGGCGTCGCCCGCGCGGCGGATCGGTTCCAGGACGCGTTCGCCCGCGACCGATCGAGCCGGACCAACAGATCGCAAGGATGCAGACGGTTCGGCCGTGCCACGCCGGGTCGAGGAATGGCAGCGGCGGTGCGCTCGTCATCACCGTCATGCCACAGAATTCATCCGGTGCATCGCGGACGAAGTCGCGAAAGCGGCGCAGCACCGTCGCGGACTGGTCCCCCGGGAACACGACGAGGCCCGCATAGACCTGCGACAACGGATGCAAACGCAGCTCGAAATGAGTGACAACGCCAAGGCCGCCGCCGCCTCCGCGGAGTGCCCAGAAGAGTTCCGGGTGCTCGTCCGCAGTCACGCGCAGGCTACGCCCGTCTGCGAGCACGAGGTGAGCGCCCATCAAGTTGTCGCAGGCGAGACCGTATCGCCGCATGAGCCAGCCGGCGCCGCCGCCGAGCGTGAAACCCCCGACACCGGTCGTCGAGATCAAACCCCCGGTCGTCGCCAGACCAGCCGCAGCGGTGGCGGCATCGACATCGCGCCAAAGCGCGCCGCCTTCGACCGTTGCGATTCGCATCTCTCGATTGACACTGACATCGCGCATCCCGCCCATGTCCAGCAGCAGGGCTCCATCCTGGACGGCGAGCCCGGCAATGTTGTGGCCGCCCCCGCGCACGGTGACTCCAACATGGTGATCGCGCGCGACTTGCAGAGCGAGCTGGACATCGTGCGCGTCCGCGCAGCGTGCGACCGCACAGGGCCTGCGGTCGATCGCCGCATTCCAGACGCGCCGCAGTTCGTCGAATTCATCAGCTTCGGGGCCGACGACCGTGCCGCGTAACCGGTTTTGCAGGGTCTGCGTGAAAGGCAAAGTGCGCGACACGTGACCGCTTCCTGTATCGGCCGCTCGATCTGCCGGAAAGATGCCGCCCATTGTACGCTCCGCTAAGGGCACTCCTCGAAAATCATGTTTGTGTAGCCGCTGGGTACGCTGGCCGGGATCAATGGACACAGGTTCTGCTTCGCTGCGCGCTCATCAAGGAGCGCATCGCGGACGAATGCGACGAGGGCCTGGAATTCCCCACCCGTAAGAGGGATCGGCGTCTGAAGCAGCGGGTCGACGCGGGCAAGCACCGGTTCGATCGGTCCCAGCCTGGAGCGAAGATCCGGGTCCACGCCGGCCTTCTTCGGATCGTAGCTGCGTGCCGAATCGAACACATCCAGATGATGATAGATCGCATCCTCGATGCGCGTCATCGCCCCGTTGTGGAAGAACGCCGCCTGCAGCGCGGCATTGCGCAGTGGCGAGCTTCGGAACTTGTAGCGATCGGCCGGGTTCCCGGTGATCTGCTCCAGGCCGAAGTCTTCGTCCTCACCCGGCCCATCGAACACCACGTTCCCCTTGCCGACGCCGAATGCGGGTGCGATCTGCGGCACGCCGATCACGTGCATCTTGAAGTCGCTGAACATTTCATTGGAGTCGCCGTCGACCGAATGGCATTGACTGCACCTTCCTTTGCCGAAGAAGATGAGCGCGCCGCGCTTTTGCTGCTCGTTCATCGCGTGCAGATCGCCGCGCGCGTATCGATCGACCGGTGCGTTGGCGAAGATCAGCGTGAATTCGAACTCCGCGATGGCGCGCGCGAACATGGAGAAGTCGATCGGGCCGCCGGCGGCAACGGACGAAAAAAGCGCGCCGAAAAGTTGCCGGTATGCTGGCGTCCCGTTGAGACGCTGCAGAACGACGGCGCGGATAGGGTCGTTTCGCGTTCCCGTGGCGTCGGCCGGAGGCAGGCACGCCCCTTTGCCGTCATCGAACTGATCGAATTCCGGACCGATGGTCCCGGCCGTACAGGTAAATCCGGCGACCTCGACGAGCTCCGTCGGCGGCATGTGCGCCTGTGCGATCGATAGATGCGTCACGATCGGATCGTTGGGCGGGAAGCGCGTCGTCCCCTCGGGAGGCGGAAACTGGAATCCGAGCGAGTTATCGAACGGGTCGCCGGAGATCACCGCGAAGCGACCGTTCCACATCATGTTGGGATAGAACGGCGTGTTGGACGCGAACGGCGTCCGACGCTGATTGCGAGGGCCCGCCCGATTCGGCCCGACGACATTGTTGTTCTGGATGCCAATCGCGATCGATTGCGTGTCGCCGAAAGCCCGGCTCGGCGAGTGACATCCGCCGCAGGTATTGTCGTCGTGCAGGCCGCCCGATTTGTCGAACCAGAGCAGCCTGCCCAGATCGGCCAGTTGCGGGTTGAGCTGTCGCCCGAGCATCGGCAGGAACTGAGATTGAATCGTGCCGGTGAATCCGGCGCCGCTCAGCGCGGCCTGCACTTGCTCGTCGAGGTCGTTTTTCGCGAGCGCCAGAGGCGCGGCCATGAACGATGCAACACACGCAGGCGCCACCGCGAAGTGCCCGATACGTCGCAGACTCGACCTGAGCATCATGAATCCTCCCTGTCCCCTTGAAACTTCGGCGTCCCGCCGAGTCCTCCGATCGGGACGCCGATACGAATTGCCGCCGGTCCGAACCGCTATCGCTCGGCGACGCGAATCGTCAATGCGTCACTCGTCGGTGAAGTCGCAACGCACAGCCCCGGTGATTACGGCTGGCGTGCCCTCGTCGTCCAAATCGAATGCGTTGTTGACGCAAAACAAACCGCCGGAGATCGTGTCACTCGATACCGTGATCATGCCCTGATTGCCGGTGAGATGAACGCCGCCGCTGATCGCATCGCGTTCGATCGCAATGGAGGGCGCGGGTGCAAGAACACCTGGGCCGGTGTTGCTGATGTGGACCGCCCCGTTGATGACGTTACCCGGACAGACAAAACTCGCCGGCGGTACTTCTTCGTCCGCGCCGGCGCCAATGATCAGATTCGCGGCCCCGTTCGCGACGATCCCGCCGCTGATCGTGGAGGCGCAGGCAATCAGTATCCCGCCGCTGTTGACCTGCACCCCACCCGAGACGTTTGCTCCAGCAAGGATGCAAAAGTCGCCAGCGTTGACGACCACCCCGCCGACCACTTTGCCGGAAAGTGGTCCGTTACATTCCGTCGCCGCCAGTGCCCCATCGCTGAAAACCGTCAGCGCCAAACCCACCATCCCCACAAGAAATCCCGCGAGCCTGTTCATCATTTCTCCCTCAAAGGTTGGGACGCGGGGCACGCGCGCTGGTCGCGATGTTCGCCGTCACTCGCGCTAGTGTCCCGGGACCACTGTAGGACCGCTCGCGACGACTGCGCTAGACGGGTTTGGTGAGGGTTTTGTGAGGGCGCGCTCAAAGCGCCACATCAGTCGGTCGAAAGGGCGTAGCGCGGCAATCGACGTTTGCGTAGGAAAGGGGCATCCGCGATGTGGACTGAATGACGTTGATTTGATAGGGATTCGATCTCACGAATCGCATCCCGGCAGCCAAATATTCAAGGACCTGCAGCGACGCAGGCCCTTTCTGTTTTGGTCCGGCTAGCAGCGGGCTGGCGCGCCTCTGCGGTGGTCGCACTGACCCTATTCATTTCTCCACCACGTCTGGCCTGCCGTGGGACCATTTGGTCGCCGGAATGAAGAACGTCGTGATGGGCTCTGGATCGCCTCGCTCGTGCAACTGCGCTGAGCACGCGGAGCAACCAGTTGCGCGAAAAATCAGACGGTTGACCCGCACGACCGATCCTCCCAAACTAAGGCGCGCGCGATTGAACTACTTATCCCTGGTGTGAACATCGGCGTCAGGCTCGGAAGTGGCTATCTCCAAGATATTCGAACAAGCGCGCCAAACGCCGGGGAAGATTGCCGTCGTTTACAACGGTGCTTCTAGTAGCTACGCCCACTTTGCTCGATGTATAGAAGTCTCCCGCCAGTATTTTGCGCAACAGGACCTGCCGGTTGACTCAGTCGCCGTCATCGCTGTCCAGAGCTTGCTCGACGCATGGATCCTGGGGTTGGCGCTGCGCAGTTTGGGCCTGACGACTTTCGCGGTGAGGGATGCGGAAGATATTGGGAAAGCGCACGTCCGCAACATCGGCTGCGTCGTTACCTCGGCCGCTGAGAATCGACCCGCGCCGGGGCGGCCCCCTGCCGACTTCCCATGGCGCTTGATCCGCGTTCCTTCCGACATCAGGCTCGCGGCAATGCAGGCTGCGGTTCCCGAAGTCCCTAAGACGACGGCGCATCCCGGCGGTCACATCATGATGACGTCCGGTACGACAGGAGCCAACAAGAAGGTTGTGCGGGATGCGGCCGTGGAAGCGCTTGCGATCCCGCTGCACGCCGAGATCAACGGCATTTCTGACCGGTCTGTCGTCTATGTCGCCAACTTCGGTCTATGGACCGCCGGCGGTTACCGCTGGCCACTCATTACCTGGAGCATGGGCGGAACAGTTGTCATCCACCAGGGACCCGATATGCATGGGCCATTGGCCCGGCACGACATGACCCACGTCTTCACGACGCCGGCCATGCTGACGGCTCTTTTGCACGCGCCCAACGGTACGTTGCGGCGCAACGATGCAACGCGCCTGTTAGTTACCGGCGGGGCGCTGTCGCAGGCCATGCTGGCGGCGGCGAAACGGGGCCTGACGCGCCAAGTCTATTCGGTTCTCGCCTCCACCGAAGCATTGACCATGGCCGTTACGCCTCTCGAGCAGCCGGACGATCTGCATTGGCATCGTATTCATCCATCGCGTGAGGTTCAGGTGGTCGACGAAGCGGGCAACGTCCTTGGTCCGGGGACCGAAGGCCTGGTGCGGGTTCGCATCATCGATGGCCTCAGCGGCTATCTCGATGACGAGGTCGCCACGCGCAGATTTTTTCGCGATGGCTACTTCTACCCTGGCGACGTTGGTATGCTCGGCCACGACGGCCGGCTGTCATTGCGCGGCCGCGCATCCGATGTCATCAACGTTCTCGGTGACAAGATCGCGACTGACCCGATTGAACGAGCGTTGCAGGACAGGCTCGGCGCCGAAGGCGTCTGTATTCTATCCATTGAAAGCACGGGCGCCGACGACGAAATACACGTCGTCATCCAATCCCGCCGGCCGATCGAACCGCCGGAAATCGAAGTCGCCGGGAATGCAGAACTGGGCGCGATAAAGGGCGTACCCGTGCGTATTGTGTTCATCGAAAAGCTTCCGCGCAATGAGATGGGCAAGATCGAGCGTCTGGTTCTGAAGCGGCAGTTGATCATGGCCCGCCAGGGCAAGCCCAGCCACCGTGCCTGACTGGCTCCGCGCGGGGAGGCCTGTACGCTTGATCCCCACAGGTTCCAGCGACGCGCCGACCGCCAACGCATGAGCCCTGAGCGCAGGCGACTGACGTATGCGCTGCTGCTCTCGCTGCTGATCCACACGTTGCTGTTGAGCCTGATCTTCGGTGGCCAGGGTTGGCTTCCGGGCTTCGGCTTCCCCTGGCAGGATCGACGGATCGAGGTACCCGATTTGCACGTCGTAGTCGTTCCGGCGCAGGTCACAGCCGCGGAGCCGGCGGTCACGCCGGTCGCGGAGCCGTCGCAGCAGGCATCGGTCGAGCAGCCTGTTGCCAGTGGGCCGGCGCCGACGCCATCCGTGTCCCGTGCGCCGACTCCACGACAGACTGCAGCAGCGATCGTGCCGGAGGCCAAACCGAGGGCCGAGGTCAATTCAAGAACAGGCGCCGCGACCCCTGCGCAATCGCCTTTGCGCGCCGATCGGCCGGCCGACACGGCGCCCCCGCCGATCTCCGCGCCGGCCGTGGTCGCCTTGCCGCGGACCGACGAGGCCACTGGGTCGTGCCCGCCACTCCTGCCATATCAACTCCCGTCATTACGGCAGCGCCTAGCGTCTCGATGCCGGAGACCCCGATGCCGCCGCTTCGCGATCCTGGCGATGCAGCGTGGGCGCGAATCGACCAACAGGCGGCGGAGCGAGTCGTTGCACTGCTGAAGCCCGATCTCTCCAAGCAGGACGAGCAGCGGCAGGCTGCGCAGATGGAGGCGGCGCGGCAGGACGTCGCCCGTCAGGAAGCGGCGCGCGCCGAGAACGCGCGACTGGAGGCCGAACGGCAAGCAGGCCGCACGGCAGGCTGCAGACCTGCAAGATGCGGCGCGACAAGAGGCGGCGCGACAAGAGGCCGACACGGCAGGAGGCCGCACGTGCCGAGGCCGCGAAGATCGAGGCCGCAAAGGTCGAAGCCGCAAAGGTCGAGGCCGCAAAGGTCGAAGCCGCAAAGGTCGAGGCCGCAAAGGTCGAAGCCGCAAAGGTCGAAGCCGCAAAGGTCGAGGCCGCAAAGGTCGAGGCCGCAAAGGTCGAGGCCGCAAAGGTCGAGGCCGCAAAGGTCGAAGCCGCAAAGGTCGAGGCCGCAAAGGTCGAGGCCGCAAAGGTCGAGGCCGCAAAGGTCGAAGCCGCAAAGGTCGAGGCCGCAAAGGTCGAAGCCGCAAAAGCCGAAGCCGCAAAGAGCCGAAGCCGCAAAAGCCGAAGCCGCAAAAGCCGAAGCCGCAAAGGCCGAAGCCGCAAAAGCC
Organism: uncultured beta proteobacterium; assembly: GCA_963697485.1. Classification (GTDB taxonomy): domain Bacteria; phylum Pseudomonadota; class Gammaproteobacteria; order Burkholderiales; family Casimicrobiaceae; genus PALSA-1003. The sequence continues at coordinate 922,139 of CAVOOD010000003.1, forward strand.
GAAGCCGCGAAGATCGAAGCCGCACGGGTCGAAGCTGCGCAAGCGGCGGCCGCAAGACTGGAAGCGGCGCGTCGGGCGATAGGACGACAGCTGGACGAGGAGGCCGCCCGGCGTGAAGCCGCGGCTAGCGCGACTGTCACCCTCGTCGAGCAGCGCACGTCGATACAGGCTCTTCGGTCGCACTGACCCTAACGCGGAACTCATTCTGTACGCGGAAGCCTGGGCCCGGAAGATCCAGCTGAACATGACGTTCGACATGGTCCGCGAAGCCGGCGAAGCAGCGTCACGCCGATCCCCTCGTGACGGTGGCCATTCGTAGCGATGGCTCGGTGGAGTCGGTGACCTTCGTTCAATCCAGCGGCGTGGCGGCCATCGACGACGCGATACGACGCATCGTGTACAGCCAGGCGCCCTACCAGGTGTTCCCGCCGGCCCTGGCCAGCGAGTACGACGTGATCGAGATCCGCCGAACCTGGTACTTCGATGTGGCGATCCGACTGTACTGATGGGACAGTGACAGGCGTCAGGCGATTCTCAACGGTTGGCCCGGGTGCCCACCCCATTTATTGGGCACGAAAAAATGTCGCACTGACCCTATTTATTTTTCCATTACATCGGGTGTGCCGTCGGACCATTTGGTCACGGGAATCATGAACGTCGTAATGGGGTCTGGATCGCTCTGCGCGGCAATTATCGGGGAGCCGCGAAAGTTGGCGCCCCAAGCGGCGGCGTCGGTGTTGGCGAAGAACATCAGATGCGGATGCCAGTGGCCATCGACGTCAGACAAGTATCCTTGCTTCGACATCATGAAAGACATTGCTCCCGGCTCCGGCGCCACGAAAGTGTTTGCCTTAAGCGCGGTGTTGATGCGATCGATCATGCCGGACCTTGAAATGCCGGCGAGAACCCACTGTGTTCGTTCGAGATACCCTGGAAGAACGGAGCGAACGGCAGCAGGGTTGTAACATATGGGCCCGCGGAGCTTTGGATTCCAGAAGTCGGCGTCGTCGAAGCCTGCGGCCCAGGACCGCAAGACCAGACAGACGAAGCCGTTCTTTCCCTTCACCGTCGCTTCATAACCGTTCCTGCCGAGCGTCAGAACGTCGGCGTCGCCGGAAATCGACGTCGGCGCTGCGCTGCGGGCCAGGGCGGTCTCATCAGCCACAGTCGCCATCTGGTATTGGGCGAGAGTCGCCATGGCCGGATACGAGGCCTTTGCGTCCTCCGCGCTGGCCGAACCGATCGCGCAAAGCAGGAAAGCCAGTCCGTACGCTATCGGTCTGAACATCGGGTGGCTTCGTGTCCGCATCGGTGTTTCCCCTATCGCAAATAGCTTCCAATACAGTGCAGTATATTCCGCAGGAGGTGCGGTTGCGCGCCGATGGGGTGAGCCCGCAGCGATGCGCGCCCTTCGTTTTTTTGACTACGACGCCGGAAACGAGTAGCTAACAATTTCGGTAGGAAGGCCGGCGAAGCCCTTGTTCGGCAGAGCCGACATTCGATATCAGTGGCGAGGGGAGAGCCATGCCGGAGATCGATGCCGTTTTTGGGGTGACGGCCGGGAGGTTCGTTCGAGATCCGTGCGTGGCGCGGATCGGGAGCCTCGCGAAAAGCCGCTGGAAGTCGCGATTGCGCGCGCTCTTGTAACGGCCGGCGTCCTGACCGGCTTGGCGCTGCCGGTGATCGGCCAGGAGCTGGCTGATGGCATCGACGCTCCCCAGGCTGCCATCAAGGTCGTCGTCACAGGAAGCAACATCCCCACAGTCGATCGCGAAACCGCCTCACCGGTCAGGATCATCACTCGCGAAGAGATCGAGCGGTCGAATCTTCAGACCGCAGCGCAGCTCGTCAACACGATCTCGGCGACGACCAGTTATAGCGCGTTCAACGAATCGCAGGGCCTCAATCGCGAATTGGCCGGCTTCGCAGGCGGGGCGCTGCGCGGGCTCGGTTACCAGTTCACGGTCGTATTGCTCAACGGTCGCCGCATCGCCACCTACGCGTTTGCGGCGCGCGGCCAAGATCTGAACGCGATTCCCCTCTCGGCGGTCGAGCGCGTCGAGGTGCTCCAGGACGGCGCATCCGCGATCTACGGCGCCGACGCAATCGGCGGCGTCATCAATTTCATCCTGCGCAAGGAGTACCGGGGCGTCGAGGTCGCGGCACAATACACGTCGCCCGAGCACACCGGCGGCTACGCGAAGCGGCTCAACGCTTCAGCCGGTTTCGGAGACATCGCCGCGCAAAAGTTCAACGTCTATGCGAACGTCGACTACGAGAAGTTCGGTGGTATTCAGGCGCGCGACCGGAACTTCGCGGCGAGAAGCTACATTCCCGAAGAAGGTGTCAACCGCACCGAAATCGAGTCGTTCCCGGCCAACGTCGATACGCCGCAAGGCTTGCGAAACCCGACCGGAGATCCGCGCAGCGGCCGCGCCCCGTCGTGTGCGCCGCCGGTGTCGTCCTCCCTCGGCGGCAGTGGGTACGATTGCCGCTGGTTCGGTGATGGGTCGATCGCGATCGCGGACCCGAGCGAGCGCCTCCACCTGGTCGGCGCGCTTACCTGGCAATTCCATCCTGACCACCGGTTGTTCATTAACGGCACCTGGGCTCGGAACCAGTTCACCTTCATGGTCGGACCGTCACCGGTTTCGAACCGGACAACGTCTCAGGCCAACAGCTTCCTTCTTCCGCCGACGAGCGCGTTCTACCCGCACGAGTTCGCGAGCGCATTCGGTATCGATGGGGCGCCGCTCAACGTCTACTGGCGCGCGATGGAACTGGGCCCGCGAACGATCGAGCCGACTACCAAGCAGTGGAACGCCGTCGCCGGAATTCAGGGCGTCGCCATGGGTTGGAGCTACAACGGCGCATTCAACTACAGCCGCAGCGAGATCGAGAGTCGTTATTCCGACGGTTTCGTTCGCAGCTCGGTGCTGTTTCCCATCCTCAACAGCGGCATCGTCAACCCATTCGGCTTAAACACCCAGGACGTCGTCGATCGTTTGTCGGCGGCGAAGATCAACGGCGTTCTTCGCACGGGTGAGTCGACTCTCGCCTCGTTCGATTTCATTGCGTCGAACGACGTTCTCGTGTTGCCCGCGGGACCGCTGGCCCTCGCCGTCGGTTTCGACGTCCTCCAGGAAAGGCTCGTGCAAGTCTCCGATCCGGCGTTGGCATCCGGCGACGTACTCAACACGACCGCGATGCCATCGACGTCGGGCTCGCGAAACGTCTGGGCGGCATTCGCCGAGACGAGCATTCCGCTTCTCAATTCGCTGGACGCGAACATCGCGACGCGTTACGACCACTATAGCGATTTCGGAAGCACGACCAATCCGAAGGTCTCTCTCCGCTGGCGGCCCGGATCGAACCTGTTGCTGCGCGCTTTGGCCGGTACCGGGTTTCTCGCGCCGGGCTTGCAAGGACTGTTTCTGCAGCCGACATTCGGAGTGACGCCGGTACCACACGACGACCCGGCCCGCTGTCCGTTTACCGCGTCGCCGGACGACTGCGACCGGCGGTTTCCGACGCTCGGCGGCGCAAACCCGAACCTCCAGCCCGTCACGTCGCGTCATTGGAGTGCAGGCGCCGTATGGGAACCGATGCGGAACCTGTCGCTTGGCGTGGACTATGTGTCGATACTGCTGCACGACCGCATCAATTTTTTCTCGGACGCGCAGATCTTCGACCAGTGTCCGGACGGCATCACGGGTCGATCCTGCTACCTGATCCACCGTGGGCCGATCGACCCACGCAATCCTGCGCTGCCAGGGCCGATCGTCCAGGTGGACCAGTTCCTGACGAACCTGGGCAACAAGAAGGTCAGCGCTATCGGTATCGATGTGCAGTACGCGGCGCCGAAGCAGAGCTGGGGAGCGCTCAAGGTGAACTTCAGCGGAACGTACAACCTTGAGCATCTCGAGCAGCAGCTTGACGGCGGCTACATCAACCTGGTCGGCAAGTTCTCCACTTCAGGCGGCAACCCTGGTGTCATTCCGCGTTGGCGGCACTACCTGATGATCGATTGGAGCCATGGGCCCTGGTCGGTGACGCTCACGGACAACTACCAGACGGGCGCGTACGACCAGTTTCCCGGGCCGGGTACCGGTACGCGCCCGAGGACGATCGGCGATTACGACGTCTGGAACCTGGGCTTCACGTATTTGGGCTTCCGGAACTGGAGCGTGACGGCCGGAATCAAGAACCTGTTCGACCGCGATCCGCCGTTCTCCAATCAGAACCAGAGCGTCCAGGTCGGATATGATCCTTCCTATGCCGATCCGCATGGCCGGCTGTATTGGGCCGGTGTCCAGTACGCGTTCAGATAGCAGATGCACGCCATGCATCGCCGCCTCCACTTCAGCCCAATCTCGATGGCTCTGCCGCGTTTAGGCCTTGCCGCCATGTTCGCCCTGGCTGCGGTCGCGGGTGCACGCGCCGACGCGGCGTCGACCACGACCGTCGTCGACGTTCCGACCCGGGGCGTCACGCAGCGCTTTCTTTATGTGCGCCCCGACGCTGCAGTGGCCAACATCGTCTTCCTTCCCGGGGCGAACGGCGTCCTTGGCATCGAGAACGACGGCTCCATGCCCACCGTGGCCGGGCGCTGCGCGCCGTTCGTTCGCAACAGCGACGTCTTTGCGTCGCGCGGCTTTGCGTTGGCGCTCGTCGACCAGACGTCGGACCTCAGGGTTCGCCAATTCGCCGATATCCGCGAAGTCGTGCGCTACATGCGCAGCCGCAACAACGTGCCGACCTGGATCGTGGGAGGCAGCGGATCGACGACGGGCGCCCTGAACTTCGCAGTCGAGTTCCCTTTGGAGGAGCCGTTGGGCGTCGTCATCTTCTCCCCGTGGCAGCCCGACGTTTCGCGCGCCGCGCTGGTAAAGCGTCCGACGCTCGTCGTCTACCATCGGGAAGATGCGGGTTCGATGCCGTTCGTCGAGATCTTGTTCGATGCATTGACTGCCGCGCCGGTGAAGGAGCGCATCGGACTGGCCGGGGGAATCCCCACCGACGAATGCGGCGGCTACCATTTGTTCAGGGGGATCGATGCCGAGCTGGTGGCCGCGATCGCGGGGTTCATCGAGAAGCACGGCGTGTTACGCCCGCCATCGACCCGGGTGCAGCAATAGGAGATTTGGAGATTTCCACAAGCGTTTCCATGGACGCCTCTTTGCCCGGTTACCGGTTTTCCGACTTCCGTCTTGAGCTCGCCAAGCGCCGGCTCATCGGCCCGGACGGCGCGGTCATAGCGCTCTCCGGGCGTGCTTACGACGTGCTTGTGCACCTCGTCGAGCACCGCGACCGGGTGGTCGGCAAGGAGGAGTTGTTCCAGGCTGTCTGGCCGCAAACGATCGTCGAGGACAATAACCTCAACCAGGCCATCTCGGCCGTACGCCGGGCGCTCGGCGATTCCCGCGACACGCCGCTATTCATCGCTACGGTCGCGGGTCGCGGTTACCGGTTCGTCGGCGACGTCTCCCCGTTGGTCGAACGCGCTGCCGAAGGCGGCGAGGCCGCGGTGGGGGACCGCTCCGACAGCCCGCCCCGGCGGCGCGCCCTCCTGGCGGGTGTTGCCGTTGCCGCGGCGGTCGGCGGCAGTCGGAGGCGGACTCTGGTGGAAACACGCCAGCCAGCGGTCGCGCCTCCCGAGGTCGATCGCCGTCCTGCCGTTCAGGCCGCTGTTGCCCGACGCCAGCAACCCTGCGATGGAGCTAGGCGTCACCGAGCTCCTGGCGAATCGCCTGAGCCGCCTCCCGGACATCGTCGTTTCGCCGTTGAGCTCGGTGATGCGCTTCGCCGCGCCGGGCGGGGACCCGCTCGACCAGGGACGCCAACTCGGAGTGGATGCGGTTGTCGATGGCAACGTCTACATCCAGGAGGACCGAGTGCGCCTGTCGGCCCGCCTGCTTGCCGTGGACGGCGGCGTCTCGCTCTGGGCGAACAGCTATACGGAGCGTCTGGGCGAGCTGCTCGCGGTGCAGGACTCTCTCGCGATCCAGCTTGCGAATGCACTTGCGACGGAGCTTTCGGACAAGACGCGAGAGGTTGTGCTCGCGCACGAAACCTCGGACGTCGACGCGTGGCAGCTCTATGCAAACGGCCGCTATCAGATAGATAGGCGCGACGGGGCCAGCCTGCGGCGCGCAATCGGGTTCTTCGATGCGGCGTTACAGCGAGATCCACGCTTCGCCTTGGCGAGCGCCGGCCTCTCCGATGCCCACACCTTGACAGCGGTCTTCGGCATCGAGCCTCCGTCGAAGGCGTTCGGCGATGCGCGGCAGGCCGCGCTGCGGGCGATGGAGCTTGATCCGAACCTGCCCGCCGCGCACGTGGCCCTCGGGCACGTCGTGACCCAGTTCGACCGGGATCTGGAAGGGGGGCGCAGACATTACCTGCAGGCACTCAGGTTGCAGCCGAAGTTCGCGCGAGCTATGGGCCAGATGGCGTTGAACCTGACGCAAGCCGGAGACCTCGCGAACGCGACTGACTACATCCGAAAGGCGCAGGAGCTGGAACCGGCGGCGTTGCCTTACATGGCGTTGTCCGGATGGGTCCGCTATTTCACACGTGCTTATGGCGAGGCCGAAAAGGAGCTCTCGCGACTCGTCGAGGTCGTGCCCGGCGCCGCCTTGCCAAGCCAATTTCTCGCGCACGTGCTGCTCGCAACGAAGGAAGGGGCCAAGGTGGTGCGCCTGCTGGAAGGCCGCAACGCCCCGGCGCCGACGGCGTTCTCCAACCTCGCAAGGGCCTACGCTCAGACGAGCAATATTGCTGCTGCCGAGCGCGAAATCGCTCGCGTCGAAGCCTTGGGGTCGCAAGGGTACGGCGTAGGCTTCGATCTGGCCCTGATCCATTTGGAGCTTGGCGACCGTGCTCGCGCGCTCGACGCGCTCGAGCGCGGCATGAACGACCACTCCCAGATGCAGTGCTACCTGAACGTCGAGCCTGCGCTCGATCCGCTCCGCGGCGAGGCGCGATTCCGAGCGATCGGTCGGAAGCTTGCGCTGGGGTGACAGCGGTTACTAGCGGCGGCCGGTGATCCAGCCGGTCGCCGGTTCAGACGTTTTCACAACGATTCAGCTTCGCCCAAAGACGCGTTGCGTCCCTCGCGCGCACATTGCCTTACGAAAGCGGCAATCCCGCCGCGGACCGGAGAGGCAAGTCAACCATGATCCCCAACGCGATTTCTCGAACGATTGCACTCTCCTCGCTTGCGATCGCCTTCTGCATTTCTCCGGCGGGAGCGACCCCGCGTTATGTCGCGATCGCGCTCGACCCCGACCCCGTTCTCCCCTTTTCTAGTTATGCGAAATCAATTAACGCATCGGGAGACGTGGCCGGCGAGTTTTATGACTGGGACGCCGGCGGTGTCGCCTTTCGATACATCGGAGGGGTGATGCAGGTCCTGGGCACCATGGACAACCTGAGCAGCGGCAGCGGGATCGACGACGACGGACAGGTCGCAGTTGATTCATGGGGGACCGGACGTGCTTACCTGTGGTCCGGCAATTCGATGCGGGATCTCGGCACCCTGGGCGGCCAAAGAAGTTGGCCATCGGGCGTCAGTGCCGACGGGCAGGTGACCGGAGGCTCAATGACATCCGCGGGGACAACGCACCCGTTCCGGTACGCCAATGGTGCCATGCAGGACCTCGGCACCCTCGGTGGAATGGACAGCGGTGGGGTTGGTATCAATCAAGCCGGGGACGTAACGGGATGGTTAAATCTTCCTGATGGCTCATACCGCGCGTTTATCCACTCGCAAGGCGTGATGCGAGCGCTAGGCACTCTCAGCGGTGACGGCAACAGCTACGGAAGTGCCATCAACGCCCTCGGCCAGGTAACCGGGAGCGCCAGCGTGGACCGGGTGTTTCAGCACGCTTTTCTCTACACCAATGGCGCCATGCTGGACCTCGGAACGGTACGAGACGACAACAGTATCGGTAACAGCGTTGGTTACGCGATCAACTCGCTGGGCGACGTGACCGGCAGTTTCAACGTGGCTCTGGCTGATTTTTCCTCGGCTTGGAATTCATATCGGGCGTTCCTCTACAGGGAGGGCACGATGTACGACTTGAATTCGTTGGTGGTGTCGGGTCTCGAAGGGTTCACGTTGACTCAGGCGACGGGAATCAACGACCACCGGCAAATCGCCGCAACAGGCTGCAACGGCCAGGTATGCCGAGCGTTTCGACTCGATCCGGTTTCCGACTCGCCGAAGACGGCGGTCGAATACCGTCTCGCGGAGCTCGACCATTATTTTCTGACAGCGAATTCGGCTGAGATGGCGATGCTGGACAACGGCGCTTTGCCGGGCTGGGCACGGACCGGCCAGACGTTCAATGTGTACGTCGACGCGCCGATCGGGACGAGTGCCGCGTGCCGATTCTTCAGCGCGAGGTTCGTTTCACACTTCTATACCGCCTACGCGGATGAATGCGCCTACGTTAAAACGGATCCGAACTGGCAGTTCGAGGGAATCGCCTTCAACATTGTGCTTCCCGACCAGAACGGTAGTTGCCCGTCGACCACGCAGCCGGTCTATCGCCTATACAACAACGGGCAGGGAGCGGCGCCGAACCATCGATTCACGACGAGTCTGGCGACGCGCTCGCAAATGGTGGGCGCGGGATGGGTGCCGGAGGGAGCCGGCCCGCTCGGTGTCGCGATGTGCGCCCCGCAATAAGAGCGGGCGTGCGGTCGAGCGCGACCCTTATCGCGTAAGCGTCAGCATGGTGAACGAACCAGGGATGATGGGTGGCCTTGGGTTCGGCTTGTCGCTGGTTGCAGGCGGTTTGGGTCCGTATTCGGCTGTGACCAGATAGATTCGCTGCCTTTGCGAATCGAGCGCCATGGTGCGCGCTCCGGCTCGCGTCTTTACGTTTTCCACGACAACGAATTTGCCAGGATCGTCCTCGCGAATGACGGTGAGCGACCCATCGCCATTGGCGGCGAATGCAAGTCCTCCCCTTGGGTCGAATGCCGTAGCGTCGCATCCGGCACCTATCGGCAGCGTTGCCAGCACGCGGCCCTGTCCGGCATCGACAATGGCCATGAGCCGGTTGGAGCAGCCGACGAACAGATGCTGTCGAAGAACGTCCATGGCCAATCCGGCCGGCTCTTTGCACGGCGCGAGCGGCCAACGCGCCACGACGCGAGGCCCCGCGGCGTCGATCTCGATCAGTTCCGATGTGTCTTCCACATCCACAAAGATATGTCCTTGTCCGTCCGCAACCGCGAATTCCGGCTTGCCGCCCAAAGGCAGCGTATGCGCGAGCACGCCTGTCGCCGCGTCGATCACCGAGGTGTCGTGGCTCCCTCCATTGAACGTGAACACGCGTCGGGTTACCGGCTCGTAGACGATGGCATCGGGGTTGGTGCCGACCGAAACGCGGGACAGTTGCCGCAATGTCCGCAGATCAAAGACTGTTACCGACGAATCGCGGCCGTTGCTGGTGTAGCCCTTGCCGAGCTCGGGCGCCAAGGCGATTCCATGCACGCCAGGCGTGTCCGGAATGGTCCCGACTTCCTTTCGAGATTCGGGATCGACGACAGACACGTGGGTCGATCGGGAAATGTAAAGACGGAGGCCGTTCGCATCGAGGGTCAGGTAGTCCCAGCCGCCTTCGCCTCCCAGGACGGTTTCCTGCGCGGTGTGGTAACCAGTGCCTGATGGAGCTTGGGCGAAAATCGCTTCGCCGTGCGCGAAAAGTGCGGCGACGAGCAGGACCATTCTCATACAGGCGTGCATCTGTGCTTGCCTCGAGGCTTCTATAGCGCAGCTCGTGGGCTTCAGTGCTCCAGAACTCGCGTGAGGCGATGCGCGCACCCTCGGCCATCGCGGCCATCTTGGCCCACACGACGTCGGGATCGACCGCGGCCTGTCCGACCCACGTGCCGAAGCCGCAGTCGCTTCCGGCGATCACGTTTTCCCTGCCGACGAGCTTCGCGTAACGGCCGATGCGTTGCGCGACGAGCTCGGGATGCTCGATGAAGTTCGATTTCGATTCGATCACGCCGGGAATGAGCAGCTTGCCGTCGGGCAGCTTGACTGTCTCGAACAGCTTCCATTCGTGCGCGTGGCGGGGGTTGGCAGCCTCGATCGCGATGGCGCTCGGCCGCGCACGGAACACGATGTCGATCACGTCGGCCAAGGGGACGTCGCAGTGATGCGGCCCTTCGTAATTGCCCCAGCAGAGGTGCATGCGCAACTGTTCGGGGGCAATATTGCGCGACGGCATGATCGAGGGCCTCGACGTGAAGCTGCGCCTTCTTGCGCCACTCCGCGAGACTCAGGTCGGCATGCTGGATGTGCCGTCCCATCCCGAGGTCAGGGCAGTCGATCTGCAGGATGATGCCGGCCCTGGCGATCGTCTCGTACTCCTGCCTCATGGCCTCCGCGATCGCGAACAGGTACGCTTCCTCGGTCGGGTAGTGCTCGTTGCGAAAGAACAGCGACACCACGCCGGGCGACGCCGCCGTCATGAACGCTTCCTTCGCTTCGACGTTGGCAAGCGCGGCCTTCAGATGGTCGACGTCGGCCTGCGCCGCCTGCGGATTGCGCACGCCGATCGCCGCATTGCACGCCGGCGTCTTCCGGCGTGAACGCCCGGGATCGCCGAACACGCGCTTGGCGAGGTTGGGGAAATCGGCCAGATCCTGGTACACGAACGTGTTGCCGGTGCCGCCGAATCCGCTCAATCGATCCTTGATGTACGTCGCGTAGCTCGGCTTGCTCATCTCGCCGTCGTTGATCACGTCGACACCCGCTGCCGCCTGCTTGCGGACAACCTCGTCGACTGCAGCCGGCCACGCGCTGCGAGAGCGCGGCGGCGTCGACCGGCACGCCTTCCTCCTTGGCGTACATCATCCGAATCAGATCTTCGGGGCGCGGCAGACTGCCGGTGTGGGTCGTCAGAAACCTGTCGGTGCTGCGCTTCATGACTTGACCGAGAGACTAGCTTTCACAAGGGGTGGAAGAACCTGTCTGCTCTGGGAAGGTAATAGTCGTCATAGTTGAGCGAGAGCACAACAGTCCTTGCGCTACCTACGATCTCGTCGCGCGGAATGAACCCGTAGACCCTCGAATCGGCGCTATTGTCCCGATTGTCGCCCAGCACCAGATAATGGTCTTTCGGGACCGTGATGGGGCCGAACGTACTGAAACGGCTCGCTCCAGTGGGGACCAGCTCGATTCGATGCGACATGTCGAGATACGATTCGATCGCGAACGTCGCATCCGCCGCGTACTCGACGCCGGAGTAGCGGGCAGCGATGCCGTTGATTGTCAGACGGTTGTCTCTCATCGCCACGACGTCGCCCGGCAGACCGATCACGCGCTTGACGAGCCGGGTGTCGGCGGCCCTCGAATCGAAGACGACGATGTCACCACGCCCGGGATCCGCGAACTTGTGGAGTGAGATGTGAGTAAGGGGAATCTTGAAGTCGTAGGCGAGCTTGTTCACAAGTATCCGGTCGCCTTCGATAATGGTCGGTTTCATCGAACCTGTCGGAACCACGTTCCAGTCGGCCAGCGCGCTGCGGAAAATCACCATCAGGACGACGAAGACGGCAAAACCTCTGTATTCGCGCCATGCCTTGAGCAAACCGTTCTTCATTCCAATATCCTTTCTTGCCTCAGATATGAAAGATCAATTGACACCGTTAGCTGCGAAAACGTCCTTTGCCTTGGATGAAATCAAGAACCTGATGAAATCCTGCGCTGTCTCGCGCTCGGATGCGTTCACCATGACCACCGCGGTGTAAACGAGGTAGTTCTGCAGATCACCGGGTAATGGGCCCAGCAGTTTAATGCCAGGAGTCGTTGCGATAAGCGGCATCGTGCCGGCGACAAAGTCGTTGCCTTTGCCCTTCAACACAGGATCAAATATTCCATTTGGCGACGTGCGTACGATCTTTGCTTTCAGGGTCTCTGCAATCCCTAGCCTGTCAAGAGCCTTCGCGAACGTATTTCCCGATGCGACGTTATTGAAGACGAGTGTGTCTGCGCCAAGCAAGACTTCCCTAAGCTTTTCCGGCGTCGAAATGTCATACACCGGACCGGTGCCGCGGTTTCCGAGGCCGACACCGACGCGACCAATGATCGGCCGGTCTCCGGCCTTCACCTTGCCTGCCCGCGTAAGCTCGTCGACAAAATCCGGCTGCACAATAACGACGTCTGCCGCTTCACCGCCCTCAATCCTCTTCTTCACAGCGGGCGACGGATCGAATACCAACGTTACTTGATTGTGCGTTTCCTGGCGAAATAGATCCGCGACCTTGGTCAAGGCTGGTTGAAGGGGACTGTCGCTAAGGACCTTAATGTCGCCGGCGTGCGCAGTTGCGGCGAACGCAGCGAACGCGGCAGCAAACACCGCACTCCAGATCATGGGCGTGGATTTTGCATACATGTTGAATTTCCTTGCTGATCGTTAGCGAAAGAAGTAGCGGGCACCGAGCTGGACCCAAGGTGCCACCTTGCTCTGCGACACCAACCTGCCTGGACCCGGTTTCAATCGGGATGGAAATGTTCGCTGTTGTCCGATTCCTGTCATGTCGATGACACCGAACTTAAAAGTATGGAAAACCAGGTGACGGAACATAAGACGTCAATTCGCCGCTTGGGTTCTGGGATAGGCTCAAATGAGATGAAAATCACGGCCGAGGCCGCGTTCGGGACGCCATGGGCGCCGGACGCCGGAAATTTGCTATCGTCGTGTCGGGCCGGCACCTCGGCCGCGTCTGGAGGGTGATCATGGAAACGGTCGCGAGTAGCCAACCGACGATGCCACGGCGTCACAATGCGCTGGGCGTGCATTCGCTGAATCGCTTCGTGTTCAGGGTTCCGGATCTCGCCCCCGCCGAGGCGTTCTACCGGTCGTTCGGACTCGATGCGCGGCGCGACGGCGATCGCCTCGACCTCTACACGCACGGCCATCCGCATTGCTGGGGCAGCGTCCACGCGAACGGCGCGCCGAAGCGACTCCAGTACCTGAGCTTCGGCGCCTACGCGGACGATTTCGACGCGCTGACGCAGCGCATGCGCAGCGCCGGTGCCGCGGAGCCGCATCCGCTCTCGGACGGGCAGGGCGTCTGGACGCGCGATGCCGACGGCACGCCGATCCAGGTCGTCGTCGGGCCCAAGGTGTCGCCGGCCGTCAAGGCAGCCGGACGACGCGGGTGCCGCCGCCACCGCCCGGCAAGGGCGCCGCACCGAGCCGCAGCGCGGCCGCGCCGGTGCGGCCGCGACGCCTGTCGCACGTGCTGCTGTTCACGCCGGACGTGCTGCGCCAGGTCGCGTTCTACGAGCGACGTCCTCGGCCTGCGCCTGTCCGATCGCTCCGGCGACATCATCGCGTTCATGCACGGTCCGCACGGGAGCGACCATCACCTGATCGCGTTCGCGAAGTCGGACGCGCCGGGCCTGCACCATTCGAGCTGGGACGTCGGCAGCTTCGACGACGTCGGCCTCGGCGCCGAGCAGATGAAGGCGAAGGGCTACGGCCACGGCTGGGGCGTCGGCCGCCACGTGCTCGGCTCGAACTATTTCTACTACGTGCAGGATCCGTGGGGGAGCTGGGCCGAGTATTCGTACGACATCGACTTCGTCCCTGCCGACGTCGACTGGCCGGCGGCCGACCATCCGGCCCGAGGATTCGTTCTACGTCTGGGGACCGACGGTCCCCGACGACTTCGTCATCAATCACGAGCAACCGCGAACCGCCTGAAGCGGCGCGCGAGAACAACGGCACGCTGAAGGTCGGCGATCGCGCCGCCGCGGCGATGCCGAGGACAATGTCCACGGAGGAGGAAAGCTCGATGAACACCGGACACCGCTTGACCCGCTGGCTGGGCGCCGCCGTTTGCGCCTTCGCGCTGCTGGTGACCGGCGCGCACGCGCAGGGCAGCGCAGGCGCCGATCCGGATCGGCAGCACGCTCGCGCTGACCGGGCCGCTCGCCGCGACGAGCCTCGTGCACAAGGTCGTCGGCGAGATCTACGTCGAGCAGCTCAACAAGCGCGGCGGCCTGCTCGGCCGGCAGGTCGAATGGATCGTCAAGGACGACCAGTCGAAGCCCGACCTCGCGCGCACGCTCTACGAGCAGCTCATCACCGTCGACAAGGTCGACCTGCTGATGGGACCGTACGCCACCGGCGCGATCCTGTCGGCGATGGGCGTCGCGCAGCGCTACAACAAGGTGCTCGTCCATCACACGTTCGGCATTCCGTCGCTCGCCAAGTACGACATGCAGTTCCCGGCGTGGTCGCTCGGCCCCGATCCCGCGAACACGGTCCCGACCACGGTGTTCGACGCGCTGGCCGCGTCGCCCAAGCCGCCGAAGACGATCGCGGTGGTCACGAGCAAGTTCCCGTCGGTGCACTTCATGTCGCTCGGCGCGCGCGAGGTCGCGAAGAAGCGCGGGCTCAACGAGGTGCTGTTCCTCGAATGGGACTTCGGCAATCTCGACTACGGTCCGATCGCCGCGCGCATCAAGGACGCGAAGCCCGACTTCCTCTGGGTCGGCGCGATCGGCCTCGAGGGCAACCAGCTGCTCGAGGCGCTGAACAAGATCGACTACACGCCGCAGGAGCACTTCTACATGTATCCGGCGCCGGGCCCGATGTCGAAGTCGCCGCTCGCGAAGAACGCGCTGTCGATGACGGTGTTCGAGGAGCACCCGCCGTTCACCAACGCGCCCGGCGCGGCGGAGTTCATCGCGCTCTATCACGAGCGCGCGGCGAAGGCCGGCATTCCCGACACCACCGTCGAGGTGCAGGCCGCGGCGTCGTACACGGCGTGGCAGATCCTCGAAGCCGGCGTGCGCGGCGCCAACAGCCTCGACGACAAGGCGATCGCCGCATGGCTCAAGAAGAACCGCGTCGACACGATCCAGGGCAAGCTGCGCTTCGACGGCCCGAGCAACTACGGCGACGACCTGATGCGCGTGAAGCAGGTGCAGAACGGCCGCTGGGTCACCGTCTACCCGAAGGAGTACGCCGCACCGGGCGCGACGCTGCTCGTGCAATGACGTTTCCGAGCGCGACGCTGCTCGCGCAGTCGGCGCTGTCCGGCGTCTTCATCGGCAGCCTGTACGGCCTGCTGGGCCTCGGGCTCGGCCTGTCGTGGGGCCTGCTGCACATCATCAACCTCGCGCACTTCGGCTTCGCGTTCCTCGCCGCGTACCTCTGCTATCAGCTCGCGAGCGTCGGCGGCATGGATCCGCTGCTGACGCTCGCGCTCATCGTCCCGCTGTTCTTCGCGCTCGGCGTCGCCGTGCAGTGGCTGCTCGCGCGCTTCTCGGTGTCGCCGCTCAACTCGCTGCTCGCGACGTTCGGCCTGACCGCGATCATCGAAGCCGGCATCCAGGGCGTCTGGACCGCCGACTTCCGCAAGCTCGAGTCGGTCTACGCCGGGCAGAAATTCCGCATCGGCGCGCTGTTCGTGCCGGTGCCCGAGCTCCTGACGCTGCGTGCTGGCGCTGCTGCTCGGCTTCGGCATCTGGGCGGCGATGCGCTACACGAATCTCGGCCGCGCGCTGCGCGCGCTGGCCGAGGACGCGCCGATCGCGGCGGCGTTCGGCATCAACCGGCGCGCGCACGCGCTGCTGCTGGCGGGCGTGTGCGGCGCGCTCGCCGGCATCGCCGGCGTGTGCCTCGCGCTGTGCTTCACGCTGACGCCGTCGCAGATCTACGCGTGGGTCGGCGTCGTGTTCGCCGCCGTGATGCTGGGCGGACTGGGTTCGCCGCTCGGCCCGCTCGCCGCCGGCATCGATCGATCGGCGTCAGCGAGGCGGTGACGATGGCGTTCGCGTCGCCGTCGTGGGCGCCGATCGTGTCGTTCACGCTGCTGATCGCGCTGCTGCTGCTGCGCCCGGGACGCACCTGAAACTCGACCGGACGCTCGTCGCGATCGTCGCCGCCGGCCTGCGCTCGCGGTCGTGCCGTTCCTGCACCTGCCGGCGTTCTACGAGTCGTTCCTCTACCTCGTGTTCCACTGGATCGTGCTCGCCACGTCGTGGAACATCCTGTCGCGGCTACTCCGGCTATTTCTCGTTCGGCCACGGCGCGTTCTTCGGCGCCGGCGTCTACACGACCGCGGTGCTCGCCGGCAAGTACGACGTGCCGTTCCTGTGGACGCTGCCCGCGGCAGCGCTCGTCGCGGCGCTGCTGGGCGTTGGGACTCGGCGCGGTCGTGTTTCGCGTGCGGCGCGTCCGCGGCGAGCTGTTCGCGCTGCTGACGCTCGCCGTCACGTTCGTGCTCGCGACGATCGTGCTCAACACGCCGATCGACGGCGGCCCGGGCGTCTACCTGTCCGGCGGTGCCGGTGCCGACGCTCGCGCCGACGCCGTCGGGCACGTTCTACCTGATGGCGCTCGCGCTCGCGGTCGGCGACGCTGATCGCATCGCGTACGCGATCGCGCAGCGCGCGGCTCGGCCTGGGCCTCTTCGCGATTCACGACGACGAGGACGCGGCCGAAGTCATGGGCGTGCCGACCTATCGCTACAAGCTCGTCGCGTTCGGCATCTCGTGCGCGCTGGCCGGCGTCGCCGGCGGCATCCAGGCGCTGTTCGTGTCGTACGTCACGGCGAACAGCACGTTCAACATCACGGTGCCGCTGACCGTCGTGCTGATGAGCGTGCTCGGCGGCACGCGGCACTGGGCGCGGACCGGCGCTCGGCGCCACCGCGATCACGATGCTGCTCTACGCGTCGACGGCCGCCGACCAGGCGGTGGTCGGCAAGGCCGCGGTCGGCGCGGTGCTCGTCGCGGCGATCCTGTTCATGCCCGACGGGATCCTCGGCCGGGCGTTCGCGCGTCGCGGCCGTGGCGCGCCGCACCGGCGTCGCCGGCCTCCCCGGTGCCGCCGCATGCGGACGCCGTCGCGCGCCGCGCATCGGACCGCCGCCCGCAGAACGGCGCGCCGACGGTCGCTGCTGTCGGTGCGCGGCGTTGCGCAAGTCGTTCAGCGGCGTGCGCGCGCTCGACGGCGTCGACCTCGACGTGCGCGAAGGCGAGATCCTCGGCGTGCTCGGTCCGAACGGCTCGGGCAAGTCGACGCTGATCAATGTCGTGAGCGGCCATTACCGCGCCGACGCCGGCAGCGTGCGCTTCGGCGGACGTCGAGCTCGCCGCGCTGCCCGCGCACCGGATCGCGCGCGCCGGCATCGCGCGCACCTACCAGATCCCGCGGCCGTTCGCGCACCTGACCGTGCGCGACAACGTCGCGCTCGCCGCGATGTTCGGCGGCGCGGCGCTCGACCGGCGTCGTGCGGCAGAAGCCGCGTTGCACTGGCTGCAGTTCACCGGCCTCGCGGCGCGCGCGGACGCGCTGCCGGGCGACCTCAACCTGCACCAGACCAAGTTCCTCGAGCTCGCGCGCGCGCTCGCCGCGCGGCCGCGACTCGCTGATGCTCGACGAGGTGCTGTCGGGCCTCACGCCGGCCGAGATCGACGACGCGGTCGACCTCATCCTCCGCATTCGCGCGCAGGGCACGACGATCGTGCTGGTCGAGCACGTGATGCGCGTGGTGACCGCGCTTTCCGACCGCATCGTGGTGCTCGACCAGGGCCGCGTGCTGGCGGAGGGGCGCACGGCCGACGTGATGGCGCGGCCGACGTCGCCGCTGCCTATCTGGGCGTCCCGCATGCTTGAGGTTCGCGACCTCGCGTCGACTACGGCGCGGCGCCGGCGCTGTGGGACGTGTCGCTCGACCTCGCCGCCGGCGAGCTCGTCTGCGTCGTCGGGCCGAACGGCGCCGGCAAGACGACGCTGATCAACGCGATCGCTGGGCTGCATCGCGTCAGCGCCGGCCGCGATCACGATGGACGGCCGCGACCTGACGGCGCTGCCGCCGCATCGCTTCTGCAGCGCCGGCATCGCGATCGTGCCCGAAGGCCGCCGGCTGTTCACGCGGATGACGCGTGCGCGAGAACCTCGAGATCGGCAGCTACGCCGCCGCGGCGCGAAAGGAGCGCACGCGCACGCTCGAGCAGGTCTGCACGCTGTTTCCGGCCGTGCGCGACAAGCTCGACGCGCCGGCCGGCGCGCTGTCGGGCGGCCAGCAGCAGATGGTGGCGATCGGCCGCGCGCTGATGGCGCAGCCGCGGCTGCTGCTGCTCGACGAGCCGTCGCTCGGGCTGTCGCCGCTCGTCGTGCAGGCGATGTTCGGCGCGATTCGCGACGTGCATGCGAGCGGAACAGCGGTGCTGCTCGTCGAGCAGAACGTCGCCGATGGCGCTCGAGATCGCCGATCGCGCGTATCTGCTCGAGGAAGGCCGCATCGTCGCCGAGGGCACGCCCGAGGCAGTGTTCGACGCCCCCGCGCTGCGGCGCGCGTATCTGGGCGTGGCGCTCAGGCCGAAACAAGCCACAGAGTCCGGTTAACCAGGCGGACTTACCCGCTTGTCCCAAAAAGCGCCGGGTTCAGGTGACGCCAAAGTGCCGGCGGTGAAGATCATAGAGTGCAGCATATCGCCCGTTCAACCGCATCAACTTGTCGTGCGAACCGTGCTCCACTACTTGCCCGGCGTTGAGGACCAGGATGCGATCAGCCATGCGCACGGTCGAGAAGCGATGCGAAATAAGCAGGATTGTTCGTCCCTCGGCCACGGCGCGGTAGCGCAGGAACAGCTTGTATTCGGTATCGATATCCAGATTCGCGGTGGGTTCGTCGAGTATCAGAATGCGGGCGTCGCGGGCGACGGCTCGGGCAATGGCCAACTGCTGCCACTGGCCTCCCGATGGCTCGTATCGACCGAAAGCCCGACCGAGCATCGTCTGGTAGCCGCCCGGCATGGCATCGATCATCTCGTCGACGCCGGCCGCACGCGCGACTTCCTTGATGCGCGCCTCATCGTCCCGAAGGCGCTCCCAGTCACCGAAGGCAATGTTGTCGGCCACGCTTGCGGAATAGCGACCGAATTGCTGAAACAGGCAGGTCACTTGGCGGCGCAGGTGGTCGACATCCATTTCGCGCGCATCGACGCCATCGAACAGTACGGCTCCCTTCGGTCGGAGAGTGAAGGCACGCGATCAGTTTCGCGATGGTGGTCTTGCCCGCACCGTTGTCTCCGACCAGGGCGACAGTCTCGCCAGGCTCGATGACGAACGAAACATTCGTCAGCGTCGGTGTGGTGGACCCGGGGTAGGTGAATGCAACATCGCGAAACTCGAGGCCGCCGGAGAGCGGAACCCGCAAAGCGGCGGCGCGCCCCGGTGCCTCGCGCGGCAGGGAAAGAAACGCACGCAGGTTGCCGATATGCAGGATATCCCAGCGAAGCCCGGCAATCAGTGCCACGCTTCCTTCGACCAGGCCGCGCAGTTGGGCGGCGCCGCTTCCATAAATGGCCAGATCGCCTATGGTCAGCTTCCCTGCGACGATCGAAAATGCCGCACGACCCATCGCGATGTAGATCGCGACCACCGAGAGCAGTGCGAAAATGAGATTGCCGAGAAATTCAAAACGCTGGTACCGGACGCGCAAGCCGCGAAGCGCCGCCATCCGGACGCGGCAGCGCTCGATGAAGAGCGACGCGAGGCCGAGTACTTTGATCTCGGCGACGTGCTCCGTCGCCGCCGAGCACGCCGGTGTGGTAATCGATCCAGCGCTGGTTCTCGGTTTGCGCATCGATCTCATCGAATTGCCGCCGCGACAGGCGCCAGTGATACACCAGGTAGGGAATCCCGACCGGAACCAGGAGCAGAAAGAGAGTCGGTTCGATCACGAACAGGATCACCATTAGCGACAGGGCTTGTACGGCCTTGGTCAACAGTTCGAGTGTGGAGCTTAGGCAGCGCGCCACGTGTCCTTCAGGGCTTTCCTGCGCGCGTCGCAGAGCGTCGTGGAAGTGCGGATCCTCGAAACGGGCAAAGTCGATTGCGTTCGAGTGCCGCAGGATGTCGAGGTGCAGGCTATAGTGGAGGTCAATTTCGAACCGCCGGGCGAGATAGCGAATGGCTGAACCCGCGACCACCATGCCTACGGTCATCACGAACCCGAGGAGCAGCCACAGATAGACGGCTTCCGGCTTGAATGCCGCCGCAGCCGAAAGGCCATCGCTAACGGCGTTGACCAGGCCGCGAACCGCCAGGGCGGCGCCGGCTGGAAAGATGGTCCCGACGATCGCGGTTAGCCAGAACGCAGCGTACAGCCCGGGATTGGTCCTTCGACAGATCGCGAACGACCAGCGGATATGGCTCAGCATGCCGCGCACGCCGTTCCCGGAACGGATTTGATCACTCATTTCGCAAGTTGCAGCCAGGCCATATCCGACACGAAAATGGGTACCCGCCGCCTCAAGATCCTTTTTATCACCAATTGGTATCCGAGCCGCGATGAGCCACTCAAAGCGATCTGGGTTCGCGAGCATGCCAAATCGGTGCTGCTCCATGACGACGTAGCTGTGCTGCACTGTACCGGGCCGGAAGCGAGGCTGAAAGGGTGCTGGCGACTCGAGTCCGAGAGCGACGAAGCGCTGCTGGAGGGCGTTCCGACCTATCGCATGCGCTATCGCAAATCGTCGAGTTCCGGGCGTTACCTACTTTCTCTATTTCTGGGGCATCTTCCGGGCATTCAGGCACATCGTCCGCGCGGGATTTCGCCCGGACATTATTCATGTCCACGTCTACGATGCCGGGGCGCCTGCGGTGATGATCGGCAAGCTCAACCGGATTCCGGTCGTAGTGGCCGAGCACTTTTCGTCATTTCTCAGAAGGTCGCTCAGGCCCCTTGACCTCGTCAAAGCGTGGCTGGCATTCCGCTGCGCCGATAGGGTCCTTCCAGCCAGTCGCGCCTTGCAAAATGCGATTGAACGGTATGGGTTGGGCGGGCGCTTCAAAGTCATACCGAATGTTATCGATACCAGCGTGTTTTTCCCTTCACCGGACGTTCGAAGCAACCCTGAGGCAAAGAGAATCGTATTTGTAGGTCAGCTCGCGCCGGTCAAGGGGATACCGTATCTCCTCAAAGCCGCCGCCCGGTTGCGCGCCAAGCGCGCCGACTGGCAGCTCGATATCGTGGGAGAGGGAAAGCAGCGGACCGAGTATCAACGTTTGGCCGAGGACCTGGGGCTTGGCGACGCGGTGGCCTTCCATGGCGCCAGGAGCAGACGCGAAGTGGCGGAATTCATGCAGCGGGCTGATTTGTTCGTGCTTTCCAGCCTCGCAGAAACGTTTTCGGTTCCGGCTGCGGAAGCAATGGCTTGCGGCACTCCGGTCCTTTCGACCCGCTGCGGAGGACCCGAGGAGTTTATTGTCGAAGACGTTGGCGTCCTGGTGCCATCCCAGGACGCTGATGCTTTGTTCCGGGGCCTCGATCAGATGCTCGACAACCTTCATCTGTACTCGCGCCAACGAATTTCCCGGTATGCGAGGGAACGCTTTTCGCCGGAAGTCGTTGGCGCGCAGCTGCACGCCGTCTACGAGTCCTTGATCGGGTGCGGCCGATCAGGATTGCGCCGGCGACTTTCGTAGAAAAAGCCGGCGCAGTTTGCCAATTGCGTAATCGCCATCAAGGCTGTGATCGACAGCGACCATAGCCGGGGCTTTTGCGCAAACGGAACGATCGCCAGCTGGCGGTAGAACTTCCAATCCGGGCGGAAGCGTCCGTGACCGTTGTCGCTCGCGGAGACGGTGAAATCGCCACGCGCCGCGTCCATATCCAAAGTGCTGTTTCCAAAAGTGGCGCAGATCGAGCGGGTTCGCATGGAAAACCACCGCCTCCGGAGCGTAAGTGATTCGACGGCCGCTGTGCAACCAACGGTCGCATAGCTCGCGGTCCTCCGATGTAGTGAAGCTGGCGTCGAAACCGCCGATGGACGCGAAGGACGTCTGCCGCCAACGCAAGGTTGTTACAGGCAAGGAACTGCGCCTCGCCAGGGCCTGCGGCGTTGAAGTGGTGGTAGACGACATCGAGGATGAGCTGGCTGGTCGCTGCGTACGGATTTTTGACGAGCGCGTTTATCGTGCGCCCGCCGATGATGTGATCCGGCGTGGCCGCAAATCGTTCCGCAAGCGCCAATAGCCAT
Source organism: uncultured beta proteobacterium (assembly GCA_963697485.1). GTDB lineage: Bacteria > Pseudomonadota > Gammaproteobacteria > Burkholderiales > Casimicrobiaceae > PALSA-1003. The sequence goes on from CAVOOD010000003.1 coordinate 944,175, forward strand.
CCCGAGCCGGGACGGCAGTCATCGTCGGTAAAGGCGAAGAATCGCCCGGCCGCCTGCTGGGCGCCGTAATTGCGCGCCGCCGCCGGTCCACCGTGGCGGGCCGTCACAAGCTTGATCGCAAGTCGATTCTCAAAACCTTGCACGGTCGCGGCGGGCGGTGATGCGCTGCCGTCATCGACGACGATCACTTCGAACGAATCGGTCGGAAATTGCTGGCGCGACAGGGCCTCCAGGCACCCGGGCAATTCTGCGGGGTGCGAATAGGTCGGAATGATGACCGAGAAAAAAAGTTGTCGCGAGCCCATCATTCCGGATGCTGAGCTTGGCGATGAAACTCCAGACGAGCAACCTTCTCTGCGGAGTGTCCGGACCCCATGACGTAGCCGATTCCCTGGCCCGCGGCGTCGATGATCAGGGCGAACAGCAGCGGTCCGTAGACGCCTGCCGCAAGGTCCGGACGCGCGCGACGGAACCCCGGTGCCAGGCGCATAAGGCGCACCAGCGGGATCAGACACGCGCCGGCGCTATATCCCGCGCGACGGAACCGCGGCCAGTCGCGTCCGCGCTCCGCCGCAAACAGGCGTCCGGAATAAAACAGGTAAGGAATCCAGCGCGACGGCTCGGTGAAATTCGTGTGAAATGCCTTGGCGGCGGGTTCGAGGTAAAGGCGATAGCCGCGCGTCCGGAGGTCCTGCTGAAGACTGGTTTCTGCGGCGAGCAACGATTCGAGGCGGTCGCCGTAACCGAGGAGAAGGTCGCGCTTGTAGGAGCTGTTGTGCCCGGGCAGCAGGTCAACCTCGCCCGCTTCGGGCGGACTGAACCATGGGCCGTAGCCAAGGATAAAATCGGCCCAGCTGATCAGGCTCTGCGGATTGGCATTTTCCATCGCGGGACCAACTGCCGCCCAATCTCCGCGATGCGCCTCGATCAGCGCGTGCGCCCAGTGCGGATCCGGAAAACAATGGTCCTCGGTTAGCACTACGACCGGGGCGGTTGCACAGCGGATGCCCGCCACCTTGGCTTGGGCTACGGTGCGCAAGGTGCCCAACTCGACGATGCGCCAGGAGCGGAAATCCTGGAGGTCGGCGATACCTCCGCGTATCGCAGCCGCCGATGGCGCAACGATTACCAACTCGAGCGAATCGCGCGCCGTCTGCGAGCGCAAAGCTCGCACCAGCGGGCGAATGGTATCGTAAGAGTCCGGCGTGGTAATGATTACGGACATTGCGGCCGAATGCGCGACGGCCGCCTGATCGAGCGCGATCAACGCAAGCGCTTCGATCTGAGCCGCCCACATCGGTCATGGACGATGGCCTTCGTGTGGGGCCACGCCGACTGCACGACGGTCACCGTGGAATTCGAATTCACCGCCGCGCCGTGCCTCCGCGCCCGCGCCCAAAAGGTATCCCGCCATTTCTCCGGCGGCATCACATGCGAGCAGCAACGCGAGCGCGGGAAATGTATGAGCGGGCAGCGCCGAATTGCGCCGTCGCCGGAGCTGCGTAACGATGCGCCGCAGGCGGACCAGGGGAATGAGGGGCGCGGCCGCAGCGTAGGCAATCCGTCGCGCGAACGACCAACGTCGGGCGCGCGCTGCGGCGAACATCCGTCCGCCGTGGAAGCGCAAACGCGTTGAAGCCGCTGTCGTGGTGAAGTTCACGTGCAGGGCAACGGCTGCCGGTTCCAGAAGCAGGTCAAACCCTTTCGCCCGGAGGTCCCAATGCATGATGCTCTCGGTTTCGAGCATCGTCTCCAGAGCGGGGCCATACTCCAGCAGGATCGTGCGCTTGTAACTGCTGTTGTGTCCTGGAAGATGCTCCACAGGTCCTGCTGCGGCAGGGTCCATCCAGGGCGAGTACTCGATCAGCAGATTGGCCCAACTGACGGCATTGCACGGGTTTGCGTTGCCGATTGCGGGACCGACCGCCGCCCACGGCTCGCGGTGCGCAGCAATCAGCGCCGCCGCCCACCCCTGCTGGGGAAAACAATGGTCCTCCACGAACGCCACAATTGGCGCGCGTGCCGCCTGCACGCCTGCCGCTCGCGCCGCGGCCGTCGACGATGCGACGGCTCCAAACGGCACGACACGCACGCCATGGAAGCCGTTCAAAGCCGGGAGGTGGAGCGGCAGCGCATCAAACGAGGGCGCGACAATGACTATCTCCAGCTGTTCCTTGACGCATTGGGCGTGGACGTGACGCAACACCGCGCTTATGGTCTCGTAGCCGTCCGGCGTGATCACCACGACCGACATCGTGGGAGCACCATTTGCGGCCTTCTCGATCTGATCGTTCACGCGCGCAACCTTATCCGACGGTGCCGGTGCCCGGAGCAACCGCGGCAAATGAGACGGTGGAATCCGTCGCTTCATCCACTCTGACCGAGCGTCCGCTGCGCGCGGATTGTTCGCCAGCCAACGCGATCTGAAGCGCGCTGCGGCCATCTTCCAAGCCGGGCTTGATCGGCATGTTATTTCGGACGGCGTCGACGAAGGACTGCCACTGGCCTCGATACGAGTCGATGATGTCACCACCGTCAAGCAGCCGGGCAATCGCCTGCGGCACATTGCGTAAACCTCGAGCAGCGTCGCCTGGCCAATGCCGCACCGCGCCGCGCGGCGCCCCATTTTCGGAGACCCGCAGACTGTCGAAGCGGTAGCAGGACAAGCGCAAGCTGGCCTTTGCCCCGCAGATCTCGAGTTCGTTGGCGTCACTCAGTCCGTGGGAGAACGACGACGTAACGAGAACGCCATTGGTCATTGCGGCGCTCACCGTCGCTCGCTCGTGGCCGGGGCCGTCGGTCCGGCGGTGCACGAGTACCTCGGCGACTTCACTTCCCGTCAGAAACCGCCACAGGTCGAAATGATGGATACCGAGATCGACCAGGACCCCGCCGAGGTCTTGTCGCTGCCTCCACGCGGTATCCTGCTGTCGAAACGCGCTCGCGGATGCGAACGTTGTATGCATCGTAGCCAGCGGCCCAAGACCGCCACCATCGATGATGCTTCGGGCCTTGCGAACGAGGCGATGCCAGCGAAAATTGAACCCGATCAACGCTTGGCCGCCGACGCCGGCTGGACGCTTCACGAGCCGGTCCGCGTCACGGAGGCTCAGGGCCAGAGGCTTTTCCAAAAAGAGGTGCTTGCCGGCGTCGAGAACCGCCAACCCGATCTCGGCATGGAGTTGCGGCGGCGCGCAGACCGCCACCAGATCGATGCTGGAATCGTCTAACAGCGCGCGATAATCAGTATGGCGGCTCCCCACGGCGGCGCGATCCGCAATCCGGGTAAGGCGCGCAAGATCGCGGTCCGCGAGCGCGACCAACTTGAGGCCCGCGATCTTCCGCAAGGCCGGAAGATGGCACTGTTCGACCACGAGACCGCATCCGATGACGGCCAACCGCAGCGGGGAGGGCGCAGTTCTCACGCAGAGGTGCCTCGCTAGCTGGCTGTCATTGGCAAAACTGAATTCGACCCGAAACGGAAGTGTTCAGCGTGTTGGAACAGGACACATATTCTTGTTTGGAGCACACTGGCCGCCCGCCGGCTGTGATCGATCAGCAAGATCACATTATGAAACTCTCGTCCAGCGGGCAACACTCCGGCAGCGATGTCAGCCAATTGTCAGGTTCAGCGCGCTCGGTAATATCGGCCGCAACGGCACCGCCGCACGGACCGGCCAATGAGTCGTTTGCGGCAATTCATTGCAGTCATCCCATCAAGAGAGGACCCCAGCCATGCCCCGGACACCCGTCGGCGTCATCGTCGGCAGCAATCGCCGCGAGTCGATCAACCGCCGCCTTGCGCTGGCGCTGACGCGGCTCGTCGAAGACCGCATCGCGTGGCGCTGGATCCGCATCGACGACCTGCCGATGTACAACCAGGACCTCGAGGCGCGACCGGCCCGAGACGGTACGGCGCTTCACCGCAGAAGTCGCGAGCGTTCCGGCCGTGCTGTTCGTCACGCCGGAGCACAACCGCTCGCTCCCCGCCGTGCTCAAGAACGCGATCGACTGGGGGTCGAAGCCAAACGGATAAGCAGGTGTGGCGGGGCAGGGTAGCGGCCATCACCGGCACGTCGTTCGGCGTCATCGGCACGGCTGTCGGCCAGCAGCACCTGCGGCAGATCCTGGGCATCCTCAGCATGACCGTGATGGGTGGCGAGGCGTATATCTCGTTCAAGCCGGATCCCGTCGACCACGACGGCAATTTTCTCGACGAGACCAAGCGCGCGTTCTGCCAGGCGTACATGGACCAGTTCGTCGCGCTGATCGCGCGGTTTGCCGATCCGAGCGTGCTCTGAAGGCGCGACGTTTTCGGGGAGCGGTGATCCAATGACGTCGACCGAACTGGCGAAAATGAGATCGCAAGCCCTGCAAACCAGATCGCTGACAGCATACTGACATAACGGTCGGGATAAACGACCGTTTAACCTTGACCTTCGCAGACTGAATCAATTCGGCGCGCTTCCGAAACTCGGCGGGCGATTCGTCGACAAATTCCGCCGGCGCGTTCTTCAAGCGGCGCTTGACTACGACCCGGCCCATACCCAAAATCGCGTCGTTCCTGATTATCTCGAGTTGGCGTAGAAACGGTCGACGAAAGTCGGCGAGTGTTAGCTTTGTCGTCGTCCTCTGGATCCAGTCGGCGACGAGCCGCGAAGAATAACCAAAATTGGGGGGCAGTTGCGTGAAACCTTCTCGCGTTCTTATCGCCTGCGTAGGTGCGTCAGTCTTGCGAAGCTGCCTGGCAATCCTGGTATTGGCTACGGCCATTTCAGTCGATGCGGCCACGATCACGGTCAACAGCTTCAGCCAGATCGATATCGGCCAGTGCACGATAGCGACCGCGATCGCGTCGATCAATGCCGCGGCCGATCAGCCCGGGTGCACGCATTCGGGGAGCTACGGCACGAGCGACACGATCGTTCTGGCGTCCGGAACCTACGCGACGACGGTCGCCGACAACGGCACGAACGCGTATCCGATCATTCAGAAAGCGCTCACCATCAACGGGAACGGCGCGACGCTCTCGCGCACCGTCGGCAATATCGCGCCGTTCTTCCGCTTCTTCGAGGTCGAGGGCGGTGGACTGACCCTCAACAACACCACGCTGACCGGCGGCAACCTTCCCAACGGGAACGGTGGCGCGATCTACCATAACATCGGGCCTTTCGTCGTAAGCGGATCGACTTTCTCCAACAACACTGCGCCCAACGGCGATGGCGGCGCCATCTACCATAATTCCACCGAAGCGGCGAGCATCAGCAACTCGACGTTCAGCAACAACAGCGGTCCCTGGCGGCGACGGAGGCGCGATCTACGACAATTCAACGAACGGAATGACGCTCACCAACACTACCTTCACCAGCAACAGCGCCAGTGCCGGCGACGGCGGCGCGGTTTTCGACAACTCCACCAGCGGGCTCAACCATCAGTAACGGAACGTTCACGGGCAACACGGCGGCGGGCGGCGACGGCGGCGCTATTTACGACAACTCGAGCAACGGCCTCGTGTTCAACGGCGGAAGCGTCACCAACAGCAGCGTCAGCCCGGCCGGCGATGGCGGCGGCGATCTACGACAACTCCACGGGCGGGATCCAGATCAGCAACGTGGTGTTCAGCGGCAACACGGCAACGGGCGGCGACGGCGGCGCCATCTACGACAATACGGACGCTGGCGGACCGGCAAGCAACAACTGTTTCGTCGGCAACACCGCGACCACTGGCGGCGGGCTCTTCAGGGGCACCACGCCGGCGCTCAATGCGATCAACAACTGGTGGGGCTCGGCAAGCGGACCCTCGGGCGCTGGCCCGGGCACGGGGGACTCGGTCAGCAGCAACGTGACGTTCTCGCCGTTTCTGACGAGTCCGCCTGGCATTTGCGGTGGCGCCCCGCCTCCCCCGCCGACGTCCGAGCCTATTCCGACGCTTTCCGATTGGGCATTATGGACGATGGGGCTCCTGCTCTTGGCGGGAGGGATGTGGGGCATCCGTCGACACGTTCGCTGAATGTCTGCTTCCTAATTCAACGGCTCGCCACTTTGGCGAGCCGTTTGTTTTTCGCGCCCGCGTCTAGGTAGGCCGTTAGTCAGCGCATCGCGTTGGGCGCATCGTGACGGGTTCCCGGCAGCGCAGGCCACAGCGCCAGCAGGCCGGCCGCGAGCACGACCCAGCCCTCTGCCGCATCCATCGCCCACAGCGTCGCCGCCGCGACCGCGCACCAGAGCACGGGAACGACCAGCAGCAGCCACCGGATGCGCCCGCGGACCAGTGCCAGCACCGCTACGCTCGTGATCGCCGTCGGGTCCGCGGCCACGCCGAATACCTCGGCGCTTGTCCACGGACGACCTGTGAGCGGCGCCAATATCGGATACGCGACGACCGAAATGGCGACGATCGAGATTGCGATCCAAAGCGTGCCACCTCTTGCGCGCTGCAAGACGAACCGGCTGGGGAGAACGCCGACGACGACGAGGAGCAACGCCTCACACGCGAACGCGACCGCGAACCACGTTGCCGCCCAATTGATCTGGGCGTAGCGCTGGTACTGAAATGCCACAGCGATCCACAGCCAGCAGACGGCCAGCAGGCCGGCGATGAAGCGCTCGTGGTGGCGACGCTTCGCAATCAGCAATGCGACGATCGCAAGGCCAATCGCGATGCCTGCGAGCTGTGCTGGCCAGATCGCCAGGTTGTACAGCTCGAGGAGGCGGTAATAGGTCCGTGGCGAGAACAGCAGAAAACTCGTCAGCCTGTACGTCCACCACTCGGACATCAGGCGCGCTCCACCGCCGCGATCATGCGCAGGCGCAACGCCTGATCGGGAAGGCGGCCGTACGCCGCATTCATGTTCTCCCGAACGTGGGCAACGCTGCTCGTCGCCGGGATCGCGCAGGTGACGGCGGGGTGCGAGACGATGAACTTCAACACGAACTGCGCCCAGCTCGTGCAGTCGATGTCCGCCGCCCAGGGAGGGAGCGGTTGTCGCGCCAGCGCGCGGAGCAGCGCGCCCTGGCGGAATGGCCGGTTCACTATCACCGCGATGCCGCGATCGCGTGCGAGCGGCAGGATGCGCTCCTCGACTTCGCGATCCACCGGGTTGTAGGTGACCTGCACGAAATCGATCGCCTGGCTCCGCATCAGCTGCTCCATGTCGCGATGGCGGCGCCCTTCCGATGTCGTAATTCCGACGTAACGGAGCTGTCCCGCCCCCTTCATCGCGAACAGGGTCGGCAAATGCTCCTGCCAATTGAGCAAGTTGTGGACCTGCAGGAGATCGAATCGGCCGACCTGCCATTTCCGGCGCGATTGCTCGATCTGCTCGCGCCCCTGTGCGCCGGACGAGGTCCAGACCTTGTCCGCGCAGAAGATGCGTCCCGTGAGTGCCGCCTTGCGCAGACCGTAGCCGATGACGTCCTGTGACGAGGCATACATCGGCGACGAGTCGATCATGCGGCCGCCCGACTCGACGAATCTTCGCATGACGTCCGTGCACGCGTCCCGCGCAACGGTATCGTCGCCGACATTGAATGTGATCCAGCTGCCAAGGCCGACCACCGGCAGCGCCTCGCCGGTGGACGGGATCGGGCGGGTCAGGATTGCACGCGGCTGGGCTACTGCAGCCGCGGGTCGAAGTGCCGCGCAAGCGCCAGCCGCGGCAAGCATGCGCAATGCACGGCGCCGATTCCACATCGCAGGCTGATCGGATCCCATAGCGCTGATCTTACTTCGACGTGCGCGTCAGTCGACGCTATCGGTCTTACGCAGGCGTTCACATTGGGCATGCGATGCCCAGCGGCGCTGGCTGCACTGCGTTTTCATGCAGCGATACAGCGAGAACTGCGTGCGCGGACCGCAGGCCTCGCGCGGACTGGCCAGGGCGCGCGCGACACGTTGCTGCGCATCACGCGGTGGGGATGGCGTGAGTGCGGAGGGCGGCTGAGCGATTGCGCCCGGTTCGGCCGACGCAGCGGGAGCCGCGGCCGATAGCGTCGCGCTGCTGGGACTAGCGGGCGATGCAGGGGCGGAGGCGCCCGCTGGCGAGTCCGCGGCGATGGGCTCCATCGGCACCGGCTTCGCGACCCCGGCGTCCGCAACAATCGGGGCACTCGCGGGAGACCCAGGCGCAGTGGCGCTCGCCGGTACGTCCGCGGCGGTTGGCTCCGTCGACATCGGCTTCGCGCTCGCGGCGTCCGCGGCTAATGGCGGTGGCGCCGGCGGGCGCCGCGGCGCCGCAGGCGCCATGGAGGGCGCGGACTCAGCGGCGCTGTCCCCAGCACCAGTGCCACGGCTGACGCCAAGAGCATCGAGCATGCGCCCAACCTGGCCATCCTGGCCAAACTCAAACACGCCGATGAGCAGCAGTGCCAGCAGCACCAGCACCGTGCCACTCCATCTCGCGATGCGTCGAGGCTTGGGCGCTTGGCGTGCGAAAGCCGTCCGCGCCGACGGATCAATATCGATGCGCGCGAGGCCGGAGGATGCCAGCGGGTCGGGATCGGGCGTGAACGAAATCACGGCATCGAGATCTTGCGTCACGCGGTCCGGCGGTGCGGGCTGCGGCGCAGGTGCCGGCGACGATGGTAGGGCATCGCTCAGCGCGGACGGAGCGGTCGATGCCGCGATCACTGGGCCGCCTGCGGCCGCAGGCGTGGTACCTAAGCGCGCGCGCATCTGCGCGACGTCTTGTGGCCGCTCAGCAGGATAGATCGACAACGCGTTGTCGAGCGCGTCCAGCAGAGCTGCGCTGTAGTGCAGTCGCGGCCAGGTCAGGCGCAGCCGTTGCACCGTGTCCGCGAGTTTTTCGCGGCGTGGCGAATCGGACGCGCCGAAGGCTGGCGCCGGCAACTGCCCGCTGATCCAGTAGCGCGCGACGCCGGCCAATGCGTAGAGGTCGACCGAGGGACGGAGCGGAATGTCGGCCGATTCGACCATCTGCTCGATCGGCGCGAAGCAGGGTTCGACGCCGCTCATCAGCGCGTCGATCCGGTCGCCGGCGATCGCCCGGCCCGCTGCGCCGGGGCCCAGCAGCAGCGGCCGCTTGTCGGCCAGCAGCAGAATATTAGACGGCGTGACCTTGCCGTGACCTCCGCCCGCCAGGTGAAACACGCCCAGCGCGCCTAGCAGGGCGTCGAGCAGTGCCCGAACTGCTTCCTCGTCGGGTGGTTCGTTCATGCCCCGGCGCACCTCGAGCAGCCGCGCGCCAGTGTAGCGCGGCATGACGCGGTAGGCTGTTCCATTGGCTTCCCACAAACGCACGACACGCACCAGCGAGGCGTGGTTGCATCGGACCAGCGTGCGGGTTTCATTGACGAAGGCCTTTAGCCCCTTCGCAAAGGCATCGGCTTGCGCGGAGGTCCGCGGCGTCACCTGCGCTTCGTGGTTACGCTGCGCGAGCCTCGCCGGCATGTATTCCGCGATTGCCACCGGAAGCGCGCGAGCGCGGTCCGTGGCCGCATAGACGATCGCGGTGCTGCCCTCGCCGATGATTTCCCCAACCTCGAACTCGTCCAGCCAAGCACCGGTGGGCAAGGCGCGGGGAACGGACGCGATGGGGCCGTCAGCCAGCTCCTCGTTCAATGCAGCGGGTGTCGGCTCTGGAAGCTTCATGCGAATCGACTCGGCACAAGTCTTGGATTCAGCTTGGTCCAGCTCGGTCCAGCTTGGTTCGCTCTCGGCGCTGAGAGAGTCGGCAATACCCGCTTCGGCTGGGTATTTTTGCCCTGACCACGAATGCCCAAGATGGCGCGTGCGGAAGCTTAGATTCCACGCTGACAGGGTGATGCCGCGACGGCGAATCGTCAACCGCCCTTCATCGACGATCCAACGCCGCATGGCAGACAGTTTATTCGGTTGACCAATGGCTTTTCGAAAAAACTAGAGAATCGCAAGCACGTCGCCAGTCCGCATTTGATTAGGTGATCCACTGCTCCTTGACAAGCAAAACCGCACCTGCTAAACGCCACGTATCGGCTCGTCGAGAGCACGGTATCGGCCCCCTAGAGGGCGCAATGTCTTATAAATTCTTTGGGAATTCGCAGGAATCAAGGAGGAAGTCATGAAACGAAGTGGATGGTGGATGCTGACGGTCGTGGCGGCGGTGATGGTTGCCGTTACGATCCCCAGCCCTGGTTTCGCGCAGCAGAAGAAGCTGGTTCTCTGGACCCACTGGGATCAGAACCCGGACTTCAACAAGTGGTACGCGGACAAAGGGAAAGAGTTCGCCAAGAAGAGTGGATACGAGGTCGAGGTGGTCACCATCCCGTACCAGGGATACGAAGCCAAGTATCTGGCGGCCTTCATGGCCAAGAACAGCGCGCCCGACATTTTCATGGGCATGACGCATCAATGGTGCGGCCAGTACGATTTCTGCGACAAGATGCCCGCCGATCTGGCCAAGACCTACGACGAGAATCTGCCGAAGTACATGGTCGAGGTTGGCAAGTGGAAGGGCGCTCGCTACGGGATCCCGATCGAGCACGGCAACTTCCAGCAGATGTACATCAACGTCGACATGTTCAAGAAGGCCGGTCTCAATCCGGACGATCCGCCCAAGACCTTCGACGTATGGCTGGCGGACTTGAAGAAGCTGACGATTGCCGACCCCAAGGGCGGTGAGCCTACGCAGGTCGGCTTCGCGATCCGCAGCAAGGGTGCTCCGGTGGGGATCACAGACAAGTTCCTCCCGTTTGCGCACGCCTGGGGCGCGCGGATGCTGAGCCCGGATCTGGACAAGGCCACCGGTTATGCCAACAGTCCGCAGATGGTGGCCGCGCTCACGTTTTTCGGCGACCTCGTCAACAAGGACAAGGTGGCGAGTCTCGCCTTCGGCAATCCCGAAGATGCGTTCGGCCAGAAACGCGCGGCTGTCATCTTCCGCGAGTCGTGGTTCTTCGGCTGGCTGAAGAAGAACGCGCCCGACGTGAACTTCAAGGTCTACGCGCTGCCCTGCGAAAAGGTTTGCCCCGGCGCGGGCGCCCTGTTCCCGTGGACGGACCTGGTTTACAAGAACAGCCCGAACAAGCAAGTGGCGTGGGAGTTCATGCGGTTCATCAGCAATCCCAAGGACGACATGGAGCATCATCAGTTGCAGGGGATCCTCCCCGTGTGGACGGTGAATCTCGATAGCGCGTACGTGAAATCGCGGCCCGACTATCAGTCCACCAAGGACATGCTGGCCCAGCAGGTGCCGCCAACCTACTTCCATCCGAAATCGAACGAGTTGGCCACCGCGTTCGGCGAGGCGGTCGTGGGCGTGCTGTTCGGCAAGGGACAGCCGAAGCCGTTGCTGGACGAAGCGGCCGCGAAGATGGATCGCATCCTCAAGGATTAGCGGTCCGCTGAAAGACAACCTGCGGTAGCGGCGCTACCGCAGGCATGTGCCTCGACGCGAGCGCAGCCGCGCCGCGCGACAGCTAATCGGGCGTTTCCCACTGCCATGCGCCAATGGTTTCGCATCGCGTTTCCCAGGAACTACCTCGATCGCCGCAAGCGGGCAGGGTTCCTGTTCGTCCTCCCCGCGCTGCTGTTCTTCGGTTCCGTTTTCCTCCTTCCGCTCGCGCAGTCGATCCTGTATTCGTTCTACAAGATCGCGCCGGGCGGAGCGAAGCAGTTCGTCGGCCTGCGCCTGTATGAAAAGGTTCTGACCGACTCCACGTTCTGGACTGCCGTCGGGAACACGGTCCAACTTGTTTTGTTCTCCGTGCCCGTGACGGTGGTCCTTGCGCTTGCCGTGGCGCTCGGTCTCAACCGGATCAGCAATCTCAAGTGGCGCAACGTCTGGGCGTCGATGTACTTCCTGCCCTTCGCTACGTCGCTGGTCGCGGCCGCGCTCATCTGGCAATGGATCTACGAGCCGGTCTACGGCTTTCTCAACTATGCGCTGTCGTTTGTCGGCATCCCGCCTCAGAAGTGGCTGCAGAGTCTGTCGCAGGTGCTGCCGTCTCTCGCTGTCGTGAGCGTCTGGGTGCGGATCGGTTTCGACACGATGATCTTCCTTGCCGCGCTGCAATCGATCCCCGAGGAGTATTACGAGGCGGCCAACATGGACGGCGCCAGCGGCATGCAGCGACTGCGGTACATCACGCTGCCGCTGCTGAACGCCCAGATCATCATGGTCTGCATTCTAGAGCTCATATTCAATTTCAAGATCTTCGATCAGGTGTACGTCACTACCCAGGGCGGGCCGGCGGGCGCGAGTCAGACCATCATCGGCTTGCTGTACGACACGGCGTTCAAATTCTTCCGCTTCGGCGACGCCTCGGTCATGGCTGTCTTCGTCTTCGTCACGCTGATGCTGGTGACGTTGCTGCAATGGCGATTCTTCCGAAAACCCGTCGAGTACTGAAGAGAGCCTCCGGTCTTCGGGACGAGATGAGTTCCATCGCGACATCGATCGAATCGGCTTCGCGCGAGCGCATTACGCTCAGGCGAGTCCACGTCCGCTGGCTCATCATGCTCGCGGTCGCCTGCGGCGCGATCGTCGTCTTCTTCCCGTTCTTCTGGATGGCGGTCACGTCGCTGAAAACCGCTCCGGAGATCCAGCGCGTGCCGCTGCAGATCGCTCCCGACCACTGGTTCAACCTGAGCAACTACGTCGAAGTCTTCAAGCGCGAGCCGTTCCTCCGCTACCTGCTCAACAGCACCATCGTGGCGTCGATTGCCGCGGTGAGCAGCGTGGTGGTCTCATCGCTGGCCGGATTCGGATTTGCCAAGTACCGGTTTCCCGGACGGGACGTTTTCTTTCTCGCCATCGTCGGCATCCTGATGGTGCCCTTCCAGTCGGTCGTGGTGCCGCTCTACGTCTGGATGAACGAGCTGGGGCTGCTTGACACCTACGCCGGCATCGTGGCGCCCGATCTCGTCAGCGTCTTCGGCGTCTTCCTGATGCGACAGGCGATCGAGATGATTCCCAACGACTACATCGACGCGGCGCGCATCGATGGAGCCAGCGAGCTCCGAATCTTCTTCCTGGTGATTCTGCCGTCGGTGAAGCCCGCCATCGCCACCCTGCTGATCATCAAGTTCCTGTGGAGCTGGAACGAGTTCTTCTGGCCGATGGTGGTGACCAGCAGCCCTCAGATGAAGGTCGTCACCATTGGCTTGATGAGCTTCACCAACATGTATTTCATCGAATACAACCTTCTCACCGCAGCCGCGGTGATCAGCATCCTGCCCATCCTGCTCATCTTCATCACGCTGCAGCGCTGGGTGGTCCAAGCCGTCGTCATGAGCGGCCTGAAGGGCTGACTGATGGCCGTCGGCCGGCGCGGCTACGGCCAGGGCGAAAATTGGCGTAGCCTTGTGAGTAGCAACGGTGAGCATGGAGGTTGAATGGCTGCAAGGAACGCATTCAGGTCCGTGAGAGGGAATACAGAAAAGTTGAAGTCTGTTAGTAGACTGCGACCGGTGAGAAAGTGGGAATGAAGAATCCTGGCGTTGTCCGCGGCGCGTGTCTGGCGTGCTGCCTTGTCGTGCTCACAGCCGGCAGCTGGGCAGCTACCACGCCGATCTACAAGTGTTTGGATAAGAACCTCGGCTTGCTCTACACCGACGAGCCCTGTAAGGAAGGTGAGCAACTGAACATTCGGCCGGGCGACGCCGATCCGGCGGCGGTGGCACGGCTCGAGCGCCAGCGCGATGCACTTGACCAGAGCGCTTCTCAACGCATTGCCGACCTGCGTCGCGCCCCGGCCGAGGGAGAGGGCGCGCCGCGATTGCGCTACGAGCCGCCCGACGAACGCGGGTCATATGATTATGGGCCCGCCTACGTTGCCGACTACGGAATCGTGTCGCGCCGTGTCATGCCTCATCGGGCGATGGGGGCTCGATCCAAACCGCGCCTGCGGCACTTCGCGCCACCACCGCCATACTTGGTGCCGCGGCGCTGAAGCGATCCCCAGCGTACCTCCCAGCCATTTTTCCGCATGGTTCCTGGGCGTTTTCGGCATTCAGAGAACGGGACCAGGCAAATGATTCCGACCAAGCGTCCGATGTTAGCGGTCACCTTGGCCGCGACCCGGCGTTCCGTGCCAAATTCGGCCCCTGGTGGCATACTGGACTCGCCCCCACGTCTCGGGCTACCATTAGTTGCAGATGCATTGCGGGCACTGCGGGTACCCTGGCGTCCGCGCAGTAGTAATTTCTTGTACCCACAACTCGGGAGACGTTGATGAACAAGCTATTTGCAACCCCCCTTATCGCAGCCGCGTTCGTGTTCGCGGCGGCTTCGGCAATCGCGCAACAACCCGCACCGACCGCTGGCGACAGCACCAAGACCACGCTGACGCCGGAAGACCAGGCCAAGGCGAAGGCCGAAGCGGCGGCCAAGAAGCAGGCCAAGTCGCAACTGACACCCGCGGAAAAGAAGGCCGCCAACGCCGCCAAGCAAAAGGAGGCGAAGCAGCAGTCGGGTGGCGACTCCACCCAGTCCACGCTAACGCCGGCAGAGCAGGCCAAGGCCAAGGCCGAAGCGGCGGCCAAGAAAGAAGCCAAGTCAAAACTGACACCGGAAGAAAAGAAGGCCGCGAACGCGGCGAAGGTGAAACAGGAGAAGGAGGAGGCAAAGGATACAAAGAATTAGCCCTGCCCTCGACGCCAGGGGCGGGGGGTTGCAAACGTCTGCTTAGCGGCGTCGGCACCAACAAAGCAAAGGCTCGCGTTTACGCGAGCCTTTCTTTTTTTCCGACTCGGCTCAGTGCCGCGTGCCGCCTTTTCCGGGCGGTTTCGCTTTGGCCGACACCGCTTCGACGGATAGTGTGAAGGTGCGCTGCTCGTTCGGGTTCATCGCCCCGACGCCGATGAGCTTATGGGCGATTTCTTCGCCGCGATCGTTGCGAATCGACACGACCACGGTGTACTCCCAGGGTTCGCCGTCGGCGGGATGCCGGATGCTGCCCTCGATGCGAAGCGGCGTGACCGCGGGCGCCTGGGGCGCTTCGGCACCGTGATCGAAGCGCAGGTAATGCCGGCAGGCCGGACAAACGCCCGCGCTTTCGAGAATCGTCTCCCGGCAATGCGGACATTCGCGGGTTGCCCCGGGGGTGCCGGGATGCACGCCGCTCATAACGGGGCGCCGGTCTCCGCGCTGTAGTGATGCTTGCCGGCTTTGGAGCCTTCGACTTCGTCCCAGCCGAACTCGGCCTTGCCGCGCATGCGGGCGCCGGCCGCGACCGTCACCGAACCGGCCTTCAGGTCGCCGATCACCGCGCCGGTGTCCAGCAGATCGACGCGGGAGGCTTCCTGGACGTTGCCTTCCAGTTCGCCGGCGATCGTGACCTTGTCGGCGCGCACGCCGCCGGTCAGCTTGGCGCCTGCCTCGATGGTGAGATCACCCTGGACGTTGACGTCGCCCTTGAAACTGCCGGCGATGCGTACACTGCCGCCGCCTTCGATCTTGCCCTCGATGGTGAGGTCGGCGGCGATCAGTGATTCCTTCCGGGGCAGACCGGTGTTGGGCCGCACCGCCGGAGCGGGGGTAGGACTTGGCGCGAGCTCGAGCTTCGACGGAGGGTCGTACCGGGCCGATTGCATTTCTTCAGAGGCAGGCACGGGAGTCTGCCGGGGAGCCGTATTGTCTTTCCAGAGTGCCATGACATTGTCCTTAAGGTGGCCGAACCCTGAAGGCTAGCGCTAAAAGGGCGCAGAGGCAATCGCGGTTCGATCTCCCGTTCTATGCGGTCGAGCGCGCGACGCCCCGAAGCGAAAGCTCCCTGGCTCGATGACAGCTGACGAAGTGATCAGGCGCGATCTCTTCCAGCACCGGCGCTTTCTCCCGGCAGATGGCCTGCGCATACTTGCACCGGGGATGGAAGTGACAGCCCGGCGGGGTATTGGCCGGGTCGGCTACTTCGCCCTGGAGGATGATCCGGTCGGCGCGAAGGCGCGGATCCGGTATGGGGACCGCCGACAGGAGGGCCTCGGTATAGGGATGCTTCGGAGACGCGAACAGTTCTTCGGTGGGCGCGGTCTCGACAATCCTGCCAACGTACATTACCGCGACCCGCTCGCTGATGTGCTTGACGACGCTCAAGTCGTGAGCGACGAAGAGATAGGTAAGGCCCAGTCTGTCCTGAAGCTCGAGCAGGAGGTTCAGGATCTGTGCCTGGACCGACACGTCCAAGGCGGAAACCGGCTCGTCCGCAACGACCAACCGCGGATTCAACGCGAGTGCGCGGGCGATGCCGATGCGCTGACGCTGGCCGCCGGAGAAAGCATGCGGGTAGCGACGCATGTATTCCGGCCGGAGGCCGACGAGGCGGAGCATCTCCACGACCCTGTCCGTCCTCTCCTGCAAGTTCCCTACGCCGTGGACGAACAGAGGCTCCCCGACAATGTCCAGCAGCGTCATTCGCGGGTTCAACGAGGAGAACGGGTCCTGAAAGATCATCTGCATCTGGCGCCGAAGGGACGCGAGCCTGCTCTTCGGAACGGTCGCCACATCCAGGACTTCACCATTGTCCGAAAGAAGAACCTGACCGGCCGTCGGCGTAATGGCTCTCAAGATGCAGCGGGCTGTCGTGGTTTTTCCGCATCCGCTCTCTCCGACGAGAGACAATGTCTCGCCCTGATTCAGAAAAAAACTCACGTCGTCGACGGCCTTCACCAGGCCGACGGTCTTTTGGAGCAGACCCCTTCGAATCGGGAAATACTTCTTGAGCCCCTTGACGTCGAGGAGCACGGACTTGCCTGCACCGGCGTTCGTCATTCTCGTCCGCCCGTCATCACTGGTAGAGAAAGCAACTCACTCTCCTACCCTTGCCGACATCCTGAAGAAGCGGGACCTCCTTGTCGCAGCGGCCGGCGATGGACGAAACGCAGCGAGGATGGAACGGGCAACCGGCGGGCCGGTTGAACGGGTGGGGAATCGACCCGCTGATGGTTGCGAGCTTCAACCTCGGCACCGACTCGATGCTTGGAATCGACTGCAGCAGAGCCTTGGTATAGGGATGCTTCGGGTCGTGAAAGATCTCATCGACGCTGCCTTGCTCGACCACGCGCCCCAGATACATGACCACCACGTCGTCGGCCATCTCGGCCACCACGCCAAGGTTGTGGGTGATGAGCATGATGGCCATTCCCCGTTCCCGCTGAAGCTTCCGCAGCAGATCCAGGATCTGCGCCTGGGTGGTGACGTCGAGCGCCGTCGTAGGCTCGTCGGCGATAAGCAGGCGCGGATCACAGGAGAGAGCCACCGCGATCATCGCGCGCTGGCGGAGTCCGCCGCTCAGTTCGAACGAATATTCGTCGATGCGGCGCTCCGGCTTCGGGATGCCCACGCTGCGCAGCGCTTCAATTCCCCGGCGTCGCGCCTCCTTCTTGCTGACCGCATTGTGGAGGAGGATCGCCTCGATGAGCTGCGCGCCTATCGTATGCACCGGACTGAAAGAGGTCATCGGCTCCTGAAAGACGAGACCGATTTCTCCGCCTCGAATCGAACGCATTTCCGGCCCGTTGGCCTTGAGCTTGACCAGGTCGACTTGCGATCCGTCGGCGCGAGTCAGGACGATCTCGCCTTCGACGATACGACCGGGACGATCGACGATCCGCAGGATCGATTGCGCAGTCACGCTTTTTCCGCAGCCGCTCTCGCCGACGATGCCCAGCGTCTTTCCCGGGGAGACGTCGAACGAAGCGCCGTCGACGGCTTTGGTTGTTCCCTCGTCCTGGAAAAAACTGGTCCTCAGATTCCTGACCGAAAGAAGTGGCTTCGTGTCCTTCTGCACGATCGCTCAGTGTCTACAGGTAAGGATCGGCCGCGTCGCGTATCCCGTCGCCCATGAAATTGAACGCGAGGACCGCGAAGATGACGGCAAACGACGGAAGGAGAAGCCAAGGAGAGATGACCAGGGCCTGGATGTTCTGGGCATCCTGCAGCAGGACACCCCAGCTGATCGCTGGCGGCCGCAAGCCCAGACCCAGGAAACTCAGCGAAGTCTCGCTGATGATGATCGCCGGAATCGCCAGCGTCGTCGCTGCGATGATATGGCTGATGAACGATGGCACCATATGCCGGAAGATGATCCTCGTCTTGCTGCAACCGACGAGCTCGGCCGCCATCACGAAATCCTCCCGCTTCAACGAGATGAATCGTCCTCGGACGACCCGGGCGAGTTCGGTCCAGCCGATCAGTGAAATGATGATCGTGATCGCGAAGTACACCTGCACCACGCTCCAATCGGCGGGCAGGGCTGCGGCCAGTCCCATCCACAGCGGAATCGTCGGAATTGATCGCAGGATCTCGATGATGCGCTGGATGACCGTATCGATCGCGCCGCCGAAATAACCTGATATTCCCCCAAGGACGACGCCCAGCACCAGGCTCAGGGCTACGCTGACCAAACCGATGGTCATCGACGTCCGCGTTGCATACATCAGCCGGGACCAGAGGTCGCGTCCATGGGTGTCCGTGCCCATGAGGAACAGCGACTCGTTCGGCCTGGCACCTTCCACCGCGATCAGATGGCGATCGGTCGGGATGAAGCCCAGTAACTGCCATGGCTCTCCATGGCCGAAGAACCTGACGGGTATCTTGGTGCTCGTATCGGGTACATAGACTCGCTTGAACGTCAGCGGATCGCGCGTCCCTTTCAACGCATACACGAAGGGTCTGAAGCTTCCCTCGTCCATCCAGTGAATCGCCTGCGGCGCCATCAGCGATCGCTGGGCTTCCGATTCGGTCGGATCCACATAGGCGAAAAAGTCGGCGAACAGCGCGACCAGATAAAACGCAACGAGGACGATGGTCCCGCCCACGGCGAGCTTGTGCTTCCTGAAGCGCCACCAGATCAGCTGCCACTGCGTGGCGACGGCGATCCGGTCTTCGGCGACGACCCCCGCTATCGGTGCAGAAGCGAGCTCCGCCATCACTCCCTCCCGAACCGGATCCTGGGGTCGACCCACATGAGCAGCAGGTCCGAAATGAACGTTCCGATGACGGTCATAACACCCAGCAGCAGGATGATGGTTCCGGCCAGGAACATATCCTGGGCGATCAGCGCCTTGAGCAGCAAGGGGCCGACCGTCGGAAGGCTCAACACCAGCGATACGATGATGCTGCCCGACACCACGTAGGGAAGAAGATAGCCGATGGTGCTCACGAACGGATTGAGCGCGACCCGCACCGGATATCGCATGATGACCCGGTATTCCGGAAGTCCGCGCGCCCGCGCCGTCATCACGTAGGGCTTCCTCAATTCGTCGAGCAGGTTGGAGCGCATGATGCGGATCAACTGCGCAGTCCCGGCAACGCCGAGGACAATGGCCGGGATCGGCAGGTGCTTGGTGAGATCCCACACCTTTTCCCAGCTCCAGGGTGCCTCGATGAAGTCGGGCGAAAAAAGCCCCCCAACGTTCGCGCCGAACCAGGCGAAGCCGACGTACATGACCACCAGAGCCAGCAGGAAACCTGGAATGGCGAGCCCGATGAAGCCGATCAACGTGAACGCGTAATCGAGGAACGAATACGGGTAGACCGCGGAGTAGATCCCGATCGGCAAGGCGATGCCCCAGGTGAATATGATCGCCGCCACGGAGATGACCATCGTCAAAGTGAGACGGTCGCCGATGACGTCAGACACCGGACGTCCCCATTCCATCGCCATCCCGAAATTGCCCTGCAGGATGAGGCCCATCCATTTCGCGTATTGAACCGTGATCGGCTTGTCGAGGCCGAGCTGCTCGCGCAGTGCCTGCGCCTCGCCTTCGGATACTGCGCTCCCCGATGCCGACATCGAAGCGATGTACGAGGTCACGTAATCGCCGGGAGGCAAGTGGATGATCATGAACGACAGGACTGAAATGGCCCAGACCGTCAGCACCGCCAGCATCAAGCGACGAACGATATAAGTGACCATTGCAACTCCTGGGGCGCGGCCTGACCCGGGAGCCGGCAGGCGCCGGGGCTAGGCCGACAGCCGCCCGCCTACGGTAAGCAGGGGGCGGCTGGTTTCTTTACTTGAAGTAGAACGTGATCGGCATCGATGAATTCGGGGTGCGCGCATGCTGTGCGTTCACCTGCCGGTCGGGAACGTTGCCCATGTTGTTCTTGACGATGCGCACGCCCATCACTGCCGGCGACTGGCCGACGGTTCCGATGCTCCACATCTGTTCGACGGCGATCCTCCAGATTTCCTTCGCGTTGGCGACGCGCTTTTCTTCCGTTGCGCCAAAAGCCTCGCGGAACAGGTCAAACGCCCTGATCATTTCGGGATCGTCGGGTTTCTTGCCGGCGGCTCCCCGGGAGGCATACCACTTGGCATACGCCATCCCCATGTGGGCTTCGGCCGCGTCGACCGGCAGCGCGTGGCGGGGGAACAGGTAGATCATTTCCGAGCCGTCGTTCGCCCAGGTGATCATCTGGTTCTCGTTCCCGTTGTCGCGGGTGAAGGCCAGATTGCGCTCCAGTTCCTTGACGTCGAGGTCGATGCCGATCTTTTTCCATTGCTGCTTGATCATTTCGCCGATTGCCGTGTACGGAACGAATTGGCCGCCGACAGTGACTAGCTCGAGACGCAGCCGTCCTTTGCCGTCGGTGCGCTGGCGGTACCCTTCGCCATCTTTCTTGGACAGGCCGACCTTGTCGAGGAGCTCATTGGCCGTCTTCAGGTCGAGCGCCGCGTATTTCTTGTTCCACTCCGGGCCCGGGCTGTAGAGCGTATCGGGCGCCGGCGCTATCGATCCGGCCGTTCCGACCCCCAGCCAGAAGGCTTCGTTGAGCTGGTCGCGGTCGATGCCGAGCGAAAGCGCGTGGCGGAAATCCTTGTTCTTCAGGAATTTCGCAATCTCCGGATCGCCTTCGTAGGCGTTGCCGATATGGATGGTCGCGTCTGATCCGTTCAGCGCCGGGTCGAGGTGAACCGTGTAGTTGCCCTTCTTGGCGTTTTCGAGGAAGACCGGAAGCTTCGCCAGGCCCATGTGCCGTTCCTGGATGTCGTATTCGCCGGCGATCGCCCGCAGATTCGCGACTTCGGTGTTTTCAGCCAGCGTCATCGTGATCCTGTCGATGTACGGAAGCTGGTTCCCCGCGGTGTCGACGGCCCAGAAATACGGATTGCGTTCCATCGACCACGTCGGCGTGTTGATCGGAGACACGGTCTTCCACGGCGTCATGACCGGCAGCTCGTTGTTCAGCGCCCAGCTGTACCGGTTCCTGAGCAGCGATACCCAGCTGTCGAAGCCGAGATCCTTGGCCTTCTTGGTCACCGCCTCCTCGGACGAAAACTTCGGCAGGAACTGTTTCAGGTAATGGGCCGGGGCATAGGCGCCGCCGAAGTTCTGGAAACCGCCGCGCGTCGCGAACCCGCCGCCAATCGCGGTGCTGCCCGCGAGCTGAGAAACGAAGAACGGATAAGGTTCGGGAAATTCGAAGGCGACCGTGTAGTCGTCGACCTTTTTCATCACCCCGTCCTTGCCGTTGATCTGGAACTCGAAGAACGGCGTGGGGTTGATGTTCTTGTTGAGATAGATCTCCTGGTACCAGAACATGAAATCGTTCGCGGTGAACGGCGTGCCGTCGGACCACTTGGAGCCCTTGCGCAGGTAAATCGTCGTGGTCTTGCCGTCGTCGCTGACCTTCCAGTCGCGGGCAAGGCTGGGGATGATCTTGGTGCCCGTGTAATCGAAGGTGAGGATCTTGTCGAGCGAAACGATCCGGTTGCCGTTCTCGTGGTCGGCCGGTCCGGTGAAGGCTCTACGCCAGTTGCCTCCGTATTTGCCGATTTCGCGCAGCGGCTTCACCACGAAAAGCTGCGAAGGCTCGGGCAGGCGCTTGTCGACCGCGGGCAACTTTCCCGCCTTCACCTGCTCGGCAAGAATCGGCGCCTCCTTGAAGGTTTTCGGAAAGGCCTTGGCATCAAGGATGATCTCCGGTCCTTCCAGCTTTCCGATCAGCGACGAGCCGATTTTCGAGGGCGCCGGCGTCGCGGATTGCGCGACTGCCGTCCCTGACCCCATCGCGAGGGCTGCGATGAGCGCAAGACCCGCCAGTACAAATGCCGGGCGCATCGATTTCATACGATCCTCCTTTGGTTGTGTTCGGGTCGGTAGCCAGGAGGCCCCCCGCTCAAAGCGGGTCGGGCGTTCCTGTGCTTTTCGCCTGGATAGAGTTTGCCACAGATCAAGGCTGTCATAGGCGGGGCCGATCGGTGCCCCGGTCGCCCATCAGGTTCGCGCCGGCCGCACCACATTGACGCAGGGTTCGCCGGCGGCGCGGCGGCGGATATTGTCGGCAATCGTTTGCCTGCGCCGATTGATCGTTCCGCTTGTCCAGCCGGACATGTGCGGCGTCATCACCACGTTCGGCAACTCATGGAAAGGGAACTTCGAGGGCAGGATGCTTGGATGGCTGGGGGAGGGATAGCTGTACCAGGTGTCGATAACGGCGCCGCCGATGCGACGGGTGTTAAGAGCCTCGTACAGCGATCGTTCATCGATCGTAGGCCCTCGGCCGACGTTCAGTATTACCGCCGACGCACGCATCGCCGCAAAAGACTCGGCGTTCACCATTCCAACCGTCTCGGCATTCGACGGCACAGAGATCACAAAGAAGTCCGCCGATCTCCAGAATTCGCCGAGTCTGTTCAAGCCGAATGAGCGATCTACCAGGGATGATGTCGGCACCGGGCTGCGATTGGCGACGTGAACCTTCATCTCGAAGGCTTTCGCTCTCGCGGCGATTGCCTTTCCTATGTGCCCGAAACCAAGCAATCCGATGGTCTTTTCTGCGATTTCGCCATGCACGCGGTCGGGCGAGCCGGACGTGTAGGTCCACCGGCCCTGTCGCAGTTGCCGGTCGGCGTCTGCAAGGGGCACGTGGCGTTCCAGCAGCGCCGCCATCACATATTCCGCGATCGCCTGTTCGTGGCCAAAGCAATTGCAGACAACGGCCGAATCGGGAATCGCGTCGAGGTCAACGGCGTCGTAGCCCGCGCCCGGCACATGAAAAAGTTGCAGCTGCCGCGGCTGCGGCAGGCCGCCCGAAAACGCGGCGCCCACAATGACATCCGCGGCGACATAGGTGCGCGAATGGGCCGGGTCGGTCAGTACGTCGGGCAACACCGAGATCTGCGTGGCCTCGCCGACGAGCCGCTGAAAATCGTGGCTGAACGATGCGGCGTTCTCTCCGTGAAACACTATGCGCATGATCTTCGATATCGACGCGGACCCCGGTCGACTTGAAACGGATCTGAATTAGTATACTGAAGATTGCTCGTGCGGACGCGATCCTTCGCAAGAGATCGTCCGTCGCAATTCAACTCGATCGAAATGGATCACTGATGAAAATCACTGCGCTCGAAACGTTGCGGACCGAAGAGTTCTCGAACGTGCTATGGGTCCGTGTTCATACCGACAGCGGCACGATCGGTCTCGGCGAAACGTTTTACGGCGCAGGAGCGGTCGAAGCACACATCCACGAAACGTTGGCAGATCGCTTGATTGGCCGCAATCCGCTTCACATCGAAGCGCTCAACAAGGAGATGGTCAGCCTGCCGATGGCGCAATCGTCGACCGGCGTCGAATACCGCGCCGCGTCCGCAGTCGACATCGCCCTGTGGGACATCTTCGGCAAAGTCTGTGGCCAGCCCGTGCATCAGATGCTTGGCGGCCTCTGCCGGGACAAGCTTCGCATCTACAACACCTGTGCGGGGTATCGCTATGTCCGCTCGCACAACATTCGCCCAGTCTCCAACTGGAATATGGCGCAGAGCGAAGGGCCGTTCGAGGATCTCGACGCCTTCATGAATCGGGCAGACGCTCTGGCGGAAAGTCTGCTGGAAAGCGGAATCGACGCCATGAAAATCTGGCCATTCGATCCTGCGGCTCAGGAAAACAGCGGCCTCTATATCTCCGCTGCCCAGATGAAAAAGGCGATCGAGCCGTTCGAGAAGATTCGGAAGGCGGTCGGCGACCGCATGGACATCATGGTGGAGTTTCATTCGTTGTGGAATCTTCCGACGGCCAAGAAGATTGCGCGGGCGCTCGAACCCTATGCTCCGATGTGGTACGAGGATCCGATCCGCATGAATTCTCCGCAGGCGCTCGCAGAATATGCGCGTTCGACCGACGTGTGGGTCTGCGCGAGCGAGACGCTAGGGTCGCGCTGGCCCTTCAAGGATTTTCTCGAAAAGGACGCGCTTCACGTCGCGATGGTCGACTTGTGCTGGACGGGCGGGCTGACGGAAGGACGCAAGATCGCGTCATTGGCGGAAACCTGGCACCGGCCCTTTGCGCCGCATGATTGCATCGGCCCGGTGGGATTCATCGCGGCGGTGCACATGTCGTTCAGTCAACCGAATACCCTGATCCAGGAATCGGTCCGCGCGTTTTATCGCGGCTGGTACAACGAGCTGGTCACCGTCGTGCCGCGCATTGAAAACGGCTACGTGTATCCGATGGAAGGACCCGGGCTGGGTGTCGAACTGCAGCCGGCCGTGTTCAAGCGCCAGGATCTGACGGTCCGGCGCACGCCTTCGGGGTAGCGCCGGGGCAGCACCCGCCGCCATTCGTTACGCGCGCATCCGCACGCGCCGACCGTTTGGATCGCTCCTGTGCCGTAGCAAGAAGCGCCGGCTTGCACCCGCGTGCAACCCGGCGTAGAGTCTTTGCACACGTGTGCAAAACACCCACGGAACACCGGTGATGAGTCAGGAGCGTGTTCGCGGTTCGTTCGCCACCGCCGCCGACGTTGCGCGGCGAGCGGGCGTGTCGCGTTCAGCGGTATCGCGCACTTTTACGCCGGGCGCGAGCGTGTCGAGAGAGGTTCGTGCGCGCATTCTGGACGCCGCCGGACGGCTGGGCTATCGCGTCAACCGGCTCGCACAGAGCCTGACCATCGCGCGATCCAATATCGTCGGCCTGGTCGGTGCCGACCTGCACCAGCCGTTCCACGCTGAATGCCTAGCCACGCTCTCGGCGGCGCTGCTTGCGGACGGATTTCAATGCATGTTGCTCAACGCCACGAATGCCGAGCGCGACATGGGCGCTCTTATCGAGCGCGTGCTCGAGTATCGCGTTTGCGCGATCGTGGTGATGAATGGCACGCCGCCGACCCGCATCGTCAACGAATGCCTCAGTAACGGCGTGCCGGTGATCCTCGTGAACAAGCCGATGCCGGGTTTTGCCGTCGATACCGTGGTCACCGATCATGCGGCTGGCGGCCGCGCGGCCGCTGAGCAACTGCTCGCGGCCGGGTGCCGGAACCTGGCCGTCGTGTCCAGCGGCGCGCGGACTGCGAGCCTCCTCGGGCGTCTCGAAGCGTTCTGCGATCGGGCAGCACAGGCGAACGCGCCCGTTCGCGTCTGGCGGGAAGGACCTACTGACTATTCGACGGGCCGCGAGGCCGCCCTGTCGATGCTCACAAAGGACGCAATCGACGGCGCGTTTTGCGTCACCGATCTCATCGCTCTCGGCTTTCTCGATGCTGCTCGTCTCGATCGCGGCCGCCATATTCCGGATGATTTGTCGGTAATCGGCTTCGATGACATTCCGCAAGCCGCCTGGAGCGCCTATCGGCTCACCACCTTTCGGCAACCGGTGCGGATGCTGACCGATCAGGTGATGCAGGTCATCCGGCAGCGTGCGGCGACGCCGGAATCGCCGCGTGCGGTATTCACCTTGCCCGCAGCTCTGGTCGTCCGCAGGACTGTGCGTGGCCTCGCTGCGCCTGAAAGCTCAACTTGACCAAGGCGCAAGTCGTCGCGCATCGAGGCAGCAGTGCGGCGCATGAGGAGAACAGCTGGGCGGCGTTCGAGGCGGCAGTCGTCGAGGGGGCCGACGTGATCGAGTGCGACGTCCAGGGTACGCGAGACGGCGTCCTGGTGATTCGGCATGATCTCGCGATCGGGGATCAACGGGTTTCGGAGTGCGCGTTCGCCGATATCGAAGTGATCGAGCCGGGTCTGGTTCGCCTGGACGAGCTGCTCGCCTGGGCGCCCCGCAAGAAGATAAGCCTGCTGGTCGAGGTCAAGGACCCCGATTGCACAATGCCGGTCGGCCAAATGGTCGCGGCGAGCTCCTGGCGCGAGCACATTGTCGTCGGTGGCTTCCACTGGCCGGCGTTGGCAGCGATGAAGGCGCGATTTCCGGCGATCAGAACCTCGCTGATGATGGGAAGCGTGGTCGCGCCGGAGGACCTGGTGCGGCTCGCCAAGGCATACCGCGCCGACGGCGTGCACCCGTGCTGGGAGGCCCGGTCGCCGCATCCGCATCGGCTGTTGGATGCGGCCGCAATCAAATTGCTTCGCAACGCTGGTCTCACCATCATACTTTGGCACGAGGAACGCGAGAGTGAACTGCAGGCGCTGGTTGCGCTTCGTCCCGATGCCATTTGCACCAACATACCAGCGATGTTGCGACGAATCGTTGACTTATCTGCAACCGCAACAATGACGGAACAATTGGCGGCGAACCACCGCGTTTAACTGGAGGAATCACATGAACTGCAAACATGCATTATCGGCAATACTCGCCGGCGTTCTGTTCGGGGCCATTACTACGCAGGCACTGGCTGACGACGTGGTAATCAAGGTGTGGTCGCGCGCGGATCGGTCGGGGCCCCTGCGCGCCGGCAATCTCGTCGCCGCCGGTGACACTCTCAACAAGATGCTCGCCGCAGCCGGCAGCGACAAGCGCGTCAAGATCGAGCTCAACGAGACGAACGCCAAAGGCTATGACGACGATGCTCTCGATCTGTTGAAGGCTTTCGCCGTCGACAAGGGCCCGGATATCTTCGTCATGGCGCATGAGTGGACGGGCGCCTTTGCAGAAGCAGGCTATGCGCTGAATCTGGAAGATCAGATCGCCAAGAATCCGGAACTGTACGGCGACATCATCATGCCCCTCTGGCAGGCGGTCAGCTACAAGGGCGCCCGCTATGGCGTTCCGCAAGATTCCGAAGTGCGTATGTATTTCCTGAACAACGACAAGCTTCGCAAACTCGGCAAGACCGACAAGGAGATCGCTGCGCTGCCGGCCAAGGTGGATGCCGGAGAGTTCACGGCGTACGACTTGTGCGATCTCGCCGGCCAGGCCGTGCAGAAGGGTGTCGTCAAATACGGGATCCTGCACCGGCCGAACGCAGGGCCCGATTTCCAGATGTTGATGGAAGGCTTTGGCCTCGTGCCGTACGACAAGCAGGCTGCGAAATTGCAGGCGTCGAAAACCGCGCTGAAGGATTTCTATACATGGGTCAAGTACTGCGTCGACAAGAAGGCACTGTCAGCCGCCAACACCTCGATGTCGTGGGATGCTATTGAGCAGGCGTCGTTCGCCGGCGAACAGGCGCTTGTGTTCTTCCACGGCGTATGGCGGGTAACCGATCAAATGAAGGCTTTCAACCTCAAGGGCAAGGAGGACTACTTCCACAAGATAACCTGGTTGAACGCGCCTGCTGGAAAAAAGGGAGGCAAGCCGGCCAATCTGTCGCACCCGATCGCTTATGCGGTCTCCGCCAAGTCCAAGAACAAGGACCTGGCGGCCTACATCGTCGCGCTCGCGAGCCAACCGATTCCCAACATGCGACACGCCGTGTCGACCAACCATACGCCGATCAACTACGGCGAACAGGCGATGCCCGAAGTGATGGAAAAGGGCTGGGCCCTGGTGGCTGCGACGCCGATGCTGAAATACGCGAGCTTCATGCCCAACCACCCGAAGATCGGTCAATACAACGCGATCGTCTTCAAGGGCATCCAGGGTGTCGAGACAGGACGCCTCACGGCACAGGCCGCGACCGATTTCGTGGTGAATGAGCTGAGCAACGAGCTTGGCAAGGACTTCGCCATTCGCGACTGAAGGGTCCGGTAGGTTGTTCCATCGGAGAGGAGACGCATGCCTCCTCTCCGATCCGGTCAGGAGTGCCATGCCCGACTTCGCCAGAGCGCAGATCCGCCGCCAACGCGCCAACTTTGCCCTGTTTCTGGGGCCGGCCCTGATCTTGCTGCTGTTGTTTTTCGTTGCCCCGATCGTTATCGACCTGGTGCTGGCCTTCACCGATATGGGCCGCACGCTGGCGGTTACGAAATTCACGCTCGAGAATTTCGAGCGCATGGCAACGCACGATACGCGCCTCCTGGAGGCGCTCGGGATCACGGCTATCTTCGTGGTGACGACGCTGGGCATATTCAACGTCACGTTTGCCCTGCTGCTGGCATTGGTCACCACTGCAGTCCCGCCACGCCTCGGCGCGTTCTTTCGCGCGGTGTGGCTGCTGCCGCGGATGAGCCCTTCCGTCGTGTATGCACTGCTGTGGCTGTGGGTGGTCGACCCCAACGAACGCGGACTGCTCAACCAGATCGTGGTGCATGTCTTCGGAGCGCCGCCGATCGATCTTCGCAACAATCATCCGCTGATGGTAATCATTCTGGCGAACGGCTTCATCGGCGCGTCGCTCGGTATGCTCATTTTTACGTCGGCTATCCGCTCGATTCCCGAGCACCTCTTCCACGCCGCCCGGGTCGACGGTGCGGGACCGCTCGCCATCGTGCGCCACGTCACGCTGCCGGCGTTGCGCTGGCCCATTTCGTACATGACGATCCATCAGACGCTCTCGCTGCTCGTAAGTTTCGAGTACGTTCTGTTGATCACCGGCGGAGGCCCGTTCTACGACACCACGGTCTTCTCGCTCTACGCCTATCGCCGGGCATTCGAGAGCGGTGAATACGCCTACGGCGCAGCGCTTTCGCTCATCCTGGTCGTGATCGGCGTGGTGGCTGCGCTGGGGCTGTGGCGGCTGATGGACATGAAAAAGCTCCTGCAGTCGCCGCGGATCGAGGTGCACTGATGGCGGCCAACGACGCAGTTGCGGGTCCCCGGCTCGAGGCGCGCAGCGATTGGCCGGCGCTTGCACGGCGCGCCTGGCGCGAGCAGGGTTTCCGCCCAGTCGGCGGTGCTCGCCTTTCTCGTTGTGGTGTCCGTGCCGATCATCCTGCCGTACTTCTGGATGGTGGTGATCGCCTTTACGGCACGGACCGGAGGCGTCTCGAGCGACGTGCTGTGGACCGCGTGCGCAGTCATCGTGCCCGCCGTCATTCTTTACAGCATCGTGCACATGGCAGCAGCCTCGCGAACGCTGCGACTCGGCGCCGGCGTGGTCATTCTCGCGATTGCCGGGACGCTGCTCGTCGCGCTCGTTGGCAACCGGCTTCATCTCGACAATTTCCGCTTTCTGACACGCTCCGATTTCGTCGAAGAGTTGCGCTCGAAGGCGACTTCTGGCGCGCAATTCCCTTCGATCTGGACGGCTTTCGCCAACTCGCTCGCGCTGGCCCTGTCGCAGACGGTGGTCATCCTCACGGTGGCGTCGCTGGCCGGATACTACATCTCGCGCTTTGCCTTTGGCGGGCGCAACGCTTTCCTGCAGGGATTGCTCGTACTCCATGCCTTCCCTGCGATGACGCTTATCATTCCGATCTTCCTGATGCTGTACTGGATCGGCCTGCTCGACACGATCGTCGGCGTCATGCTGGTGCTCGCCGCGATCGAGCTGCCATTCTATATATTCGTGATGAAGGGTTTTTTCGATGGCGTGCCCTGGGACATCGAGATGAGCGCCATGACCGACGGTGCCACGCGACGGGAAGCGTTTCGACTGGTGGTCCTGCCGCAGGTGCGCGTGGGCTTGATCGCCGTCGGCGTCTTTGCCTTCATCCGCGCCTGGGAAGAATACATTTTCGTGCGGACGTTTCTCATCGAAAACAAGAACTGGGTGATGAGCCTGTACCTGTTCTGGGTTTCCGATGATGTGATGGGGGTCGACTACGGCATCGTTGCCGCTGTCGCCGTTTTCTACGTTCTGCCAAGCCTGCTCCTCTACGTCTTTTGCCAGAAGTATCTGACGCAGATGACGATCGGCGGCATCAAGGGGTAAACCATGGCCCGCATCGAACTCAAGAACCTGCGCAAGGAGTGGGTCGGCGCACACGCGGTGGCGGGCATCGATCTCACGATTGAGAATGGCGCCTTCGTGGCAGTTCTGGGGCCTTCCGGCTGTGGCAAGTCGACGACCCTGATGATGCTCGCCGGCATCTACCAGCCCACCAGTGGCGACATCACGTTCGACGGCGCGCGGGTCAATGACGTTGAAGCGCGAGGCCGCAATGTCGGCATCGTCTTCCAGTCCTATGCGCTCTATCCCAATATGTCGGTGCTCGAGAACATCATGTTCCCGTTGCGCTTCAAGAAGATCGAGCGAGCAGAGGCTGAGGCGCGCGCGCGGGAGATTGCCTCGCTCGTGCGCGTCGACGGATTTCTCGACCGGCGGCCGAGCCAGCTCTCGGGCGGACAGCAGCAGCGCGTCGCGCTCGCCCGGGCGCTGGTCAAGCGACCGCACCTGCTCCTGCTCGACGAGCCGCTGTCGAACCTCGACGCCGGGCTGCGGCTTACCATGCGCACCGAGATCCGCCGCGTCCAGCGCGAACTGGGTGTAACCACGATCCTCGTCACCCACGATCAGATCGAAGCGACAACGATGGCTGATCGCGTGGTGGTGATGCATGCCGGTCGCGTCGAGCAGGAAGGCGCCGCCGAGGATCTCTACGAGCGTCCCGACACGATATTCGTCGCCAGCTTCGTCGGCTCACCGCCGATCAACCTGTTCGACGGGGAAGCCGACGGTGCGATGGTAAGGGTTCACCAGGCGAGCATCCCGCTCGCGGAATCGACGCGCGGCCCGGTGGTTCTGGGGATTCGTCCGGAGAGCGTGCAGGTGGCGGAACGCGGAACGCCCGCGCGCGTCACCGCGGCCGAGCCGATGGGGCGGGAGGTGCTCTACACGGCCGACAGCGACTTCGGGGTCATTCGTTTCCTCGAGGCGGGCGCGGAACCCCGCCATCGCGAAGGCGACAGCCTGCACCTCCATATCTCTGCTGCGAGCGCGCTGCTGTTCGACAAGGCAAGCGGCCGGCGCATCGACGCGCGCATTGCGGCTTGATCAGCATTGGCTCAGCTTGCGGCAGTCCTGACGCGGCCGATGGGCTCTCATAACGCCCAGCTCTGCAGCTACTAACGACTCATTATGGAATCTCAAACCAGGGTCTTGACAGCCATCGTAGGCAGTTATCCGAAGCCGCGTTATATCTACAGGCAAAACGGCCGATCATTGCTCGATAGCTTTGGCTTTTCCTTCGACCGTCGCCAAAGGGAGCTCGGGCAAGCCGAGTTTGCGAAATTGCTGGACAAGGCCGCTCTTCAGGCAATCAAAGACCAAAATAGCGCGGGCATCGACATCATCACCGACGGTGAAGAACGGCGTGGGCACTATGTGCTGCATATCGTCAATAAGCTGGGGGGAGTTGACGCCGTTAACCGAAAACCTATTTCGATGCGCGCCGGAACTGCCCAGCAAGACGCTCCGCGTGTAATCGGCAAGATACAGCATAAGAATTCAATGGTTCTGGACGAGTTCTTGTTCACCAAGAAGCACGCCAAGGGCATCCCCAAAATAGGCCTTCCCGGACCCACCACTGTTGCCGACTGCGTGGCCGATGAATATTATCAAGGCGATCGAAAGCGTCTTGCCTTCGACTACGCCGACGCGATTCA
Organism: uncultured beta proteobacterium; assembly: GCA_963697485.1. Classification (GTDB taxonomy): domain Bacteria; phylum Pseudomonadota; class Gammaproteobacteria; order Burkholderiales; family Casimicrobiaceae; genus PALSA-1003. The sequence goes on from CAVOOD010000003.1 coordinate 975,712, forward strand.
TCATGAAGTTGCAGCGCTCATCGCGGCCGGATGCGAGATTATTCAGTTCGACGATCCTGTGTTGCTGCGCTATCCGGCGGCAGCGCAAGCATGGGGGCTGCAAGCACTCGAACGTTGCTTCGCAGGATTCGAAGGCCAGGCGACTTTTGTGGTGCATATTTGCTGCGGTTATCCCAATAAGCCGCTGGAGCGAAAAGGCATCAGCTACAAAGCGAATCGGGGCTACTACGGTGATGTCTTGACCTGGCTCTCCGAGTCCAAGCTGGACGTCGTTTCCATAGAGGGGGCTGCCAGCAAACTGGACGTGTCCATATTGAGCGCTGTCGGCAAGAAAACGGTCATGCTGGGAGTGGTCGATGTCGGCGAGAACGAAGTTGAAAGTGTTGCGTCCCTGGTGGTGCGCGCGAACGAGGCTCTGCGCTACATCCCGAAAGAGCAACTGATTCTGGCGCCGGACTGCGGCATGCTGGAGCTGACTCACGCGAGCGCCAGGAAGAAGCTTATCAACCTGTCGATGGCAGCTCGCGAAGTGAATGAAGGCACGCCAAATTGAGAAATACGCCCGTCCAGGGCACTGGTCGGATGAAATTCGTCACCTATAACATTCAATACGGTCTCGGCAAGGACAACCGGTACGATCTCGCACGCGTCGCGCGCGAGGTCCAGGACGCCGACGTTATCGCTCTTCAGGAAGTGGAGCGCCATTGGCAGCGCTCCGGTTGCGTCGACGCTCCTGCAGTGCTCGCTTCGCATCTGCCCGAACACCACTGGGTTTACGGGGCGAATCTCGACATGGACGCCAGTTATCGCGATCCCGCAGGCAGGCTGGTCAATCGCCGGCGTCAATTCGGCACGATGATTCTGTCGCGCGCGCCGATCGTGTCGTCACGCAATCACCTGTTGCCGAAGTACGCCACGCTTACTCAGCACAGCATTCAGCAGGGAGCGCTGGAGGCGGTCATCGTGACGCCGCGCGCGGGGCCGGTGCGAGTCTACTCGGTGCATCTGAGTCATCTGAGCCAGGCTATTCGAATGCCTCAGATCGAGGCGCTCCTCGACATCCACGCGAGAGCGCCGGCCGAGGGCGGGGCGTGGTGCGGCGGCCACCCGGATCCGGCCGCCGGCTGGACCGAAGGCGGGATGCCGCCGATGCCGGCCGACGCGCTGATGATGGGTGATTTCAATTTCGAGTGGTCAGCGCCCGAGTACGACCGCATTGTTGGTCCGTCCACGACGCGATTCGGCCGCCTCAATCGGACTACCGGCTTCGTCGACGCATGGGTCGCGGCTGGCCATCGAGAAGACGCCGGCGCGACTATAGGTTCCGACCGGAGGATCGATTTCTGCTTCGTCTCCTCTGCGCTCGCAAGCCGTGTCCGGTCCTGCAGTATCGCCGCCGATGCAGTCGGTTCCGATCATCAACCGGTTTGGGTCGAGCTGGATTTGTGAAGCAATATTCCACTGTCAGCCGACCAATCCGCTGCCCACCCGGCAAAATCATGCTTTCCATGCTCGTCGATGGAACATGAATTGCTCATTGATGTCCAACACGCCGAGCGCGCGGCGAATTGCCGATGCATGAGTTGTTGCTGGTGGATTTGTCCGGACCCCGATGCGGCGAATGACTGCGCCATCCCCGGGTACGTGACGAATGCCATGGTGCGGCGTCGCTGGGCTCGCGGCGACAAAGCCAATCGAGGGAGAACGTCATGAGCTTTCCTGCCTTCTCATGCACCCGATTCGCCGGCCTGATTTGGTGGTCGGCCCTTCTCTGTATTGCGGGCTGTACGGAAATGACATCGAAGCCGTCGGTGGTGGCCGGAGGCGCGCAGACTGCGCCGTTCTGCACCGGAGAGGCGGCGCAGCATTGCGGTTATTGCATTAACGACTGCTCGGACAGTGTGTGCACGCTCAATCGCGATCGGTGCGATCCGCGGGGTGTGCCGCTTGGGCTAACGTCCGCCACGATGTACCGACGTTGCGCCAGCGACTGCTCCTACAAGGTCAATGGTCTCCAGCCCACCGATCCGAGCGCCTCTGCGGCAAAAGGCGCGAACTCCACGCCGGCGCAGCCGCCGTGTATTTGCCAGCAGCCGCGGCCAATCCCGGGGGGCTTCTAGCAGCAGCCGTTCGCGCAGTCGGCACGGCGCAGGCTAGCCAATCAAACCGCTGCCCACCATGTGATCGACACAGTCCTGAACGTGTTTCGTCAGTGCCTTCTGCGCGACTCGCCACTCGCGCGCAAGCGCACTTTCGAGCAAGGTGCGATGTTCAGCGGACGCAGCCTCGCCGCGGTAGACGGCGGCTATCATCTGGTAGCGCAGATACCGGTCGTAGATCGTTGCGTGCGTCTCGAGCAGAACGTGGGAGCCGCATGCGGAAATAAGCGCGTGGTGAAACTCCCAGTCATACCGTTTCCAGGTTTCCGCGTCGGAGCGGTCGCCGGCCGCCATGCGCTTTTCCATTTGCGCGAGCTTGTGATGAGCGGCGACGACACGGCCTTCCCACTCCATATCGCCGGCTTCGAAGGACTCCTTGAGCGCGTGGCACTCGAGTAGCTGCCGCATCGACGCGACCTGGCGAAGGTTTTCCGCCGAAGTTGGCATCACTTCAAATCCCTTGGCTCCTTCCGCCTTGATCAAGGCCTCGGACGATAGGCGATTCAATATTTCACGCAGCGTGCTTACGCTGGCGTTGTAGGCCTCCTTCATCCTGTCCAGGGTCAGCTTCTGGCCGGGAGCGAGCCTGCCGAAGACGATATCGCTGCGAATGCGACGGTAGGCGGTTTCGCCCACAGACGCATCGTCGGGCCGCCCGGTGAGCGCGATTTCAGCCAAAGGGGGGTTCGTCCGTTTCCTAGCCATATCAAGATGATACGCCAGTTCGGGGAGTCGGCCAACGGTTAATTTTATATTGACATGAGAATATATGTATTATCATACGATACAGAATCGATACGACGCCCACCCAAGCGCGACGGTCGACGCATTCGCTCAGGACGGGCAGCCGTTCGATCCCTTTGGAGCGCACTTTGCAAGGCATTTACGTCCTGAACGGCCCCAACCTGAACCTGCTCGGCACACGTGAACCGCATCTCTATGGCCATACGACGCTCGCCGAAATCGAGCAGCGCTGTCGAAGAGTGTGTACCAGGCTCGGGTTGGACCTGGCGTTTCGCCAGACCAACCATGAAGGCCAGTTGGTCGATTGGGTCCACGAGGCCCGCGCGCATGCAATCGGAATCGTCATCAATCCGGCCGGATATTCGTTCACGTCAGTGGCGTTGCTCGATGCGCTGAAGGCATCCGAGCTTCCTATCGTCGAAGTTCACATCACCAACATTCATCGTCGGGAACCGATTTACCACAAGTCGCTGGTCTCGCTGGCGGCATTGGGCGTGATCTGCGGTGTGGGCCCGCTCGGCTACGACCTCGCGCTCACCGCCTTGGCCGAGCACGTGAAATCTGATTCGACCGCAACACTGTTACGACGTGCGCCGCGACATGCGCGTACTAAGCCAAACATGAAGAGAAAATAGGAGAAGAAGTCATGCGGAGATTCCAATCGCTCGCTCTTGCCGTTCTTGCCGGTGTCTCGCTCGGAGCGATGGCGCAGCAGGGTCCGGTCTTGTTTTACGGGATCATGGAGCTGTCCGGGACCGGCGCCACGCCGGGCAACAATTTCGACAACGGCGTCAAGCTCGCTGTCAAGGAGATCAATGCAGCCGGCGGTATCCTCGGCCGCAAGATCAACTATGTTTCAACGGACACCCAAACCAATCCGGCCGTCGCAAAAGCGATGAGCCAGAAGGCCATCGACGAAGGCGCGTACGTCGTTCTTGGCCCAGTCCACTCAGGGTCGATGATCGTCAGCATGGGCGAGACGCGTCGTGCGGAGATAACGAATTTCACCGGCGGGGAAGCAGCGGTAATCACCCAGCAAGGCAATCCGTACGTGTTCCGGACGTCCTTTACGCAATCGATCTCGATGCCCAAGCTGGCTCGCTACATCCACGAGCAGATGAAGGCGAAATCGATCGCGATTGCCTTCACCAACAACGACTTTGGCAAGGGCGGGCGCGACGAGATGGTGAAGGCGCTGGCCACGCACGACATCAAGGTGCTTGCGGACATTTCGACCGACCCGGGCCAGATAGATTTTTCCGGACCGGCCCTGAAGATAAAGCAGAGCAATGCCGACGCGCTGTTCGCCTATCTAACGGAAGAGGAGGGCGCCCGGTTGCTTCGCGAGTTGAAGAAGCAGGGATACGACAAGCCGATCATCGGTGAAACGACGATCATCGGGCAGAAAGTCATCGAGCTCGCCGGCGGTGCGGCCGAGGGCGTGCTAGGTCACGTGGGGCTCACACCCGACGCGCCGCAAGCCGCAGTGAAGGCATTCGACGAGAAGTACCTGAAGGAATACAAGCAGCGGACCGACCATAACGGAATGAAAGGCTACAGCTCCGTCTACATCGTCAAGGCGGTCACCGAGAAGATCGGCAAATTCGATTCCAAGGCGTTGGCTGCGGCGCTGCACGGCGCGAAAATCTCGGCCAAGGACAACCCCGGCGTGCTCCTCGACGTCAGCTTCGATCAGAAGGGCGACCTGGACCGCGAGAGCTTCATCGTCAAGGTCGTCGGCGGCAAGCAGCAGGTCATCGCGACGGTGCCACCGATTGGCGCGAAGTAAGACTGGAAAACGGGAGAGGCCGAACGTTGACCGCGCGCCGCGAAAAGGGGCTTCCCGAAAGCCTTGCGACGGGAAACCCCCGAGGCCCGCTAGCGCGTGCGGGCGCGCATCGACGCGGGCTGACCGGGCAGCGCTAGCGACTTTCCGGTGTTGACGATCTGGTCGCCGTCGACGCGAAGAATGGAGATGTCGCGGTCCAGATAGTTGCCGACGTAGATGTAGCGCCCGTCGTTGCTGAACACCAGGCCCTCGGGCAGGCCGCGCACCTCGACTTCGTTGCTGCGGGTCACTTTCTTGCCGTCGATCTTGAGCGCGACGACCTTGCCGTTGCGGTTGTAGAACCATGCGTTCTTGGCCGCATCGTTGCCGTTCAGCAGCAGCGCCACCGCAAGCTTGCCGGTCGGGCTGATCGCGAAGCCTTCCGGTGAATCGCCTACGACGACCTTGTCGATGACGCGTGGCGGATTCGCCTCGAGGTCGATCACGGTCACCGTGTCGACATTCCCGTCGGACCTGCCTGCCGCCCCGTTATCGGCGGAGATCGCAAGCTTGCCGTCGGGGGCGATGTCGAAGTTGTAGGGCCAAAGGCCAACGGGAATGTCCTGCTTCGTATAGGTGATTTTCTCGCCGTTCACCTCGAGCAGCGCGAGCTTGTTTCCCGGAAACTTCGCTGCCATGGCGCGCTTGCCGTCCGGCGTGAACACCACGTGCGTGACCTGCTCGCCAATCTCGACCGTGTCGACGACGGTTACCTTCTTGCCCGCGATACGCAGCACCGCAATCGAGTTGTCGGCGCGGTTGGTGACCAGCGCGAGATTGCCCGCGCGATTGATCGACATGCCGGAGGGCTGCTTGCCGACCGTCACGGTGTCGATCAGCGCCGGCGGATCGGTGGTGAGGTCGATCACGTAGAGCTTGTTGTCCGGCATCATCTTCCAGCCCGCACCGTCCTTCTCGGCATTTACCGAGTTCGCGACCAGCGCGAGGCTTTCGTCCGGCGTAATCGCGAGATTTACCGGCGGCCCGAAAATCGAGTTCGTCAGCGACAGGTTGACCAGGATTCTGGGCGCCAGCGGATCGGTGCCAATGTCGATGATCGACACGGTGTCCTTGCCCGGCCCGCTGAAGACAAACGCGCCGGCGTCGCTAAAGCCGACCTTCTCGTCGTTACCGACGACCATCAATTCACGCTTGGCCGGAGACGCATTCATCGTGGTGCAGGCGGCGAGCGAAACCAGGCATGCGGCAAGGACAACGGTCTTCAGCGGTTGAAGCGAGGCAGCCATGTTTTCCTCCTGTTGTTGTGCGTGCCGGCGCGGCGCGGGTGCGTGGCGCTGTGAAAGCGTGTCCGTTATGCCACGCGCTCGAGGTAGCTCTGAAACACGCCGACATGGACGAGCGCAGCATCGGCCGAACGCGGCCAAAGATCCTCGCTGCGGAAGCGAACGTCGTACGTGGGCTCGTCCTGCGCCTCTATCGCGTGGGCATGGGCGTCGGGGAACGGATAGGCCGGAGACTCGCTGACGACCACGCCGGTCTTGCCGCGGATGTAGCCCGGCATCCGCACGTGACCCGGCACGTAGTCATTCCTGACGCGAACACGGTCGCCGCGTTGGAAACGCTCGCGCGTGGGCACATTGGTGCGTCCTGCCGCGCTCGGCGCCGCGAGCGGAAAGAGCCCCTGGGCTCGCCGCTCCAGTTCCTCGCGAGTCAGAACGCCTTTTTCGACCAGGAGCGTCGCCAAGCTCGTGAGCGAGCGTTCGTAATAGCTGGCCGTCAGATAGTGGCGCGGCTCCATGCGCTCGATCGCGTGACGGTATTCGTCCATGTTGAAGATGCCGAGCCGTACCGCGAAGGCATAGAGCGAATTGACGCGCACTTCCCACGCCGCGTGGAATGCCCGTGCGTCGGACGTATAGCGAACCGCGCCGAAGCCCTGCCGGCCGCCCAGGTCGTGCATGCCATCCATGATCCGAACTCCCGGCTACAGGCGCGCGACGCCGATCATGCTGTCGCGCGAGACGATGGTCGCCAGCTTTTCCTCCGACCAGCCGATGGTCTCAGGCGGCTGCGTGGGCAGCACCATGTAGCGCGTGTCCGCGCTCGTATCCCAGACGCGGATCTCGACGTCGGGTGCCAGGTCCAGACCCATTTCCTTCAGTACCGTGCGCGACTCGCGGACGACACGCGCGCGGTACTCGAGATCCTTGTACCAGTCCGGTGGCAACCCGATGATCGTGAAGGCGGTGCACGAGCACTGCGTGCAGCAGATGACGTTCTGCACGGCCGGCGTGTTCTCCAGCACGACGAGATGCCGGTGGTGCTTGGGCATCGACAGGCCGAGCTCGCTGACGGCCGCGCGGCCATTGGCGAGGAGGCGCTCGCGGAATGCGGGGTCGACCCAGGCCCGGGCCACGACGCGGGCGCCGTTCTGCGGAACCCATTGCTCCTCGGCGAGCTGTGTCAGCTCCTCGACGGCTTCCGTCGCCTTCATGCCGCGCTCGTCGAGCGCTTCCTGGATGGCATCGACACGACACTCGACCGAAGCGGTGCGCTGAACGACGGGATTTTGATCGGGCATGGTCGCCGCTCCTCAAAGTGCGCCCGCTCTTGCGCGCGGCAGACCAGTATTCCCCGTCCTTTGTTGTCGGTCAACCCGCCTTCCTGAAGGCGGCAGAACGCCCACCTCTTGACGTCCCCGCATCTCGGCGTAGCGCCGACTCGGCGATACCTATGCGGGTTGCCGGGGTTGAGCAGTCGTTTTTCGAGCCTGCAAGAAAAACGCAGCCAGTTGCCACACGACAAAGATGCCAATAAGCCCCAGCAAGACGCCGCTGATGGGACGGGTGATGAACGTCGCGAAATCGCCGCGGCTCAAGAGGAGCGCACGGCGGAAGTTCTCTTCCAGCATGGGGCCAAGGATGAAGCCAAGCATGAGCGGAGCGGCATCCAGCCCCAGGCGCAGGAACATATAGCCGACGAAGCCAAAGGCGGCGGTGATGAAAATGTCATTCAAATTGTTGTTGACGCTGTAGGTGCCGATGCAGCAGAAGAAAAGAATCGACGGAAACAGCACGCTGTACGGGATTTTGAACACCGACAACCAGTAGCGCACCAGCGGTACGTTGAGAATGAGCAGGAAACAGTTTCCCACCCACATGCTGGCGACCAGTCCCCAGAACAAATCGGGGTGACCGGCGATCATGTTGGGGCCCGGTTGGATCCCCTTGATGATGAATGCGGCCATCATCAGAGCCATGACCGCGTTCTCGGGAATACCGATGCTCATCAGCGGAATGAAACTGGTGCGTGCTGCCGCTTCGTCGGCGGCGGCTTGCCCGGCGACTCCCTCGATCGCGCCAGAGCCGATTTCGTGCTTGTATTTGCTGACTTTCTTGTCGACGGCGTAGGCGGCGAACTGGGCGATCACGGGACCACCGCCGGGCAGGATGCCCAGGAAGGAGCCGATCACACTGCCGCGCAACGCGCTGGGAATGATGCGCTTGAACTCTGCCCAGGTAGGGATCAGATGGATCTTGCCGTTGAAGGGTGTGCGCTCGTCCCGGTTGTCCAGGTTCTTCGTGATCTCGGCAATGCCGAAGCACCCCAAGGCGATGCTCACCAGGCCGACGCCTTCGGCCAGGAAGGGCAAGTCCATCGTGAAGCGCTGCATGCCGCTGTTGACATCTGTCCCGACCTGTCCAAGCAGTACGCCGATCAGGCACATCGCCATGCCATTGAGCAGGCTGCCGGTGGTCACAAAACTCACGCACACAAACCCCACCAGCATGAGCGCGCAGTAATCAGCAGGTCCGAACAACAGCGCCACCTCGCCCAGAGCCGGGGCCAGTCCCGCGAGCACGACGATGGCCACCGACCCGCCGATGAAGCTGGAAACGCCCGCGGTGAACAAGGCCAGGCCGGTCTTGCCCTTGAGCGTCATCTGGTAGCCGTCGATGCAGGCCACGATACTGCTGGCGTGAGGAATCTTCATCGTGATGGCGCTCACGCTGTCGCCATATTGGGCACCATAGTAGATGCCGGCCAGCATGATCAGCGCACCACCCGTGGGGATGGAAAACGTCAGTGGCAGCAATATGCTGATGGTGGCCAGCGGGCCCAGTCCCGGTAGCAGGCCAACGAGCGTGCCGACCGTGCAGCCGATGGCGCAGAACATGAGGTTTTGCCAGGTCAGCGCGACATCAAAGCCAAGCGCGAGGTTGTGCAGAACTTCCATCAGTAAAGAGGCAAGTTAAAGCCAAGGAGCTTTTGAAACGCCAGGGCAACGGCGATCAGGCCGGCCGAGATCTTGAGGTTGCGCATCACGGAGTACGGCGAGGTGCCGGCGAATGAGACGCAAAACACCATGAACACGATGCCCGCGATCATGTTGAGATACTCGGAGATCAATGCAAATCCGCACAGGCTCGCCAGGATGAGGCCAATGTTCTTGATGTTGAAGTCCAGGTGTACGCGCTCGACGAAGCGCGAGCGCACGGCGGTGATCAGGCCAATCAGGAACAACAGACAACTCACCAATAGTGGAAACAGGCCGGGCCCGGCGCGACTGAAATGGCCTATCGGGTAGCCCAGCGACGCCAGGCCAAAGGCCAGGGATATCGCCATGAGGAACAGGCCCCTGACGAGATTTCGGTCGTTCATTTGAAGGTCAGATGAGGGATTCCGGAAGGCCGACTGACGATATGCGGAGACCAGAAACGTCAGACGGCGCCGTGAATCGTCACACACTGCGATAAAAAACCCCGGGCAGCAGGGGTAGGCTGCCCGGGGCTAGGGTCCGGCATCAAGGAGGAGAGAAGAGCCGGATGCCACGTCTAATGCAAGGGACGTGCCAAGACGGGCAGCGGCGTCGCGCGAACCCACTCCTCACCAAGCTGTGAGCACCGCGTAATCGGCTAGAGTTTGCCAAATCGTATTGCACCCACTGCCCGTTCACCCACACGTTAGCTCCGTCGAAGGCGACGCCGATCGTAGCGGAACTTATAAGCGGATTACCCTCGCGACGCAAAGAGAAAATCCTGTCAAATTACTGACGGTGACGCCGCACTCGGACTGGGCCTCGATATTGTCTTAGTCGAAACGAGCGCCCCAAAAGGATCGCGGCGCTTGACATTTCCGTCGACGCGCTTCCGATGGCCTCTGAATCGATCCGGACCGCGTCAGTCGGCGCTCGTCGTAACGCGTTCCTTCGCTGCCTGCCAGCGGTCCAGAATCGCGCGCGCGTCGTTGGTCGCCGGATCCATCAGGCGCGCGTGCTCCGGCGTCTTCGCGGTCAACTCGATCACGTAGCCGTTCGGGTCGCGAAAATAGATCGAGCGCACGAACCCGTGCTCCGAGATCCCGCGGGTCTCGATCCCCCGCGCCTTTCCCTTGGCCAGCATCTCCGTGAGGACCGGCGGCTCGACCTCGAGGGCGATGTGAAGATCGTAGTCGTGCTGCGCCTTCCACTCAAAGGGCATGTCAGGCGCCTCGAAAAAGGCGAGGAACGAGCCGTCGTCAAGGCGATAGAACGTGTGCAGCACCGCGGTCGTGCGGCCGGTCTTTGTCTCGCGGATATCGAGGCTTCCGGAAAGCGGCAGGCCCAGGAAGCCTTCGTAGAATTTCCGCGTCTGTTCCGAGTCGCGACAACGATACGCGTTGTGGTGAAGTCCCTTGATCATCGCTTGTCTCCGTTGGTGATGCCGCAGCCGGCGAAGCGTCACAGCTGCACGAATTCCTTTCCCTTGTTCGGGTCGACCACGTATTTGTAGAAGGCCTCATTCACCTTGGGCCAGCTCTTCAGCGCCTTCATGTTGCCGAGCCAGCGACAGATGTTCGGATATGCGCCAAGCTTGCAGTCGATCGCCTCGCCGCCGAGGACCATCATCGAGCCGAGGTAGTCGGCGATCGTGATCTCATCACCGCAGAGGAACGCGTTTTTCGGCCCGATCAGATTTTCGTCCAGCACCTTGAGCCAGCCCACCGCCTTGTCCTTGCCCCAGGCGACGGTCCCCGCCTGAACCTTGTCGTCAGGCCGCTTCATGAAGGGAAAGATCTGCGGGTAGAGGAACCCGTATGAAAAGTCCCGATAAAAACCTGTATTGAGCCAATCCATCCGCTCGTTGATTCTTGCGCGCTTGCGCAGATCCGATGGATACGCGGGAGAACGTGTTTTCTCGGCGAGATATTTGAGAATGGCCGAGCTCTCGGTCAGGCGGAAATCGCCATCCTCCAGCACGGGTACCTGGTGGCTCGGATTGACCGCCGAATATTCCGGTTTGTATTGTTCGCCGCTGAACAGGTCGACGACCTGGTAATCGAGCGGCACGTTGCTCTCGGCAGCAAACAGCACGATAGGGCGACTGGTCGTGGACACCGGATGGTAGTAGAGCTTCATGCCTTCCTCCTCGCGAATTACCGTTAGACCGCCAACGTGCATGACGGAAAGAGTGTGACGGTACGCCGTTGCAATCAGGGGATCAAGACATCATTGGGGTGACCCTGGTAGCAGCAGCCGTCAACGCCATTCCGGAATCGACGGAACCGGCATGTGCTCGACCTCGGGAAGGTCGAATCCGAAATAGGTTATGAGAAGCGTACGCAGTGCGGTGCGGTCGGCAAGCCGCACGGGTTCGGACGTATTACCGCAGTGGATGGTGACGTCGCGATTTGCGACAGTCACGCGCCCGTCGACAGTGAGCGCGCGCATCATCATCCGGTTGACGAATGGCGAATTCGGATGCGTCGCCACGTAATGGCTTCCCATCTCGAAATCCACCAGGTTGTCCTGTTCCAGCGTCGATAGCCAGCAATCGGTGTCCTTTTCGGCGGCCCGGGTTCGGAGAATCCAATACGGTCCGTCGCGTGCCATCCAATGCGTCTCAGAGCCGATGCGCGTTTCCACGCCATCCTGCAACGGAACGGGGATGCGTGGCGCCAGCGCACCGAAGCCCGGATCCACGACGAATATGCCCTCGGCGACCGGTACGGTGAGAAACATGTGCGTGCGCGGCGCGGCGGTACGGGCTGTGATCATGATGACGCGACCGGTGTGGCGGACCGGCTTGAATCCGATCTCTTCGAGGACGGCGCCGAACAGCGTGCCATGTTCGAAGCAATAGCCGCCTCGACGGGTGCGAACGAGTTTCTGCTGGACGCCATCGAGATCGAGGCGTATCGGCCGGCCGAGCAAAACATCGAGGTTCTCGAAGGGAATGGACGACATATGGGCGCGAAGAACACCGGCGAGCGTCTCGTAGTTCGAACGCGTGCTATCGCCCCATTGAATCCGGTCGAAATATGCACCGAGGTCGAGAGGATTGACCATGCTTGCGCGCGCTCAATAGATTCGGAGAAAAGCAGCTGAATATCCTATTCTTGCCCTCCAATTTTACCCGTAGAGAAACAAGCTCGGCCTGTGAAAATCGCAACTTTCAATGTCAACGGCGCAAGAACCGTCCGCTCCGCTCCTGCATCGCGTCGCCGGAGCGGTAGGCGATCGAGCCGTTCACCAGCACCCACTCGATACCCAGCGAAAGCGCTTTCGGCTTCTCGAATGTTGCGGCGTCCTTGACCGTCGCCGCGTCGAATACGACGACGTCCGCGTACGCGCCTTCGCGGATTTCGCCACGATCTTCGACTTTGAAGTTTCGCGCCGAGAGGCCGCTCATCTTGTGTACGGCGGTTTCGAGCGAAAACAGTCCCAGTTCCCGGCTGTAATGTCCCAACACGCGGGGAAAGGTTCCCCACAGGCGCGGATGCGGATGCTGGTCATGCGGGAGGCCATCCGAACCGATCATCGTTGCCGGATACTTGAGCACCCGCTGCACGTCGTCCTCGCGCATCTGGAAGTAGCATGCCCCGCCAGGCTGCAGCCTCTCGCAAGCCTCCTGCTGCGCGCACCCCCACTCGGAGGCGATGTCGGCGAGCATGCGGCCCGCCATCTGCGGGTAGGGCGTCGACCACGTGACCATGATGTCGATGATCCCGTCCACCATTTCCTTGCGCAGGACCGTCGAGCCGGCGATGTACGGATACATGTCGAGGGCGATCGGCTGCTGCGCGCGCACCGCGTCAATGTGCGCGAGCGTCTGCACGGTTCGGCCCCAGTTGCGCGGCCCGGCGCATTTGTGATGCGAGACGACCACCGGGACGCCACCGCGCCGACCGGTGGCGAACGCCTCGTCGAGCGAGTCGATCACTCTGTCGGACTCGTCGCGAATATGTGTCGTGTATACGCCGCCCGCGTCGCCGGCCACTCGCGCAAGCAGCGCGAGCTCATCGATGTCGGCGGCGGCCCCGGGCGCATAGAAAACCCCGGAGCTCAAACCGGTCGCCCCTGCGTCCATGCCTTCGCGCAGCAGCTCGACCATCCGCGATTGCTCGGTCGGTGTGGCCGCGCGATAAGGATCATCCATCGTCGCCACCCGCAGCGTCGAATGGCCGACCAGCGCAACGACATTGACCGCCGGGCCAGCCCTTTCGAGCGCTGCGACATACGCGGCCATCGTCGGATGGACGTACTTGTCGCCGCCCAGCAGATTGAGCGGCGGCGGCGCATCGCCGTGCACCAGCGGCGCGAGGCTGATGCCGCAATTGCCGATGACGACCGTGGTGACGCCCTGGCTGAGCTTCGGCAGCATCTGCGGCGCGGCCAGCAGGATCTGATCGTCGTGCGTATGCACGTCGATGAAGCCCGGCGCCACGATCTTTCCCGCGACGTTGTGTACATCGGCGTCGCGCGTCTCCAGGTCAGCGCCGACCGCGGCGATGCGATCGCCTTCGAGGCGCACATCGGCGACGAAGCGCGGGGCACCGGTGCCGTCGACGACGGTGCCGCCCTTGAGGAGGATTGCGCGCTGGCGTCGGGCGTAACTGAGGCTCATGAGGGCTGCACGTCGCCGTTGGACCACGCCCGCTCCAGCACCGGATGCGTCTCGCTGTCGACGCCGCGCTCCTGCAGCACCTGCCGCACGCGCTTCAATTGGCGCAAGGCCGGCGGACCGCGGCGCAATCCCGTGCCCACCATCAGTATTTCCACATACGCCATTTGCGCGAGGTACGCCTCGGTGCCGACGCGCATCGAAGGGTCGGCCGGGACGACCACCGGCAGCACGACGTCGGCGCGCTCGGCCAGCGGCGTACCCGGCCGCGTAATGGCGATAATCATCGCGCCCTGCTCCTTGGCCACGTCGACGGTTTCCAGCAAAAACGGCATCCGTCCGATATGCGAGATCGCCAGCGCGACGTCGTTCCTGTTCATCGTCGCCGCCGAGACGAGCTGCAAATGGGCGTCGAAATAGAAATTCGAGACGAGGCCGAGGCGGGAAAAGCGCGCCTGAGCGTCGCTCGCCATGAACATCGACGTGTTGCCCACGGCGTAGCAGTCGACCCGCCGCGCCTTGGCGATCCGCGTGACGGCACGCTCGATATCGTCCGGCGAGATATGCTGCTCGAGGTTGGCAAGCGCGCTCGCCGCGCCCTGCAGGACCTTGTGCGCTACGGCGAGCATGTTGTCGCCGGGCACGACCGCGCGATGCAGCGTCGATGTCCCGACGGCGAGGCTCTGCGCCAGGTGCAGCTTGAATTCGCGCAAACCCGCAAAACCCAATGCGCGGCAAAAGCGAATGATCGTCGGCGGACTGACGTTCGCCCGGCGCGCCATGCGCGTCGACATTGGCGCGCACGGCGAAATCCGGATCCGCAAGCATGGCGGCGGCGACCTGCCGGTGGCCTTGAGACATCGACTCGGCGCGCTCGCGCATCGTGAGCAGGAGGTCGCTCACGGGTTGGCGGCGCGTCATTCGACGTTTGGTCATGCGGCTATTCGGGGCCAGGGGTCAGAAAAACGTGCGGATTGCGCCCGTGACACGATAGTCGTCGTCGACGGTGAACAGAGCGCGCCATTTGTCGAACGTCGTGCATGGATGCGAGATGCCGCAACCGACAAGATCGCCGACCTGCGGCGGCGCGTCGCCATCGACGGAGAAGCGCAAGTAGGCGTGTTGATCGTTCATGTTGGCAATCTTCCACGATTCCGGAACGGGCCGCGGCGCGGTGTCGATTCCCGGGTGGTAACGCTTGCGGACGATCGGCATGTCGAGATCGAACGATGCGTCGCGCTTGCCCATCGTGAGGATCGCCAAACCCGGCTCGGGGCAGGATTGCACTCGCGACCACACTTCGAGGGCCGGTTGGAGGCCCGGGCGCGCCTGCCAGGCCGCGCCACTGCGCGCTTTCACACCCTCCAGCATGCGGTTGTAGAAGCCCGAATCGTGCGTGACGTAGCAGCCGCTGCGCAGAATCGTCAGGACTGGCATGGACAGTTTCATCGGCAGCTCGCGCGCGACGATGTCGAACGCGGCCGAGCCGCCCGCGGTGAGGATGATCGACGGGCCGGCGAAGAGTCTCTCGCGATCGCAGGCGAGCGCGACGTCGTGCATGCGCTGCATCAGGCCGTCGACGACGAGTTGGTCGCGGCCCGAGTCGCCGGTGATCTGCAGCCCTTCGTAGCATTCGAGGCCGGACAGCGCGACGACCTTACTCGCCGCGACGGCGCGCAGCTACGGCGAGCGCCTCGTCGTACGTCCTCGCGCCGGTGCGGCCTCCCGGCACGCCCAGCTCGACCAGGGCCGTCAGCTTGCGCGACATCCGCTGCGATCCGGCGAGGGTCTCGATCGAGGCCAGTTGCGCCATGCGAATCGATGAGGAAGTGAAACTCGAGGTCGGGATGCTCTTCCTGCAGGCGGACCACCGCGCCGACCTCGGCCGCGCCGAGCAGTTGATTGGCCATGATGACGCGGCGCACGCCAAAGCGCACGCAGAGGGCGAGCTGCTGCACGTTGGCGACGGTGATCCCCCAGGCGCCCGCGGCAAGCTGCTGCGCGAAGATCTGCGGCGCCATCGTCGTCTTGCCGTGCGGCGCCAGCAGCACGCCGGTGGAGGCGGTGAAGTCGCGCATCCAGGCATGATTGTGCGCGAGCGCGGAGTCGCGGATCACGGCCAACGGTAGCGGCAGGTCGCCGGCAAAAAGGCTCCACCGCTGCGCGCCGATGGCCGAGATCGGCAGGGCCGGGCTGGAAAGCGGATAACCCTTGGTCGCGGCGTCGAGCGTTTCGGCAAGGATCGGTTCGATGTTCATCGTGGGCCTCAAAGAATATCGTCGCGAATGCAGGCCTTGAATCGGCCCGGCGCCACTTCGCGCAACGCCGGCACCGCCGCGGCGCACGCGTCCAGCGCGTACGGACAGCGGGTGCGGAAGACGCAGCCCGACGGCGGATTGACGGGACTCGGGATATCGCCTTCGAGCAAGCGCCGGCCGCGGCGGACTTCCGGATCCGGCCGCGGCGACGCTTCGAGCAGCGCCTCGGTGTAAGGATGCTTGGGCGCCTTGTACAGCGCCTTCGCCGGCGAGACTTCCATCACCTTGCCGAGATAGAGCACGACGATCCGGTCGCACAAGTATTCGACGACGTCGAGATCGTGCGAGATGAACAGCATCGTCAGGCCGAAGCGCTCGCGCAAGGTCGGACAGCAGATTGATGACCTGCGCCTGGATCGAGACGTCGAGTGCGGACACCGGCTCGTCGGCGACGATGAACTGCGGCTCGACCGCAAGCGCGCGGGCAATGCCGATCCGCTGGCGCTGCCCGCCGGAGAACTCGTGCGGAAAACGCCGCGCGTGCTCGGGCGCGAGACCGACGAGCGACAGGAGCTCGGCGATCCGTTTCCCGCGAGCGACTCCCGGGTGGAGTCCGTGCGTGGCCATCGCTTCGTCCAGCGTATCGCCGACGCGCCGGCGCGGGTTCAGGCTGGCGTACGGGTCCTGAAAGATGATCTGAAGGCGACGGCGATAGGGACGCATGCCGCGCGACGACAATTGCGCAAGATCGGAGCCCTCGAACCACACTTCGCCGGCGGTCGGATCGATCAGCTTCAGCACCGAGCGGCCGATGGTGCTCTTGCCCGAGCCGGATTCCCCGACGAGGCCGAGCACCTCGCCCTTCGCGATCTCGAAGCTGACGTCGTCGACGGCGCGGACCGGGCGGTCGCCGTGGCCGAAGTATTTCTTGAGGCCGCGCACCGCCAGCATCGGCGCGCCGGCGGCCGGTTGATTGCCCAGCGAGACACTGCTCACAGCATGCTCCAGCGTATGCAGCGCGAGCGCTGGCCCGCCGGAACTTGCGCGAGCGGGGGCATCGCGGCCGAGCATTCAGGCAGCACCAGCGTGCAGCGCGGAGCAAATGCGCAGCCGGGCAGCGGGTCGAGCGGGCTGGCCACTTGACCTGGGATGGCGTTCAGCCGCCGCCTCGCCATCGCCGCTTCGTCGTCGAGCGCACGTCGAGGAAGACACTCCAGCAGCCCGCGCGTGTACGGATGTCGCGGCCGCTTGAACAGCGAATGGACGTCGCCTTCTTCGACCACACGCCCGCTGTACATGACGACGACGCGATCGGCGATCTCGGCGACGACGCTTAAGTTGTGGGTGATGAACAGAACGCCCATGCCGATATCGCGTCGTAGCTTGTCGAGCAGCGCGAGGATCTGCGCCTGGATGGTAACGTCGAGGGCCGTGGTGGGCTCGTCGGCGATCAGCAGCGACGGATTGCACGAGAGCGCCAGCGCTATCATCACCCGTTGTCGCATCCCGCCCGACAATTGATGCGGATATTCGTTGATCCGCTGCTTCGCCGCTGGGATTTCCACGAGCTCCAGCATCTCCAGCGCACGCTTCATCGCCGCCGTGCGATTCATCCCGAGATGCAGCGCGGCCGCTTCCGCGATCTGGTCGCCGACGGTGAACACGGGATCCAGGCTCGTCATCGGCTCCTGAAAGATCATCGCGATATCGCGGCCGCGGAGCTTTCGCAGCGCCTTGACCGGGAGCTTCGCGAGATCGACCACCGGGCCTTCGCGAGTCCGGAACAGGATCTCGCCGCCGACGATTCGTCCCGGAGGGTTCGGAATGAGTCCCATGATCGAGAGGCTCGTCACCGACTTGCCGGAGCCGGATTCGCCGACGACGGCGAGCGTCTCCCCGGCATCCAGAGAGAACGAGACGTCCTCGACCGCCTTGACGACGCCCGCGTCGGTGAAGAAATGCGTCCGCAGATGCCTGACCTGCAGCAGCGGAGCAGCGGCGTGTGTGGAATTCGCCACGATCAGATCGCCTTCCGCAGCTTTGGATCGAGCAGGTCGCGGAAGCCGTCGCCCACCATCTGCAGCGACAGCGCGGAGAGCACGATCGCGACGCCCGGGAAACACGACGAGCCAGATCGCCTGGTGCGCAAACTGCTGGCCGCTGGCGATCATCGTGCCCCACGTCGGCAGCTCGGGTGGAACGCCGACGCCAAGAAATGACAGCCCGGCTTCCGCGAGCACCGCGTAGGCGAAGATGAACGTCGCCTGCACCAGGATCGGTGACGCGATGTTGTTCAGGATGTGGATGAACAGAATTCGCCACGTCGAGACGCCCAGGGCGCGCGCGGCCTCGATGAACAGCAGCTCGCGGACGACCAGCGTCGAAGCCCGCACGACGCGGGCCACGCGCGGCGTGTAGACGATCGCGAGCGCGAGAATCACATTGGTCATCGACGCGCCCAGCACCGCGACCAGCGCGATCGCCAGCAGGATGTCCGGGAACGACATCATCGCGTCGACGACGCGCATGATCGGTCCGTCGAGGCGGCGGAAGAATCCGGCGGTCAGCCCCAGCAGCACGCCGCCAGTCACCGAGATCAGCACGACCGACGCGCCGATCAGCAGCGAGTAGCGCGCACCGAACACCACGCGCGAGAACACGTCGCGACCCAGCTCGTCGGTGCCGAACCAGTGCGCGAGCCGCGGGCTTTGCATGCGGTCGCTGATCTTCATCGCCATCGGCCCGTAGGGCGTGATCCAGGGCGCCAGGAGCGCGAGGAGCGTGACGACCATCAGGATCGCCGCTCCGGCCAGCACGAGCCTGCGGCGGAAGAGCTTGCCGACAAGAATCGCCGACGGGCTGCGCGACGGCGCTCGCGCGATGGGGAGCGGCGACAGCTGTCGCTCATGCGCTTCAGTACTTCACGCGCGGATCGACGACCAGGTACAGAAGGTCGATCGCCAGATTGATCAGAACGTAGAGTCCGGCGATCACCAGCAGTGCGCCCTGGATCACCGGATAATCGCGGCGCAGGACGGCGGAAACGACGAGATTGCCGACGCCGGGCAGGCCGAAGACCGTTTCGGTCACGATCGCGCCGCCGATCAGCAGGGCGAACGTGAGGCCGAGCACGGTGATCACCGGGATCAGCGCGTTGCGCAGCGCATGGCGCAGGATGACGCTCGCTTCCGAGAGTCCCTTGGCGCGCGCCGTGCGGATGTGATCCTCGCTGAGCACGTCGAGCATGCTCGCACGCGTGAAGCGCAGGATCAGCGCCGAGTTGACCACGCCGAGCACGATCGACGGCAACACCAGATGATGCAGCCGTTCGGACAGCGGCACGCCGGGATCGCCGTAGCCGGCCACCGGGAACCAGCCCAGCGCCACGGCGAAGATCTGCATCAGGATCAGGCCGAACCAGAAGCTCGGGATGCTCGCGCCCAGCATCGCGAATCCCGAGAAGATCTGATCGATCGTCCTGCCGCGCCATACGGCGGCGATGATGCCGCATGGAACGCCGATCAGCGTCGCGATGATGATCGAGAAGAGCGTGAGGAAGAAGGTCGGCTCGGCACGCTCGAGCAGCGCCTGCGTCACCGGCCGCTGCAGAAAGATCGACTGGCCCAGATTGCCGTGGACCAGCTCGCCCAGCCAATAGCCGAACTGCAACGGCAGCGGCTTGTCGAGTCCATAGGAGGTCCGCAGTTTCGCGATGTCGGCCGCGGTCGCCTGATCGCCCAGCATGACCGCCGCAGGATCGCCAGGCGCCAGCCGCGTGATGAAAAAGACGAGCGTGGCCACCAGCAGCATCACGATCACCATGCCGGCGAAGCGCGACGCAAGATAGCGGGTCATGCCGTGCGTCTGCAACCGAGTCTCCCTGTGAAGCGGCAGGCAGCCAGGTCAACCGCTCGCTTACTTCTGCAGCCCGGTGTTCCAGAAGAACGGCCACGGCATCGCGACGTAGCCGTCGAGCTTCGCCGAGCGCGCGGTCACGCTGTTGAAATTGCCGACGCGGATGTACGGCACCTCGGTGAACACGACGTTCTGCACGTTGCCCCACAACGCGGCGCGCTTCTTCGGATCGGCTTCCGCGTTGAACGCCGCGAGCGCGGCTTCTTTCGCCGGCGAGCTCCACCAGCCGGGCGCGCCGTCGCCCAGCTGCGGCGGCGTCAGCGTCGGTTCGGGCAGCACGGCGGAATGCGTGATGTAGATGTCCCACAGCGCGGGGTCGTTGCGACGCTGGATCAACGTCGACCAGTCCACCACCTGCATGTCGACCTTGAAGCCCGCCGCCTTCAGGTTCTCGGCCATCACCAGCGCCATCCGGTAGTGGAAGTCGTATTGCTGGCTGGTGAGGATCTTGATCGGCGTACCGTCGTACTTCGCGGCGGCCACCATCGCCGCGGCCCGCTTGGCGTCACCCTTGCCGTAGTTCTCGGTGCCGGCGGTCGAGTAGAACGGCGTGTTCTTGGCGTAGTGATTCGCGTCGGCGCTGTAGAACTTCGGGTCGCCGAAGCCCGCGCCCAGCATGTCGGCGTTGTTGAGCGATGCCTGGACCGCCTGGCGCAATGCGAGGTTGGCAAGCGGCCCCTGCTTGGTGTTCAGCACCAGGTACGGGAAGCCGAACGGCGCGGTCAGCACGGGCTTCACGTTCGGCGCGCTCTCGAGCCGCGAATACGACTCGACCGGCAGCACGTCGGCGAAGTGGTACTGCCCCGACAGCGTTCCTTCGACGCGCGTGTTCGCGTTGGGAACCGGAATGAAGCGCAGCTCGTCGAGCAGCGCTTCGCGCTTGCCGCCATAACCGCTCGCCGGCTCGTTGCGGGCGCTGTAGCCGTCGAAGCGCACCAGCTGCACGTACTGGTCGGGCTTGC
The DNA here is from genome assembly GCA_963697485.1 of uncultured beta proteobacterium. GTDB lineage: Bacteria > Pseudomonadota > Gammaproteobacteria > Burkholderiales > Casimicrobiaceae > PALSA-1003. The sequence goes on from CAVOOD010000003.1 coordinate 996,421, forward strand.
GCTCCTTGAACATGTACGGGCCGGTGCCGATGAACTGGGTGAGCGGCGTGGCGATCGAGTCCTTCGCCATGATGGCCGCGAAGCCGTTCGACAGCGCGAGATGCGCCACCAGCGGCGCATAGGGGCGGTTCAGCGTGATGACGATCGCGTTCGGTCCCTTGGCCTCGAGCGACTTGATCTCCTTGGCCACGGCCTTGCCGCGCGGCGCCATCTCCATCCAGCGCTGCAGCGACGCGATGACGTCGGCGGAGGTCATCTCCTTGCCGTTGTGGAACTTGACACCCTTGCGCAAGCGGGATCGTGTAGACGAGGCCGTCCTTCGACATCGTCGGCATGCTCTCGGCGAGCATGGGCGACCACGTTCGAGTTGGCGTCGTACGTGTACAGCAGCTCGTACACGTGCTGCATGATCGTGCCGACGAGGTCGGCGGTCGACGCCATCGGGTCGAGCGTCTGCGGCTCGCCGATCATCGCGAGATTGGCGGCGCCGCCCTTCGCGGGCGCGGCGAGCGCGGAGCCGGTTGCAAACGTCAGCGCCGCCGTCGCGGCCAGCGCGACGATCGCCATGCGGGTGCGGAACGTCGGGTTCTTGTCGACAGGAATGCGTGCTGTGGACGCCGGTGCGAAACATGACTCCTCCTTTGGCGAAATGGCAGACTCCGGCAGCTGCTATGCCGACAGTGCGCTGTCTGAAAGGCAGCTTGTGTGTAATTAAATTACATAAACGGACCGAGTCTACGCCCTTCTGGAATCGACGTCAAGGGGTGCACAATTGCGGATCCGGACATGGAGAAAAGCATTCGGCGCAAGGCGCCGTTGCATTGCTGATCCTGTCCCGGAGAAAATCGATAAACTGTAATTTAATTTCATGCGGGTCGCGTTCGGACGAGCTGCGACGACTGCGGACGAATTGACGCGACGTAGATGCACGACTAACTGACACGGCGTAACTGACACGACGTAACTGACTAGTGGAGGATCCAATGAGTGTCGAATTCCTGGGAGGAACTCGTACCGGTGCCGGCGGGCAGCCGCTGCCGTTCTCGCCGGCGGTCAAGGCAGGACCGTTCGTGTTTGTGTCGGGGCAGGTCGCGATGGGCGAAAACGGCGAGATCGTACCCGGTGGCATCGAAGCGCAGACGCGGCAGACGCTGAAAAACGTGGAAAAGGCTCTGGCGCTCGCCGGGTGCACGCTGAAAGACGTCGTCAAATCCACGGTGTGGCTGCACGACGCGCGCGACTTCTGGACGTTCAACCGCGTCTACGCCGAATTCTTTCCCGATAACAAACCGGCGCGATCGACGACCCAGGCGACGCTGATGATCGACGCCAAGGTCGAGATAGAAGTCATCGCCTATCGGGCTTAGCGAACCGGCTAGATCCGCGGCCGTTACTCTATGCAAGGTGCCAGCGGTGCGCCAACTCGATCGCGGCCTGGCCGGTCAACAGGATGACGAAGGCGACGAGGGTCGCGCGGAGTATCCTGGAATAGACGGCGGGACTCATTCGCTTCTGCAACCGGAGGCCGAGCAGCAACGCGGCGATCGCCAGAACGGTCAATGGCAGCGAAGCGACGAGCAATGGCAGGCTTCCCGGGCCGGCCAGGCTGAGCGTCGCCGCCTGAATCGTCTTGCCGGTCAGGAAACACAAGTTGAGGATCTGCGTCAGCGCCAGCGGAGGCAGCTCCAGCATCATGAAATAGATCACCAGCGGGGGCGCCGAGACGTTTACCGCTCCCGAAAACAGCCCCGCGACCACGCCGAACCCCGCGCCCGACGCCGCGGGATGGCGTGCGATCCAGGTCAGGTCGAGTTGCCGGATTTTGTGCTGCAACAGGTACAGCACGATGATCGCGGCGAGCAGAAGCTGCAGAAGCTCGGGCGGCGCCACGAGCAGGAAGTGCGTGCCGATCATCGTCCCGATGACGACCCAGACCGCGATCGGCCAGTACTTCCCGATGCTCTCGCGCCAGTTGCCTCCGCGCACTATGCTGACGACGTTGACGGCGATGTTCGGTACGACGGTAATCAGCACCGCCGTCTTGATGTCGATAAGCAAGGCGACCAGCGGCGTGGAGATCAGTGGGAAGCCGAAACCGATCGCGCCGTGCGTGATGGCACCCACGATGACAATGGCCGCAAGCGCGGCGATCATCGCCGGCGCGAACAAGGTGTCGAGTCCGAACATCGGTCTTCCGACGTTGCAAACCATCGACTATACCGGGGAGCAGATCGGGGCGGCACGTTGCCGCCCCGACTCGTCACAGCGTGGTGCCTGGAACGGCGCGGCTCACACCCCCTTGTCGCTGAAAATCGCGGTCGGCGTCAGGGCCAGGAGGTGCTCGGCCTGCGAGATTTTCTGGGCGTCCGGATTCTCGCATTGGACCGTCGTGTCCTTCGCGAACACACGGGTCGTGCGCGCGAGGTTCGAATTGCCAAGGTTCTGGCCGTTGTGCAGCTCCCGGTAGAAATCGCCGGAGAACGGGTTCATGCTGCTGTCGTCCGCCAGCGCGACGCTGGAGGTCCCGATGGCGAGTGCGGTCGCGATCGCGATACGTGTGCCCAGTGAGTAGTGTTTGCGAAACATGGTTTGCTCCTTCAAAGCTTCAGTTGGGGAAGTGATCCCGGTGCGGCTCACGTGACGTTGCATCCACAGGCACCGATGCGTTGTGCAATGAAACTGCGATGCCGAGCGACCGCGCATCACGGACTGTCGTTGCCGGCCTTGCACCAGGCCGATCAACGCATTGCCATCCATCGTGCGTGTTCGCATACATGTCAGACTGGTAGCCCGGTGTCGGTTATGCCGCTGGGAATAAATGAACTTGCGAAGTTCGAAACGCAGACCTAGAACGCGTACTTCGCGGAAGCTTGCAGGCGCGTCAGGTGTCCCCTGAGTCCGTCCTCGGTCTCGCGATCCGCGTAGATGTACTCGACTCCCAGGTCGCTGCTCGCCACGGGACTCCAGATCAGATTGACGTGCGCGGAGCGCGTGCTCTTGTTGGTGTTTGCCGGAGCTCCCGCAGGATTGTTCTCACCGGCACTCGACAAGACGAGGCTCGACCGCAGTTGGTCCGACCAGTAATGGCGATACGCGCCGAACCACGCCCACTGTCTGGGCAGACGTATCCGCGCGTCGCTGCCGAGGACGCCATCCGGAAAAAATCCGTCCGAATAGCGGCCGATCGCATTGCCCGCCGTCGCCGTGAAGCGAAAGTCGTCCTTGCCGATCGTCGGCAGGATGCCGGCGACGCCGAGCGCGCCGCCGAATTTCTGGTCGACGGCGGCCGGTGCGGCCGCCGAGTCGACACGGATTTGCCGCAGCAGGCCGTGAACCGAGATCTTGCCGGCCGGGGTATTGAACAGAATCTGTCCGGTCAGATCAGGGAAGCGGTCGTCGTCGGCACGGAAACTTGCGCCGCCGGGAATCTGCAAGACCGTCTCGGGGTTCTCGAGGCCGACAGACCACTGTCCGCCGCCGCCTGACGCGGAGGAGCCAAACGACTGAGTCCAGCGAACCTGCGCCTGCCGATCGAAGATCTGTCCGACCGGACCGCCAAAATCCACGGTGTCCGGCAACGCGGCCGGGTTCATGAAATTCGTCCACGTCTGGCCGGCCAGCAAATTGCCCAGGGTTCCGTACGCATGGCGAAGCCGGAAGCCGTGCGAGTTGCTCACGCTTTCGTTGCCATCGGCGCCATAAAAATCGAACTCCACGTGGGTGTTCAAGTCGCCCACGGAAGTCGGTGTATTCGTCTTTACGAACAGCCGCGATTCCCTGGCGCCGAACTTGACCTGGTTGCGCTCGTTGTTGGCGGCGTTCGGTCCGACGCCGATCGCGGTCGGATCCAGCTCAAGGTCGGCCTTGGTATCGACGCCGGCGCTCGGATTGCTGAAAACCGCGTCGAGCTTGACGTAACCGCCCAGCGTGACCGACGTGCTCGAGCCGGGCAGCCTGAACGAGCCCTTGGTCGCCCCGCCCGTAACGACGTTATCGGCAGCGGCCGCCTGCTTTTGGTCGGTCTTGTCCTGCTTCTGCTCGAGGTCGGCCACTTTCCTTTGCAACGCGTCGATCTGTGCCTTCAGTTCTTCCAGCGTGTCGGCGCCGGCCGCGGCCGGCAGACCACCCGAGCCGATTGCGATCGCCAATGCAAGTGCCTTCGCCCTGAATACCTTCGTCGATTCCATGGGTCGTTCCTCTCCGATCGATGGACTGCCGGTTAAACAGCGAGTGCTGCATACCTCGCTTGAATACCGAGGCGGCGATGAACTTATTCGATCGGGAACAACGACGACGGAAACGAGGTATGACGACGCCGCGCAAGCGCGCGACGAGGAATAGCTCGCCCGTCACGCAAGACACAACCGTGTGCGTACCTTGTCGGGAATCGAACGAGGGCGCAGTCAACGCACGACTTGCCTGCGCTTGAGGCGCACGCCGGAAGCGAGCGGACGGCTGGCGATGCGTCGCAAATCAGCGCGACGCGGAAGTGCGAGTTTAGATACGACCGAGGCCGCGCAGGCGACGGGTCGGGCAGCGACGACGCGAGGCGGTTACGGCGTAGCCGCCTGCCGCGCGAGCCGCTGAACGAATTCGGTCAATTCGTCCGCATTGACGTCGGACACCGCGAGCCAATCCATGCCCGAGCCCGTCGCGTGCGCGACGTTGAAGCCGCGCACGGTGCGCAAGGTCGACGGCGCAGGTGCCGATTCGGGCCGGACGAAGACATCGATCGTGTGCAGACGATGGCTGTAGACCAGCGTGGCGACCCGCTGCTTGTTGAGCATGTCGAGGCGGCCTCCGGTAAGCGGGAAACCCTCGCTGGCGAGGTCCTGCACCGGCGGCGAATAATCGAGCCGGGCGGAGAGCCACGGCTTGACCGTGTGCTGGTCGGACGACGCGACCTGGATCAGATGGTTGTTCAGCGTTGCGCGTACGTGCGTCGCCACCGCCTCGGTGGCGACGTCCTCGTTGGTGCGCCAATCGATGACCGCGGTGCCGACGACCCATGCGAGCAGGGTTGCGGCGCAGCCGGCGAAGGCGCCCCCCGTCAGCCAGCGCCAGCGGTCCCGCTGCGGACGCGGACGCACCGGCGCCGCGTCCTGCGCGTTGGCCAGCATCGCCCGCACCCGTTCGCGCAGCGCCGGTGTCGCCGTGTAATAGGGTACCTCCGCGCCTATCCGCGCTCGCAGTGCCAGCAGGTCTTGGTGTTTCGCCGTGCATGCCGGGCAGCCGCGCAAATGCTGTTCGATCGATCGCTCTTGAAGGCCGTCGACTTCGCCGTCGGCGTATCTCGCCACCAGCATTCCAGCTTCGTTGCAATTCATGGTTCACCTCCGGACGTTCGTCCGCGAATCGAATGTAACAGCGGCGAGCGGCGCAGCAGGGCGCGGGCCCGGGCGAGCCGTGACATGACCGTGCCGACGGGGATATCGGCGATGCGCGCGATCTCCTTGTAGGAAAGCTCCTCGAGCTCGCGCAACACCAATACCTCGCGGAACACCAGCGGCAGCTCCGCCACCGCGTCTGCCAGCACTCGCGACTCGGCGCTTGCGCAAAGCTGCCTGTTCGGGATCGCGGCCAAATCGTCGGCGGCCATATCGATCGCCGTGCCGTCATCCTTCAGAATCTCCGCCGGCCGGTTGCGCCTGCACCAGTCGTAGAAAGCGTGGCGCACGATGGTCAGGAACCACGCCCTGGCGTCGCCGTCGCGCAGCGTTCCGACGTACTTGAGCGCGCGCACGCAGGCGTCCTGGACCACGTCCTCGGCGTCGTGGACGTCGCGCGTCAGCCATCGCGCCAGGTTGTAGCCGGCGTCGAGATGCGGCAAGACCAGCTCTTCGAAACGGATGTGCTCGGACAATTGAACGCTCGATGCCTTGTCGACGATATCGCGTCGATTTATACCTGCTGCATCCCCGGGCTATTGCTTGCGCACGTGCACGACGCCGGTCATGAACGGATGCACGGTGCAGATGTAACCGAAGTCGCCTTCGCTTGGCAAACGTGTGCTCGAACTTGTCGTCGGTATCCAGGCCTTTCGAGGCAAAGCTCTTGTCGTTGCTGGTCACGGTGTGCGGCGTTTCGTCGTGGTTCGTCCAGACGATCTTGGTGCCGGGCGCGATCGTGATTTCCTTCGCGCCGTACGCGAACTTTGCGATGTTGACCTCGACGGTCGGGGCGGGTGCTGCGGCCGTCGCGACGATCGCAGGCGTGACGCAAGGCTGCGCAGAATGCCAGCGCGAGCCACGGCACAGGCGCGAAGCCGATGCGTGAGCATTGCGGTGAAACGGCATCGTTCATGGCAGTCTCCTTGTCGAGTCAGCCGGCGAGCGGCGTGTCGATCAGCGCAAGCTCATGGCCGTCCGCGCACGACGCTGAGCTGACGCGTGCCGAGCAGCTTGCCGAGCTCGCCGGCCGGAACCGTGACCGGACCGGGCTCGCCGATGCCTGCCTCGCCCGGCGTGGGCAGCGGGTAGGCGAGCGACATCGCGGTGTGCAGCGCGACGTTGCCCTTCGACCTTCTGCAGCACCTGGTGGATGTGCCCGTTCAGCACGGTGACCGATCCGAACGGACGCAACAGCGCCATCGCCTGCGCGGAATCGGCGGTGCCCCAGCCCCAGGGCTCCCAGATCGTCCACAGCGGAATATGCCCGAGCACGACGATCGGCGTCGAGCTCGAGACGCGCGCGAGATCGCTCTTCATCCAGGCGATCTGCTCGTCGCCGAGCGCCGCCATCGTGCCCACCTTGAAGTTGAGCACGTTGTTCAGGCCGATGAAATGCACGCCGCCCTGATCGAAGCTGTACCAGGCCTTGCCGTTGCCGTCGTGATCGAAGTACTTCAGATAGCCGGTCACGCCGTCGTCGATGGTGTCGTGCTCGCCCGGAATCGTGTGCACGCGATCGACGCGGAGCTCCTGCAGGATCTCGCGCGCCTGGCCGAATTCCTCGGGCTTCGACAGGTGGCTGACGTCGCCGGTGTGCACGACGAAGGCCGGCGCTTGCGGCAGCGCGTTGATCTCGGCGATCGCGCGGCGCAGGCTGCCGACGACGTCGGGATTGGCTTCCTTGCGAAAGCCGATGTGCGTATCGCTGATCTGCACGAAGGTCAGCGCATTCGGCGGCGGCTGCCGCAGGCGTGCCGGCGCCTGTCGCGCCGAGCGCGTGCGGCACGCCGCCGGCAACGGTCCAGACGACGGCGGCGCCGGTCCAGCGGCGAGACAGCTCAGCGCCTGGCGACGGGCGGGATTGTGGCCGGAATCGGCGGGGTCGTGCGTGCTCATCGGGGTTCCTCGGGTCGGGGTCAAGGCGGGATTGCCTGTGCCCGTTATACCGACAGGACCCGGGATTTATTCCCGGTGGTGCGGCTCGAGTCGAACTGGCGGAGAGTTCGCCGGGAAGGCCGACGCGACCTCGACGCCGCGCCGGCGGGCTACATCTGCTTGAACAGATGATTGAAGGTGCGGCTTACTTCGAGTCTTTCGTCGCTGCCTCTCACATGGACGATCTGGTGGCCGCGAAAATCGCGGCTGACCTGCTCGACCGCATCGACGCGAACCACGGTGGAGCGATGTATTTGCCAGAATTCGTCCGGATCCAGTTCTTCGATCAGCTCCTTGATCGGCTTGCGGATCAGTGCCTCGATACTCCGGGTTTTGACCAGCGTGTACTTGTCCTCGGCGCGGAAGAACAGAATCTCGCTGGTCGGGATCATCCGTATGTTGGCGCCGACGCTGGCCTGTACCCAACGCATGTACTCTCGCCGTTTCAGGCCGTCGGTCCCCAGCCGTTGCGATAGCTGCGCCAGCACCTCGTTCATCGGATCGGGCGCTTGCTTGAGCCGGTCGCGCAGCCGCTGGCAAGTCAGCGCCACCCGCTCGGGCTCCGCCGGCTTCAGCAGATAATCGACCGCGCCGTGCTCGAACGCGCTGATCGCGTATTGGTCGTAAGCGGTGACGAAGACCACGTGAACGCGGCCCGCCAGCGCTTGGGCCGTCTCGATGCCGTCCATTCCCGGCATGCTGATATCGAGAAAGAGGATGTCGGGTTGCAGGCTCTGCACCATCGCGATCGCCTCGCGGCCGTTGCCGGCTTCACCCACGATCAAGAGCTCGGGCCACGCTTCCTTCAGGCGGTCGATGATCTGCTCACGCATCAGGCGTTCGTCGTCGGCAACGACGGCGGAGGGAGCGGCGGCGGGCATGCGGGGACTCGTGCCGTCAGGCTGGCGCAGGGGCGATTTCGTACGGCACTTTGATCGTGGCACAGGTGCCGCCCGCGGGCGGCACGCTGATGATCAGCTCGGCCCGGCCTTTGTACAAGGCCTGCAATCGCTCCCGGACATTGGCCAGTCCCACACCCGCTTCGGCGTTCGGCATGAAGCCGATGCCCGAGTCGAGCACATGGACCGCCAGCTGGCCGTCGGCGATTTCGGCGCTGATCTCGAGCCTGCCGCCCTCGGGCTTGGGCTCCAGGCCATGCTTGATCGCGTTTTCCACCAGGGTCTGCAACATCATCGATGGGAAGACCGCCGATTTCAAGCCCTCCGGAACATTCACTACCGGCTGCAGGCGGCCTTCCATTCGCACTGCCATGATTTCCAGGAACGCGGAGCAAAGACTGACCTGCTGACCCAGCGTAGGTCGGCGGCCCTCGCGCATCTGCGGCATCGCCGAGCGCAGATAGCGGATCAGGCTCTGTTGCATCTTGGAGGCGCGCGGCGGGTCGGTCTGGATAAGCTGGTCGATGCTCGCCAGTGTATTGAAGAGGAAATGCGGCTCGATCTGCGCTTGCAGCGCCTCCATGCGCGCTTCGAGCACCGTGCGCTCGAGCTGTTCGGTCTCGGCCTGCTTGGTGGCCTCGTTCGCGGTCACTTCCGCTCTGCGCTTGCCGCCCGCCACCACCTTGATGATGAGCGAGGCGACGATGAGCAGGAAGAACCAATGGGGAGCTTCGCCGACGCGGTTGCCGACCGAACCGACTGAGCTGAGCACGCCGGCCAGGATCAGGCCCAGGATTGAAACGAGCAGCAGTTTCTTCCACGACACGACGGCCAGCCAGTCGAAGAAGCGCCACCACACGACGACGATGCCGTCCCAGACCTCGCGCAAGGTCCCCTGGCTCGCGGATCGCGCCGCGCGCGAACCGCTGGTACCGGTGCCCGGGCTGCGTTGGTCGGTATTCATTTTGTTGCCCTCTGGTGCTGTGTGTCAGGGGGCAAGATTACGGGAGGAAAACGCCGGGCTCCAGCGCGGGGGGACACAATGCGCCCTGGTGGGCGTGAAATGCAGGAAACCGTCATAATTCGGGGTCACCCCGTGGCCGATGCGGTCTTGTCGGCATCCGCGCCGCACCGGGTTCCTTTACGGCCGCAATATCTCCATTTTCGTCGCGCTGGAGAAAAACCATGCAGAAGATTACCCCTTTCCTCTGGTATTCCACCCAGGCCGAGGAGGCCGCCGCGTTCTACGCTTCGATCTTTCCCGATTCGCGGGTTACGCGCGTCGTCGCGCTGCCGAGCGAATCGCCGAGCGGGCCGCCCGGGTCGGTGAAAGTCGTCGACTTCGTTCTCTTCGGGCAGCCTTTTGTCGCCATGAGCGCCGGCCCGCTGGATCCGTTCAACCACGCCGTGTCGTTCGTCGTGCATTGTGAAAACCAGGCCGAGATCGACCGTTACTGGAATGCGCTTCTCGACGGCGGGTCTGCCGAGCAGTGCGGCTGGCTGAAGGACCGCTTTGGTCTGTCGTGGCAGATCGTCCCCACCGTTCTCAGGGACATGATGTCTGACCCCGATCGAGCGAAGGCCAAGCGGGCCGCGGACGCCATGTTGAAGATGGTCAAGCTCGACATCGCCGCGCTGCAGGCGGCCTATGCCGGCAAACCAGCGTAAGCAGACGAAGTCCCCGGCGACGCGGCTCGAGTCGCGCACGACCGCGTAAATCTTCCGCGTTCCGGCGCCCGCCTGGCGAGCGTGACGTCGTCGCGCTGGCCCTCGATCGTTCGCGCCGCAGCCCCGGAGCATCGCACCAGACCGAGACGAGCGTGCGCACCACTTGCACGCGAGCGCACTGGAATGGCGCGAACCTCCTGCACGCGAGTGATTCCAGCCGCCGCGTAAACAATTTGTCACAAAATTTAGATCGTCTGCCGGCCTCGATTGCGGGACACTTCGAGAGCGCAATCGGGCGCTCCCGATTTTGCCGGTCGACGAATTGCTGACAGACGATACGCCATCCGAGATAGCTGACAGCGAACTTCGCTTCGACGCCCATCTCGCGCGCACACCGCTCCATCGACCGCGAATAAAACGGCCCGCGGCCAGCAAGCCGGCCGCCCGACGGCTCGGGAATGAGACTGTGCCGTTGCTTTTCGTGCATGTGCCGAAAACCGCCGGGTCGTCGCTCTACTCGATATTCCGCACGAGTCTCAAGCCGCCGGAGCTGCTGAAGCTTCACCCGAACGGTGAGACCCTCACTCGGATCAACGCGCTTCCAAAACGACACGCGTCGCGATTGAAGGTCCTGTACGGTCACGTAGACACCCAACTCGCCAAGCAAATCGTCCCGCTGCGGCAATGTGTGACCATACTGCGCGACCCTGTCGATCGGCTCGTGTCCTATTACGCGTTTGCGAAGCATATGAATTCGGGGTCGCACAGCGAGCTCGCACGACGAATCTCGATCACGCGGTGGATAGACGCGCTGCGCCTTCCGGAAACGGACAACGGAATGGTGCGGCGATTCTCGGGGCTGCCCGAGGCGGGTTTCGGACGTTGCACCAGTCAGATGCTCGAGCGAGCCAAGGCCAACCTGGCGCAATTTGCCTTGATCGGCCTGACCGAGCGGTTTGATGAATTCTATGCCTTGCTCGCCAACCGATTGGGGCTGCCGATGCGTATTTATGTCGCGGCCAAAGTCAACACCGAACGGCCGCGCTTTGATCAACTGCCCGCGCAGACGCTCGCCGAGCTCGAGCGGCGCAACGAACTGGATCGGGAACTCTACCGCTTCGGGGCCGAATTGTTTCTACGGCAACTTTCGAGGACCGACCTGTCGACGGAAATGGACGCATTTCGTTACCGCTGCGCCGATCAATCGATGCGGATTCGCGACGCGGCGCGGAGGATTGCATTCGCTCACTGGAAGAAGCTGCGTCGACGCTGGACGCTCTATCCGTTTCTCGGCTAGCACGAACGGCGCCGATCCGCTGGGCCCCCGGCGATCGGCGATAGCTGCGCTGGCGTTGGACCAAACGATCCGGCCCCGCTACGCACCCTTCAATTGGGCGCGCAGATGGTTCTTTTGCACTTTGCCGGTGGCGGTCTTGGGGAGAGAACCGAAGACGATGCGCTTCGGGGTCTTGAATCGCGCCAGCCTCTCGCGGACATGGTCGATCAGTTCGGCATCGGTCGCGGCCGCGCCGTCCTTCAGGGTCACGAAGGCGACGGGAACCTCGCCCCATTTTTCGTCCGGTGCGGCGACGACCGCGACTTCCAGCACGGACGGATGCGTCGCCAGCGCCTGCTCGATCTCGACCGAAGAGATGTTTTCGCCTCCCGAGATGATGATGTCCTTGGCGCGGTCGCGTAACTGGATGTAACCATCCGGAAACATGACGCCCAGATCGCCGGTCCTGAACCAGCCGTCCGGGCAACTCCGGCGCGTCTCTTCCTCGTCCTTGTAATACCCGAGCATTACGTTGTTGCCCCGGATCGCGATCTCTCCCATCGTCTCGGCGTCGGCGGGGACATCGCCGCCCTTGCCATCGACGACGCGAACCACCTGGCCGATGACGTTGGCCACGCCCTGTCGCGCCTTGATCTTCGCCTGGGCGGGAATGGCGAGACGATTCCACTCGCTGCGCCATTCGCAGACGACGGCAGGACCGAAGGTTTCGGTCAGTCCGTAGAGGTGGGTGATGTCCATGCCGAGCTCGGCCAGGCGCTCGAGCAAGGCGGGGGTCGGCGGAGCGCCACCGGTTGCGATACGAATGGAGCGGGGCAGCTTCTCCTGGCCTGCGGCAGGGTCCCAGATCGTCGTGGTTAGCACCGTGGGCGCAGCGCACAAGTGGGTGACGCCCGACTCTCGCAGGTGGCGCCAGATCGCGACCGGTTCCACCTTGTCCATGCACAGGTGAGTTCCTCCCATCGCCGTCACGCCCCAGGTGAAACACCAGCCATTGCAATGGAACATCGGCAGCGTCCAGAGATAAACCGAGTCGCTGTCGAGCCCCATGTGGAGCGCCATCGCGAGGGCCTGCAAATACGCGCCGCGATGGTGATACATGACGCCTTTGGGACGTCCGGTCGTACCGCTGGTGTAGTTGATGGCGAGCAACGAACGCTCATCGGTGACCGACTCGAACGCGGGAGACGCGTTCGCGATGAGGCCTTCCAGCTCATCGGTTTCGCCGCCTGCTTGCACCAGCTGCAATCCCGGCCCGACCTGCGAGCCGGCCGCCGCGGCAGCCGCCGCGAATTTGCGATCGTAGACAAGCACCGATGCGCCGGCGTGACCCACGATATAGGCGATGTCGGCGGATGTGATGCGGGTATTGAGCGCAACGAGAGCCGCGCCGGCGAACGGCACCGCGTAGTGCGCGGCGAGCATCACATGCGAATTCCCCGCCAGGACGGCTACGCGGTCGCCCGGTTTGACGCCGCGCGCCTTAAGCGCCCCCGCGAATTTGAGAGCGTAGTCGAGGAACTCGCGATAGGTGAGCTTGAGGGTGCCGTCGACGACCCCGATGCGATCGGGAAAGACCTCCGCCGCCCGGTGAAGAAACGCCGTCGGCGTCAGCGGTTCGAAATTGAAACCGGCTTGCATCGTCCTGCTCCCTGGTTCTTCAGAATACCGGAAGTCGTCCGAACCGGCTGGAATCGCCCCGGCCGAATTCCGGATTCGCCGCCCGGGGCTGCCTTGGTCTATCCTTCGTCGATGCTGCGGCAATCCACCACGACGCTTGCCTTTGATACCCGTGGGCGCGGCTTGGTCGAAATCACCCGTCCGGTCGCCGATTGGGCGGCGGGGAGCGACATGGAAACCGGACTGCTGACGCTGTTCGTCCGGCACACATCCGCCGGCCTGGTCGTGCAGGAGAACGCCGATCCCGAGGTGCGCGGAGATCTCGAACGCTTCTTCGCTCGCCTGGTACCCGATGGCGACTCCCTGTTCCGTCACCGCGACGAAGGCGCCGACGACATGCCCGCGCACGTCCGCGCGGCGTTGACCGCGGTCCAGATATCCATTCCGCTCTCCGGCGGGCGCCTCGCGCTGGGCACATGGCAGGGGATCTACCTCTGGGAGCACAGGATTCGTCCGCATCGGCGCGAAGTCGCCTTGCATCTGGTGGGCAGCTGACTATGATCGGTAGGAGACTGGGGAGATCGGAATGAGCAGGATATTGCTCGGCGCCTCATTGGTGTGCATTCTCTGCGGCGACCCTGCGCTGGCCGCCTATCAGGACGAGGTATTGGCCGACAACCCGGTCGCCTATTATCGATTCGAGGAAACCTCCGGGACGACGGCGACCGACACGGCGGATTCCAACGATGGCATCTACATGAACGGCGTTGTGCTCAATCAACCGAGTGCGCCGGGACTCGGCAAAGCCGCGAGGTTCGACGGCATCGACGATTTCGTCAGCACACCGCGCACGGTTTCAACCGACTTCACGCTGGAAGCCTGGGTCAAAACGACGGCTCCCAGCTTGACCGGGAGCCAGTCTTACGAGGGCAACGGATTGCTCTGGTCCGACGTCGGAGGCGCGGCGAACGACTTCGCCATGGCGATGCTCAACAACGGGCTGTCGTTCTTTACCGGCAATCCCGATGTCACGGTGACAAGTGCGGCCGCGATCAACGACGGCGTGTGGCACCACCTGGTTGCAACCCGAACTCAGGGCGGAAACGTCGAGATATTCATTGACGGCGTCTCTCGCGGCACGGCGACAACCAACAATAACCCGCTGGACGGCAATCCTTCGATCATGATCGGAGGGAACGTCTTGGACGGGCGATATTTCGCCGGATTGATCGACGAGGTCGCCTATTATCCGAGAGTGCTCAGCGCCGCCCGGATCCAAGCCCATTTTCAAGCGGGCTTGTCTCCGAACGTGGCCGCGGTGCCGACGCTTGGCGAGTGGGGATTGGTCGGCCTGATCGCCTTTCTGGGCCTGTTCGGCGTCTACCGGCTGCGGCAACGGCAGGTCTAGGACAAGCTTTCAGCCCGCTACCGTCCATGGATCCGTCGACGACGACATTCGATACGCGGCGATGCCGTTGACTATCAGCAAGGCCAGCGCGAGCGCGAGTGCCGCGCTGACGCTGACCTGGAAGACCAGGACCGCACCGACCAGCGCCCCGGCGAACATCGTAGCGACGGCGAGCAACCGACGGCCGACGTTGGGCGCATTGCCTCCCGCGAGCTTTGAATCGGCAGCGAGGCCCGTGAGCGTCAGAGTCAGCACCGTCGTCGTCAGGTCCGGCACCGCCAGGCGGCGCGCGGTCGCATTCTGCAATCCCATCGCCAGCGCAAGCAGCACGATCAATGCGTATTGAAGTTGACTTGCCCCGATGGCGGCGCCGACCGCCGAAACGGCGAGTGCGCCTCCGACGAGCGCGATCTCGATGTAAGTCGCGACTGCGAGGTGTCGGCCGCGATGGCGTCCGATGCGCGAGCCCAGACAGCCGCCCGCGAGCGCACCGGCCAGAAATGCAGCTATCGCGGCGATCGACGCCGGCAGCGAAAAATCCGCGCCTCCTGCGACTGCAAATCCCAGGAACACGACATTGCCCGTCATGTTGGCCACGAAGACGTGACCCAACTTGAGGTAACTGACGGCGTCGACCAGGCCGGTCACCATCGTCAGAACCATCAGCAGCATCGGCAGCGGCCCGTGCCTATCGTCGTGGAGCGAGGTGGCAACGCTGGTCGCGGGTGTCATCGTCGGCATTGCATCCTCCCAACCATTAGAACGCGAAGCACCCGCAGCCGAAAGCCCGCCAAAAGGTCCCGGCATCCGCTGTTTGCACCGGTATGCGCGCGACTGCTGCGTGACGATGACCGTGCACGCTGCATGCGGTCGCATGCTTGTTCGCCGGGCGCTGATATCCGCCGTAGCTGCGAACAGGCGACCAGTCGGGCATCACGGGCGGCAAGGGTGGAGCGAGGTTTTTGAATTCCTGATCGCCGTGGACGACGCGTCCGCCGACGATCGTCAACACCGAGGCAATCGATTTTATTTCCTCCTCGGGCACCGAGAAATAATCGTCGTCGAGGACCGCAAGATCGGCGAACTGGCCAGCAGCGATCCGGCCCTTGTCGTCCTGTTCGGTGGAGAACCACGCGCTGCCTTCGGTCCACAGGCGCAAAGCCGTGACGCGATCGAGCCTGGACGACTCCGGAGTCACCGCGAGTCCTCCGACTGTTCTTCCGGCAACCAGCCAGTAGAGCGCAATCCAGGGGTTATAGGTCGCAACGCGCGTTGCGTCGGTACCGGCGCCTACGGGCACCCCCATGTCCAGCATGCGCCGGATCGGCGGCGATGCTTCGGCCGCTTTCGCCCCGTAGCGCTGGATGAAGTGTTCGCCCTGAAACGCCATTCGATGCTGGATCGCGATCCCGCCGCCCAGCGCCTTGACCCGCTCGATGCTCTGCGGCGAGATCGTCTCGGCGTGGTCGATGATCCAGTGCATGCCATCGAACGGAATTTCCCGGTTGACCCGCTCGAACACGGTCAGCGCCCGCGCGATGGTTTGATCGTAGGTGGCGTGCATGCGGAACGGCCAGCGCTTCTCGGCGAGCAGGCGCACGACAGCGTGGAGGTCTTCCTCCATCGTCGCCGGGAGCTCCGGGCGCGGCTCGAGGAAGTCCTCGAAGTCGGCCGCCGAGTAGACCAGCATTTCGCCGCCGCCGTTGTGGCGATACATTGCATCGCCCTGGCGTGGCTCCACGGTCTTCGTCCACGCCTGGAAGTCCGCGAGCTCTCCCTTCGGCTTCTGGGTGAAGAGATTGTAGGCGATGCGCACCGTCAATTCGCCGTCGCGATGCAGTTGCTGCATCACCTCGTAGTCCTGCGGGTAGTTCTGGGAGCCGCCACCGGCATCGATCGCGCTGGTGACGCCCAGGCGGTTGAGCTCGCGCATGAAATGCCGGGTCGAGTTGATCTGATGCTCGATCGGCAGCTTCGGCCCTTTGCCGAGCGTCGCGTACAGAATCGTTGCGTTGGGCCTGGCGATCAGCATCCCGGTCGGATTGCCCTGGCTGTCGCGCTCGATGGTGCCGCCGGCGGGTTCCGGCGTGTCCTTTGTGTAGCCGACGGCGCGCAACGCGGCGGCGTTGAGCATCGCCCGCGCATAGAGATGGAGGACGAAGACGGGCGTGTCCGGTGCTGCAGCGTTGATCTCGGCGAGCGTCGGCATTCGCCGCTCGGCGAACTGAAATTCGCTCCAGCCGCCGACGACTCGCACCCATTGCGGCGCCGGCGTGCGCCGCGCTTGCGCGCGCAACATGGCAAGAGCGTCCGCCAGCGACGCAACGCCGTCCCAGCGCAACTCCATGTTGTAGGTCAAGCCGCCGCGGATGACATGCGTATGACTGTCGTTGAGTCCGGGGATCACCGTACGGCCGTTGAGATCGATGATGACCGTCTTCGGCTCGCGCCGGGCCATGATCTCGCGATCGTGGCCGACGGACGCAAACAGGCCATCCTTGATCGCGACCGCCGACGCCGCGGAATTCGCCGGATCGAGCGTCGCGATGCGGCCGTTGAAAAGAATCGTGTCGGCCATGGGGATGGTCTTTACGGCAGATCGAACACCAGGATTTCGGTGTGGTCCACCTTGGCGGTTACCGACAGGCCCGGTTCATCTGTCAGGGCCGCCCCATCGCCCGCGACCAGATCGTGGCCGTCCAACGCCGCGGCGCCGCGCATGACCTGTATCCAGCCCCTGCGACCGGCAGCCAGCGTATGCGTCACCTTTTCGCCGGCATTCAGAAGCGCTGCGAAAAGCTCGACGTCCTGATGAATGACCACCGAGCCGTCGCGCCCGTGCGGCGAGCCGACGAGGCGCAGACGGCCGCGCTTCTCCGCATCCGGAAATGTTTTCTGCTCGTAACGGGGCGCGATGCCTTGACGGTCGGGCACGACCCAGATCTGCAGAAAGTGGACCGGGTCGGTCTTCGAATGGTTGAACTCGCTGTGCCGAATGCCGGTGCCGGCAGACATGACTTGCACATCGCCCGGCCGGATTACCGAGCCGGTGCCTATGCTGTCCTTGTGCTCGAGTGCCCCTTCGAGAACGTACGAGATGATCTCCATGTCTTTATGACCATGGGTGCCGAACCCCTGTCCCGGACTGACTCGATCCTCGTTGATTACTCGCAACGGGCCGAAGCCCATCTGCGCCGGATCGTAATACTCGCCGAACGAAAATGTGTGCCGGCTGTCAAGCCATCCGAAGTTGGCAATGCCGCGTTCCTTGGCGCGTCTTACCGTGATCATCGCAAATCCTTGGGCTTTTACAGTTCAGCGGAAGCGGGCAGGGACTGCCAGTAGTCCTTGTACGCCCAGTCGCGCTAGAATTCCATAAACACGCGGAAACGTCGGCGTCACGCCAGCTTGCCTGCCGGGCACCTCAACAGCAGAAAGGATGAAATCATGAAAAAAGTCAGTGCGAAAAAGCTGCAGGACCTGAAGGTCAGGCAGGCCACTCCGTTGACGACGCCCACCGACCTCCGGTCCAAGGCCGTCAAGGATATCGCAGGAGCGCTGAACGCCATTCTGGCGGACGTCTTTGCGCTGTACCTGAAAACGAAGAACTTTCATTGGCACATGAGCGGCCCGCATTTCCGGGACTACCATCTGCTGCTGGACGACCATGCCGATCAGCTCTATGCAATGACCGACCCGATTGCCGAGCGAATCCGCAAGCTCGGCGGCACCACTCTGAGGTCGATCGGACACATCGCACGTACCCAGCGCGTGCTGGACAACGATGCCGCCTATGTCCAGCCGCTGGATATGCTCGCTGAATTACGGGATGACAACAAGATGCTCGCCGCAAGGCTGCGTGAGGTCCATGACGTGTGCGACGAGCACCGCGACATCGCGACGGCCAGTCTGATCGAAGTATGGATCGACGAGACCGAGCGCCGAACCTGGTTCCTGTTCGAAGCAAGCAGACAGGGCGATTCGACCGGCCACTGATTCGGGCTGAACCCTTGCCGGCTACGCAAGCATCAACCGGCCCGGATTTCGTAGCCGATTTCTCGCATGAGCGGCGCTGCAATCGCTTCGACCTTCGCGCGGTCGTCCGCGCTCATTTCCTGCCGCCAGTTGTGCACGCGATCCTTTCTCAGCGGCTGCGCGAGATTCTCGTGCAATCGGGCCCTCGACTCGCGCGGCACTTTCGCGCGACCGCCCGGAAGGAGACGATCGCCAAGGTGACCGACATGCCGCGCGCCGCTTGTGCGGTAATCCAGCATCTGGCTCGCATAATCAAGTTCCAGGAAATCGCAGATGCTGCGAAGCTCCGCTTCCGGCGCAAGGACCAGATCTTCATAGCGAATTTCATGATAGTGACCGACCCGCGTCCCGGAGGCTCGGGCGAGCGAAACCATGTCGACCCAGATTTGAGCAGTTCCCTCGACACTTCGTCCGGCGGTCGTTCTGCGAAGCGAAAGAACAACGTCGCGCGGATCGCGAACGATATGAATGAAGCGCGCTTCCGGAAGGTAGGCCTCGATCTGGGGCATGCAGTGAGTGTCGGCAGGCGTCTTTTCGCCGTACAGACGCTTGCCAAGCCCGTCGGCGTACATGCCGTAGAGCGCCCGCAGCCCTCCGGTAATCGAAAATGTCTGGAGGGCGCAAAGTCGGCGCCAATAGGCGTCCTTGTCGATACCGAGGTCATTCCAATTGGAGACATTCCATCGATCGGTCGTCAGCAAAGCGAAGAATTCGCGTCTGAGAGCGGTGCCCGCCTTTTCGACCAGCCGCGGCAATTCCGGCAAGAATGCAGTTTCCGGCGGTATTGCGATTTGCGGATGACTATCGAGCATCACCGCGAGCAGCGTGGTGCCGGAGCGTGGGCAGCCGACAATCACCGGCATTGGCCCGCGCGCTTCCGGAGTGGGGTCGGTGCCGACGACAACGTCTGCGGCAGCCCTTGTCGGCGCCACGGTCTGGCGCGGAGCGTAGTTGATGGCGCCGGAATCGTAGATCGGTTTCTTGATCATGATGTGCCCGCCATTATTCAATAGCGGACCGAACTCAGTAAAGTAAGATACTCTCGATGAGCCTCAGCGAATACGCGGTCCGCTCTTGCACAGGTAAATCCGCATTCATATCGGGGCCCGACGATTTCAGCCTCGAGGCCGGTCGGGCGGTCGAATCGTCGCGCATGTTCGACGCCGACGTCAGCCCCTATTGTTTCGATCTGGCGAATCGAACGCTGCTTTGCGTTTCCACTCCCGACATTTCGGACGCCACTTTTTTCTACCAGGCGCAGCGGCAGCATGCCCGGAGCGTAATCAAGATTCCGTTTGATTCGCTTCCCGGGGAGACCGCCTCGCCGACGCTGATCTTCTCCATCGGCCGATGCGGCTCGACCTTGCTGGTGAGGGCGCTCCAGGCGGCGGGCGTGCGCACGGTCTCCGAACCCGACTTCTTCACGCAGGCTGCCTGTCAGCAGCCGCCGGACGCTTCCCTTCGCCGCGTCATCGCCGGCGCGACTCGACTGCTGCCGTACTCTGTCATCAAGCTGCGTTTGGAGTGCAATAATGCTCCGCTGTTGATCGCCGGCGCCTTCAGCTCGCCACGGATCATGTTCATTCTCCGCGATCCGGTCGATTGGGCCGCTTCGTTGAGACGCCTGTCGCGCAACTCGCTCGACCTTGGCTGGGCGGTCGGTCAACTGGGAAGAAGCCTGCGGGCGCTCGACCAGCTGACCCGAAACCACGCAGTGCGGATCTGCTATTACGAGGACTTCCGCAGCCTCGACCCGGGCACCATTGCGGATGTGCTCTCGTGGACCGGCGGGTCGGAATCGGTTTCCGCGGAAGCATTGCAGTCGATCGCGGGCAGGGACGCGCAGGAAGGAACGATCGTATCGCGGGCATCGGTACGCAATGTTCCGGACGACCTTCCGTTCAGGGATGCTTTCAGGCGTGAGTGGTCACGGGTGCGGCCTGTCGAGCTCATCAATCGCCTTCAGCTGACGTTGCTTTGACGCGCCGCGCAAGCGGTTTAGACATGCCCGGCACGATGTCCGTGGTCTCGATAGCTTCGACTAACCGCGCGGTCCGAATTGCCGAAACAATTCCTCGTCTACCCGGCTGACGACGCTTGCCCAGTCCCCATTCGTCGGCTGGCGAAACACGCGCGCCGTTGGGTACCAGATGCTGTCCTCACGATCGAGCATCCAGCGCCAGTCGTGGGGATTGAACGGCAGCATGATCCATACCGGCTTGCCCATCGCGCCCGCTACGTGCGCAACGCTCGTATCCACTGTCACCACGACGTCCATCAGCTCGACCAGCGCCGCCGTGTCGGCAAAGTCGTTCAGCTCGGCGCCGGCATCGCGGAGGTCCGGCCGCGATGCCAGCAGGGCCGCATCGGAATCACGCACCTCTTTTTGCAGACTTACCCACTCTGCCCATCCGCCCATCAGCGGCAGCAGCTCCTTGAGAGCCATGCTGCGTCTGTCGTTCCTGAGCGCCATGCTTCCGCTCCAGACGACTCCGATTCGGGGCTTGTCCGTGTTGCGCAGTTTCCGCCGCCAATGGTCGACCCGTGCCGCATCGCTGTGCAGATAAGGTATATGCGCAGGAACGCTGGTCAGATCGGTCTTGAATGCCAGCGGCAAGCTCATCAGAGGGCAGTGGTAATCGAACAAGGGCAGCGAATCGCCTCGCGCCACGGCGAGCGCAACACCTTCCAAGCCGGAAAGCAGCGGCAGCAGAGCCGGTTGAACTTCGAGCACCACCCGGGCGCCCAGAGCAGCGACTTCCCTGGCGTAGCGGCAGAACTGCAAGGTGTCGCCGAATCCCAGTTCGGCGTGCAGCAGTATCGTGCCACCTTGCAACGGCTCGGCGCCCAGCCACAATGGCCGTTGAAAGTCTGCCTTGAAGTTCTCATGCCGTTCCAGCTTCCAGCGCCACTCGTATTCCTGCCAGCCGCGCGCGAAGTCGCCCAATAGCAGACAGCAGTCCGCCAGATTCCAGTGCGCCGCCGCGTAATCCGGCTTGAGCGCAAGCGCGCGCTCGTAACTGCCGATCGCCTCCATATGGCGGTTCAGATCGCGAAGCGCATTGCCGCGGTTGTAGAACGCTTCTGCGTAACGCGGATTGAGTGCAATGGCGCGCTCGTAGCTCACCAGCGCCTCCGCCGGACGATCGAGCTCTCCGAGCGCAATGCCGCGATTGGTGAAGGCGTCGGCGTAGTCGGATTTCAGCGCAACGGCTCGATCGTAGCTCGCCAGCGCGTCCGCATGGCGCTCGAGGCGGCCCAGCGCGACGCCGCGATTGTTGTGCGCCCTCGCGTAATCGGGCTTGAGCGCGATGGCGCGATCGTAGCTCGCCAGCGCCTCATCGTAGCGCTTGAGGTGATCCAGCACGATGCCGCGATTGTTGTGGACTTCGGCATACGCGGGATTGAATGCAATCGCGCGATCGTAGCTCTCGACAGCCTGCACCGGACGGCCGAGCTCGGCGAGCGCAACGCCGCGGTTGAAATAGGCGTCGGCGTAATCGGGTTTCAGTGCGATCGCGCGCTCGTAGCTTGCCACCGCTTCTTCGTATTGTCTGACCCCGCCCAGTGCAACGCCGTGGTTGTAATGGGCCTCGGCGACGTTGGGATTGACGGCGACCGCTTTCGACAACAATTCGACGGCGCGTTCGCATCTTCCAGCCTGTTCCGCGAGGATTCCGGCAAGGAAGAGCGCATCGAAGTAGTCCGGCATCGCATCCAGCAGCAACCGGCATAGCCGTTCCGCTTCGACACGATCGCCACGTTGATAGGCAGCCAAAGCGTAGTCCATCGCTTCCGGCAAGCTGATGGTTACGGCGCGCCGGGGCGCAGGCGCTGATGGAGGAGCGGGTGCCATTCGGAAACTTAGCTCGCGGTATGCAATGGCCGCCGTCGGAGCCGGCCGCAGCGATCGGGCGGAGTATTCGGGTGACGATACGATAGCACGCGTCGCGCGCGGCTAATCGCGCTGGCCTTCGACCGGGTGCCCTTCGGCGCGCCAGCGGAGCATGCCGCCGGCTAGGTTGGCGACATCGGCGAAGCCATCCTTCGAAAGCAGCACCGACGCCTGCGCCGAGCGCGCACCCGAGCGGCAGACCGCGACGACCGGACGATCGCGTGCGAGCTCGGCGGTGCGCGCGGGCAGCTCCCCGAGTGGAATCCATTTCGCCCCGCGAATCCGACCGAGCGGTCCGTCGAATTCGTCGCGCTCGCGCACGTCGACGATCTGGATCGACGCCGCGCCTTCCTCGAGCGCCTGCGGCTGTATTTCGAAAATGCCCGCGAACGTGTAGGTCAGCGGCGCCCATGATGGAGCCGCGAGCAATGGAACCGTGCCCTCGGGCTGTCCGCAACGCAGGTTCGCCGGCACGGCGATGTCCATCAATTTAGGATGCGGCAGCCCCAGATTGTTCATGTAGCCGACGAAATCGCCTTCGCCGACATCGCCGCCGAGCCTTGGATTGTAGCGGCGCTCCTCCTCGACGCTCGTCACCGTCAAGCCGCGGTAATCGTGGGCAGGATAGAGCAGGCACGATGGCGGCAGCGTCAGGATCTGACTGCGCACCGAGCGGTACATCGCCCGCGCGTCGCCGTGCTGGAAGTCGGTGCGCCCGCTGCCGCGGATCAGCAGGCAGTCGCCGGTGAAGGCCACGCTTTCATCGTCCATCACATAAGTGACGCATCCCTCGGTGTGACCCGGCGTGGCGCGAACCTCCAGATAGCGGCCGCCGAACTGGACGCGGTCACCGTGAGCGAGATAGCGGTCGGCTCCGGCAGCGCCGGTCGCCGCGCCGAGGACGATCGCGCTGCCGCAACGCTGCTTGAAAAGCCACGCGCCGGTGACATGATCGGCGTGCACGTGCGTGTCGAGAGTCGCAACGAGTTTGAGGCCGAGCTCCTGGATCAACGCCGCATCGCGCTGCGCCTGCTCGAAGACCGGGTCGATCAGGACCGCCTCGCGGCTGCGGCGATCGGCCAGCAGATATGAGTAGGTCGACGACTGCGGGTCGAAAAGCTGGCGGAAGATCAGCATCTATTCGCTCGCGGCGCCCGCGGCGGGCTCCAGGGTCGCGGTCGAGCGTGCCCGCATCCTCTCGATCCATTCGAACGCCAGCATTCCAGCCAGCATCGCCGCGATGAAAACGATCGCCTTCAGATGACCGGTACCGAGCGCAACGAGCGCGGGGCCGGGACAGAATCCGGCGAGTCCCCAGCCGACGCCGAACAGCAGGCCACCGAAGACGAGGCGCCGATCGATCGCGCGCGCCGTCGGCAGCAGCATCGGCGTTCCGAGGAGGGTCGTCGTACGTCGGCCTGCGACGGCGAATCCGATGGCTCCGATCGCGATTGCACCGACCATGACCAGGGCCAGCGACGGATCCCATCGCCCGGCCAGATCGAGGAATCCCAGCACCTTGGCGGGATTGACCATTCCCGACACAAGCAGGCCGATCCCGAAAACGAGGCCTGCGACAAAGGCAAAAAGCGCGTACATGAGGGGCGGTTAGCTGAAGATGTGGCGCGTCGCGAACACGGTCGCGAAGCCCGCTGCCATGAACGCCAGCGTCGCGACCAGCGAGCGCGGCGAAAGCCGCGACACGCCGCACACGCCATGACCGCTGGTGCAGCCGGATCCGTAGCGTGTCCCGACGCCCGACCAGGATGCCGGCGACGACGAGCGTCGGATAATCCGCATCGATGGTCAGATCGGGCGGCCCCGCGAACAAGCGGTAGAGGATAGGCGCGGCAATCAGTCCGGCGAGGAACGCGACGCGCCACGCTGCATCCGGAAAGGGCGGTCGCAGCAGGCCTCCGACGATGCCGCTGATGCCTGCGACGCGACCGTTGAATAGCGCGAACAGCACGGCGGCAATACCGATGATCGCGCCACCTGCCAGCGCCGACCATGGCGTGAATGTCGTCCAATCGATGCTCACCGCTCGCCCCGTGTGCCAAACGCGCCCTGCGCGTGCGGTGCAAACTATACCCGCGCCGACTGCGCGCCGCTACCGGTCCGTGCGGTACCGGCGAGGGGTGTTCAGCGCCTACGCGATGCCAGGAACGCTCGAGCCGCGCACCGTATTCAGCGCAATATTGAAATGAAAAGAGTGTGAAAAAAACGGGGCCCGAATCGGGCCCCGTCGTCAATCAGCCAAGACAGGAGATCAGTGCGGGTCCATCGATCCCGGCACGATCGGCTTCGGATGCGGCTTCGGCTTCGTCGTGGCGACCGCAGCGACACCGTCACCCGGCGAGACGTAGCGGATCAGGTAGTCGACGAGGCTGGTGTCGATCGGTGACCCGAATCCGGTCGTCGCGTCCCAGCCAACACTGGCGGAGAATCCGGTGATATCCACCGGTCAAGGACAATTACAATTAATTTTCTCGATGGCTTGCATTCTCGCCGCGCAACTGTCGGCTGAATTTACAGATAGGATTTTTCCTCGGACGTGCAAAAATAGAGGTTATTGAAATAATTGCTTTTCTTCATTAGCTGACTGCATGCTGACAGCCACGCGTTTCGGTCTTCGAAATTGGCGCGATGCCTCCGGTGACTCGCACCGATGCGAAGGCGTTGAAGTGAGCGGCAGATGCGCGTTGCTTCTTTTCATCGCCGCCGCCGGCTTGGCGCTGGCGGGCATGGCACACGCTGATGTGGCCGCCTGCAAGATGATCCAGATCGCCGATCTGCCGGTACGGATGGTGAGAAATCACCTGGTCGTGGATGCCGCCATCGACGGTAAGAAGATTGGTGCGATGGTGGATACCGGCGCTGCGCTCACGCTGATCCTGCGGCCGGCCACCGCATGGCTGGGGCTCGAGCGGCGCGAAACCCGGGGGTATCAGCTGTTCGGAGTCGGTGGTCCGACCAAAGTCGAGTCCGCGCTTATCGACGAATTCAAGATCGGCAACGCGTCACGCAAGAATTGGCGGATGTTCGTCGCGGGCGAGCGTGAATTCGGTGACGACATCGCCGTCATCCTGGGTGAGGATTTCTTCGCACAGATTGATGTGGAGTTCGATCTCGCTCACAACGTCGTGCGACTGTTCAAACCCATAGACTGCGAAGGGGTGTCGCTTGCGTACTGGACCGCTGACGAGCCGCGCGAAGCGGTGATCGAGGCGATCTACGACTCTCAGCCTCAGATACTCCTGACCGTGCAGGTCAACGGCCAGCCGGTCAAGGCGATGCTCGACTCCGGCGCGAGCACCTCGATCCTGACCATGGCGGACGCCGCCCGCGCAGGCATTACGCCGCAAGCCACTGGAGTCGTCGCCATCCCGAGCGGCTCAGGAATGGGCACCAAAACGGTGGATACATGGGTGGGTCCGTTCGACACCGTGATCATCGGCAGCGAGATCATCCGTCATACGCATATTCGTTTCGGCGACCTCTACAAAGACATGACCTATATATCGATCGGAAGCCGCCTCATGAAAAGCGTTGAGCAAGATCAGCCGATGTTGATCGGAGCCGACTTCCTCCGCTCGCATCGCGTACTGGTCTCGCACAGCCAGCGAAAGATGTACTTCTCCTACCTCGGCGGACCCGTGTTTGGGCCGCCGCCCCCACCGCAGTCTGGCGCGGAGCCGCGCACCGACAAGGACACGCCCACCAAGAGCGGCGAGAAATGATTAGATCGGTAAGCAAAATTGCGGTACTCGACGATTGGCAGAAAATCGCGCGCCGCAGCACCGACTGGTCGGCGCTGACCGCGCGCGCCGACGTGCATTTTTTCGAGACGCCGTTCGACGACGAGAACGATGCGGCTCGGCGACTCGCCGATTTCGACATCGTGCTGGCCACGCGGGAGCGAACGCCGTTTCCGGCCTCGCTGGTCGCGCGACTGCCGAAGCTAAAGATGTTCGGACTGACCGGCGCGCGTGCGGCGCTGATCGATGCCGCAGCGATGATCGCGCGGGGCATCACCGTCTGTTACACCGGAGGCGGACCGTCGGGAACGTCGACGGCGGAGCTCGCACTTGGCCTGATGCTCGCTGCCGCGCGACGGATTCCCGCCGGCGATGTGGCGGTGCGTGACGGGCGCTTTCAGCTGGACACCGAAGCGGGGACTGTGCTCGGCGGCAAGACGATCGGTTTGATCGGACTGGGCCGGATAGGCTCGCGCATGGCGGCATATTGCAAGGCGCTCGGAATGAATGTTCTGGCCTGGAGCCAGAACCTGAGCGCCGAGACAGCGGCTGCAGCGGGCGCCGTTCGCGCCGCCAAGGAAGAGTTGCTGTCGTCCGCCGACGTCGTCAGCCTGCATCTGGTGCTGTCGGATCGCACGCGCGGCATCCTGGGGGCGGCCGACCTTGCTCGCATGCGACCGGGCGCGATCCTGGTCAACACGGCGCGCGCTCAGCTGGTCGACGAGGCGGCGTTGATCGCAGCGATCGAGTCAGGGCATCTGATCGCGGCGCTCGACGTCTTCTACCGCGAGCCGCTGCCTGCCGGTCATCCGCTTGCGCGCGCTTCCAACGTCGTGCTGACGCCGCACCTGGGATACAGTGCGGTCGAGGTCTACCGCGAGTATTACCAGCATGCCGTCGAAAACACGCTGGCGTTTCTCGACGGCAAGCCGATCCGCGTGCTCCAAGCTGCGGGCCGCTAACCGGTCCGGTGCTGCGCGGCGCGCCGACCGCGCAGAAGTCGGCACCGCCGCGATCAGGAAACGGTGCGCCGGCGCGCGAGTCCCAGCATTGCGATGCACAGCACAACCAATGCCATGCTGGCCGGTTCCGGCACCGCGATCGCGCCGAACAACCCGTGTCCCTCGTCGACCGGGCCTGCCGAGAAGTAGATCGCCTGAGGGTTGCCGCCGCTGCCGCCGTTGCCTGGGATCAGGCCCCACAAGCCGTCGATCCGCAGCGGAATGCCTCCGGCGCCGAGCAGCTGCCCGATGAAAGTGTCGGTGCCCGTGTCGAAGACGTTGACGCGGCCATCGCCGAAATTTCCGACCAGCAGATCGCCGGCGAACCCGGCGAACGACCCCGGCGCGAGCGCCAGTCCCCAGGGCGAATTGAGTGTCCCCATCGAGCCAACTCGGGCGAGGAAGTTCCCCTGCAGATCGAAGGCGTCGACGAAGCCGTTACCGGGACCGGCCTCGTCGTCGCCGTCCGCCTTGCGCTTGGCGTAGGTCACGTACAGCGTCCCGTTCGGGTTCTGGATGTTGAAGGGCGCGAAGCCGGACGGGATAGTCGGATCGGTAAACGCCCCGGCGAGATCGGGCGCCCCGGGGTTGCCCTTGAGCACGTCGATCGTGCCGCCGGCGAAATTCGCCGCGTACAAATAGGCGTTGCCGCCAATTACCGAGATGGCGGCGCCCTTGTAGCTGTTGGTTGCCGAGGCCAGCTGAAGCGCCTCGGCATTGGTGCCCAAGGCGTTTCGCCATCCCGAGATCGTTCCGTCCTCGCTGACGAACAGGAAATTGTCGCCGTTGAAGTTGCCGGCGGCGGCGCCGGTGTTGAAGACCTGGCCGGTCACGTTGCCGGCGCCGGGGATAGTCACCTCGAGGCCCTGCTTGGTGGTGGCATTGGTCAGCGGGTCGACCTTGTATAGCACCGCCAGGCCGAGTTCATTCGAAGAGACCCAGAACGGCGAAGTGGACGCATAGGAAATGCCCCAGGCGTTGATCAGATGCGGATCGGTGATCTGCGCGGCATTGACCGATTGGTCGTCGGTTACCAGGTTGGTGACGGTGAACGTGGTCGCTGCGGCCGGCAGCGGAGCGCCAGCCCCAAGCCGAAGATCGAACAGGCGCGGCCGATGGCGAAAGCGCGGCGGGAACGGATATTGACGGCGGCAGAGCCTGCCGTCGACCGGGTCGTCTTCATTGCGCCTCCTTGAGTGGTCGAAACACACGGTAGCAAACAGGGAGGGCTCGCCGGCCATTTCGCGCGAATGCGCGAGCGACGACAATAATTCGACGCGTCGCACAGCGCACCGGCGAACGCGTGTAAATCCTACAAAGTCGCTAGCGCGAAGCCTGGAGAATGCTGTTCCAGTTTGCGTCGTCGCTTCGAATTGTCGCGACCGAATCAGCGTTGGTCACGCCCTCGCGCAGCAACTTCGCGGTCGCCGCCGCCGGCAGCGGACGGCCGAGCATGAAACCCTGCACGGTGGTGCAGCCGAGGCTCAGCAGCAGGTCGATCTGCGCCTGCGTTTCGACGCCTTCGGCGACCACGGTAAGCTTCAGGCTCTGTGCCATCGCGATAATCGCACGGGTGATGGCGACATCGCCCTCGTTCTGGCCGGCGTCGCGGATGAACGACTGGTCGAGCTTGAGCTTGTCCAGCGGCAAGCGCCTCAGATACGACAGCGACGAATAGCCGGTGCCGAAATCGTCGATGGCGATCTTGACGCCCATCGCGCGCAGCGCCGTCAGCGTACGTAGCGCAGCGTCGGCGTCGACCAGCAACATCGACTCGGTCACTTCGAGCTCCAGGTAATCGAGCGGGACGCCGACGACGCGCGCGATCTCCTCGACGCGCTCGGCGAGCGCCGGATCGCTGAATTGCACGCTGGACAGGTTGACGGCGATCGTCACCGCCGGCAGGCCGTCCGCCAGCCATGCGTTGTGCTGGATCAGCGCGGCGACCAGAACCCATTCCCAGATCGCCATGATCAGGCCCGCTTCTTCGGCGGCGCCGATGAAATGCGCGGGTCCGAGCATGCCGAGCGTCGGATGGTTCCACCGTATCAAGGCCTCGATGCCGACGATTCTTCCGCTGCGGATCTCGATCTGCGGCTGATAGTAGAGCTCGAACTGCTCGCCTTCGAGCGCCT
Organism: uncultured beta proteobacterium; assembly: GCA_963697485.1. GTDB lineage: Bacteria > Pseudomonadota > Gammaproteobacteria > Burkholderiales > Casimicrobiaceae > PALSA-1003. Next base: position 1,025,459 of record CAVOOD010000003.1, read on the forward strand.
TGCGCAGGTCGTGCTCGAGCGAAAGTCGCTGCGCCGAAGCGGCGCGCATCGAATCCTGGTAAAAGAAGTAACGGCTGCGGCCCTGCGCCTTGGCGTGGTACATCGCCACGTCTGCATTCTTCAGCAGCGTATCGAGCTCCGTGCCGTCGCGCGGATAAAGCACGATGCCGATCGATGCCGAGACGAAAACTTCGTGCGTGCCCAGGATGATCGGCTGCGCCAGCACCGCCAGCAGCCGCGTCGCGGCGCGCGCCGCATCCTGCTCGCTCGCCACCCCGTTGAGCAGCACGATGAACTCGTCGCCGCCATGCCGGCACACGTCGCGTTCCATCGACTGCGGGTGCGGAGGTCCGGCGATGTCGTCGGGGCGCAGCCCGCGGGTGAGCCGCTGCGCGATCACGCGCAGCAGATCGTCGCCGACCGCATGGCCCAGCGTGTCGTTGATGCGCTTGAACTGGTCGAGATCGAGATACATGATAGCGAACGACGTGCCGTCGCGCCTTGCGCTGTCGAGCGTCTTGGCAAGCTTCTCGTCGAAGCGGGAACGGTTCGGCAGCTCGGTGACCGCGTCGAAGTACGCGAGGCGGTGAATTTGCTGGATCGCGCGTGTTCGCTCGGTCGCATCCTGGATCGTCCCCGCCAGGCCGGTCACGGAGCCGGCGGCGCTGAGCAGCGGCTCGGCCAGCACGTGCACGTGGCGCTGCTCCCCGTCCTGGACGGCGATGCGCACGTCGTGTCCCTGCAAGACCTCGCCGCGCGCGAGTCGCACCAGCCAGCGCTTGAACGACCTGCGATCGTCGACGTGGACCAAACGAAGAATCGCCTCGGGTCGCAGGCCGATCTGCGCCGCGTTGACGCCGAGTATGCGGAACACCTCGCCCGAGCAGACGACGCTGTTGCTCGCGCGCGCCCACTCCCAGTTTCCGATGCGGGCTATGCGTTGCGTGCGGGCCAGCTGCTGCGCCAGGCTGCGGCTGGCGGCGCTTTCGCTCTCCGCCGCCTCATAGGCTGCCTTGAGTCTTTGTTCGCGCCGGGCGACGCGCCGGTACATGTTTTCCAGGCCCCGCTGGAGGCTGACTAGCTCCGTCGACTCGGCCGCCGCTTTGCCGGCGCCCAGTCGCCGCGCCGGTTCGTCGCGGCTGGCCCGAAAGCGCGTCAGCGCCGCGCGCAACACCGCCACCGATCGCGCGATACGCCGGCCGATCACGACGATTGCCGTGCACGACAAGGCGAGCGCCAGCATCGCGTAGGCTACCCCGCTCAACACGCCGGCCGAGAGCAGCGGCAGCAGCAATCCGTGCGCGAGTGCCACCGCGGCAACCGCCTGCCCGGTGAAGCTCGACGCGAACGAGGCGCGCACCCTGCCGAGCCGCCTCGCCGACGATAGCTGTGTTGCGGGTTTCGACTGCGTTTCCCGCTGCTGGCCCAAAAGCGCCACTGCTGCCTCCCCGGCGCGCCGTTCGCGAACGATTTCGCGAAACGCGGACGCGCGCCACCATCCGCGTACCTGAAGCGTATGCTCTGAAAGGCAAGCATCATGCCAGCGCGGACGCCCGAGGCCCGGGCGCGCGGTGACCCGCAAAGCGACGCGCCGGGTCATTCCGGGCCGATTTACGCCACAGCTTCGGACCCGAGACCGCCGCCCCGCATCGATCGCCCTGACCTTTGCATCGGGCGGGGCAATCGGTGACACTCGGCCTGGCCACCGTAGCGAAAGGACATCGTGCCCGATCCTGTTTATTCCCGCCGCACGCTCGCCGCGCAGGCTCTCGGTAGCGTCGATGCCGCAACCCGCGCCATCGTGCCGCCGATCCACGTCGCGACGACGTTCGTTCGCGATCCGGACAACCAGTATCGCAGCGGCAATAGCTATGGGCGGCCCGACAACGCCACCGTCCGCGAGGCCGAAGCGATCGTCGCGATGCTCGAAGGCGCCGAAGCGGCCCTCGTCCTCGGGTCCGGGATGTCCGCCGCTACGTCCGTTTTCCTGGCGCTTGCGCCAGGCGATCATGTCGTTGCGCCGAGGGTCATGTACTGGGGCTTGCGCAATTGGCTGCTGGGCGACGCGACCCACTGGGGACTGAAAGTCGATCTCGTCGACACCGACGACCTGGCGGCTGTGCGCGCCGCGGTTCGACCCGGCGTGACCCGCCTGGTCTGGCTGGAAACGCCGGCCAATCCGCTGTGGACGATCACCGACCTCACTGCCGTTTGCGAGATCGCGCACGCGGCGGGAGCTCGCGTAGCCGTGGATTCGACCTGCGCGACGCCGGTCCTCACGCGACCGATCGAGCTCGGCGCAGACATAGTGATGCATGCCGCGACAAAGTATCTGAATGGCCATTCGGATGTCGTGGCCGGCGCGCTGGCGACGGCTCGCACCGACGAATTCTGGGAACGCATAAAGCGCATTCGCACGATGCTGGGGATGATCGTCGGACCGCTGGAAGCCTATTTGCTGATTCGCGGCATGCGCACGCTGCATCTGCGGGTCGCGCAGGCGTGCCTGAGTGCGTTGGATCTCGCGCGCCGGCTGCAGAAGCATCCGGCCGTGGCGGACGTGCTCTACCCCGGTTTGCCGACGCATCCGGGCCATGCGATCGCCGCGCGCCAGATGCGCGACGGTTTCGGCGGCATGCTGTCGATCCGCGTGCGCGGCGGCGAGAGCGCGGCGATCGCCGCCGCCGCCAATGTCCGCTTGTGGAAGCGGGCGACTTCGCTCGGCGGCATCGAGAGCCTGATCGAGCATCGCGCATCGATCGAAGGCCCCGGCTCGCCATGTCCGCCCGATCTTCTGCGCCTCTCGACTGGCATCGAGGACGTCGACGACCTGTTCAGCGATCTCGACCGGTCCCTTACCGCGGCGGCCCGCACGAGCTGAGCGCTGCCTCGTCGATCGATACCGGCGCGTGTCGCTGCCGCGCTACGCTTTCAATCCGCGCACGCGGTACGCAATAACCGGCCGGCGAAAGCCTTTCAAGGTCAGCGCTTCCTGCGGCTCGACCTCGATCAGCGTTTCCACGCCGGCATAGACCTTCTGCGAGATCAGGATCTGGTCGCCGGGAGCCTCGCCGCAGAGCCGCGAGGCCAGATTGGTGACGGTGCCGATCGCGCTATAGTCCCAGCGCCCCTCGAAGCCGATCGCGCCGATGGTCGCAAAGCCCTGGGCGATGCCGATACCGAGGCTCAAGTCATAACCGCGCTTCGACCAGTCCTGCGCCATGCGGCCGATGCGCTCGCGCACGGCCAGCGCCATCCGAACCGCGCGCTCGGCGGGATTCGGAATCGGCACCGGATCGTTGAACAGGATCGTGATGCCGTCGCCGGTGAAGTGCTCGAGCGTGCCCTCGTACTCGAGGACCATCCTGCCCGCGACCTGGTGGTACTCGCGCAGGACGCCCATGACTTCCTCGGGCTCCGCGACCTCGGCGAAGGCGGTGAAGCCGCGCAGGTCGAGGAATACCACGGTGATTTCGCGACGATGGCTTTTCAGCGGATCGTCGGCGCCGCCGGTGACGATAAGCTCGGCTAGATGCGGAGAAAAGAAGCGGCGCAGCCGCCCGACCCGCTCAAGCTCGCTCACCTGCGCGGCGACGCGTTCTTCCAGCTTGGCGTTCCACTGCTTGACTTCGTCGGCGAGCTCCTCGGCCGTGTCGTGCAGCCGCTTGATGCGCAGCATCGAGCGCACGCGTGCGGCGAGCGACGCGTGGTCGACAGGCTTGGTCAGATATTCGTCGCCGCCGGCTTCGAGTCCGGCGATGATGTCCTTCGAGTCCGCCATCGCCGTGACCATGATGATCGGCGTGAACGGAAACGAAGCATCACCGCGCAGCCGGCGGCAGACCTCGAAGCCGTCGAGCTTGGGCATCATGACGTCGAGCAGGATCAGATCGGGCTTGTCCCGCCGTGCGACGGCAAGTCCCTCTTCGCCGTCGCCCGCGGTCACGACTTCGTACCCTTCGGCCACCAGCCGGGTCTGAAGGACCTTGACGTTGGTCGGGTTGTCGTCGACGATGAGGATGCGGGGGGTATTTCTCACCGGTAGAATTCCAGCGGTCCGGGGGAAATATACGGTCTCGGCCGCAGATGCACAAGGAAAAATCGGGACGAATCGGCATTTTGCAAAACGTGCAATCCTCACTAGACAATCCGTCGTCGGCGACCCGTCCGGAGCTCGCACTCGAGCATTTGGCTGACCTGGTGCAGCGACGAACGCCATTGCACAGGCTGGTGCGCTGGGTCGCCGGCATCCGCGCCTCGGTGCACACCAAGCTGCTCGCCGCGTTCCTGATCGCCACGCTGTTGTTCATCGCCGTGTCCCTGTTTAGCCTGCAGACGCTGGTCAATGCCACTCAGCAGAGCGGCCAGCTCGACGAGGCGCACGAGCTGGTCAGCCTCGCGCAGCAGAGCGAACGCGCGTTGGCGAGGCAGATGCACTATACCGATGTCGCGCTCCTGTCGCAGGACGAGGCGGCGATCGCCCGGATTCTGCGCGAGAACAACCAGTTCAACGACCGGTTGGCGAAGCTGGAAGCAGCCGGCACCGCCGACCGGGCACTGGTCGAGCAGATAAGGACCTCGCAGGACGAGGCGATGGCCGTGGTGGCCGACATCGCGAATGCGATTCGCGACGGCAAGCTTGGCGCGGTCACCGGCGCGCTGTTGCACCGCCAGGAGCGGCTCGATACCGAGATCACCACGCGCGTCGGGCTCCTGGTGGCGGCGCAGCAGGAGCGGATGAGCCGATTGCGCGACAGCGTCGCCGTTGCCAATAAGCGCTCGCTGATCCTGACCAGCGCGTTCGCGGTTATCGCGGTGATCTTCGCCCTGTTCTGCGGCTTCGTCATATCCTGGTCGTTCATCCTCCCGGTACGCGAGGCACAAGGCTTTCTCGACGAGGTGGCGGCCGGCGATTTCGGCGCGCGCATCGAAGTCTCCAATCGCGACGAATTCGGCGTGCTGGCGGAGCGAATGAACCACATGAGCGCGGAGCTGCAGCGGTTCGATGGCGAGCAACGCCGCGCCGCTGCCCAGCTCGGCCGCCTCAATCGGCAGCTGGCGCAGGCGAGCAAGGCGAAGTCCGAGTTTCTCGCCAACATGAGCCACGAGCTGCGGACGCCGATGAACGCCATCCTCGGCTTCACCGAGATGCTGATCGACGGTCTCTACGGCGACATCCCGCCCGAGTTGAAAGAGCCGCTGACCGACATCCAGTTGAACGGCCGCCATCTGCTGCGCCTGATCAACGACGTGCTCGATCTGTCGAAGATCGAGGCCGGCCGTATGCAGCTCGCTTTGGGCGAGTACTCGGTGCGCGAGATCATCGACATCGTGCATGTCTCGCTGCGGTCGCTGGCCGTGGAAAAGGGGCTGGAGTTCGTAACCAGCGTGCCGGACGATCTCCCGGTCGCCTACGGCGATAACGGGCGCCTGACGCAGTGCCTGATGAACCTCGCCGGCAACGCCCTCAAGTTCACCCGGCAGGGACGTGTCGAGATCGGCGTCGAGTTGGTCGGAAACGAGCTCGTCTTCCGCGTTTCCGACACCGGGATCGGCATTCCGAAGGAGGATCTCGACAAAGTGTTCACCGAGTTCGGACAGGTCGACACCGCGGTGACCCGTGAATTCGGCGGTACGGGTCTGGGCCTGAGCATCACCAAGCGGTTCGTCGAAATGCACGGCGGCCGGGTCTGGGTCGAGAGCGAATTCGGCCAGGGCTGCAGCTTCTATTTTGCGGTCCCGGTGCGGGCCAAGGGTGAGGAAAAATGAGCGAACGCACGATTCTCTACATCGAGGACAACGAATACAACCGCAAGATCGTCCGTCAGTTGCTGGGTCGTACCTCCTACCAGCTGGTCGAGGCGGTCGACGGAGAAAGCGGCGTTGCGCTGGCGCAGCAGCTCGTGCCGCAGCTGATTCTGATGGACGTACAGCTTCCCAAAATGTCCGGGTTGGACGCGACCCGTGCGCTGAAGGCAGACCCGAGGACCAGCGGCATACCGATCATCGTGATCACGTCGTTCGCGCTCAGCGGTGACCGGGAAAAGGCGGCCGTGGCCGGCGCCGACAATTACCTCGCGAAGCCATACAGCCCGCGCGAGTTGCTGGCGCTGGTCCGGCAGTACTTGCCGGAAGCTTGATCAACGCATGGAGGTTATCCGATGAGCAATGCCACTGGAATTTCGCTGCGCGCCGCGTCGGTTGCGCTGATGGTTTCCCTGTTCGGCGCCGCCACGGTTGTCTGCGCCGCGGAGGAGCAGGCCGAGCAATTTACACCGGAGTTTCGCCAGATCCATACCAGCTTCGACGCCAAGCACTCGCCGAAGATCGTCGCTCCCGATGCGGTCAAGCGGGGCGAGTGGTTCACCGTGACGGTCAGCGTCGGTGCCGGCAGCCAGCATCCATCGCTTCAGGAGCACTTCGTCCGGTATATCGCGCTGTACAAGGATTCGGTGGAGATCGCGCGCACTTATCTGCACCCGGTCTACTCGGCGCCGATCGTGACCTTCACCATCGCGCTGGACGAGGGCGGTTCACTGCGCGCGGTCGAAGAACCGACGCATTCGGCTGCGTGGGAGACGTCGAAGAAAATCGAGGTCCGACCGTAGGTATACGCCGGTCAGCGCGCTTTCATCTCGACGGTGACGCGCGTCGGCTGCTGGTCTCCGACGGTGGCGGTCGCCTGGACGGTTCCCAGCCGCTCGTGCCAGATGTGGAGATCGTATCTGCCCGGCGGCAGATTATCGAAGGTGAACTGTCCGTCCGCGCCGGTGATCGCGTAATAACGGTGTGCCGCGACGACCACCCAGCCGATCATCCAAGAATGCAGGTCGCAGTTGATGCGCACGATTTCCGGCTTGGCAAAAGTCACCGGAATCGTACGGTCCTTGGGCTGAGTGCGATTGAACGAGACGTTGAGCTTCGGCGTCGCGTGAATGTTGTGCAGCAGCCGGTCGCTGTTGAGAAAGTCGACGGTGCCGCCGGCGGGAACGACGACCACCCGCGGAATGAAGACGCATCCGTTCTGGTCCATCTCGACTTTGGCGGCGGGCGCCGGCGCCGCGGCGTCCGTCGGCGGATTTTCGATCCACACGACCGCATTCTTCAGCTCCTTGCGCGAAGACAGCAGCAGATCTCCGGAATCCTTTTCGGTGCCGCACACATATTGGTCGATGGTGACGTCGACTTTTTTTGCGCCGGGACCGGCCCGTTGAGGACGACAGCGCCCTTGATCGAACCCGCCGAACTCACGCTGGACGCACCGAGGCCGACCAGCAGCAGGGTCGCGGTCACCGTGAATTGCATTGCTTTCATCGCTTGCTCCTTGGGGGCGGATGCGGGCGCAGCAGGCGGCGCCGTTGGCGGTTCGACAGCGCGGGCAGCGTCGGATCGAGCGTAGCCCGGCCCCCGGCCCCGGTCAAGACGGATTGGCGTCAAGACCACCGGGCAGCGCGTTGGCTCCGGCGTCGGCCGCGAGCGCTGCGCTGCTCGAGTCGTTAAACTCCCAGGCTTCATCCTGGCGAAGCGCCGGGACCAGCCCAAGCCATCCGAACGCCGGCGACCCAGGAGCAAAATGAAAGCGACTGTGCCCGAACCGATCCTGCCGGCCGTCAAGGATCAATACGAGCGCTATCCCTATCCGCTGCGCGAGGCCGCGGAGGAGAAGACGCGAATCATCCGTACCTGGCTCGACGATCTGCCGATGATCAACCAGTACTGCTTCGGCGGCCGGCGCCGTTTCGACCGCGGATTCCGCGTCCTCGTTGCGGGCGCCGGCACCGGCGACGGAACGATCTACCTGGCCGAGCAGCTGCGCGAGACCGACGCCGAAATCGTCCATGTCGACATCAGCGCCCGAAGCAACGAAATCGCCAGGGAACGGGCTGCGGTCCGCGAGCTGCGCAACATCCGCTGGATCAACGGCTCGCTGCTTTCGCTCTCCCGCAGCGAGCTCGGTGTTTTCGATTACATCAATTGCTGCGGCGTGCTGCATCACCTCGAGGATCCCGAAGCCGGCATGTCGGCGCTGCTGCCCTTGCGCGCCGACGGCGGAGCCTTCGGGATCATGGTCTACGCCCAATACGGGCGCACTGGCATCTACCAGCTGCAATCGCTGCTGCGCCTGATCAATGCCGGGGTCGACGATCCCGATCGCAAGCTCGCCAACGCGAAGGCGCTGCTGCCGTGTCTGCCGCGCACCAACTGGTTCGCGCGCGCCCAGGATCTCTATCGCGAGCACGTGATCGGCGGCGATGCCGGCATGTACGACATGCTCCTTCATTCGCAGGATCGCGCTTATACGGTGGCGGAGATCTACGCCTGGTTCGAGGGCAAGTGCGGACTTTCGATCCAGTTCACCGACGTCAACCGCGGACCCGCGGCGTATACGCCGCGGCTGCTCGCGCCGCCCGGCGAGCTCGCACTCTGGCGGGGCGTCGATGCACTGCCGCTGCGCCGGCAACAGGAGATCGCCGAGCTATTGAGCGGGAGCATCAAGATGCACGTGTTCTACGCGACCGCCGGCAGCGGAACCAAAGCGCCGTACGGCGATCCCGACTACGTGCCGTTCTTCTTTCACGAGCCGGTGACGGGTGCCGAGCTGTACGACCTGATCACCCGCCATCACGACCGCCCGTTCGTGCTCAACCACAGCTTCAGCGGCATAACGACGCGCGTCGATCCGGGGCGTTTCGCGAAATACGTGCTCAGGCACATCGACGGCAAGCGCACTTTCAGGCAGATCTTCGAGCGGGTGCGCGCGGAGCCGGCATGCGCCGCGGACGCGCCCGGTGACGACGAGTTGTTCGCCGACTTTGCCGCATTTTTCGGGGTTCTGCACGCGATCGACCGGTTGCTTTTGCGGCATCACACGGCATAGACTTGTAGTCGCAATCCGCGCGGCGCTTGTTCGCCAGCGCGAAGGCCGAAATTCGATCATGCGCAGCCGCCGCAACCAACCCGGGCAAAAGAGATGACCTTCGTCTGGCCGCAGATGCTGTGGTTGCTGCTGCTTGCGCCGGTGCTGATCGGCGTCTATGTCTGGATGCTGTCCAGGAGGCGCAAGCACGCGCTGCGCTACGCAAGCGTCGGCCTGGTCCGGGAAGCGCTCGGGCGTCGGCAGCGCTTTCGCCGCCATATCCCGCCGCTGCTGTTCCTGAGCGCGCTGCTCGCGACGATCTTCGCGATCGCCCGGCCCAACGCCGTCGTGACGCTGCCATCCGATCAGCGCACGACCATACTGGCGATCGACGTCTCGCTGAGCATGCGGGCGAACGACATCAAGCCCAGCCGGCTGGAGGCCGCGCAAACCGCGGCCAAGGCTTTCGTGCAGGAGCAGCCGGCCGATGTGCTGGTCGGCATCGTGTCACTTCGCGGGAACGGCGTCGGTCGTGCAGCCGCCGACGCACAATCGCGACGACTTGATCGCGGCGATCGACCGCTTCGAGCTGCAGCGGCATACGGCCATAGGCAGCGGCATCATCGTATCGCTGGCCACGCTTTTCCCCGAGGAGGGCATCGACCTGGAATCGCTGCTGTTCGGCGCCTCCGGCCCGGGCGCCCGCCCGCTTGGCAAGTCGATCGACAAGAGCGTCGAGCCCACAACAAAAAAACCGTCCAAGGCGGTGCCGCCGGGATCGAACGGCTCGGCCGCGATCATCCTGCTCACCGACGGCCGCCGCACCACCGGCCCGGACTCGCTCGACGCGGCGAGGCTGGCGGCCGACCACGGCGTGCGGATCTATGCGGTCGGTTTCGGCATGCCGGGCGGCGGGACCGCCGACATGGACGGCTATTCGATGTACATGGCTTTCGACGAAGAGACGCTGAAGTCGATCGCCGAGATCACGCACGGCGAATATTTCCAGGCGTCCAGCGCGACCGAGCTGGCCAAGATCTATCAGCGGCTGAACGCGCGTTACGTTCTGGAGAAAAAGGAAACCGAGGTCGGCGCCTTGGCGGTCGCGGCCGCCGCCATCCTGATGCTCGCGGCGGCGACGCTTTCGCTGCTCTGGTACAGCCGAGTCGCCTGAAGCGCCGCCGGTGCCGCGTCTACCTGTCGCTGCTTCCGCGCACGGCCGGGGGCGGCGCAATGCGAGGAATGGGCCGCGACGCGGATCGCGACACGGTGAAGCCGGATGTTCCCGCACCGACCGGCATGCCGCCGACGATCGAATCGACCGACAGCGTGCTGGAGCCCGCGGCGCCGAACACGAACGTCACCTGCGGGCAGCGGTCGGCGTCGGCGACGACCAGGTAGTCGCCGCGATCCCGCATCGACTCGCGTGCGCTCGCCCCTTGATCGCTCATGTCGACCGGCGAGATCGTGTCGCGATAGACGAGGTTGTCGTTGCGGTCGTACAGCATGTAGCAGGTAAATGCTCCGACCGCAGGGGAGAGCAGCGAAAGCGCCGTGGCGCAAGTAGCGAGCACAATCGGAAAGACGCGCATCGAAGGACTTTCGAAGAACGAATGCATGCCATCCTATGCCCGGCGCCACGAGGAGGCAAACGAAAACGACACGCGGCGCCATTGCGGGCGGGAGCCCTGGCGGCAGAGACCGGCGCCGTCGCGCAGAGTTCCCGTCGCGGCGGCAGCACGATCGATCCACCCGACCAAAGGCGCTTATAATCGTGTGCGGCCTGTCACGGCGCGGCCGACGGTTGCGTGCGCGACATTGGTTCAATCACCTCAGGAGCCCGAATCATCAGCCTCGATCATTTCCCGCGCGGCGTCCTCGTCCCGGCGCTGACGCCATTTCAGGCCGACCTCGCGGTCGATGGCGAACGCTTTGCCGCGCACTGCCGCTGGCTGCTCGCCGAGGGCGCCGACGGCCTGGCCGTCTTCGGAACGACCAGCGAGGCGAATTCGCTCGATGCCGGCGAGCGCAGGCAGCTGCTGGAACGGCTGATCGACGGAGGCATCTCGCCGGGTGTGCTGATGCCCGGCACCGGGTGTTGTGCGCTTCCCGATACCGTGGCATTGACCCGCCACGCGGTCGAGCAGGGCTGCTTCGGCGTGCTGATGCTGCCGCCCTTCTATTACAAGGGCGTCGGCGACGATGGCGTCTATGCGAGCATCGCCGAGGTCATCGAGCGCGTCGGCGATCGCCGCCTTCGCGTCTACCTGTATCACATTCCGCCGATGGCCAGCGTCGGTTTTTCATTCGAGGTGATCGGGCGACTGCTGAAGGCCTATCCCGGGATCGTCGTCGGGCTCAAGGACAGCTCCGGCGACTGGAATAACACGCGCGGCCTGCTGGAGGCCTTTCCGGGCTTCGAAGTTTTCCCGGGCAGCGAAACCTATCTGCTCGACGCGCTGCGGCTGGGCGGTGCGGGTTGCATTTCCGCGACGGCGAACGTCAACGTGTCCGCAATGCACCGGTTAATGCAGGTTTGGCGCACGCCTGCCGCCGATCGCCTGCAGCAGGAGCTCACCGCCGTGCGTGCGGCGATCCAGAAATTCCCGATGGTGCCGGCGAACAAGGCGGTCCTTGCCGAGTTGCGACAGGCGCCAGGCTGGAACGTCGTGCGGCCGCCGCTGCGGCCGCTCGCAGACGAGGCGAGACAGGCCTTGTTCACGTCGCTGACTGCGCTGGGTTTCACGCTGGACAGGCCGGCGGCCGCGGCATGACCGGCGGCCTTCGCCGCGGCCTGACCAGCTACGGCGACGCGCAGTTCTCGCTGTTCTTGCGCAAGGCCTTCATCAAGGCGATGGGCTATTCCGACGACGCCCTCGAGCGTCCGATCGTCGGCATCACCAATACGTACAGCGACTTCAATCCGTGCCACGCGACGGTGCCGCAGCTCGTTGCCGCGGTCAAGCGAGGCGTCATGCTGGCCGGCGGACTGCCGATGGAATTTCCGACGATCTCGCTGCACGAGTCGTTCGCCTGGCCGACCAGCATGTATCTGCGCAATCTGATGGCGCTGGACACCGAGGAAATGATTCGTGCCCAGCCGGTCGACGCGGTCGTGCTGATCGGCGGCTGCGACAAGACGATACCGGCGCAGTTGATGGCGGCGGCGTCGGCGAACATTCCGGCGATCGTGGTTCCAACCGGTCCGATGCTGACCCGTACACACCAGGGAGAACGGCTGGGTGCGTGCACCGATTGCCGCCGCTACTGGGCGCGATTCCGTGCCGGCGAAATCGATCAGGACGAGATCGACGCCGTCAATGCGCGGCTCGCCCCGACCGCCGGCACTTGCATGGTGATGGGAACCGCGAGCACGATGGCGTGCATCGCCGAAGCGATGGGAATCAGCCTGCCGATGGCGGCGACGATACCGGCGGTCCACGCCGAGCGTCTGCGGCTCGCCGAAGCGTCGGGGACTTGCGCCGCCGCGCTGGCCCGCGCCGGGCCGCGCCCCGACGCGATTCTGTCGGCCAAGGCGTTCAGCAACGCGCTGGTCGTGCTGCATGCGATCGGCGGCTCGACCAATGCGCTGATCCACCTGACCGCCATCGCCGCGCGACGCGGCATCGAAATCGATCTCGACGCCTTCGATGCGCTCGGTCGCCGGGTTCCGGTCCTGGTCGACCTGAAGCCGTCCGGCGTGCACTACATGGAACACCTGCACGAGGCCGGTGGCTTGAGCGCGGTGCTGCGCGAGCTTCGCCCGCTGCTGCACCTGGACGCGCCGACGGTCTCGGGCAAGACGCTGGGCGAAGTGATCGCTGCCGCGGAAGCCGTTCCGGCACAGCAGGTCGTGCGGCGAGTCGACGATCCGATCCATCCGGGCGGAGCGATCGCCGTGCTCAGGGGAAACCTGGCCCCGGGCGGTGCGGTGATCAAGCATGCGTCGGCGACCGGGGCGTTGCTGTCCCATCGCGGCCGCGCCGTCGTGTTCGACTCGCTCGACGATCTCGCGGCGCGGATCGACGCCGCCGACCTCGAAGTCGCTGCAGATGACGTGCTGGTGCTGCGCAATGCGGGGCCGCGCGGCGCGCCGGGCATGCCGGAGGCCGGCTACATTCCGATTCCGCTGAAGCTCGCCCGGCAGGGCGTCAAGGACATGGTCCGCATCTCCGATGCCCGGATGAGCGGCACCGCCTTCGGCACCATCGTGCTGCACGTCACGCCCGAAGCCGCGGCCGGCGGACCGCTCGCGCTGGTCGAGACAGGCGACACGATCGAGCTCGATGTCGAGCAGCGCCGGCTCGAGCTATGCGTCGACGCGGACGAGCTTGCACGGCGTCGGGCACGGCTCGGCGCGCCCGAGGCCGCCGACCGCGCGACCGGTTATCGCCGCCTTTATCTGGAGCATGTGCTGCAGGCGGACGCTGGTTGCGATTTCGACTTCATGCGCGCCGACAGGATGACGGAAACGGCGCCGGTCCCGGCGCCGTGATCGCGGACCGCGCCGCATGGACGCGGCCTAACGCGCCGGATGGAGATCCAGCATCGCCTCGAACAGCTCCGGCTCGTCCCACGGCACGTCGACCGGATAGTCGCGCAGCCATTTGCTTTCCGGATCGCGCAGCCATTCCTGCGGAAACGAAACGCAGATGCGCTCTTCGCCCTCATCGAGATCGGTGCGTCCCGCGTACGGCAGACCGTGCAGCGCCGCATGGAGCGCCGCGCAATGATCGACGCCGAACTCGCTGCCGCGGTGGGCGCCGCCGAGCAGGCGGCGGTTGATCTCGAGCAGACGAAAGTCTCCGTTTTCCGCGACGACGCCCTCCAGCGAAAAAAGACCGCTGATGCCGAATCCCCGGGCAAGCGTGGCGGCGATTTCTCGCAGTGCGTCGCTTCGATAATACCGACTGACCCCGGTCTGACGCCCGGGGGCGGACTCGTCGCGCACCCTCTCGCCGGCGAATCCAGCCAAAAGCTCGCCTTTCCACGCCACCGACTGGTAGGACCGCAGCTGACCGCGAATCTGGGCCTGGACCAGCAGCGCATCGCGCGGCTCCGCCTGACCGACCGCCGGTCCAGGCGAGAGCGCCGCAATTGCGCCTGCCAACTCGCTGTGCTTCCCGACGGTGACGCCGTCGCTCGAACGGCGGCTTTTGAGCACGATCGGGTAGCCGTGCGCGTCGCCGAACGACTGGGCGCCGGCAAGGTCGCTGACAATCGCGTGCGCCGGTACGCGAAGCCCGAGCGCCGCGGCGGCCGCCGGAAGCAGGGTCGGGTCGACGCTGGCCGCGTAGTGTGCAGGATCCCCGAGCGAGTTGGCGATCAGCGTCGCGAGCTCCTGATGCAGCGCCGGTTGCAGGCCCTCGGGCGGCGACGTTACGAGCCGCTGCAACAGAGTAAAAGCATTGTCGTCGCAAGGAACGGCCAGCCGAGCCCCGGTCGCCTTGGCGGTTGCTGCAAATGCGTGCACCCATGCGTCCGGTGTCTTTTCCGGCAGATAGGCGATCTTGGCGACGAAGCCGCTCTTCTCCGCCAGCGATCCCGGCGGGGTCAGCAGCGTCACCTCGAAGCCCGCCTGCGCGAGCGCTCGCGGCATCCGCGCCGCGCCGACCCAGCGAAGGGCGGTCAGGACCAGCAGTACCGGAGTGGCCATGGACACGAAGTCTAGCGGCTTCCATCCGATGGCGCACTAGCGCCTGAACAGACCTTAGCGTGTACCGGCCGCGTCGTTGGCGCGGCCCTCGGCCAAAACGCGCTTGGCGCGAATGCCCGGGTCGCCGGGAGCCAGCGTCTCGGCGCGCGCATAGTGCGCGGCGCTCTGGTCGTAAATGCCCAGGCGAAACGCGCACAGTCCCAGCGCCGCATGCGCATTGGCGCCGAATATCGACCGGTCGAACGCCGTCGTCCCGTCGCCGAGCGTGTCGGGATCGATCGCCGCCAGCCGCGCAAACAGCGGCATCGCGTCGCCGTATCGCGCTGCATCGACGAGCGTGCGTGCGCGCAGCCACAGCAGCGCGTAGTTGTCGGGAAAGCGCCGGGACGCCTCGTCGAGAAGCGCGGTCGCGTCGCGCCGCCGGTCGAGCAGGAAATTGGCCAGATGCAGATACGGCAGATCGTCGGCTGCCGTCGTCGATATTCGCGAGCGAACGATTTCCACCCCGCGTCGCCAGGCGCTCTCGGCCCCTTCGTCGTCGCCGATGCCGAGCCGCGTTGCCCCCAGATGCGCCCAGCTGTAGACGTGCGCGGGATCCTGGGCGAGCCGCTTCTCGAGCAGCGGCAGGTTGCGCGGATGCTTGTGCCGAATATCGCCGTCGTACCCGTCGTGCTCGAGACCGATCGAGCTGGCGCCGACGCGCGCTCCCTCGCGCGCGACCAGCTCGTCCAGCGCCGGAATCAGCGACTCGTGGATGACGCCGCGGAAGCGCAGCTCGGGGCGGTTGCGAAAGACGCGATGCTCGCGATAGCGCGTGAAGCCGCTCTGCGGGCGGAAGAGCACCGTGTAGCAGGCATGATCGCGAGCCGCGAGCAGGCGCTCCGCCTCGGCCCGATCGAACTCGACGACGCGCTCGTCGGCATCGATATACAGTACCCATTCCCCGCTCGAAGCGTCGACGGCGGCGTTGCGCGCGGCGGCAAAATCATCGGTCCATCGGAACTGAAGCAGCCGGGCGCCGAGGTCGCCGGCAATTTCGCGCGAACGGTCGGTCGATCCGGTATCAACCACGACGATCTCATCGACGCGGCCGATGAGCGAGCGCAGGCAGGCTTCGAGAAAGCGCTCCTCGTCGCGAACGATAAGCGCCGCAGAAAGCAGCGGGCGCGGCAACGCCTTAGGACTTCGTTGCGGTGCGATCAGCCGCGGCGGCGGCGACGCAGCAGCAGCGCGCCGGCGGCGGCGACCATTCCGGTCAGTGCGGCAAGGCTCCATCCGGAGCTCGCCGGGACCGACACGGCCTGATTCGACACCTGCGCCTGCGCTTGTCCGTCGAGGCTTTCCAGCGTGAACGATGCGACGACGGGCGCCGAGTACACCGCGGCGCCGACGAGTATCTTGCGCAGCGCATCGCGGCGTCCGGGTTCGACGCGTTCGAGAAAGCGTTCGAGGGAAGGGTTCGTGCTCATCGCGTATGGCCTCGCCGAATGGTGCCCGCGCACACTCTACACAACAACGCCAGCCTCGTACAGCGGCGAAACTTCACGCTGCTCGCAGCGCGACCAGCAGGCCCTGGTCCAGCAGTGTAGCCAGGCAGCTCTCGACTTCGGCGATCGGCGGCGCGGCGAGGTCGAACGCGGCCGCGAGCATGGCGGGAAGCTCGACGGCCGGAAGCGTGCCGTCACAACTTTCGAGCAGCAGCGCCGCCGTCGGATTCAGATAGTGCAGTCGGTCGCGGCTGGCGTCGTAGACGACCAAGCCGTCCGGCGCCTCGCGAATTTCAATCCCGGGCGCCCGCTCGAGGCAGATGCTCCAGTCCATCGAAGCGCGCCTAGCGCACGAGCAGGACGGCGAGCTCGCTCGCCGCCGCTTGCAGAGGCGCCAGGAACCGCGCCTGCATTTCGGCGACCGATACGCGCGCCGACTGCGTTCCGACGTTGATCGCGGCTACGCACCGCGCCGTTGCGTCCTTGACGGGGACGGCGATCGAGCGCAGGCCGATCTCGAGTTCCTGGTCGACGATCGCATAGCCGTCGCGCCTGACCTCGGCCAGTACGCGCTTCAACTCGGCGGCGGTGGAAACTGTGCGGTTGGTCAATCGCGTCAGCTTGACGCGCGACAGGTACTGGTCGAGTTGCGCCGGCGGCAGGTCGGCGAGCAGCACGCGGCCCATCGACGTGCAGTACGCCGGCAGCCGGCTGCCCAGCCCGAGGTCGATCGACATCAGGCGCGTCGTGGTCGATGAGCGCGCGATGTAGAGAATTTCGTCGCCTTCCAGCACCGCCATCGAACTCGATTCGTGCAACTCGTCGCTGATCTGATCGAGCAGCGGCTGCACCGCGGTCGCCAGCGGCGTCGACGACAGATAGGCATGACCGAGCGCGAGGATGCGCGGCCGCAGCGCGTACGTCCGGCCGTCTTCGGTGCCGACGTAGCCGAGCTTGCCCAGTGTGTACAGGCAGCGGCGCACGGCGGCGCGCGGAATGTCGGTGCGATGGCTCAGCTGCGCTATCGTCAGCTCGCGCCGCTGCTGCGAAAAAGCCCGGATCACCGCCAGGCCCCGCGCGAGCGAGCTCATGAAATTGGGGTCGCCGGTCAGCGCATCGATTTCGGACGCCGGCGTGACGGTCGGCGGAATCGGCGCGACAATGTCCGGGTCGCCTCCGGCGGTCCGGCTGCGCGCGGCAGGAGCGATGCGGGATTTGGCGGCTCGCGGCATGCGTAGGTCTCCGGCAGCGCGAGATCGACGGGTTATGCTAGCAGGTGGGCGGTAACCGCACAATAATGCGATTATCGCCCTTGACCGATTCGGGGGAGTCCGCGTAAACTTTGTTCGTTCACCGCACGACTGTGCGATTATCGCACGATTAGCCGCAGTTCACAGAGCCCGACGACCCATTAGCCCGGCGGAGTATGGAATGATCGACAAGACCGTGTCATCGCTGTCCGCCGCCGTCGCCGACGTGCACGATGGCGCGACGGTGATGATCGGCGGCTTCGGGACGGCAGGCATGCCTTCGGAGCTGATCGACGCGCTGATCGCGCAGGGCGCCCGCGAGCTGACCATCGTCAACAACAATGCAGGCAACGGCGAGGTGGGTCTCGCCGCTTTGCTCAAGGCCGGGCGAGTCCGCAAGATCATCTGCTCGTTTCCGCGCCAGACCGACTCGTACGTCTTCGATGCGCTATTCCACGCGGGCGAGATCGAGCTCGAACTGGTGCCGCAGGGCAATCTCGCCGAGCGCATACGCGCGGCAGGCGCCGGCATAGGCGCGTTCTATACGCCGACCGCCTACGGCACGCCGCTCGCCGAAGGCAAGGAGACGCGGGTGATCGACGGTCGCGGCTATGTGCTCGAATATCCGATCGCCGCCGATTTCGCGCTGATCAAGGCGGAGAAGGGAGACCGCTGGGGCAACCTCGTCTATCGCAAGACTGCGCGCAACTTCGGACCGATCATGGCGTCCGCGGCCAAATGCGCGATCGCGCAGGTGCGCGAGATCGTGCCGCTCGGCGCGCTCGATCCCGAAGTGATCGTCACGCCCGGCATATTCGTGCAGCGAGTCGTCGCCGTCGACGTGGTCACGCAGCGCGCGCAGCCGCAGGCGGCGGCATGAGCCAGCCGATCAAGCGTTTCACCCGCGAACAGCTGGCGGCGCGGGTCGCGCGCGACATTCCCGAAGGCGCGTACGTCAACCTGGGCATCGGCTTGCCGACGACGGTCGCGAACCATCTCCCTTCAGATCGCGAAATTTTTCTGCACAGCGAGAATGGGCTGCTCGGCATGGGCCCGGCGCCGGCGCCGGGCTCCGAAGATCCCGACCTGATCAACGCCGGCAAGCAGCCGGTGACCTTGCTGACCGGCGGCGCATATTTCCATCACGCCGACTCTTTTGCGATGATGCGCGGCGGTCATCTGGACATCTGCGTGCTCGGCGCATTTCAGGTATCGGTCGAGGGCGACCTCGCCAACTGGCACACCGGCGCCAAGGACGCGATTCCCGCCGTCGGCGGTGCGATGGATCTGGCGATCGGCGCCAAGCGCGTATTCGTGATGATGGATCACCAGACCAAGTCCGGCGCATCCAAGATCGTCGAGCGATGCAGCTACCCCTTGACCGGTGTTCGCTGCGTCAATCGCGTCTACACCGACCTTGCAGTCATCGACGTCACGCCGCAGGGTTTGCGCGTGATCGAGATCGTCGACGGCCTGAGCTTCGACGAGCTGCAGCGGCTGACCGGCGTGACCTCTGACGCTGGCGCCGATTCCGCCGCGGCGGCCGGCAGCAAGACCGCGACTCTTTCGGAGCGATGATGCAACAGGCATGGATTTGCGATGCGGTCCGCACGCCGTTCGGGCGCTACGGTGGGGCGCTGGCCGCGGTTCGCGCCGATGATCTGGGCGCGGTGCCGATCAAGGCGCTGGTCGAGCGCAATGCCGGCGTCGACTGGTCGGCCATCGACGATGTCGTCTACGGCTGCGCCAACCAGGCGGGTGAGGACAACCGCAACGTGGCCAGGATGTCGCTGCTGCTCGCCGGACTGCCGGTCGAGGTACCGGGTACGACGGTCAATCGCCTGTGCGGGTCCAGCATGGACGCGATCGCTTCGGCGGCCCGCGCGATCAAGGCCGGCGAGACGGCGCTGATGATCGCCGGCGGCGTCGAAAGCATGACTCGCGCGCCGTTCGTGACCGGAAAGGCAGACGCCGCGTTTTCGCGCTCCGCGCACGTCTACGACACGACTATCGGCTGGCGTTTCGTCAACCCGCTGATGAAGGCGAAGTACGGCGTCGATTCGATGCCCGAAACCGCGGAGAACGTCGCGGTCGACTTCAAGGTGTCGCGCGCCGACCAGGACGCGTTCGCGCTGCGCAGCCAGCAACGCGCAGCCGCCGCCGTCGCCGCGGGCCGGCTGGCCGAGGAGATCGTGCCGGTGTCGATCGCGCAGAAGCGCGGCGAACCGCTGCTTGTGAGCAGGGACGAGCATCTTCGCGCCGACACGACGCTCGAGGCGCTGGCCAAGCTCAAGGGCATCGTCCGGCCGGACGGCACGGTGACGGCAGGCAACGCATCCGGCGTCAACGACGGCGCCTGCGCGCTGCTGCTGGCCTCGGACGCCGCCGTCAAGAAGTACGGACTGCAGCCAAAGGCGCGCGTCGTCGCCGCGGCCGTCGCCGGCGTCGCGCCGCGTATCATGGGCTTCGGTCCCGCCCCGGCGATGCGCAAGGTGCTCGCGCTGGCGGGATTGAAGCTGGCCGACGTCGACGTCATCGAGCTCAACGAGGCGTTTGCATCGCAGGCGCTGGCGGTACTGCGCGACCACGGCATTGCGGATGATGCGGCACACGTGAATCCGAACGGCGGCGCGATCGCGCTCGGTCATCCGCTGGGCGCCAGCGGCGCCAGGCTGGTGACGACCGCGCTATACCAGTTGCGACGCACCGGCGGCAGGTATGCGTTGTGCACGATGTGCATCGGGGTCGGGCAGGGCATCGCGATGATCATCGAGCGCGCGTGATCGGCCGGGCGCGGACGACACGATTGAATTCTTGACGTCGGCGATCGGCGCATGACGGTCGATCGATCCGGCGTTACCGCAGGAGGAGCGACTGACATGAGCGACGTCGTCGGCTATCGCCGACCCTATTTCAACACGCAGCCGCCGTATCTGTATCCCGGCTACCGCTCGACGATCAAGCGGGCGCCGACGCGGTCGCTGGTGCTGTTGCCGCATACGCTGTCCGAGACGACCGGCCCGGTTTTCGGCGCCGACGACGTCGGACCCGCCGATCACGATCTCACCGCAGGGCACCCGGGCCATCCGTTGGGCGAGCGCATCGTCGTTTCGGGACGGCTGCTCGATGAAAATGCCCGGCCGGTGGCGCACGCTCTGATCGAGATGTGGCAGGCCAACGCGTCCGGACGGTATGCACATGCGATCGACGATCACGATGCGCCGCTCGATCCCAATTTCACCGGTTGCGGTCGGGCGCTGACCGACGCCGAGGGAAATTATCGATTCCTGACTATCAAGCCGGGCGCCTATCCCTGGCGCAATCACTACAACGCGTGGCGGCCCGCACATCTGCATTTTTCGCTGTTCGGCGTCGGGCTGGTGCAGCGGCTGGTGACGCAGATGTATTTTCCGGGCGACCCGCTGCTGCCATATGACCCGATGTACAACAGCGTTCCTGACGAGCTCGCGCGGCGCCGCCTGATCGCCGACTTCGACTGGGAGCGCACGATCCCCGACATTGCGCTTGCCTACCGTTTCGATATCGTGCTGCGCGGGCGCGACGAGACGCCGATGGCGACCAAGCGAAGCTAGGAATATCGTGAGCCTTCTTACCACGCCTTCACAGACTGTCGGCCCCTATCTGAGGATCGGCTTCACTGCGCTTGCCGTCGACGCCATCGCGCCACCGGACGCGGCCGGCGAGCGTCTGACGATCGAAGGCCGCGCCGTCGACGGCGACGGCAAGCCGGTCAGCGATGCCGTGCTCGAAGTCTGGCAGGCCGATGCCGGCGGAAAGTACGCACACTCGGAAGACGCGACCAGCTCGGAGGCCGGAAAATTCCGCGGCTTCGGCCGCATCCTGACCGACGCCGCAAGGCGTATTCCGCTTCACCACCATCAAGCCCGGGCCCGTCCCGGGTCCGAAGGGCGCGACGCAGGCGCCACATCTGGTCGTCACCGTGTTCATGCGCGGATTGCTCAAGCATCTGCTGACGCGCATCTACTTTCCCGATGATCCAGGCAACGCCAGCGACCCTATCCTGCTGCTGGTTCCCGCCGAGCGCCGTGCGACGATGGTCGCGAAGCGCGCGCCGCAGGCGAAGGCGACGCTGCAGTGGAATCTCGTCCTGCAGGGCGAGAACGAAACCGTGTTTTTCGATTTCTGAGCAGGGAGCGGCGCGATGGACGAGAGTGAACGTTACGACAAGGGATTGAGCGTCAGGCGCGCGGTGCTCGGCGATGCGCACGTCGATCGCACGCTCGCCAAAAGGGATACGTTCAACGAGGAGTTCCAGGAGCTGATCACGCGCTATGCATGGGGCGAAATCTGGACCCGTCCCGGATTGCCGCGGCATACGCGGAGCCTGATCACCGTCGCGATGATGGTGGCGCTCAATCGGGCAGACGAATTCCGGCTGCATGTTCGCGCCGCTTTCAACAACGGCGTCACCCGCGATCAAATCAAGGAAGTCCTGCTCCAGACGGCGATCTATTGCGGCGTTCCGGCGGCGAACACCGCGTTTCATCTGGCCGAAGAAGTCTTTGCGCAGATGGAACAGGCGCCGCGCTGACCGCTGACCGACCGACGCAGGACTGATGAAGCACTTGCGCACGCAGGTCTGCATTGTCGGCGCCGGACCGGCGGGGCTCTTGCTGTCGCACCTGCTGCACCTGGAAGGCGTCGAATCGGTCATCGTCGAGAATCGCAGCCGCGAGTACGTCGAGCATCGGGTGCGCGCCGGCGTGCTCGAGCAGGGGACGGTCGACCTGCTCGAGGCGTCGGGCGTCGGCGAGCGTCTGAAGCGCGAAGGCCTGGTCCATCACGGCATCGAGCTGCGCTTCGACGGCCAGGGCCATCGCATCGCCATGACCGAGCTTACCGGCGGCCGCGCGATCACGGTCTACGGCCAGCAGGAGGTGGTCAAGGATCTGATCCGGCACCGTCTCGCCGACGGCGGCGACATCCGGTTCAGCGTCAGCGACGTGCGCCTGCACGACATCGAGACGAGCACGCCGGGCGTCTCGTTTCGCGACGGCGGCGAGGCGATCCGATTCGACTGCGATATCGTCGCGGGCTGCGACGGTTTTCACGGCGTCTGCCGGGCGGCGATTCCCGATGGCGCGCTGCGCAGCTTCGAGCGTGCTTATCCGTTTGCGTGGCTGGGCATCCTGGCCGAGGCGCCGCCGACGCACGACGAGCTGATCTACGCCTACCACGATCGCGGCTTCGCGCTCTACAGCATGCGCTCGCCGGAGATCACTCGGCTCTACCTGCAGGTGAGTCCCGACGAGCAGCTCGACGCGTGGCCCGATGAGCGGATCTGGGAGGAGCTGCATACGCGACTGGAAACCGACGACGGCTGGACGCTGCGCGAGGGCGCGGTCATCGAAAAAGGCGTGACCGGGATGCGCAGCCATGTCGTCGAGCCGATGCAATACCATCGCCTGTTCCTCGCCGGCGACGCAGCGCACATCGTGCCGCCGACCGGCGCGAAAGGCATGAACCTCGCGGTTGCCGACGTGCGAGTGCTGGCGCGGGCGATCGGCGCGTTTTGCAGCGGCAAAGGCAGCGAACTGCTCGACGCGTACTCGGCGACCTGCCTGAAGCGGGTCTGGCGCGCCGAGCATTTTTCGTGGTGGATGACGTCGATGCTGCACCGCTTTCCCGGCGACGACGGCTTTCAGCACCGGCTGCAACGTTCGCAGCTCAACTATGTCGTCGGGTCGCGAGCGGCCGCCGCGTCGCTCGCCGAAAATTACGTAGGGCTGCCATTCGAATGAATATGGCGACGTCATTCCGGCAGCGCTGCATCGGCGGCGGTATTCGCCACGATGCGGGCCGGAACCTTATTGCGGGTCGAAGTTAAACAGGAGGAAGAAATGTCAATCGCATCCAGCACAAGAAGCGCACTGATTGCGGCCGCAGTCCTGGCCGTCGCCGGCCTCGCGCAAGCGCAGAACACGGTCAAGCTTGGACTGGTCGCGGAATTTTCCGGTCCTTTCGCCGATTACGGCGGCCAGATCTATGGCGGCATGAAGGCGTACATCAAGCAGCACGGCGATACGGTGGCCGGGAAGAAGATCGAGATCATCCAGCGCGATACGACCGGGCCGGCGCCCGAAGTGGCCAAGCGTCTCGCGCAGGAGCTCGTCACGCGCGACAACGTCGACTTTCTGGTGGGGTTCGGGCTGACGCCGAACGCGCATGGCGGTCGCGCCTGTCGCCACCGAGGCGAAGAAGCCGATGATCATCATGAACGCCGCGACCTCGATCATCACGACCAAGTCGCCGTACATCGCGCGCGTCTCGATGACGCTGCCGCAGGTCACGCAGCCGATGGCGATTTGGGCCGCGAAGAACGGAATCAAGAATGTCTACACGGTGGTTGCGGACTACGGTCCGGGACTGGACGCCGAGGCCGCGTTTACCAAGGCGTTCACGGCCGCTGGCGGCAAAATGGTCGGAAGCGTGCACACGCCGCTGCAGAATCCGGACTTCGCTCCCTTCATCCAGCGCGTCAAGGACGCCAAGCCCGAAGCCGTATTCCTGTTCCTGCCGGCGGGTGCGCAAGGCATCGCCTTCATGAAAGCGTTCAACGAGCGCGGGTTGGCCGAAGCCGGCATCAAGCTGATCGCGACCGGCGACATCACCGACGACGGCGTGCTCGATGCGATGGGCGATTCGGTGCTCGGGCTGACGACGAGCTTCCACTACTCGGCCGCCCACGATTCGCCGGAGAACCGCGCGTTTCGCAAGGCATATGAAGACGCCAACGGCACGAAACTGCGCCCGAATTTCATGGCGGCCGCGGGGTACGACGGCATGGCCGCGATTTACGAGGCTCTTAAAAAGACCGGCGGCTCGACCGATGGCGACAAGGTGATGGCGGCGTTGAAGGGGATGAAACTGATGAGTCCTCGCGGTCCGATCTCGATCGATCCGGAGACGCGCGACGTCGTCCAGACGATTTACATCCGGAAGGTCGAAAGGGTCAGCGGCGGACTGTACAACGTCGAGTTCGACAAGTACCCCGACCAGAAGGACCCGGGCAAGCAGCCTTGAAGAGGGTGTGGCGCCGGCCAGCGGGCCGGCGCCATCTGGGAAGCATCGCGCTAAGCGGTGCCCCAGACGTCGCGGGCGGTCTCGACGACGAGGCGAACCTTGGCCGCCTGCGCTTCGCGCGCAATCTGGTTGCCATGGACGGTGCTGGAAAATCCGCATTGCGGCGACAGGCAGAGCTGCTCCAGCGGGACCCGCTTGGCTGCTTCGTCGATCTTGCGCTTGAGCGCATCTTTCGACTCGAGGGTGTCGAGCTTGGTGGTGACCAGCCCGAGAACGACTACCTTGCCCTTGGGAACGAAGCGCAGCGGCGCGAAGTCGCCCGAGCGCGCGTCGTCGTATTCGAGAAAATAACCGTCGACCTGCAATTCGTTGAACAACACCTCGGCCACCGGTTCGTAGCCTCCTTCGGCGACCCACGCGCTCTTGAAGTTGCCGCGGCAAAGGTGCACGCAGACCGTCATGCCAGCCGGACGCCCGGCTATCGCCGCATTGATCAGCCGCGCATAGCGGCGGGGCAATTCGTTCGGATCGTCGCCGCGCTGCCGCGCGCCTTCGCGCATCTTCTCGTCGCACAGATACGCCAGGTTGGTGTCATCGAGCTGCAGATAGCGGCAGCCCGCATCGGCCAGTGCATTGATTTCCGCCCGGTACGCCGCCGCGACGTCGGCAAAGAAAAGTTCGAGGTCGGGATAGGCGTCGCGGCTGATCGCTTCGCGGCCGCCGCGAAAGTGCAGCATCGTCGGCGAAGGAATCGTGACCTTGGGTGTTTTCCGGGTGATCGATTGCAGGAACCGGAAGTCGTCGACCTGGATCGGCTTGACATGCCGGACGGGTCCAGTGACCTTCATCACCGGCGGCGCGAAATCGACGTTGCCGGCGTTGCTGTGAAAGCTTACCGCGATGCCGCCCTTGGTTTCGACCCCTGCGAGTTGTTCGAGGAAATCGATGTGGAAGTAGGTGCGGCGAAATTCCCCGTCGGTGATACCGAGCAAACCGAGATCCTCCTGAAAGCGGACGATATCGCGGATCGCGGCGTCCTCGACGATGCGCAGTTGCGCGCGATCGATGGCGCCGCCGCGGTGGCGCTCGCGGGCGTCGAGCAGCGACGCCGGGCGCAGAAAGCTGCCGACGTGATCGGCGCGAAAGGGGGGCGTGCTGCGAATACTCATTGCGATTCCTCCGATGCGAATGCCGACGCGTCGCAGCGGCGGATGCGCGCGGTTGCTGGCAAAGCGTCTATCATGCGCGTACAGGCGGGGGCCGGATATCCTTCGGGTTCGTCGGCGCACGATGGTGCTCGCGGCGTGGCGACAATCCCGGTCCGGCCGGCAGTTGCGCCACGGCAGATTATCACGCAATAACAAGGAGGGTGAACATGGACCGGAAATTCTCGAGCAGGCGCCGTCAATGGCTGGCCAGCGCTGCGGCCGTCGCAGCCGCCGCATCTCTCCCGCGCGTCGCATTCGCCGCGGATCCGTTGAAGATCGGGCTGATCCTGCCGCTCACCGGACCGTTTGCGTCGACCGGAAGGCAGGTCGAGGCAGCGTGCAGACTCTACATCGCGCGCAACGGCGATACGGTGGCCGGGCGCAAGGTCGAGTTGACGGTCAAGGACGACACCGGCGCTCCCGAGGTCACCAAACGGATCGCCCAGGACATGGTCGTGCAGGACCACGTCAACATTCTGGCGGGGTTCGGGCTCACGCCGCTGGCGCTCGCAACGGCGCCGGTGGCGACCGAAGCCAAGGTGCCGATGATCATCATGGCTGCGGCAACATCGATCATTCCCACGCGCTCGCCGTTCATCGTGCGCGCGGGCTTCGCGTTGCCGCAGGTGACCGCGCCAATCGCCGAATGGGCGCTGAAGAACAACATCAAGCGCGTGGTGACGCTGGTGACCGACTACGCTCCTGGCCTCGACGCAGAGAAGACGTTCGTCAAGCGCTTCACCGACGGCGGCGGCACCGTGCTCGAGTCGCTGCGCACGCCGCTGCAGGGTCCGGACTACGCGCCGTTCCTGCAGCGCACCAAGGACGCCAAACCGGACGCGTTGTTCGTGTTCGTCCCCTCCGGGCAGGGAACCGCGGTCATGAAGCAGTTCGCCGAGCGCGGGCTGGCCGCTGCGGGCATCAAGATGATCAGCACCGGGGACCTGGTCGACGACGATATTCTCGATGCGATCGGTGCGCCGGCACTCGGTATCGTCAGCTCGTTTCACTATTCGGCAGCGCATCCGTCGCCGGAGAACAAAGCCTATGTCGACGCCTTCATGAAGGCGAACGCCGGCATGCGTCCGAATTTCATGTCGGTCGGTGGCTACGACGGCATGCATCTGATCTACGAAGCAGTGAAGAAGACGAATGGCGATACGGATGGCGAGAAACTGGTCTCGGCGATGAAGGGCATGGCATGGACCAGCCCGCGCGGACCGATGTCGATCGATCCGGCGACACGCGACGTGATCCAGACTGTCTACATGCGCAAAGTCGAGATGCGCGACGGGCACTATTGGAACGTCGAGTTCGACAAGATCGACAACGTCAAGGATCCGAGCGTCTGAGCCGGCGCCATCGCGAAACCCCCATGATCGGCAACCTGGTCGGCGTGCTGTTCGACGGCGTCGCGTACGGGAGCCTGCTGTTCATCATCAGCATCGGCCTGTCGGTGACGATGGGCCTGATGAACTTCGTCAATCTCGCGCACGGCGCCTTCGCAATGCTCGGCGGCTACGTTTGCGTCGTGTTGATGACCCGGCTCGGCGTACCGTTCCTGGCCTCACTGCCGATCGCGTTCGTCGCCGCGGCGCTCGCCGGGGCGGTGCTCGAGCGCACGCTCTATCGGAGGCTGTATCGAGCTACGCATCTCGACCAGGTGCTGTTCAGCATCGGCCTGGTCTTCATGTCGATTGCTGGGGCAACCTACGTGTTCGGCTCGCAGCAGCAGCCGGTGGAGCTGCCGGCGATGCTGCGCGGACAGGTTCATTTGCTCGGCATCGACCTGGGCTCGTATCGCCTGTTCCTGATCGCGGTCGTCATCGCGGTTACGCTTGCGCTGACGTGGCTGATCGAGCGCACGCGTTTCGGCGCGGCAATACGCGCATCGGTCGACAACCAGCAGGCAGCCGCCGGGCTGGGAATCAACGTCTATCGGATTTTCAGCCTGACCTTTGCGCTGGGGTCCGGGCTTGCCGGGCTGGGTGGAGGACTGGGTATCGACGTCCTCGGCCTCGACCCTACATTTCCGCTCAAGTACATGGTCTACTTCCTGCTCGTCGTTGCTGTTGGCGGCGCGGGAACGATCAAGGGTCCGCTGATTGCCGCGCTGCTGCTCGGCGTGTTCGACGTCGCCGGCAAATACTACGTGCCGCAGATAGGCTCGTTCATCATCTACGTCGTGATGGTAATCATGTTGCTGATCTTTCCGCGCGGACTCGTGGGCAGACGGGCGTGAGAAGAATAGCCGCGGCGTCGAGCGTACCCGCAAGCGCGCTGCCGACGGCGCGGTGGACGCCTCTGGAGATCGTTTTCTGGCTGATACCGGTCGCTGCGTACTTCCTCTTTCCACGTTACCTGACACTGGGCAGCCAGATATTCATCGCTGGACTTTTCGCGCTGTCGCTCGACCTGATCATGGGCTACGCGCGCATCATCTCGCTCGGCCACGCGGCCTTTTTCGGCATCGGCGCGTATACGGCCGGGCTCCTGGCGAGGCATGGATGGGGTGAGCCGGTCAGCGGTTTGGTCGCGGCGGCTGTCGCGGCGGCCGCGATCGGTCTGCTGACCAGCTTCCTGGTCGTGCGCGGCCAGGACCTGACGCGCTTGATGGTGACGCTGGGCATCGGGCTGATGCTGTATGAGGCGGCAAACCAGGCGTCGTCGATCACCGGTGGCGTCGACGGCTTGTCGGGCGTCGAGATGAACAAGTTGTTCGGCGTGTTCGCCTTCGGCTTGAACGGCAAGACCGGCTATTGGTACTGCCTGGCCGTTCTTTTCATCGTGTTCTGCTTTGCCCGCACGCTGGTGCGATCTCCGTTCGGGCTGAGCCTGCGCGGCATTCGCGAAGGCGAGCGGCGCATGCCCGCGATCGGTGTATCGGTGCAGCGCAAGCTGATCGCTATCTACACGATCGGCGCGGGGATAGCAGGTATCGCCGGGGCCCTGCTGGCGCAGACAACGCAGTTCGTCGGCATCGATTCGCTGGGATTCCCGCGTTCGGCGGAATTGGTGATCATGCTCGTGCTGGGCGGCACCGGATACCTGTACGGCGCGCTGGTTGGCGCCGCGACATTCATGCTGCTGCAGAACTACCTTTCCAATCTGAGCGCAGTGTACTGGCAATTTTGGCTGGGACTGCTGCTGGTGCTGCTGGTCCTGTTCGCCCGCGGCGGACTGATCGGCGGGGCGCTGGGCTTGCGCCGCCGATTAACGGGAAAGCGCATATGAGCGCCGACGGGCCGCCCCAAGGCGCGAATTGCGCCCCCACGGGGGGCAGCGCCGCGGCCGCATTGGCCAACCCGGCCGCAAGCGTGGGCGGATCATGACTTACGCGCTGCGAACCGAGGGACTGAGCCGCTCTTTCGGCGCATTCAAAGCGAACTCGGACATCAGCCTTTCGTTCGAATCCGGCGCGCGGCACGCGATCATCGGGCCCAACGGCGCCGGCAAGACTACGTTCATCAATCTGTTGACCGGCGTGCTTGCGCCAAGCGCGGGCGAGGTGTACCTGGGCGAGGAAAAGGTCACCGGATTGGCGCAACACACCCGAGTCAAGACGCGGGATGACGCGCACGTTCCAGATCAACACCTTGTTTCCGGGCCTGACCGTCCTGGAATCCATTGTGCTGGCGTGCTGCGAGCGCGACGGCGTAGGCAACGTCTGGTGGCATTCGGCCTCGCGTGCGCAGCCGCAGATCGACGAGGCGCGCGGCATTCTCGCGCGATTGCGCCTCGATCGGGACGCCGCGATGGAATCGCGCACGCTTCCCTACGGCAAGCAACGCCTGCTGGAAATCGCGCTGGCCCTCGCGACCAGGCCGACGGTGTTGCTGCTCGACGAGCCGGCGGCGGGGATACCGGCGGCGGAAAGCGCCGAGCTGTTCGGCGTCATCGCGGCTTTGCCACGCGAGGTCTCGATCATTTTCATCGAGCACGACATGAGCCTCGTGTTCAAGTTCGCGGAAAAGATCACGGTGCTGGTCGGCGGATCGGTTCTGGTCGAAGGCCCGCCAGAAGAGATCGCCCGCGACCGGCGCGTGCGTGAGGTCTATCTGGGCGAGGCGGTGCATGGCTAAGCTGCTTGTCATCGAACGGGTGACCGCAGGCTACGGAGATTCGATAATCCTCGAGGACGTTTCCCTCGACCTGGACGAAGCGGGCAGCCTTGCGCTTCTCGGCCGGAACGGCGTCGGCAAGACCACGCTGCTGCTGACGCTGATGGGCATGACGCGGGTCAAGACCGGCACGATCGCCTGGCGCGGCGTGGACGTTACGGCGCTGCCGACGTTTAGGCGCGCGCACGCGGGCCTCGGCTGGGTGCCGCAGGAACGATTCATGTTCCCGTCGCTGACTGTCGACGAGCACTTGAGCGTCGTCGCTCGGCCCGGACCATGGACGATAGATCGCGTCTACCGGATGTTTCCGCAACTGGAGCAACGCAAGCGCAACCTCGGCAATCAGTTGTCGGGCGGCGAGCAGCAAATGGTGGCCATCGCGCGAGCCTTGATGACCAACCCGAAGCTGCTGCTGCTCGATGAGCCGATGGAGGGGCTTGCGCCGATCATCGTCCAGGAGCTGATGCGGCTGATCGGCGAGCTGGTGCGGGCGCGGGAATTCGCAGTGGTCGTCGTCGAGCAGCACGCGCGCCTCGCCCTGCAGCTGACGCAGCAAGCGATCGTTCTCGACCGTGGCAGGATCGTGCACCGCTCGAGCAGTGACGAGCTGCTGAAGGATCCGGAATCCCTCGACCGGCTGGTGGCGGTCGCCTGAGCGGGCGCATTAGCGGCGACATTCGATGCGCGCAGGATTGCGCATTGCTCCGGCCGACGCGCTCGTCTATATTCGCGCGGTGGCGCGAGCGGAATTGAATCCCGGCGATCGAATCCTATGCAATTCCTGCTGAAGGCGCTTACACGCGTGCCACTGCCGCTGCTCTACACGTGGAGCGCGGTCGTATACTTCGTCGCATTTCGCGTGCTGCGGTGGCGGCGCGACCGTGCCGAGCTGGATATCGCTAACGCTTTTCCCGGCAAGAGCGCGGATGAGCGCGCCGTCATTCTTCGGCGCTCATACCGCAATCTCGCGGATACGCTGTTCGAAGCATTCTGGGGCTATGGGGCCAGCGCCGATGCTTTGCAGCGCCGCGTGACGATCGAAAATCCCGAGCTGGTCACCGCCTGCGTGGACGCGAAGCAATCGGTCATTCTGCTGACCGCCCACTTCGGCAACTGGGAATGGCTGTCGCTCGCGACCGGCGCGCGTTTCGACATCACGATCGACGTTGTCTATCAACCGCAGCGCGTGGAAGCGGTCGACAGGTTTCTGCGGGAGGCCCGCGCGCGTTTCGGGAGCCGCTTCGTCCCGCGAAAGGATTTTATTTTCGATCTGATGAGCAGGGCCGGACAACCGCGAGTCTACGCGCTGATCGCCGATCAGACGCCAAAGGGAAAGGATCCGCGGCAATGGACGCGTTTCCTCGAGCAGGACACAGCTTTTTTTCTCGGTGCCGGCAAGATCGCGCGATTTCTCGACGCGAAGGTTCTCTACGTGACTATGCGACGGTTGCGGCGAGGGTACTACTCGGTCCGCCTGACGCCGTTGGCCGAGCCGCCGTACGACGAAGGCGCGGATCAGGTCGTCGTCGAGCGGTACGCGCGCATGCTCGAGCACGACATTCGCGAGAATCCGGCCGATTGGCTTTGGCTGCAGAAGAAATGGAAATACGCCAAACCCGTGGCGGTCGACGCAGCCAGTGGCTGAACGCGGGACGCGAACGCACAGAGAAGCTTCAGGCGCCGCGCCAGATCGCGATCGTTGCAATCAGTCGTGCCGGGACAGCAGTATTCACCAGGCGCCAGTGGCCGGCGATGTAGGGAGGCGGCCCAGCGACCAACCGCGGTCCCTGATCGAGGTCCACGTCGATGTCCCGAAACGGCGCCGAAAGCGCATCTCCAGTGGCCTTGCTCATCGCTTCCTTGCAGGTCCACAGTCGCAGGAAGTGGCGGCGGCGCGCCTCTTCGTCGAGCGGGGCCATCGCCGCGCGCTCGCGCGCGGTCATGAACTTGCGCGCCAAACCGTCGGCATTGACCGCGCGATCCTCGCGCTCGATGTCGACTCCGATCCGTGCGCCGGGCGGCAATCCGGCGGCGATGCCGATCAGCGCCACGTCGTCGGTGTGCGACACATTGAAATCGAGCGCATGTTCCGCCGCGACTTCGGGACGGCCGCGAGTGCCACGACGCAGCGAAACCGCCGCGGGATCGAGGCCAAGCGCCGCGCCGAGCAGCCGGCGCAATGCTGCGCGCCCGGCGATCCAGCGCGCTCGCAGCGCCGGCGTGCCGAAGCGATCCGCGCGCTCGATTTCGAGCGGCGATAGCAATCGCGCAAGCTCGCGCGATTCGTCACTGCTGCAGTCCAGCGGATAGAGCCAGAGCGAGATCGCCGGATCCGGCGCAGGCAGCGCGATGGCCTTGGTTGAGATCATTTGCGAAGTGTCTGAATTCATGTAGCTAAGCGCGCCGTCGGCAGCGATTCCATAGGCAAAATCACTGGAACGGCGTCGCTCGATGCTTGCAATGTCGCGCTCGAATCATTATAATTCGTCCCCTCTGCTCGACCGAATCCGGCGTTGTTGCTCGACCCGGGGTGAGCACGCTCTTTAACAACGTGAACAATCGATAAGTGTGGGTACTTGGGGTGATGGCGGCCTTGGGTGACTGGTTGGGTAGTGGGTGCTGGGGGCGACTCTGGCGCGTGCTGACTGACTGGGGATTCGAGGGCTCGATAAGCATCACGAGAAGTACTCATGCTGAAGGAAGCGGGTTGGGTGGCTATCACGGCGGCCTGGCTCGTGACGAAGCTTTCTGCGTAAAAGCGGAAGGCTTGGTCGACGTCAGAATGAGTGAAGTCTTGTACAGGTATTGAACTGAAGAGTTTGATCCTGGCTCAGATTGAACGCTGGCGGCATGCTTTACACATGCAAGTCGAGCGGCAGCGCGGGGGCAACCCTGGCGGCGAGCGGCGAACGGGTGAGTAACACATCGGAACGTATCCCGTAGTGGGGGATAACCCGGCGAAAGCCGGATTAATACCGCATATGCTCTACGGAGGAAAGTGGGGGACCTGCAAGGGCCTCACGCTATGGGAGCGGCCGATGTCCGATTAGCTAGTTGGTGGGGTAAAGGCCTACCAAGGCGACGATCGGTAGCTGGTCTGAGAGGATGATCAGCCACACTGGGACTGAGACACGGCCCAGACTCCTACGGGAGGCAGCAGTGGGGAATTTTGGACAATGGGGGCAACCCTGATCCAGCCATGCCGCGTGCGGGAAGAAGGCCTTCGGGTTGTAAACCGCTTTTAGTCGGGAAGAAAGGGTTTCCTTGAATACGGGAGATCTATGACGGTACCGGCGGAATAAGCACCGGCTAACTACGTGCCAGCAGCCGCGGTAATACGTAGGGTGCGAGCGTTAATCGGAATTACTGGGCGTAAAGCGTGCGTAGGCGGTTCTCCAAGTCCGTTGTGAAAGCCCCGGGCTCAACCTGGGAATGGCAGTGGAAACTAGGGGACTGGAATCTGGCAGAGGGGGGTGGAATGCCGCGTGTAGCAGTGAAATGCGTAGAGATGCGGCGGAACACCGATGGCGAAGGCAGCCCCCTGGGCTGAGATTGACGCTCAGGCACGAAAGCGTGGGGAGCAAACAGGATTAGATACCCTGGTAGTCCACGCCCTAAACGATGGCAACTAGGTGTTGGGGAAGCGATTTCCTGGTACCGCAGCTAACGCGTGAAGTTGCCCGCCTGGGGAGTACGGTCGCAAGATTAAAACTCAAAGGAATTGACGGGGACCCGCACAAGCGGTGGATGATGTGGATTAATTCGATGCAACGCGAATAACCTTACCTACCCTTGACATGTACGGAACCCTGCAGAGATGTGGGGGTGCTTGAAAGAGAGCCGTAACACAGGTGCTGCATGGCTGTCGTCAGCTCGTGTCGTGAGATGTTGGGTTAAGTCCCGCAACGAGCGCAACCCTTGTCCCTAGTTGCTACGCAAGGGCACTCTAGGGAGACTGCCGGTGACAAACCGGAGGAAGGTGGGGATGACGTCAAGTCCTCATGGCCCTTATGGGTAGGGCTTCACACGTCATACAATGGCCGGTACAGAGGGTTGCCAAAGCGCGAGCTGGAGCCAATCCCCATAAAAGCCGGTCGTAGTCCGGATTGCAGTCTGCAACTCGACTGCATGAAGTCGGAATCGCTAGTAATCGCGGATCAGCATGTCGCGGTGAATACGTTCCCGGGTCTTGTACACACCGCCCGTCACACCATGGGAGCGGGATGTACCAGAAGTAGGTAGGCTAACCGCAAGGGGGCCGCTTACCACGGTGCGTTTCGTGACTGGGGTGAAGTCGTAACAAGGTAGCCGTATCGGAAGGTGCGGCTGGATCACCTCCTTTCTCGGAGTCAGGTAACGACCTGGATAGCTGACAGCGATGTTGGCCAATCGGGGTTGCTTACCCAACGTCAGCGCTTCAAGTGCTCACGCTTATCGGTTGTTCGTCAGGTGTTGACCTGAATCGGGCCTGTAGCTCAGTTGGTTAGAGCACCGTCTTGATAAGGCGGGGGTCGATGGTTCGAATCCATCCAGACCCACCACCTCCAAGGTCGCAAGCCAGGCAAGTCAGGGTGGCCTTAAGCGAGGGGGCTGTAGCTCAGCTGGGAGAGCACCTGCTTTGCAAGCAGGGGGTCGTCGGTTCGATCCCGATCAGCTCCACCAGTTTGGGGTAGGCGAGGCTAGAGGGCAGAGCTAAGCGAGAGTGGCGTTTAGCTCTGATCTTTGGATCGGTGCCGAGCAGGTTTCGGACGTTCTTTAACAACATGGAAGAAGTAAAGCGTCTTGCTCGGGAGAGCGGGTCTACGCGCGAGCGTGGATTCGAAGAACGGGCGAGACTGGGTTAGATTGTATCGAGCCTGCTTACGCTTAGTCGGCGTAAGCGGGAGTGCGCAAACACCTGTAATGCGAGTGCGGAGGTAGTGCGTAGCGTTATGGGGTCAAGCGACTAAGTGCATGTGGTGGATGCCTTGGCGATCACAGGCGATGAAGGACGTGGCAACCTGCGAAAAGCTCCGGGGAGCTGGTAAACGAGCATTGATCCGGAGATGTCCGAATGGGGAAACCCGGCCCGCAAGGGTCACTCTCACCTGAATTCATAGGGTGGGTAGAGCGAACGCGGAGAACTGAAACATCTCAGTAACCGCAGGAACAGAAATCAACCGAGATTCCGAAAGTAGTGGCGAGCGAAATCGGAGCAGCCGGTACCTTTTAGCTTTCGACTTAGCGGAGCGCTCTGGAAAGGGCGGCCAAAGTGGGTGACAGCCCCGTACGC
The DNA here is from genome assembly GCA_963697485.1 of uncultured beta proteobacterium. Taxonomy (GTDB): domain Bacteria; phylum Pseudomonadota; class Gammaproteobacteria; order Burkholderiales; family Casimicrobiaceae; genus PALSA-1003. The sequence continues at coordinate 1,060,375 of CAVOOD010000003.1, forward strand.
GAAAGGTTGGGAGTGGAACTGAGGGTACGAGAAGTAGGGCGGGACACGTGAAATCCTGTCTGAAGATGGGGGGACCATCCTCCAAGGCTAAATACTCGTGATCGACCGATAGTGAACCAGTACCGTGAGGGAAAGGCGAAAAGAACCCCGGAAGGGGAGTGAAATAGATCCTGAAACCGCATGCATACAAACAGTGGGAGCCCGTAAGGGTGACTGCGTACCTTTTGTATAATGGGTCAGCGACTTACGTTGTGTGGCGAGCTTAACCGAATAGGGGAGGCGTAGCGAAAGCGAGTCCGAACAGGGCGAAACAAGTCGCATGGCGTAGACCCGAAACCGGATGATCTAGCCATGGCCAGGCTGAAGCGGGGGTAACACCTCGTGGAGGGCCGCACCCACGTCTGTTGAAAAAGACGGGGATGAGCTGTGGCTAGGGGTGAAAGGCTAAACAAATCCGGAAATAGCTGGTTCTCTCCGAAAACTATTTAGGTAGTGCCTCACGTATGACTTGCGGGGGTAGAGCACTGTTATGGCTAGGGGGGCATGGCGCCTTACCAAACCATGGCAAACTCCGAATACCGCAAAGTGTTAGCGTGGGAGACAGACTCCGGGTGCTAACGTCCGGGGTCGAAAGGGAAACAACCCAGACCCTCAGCTAAGGTCCCCAAGCCACAGTTAAGTGGGAAACGAGGTGGGAAGGCTCAGACAGCCAGGATGTTGGCTTAGAAGCAGCCATCATTTAAAGAAAGCGTAATAGCTCACTGGTCGAGTCGTCCTGCGCGGAAGATGTAACGGGGCTCAAACTGTGTACCGAAGCTAGGGATTCGCGCGTTTGATTCAAACTGCTTGCCGAAGCGATAAGCGTGGGCGAGGCTAACTTGCGCGTACTTGTCTTGCGCAAGGTTAAGCGCCGATAAGGCGCGGCCGAGACCAAAGCGCTCCCGACGGGTCGAGTCGAGTTGGGAGGGCAGGGCGGTGGCAGAGCAGGAAGTTTGAATCAGGCGCGTGGATGGTAGGAGAGCGTTCCGTAAGCCGGTGAAGGTGACTCGTGAGGGTTGCTGGAGGTATCGGAAGTGCGAATGCTGACATGAGTAGCGATAAACAGAGTGAAAAGCTCTGTCGCCGAAAGCCCAAGGTTTCCTGCGCCACGTTCATCGGCGCAGGGTGAGTCGGCCCCTAAGGTGAGGACGAGAGTCGTAGCCGATGGGAAGCGGGTTAATATTCCCGCACCGGCCTGAGATGCGATGGGGGGACGGAGAAGGTTAAGCGAGCCGGGTGTTGGATGTCCCGGTTTAAGCGTGTAGGCGTGGTCCTTAGGCAAATCCGGGGATCTTAGCTGAGGCGTGATGACGAAGGCGGGCTTGCCTGCCGGAAGTTGCTGATACCCTGCTTCCAGGAAAAGCCTCTAAGCGATAGTTTCAGGTTGACCGTACCGCAAACCGACACAGGTGGGCAGGATGAATATTCTAAGGCGCTTGAGAGAACTCGGGTGAAGGAACTCGGCAAATTAGCACCGTAACTTCGGGATAAGGTGCGCCTCAGGTAGGTGAAGCCGTACAGGCTGAGCCGAGTGGGGCCGCAGAGAAATGGTGGCTGCGACTGTTTAACAAAAACACAGCACTCTGCAAAGACGAAAGTCGACGTATAGGGTGTGACGCCTGCCCGGTGCCGGAAGGTTAAATGATGGGGTGCGAGCTCTTGATTGAAGCCCCGGTAAACGGCGGCCGTAACTATAACGGTCCTAAGGTAGCGAAATTCCTTGTCGGGTAAGTTCCGACCTGCACGAATGGCGTAACGATGGCCACGCTGTCTCCACCCGAGACTCAGCGAAGTTGAAGTGTTTGTGAAGATGCAATCTCCCCGCGGCAAGACGGAAAGACCCCGTGCACCTTTACTGTAGCTTTGCATTGGACTGTGATGGGACCTGTGTAGGATAGCTGGGAGGCAATGAAGCGCTGTCGCTAGATGGCGTGGAGCCAACGTTGAAATACCAGCCTGGTGTCATTGCGGTTCTAACCCAGGACCGTTAACCGGTTCGGGGACCGTGCATGGTAGGCAGTTTGACTGGGGCGGTCTCCTCCCAAAGAGTAACGGAGGAGCTCGAAGGTCTCCTAGGTACGGTCGGACATCGTACTGATAGTGCAATGGCACAAGGGGGCTTGACTGCGAGACTGACAAGTCGAGCAGGTGCGAAAGCAGGACATAGTGATCCGGTGGTTCTGAATGGAAGGGCCATCGCTCAACGGATAAAAGGTACGCCGGGGATAACAGGCTGATACCGCCCAAGAGTTCATATCGACGGCGGTGTTTGGCACCTCGATGTCGGCTCATCACATCCTGGGGCTGTAGCCGGTCCCAAGGGTATGGCTGTTCGCCATTTAAAGTGGTACGTGAGCTGGGTTCAAAACGTCGTGAGACAGTTTGGTCCCTATCTGCCGTGGGCGCTGGAGATTTGACGGGGGCTGCTCCTAGTACGAGAGGACCGGAGTGGACGTACCGCTGGTGTACCGGTTGTGACGCCAGTCGCATTGCCGGGTAGCTATGTACGGAAGCGATAACCGCTGAAAGCATCTAAGCGGGAAACGTGCCTGAAGATGAGATCTCCCGGGGACTTGATCCCCCTGAAGGGTCGTGGCAGACCACCACGTTGATAGGTCGGGTGTGGAAGGGCGGTAACGCCTTGAGCTAACCGATACTAATTGCCCGTGCGGCTTGATCCCATAACGGTGCGCGCTAGACGCGTCGTTACGGTGTTGGCGCAAGAATATCGCAACACAATCTAATCCAAGCTTTGCTTCTTCCCTTCGCCTCGGCCGACCAAGCTTCCGGTCCGCCGACACCCGTCAATGCCTGACGACCTTAGCCCGCTGGCCCCACCCCTTCCCATCCCGAACAGGACCGTGAAACAGCGGCGCGCCGATGATAGTGCGGATTGCCCGTGCGAAAGTAGGTCATCGTCAGGCACCCTAAAAGCAAAACGCCCCGATCAGATGTCGGGGCGTTTTGTTTTTGAGCGAGTAAGGACGCGTTTATCGCATCTCAATTTCCCCAAGCTTCGATTTCGGTGATGCGGGAGAAGGAGGCCAGAGCGGAGGTGACGCGGATGCGGATCTGGGTGGTGGTGAAGGGGGCGAAGGTGACGGTGCGCTTGACCAGGTTGTTGCCGCTGACGGAGGCCAGCGTGACCCATCGGCCTGCCTGCTTGCCTTGCACGACGAAGGCGGTGATGCCGTAGAGGCTGAAGGTCAGGGTGTCGGTCGGCTCGACCGGATTCGAATAGTTGTCCTGCAGCGTATAGACGACGACGCGGTTGATGGTCTTGCTGCCGCTGAAGTTGATCTGCACCCAGTCGGGGAAGGCGTTGCCGGTGGCGTCGTTCCAGCCGCCGCCGTTGCCCCAGTTGAGTCCGGCGCGCTCGTTGTTGTTGACGGCCGAGACCGGGAAGGCGGCGCTGAAGGTGCTCGAGGCGGATGCGATGGCGCCGTTGCTGGCCAGCGCGACATTGCTCGCACCGGCGGCATTGACGACTTGAGACAGAGGACTGCTGCTCGAGGCGGCGTTGCCGGCGTCGCCCGCATAGGCGGCGACGATGCTGTGCGTGCCCTGACTCAAGGCGCTGCTGGTGCACGGTGCGGTACGGGCATTGCCGCTGCCGGTGAGCGCCACCGCGCTGCAGCCGCTGATCGCATTGCCGCCGTCGGTGAAGGCGACGCTGCCGGTAGGATTGCTGCCGGTGACAGTGGCAGTGAAGGTGACGCTCGCACCGACGGTGGAGGGGTTGAGTGAACTCGCCAAGGTCGTGCTCGATGGCGGCGGACCGACCGCGGCGGTGCCCCAGGCCTCGACTTCGACCAGGCGCGAGTACTGCAGCAGCGCGCTGGTCACATTGACCCGGATGCGGGCGGTGGTAAAGGGCGAGAAGGTCACCGCACGCTTGACCAGGTTGTTGCCGGTTACGGTCGCCAGTGTCGTCCAGGCGCTGCCGGTCCAGCCCTGCACGGTGAAGCCGGTCACGCCGTACTGGGCGAAGGTCAGGCTGTCGGTCGGCTCGATCGGATTCGGATAGTTGTCCTGCAGGGTGTAGACGATGACCCGATCGAGGGTCTTGTTGCCGTTGAAATCGATCTCGACCCAGTCGGGGAAGACATTGGCGGTGGCGTCGTTCCAGCCGCCGCCGTTGCCCCAACCCGCACCCGTGCGGTCGTTGTTGTTGACGGCAGCCACCGGATACTGCGGGCTGAACACGCTCGAGGCTGACGCCACGGCGCCGGCGCTGGCCAACGCGACATTGACCCCGCCGGAAGCGGTATTGATGACCTGCAGCAAGGTGCTGCTGGTCGAGCCGGCATTCGCGGCATCGCCGCCGTAGCTCGCCACGATGGCGTGGCTGCCGACGCTCAAGGTGCTGATCGTGCAGGTCGCGCTGGGTGCGTTGCCGCCACCGGCCAGCGCCACGGCCGCACATCCGGCCAGCGCACTACCGCCTTCGCTGAAATTGACATTGCCGGTCGGCCCCGTCCCGGTCACCGTCGCCGTCAACAGCACACTCGTTCCCGCATTGGCCGGATTGGCTGAGCTCGACAGCGCCGTCGTCGTCGCGGGCTGTGCGGAGCACGATGGAAATTTGAACGAGCCGATGCGCGTTTGCCAGTTGCCGCTGTTACCGTTGGTCTGGCTGCTGTAGTACTCGTTGATGTACCAGAACGTGCAATCGTCGGCGGGATCGACGCTCATCGCACTGTAATCGCCCCATCGATCGCACGGCCCGCCACCGCAATTGTTGACTTGTGAGCCGGCGCCGGCGGTCATTTTCACTTCGGTCTGCGGCAGCGTATTCAACGGATCGGTCGCGAGCCTGCCGGAATAGGCAATGCTCGGAAAATTCGGAGAGATGCCGTTCGACGTCGTGTATCCAAGCGCCATGTTGCCCTGTCCGTCGACGGCGAGACTGCCCATGAAGCGATTGAGCGAAGCATCGGGCGCGTAAATCTGCTGCTGCACGGGCGTAGTCGCGATCACTCCGCCGGTGACGTCGAGCTGCGCCCATTGCATCGCGATCGTACCCGAGCTGCTTCCGACCGGATGCGTGACCCACAACGATTCCGTTCCTCCGATTTTGCGATATTGAACCTTCTGCATGAGCCGATCGTCGATCATGTCCAGCTTCCGCGACGTGTTCGGTTGCGGAACGATTGCGCCTTGCTGGAACGTGTACTGAGCCTGGCTGACGATCGTCGGTGCGCCCAGCGTGCCGCCCGCGCCGCAGTTCGGACCGGGACTGAACTTGCGAACCTCGAAATTCTCGACGACTCCCGATTCGGAAACGAAATAATTCGGTGTTCCCGGCTGCGCCGCGTTCGCGCCCTTGCCCTGGTTGTTGCTGGGTATCAGCGTGAAGGCGTTGCTCGACGGCGGCAGATAACCGATCGACAGCGTCAACGGCGCGCCGCTGTAAAGATCGGCCCGGCTGAACGACGCGAACATGACGCCATCGTAGGCGCCGCTCGGCGTGAACGCGTTCGCTGCCATGTACAGGCAGTCGTGCCAGAGCCCGAACTTGCTGTAGTCGTTGATATCGCCGACCGGAGGCAGGCCGGAGCCGCCCGGGTCCATGCGCACCGCGTACAGCCACCAGCCGCCGGCAACCGGGTCGCCGGTCTTCGACGCGGCGATGCACTGGTAGAACGGTCCGCTGACCGATGCGAATGCGAAGTGCGTCAGCACGAAGCGATCGGCCAGCCAATCGTAGATGACGATCGGATCGCCTTGAGGAGCCGACGTGCACAGCGACGCCGGAGCGCCGGCCCACAGCTGATCTTCGGTAAACGCGGCGAGCCGCGTCCCGCTCTTGTCGTAGATGGCGTAAGCAGTATTGACCGCTTCGATATAGTGGTTCGGCCCCACGTCGCCGTTCGGGTCCGGTGGCCAGCCACCGCCGCATTGCCCTCCGGTGCAGGAGTCGTTGAAGCTGATTCCGGCAAAGGTCAGGATCGGATTCGGCATCGGCGCGAGCGGACCCTGCGATTGCGGTTCGAGCGACGAGGGGCCTTGGGCGACCTTGGATGATGCCGGGCCACGGAGCAGCGGACGTTGGATTCGCGCCGTGGCAGGGGATGCCTGGGGCAGTGTCAGTCTGCTCAGATCGCCGCTGAATTCCGCAGCCGGGACGGCAGGTTGGCCGTATGTTATGCCGATCCCCTGCGGTGTTCCTGCCGCTCCGGCAAGCGCCGAAAAAAGATACGCCAAGCTCAACACAAGCGCGCAAAGCAGGCGTAGCGACGCTGCGCTCGAGCGCATGAACTTGCAGAAGATCATTGTTTCGAGTCGGGTCCTCGGGACCGCGGCAAGCGCGGGCCGGACGGCGCGGCGCTGCATGGCTGCCGGATAGTAACAAATGCGCCGCGATCGCAGCGGCTTTTGCGCGCTACCTCCGTGTCGCGCAGATCGTCGCTGCAGGCGACGCCAGGGGCAGGTGTTGCGCTGTCAATGCCCCCAGGCTTCGACCTCGGTGATGCGGGAGTAACCGGCGAGCGAGGCGGTGACGTTGATGCGGATGCGGTCGGTCGTGTAGGCGGCGAAATTCACCGTGCGCTTGACCAGGTTGTTGCCGCTGACGCTGCCCAGCGTCACCCAGGACGAGCCGTTCCAGCCCTGCACGGTAAACGCGGTGATGCCGTACAGGCTGAAGGTCATCGTGTCGGTCGGCTCGACCGGGTTGGCGTAGTTGTCCTGGACCGTATAGACGACGACGTGATCGATGGTCTTGCTGCCGCTGAAGTTGATCTGCACCCAGTCGGGCCAGGCATTGCCGGTGGCATCGTTCCAGCCGCCGCTGACGCCCCAGTTGGCGCCGGTGCGAATGTTGTTGATGATCGCGGATACCGGATAGCCGCTGCTGTAGGTGCTCGAGGCGCTGGCGACGCCGCCATTGCTGGCAAGGGCGACATTGATGCTGGACGTGGCGTTGACCACTTGCGACAGCGCCGCACTGGTCGACGCCCCATTGCCGGCGTCGCCGGAGTAGGCTGCGGTGATGCTGTGCGTGGCGGCGGTCAGCGCGTTGGTGCTGCACGCGGCGGTCTTGCTGTTGCCGCTGCCAGCCAATGCGATGGCGCGAGCAACCGCTGATCGAATTGCGCGCCGTCCTTGAAGTTGACGCTGCCGGTCGGATTGCTGCCGGCGACCGTGGCGGTGAAGGTGACACTGGTTCCGACCGTCGACGGATTGAGCGAGCTCACCACCGACGTCGTCGTGTAATCGGCCCGAGCGGCGCGGTGCCCCAGGCTTCGACTTCGGTGATGCGGGAGTAGCTGGCGAGCGCGGCGGTGACGTTGATGCGGATGCGATCGGTCGTGTAGGCGGCGAAATTCACCGTGCGCTTGACCAGGTTGTTGCCGCTGACGCTGCCCAGGTTCACCCAGGCCGAGCCGTTCCAGCCCTGCACGGTAAACGCGGTGATGCCGTACAGGCTGAAGGTCATCGTGTCGGTCGGCTCGACCGGGTTGGCGTAGTTGTCCTGGACCGTATAGACGACGACGTGATCGATGGTCTTGCTGCCGCTGAAGTTGATCTGCACCCAGTCGGGCCAGGCATTGGCGGTGGCATCGTTCCAGCCGCCGCTGACGCCCCAGTTGGCGCCGGTGCGAATGTTGTTGATGATCGCGGATACCGGATAGCTGCTGCTGTAGGTGCTCGAGGCGGTGGCGACGCCGCCATTGCTGGCAAGCGCGACATTGATGCTGGACGTGGCGTTGACCACTTGCGACAGTGCCGCACTGGTCGACGCCGCATTGCCGGCGTCGCCCGAAGTAGGCTGCGGTGATGCTGTGCGTGGCGGCGGTCAGCGCGTTGGTGCTGCACGCGGCGGTCTTGCTGTTGCCGCTGCCAGCCAACGCGATTGCCAGCAACCGCTGATCGAATTGGCGCCATCCTTGAAGTTGACGCTGCCGGTCGGATTGCTGCCGGCGACGGTGGCGGTGAAGGTCACGCTGGTTCCGACGGTCGACGGATTCTTCGAGCTCACCAGCGTCGTCGTCGTCGGCACGGCGCCGACCGAATTGACTACCTGCGACAGCGCTCGCGCTGGTCGAGGCGGCATTGCCGGCATCGCCCGCGTAGGCGGCGGTGATGCTGTGCGTCGCCGCGGTCAGCGCGCTGGTGCTGCACGCGGCGGTCCTGCTGTTGCCGCTGCCGGTCAGCGCGACGGCGCTGCAACCGCTGATCGAATTCGCGCCGTCCTTGAAATTGACGCTGCCGGTCGGATTGCTGCCCGCGACGGTGGCGGTGAACGTCACGCTGGTTCCGACCGTCGATGGATTCTTCGAGCTCGCCAGCGTCGTCGTCGTCGGCGCCGGTCCGGCCGAGTTGACTACCTGCGACAAGGTCGCGCTGTTCGATGCGAGATTGCTCGCGTCGCCGCCATACGCAGCGACGATGCTGTGCGTGGCGACGGACAGCGTGCTGGTCGTGCATGCGGCGGTCCTGCTGTTGCCGCTGCCGGCCAGCGCGACCGCGCTGCAGCCGGCGATCGAGGCGCCGCCGTCCTTGAAGTTGATGCTGCCGGTCGGCGCGATGCCGACGACGGTGGCGGTCAAGGTGACGCTCGCGCCGGACGTCGACGGGTTCTTCGAGCTTGCGAGCGTGGTCGTGCTCGCCGCCTTGTTGACGACCTGAGAGAGCGCGGCGCTGCTCGAGGCATTGTTGCCCGCGCCGCCGCTGTATGCGGCGACAAGGCTATGCGTTCCCACGACCCAGTGCGCTGCTGAAGCACTGCGCGGTGCGGGTATTGCCGGAACCGCTCAGCGCAACCGCGCCGCAGCCGGCGACCGTGCTGCCGGCATCGGTAAAATTCACCGTACCGGTCGGCGAAGTGCCGGTGACGCTTGCCGTGAACGTGACGGTCGCACCCAGCGCGGAGGGGTTGGCCGAGCTCGTCAGCGTCGTCGTCGTCGGGCTGCCGGGTCCGACCGCAACGGTGACATTGAGCGACGTCGGCGACGCCGAGCCGACGGTGATGGTGATGCCGTAGGTGGAGTCGGTGTAGCTTTGTCCGGCAAGCAGTGCCGCATCCGTAAATGTGCCGGTGCCCGGCGTCATGTCGAGAATCTCGAGTGTCATCCGCACCTGCGGACGACTCGAACGGGCTCGCTACCCGAATCTGAGCGCCGTTGTTCGGATAAGCGGATAGCGCGCTGTCGAACCCGATCGGCTGGCGATATTCGACCCAGTAGGTTCGATTGCTTGCCGCCGGGATCTTGATCGCGTAGGTCGCGCCGCCGGCCGATTCGATCGGTGACAACGTATAAGTCGCCGTTCCGCGTCGTATGGGTCTTGATCGCCGTCGCAGGGATCCATTGCAGAATGTCGGACTTTTGCTTGGCGTTGAAATGCGAGCCGCCGGTGTTGGTGTTCCCCATGATGTCGAACGGATCGCCGTACTCGGCGACGCTGCCGCCGGTGCATGGCATTTGACCGGCGCAGCGGAGGCTGCCCGCGTGCAGCAAGCCAAAGTTGTGGCCAAGCTCGTGTCCGTACACGCCCAGGGTGTTGTAGCCGTTGCTGTACGCTTCGCCATAGCCGACATAGGCCAATCCCGCCCAGCCACAGGCTGACAGGTACGGAAAGACGTAATACCGATTGCTGATAGCTCGCGACGTTGATGTCCCGCGTTGGTCGCCGCAGTGTCGGCGGCCTGGTGGATCGAGTTGTAATCGCAGTTGGCCGGTGTCGCGATGGGTTGCTTGCGTCGTAGGATCAAGGCCCTTGAGCCATCCTCCGGAATAGGTGTTTGCCGTGCAGCCGGTGCTCGGCGTCAAGCATGCGACCGTGACGTTCAATGCCTGCTGACCGTATGAAACCTCGCTGTAGTAGGCGGCGACGCTGTTGGAGTTGGTCACCATCACCTGTTGCACCTGCGGCTGGACGTGAAGGCGTCTGCCGGTGCCGAATCGGTGAACTTGACCAGGAGCACAAGAACGTTGTTGGTCGTCAGCGACTGGATGCTGAAGCTCTCGGTCCTGGCTTTCGGAGTCGCCGGCAGTGCGAGCACTTCGATGCGGTTCGTGTCCAGCGACAGATTGTCGGCGCTGGGGGTGCCATGAGCGACGACGGTCATGCCGGTGCGCAGCGAATCCGGCAAGACGCCCAGCCGCAACTCGGTCGAGTGGCCGTCGTCGCGGCGCACCACCATCCTGAACTCGCCGCGATCGTGCTCGAAGTCGTCGATATGCGCGAGGAGCAGCGTCCCCTGTACTTGTCCTGCGCCCGTTGTCTGGACGGCCATCGTCGGCGACGGCCCCGACGAGCACGCCGTAGCTTTCGACCTGAAGCGTATCGCCAGCCCGGCGGCCGCTGGCAGTCACGCGCGTCCCCTTGAACAGGCTTTCCGAATTGGCGCCACGCAAGCCCACCACGATCCCATCGTCCCGTCGCAGCAGCGTGTAGCGCGTGGTCGTGCCGGTGACGCGGTTGTCGACGACGAGCTCGTCGATCGATGCCGGCAGCCGTCTCGACGGTCGTCGCAAGCGGCGCCGACTGTGATCCGGCGATGACCGCATCGGCGCCATGGTGCGCGCCGGCGGGCAAGGCGACGGCAAGCGCAGCAAAGAAGACCGCTATTGTCGTATACAAAAATCGTGGATATGAATGCTTCATCTGTGTCTTGTTGGCGCCGTACTGGGTCGGCAAGCTACCACAAATCGGCATTAGCTGACGCGAGACGCCTATGCTAATGGCATGGGCGCCATTTGCCAAGCATTAAAACGCGCCTGTCTTCATCCACAGCAAGAATCGCGCTAGGAATTGCCGGCCCACAGAGGAGTGAGAGCTAACCGGCTGGCTCGGAGTTGCAGGCCCCCGAGAAAGATAAACAAGGTTTTATTAGTTGTCGTCAACAAAATGTGAGAATTGTCTCAATTTCCCCAAGCTTCGATTTCGGTGATGCGGGAGAAGGAGGCCAGAGCGGCGGTGACGCGGATGCGGATGCGGGTGGTGGTGAAGGGGGCGAAGGTGACGGTGCGCTTGACCAGGTTGTTGCCGCTGACGGAGGCCAGCGTGACCCATCGGCCTGCCTGCTTGCCTTGCACGACGAAGGCGGTGATGCCGTAGAGGCTGAAGGTCAGGGTGTCGGTCGGCTCGACCGGATTCGAATAGTTGTCCTGCAGCGTATAGACGACGACGCGGTTGATGGTCTTGCTGCCGCTGAAGTTGATCTGGACCCAGTCGGGGAAGGCGTTGCCGGTGGCGTCGTTCCAGCCGCCGCCGTTGCCCCAGTTGAGTCCGGCGCGCTCGTTGTTGTTGACGGCCGAGACCGGGAAGGCGGCGCTGAAGGTGCTCGAGGCGGATGCGATGGCGCCGTTGCTGGCCAGCGCGAAATTTGTGCCGACCGCAGGATTCACGGTCTGTGTCAGCTGGCCCTGCGAGGCTGTATTGTTTCCATCGCCTGAGTAGGCCGCCACCACGGTGTTGTCACCCAGGAAAGCGAACTGGTCGTGCACTGTGCAAGCTTGGTGTTGCCACTTCCGGTAAGAGGGGTCGCGATGCAGCCCGTAAAGCCAACAATACGGAAGTCGACTACGCCTGTGGGATTTTGACCGCTGACCGTCGCCGAGAACGTGATACTCGTACCGAGATTTGAAGGATTCCGCGAACTGGCGATGGTGGTCGAAGTCGCAAAGGCAGGCGTCGCGCTGACGACCTGCACCAGAGAGGTATCCTGGGACGGTAAATTCTGCGCATCGCCGATATAGCCGGCAAACACCCCATACGAGCCGGGAGGTAGCACGTTGGTTGGTGCGCCGGTGCTGCAAGACGCCGTCTTGACGTTGCCGACACCGACAAGAGGCGCACCAAAAATGCACCCGGCGACGTACTGCCCTCCAATGCTAAAGCGGACGAACCCGGTCGGATTATTTCCGGTCACGGTCGCGATAAGGGTCGCAATCCCGCCAGCAAGGATGGGATTCTGAACGCTGGAGGCGGTCGTTGTCGTTGGGCTTAAGCTTGCCGTGCCCCAGGCTTCGACTTCGACCAGGCGCGAGTACTGCAGCAGCGCGCTGGTCACATTGACCCGGATGCGGGCGGTGGTAAAGGGCGAGAAGGTCACCGCACGCTTGACCAGGTTGTTGCCGGTTACGGTCGCCAGTGTCGTCCAGGCGCTGCCGGTCCAGCCCTGCACGGTGAAGCCGGTCACGCCGTACTGGGCGAAGGTCAGGCTGTCGGTCGGCTCGATCGGATTCGGATAGTTGTCCTGCAGGGTGTAGACGATGACCCGATCGAGGGTCTTGTTGCCGTTGAAATCGATCTCGACCCAGTCGGGGAAGACATTGGCGGTGGCGTCGTTCCAGCCGCCGCCGTTGCCCCAACCCGCACCCGTGCGGTCGTTGTTGTTGACGGCAGCCACCGGATACTGCGGGCTGAACACGCTCGAGGCTGACGCCACGGCGCCGGCGCTGGCCAACGCGACATTGACCCCGCCGGAAGCGGTATTGATGACCTGCAGCAAGGTGCTGCTGGTCGAGCCGGCATTCGCGGCATCGCCGCCGTAGCTCGCCACGATGGCGTGGCTGCCGACGCTCAAGGTGCTGATCGTGCAGGTCGCGCTGGGTGCGTTGCCGCCACCGGCCAGCGCCACGGCCGCACATCCGGCCAGCGCACTACCGCCTTCGCTGAAATTGACATTGCCGGTCGGCCCCGTCCCGGTCACCGTCGCCGTCAACACCACGCTCGTTCCCGCATTGGCCGGATTGGCTGAGCTTCGCCAGCACCGTCGTCGTCGGCGATTGCACCGACGGCGGCGAGAAGGCGGTCAGGTGGCTGGCCTGATCCGTTGCGTATACGACGCCATTCGCGACGATCAGGCTTTGCCAGTGCGGCGAGCCGGTTCCCGATGCCGTACGCAAAATGTTGCCCGTGCCCGGATCGAGGACGCGTACGTTACCCCCGCTGATATAGAAGAGCATGTTGTTGGCGACGATAGGCGAGGTGCCGCCCGGCACCGAAGTGGCCATGTTGATCGCCGGCCATTGCGTGACGAGCGAGGGGTTCCCACCGCTGTCGACGCTGACTCGCACCGCCGACGTGCCGTTGCCATTGACGACGAAAAACCAGGTACTGTTGTCGGCGGGATTGATCCACACGGCGGGTTGGCTGAAAACGCCGCCGCCCTGACGCACCGAAATCGGCGCGCCGATCGAGCCGCCGAGGTTGCCGGGTCCTCCCGCACCGCTGAGGTTGGCCAGATTCAACAGGCGCAACATGCCGTCCTTGCCGCTTTGCACGGCAAGATTTTGGACGTTCGAATTCGGCGGTGCGGGAAGAAGCGTCGGCCCAGTGCTGCCGATGTCGGTGTCGCTGTCGTCGAGCGAAGACCAGTTCGGCGGCGTGTAGCTGTCGAGTGGCTTCCCCGCGTTGCCGCCCGTTCCACCGGTGCCGTCGGGCTGCAGCGCAATCACCGACTCGCTCCAGTTGTGAACCCCGTCGAAGCGGCCGACGCCCGCCGTGAAAGCATTGCCCGGTTGCCATGAAAATCCGATTGGTGCCGGCGTCGTAGAACACGCCCGGCCGGGCCCAGATCGCGTTCTGGCGCGTGGCGCAGGTCGTCGGCGTTTCAGGCGCGCTGAAATGATCGAGGTGCAGCGCCTTGTCGCTGCATGCAGTGTTGAACACTTTCTGCGCGCCCGTGCCGAGGTTGATCGCGGTGACATGACCCTGGTAATCGCCGTTGTCGCCCGGGTATCCGCCGTGCACCACATAGAGGTATTTGACGCCGGCCGCGGTGGCGATCGACAGTGCCGACGAGCCCTTTTCGTCGAAGCCTTTGAGCGTGGCGAGCTGCGGCCAGCCGCCGGTCAGGATTTCGGTGCCGTCGCCGACCTGGTACTTGTGGACATTGCCGTCGAGCCCATAAGCGTAGACATGGAGCCGGTTGGGATCGATCGCCGGCGACGACGTCGTATAGCAAGGGTTGCCGCCGTTGTTGATCGTGCAGCCACCTGGACCATTCTGATGGCTCCAGACGACCGACGCCGTTCTGCGCGTCGAGCGCAATGATCCGTCCGTCCCGGGTCGTGACGAACAACAGATTCTTGACGCCCGCCGGGCGTGGACACGCTTTCGAGGAAGACCGGCGCGCCGTCGGCGGTTGCCGGCCAGCGTTACCTGATACTTGACGGCGAGCGCGCCGACGTTGGCCGGGGTCAGGATGGTCTCGGCGCTGTTTCGCCCGCTATGCTGTTGATCTCCGCCGAACTGCAGCCAGTCATAGGCCGAGGCGCAGCGTACGCCGAGCAACAGCAGCGTCGCCGCAACGAGCAGATTTCTCCTCCACGACCGCCTTTGCCAGGGTCGCCATGCGGCGATTTCCTTTGGATGCTGGGTATCCGGCCCATCCTGTGGGCGGCCGCCGCGTCCTCGACGGCATGGTCCAGGCTATGACGATAGCATAGCAGAGAAAAACAGCCCGGTCGGGGCGGCTTATTCCTCCGGGCAAAGCGACGGTGCGGTAGATCTCAGTTGGAGCGCAGGCGGATGCGGAGCACGCGCTTGTCGTATTCGTCCTCGACACTGCGCGTGATTTCGCTGCCATCGGCCGCGAAAACCCGACCGCCGCTGCGACGGCAGGCGTTGCGTTCGTACTGGCAGGGCCCCATCTCGGGATGCTTGCGGCAAAGCTCACCGACCCCAGGTGCAAATTCGATCGATGTCTGACGCAGTTCCGCACCGGCGCCGCTGACGCAGACGTAAAGGGCGCCCGGCGGCGCGGCGATCGCCAGAGTAGGCGCCGGAGGCGGATTGACCGGCGACGCGGCTACCGGCGGTGCGGGGGGAGGCGTCGCGGCCGGCAGCGGCCGTCGCACGACGGCTGCGCCGGCTGCCTCGTTCGGCGGCGTCACCGGCAACGGGGTCGGCTCCGGCGTCGGCGCAGTGCACGCGGCAAGGACTAGCGCGAAAAAATACGCGGCACGCCTGATCGCCGCAATGTGTGAAGACCGCGCCATGCCGCTTCTCCGACAAGGGTTTCTACCGCTAAGTTTAGCCGACCCGGAGCGAGTCGGCGCCTCTGCGCGGGGATCCGCCAGAGGCCCCGCCACAGCGGGAAAGCCGGGTGGCCGCAGGCAGGGCCCCGCAGCCGCTTAAGCCCTTCAAGTCGAGACGATTTTTTGCTATAATCTGAGTCCGGTGGTAAACGATAAGAAATGGGCTCGACAGCCCATTTTTTTTTACTTTTTCGGTTTCATGGCGGCGCCATTGCTGAAGCTGTCCGACGTTCTTGAGCGCACGTTGCCCCCGCTGGGCTACGAGCTGGTCGACTGGGACCACTCGGCCCGGAGCGGGCTCGTGCGCGTATTCATCGACAAGCCGGGTGGCGTCGACGTCGAGGATTGCGCGCAGGTGAGCACCCATCTGACCCATCTTTTCGCCGCCGAGCAGATCGACTACGACCGGCTCGAGGTGTCGTCGCCGGGACTCGACCGGCCGCTGAAGAAGGCCGCGGACTTCGCCCGCTTCTCGGGCGAGGAAGTCCGGCTGACTTTGCGCGAGGCCATCGACAACGCCAGGCGCTTGAAAGGCATTCTGCGCGGCGTCGAAGGCGATGCGGTGCGGCTGGACACCGAAACGGGTCCGCGCACGATCGCGCTGGCCAATATCGACCGCGCGCGGCTGGTGCCGAAGATTGAGTGGAGAAACGCAAGATGAACCGCGAATTGCTGTTGCTCGTCGACGCGCTGGCGCGCGAGAAGAACGTGCCGAAGGACATCGTGTTCACGGCGCTGGAATCGGCGCTGGCCTCGGCGACCAAGAAACGCTTTACCCAGGACATCGATGCTCGCGTGTCGATCGATCGTGAGACCGGCGACTACGACTCGTTCCGGCGGTGGACGGTCGTGCCCGACGAGGAGCACGAGGAGCCGGCGCGCCAGATCGCGATCACCGACGCCGCCGAGCGCGATCCGCCGCTCGCAGCTGGGCGACGTGATCGAGGAGCCGCTCGAGCCCGTCGAATTCGGCCGCATCGGCGCGCAGGCGGCGAAGCAGGTGATCTTGCAGAAGATCCGCGACGCCGAGCGCGAGCAGATCCTCAACGATTTCCTCGACCGCGACGACAATCTGCTGACCGGGACGGTCAAGCGCATCGAGCGCGGCAACGTGATCGTCGAATCGGGCCGGATCGAAGGCATGATTCCGCGCGATCAGCTGATCCCGAAGGAGAATCTGCGCGTCGGCGACCGCGTTCGCGCCTACGTGATCAAGATCGAGTCGCAGGCGCGCGGCCCGCAGCTCCTGCTGTCGCGCATCACGCCCGATCTGGTCGTGCGCCTGTTCGAGCTCGAGGTCCCGGAGATCGAAGAAGGCCTGATCGAGATCAAGGCGGCGGCGCGCGACCCCGGCGTGCGCGCCAAGATCGCGGTGAAGTCGAACGATCCGAGGCTCGATCCGCAGGGCACCTGCATCGGCATGCGCGGTTCGCGCGTGACCGCGGTGACCAACGAGCTCGCCGGCGAGCGCGTCGACATCGTCCTGTTTTCCGAGGACCCGGCCAAGCTGGTGATCAACGCGCTTTCGCCGGCGGAGATCTCCAGCATCGTCGTCGACGAGGAACGGCACAGCATGGACGTCGTCGTCGACGAGGAAAATCTGGCGATGGCGATCGGCCGCAACGGTCAGAACGTCCGCCTCGCTTCCGAGCTCACCGGATGGGAAATCAATCTGATGGGCGTCGAGGAATCGCAGCAGAAGCATCAGGACGAGAGCGAGACGTACGCGTGCGCTGTTCATCGACAAGCTCGACGTCGACCAGGAAGTGGCCGATATCCTGATCCAGGAAGGATTCACTTCGCTGGAGGAAATCGCCTACGTGCCGCTGAACGAGATGCTCGAGATCGACGCCTTCGACGAGGACACGGTCAACGAATTGCGCAGCCGCGCGCGCAACGCGCTGCTGACCGAGGCGATCGTGCGCGAGGAGTCGGTGGGGAACGTCGCCGAGGATCTGCTGAACCTCGAAGGCATGGACAACGAGACCGCGGGTCTGCTCTCCGAAAAGGGCATCACGACACGCGACGGCCTCGCCGACCTTGCGGTCGACGAGCTGGTCGAATTGACCGGACTGCCGCCGGAACGCTCGCAGGATCTGATCATGAAAGCGCGCGCCCATTGGTTCGAAAACACGGAACACGCAGAGTAAGGCCGGGCGGAACAGCGCGGCAGGAGAAAAAACATGCCCCAGACCACCATCGATAAATTCGCGACCGAGCTCAAGATGCCGGCAGGCATCCTGCTGGAGCAGCTCGCCGCCGCCGGCGTGGCCGGCAAGAAACAGGGCGACAAGCTGTCCGAGCAGGACAAGACCCGGCTGCTCGATTATTTGCGCAAGCAGCACGGCGGCCTGGACCAGAAAAAGAAGATCACGCTGACGCGCAAGCAGACGACCGAGATCAAGGCCGCCGACAGCACCGGCCGCGCGCGCACGATCCAGGTCGAAGTGCGCAAGAAGCGGGTGTTCGTCAAGCGCGACGGCGCCGACGCGGCAGCGACGACGGAGGAGGCCGCGCCGGTCGCGCCGCAGCCTATCGTCACCGCGACCGAGCTCGCGGCACGCGAGGAAGAAGCGCGCAAGGGCGCTGCGCTGATCGCCAAGCAGCAGGAAGAGATACAGCAAAAGCAGGAACAGGCGAAGAAGCGCAAGACCAAGAAGGAAAAGGAAGAGGAAGACGCGCTGGCGAAGGCGGCCGAAGCGGAGGCGGCAGCTGTCGCCAAGGAAGCTGCCGCTGCGCCGGTCGCGCAACCGGCGGCGACGGCGAAGGCCGAAGTCAAGGCGAAGACCGAAGGCACGCTGCACAAGCCGGTGGCCAAGCCCGGCGCGAAAAAGGACAAGCCGTCACGCAAGCCCTCGGCCACGGCGTTCCAGGAAGAAGCAGCGCGCCGCCGGGCGCTCAAGCTGCGCGGCGACGTTACCAGCGGCGCGGCTGCGGCCGGATGGAAGCAGCCGAAAGGCGGCAAGCACCGGCATGAAGAGGGCGACGAGGTCGAGGAAGGCGCGCAGGCGCTCGCGCCCGAGCCGCTGATTCGCGAAGTCGCGGTGCCTGAGACGATCACCGTGGCCGACCTTGCGCGCAAGATGGCGGTCAAGGCCGCCGAGATCATCAAGGCGATGATGAAGCTCGGCACGATGGTCACGATCAATCAGATGCTCGATCAGGAAACGGCGATGATCGTCGTCGAGGAAATGGGGCACAAGGCGATCGCGGCCAAGCTCGACGACCCGGACTCGCTGCTCGCCGAAAGCGCGCAGGCGACGACGGCGGAATCGCTGCCGCGTCCGCCGGTCGTCACCGTGATGGGTCACGTCGACCACGGCAAGACTTCGCTGCTCGACACGATCCGCCGCACGCGCGTTGCCAGCGGCGAAGCCGGCGGCATTACGCAGCATATCGGCGCCTACCACGTCGAAACGGCGAAAGGCGTGATCACATTCCTCGACACGCCGGGCCACGAGGCGTTCACGGCGATGCGCGCCCGCGGCGCGAAGGTCACCGACATCGTCATCCTGGTCGTCGCGGCGGACGACGGCGTGATGCCGCAGACCAAGGAGGCGATCGCGCACGCGAAGGCCGGCAACGTGCCGATCGTCGTCGCGATCAACAAGATCGACAAGCCCGAAGCCAATCCGGATCGGGTCAAGCAGGAGCTCGTCGCCGAGAGCGTGCTGCCCGAGGAATACGGCGGCGACACGCAGTTCGTCCAGGTCTCGGCGAAGACCGGCGCCGGCATCGACAATCTGCTCGACGCGATTCTGCTGCAGGCGGAAGTGCTCGAGCTCAAGGCGCCGAAGGATGCGCCGGCCAAGGGCATCGTCATCGAATCGCGCCTCGACAAGGGCAAGGGCCCGGTGGCGACCGTCCTGGTGCAATTCGGGCACGTTGAAGCGCGGCGATATCGTGCTCGCCGGCGCGGTGTTCGGCCGCGTGCGCGCGATGACCGACGAGACCGGCAAGACGGTCGCGTCGGCCGGGCCGGCGATTCCGGTGGAGATCCAGGGCCTGTCGGACGTGCCGCTTGCCGGCGAGGACGTGATGGTGCTCGGCGACGAGCGCAAGGCGCGCGAGATCGCGCTGTTCCGCCAGGGCAAGTTCCGCGACGTCAAGCTCGCCAAGCAGCAGGCGGCGAAGCTCGAGAACATGTTCGAGCAGCTGGCCGAGAGCGAGATCAAGTCGCTGGCACTGATCGTCAAGGCCGACGTGCAGGGCAGCTACGAGGCGCTGGCCAACGCGCTGACCAAGCTGTCGACCGACGAAGTCAAGGTCAACATCGTGCACGCCGCGGTCGGCGGCATCACCGAGTCGGACGTCAATCTCGCGCTGGCGTCGAAGGCCGTGATCATCGGCTTCAACACGCGTGCCGACGTGGCCGCGCGCAAGCTCGCCGAGCATTCCGGCGTCGATATCCGCTACTACAACATCATTTACGAGGCGGTGGACGAGGTCAAGGCGGCGCTGTCCGGCATGCTGACGCCGGAGAAGAAGGAAAGCCAGCTCGGCCTGGTCGAGGTGCGCGAGGTCTACAAGATCTCGAAGGTCGGCACCGTCGCCGGCTGTTACGTGCTCGAAGGCGTCGTGCGGCGCGGATCGAAGGTTCGCTTGCTGCGCGACAACGTCGTTGTCTTCGACGGCGAGCTCGATTCGCTCAAGCGCTTCAAGGACGACGTGCGCGAGGTCAAGGCGGGATTCGAGTGCGGCCTGTCGCTGAAGAACTACAACGACATCGAAAAGGGCGATCAGCTCGAGGTCTACGAGATCGTCGAGGTCACGCGCACGCTCTAAGCAGGCGGGCGCGGCGCGTCGACGCGGCCGCCTGTGGGCATGTGCGTCTCGCTCGCCGGCGAAGGATAACGATGAAAAGACACTCACAGCGCGCGCAGCGAGTCGGTGATCAGATCCAGCGCGAGCTCGCCGACCTGTTGCGATTGCACGTCAAGGATCCGCGGATCGGCATGGTCACCGTGACCGCGGTCGAAGTGTCGGCCGATCTGTCGCATGCGAAGGTCCTGTTCACGCATCTTGCCGGCAAGGAGCGCGCCGACGAAGCCGTCAAGGCGCTGCAGCACACGGCCGGCTACCTGCGCACCGAGCTCTCGCATCGGCTGAAGCTTTACTCGGTCCCGCAGCTGCACTTCGCCTACGACGACTCGATCGAATCGGGGCTTCGGATGTCGAAGCTGATCGACGACGCCGTCGCCGAAGACCGGAAGCATCCGGAGTGACTTGCGGCGCGTCGGCCTGCGGCTCGGTCTCGAGCCGCGGCGGCGCGGCGGCGCAAGGTTTCGATCGAGCGATGGCAAGCGATCCGATCAGCCCGCCGAGCCGCACACCCCGGCGCGCGATCGACGGCGTGCTGCTGCTCGACAAGGGCGTCGGACTCTCTTCCAACGCGGCGCTGCAGCGCGCGCGTCGCCTCTACCGCGCCGAGAAGGCCGGTCATACCGGGACGCTCGACCCGCTGGCCAGCGGCCTGTTGCCGATATGCTTCGGCGAGGCGACCAAATTCGCGCAAATGCTGCTCGAAGGCGACAAGACGTACGCGGCGACAGTGCGCCTCGGCTTGACGACGACCACCGGCGATGCGGAGGGCGATCCGGTCGATGAACGGCCGGTGCGCGTGTCGCGAGGCGACATCGAAGCCGCACTTGCCCGCTTCATCGGCTCAATCTCACAGATTCCGCCGCGCCATGCGGCGCTCAAGTACCGCGGACGCAATTATTACGAATACGCACGACAGGGCATCGACATTCCTCGCGTCGCCCGCGAGATCGTCATTCACGAGCTTGTGCTGGACCGTTGGAGCTCTCCGGACGTCGAGCTCAGCGTGCGCTGCGGCAAAGGCACCTACGTACGCGTGCTGGCGGAGGACCTCGGTGCGGCACTCGGCTGCGGCGGACACTTGGCGGCGCTGCGACGCGTGGCAAGCGGCGGATTCGATATCGGCGAGTCGCTGTCATTGGACGCGCTCGAGGCGCTGGACGACGCCGCACGCGATGCCCGACTGCTGCCGGTCGATGCGTTGCTTTCGACGCTGCCGCGGCTGGAACTCGACGCTGCGGACGCCTGGCGCCTCGGGCGCGGGCAGGCAATCGCCGGTGGCGATCTGTCCGACGGCGACTATCGAGCCTATACCGCCGGCCGGTTCGTCGGCGTCGCTCGGGCGAACTCGAGGCGTCTTGCGGCCGCGCCGGCTGCTCGCCACCGGCGATGCCGGCAGTGCGCCGCTTTCGCCGGTTGAATCGCTTGAATCGTAAGCATTTTTCGAGGTACAATTCCACCCTTTCGCGAGGTTTGGAGTAACTTGCATGGCAGTCACGATTCAAGAGAAGGCCAAGGTCATCGCCGACCACCAGCGGGCCACGGGCGACACCGGTTCGCCCGAGGTCCAGATCGCGCTGCTGACGGCGCGCATCAACGGTCTCAGCGATCATTTCAAGTCGAACGTCAAGGATCATCACTCGCGCCGTGGACTGCTGCGCATGGTGTCGCGCCGGCGCAAGTTGCTCGACTACCTGAAGACGCGCAACGCGGACAGCTACCGCGGTCTGATCGAAAAGCTGGGTCTGCGCAAGTAAGCGCACATCGGCCGACGGCCGCTGCGAATGTATCTGCTATCAGTCGATCCCGAGCAGCCGGCAATGCCGCGCAGCTACACCCATAACCCGACCATGGCCGCAGCTCGGTTAACCCCGACGCGGCCATTGTTGTTTTCGGATTCCGAGGATAAACGTGCCTACAGCAATCAAGAAATCGATACCCTACGGCCGCAACACGCTGACGCTCGAAACCGGCGAGATCGCCCGTCAGGCAGGCGGCGCGGTGCTGGCCAGCCTGGGCGACAGCGTCGTGCTGGTCACGCGTCGTCGCGGCCAAGCATGCCAAGCCGGGACAGGACTTTTTCCCGCTGACCGTCGATTACCAGGAAAAGACCTACGCCGCCGGACGCATTCCCGGCGGCTTCTTCAAGCGCGAAGGCCGGCCTTCCGAAAAGGAAACGCTGACTTCGCGCCTGATCGACCGCCCGATCCGGCCGCTGTTTCCCGATGGCTTCTACAACGAAGTGCAGGTCGTCGCGACGGTGATGTCGGTCGATCCCGAGATCGATCCCGACATTCCCGCGATGATCGGCGCGTCGGCGGCGATCTCGCTGTCCGGCATTCCGTTCAACGGTCCGATCGGCTGCCGCGCGCGTCGGCTACATCGACGGCCAATACGTGCTCAATCCGAGCAAGACCGAGCTCACGACGACCTCGAAGCTCGATCTCGTCGTCGCCGGCACCGAAGCCGCCGTGCTGATGGTCGAATCGGAAGCCAAGGAACTGCCCGAAGAAGTGATGCTCGGCGCCGTGGTGTTCGGCCACCAGCAGCAGCAGGCGGTGATCGACGTGATTCACGAGCTGGTCGAGGAGGCCGGCAAGCCGCTGTGGGACTGGCAGCCGGCGCCGAAGGACCAGGCGATGATCGACAAGGTCACCGAGGTTGCCGAGGCCCAGTTGAAGCGAGGCGTATCAGCTGCGCCAGAAGCAGGCGCGTCAGCACCGGCTGAAGGAGATCGCCGCCCAGGTCGAGGCCGAATGCATTCCGGCGGATGCCAAGCCGGGCTATGCGAACGAAGTCAAGAATTTCCTGTTCGAGCTCGAAGTCGAAGCACGTGCGCAACCAGATTCTGTCCGGCGAGCCGCGCATCGACGGCCGCGATACGCGCACGGTGCGCCCGATCTCGATTCGCACCGGCGTGCTGCCGCGCACGCACGGCTCGGCGCTGTTCACGCGCGGCGAAACGCAGGCGCTGGTCGTCGCGACGCTGGGCACGGCGCGCGACGAGCAGATCATCGACGCGCTGCAGGGCGAATATCGCGAGCGCTTCATGCTTCACTACAACATGCCGCCGTACGCGACCGGCGAGACCGGACGCGTCGGCAGCCCGAAGCGGCGCGAAATCGGCCACGGCCGGCTCGCCAAGCGCGCGCTGGTCGCGGTGCTGCCGATCGCCGAGGAGTTCGCCTACTCGATCCGCGTCGTGTCGGAAATCACCGAATCCAACGGCAGCTCGTCGATGGCGTCGGTTTGCGGCGGCAGCCTCGCGCTGATGGACGCCGGCGTGCCGCTGAAGGCGCACGTCGCCGGCATCGCGATGGGCCTGATCAAGGAAGGCAACCGCTTCGCGGTGCTGACCGACATCCTCGGCGACGAGGATCACCTGGGCGACATGGACTTCAAGGTCGCCGGCACCGACCGCGGCGTCACGGCGCTGCAGATGGACATCAAGATCCAGGGCATCACCAAGGAAATCATGGCGGTCGCGCTGTCGCAGGCGCGCGAAGGACGGATGCATATCCTGCATCTGATGCACGAGGCGATGCCGCACGCCCGCACCGAGATTTCGCAGCACGCGCCGCGGATGATGACCTTCAAGATCAATCCGGAGAAGATCCGCGACGTCATCGGCAAGGGCGGCGCGGTGATTCGCGCGCTGACCGAGGAGACCGGCACGACGATCGACATCCAGGACGACGGCATGGTCACGATCGCCTCGGTCAACGCCGACGCCTGCAATGCGGCCAAGAAGCGCATCGAGGACATCACCGCCGAGGTCGAAGTCGGACGCATCTACGAAGGCACGGTGCTGCGCCTGCTCGATTTCGGCGCGATCGTGCAGGTCCTGCCGGGCAAGGACGGCCTGCTGCATATCTCGCAGATCGCCAAGGAGCGCGTCAATCAGGTCTCCGACTACGTCAAGGAAGGCCAGATCGTCAAGGTCAAGGTGCTCGAGGCCGACGACAAGGGCCGTCTGCGCCTGTCGATGAAGGCTGCCGCCGAAGATGCCGCGGCTGCCGCGCCCGCGGCGCAAACTACTCCGTCGGAGCAAACGCCGGCGGTGTAATGGCGCGCATGCCGGAGCATTGAAAAAGGGGGCGCCTGGCGCCCCTTTTTTCGCAGCGTGGAGGCTATTGATGAGCCAGTCCGCGACACGGATCGAGCGCGACACGTTCGGTCCGATCGAAGTCCCTGCCGACCGACTTTGGGGCGCGCAGACGCAGCGCTCGCTCGAGCACTTTCGCATTTCGACCGAGAAGATGCCGGCGGCGCTGATCCGCGCGATGCTGATCGTCAAGCGGAGCGCCGCGCGCGTCAATCTCGCGCTGGGCATCCTGTCGCCCAAGGTCGCCGACGCGATCGTCGCGGCCTGCGACGAGGCGCTCGCCGGGGCGCACGCGGCCGAATTCCCGCTGGCCGTCTGGCAGACCGGATCCGGCACGCAGACCAACATGAACGTCAACGAGGTGCTCGCCAATCGCGCATCGGAGATCCTCGGCGGCGAGCGCGGCGAGGCGAGGCTCGTACATCCGAACGACGACGTCAATCGCGGCCAATCGTCGAACGACGTGTTTCCGACGGCGATGAACGTCGCCGCGGCCGAAACGGTCGCCGCGCGAGCTGCTGCCGGCGCTCGACGCGCTCCATGCGACGCTCGCGGCGAAGGCGCAAAGCTTTCGCCGACATCGTCAAGATCGGCCGCACGCATCTGCAGGATGCGACGCCGCTGACGCTGGGCCAGGAATTCTCCGGCTACGCGGCGCAGCTCGCGCATGCGCGCGCGCACATCGACGCAGCGCTGCCGCACGTGCTGCGAGCTCGCGCTCGGCGGAACGGCGGTCGGCACCGGTCTCAACACGCACCCGGAGTTCGGCGCGCGCGTCGGCGGCCGACATCGCCGAGTTCACCGGGCTGCCGTTCGTCAGCGCGCCGAACAAATTCGAGGCGATGGCCGCCGCCGATGCACTGGTCAACCTGCACGGCGCGCTGAAGACGCTGGCCGCCGCGCTGACCAAGATCGCCAACGACGTGCGCTGGCTGGCGAGCGGCCCGCGCTCGGGACTGGGCGAGATCACGATCCCTGAAAACGAGCCGGGCAGCTCGATCATGCCGGGCAAGGTCAATCCGACGCAGTGCGAGGCGCTGACGATGCTGTGCGCGCAGGTGATGGGCAACGACGTCGCGGTCAACATCGGCGGCGCGTCGGGCAACTTCGAGCTCAACGTCTACCGGCCGCTGATCATCCACAACGTGCTGCAGAGCATCCGCCTGCTCGGCGACGGGATGGCGAGCTTCGACGCCCATTGCGCCACGCGGCATCGAGCCCAACCGTGCGCGCATCGACGAATTGCTCGAGCGCTCGCTGATGCTGGTCACCGCGCTCAATCCGCATATCGGCTACGACAAGGCGGCGGCGATCGCCAAGAAGGCGCATCGCGAGGGGACGACGCTGAAGGCGGCGGCGCTCGCGCTGGGCTACGTCAGCGCAGAGCAGTTCGACCAGTGGGTGCAGCCGGAGCGGATGATCGGGCCTCGATAGCGCGACAAGCCGATCAGCGCGTCGGCATTGTCGCGGCCTCGAGCATGGCCTCGCCGTTCACGGTGACGGTGACGTCGGTCGTTCCAGCCTCGAGCGCGACCGGTGACTGTGCAAACCCGGGCGCGGCCTGCGCCCGCATCGTCGGATAGACCCTGCCGCCGTCGCCGGTCTGCACGGTCAGATGTCCGGGACGCCAGCCGGCGAAGCCCAAGGCCTGCGCCGCCTGCTCGCGCGCGCGATTGCCAGCTGCGTGATCGCCTGCCGGGTAACGCCGTCTTCGGCGTCGCGCCGTGTCTTGTCGGCAAGCGAGAATCCCATGCCCGACAACAGCAGTCCGTCCTCGTCCTGGAGCTTGGTGATCAGGGTGGCCGCGGCGGTGAAATCGGCCGAGTCCAGGCTGACCGTTTGCGCGACACGCCAACGGCTCGCCTTGCCCTTCTCGGTGATTTGCTGCGTCGAGTAGCCTGCCGTCGCGACTTTAACGGCCGGAACCGATCGCGCGCCGGCGAGCGCCTTGGCGACGATGCGCGTTGACCTGGCTCGCCGCGACCGCGGGGCTCGTGATTTTCGGCTTCAGCGCGCAACCACGCCTGCAAGCGATCGTTGGCTACCGTTGCCGTGGCGGAGGCACGAGACGGTGACGACAGGTTGCGTCGGCACTGCGGGCAGCCTGCGCGCCGGCGAGGCCTGCCGCGGCGCCAGCGGCGACCAGCATGACCATCGCGGCCCCGCGCCGCATTGGAATCTGCAGCAGGGCTCATCGAGTTCTCCTTACGCTGTTGGCAACTCGCTGCGGCAGCAGCTCGATTGCCGCGCGATTCGACCACGAAAAACACTTGCGCGCGGCTTCCGGCCACGGCAGCCAGTCGTGCGCCAGGTGCTCACGCGGGTTCAGGATCACCGACACCGGCTCGGGCACCTCAACCGAGAATACGTGCTCGGTATTGTGCGTCGTTCCCTCGGGATAGCGAAAACGCCACTGCGGATAGATCTCGTAGACATTGGAGAGGTTCCAGTCGCGGACGCCGCCATAGCGGTCGGCATCGATGCCGGTCTCCTCGTGCAGCTCGCGCCGTGGCGGTTTCGGCAAGCGTCTCGCCCGGCTCCTGGCTGCCGGTCACCGACTGCCAGTAGCCCGGGAAAGTCGGCGCGCTCCAGCAGCAGAACCCTGAGGTCCGGCGTGTGCACGAGAACCAGCGTCGATACGGGAAGCTTGTGCGGCAACGGAAGCGGCCCGCTCGAATGTGCAGCCGCCCGGGATCGGCGGCTAGCTGACGAACACCCAGAACGGCTTGTGCCGCTCTTGCCAGTATTCGGACGCCTCGCTCAGGATGTCGGAGAGGGTTTCCCAGTCGGTCGCGTGCGCCTTGCGATAGGCTGCGGCGTGCCGCAGCACGATCGCGATGCCGTGAGCGCCGAGCCAGTCGCTGTCTTCCAGGCAGTCGGCGAGCGCATCCCAATTGTTGCCGAAGTGCTCGGGCAGCTTGAGGCTCTTGCCCAGCGTTTCCAGCAGGGCTGTCTTGTTGTCGATGCCGTGCAGGTCGAGCGAGCAGAACTTGAGCTTCGCCGCGGCGGCTGCGGTCTTCAGCGGTTCGGGCGCACCGGTCCAATCGTGCACGCCTGCGTCCGCGGCTGTGGAAAGGTCAGGAAGCTTCATTGCCGTATTCTCTTGAACGAACGGTAGTGGTCGTCGGAATAGTAGCACTCCGACGTCGAGGCGATTGCGCCGCCGCAGATGATGCGACGCGCGCCGCGGGTGCGTACGCCCGGCGTTTTCACCGTGTACTCATGATAGTACCCGCGCGGTCTCTCGCGGCAGCAGACGTTCGCGATTGCCGAACACGACGCCGTCGCGCTCGTAGGCCAACGGGCCGCCGGTGCGGATGCGCTCGAGCGCATCGTGCGCTTCCGCAGGGAGCGCGTCGATGCGGATCTCGCCTGCCGCAGAGGGCGTTTTCGACGTAGCGAGCGGCGAGGCAAAGCAGGCAACGAACGCGACGATCGTCAGCATCGCTGCGCGCCATGGGCGTGAACAGGCCTCCATCGGCGCATTGTAACGCCGGCTGGCAGTGCGGAAGGACGCCGAACGATGCAATCGCTGCTTGACTGATGCACGCATCGGTCAATAGAATCGCGCACGGCGGCGAGCCAGCGAATCGGCATCGGCGCGCGGTCGCGGCCGTGCAACCCTACCGATGCCTCCTCACCCGGAACGATCTCCCTCAGACTGGCAGTTGCGACCCCTCGCCGCGGCACTCGTCGCCGCCGGCATGCTGGCGCCGTCCGGCGCCACTGCGGCGACGCTGACGGTGGCCACGCTCGCCGAGACCAGCGTCAGCGCGTGCACGCTGCGCGACGCCGTGCATTCGGTGAATGCCCAGGCGGACCAGGGTGCCTGTACCGCCGATCTTGGCGGCGGCTATGGCGTCAACGATGCGATCGTCTTCGCGCCGGCACTGTCGGGAACGATAACCTTCGCCGCCAGCGACCCGCTGGCGGTGGCCGGCCCGTCTGCGTTGAGCATACAAAGACCCGTATCGCTAGTTGGCCCGGGCTCCGCGCAGCTGCTGCTGACCTGCGGCAGCACGGCCTATCGGCTGATGGAA
Source organism: uncultured beta proteobacterium (assembly GCA_963697485.1). Taxonomy (GTDB): domain Bacteria; phylum Pseudomonadota; class Gammaproteobacteria; order Burkholderiales; family Casimicrobiaceae; genus PALSA-1003. The sequence continues at coordinate 1,088,376 of CAVOOD010000003.1, forward strand.
ATCGCCTCGACGCCCACAGTTGCGGTGTCGGGACTCGCGATCGCCGGGTGCGTTTCGAGCGGTGACGGCGCCGGCATGCTGGTAACCGACAAGTTCATCGGCAATGTCGCGTCGATCGTGCACCTGACCGATGTCGTCGTTCACGACAACCACATGTTCGGCTCTTTCGGCGTCGGCGGCGGCATCGCGGTGGCCCCAGGCAACGTCGGCGCGACGCTGAACCTTACGCAATCGCGCGTCTTCGCCAACAGCTCGAGCGGCAACGGGGGCGGCATCGGCGTTCGCCCGATGGGCGGTGCGCCGGCGACGGTCAGCGTGGTCGATTCCACGGTGGGCCCCAACTCCGCAAAGGCCGGCGGCGGCGCGACGGTCCAGGGAGGCGCCTCGATCCAATTGACCCGCTCGACGCTTGCCGGCAACGTTGCAACCACTGACGGCGGCGGCATTCTGGTGCAGGGCGGCGTTGCCACGGTGCGCGACACGACCGTGTCCGGAAACCAGGCATTCGGCCGCGGCGGCGGCGTCGCGGTTGCGTTTGTGCCCTCGACCTTGACGGCGATCAATTCGACGCTCAGCAGCAACCGCGCAGGCGGCGTGGGCGGAGGCATCTCTGCCCGCGACACAGGCCCAGGCGCGATCATGCTACGCAGCGCCACGCTGGCGGCCAATCTGGCGTCGCGCGGCGCGGGCATCATGGTCGAGAACGCGATTGCGTCGGCGCTCCTCACGCCGGCGAATGTCGTCGCGATCAACACGATCGTAGTCGGTGCGGGCCCCGGCGTGTTCGACGTCGATTCGCTCCAGCCGGACAGCTGGGATGTCTCGTTCAGCGTGATCGGTAACGTGGCGCCGAGCGTGACGCTCACCGGCGCGGGCAACATCACCGGCGTCGCGGTACCGCCGCCGTTCGGCGCCGGCGGCTGGCTGGGACCGCTGCAGGACAACGGCGGCCCGACGTTAACGCACGAGCTTCTGACGACGGTCCCAGACCCCGCGGTCAACGCCGGCCATCCGGGGTTTTCCGGATTGCGGTTCGATCAGCGCGGCAAGCCTTTCACCCGGGTGCGCGAGGGACGCATCGACATCGGCGCATTCGAAAGCGGCCCGCTTCCGGTCACGGTTCCGGTCCCCGCGCCGGCGGGTTGGACCTTGGCTATGTTGTCCGCCTTGCTCGGCCTGGCCGGGCTGCTCGGCTGGCGCAGGCGCCGGTGAGGTTTGCGCGGTTCAGATCGCCACGACGCCGTTGTGCCGGGTGACGATCGTCGGATCGACGTGGATCGCGAAGCCGAGTCGCCGCAGCGCATGACAGGCAAAGTAGTCCTCCGACAGATACTCGCCATCGACGACACCGACGCGGAACACGTCATAGTGGATCGCGTGCCCCGCGCCGCCGGCGCCCTGCGCGACAGCGCTTTGCTCGTAGGCGCGGCGATCGCCGCGCGCGTCGGCGATCAAGGCATCGACGGCGTTCCGCGACAGCAGCAGCGCCGCCGTTCCGATGCGCTCGGTCAGCAGCAGCGGCCCTTCCTCGCCGACTGTGCGTCCGATGTTGAATATGCGCGCGCCTTCCGCGCTCAGCGCCTTCAACGCCACCGGGGCGCCGACGACATCCTTCCCGCACGCGATCATGCGCGACAATCCGTCGTGCGGCAGGTATACGTCGCCGTCGAGAAAAAGAAGGTGCGTGAACTCGCGGCGATCGTGGAACGTCGAGATGATGGTATTGCGCGCGCGCGTGATCAGGCTCTCGTTGCCGATCGTCATCAGCGTGAAGACGATGCCCTGGCGCTGGAACACCAGCAGCGAGCTGACATAGTCGACGTGTACCTGGCCGCCATACGCCGGCGTGCCGATCAGGAGATTCGCGGGCTGGCTCATGCGTGACGGCATGCGATGACGATCGGCATCAAGTATATCGCGTACGCGAATAGCAGCGGCTATGGTCTGTCGGCGCTCGGCTATGTCCGCGCGCTGCACAACCTCGGCGTGCCGGTCTGGTGGCAGCCGTCGTTTCTCGGCGGACTGGCCGACAGGATCTGGCGTCCCGAGCAGGGCTTCGCCGCGCTGCCGCTGGCTCGCGCCGCCGCGGGCGACGCGTCGCTCTCCGATTTGCCCGCGCTGGCGCAGGAACTCTGCCGCCCGATCGAATACGACACCGTGATCATGCATACGGTGCCCGAGCACTGGCCGCGCATCGCGGAGCCGGGCATGCAGAACATCGGCTACACGACCTGGGAAACCGATGCGCTGCCCGACCACTGGCCGCCGCTGCTCGGGTTGCCGGACAAGCTGTTCGTGCCCAGCCTGAGCAATGGCGAGCTGTTCCCGTCCGGGGCCGGCGGCAAGCCGGTGCACGTCGTGCCGCATATCCGGAGGCATGCATGGAACACGCCGACGCCGGACGAAAAGATCGCGCTGCGGCGAAAGCTCGGCATACCCGGCGATCATTTCGTCTTCTACACGATCGGCGTCTGGGATCCGCGCAAGGCGCTCGGCGATCTGGTGGCGCTGTTCGCGCGCGAATTCACCGCCCGCGACAAGGTGACGCTGTTGATCAAGACATCCGCTGCGCCGAGCTCATTTGCCGCGGGGACGCAGCCCGGTGCACCGATCCCGGCGCTGGTGCGTGCCGAAGTGGACGCAGCCTATGCGGAGACCGGCGTGTCCGCGGCGCCTGTCGCGCTGCTCGCGGCCGAGGACGTCAGCGGTCGCACGATCGACGTGCTGCACGCGATCGGCGATTGCTTCGTCTCGCTCACGCGCGGCGAGGGCTGGGGCCTCGGCGCGTTCGATGCGGCGACGCTGGGCAAGCCGGTGATCATTACCGGATGGGGAGGTCATCGCGATTTCCTGGGCGACGACTATCCAGGGCTGATCGCGTACACGATGGCCCCTGTGTCCGGCTGGTTGCACGGCGCGTCGTACCGGCCCAACCAGCAATGGGCGATCGCGGACAGGCACGACGCGGGCCGGCTATTGCGGCGAATGGTGTCGCATTACGCCGATCAGATACCGGCGGCGACCGCGGTGCGCGAGCGCATCCTCAACGCTTTTGCCGAGCCGGTAATTGGACGCCGCCTGCTCGCCGCGATCGATGGCTGAGATTCCCAACGAATATCATTTCGTGTTCGGCCTGCGTCCGCAGACCGAGCCCTTGCACGTCGCGCACTATCTTTGCCTCGAATCCTGCCGGCAGGTCAATCGCCCCGACCGCATTCACTTCCACTACCGGCACGAGCCGCATGGGCGATGGTGGGACCGTATCAGGCCGCACCTGACGCTGCACCGCATCGCCAAGTCGCCGCAGGCCCCGGTCGTTCGTCCCGGCGACGAATCGACGGAAGCGCGGATCATCCGCGAGTCGGGGTGGCTCTATGCGCACGAGGCCGATTTCGTCCGGCTCAACGTGCTGCTCGAATCCGGTGGCATCTATGCCGACATGGACACGCTGTTCGTGCAGGCGCTGCCACAGCGGCTGTTCGATTACGAGTTCGTGCTGGGCGAGGAGCCGCCGCAGGCGGGCGCGCTGGGCGTCCTGCGGCCTTCGCTCTGTAACGCGGTGATCATCAGCCGTCCCAACGCGCCGTTCGCGGCGCGCTGGCTGGCGCAGATGCGCCGAGTCTACGACGGCAGCTGGGATCGCCACTCGACGCGCGAGGCTGCGCGGCTATGGGGCGAGATGCCCGCGGCGCTGCACGTCGTGCCGCAGCGATTCTTCTATCGGCACGCGTTCACGCGCGAAGGCCTGCACACGCTGCTTGGCGGCTTCGATCCGGACTACACCGATGTCTACAGCATGCATCTGTGGGCGCATCTGTGGTGGGACGAGGCACGCAAAGACTTCACCGACTTTCACGCGGGCCTGCTGACCGAGGCATTCATCCGCTCCGAGGACACGACCTACAACGTCATCGCGCGCCAGTTCCTCGATTAGCGCCGCGTCGTTGCTCGATCAGGCGTCCGCGTGCCGGACGCGCAACGGAGCCGGAGACCGGCCTCGTGCCACCCCGATCGCTTAAAGGCCGATGTATTTGGTGGCGAACACGATCCGGCCAAGCCGCAGGCTTGAACGCTTGACGGGGTGGGTCGCACCGCCCAGATAAATCGTGAGCCACGCCTCGTCGATCTTGATCGCGGGATGGTGGCGAAAGCAAATCCCCGTCAGAGGCTTCAGTGTCGAGTAATCCAGCACCGGGCGTTTGACCCCATCCAGCCAGACTTCGATCATGCCGTCCGTGCGCCCAACGCCGTTGCCAAGAGCGTCCGGGCTGGACAGGTCGATGCTGTTCATCTTGATGCGATGCTCGATCGTGTAAGCCTTCCCCTTTTCCATCGCGGTGCCGGCGACAAAAAAGTCTGTCCGGTGCCGGCATACTGGCTCAATCCGGTTTGCGGCATTCCGGGCCAATAGACGTACAAGACCACGGGCGTCAGATCGCCGTACGGATTGCCGTCATTCTCGAATCGGGGGAACCATCCTCGCGCCGACCATCCGGACAGCCAGTCGACGGGCACGCCGTTCGCGCCGGCGGGTTCGTGCTTGCCCGTCGTGCGATCGCCGCCGTTGCCGGCAAGTGGTTCATAAAGCAGTGGGTCTTGATAGACCGGCCGCCGGCCATACCGGCCGGCGATTCCGGGCAGCTTGCCGCCGTCTTCGGTCGGCCCCCAGTCAGGCCCGAACATGATCTGATATTGCAGAAATGCTTCGTCGAGGCCGTCGAGGTTGTGATCGCTCCGATAATAGTCGAGGATGACCGGCGCTTCGCCGTTGCCAATGCCCGGAGTGAACGCAGCCTCGATGCAATTTCCCAACTGCGGATCCTGCAGATAGCTGAAACAGCCTGCGGTCGTATAGCCGTAGTAGATGTCCTTCGGGAACGAGCCTGGCCAATCGTTGGCAAAAACCACATTCGGATCGGCGGCGATCTGTGCGAGCGTTTTGCCCTGGGCCAACCCTTGTTCCACCGCGCCAGGCGGCATGATGTCCGGCGGATTGATGCGGTAGAGCGCGAACTGCGCTGGGCCGTACTTGAGCACATTCACCACGAGCTCGGCGTCCGTCACGTCACCCGGCGTCAACGCCCCGTAATCGAACTGCATGATCCAGGACGTGCCTGCCCCGGGGCCCAACACCGGACCCTGGGTGTCCGCCAATTCCGTGCTCGGCGAGAGGATCGCATCTGAAACGCAAGGACAGACCTGAAGGGACTTGTCACCCCGGGTAACGACGACTACCGGTCGCAACGCGGCGTTCGGATCATGTCGGGATACGATCTGTACCGCGCCCGACGTCCCGTGCAAGAGCATCCCCGTGTCGCCCGCGGCAAGCGATGCGATCACCAGCGATGTGACGTTCAGGTTGTACGGCGTGGTGACGGACGTACTCGGAATTTGCGCCAGCGCATAGGGCTGTGAGCCTTGTGGGACGCCGGCCGCATCGAGCCAATCCCCGCCGCTGTTCCGCCAGACAAGGCGCACGTGATAGTTGAAGAATTTGAGATTCACCCCCGATCCGACGTCCGACAACAGCACCCTGGCATTTGTCGGAGAACCCGGTGGCGTCGGGGACGCGGGCGGCGAACTGGTATCGGTGGTCGATCCTGAGCTTCCACCCCCGCACGCGCCGACGGATGCGGCGACGGTGCCGACACCCGCGATCAGAAACGCCCGGCGCGAAGTCATCGAGTCACTTCGTCCCGAAACAGTAGTGGGTCGGCAGAATTGTCACGCACAGCGCCCTTGCGAGCGGTTCTGAAAGCAGCAATCACACTGGGAGATCTCAACCCGACCGAGTGTATGCCGATCAGATCATCAACGGTTGGCGCGACCGACCTGCGGGGAGATTGAGCGGTTGGGCGGCGCGGCGCGGGCATTGGCACGATCGATGCATGAACACCTTCCGATCGGGAGATGATCGTCTGCCCGATGTCCTTTCCCTCGGGAGATCGTCATGTACTCGTTACTGTTGCCGCTCGAACCTAACGTGCAACGGCACAATGCTGGCGCCGCGATGCCGCCTGACGGCACCTGGCGGCGGGTGCTGCGCGATTGCTGCACCGCAATTCTGCACGCCGTCACATTCCGCCACCGCTGACGCCTTCGAAGACTAGCTGTCCGGTCTCGTAGGGCATCACGAACCGGCCGAGCGGCGGCTCGTATTCGGCGAGCCGCGCCCGCAGCATCGGCTCTAGCGCCAGCAGACGCGCGCCGCGAAAGCGCTTCCAGGCGCTGATCGTCGCGTGATGGTCGTAGCCCCAGGCGTTTTTCCCGTCGAACACATAGATGTACAAATAACCGTGCTCGCGCAGACGCGTGATCCGGCGTCCGCGGCGAAGCAGCTCGAGGATCAGCGGGGTGTCCTCGCCGCGCGCCAGTGCCGGGTAACGTCCGAGCGCGGCCTTGCTGCCGAGCAGCGTGCCCTGGACCAGGTTCAGCGGATGCACTTCGAGATTCCAGTCGTCCCAGTACATCGTCCGGTCCGCGGCGAACAGGTGCAGCTGGTCGGTCAGAAAACAGAACTCGCTGTTCTCGACGCGCATCGCCGCGAACTGCAATTCCAGGCGGCGTGGATGGTAGCGGTCGTCGTCGTCCCATTGGCAGACGACTTCGCCCCGCGCCGCATCGACCGAGGCATTGCGCAGCTCACCAAGCGTTTGACCAGCCGATTCGCGGTGAACGGCGATAGCCGCGCCGTCATGCGACGCGGCCAGCGTCCGGAGCTTCGCGTCGAAGGCCGCGTCGCCGTCGTGAACGATCACCAGCTCGCGGTCGGCCCAGGTCTGGCGCACGAAATCGCCGACCGCCAGCTCGAGGCTCGCGAATCGCGCTTCGCGCGTGACCGTCAGACAACTTATCATGGCGCTACCGATGGAAGATACCGCCTATATTCTGACGTATCGCGAAAACGGCGACGCGGAGCGCCGCGACAACCTGCTCGCCGTGCTGCGCTGGCTCGAGCAGCGGCCATTGCTGGAAGTCATCGTTTTCGAACAGGACAGCGTGCCGCGACTCGACCCGCCGCCGGCGTTGACCAATCGACGAACGCTGTTCGGTTACAACCCGGGACCGTTCAACAAGAGCTGGGGATTCAACGTCGCCGCGCGACAGACGGCGCGGCCGATACTGGTCTTCGCCGACGCCGACGTGCTCGTCGACAGCTCGCTCGACCGGGCGATCGATCTTTGCCGCAACGGCGTCGATGCCGCCAAGCCGTATCGCCGCATCGTCGATCTGACCGCCGACGAATCGCGTCGCGTCCGCGGCGGCGATTGGGAATTCGTGCCGCAGCGGCCGGTCGGCACGCCGCCGAATCGCGAAGCGAGGCAGGAATTCGTCGTGTTCGCCGGCGGCCTGTTCGTCATCGGCCACGAACCGTATCTGCGGCTGGGCGGCTTCGACGAGCGCTTTCTCGGCTGGGGCGGCGAGGACGACGCGATGACGATCAAGCTTCGGCGTTCGGGAATGCGGCTCGCCGAATGCGGCGAGCGGCCGGCGCTGCATCTCTCGCATCCGCGTGAGCCGGAAGCGAACGCAAGGCCAGCCGCATTACGCGGCGAACCGCCAATTGCTCGCCGACTATGCCGCGTATGGCGACGACGAGCTCGCGCGCCTTTGCGAGGTGCAGCGCCAGGTCATCGGCAACCCGCATAAATATTCGCCCGCGCGTTGACAGCGGTTGCCCTGCCCGGAGCGGGCTTGACGCAAGAGGCGCCACGGCTCGACTGCCGGATGCGCGCATCGCGCTGATCGGCGTCAGGTGTTTTTCGCCGCGTCGCTGGCGCGGATGCGAATATGCAGCTCGCGCAGTTGCTGCTCGGTGACCGGCGAGGGCGTGTCGATCAGCAGGTCCTGCCCGCGTTGCGTCTTGGGGAAGGCAATGACATCGCGGATCTGGTCGACGCCCGCCATCAGCGCGGTCATGCGGTCGACGCCGAATGCGATGCCGCCGTGCGGCGGCGCGCCGTACTGCAGCGCGTCGAGCAGGAAACCGAATTTTTTCCGCTGGTCCTCGACGCTGATGCCGAGCGAGCTGAATACCTTCGCCTGCACGTCTGGGCGATGGATGCGGACCGATCCGCCGCCGATTTCCCATCCGTTGAGGACCACGTCGTACGCCTTGGCAATCGCGCTCCCGGGATCGGTCTGAAAAATGTCCTCGTGGCCGTCCTTCGGCGCGGTGAACGGATGGTGCCGTGCGCCCCAGGTCTTGGACTCGTCGTTGAATTCGAACATCGGAAAATCGACCACCCACAGCGGCCGCCAGCCGGCGGTCGCGAAGCCGCGCTCGTGGCCGACTTTGGCGCGCAAGCGCACCGAGCGAGTCGCAGACGACTTTCTCGCGGTCGGCGCCGAAGAAAATGAGGTCGCCGCTGGCGGCGCCGGTGCGGCGAAGAATCTCGACCAGCGCGTCGCGGCCCAGGAACTTCACGATCGGCGATTGCAGTCCCTGTTCGTTCGGCTGCGCGGCGTCGTTGACCTTGATGTAGGCCAGTCCCTTGGCGCCGTAGACCGCGGCGAACGTCGTGTAGTCGTCGATCTCCTTGCGCGAAAGCGAGCCGCCGCCGGGCACCGACAACGCGGCGACGCGCCCTCCGGCGAGATCCGCGGCGCTGCGAAAGACCTTGAAGTCGACCGTCTTCATCAGATCGGTCAGCTCGGTCAGCTTGAGCGGGATGCGAAGATCGGGCTTGTCCGAGCCGTAGTCGCGCATCGCGTCGGCATAGGTCATCACCGGAAACGGATGCGGCAGGTCGACGCCGAGCGTCTCCTTGAACATCGAGCGCACCAGCCCTTCCATCAGCTCGCGGATCTCGAGCTCGTCCAGGAACGAGGTCTCGACGTCGATCTGGGTGAACTCGGGCTGGCGATCGGCGCGCAGGTCCTCGTCGCGGAAGCACTTGACGATCTGGTAGTAGCGATCGAAGCCGGCCATCATCAGCATCTGCTTGAACAGCTGTGGCGACTGCGGCAGCGCGTAGAACTGGCCGTGATGAATGCGCGACGGCACGAGAAATTCGCGCGCGCCCTCGGGCGTCGATTTGTAGAGGATCGGCGTTTCGATGTCGACAAAGCCGTGCGAGTCGAGATAGCGCCGCGCGCTCATCGTCGCCTTGTGCCGCAGCATCAGGTTCTTCTGCATCACCGGCCGGCGCAGGTCGAGCACGCGATGCTCGAGCCGGACGCTCTCGGAAATGTTGTCGTCGTCGAGCTGGAACGGCGGCGTCAGCGATTGATTGAGAATCTCGATCTCGTGGGCGAGGATCTCGATCTCGCCGCTGACCAGGGTGCTGTTGATCGTGCCGTCGGGGCGCGGCCGCACGCGGCCGGTGGCCGCGATGACGAATTCGTGGCGGAGCTTTTCGGCGATCGCGAACGTCGCCGCGCGGTCGGGATCGCAGACGATCTGCACCAGGCCTTCGCGATCGCGCAGGTCGATGAAGATGACGCCGCCGTGGTCGCGACGGCGATGAACCCATCCGCAGACCGTCACGGTTTGGCCCAGTCGCTCGCGGTCGATACGGCCGCAATAATCGGTGCGCTTCAAGCGGTTCTCCAAGGACGTGTGATTGCCGGGGCCGGGCGATCGGGCGGCGAGATCCTGCGCGCCAGCGGCGTCGCTCCGCGCGCCACGCTCGGCGCTGCGCAAACACGCGCCTACCCGCCACTGCCGTCCGGCAGTGGGCAATGTGGTCCGGTGCGGTCAATTTCGGCGATCGAGCGCGGGCGTAATCGTGCCCACGGGGACGTTCGTGTGCGGGCGCGGCGCGACGACGCCCATCGAGATGATGTACTTGAGCGCTTCGTCGACCGTCATGTCGAGCTCGTGCACGCGGGAACGAGGCAGCATCAGGAAGAATCCCGACGTGGGATTCGGCGTCGTCGGCACGTAGACGCTGACGTGCTCGCTGGCGAGATGGCCGGCGACCGCGACGGCGGGAACGCCGGTCTGGAACGCGATCGTCCAGCAGCCTTGATACGGGTATTCGACCAGCAGCGCCTTGCGAAACGCATTGCCGCTATCGGAAAGCAGCGTGTCGCTGACCTGCTTGACGCTGGAATAGATCGACTTGACGACCGGGATGCGGCCCAGCACCGATTCCCATATCGCGATCAGGCGCGCGCCGAAAAAATTGGCGGCGACGACGCCGGTAAGGATCAGGATCGCAAAGGCCAGCACTGCGCCGAGGCCCGGGATATGGAATCCGAACAGCGCTTCCGGGCGCGCGCCGGCGGGCACCAGCAGCAGCGTCTGGTCGAGCGTCGAGATCAGCAGCTGCAGCACCCAGATGGTGATGCCGAGCGGAACCCAGACGAGAAGCCCTGCGATCAGGTAACGCTTCAGCGCCTCGACCGATTCCTTGCGCGAGGTCACGAGCCTCCGGAGGTCGTGCCGGTGGCCGCCGGCTTGTCGCTTGTGCTGCGGGTTTCGCTCTTGCCCTGGTCGGCCGACTTGGTGGCGGACGACGCGGCGGGAGCATCCGCCTTGGCGGCGGTCGACGTGTCCGACTTGGCTTCGCTGGCCGCACTGGCCGGCGCGTCGGCGCGTCGGCCTTGGCATCGGGCTTGGCAGCGTCTTTCGCCGGCGGCTTGCTGCCGGAGTTCTTGAAGTCGGTCGCGTACCAGCCGCTGCCCTTGAGCTGAAAGCCGGCGGCCGACAGCTGCTTGGCCAGCGCGTCCTTGCCGCAGGCGGGACAGGTGACCAGCGGTGCGTCCGACAGCCGCTGCAGCGATTCCAGCTTGTGCCCGCAAGCGTTGCAGCGGTATTCGTAAATGGGCATGGCCGGACCTCCGGTGCGTCGCGAAACGTCTGAAAAGAAAGAGCTAATTATAGCTCAATGTCGGGGCGTGCCCGGCGCCTTGCAAGCCCGTGGCGCCGTCCGCCCAAGGCAGTCGTTCCTTGCTATCCTTTGCCGCCTGAGGAGGGTCGATGAGCGATTATTGGATGTGGTGGATTGCCGGCGCGGCTGCTGATCGCCGCCGAGCTGGTCACCGGCACGTTCTACCTGCTGGTGATCGGGCTGGCGCTCGTCTGCGGCGGGGTCGCCGCATGGATCGGCGCCGCGATCCCGGTGCAGTGGCTGATCGCCGCGGCGCTCGGCGTTGTCGGGACGGTGCTGCTGCAGCGATGGAAGCGCGGTCTCGCGGCAAGCACGCCGCCGCAGAAGGGGCTCGACATCGGCCAGATGGTGCAGGTGCAAAGCTGGGGTCCGGCCGGTACCGCGCGCGTCGCCTATCGCGGCAGCACCTGGGACGCCGAAGTCGCAACGCCGGACACGCCGCACACCGAGACCATGTATATCGCCGGCATGCGCGGATCGGTGCTGCTCCTGTCGAATCATCCCCCCGAAACCGCCTGAACGATGGAGAACCTCATGCTCGGATCCTCGGCCGTCACGCTGGCGCTATTCATTGTGGCGATCATCGTCATCTGCGAAGACGATCCGCATCGTGCCGCAGCAGCATGCGCTGGTGATCGAACGGCTCGGACGGTTCCACGCCGTGCTGGCGCCGGGACTCAATTTCGTGCTGCCGTTCATCGACCGCGTCGCCTACAAGCACGACCTGCGCGAAATACCCTTCGACGTCCCCAGCCAGATCTGCATCACCAAGGACAACACGCAGCTCCAGGTCGACGGCATCCTGTACTTCCAGGTCACCGATCCCAAGCTCGCCTCGTACGGATCGAGCAATTTCATGGTCGCGATCACGCAGCTCGCGCAGACGACGCTGCGCAGCGTGATCGGCAAGATGGAGCTCGACCGCACGTTCGAGGAGCGCGACCACATCAACGGACTGGTCGTCGCCGCGCTCGACCAGGCGGCCGGCAACTGGGGCGTCAAGGTGCTGCGCTACGAGATCAAGGACCTGACGCCGCCGAAGGAAATCCTGCATGCGATGCAGGCGCAGATCACCGCCGAGCGGGAAAAGCGCGCGGTGATCGCGACCTCGGAGGGCGCGCAGCAGCAGCAGATCAACCTGGCCGCCGGCGCGCGCGCGGCGGCGATCGCGCAATCGGAAGGCGTCAAGCAGGCCGAGATCAATACCGCGCAGGGTCAGGCGGCGGCGATCCTGTCGATCGCCGAAGCGAACGCCAAGGCGATCCGCCAGGTCGCGGAGGCGATCGTCTCGCCCGGCGGCATCAACGCGGTCAACCTGAAGGTCGCCGAGCAGTACGTCGCCGCATTCGCCAATCTCGCCAAGACCAACAACACGCTGATCGTGCCGTCGAATCTGTCCGACCTGGCCGGGCTGGTGGCGACGGCGACGACGGTATTCAAGGCGCAGGAAAAGTAGGGCGCGACACCGGCCGGCGCCCGAATTTGCGTGCGCGCGCGCGGCGGCCGATCGAATCGGACAACGGAGCAGGACCATGGAGCTCGGCGGTAGCGTCTTTGTTATCAGCGGCGGCGCGTCGGGTCTCGGCGCCGCGACCGCACGGATGGTCATCGCCGGCGGCGGCAGGGCGGTGCTCGCCGACGTCAACGAGCGCGACGGCAATGCGCTGGCGGCCGAGCTCGGCGCGTCGGCCCGATTCGTCCGGACCGACGTCACCGACGAGGCGAGCGGCAAGGCCGCGGTCGATGCGGCGCAAAGCGCCTTCGGCGCGCTGCACGGCATGGTCAATTGCGCCGGCGTCGTGCACGGCGAAAAAATCCTCGGCAAGGAGGGGCCGCACAACCTCGCCTCGTTTGCGCGCACGATCAACATCAACCTGATCGGATCGTTCAACATGGCCCGCCTGGCGGCGGAAGCGATGTCGCGCAACGCGCCCAACGCTGCCGGCGAGCGCGGCGTGATCATCTTCACCGCATCGGTGGCCGCGTACGACGGCCAGATCGGCCAGGCGGCGTACAGCGCGTCCAAGAGCGGCCTGGTCGGCATGACCTTGCCGATCGCGCGCGAGCTGGCGCGTAGCGGCATTCGCGTCGTCACCATCGCTCCGGGCCTGTTCGAGACGCCGATGATGGGCAGCCTGCCGAAGGAAGTGCAGGAGTCGCTGGGCAAGATGGTGCCGTTCCCGCCGCGGCTGGGCCGGCCGGCGGAATATGCGTCGCTGGTGGCCGAGATCGTGCGCAACGAAATGCTCAACGGCGAGACGATCCGTCTCGATGGCGCGATCCGCATGGCGCCGAAATAGCGCGGCGATCGCGGCCAGTGCTTCGTCCTCCCGCATCGCGTCTCGTCGCCGACGAGAACTTCGTCATCGACACGGCGCGGATGCGCCTGATTGCGGCGCAGCTCGCGCACTTGCGCACCGAGCTTGCCGAGCCGTCGCAGCTCGCCGCGCTGCTCGGCGTCGAGGTTCCGGCGAGCTGGCCTCCGGGCGAGTACGACCGCGACGCGATCGTCTACTTCCTGTCCCAATACGAAATCCGCGGCCCCGCGGCGATCGGATGGTACGGCTGGTACGCGGTGCGCCGCGCGAAAGGCGAATCGGCCGCGCAACTGGTCGGCGCCGGCGGCTATTTCGGCCCGCCGAGTGCCGACGGCACCGTCGAGATCGGTTACTCGATCGTCGACGAGACGCGCGGCGAGGGTTACGGCACCGAGCTCGCGACCGCGCTGACGGAGCGGGCGCTGCGCCACCCGGGCGTGCGCCGCGTCATCGCCCACGTGCAGGCCGACAACGTGGCCTCGCACACCGTGCTGCATCGCGCGGGATTCGAGTTCGCCGCTGCCGGCGCGTCGGGCAAGCTGCGCTACGAGCGTGCAGCGAAGGCAAAGTGAGCGCGGCGAGGATCAGAGGCTGACAGATGGCACAAGTAATCGCGCAGCGGATGACGGCGGATGTCGACAGCGAGGTGATCGTCTTCCTGATCGGCATGCGCATCAATCAGCTTCTGGAAGATCCACAAGTGGCTGCCGGTGGCGCGGGCGATGCCGCGCATGCTGCGCGAGCCTGGAGGCCGACCCGAACTCGGGCTTCCTCAGCGGCGAATCGTGGATCGGCAATCCGACGATCATGGTGCAGTACTGGCGATCGTTCGACGATCTCGAGCGCTTCGCCAAGGACCCGTCGCAAGAGCATCGCCCGGCGTGGCAGGCGTTCAATCGCGCGGTGGCGAGCAACGGCGACGTCGGCATCTGGCACGAGACGTACCGCGTCCGGCCGGGCGACATGGAATCGATCTACAACAACATGCCGCCGTTCGGCCTGGGCCGCGCGACGCGGCAGGTGCCGGCGCAGGGGCATCGCGAGTGCGCGCGCGACCGGATGTCGCTCACAGCGCCTCCGGTCATCGAGAAGATGCCGGAGAATCCGATGTTCGATCCGGATGTGCCGCCGGCTGGGGGCTGACGAGCTAGAAATTGATGGTCATTGGCAACGGCGTCGCCTGCTTGAACGGCGGATACCGTCGAGCAATCGCACCGACTTCCTTGTCTTCCGGAACGCAGCGCGTTGTCCCGTCGACACACATCGTGCCGGGAATCCAATAGACCGCACCGCCATCGTCGTCGGATTCATAACTCCAGGTAGTTGGCGTCGTACGTCGGAGCTGCACATACGTCGGGAAATTGAAGACCTGATCGTCGATGTCGGTCTGATTCTCACTTGCTGCAAGCGTGAATTCCTGCGTGTCTGCCTGGGTACCGATGTATTGCTCGACAATCCAATAGGGCAGAAATTCCTGATCGGTCAGAACCGCGAGTCGATGGTAATAGCCGGGGTCCAATTGTGCCGACGTGGCGATCGGAGATTGCGCCGATTGATTGAAGCGGAGATCGACGCGAACGGAAAACCGGCCCGCCGACTGGTAGGGGTCGGTGCGTAAATACGAGCCGTCTGGGTTGTACACGTTGACGTAGTCGTTGTGGTTGGCGAAGATGAGAAAAGACGGCTCATTGATGTCGACGGTCGAAAATGCGATCGCGTCGTTCTCCTTGCCCAGCTGGCCTTGAAAGACAACCTGCAGGCGAAGGTCGGTAGCGTTGATCGGAATTGGTGCGGCGAAGGTGAATGATAGCGCGGGATCGGAAAAATCACTTTTCACTTGGCTTACAGCTAGAGGATCAGAAAGCGCGATCGATTCTCCAGCTGAGCGGCAACTGTTGCCGGCGTATGCAGGCCCTCCGAGCTCGCCGGATAGGTCGGCCTGATAGCAATTGTTAAGGTGATACTTCGCGACCAACAACAATGTGCCGCCACCCATCGCTTCCCCGGATGTCGTATTCTTGATTTTGAGCTTGACTTTACGAAATCCGCATTGAGTGCCGCAGCCTCCGAGTGCGGGGTCACCTGCGACTATGATTGATCACGGCGAAAACGCCCTCGTCTGGCGGTGCAATGGCCATACTTCCGCGGAAAAAATAGTTGAGGAATCCTGCGGAATATCCGATTGCGCGAGGAATAAGCGCTTCGCTGCTTCGCGATAGTTGAGCCTGTTCAGGGTGAACTGCGAGTATCCGACGTAATTTCGGAGGTCATCTGCAAACAACGAGTAGCGTGCTCGTCATCGGGTTCCGGTCGTTGACGGAGCCGGTGTAGTTATCAGCCACAGAAGTACTTAGGAAGCGTATCTCGCCTCGTGAGAGGCTGCGACGCACTAAATGGGCCAAGCAAATCCGGGTCGGTGATTTGTCTTGCTGACAACTTGACGCTCCGGTGGGGTTCGGCACCGGGTACATCGGAGCGGGTTCAAGGCTTGAAATGCCAGGATGCCCCGAAAATTCGTGCCAGCCGTTACAAATCCCGCACTTGAATAGTCGGCGAGACCGGCCGAGACGTGGAGCTATGCCACAGGTTATCGATGGCCACTGGAAGAACCGCTGGGTATCCCTCATAGATCAGCCTGCCGTTCGTATTTTCAACATCCACGTAGGTTTCATATCGATGCACCAATACCGTGCGAGTCATTTCTGGTGTGCTGAGGTTGACCCAGGTCTTGGATCGAGGTGCATGAGATGACCAAGCGCACGAAACAAAAGACCAAGCGACTTCTGACGGTCCAGGATTTCCTTGGAAGTGTGAGGCTCGATAGCAGAGTAGCTTTTAGCGCGCGGCGACTAGAATATTGTTGACTTGTGAGCATGTCTTGTGGATCGATGGCCCATGTCAAGGAGTCAATATGTGGTCCCCCAAAGCCGAAGCCCTGCCTGCCCAGCTGCGGGTCGTAGAAATGATTCAGGAATCGAAAGGCCTGTGCGGTTCCGTGAGCGGCATCCTCGCAAAGCGAGCCCAGGCCTAACAAAGTCGATGGCAGTCCGCCGCGTTACCGTTGTGGGCTCACATACCACAACTAGTCCATTGTCACGTTCGTGTCATTAATGACAGTATGTTTTGATTCGGTTGCAGTCCGAAGTCAGCTAGCTTTTTTGCGAGCAGCGAACGTGTTAGCTGCCTCCGAGATAGACGATCGTGTGTGTTCACTTCGTACGGCCAAGCGTTGGTCGCGGAAATCAGCAATGCCGCCGACGCCACTATGCAGATTGATCTCATTTTTTGTATGAAGGAAAATAGTCGTAATCGCTCTTCGACATCCGTTCGAGCTCATGCGGGAAGTGAAAACTTTATCGCTCGAGGGACAATTGCTCGAAACCGTTTTGCCTCCGCGTCAAGTGCGAGAACGTAACGAGGACACGCTCGCCAACAGCCGGTTAGCCAAGCATCGCTACTTTCGAGTTCGCGATCGAGGCGAAGAAAGTCACCATCAAAACGCTTAATGGAGATATTGTCTCCATTGAAATCAGAATCGCGAATCATCTGATTGGATGCGTTCGCATTCATTATCACTTTTGGGTAATAATTGCTCTTGAAGAAGGTAAGCATAGGGGAGCGCGCTTGGAGTGAACCCCACAGGGGCCGTATAACCGGGCCCCATCTGGGAAAGCGGTAATTCGCCGGTCGAATTTGTCTCTGTCTCAATAACCTTAAGTCTTTCGCCAAAATGGGGTTGAATCACCGTGACATAGATTTGCCACTCTGCAACGATCGAGACACCCTCCAACGGAGCCCCAGTATCGGCGTCGACGACCTTTCCCCGTATCTCCTTACCGAAGTAAACCAGAGGAGGCGCGAATGCTATAACTGGAATGGCGATCAGAATCGCGCCTATTCCCAGCCGTTTCCACAGTTCACGACGAGTCATAAAAGGCTCCGCTTCCCGACGCGCACGGTATCTTGAGTACACACCGCATTGATCGAAGTAGTTGATACAAGCACTGCATTGAGCCGCGCGATGATCATGGTCACATCGAATCCAGGCGCCATACGCCATCGCTGTCAAATACGAAATCGATTAAGAAAATCCTGTTGATCCCATCGACGGTCTTGTTGATACCGTACTCGGCCGACTCTCCATCCAGTGAGCTTAGCTGCAGCGCCGACCAAGTCGAGACTATGTTGCCGAGATAGGGCAGAAGCGCGTCGAAGACCGAGCCATACTGCGCTTGGGCGGATGCGGTTAGCGCTTGCATCGCCGCCGTCTTATTGCTTGATGCGAGATCATTTTTGAATCTCGACCAAACGCGTTGCAGCGTTTGATCCGTGGCCGATCGGTCGCGGACGAGAAGGGATATCGTCTGCACATACCGATTGCCGAACGCGTCAGTAACGGTAAACGAAGGCCGATACAATCCCGCTGCAGTATACGTAATCGACCCCAACACGGTCTGACTCGATCCAGACGTGTCGATCTGCCCCCCGCCCAGATTCGAATAACTGAAGCTGGCGATTGTATTGGCCGTCCGATTCTTTATGCGAATCGTGAACGTTGCCGGCGCGAAATCAACATCGGGATCGACATAGATCTGCATTGGTGCGGTCGCGCTGCTGTTGACGAGTTGGGTTTGGGTGACCGACTGACCGTCGGCGGTCGTCAGAGTTACCGTGAAAGTGTTGGCCCCGGAAGCAATAGGAACGTTGTTTGCCGCGAAATTGCCCTGGCCGTCGTTGCTCGCGACGACGCCGTTGACGGTAATGCCGCTGTTCGGCGGCGCTTGGTAAGTTCCGGTGACAATCATGAAATCGGCGGGCAGGGAGGCGCCAACAGAGGGCGAGATAATCGCCAGCGCGGGCGTGATAGCTCGGACGTTCACGCTTGCGGATGTTGCCACGGCACCGCGTGCATCGGTCGCCTTGGCAGTGATCGAATAGCTTCCTGGTGCAGCGCCGGCCCAGCTTAGAACATAGGGGGCGGAGGTTACGGTACCGAGCAGCGTCGTACCGACGTTGTAGAAATCGACCTTTACGATCGCGCCGCCGGCGCTTGAGGCTGCGGCGCTTAGGACGAAGGCGTCTCCTGCCGCGAACGTGTCACCGACGGTCGGAGAAGTCAGCGCGACTACCGGTAACGTGCCGGAATTAACCGTTATCGCCACGGGCGTCGATACGGTAATCGCGCCGACGTTGTCGGTCGCGCGCACGGTGAGCATATGCGGGCCGGCAGTTGCACCGCTCCAAACCTTGGTGAACGGTGATGCGGTCACCGAGCCGATGGCAGCGCCATCGGCGAGGAATTCCAGCTTTGCTACCGACCCGTCGGCATCCGAAGCCGTGGCAGTAATCGCTATCCCCTGGCCGAGTGCAAAAGCCTGGTTGCTCGTGGGGGCGGTGATCGCGGCTACGGGTACCGCATTTTGATTGACGCTGATCGACACCGATGGCGAAGTGGTAACTGCGCCGACGTTGTCGGTAGCGCGAGCCAGGACCGTATGGCTTCCCGCGGCGGCCGGAGTCCAGGTTTGCGTGAATGGCGGCGCAGCAAGTGCACCGACAGTGAGCCCGTCGACGAGAAACTCGACTTTGGAGACCGTTCCGTCGCTGTCCGTGGCGGTCGCCGCTAACGGGACCGGCTGTCCTGCAAAGAAGATCTGGCCACTGGCCGGCGCAGTCAGAACAGCCGTAGGAGGAACGTTATTCACCACGGTCATCGCGACCGCAGCGGAGATCTGCGTTGCCCCGACGTTATCGGTTGCCTTGGCCGTGAGCGAGTAACTTCCAGCCGCAACGTTGGTCCAGTTAGCATTGTATGGCGCCGTTTGTCGGGTGGCGATAAGCGTGCCATTGGCGTAAAAGTCGACCCCGACAATGCTGCCGCCGACTTCGCTAGCGGTTGCAGTCAGGCCAATCGTCGCAGGAGCGGCCAGCTTCACGCCGGCGATGGGCGCCGTAAGGCTTACCAGCGGTACATTCCCGCTTACGATGACCGATACCGGCGTCGATACGCCGCTTCTTCCTTTGAGATCGTACGCCTTGGCGGTCAATGATTGCGTCCCCGCAATCGGAGACGACCAGACGAAGCCGTACGGTGCGCTCGACGCACTTCCGATCATTGCCGCGCCCGCATAGAAGTCGACTCGGCCAATGGTGCCGTCCGGTGCCAACGCCGTTGCGGCGAGTGGCAATGGAGAGCTTGCCGGAACAATACTGCTGGGGGCTGGTGCAGTCATCACCACCGCGGGCGGCCGGGGGTCGGCGGTGATCCATACATAGGCGGCCGGCGATGCGACGGAAACACCCAAGTCATCGAATGCACGCGCGACAATCGCGAAGCTCCCGGGCGGCGGCCCGACCCAACTTCCGCTATAGGGAGGCGCAAAGGACGTGGCAATGACGTTGGTGCCTGCGACGAATTCGACGCGTTGTATCGACCGATCATTGCTGGTTGCGGTCGCTGCTAGCGGCACAGTGCTCGTGCTGTTGAAAACCTGTCCGCTGCTCGGCGAGGTCAACGCAACTTGCGGTGCCTGGTCGGCGGCGAAAATGTAGACGATCACCGGTGCGGAGGTTGCAGAACCGCCGAGCGTGTCGACGGCTCGCGCAGTGATCTGGTGCGGCCCGAGCGCGGGGTTGGACCATGTGTACGCGTAGCCCTGCGGCAGGCTGTTCGGCGTAGCGACAGTTCCAATCAGCACCCCGCCATCGAGAAAATCGACGCGCGCGATGACAGACGGTGGAACGGTGCTCCCTGCGGCGGCGGTCACATAGAGGATCGGCGCGGCAGGTGCGGTGAAGCCGATTGCCGCCGACGGAGCGACGAGCTTCACGCTGGGTGCCGGCACCGGCTGGACGACGGTAATCGGTACGGCAGCCGACGTTGTTTGCTGGCCGAGCATGTTCGATGCGCTTGCCCATACCAGGTAGCGTGCGCTGATGCTGGTGGAAGTGGGAATGTGCGGCGGCGTCCAGTAAAGCTGGTAGGGGCTCGACTGAGCGGATCCGACGGTGATCGCCGCCTCGTCACATGTTGGACCGGCCGCAGCGCAGGCCAGAAACCATACCCCGACGATGCCGTCGTCGGGATCGGATGCGTTCGCCCGCAGGAGGATCGTCGGCGAGATCGCTTCCAGGATGGTGGCGTTCGCCGGCGGATAGGTCATCACTACCGTCGGTACGTCGCATAACCCGATCGAGCTCCAAAGCAGTCCTGCCAGCAGGGCAAGGCGTCGTCGCATGTTCTACGGCGCAGGCGCCTGATCGATCGACTGCACGACTTCCCGCGCTGCATTGCCGTCGAATGGCCCGGCTCCGCGATAGTTCGCGCTCAGCCGATGCACGCCGACGCCGAGGCTAACCGGCAGCATCGCGCGTCCTGCCGAGACAGGCACGATTCCCAACACCTCGCTGCCATCGTCAAACTCGACCGTGCCGTTGTCGCGGGCGTCGGCAACCGTTGCGGTCAACATCAGCGTCTGGCCGGCGATGGCCGGATTCCGGTCGGTCGACAAAATCAGTGGAGCATATTGATCGTTGAGCTTGGCGACGAATGCGCTGCTGTAGTCGCCTTCGTACATCGGCGCGGCTAGGGTCGCATCGACCGTGGCCGTCAGCGACCCGTACCCCGAAACATAGGCGTTGCCGACGTTGTCCAGCGCGAGTCCGGTCGCGGTGCCAAGGCCGCCCAGCGCGGCCAGGTACAGGAGCTGTGCTCCGTCGGACGAGATCTTGACGACGAATGCACCGCTCGTATCAATGCCGCCGAACGCATTAGGTACTGGAGATCCATCGACGTGCTGCACGAGATCGCGATACGGTGAGGTGGTGCCGGCCGCATAGATCGCCCCGCTGGCATCGACCGCAACCTTGACCGGGGAGATATCGGCACTGTTTACTGCGCCATTGACGAGATTGCCGCCATCGGCGCCCAGCGTCGCGACGAAGAGCCATTGCCTGCCGTCCGCGGAGAGCTTCGCCACGAATCCCGTTTCGCGTTCGAGATACGGCGTCCCCGGCCGGAAAACAACGATCGGCTGGAACGTCCTCGACGTGCCCCAAAACGGCTGCGTCGCTGTCTTGCCCCCGACGACGATCGTGCCGTCGGCGCTCAAGGCGATACCGGTGGCGCGCTCCGCGTCCGCGCCGCCCAGGCGAGCCGTGAAGAGCAACGCCGTGCCGGTCGGGTTGACCTTGGCGACAAAAGCGTCGCGGTGCTTGGTGTCGCCCGTATCCGGCGATCCTGGCGTGATGGGGAACTGATCCGAGGTCGCCTGCCCAGCGATGTAGCTGTTGCCTGAGGCGTCGACGGCGAGCGCGTACGCGGTTGTTGCCGCGTCGACGAGCGACTGATCATAACCGTCGAGAGCCCACGCTCGGCGTCCCGGCACGGACAGATACGTTGCGAATGCGGTGGCCGCGCCGCCGGGCATGAGCTTAATCAAATAGGGCGCGCTGGCGGTTACATAGGCACTCGTCGGTGTTGGCATCGCGGTCAACAGCGCACCCGCGGTTGTCGCCAGTCCCGGTCCGGCGACGCCGGTCAAATAGATCGCGCCGGCGGCATCGACGGACAATGCCCGGATCGTCATGACGGCGGGATCGATCGCGCCGCTGGCCACTTGCACCGCACCTGTCGGGCCCACCTTGAAGATATATTTCGGGCCGCCGCGCATATATGTTCCGCCGCGGACAGGAAAGTCGGTGGAGTTGGCGTACGACGCTGCGTAGACGTTGCCTTTGCCGTCTGTGGCGATCGCCTCGACCTGACCACCGCCGATAAATTCTGCGAGTTCCGGCTGCGTTACGCCGACATACGTCCAGCCGCCGGTCCCGCTGATGTCGACCGCGCGCCCGCCGGTGACTGTCGAGAAGTCCAGCGTGCCGCCGGACGGGTTGACGCGCGTGATGAACAGCAAGTCGAGACCGGCGTTGGTGAATGCGCTGGAGCTCAAGCCTGGGAAGTTGCTCGATGCCACCGATCCACCGACGTAAGCGGCGCCGTCCGGCGCGGCGATCACATCGAACGCCTTGTCCGCGCCGTAACCGCCGAGATAGGTCGCGTACGTGAGCATGGGACCGGCAGGCGATGCTGGGGGCGAAGACAGCAATCCGGAAACAATGAGGAAGCCTTGATCCGCCCAGGCCGGTGGATAGTTGGCATTGCCAGACTGGCTTGCGCGGATCGTGCAGGTGCCGGCCGCGATGGCAGTTGCCGTGGTGCCGTTGACGCTGCAATTGGCGGTAGTGAGGCTCGCGAACGTGATCGGCAATCCCGACGAGGCGGTCGCGCTCAGCGCGAATGGCGTCGTCGAGACCGCGTGCGCGCCGGGGTTCGCAAAGGCGATGCTCTGGAACAAGCGCGTAATCGCGAAACTCCGATCGATGATGGGCGCGGGCAGGTAGTCGGCGTTGCCGCCTTGCGACGCGCGAATCGTGCAGGTGCCGACTACACTCGTGGATACGAGATCGGCTTCAACCGAGCACACCGTGGGCGTGCGCGACGCGAAGCTCACCGGCAGACCCGAGGAAGCGCTCGCCCGTAGCACCTTCGGCGGCACGTCGAGAGGGAGATCGGCCAGGACCGCGAAGTCGATCGTTTGCCCTCCTTGAGCGATGATGAAGGTCCGGTCGACATTGGATGCCGGTCCGAAGGACGAATTGCCCGCTTGCGCTGCGCGTATGGTGCAGGATCCGGCGGCAACGAGCGCCACGGTATTGCCACTGATCGCGCAGGTCAACGGCGTGAGCGAGGAAAAGCTTACGGTCAGGCCCGACGTCGTCGTTGCGCTGACGTTGAACACGCCGCTGCCGAAAGTCTGATTTGCGATCGCTCCGAAACTGATCGTCTGGGGCGCTTGGGAGATGGCAAAACTTTGATCGACACTGGATGCCGCCGCGTAGAGGGCATTGCCCGGTTGCGACGCGCGAATCGTGCAGGTGCCGATCGCGACCAGGCTTACCATCGCACCGCTGGCCGTGCAGGTCGATGTCGTCATCGAAGCGAAACTCACGGCAAGTCCGGATGAAGCGGTTGCGCTGAGGCCGAACGGTGGAGCGCCATAGATTTTCCCGACCAGTACGCCGAAGCTGATCGACTGCGACGAGCCGCTACCGCCGTTCGTCAGGGAGAACGTCACGCTCGCGGCGGCACCGCCGCTTGCGATGACGAAAAAGGGCCCAAGGCTGGCGTTGGCGGTGAACGTTGGCGCGGTTGCAAGTCCGTTGACGTCCGTCGTGACCTGTGCGGTCGTCGTGCCTCCAGCGAACGCGCCGGAGGGTCCGGTGACCGGGGCAACGAAGGCGACCGCTAAGCCGGACAGAGGTCGCCCGGCACCATCCGACATCAGTACGACCAATGGCGCGTACGCGCCATTCAGCGCGACGCTTTGCGGGCTGCCCGACTGCAGCGTCATCGTCACCGTGGGAGCAGCCCACTGCAGCAACACGGCGACGTCGTTGTCTGCCGCGTTGGTCACCAGCATGTCGATCCTGCCGTCTCGATTCAGGTCAACCGTGGCCATGGCCGCGGGATGCGCCCCGACCGGGTACGCCAGGGCCGGCTGGAATGTCCCGTCGCCATTGCCAACGAGCAGAGCCACCGTATCGTCGAAGCGGTTGGCGATCGCCAGGTCATTCCGACCGTCGCCATTGAAGTCGGCGATGACGACGCTCGCGGGACCGCTGCCCGTCGCGAACTGCGTCGCCGGCCCGAAGGTGCCGTCGCCGTGGCCAAGAAGAATCGAGACATCGTTGCCGTAATCATTGGCGACGGCGAGATCGAGCTTGCCGTCGCCATTGAGGTCGCCAGCGGCGATGCCGTCGGGATAGAAACCCGCAGCGTAGCTAACCGCCGGGGCGAACGTTCCGTCGCCACGGCCGAGCAGCACCGAAACGCTATTGCCGTCCCCGCTGGCAACGGCGAGATCCGGGTTGCCATCTCCATTGAAGTCGGCCACCGCGACCGCGTATGGGCTCGGGCCGGTCGGGTAGCTGACCGGGATGCCGAAGCTGCCGTTGCCATTGCCAAGGAGAACAGTGACGCTCTGGCCGGTCGTGTTGCCACTCGAGCCATTGACGACGACCAAGTCGAGCTTGCCGTCACGATTGAAATCGGACGATGCGACGGCGATCGGCGCGAGGCCAACGTTGATCGTTGTACCGACGGCGAAGGTTCCATTGCCATTGCCCGAAAGCACAAAAATGCGGTTGTAGTACAAGTCCGCAACTACAAGGTCCATCTTGCCGTCACCATTGAAATCGCCCGAGACCAAGGCAATGGGTTCGCCACCGAGCTGCACTGCGGCACCCGCGGAAAATCCACCGACACCGTCGCCAAGGAGAATGGAAACGTTGCCAGAAAAGGCGTTGGCGACCGCAACATC
The DNA here is from genome assembly GCA_963697485.1 of uncultured beta proteobacterium. Lineage (GTDB taxonomy): Bacteria > Pseudomonadota > Gammaproteobacteria > Burkholderiales > Casimicrobiaceae > PALSA-1003. The sequence continues at coordinate 1,112,913 of CAVOOD010000003.1, forward strand.
GACATTGCCGTCGCCGTTGAAATCGCCGAGGGCGATGCCTTGGGGATAGGTTCCGGTCGCGTAGGCGGTCGGCGCGGAAAGCTGCGGCGCGCCCATCACAATGAAGGTTTGGTTTACGCTGGTGGCAGCGTTGAAATTCGTGCTGCCGCCCTGCGTTGCCTGCACCGAACACGAACCAGCGCTACGAATCGTTATTGTGTTGCCGCTGGAGGTACAGACAGCGATCGTCAGTGAAGCGAAGCTTACTGCCAGCCCTGACGACGCGGTCGCACTGACGGTGAACGGTGGGGCACCGTAGACGCGACCGCCCAGCGTGCCAAACGTGATTGTTTGCGCCGCTTTGGCCACGGTGAAGCCCTGACTGACCGGTGTCGCCGCGGCGTAACTGGCGTTGCCTGCCTGCGCGGCCTGAACGGTGCATGTTCCCGCCGACTTGATCGTGACTGTGTTCCCGCTGATCGTGCAGACCGTCGTGGTGAGCGAGGAGAAAGTCACTGCCAACGTGGAAGCAGCCGTAGCGTTCACTGTGAACGGAACGACGCCGTAAGTCTGGCCGGCAAGCGCAGCGAAAGAGATGGTCTGATTTGCCTTCGCCACGGTAAAGCTTGGGCTGACGCTGAGCGCGGGGTTGTAGCTTGCGTTTCCGGCTTGCGTTGCCGTGATGGTGCAGATGCCGGCGGCCTTGATCGTGACCGTGCTGCCACTGATCGTGCATACGGTCGTAGTCGTCGACGTGAAGGTCACGGCCAAGCCGGAAGATGCGGTTGCGCTGACAGCGAATGGCGGGTTGCCGTAGGTCTTGCCCGCGAGTGCCGCGAACGTGATCGATTGCGCGGCCTTCGCCACTGCGAAACTCTGATTGACGCTCGTCGCGGCGTTGAAATTTCCGTTGCCGCCCTGGCGCGCCTGGATCGTGCAGGTGCCGCCGGCCACGATCGTGACCGTCGCGCCGCTCACGGTGCATACGGCAGTCGTCGTCGAGACGAAGCTAACCGCCAAACCCGACGACGCGGTGGCGCTGACCGCGAATGGTGCGGCCCCGTAGGTCTTGCCGGAGAGCGCCGCGAAGATGATCGTTTGCGCCGCTTTGGCGACCGTGAAAGTCTGATTGACGGTTGGAGCGGCTGCGTAGGTCGCGTCACCCGCTTGGGAGGCCTGGATCGTGCATGTCCCCGCGCCGCGGATGGTTACCGTCGTCGCAGCCACGGTGCAAATCGTGGCGTTGCGAGCGAAAAAACCGACCGCGAGACCCGGACGATGCCGTAGCGCTTACGTGAATGGCGCCGCGCCAAAAGTCTTTCCGCTCAGCGCTGCGAAGCTGATGGTTTGGCGGTGAGCGCGTTTGCGTCGAGCGATGCGACGAGCGATGCCGACCTGCAGCAGCGCGATCGTCGCCGCGCGGGCCAATGCACGGATGCCGCAGTGATCCGCGTCGTTCGGTAAGTGCTTCCACCTCATCGCGCTTCTCCTCGCAAATCGGCTCGCGGCAAGTCGTCGTACGCAACGCATTCGATATCGGCGTAAGTCCAGGCACGCTACGCCGGTCGCCATCAGTAGCGCAGCTGACAGTTACTACAGGAATGCGAATCGGATTCGATCGCAGCGCCCTCCCGGACGTCTGCCGCAGAGTAGAAAATGCATGTAACTCTTGCCGCGCAACCCTCAGCGCGGGTAGGCCAAAAGTACTAGGAGGTCGACCAGGACGATCGACCGAGGACGAGCGAGTCCTGACTTGTCGCGTCAACCCGACGGCCAACGGACGGACTACCCCGGGCACCCGCTCTTGCTTGACCAACGTCGTTCAGATCGGCAATCGCAATGGTCAAACGCTCGTCCCCTGCATCCGACGAACCCGAACCGTGCGTCGCTCCCCGAGCTCGCGAAGGCGATCGACGCTTGCCGCCGCTGCGATCTCTGGAAGAACGCGACCCAAGGCGTGCCGGGCGAGGGCGCCGCGCACGCCCGCATCATGCTGATCGGCGAGCAGCCGGGCGACCAGGAGGATCTGGCGGGGCGTCCGTTCGTCGGTCCGGCCGGCAAGCTCCTCGACAAGGCGCTGGCGGAGGCGGGTGTCGACCGCAAGCAGGTCTACGTCACCAACGCGGTCAAGCACTTCAGCTGGTTCCCGCGCGGCAAGCGGCGGATGCACAAGACGCCGACGCAGCAGGAGGTCGCCGCCTGCCTCGACTGGCTGCGCCAGGAGCTGCGGCTGGTCAAGCCGAGCATCATCGTCTGCCTGGGCGCGACCGCGGCCAAGGCGCTGCTCGGGCCCTCGGTCCGGGTCACCGTCGATCGCGGCAAGTGGCTGGAGAGCGACCTGGCCGAGCACGTGATGGTCACCGTCCACCCGTCGTCGATCCTGCGCGTGCCGCGCGAGGACTTCGACGACGCCTACGCCGCGCTGGTCCGCGACTTCAAGCTTCTCGCCAAGGTCCGCTGACTGCGCCATCCGTAACGTGCGCCGGTCGGCTCGGACCACCGTGCACGGGGTGGATGACAGCATTCGTCTTACGCCCGCAACTGCGAGCGACCTACACCAAAATCGGACGTCTACGGATTGGCTCGCCCGCCGCCCGGGGAGACTATGGCTACGGGACCGAGAGTGCGGCAGGCGGGCGATACGAAGATCGCGAAAAAGCCACGCCTTCCGGCAACTCCGGCAAACCCGGGGACCGTTTTTCGTCGAAGCATTTTTTGCAGGAGTTTCTTTTATGGCCACCCAAACGAATCCATACGACTCGACCACCCAGGCGCGGTCGGGCGCACAGATCATTCCGTCCGACGATCCGAACAACCGCGGTCCCGGCCCCGAAGTGATGGACGCCGCGACCCTGACTGGCGACAAGGTCGTCAACGCCGCGGGCGACAATCTGGGCAAGATCGAAGCGATCATGCTCGACGTCACCAGCGGCCGCATCGCGTATGCGGTGCTGTCGTTCGGCGGTTTCCTGGGCATGGGCTCGAAGCTGTTCGCGATTCCGTGGGGCGCGCTGACGCTGGACGCGCGCGAGCATGGCTTCATCCTCGATGTCAGCAAGGAAAAGCTCGAGAACGCGGAAGGCTTCGACAAGGATCACTGGCCGAGCATGGCCGATGCGAACTGGGCAGCCGAGATCCACTCCTATTACAACATCACGCCGTACTGGGAAGATGATGAGGAGGCCATGCGCGAGCACCGTTCGACCAGCGAGATCGCCGCTGGCGAGCCGAAGGTCTATTGATGCGATTTAACCCGGCGTCGCCTGCAGATTGATGCAGGCGGCGCCGGGACGACCCGTCCCGGAAGCGATCCTGGCAGGTCGTGGGGACGCCGGCCGAAAAGTCGGCGGCATGAGGGTGGGATGATGTCGTTGAAAGAGGAAATTCGCCTGAAGGCGGAATTAAGGGCAGCAACGATTTTGCTGTCCGCGCTGATGCGCCACACCGACGCGCAGGATCTGCGTCGAGTGTTCGAGAACGCCGTCGTACGCGAGACGGCTCATATGCTCGAACGTGGAGCGCGCAGCGAGGCGATCCGCGCCTTCGAGGACGCCGCCGGTGAGTGGGCAATCCGCTCGCACGTGGCCCTGCGCCTGGACGGCACCGGCGAGCCGCGACGCGCAACGACCGGTCGCAGCGCCAAGACAGACACTGATCCGCGGTCGTTCCGGCGTTCTCGCTTGACGTCGAGAACTCGCCCAACTTTCCGTTTTTTTGCGATACTCGGTACCGGCGCTGCAAGCCGAGGTTTCGGCCGCTGCAGCGCGGGGGCCGATGCGATGAGCGACACGAATGGGCGGGATGCCGATGCGATCCGGTACGCGGTGCTGCGCAAGCTCGCCTCGGCGATACGGCACAGCCTGATGGGCGACCTGCAGACGATACAGTTCTCCGCGGAGCTGGCGGCGAGAATGATCGACAACGGATCGGGCGGCCCCAAGCTCGACGAGTGCATCAAGCTATTGCCCGCTCAGGCGCGCGCCGCGGTGACTAGCTGCCGCGCGATGGTCGAATGGCTGCGCCCCGACGACAAGGCCGCGACGACGGTCGATGAAACGCTGCGCCAATGCCTGAAAGTCGCAGGCGACGATTGGTCCCTGCGCGGCATCGAAGCGTCTACCGACATCCGCAGCGGCGGCGTGCTGGTGTCGAAGCCGGTGCTGCGCGAGCTCCTGGTCACGTCGCTGCTCACGCTGTCCGACACGCATCCGGGCCCGATCGATATCGCTATCGCGTCGGAGGCGAACGGCAATGAAGTCGTCGTCAGCTTGTCGGCCAAGCGGGTCGAGCGCCAGACGCAGTTCCCGGCGCTGACGCTTTACCGCGCGCTTACCTATGACGACGTGATGACGATCGGCAAGGCGAACCGCGTGCCGTGTTCCTGCGCCGACGGGACGATAACCCTGCGGCTGCCGGCGATAGCGGCGCCCGCTCAGGAGCGGTAAAGGCGCGCCGCGGTCAGGACGCGGCCAACTTGATCTTGCCGCACGCCAGCAACCGCAACAGCGATGAAGGCTCGAGCGGCTTGACCAGGTGATGGTCGATGCCGGATTCGCGCGAACGCCGCTTGTCGGCTTCCTGTCCCCAGCCGGAGACCACGATGATGTTCAGGTCCTTGCCGGTGGCTTCGGCACGCAGCTTCTTCGCCACATCGTAGCCGTTCATCTTCGGCATGCCGATATCGAGCACGACCGCATCGGGACGATATTCGCTGGCCACTCCCACCGCCTCGACGCCGTCGTACGCGATCCGGACCTCGTGCCCGACCATCCGCAGCAGCGCCGCCAGGCTCTCCGCCGCGTCGCGATTGTCGTCGGCCACGAGAATGCGAAGCGGCGATGCACCGGCCGGTGCGTCGGCCCCTCGCGCTGAACGGTCTTCGCTTTCCAGTGGCTGCGCGGCGCTCAGCGGTATGCGGACTGTGAAGGTGCTTCCTTTGCCGTGGCCGTCGCTGGCCACGCTGATCGAGCCGCCGTGCAGCTCCACCAGTCTCCGCGCGACCGTCAGCCCCACTCCCAGCCCGCCGTGCGAGCGGTCGATCGATCGGTCCGCCTGCATGAACATGTCGAAAATCCGCGGCAGCATTTCGGCCGAGATGCCGATTCCGGTGTCGCGGACGCTGATCAGCGCGTCGTTACCCTCCTGCGCGATCGTCAGCCAGATGTGGCCGGTCGGGTCGGTATATTTGGCGGCGTTATGCAGCAGGTTGGAAATCACCTGCGACAGGCGGGTCGCGTCTGCCTCGACGTAAATCGGCATCGGCGGCATCGCAACGGCGAAAGCCTGACCCGAAGCGGCGAGGACGGGACGACTGGTTTCCAGCGCCGTATTCACCACCTCGGTCAACGACAGCCGCGACTTGCGCAGCACGATCTTGTCCCGGCTGATGCGCGACACATCGAGCAGATCGTCGACCAGGCGTGTCATCTGGTTCATCTGCCGGTCGATGACCTCCAGCATCCTGGTGATTTCGGGCACCGGAGGCGATTTCAGCTGAAGCACGTGCACGGCGTTGCGGATCGGCGCCAGCGGATTGCGCAGCTCGTGCGCCAGCATCGCCAGGAATTCGTCCTTGGCGCTTTCGGCGCGCTTGCGCTCGGTGATGTCGACCAGTACGTTGACGGCGCCCAGCAACTCGCCCGAGTCCCCGCAGATCGGATTGGCGTGCGCAAGCACGGTTGCGCGGAAGCCGTCGGGGCGCTCGACGATGATCTCGTGCCCGTTGAATTCCTTGCGCTCCTGCAACGCCAGAGCCATCCAGCATTGGTTATGCTTGATGGCTTGTCCGTCGGCGCTGTACAGCTTGAACGAGCCGCAGAACCGGTCCTCCGGATCGTTGAGCTTGGGTTCGCGTCCCCAGACACGCACGGCGTGATTGTTGAAATACGTGATCAGACCGTCGTTGTCGCACATGTACGCGGCCGCGGGCAGGCGATCGAGCAGGCGACGGAATTCGACAAGCCCGCGTGGCGAGCTGGACGCGAGGTGGAGTGCGCCGGTGATGCGAGAAACAGGCTGAGAATCCATGACGGCTCGTGATTTGGCGGTTCGCCCGCAATGGTATGGGCTGAGTCGCGCAACGACAAGGCGATTTTGTAGGCCGCAGTCCTGGTTTTCTGTAGGAGGCACCATTCGTAAGACGCGGTCCTACGCCAGAACAAGACGCCGGCCGATGGCCAATCCTCGGCCGCCGCAGCCAGAATGCACACGCTCGATGCAAGGAGAGACGATGCTTGTTTGCCCGTACGATATGCATTGGTGTGATCGCCCTGGCTGCAAGAGCGCATGCGAGCTCTCCGGCGAGAAACCTTTGCTGCAGTGCATCGGCTGCGGCATTTTGATCATCCGTCCGGTGGCGCATGGCCTGTGCGTCGATTGCATAACCGTCCACGTTGCCGAGCAGGAGAAAGGATAGATCATGGCTCGCTCGCTCTGGAAAGGTGCCATCTCGTTCGGACTGGTCAACATCCCGGTCGAGCTTTTCCCCGCGGAAGAGCGCAAGGGATTCCAGTTCTCGATGCTGGACAAGCGCGACCTTTCGCCGGTCGGATACAAGCGCTACAGCAAGAAGAGCGGCAAGGAAGTCGAGTGGGCGAATATCGTCAAAGGCTACGAATACGAAAAAGACCAGTACGTCGTCCTGTCGGACGAGGATTTTCGGCGCGCCAACGTCAAGGCCTCGCGGACGATCGACATCAAGGCGTTCGTGCCGGCCACCGAAATCCCGCCGCAGTATTACGAGACGCCTTACTATCTCGCGCCAGCCGATCGCGGCGAAAAGGTTTACGCGCTGCTGCGCGAAACCTTGCGGGCGACGGGACGCGTCGCCGTGGCGCAAGTCGTCATCCGCACGACGGAGCACCTGGCGGCCGTGGTTCCCCAGGGACGTGCGTTGATGCTGGTCACGATGCGCCATGCCGACGAGATCCGCGGCGCCAGCGGCTTCGAGCTGCCGGCCGAAGGATTGAAGAGCGCCGGCGTCAGCCCTAAGGAAGTCGATCTCGCCAAGCGCCTGGTCGATGACATGACCGAGCACTGGAAGCCGGAGGAATTCAAGGACACGTATCACGAAGACCTGATGCGTCGCATCCACGAAAAGATCAAGGCCGGAGAAACCAAGGAGATCACCAAGCGCAGCGCCGACGAAGGCGAGGAGCCCCGTTCGGCCAAGATCATCGATCTCGCTGCGCTCGCTGAAGCAGAGTCTGGACAAGGGCGGGACCCGGCGCAAACCGGCCGACGCGCGCCGTTCGAAGGCCGAAACCGGCAAGCCGGCGCTGCGCATCGTCGCCGCGTCGCGCGGATCGAGCCGCTCGGCCGCCAAGCGCAAGCGGGCCTGACGCGCCGCTGGGAGAGCCATGGGACTCGAACGTTACCGCGAGAAACGCAATTTTCGGGCGACGCCCGAGCCGCGCGGCCGCGTCGTTCGTGGCAAAGCGAAGGAGCTGAGCTTCGTCATCCAGAAACACGCGGCCAGTCATCTGCATTACGACTTCCGGCTGGAGCTGAACGGCGTGCTGCTGAGCTGGGCCGTGCCCAAGGGACCGAGCCTCGACCCGCACGACAAGCGACTGGCGATGCACGTCGAAGACCATCCGCTCGAATACGGCGGCTTCGAAGGCATCATTCCGGCGCGCCAGTACGGATCGGGCACGGTCATGGTGTGGGATCGCGGCACCTGGCATCCGATCGGCGATCCGGTGGCCGGGTATCAGAAGGGGCATCTGAAGTTCGAGCTCGACGGCGAAAAGCTCAAGGGCGGCTGGGCGCTGATCCGCACGCATGGCAGCAAGTACGGCGGCAAGTCGGGCAAGCAGGCGTGGCTGCTGATCAAGGAGAGCGACGAGTACGCGAAGGAAGGCAGCGCGGCCCGCATCGTCGACGACGAGCCCGACAGCGTCGTCTCGGGCCGCAGCCTGGAAGAGATCGCGCATGACAAGTCGAACGAATGGCATTCGAATCGCTCGGTCGCGGCGAATGTGCGCGGCGGGGCGCTCACCGGCGTTGCCTCCTCCAAATCGCGGAAGCCGAAGGCACCGGCCGGCAAGGCGTCGCGCTCGGTGGGCGCCGGCGGCGCCAACGGCGGGAACGCGGCGCGAGAGCTGTCTCCGGCGTCGGCGGCCGGCGCGAAGAAGGCCAGGATGCCCGCGTCGCTATCGCCGACGCTGGCCACCCTGGTCGACAGCGCGCCGACCGGCGATGACTGGATACACGAAGTCAAGTTCGACGGCTATCGGATGGTCGGCCGGATCGACCACGGCGACGTGCACGTCTACTCGCGCAACGGCAAGGAGTGGACGGCGGCGCTGCCGTCGGTCGTTGCCTCGCTGCAGCGCCTGGACGTCGATCAGGCATGGTTCGACGGCGAGATCGCCGTCGCCGACGCGCAGGGGCTCGACCAGCTTCCAGCAGCTGCAAAACGCGCTGTCCAATCCGCGCGCCAAGAACATCAGCTATTTCGTCTTCGACCTGCTCTACCAGGACGGCTACGATCTTCGCGGCGTCGCGTTGACCGAGCGCAAGCGATTGCTGCGAGCACTGATCGGAAAGTCCGATGCGGCTCTGCGCTACAGCGTCGACGTGCAAGGCTCGGGCGCCGAATTCTTCGAGCAGGCCTGCAAGTTGAAGCTCGAGGGCGCGGTGTCGAAGCGCGCCAATTCGCTGTATCGCGAAGGCGTGCGCACGCGCGACTGGCTGAAGGTCAAGTGCGGCCATCGCCAGGAAATGGTGATCGGCGGCTTCACCGACCCGCAAGGAAGCCGCAGCAGGATTCGGCGCGCTGCTGCTCGGCATCTACGAGGAGGGCAAGCTCCGTTACGCCGGCAAGGTCGGCACCGGATTCGACGACAAGACGCTGACCAAGCTGCGGCCTGTCCTCGGCAAGCTCGAGCAGAAGGAGGCGCCGTTCGTCAACCCGCCGCGCGGCTTCGAGGCCAAGGGCGCGCATTGGGTCAAGCCGCAGCTGGTGGCCGAGATCGCGTTCACCGAGTGGAGCAATGATGGCGCGCTGCGCCATCCGTCGTTCCAGGGTTTGCGCGAAGACAAGAAAGCGACCGACGTCGTGCGCGAGCGAGCGGCGCCGGTCAAAGCAAACGATAAGGACGCCGAGCCGGCGCCTCGCAAACGGACGGCAGCCCGCGCGACGCCTCGCGCGCGAAGACCGTGGCTTGCGGCGGCGCGACGTCGGCCCGATCGACACGATCGCCGGCGTCAAGCTGTCGCATCCCGACAAGCCGCTTTTCCCCGAGGCGAAGCTCGTCAAGCGCGATCTCGCGCTTTACTACGAGCGCGATCGCCGACTGGATCCTGCCGCATCTTCGCGACCGCCCGCTGGCGCTGGTGCGCTGCCCCGACGGCTGGAGCAAGCAGTGCTTTTTCCAGAAGCACGCCGACAAGAGCGTGAACGCCGCGGTCACGCGCGTCGAGGTGCCGGAGGGCAAGGGCACGGCCACCTATTTCGCCGCCAATTCCCTTGCCGGCGCTGGTCGCGCTGGTGCAGTGGGGCGTCGTCGAGCTGCATCCGTGGGGATCGAGGACGCCGAAGCTCGATCGTCCCGATCGTCTGATCTTCGACTTCGATCCAGACGACGGCGTCGGCTGGAAGGAAATCGTCGAAGCCGTCGGCGTGTTGCGCACGCTGCTCGACGATCTGGGTCTCGAAGGCTTTCTGAAGACGACCGGCGGCAAGGGCCTGCACGTCGTCGTGCCGATCCGTCCGACGCTCGACTGGACGCAGGCGAAAGGCTTCACCAAGGCGGTCGCCGATCTCCTGGTCGAGCACATTCCCCGACCGCTTTATCGCGACGCTGTCGAAGGCGCAGCGCAAGGGCAAGATCTTCATCGACTATCTGCGCAATGCCGAAGGCGCGACGGCGATCGCGCCATACGCGATCCGCGCCCGCGCCAAGGCGCCGGTGTCAACGCCGATCGCATGGAAGGAACTCGACACCGATGTCCGCTTCGATCACTTCAACGTCCGCAATGTCCCCGAGCGGCTGCGCGGCCTGCGCAAGGATCCATGGGCGTCGATCGGCGAGACCCGTCAAACGGTGACACGCGCAATGTTCAAGCGCGTTCGCTTACGAGGGGTAGCGCGGTGGACGACCTGAGCGAACGCACCGCGGAGTCCAAAGCGATCCTGGCCGCGGCCGGGCTGGTCTACGTGTCGGACACGAGTCCCGGGCATCCGGCGGATTCGCCAAGGCGACAAGTTCGTCTACATGCTCGGCGACGAGCAGCTGACCGACGAGGCCGAGCTCAAGCGCATCGCGAGCCTCGCGATCCCGCCCGCTTACGAAGACGTCTGGATCTGCCGCAAGCCGAACGGGCATCTGCAGGCGACCGGACGCGACGCGCGCGGCAGGAAGCAGTATCGCTACCATCCGAAATGGCGGCTGTTTCGCGATGGCGCCAAGTTCGAGCGCATGCCGGCGTTCGGCGAAGCCCTGCCGCGGCTGCGCCGGCGTTTGCGCCGCGACCTCGCGCTGCCCGGCCTGCCGAGGGAAAAGGTGCTCGCGGTCATCGTCAGCCTGCTCGACGCGACGCGCGTGCGCATAGGCAACGCCGAGTACGCGCGCGACAACGACAGCTATGGCCTGACCACCCTGCGCAACCGCCACGTGCAGTTCGTGCGCGACGGCCGCCTGTTGTTCCGCTTTCGCGGCAAGGGCGGCGCCGAGCACGAGATCGCCGTCGACGACAGGCGGCTCGCCCGGCTGGTCCGCCGTTGCCACGAGCTGCCGGGCCAGCGGCTTTTCCAGTACGTCGACGAGACCGGCGAGCGGCGGCCGATCGATTCCGACCAGGTCAACCTGTATCTGAAGGAAGCGATGGGCGACGATTTCACCGCCAAGGATTTCCGCACCTGGGGCGCGACCTTGCGGGCGATCGCGATCATGCACGGCACGCCGCTGCCGGATCCTGTCAGCGAGCGGGCGTTGAAGGCGTGCATCGTCGATGCCGTCAAGCAGGTGGCAAGCGACCTGCGCAATACACCGACCGTCTGCCGCAAGTCGTACATCAACCCGCTGGTATTCGATGCCTGGCGAAGCGGGGCGCTGCACAAGGGCATCGGCGAGAAGATCGCCGGCGCGCCGCGCCGCGCGGAGCGCCTGGTGCCGGCGTTCCTGCGGCGGCAGGCGCGGCAAGCCAAGCGGGCGGCTGCCCCGTCGCTCGCCGCGACGCTCAAATCCTCGCTGCGAGCGCGGCGCCTCAAGTCCAAACGCCTCGAGCCGTCCGAGTTGTTGCGCGCCGCGGCCTGAAGCGGCGAGCGTCGGGCTTGGTCCCTTTGTTACTGTTGCCGGTACGTTTGTTCGCGCCCGCGTAATTCGTACATCGCACGCAAGCGACAAATGCCGCACGATGCCCGTCATCGCGCGGATTTTGCATGGCACGCGACTTGCGTTGCATTCGTGAGCGCGGCGATTCGCCGCAACCCACAACAAGGAGGGGCCATGCAAACTACAGCTCCGCAAGCCACGGTCTACCGGCCTGAAACGGCGGTCGTCGCGGTGGGAACAGCAGGAAACGAATCGTCAACGTCCGCGATTTCCTGGGCGGCCATCATCGGCGGCGCATTTGCCGCCGCGGCGATGGGACTGATCTTGGTTGCGCTCGGCACAGGCCTTGGCTTCGCAGCCGTGTCGCCCTGGTCGAACTCGGGCGCATCGGCGACGACGATGACCGTCGCCGGCGCGATCTGGCTGCTGCTGATGTCGGCGATCGCTTCGGCGATCGGAGGCTATCTCGCCGGCCGTCTGCGCACCCGCTGGGTCGACGTGCACGGCGACGAGGTTTTCTTTCGCGATACCGCGCATGGATTTCTCGCTTGGGCGGTCGGGACAGTGATCACCGCAGCGGTCCTTACGTCGGCTGCCGGCGCGCTGGTCGGCGGCACGGCCAAGGTGGCGGCCGCGGGTGCGGGCGCCGCCGTCGCTGGAGCAGGTGCCGCGGGTATGGCGGCGGCATCGAGTGGCGTAATGCCCGGACGCGCGATCGAAGGGGGCGATCCCAACGCCTATTACGTCGATAGCCTCTTTCGCACCGACAAACCGGACGAAGCTCCCAGTGCGGACGACACCGCGACGCGCGCCGAAGTCGGCAGAATTTTCGCCAACGGCCTGCGCAGCGGCGACATTCCTCCGTCGGATCGTACTTTATCTTTCGCAACTGGTGGCGGCGCGAACCGGCTTGAGCCCGGAGGACGCCGACAAGCGCGTCAACGACGTCTATTCACGAGCCAAGGCCGTTGCTGCCGACACCGAAGCCAAGGCGCGTGAAGCTGCCGACGCCGCGCGCAAGGCCGCGAGCTATACGTCGCTGTGGATGTTCATCGCCCTGCTGGTCGGCGCATTCTCGGCAACGTTCGCCGCGACTGTCGGTGGCCGGCTGCGCGATGGCATCTATGCGTAGGAATGCGCGGGCAAACTCAACAACCGCCGGCGCCTGGACGCCACGGCGGGACGATCAACCTCGCTAGGAGATCCGCATGCGCTCGATTCTGTTGTGGCTGCTCGGTGTGCCGATACCGATCATCATCCTGATCGCGCTGTTTACGCGCTAAGACTCGCTGCTCGCGGGCTGCCGCCAGCCCCGGGCAGCGTACGAGCCTCGTCGCGGTCTTACTGGGCGGGCGACGTCGGAACTGTTTTTTGCGGAGGCGGAGCTTGCGCCGCGAGGTGCTTTTTGCTGCTCACCTGGGCGCGAAGGATGGCCCACAGCGAGAGCTGCTTGGACGTGCTCATCCGGGCAAAGTCGGCGGCGCGTATTTGCGACATGATCAATCCGTCATCCTCGTATTCGAGCATCAGGCGTCCCTCCGCCTCGATCTGCCCCGTCGCGGCTTGGCGGCATCGCAGTTCAAAGCCGATCCCTTCCGCTTGCCCGACTCCGGCTTTTCGGACCCGCTCCAGGCCCGTCGAAAGGGGTAAGGACATGTTGGCTCGCCTGACTCGCAAGAGACGTTCCACTTTGCGGCCGGGCTACGCTATCAAGCACTTAGTCCGTCGCGCCGCCGGCTGCGCAGGCGGCACCGTAAAATTCGTTGACAGATTTCCGGCGGCTCGCGATTGCCAAACCCGAAGGCGCCGGCCTGTCTGCGCACGCTACCCTGGGGCGTCCAGCCGCCCGCAGAAGTACGTCGTAGATCCTCGATCGTTACGGTTATCGTTTAGCGCGCTGGCCATTGCGCTTCTGCGTCGACTGCTCGTTGCGTCGCTCGTGACTTCCGTCGAACGCCGTCCGATTTGACCGTAGGACGCCTTTCAGAGATGGTCGAGCAGCTGATCGAGAAATCCGCGCTGTCCCACGAGCAGTTTTTGCCGCGCGGTCGCAAGATCGAACCATCCGGCCCGGTCGACTTCGGGAAATTCGCGCGTCTTGCCCGACCTAGGCGGCCATTCGATCGCGAACGTATTGCTGCGAATCGATGCGGCGTCGATGTCACCTTGCACGGCCCACGCATGGACCAGCTTGCCGCCGGGCTGCTTGAGCGGCTCGAGCGGCACTGCCTTGCCTTCCAGGCGCGAACCCGTTTCCTCGTGAAATTCGGTATACGCCGTCGTCAACAGGTCGGCGCCTTCGTCGGCTTCGCCCTTCGGGATCGACCAGGCGCCATCGTCCTTGCGCGCCCAGTAGGGGCCGCCAGGGTGAACCAGGAACACCTCGACGACGTGATCCCGGACACGGTGCAGAAGAATGCCGGCGCTGATTTTTTTCGCCATCAGCTTCGATGCTCGCGTGTCCACGAGCGCAGATAGAGTAGGCGGTGAGGCTATTGCAAAAGTTACGCTGGATTGTAGAACCAATCCGGCGCGCCGATCTATAGTCGACCCATCAACGCCAGGATGATGACGATCAACAACACCAGTCCGAGACCGCCGCTCGGGTAGTAGCCCCAACCGGTGCTATACGGCCACGCAGGCAGCGCACCGATCAAAAGGATAATGACCAGGATCAGCAATATCGTACGCATGGCTTGTCCCTTGTTTGGTTGATTGCGCGTTGTGAATCAAAGCATGCCGCGTGCCAGCGGTCGACGGCCGGCGGGGGAAGCGGGCACCGACGTGCTCTCGAGCACGGCCACCGGCAAGGTGTCGAACAAGTGGCGACGGCCAGGCGCGCCCCTTTGGTCGCCGGCGAGCTCTCGCGGTTCGCGCCGGTAAGCACGTCACGGTATGTCGTTTGCGATGGCAGCACGATTCGGGTATCGGCCCAGATCGTGCCGAGCGGAGAACGCGTCGTCCGCGCCGTCAGGTCCAGCAGCAGCCTCGGCACGACAGTCAACGCGCTGCCGCCGTCGTGCACGCGAGCGAACGCGCAGATGTGCGCGGCATGCGCGCCGGCGACGGGAAGCGCAACGTAGCGTCCGTGCTCGAACAGTCCCGGAAGGCGCGCCCGCAGCGCCAGCGCCCGCCAGATGACATACAGCTTAAGCCGCCCGTCGTCGATCGATTCGAACATTTCGCGCGCATGCGCTGCGTCCGGGCCGTCGGATCCGAACGAGCGCTGCAACGCTTCCAGGAGCGCGTGCCGCCTGAGCGTAATCGACCGCGCGCCGATTGTCCGGATCGACGAGGCTGAAGTCCCACAGCTCGTTGCCCTGATAGATGTCGGGAACGCCCGGTGAGGTGAGCTTGAGCACGGTTTGGGCGAGGCTGTTGTACAGGCCGCAGCGCGCGACCACCGTGTGCAGCGCGTGGAATTCGTGCAGGAATGGGTTCGGCTCGAGGCGTCCGAGCAGGCCGTCGATGAAGGAGGCCAGCGCGGTTTCGTAGGCGTCGTCGGGACTGGCCCAGCTGCTATGAACCTTGGCCTCGCGTATGGCCTTGCGCATGTACGCCTGGACGCGCTGGCGAAGCGCGTCCAGCTCGCCGGCGTCCGGTTGAGCCGAAGGCCAGATGCCGAGCAAGGTTTGATAGAGCAGGTACTGGTCGTTGCGATCGGGCGCCGGAAGATCGTGCAGCTGCGTCTCGTACCGCTTGTTCAGACGCGCCCATCGCCGCAATGCGAGCCGCCATGCGGCGGGCATTTCGCTCAGCACCGCGATCCGCGCGCGGACGTCCTCCGATCGCTTATTGTCATGGGTCGACGTCGCCAGCATTTCTCCGGGCCAGTCGCGCTGGCGTTCATGCGCCGCGGCGTGAAAGACGGCGACGCTGACGCCGAATCGCCGTGGATCGCCACCGACCTCGTTCAGCGCGACCAGCCGGTTGTAGACGTAGAAGCTCGTGTCTTCCATCGCCTTCGCCATGACCGGCCCGGTGAACTGCTGCAGGCGCCTCGCGAAGCGATCGATGTCGGCGCCCAGCGGCGCCGCCGCGGCGCGCGTGCCGGTCAGCACCTGGCGCAGGAATTCGAAAGCGATCCGATCGGGCGCAGGCCGCCATTGCCGGGCGATACCGATCGCCCAGTCGATGTAGCGCAGATCGGCGGCGCCGGGACCACGCCCGTCGATGTAGGTGCGGTAGACCGGCAGCGCCGCGGTGTAGAGCATCACCGTGCGACGAAGGACGTTGAACGTAAGATCGCGCGTGTTGCGGTCGGCCTCGGCGATCCGCGTGAGTGCGTGCGCGAGCAGGTTCAGGTCGGACGCGAGCGCCCCGGTCATGATCAACAGTTTCGCTTCGCGCAGGATTTGATCGAATTCGACGTGCCGGCCGATGAAGGCGGCGTAGACGCGATCGAAGCGCGACTTCGCGGCGCCGTCGACCCACAGCCCGCCGACCAGGTTGGCGAAGCGGTAGCCGGTCGTGCCCTGTACCGGCCAATCGGCCGGCAAGGATTCGTGCTCGGCGAGGATCTTTTCCACGGTGGTGTACAGCGCGGTCGCCGGCGCGGAGCTGTCTCGCGCCGCGCGCCTTGCGGTGCTCGGGAGCAGCGCGGAGCGCACGGCCGCCTGCAGCCTTTCCAAGATATGCTTTCGGATCGTACAGGCCATCGGGATGATCGATGCGCAGCGCGTCGATCTTGCGCTCGGCCACCAGACGCAACACCAGCCGGTGCGAATCGGCGAAGACCTGCGGATCTTCCGACGCGCAGCGCGGCGAGCTCGTTGATGTCGAAGAATCGGCGGTAGTTGATGTCGTCCGCGGCGACTCGCCAGCTGGTCAGCCGGAACGCCTGGACCTCGAGCAGCGCGTGCAGCGCGTCGAAGCTGGCTGCATCGCCCGGCCGGCCGTTGAGTCGCGCCACGGCGTCGCCGATCCGCTTGCCGATTTCGGGCGCGCCCGCCGACCAGCGCGGCGAGTTGCCGCTTCAGACGCTCCTTGTCGCGCCCGCGTCTGGCGATTCTGCGCGGCGTGGCGTCGTCATGCGCAGGCAGCGCCGCGAATGCGCGCGCCAGATCGACCAACCGATATGCCGTCGTGGTCGCCGCGGCAGCGTGCCCGGCGACGCCGCGTCGCGCAGGATCGGCGCGTACGAACGCGGATCGAGCGGGAAGCGATGCTGGAAATAGCGGATGCCGAACTCGCCGGTCTCCGAATCGAATCCCAGCTGCAGCTCGCCGCGCAGCAGCACCTCGCCGTAGTTGTCGGCCAGCACCGGAACCAGGACCTTGCCCGAAAGCGCGGCCAGCGGCGGCGTCCAGTCGATGTCGAAGTATCCGGCGTACTGCGACGCGCGACCGTTCTCGAGCACGTCGAGCCACCAGGCGTTGTCGCTGCCCATGACGCCCATGTGATTGGGCACGATGTCGGCCATCTGCCCCATGCCGTGCGCGGCAAGCGACGCGGCGAGCGCGGCGAAGTCATCGTCGCTGCCGAGCTCCGGATTGAGCTGCCCGTGATCGACGATGTCGTAGCCGTGCGTGCTTCCGGGCCGCGCCTTGAGCCAGGGCGAGAGATAGATGTGGCTGATGCCCAGCTCGGCGAGATACGGGACCAGTGCGGTGGCGTCGGCGAATCCGAAATCGCGATGCAGCTGCAGGCGATACGTCGCTCGAGGAATATTCATCCCGGGTCGCGGCCGAGCGATCAGCCGTCGCCGGCGGCGCGATGCGGCGTCAGTGCGGCCGTCGCCTTTCCTTGCGCAGCATCCGGGTGAGCGCGGCGAAGCGGCGGTTCGACGCCCAGGATTCGAGCGGAATGCTCAGCTTGCGCCGCCAGTTCGGATATTGGTCTTCGGTGGTGCTCGGGAGATTCACCTGCGTGTCCTGACCGAAAACGTCTTCGAGCTGCACGGCCATGACCTCCGACGGCGTGCGGGCCAGGAAACGATGCACGGCAACCATCAGATCGACGGTCATGCGCCGCGGCGCATCGGCGGCGGCGAGAATCCCGGCGCGATCGAGCGCGCCCAGCAGTCGTCCCCGATCGCGCGATCGCGCAGCCAGTTGCTCCGCGTGCGCCTCCTCGTCGAGGATAGAGGCGCAGCCTCCTGCGCGCGGCGATGTCGCGCCCGGCCCAGAAACCGGACAGCGTCGGCAGGTCGTGGGTGCCGACGGTGACGAGCGCCTGCGGCGGATAGACTTCGGGCGGCGCGAATTCGGCGTCGCCGGTGCGCTCGAAATACAGCGGCCGATACGACAGCACTCCCGCCGCCTCCAGCGCGGCGCGCACGCCGGGTGCGATCGTTCCCAGGTCCTCGCCGATGACGAGGCAATGGTTGCGCCGGCTTTCGAGCGCGACGATGCCCAGCAGCTCGGAAAAAGGATACGCGACGTAGGCGCCGTCGACGGGCACCGTCCCTTCCGGCACCCAGAACAAGCGCATCAGCGCCATCACGTGATCGATGCGCAGGGCGCCGGCGTGGCGCATCGCCGCGCGCAAGGCAGTAATGAAAGGCGCGTAGCCTGCCGCCTTCAGACGCTGCGGCAGCATCGGCGGCAGGCCCCAGTCCTGTCCCCGCAGATTGAAGTCGTCCGGCGGCGCGCCGATGTGCATGTCCGGCGCGTATACGGCGGCCTGGCTCCAGGTTTCCGCGCCTCCTGCGTCCGCGCCGACCGCAAAATCGCCGTACAGTCCGATCGCAAGGCCGCTAGCGCGCGCCTGTTCGCTGGCGGCGCCGAGTTGCAGCTCGGCCTGCCACTGCAGGTACTGGAAATACTCGGCGCGATCGGCGTGGCGGCGATAAAGCTCGTCGTCGCCGATGGCCGACGGCGGGCGATACTCGGCCGGCCAGCTCCGCCAGCCGCCGCGATCGCCGGTGGTCGCCGCGACATGCTCGTGCAGCGCGTCGAACAGCCCGTGCAGCTTCAGCGCCGGCCCGCGGTCGCGCTGAAAATCGCGGAACGCGCGGCCGCGCTCGCCTGGACTGGCGCCGAGCTGATGCTCGCGGAAGTGATCGTACAGCAGCGCGAGTATCTCGAATTTCAATCGTGCGACCGCCGGCGTAGTCGACATGGTCGAACGCGCGCAAGCGGGCGAGCGCGCTCTGGAAGGCGGGGCTGTAGACGCGCGCGCGGGCTGCCTTGCAGTCGATGAAATCGTCGACCGCCTCGACGTCGATGTAGAGCACGTTCAGCGCGGCGCGATTCGACGGGCTGTACGGACTCGCCGCTTCCGGCCGGGCGGGAAACAGCGCGTGCAGCGGATTGGTGCCGACGAAATCGGCGCCTGCGGCGGCCGCGACGCGGACGGCGTTGCGCAAGTCGGTAAAGTCGCCGATGCCCCAGTTGCGATGCGAGCGCAGCGCGTAGAGCTGCAGCGCCAGTCCCCAGATCCGGGCGCCGCCGGCGAGCAGCGGCGGGTTGTAGCAACGCGACGGCGTGACGATCAGCCGCGACGACGCAAGCAGCGCGCGTGTCGCCTGGTCGCGAATCGTCAGCGTGTGGTATCCGATGGCCTGCGGCAGCGGGATCTCGAGCGCGCTCCGACCGTCGCCGCCGGCCACCGTGGCCGGCGTGGCAACCCCTTCGACACTTTCGCCGGTTTCCAGATCGATCCGCCAGTCGACCGACGCGGTCGTGGCGCTCGACAGCCCGAGTCGCAGCGGGACCCGGCCGGCGCGTTCGTCGACGACAATGGCCGGCGCGGAGGCGCCATTTGCGCCTGCATCGGACTCGGCGCCGGAGGCATCGTTGGCTGCCGCGCCGACATCGATCCCCATCGCCCGCAACAGCGCAAGCTTGGTCTCTTCCGGCGTCCGTCGCGAAGCGCCCCACGCATCCTCGTAGCCGGCCGCGATGCCGTAGCGCTCGCACAAGCGCTCGAGGGTCGCGGGCTCACGCATCGCCCGATCGCCTCTGTCCGGTCGGCGACCAGCAGCCAGGTCGTCGACCACGGCGAAGCTCAGCGCCTGCGCGGCCGTATCGCCGGTCGTATAGACGAGAGTCCCTGGCGGCAGCGCCGGCCCGCCGTCGGGTACGCCGCCCAGGTTGGCGAAAAGCAGCAGGCGGGCGCCGTTGTCGGTCGACCAGTGCGCGGCAAGACTCCGCGCCCCGGTGATGGCGAAGCCACAACGCCGCGGATCGATCTTCGCCAGCATCGGAATCACGACGTCGCGCCTGACCCGCAATAGCTCGCGATAGCGTTCGAGCCAGCTTGCATGTTCGGCGCGCGTGCTGGAGTCCCAGTCGAGCTTGCTCTGGGCGAAGGTCTCGGGTGACTGCGGATCGGGAATCGCCGCGGCGCTGGCCGCATCCGAAAAGCGCGCGAAACGCGCGAACTCCTTGAGCCTGCCGGCGCGCACTGCCGCCGCAAGCGGCGGATCGAAGTCGCAGAAGTACAGAAACGGCGTCGTCGCGCCGAATTCTTCGCCCATGAACAGCAGCGGCGGCGAAGGCGCGAGCAAAACGATCGCTACGGCGGCCGCGAGCGCTGCCGGCTCGGCAAGCAGGGTCAGCCGTTCGCCGAAGGCGCGGTTGCCGACCTGGTCGTGGTTCTGCAGAAAGGAGACGAATGCCGACAGCGGCAGTCCGGCCGTCGAGCTGCCACGCGCGCGCCTGCGCAGCCGGGAATGCTCACCCTGATAGGCGAAGCCGGCGGTCAGGCAACGGCCGAGATGCTCGAGCGGCGCATCGGCATAATCGACGTAGTAGCCGTCGCTCTCGCCGGTCAGGCAGGTGTGCAGGCTGTGATGGATGTCGTCGTTCCACTGCGCCGTGTAGCGCAGCGCGGCGCCGTCGGCATCGCGCGCGAGAAACGCCGCGGCGTTGTCGTCGTTCTCCAGGATCAGGTGGACGTGGCGGCCGCTGGCGCACCGCTGTCGCACCGTCGCCGCCAGCTCGTCGAGGAAATGCGGCGTCGAGTGGTCGCGAATCGCGTGCACGGCATCGAGGCGCAAGCCGTCGAAGTGAAACTCATCGAGCCAGTACAGCGCGTTGTCGATGAAGAAGTCGCGCACGACGCGGCCGTCCTCGCCGTCCGAAATTGATCGCATGACCCCAGGGGGTGCGATGGCGCGAGGTGAAAAACTGCGGCGCGTAGCGGGAGAGATAATTGCCGACCGGTCCGAAGTGGTTGTAGACGACGTCGAGGAACACCATCAGCCCGCGGCGGTGGGCCGCGACCACCAGGTGCTTCAGCGCGGCGGGATCGCCGTAGCTCGCGTCGGGCGCGAACGGCAGAACGCCGTCGTAACCCCAGCCGCGCGTGCCGCTGAAATCGCCGATCGGCATCAATTCGAGCGCGGTCACGCCCAGGTCGCACAGGTGGTCGAGTTTGGCTTCGATCGCGGCGAACGTGCCCTCGCGGCTGAACGTGCCGACATGCAGCTCGTAGACGACCGCGTCTTCCCAGCGCCGCCCCAGCCAGTCTTCATCGTCCCAGTCGAAGGCGAACGGATCGACGACGGCGCTCGGTCCGTCGACGTCCTGCGGGTTGTGCCGGGACGCGGGGTCGGGCACCGAAATCTCGTCGTCGATGCGGTAGCGATAGAGCGTGCCGGGCACGGCTTCCCGGGTCGTTAGCTCGAACCAGCCGTCCGACGCCGCGGCAAGCGGCAACGTATGCTGGTGTCCCGTCGAGACACAGGCCGACGTCGCGAGCGCCGGGCGCCCAAAGGCGGAAGCGCACGGCACCGTCGTCGAGGACCATCGCCCCGAAGCCCATCTCATGCCGGCGTTTCATCGTCGCCCGGCGTGCTGCACAACACCGCGATCGAGCGGCCCTGCAGCGGATACGGCGCGCCGAATGGCAGCGACTCGGGCGACGGCGCGTCGGCGGCGATGGCGGTATCGAGCAGCACGACCCAATGCGTCAGGCGCGGCTTGGGCAGCACAAAAGTGATCGCTTCGTGATCGGCGTTCAGCAGGAGCAGCAGGTCATCGTCGTCGAGCGCATCGCCATGGGCGTCGCTTTCGGCCAGGCCGTGTCCGGACAGGAAAACGCCGAGGCAGCGCGCGAAGCCCTGGTTCCAGTCGTCTCCGGTGATCTCCTGACCGTCGGGATTGAGCCAGGCGATATCCTTGGCGTCCGCGGCAACGATCGAGCGGCCATGAAAGAACGTGCGGCGGCGAAAAAGCGGATGGCCGTTGCGCAGCGCGACCACACGATGGGTGAAGTCGATCAGGTTCTGCGCATCGGGCGAGAGCTTCCAGTCGACCCACGACAGCTCCGAGTCCTGGCAATAGGCATTGTTGTTGCCCTGCTGCGTGCGGCCCATTTCGTCGCCGCCGAGGAGCATCGGAACGCCCTGCGACAGCAGCAAGGTCGTGAGGAAATTCCGCTTTTGCTGTTCGCGCAACGCCCGGATCGCCGGATCGTCGGTAGGGCCTTCGACGCCGCAATTCCAGCTCCGATTGTCGTTTTCGCCGTCGCGCCCGTTTTCGCCGTTGGCCTCGTTGTGCTTTTCGTTGTAGCTGACGAGATCGTGCAGCGTGAATCCGTCGTGCGCGGTGACGAAATTGACGCTTGCGGTCGGGCCGCGGCCGCGGCCCTGGAACAGATCGCTCGATCCCGACAGGCGCGAGGCGAGCTCGCCGATGACGCCGCCGTCCCCCTTCCAGTAGGAGCGGACAGCGTCGCGATACTTGCCGTTCCATTCCGACCAGCCGGGAGGAAAGTTGCCGACCTGATAGCCGCCCTCGCCCAGGTCCCAGGGTTCGGCGATCAGCTTGACCTGCGCGAGCTCCGGGTCCTGGCGCACGCAATGGAAAAAACCGCTCTGCTGATCGACCAGGCGATCGGTCGCGGCCGAGCGTCGCCGCGAGGTCGAAGCGGAAACCGTCGACGTGCATTTCCGTGACCCAGTAACGCAGGCTGTCCATCATCAGCTGCAGCGTCGCCGGATGCACGGTGTTCAGCGTGTTTCCGGTGCCGGTGTAATCGATGTAATGGCGCGGATTTTCGGCGTCGAGACGATAGTAGACGCGATTGTCGATGCCGCGAAGCGACAGCGTCGGGCCGAGTTGATTGCCTTCGGCCGTGTGGTTATAGACGACGTCGAGCATGACTTCGATCCCGGCCGCGTGCAGCGTCTTGACCATCGTCTTGAATTCGTTGACCGCATCGCCCGCGGCATAACGCGTGTCCGGCGCGAAAAAGCCGATGCTGTTGTAGCCCCAGTAGTTGCGCAGGCCGCGCTGGACCAGCGCCTGGTCGTCGACGAACTGGTGAACGGGCATCAGCTCGACCGCGGTGACGCCCAGGCGCTGCAGATGCGCGATCACCGGCGCGGTCGACAGGCCGGCATAGGTTCCGCGAAGCTGCGGCCGGATCGCGGGATGCAGCTGCGTGAAGCCCTTGACGTGCAATTCGTAGATGACCGTGTGCTCCCACGGCGTCTGCGGCCGGATATCGTTGCCCCAGGTGAACGCGGAGTCGATCACGCGGCACTTGGGCATCGCCGATGCGCTGTCGCGCGTATCGAACGACAAGTCTTCGCGCCGGCTGCCGACGCGATATCCGTAGTGCGCGTCGGTCCAGCGCAGCGGCCCGGCCACCAGGCGGGCGTACGGGTCGAGCAACAGCTTGTGCGCGTTGAACCGATCGCCGCGCTCCGGCGCGTACGGACCGTGCACGCGGTAGCCGTAGAGCTGGCCCGGGACGGGCTTCGGGCAGGTAGCAATGCCAGACGAAGTTCGTGCGTTCGCGAACGTCGATCCGCGCAATCTCCCGCCGGCCCTTGGGGTCGAACAGGCACAGTTCGACGCCTTCCGCGTTTTCGGAATACAGCGCGAAATTGACGCCGGCGCCATCCCAGCACGAGCCCAACGGCCTCGGCTTTCCGCGCCAGACGCTGATCGGCGCGGCGGTCGCGTGCTCGCCGGCGCTCACGAGGCCGCTGCCGCGACTTGCATGCGCTCGAGCAGACCGGCGATCGGAATGCGGACCCAGTCCGGACGCGAGCCCAGCTCGTAGCGCACCTCGTAGAGCGCCTTTTCCAGCACGAACAGGTCGATCAATCTCGCCACGTCGACGGGGCTCGGACGGATACGAGCTCGCGCCGCGAACGGCTCGCGCGTAGGCCGCCAGAAACGCGGCCGCCGTCTCGCGCTCCCACCGGGTCATGTGCGCGGCGGCGCGAACGCGGTCGGCCAGGCCGCTCGCTGGTCGCCTCGTCGAGCGCAATCGCCGCAGCATAGCTGAACGAGCGCAGCATGCCGGCGACGTCGCGCAGCGGCGAATGCTTGCGCCGCCGCTCGTCCATCGGGCGGAACGGCTCGCCCTCGAAATCGACGACGATGAAATCATGCTCGACCACCAGCAACTGGCCCAGATGGAAGTCGCCGTGGAAGCGGGTCTTGGTGAACGTCGGTACGCGAGGTGCGAGCGCGGCGATGCGGCCCTTCAAGCTTGTGCGCATCGCGAGCAGTCGTTCAGCTGCCGCGCGCACCGGCGGCGGAAGGTCGGCCTGGCGGCCGGACAGCTGATCGAACGTCTGATCGACCTCGGCGACGACGGCGGCGATCCATGCGGCGATGTCATCGGTCGACACCGGTTCGGGATCGAAGGCGGGATCGCCGGACGTGGCGGCAAGCGCGACATGCAGCTCTCCGGTGCGCTGCCCGATCATCGCGACCAGCGTGAGAAAGCTGGCGTGCGGCGTCGGAGCGCCCGCGCTGATCGTCGCGGCACCCGCGGCGGGCGCGAGGGTCGCGCCGCGCGCGGCAGTGGCGATTGGGCTCGGCTTAGGAGCGCTGGCAGCCGAAGCGGTGGCCGACCCTTCCGCAGTCGTCGCGTCGGCTGCTGCCGCGGCGGTGTCCACTTCGTCCGGCGCCAGCGTGAGCTGCTGATCGAGGTAGCGATGCAGGTACTCGATGACGTAATTCCAGCCGCTGCCCTGGTTGTGCACGAACCGCTGCAACACCGCAAGCGCCGTGGGCCGCCCGGCCTCGTCGCGGAACTGAAGTGCGCCGAGTACCGGAGCGATGTGCGGGTACGGCGACACATCGGTCAAGTATTTGCCGATCTCGATCTCCGGATTGATTCCCTGGCGCAATCGCCGGTAGCATTTGAGCACCAGCTTTTCATCGAGGATCACCATCGAATTGGTCTGCTCGAACGCCGGATGCCGGGCCGACGACACTTCGACCTGGGCCGCCTCGGCGAATGCGCCGGTGTGGGTGAACACAAGTTGGCCGCCGTGCACCGGCAACACCAGATCGCTGCCCATCGCCTTCACGATGCTGCGACAAAAGGCGCGGTCCCAGAACGCGTCGTAGACGATACCGACCCGCGCGTGCTGGCGGACCTGGGCCAGCGTGCAGTAGCGCAGTGCCGGCATCCGCTCGCCGTCGCTGTCTTCCCACGCCAGCGCCAGCGGCAGGCCGTAGCTCTGCGTTTCGCCGTCGGCGAACTCGATCTGCGCGAATCCCAGCAGCCAGCTTCCTTCCGGCGTCTGCCATTCGTCCTGCTCGGTCAGCGTGGCCCCGGCGATCGGCCGGCCTTTCCCGGCGAACCAGCGCCGCGCGGCAAGAAAGTCGGGCAGGATCTGCCGCTCGAGCATCGTGCGAACGCGCGCGGCCATCAAGCCGCGGATGTCGCTCGGGCTCGCTCGGTTGCGAGGCGAACAGCGCGCGCAGCCCTTCGGGTATCACCAGCACCGGAAGCTCGACCGGGACCGGACGCTCGTCATGCCACTCCGGCACCTTGGCGTCGACCGCGAGTACGAACCAATAGAATCCCCACGCCGGCAACGTCAGCAGATAGGTGAGATCGCCTATCGGCGGGAACGGCGTCCGTCCGAGCATCTCGACCGGAATACGTCCCTTGTACGCACGCAGATCGAGCTCGACCGGCTGGCTCGAGCGGGAGAGGTTGGCCACGCAAAGGATGATCTCGTCCTGATATTCGCGCACGTAGGCGAGGATCTTGCGATTGCCCGGATGAAGGAAGCGCAGGCTGCCGCGGCCGAACGCCGGGTGCGCGCTGCGCACGGCGATCAGCCGTCGCATCCATTGCAGCGGAGACGACGGGCTGCGGCTCTGCGCCTCGACGTTGACCGATTGAAAGCCATAGACCGCGTCCATGATCGGCGGCAGATACAGCGACTGCGGATCGGCGCGCGAGAACCCGGCGTTGCGATCGGGGCTCCATTGCATCGGCGTGCGCACGCCGTGCCGGTCGCCGAGAAAGACATTGTCGCCCATGCCGATTTCGTCGCCGTAATACAGGATCGGCGAGCCGATCGTCGAAAGCAGAAGACTCTTGAGAAGCTCGATCTTGCGCCGGTTGTTCTCCATCAGCGGCGTAAGGCGGCGGCGTATGCCGACGTTGATTCGCATGCGCTTGTCCGCCGCGTAGGTCCGGTACATGTAGTCGCGCTCGCGCTCGGTGACCATCTCGAGCGTGAGCTCGTCGTGGTTGCGCAGGAAGATCGCCCACTGGCAGTTGTCGGGTATGTCGGGCGTCTGCGACATGATGTCGACGATCGGGTGCCGGTCTTCCTCGGCGACGGCCATGTAGATGCGCGGCATCAGCGGGAAGTGATACGCCATGTGGCACTCGTCGCCGTTGCCGAAGTATTCGCGGACGTCCTCCGGCCACTGGTTGACCTCGGCCAGCAGGAAGCGGTTCTGATACCGCGCGTCGAGCTCGGACCGTATGTACTTCAGCACCTCGTGCGTCTCCGGCAGGTTTTCGTTGTTGGTGCCGTCGCGCTCGCACAGGTACGGGATCGCGTCGAGGCGCATGCCGTCGACACCCATGTCGAGCCAGTAGCGCATCACGCGCACGACCGCGCGGATGACGTTGGGATTGGCGAAGTTGAGGTCTGGCTGGTGCGAGAAGAATCGGTGCCAATAGTAAGCGCCGGCGACCGGGTCCCAGGTCCAGTTCGACTTCTCGGTGTCGGTGAATATGATGCGCGTCTCCGGCCATTTCTTGTCGGTGTCGCTCCAGACGTAGTAATTGCGCTTCGACGAATTCGGCGGCGCGCGCCGGGCGGCCTGGAACCACGGGTGCTGGTCGGACGTGTGATTGATGACCAGCTCGGTGATGACCTTCAGGTGGCGCCGGTGCGCCTCGCGGATGAAATGGCGGAAGTCGGCGAGCGTTCCGTAGTCGGGATGCACGCCATGGTAGTCGGCGATGTCGTAGCCGTCGTCCTTCAGCGGCGACGGGTAGAACGGCAGGAGCCAGAGCGTGTTGACACCCAGGTCGCGGATATAGTCGAGTTTTTCGGTCAGGCCGCGAAAATCGCCGATGCCGTCGCCGTTGCTGTCGTAGAACGCCTTGACGTGCACCTGGTAGATGATCGCGTCCTTGTACCAGAGCGGGTCCTCGAGCGAAGGCTTGGGCTGGGTGGACCCGCTTGCCGGAGCGGTATCGGCGACGAGTTCCGAATAGGTATCCATGTTCGAGCCTAGGCGTAGTAGTCGAAGTTCTGTTCCTGGCGCGACTGGCGGCGCACGACGAATATGTGCGCCGGCGAAAAGCCGGGATCGAGCTGCACGTAGTTGCGCGCGCCGTGCCACATGTAACGCGCGTCGTTCAGCAGGTCGTGCACCTGGAACGGCTTGTCGGCGGGGATGCCCAGGCGTTCCAGGTCGAGCGTTACCCAGCCCGACTGCGTGTGGTGATAGTCGAGATTGACGATCGTGACAATGACGTTCGACAGGTCCGGTGTCGACTTGGCGTAACACAGCAGCTGATCGTTGTCGGTCGACTGGAAGTCGAGACGCCAGTCCTGCTGCAGCGCCGGCTGCTCGCGGCGGATGCGGTTGAGCCGTGCGAGCAGCGGCGCCAGGCTGTCGGCGCGCCCCAGGTCCCATTGCCGCAACTGGTACTTTTCCGAATCGAGATATTCCTCGCTGCCCGCTTCGCGCGGGACGTGCTCCTGCAATTCGAACGCCGGTCCGTAGATCCCGTAGTTCGCGGCGAGCGTCCCGGCCAGCACGGCGCGCGCGATGAACGCAGGCCTGCCGCCGATCTGCAGCGGCTCCGGCAGGATGTCCGGCGTATTCGGCCACGCGTTGGGCCGGAAGTAGTCGCGCGAGTCCGATTGGCTGAGCTCGGTGAAGTACGCGGTGAGCTCCGCCTTGCTGTTGCGCCAGGTGAAATAGGTATACGACTGGGTGAAGCCCAGCTTGGCCAGCCGGTGCATGATCTTCGGCCGGGTGAAGGCCTCGGCGAGGAAGATCGCGTCCGGATGCGCCTGCTTGATCTCGCCGATCACCGATTCCCACAGCGCGAACGGCTTGGTGTGCGGATTGTCGACGCGGAAGATGCGCACGCCTTGCGCGATCCAGTAGTCGAATATCGCCTTTACCTCGCGCCATAGTCCGCGCCAGTCCTCGTTCTCGAAATCGAATGGATAGATGTCCTCGTACTTCTTCGGCGGGTTCTCGGCGAACTGTGGCGTGCCGTCCGGCCGCTGCCGGAACCACTCCGGATGGGCGCTGATGTACGGATGATCGGGCGAGCATTGCAGCGCGATGTCGAGCGCGATATCGATGCCGACAGCACGCGCGGCGGCAAGCAGCTGGCGGAAGTCCTCGATCGTGCCGAGCTCGACGTGCACGCCGGTATGACCGCCGTCGGATCCGCCAATCGCCCAGGGGCTGCCGCAATCGTTGAGCGAAGCGACCAGCACGTTGTTCTTGCCCTTGCGCCGCGTCAGTCCTATCGGATGGATCGGCGGCAAATAAAGCACATCGAAGCCCATATCGACGACATAGGGCAGCCGCGCTTCGCAATCGGCGAAGGTCCCGTGCGTGCGTCCATCGCCGGCCGAGCGCGGGAACATCTCGTACCAGCTGCTGAACCGGGCACGGGGCGGGTCGACGGTGAGCTTCAACGCCGGCTCGAACGTGGTAGCGAGGCTGCGATCGGCGTGGCGCGCGGCGATTTCCGCCGGCGCCGCGTCGAGCGCCGCGGCGCGCCTCGCTTCGACCGGCTCGTCGCCACCGATGCGTTGCGCCCATTCGCGCAGCGCCTTCGCATCGGCGCCGCGCGCCCGGCGCGCGAGTCCCGCGATCAGCGCGGCGCCGGCCTGCAGTGCGAGGACGATGTCCTCCGACGCGACCCAGCGGGCGAGATCGTGACGCCATGACGCGAAGCGGTCGACCCAGGCGATGATCGTGTATTCGTAGCCGCCGATATCCGCAACCGGAAAGGCGCCGCGCCAGCGGTCGTTCGTCAGCGCGGCCATGTCGAATTCGATCCATTTGGACGCGCCTTGCTTGCGCGCGAGCAGCAGCGCGCGCAACCGATCGTGGCCGTCGGCGAAGATGTCGGCCTCGACCGTCACCAGGTCGCCGGCGCAGCGCTTGGCTGCGAAGCGACCGTGATCGACGCACGGCGAGACGTTCTCGATGACCGCGCGGCGGCGGCCGTCGGCGACGAGCGCCGTCACGGCGTCTGCTCCAGCATGACCGTCGCCAGCGGCGGCAGCGACAAGGTCAGCGAGTACGGGCGGCCGTGCGAGGGCAGCGGCGCGGCATGGACGCCGCCCAGATTGCCTTGTCCGCTGCCCCCGTAGATGGTTGCATCGCTGTTCAGCACTTCGCGCCAGAACCCGCCGCTCGGAACGCCGAGCACGTAGTTGCGACGTGGTACCGGTGTGAAGTTACAGGCGACCAGCAGCGTTCGCCCCTCGCCGGAGGGAAAGCGCAGAAAGCCGACAACGCTGTTCTGAGCGTCGTCGGCATCGCTCCAGGCGAACCCGGCGGGATCGAAATCCCGCTGATATAGCGCCGGCGCCGCGCAGTAGTAGCGATTGAGGTCGCGCACCCAAGCCTGGATGCCGCGGTGCTCGGGATACTGCAGCACGAACCACTCGAGCGCGGCGTCGTGCGCCCACTCGCGCCGCTGGCCGAACTCGCCGCCCATGAACAACAACTTCTTGCCCGGATGCGCCCACATGTAGCCGAACAGGCAGCGCAGGGTCGCGAAGCGCTGCCAGTCGTCGCCGGGCATCTTGCCCAGCAGCGAGCCTTTGCCATGCACGACCTCGTCGTGCGACAGCGGCAGCACGAAATTCTCGGTGAACGCGTACCAGAGGCTGAACGTCAGCTGGTGATGGTGATCGCGGCGGAACAACGGATCGGTGGCGGCGTAGGCCAGCGTATCGTGCATCCACCCCATGTTCCATTTCAGCCCGAATCCCAGCCCGCCGACATAGACCGGCCGCGAAACCGCGGGCCACGCGGTCGATTCCTCGGCGAACGTCTGGGTGTCGGGAAAGTCGCGGTACGCGGCCTGGTTCAGATCCTGCAGGAACTTCACGGCCGCGAGGTTCTCGCGCCCGCCGTATTCGTTCGGAATCCATTCGCCGGCCCCGCGCGCGTAGTCGAGGTAGAGCATCGACGCCACGCCGTCGACGCGGAGGCCATCGACATGGTAGCGGTCGAGCCAGAACAACGCGCTGCTGATCAGGAAGGCGCGGACCTCGTGGCGGCCGTAGTTGAAGATCAGGCTCTTCCATTCGGGATGGAATCCCTGGCGAGGGTCGGCGTGCTCATAGAGATGGCTGCCGTCGAATTGCGCCAGGCCGTGCGGGTCGTTGGGAAAGTGCGAAGGCACCCAGTCCAGTATGACGCCGATGCCGTTTTGATG
The DNA here is from genome assembly GCA_963697485.1 of uncultured beta proteobacterium. Classification (GTDB taxonomy): domain Bacteria; phylum Pseudomonadota; class Gammaproteobacteria; order Burkholderiales; family Casimicrobiaceae; genus PALSA-1003. The sequence goes on from CAVOOD010000003.1 coordinate 1,142,771, forward strand.
AAGATGGTCGACGAAGCGCATGAAGTCCTGCGGCGTGCCGTAACGCGACGTCGGCGCGAAATAGCCGGTCGTCTGATAGCCCCACGAGCCGTAGAACGGGTGCTCGCAAACCGGCATCAACTCGACGTGCGTAAAGCCCATGTCGAGAACATAGCGGGCAAGCTCCTCGGCGATCTCACCGTAGCCGGGGAGGCGAGCCGGGTCCTCGCCGAAGCGGCGCCATGAGCCCAGGTGCAACTCGTAGATCGACATCGGCGCGTTCAGCGCGTTGGCCGCGGCCCGGCGCTGCATCCATTCACCGTCGCCCCAGCGATAGTCGAGCGCCCAAACCCGGGAAGCCGTTCGGGGCGGGACTTCGCAATAGAAGGCGAAAGGATCGCTTTTTTCGAACGTGTCTCCGTTCGCCGCCGTCACCCGGTACTTGTAGTTGGCGCCGGCTGTAGCGGCGGCGATCGAGCCCTCCCAGATACCCGAACTGTCGGCGCGCGGCGTCAACAGATCGGCATTGGCGCCCCACGAGTTGAAATCGCCGACGACGGCAACGCGGCTGGCATTCGGTGCCCATACGGAAAAGCGTGCGCCAGGCTTTCCGTCGCTTAGGAGATGCGCGCCGAGACGATCGTAAAGGCGCGTGTGGGTGCCTTGTCGAAACAGGAAGACGTCGAAATCGGAGAGCGTCGACTGCGGCTCGGATGACGAGTCGGGACCTGGCGTCGCGGTTTTTGCCGGCGGAGCGGCGGAGCGGATCATCTCAGTTGGATCGATCGTTGCAGGTTTGCAAATTTTACAAGCCGCGCGTGTCTAATTTGCTGCGATTTGAGCTTCTTTTCGCCCAGGCGGGCGAATCGGACCCGATTCTGAGCATCGCAAAGACAATTCCGCTGGTCGAAACCGGTCGCGCGCGGCTTGAGAAGAGCGACGCAAGGCCCATGCCAACGCCTGGCGGCGCTCGCGACTTCGTTGTAGCGGCCAGTGTCGACCGCGGAAATCGCTGCTGCTAAGCTAACCGACAAAGGACGGCGGGCCCAAGTCCGGCGCAATGGACTTGCCGCGAACGAATATGACGACCGGTATTCCTCCGCCCCCTGCAGAGATCGCTCGCGATGCGGTGGGACCCGACGTTGGCGCGGCGCCGGCGTTTCTCAGCCGCGCGCCGGGCATGCAAACCGCCTGGCTGCTAGCGCGCGAAACCGTTTCGGGCTGGATCGACCACCGCGCATCGAGCCTGGGCGCGGCGCTCGCCTACTACACGGCGTTCTCGCTTGCCCCGCTGCTGCTGATCGCGATCGCGGTCGCAGGGATTTGGGTCGATTCGGACGTCGCCGCGCGCGCGATCGCGGATCAGGCATCGGCCCTGCTCGGGCCGCACGCCGCCGAAGGTGTGGAATTCATGCTGCGCGTGGCGCCTCATGCCGCCAGCGGATGGCTCGCCGGTGCCATCGGGCTGGCGACGCTGATCGTCGGCGCAACGACGGTGCTGACCGAAGTGCAATACGACCTCGATATGATCTGGCGCGCGCCGCCTCGACGATCGAGCGGCATGATCGCCGCGCTCGGATCGCGGCTGCTGTCGTTCGGCCTGATAATTTGCATCGGCTTTCTGTTCCTCGCCTCGCTGGTCGTCAGCACCGCGCTTTCCACGCTCGCGGCGCACGGTGTCGCGGTCCTGCCGGGATCGCCGGTGGTGCTTACGGCGGCGCATGTCCTGGCCTGGGGCGTGATGCTCACGATTTGCTTCGCGCTGCTGTACAAGTGGCTGCCGAACATCCGGCTGGCGTGGCGCGACGTCCTGGCTGGCGCGTTCGTGACGACGGTGTTGTTCAGCGTTGGCAGGCTGGTGATCGGCATTTACCTGACCCACACCACCACCCCGTCGATGCACGGCGCCGCGGGCGCGCTGATCATCCTGCTGCTCTGGTTCTACTACTCGGCGCAGGTGTTCCTGCTGGGCGCGGAATTCACCGCCGTCTATGCCCGTCGCCTCGGTTCGCTCGCGGGAGCCTCGCCGTCGAGTCCTGCATCCTGCGCGACGTAAGACGAATGCCGACGCGGGGCGCCGATCGCGCCTAGATGTAAAACAGCGATTCGCCGATAGTCCACCTCGCGCGCCCGCGCCATCATTCTCTTGTCGACACAAGCCCTGCGGGAAGCCGTATACGGTGCATGCCTGCCGGGAGGGCCGTCCGCCGCGACAGATCTGCGCGGCGCACGATGGTGGTGCTTTGCCGGCATTCGAGTGCCCTCATCGAAAGGATGAATATCATGAAACGTCGTTATCTAATGGAAGCCTTGCTCGTCGCCTCACTAAGTGCGGTAGCCGCAACCGGCTACGCTCAAACAGACCCCAATGCCGACCAGACCCCGGGGTCGCCCGGCGCCGCGGCGCCGGAATCCGGGACCGGACCCGCCGCCGGAACCGGTACGATGTCGGGGACCGGCGCGTACGGCACGACACAGACGGGAACGAAGCAGCCGATGTCGCTGGCGAGAATCCGCGCCTATGAGCAGGCGCGTGCCAACTGCACTGCAGGACCGGCGGCGGCGCGCAGCGAATGCTGGTCGGTTCTGACCAAGGATTACAGCGGTATTCCCCCGATGTGCCAGAAGCTGACCGGCAACGCCTTGGACGCGTGCGTGCACGGGCTAGACTCGGCGTCGGGGGGCAGCGTAGCCAAGTAAGAGGGTGCTGGCCGCCTAAACTGAAGGGAGCGCATCGCGCTCCCTTTTTTTGCGCTGAGTTTCAGGAAGCGCGACGGATAGCCTTGATGCCTGCCTCAACCACCGGTCGTTTCTCCTCCCATGACCTGGATGATGGTCCCGGTGATGTACGAAGAATCGGCTTCGGACGCGAGAAAGACATATGTGGGAGCGAGCTCTTCCGGCTGCGCAGGCCGCCCCATCGGGTTGTCCTGTCCGAACTTGGCGACGCGATCCGGCGTCATGCCGGCATCCGACGGATTCAGCGGCGTCCACACCGGCCCGGGCGCAACCGCATTGACCCGAATGCCACGGTCGATCAGCTCGAGAGCGAGCGTCTTGGTGAATGCGTTGATCGCGCCCTTGGTCGCCGAATAGTCGGGCAGCTCCTTCGAGCCCATGATGCCGGTTTCCGAGCTGGTGGCGATGATCGCTGCGCCACGCTGCATGTGACGAAGGGCGGCGCGTGCAAGCCAGAAATAGGCATACATATTGGTCTTGAACGTCCGGTCGAACTCCTCGTCGCTGACCTCGGCGAGCGATTTCTTGCGATGCTGATGCGCGGCATTGGCCACCAGAATATCGAGTCGACCGAACTCTTCGACGGTTCGTTCGACAGCCTCGTCGCAAGCTTCGACGTTGGAAAGATCGCCCGGTATCTGCAGGCATTTCGTGCCGGCGGCTTCGACCGCGGTCCGGGTTTCGTCGGCGTCGGACTGTTCGACCGGCAGATAGCCGATCGCGATGTTGGCGCCTTCGCGCGCATAGAGCAGGGCGACAGCGCGGCCGATGCCGGAATCGCCGCCGGTGATCAGGGCGACCTTGCCTTCGAGCTTGCGGGCGGCGCGATATCGATCGGCACGATAGCGTGGGCGGGGATCGAGGGCGGATTCGAGACCCGGCGCGTGCTGGTGCTGCTCCGCGAACGGTGGCCGGGGTTGCTCCAGAGGTGGTGGAGCGAGCTCGGTGGATGGGTGTTGCAGCCCCTTGGCCTTGGATTTCGACCGGGTCTTGGCGGTGGCGGTGTCGTTCATTGGTAAGACTTCATGCCGTCTGCGCGCTTCCCCGACCGCCAGCGGGGGCCTCGGCGGCGGGTCCTATTTGTGCGCCAGCTTTTGCTCGGCGAAGAGCAACGCGATATTGTTCGCCGGCGGCCGCGGCTCGTCTCGCTGCGCGTCTTGCGCGCGAGCTTCGCGCCTGAGCCGCGCAAAGGTCTTGCGCAGGTCGGTATGAATACTCGGCGTATAGCGGAATGTCGGGTCGAGAACGGATTTCATGGTCACTCCCAGTCGGCCTGGCAACGTCGCAAACGTTACACAAAGCGAACAACCGCTGCTGTCGGTGTTTGTCTGATTTTTCTTCCGCTATGCGTCCTGTCGCTATAGGACGCTCTCCTACAGTCACCGGCACGCCTCTTGCTGCGCATCTCGCTTGGCGCCGCGTGGCAACCGACGTCGCTGATCACGGTTCTCTCGGCAACGGCAAATGAAGACTCATCCACAGCGCTGGTTTCGGAAGCTTGGGCCCGGCGTTATCACCGGCGCCGCAGACGACGATCCGAGCGGTATCGCCACCTATTCGCAGGCAGGTGCGCAATTCGGGTTTGCGCTGGGCTGGACGATGGTGCTCACGTTGCCGCTGATGATCGGCATACAGATGATCAGCGCACGCATCGGCCGCGTCACCGGTCACGGCCTCGCCAGCAATATTCGCCGCCGTTACCCTGCACCCGTGCTTTACGCGGTAGTCGCGCTGCTGTTCATTGCGAACACAATCAATGTCGCTGCGGACATCGCGGCGATGGCCGAAAGCGTGCACCTGGTGGCCGACGGCCCGACGCAACTGTATGCGGTCGCGTTCGGCGCCGGATGTCTGGGTCTCGAAGTCTTCATGTCGTATCGCAAGTATGTCCGTTACCTCAAATGGCTGACACTGGCGCTGTTTGCCTACGTCGGTGTCGTGCTCTCGGTCGATGTACCGTGGGGTGAAGTGCTCGCGGGAATCGCGCTGCCGCGAATGGAGTTGTCGGCCGCGGCGGTGACGCTGGTCGTCGCGATTTTCGGCACGACGATCAGCCCCTATCTGTTTTTCTGGCAGGCGGCGCAGGAAGTCGAGGACGCTGCCGCCGCGTCGCATGGCAGGCAGGCAACTCCGGCGTCGACCCGTCGTCAATTGCGGCGCATCGAATTCGACACGATCGCCGGCATGACCTTCTCGAACCTGATTGCTCTGGCGATCATCGTCAGCGCCGGGGCGACGCTGCATCCGGCCGGCATCATCCACATCGAAACATCAGCGCAGGCAGCAGAAGCGCTGCGGCCGATCGCCGGGCCGTTCGCCTTCGTTCTGTTCTGCCTGGGTATCGTCGGCACGGGCATGCTTGCGGTGCCGGTGCTCGCCGGGTCCGCCGCCTACGCTGTTGCCGAGAGCTTTCACTGGACGCACGGCCTCGATCTGAAGCCGCACCAGGCTCGAGGCTTTTATGCGATCGTCGCATTGGCGACTGCCGGCGGCGTGGTGCTCAACTTTAGCGGTATCGATCCGATTCGCGCGTTGTTCTGGGCTGCAGTTATCAACGGCGTCGTCGCGGTGCCGATCATGGCGGTGATGATGCTGCTGGCCACCGACCCGCGCGTCCTGGGCAAGTTCGCCGTCCGGCGCTGGCTCAAGGTGGCCGGCTGGCTGGCGATGGCGACGATGGCCGCAGCGGTGGCAGGCATGCTGATGCTCTGAGCTCGCCTGGGGCCGTCCGCGGTCGACGCGGCCGGCGATATCGCGGCCAAGAGCGGCGGGCTGCTTGTAAGCGATGCGCGAGGTCGGTAGCATCGCCGCAGGGAGTCACGCGCCTGCCGCATTGCCGATTCGGCCGCGCTGCGTCGACCGGCGGCGGATGGCGTCGCCACGGCGCAGCCAGGCGCAGGGAGAAAGTGCGATGAGTACGGGGTACGCGCTGCATGGACCGGTGGCGGTGATCACGCTCGACAATCCGCCGGTCAATGGCTTGAATCATGCGTTGCGCACAACCATCGTCGAAGGGATCGACCGCGCGCGGGCCGACCCGTCGGTCAGCGCCATTGTCCTGACCGGCGCTGGAGGCCTGTTCTCGGGCGGTGCGGACATTCGCGAGTTCACGACACCGCTGGCGCGAGCCGAACCGACGCTGCCGACCGTCATCGCCATTGTCGAGGCGAGCGACAAGCCCGTCATCGCCGCGATAGGCGGCAGCTGCATGGGCGGCGGACTGGAGCTCGCACTCGGCTGCCATTTCCGCGTCGCCGCACCTCACGCGCAAATCGCGCTGCCCGAGGTCAGGCTGGGCCTGTTGCCCGGCGCCGGAGGCACGCAAAGGCTGCCGCGAGCGATCGGGGTCGAGGCCGCGTTGAACATGATCGTTGCCGGCGCGAGCGTGCCGTGCGAACGTTTCCGCGGCACCGCGTTGTTCGACGCGATCATCGACGGCGATTTTCCGCAAGGCGCGCTTGCCTTTGCTTCGAGCGAGGGCACCGCTCGCCGCCCTTTGCCCCGCGTGCGGGACATCGTCATCAACTACCCGAATGCCGACGCGCTGTTCCAGTTTGCCCGCAACACCGTCGGCCCGTTGACGCGCGGCTTTCCTGCACCGCTGAAATGCATCGATGCGGTGGAGGCGGCCGTGGCGATGCCGTTCGACGACGGCCTGCGGCATGAGCGGGAGCTGTTTATCCAGCTCGCCCAGACTCCGGAATCGCGCGCGCTCCGTCACGCATTTTTCGCCGAGCGCGCGGCGGCCAAGATTCCCGATGTTCCTTCCGGCACTGCGCCGCGTGCAATCAATGCCGCGGCGGTGATCGGCGCGGGAACGATGGGCAGTGGCATTGCGATCTGCCTTCTCGACGCCGGCATTCCGGTCACGCTGCTCGAAACGAAGCGGGAGGCGCTCGACAAGGGCGCGACGACCATCCGCCAGCACTACGACAAAGCGCTGGCCAAGGGCCGCCTGACGGCCGGCGAGCTGGCGCGCAGGATGGACATGCTGAAGCCAACGCTTTCCTACGATGATCTTGCCAACGCCGATCTGATCATCGAGGCGGTGTTCGAGGACCTGGCGGTAAAGAAGCTGGTGTTCGAGCGTCTGGACGCAGTGGCGAAGCCTGCTGCGATCCTCGCCAGCAATACGTCTACGCTGGACCTTAACAAGATCGCCGGCTTCACCGCGCGCCCGCAGAACGTCGTCGGCATGCATTTTTTCAGCCCGGCGAACGTGATGAAGCTGCTCGAGGTCGTGCGCGGCGCCAGGACAGCCGACGACGTGCTGGTCACCGTCATGAACGTCGCCAAGAGGATGCGCAAGACCGCCGTCGTCTCGGGCGTGTGCGACGGTTTCATCGGCAACCGCATGATCGAGCAGTATCTGCGCCAGGCGCTTTTTCTGCTGGAAGAGGGCGCGTCGCCCGGGCAGGTCGATCGCGCGCTGGAGAAATTCGGCATGGCGATGGGTCCGTTTCGCATGAGCGATCTCGCCGGCAACGACGTCGGCTGGTACATCCGCAAGCGGCGCTATGTCGAGAAGCCGGAGGTGGTCTATTCGCGCATCGCCGACCGGCTTTGCGAGCTCGGCCGCTTCGGACAGAAGACCGGCCTCGGCTGGTACCGGTACGAACCGGGACGCCGCGATGCGCTACCCGATCCGGCGGTCGACGAGCTGATCGCGAGCTACCGGACCGAGCATGGCATGACGCCGCGCAAGATAGCAGACCAGGAGATCGTCGACCGGTGCATCTATGCGCTGGTCAACGAAGGCGCGCGCATACTGGAAGACGGCATTGCATCGCGCGCTTCCGATATCGACGTCGTCTACCTGACTGGCTACGGATTTCCGCTGTATCGCGGCGGGCCGATGCTTTACGCCGACACGGTCGGCCTGTTCAACGTGATCCGCGCGATGCACCGGTTTGCCGCCACGGGCCGCGGCGATCCGGCGTTCTGGCAGCCGGCGCCACTGCTGGCCCGGCTCGCCGCCGAAGGCAAGACGTTCATCAGCTGACGGGACATGCCCTCATGACCGACGCAGTCCTCGTTTCCTACGCCCGCACCGGACTCGCGAAATCCTGGCGCGGCGCGCTCAACATGACGCACGGCGCGACGATGGGTGCCCACGTCGTCCGGCACGCGATCGAGCGCGCCGGGCTGGCGCCGGGCGAAGTCGACGACGTCCTGATCGGGTGCGCGTTTCCCGAAGGCGCCACCGGATACAACATCGCGCGGCAGATCGCGATCCGCGCCGGGTGCCCGGTCAGCGTTCCCGGCGCGACGGTCAACCGCTTCTGCTCGTCGGGCCTGCAGACGATCGCGCTGGCCGCGCAGCGCATCATCGCAGGCGAGGCCGATGCGTTCGTCGCCGGCGGCGTCGAATCGATTTCGTGCGTGCAAAACGAAATGAACAAGCACATGCTGCGTGAACCGTGGCTCGCCGAGAACAAGCCCGCCATCTACTGGCCGATGCTCGAGACCGCGGAAAACGTCGCGCGGCGCTACGGTATTCCGCGCCAGGCACAGGACGAATACGGCGCGCGCAGCCAGCAGCGGGCGGCCGCGGCGGCGGCGGCGCACAGGTTCGACGCCGAAATCGTGCCGCTGACCGTGACGATGGGAGTCGCGGACAAGGAATCGAATCGCCTGTACACGCGCGAAGTGACGCTGGCATCCGATGAGGGCATTCGCGCCGATACGACTTATGAAGCGGTCGCCCGGATCAAGCCCGCGCTGCCCGGCGGCGTCATTGCCGCCGGCAACGCCAGCCAGTTCTCCGATGGCGCGGCGGCATGCGTGATCGTCAGCGACAAGCTCGCCGCGAAGCGCGGCCTCGAGCCGCTGGGGATATTCCGCGGCTTCGCCGTCGCCGGCTGCGAGCCCGACGAAATGGGTATCGGACCCGTGTTCGCCGTACCGAAGCTGCTCGCGCGAACCGGTGTGCACATCGATGACATCGGGCTCTGGGAGCTCAACGAGGCGTTCGCCGTTCAGGTCATCTACTGCCGCGACAAACTGGGGATACCCGACGATCGTCTGAACGTCGACGGCGGCGCGATCGCCGTCGGACATCCTTATGGCGTGTCGGGGACGCGGCTTACCGGCCACGCGTTGCTCGAGGGCAAGCGTCGCGGCGTCAAATACGTCGTGGTGACGATGTGCATAGGCGGCGGCATGGGTGCCGCCGGCCTTTTCGAGATCGCGTAAGCAATAGTTGCGAACGCTTGCTCGGCCGCGTCGAGCCGGGCGAGCCGCGCCCGGTATGGCGATTCGCTTGCGCTAGTTGACCGGCTGCAGCGCCTTCGCCGCCACCAGCGCGCCGACCTTTTTCCCCATTGCGGTCCCGACTTCCGTCGAGTTGCGGTAATGCACGCCGTCGTAAATGCGGGCGTTGGCGACTTCCAGCACGAAGTCGTCGATCCTGGTCCAACTCCGGACGACCCCTGGCGCCGTCGGGCTGGTCGTCGTCAGCGTCGGTACGGCTCCGGTACCGATCTCGGCCGCCAGCACCGCGGCGACGGCGCCCGACACGATGCAATGGGCACAGGGATATTCGGGGTGCATCGGCGTATCGATCAACGGAAGCCAGCTCGCCTCACGTTCGGTCGCGTCGTTGCCGTCGATGTCGCCGTTGCGAATTGCCGTGACCGGGCGCCAGAAGTTGTAACAGTACTTGGCGTCAAACACCGCGATCATCGCGTCGTCCATCGCCTCGCCGGTCAATGCAAGCAGCCGCGCGTTCTGCGTTACCTCCCTGCCGGGCATGTTGGCGACAGAGCGCGCGAGCGGATAGTAGATCGTCGGCGCGGTGGTTTCCCAGAAGCGCGCGATTTCAGTTTGCGCCGCCGTTCTGGTCGTACTGTTTTTCCCGCCGACCGCCTTGATCTCGTTGTAGTCACGCGCCCACGCAGCACTCGTGAGCACCGGAGGCGGGCCGGGTCGAAACTGGTCGGGCGAAGACATTACCCATGGCTTGCGGTTCGGCCAATGCGGGGCGGCGGGCATTTGGGTCGGGACGTACACGCCGGCGGTCGTGGCCGGCCGGTACTGTTCGAGCGCCGCCGCCCCATCGTCAGCGCGCCACGCGAGGACGGCAGTGGCGGCCTGTTCACCGATGGCGATCCCGGCCGTCTTTGCCGGGCCATCGGCGATCGCGGCAAGCGCGCTCCCGTACGCCTTGTCGATCGCGGCCTGCTGCGAAGGCACCAGCCGCGACAGCATCGCGCGGTTCGCGGCCGCCACCGCGGCATCGACCGATGCACCGGGCGTGGCGCTCAGCGCAATGCGATCGGCGGGATAGCGCTTGGTGACGGCGTTGACGGCCTCGTACACGGCGGTCTGCACCATGGCCATCATCCGGTTGGCTGGCGGCGTAGGCAAGCCGGAGCCGACGGTGATGTCGGCGGCGGCAACGTTCCAGTCGGTCACGACATCGGCCGTTGCCGTCGGCGACGCAAGCGATAACGCCGCTGCGACCGGCAGCGCCATCCAGCGGAAAGTCCTGGTGTCGCTCGTGGCCTGTCTCCCTTTGTACGAGCGCCGATGTTTTGCCATGAGGGATGCAGCGGTGTCGATGCGCGGTCGAACTGCTCGGATCGCCCCGAGCGACGCGCGGTCCACAGTCGCCGCGACGCGGCCAGTGTCGCGAATTATCGATGCGAAGTAAAGGTTGAAACAAGGAATAGACTACTTCAAATATTGGAGTAATAATTCGCTCGCGATGGATAAATTGGCGAGCCATGACGACATTCGTGCGGATCGTCGAAAAGGGAAGCCTTACCGCGGCCGCGAATGCGCTCGACACCTCGCTGCCGACCGTAGTCCGAATCCTGGCGACACTCGAGCGCCAGCTCGGGGTATCGCTGCTGAACCGAACCACCCGCCGAATTCATTTGACCGATGAAGGCGCCCAATATCTCGATCGTTGCCGTGCAATTCTTTCCCAGGTGCAGGACGCCGAGGCGGAATTGAGCTTCGCTCAGGCCGAGCCGCAAGGCAGGCTGACAGTGACTGCCTCGGTATTGTTCGGCCGACGCTATCTCGCGCCGATCGTGAGCGAGTTCATCCGGCGCCATCGAAGCGTCAACGTGGAAATGCTGTTCGTCGATCGCGTGGTGAACATGGTTGAGGAAGGGATAGATGTCGGCGTCCGAATTGGACATCTGAAAGATTCATCACTGGTGGCAATCCAGGTGGGGCAGGTTCGGCGCGTGATCTGCGCGAGTCCGCAATACCTGCGCCGCCACGGCATTCCACGCACGCCCGAGGAGGTCCGGGCGCATCGCTGCATCAGGCACACGGGCCTGTCGCCGCGAAACGAATGGAACTTCCGGGTCGGCCGGCGTCGCATAGCTATTCCGATTACTTGTGCGATCGTTTGCAATGAGATCGACAGCACATTGAATGCGTGCACGACTGGCCTCGGGCTGGGTATGTTTCTGTCATATCAGACTGCGCCGTACAGGAAGTCGAACAAGATCCGATACGTACTGGAAGAATTTGAAAACGAGCCTGTGCCCGTTCAGATAATTTATCCACACACCCGGCGACTTTCGACCACGGTGCGCGCATTTGTCGACGAGTGCGCAAAAGGGCTTCGACACGTCAGTCTTGATTGAAAGAGTCCCGCCGTCTCAAGTCCGGCCGGCTGTCCACAACCGTCGCCATCCATCGTGACCGAGCCGGCGCAGCGTGTCGATATTGCGCTCGTAGATCGTGGCGGCATCGGGAAACGCCGCCACGGCGCGGTCGATGCTGGCCTCGCGCAACAGATGCAGCATCGGGTACGGTGAACGGTTAGTGAAGTTCGCGATGTCGTCGGGGGCGCTGCCGGCGAATTCGTAGGCCGGGTGAAAGCTCGCAATCTGCAGGCTCCCGTCCTGTCCAAGGTTCCTGATCGCGACATCGGCGTGCTTCAGGAACAGGTGATAGTCGATGAAATCGTTCAGCGCCTGCGGATGGATCAGCAGCGTGGTATCGATCTGTTCCGGATCCGCCTTTCCCAACAGCTCGATCTCATGCCGCAGTTCGGCGAGCAATTCGTCGGCGGTCCTCGCCCCAGTGACCGCGTAACGAATCTGCCGCTTGACGTAAACGGCCTTGGCGAACGGGCACAGGTTGAGCCCGATGACCGCCCGCTCCAGCCAGCGCTGCGTCGACGCTATTGCCTCGGCGCTGATCGCCGCATCGTCGAAGGGGGTGAGGACCTCTCTCATCGCCAATAAGAGGCGAATCCGGCACCCCGCAGTGCGCGGGGGCAGGATTACGGCTTCGGACTCACGGCGACGACTTCAAGCGTCTGGTTCTTCACCTGCTTGATCAGCGGACCGGTGACGGTGAGAAATTCCAGATTGACGTCCGCCGTGTCGTTGGGATTCAGCACCGGACGCTTGGTCGATGCGGTCGCGGTTCCCAAAACCTTTCCGTTGGCATCGAATACCTTGCCGGCGACCTTGATCGGACCGACCGGTGCCTCGGTGAGGTTCTGCACGGTGCCCTTGATATGCAGGTGGCCTTCCGCGCAGACATACATCCCGGGCGCCATGTCCGCATGAAGGCCCGCGCTCTGAATCTCGACCGTGACCTCCTTCTTGAGGTCGGCGGCGCCGACTGTCGGCATACCTCCGACCGCGATCAATGCGACGATCGATACGATTGCCGTTTTCATCTCGTTCCTCCTGTCGTTGGGCGCCTGTCGATGTTCGACGAGACGCTTTGGCGCGACACGCATTCGCGTCCGCGGGGTGCTACGACCATACGCTGCGCGGCCGGCGGGATCAACCAGGCCACGATCGATTCGCGTCCGGGCATTGCACGCCGGCGGCGATGCGCGATGCCGTCGCGCTAGGCGAGCTTGACCAGCTGTTTGCCGAAGTTTTCACCGTTGAGCAGCCCGATCAGGCCGCGAGGCGCATTGTCGATTCCCTCGACGATCGACTCGCGGTACTTGAGCTTGCCGGCCGCGTAGAGTGCCTGCAGGCCTTGCAGCGCCTCGTCGTAGCGGGCCTTCCAGTCGAACACAATCATACCCTGCATCTTGATGCGCTTGACCAGCACCGCGCGCAGCATCTTGCAGCCATAGGGCTCGGTGGCATTGTACTCGGCGATCAAGCCGCAAATCACCACGCGAGAGTGCAGATTCATCGAACGCAGCACCGTGTCCAGCAACGTTCCACCGACATTCTCGAAGTGCACGTCGACGCCGTCCGGGCAACTGTCGCGCAGGCCCTGCTCCACTCCGCCGGCCTTGTAGTCGATGCAGGCATCGAAGCCCAACTCTTCGACCACGTAACGGCACTTGAATTCTCCTCCGGCGATGCCGACGGCGCGGCAGCCGCGGCTTTTCGCCAGCTGTCCCACCACGCTGCCGACCGCGCCCGATGCTGCCGACACAACGACGGTGTCGCCGCTTTTCGGCTGCCCGATCTCGAACAAGCCGAACCACGCGGTGATCCCGGGCATGCCGAGCAGGCCGAGATAATAGGATGCGGGCGCGCGCGATGGATCGATGCGGGTCAGCGCGCTGCCCTTGGCGGTTCCATACAACTGCCAGCCGAGCGACGTCAGCACCTTGTCGCCGGGCCGCCAAGCCGGGTCGCGCGACTCAAGCACTTCGCCGACGGTTTGACCGACCATGATCTCGCCCAACTGTGCCGGTGGAACGTACGATTTGACATCGTTCATTCGCCCCCGCATGTAAGGATCGAGCGAAAGCCATTCGTTCCTGACCAGCACCTCGCCCTCGCCCGGCCCGACGATCGGGGCGTCGACGACACGAAAATTGTCCTCGACGACCTGGCCTCGCGGACGGCTCGCCAGCAGCACCTGCCTGTTTTGTGCGGACATCGGGCAATCTCGCGGTGCGGGGAAGTGGGGAGCTCGCAAGGCGGCGCCACGCGGCGACGCAATCGATGTCGCGTTGAAGGACAATGTTAACCTGGATATGTCGACCGAGTCAGCATCAGGGCAGCGTCGCAGCAGTGCGGTGCACGATAGCGACGCAAAACCGCTAGGAGCGTCATGAGCGTCAAGCAACGATTCGATCTGACCGGGAAGGCGGCGCTGGTCACAGGAGGCTCGCGCGGGCTGGGATTGCAGATGGCCGAGGCGCTGGCGGAAATGGGCGCGAGGCTCGCCCTGGTCGCGCGCAAGGGAGACGAGCTCGACGAGGCCGCGGCCGAGTTGCGCACGCAATGGGGCGCCGACGTCGTTACCTTGGTCGCCGACTTGTCGAAACCGGCCGCGATCGGCCCGGTCGTCGAACGGGCGATCGCCGCGCTCGGGCCGATCGACGTGCTGATCAACAACGCCGGAACCACCTGGGGCGCCGCCACGATCGACCATCCGCTCGAGGCCTGGCAGAAGGTCGTCGATCTCAATCTGACCTCGATGTTCGTCGTCTGCCAGGAAGTCGGCCGCCGGTCGATGCTGCCTGCGCCGGCAGGGCAAGATCATCAACATCGCATCGATCCTCGGACTGGTCGGTGGCGGCGACCCTGGCCGGCCCGCGACCTTGGCGTACAACACGACCAAGGGCGGCGTGGTCAATTTCACGCGTTCGCTCGCGGCCGAATGGGCGCAGTACAACATCAACGTCAACGCGATCGCGCCCGGATTTTTTCCGACCAGGATGACCAAGGGCGTGATGGAGATGATGGGCGAGGCCGTGGCGGCGAAGGCGCCGCTGAAGCGGGTCGGCGGCCCGGAGGACCTGAAGGGTTTGACCGTGCTGCTCGCTTCCGAGGCGGGCGCGTTCATCACCGGCCAGATCGTCGCGGTCGACGGCGGCGTCACCGCGATCTAGAGCGTTCCGGCCACGCGCGGGGCAGATGAGCGATTACCGCCAGTTCGCAGGCACGCGGCCGGTCGCCGACGCGCTTCGCTTCGATGTCGCTGCGCTCGAGCGATACCTCGCCGCCAACGTCGCGGGTTTCACCGGCCCGCTCGAGGTCGAGCAGTTCAAAGGCGGGCAATCGAACCCGACCTACAAGCTCACCGCCGGGGGAAAGTCGTATGTGCTGCGCCGCAAGCCGCCGGGTAAGCTGCTGCCATCCGCGCATGCGATCGATCGCGAGTACCGGGTAATACGTGCGCTCGCCGGGACCGCGGTGCCGGTCGCGCGCACGCACTGCCTGTGCCTGGATGAGACGGTGATCGGCACGCCGTTCTATCTGATGGATTTCGTCGACGGCCGGATCTTCTGGGATCCGATGCTGCCGGGAATGGCGCCGGAAGAACGCCGGGCGATTTACGCCGAGATGAATCGGGTCATCGCCGCATTGCATCGCGTCGACTTCGTCGCAATCGGTCTTGCCGATTACGGCCGGCCCGGCAATTATCTCGCGCGGCAGATCGACCGCTGGAGCCGCCAATACCAGGCGTCGGCGACCGAATCCATCGACGCGATGGATCGGCTGATCGAATGGCTGCCGCGGCATATCCCGGCAGGCGAGCGAACCGCGCTGGTCCATGGCGACTTCCGTCTGGACAACATGATCTTCGACAAGCACGAACCCAGGGTGCTGGCGGTGCTCGACTGGGAACTCTCCACGCTCGGCGATCCGCTGGCCGACTTCGCCTATCACCTGATGACCTGGCGGCTCGCGCCGCGACGAATTTCGCGGCCTGCGCGGCTGCGATTTCGCAGCACTCGGGATCCCGACCGAGGATGAATACGTCGCGATGTATCTGCGCGACAATCCGACGCTCGAGCAACCGCCCGAACAGGCCTGGGATTTCTACATGGCGTACAACATGTTTCGCATGGCGGGCATACTGCAGGGCGTGCTCTGCGCCGCGCGCTGGCGGGCAACGCCGCAAGCGAGCAGGCGCTGGAGGCCGGACGGCGTGCTCGGCCGCTGGCCGAGCTCGCGTGGAAGCAGGTCGAACGAATCGCGCGCGGCAAGCGCGCGACGGCTGAAGGCGCGAGGCGCGCGCACTCCGGAAAGGATGACGATGGATTTCGATTACTCACCGGCGGTCGTCCAATGGCAGGCCCGCCTCAACGCATTCTTCGACGAATTCGTCTATCCGAATGAGCAGCGCTATTACCAGGAAGTCGCCGCGGGCGATCGCTGGCAGCCGACGCACCTGGTCGAGGAGCTCAAGTCGGCGGCCAGATCGGCCGGCCTGTGGAATCTGTTTCTCCCGGCGTCGGCGCGCGGCGCGGGCCTGACCAACATCGAGTATGCCCCGCTGTGCGAAATCATGGGGCGCGTGCTCTGGGCGCCCGAAGTCTTCAATTGTTCGGCCCCCGACACCGGCAACATGGAGGTGCTCGAGCGCTACGGCACCCCCGCGCAAAAGGCGCAATGGCTCGAGCCGCTGCTGGCGGGAACCATTCGCTCGGCGTTCTGCATGACCGAGCCCGACGTCGCATCGTCGGATGCGACCAATATCGAAAGCTCGATCGTGCGCGACGGCGACCACTATGTCGTCAACGGGCGCAAGTGGTGGTCGTCGGGTGCGGGCGATCCGCGCTGCCGCATCTTTATCGTAATGGGCAAGAGCGATCCGCAGGCGCCGCGTCACGCGCAGCAGTCGATGCTGCTGGTGCCGCGCGATACGTCCGGCGTGAAAATCCTGCGCCATCTGCCGGTGTTCGGCTACGACGACGCGCCGCACGGTCACATGGAAATCGATTTCGAGAACGTGCGCGTCCCGCAGTCCAACATCCTGCTCGGCGAGGGCAGGGGATTCGAGATCGCGCAGGGGCGGCTGGGACCGGGCCGCATCCACCACTGCATGCGCCTGATCGGGTTGGCCGAGCGCGGCGCTGGAAAAGATGTGCCTGCGGGTCAAGTCACGGACGACGTTCGGCAAGCCGGTGGCCGAACGCACGGTGACGCTGGAGCGGATCGCGGAGTCGCGCATCATGATCGACCAGGCGCGGCTGCTGACGCTCAAGGCCGCCTACATGATGGACACCGTGGGCAACAAGGCCGCGAGGGCCGAGATCGCGATGATCAAGGTCGCAGCACCCGCGATGGCCTGCACGGTACTGGATTGGGCGATCCAGGCGCATGGCGCCGCAGGCGTCTGCGACGACTTCGGCCTTGCGCAGGCGTATGCGCACGCCCGCACCTTGCGTCTGGCCGACGGACCCGACGAAGTGCATCGCAACCAGATCGGCAAGCTGGAGCTGGCCAGGCACTGACCGCTCGAGCCGACCGCGATCAGCGTGGCCGCGCGCGGCGTTTCGCTGCGGCCGGCGGCTTCAGCAGCAAGGTGCCGCGGCAGCGTCTGGCGCCGCAGCGGCAGCGCAGCGCTTCGCGCGCCCGCCGGCTGACCGGGCCGACGAAGCTCAGGCGGTAGTCGTAAGTCAGCTCTTCCCCGGCGCGTATCGTGCGCCTGGCGTGAATGAACACACGACCGTCGTCGTATTCGATCGCTTCGCAGTTCGGCTCGCAGCCGTGGTTGATCCAGCGCGCCGCGTTGCCGCGCACGCCGGCGTCGATGACGCTGCCATCGGCAAGCTCGAACAGCAGCGTGTGGTAGGGATCGGAAGGATCGCTCGGAGGGCGCTCGCGGGCCACATCCCAGCTCGAGCGGGCGCCGCGGTACTCGACGATGCGTGCGCCCTTTCTTATCGTCCGGGTCGCGAATGCGCCGCGGCCGTGCGTGTGAGATGACCGGATCGTGTACGGCCGCCTCGCGCCTCCGGCCGGCATCGTCAGCGTCGCGCGATCGGCGCGGCGGCGACGTGGCGCATCGGCAGCGGCCGGGGGCGCGCCGTCTCACAGGCCGAGCCAGGCGATCGCCTTCAGTTCGTCGTCGCGATTCGGGGGGACGAATCCCTGGTAGCCGAGGGTGGTGAGCGCGTGCTTGCCGCCGTCGCTCTGCGCCAACGTCGTCAGCACGGTGCGCACCTTTTCGTCGTCGTCGGCCGACAGCTTGGACGAGGCGATGAACTGCTTGATCGGCGTCGGACGCGAGGTCAGCAGGATCTTGCCGCCCTTGGAGGTCCACGACTTCGCCACCGACTTGGCGGCGGTCGCGCCCGCCTGCGCAAAACCGTACTCGACGTAAAAGGGCACAGCATCCTGATAGCGCGTCGTGATGATCTTGACGTCGGTCGAGCCGAACTTCTGGTCGCGCAGCATCGCGCGCAACATGGCGGCGGTGATCGAATCCGGATCGGGACTGACGACCGTGTGGCCCTTCAGATCCTCGAACTTGGTGTACGGCTGATCCTTGTTGATCAGGAGGAATACCGAGTAGTCGGTGAAGCCGGTCGTCCATGCGACCGAATGGTACTGGCCCGACTTGATCGCGGCGAGCGAGACGTGCGCCGGATGGATGAACGACAAGTCGTATTCCTGCTTGGCAAGACCCTCGCGCAGGTCGTTGTAGGGACTGACCACCACCATGCGCACCGGTCGCTTCAGCGCCTTCGCCAACAGATCCGCCAACGGCTGGAACCGCGCCTGGATTTCGCGGTTGGTCTGATAGTAGGTGACACCCTCGGTGATCGAAAAGACGAAATCCGCTGCCGCTGCGCACGGTGCGATCAGCGCGAACACCGCCACCAAGACCGACATCCTGCGCAAAATGTTCATCCTCGTCATGCTTCGATTCCCCTGACCGTCACGGGCCGCGCACCTTTGGCGGCTTGTCGCTCGGCCCGCAAACAGCATACGCCAAATGCCTGATCGCTCGCTGTCATGACATCGTCATTGCCGGTCGCATCGAAGCCGTCACGGAGCGGCGCTTTTCGACGCAGCGCGTCACCCAATTCCCGACACCATCCGGGAGCGATCGATCGCTCAATGGGCACAAGGACGCACCGTCGCCGTAAACATGCAAGCCTATGCAACTCCCGTTCCAGCGGACTGCACACCTTGAACGCCATCTGCAATTACGCCACAATCGCCGATGCATCCGACGCGATATTCGAACGCATTCCCTGCTGCCCCGGCCGCGGCGTGATCGCGGTGACTCGATTGAACGCAAACCCGCCGTATCTTTCGATCGAAGCCCTGACGGTCTCGTACGGGGCGACGCGCGTACTCGATCGCGTCAGCCTGGGCGTCGAGCGCGGCGAGATGATCGCGCTCCTCGGCAGCTCCGGCTGCGGAAAGACGACGTTGTTGCGCGCGATCGCCGGATTCGTGCGTCCCGAATCGGGCACGATCCGGGTCGGCGGCAAGGACATCACTCACCTGCCGCCCGAAGCACGCGAGACGGCGATGATGTTCCAGTCGTATGCGCTGTGGCCGCATATGAACGTCGCCGACAACATCGCCTACGGTTTGCGCATGCGCGGCTGGACGAAGACCGCGATCGCCGCACGGGTCGCCGACATGCTCAAGCTTTTGCAGCTCGATGGCTTCGGGCCGAGGCCGGTGACGCAGCTGTCCGGCGGGCCAGCGCCAGCGCGTCGCTCTCGGCCGCGCGCTGGCGATCGACCCGCATCTCCTGCTGCTCGACGAGCCGATGTCGAACCTCGACTACAAGGTGCGGCTGGAGTTGCGCCACGAGCTGCGCGCGCTGCAGCAGCGCATCGGCATCACGGCGGTCTATGTCACGCACGATCGGGAGGAAGCGTTGACCTTGTCCGACCGGATCGCGGTCATCGACGCCGGCCGCATCGTCCAGGTCGGCGCGCCCGAGGAGATCTTTCATCGGCCGACGTCGGCGTTCGTCGCCGGCTTCATGGGAGCCGACAACGCGATCGACGTGGCGCAGCGAGACGACGGCGCGCTGGGCGCAGCGGCGGAGGGGGGATCCGAGCGGCGCGTGCGCGCGCATTTTCGCAGCGATTCGGCCCGGCTGGGGACCGCCGGCTCCGCGTCGGCCGACGGCAGCCTCGTCCTCTCGGGGACGGTCGCGCAGGCCGTCTACGTCGGCCAAGGCTATCGCTATCGCGTGCGCACCGCCGGCGGCGATGTCTGGGTCCATGCGCCGGACCGCGTGCCCGAAGGGGCCGCCGCCTGCGTCGTCGTTCCACGCGACGCGCTGCTGCTGTTTCCGCCGGAGCAGGCGGACAAGGCCGCCGCGGGTGCGATGCGTCCGGCGGCGTAACCGGACGCGCCGATGTCGGCTGCGGAGGATTTGGGGTATCGTCGTCAACTGTGACTGCACTGCCGCGGCGGTGCGGGCGGATACGCCGCTAGCGCGAGCGACGTCCGCCAGGAGAATCGCCGCCGGACCAAAATCTTGGAGGATTCGATGAAATATCGCCTGCTTGCCCTCGCTTCCGTGCTCGCCTTCGCCGGCGCGGCGTTCGCGCAAACCACACTCAACGTCATCACCGCGGGCGACCAGAACATGGTCGACTACGTCAACAACTACCTGGCGCCGAAGTTCGAGGCGGCGAACCCCGGCGTCAAGGTGCGCGCGGTCGGCACCGGCCCCGGCGATTCGGGTTCGCAGAAAATCTACGAGAAGCTGTCGGCGCAGCAGAAGGCCGGCAACGCCGAGTGGGATGTCGACGTGGCGGTGATCCACCAGCTCGCCTCGGCGACGATGGTCAACGAGAAGCTGCTGATGCCGTACCGCAACGACATCAGCGCCGGCAAGCTCGTCTCGCGCGACACGGCCAAGAACGCGCTGGGCGCGAACGTCGACGGCTATGTGATGCCGATGTTCCACAGCCAGATCGTGTTCGCCTACAACCCGGAGCTCGTGAAGGCGCCGCCGAGATCGTTCGCCGAATTGACCGAGTGGGTCAAGAAGAATCCGAAGCAATTCGGCTACAACGGCGTCAAGGGCGGGATGTCGGGCGTAGGCTTCGTCACCGGCTGGGTGTCGGCGTACAGCGGCATCGGCGACAAGCTGGAGAAGGGCCCGTTCGATGCCTCGTCCGGACCGGCGATCGACAAGGCGCTGTCCGGCCTTAAGGAATTCAACCAGTACGTGGTGATGACGCCGGGCAACGCCGGCACGCTGGACATGCTGAACCGCGGCGAGATCGCGATGGGCCCCGTCTGGGTCGACATGTTCTACACCTGGCAGGCCGACGGGCGCATGAGTCCCAAGATGAAGCTGGCGCTGCCGTCCCCGGGACTTCCCGGACAGCCGATGTACTACGTGATTCCCGCGAAGGCGGCGCATGCACAGCTCGCCAAGAAGTTCATCGATCTCGCGGAAAGCCCCGAAGTCCAGGCCGACGGCATCATCAAGCAGTTCAACTGGTATCCGGGCATCGATCCGCAGTACGTGCAGCCCAGGCTGGATCAGGCGGCGTGGAACAAGCTGTTCACCGATGTCTCGCCGCAGGATCTGGCCAACTACGGCCGCCCGTTTCCGTTGTCGCCTTACTTCAAGCAAATTGTCGAAGGCTACGAACGGGTAGTCTTGAAGTAACTGCTCAAGGCTGCGGCGAGAGGGCCCGCTTGGCCGCGGCGAGACGGCCTGCTGATCGCTGGACGGGCCTGGCGCTCGCCACGCCGGCGCTCGCCGTCGTCGTCGCGTTCTTCATCGCGCCGCTGGCGATGTCGGCGATCGTCGCCTTTCGCGACAAGATCGGCGGCTTTACCCTCGAGCATTTCAGCAAGGCCTTCGACCTCTACACGACCGACCTGCTGTTCACGCTGGCGATCGTGCTGCTGTCGACGGTACTGATCGGCTTGCTGTCGATCGCGATCGCAGGCTACCTGACCCTCGGCGAGAATCCGCGCGCCGTCGCGCTGCTGCGCTGGCTTTATCGCTGGCCGCTGTTCATTCCGTTCGTCGTCGCCGGGCAGGTGATGCGGACCTTCCTCGCCAAGAACGGGATGCTGAACCATGTCCTGATCGGCACCGGGCTGATCGAACCGCTGTCGGCGCAAAGCATGCTCGACTGGCGCGGCATCGTCGTCGCGTTCGTCTGGAAGCAGGCGCCGTTCGTAACCCTGCTCCTCGCCGGCGCGATGGCGTCGCTCGAGTCGCAGCACATCGAGGCGGCACGCAACCTCGGCGCGCGGCGGCTGCGCGTGCTGCTCGACATCGTGCTGCCGCAGGTGCGCGGCACCTTGCTGGTCGGGCTGGTCCTTTCGTTCGTGACGATGCTCTCGGTGCTGTCGGTGCCGCTGATGATCAATCCGAATTCGCCGACGATGGTCACCGTCGACGTTGCCTATCGAATCAACACCTTCGCCGATTATCCGGTCGCCAACGCCTTGTGCCTGTTGTCGCTGCGTGCTGGCCGCGGGCGGGGCCTGGTTCTACCTGCGGCACGCATCGAAGAAGATCGAGGCAGCCGCATGAGCGGCGGAGCAGGGGCCCCGCGCCAGCGGGGATGCGACCCGCGAAGGCGGCAGGCGGCCGACACGAGATGTCGATCATGAGGTATTGCCGTAAGGAGGCAGCCGCATGAGCGGCGGAGCAGGAGCTCTCCGAATGAGCGCGATGACGCTTCCTTCGCCGCTGCGGGCGCTGCTGCGCGCGGTGCTGCTCGCGCTGTTCGCGTTTGCGATTTTCGGGCCGCTGCTCAACCTGTTTCTGTGGGCGTTCGCCGAGCGCTGGTATTTTCCGAGCAAGCTGCCGCTCGAGTACGGACTGACGTTCTGGTACCGGGTGTTCCAGCCGCGCGGCAACGCGCTGGCCTCGCTCGGCACCAGCGTATGGATCGCCGTGCTGACGGTCTTCCTGAGCCTCGCGGTCGCCGTCCCGGCCGGCTATGCGCTGGCACGGCTGAAGCTGCCGTGGCGCAGCGCGATCCTGCTCGCTTTCCTGCTGCCGCAGGCGGTGCCCAACCTGCCGGTCTACGTCAACATCGCGCAGGTGTTCTACCAGATCGGCCTCAACGGCACGATCCTCGGCGTCGTGCTCGTGCATGCGTCGCACGGACTGGTGCTGGCCGTGTGGATCGCGTCGGCGGCGTTCGCCTCGGTCGACGTTTCGCTCGAAGAGGCAGCGCGCAACCTCGGGGCTTCGGCCTGGACGTGCTTTCGCACCGTCACGCTTCCGATCGCGGCGCCCGGTCTGATCGCGAGCGCGATTTTCGTGTTTCTCGAATCGCTGGACGAATTTACCGGCACGTATTTCGTCGGTGTTCCCGACGTGACGACCTTGCCGCTGCTGATGTTCAACGCCAGCATGGGCGGCAATTACCAGATCGCGTCGATCACCGCGCTGCTTCTGCTGATTCCGTCGATCGGCTTCATGCTGGTCGTCGAGCGCTTCCTGAAGGCCGACGTGCTGGCGATGGTCGGCCGCTGAAGCGTGAGGCGCCGCGTGGCCCGAATCGGTCAGGGCTTGCGCTTCTTCAGCCCCCACCAAAGCACGGCCAAGCCCACCGCCAGCAGAAGCAGCGTCGCCGGCTCGGGCACCTGGCCGACCGACGCGCCGCCGACCGCCGGCGCGGCCCATGTCGAAAGGGCAGCGACCGGTAGCGCGATCCGCCACGCCTTGGCAATGGTCGACTTGATCAATACAAACATGGCCTCTCCGTTGCTCACAGTGCCTTCAGACAGGTTGTACGCAACAACCGTACCGAACGTCATGATTTGCTCAATTACAATGACTTAGATCGGAAGTCGGAGGAGGCAGATCAGAAGTCCGTAAGAATTGTCGACACTGAATCGGGTCTCGGTTGTCGATTGCAGCTAGCCGTGCGGTCGATCACGGCAACGTGTATGCAGTCTTGACGACCGTATAGAACTCGCGCGCGTAGCGTCCCTGCTCGCGCGGACCGTAGCTCGACCCTTTCCGGCCGCCGAACGGGACGTGGTAGTCGACTCCGGCGGTCGGCAGGTTGACCATCACCATGCCGGCCTGCGCTGGCGCGCTTGAAATGCGACGCGTGCTTCAGCGACGTGGTCACGATGCCCGCGGAGAGCCCGAAGTCGGTGTCGTTGGCTACGGCCAGCGCCTCGTCGTAGTCCTTGACCCGGATCACGCTCGCGACCGGCCCGAAGATTTCCTCGCGCGACGTGCGCATCGCGTTGGTCGCTTCGGTCAGCAGCGCCGGCGCCAGGTAATGGCCCTTCTTGCTGCGCTGGAGAACCTCGCCGCCGGCCACCAGCTTCGCACCTTCCTTCTGGCCGATGCCGATGTACTCGAGGTCCTGCTTGAGCTGCGTCTCGTCGACGACCGGGCCGATGTCGGTCCCGGGCGCGAGCGCATCGTCGACCTTGAGCTTGGCCAGGCGCTCGGACAGCGCGGCAACGAAGCGGTCGTGGATGCCCGCGCCGACGATCAGGCGCGACGACGCGGTGCAGCGCTGGCCGGTCGAAAAGAACGCGCCGTTGATCGCGCAATTGACCGCCACGCCCAGGTCGGCGTCGTCCAGCACGACCAGCGGATTCTTGCCGCCCATTTCGAGTTGCAGCTTGGCCATGCGCTGCGATCGCCTTTGCCGCGATCGCGTGGCCGGTCGCGACCGAGCCGGTGAAGCTGATGGCGTCGACGCGGCGGTCGTTGATCATCGCCTCGCCGACGACGCTGCCGCGTCCCATGACCAGGTTGAACACGCCTTTGGGCACGCCGGCGTTGACGATGATTTCGGCGAGCGCCCACGCCGATCCGGGCACGAGCTCGGCCGGCTTGAACACGACGCAGTTGCCGTAGGCGAGCGCCGGCGCGATCTTCCAGGCGGGAATCGCGATCGGAAAATTCCACGGCGTGATGATGCCGACGACGCCGATCGGCTCGCGCGTGACCTCGACGTCGATGCCGGGACGGACCGACGGAATCTTTTCGCCGGCGAGCCGCAGCGCTTCGCCGGCGAAGAACTTGAAGATCTGGCCGGCGCGCGCCACTTCGCCGACGCCTTCGGGCAGCGTCTTGCCTTCCTCGCGCGACAGCAGGCGCCCGAGCTCGTCCTTGCGCGCGAGGATCGTGTTGCCGATCGTGTCGAGCCAGTTGAAGCGATCCTGCACCGACGACGCCGCCCACGACGGAAACGCCGCGCGGGCGGCGCCGATCGCCGCGTCGGCCTGCGTCGCGTCGGCGCGCGCATAGACGCCGATGACGTCGCTCAGGTCGGACGGATTGATGTTGTTCGCGGTGTCGGCGCCGGGCGTCCATTCGCCGGCGATGTAGTTGCGGTGCAGGTCGTCCATTGCAGTTTCCTCGTGGTCATCCGGCGCGCAGCAGCCCGCGCGCCGAAAGGTTGCGCATCAGTTCGCCGGCGCCGAAGGTCCACGGCGGCGCCTGGTCGCTGGTCGTCACACGGTTCTCGAGCGCGCCCAGGCGCGCCGCCGCGATGACGACGCGGTCTCCCGACTTGTGCGTGAAGCCCATGCCGGGCGCGCCGCGATCCTCGACCGGCGCGAACATCGTGCCCAGGAACAGCATGAACCCGTCCGGGTACTGGTGGTTCGCGCCGATCGCCTGCGCGACCAGGTCCTCGGGATCGCGGCTGATCAAGCGTCATCGAGCTCGCGCCGCGCAGGTGAAAGCCATCGGCGCCGTGCGACGTCGAGCGCGATTTCGCGTACGTCGCACGTCGTCGAGCGCGAAGCCATCGTCGAACACGCCGGATGAACGGACCGATCGCGCACGAGGCGTTGTTGTCCTTGGCCTTGCCGAGCAGCAGCGCGCTGCGGCCTTCGAAGTCGCGCAGGTTGACGTCGTTGCCCAGCGTCGCGCCGCGGATCCTGCCGCGCGAGTCGACGGCCAGCACGATCTCGGGCTCGGGATTGTTCCAGGTCGATTTCGGATGCACGCCGATCAGCGCGCCATGGCCGACCGCGGCCATCGGCTGCGTCTTGGTGAAGATTTCGGCGTCGGGCCCGATGCCCACTTCGAGGTATTGCGACCAGGCGCCTTGCTCGACCAGGACCTGCTTGATCCGCGCCGCCTCGGCCGAGCCAGGGCGCACACTCGCCAGGTCGTCGCCGAGGATCCCCTGCAACCGGGTGCGTATCGCGTCGGCGCGGCTCGCGTCACCGCGCGCCTGCTCTTCGATCACGCGCTCCAGGGTGCTCGCGACAAACGTGACGCCGGCCGCCTTGATCGCCTGCAGGTCGCACGGCGCGAGCAGGCGCGGCGCACCGGCGTCGAAATCGCTGCGGCTGTTGGCCAGAAGCGCGTCGATCGTGCCGATCGCGGGTCCGGTCGCGGCGCGGATCGCCGCTGCCAGATCGTCGCGTTCGAACCATGCGCTGGCCGTCGGCGCGATTCGCCGACAGATCGATGACCGAACCGTCGGGCCGCACGGTGATCGGCGCCGGGCCGCCCGGATTGCCGGGCAGCCAGGCGCGACCGAGCAAGGTCGACGTCTCCCAGTCGGATGGCAGGGCGGCGAGCACTGAAGATGACATTGCGATCGAGAGGTTTGAGATAATCGAAGCGTCCGCGGCGCCGGCGGACGTGGGCGAAGCGGAACGCGCAGCGCCGCCTGCGATAATACCCGTTGCCGCCCGATTACAGGAGGCTCGCGATGAGTGCGCCAACGACTGCACCCCAACTGCCGGACCATTTGCCGTTCCGGTCGACCGAATCGCTCAGCGACGCGGTTCTGTCGCCGTTGCTCCTGCATACCCCTGGCCCAATTCCGCCGGTCGACGATGACGACGACGACGAGGACGACGACCGCAAAGGCGGAGGCAAGGGCGGAAACATCGATCCGGACGACGACGAGGATCTCGACGACGACGAGGACGACGACGAAGCCGACAAGCAGTGGGCCTCGGCATCGCGATGCGTCGGCCGGGGGCGCGGACGCGCGTTTCATGCTATAGTCTCGTCTGTACGGCGCTACGCGAGCTGCCTTTGCTCCAGCGTACGATTGCCCGCCGCGTTTCGGAAAGCACGTTTCCGCAACGGAATTCAGGCAGTCCGATCATCGGTTTCTAATCCTTCGCTCCCTTCGTCCTTCCGAGCGGCAGTTCCCGGTTAGAGATGATGGTTTCTCGACCCGGTTGCGGCCGTTTGCGCGACGGTGACGTCTGCCCGGATCTGTCCGGACCCTGACGAGCCGGCGCCATTTCCGCGTGTCCGGAATTTGAGCCGACCCCGGCGCTTCTCGCCGGTGCGGCTTTGGTTTTTTCGCGACGCCCTCGACGGCGGCGCGGAGCTGAAGATGGGACGAACGATGAATTTCGAATCTTTGCAATTGGCGCCGGACCTGCTGCGCGCACTGGCCGACTGCGGCTACACCGAGCCGACGCCGATCCAGGCGCAGACGATCCCGCCGCTGCTGCAGGGGCGCGACGTCGTCGGGTCGGCGCAGACCGGCACCGGCAAGACCGCGGCATTCGTGCTGCCGGCGCTGCAGCGCTTTGTCGACGCCGAAGGGGTGGCCCCGGCGCCCAGGCGTCCGTTCGGCCACGGCCCGCGCGTTCTGGTGCTGGCGCCGACGCGCGAACTGGCGCAGCAGGTCGCCGAGCAGGCGATGCGCTACGGCGCGCATTTGCGCGTCAAGACCGTGTGCATCTACGGCGGCGCGCCGTACCCGGTGCAGAACAAGCAGCTCGCGCGCGGCGTCGACATTCTGGTGGCCACCCCCGGCCGACTGCTCGATCACATGGAACGCGGCCGCATCGACCTGTCGCAGCTCGACATGCTGGTGCTGGACGAGGCGGACCGGATGCTCGACATGGGATTCATCGAGGACGTCGAGCGCATTGCCGCGCGCACGCCGGCGAAGCGCCAGACGGTGCTGTTCTCGGCGACGCTCGACGGCGCGATCGGCCGGCTCGCCGGCAAGCTGTTGCGCGACCCGGTGCGCATCGAAGCCGCCGCAGGCAAGGCCGCGCCGATAGCGATCGAGCAGCGCGTGCATTTCACCGACGATCATGCGCACAAGCACCGGATCCTCGATCATCTGTTGAC
The DNA here is from genome assembly GCA_963697485.1 of uncultured beta proteobacterium. Classification (GTDB taxonomy): domain Bacteria; phylum Pseudomonadota; class Gammaproteobacteria; order Burkholderiales; family Casimicrobiaceae; genus PALSA-1003. The sequence goes on from CAVOOD010000003.1 coordinate 1,170,179, forward strand.
CGACATCACGATGACGCAGAGCATCGTGTTCATCGCGACCAAGCGCGACGCCGAAACGCTGGCCACACGGCTGCGCGGCGAAGGCCACGCCGCTGCGGCACTGCATGGCGACATGCGACAGCGCGAACGGACCTACACGCTGCAGGAAATGCGCCGCGGACGCGTGCGCACGCTGGTCGCGACCGACGTCGCCGCGCGCGGACTCGACGTCGCCGGGCATCAGCCATGTGATCAATTTCGACATGCCGCGGCAGCCGGACGACTATGTCCACCGCATCGGCCGTACCGGCCGCGCCGGCGCGACCGGCATCGCGATCTCGCTGGCCTCGTTCGCCGACCGCGGGACCTTGCGTCAGATCGAGCGCCATACCGGCGCCGCGATCGCCGCGCACGTGATCCCGGGACTCGAGCCGCGCAACCGCAACCGCGGCGTGCATGATGCCCCGCCTTCCCGCGCGAGACCGCGCGGCAATGGCAGCCCCCGCACGTACGCGCGTGATTCGCGCGGCCAGGGAACGCAGGCCCGTTCGGGCTGGCAGGGCAAAGCCGCCGGGCGCGGCCGCTAGCTCGTCCGGCCGCCGCGACGCGCGGCGGTTGATGGCGCGTGCAGGCCGCCGAAGCGCTGGTAGAAATACGACGCTGCCGGCGGCAGCGGTCCGCTGCCGGTTTCGAGCGTCGCCGCCAGATGCTGCTCGGCACAGCGGTGCGTCAGCCGGTAAAAATCCCGGCATAGCGCATACGCTTCCCGCGCGTGCCATCGCGCCGGCAACATCGCCGGCGGCAACTGCGGATCGTGCAAGGTCACCCGCCGATATTCGTGGATCAGCAAGGTGCGCACGACAAAGCACTGGCCGGGGTCCGGCAGCGGATCGTCGCGGAAGAGCTCGACGACCCGGCGAAATCGGCCAATGAAACGCCGGTAACCGGCGTCGAGACTCTTCAAGTCCCAGTATTGCCGCAGCAGCGACTCGAGCGGCAACGCGGCGGGCGACGCCTCCCGCCCGCGCAGCAGCACGACATCGAGCGAACGGTCGAGCGCACCGACGATTTCGGCCGGGGCCGTCTGGCCGGGCCGGCCCGGCCGGGCATAAACGCCGGCCGCGATTGCGCCGAAGCCTTCCCAAGCCAACTCCCGCCGCAGCTCCTCGCGGCGCATGCCGCTACCAGACGATGGGGAGACGATCAGGTCCCAGTCGCCGTCCCACGCCTCCGACGGCGGGGCATAGATCCGCCGATAGGCGCTTTCGAACCGTCGCCGCCCCTGCGCCGTCAGGCGGTACAGGCTGCGCCGGCCGGCCTGGCGGCTGGCAAGCCACCCGTCCCGGGCAAGCCGATAGACGCTGGTGCGCACCAGCCGCTCGTTGAGTCCGAGCGGGCGCCAACAGGCGAATCAGGCCGGACAGCCATACGGCGCCGCCGTGCGGGGCGAGCGCATCGCCCCAGACGGTCACGACCAGCGACTTGGCCCGGGGTGGCGCCGACTCCAGCTCGCGCCGGATCCAGCGGGACACCGCTGCCTGAGAGCGGCTCCTCATCGCTGCGGCCACTCGACCGCTATCCGATACAAAAATTGCCATGATGAGCGCAAAAGTGTATCGTTTTAATTCGCCCGCGGCCAGTGCCGGATCCGAAGCGGCGAGGAGGACAAGGCGATGTACGCGCAGATGGTGGACACCGGAGCCAAGAAGCTCCGTTCGCTCGAGGAGATGACGCCGGAGGAACGCGCGTTCCAGGCGCGGGTCGACGCCGACATCAAGATCGAGCCCAAGGACTGGATGCCCGAGGCCTATCGCAAGACGCTGATCCGGCAGATTTCGCAGCATGCGCATTCGGAGATCGTCGGCATGCTGCCCGAGGGCAACTGGATCACGCGCGCGCCGACGCTTGCAGCGCAAGGCGATCCTGATGGCCAAGGTCCAGGACGAAGCCGGGCACGGGCTGTACCTCTACTGCGCGGCGGAGACGCTCGGCGTGTCGCGCGACCAGATGGTCGCCGACCTGCATTCCGGCAAGGCCAAGTATTCGAGCATCTTCAACTATCCGACGCTGACCTGGGCCGACATCGGCGCGATCGGCTGGCTGGTCGACGGCGCGGCGATCATGAACCAGATTCCGCTTTGCCGCTGCTCGTTCGGCCCGTATTCGCGGGCGATGATCCGCGTCTGCAAGGAAGAGAGCTTTCACCAGCGGCAGGGCTTCGACATCATGATCAAGCTCTGCCGGGGCACGCCCGAGCAGAAGGCGATGGCGCAGGACGCGCTCAATCGCTGGTGGTGGCCGTCGCTGATGATGTTCGGGCCGCCCGACGCGAGCTCGGTGCACAGCGCGCAGTCGTGCGCAATGGAAGATCAAGATCCTGTCGAACGACGAGCTGCGCCAGCGCTTCGTCGACCAGACGGTGCCGCAGGCCGACTTTCTCGGCATCACGATGCCCGATCCGGATCTCAAGTGGAACGCCGAGCGCGGCCATTACGATTTCGGCGCGATCGACTGGAACGAGCTCTACGAAGTCGTCAAGGGCAACGGGCCGTGCAACCGCGACCGTCTGCGCGCCCGCGTCGAGGCCTGGGAGAACGGCGCGTGGGTGCGCGAAGCGGCGCTCGCCCACGCCGAAAAGCGCGCGTCGCGCGATGCGAAGGCGGCGTGATGGAATTGACCCAGCAACGCAGCCAGAGCCCGGTATGCGCCGATAACCGGAGTCGACATGACGAATGGCCGTTGTGGGAAGTCTTCATCCGCAGCCAGCATGGGCTCGCGCACAAGCACGTCGGCAGCCTGCACGCGCCCGACGCCGAAATGGCGATCAAGAATGCGCGCGACGTCTACACGCGGCGCAACGAAGGCGTCAGCATCTGGGCGGTGAGGTCCTCGGACATCGTCGCCAGCTCTCCCGGCGACAAGGAATCGATGTTCGAGCCGGCGAACGAGCAAGGTCTATCGCCATCCGACGTTCTTTCCGATGCCCGACGAAGTCAAGCACATCTGACGATGAACGACCAACGGACACTGTTCGAATACCTGTTGCGGCTCGCGCGACAGCGACTTGATCCTCGCGCAGCGCCTGGGCGAATGGGTCGGCCACGGGCCGGTGCTCGAGGAAGACATCGCGCTCGACCAACGTCGGCCTCGACCTGCTCGGCCAGTCGCGGCTCTGGTTCGCCTATGCGGGCGAGGTCGAAGCGCGTTTCAACGGCGGAGCCGGACGAAGCGAGGACGAGCTCGCGTTTCTGCGCGACGCCGGCGAGTTCCGCAACCTGCTGCTGGTCGAGCAGCCGAACGGCGACTATGCGGTGACGATGGCACGGCAGTTCTACTTCGACGCCTGGCACGAGCTGCTGCTGCGCGGTCTGACGGCGTCGGCCGATGCGCGCATCGCCGAAATCGCCGCCAAGGCGCTGAAGGAAGTGCGCTACCACGGCGAGCGCAGCGCCGACTGGGTGATCCGCCTGGGCGACGGCACCGAGGAGAGCCATCGCAGGATGCAGGCGGCGGTCGACGACCTGTGGATGTACACCGGCGAGATGTTCGAAGTCGATGCGGTCGAGCTCGCGCTGATCGATGCCGGCATCGCCTGCGATGCGCGCACGCTGGCCGCGCCGTGGCGGCAGCGTGTCGGCGCGGTTTTCGCCGAGGCCACGCTGACCGTGCCTGCGGACGTCTGGATGCAGGGCAGCGGCGGCCGCGGCGGAAAGCAGGGCGTGCACACCGAGCACCTCGGCCCGATGCTCGCGCAGATGCAATGGCTGCAGCGCGCCTACCCGGGGGCGCAATGGTGAGCGCGATACGCGTCGTGACCGAAGCCCGCCCGACGATGGACGCCATCTGGGCCGCGCTCGCGGCGATTCCCGATCCGGAGATTCCGGTGATCTCGCTGGTCGAGCTCGGCATCGTCCGCGACGTCTGCTGGCGCGGCGATCAGCTGGTCGTCACCTTGACGCCGACTTATTCGGGTTGCCCGGCGACCGAGGTGATCGCCGCCGATGTCGCTGCGGCGCTGACGGACGCCGGCATCGTCGGCGCCCGGATCGAGACGCGTCTTTCCCCGCCCTGGACGACCGACTGGATCGCGCCCGCGGCCAAAGCACGGCTGGCCGACTACGGGATCGCGCCGCCGGGGGTTCGCGCCGGCGTGCACGCCGATCGATATCGGCGGCCTGACGCGCCGCATGCCGCGCCGCCGGTGCCGTGCCCGCGCTGCGGGTCGACCCGGACCCGCGAGCTGTCGCGTTTCGGCTCGACGCCGTGCAAGGCGCAGTATCGCTGCGAAGACTGCCTCGAGCCGTTCGACTACTTCAAGCCGCATTGACTTTCGCCGGTCGAGCGCAGCGCAACGCGAGTCCGCATTGAGCAAATTCCATCCATTGACCATCGCCTCGGTGGCCCGCGAGACGCGCGACGCGATCGCGCTGACGTTCGACGTGCCGCCGCGCTGCGCGACGCGTTCCGCTTCGAGCCCGGCCAGCATCTGACCTTGCGCACCACCATCGGCGGCCGACGACGTGCGTCGCTCGTACTCGATCTGCTCGGCGGTGCAGGACGGAACGCTGCGGGTGGCGGTGAAGAAAGCGCCCGGCGGCGTGTTCTCGACCTGGGCCAACGAGCACATCGCACCGGGGCAGACGATCGACGTCATGCCGCCGCTCGGCCACTTCAACGTGCCGCTGGCCGCCGCCAATCGCAAGCATTACCTGGGGTTCGCCGCCGGCAGCGGCATCACGCCGCTGCTGTCGATCATCAAGACGACCTTGCTGACCGAGCCGCTCAGCCGGTTCACGCTGTTCTACGGCAATCGCTCGTCGAGCGCGGTGATGTTTCGCGAGGAGCTGGCCGACCTCAAGGATCGCTTCCTCGAACGCTTCAGCCTGATCTATGTGATGAGCCGCGAGCCGCAGGACATCGACATCCTCAACGGCCGCATCGATCGCAAAAAGGCCGACGCGCTGATCGAGCACTGGGTCGACCTCGCCGGCATCGACACCGCATTCGTCTGCGGGCCCGACGGCATGATGCAGGCGGTCGCCGAGTCGCTGCAGGCGCACGGCATGCCCAAGTCGCGCATCAAGATCGAGCTGTTCGCGGCCAGCATTCCGAAGCACGAGCGGAAAGCCCAGCCTGCTCCGGAACCGGGCCATGCCGAATGCGAGGTGACCGTCATCATCGACGGATCGGTGCGACAATATACGCTCGAGAAAACCAAGGAGAACATCCTCGACGCGGCATTGCAGCGCGGCATCGAGCTGCCCTATTCCTGCAAGGGCGGCGTGTGCTCGACCTGCCGCGCCAAGCTGGTCGAGGGCGAGGTCGACATGGACGTCAATTTCGCGCTCGAGGACTACGAGGTCGCGCGCGGATTCATTCTGTGCTGCCAGAGTTATCCGGTCACCGACAAGGTCGTCGTCGACTTCGATCAGAGCGCGTAGCGTCGCGGCGAACGTCACAGCTTCGCATCCTTTGTAATCGCTGAACTAGAGCCAGGAGAGTACGCCGTGTCCCATTCGTTATTCGAGCGCCACCGCGCGTTGCTGGACCAGGCGATGAAGGCGATCGCCGAGCGCGGCTACTGGTCGGCGTTTCCCGAGTCGCCGAGTCCGAAGGTCTACGGCGAAGGCGCCGCCGACGCCGGCAAAGCCGCGTTCGACGCGCTGGCGAACAAGCCGTTTCCGATCAGCCTCCCCGGAACGGTCGGCACCGTCGGCGGCGAACGCTCGCCGTATGGGATCGCGCTCGGCGTCACCTATCCTCGCGTCGATCTCGAAGCGCTGTTTGCGGCGGTCGCCGCCGCGAAAGACTCGTGGCGCAAGGCCGGCCCAGAAGCGTGGGTCGGCGTCTGCCTCGAGATCCTCTCGCGCATCAACAAGCGCAGCTTCGAGATCGCGCACGCGATCATGCATACGACCGGACAGGCGTTCGTGATGTCGTTCCAGGCCGGCGGTCCGCACGCGCAGGACCGCGGACTGGAGGCGGTCGCATACGCCTGGGACGAGATGCGGCGCATTCCCGCGAGCGCCTACTGGGAAAAGCCGCAGGGCAAGAACGAGCCGCTGAAAATGGAAAAGCGCTATCGCGATCGTGCCGCGCGGCATCGCGCTGGTGATCGGCTGCAACACGTTCCCGACCTGGAACGGCTATCCCGGCATGTTCGCGAGCCTCGCGACCGGCAACGCGGTGATCGTCAAGCCGCATCCGAACGCGATCCTGCCGCTGGCGATCACCGTGGCGATCGCGCGCGAAGTGCTGGCGGAGGCGGGCTTCGATCCGAACGTCGTGACCCTGGTCGCGCACCGGGCCGACGACGACACCGCGCAAACGCTTGCGCTGCGCCCCGAGATCAAGCTGATCGATTTCACCGGCAGCAGCGCTCACGGAACCTGGCTGGAACGCAACGCCCACCAGGCGCAGGTGTACGCCGAAAAGGCGGGCGTCAACCAGATCATCATCGACTCGGCCGACGACTTTGCCGGCGCGGCGCGCAACATCGCTTTTTCGCTGGCGCTTGTACACCGGCCAGATGTGCACCGCGCCGCAGAATATCTACGTTCCGCGCGACGGCATCGAGACCGGCGACGGACACCTGTCGTTCGACCAGGTCGCGCAAGGCCTGGGCGCGGCGGTGCAGAAGCTGGTCGGCGACCCGGCGCGCGCGGTGGAGATTCTTGGCGCGGTGGTCAACGACGGCGTCGCCGAGCGGATCGACGCCGCGCGCTCGCTTGGCGCGGTCGTGCACGACAGCCAGACGCTGGTTCATCCGCAGTTCCCCGAGGCGCGCATCGCGACGCCGCTGCTGGTCAAGCTCGATGCCGCCGATGGCGCCAAGTATCTGAAGGAATGGTTCGGGCCGATCGCGTTCGTCATCGCCACCGACGACACGGCGCAGAGTCTCGAGATCGCGCGCCGCGCCGTCGTCGATCACGGTGCGCTGACCCTGTCGCTCTACTCGAACCGGCCGGAGGTGATCGAGGAGACGATCGCGCTGGCCGAAGACGCCGGCGTCGCCTTGTCGATCAACCTGACCGGCGGCGTGTTCGTCAATCAGTCCGCGGCCTTTTCCGACTTACCACGGCACCGGCGCCAATCCGGCAGCCAATGCCGCGCTGACCGATTCGGCGTTCGTCGCCGGCCGGTTCCGCGTCGTCCAGCATCGAAGGCACGTCGCGGCGGCACCGCAATGAGCTACGGCAACATTCTGTTCGAGGTCGCCGGCGGCATCGCCCGCCTGACGCTCAACCGGCCTGAGCGGCTCAACAGCTTCAACGATGCGATGCACGCCGAAGTGCGCGATGCGATCGCTCGCGTGCGAGCCGATGCCTCGACGCGCGTGCTGCTGCTGACCGGCGCCGGACGCGGCTTCTGCGCCGGACAGGACCTCGGCGATCGCGCCGTCGCACCGGGCGCCGACCCGGTCGATCTGGGCGCGTCGATCGAGCGCAACTACAAGCCACTGGTGCTCGCGCTGCGCACGCTGCCGCTTCCGGTCGTTTGCGCGGTCAACGGCGTCGCTGCCGGCGCGGGCGCGAACATCGCGCTCGCCTGCGACATCGTCATCGCCGCGAAATCGGCGAGCTTCGTGCAGGCGTTCACGCAAGATCGGCCTGATCCCGGACTCGGGCGGGACGTATCTGCTGCCGCGGCTGGCCGGAACCGCGCGGGCGATGGGTCTCGCGATGTTCGGCGACAAGCTTTCGGCCGAGCAGGCGGCAAGCTGGGGATTGATCTGGCGCTGCGTCGACGATGCCGAACTGCCGGCTGCCGTCGACGCGATACTGAAGCAACTGGCCAGCGCGCCTACGCGCGGTCTCGCCGCGACCAAGCAGGCGATCTACGCCGCGTCGGGCAATACGCTCGAAGCGCAGCTCGATCTGGAGCGCGATCTGCAGCGCGAGCTCGGAAGAAGCGCCGACTATCGCGAAGGCGTGGCCGCGTTCGCGGCGAAGCGTCCGCCTCAGTTTGTCGGGAAATAGCGGGCTCTTCACGTCGATGGGCGAGCATCATCCCGCCGTGAGTCCCGAAGAAGCGCAGGCGCTGGCCGAGCGCGTGGCTTCGGCGATGTACGCGCGCGACTGCGCCTCGCAGGCGCTGGGCATGCATATCGTGCGCGTCGGCGCCGGTCATGCCGAGCTGTCGATGCGTGTGCGCGCCGACATGCTCAACGGACACCTCACCTGCCACGGCGGGTTCATTTTTTCGCTGGCCGACAGCGCCTTCGCGTTCGCCTGCAACAGCTACAACCTGACGACGGTCGCGTCCGGCTGCACGATCGAATTCGTCGCGCCGGCGCGCGAGAACGACGTGCTCACGGCCGTCGCGCAGGAGCGCAGCGTCAGCGGCCGCACCGGCGTATACGATATCGAGGTCACCAACCAGGACGGCGCCGCGGTTGCGCTTTTTTCGCGGCAAGTCGTACCGCATCAAGGGTCACGTGATCGACGGCGCCGGCACGGCCTAGTCGGCGACAAGCGCAGGAGGAGACAGGGATGACCGTCAGGAAGCCTGCGCCCGCCGATCTCGAGCCGATCGAGACCGCCAGCCGCGACGAGCTGCAGGCGTTGCAGCTGAAACGACTGCAGTGGTCGCTTGCGCACGCTTACGACCACGTCGCGCACTACCGCAAGGCGTTCGACCGCGCGGGCGTGCACCCGCGCGATTGCCGCTCGCTCGCCGAGCTCGCGCGCTTTCCGTTTACCGGCAAGACCGATCTGCGCGACAACTATCCGTTCGGAATGTTCGCGGTGCCGCGCGAACAAGTCGTTCGCATCCATGCCTCATCGGGCACCACCGGCAAGCCGACGGTCGTCGGCTACACGCGCGCCGACATCGATACCTGGGCGAATGTAATGGCCCGCTCGATTCGCGCCGCCGGCGGCCGCGCCGGCGACATCGTGCACGTGTCCTATGGCTACGGCCTGTTCACCGGCGGCCTGGGCGCCCACTACGGCGCGGAACGTCTGGGGGCGACAGTGATTCCGATGTCCGGCGGCCAGACCGAAAAGCAGGTGCAGCTGATCCAGGATTTCAAGCCGAACATCATCATGGTGACGCCGTCGTACATGCTGGCGATCGCCGAGGAAATGGAGCGGCAGGGCATCGACCCGCGCCAGACATCGCTCGAGATCGGGATTTTCGGCGCCGAGCCGTGGACCGCGACGATGCGGCAATCGATCGAGGCGAAGCTCGACATCGACGCGATCGACATCTACGGGCTGTCGGAAGTGATGGGTCCCGGTGTCGCGCAGGAGTGCATCGAGACCAAGGATGGCCTGACGATTTGGGAAGATCATTTCTACCCGGAAGTCATCGATCCCGAGACGGGCCTCGTGTTGCCGGACGGCGAAAAAGGGCGAGCTGGTTTTCACCTCGCTTACCAAGGAAGCGTTGCCTATCATCCGTTATCGCACGCGCGACCTGACGCGGCTCCTGCCCGCCGACGGCGCGCTCGATGCGCCGGATGGAAAAGATCACCGGGCGCTCCGACGACATGATGATCATCCGTGGCGTCAACGTGTTTCCGACCCAGGTCGAGGAGCTGATCCTCCAGCAGGAGGCTCTGGCGCCGCATTACCAGCTGGAGATCACGCGCCCCAAAGTGCTGGACGAGCTTACCGTGCTGGTCGAGCGCGCTCCAGGCGCCGGCGGTGCCGACGGCGAGGCCGCCGGCGTGAAGCTCGCGCACCACGATCAAGAGCCTGATCGGCGTCAGCGCCAGAGGTGCGGGTGGTGCAAAGCGGCGGCATCGAACGCTCGTTGGGCAAGGCTAAACGCGTCGTCGACAAGAGGTCAAAGGCTTGAGTTCCGACGGCGATAGGCCGGACAAGGCCTGAGGATCCGCGCTGAAGATCTGCATCGTCGGCGCCGGCGCCATCGGCGGATTCATCGGCACGCGGCTCGCGCGCGCCGGTGCGAACGTCGCCGTGCTCGCCCGCGGCGCAACGGCTGCCGCGCTGCGCGCGCGCGGCTGGCGGCTGCAGACGCAGCAAGGATTGATCAGCGCGCTGGCGAACGTCGCCGAGACTCCTTCGTCGCTCGGACCGCAGGATCTGGTCATCGTGGCGGTCAAGGGTCCGTCGCTGGCCAGCGTTGCGGCGAGCGTCGGTCCGCTGCTGGGCCCCGATACGGCGGTGCTCACGGCGATGAACGGCGTGCCCTGGTGGTTCTTTCACGGTTTCGGCACGGCGTATCGCGACTTGCGGCTCTCCTCGGTCGACCCCAAAGGCGAGATCGAGTCGACGCTGCCGGCGCGACGGATCGTCGGTTGCGTCGTCCATGCATCGTGCTCGACGCCGGAGCCCGGTCTCGTGCTGCACCACGGCGGCCAACGCCTGATCATCGGTGAGCCGGCCGGCGAGCCGACACCCCGCACCCGCGCGATTGCCGCGCAACTAACTGCCGCCGGATTCGACGTCGAAGTCTCGAGCTGTATCCAGCGCGACATCTGGTACAAGCTGTGGGGCAACATGACGATGAATCCGATTTCCGCATTGACCGGCGCGACGATGGATCGCATCCTCGACGACGAGCTGGTGAAGAGGTTCTGTCTTGCTGCGATGAGCGAGGCCGCGGCGATCGGCGCCAGGATCGGCTGTCCGATCGAACAAAGCGGCGAGGACCGGATCGGCGTGACGCGCCGGCTTGGCCCGGTCAAAACGTCGATGCTGCAGGACGTCGAGGCGCACAGGCAGGTCGAGATCGACGTGTTATTGAGCGCCGTGCGGGAAATCGGCGAGCGGGTCGAGGTCGCCACGCCGGCGATCGATGCGCTGCTGGGACTGGCGCGGCTGCAGGCGAGAGTGCAAGGGCTCTACCCGTCGTAGCACTGCTTCGTGCGGCCCGCGGCAATCCCTCCTACAATGGGCCTATCGCCGTGACCGCGGCAGCGACTTCGTGCACAGGACTTTCGCAATGAACGACAAGAAATTCGCCTCGCAAGCCGACCTGGAAGCCAAGAAGGTCAGCTTCGACAAGCTTTCCGACCACGCCTATGCGTACACGGCCGAGGGCGATCCGAACACCGGCATCGTCATCGGCGACGACGCGATCATGGTCATCGACACGCAGGCCACGCCGGTGATGGCACAGGACGTCATCCGGCACATCCGCACGGTCAGCGACAAGCCGATCCGCTATGTCGTGCTGTCGCACTATCACGCGGTGCGCGTGCTCGGCGCCTCGGGGTACGCTGCCCGAGCACGTCATCGCCAGCCGCGATACTTACGATCTGATCGTCGAGCGCGGCGAAGCCGACATGAAAAGCGAGATCGAGCGTTTTCCGCGGCTGTTCCAGGCGGTCGAATCGGTGCCGGGACTGACCTGGCCGACGCTGGTGTTCGAAAAGCGGATGACGCTGTGGATCGGCAAGCTGCAGGTCGAGCTGATGCAGATCGGGCGCGGCCATACCAAGGGCGACACCGTCGTCTGGCTGCCGCAGGAGCGCATTCTTTTTTCGGGCGACCTGGTCGAATATCAGACGACGCCGTACACGGGCGACGCCTACCTCGCGCGACTGGCCGGCCACGCTCGATGCGATCGCCGCGCTCAAGCCGGCGAAGCTCGTGCCCGGCCGCGGCGCCGCGCTGCAGAACGAAGCTGAGGTCGCGGCCGGTCTCGACGGCACGCGCGCGTTCATCACCGAAATGTTCGGTGCGGTAAAGGCGGGCGCAGCTTCCGGCAAGGACTTGCGCACCGTGTACAAGGAAACCTACGCCGCGCTCAAGCCCAGGTTCGGTGACTGGGTGATATTCGATCACTGCCTGCCGTTCGACGTGACGCGCGCCTACGACGAGGCGACCAAGTACCGCGATCCGCGCATCTGGACGGCGCAGCGCGACAAGGAAATGTGGGAGTCGCTGGAAGGTTAGGCGCTGGCTCCGCCGTCACGTTGAAGACCTATACGCATCCGGTCTACTCCTATGTCCGGCCCGCCGGAGCTGGGGCGGCGCGCCGCGGCGCTGGCCGGTGGTCGTCGCCGGCGCCGGGCCGGTCGGCCTGACCGCGGCGATCGATCTCGCGCTGCGCGGCATCGACGTGTTGCTGGTCGACGAGGACGACACGGTCAGCGTCGGCTCGCGCGCGATCTGCTGGTCGAAGCGCACGCTGGAGATTCTCGACCGCCTGGGCTGCGCCGAGCGGCTGGTGCAGAAAGGTGTGGGCTGGAGCGTCGGCCGGGTGTTCTTTCGCGACGAGCAGGTCTACGAATTCAACCTGCTGCCCGGCGACGGTCACCGCCGGCCGGCGTTCATCAACCTGCAGCAGTACTGGGTCGAGCAGTTTCTGGTCGAGCGGCTGTTCGAGCTTGCGCCGGCCGAGCTCCGCTGGCGCAGCAAAGTCGTCGGCGTCGAACAGCGGAGCCGACCGCATCGCGCTTCGCATCGGCGCCCCCGATGGCGAATACACGGTGCATGCCGATTGGCTGATCGCCGCCGACGGCGCGAAGCAGCCCGATTCGCAACATGCTCGGACTCGAATGCGAAGGCCAGGTCTTCCACGATCGCTTTCTGATCGCCGACATCGTGATGAGCTCGGGCTTTCCGGCCGAACGGCGCTTCTGGTTCGATCCGCCGTTTCATCGCAACCAGTCGGCGCTGCTGCATCGCCAGGCCGACGATGTCTGGCGCATCGACTTCCAGCTCGGCTGGGACGCCGATCCGGAGAGCGAAAAGCAGCCGGAGCGAATCGTCCCGCGCATCCGCGCGATGCTGGGCGACGATGCGCAGTTCGAGATCGAATGGGCGAGCGTCTATACGTTCCAGTGCCGGCGCATGCGCTCATTCCGGCACGGCCGCGTGCTGTTCGCCGGCGACGCCGCGCACCTGGTCTCGCCGTTCGGCGCGCGCGGCGCGAACTCCGGCATCCAGGATGCCGACAACCTGGCGTGGAAGCTCGAGCTGGTGCTCGCCGGGCAGGCGCCGGAGCGTCTGCTCGACAGCTACGACGCCGAGCGCGCTTACGCAGCCGACGAGAACATCCGGCACTCGACGCGCAGCACCGATTTCATCACGCCGAAGAGCGACGTCAGCCGGACGTTTCGCGACGCCGTGCTGGGACTCGCCAAGCGCCATCCGTTCGCGCGAGCGCTGGTCAACAGCGGCCGGCTGTCGCAGCCATGCGTGCTTTCCGGATCGCCGCTCAGTACGCCGGACGGCGTCGGCACGTTCGCCGGCGGCCCGGTTCCGGGCGCAGTCGCCGTCGACGCGCCGGTCGCCGGTCCGCGCGGCAGCTGGTTGCTCGGTTACCTCGATGCAGGCTTCGAATTGCTTGTGCTTCGGAGGCGGCGTGCCTGCCGACGCAGTGCGTTCTCTTGGCAGGGACGGCATCGCGTGCACGGTCGTGCAGGTGGGAGGGTCACCGGGGAACGGCGCCTGCCTGATCGAGGACAGCGAAGGTCTCGCGGCCAGGCGCTACGACGCGCAGACCCGGCACTTGCTACCTGTTGCGCCCCGACCAGCATGTCTGCGCACGCTGGCGCGCATTCGAGCTCGGCGCCGTGCGCGCGGCGATCGAGCGCGCGACGGCCCAAGGCGCGCAAGCGGCCAAGGTAGCGGCGTGACGACGCTCAACACCGAGGCCAATCTTTCGGCGCCCGACGACTTCTATCAGGAGCTGATCGATGCGCACCGCGATCTTACCGAGGCGCAAAGCGCGCTGCTCAACGCACGCCTGATCCTGCTGCTGGCCAACCACGTCGGCGACCTCGCGGTGCTGCGCGAGGCGCTCGCGGCGGCACGCCAGGACCTGGGCGCGGTAAAATGAGCTCGGCGGTACGATCCGCCGCGGCGAGACTCCATGACGATCAAGACGACCGAGCGCCGACGCGGCGCAAGCAGCGCCGCGCCGGCCGCGGAAAGCCCGATTGCCGACGCCGCGTTGAGCTACCAATCGGGATTCGGCAACGAGTTCGCCACCGAAGCGCTGCCCGGCGCGTTGCCCGCAAGGTCAGAATTCGCCACAGCGCGCGCCGTACGGCCTGTATGCCGAGCAGCTGTCGGGAACGGCGTTCACCGCGCCGCGCGCCGCCAATCGTCGCTCCTGGTTGTACCGCATCCGCCCGGCCGCCGTGCACGAGCCTTTCCGCCGGATCGACAACGGCCGCATCGAAAGCCGCTTCGATCAATTTCCGACGCCGCCCGATCAGCTGCGCTGGGACCCGCTGCCGATGCCCTCGGCCACGGCGCCGACCGACTTCATCGATGGTCTGGTGACGATGGCCGGCAACGGAGCGCCCGCGGCGCAGAACGGCTGCGGCATCCACCTGTACGCGGCGAATCGGTCGATGCACGACCGCTTTTTCTACGATGCCGACGGCGAACTGCTGATCGTGCCGCAGCAGGGGAGGCTGCGCTTCGACACCGAGCTCGGGCGCATCGCGGTCGCGCCGCAGGAGATCGTCGTGATTCCGCGCGGCGTACGTTTCCGCGTCGAGCTCCTCGACGCCGAGGCGCGCGGCTATGTCTGCGAAAACTTCGGCGCGCCGTTCAGGCTGCCCGACCTGGGTCCGATCGGCTCCAACGGGCTCGCCAATCCGCGCGATTTCCTGACGCCCACCGCATCGTACGAGGATCGCGAGCGGCAGCTTCGAGCTCGATCGCCAAGTTCATGGGCAATCTGTGGACGGCCGCGATCGATCATTCGCCGCTCGACGTCGTCGCCTGGCACGGCAATTACGCGCCGTACAAGTACGACCTGCGGCGCTTCAACACGATCGGGTCGACCAGCTTCGATCATCCCGATCCGTCGATCTTCCTGGTGCTGCAGTCGCCGAGCGACACGCCCGGCGTCGACACGATCGACTTCGTGATCTTTCCGCCGCGCTGGCTGGTGATGGAGCACACGTTCCGCCCGCCGTGGTTCCATCGCAACGTCGCCAGCGAGTTCATGGGCCTGATCGAAGGCGTCTACGATGCCAAGGCCGAAGGTTTCCTGCCGGGCGGCGCGAGCCTGCACAACTGCATGAGCGGTCACGGACCCGACGCCGAGACGTTCGCGCGCGCATCCGCGGCCGACGTCTCGAAGCCGCAGCGCGTATCCGACACGATGGCGTTCATGTTCGAGACGCGCGACCGTCATCCATCCGACGCGGTTCGCGCTGGAATCGGCGCAACGCCAACCCGAGTACTACCGCTGCTGGGCGGCGCTCGGCAGCCACTTCGATCCGGACAAGCCCTGAAAGCCCCGATGAGCGACCCCTACGAGAACATCATCGTCGAAACGCGCGACCGCGTCGGCATCATCCGTCTCAACCGGCCGCAGCGGATGAACGCGCTGAACGAGGCGCTGGCCGCCGAGCTCGGCCGCGCGCTCGCCGCGTTCGATGCCGACGCCGGCATCGGTGCGATCGTCATCACCGGCAACGATAAGGCCTTCGCCGCGGGCGCCGACATCGGGGCGATGGCCGAGTGGGACTACCAGAAGGTCTACGCC
Source organism: uncultured beta proteobacterium (assembly GCA_963697485.1). Lineage (GTDB taxonomy): Bacteria > Pseudomonadota > Gammaproteobacteria > Burkholderiales > Casimicrobiaceae > PALSA-1003. The sequence continues at coordinate 1,185,587 of CAVOOD010000003.1, forward strand.
GACAACTACATCATGAGCTGGGAGTCGGTGCGCGGCACGCGCAAGCCGGTGATCGCCGCGGTGGCAGGTTATGCGCTTGGAGGAGGGTGCGAGCTGGCGATGATGTGCGATCTGATCATCGCCGCCGACACGGCGAAATTCGGCCAGCCGGAAATAACCATAGGAACGATGCCTGGGATGGGCGGCACGCAGCGCCTGCCGCGCGCGGTCGGCAAGGCCAAGGCGATGGACTGGTGCCTGACCGGCCGCATGATCGATGCGCAGGAAGCCGAGCGCTCGGGGCTGGTCGCGCGCGTGGTTCCGGCCGACAAGCTTTTCGACGAAGCGCTGGCCGTCGCAACCAAGATCGCCGGCTACTCGCTGCCCGTCGTGCTGAAGATCAAGGAAGCGATCAATCGCGCGTACGAATCGTCGCTCGCCGAGGGCCTCATGTCCGAGCGGCGCGAGTTTCACGCGACCTTCGCGCTCGACGATCAGAAGGAAGGCATGCGCGCGTTCGTCGAAAAGCGCAAGCCCGAGTTCAAGCACCGCTAGCCGGCAACTCGATCCGCTGAGTTCTTGGCGCGCTTTTAGGCGCCTGTCGCCGTGCGCAGCCGCCGGCGAATTCGGTCCGCACATCGCGGCGGCGCCGAAAGCTCCGGAAATCATCGGCGGCACGATCCGGAACCCGGCAGCGAACGGCGATATACGGCCGGCCCCGCCCGCGCTATTCCGGCGGGAATAAACCAGTCGAGTTGCAGGTAAGACATGACGGAGCAGGCGTGGCTACGCCTGCGTTTCCCATCGCGACGAAGAGGAGCCCGCCATGACCGTGCGCAACGCGAGCCTTAAATCCATCCCGGCGCTTGTCCTCGCCGCCGTGCTTGCCTCGGCGGCAGTGGCGGCGCTCGCCGCCGGGCCGAAGGCCTACGTCGGCAATTTCAAGGACAGTACGGTCAGCGTCATCGACACCGCGACCGGCGCAGTGACCGGCACGGTGCCCGTCGCCGCCGGACCCCATGGCATGAGCATGGCTCCCGATGGCAAGACGGTCTACGTCAGCGGCGACGAGTCGTCGACGGTCAGCGTGATCGATACGGTGACCGATCGTGTGACCGGCACGATCGAAGTCGGCAAGACACCGCATGGCCTGGCGATCCAGCCCGGCGGCAGCGTCCTGCTGGTCGCCGTCTATGGCGAGGACCGTGTCGTCTTCATCGATACTGCGACTCGCGCGATCATGGGCTCGGTCGCCGTTCCCAAGCCGCATACGATCGCCGTCCGGCCCGACGGCAAGCTGGCGTACGTGTCGTCGCAACAGCCGGGCAAGTTCGCACTGATCGTCGTCGATCTCGCAACGCGTGCGGCGGTGCGCGAGATCCCGCTCGACAAGCCTCCGCGCGATCTGGAGTTCTCGTATGACGGCAAGGCGCTGTATTTCACGCTGGCCGGCGTCAACGCGGTGCAGGTGCTCGATCCCCAGACCGACCGGATCGTGGCGGCCGTCCCGACCGGGGCATCGCCACATATCGCCGCCTATTTTCGCGGCGCACCCGCGGCAACAGTCGTTGTGCAGGGTCCGGGCGAGCTGCTGCTGTTCGATCCGGCGACCAACGCGCCGCTGCGCACGATCGCCGTCGGCAAGCAGCCGCACTGGGTGGCGGCAAGCGCCGACGGCAAGCGTGCGTACGTCACCAACGAGGGCTCAAACGACCTGAGCATCGTCGATCTGGCCAGCGGGCAAGTGACGACGATCGCAGTGGGTAACGCCCCGCGCAAGGTCGTCGTGCAGCAGTCGGCGGCGAAGGCCGCCGGCGCTGCGACGGTATCGATCGCCAACTTTGCTTTTGCGCCGGGCGAGTTGACGATCGCGCCCGGCGATACAGTGACCTGGAGCAACGACGACGGTGCGCCGCACGGCCTGGCCTACAAGGACGGCGCGCCGGGCTCGAATTTGCTTCTGCCCGGCGCCACATTCGCGCGAACGTTCGACCGGCCCGGCAGCTACGACTACCTCTGCTCGGTTCACCCGTACATGAGCGGCAAGGTCATCGTCCGCGCGCCCTGATCCGCCGATCAAAGCAGCGGGCTCAGCAGCCGCGCCAGATTCTCTGCGACCTTCATCACCGCGGGCCGCTTCGACCAACCGGCCGGATCGAGCATTTGCCCGTCGCGCAGATAGCGCGCCTGTTCGCGCGCCAGGCTGGCGCATACATTGGCGTCGTAAAGCAGCACGACGACTTCGGCGTTCAGCGCGAACGACCGGATATCGAGGTTTGACGAGCCGATCCACGCGATCGTGTCGTCAATGGTCACATGCTTGGCGTGCAGGAAGCGCTTGCCATAGCGACAGATCTTGACGCCGGAACCGAGCAGCTCATCGTAGTACGAGCGTTGCGCCAGACAGACCAGGACCTGATCCATCGGCAGCGGCACGACCAGCGTCACGTCGATGCCGCGCAGCACGGCTGTCTGCAATGCCTGCAGCAATGCCTCGTCGGGGACCATGTAGGGCATGGTGATGACAATGCGTCGGGCTGCGGCGTGGATAAGCGACACGATCAGGCGCTGGTTGTTTTCGCGCGGATAGCCCGGACCGCTCGGCAGCGTCTGCGCCGTCACGTCGCCGGCGATTCGCGGATCCGGAAAGTAGCGCATATCCCCCAGGGTCTCGCCGGTCTCGACATACCAATCCTCGACAAAAACCGCCTGCAGCTCGAGCGCAATCGGTCCGCTCAGGCGCACGTTCAGCTCCTCGTAGGTGAGGCCGCGCTTGAAAGTCGCGTCGACCAGGTTCTGCGATCCGATGTACGCGATGCGTCCGTCGATCACGGCAATCTTGCGGTGGTTGCGCAGGTCGATGCGACCGGTACGGCGGCGGAAGAAACCGACGCGCATCGTCTCCCCGGCCAGAATTCCGGCTGCGAGCAGGCGCGGCAGCATCCGTCCGAAATCCGGGCGCGACCCAAGCGAATCCGCCAGCAGCCGGCAGACGACGCCACGGTCGATCGCCCTCGTCAGAGCTTCGACTACGCGCGCCATCGTGGCATCATCGGCCACGATGTAGAACAGCAGGTGCACGTGGTCGTGCGCCATGTCGATGTCGGCGATCAAGCGGTCGATCGTCCCGTCATAGTCGGAAAGGATCTCGGCGGAATTGCCGCCCAGTATCGGCAGGCGGCCGAGATTCTCCGCCAGGGTTACCGCGTGATCGAGCGTCGGGCCGAGCTGCGGATGGAAGATGTTCGGGTCGCGGCCGAGCCGCTCGTAGACCGGCTTCGAGAGCGTCATGAACTCGACATGGCGCTGCATGCGCCAGGCAGGCAACGTCGGCCGGCCGATGAGCAGATACAGCGCGACGCCGATCGCGGGCTCGAAAAAGATCAGCAGCAGCCAGCCCTTGGCCGCCTCGGGCGAACGGCGGAATGGCACGACGACGATCATCGCGATGCGCACCGCCCATTCGGCGGCAAAAAAAACGTTGACCCAGAAGGTCTGGTCGATGAGAAGCGCGGGCATGTCGTCATCGCGTCGCGAATCGCGCGCCCCCAGCCGAGGCTGGCGTTCGCTGCGGAGAGCCGCCGACGCTCGCCTGCGATTCTACGCAAGTTTGCGTCGCGAGGCTCGAGTGCGGAACGGTCTCGCGACGTACGGCGGCCAACGGCATCGCGGTGATACGATGCCCGCTTTTCGTGCAATGCATCGGCGACCGTTGTCGCGCAAGCGACGCGTTGAAGCGTTTGACGGAGCAGATGGATGGCGGTGGCAAATCCTCATCGAGCTCAAAGGAGATCCGTTATCCGAGCAAGACGCGATTCAACACGACGCGCGCGCGAGCTCGAGGATCTTCGTCTGGCGTTGCACCGGGTGTTGGGCAGACTGCCGCGCCGCCTCCAGAGCGATCCGGACGGAGCCACGGCTGGTTCATCCAATAGCGCTACATCGGACCGGGCGCGACCGTCGCGCGTTTATCAGCTGCAGCAGGACTTGGCGCCGGCGATCGCGCGCGGGGCGCAACCGCAGCCGCTCCGGGCCGTCTCGACGGGGGCAGCATCCGCGCCACCGACGACAGGGACGCCGCTCAGCGTGTGAAAGGTCTCCCACGCGATGCCGGCAGGGTCGGTGACCCAGTATTTGTCGGATCGCACGTAGCAGCAGTCGGCGTTTTTCTCCGCGACCAGCCGCTGATCCGCCGCCAGAAGTTGCGCCTCCATCGCGTCGAGCTCGGTCGAGCTTTCGACCTGGAAGCCGAGATGATTGACGCCGCCGCTGCCGGCGCGCGTCGAGATGGCGAAGTTGACGCGCGGATCGTCCAGCATCCATTTGGCGTAATCGTCCTTGCGCACCGTGGGCTCGGCTGCGAACAGCGTCGAATAGAACCGGATGCTCGCAGCGAGATCCGGCACCGAGACATGGACATGAAATCGTTTCATGCGGCTATCCTTTTGGGTCGTACCGTGGGCTTCGGGATCGTGAACGCCGTGCGCTCGGTCGCGTCTGGCGGCGAGCAGTCGGAGGCGCAGACCGCCAGGCGATCTTTGCCGCCCGCGGAGGCGCGGCAACAGTTCTCGCTCAGGTAGCCGACCAACCCGCGCATCGCGGCGAAGTCAGTTGCGTAATGGATAAAGCGGCCTTGCTGCCGGGCGGACACCAACCCGGCCGTCGCCAGTTCCTTGATGTGGAACGACAAGGTTGCAGGCGGCAAGCCGAGCTTCCGTCCGATCTCGCCGGCAGGGAGACCCGGGGGTCCGTGCTCTACCAGCAAGCGGAATACGCCAAGGCGGGTTTCCTGGGCTAGTGCAGCCAGCGCGCGCAATGCGAACGACGTTTCCATATTTCCAGAATAATGGAAACATTTGCTCTATGTCAAGAGCTTCTCTCCCGTCTTTTGGCTTTGCCGCCAGCGCCAGAGCAGCCAGGGTATGCCGGCGAGCGAAATGACGGTCCACAGGACGACCGCCAGGGCGCTGCGGCTCGGCGGCGACGGCAGGAGATCGGGATCGCGCAGCTCCGGCGGAAAAGGGCGGGGCGGCACGGGGATGATTTTGGCCTGGCTGCGATCGGTGGGAAGCCGCCCCGCGTACTCGCGCTTGGTGACGACGGCAAAGTCGCCCCAGGCGCGGCTCGACGGCAGCTGCGGCACGCGCAGCCAGACCAGCGCCTCGATGTCTTCGGCGAGCATCGTCTCGAACGGCGTCAGATCACGCGAACTCCGTCGCGCCGCCAGCCGCAACAGATCGGCGGCGGTCTCCTCGAACGCCGCCGCGGGAAACATGCGCGTGCCATCCTCGCTCAGGTAATCGAAAGCTTGCCGCGCGCTGGCGACGCTCCGCTCGCGAAGCGCGACCCAGGGTACGGCGAGCCAGGCCAGCACGCGGCTGATCGGCTTGCGCGCGCGGATGCTCCAGCCGAGCGCACGCAGCGCGTCGATGCTGATGCCCGCGCAATTCATCGTCACGTTGCCGTAAACGAGTTGGTGGCGGTAGAACTGGTTGTAGACGCGGTTGAGCGCACCTTGCACATGGCTTGTCGTGCGGTCGCGACTGAGGATCGCAACCAGCAGATGCGACGGCCGGTACCACGACTGGCCGCTGTTCAGGTCGGCCAGGTAGCGGTCGAGCGGCAATGCGGCGGCGATGATGCCTTTTTCGCTGAACAGATCGAGCGTGTAGAAATTGTTTGCCATCCAGTCGTCGATCCCGCCGTCGGCGCCGACGCGGCCGGTCACGATCGCGAAGTGACCGCCATGGGCTTCGTCGTCATCGCCCTGGGCGCCGTTGAGCATTGCTGCCAGCACCGGATTGCCTGCGCAGCGGCGCGCCGCGCCCGGTGTGCGTTCCCACAAACTGACCGCGGCGAAGGTGCTGGTCGCGCCGCCCCGCGGCTCAGCGCGCAGAAGCTGCCGCACCGCCTCGGGCGATGGGTCTGCGGCAGGCTCGGGCGACAACGTGGCGTCGGCCTTCAGGTCGAGCCGGAAATCCTCCGGCCATATCGAGCGGGCGGTGAACTTGCCTTCGGCGATTTCACCGCGCATCTTCAGCGTCCTGCCGGTGAAATAAGCGACCGAGGCCGCGTTGTAATACGAGCGATTGAGCGGGATTTTCGGCACGACCTCGAACGCCGCCGTCGTGCCTTCGACCGTGATGTGCGTACCTGCCGAATCGAGTCGCGCGCCACGCAGCACCGCCGGCGAGGCGACCCAGATCAGCGTCGGATAATCGGCCGGGGTTCCCGGCGCATGGCCCGCCGCCCAGCGCGCGACGTCGTCGAACGCGGTTGCGCCGCGGGCGAATCCTGCGACGGGTAGCCCGGGTCGCGGTACGGCGATCGCCTCATCACGGAAATACCACAGCGCCTGCGGTATCGCATCGCAATCGGCGCAGCGCCCATCGGTCAGGCGGAAGTCGGCGGCGCGATAAAGACCAATGTTGCCGTCGTTGGCCGGCGGCGGCTCCGTGGGGCGCCCGGTCATGACAAGCTCTTAGACGTTGGCCGGCGATCGCAAGTCGGCGGGGACTTGGCGGTGCGTCGGCGTTGCAACGGCGACAGCGGTGCGGCGCGCCGATGCCATCGCTTCGCGCCACACGGCATGCGCGTCGGGCGAAGTCCATACGCGCCAGTGCAGGCGCGAAAGCGCGATCGGATCGCCGAGCAGGCGCAGTTTCGACGACGCACTCAAGCCATCCGGCCCTTCGACCAGCGCGACGTCGACCTTCTGCATCCGTTGACTCTGGACCAGCGCGGTGCGGGTGAAGCGCGTGACTGCCGCAGCGCAAGCCAGCGCGTTGGTGGCGGGATCGACGACCGCATCAACAAAGCCCGGCGGCGTCGGCGCGGAAGCAACTGCCCGCATCATCGCGCGTATTTCCGCCGGCGGCCGCGTCTCTTCCGGAATCAGGAACAGCCGCGTGGCGCGCAGCCGGCGCCCGAGGCGCAGTCGGCTCGTATAGACCGAAAGCGGTATCGAAAGCATCAGCGCGCCGACGATAGGCAACAGCCACCACAGGAACGATGGGTTGAGCCAATAGACGCCCGCGGCCCAAAGCGTGCCAAGCAACGTGTGCGCCCCGTGTCGCCGCAGCGCTTCGCGCCAGGTGGTTTCGGCGTCCTCGCGCGTCGGCGACTGCCAGTGGATCGCCCAGCCGACAAAAGCGCCGACGACGAACTGCGAGTGGAAAAGCATCCGTATCGGAGCCAGCATCGCCGATATCAGCATCTCTCCGAGCACGCTCAAGCCGAGACGCGCGCCCCCTCCGTAGTCGGCTGCGCCGCGGACGACGATCAGCAGCGCGCCGAGCACCTTCGGCAGGAACAGCAGAATCGCCGTCGCCGAAAAAAGCGCGATTGCCCATTCCGGGTGCCACTCGGGCCAAAGCGGAAAAAGCTGGAAAGGCTCGACGAAGTATTTGGGCTCGCTCAAGGCGTGAAACGCCAGCAGAGCCGTCGACAGGATCAGCGAAACGAACCACAGCAGCGCGGAAAGATAGGCCATGACGCCGCTCATGAATACCGCGCGGTGGGCGGCATGAAGGCCGCGCATCAGGAACAGGCGGAAATTCATCAGATTGCCGCGGCACCAGCGCCGGTCGCGGGTAAGCTCATCGACCAGGTTCGGCGGCATTTCCTCGTAGCTGCCGTCGAGATCGTAGGCGATCATCACCTGCCACCCGGCGCGTCGCATCAGTGCCGCTTCGACGAAGTCGTGCGACAGGATTTCCCCGGACAGCGTGCCGTGCCCCGGCAGACGACCGAGCGCGCAATGCCGCATGAACGGAGCGACGCGAATGATCGCGTTGTGCCCCCAATAGTGCGATTCGCCGAGCTGCCAGAAATGCAGTCCGGCAGTGAACAGCGGACCATAAACGCTGGTGGCGAACTGCTGGACGCGGGCATAAAGCGTTTCGCGTCCGGCCGCGTGCGGCGCTGTCTGGATGATGCCGACATCGGGATTGGACTCGCTCAGCCGCAGCAGCGCGGTGAGGCAGGCGCCGCTCATGATGCTGTCCGCGTCGAGCACGACCATGTAGCGGTAGCGGTTGCCCCAGCGCCGGCAGAAATCCGCGATGTTGCCGCTCTTGCGCTTGATCCGGTGCTGCCGCCAGCGGTAGAACACCCGGTCGAAGCCATTCACCGCGCGGCACAGCGCCAGCCACGCATCCAGCTCCGCGACGCGTATGTCCGGCTTGCTGCTGTCGGAGAGCACAAAGAAATCGAAATGCTTCAGCTCTCCGGTTCGGGCCAGCGATTCGTAGCTGGCGGCCAGCCCCGCGAAGACCCGCGACACGTTTTCGTTGCAGATCGGCATGATGATCGCGACCCGTGCGTCCGGATCGATCGCAGCGTCCCGGGGCGCGCCATCGGTGATCGCATAGCGATCGGTCCCGAACACCAGCAGGACGAATCCGGCCATTGCCGTCCAGAAACCCGCCGAAATCCAGCCGAAAAGAATCGCGAACAGTATGAGGATCGCGATTTCCAGCGGCTGGCGACCGTGATACGGCAGCACGGCGACCATGAAATTGCTCGCGATATAGGTTTGCGAGACGATCAGGCCCATCAGGACGATGCGCCGGAACGTCGCGGCGCGGCGCCATCGTTCACGATGCGTCGGCGCGCGTTGAATCGGATCGCAGGCGGCGGTGTCCGGTCCGCCAGCCTCGCTCGCGCGCGATTCGTCGTGGCGCACAAAGCGCAGGAACCACCGTGCCAACAGCCCGCGCGGCCAGGCGTGCGGCACCATCGAGGTTCGCGTCAGCGGAGGCGCCGTGACCAGGCGGTCGCGTCCGAGCGCATCGTGCGTCAGCGGTGGAGGATGGACGGCGTCGCTCGCCGCGTAGGCGAGCTCGAGGCGCTGACGGATCGTTGCCAAGGCCGGGTTGTCGGGATCGACGTCGCCGCCGGCGAGAGCCTCATGCAAGCGCAGCATCTTCGCGCGACCGGAGTCGGCGACCGTTCCGACATCGGCCGCAATGCGCCGCAGCAATGCGGCGCGCTGCTCGGGCGCGAGCGGGAGTCGATCCAGATAGCGGATGCAGGCGTCGGCGGCGTCGTCGTCGCCGGCGCCGGCTACTCGGGAGGAAGGATGTAGCTCCACGTTTCCGACACCGCGTTGTTGCCGCCGCCGCGCAAGTAGACACGCAGTTCGACCGGCTTGTTCGTATCGCGACGCTTGACGCGCAGCGCCAGGCGCCATCCGCCGGCGGCATCGTTGCGGTGACCGATCAGCTCGACGACTTCGCCGTTGGCGTCAGCCGAGGCGATGCCTTCGACTTTCGCATCAGGTGGCAGCTTGCGCAGCGCGGGACCGTCGAAGTCGATGACAAAGCCGATGCTGCCGTCGTCGTTGCGGACATAGCCGCGCCCGCGCCGGGTCTGCGTCACCCATGACGTCGGCGGCCGCGTCCACGCGTCCTTCTGCCACAGGATGCGGTATTCGATGTCGTACGGCTGCTGCGGGGCCGGCGTCTTGTCCGGCACCCAGTAGGCGACGATGTTGTCGTTGGTCTCGTCGGGGCTTGGGATCTGCACCAGCTCCACTCTGCCGGTTCCCCACAATCCTTTGGGTTCGATCCATGCGCTGGGGCGAAGGTCGTAGCGCGCTTCCAGATCCTCGTAATGTTCGAAGTCGCGGTCGCGCTGCATGATGCCGAACCCGGACGGATTCGCCACCGCGAACGACGTCACCAGCAGCCGCTTGGGATTGACCAGCGGTCGCCAGATCCATTCGCCAGTTCCGGCCGCGAGCGACAGGCCGTCCGAATCGTGGACTTCGGGCCGGTAGTCGTCGCGGGCCGAATGCTGGTTCTCGCCGAAGAAATACATCGTCGTCAGCGGCGCGAAGCCCGGTTTGCTGACGAATTCGCGCAGGAAGAGCCTGGCCTTGACATCGACCACGGTGTCGACGCCGGGCTTGACGACGAAGCTGTAGGCGCCGGCCATGCGCCGGGAGTCGAGCAGCGCAAAGATCGTGAGCTCGGTCGCACCGGGCGCCGGCCGTCTGATCCAGAACTCGACGAATTGGGGAAACTCCTCGCCCGAGCCGAGCGCCGTATCGACGGCGAGGCCGCGCGCCGACAATCCGTAGCGCTGGCCTTTGCCGAGCGCGCGAAAATAGCTGGCCCCGAGAAACACCAGCACCTCGTCCTTGTATTTCGGCGAATTGATCGCGTAATGCACGCGGAATCCCGCGAAGCCGAGGCTGCGCATCTCCTTGGGATCGATGGCGTTGGCGCCGTAGTCGAACAGTTCGGGATTGAACCGTACCTCGCGCACGATGTCGCCGACCAGCTCATTGATCTTGACCGGGTTCTTGAAATTCTGTCCCTCGTGAAAGAATGCGATCTCGAACGGCAGCCCTTCGGGACGCCACAGCGAGCGATCCGGCTTGAAACGGATGTCACGGAAATGGTCGTAGTCGAGTTTGGCCAGCGCCTCCGGCAGCTTGCCGGTGCGCGGCTTGTACGAGGTCGCGGCGCGCTGCGCGGCGATTTTCGCGACGTCGTCGAAGCCGAAGCCGCTTGCGACCGGCGCCAGCAGCAGCATCGCAGCGGCAAGCAGCGCGGCGAACGGTCGGACCCGGCGCCTGCCTTCGCGTTGTCTTCCGATCGGCATCGAACCGCTGGCGATCATGCCCGTCTGCCCGGTCGCAAGAGAGTTATCGGCGCCGGCGACGCCGGGTCAGGCATCGCTCGAGCTACCGGTTGTCTAAGTCAGGTGCGCCGGTTCAAATCCCGCGCGAGGCGGAAACCGGAAAACTGCCAGCGCGCGGCAGCAGGGAAAAAATTTCGGTAGGTCGCGCGGATGTGCGAACGCGGTGTAACGCAGGAGCCGCCGCGCAACACGTACTGGTTGCACATGAACTTTCCATTGTACTCGCCGATCGCGCCGGACGCGGGGCGAAACCCCGGGTAGGGCGCGTAGTCGCTTTGCGTCCATTCCCAGACATCCCCGAACATCTGCGTCAGCGTGCCGGCCGCAGCAGTCGATGGGCGCGGCACCAGCGCGCCGTCCTCGACGAAGGATCCGTCGACGGGAGCGCCCGCGGCCGCGTGCTCCCATTCCGATTCGGTCGGCAGCCGAGCGCCCGCCCAGCGCGCGTAGGCATCGGCCTCGAACAGGCTGACGTGACATACCGGGGCGGCGGGGTCGATCGGCAACATGCCGCGCAAAGTGAACCGGCGCCATCCCCCGGCGTCGAGCCGCCAATAAAGCGGCGAGCCGATCCCGCCAGCGTTGAGCCAGTCCCAGCCTTCCGATAGCCAGAGCTCAGGCCGTCGATAGCCTCCGTCGCCGATGAACGCCAGGTAGTCGCCGTTGGACACGGGCCTGCTCGCCAGCGCGAACGGCGCCAGAAATTCGCGGTGCCGGGGCATTTCATTGTCGAAGGCGAATCCGGCCCCATCGTGCCCGATCTCGGCCAGGCCGCCGTCGAACTCGTTCCAGGCCGGCGCGGCCGCGTTGCTCGCGGCGCGGCCGTCGCCGCCGGCGAGAGGAAGGTACGCGGGCTGCAACGGGTTGCATGAAAACAGGTGCAGCACGTCGGTCAGGATCAGTTCCTGATGCTGCTGCTCGTGCTGCAGACCGAGCTCGACCAGAGGCGCAAGCTCGGTGGCGCTCGCGTCGTGTCGCGCCAGCAGTCGCTGCATCGCTTCATCGACGTGCGCGCGATACGCGACGATGTCGGGGCGCGATGGACGCGAAATCAGACCGCGTTGCGGCCGCGGGTGCTTGTCGCCGACTGCGTTGTAGTAAGAGTTGAAGAGAACGCGAAAAGCCGGATCGTACGAACGATAGCCGGCAAGCGAAGCGTCGAGCAGAAAAGTCTCGAAGAACCAGCTGGTATGCGCGAGATGCCATTTGATCGGGCTCGCGTCGGGCATCGACTGGAGCGCGCAGTCCTCGTCCGACAGGCCAGCGGCTAGCGCCCCGGTGGCTGCGCGAACCTTGCGGTATCGCTCCAGGAGCGAAGCCTCCTGCACCTTCGCCGCAGACGGCGGGATCGTGCGTAGATGGGATCGTTCGGTCATGGCAAGGTCCTTGCGCTGGCGGGGTCTAGTACGATGGGGCTTCGGCGCCTGGAGTTCAATCGACGACAATGTGCGGGACGCCGGCGGTGATCTCGCCGATAACGGCAGCGTGTTCGAAGCCCTCGCCGCTGAACACCTCCAGGACCTGCTCGACGGCAGCCGGCGCGCATGCGGCCAGCAGTCCCCCGGAGGTCTGCGGATCGGTGAGCAACGCCTGCGCGACGGCGTCGCCGCGCCCCCGCCAGGTGACCTCGGCGCCGTAGCCGGCCCAGTTGCGAGCCGATCCGCCGGTGATCATTCCAGCGCGAGCCAGCGCCAGTACGCCTGGAAGCAGCGGCACGCGGTCGAAGACAAGCCGCGCGCCTACGCCCGAGCCGCGGCAGATCTCCAGCAGGTGCCCGAGCAGGCCGAATCCGGTGACGTCGGTCAGCGCATGCACGCCTTCCAGGCTCCCGAACGCGATGCCGGGCGTGTTGAGCTGCGTCGCCTGCGCGACCATTGCCGCGTATTGCTCGTTGTCGAGTTGCTGCTTTTTCAGCGCGGCCCCGCAAATGCCGATGCCTAGCGGCTTGCCGAGCACCAGCACATCTCCGGGTGCCGCGCCGACGTTGCGCTTGACCTTGGCTGGGTCGACCGTCCCGATTGCGACCAGCCCGTAGATCGGCTCGACCGAGTCGATCGTGTGTCCGCCCGCCAAGGGAATGCCGGCCCTGGCGCAGGTCGCCTCACCGCCGGCGAGGATGGCGCGGATGGTCGCCAGCGGCAGCCGCTCGAGCGGCATCGCAACCAGGGCGAGCGCGAACAGCGGCGTTGCGCCCATCGCATAGATGTCCGACAGCGCGTTGGTCGCGGCAATCGCACCGAAGGCGAACGGATCGTCGACGATGGGCGTGAAAAAATCGGTCGTGGCGACAATCGCCTGGCGGTCGTTGAGCCGGTACACGGCAGCATCGTCCGACGTTTCGATGCCGACCAGCAGATCTTCCGGCAACAAGCCTGGCGACGATTTGGCGATCAGCTCGCGCAGCACTCCCGGGGCGATCTTGCAGCCGCAACCACCGCCGTGACTGAATTCGGTCAGGCGGATCGGCGGGAGAGCGGTGGTGTCCATCCGGTCGTATGTCTTTGACAATCCGAGCATACATCTGTCTGTCGATATTCTAATCGAACGCCGGCCTCGCGCCGCGCGCGAGCTGCAAGCGGCGCGTCGGACCCGAGTCGGCTCGAGAACTATCGGGATATGCAACAGTCGAAGCGGCCGCGGACGGCATTCGTCGGCCGGAACCTTGGTCTCGTCGGGCCGAATCGCCGTGCCCCTTCGCTGACAGCATGCATTCCGCTATCCTACGGCGGGCCGATCGATGACGGTCGGGCGGCGCGGCCGCGAACGCGACTGCGCAGGGTTTCAGTTTAGAGGAGTCTCTTGACAGTGCAGAACCGGGACATCGAGTAGTGCGCAAAGACGTCCCGATGTCTGTTGGGCGCTGGGCTCGCCTGATCGCGACGATAGTGATGGTAGGCGCGGTCGTGACGATGGTTCACGGCAGCGAAGCGCCCAAATTCGGATTCGACGCACTGGGATTGCGCAAGGCGAGTCCGGTCGTCGATCCGTTCCTGATCGATCTGCAGGAGCGGACCTTCCGGTTTTTCTGGGACACCGCCAATCCCAAGAACGGCCTGGTGCCGGATCGCTATCCGACGCCGTCGTTCTCCAGCGTCGCCGCGGTCGGCTTCGCGCTGACCGCGTACCCGGTCGGCGTCGAGCGCGGCTACGTCACGCGCAAGGCAGCGCGTCAGCGGGTGCTGGCGACGCTGCGGTTTTTCAACACTGCTCCCCAAAGCCCCCATACGCGCGGCGTCGCCGGCTACAAGGGCTTTTTCTATCATTTCCTGGACATGAAGACGGGCGAGCGCTTCGCTGACAGCGAGCTTTCCACGGTCGACACCGCGATCCTGCTGGCCGGCGCCTTGTTCTGCCAGTCCTACTTCGACGGCTCCGAGCCGGAAGAAGTCGAAATTCGCTCGCTGGTCGACAAGATCTATGGCCGCGTCGACTGGACGTGGGCCCAGCCGAGGGCACCGGCGATCAGCCTCGGCTGGTCGCCCGAGGACGGCTTCCTCGACTACGACTGGCGCGGCTACAACGAGGCGATGCTGGTCTACCTGCTGGCGCTCGGCTCGCCGACGCATCCGGTCGGCCCCGAGGCCTGGGCGGCATGGACCAGCACCTACGACCAGTCTTGGGGCAAGCAATTCGGACAGGAATACCTGGGCTTCGCTCCGCTGTTCGGGCACCAGTACACGCATGTCTGGCTGGATTTCCGCGATGTCCAGGATGCCTACATGCGCCGGCGCGGGCTCGACTACTTCCAGAACACGCGCCGCGCGATCTACGCGCAGCAGGCCTACGCGGTCGCCAATCCGCGGCAATGCAAAGACTATGGCGCGATGATCTGGGGGCTGACGGCGAGCGACGGGCCGGCGGACATGGAGCTCGAAGTCGCCGGAGTCATGCGGCTGTATCGCAGTTATGCCGCCCGCGGCATCGCCGCCACCGGCGCGGGATCACACGACGACTGCACCCTGGCGCCGACGGCCGCGGTTGCCTCGCTGCCGTTTGCTCCGGAACTTGCGATCCCCGCTGTGCTCGAAATGAACAAGCGCTTCGGCAACTATATCTACGCCAAGTACGGGTTTCTCGACGCATTCAACCTGAGCTTCAATTTCGACGGACCGCTGCAGCACGGCCGCTGTATCCCCGGGTTCGGCTGGGTCGATGGCGACTACCTGGGCATCGATCAGGGCGCGATCTTCACGATGATCGAGAATTATCGCAGCGATATGATCTGGCGGGTGATGCACACCAACGCTTACGTCCGGACCGGCTTGCAGCGCGCCGGCTTCTCCGGCGGCTGGCTCACTGCGGCGCGATGAAATCTCGGGGCACGCCCGCGCGATCGCGCGGGGTAGTGCTCGTGCTCGCATTTACCGCCGTGTCGCTGGTGGCGTCCTGCCGCTCGTCCTCGACCGGCGACACCGTGTTGAGGTTCTGGGCGATGGGTCGCGAGGGCGAAGTCGTCACCCAGCTGCTGCCCGAGTTCGAACGCACGCATCCAGGAGTCCGCGTCGAGGTCCAGCAGCTGCCGTGGACGGCGGCGCATGAAAAGCTGCTGACCGCGTTTGCGGGCGACGCGACGCCGGACATCTGCCAGCTCGGCAATACCTGGATCCCGGAATTCGTGGCGCTGGGCGCGATCGCGCCGCTCGACCGGTACGTCGCCGCGTCGCCGGTCGTCGACGCGACCGACTATTTCAGCGGCATCTGGCAGACCAACATCGTCGGCGGCGCGCTGTACGGCGTGCCGTGGTATGTCGACACGCGGCTGTTGTTCTACCGGCGGGATCTGCTCGCTCAAGCCGGATATGCGTCGCCGCCGGCGTCGTGGCCGGAATGGACGCGGATGATGGCCGCCGTCAAGCAGCGCGCCGGCCCCGATCGTTATGCGATCCTGCTTCCGCTGAACGAATCCGAGCCTCTTCTGGCGCTGGCGCTGCAGCAGGACGAGCCGCTGCTGCGCGACGATGGGCAGTGGGGCAATTTCGACAGTGCCGGATTCCGCCGCGCGCTGCAATTCTACGTCGATGCATTTCGCGCGGGTTTCGCGCCGGCGACGACCGGCGTCGACGTCTCGAACGTATGGAATGAGTTCGGGCGCGGGTACTTCGCGTTTTACATCTCGGGACCGTGGAATATCGCCGAGTTCAAACGGCGCCTGCCGGCGAGCGCCCAGGGCGAATGGGCGACCGCGCCGCTGCCCGGCCCGGGCGGCCCCGGGGCCTCGATCGCCGGCGGGTCGAGCCTGGTCGTGTTCCGCGCATCAAAGGCAAAGGCTGCGTCATGGCAGCTGATCGAATATCTTTCCCGACCCGACGTTCAACGCCGCTTCCATGAGCTTACCGGCGATCTGCCACCGCGACGCGAGGCGTGGCGCGACGCGCCGCTCGCTGCCGACGTCTATGCGCGCGCGTTCCGTGACCAGTTGGAGCGCGTGAAGCCCACACCCAAGGTCGCCGAATGGGAGCGCATCGCGAACCAGATGCGGCTGGTCGCCGAGCGAGCGGTTTCGGGCCGGCTGTCCGTCGACGAGGCGTCGAAGGAGCTCGATGCCCGCGCCAACGACATTCTCGAAAAGCGGCGCTGGATGCTTGCCCGGGGGGAACCGCATTGAGGTTCGATCGCGCCGCCTGGTGGTTCGTCGCGCCTGCGCTGCTGGTCATCGCCGTGTTCTTTTTCCTGCCGATCGTCGCAGCGTTTCTGATCAGCCTGACCGATTTCGACATTTACGCGCTCGCCGATCTGGCCAATCTTCGCTTCGTGGGCCTCGGCAACTACCTGAAGCTTCTGCAGACGCCGATGTTCTGGCAGGCGCTGGGTAACACGCTGTACTTCGTCGTCGCCGGCGTGCCCTTGTCGATCGCAGCCTCGCTCGGCGCCGCGCTGCTGCTGCATTCGCGCCTGGCGCGATTCAAGGCGTTTTTTCGCACCGCGCTGTTCGCGCCGGTGGTGACGACGCTGGTCGCCGTCGCCGTCATCTGGCGCTATATGTTCAACACCCGCTACGGCCTGCTGAACTATGCGCTCGGCGGGCTCGGCATCGACCCGATCGACTGGCTCGGCGACCCGCACTGGGCGATGCCGGCGATCATTCTCTTCGCCGTATGGAAGAACTTCGGCTACAACATGATCATCTTTCTGGCCGGGCTGCAGAGCATTCCGGAAGAGCTCTACGAGGCGGCACGCATCGACGGCGCCTCGGTCTGGCGCCAATTCGCTTCGGTCACGCTGCCGATGCTTTCGCCTGTCGTCATGCTGGTCGGTATCCTGACGATTGCCGGCTACTTCCAGCTGTTCGCCGAGCCCTATGTGATGACCCAGGGCGGACCGCTGCAAAGCACGGTCAGCGTGCTCTATTTCATGTACGAGGAGGGGTTCAAGTGGTGGAACCTCGGTTCCGCCTCGGCGGTCGCGTTCGTCCTGTTTCTGCTGATCTTTGCCGTGACCGCGCTGCAGCTGCGGGGGAAAAGATGGATCGGCGAGTAACGCGCCGCGTCCAGGCGCCGCTGGTCAATGGCCTGTTGCTGGCCGCGGCGGCGCTCACGCTGTTCCCGCTGTTGTGGATGGTCTCGGTGTCGCTGATGTCTCCGGGCGAAGCCAGCAGCTATCCGCCGCCTCTGATTCCCGAGCGCGCGACGCTCGGCAATTATCGCGAGCTTTTCGGACGTGCGGGCGTCGGGCGATACCTGGTAAACAGCATCTTTCTCGCGGCCGCGGTAACCGCGGTGTCGCTCGTCTTCAACGTGGCAGCCGGCTACGCGTTCGCCAAGCTCCGCTTTGCCGGACGGGACCGCATCTTCAAGCTCCTGCTCGGTGCGCTGGTCATTCCCGGGCAGGTCGCGATGGTGCCCCTGTTCCTGCTGCTCAAGCAGATGGGCCTGGTCAACAGCTACGGCGGCGTCATCGTGCCGGCGATGGCGGGGATATTCGGCATTTTTCTGGTGCGGCAGTACGCGCTGTCGATTCCCGACGATCTGCTGGAAGCGGCGCGCATCGACGGCGCCAGCGAGTTTCGCATCTTCGGCGCCATCGTCGTGCCGGCGCTCAAACCGATCATCGTCACCCTGGCGGTATTCACGCTGCTCGGAACCTGGAACGATTTCATGTGGCCGTTGATCGTCCTGACCGACAAGGACCTCTACACATTGCCGGTCGCGCTGGCGAGCCTTTCGCGCGAGCACGTGCAGGACAACGAGCTGATGATGGCGGGCTCGGTGCTGACGACAGTGCCGGTGCTGCTGGTGTTCCTCGCTTTGCAGCGCTACTACATGCAGGGATTGCTGGCGGGAAGCGTCAAAGGGTGAGCCCGGTCGCCGACCATCGCCCGCGACGGCCCGGGCGTGTTTTGCCTGCGATCGCTGCGATCGCGCTCGCCGCAGCGCTCGGTGTCGGGGCCGCGCCGCTGGCCGCGCAAGCGCCGGAAGCGCCCAGGCTGCTCGACGATTTCGCCGAGCTTTCGTCCTGGCATGCCGGCGCGTCCGACGGCGTGCGGGCGTCGATCCACTCGGCCGAGGGCCTCGACGGCCGCGCGCTGCAGCTCGATTTCGACCTCGCCGGCACCGCCGGCTACGCGCTTGCCGACCGCGCGCTGCCGCTCGACCTTCCCGCCAATTACGAGATCTCGTTTTACATGCGCGCCGACGCGCCGGTGAACAATTTCCAGTTCAAGCTGACCGACGCCGGCGGTGACAACGTCTGGTGGTTCAATCGACCGAATTTCGCGTTTCCTAGCGAGTGGCGAGAGATCAGGATCCGCAAGCGCCAGATCGAATTCGCCTGGGGTCCGACGACCGATCGCACGCTAAGCCACGTGGCGCGACTGGAGTTCGTCGTCGCCGCGGGACGCGGCGGCGGGGCAGGGTCGATCCGTATCAGCCGGCTTGTGGTGCGCGAGCTTCCACCGGTGCCGGCGATATGGCCGATGCCTCTCGCGCAAGCCTCGTCTAGTCGCCCCGGCTCCGATTCGGCGTTCGCGGTCGATGGCCAACTGACGACCGCATGGCGCAGCGATCCGGGCCGGGGTCCGGCGCAAAGCCTCACGCTCGATTTCGGGCAGCGGCGCGAATTCGGCGGCATCGTCCTGCATTGGCTGGACAGGGAGTTTGCATCGCGCTACGAGGTCCAGGTTTCCGATGAAGGCGCGCAATGGCGGACGCTGCGCGGCGTCAGCGACGGCAGCGGCGGCAACGATGCGCTTGCGCTGCCGGGTACCGAAACCCGTTATCTGCGACTCTCGCTGCAGGACGGACCGACCGGGGCCTACGGTCTCGCCGAAGTGGAAATCAAGGATCCGGACTTCGGCGAATCGGCCAACGCGTTCATCGAAGTGGTCGCGCGCAACTCGCCGCGCGGCTATTTCCCGCGCGGGTTCTCCGGCGAGCAGGCCTACTGGACGCTGGTCGGCGTCGACGGGGGCCGCGACAGCGCGCTGTTGTCGGCCGACGGCGCGCTGGAGGCCGGGCAGGGAGGATTCTCTATCGAGCCCTTCGTCGTTGCGGGCGGCAAGCTCGTAACCTGGGCCGAGGCCGACGCGCAGCCGTTTCTGACCGACGGCTATCTGCCGATGCCGGGCGTGCGATGGCGGCAGCCGCAGTGGCAGCTCAGCGTGTCGTCGTTCGCATCGGGAACGCGCGGATCGTCTCGGCTCATCGCCCGGTACGAGATCACCAACCTGACCGGCGCCCGGCTGCCGCTTGAGCTCGTGCTGGCCTTGCGGCCATTCCAGGTCAATCCGCCGTCGCAATTCCTCAACATCGTCGGTGGCGTCAGCGCGATTCGCGACATCGGCTGGGACGAAACGGCGTTCACCGTCAACGACCAGCGCAAGGTGTACGCGCTGCAGCGCCCGGACAAGGTCGGCGCGTTCTCGTCTGACCCCGCCGCATTGCCCAGGCTGCTCGCGCGCTCGGCCTGGGTCGAGTCGAATCGCGCGCACGATGGATTCGGTTACGCTTCAGGCGCCCTCGGCTACAAGCTCGATCTGCCGCCGCATGGCAGCCGGTCGATCGACCTGGTCGTTCCCTTGTCTGGCAGCGCCGCGCGCCCCGATCTGCGCCGCATCTCGGGAGAGGCCTGGGTGGCGCGCGAGCAGCGCGCCGTCGCGGCCGCATGGCGCGAAAAGCTCAATCGGGTTTCGCTCAAGGTTCCTCCGGTCGCGCAGCCGCTGGTCGACGCGGTCCGCACCTCGCTCGCGCATATCCTGATGACGCGCGACGGCCCGATGCTGCGTCCGGGATCGCGATCCTACGCACGGTCCTGGATACGCGACGGCGCGATGATTTCGGAGTCGCTGCTGCGCCTCGGTGACGCGGGCGTGGCCGCCGACTACCTGCGCTGGTACGCGCCGCATCAATTCGCCAGCGGCAAGATCCCGTGCTGCGTCGACCAGCGCGGCGCCGATCCGGTCCCGGAAAACGACAGCGCCGGCGAATTCATCTTTCTCGCCGCGGAGATCTATCGCTACACGCGCGATCGCGCGCTGATCGCGGCGATGTGGCCGCACGTGCAGGCGGCCGCGCGCTACCTCGACGCGATGCGTCTCTCAGAGCGCATCGATGCCAATCTTGCCCCGGACCGGCGCAGCTTCTATGGGCTGCTGCCGGCATCGATCAGCCACGAAGGGTATTCGGCGAAGCCGATGCATTCGTACTGGGACGACTTCTGGGCACTGAAGGGATACGACGGCGCGATCGATATCGCCGACGCGCTCGGCCAGGGCGCGGAAGCGCACCGCCTTCGGATCGAGCGCGATGAATTTCGCCATGACATCGTCGGTTCGCTGCATGCCGCCGTCGCCGCGCGAGGCATCGGCTACCTTCCGGGAGCGGCCGAGCTCGGCGATTTCGATCCGACATCGACCGCCATCGCCTTCGCGCCGCGCGGCGACATCGGCGCGTTGCCTTCCGAGCTGGTGCGAGCCACCTACGAGCGCTACTGGCGCGAGTTCACCGAGCGCCGCGACGGCAAGACGCCGTGGGATGTGTATACGCCTTACGAGCTGCGCATTGTCGGGACGCTGGTCCGGCTGGGGTGGCGAGACCGCGCGCAGGCGCTGCTCGCCTATTTTCTCGCCGACCGGCGCCCGCTGGCGTGGAATCAGTGGCCCGAAGTCGTCGGCCGCGACCCGCGTCAGCCGCGCTTCATCGGCGACATGCCGCACGCCTGGGTCGCTTCCGATTTCATCCGCGCGACGCTGGATCTATTCGCGTACGAGCGCGACGCCGACCGCGCCATCGTGCTCGCGGCAGGCATCGCTCCAGACTGGCTCGACGAAGGCGGCGTCGCGGTGCAGAACCTGCGCACGCCGTACGGACGCTTGAGCTATACGCTGCGCCGTGACGGCGAGCGGGTGACGTTGCGCCTGGCGCCGGGGTCCGGAATGCCGCCCGGAGGCTTCGTCTTCGCCTGGCCGGGCGACAAGCCGCCGCGATCGGCGACCATCAACGGCAAGCCGGCGAGTTTTTCCGGTGCAGAATTGCGTATCGGCGCGGTGCCGGCCAGCGTGCTGATCGACGGACGATGACTACCCAACAAGAAAACGGATCGAACATGAGCGAACGAATCGAATTTCCGGCGAACTTTCTGTGGGGCGCCGCTACCTCTGCCTACCAGGTCGAAGGCTCGCCGCTCGCCGACGGCGCCGGCCCGAACATCTGGCAGCGCTTCTGCCACACGCCGAACATGGTCCGCGACGGCGACACCGGCGACATCGCGTGCGACCACTACCGGCGGTATCGCGAAGACGTCGCCTTGATGCGCGAGCTTGGTTTTAATGCGTATCGCTTCAGCATTTCGTGGAGTCGCGTGCTGCCGGCCGGCCGTGGACCCGTGAACGCGGCGGGACTCGACTTTTATGAGCGGCTGGTCGATGCGCTGCTGCTGCAGGGCATCGAACCGATGGTCACGCTGTTTCACTGGGACCTGCCGGCAGCGCTCGACGACCTCGGCGGATGGCTCAATCCGGACATCGCCGGATGGTTCGCCGACTACGCGACGACGGTCTTTCGCCGGCTCGACGGACGGGTCAAGCTGTGGGCGACGTTGAACGAGCCGTGGGTCGTGACCGATGGCGGCTACCTGCACGGCGCGCTGGCGCCCGGACATCGCAACCGCTTCGAGGCGCCGATCGCGGCCCACCAGCTGATGCGTGCGCACGGCGCCGCCGTCAAGGCCTATCGCAGCGCAGGCAAGCATCGAATCGGCGTCGTCGTCAACCTCGAGCCCAAGTATGCGGCCTCGGACGACGCTGCCGATCGCGCCGCCACCGCGCGGGCCGATGCTTACATGAACCGCCAGTTTCTCGATCCGATGCTGCTCGGCCGGTATCCGGAGGAGCTTGCCGAGATTTTCGGCGAGGCCTGGCCGAGCTGGCCGGCCGAGGATCTCGAGTTGATCAAACAGCCGCTCGACTTCGTCGGCGTCAACTACTACACGCGCAACGTCACGCGCTTCGACCGCGATGCGTGGCCGCTGCGCGCCGCACCGGTGCGCCAGAAGCGGGCTACCTACACCGAAACCGGCTGGGAAGTCTTCCCGCAGGGCATGACCGACATCCTGGTCTGGGTCAAGCAGCGTTACGGCAATCCTCCGCTGTACGTCACCGAGAACGGGGCGGCGTTTTTCGACCCGCCGACGGCCCAGAACGACCGTGTCGACGACCCGCTGCGCGTCGATTACATGCGCAAGCACGTTGCCGCGATGCACGCCGCGATCGAGGCCGGCGTCGATTTGCGCGGATATTTCGCCTGGTCGCTGCTCGACAATTTCGAATGGTCGCTCGGCTACTCGAAGCGCTTCGGCATCGTGCACGTCGATTTCGAGACCCAGAAGCGCACGCCCAAGAACAGCGCGCGGCTCTATTCGAGCATCATCGCCAGCAACGGGACGATACTGAACGAGTCCTGAGCCCCACCAGGAAAACTCCGCGCTATCATGGCGCCTTCGCTGTGACGGTCATTCCAGGAAAAGACGCTTCGATGCCACTGTCCGCCGAAACCCGGGAGCACCTCAAGCACGCGAGCACCGCCACGCTGACGACGCAATTGTTCAAGCGGGGATTGCGCAACGTGTTCATCCAGGGCGTGCACCGCATGAGCGCCGCGGCCGACAACCTGGTCGGAGAAGCCTTCACGTTGCGCAATATCCCGGCGCGCGAAGACATCGACCTCATAAGCGTATTCGAGAATCCCGAGCATCCGCAGCGCAAGGCGATCGAATCGGTTCCCCCCGGCCAGGTGCTGGTGATCGATTGCCGGCGCGAGACTCGCGCCGCTTCGGGAGGTCATATCCTCCTGACGCGCCTCAAGGTACGGGGCGCCGCCGGCGTCGTTACCGACGGCTGCCTGCGCGACAGCGAAGCGATCGCGGCGATGGACTATCCGGTGTACGGCGCGGGAGGCAGCGCGCCGCTGAATCTGGTATGTCATCACGCCGTCGATATCAACGTGCCGATCGGCTGTGGCGGGGTTGCAGTGTTTCCGGGCGATGTGATCGTCGGCGATGGCGAAGGTGTCGTTGTCATCCCGCAGGCAATCGTGGCAGAGATCGCCGGTGACGCACGCGAGCAGGAGATCATGGAGGAGTTCGTGCTGCGCGAGATCGAGCAGGGGCGGGCGCTGCCCGGCACGTACCCGCCGAATGCCGAGACGCTCGCCCGCTACCGGCAATGGCGTGAGCGGCGGGACGGCAAGTAAATCGACGCGATTCAAAAGAACAACTTCGAGGAGAGCATCTGATGGGACGATGGTTGCGATCGCTTAGCGTTATCGGCCTTGCGCTTGCATTCGCGATACCGGCGGGCGCCGAGGTGTCCGAACTGCGCATCACCAAGCAGCCGAGCATCATCTATCTGCCTCTGGTGATCATGGAACAGAACAAGCTGGTGGAAAAGCACGCCAAGTTGGCGGGGCTTGGCGACCTCAAGGTCACCTGGATTACATTCAACAGCGGCGGCACCTCGACCGATGCGCTGCTCTCGGGCAGCGTCGACCTGGTGACCAGCGGCGTGTCCAACCTGTTGCTTCTGTGGGAGCGCACCAAGGGAGAGGTCAACGGACTCACCAGCGTCGGGGGCCTTCCGATGCTGCTGGTGACGCGCGATCCCGCGGTGAAGACGCTGAAGGACTTCACCGAAAAGGACAAGATCGCGGTGCCGACGATCAAGGTGTCGAGCCAGGCGATGGTACTCAAGATGGCGTTGGAGAAGATGTACGGCGAGGCCGCGCGCGACAAGCTGGACGCGATGACCGTGCAGCTCGGGCATCCCGACGCGATGATCGCCGTTGTCGGGGGAAGCAGCGAGGTCAACAGTCACTTTTCGGCGCCCCCGTATCAGTTCACCGAGCTCAAGGCGCCGGGTGTGCATCTGGTGCTCGATTCGAGCGATGTCTTTGGCGGCCCGGCGAGCAACGCCGTCGTCTTCGGCACCCGCAAGTTCTACGACGCCAATCCCAAGACGATCGCTGCATTCATGGCAGGGCTGGAGGAGGCGAACGCGCTGATTGCTCGCGACCCGTCTCTCGCCGCGAAGATCTACCTCGATGCGACGCACGAGAAGTACTCGGTCGACGAAGTGGTCGCCATGATCAAGGCGCCGAATGTCGTCTATTCGACGACGCCGAACGCAACGATGGTGTTCGCCAATTTCATGTTCAAGACGGGCCTGATCAAGACCCGACCGGCAACGTGGAAAGAGTTTTTCTTCCCGGTAGTGCACAACCTGCCCGGCACATGACACTGCGGGCGTCAAACGCGTTGAATCGAGGCGGGATCGAGCGGCCGTGGCCTTTCGGCGGTTGTTTAGAGGCCACATGAAAAGCCACACTGCTTGTAGTTGAAAGCAAAGGCCTTTTCATAGCTGTCCCGGAGGCGTAGTATCGGCGCCACTTGGCGGCCCCCATACCCGGCGCGGCCAACCGAAAAAGTAACAAACCGAATCATCGTGCGCACGTCCGATCCGAGTGTGTGTCTATGCATTCGAACCGAGGAGCAGTATTGAAACCGACGGACATCGCAGTCCCCGACTACTTCCACAAGGTCGTCGATTGCCAATGGGCGTGTCCGGCCCATACGCCCGTTCCTGAATACATCCGGTTGATCTCGGCGGGTCGTTACAGCGACGCGTACATGGTCAACTGGGAGTCGAATGTCTTTCCGGGCATTCTGGGCCGGACCTGCGACCGTCCTTGCGAGCCGGCATGCCGCCGCAGCCGGGTTGAGGAAGGGCAGCCCGACGGCAG
>CAVOOD010000004.1:0-28082 GCA_963697485.1 uncultured beta proteobacterium
GGCCGCGACTCACGCCGACAACACTTCGGCGAGCACCGGGTCTTCGGCGCTCCCGGCGCGACGATGGTCGGCGGGACCGGCCGGTCGACGTAGTGCTGCTCGAGAAACGCCGGCACGATCTCGTCGATGCCCACGCCCTCCGCATGCTGCGGGAACAAGCGTGCGGTCGCCGACGTGCCGTCCGCCGCGGATCATCACCACGTTCACCGCCGTGAGACCGTGCTCGTTCACAGCGGCGACCACGTCGATGTCGCCCGCCGTGGCGCTCACGACGAACTGGCGCGACTGCAGCGTCTGCAGCCGGGTGATGCGGTCACGCACGCGCGCCGCGCGCTCGAACTCGAGCGCCGCCGCTGCCTCCTCCATCTGCATCTGCAGTCGCTCGACCACCAGGTTGGTCTTGCCCTGCAGGAACAGCGTCGCGTTGTTCACGTCGCCGCGATATTCCTCTTCGGTGATCAATCCGACACACGGCGCCGTGCAGCGCTGGATCTGATGCAGCATGCACGGACGCGACCGGTTGGCGAACACGGTGTTCTCGCAGACGCGCAGCTGGAACACCTTCTGCAGGAGCGCCATGCCTTCGCGCACGGCGCCCGCGCTCGGAAACGGACCGAAGTACTTGTGCGGCTTCTCCGAGCGTCCGCGGTGAAAGCGCAACTGCGGATAAGCGTCTCGCCGCTGATGCAGACGTAGGGATAGCTCTTGTCGTCGCGAAAGAGGACGTTGTAGCGCGGCTGATGCGCCTTGATGAGATTGTTCTCGAGCAGCAGCGCTTCGCCTTCGGAGCGCGTCACCGTCGTTTCGACGCGCGCGATCTGCGAGACCATCATCGCGGTGCGCGGAGCGTGCCCCGTCTTCTGGAAGTAGTTCGAGACGCGCTTTTCAAGATCGCGCGCCTTGCCGACATAGAGCGTGTCGCCGGTGGCGTTCAACATGCGATAGACGCCGGCACGGTTGGGCAGGCACTTCAGCAGCTCGCGCGCGTCGAACGGTCGTCGCTCGGCATCGCCGGCGCGATCATCGCTCATCGCGACCGTCGTTCGTTCACGCCAGACTGCGCTGCGCTCGGCGCCTGCAAGGTACGCGGCGATGGACGGCGAACACCTGCTCGAACATCGCGGCAGTCAGCCGTCCGGTGTTGGTGTTGTAGCGGCTGCAGTGATAGCTGTCGAACACTGCACTCGCCGTCGCGCCGAGCGTGCTTCGCACCGTGCGCGAACGGATGATCCGCGGCGCCGTGCGCCAAGCGCCCGCAGCGTCGCGTCGTGCCCGATGCGTCCGAGCGCGAGCACGGCGGCGTCGTCGGGCAGCGTCGACAACTCACGCTCGAGATAGGCGTTGCACGTGCGGATCTCGACGGGCAGCGGCTTGTTGACGGGCGGCAGGCACTTGACGGCGTTGGTGATGCGCGCGTCGACCAGCCGCAGGTCGTCGTCCGGCGCGCAGTCGACTGCGGCCGCGTTCGCGAAGCCGAACTTGTGCAGCGTGTGATACAGCATGATGCCCGCGTAGTCGCCCGTGAAAGGCCGACCGCTGGCGTTCGCGCCGTGCATGCCGGGTGCGAGGCCGACGATGACGAGGCGAGCGTCGGGGTCGCCGAACGGCGGCACGGGTGCGCAGAAATACGACGGATGCTCGGCCTGCACCTCGTCAAGGAACGAGGCCAGCCGCGGACAACGCCTGCATTGCGGATCGTAGATCGGCGGGGCCGCGAGCATGAGCGGTCGAGGCAGTAAAATCGCACGCTGTCATGCTGAATGGCGCGTTGTCGAGCCGCGTGAGTCGACACTGCGGAGATCGCGCGGATCGCGCGTCGAACGCCAGGAACACGCGCAAACGCGCGGCGAGGTATTGCCCGCAATTTTATCACGCAGCCCCTCCGTTGCCGCACCGACTCCATGCTCCCTCCCGAATCACGACCTCGAAGTACGTTCCCGCCTGCCGGCCAAGCCGCGCAAGCCGCCGCTGCTGTTCGTGCACGGCGGCTACTGCGACGCTGGTGCTGGGAGCCCTACTTCCTGCCGTGGTTCGCCGCCCAGGGTTATCCGGCGCACGCGCTGAGCCTGCGCGGCCACGGCGCGAGCGGGGGACGGAGTCGCTGTTCGTGGCCGGGCTCGACGACTATGCCGCGGATGTCGAGCACGTCGCGAGCCGCTTTGCCGTCGCCGCCCGTCCTCATCGGACACTCGATGGGCGCCGCGATCATCGAGCGCATGATGTCGACGCGACCGCTGCGCGCGGCTGCGCTGCTGGCGCCGATGCCCCCCGGCGGCCTCGGCCCGATGGCGCAGCGCCTGCTCGCCCAGCAGCCCGAGTACCTGATGCACATGCAATCGTTCGACGCGCCGCATGAACGTCGACATCATGCAGGCGCTGCGTCCGATGTACTTCAGCGCCAGCGTTCCGCCGGCGCTGCTCGCCCAGTCGTCGCGTCACCTTAGTCCGGAATCGCCGCGCGCCCTGATGGATCTCACGCTGCGGCTGCATGGCGGTCACCGCTCGACGCCGGCCGCTGCGTGCTCGGCGCCCAGGACGATCGCGGTGTTCGACGCCTGCCGACGTCATGGCTACGGCGACGCTCTACGGCGTCAAGGCGACGATGCTCCCAGGGCTCGCTCACATGATGATGCTCGAACCGCGAGTACGAGAAAGTCGCGCGGGCCCTGCTCGCATGGCTCGAGGTCGGAGAAAGGGGCCAACCGGCCCTGAGCACTTGCGGGACAGAGCGGACAGCCCCGGGCATCCGCGTCTTCGCCGAGAACCGACGGCGCAGCAGCGGCACGCTTAGAGCATCGATCAGCCCAGCCAGCCGCAATCGAGTGATCGCTGTTGACGGAACTGAGTGCCGACGCACGCGCCTCCGATCGCAGTCGGGAAGAACGGGTCGACGCAAACAGATCCTGTCGCCGCGAAGCTCGCCCAGTTCGAGACCGACCCCGACGCCGATCCGCCGATCCCACCCGGAGAGCTGACATCGAAGACGTGGCGTCGTGGTGCCACAGGAGACTATCTGCCGGGCAAAGTATCTCGAGCGTCATCGAAGATCGTGAACCATACGACGTCGTTACCGCCGCCGATTGACGGTCCCGGTCACGGTCACGCGACATGCGGGCCGGTGACCCCGGCACAGGAATCGATCGTCAGACTGATATTCGAAAAAGGGGCCGACCCTACGCTTGCGGCCGGGCTCATTCGGCCCGACTCCATACCCCCCCTGTTCGGTCCCGCCATCGCAAGACCAGCTACCATCAATCCCGCGACTAATACCAACCTCGTCCCGCTGCGAGCTACTTTCACTCTCCCCCCTGCTTGCGTAGAGTTATTTGTCGTCGCCGTCGGCCGCGCCCTGGCCGGTGCAACGGCCGGTAGCTCCCCTCGCCCTGACGTTTTCGCCTAGTCCATGGAGCGCAGCCCAGCGGCACAATCGCGTTGTCAGGCGCTCACGAAAATCGGCGCTTCGCCCGATGCAGGCAGCACCACGGACATGTCGAGCGCACCGACGGCAGGATCAGGGCAGGCGCTCCGATACGGGCTGGTGCACACGGCCTGTGAAGCGCGGCGAACTCGGCAAACTCGCCGCGGGCATCGCGGCGCTGACCCAGAAACCCTGAAAGCAGTGGCAACCGCGCCGCTCGAGGAAATCGAGCTGCGCCGCGCGTGCCGACGCCCTCGGCGACGACGCGCAGGTTGAGGCCCGTTCGCCAGGGCGATGATCGCTTCGGTGATCGCGGCGTCGCCCGGGATCGGTTTCCAGATCGGCGATGAACGAGATGTCGATCTTCAGCGTGTCGATCGGGAAATGCTTGCAGGTGCGACAGGCTCGAGTAGCCGGTGCCGAAATCGTCGATCGCGACGCGCGACGCCCTCGTCGCGCAGATGCTCCAGCACCTTGCGGATGGAGTCGAGGTCGTGCAGCAGGCTCGACTCGGTGATCTCGAGCTCGAGCCACGACGGCTCGCAGCCGCGCGTCGCGGACGATGTCGCTGATGCGCTGCGCGAGGTCCTCGCGATAGAACTGGCCGGCCGGAGAGGTTCACGCGACACGGTGAGCTCGAGGCCCGACGTCGCGCCACGCCGCGCATTGCTCGGCAGCGGTCTTCAGCACCCAGTCGCCGAGCACGTGGATCAAGCCCGATTCTTCCGCGAGCGGGATGAAGACGCTGCGGCGCGATGTCGCCGTGCTCGGCATCGTGCCAGCGCAGCAGCGCCTCGGCGCCGACGATGGCTCCGTCGCTGATGCGCACGATCGGCTGGTAGTGCAGCTGCAGCGCGTTCTCCTTCGACCGCGGTGCGCAGCGCCGTTTCCAGCGTGTGCTGCTTCAGGCGCCGCGCCGCGAGATCGGCGTCGAAGAACTGATAGGTGTTGCGGCCGAGCTCCTTCGAGCGGTACATCGCGACGTCGGCGTGCTTCAGCAGCTCTTCGGGATCGTCGCTGTCGTCGGGATACACCGCGATGCCGATGCGACGACGTCACGTAGATGTCGTGCTCCTCGATCTGGAACGGCTGCGGCGATCGCGTCCTGCAGCTTCTGCGCGACGCGATTGAGCACGCGCCGCCTCGTCGAAGTCCTCGACGATGACCATGAACTCGTCGCCGCCGAGCCGCGCCAGCAGGTCGGTCTCGCGCAGCGCCGCGCGGCAGCGACTGGTGACCTGCTTCAGCAGCTCGTCGCCGATGCGGTGGCCGAGCGTGTCGTTGACGTTCTTGAAGCGGTCGAGGTCGATGAACAGCACGCCCACGTGGCGGCCGCTGCGCTTGGCCTGCGCGATCGCCTGCGACAGCCGCTCCTGCAGCAGCAGGCGGTTGGGCAGCCCGGTGAGCGCGTCGCGCGTGGCCAGGTACTGCAGGCGCTCCTCGGCCTGGATGCGCGACGAGACGTCCTGCACGAACGACAGTATCGAGCACGATGCTGCCGTCGCTCGTCGAGCAGGCACGAGTGGTACCACTCGCACCAGATCGACCTTGCCGTCCTTGCGATAGTTGCGGCTGACACCGGTCGCGCGCGGCTCGTCGCCGGCCATGAACTTCTCGACCAGCTCGGCGACGGCGTCGCGATCGGCTTCGTGCGTGAGCTGGCGTGCCGGTGATCGGCACGCCGAGCATCTCCTCCGCGCGCCAGCCGAACATGTTCTCGCGCCTTGCCGCGACCAGCGCATGCAGGCGGAACTCGCGGTCCCACTCGATCACCGCCAGCGGCGTGTTGTCGATGTGCGACGACAGCATCGAGTTGGCGCGGCTGCAACGCTTCCTCGTCGCGCTTCTGATCGTGGATGTCGGTGTGCACCGCATAGACACCGATGACGTTGCCTTCGCGCATCGCGGTTCGGCGCATAGTGGATCGACTCCCAGCGCTGCTCGCCGTTCGGCTGCGACCAGCAGCTGCTCGGTCGAGACCGTCTCGCCCTGCAGGACACGCGTTCATGAGCGGCTGCAGCTGGCGCGCACGCTCTCGCCGACCACTTCGCCGAGCCGCCGGCCCGGTCAGCTCCTTGCGGCTTTCCGACAGCCATTCCTCGTTGTGCCGGTTGACGAAGCGCAGGCGACTGTCGCGGTCGATGTAGGCGACGCGCGCAGGCACGTTGTCCATGATGAGCCGCAGCTCGGCCTCGCGAGGCGCGCAAGGCTTCCTGCGCCTGCTTCAGGCCGTGGATGTCGTTCATCAGCACGAACGCGCCGTACACCTCGCCCGCAGGCCCGGCGTCCGGCACGACGCGGATCGTCATCCAGCGGCGCGACGCCACCGGCGCCCGGCACCAGCCGCTCGAACGACGGTCGACTCGCCCTGCAGCGCGCGCGACAGCATCGCCTGCGCACTGGCATAGATGCCGTGGCCGACGACGTCGCGCAGGCGAAGCTCGGCGACGCGCTCGCGGTCAGTCCGAAGTACTGCAGGAAGCTGCGATTGACGTACTGGCAGTGCTCGTCGCGATCGATGTAGGCCACGGGCGCCGGCACGCCGTCCATGATCGCGCGCAGCTGCGACTCGCGCGCAGCCAGCGCGTCCTGCGCCTGCTTCAGGTCGGTGATGTCGTGGCCGACGACGTAGAGGCCCTTGATCGTGCGTCGAAGTCGAGGTCCGGGCACGATGCTGCCGCGCAGCCAGCGCTTGCGGCCGATTGAATCGACGGTCGCCGCTCGTAGGTGACGCTCTCGCCCTTCAGCGCGCGGTCGATGAACGGCGTCAGCATCGACTGAACGTCGCTGCCGCCGATCTCCTCCGGCGTCTTGCCGATGATCTCGTCGCGGCTGAGGCCGCTCAGGCGCAGGAAGGCTTCGTTGACGAACGCGTAGCGGCGGTCGCGGTCGACGTAGACGACCGGCTCGGGAATGTTGTCGGTGAAC
Organism: uncultured beta proteobacterium; assembly: GCA_963697485.1. Lineage (GTDB taxonomy): Bacteria > Pseudomonadota > Gammaproteobacteria > Burkholderiales > Casimicrobiaceae > PALSA-1003. The sequence goes on from CAVOOD010000004.1 coordinate 6,347, forward strand.
AGCCGCAGCTGCTCCTCGCGCGCGGCCAGCGCCTGCTCGGTGAGCTTCAGGTCGTGGATGTCGTATTCGGTGCAATAGAGCCCGCGCACGCCGCCCGCCGCCGTCGAGATCGGGCGCGATCGCGGCCGTGCATCCAGCGCCGCTTGCCGTCGAGCGCTGGTGCCGACACGCTCGTACTCGACGTTCTCGCCGGCTCGACGCGCGCTTGAGGATCGGCCGCAGGAACGATCGCACGTCGTGCGGCATGACCTCGGTACGGCGTCTTGCCGTAGATCTGCGTCCTGCGGCCGGCACACCCAGTTCGCGAAGGCCTGGTTGACGAAGGTGTACTTGAGCGACTCGTCGAGGTAGGCGATCGGACCTGGAATGTTGTCGGCGAAGAGCCGCAGCTGCGCTTCCTGCGCACGCACCGCTTCGCGAATGCGGATATCGTCCTCGATGTCGTGGATGACGGCGAATGCGCCGCCGGTCTTGCCACCGGGCTCGCGGTCGGGGAACAGCGTGAGCCGCACCCAGCGCAGCTCGCCGGAGGCGCGGCGCTCGCGGCGGTCGTAGCTGACGGTCGCGCCGGCGAACGCCCGCTCGACGTAGCCCTGCATCTCGGCGAGCGCGCTCGGGCGGCGAGGAAATCCGTGAGCGGCCGGCCGACGAGATCGTCGACGCGCGCGCCGATGTATTCGCCGAAGGGCTTGTTGGCGAAGCGCAGCCGCAGCGCGCGGTCGAAATAGAAGATCGGCAGGCCGACGCTGTCGGTGACGAGCCGCAGGCGATGCTCGCGCGCGCCGGCCTCGAGCTCCAGCCGCTTCAGGTTGTCGACGTCGGTGTAGGTGCAGAGAAAGCCGCGTACGTCGCCGCGCGGGCTCGCGATCCGGGTAGTAGTCGACGCGCACCCAGAAGGTCTTGCGCTTGGGACTGCCGAGCTGGCGCTCGATAGCTCTGCCGTTCGCCCGCGAGCGCGGCTTCGATGTAGGCGCTGTAGAGCTGATAGATCTCGCGGCCGATCGACTTCGACGATCTCGCGGCCGATGACCTCGGTGTAGCGGCCTGCCCGTCCAGTCGAGATACGCCTTGTTGACGAAGCGGTAGCGCTGCTGACGATCGATGTAGCAGACGGGCATGCCGAGCGCATTGAGCTTGCGCTGGGACAGCGCCATCAGCGCGTCGCGCGCGACCTTCGCCGACCGTCTCCTGCGCCGGCAGGCTCGAGGCGAGCGATCGAGCGCGTCAGAGCCATGGCGCCGAGGTTCGAGACCGCCTTCCTCGGAGGTCCGGGATGGCAGGTGGTCAAGGTGCTGAACGCGTCGAATCCACCACTGACAAAGCAAGGACCCTGCCCACGGCCGCAAGATCGCCGCTCGTCGCGCCGAAATGCGTCGTTCATCTGCCCGTCGACACTATCGGCGCCGGCTGGCGGCGATGCGCTACAACCTGCGCGCTACAATTCGTGTCACAAAAATACGTCGCACGGCAGCTGCTGTCGACTGTCGCCGCAGGATTCGCGCTGACGCCCCTCGTCCGCGCGATTTCGCGCTGCCGCCGGCATTCAGGAGGCCTCGATGTCTGCCGCGCCTCGACGCCGCCGCTCGCGCGCTGGTCGATATCCGCCCTGTGCGCTGCTGCTTCGCCGTCACCGGCGCGGCGCTCGCGCCGTCGACGCCGCCCGCGGCGCCCATCGACTACCCGCCGGTGTGCCGATCGACTTCTTCCTGTTCGCGTTGACGCTGGTCGGGCGTCGCGCTCTTCCATCACCACACGCTGCCGATCGCGGTCGGCCGGCATGCTCGTGATTTCGCTGCTACAAGATCGCTGTTCTCGCCGTTCGCGCGAGGGCCCCGGCGCTCGCCGGCTGGCTCGACGCACCTCGGCCACGAGTGGGTGCTGCTCACGAACCTGCTCGGACTGCTGCTCGGCTTCGCGCTGCTGTCGAAGCACTTCGAGGAGAGCCGCGTCCCGGCGAATGGCTGCCGCAACTACCTGCCCGACGACTGGAAGGGCGGCCTCGTGCTGCTTGTCGATGATCTTCGTGCTGTCGAGCTTCCTCGACAACATCGCGGCCGCGCTGATCGGCGGCACGATCGCGCGGCACCGTGTTTCGCGACAAGCTGCACATCGGGTATCTCGCCGCGATCGTCGCTGCGTCGAACGCCGGCGGTGTCGGGCAGCGTCGTCGGCGACACGACGACGACGATGATGTGGATCGACGGCGTCAATCCGCTGCAGGTGGTCGAGGCCTATATCGCCGCCGGCGCGGCGATGCTCGTCTTCGGCATCCCCGCGGCGATCGCAGCAGCAGCGCTATTCGCCGATCACGCGCGAGGCGCCGGCCGGCATCGTCATCGACTGGGCGCGCGTGTTCATCGTCGCGCTGATCCTGGTCACCGCGATCGTCGTCAACGTCGTCGTCAACGTGCGTTTCAACGATATCGCCGGACGCTTTCCCGTTCATCGGCGTCGCGGTCTGGGTCGTCGCTGCTGGTCTGCGTGCCGCTGCGGCGGCCGGCCTGGAGCGAGCTTCCCGGCGCGTTCCGCGGCAGCGATGTTCCTGCTGTCGCTGGTGCTCGCCGCGTCGATGATGCCGGTGCGACAAGCTGCCGGACGCCTCGTGGCACGTCGCGCTCGGCCTGGGCTTCGTTTCGGCGGTGTTCGACAATATTCCGCTCACCGCGCTCGCGCTCAAGCAGGGCGGCTACGACTGGGGCTTCCTCGCCTACGCCGTCGGCTTCGGCGGATCGATGATCTGGTTCGGGTCGTCAGCCGGTGTCGCGCTGTCGAACATGTATCCCGAGGGCAAGGATGCGATCGCGTGGGTGCGCGGCGGTTGGCACGTCACGCTCGCGTACGTCATCGGCTTCGCGGTGATGCTCGCCGTTCTAGGGCTGGTTTCCGCAGCCCAAGCACGAAGCACCGAGGACGCAGCGCCGCGATCGCCGTCGCGGTACCCGCTGTCGGTTGAAGCGGCGGTCGTGCCCTGACGCTCGGCGCCGGACCTGACCAACTTCAGTGCTCTCGGCTGCGCGGTCAGCGCTCCCAATGACCGGGACAGATGCCAGCGTCCGCTCGGCCCCTGCACCCAGGCCGATGGCTCCCAGTGCGAGCCCGCGCCGCACCGGCACCCAGACCCCCCGGACCCAGACGTGTCGACGGCCGTTCCAGTCGCCAGTAGCCGGGCGCCCACGCGTAGCCGAGGCGCGGCGGCGGAACGACTTCGACGTCGAGGCGCCGGCGGTGCGACCTGGATTTCGACGAAGGTGCCTCGCGGTGGTCGGCAAGGACACGATTGCGGCGCTCAACGCGACGGCAGCCAGCAGGATTCGATTGCGTATTTTCATGAGTCGTTCTCCTCCGATAGTCGGCACGGCCCGGCGCATGCTAAGCCGGGCGAAGTTGCGATGCCCCGTTAACGTCCGGCCGCGCGCCGGCTGTTGACAGCCAAGTTTGCGAGCCGCTGAGGCCGGGATGCCGCCTTCAGCTGATCGACCACCAGAATGTGGACCCGGTACGGGCCGTGCGCGCCGAGCACGATCGTCTGCTCGATGTCGCCGGTGCGCGACGGCCCGGAGATGAGGTTGACCGCACGCGGCATCGGATCGGCGCTCGCTGCGGACCAGCGCGAACGCCTCCTCCATGCCGGCGACGATGCGCGCGGCGCGACACGACCGCGACATGGGTGTCGGGCAGCAGCGTCGTGCGCGGTCGGCGTGTCGAGCGCCGGAGAGCAGCACCAGCGTTCCGGTTTCGGCGATCGCGCAGAATACGCCGGTGATGCCGAGCTTGTCGTCGCCGGTGGTCGGGCGCGCCTCGATCGCGAGTCCTGCGCCGGCCCAGTCGAGATCGGCGAGCTCCGGCCAGCACACGCCCTGCCGCGACCGCTGCGCGGCCAGCGCCGGCGGCCAGCTCGAGCGCGTCGAGATAACGCGCAACGCTCGCCGGAATCTCGCGCCGATCGGCGATGCGCTCGACGGTGCTTTCCATGTCGGTCGCGCGCTGCATGAAGCGCGCGACCAGATCGTCGGGCATGCGCGGCCGCGGGCCCTGGGCGTGCGCGGCGACGATACGCTTCGGCGTTCGCGCGCGCGACGGCCTCGTCCCTCGCGCGCCGGATCTTGCCAGCGCATCGCGCACGCGGCCGAGAATCCTGTCGCGCGCCGGGTCGTCGCCGCCGGCGCTCATCGGCTGCTCGTCTCGATGAACGACGGCGATGCGCTCGACGCCGGACCGGATCGCCGCCGGCGACGCCGCATACGAAAAGCGGATGTGCTGGCCGTCGCCGGGCACGCGCCGTCCGAAATGGATGTCGGCCAGCACCGCGACGCCGGCTTCGTTCAGCAGGCGCTTGCGGAATTCCTCCGAATCGGCGCAACCGGTCAGCTTGCATGCCTCGGTGACGTTCGGCCAGGCGTAGAACGCGCCGCCCGGCGTCTTGCAGCTGATGCCCGGAACCTGGTTCAGCAGACCGACGATCAGGTCGCGCCGCTCGAGGAACGAGCGCCGCATCGCGCTCGGCGTCGTCCTGCGGTCCGGTGATCGCCTCGAGCGCCGCCCACTGGCTGATCTGCGACGCGCAGGAATCGGTGTTGGTGATCCAGCGCGTGAACACCGGCGCCAGCGCGCGATTGGCGACATAGCCGATGCGCCATCCGGTCATCGCCCAGGTCTTCGATGCGCCGTCGGAGATGATCGTGCGCTCGAGCATGCCGGGCAGTGCGGCGATCGAGGCGAACTCGCCGTCGTAGCAGCAGCCGCGAATAGATTTCGTCGGCGTAGACCCAGATCTGCGGATGCCGGCGCAGGATCTCGGCGATCGCCTCCAGATCTGCCGGCTTGAGGCTGCGCGCCGGTCGGGTTGTGCGGCGAGTTCAGGATCAGCAGCCGCGTCTTGGCCGTGATCTTGGCTTCGAGCTCGTGCGGATCGAAGGCGAAATCGCGCGCTTTCGCGCAGGTAGTATCGGCACCGGCAACGCGCCGTTGGCCACGATCTGCGACTCGTAGATCGGAAAGCCCGGCACCGGATAGATCACCTCGTCGCTCGGCGCCGAAATCGGTCACCGACGCGATCGCGTAGGCGATGAAGGGCTTGGCGCCGGCGCCGATCGACCACGTCCTCGGGCTCGATGTCGAGGCCGCGCCGACGCCCCATGTCGCGCGCCGCGGCGGCGCGCAACTCGTCGATGCCGGCCGACGGCGTGTAGCCGTGCTTGCCGGCGCGGATCGCCGCGATCGCGGCCTCCTGGATGTTGACGGGTGTCGGAAAGTCCGGCTGGCCGATGCAGAACGAAACGATGTCGCGGCCCTGGCGGGCCAGCGCGTTGACCTCGGCGAGCACGACGAACGCATTCTCGGTGCCCAGGCTTTCGCCGCGACGGCTGATCCTCGGCGCGGCCTTGGCTTCGCGCGGCGCGTTCATTGCTTGCCTCCGCTCGCACGCCGCTCGGCGTAGAGCTCGCGAAATGTGCGCCCGGTCGGCGCCGGCATGTCGCGGCCGTCGGTCCAGCCGCCACCCAGCGGCAGGCGATGGATCAGGCGCATCGCGGCCGCCCATCCAGTGCAGCACGCGCACGCCGATGCGGGTCAACGCGCCGAACAGGCGCGGCTCGCCTGCAAGCCACGACCAGGCGCGCAAGCCCGCGCGCTCGGGCCACGGCCGCAGCCGCCGCGCGAACTGCTGCTCGCGCAGCTTTCGCAACAGATCGGGCAGCGGGATCTTGACCGGGCACACGACGCCGCATTGATTGCACAAGGTCGACGCCTGCGGCAGATCGAGCGCGTTCTCGAGGCCGATGTACGACGGCGTCAGGATCGAGCCGATCGGCCCGGGATAGACCCAGCCGTACGAGTGGCCGCCGATGTTCTGATAGACGGGGCAATGGTTCATGCACGCGCCGCAGCGAATGCAGCGCAGCGCCTCGCTGACTTCGCTGCCGAGCACTGCGCTGCGTCCGGCGTCGACCAGGATGAAGTACATGTGCCGGGCGCCGTGAAATTCGCCTTCGCCCCGGACGCCGGTCAGGAGGTCGACATAGTTGGCGATCGACTGCCCGGTCGCCGAGCGCGGCAGCAGCCGCATCAGGGTCGCGACGTCCTCGAGCGTCGGAACGATCTTCTCGATGCCGGAGATCGCGACGTGTACGTCAGGCAAGCGTCGTCGTCAATGTCGCGTTGCCCTCGTTGGTCACCAGCACGACCGATCCGGTCTCGGCGACGAAGAAATTGCCGCCCGAGATGCCCATGTCCGCGGCCAGGTAGTGCTTGCGCAGCACCTGCCGCGCCTCGAGGCAGAGCTCGTTGATCTCCATCTTCTTCGCCGTGCCGTGCACTTTGGCGAACAGGTCGGACACCTCTTCCTTGCTCTTGTGCAGCGCCGGCCCGATGATGTGCGACGGCGGCTCGTAGTCGTTGATCTGCAGGATGTATTCGCCGAGGTCGGTCTCGACGACCTCCATGCCGGCGGCCTCGATCGCGCGATCGAGCGCCGATTCTTCGCTGACCATCGACTTCGACTTGATGATCTTGCCGGCGCCGTGACGCGCGGCGATCGCCAGCACGTGCCGGTTGACGTCGGCCGGCGTCTCGGCCCACAGGACCGTCGCGCCGCGCGCGGTCGCGTTGCGCTCGAACATCTCGAGCCAGACGTCGAGGTTGTCGAGCGCGCGCTGGCGGATCGCGCGCGCGGCCTCGCGCGTTGCCTCGAAGTCGTCCAGCTCGACCAGGGATTCGCGCCGCTTGGCGACGAATTTGCCCTTGATCTTCTGCAGGTTGCCCTGCAGCTGGGCGTTGCCCATGTTGTCGTGCGCGCGTTCCTTGAAGTGCATCGAGGCGATCTGCATGGATGAGTCCTGATGAGCCTAACGCCTATTCGCCAGCCAGCACTTCGGCGATGTGCAGTACGCGGGTCCGGTTGTCGCCGCGCCGGCGCAGCCGCCCCTCGATGTTGAGCATGCAGCCCAGATCGCCCAGCACGACCGCGTCGGCGCCGGTAGCCGACGATGTGCTCGCATTTGTTGTCCGCGAGCCGCGTCGCGATCTCGCCGTACTTGATCGAGAAGGTTCCACCGAAGCCGCAGCAGGTCTCGCATTCGGTCATTTCGGTGAGCCTGACGCCGGGCATCCGGGCCAGCAGCGCGCGCGGCTGTTGCTTGACGCCCATCTCGCGCAGTCCCGCGCAGCTGTCGTGGTAGGTGACCGTTCCGGTGAATGCGCCGGGCACCGCGTCGAGCTTGAGCACGTTGACCAGGAAATCGGTCAGCTCGAAAGTCCGTGCCGCCAGCGCTTCGGCCGCGTGCGAGCATCGCGGGATCATCGCGAAACAGGTCGGCGTAGTGGGTCTTGATCATGCCGGTGCACGACCCGGACGGGGCGACCAGATAATCGCAGGCTTCGAACTCGCCGACCAGCTTTCGCGCCAGCGCGATCGCTCCGGCGCGATCTCCCGAGTTGTAGCCAGGCTGGCCGCAGCAGGTCTGCGCTGGAGGCACGATGACTTCGGCGCCGCCAGCCTCGAGCAACCTGATGGCCGCGAAACCGATCGACGGACGCATCAGATCGACCAGGCAGGTGACGAAAAATCCGACGCGCATCTTTGATCCAACAATTCGGTCGACGTTGCCAGCTCGCGGCCGCGCGCGATCAATACGATCGCGTCAGGGCGACGACGCACATGCCCAGCAGCCACTGCGGAAAGATGCCCAGCAGCAGCAACGCGAGCCCGTTGATCGACAGCAGCGCCCGGGTATCGCTTCGCGCCTCCAGCGGCGCGTTGTCTACCGGGTCGTCGAAATACATCAGCTTGACGATGCGCAGGTAATAGTAGGCACCGATCAACGACGCCAGCACCGCGACGACGGCGAGCCACACGAGGCCGACGTCGACGGCAGCCTCGATCACGGCGAACTTGGCGTAAAAGCCGACGGTCGGCGGGATACCGGCCAGCGAGAACATCGTCAGCAGCATCAGGAACGCATACCACGGGCTGCGCTGGTTCAGGCCCTTGAAATCGTCCAGCTGGTCGGCCTCGAAGCCGGCGCGCGAAAGCAGCAGCACCATGCCGAAGCTGACCAGTGTGGTCATCACATAGGTGATCGTGTAGAACATCGCTGCGCTGTAGCCGTTGATGTTGGCGGCGAGAAAGCCCATCAGCATGTAGCCCATGTTGGCGATCGTCGAGTACGCCAGCATCCGCTTGATGTTGGTCTGCGAGATCGCGATGATATTGCCGGCGATCATCGACAGCAGCGAAAGGATCAGCAGCATTCCCTGCCAGTCGAACGCCATCGCCGCGAGCGAGCCCACCAGGAGCCGCGTCATGAAGCCGAACGCGGCGAGCTTCGGCGCTGAGCCGACGAACAGCGTCATCGCCGTCGGCGCGCCTTCGTAAACGTCGGGCAGCCACATGTGATACGGCACGGCGCCAAGCTTGAACGCGACCGCCGAGACGACGAACACCAGGCCGAAAGCCAGCATCGTCTTGTTGACGCCGCCGGCGAAAACAGTGGTGGCTACGCGCGTGACGTCGAGCGTACCGGTGGCGCCGTAGATCATCGACATGCCGTAGAGCAAAAGACCGGAAGCGAGCGCGCCGAGGACGAAATATTTCATCGCCGCCTCGACCGCCTGGCCGGATTCCCGCTGCAGCGCGATCATCGCGTACAGCGACAGCGACATCAGCTCGAGCCCGAGATACAGCAGCAGGAAGTGATTGGCCGAAATCATTACCATCATGCCCAGCAGCGCGAACATCATCAGCGCGAAGGTCTCGCCGCGGAACAGGCCGCGCTCCGTCAGGTAGCTGCGCGAGTACGCGAGTGTCAGCGCGACCGTGACGCAGCTTAAGAACTTGAGCACGTCGGCTAGCGCATCGGCGACGAAAGTATTGCCGAACGTGTGTGCCGGCGACTCGTGGAATACATACAGCGAAAGCCACGCGGTCGCGACCACGCCGAGCTGGGTCAGCCAGTAGCTCCATTTGCGCCGGGTTTCGGGCAGCACGAGGTCGACCATCAGCACGACGCAGGCCGCGACCAGCAGCGTGATCTCCGGCAAGGCCGGAAGGAAGTCGAAGTTCACAGGCGCGCCGGTCATCACAATTTGCTCTTGGCGACATGCGCCAGCAGTTCGGTGACCGAAGCGTGCATGACGTCGGTGACCGGCTTCGGATAGACACCGATGAACAGGACCACGGCGGCCAGCGTCGCCAGCAGCCAGAACTCGCGCCGCGACAGATCCTTCAGCGCGGCGACCTGCTCGCTGACCACCGCGCCGAACCAGACCCGCTTGTACATCCAGAGCGTGTAGGCGGCGCCGAGGATCAGCGTCACCGCGGCCAGGAATCCGACCCAGAAATTCGCCTTGACCGCGGCGAGGATCACCATGAACTCGCCGACGAATCCGCTGGTGCCGGGAAGGCCGGCGTTGGCCATCGCGAACAGCATCGCGAGCGCGGCGAATCGCGGCATCGTGTTGACGACGCCGCCGTAATCGGCGATCTGCCGGCTGTGCATGCGGTCGTACAGGACGCCCGACGCAAAGAAACATCGCCGCCGAGACGAAGCCGTGCGAGAGCATCTGAACGAGTCCGCCCTCGACGCCGAGCTCGCTGAACAGAAAGAAGCCCAGGGTGACGAAGCCCATGTGCGCGATCGACGAATAGGCGATCAGCTTTTTCATGTCGGCCTGCACCAGGGCGACGAAGCCGATGTAGATCACCGCGATCAACGACAGCGTGATGACGAAGTTGGCCAGGTAATGGCTGGCGTCCGGCAGTATCGGCAGCACGAAGCGGACAAAACCGTACGCGCCGACCTTGAGGGTCAGCGCCGCGAGCACGACCGAGCCGCCGGTCGGCGCCTCGACGTGCGCATCGGGCAGCCAGGTATGCACCGGCCACATCGGAACCTTGACGGCGAACGAGAGGAAGAACGCGACGAAGAGCAGGAGCTGCGTCTTCAGCGACAGCGGCAGCTGATACCACTCGAGAATCGAAAAACTGCCGCCGCTGACCGAGTACAGATAGATGAACGCGACCAGCATCAGGAACGAGCCGAGGAGCGTGTACAGGAAGAACTTGATCGCCGCGTAGACGCGGTTCGGGCCGCCCCAGATGCCGATGATCAGGTACATCGGAATCAGCATCGCCTCGAAAAAAACGTAGAACAGCACGCCGTCGAGCGAGGCGAACACGCCGTTGATCAGGCCCGACATGATCAGGAATGCCGCCATGTACTGGGCGACCCGCGTCTGGATGACGACCCAGCCGGCCCAGACGACCAGCACGGTGATGAAGCTGTTCAGCAGGACGAACAGCAGCGAAATGCCGTCGACGCCGAGCAGATAATTGACGTTGAAGCGCGGGATCCACTCGATCGCCTCGACGAACTGCATCTCGGCGGTGCCGAGCCTGAAATGCACGTAAAGCGGGATCGTGACCGCGAACCCGGCGACGGCGCCGACCAGCGCCAGCCAGCGCGCAGCGGCGGCATCGGCGTCGCGGTTGACCGCGAGCACCAGCAGGCCGGCGACGATCGGAACCCAGATCGCGAGACTCAGGTACGGCAGCATCAGACGACCCTCAGCACGACCCACCAGAACAGGGCGATGAACACGCCCAGGATCATCGCGAACGCGTACAGGTACATGTAGCCCGACTGGATCAGGCGCAGCGCGGCGGATGCCGCGCCGACCATGCGCGCGCTGCCGTTGACGAAGAATCCGTCGATCACCGAACGGTCGCCGATCTCGGAAAACAGGCTACCGATGCGCCGGAAACCACCGGCGAAAAACCAGTCGTTGAAACGGTCGATGTAATAGTTGTTGGCGAGCAGCGCGTACAGCGCCTCGGTCCGGGCCTGGATCTTTGCCGGCAGGTCAGGGCGACGGATGTAGAGCAGCCATGCGAGCCCGATGCCCGCGACCGCGAACCAGAACGACGCCCCGGCGAGGCCGTGCGCGATGAAATCACCCGACGCCGTGCCATTCCTCGCGCAGCGTCGCCATGCCGGCGTGTTGCGGCGCGATGACGATCGAGCTCCCGAAGAAATCGCCGAACAGCACCGGATCGACATACGCCCAGCCGGCGTAGATCGACGGGATCGCCAGCAGGATCAGCGGCACGGTCACTACCCAGGGACTTTCGCGCGGCGGACCGGCGGCGGCATGGTCGTCGTGTCCCGGCTCCTCGTGGGCAGCATCGGCAGGAGGCGGCTGCCGGAAGCGCTCCTCGCCGTGGAACGCGAGGAACAGCATGCGAAAACTGTACAGCGCCGTTACAAACACGCCGAGCGTCAGCGCCCCCCGCGCGTAGGTGTGCCCGGTCACCGTCGACAGCTGGACCGCCTCGATGATCGCGTCCTTGGAGAAAAAGCCGGCAAACGGCGGGATGCCGGCCAGCGCCAGCGACCCGATCACCGTCGTCCAGTAGGTGATCGGCATGTATTTCCTCAAGCCTCCCATCCGGCGCAGATCCTGTTCGTGATGCAGCGCGATGATCACCGAGCCTGCGGCCAGGAACAACAGCGCCTTGAAAAAAGCGTGCGTCATCAGGTGGAAGATTGCCGCCGAGTAGGCGGACACGCCCAGCGCGACGGTCATGTAGCCCAGCTGCGACAGCGTCGAGTAGGCGATGACCCGCTTGATGTCGTTTTGCACGATGCCGAGAAACGCCATGAACAAAGCCGTCGTCGCGCCGATGATGGTGACGAACGACAACGCGGTCTCGGACAGCTCGAATAGCGGGCTCATCCGCGCGACCATGAAGATTCCGGCAGTCACCATCGTCGCCGCATGGATCAGCGCCGAGATCGGCGTCGGACCTTCCATCGAGTCCGGCAGCCACACATGCAGCGGAACTTGCGCGCTTTTGCCCATCGCGCCGACGAACAGACCGATACAGATCGCCGTCAGCACCGACCATTGCCTGTCGCCGACGAGATTCAGCGTTGCGCCGGCGGCTTGCGGCGCGGCGGCGAAGACGGTGGTGTAGTCGAGCGAGCCGAAGAATGCGACGATCAGGCCGATACCCAGCACGAAGCCGAAATCGCCGACACGGTTGGCCAGAAACGCCTTGAGGCTCGCGTAGTTGGCCGTCGGGCGCGTGTACCAGAATCCGATCAGCAGGTACGACACCAGGCCGACCGCCTCCCACCCGAAAAACAGCTGCAGGAAGTTGTTGGCCATCACCAGCATCAGCATGCTGAAGGTGAACAGCGATATGTAGGCGAAGAACCGCGTGTAGCCGGGATCGTCGGCCATGTAGCCGACCGTGTAGACATGCACCATCAGCGACACGAACGAAACGACGGTGATCATCAGCGCCGTCAGCGGATCGATCAGGAACCCGATCGCGAACTTGATTCCGCCCGACGACATCCAGGTGTAGACGTCGCCGTTGAACGAATGGCCGGCCAGCACGTCCTTCAGCACCCAGGCAGACGCCGCGGTCGAAACGGCGACCCCGAGTATGCAGATCCAGTGCGACAGCGCCCGCCCCAGTCCCGGGCCCCAGAGGCCGACGACCACGGCCGCGAGCAGCGGCGCCAGCGGTATCAGCAGATAGATTTGCTGCATCGTCATCGCTTCGACCTAGTGCTTGAGCGTCGCCAGATCTTCGACGTCGATCGAACGCACGGTGCGGAACAGAAGCACCAGGATCGCCAGGCCGATCGCCGACTCGGCCGCCGCTACCGTCAGGATGAAGAAGACGAACACCTGTCCGGCGGGGTCATTGAGGTAATGCGAAAACGCGATGAAGTTCAGGTTAACGGCGAGCAGCATCAGCTCGATCGCCATCAGCATCAGGATGACGTTGCGCCGGTTGAGGAAGATGCCGATCACGCTGATCGCGAACAGGATCGCGCCCAGGACCAGGTAATGCGTCAGCGTCAGTTGCCAGATAAACGACAAGTCCATTGCTCCCTGAAGGCTGCGGCCGTGTCTCTCGGCGTTGCCGTTGTTGCTGCGTGCGGCGCCTCTCGCCGCGCTCAGCGCTCGTTCTTCTCCACGGGCATGTCGAGCACGCGCAGGCGATCGCCTCGCCGCACCTTGACCTGTTGCGCCGGATCCTGGCGCTTGCTCGTACGCGGCGCCCGATGCGTCAGCGCGATGGCGGCAATGATCGCCACCAGCAGGATCACCGCCGCAATTTCGAACGGATACGCGTAATCGGTATAGAGCAGCAGCCCCAGAGCGCGGGTGTTGCTGTAACCCGCGGCGGCGGCCGCCGGCGCCGCGCCAGTCGCCGGAGCGAAGTAGCCGCCGAGCAGCACCAACGTCATTTCGACGAGGATCAGTATGCCGACTGTCGCACCGACCGGAATGTAACTTTTGAATTGCTCGCGCATCTTGGCGAAGTTCACGTCGAGCATCATCACAACAAAAAGGAAAAGCACCATCACCGCGCCGACGTAGACCAGCACCAGAGCGATCGCCAGGAATTCGGCCTGTAGCAGCAGCCATATTCCCGCGGCGCTGAAGAACGAAAGCACCAGCCACAGCGCCGAATGCACCGGGTTGCTGCTGCTGATGACGCGCAAGGCTGCGAAGACCAGCACTGCCGCGAACACGTAGAAGACGACCGGCTGGATGTTCATTATCTGTACTTGGCATCCTGGGCGCGATCGGCGGCGATCTCCGCCTCGTAGCGGTCGCCGACGGCGAGCAGCATTTCCTTGGTGTAAATCAAATCGCCCCGCTTTTCGCCGTGGTACTCGAGGATCCGCGTCTCGACGATCGAGTCGACCGGGCACGACTCCTCGCAGAACCCGCAGAATATGCATTTGGTGAGATCGATGTCGTACCGCGTCGTGCGCCGCGTGCCGTCCTCGCGCGCTTCCGACTCGATCGTGATCGCCAGCGCCGGGCACACCGCTTCGCAGAGCTTGCACGCGATGCAGCGCTCCTCGCCGTTCGGATAGCGGCGAAGTGCGTGCAGCCCGCGGAAGCGCGGGCTCATCGGCGTCTTTTCCTCGGGAAACTGAACGGTGATCTTTGGCCGGAACATGTTCGTCAGGGTGACGCGCAGGCCCTGCCACAGCTCGATCAGCAGGTAGGTATTGAAGAAGTCGCGGACTCTCTGCAGCATCGCGAATGCTCAGTGGAAAAGGTAGGCCCAGCGCGTCTGCATCATCGCGCCGAGGAAAGCGATCCATACCAGCGTCACCGGAATGAATATTTTCCAGCCCAGCCGCATGATCTGGTCGTACCGGTAGCGGGGAAAGGTCGCGCGTATCCAGAGAAAGATGAACAGGATCGCGCAGATCTTGACGAACAGCCAGAGGAAGCCGTCGCCGAGCGGATGCAGGCCGCCGATCCCGATGTCGTTCAGGATCGGCAGCGGCGCCAGCCAGCCGCCGAGGAACATGGTCGAGGCCAGCGTGGAGATCAGGATCATGTTCATGTATTCGGCGAGAAAGAACACCGCGAACGTCACTCCCGAGTACTCGACGTGGAAGCCGGCAACGATCTCGGACTCGCCTTCGGCGACGTCGAACGGATGCCGATTCGTCTCGGCGATCCCCGACACCAGGTAGACGACGAACAGCGGCAGCAGCGGCAGCATGTACCAGTGCCAGAAGCCGCCGGCCTGGCCGCGCACGATGTCGCTGATATTGAGGCTCGACGCCGCCATCAGCACGCCGACCAGCGCAAAGCCCATCGCGATCTCGTACGACACGATCTGCGCCGCCGAGCGCAGGCAGCCGAGGAACGCGTATTTGGAATTCGACGCCCAGCCGGCGAGGATCACCCCATAGACGCCGATCGAGGTCATCGCCAGGATGTAGAGCAGCCCGGCGTTGATGTTGGACAGGACGATGCCGTCGTCGAACGGGATCACGGCCCAGGCGGCGAGCGCGGGGCCGAGCGAGAGCAGCGGCGCCAGGAAGAACAGGCTGCGGTTGGCTCCCGACGGGACGATGATCTCCTTGAACACCAGCTTGAAAACGTCGGCGAACGGTTGCAGCAGGCCCAGCGGACCGACGCGGTTGGGGCCGATGCGGACCTGCATCCAGCCGATCACCTTGCGCTCGGCCAGCGTCAGATAGGCGACGGCCAGGATTAGCGGGATCGCGATCGCGACGATCTTGGCCAGCGTCCACACGGCCGGCCAGGTCGGACCGAAAAAGTCCTGCACCGGGGCGAGCAGCTCGTTCATCCGACCGCCTCGACCGCGATCGGCCCGAACATCGGGCCCAGCATGCTCGTCGTCGGATGCGCGGCAGCGATGCGCACACAGCCGTCGGGCACGCTGGCGTCGGAAACGACCTTGAGCATCGCCTCGCCCTCGCCGCGGCGCACGCGGGCAGCGTCGCCGTCGGCGAGCTGCAGCCGCGCCAGGGTCGCCGCGTTCGCGCGTACGGCCGGTGGCCGCGCGTTGCGCGTCTTCTGCAGCGAGGCTGCGCGCCGCACCAGCGGATCGGCGAAATACATCGGCACGTCGGCGACGCGCTCCGGCACGACGTCGGCATCGGCCGGCGCGTCGATCGCGGTGCCCGTCGCATTCGACAGCCCCGCCGCGATCGCTTCCGCCGCTGGCAATTCAACGCGGACGGCCTCGATGCTGTCCTGCGCGAACCCGTCCAGGCCGAGCAGCGACCCCAGCACGCGCAGCACTTTCCATGCCGGCCGCGCCTCGCCCAGCGGCGGCGCGACGCCGTTGAAGGCCTGCACGCGCCCCTCGCAGTTGATAAAGGTGCCGGCGGTCTCGCTGAAGGGCGAGATCGGCAACACGACATCGGCGTGTTCCGCCACACCGGAGCGAAATGGCGAGAGCGCGATCACGCATTCGGCGGCCCTCAGCGCGGCGCGCGCGACACCGGGGTCGGCGGCGTCAAGATCGGTCTCCGCATGCAACAGAAGGTAGGCTTTGCGCGGCGAGGCCAGCATCGCCTGCGCATTCATGCCGCCCTGTTGCGGCAACGCCTGCGCAATGTGTCCACCCACCGAATTGGCCGCTTCGGTCAGGAAGCCTTGTGTGGCGCCGGTCAGCCGCGCGAGCTCCTGCGCGAGCGCATGCAGCTGCGCCGCCTTCGGATGGTGTTGCGCGAAGTTGCCGAGAAAGATGCCTTTGCGCTCGCCCGAGGTGAGGCTCGCCGCGATTGCCTGCGCCTCCACCGACGCGGTGATCCTGGAAAGGGCCGGCGGCGCCGGCTTGCCTGCCGCCGCGGCCGCTGCCACGACGATTTCCGCCAGCACGCGCGGCATCGCCGACGGCGCGACGATCGCCTTGTGCGCGACCCTGATCAGGAGATCGTCGTCACTCGCGTGCAGCAGCGAAAGCTGCGCACCTTTTTTGGCCACCTGGCGCAACCGGTGCGCAAGCAGCGGATGGTCGTTGCGCAGGAAGCTGCCGACGACCAGCACGCGATCGAGCGCGGCGAACTCGGCGATGGACATGCCGAGCCAGGGCGCACCAGCCGGTGGCGCATCGACGGAGAAATCCGATTGCCGCAGCCTGAAATCGATGTTGTCACTGCCGAGACCGCGAACGAGCTTTTGCGCGAGGTGCAATTCCTCGAGTGTCGAATGCGGCGACACCAGCGCGCCGATCTCGGCCGATCCGTGCTGGTCGCGCACGCGGGCGAGCTCGGCGGCGGCGTACTCGAGCGCGGTCTGCCAGTCGGTTTCGACCAGCTGGCCGTCGCGCCGCAGCAACGGACTCGTCAGCCGGTCCGGCGAATTGAGACCCTCGTAGGAAAACCGGTCCTTGTCCGACAGCCAGCATTCATTGACCGGCTCGTTTTCCAGCGGCACGACGCGCATGACTCGGTCGTTCTTGACCTGCACGATCAGATTGCTGCCCAGCCCGTCGTGCGGCGACACCGATTTTCGCCGGGCCAGCTCCCAGGTTCGGGCCGTGTAGCGGAACGGCTTCGACGTCAGCGCGCCGACCGGGCACAGGTCGATCATGTTGCCGGACAGCTCGGAGTCGACGGTGCGGCCGACGAAGGTCATGATCTCGGCGAATTCGCCGCGGTTGGCCATGCCGAGCTCCATGACGCCGGCGATCTCCTGGCCGAAGCGGACGCAGCGCGTGCAATGGATGCAGCGGGTCATGTCGGTCGCGATCAGCGGTCCCAGGTTCTTGTTGAGCACGACGCGCTTGGGCTCGTCGTAGCGCGAGCTCGACGCGCCGTAGCCGACGGCGAGATCCTGCAGCTGACACTCGCCGCCCTGGTCGCAGATCGGGCAGTCGAGCGGGTGATTGATCAGCAGGAATTCCATCACGCCTTTTTGCGCGGTGACGGCCGCCTCCGAATGCGTCCACACCTTCATGCCTTCGGCGGCCGGCGTCGCGCAGGCCGGCTGCGGCTTCGGCGCCTTCTCGACCTGGACCAGGCACATCCGGCAATTGGCGGCGATCGTGAGCTTCTTGTGCCAGCAGAAATGCGGCACGTAGATGTCGAGCTTGTGCGCGGCGTCCATGACCGTGCTGCCGTTGGGCACCTGGACGGACTTGCCGTCGACTTCGAGCGTCAGCATCGCGCGCACCCGGGAGCTGGCACGGTCGGCAGGTCAAACATAAGCGGGCACCAGGCACTGCTTGTGGTCGATGTGATACTGGAATTCGTCGCGAAAGTGCTTGATGAAGCTCTTGACCGGGAGTGCCGCGGCGTCGCCCAGCGCGCAGATCGTGCGTCCCGCGATGTTGTCCGACACCGACAGCAGCAGGTCGAGGTCCTCGTTTTTTCCCTTGCCGTGCTCGATGCGGTCGACGACGCGCCACAGCCAGCCGGTGCCCTCGCGGCACGGCGTGCACTGCCCGCAGGACTCCTCGAAGTAGAAGTAGGAAAGCCGCAACAGCGATCGCACCATGCAGCGCGTGTCGTCCATCAGGATGACCGCGCCGGAGCCCAGCATCGACCCCGCCTTGGCGATCGAGTCGTAATCCATGTCGGTGGCCAGCATGACCTCGCCGGGCAGCACCGGCATCGACGAGCCGCCGGGAATGCACGCCTTGAGCTTGCGCCCCGCCCGCATCCCGCCGGCCATGTCGAGCAGCTGGGCGAACGGCGTGCCGAGCTTGATCTCGTAATTGCCCGGTCGCGCGACGTCGCCGGAGACCGAAAAGATCTTGGTGCCGCCGTTGTTCTGGCGCCCGAGCGCGAGAAATGCTTCGCCGCCGTGGTTGATGATCCACGGCACGGCGGCGAACGTCTCGGTGTTATTGATCGTCGTCGGCTTGCCGTAGAGGCCGAAGCTTGCGGGGAACGGCGGCTTGAAGCGCGGCAATCCCTTTTTCCCCTCGAGCGATTCGAGCAGCGCGGTTTCCTCGCCGCAGATGTACGCGCCATAGCCGTGATGGTTGTACAGGTGAAAGGAAAAACCGCTGCCGAGGATATCGTCGCCGAGGAATCCGGCCGCGTACGCCTGCTCGAGCGCCTGCTCGCAGCGCTCGTAGGTATCCCAGATCTCGCCGTGAATGTAGTTGTAGCCGCGCTTGCAGCCCATCGCATACGCGGCAATCGCCATCCCCTCGATCAGGATATGCGGGTTGTAGCGCATGATGTCGCGATCCTTGAACGTCCCCGGCTCGCCTTCGTCGGAATTGCAGACCAGGTACTTTTCGCCGGCGAACTGCTGTGGCATGAAGCTCCACTTGAGTCCGGTAGGAAAACCCGCGCCGCCGCGGCCGCGCAGCGCCGACTTCTTGACTTCGGCGATGACGGTGGCCGGCGGGATCTTCTCGGCCAGGATCTTTTTCAGCGCCCCGTACCCGCCGCGCGCGACGTAGTCGTTCAGCGCCCAGTTGCGGCCGTTGAGGCCGGCCATGATGATGGCGTCGGGGCCGTAGTCGAGAAATTCGGCCGGGGCGTTCACTGCGCTCCCTCCGCTGCCAGCTCCGCCAGCAGTCGATCGAGCTCCGCCGGACGCATCCAGCTGCACATGCGCTTGTTATTGACCAGCACCACCGGCGCGTCGCCGCAAGCGCCGAAGCATTCGCCCTGTTTCAGGGTGAACATCCGGTCCGGGGTCGTTTCGCCGAATCCGATGCCGAGCTTGCGCTTCAGGTGCTCGGCCGCCTCGCTCGCGCTTTGCAGGGCGCACGGCAGATTGGTGCAGATCGTCAGCTTGAACTTGCCGATCGGCTCGGTGTTGTACATCTCGTAGAAGGTCGCGACTTCGTAGACGGCGATCGGCGGCATGTCGAGATAGGCGGCGACGAAGTCCATCGTCTCGGTCGACAGCCAGCCGTGCTCGTCCTGGGCGATCGCCAGCGCCGCCATCACCGCCGAGCGCTTCTGATCGGGCGGGTATTTGGCGATCTCGTGATCGATCCTTGTCAGTGCCTGGGCACTGAGCATCATCACCGCCTTCGCTTGCGATTCGCTCACGTTTCGTCGATCCAGTAGTCGACGTGGTCGCCGACTTGCGTCATGTGGCGAAATCCGCCGCCGAAAGCGCCTATCTTCCTCGAATCCGGGTATTCGCAGACCTCCGCCGGCATCATCGTGCTGATCGACAGGTAGCAGAGGTCCGAGTCCGAGTCGTTGACGATCTGGTGGGCAGTTTCCGGACCGCCGACCGGGCAGCAAATGACATCGCCGGCGCGAATCTTGCGCGTCTCGTCGCCGTAGCGCAGCGTCCCGGCGCCCTTGACGATGAAGAACATCTCCTCCTCGCCGCGATGGCTGTGGAACGGGCAGGAGCGCTTACCCGGCGGGACGACATCGTACGAGTACCCGAGGTCCTTCGCGCCAAGCGGCGGACCGATGCGCACCGATCGGGATTCGAACTTGTCGCCTTTGGTGAAATGCTCGAGCTTCAGCTCGTCGATGTTCACCACCCTGGAATCGATGACGCTCATCGGTCGATCTCTCCGAACACGATATCCTGCGAGCCGAGGATCGCGACGACGTCGGCGATCATGTGTCCGCGCGACATCTCGTCCAGCGCCGCCAGGTGCGGGAAGCCGGCGGCGCGGATCTTCATCCGGTACGGCTTATTGGCGCCGTCCGAGATAAGGTAGATGCCGAACTCGCCCTTCGGATGCTCGACCGCGGCGTAGACTTCGCCCGGCGGAACGTGGATGCCTTCGGTGAAGAGCTTGAAAAAGTGGATCAGCTCTTCCATATTCTCTTTCATCTGCACGCGTGCCGGCGGCGCTATCTTGTGATTGTCGGTGATCACCGGGCCCGGATTCGTGCGCAGCCAGTCGATGCACTGCTTGACGATCCGGTTCGCCTCGCGCATTTCCTGCACGCGGACCAGATAGCGGTCGTAGCAATCGCCGGTCGTGCCGACCGGGATGTCGAATTTCATCCGGTCGTAGACCGCGTACGGCTGTTTCTTGCGCAGGTCCCAGGCGACGCCCGAGCCGCGCAGCATCGGCCCGGTAAAGCCCAGCGCCTTGGCGCGCTCCGGCGTCACCACGCCGATGCCCACCGTGCGCTGCTTCCAGATCCGGTTCTCGGTCAGCAGCGTTTCGTAGTCGTCGACGTTGTTCGGGAAGCGCCGCGTGAAATCCTCGATAAAGTCGAGCAGGCTCCCCTGCCGATTCTCGTTCATGCGCGCGATCGCCTTGGCGTTGTGGATCGGCGAAGGCTGGTATTGCGGCATCCGGTCGGGCAGATCGCGGTAGACCCCGCCGGGACGGTAGTACGCGGCGTGCAGCCGTGCTCCCGAGACTGCTTCGTAGCAGTCCATCAGGTCCTCGCGCTCGCGGAAGCAGTACAGGAACGGCGTCATCGCGCCCACGTCGAGCGCGTGCGCGCCCAGCCACAGCAGGTGATTGAGGATCCGCGTGATCTCGTCGAACATCACGCGGATGTAGAGCGCCCGGATCGGCACCTCGATGCCGAGCAGCTTCTCGATCGCCAGGCAATAGGCGTGCTCGTTCGACATCATCGAGACGTAATCCAGCCGGTCCATGTACGGCAGCGACTGGACGTAAGTCTTGTACTCGGCGAGCTTTTCGGTGGCGCGATGCAGCAGGCCGATGTGCGGATCGGCGCGCTGGATGACTTCACCATCGAGCTCGAGCACCAGCCGCAGCACGCCGTGCGCCGCCGGGTGCTGAGGGCCAAAGTTCATGGTGTAGTTTCGAATCTCCGCCATGACGATCCCCTACACTCCTCCGCTCGATGAGGCATGGTCACCATGAACTTCAGTGGAGGCTAATGCCCGCGCAGCGGGCGTTATGCCGGAACTAAAATTCATCGTGTAGTTGCGAATCTCCGCCACGTCTTCAACCCTTGCGGAACCCTTCGCTTTCCGCGTAGCTTTCCTCGCGGATAATGCGCGGCACGACCTCGCGCGGCTCGATCGTCACCGGCTGGTAGATGACGCGGCCCTGCTCGGGGTCGTAGCGCATCTCGACGTTGCCGGACAGAGGAAAGTCCTTGCGGAACGGATGGCCGACAAAGCCGTAATCGGTCAGGATGCGGCGCAGATCCGGGTGACCGGTGAACATGACGCCGTAGAAATCGAATGCCTCGCGCTCGTACCAGTTGGCCGCTGGCCAGACGTCGATGACCGACGGCAGCACCGGAAAATCGTCGTCAGGCGCGAAGGCGCGCAAGCGCAGCCGGTGATTGTGCGTGAGTGACAGCAGGTGATAGACCGCCGCGAACCGCCCGCCGTGCAGTCGCTTGGGCGGCTCCGCCGGCGTCGCGTCGGAGCTCGAGTAGGCGAGGCCGCGCGCGGTCGCGCCGTACGCCGAATAGTCGACGCCGCAAACGTCGATCAGCGTCTCGAAGCGAAACTCGGGCAGATCGCGCAGCGAGCGCATCGTCGCGAGCAGCCGCTCGGC
>CAVOOD010000005.1:0-35058 GCA_963697485.1 uncultured beta proteobacterium
ACCCCCGGACGATGGCGATCAAAATGACCGTCTATCGCGTCGGCGACGACACGCCGTTTGTCCGGTCGCTCGTCCAAACCGCGGAAGCAGGCAAGCAGGTGGCCTGCGTGATCGAGCTGACCGCGCGATTTGACGAAGCCCGCAACCTGCACTGGGCGAAGCAGCTGGAAAAGGCCGGCGCGCACGTGACCTACGGCGTCCTCGGGCTGAAGACCCACACCAAGATCGCACTGGTCGTGCTCCAGCAAGGGATGGGGCTGCGCTGCTACGCGCACATCGGCACCGGCAACTATCACGTCAAGACGGCGCGCTTGTACACCGACGTCGGGCTGCTTACCGCGGATCCTGCGATCACGGCCGACGTCGTCAACCTGTTTCATTACCTTACCGGCCACTCGAAAGGACCGCAATTCCAGAAGTTGCTGGTCGCGCCGATGAACATGCGGCAACGGTTTCTGGAAATGATCGCGCGCGAAGCCGCGCACTGCGAAGCGGGCCGGACCGGCCACATCATCGCCAAGCTCAACCAGGTTGACGATCTGGAGATCACGTCGGCGCTGGTGGCGGCATCGCGCGCCGGCGTCAGGATCGACTTGATCGTTCGCGGCTTCTGTTGTCTTCGTGCCGGCGTTCCGGGCTGGACCGAGAACGTTCGCGTGCGGTCGATCATCGGCCGATTTCTCGAGCATTCACGCATCTTATTATTTCGCCAACGGCGAAGAGGACCCGCTTGCCGGCGAGTTCTACATCGGCTCAGCCGACTGGATGATGCGCAACCTTTCGCAACGGGTCGAAGCGGCGACTCCGATCAACGATCGGCCGCTGCGCGAGCGACTCTGGGAAATACTGCAGGCCTGCCTCGAGGACAGCCGCCAGGCATGGGTCATGCAGCCGGACGGAGCCTATCGTCAGCAGCGGTCGCCGGCGGAAGACGGGGGGGCGATTAGTACAGGCACCCAGGCTTGGCTGATGGAACTTACGCGGCGTCGCGCGTCAGGCAACTAGCCCAGCCGGGTCGTTAGCCGCCGACACGGGCGCGCCAGGGGACCGGGGGTTCACGGAGTAATCGCGGCTCGCCGAAAAACCCGCGCGCGAGATCGGATGCGAACTGCGCGACCCACTCCATGCGCGGTCCGCCCCAGTAGACGTTCGAGCGCGACGTCCGCAGATCGGTCACGCAAACCGTATAGCTCGCGGTCCATCCGTCGACCGGCCCGGTCAGCCGCGCGCGGCGAACCGTCAGCGAGAAATCCTCATGCCGGTACCCGAGCCGGCTGAGCTCGGCTTCGAAATCCTGTTTCTCCCCGAGCTGCTCGATGATCCGGCAAAAACCTTCGGCGCGGACAGCCATAGTGTGCCTTTCGACGTCTTTGCCGCATTCTTGCCGTACGGAGATGACAGCCATATGACGGTCGCGGCTCCGCCTTCCCTGCCCCGGCCTCAGCCTGGTGTCGCGAGCAGCGACTCCCCGGGCCTGACTCGCGTAAACCGCACCGGCACGGCTTCGACGGCAAGCTTCCCCTGCCGTCGTCGCACGCGAATATAGGCCGAGGCGGCCAGGTTTCCGGTGCCGGGATGATCGGCGCGAAAATGTGCACCGCGCGATTCGCGCCGCGCCGCGGCGGCGGCGACGATCGCGCGGCTGACCGCGACGAGGCTGCCCAGGTTGAGCCAGTCGTGCCAGCCCAGATTGAATGCCCGGTCGCGTGCGTCTGCGGGAAGCGCATACGCACCGAGCTCGTCGGCGAGCGCGTCCAGCGTCGCGGCCGCGCGGTCGAGGCCGGCGGCATCGCGCACGATGCCGGCGTCGTCCCACATCGTCGCGAACAAACGCTCGCGGATCGCGTCCAGATCGGCGCTTTTGCCCCGGCCAAACGGCCGCTCGGCGCGGTCGAGCGCGGCCTGGATCGCGGCGTTGTCGGCATCGCGGAACACGGCCTTGCGCGCAACCCAGCCGGCCATCGCGTCGCCGGCGATCGCGCCGAACACCGTCGAATTGGCCACGCCGTTGCCCCCGAGGCGGTTGGCGCCGTGAACGCCGCCCGAATCCTCGCCTGCGACGAACAATCCGGGCAGCGCGGTCGTGCAATCGGCAGCGAACTCGACACCGCCCATCATGTAATGTGCGGTCGGCACGACCTCGACGCGGTCGGCGAGGTCGAAGCCGCAGTCGGCGCAGCGTTCGACCATGCCCTTGAACTGTCGCCGCACGTTGTCCGCTCCCAGATGCACCATCGACAGCCAGACGCCGCCATGCGGTGTCGTGCGGCCGGCGCGCATTTCGGCGTCGATCGCGCGTGAGACGATGTCGCGCGTTGCGCGCTCGGCGCGCGGATCGACGTTTTGCATGAAGCGCTCGCCGTCGCCGTTCAGCAGGTACCCGCCGGCGCCGCGCAATCCCTCCTCGAGCACGGTGCCGGTCATCCGCGTATGTGGACCGGCGAGCAGCCCGGTCGGATGGAATTGCACCATCTCCATGTCGCGCAGCGGCAGGCCCGCGGCCAGCGCCATCGCCAGGCCGTCGCAGCTCTTGTCGCCCGAAGGCGTGTGATAGCGGTACATCGTCGGCCCGCCGCCGGTGGCGAGCAGCACCGCCCTGGCCTCGGCCAGCACGTACTCGCCGCTGCGCATGTCGACCAGCAGCACCGCCGCCAGCGCCGAGCCGTCGGCGGTAAGAATGAACTCCAGCGCGCGATGCTCTTCCAGCCGGGCGATGCCGCGGGCCCACACCTGCTCCGACAGGCGATTGATGATCTCGATGCCGGTCAGATCGCCTTTGTGCACGGTACGGTCGAACGTCTGCCCGGCGAAGGCTTTCTGATGCACGGTGCCGTCCGGATTGCGGTCGAAAAAGCAGCCGAGCTCGTTTTCGAGCTCGCGCACGCGCTCGATCGCGCCGTTGACCAGCGTCCAGGCGAGGTCCTGGTCGGGTAGCCACTTCCCGCCTTCGATCGTGTCCATGAAGTGACGCTCGACCGAATCGCCGGTGGCGAGCGCCACGTTGTAGCCGCCTTGCACCATGCGCGTACAGCCGCATTTGCCGAGCAGGCCCTTGACGGCGATCGCGATCGACAGCGACGGGTCCGCGGCGTGGGCGTGCAGCGCCGCGAACAAGCCCGCACCGCCCGAGCCGAGGATCAGGATGTCGCTCTTGAACCGCCGCATTCAGCGTGCCGGCCGGGCGTTGACGCCGAGCGCCGCGAGTGCTGCTGCGCGCTTGCCGCGCGCATCGGCATCGACCGCCGTGTACAGGCTGCCGCCGTGGCTATCCATCGCCACGCGCAACGGGCCGAAGCCGCGGACGCGAAAGCGCCACAGGCTCTCGGGATTGAGGTCGTCGAGGTCGACGTCCTCGATGGCCTCGACCCAGGTCGTCTCGAGTGCCGCGGTGCCGCCGACGATCGCCAGGTACGCGCCGCCGAACTCGCCGAACGCCGCAAGCGATGCCGCTCCGAGCCCGCCCTTGCCGATGACGAGGCGCACGCCGCAGCGCTCGAGCAACGGACGCGTGAAGCGCTCCATCCGGGACGAAGTGGTCGTTCCGATGCATACCGGCGCGTAGCCGGTCGGATGCGCGGGCGACACGTCGACCTTTTTCACGTTGGGCGCAGTGTGGATGACCGCATGGCCGGCGAGATCGAAGCGCGTCGTGCGACCGCGGTCGAACATCGCGATTTGCGTCGCGTCGCGGATGCCGAACAGCGGTCCGTTCAAGGTGACGGTGTCGTCGACGCGCATGGCGCGCGCTTGCGCCTCGGTGATCGGCGTCGAGAGGTCGTGGTGCGCCACGCTTTAGAATCCGTACGCGACACCGGCCGCGGTGATCGCCGCGCTGGCCCGTCGCGCCGAATGGCACTGCATGTTCACGGCGACCGGGTTCATCGTGATATGCGTCGCGGCGAGCTCGACGTGAACGGCGAACGCCGTGGCGTCGCCGCCCAGGCCCTGCGGGCCGACGCCGAGCATATTGACCGCACCCGAGAGCTCGTCTTCCAGTTTCGCGCCCTCGGCATCCGCGCAATGCGTGCCCAGCGGCCGCGTTGCGGCGATCTTGGCCAGGTGCACGCACAGGTCGGCGGTGCCGCCGACACCGACGCCGACGATCGTCGGCGGGCAGGTCTTGCCGCCGGCATCGAGCACGCAGTCGATGACAAAGGTCTTGATCGCGTCGACGCCTTCGGCCGGCACCGCCATCTTGAGCCAGGAATTGTTCTCCGAGCCGCTGCCCTTGGGGATCATTTCGATTTTCAGTCCGTCGACCTGGTCGCCATGGTCGATGTGAATGACGGGCACGCCGATGCCGCAGGACGTGTGCTCGTTCTTGCGCGTCAACGGGTGCACGATCGACGAGCGCAGCGGATGCTCGCGGGTCGCGCGCTCGCAGCCCTTGCGGATGGCGGCCTTCAGCGCCGCACCGTCGCCGTCGCCGAACTGCACGCCGCGCCCGATCGTGACGTTGTAGATTGGAATGCCGGTATCCTGGCAGAGCAGGTTGTCGGTCGCCTCGGCGACGGCGATGTTGCGGATCATCGTGCCCAGCACGTTTTGCGCCGTCGTCGCGGTCTCGCGTGCGGCCAGCGCCGCGAAACCCTGCTTGATGTCGGGCGGCAGGATCTTCAGCGCCCGGATGTAGAGCTCCTTGGCGACGTTCTCGACGAGGCCCGGATCGATGCGAAGCATGCGCTCAGTATAGGTTAAGCGCGAACGTCAGCGCACAGAACAGCGCAACGCCCGCGGCGACGGCGACCCAGCTCCGCCCCGCCTGCGGGCGCCAGCCGACGAACTCGACCAGCAGCAGGCGCAGGCCTCCGGCGAGATGCGCGGCAAGCAGGAAGACGAGCGCCACTTCGGACGCCTTGACCAGAGGCTGCTCGGTCCAGCGCAGGAAATCGCCGAGCGCGGCTTCGCCGGCGAGTGCTCGTCCCAGCGCCCAGAAATGCAGCGGCAGGAAGAGGGCCAGCGCGAGCCCCGAAACGCGGTGGACCAGAAATGCCCAGTACGACGGGTGGTCACGGTTGCGCCAGCCGGCCGTTCTCACAGCACGACGGCCGCGACGGCGCGGAGTCCGATGACGAACAATGCGACGCCGACGAGAAGCCAACAGGCGCCGGCGCCGCGCCCACGCCAGCCCAGCCATTCCGCTGCTATCGTGCGCAGTCCGATCGGCGCGTGGATCGCGACCGCCGCAACGAACACCGCGTAGAAAGCGCCCCAGGCCGTATTGCCGTGCGTGCGGCCGAGGATGTCGGCGGCGGTCAATCCGCCCTTCACCGCGATGATCATCGTCGCCAGATGGACCAGCACGCAAAGTGCGAGCACCACCGCGCTCGCGCGTTGCGCCAGCCACAGGCGCGTTTCAATGCGCGCACTCACAGCTCGCCCTTGAGCGCTGCGCGCGCCGTCATGCGCTTCAGCCCCGCGATCGACGCAGTCGGCGAAAGCTGTTTCGGACAGCGCTCGGTGCACGCGGCCTGTGTATGGCAGGCGTGACAACCGGCGTCGCCGGCGACCGCGGCCAGCCGCTCGACTCGCCCGCCGTCGCGCACGTCGTTCTGCAAGGTCCAGGCCCGGTTGAGCGCCGCCGGGCCGAGGTAGGCCGGATTCCACGCGACAACGTCGCACGATGCGTAGCAGACGCCGCAGCCGATGCACTCGATCGCCGCATCGACTTCGCGACGCGCCGGCGACTCGGGCGCGACGCGCGCAAAGTCGTCATGACGGGACGCGGTCGGCGTGAACTGTCCTCCGGCCTTCGCCCATTTGTCGAAAAACTCGCGCATGTCGACGACCAGGTCGCGCACGATAGTCAGGTTGGCAAGCGGCGCGATTTGCAGACGCTTGCCGTTGGCAACCTTGGCGACATGCGTGCGGCAGGTCCATCGCGCGCGACCATTGACCGTCATCGCGCACGAGCCGCACATGCCGACGCGGCAGGCGAATCGGTAGGCGAGCGTCGGGTCGAGCTTGCGCTGGATCCAGGTGACGACGTCGAGGACCGTCTGCGCCTCCAGCCGCGGCACTGCGTAGGTCTGGAATCGCCCGCTGGCGTCGCTGCCGCCGCGCCAGACGTCGACCTCGAGCAGCTCAGGTTCGGGCATCGCCATGGTAGAGGCGCACGGTGTGGCGCGCATCGGCGAAAAAGAGCCACCGCTCGGCGAGAAGTCCGACGATCGCCAGCACGGCGACCGACCCCGCCGCGGCCCAGTGGCGCGGCCCCGTGGCGAGCCAGATCAACGGGATGCCGAAGCCGAGCGCCAGCGCGACCCCGCGCACGGCTTGCGCGTGCTGACGCGCGATGCGAAAGACGAATTCGTCGGTGAGAAATGTCCGTTGCGTGTGGCCGGCGTCGAAAAGCCGCGCCTGCGCAACGCTGATACCCGGCGGCCGGACGCCCTGCGGCACGCCGATCGCCTGCTCGAGCGTCAGCACCGACTTGCCGCCGCGATCGGCGGCGCCGTGGCGCCAGTAGCCGAGCTTGACGACGAGGGCCGCCACGCCGAGCGCCGCCGCGAGCCATGCCCAGGCGACCAGATCGCCTCCGTAGCCGATGGCGAGCGCAACGGTGATCAGCGCGCCGGACCAGTGGCCGAGCAGCAGATACGCCGCCGGCGTCCATCCGGTCCGCCACTGTCGGATCGGCTTCAGACTCGCATAGATCATCGCCGTGCAGAACAACAGTCCCCACGCGAGCAGGCAGACCGCGATCGCCAGCCACGCGCGCGCGATGCCGGCGGTATCCAGAGACACCACGACCAGGTAGGCGAAGGCCAGCGGAAAGAGCAGCGCCGCAAGCACTGCCTCGCGCGAAAGCCAGGACGTACGGAAGCGTGCAAACGCGCGCCAGGCATTCGACGGCTTGGCCAGATGCAGCACCGACGAAGCGAGACCTGCGGCGATCAGCAGCAGCGCGAGCGCGATGCCGCGCGGCGGCGCCGCCGGCGACAACAGCGGCACCGGGCAGAGATCGGCGAGCGCGAGCAGTGCGAGAAGCCCCAGGCCCGCGCCCGAGGCCACGGTGAAAAAAACGATCGACAGCGCAGGCTTCATCGCGACGTGGCGCCCGGATGCCTCATCGCCGGATCACGGGGCTCGCGAGGCTCGCGAGCCCACGCTCGAGGAGCGCGCGCGCGTCATCGACTCCGGGCAACGGTTTCGGCTCGCGCGGCGGCAGATAGCGATTGACCGGGGCGTAGCCCAGCTCGGGGAGAAGGCCGAAGCCGCCACGGTCGGCAGTGACGCGAGAGACTTCGGAGTGCGGATCGTCGAAGTCGCCGAACATCCGCGCGTGCGTCGGACAGGCGAGCACGCAGGCCGGCTGGCGGTCCTCCGGCGGCAACAGCACGTCGTAGATTCGGTCGACGCACAGCGTGCACTTTTTCATCGTGCCGGTCGCCTGGTCGAGCTCGCGCGCACCGTACGGGCAGGCCCAGGCGCACAGGTTGCAGCCCATGCATTTGTCCTGATCGACCAGGACGATGCCGTCGGCGCGCTTGTACGACGCGCCGGTCGGGCAGACGCTGACGCAATCGGCGTCTTCGCAATGCAGGCACGACATCGGGAAGTTGATCGTCTTGCTCGCCGGATAATCGCCGACCTCGTAGTGGCGCACCCGGTTGAACCACACGCCGGACGGCTCGGCGCCGAACGGTTGATAGTCGGACAAGCGGGCCGCTGACCGACGACGAGCCATTCCATTCCTTGCACGCGGTGGCGCAGGCATGGCATCCGACGCAGGTGTCGAGATCGATCAGCAAACCGAGTTTCATCGCTCGATCCGGAAAGTCGCGTTCATCAGGACCTCTTGGTAGTCCAACGCAATATCGCCGGACGCACGCCGTCGTCGCCGGGTATGCGCATGGCCGGAGCCACCGTCGGCCATACGCCGGTTTCGCCTGGTGCGCATTTGCGGATGCTGACGCGCAGGTCGAACCACGCCGCCTGCCCGGTCACCGGATCCGAGTTGGTCAGGCGGCGCTCGTCGCTCGCATGCTTGGGCAGCAGCTCCGAAATCAGGTGGTTGAGCAGGAATCCCGCCGTCGCTTCGGGTGCGTCCGGCGTCGAGGCCTGCGGCTCCCGCCTGTCGCCCGATCGCGTTCCAGGTCCAGACGGTATTCGCTTCGACCCCTTCCATCGTCTTCAGCTGGCAGCGGATTCGAGCGTGGCGCGATGCCACCCAGACCCAGTCGTAGTCGGCCAGCCCGAGCTTCTTGCGCGCTGCCGCGATTCATGTACAGATAATTCTGCGCGACGATCTGCCGCAGCCACGACGTTCTGCGAATCCCACGAGTGGTACATCATCATCGGCCGCTGCGTGATCGCGTGGAACGGATACGCTTCGCGCGCCTTTCCCTGGGTTTCCAGCGGCTCGTACCAGAACGGCAGCGGATCGAAATAGGTGGCCAGCCGCTCGCGGTCTGTCGGAGACTGTCGGCTGCGGGCCGTCGTACAGGCCCTGTCCGGCGAGGCGAAACTTCTGCAGCGGCTCCGAATAC
The DNA here is from genome assembly GCA_963697485.1 of uncultured beta proteobacterium. GTDB lineage: Bacteria > Pseudomonadota > Gammaproteobacteria > Burkholderiales > Casimicrobiaceae > PALSA-1003. The sequence goes on from CAVOOD010000005.1 coordinate 8,493, forward strand.
ATCTGCATGATCACCTGCACCGGCGGCGTTCCGAACAGCGCGATGCTTTTCGGCGAACTCGAGGTAGTCCTTGTTCGCGAACCGGTAGTAGCGCATATTCTCCGGCCACGGATAGGTGAAGAACGACTGGTTCTCGATGTACTTTTCCCATTGCTTCGGGTTGGGCTCGCCGCGCAGGTGCGACTCGCCGTCCTCGCCGCGCCAGCCGGCGAGGAAGCCGATGCCTGGAAGCTTTTCGTAGTTGACGATGAAGTCGCGGTAGTCGGCGAACTTGCGCGAGCCGTCCGCGCGCGTGAACGCCGGAAACTTGAGCCGCGACGCGAGCTCGACCAGCACGTCCTGCCACGGCCGCACGTCGCGGTCGAGCGGCAGGATCGGATGGCGGATCGCATCGCCGGCCGCGTCGGGCTCGGAGATCGGCCGGTCGAGCAGCGAGATCGCGTCGTAGCGCTCGAGGTACGTCGTGTCCGGCAGCACGAGGTCGGCGAAATTGACGGTCTCGGACTGGAACGCGTCGACGACGACGATGAACGGTATCGCGTACTCGCCGTGCGCGTCCGTGCGCGCCAGCATCTCGCGCACGTCGCCGGTGTTCATCGACGAGTTCCACGCCATGTTCGCCATGAACAGCAGCAGCGTGTCGATCGGGTACGGATCGCTGGTTGGCGGCGTTGGTGATCACCATGTGCATCATGCCGTGCGCCGCGAGCGGCGACTCCCACGAGTACGCCTTGTCGATGCGCAGCGGCTTGCCGTCCTCGTCGATGACCAGGTCCTCGGGCCGCGTCGGGATTGCCGTTGGGCATGCGCTTCAGCGGCGTGTCCGGCGCGAAGATCACCGTCGGATCGTTCTCCGGCAGCGTGCGCATCGGGATGCGCCGCGGATACGGCGCGCGGGCGCGGAAGTTGCCCGGTCCTTCGAGCGCGCCGAGCAGCATCTGCAACAGGTGCAGCGCGCGGCAGGTCTGGAAACCGTTGGAGTGCGCGGAGATGCCGCGCATCGCGTGCATCGCGACCGGCCGGCCGACGACCTTGTCGTGCGTGCGCCCGTGCATGTCGGTCCACGCGGATCGGCAGCTCGACCGCCTCGTTGAACGCGACGTGCGCCATCTCGTGCGCGATGCGGGTGATCGTCGCGGCATCGATGCCGCACTCGGCCGCGACCGTCTCGGGCGCATAGCGCTCGTCCGAGATAGCGCTCGCGTGATCAGCGAGAACACCGTCTTGGCGCGGCGGCCGTCGGGCAGCTCGACGCTCGCGAACAGCGCCGGCGCGATGTCGGGCAGATGGCCGTTGGCGAGCACCTGCGCGACATGGTCCCAGACCAGCGGATTGTCGTTCTGCGTCGCGCGCGAACAGACCATCGCCCGGCATGCCCGGCGTCTGCACGACCAGCCAGGGCGCGTTCGTGTAGCGGATCAGGAACTCCCAGTCGATCGCGCCGCGCTTGAGCAGCACGTGGACGATCGCCAGCGCCAGCAGCCCGTCGGTCCCGGGGCGGATCGGCAGCCATTCGTCGGCGATCGCCGAGTAGCCGGTGCGCACCGGGTTGATCGACACGAACTTGGCGCCGCGGCGCTTCAGCTTGTCGAGGCCGATCTTGATCGGGTTCGACGAATGGTCTTCGGCGACGCCCCAGAGCATGAAGTATTTGGCGTGGTCCCAGTCGGGCGCGCCGAACTCCCAGAACGAATAGCCGATCGTGTACAGGCCCGCGACCGCCATGTTGACCGAGCAGAAGCCGCCGTGCGCCGCCCAGTTCGGCGTGCCGAATTGCTGCGCCCACAGCCCGGACAGCGCCTGCATCTGGTCGCGCCCGGTGAAGAAGGCGAGCTTGGTCGGATCGGTCGCTGCGGATCTGTCGCGAGGCGCGCGGTCAGGATGTCGAGCGCCTCGTCCCACTCGATCTCGACGAAGTCCGCCGGCGCCGCGCTCGGCGCCGGGCCGGCGCATCAGCGGCTTGGTGAGCTTCGCCGCCGAATACTGCTTCATGATGCCGGCGGAACCCTTGGCGCAGAGGACGCCCTTGTTGACCGGGTGATTCGGATTGCCCTGGATGAAGCGCACGCGATCGTTCTCGACGGTCACCTTGATGCCGCAGCGGCACGCGCACATGTAGCAGGTGCTGAAATGCGTCTGCTGGCGGGAACGGTCGTCGAATGCGATCTGGCGGGTCATGAACGATGGCTGCGTCGAGATTCGTGGGCGTCGGCGCCGCCGGCGCAAACCGGCTGGCTAAGTATGAACGCGATTGCCTGCGATGTCAGAAAAACGCCCACAGCGCGCGCACCAGGCCAAGTCCGGCGATGCCGGCAAGCACCCGCAACACCGCGCGCCGGAACTGTTCTTCCGCGGTGCGCGCAAAAAACCGGTGCCCGATCGCGATGCCGACCAGCATCGGCACCAGCAGCCATGCCGTCCACAGCACCGTGGTACCGGTGGCGAGTCCCTGCTGCCATGTCCACGCCAGCCCGTACCACGCGCTGACGAAAAACAGGATGATCAGCGTCGCGCGAAGGCGCGGTCCCGGAAGCGAGGTCGTGAACAGCATCGTCGCGGCGAATATGCCGCCGATCGATGACAATCCCGAAAGGAACCCGGAGCCCAGGCCGGTGCCGAGGCGCAAGGCGATGGTGTCGCGCAAGTTCGGATGCCACCCGCGAAGCATGATCAGGGCAGCGGCGAATATCACGATCGACACTGCCGTGCGCAGCGGAACCTCCGGCAGCGTCGCCAGGCACCAGACGCCCAGCGGCACCGCGACGGCGTAGCCTGCGAGCAGCGGACCGATCCAATGCCAGGCGACGTCGCGCCATACCGAGCGCAGCAGCGACAGGCTCGCCAGGATCTCCAGCATCATCGCCGCCGGGACGATTTGCTGAGGCGACAGCAGCAGCGACATGCCGGCGACGATGAACGCCGACAGGCCAAAACCGGCGAAGCCGCGCACGACGCCGGCGAACAGCGCGACGCCCGCGCCCCAGGCGACATAGCCAAGCGGGGCCGGCAGCGGCGGCGCGATCAACGCGTTGCCGCCGGCGCCGCGCCGAACGCAGCCGAGTCGTTCCGCTCGGCGATGCAAGCCGGCATCGCCTAGCGCGCCGCCGTCGATTTGTATTTGTCGAGATGCCGCACCGGCATGCGCCAGTGCATCGCGCCGGAACGGATCGCCAAGCTCGCGTGTCACCATCATTTCCAGGATCGTCGTCTTGCCTTCCTTCTGCGCATCGGCCGCGGCGCGCAGCGCCGGACCGACGTCGGACAGCCTTTCGATGCGGATGCCGTCGGCGCCCATCGCCTTGGCCACGACGGCCCACGACGGCTGCCGGTCGAGGTTGACGCCGACAAAACGATTGGCATAGAAATCGACGTGATTTTTCTTTTCGGCGCCCCACTGGCCGTTGTTGAACACGACTGCGGTGACCGGAATGCCTTCGCGCACGCAGGTCTGGATCTCGCCGAAGCTCATTCCCCATGCGCCGTCGCCGACGTAGGCGATCGCCGGGCGGCCGGGCGCGGCGACTTTGGCGCCGATGATCGTCGGAAACGCGTAGCCGCAATTGCCGAAGCTCATCGCGGCGAACATGCTGCGCGGCGACTTGAAGCGCAGATACGAATTCGATACCGAGCAGATGTTGCCGATGTCGGTCGACACCATCGCATCGTCGGGCATCGCCTTTTCCAGCTCGCGCAGCATCTGCCGCGGATGCATGCGCCGACGAGTCTTTGGCGACCTCGAGCGACCAGCGATCCTTCTCGTGCGACCATTGCGCGAGCTCGGATTCCCAGGCCGAGCTGCTCGGCCGCGATTTCCGCGCGCCGCTGCTCGCGGTTGCCGTCGCAGGCGAGCGAGCGTCCGGACAGTCGGGCGATCAGCGCCCGCGCCGCGGCCTTCGCATCGCCGCAGATGCCGACCGAAATCGGCTTGACCAGGCCCAGCATCCGCGGGTCGGCGTCGATCTGGATGATCTTCGCCGTGTCTTCGGCCAGTAGTCGAGCCCGTGCTGCGGCAGCGTGCCGAATGGCCCCAGCCGCGTCCCCAGCGCCAGCACGACGTCGGCCTTGCGCGATGCAGCTTCATCGCCGCCTTCGAGCCCTGGTAGCCGAGCGGCCCGCACCACAGCGGATGATCGGCGGGAAACGAATCGTTGTGCAGATAGCTGTTGGCGACCGGCGCCTGCAAGCAGCTCGGCGAGCGCGATCGCTTCGGCCTGTCCGTCCGCCATGACGACGCCGCCGCCGCAGAGGATGACCGGGAATTTGCGCCTCGGCCAGCAGCGCCGCCGCATCGTCGAGGCTCTGCTCGCCGCCGGCGCCGCGCTCGATCGACAGCGGACGCGGAATTTCGCATTCGATGTCGCCGTAGAAGATAGTCGCGCGGGATGTTGAGCTGCGTCGGACCCAGCTCGAGCAGCGCGCGATCGAACGCGCGCGCGGTGAGCTCGGCCATGCGCGCCCGGTTGTTCACGTGCGCCTGGTACTTGGTGATCTTGGAGAAGATCGGCAGCTGCTCGGTTTCCTGGAAGCCGCCGAGCCCCAGCGTCATCGAGCCGGTTTCCGGCGTGACGCACGACGACCGGCGAATGCGCCCAGTACGCGGCCGGCGACCGCAGTCACGAAGTTGGTGATGCCGGGACCGTTCTGCGCGATGCAGACGCCGTGCCGCCCGGACACGCGCGAGTAGCCGTCGGCCATGTGCCCGGCGCCCTGCTCGTGCGCGACCGAGATGAAGCGGATGCCGGCGAGCGGAAAGAGATCGAGCGCATCCATGTAGGCCGAGCCGACGATGCCGAAGACGTCGGTCACGCCGTGCGCGACCAGGGTTTCGACGAACGCCTCGGACGGCGTCATTTTCTGCCGGCCGCGCACCGCGCTTCGCGCCGGCAGCGCGCCGGCATCGGTCATCGAGTTCATCGCCGTCTCCTCCACGTTGTTGCGCGCATCGTATGCCAGCGTCGGCCGCACGGTTCCGGTGTAGGCGTAGCCGAGCGCCTCGGCGACCGGCTGGCAGGTCACCTTGCCGAACGCCACGTTGAGCCCGTTGCGCAGGTGCGGATCGTCGGCGAGCGCGCGCGCCAGCCTTTGTCCGCCAGCGCCAGCGACGAACGGCAGCGTCGCGTTGTTCAGCGCGAACGTCGACGTGCGCGGCACGCCGCCCGGCATGTTCGCCACGCAATAGTGGATCACGCCGTCGACGACATAGGTCGGATCGGCGTGCGTCGTCGGGCGCGAGGTCTCGAAGCAGCCGCCCTGGTCGATCGCCACGTCGACGATCACCGAGCCCTTCTTCATCTGCTTGACCAGCGCGGCCGACACCAGCTTCGGCGCCGACGCGCCGGGAATCAGCACGCCGCCGACGACCAGATCGGCCGCTGATGACGTGGCGCTCGATCGCGTCGTGCGTCGAGAACACCGTGTTGAGCGGCCGGCCGAACTGCCGCCACAGCGCGCGCAGCACGTCGGTGTTGCGGTCGAGCACCCACGACTTCCGCGCCCATGCCCAGCGCGATGTGGCACGCATGCGAGCCGACGACACCGCCGCCGAGGATCACGACCTTGGCCGGATCGACGCCCGGCACGCCGCCGAGCAGCACGCCCAGGCCGCCGTGCGCCTTTTCGAGAAAGTAGGCGCCGGCCTGGATCGACATGCGCCCGGCGACTTCGCGACATCGGCGCGAGCAGCGGCAGGCCGCCGCTCGTCGACGTCACCGTCTCGTAGGCGATGCAGACGGCGCCGCTGGCGACGAGATCGCGCCGCCTGCTCGGGATCGGGCGCGAGGTGCAGATAGGTGAAGAGCATCTGGCCGCGTCGCAGCATCGCTGCGCTCGACGGCCTGCGGCTCCTTGACCTTGACGATCATGTCGGCGCGAGCGAACACCTCCGCCGCCGTCGCGGCGATCGTGGCGCCGGCACGGCGATAGGCGTCGTCGTCCATGCCGATGCCCTGCCCGGCGCGCGTCTCGACGATCACCTCGTGGCCGTGCGCGCACGACCTCGCGCACGCTCTCCGGCGTCAGGCCGACGCGGTGCTCGAGGACCTTGATTTCCTTGGGAACGCCGATGTGCATCGTGGGAGCGTGCCTTGCTCGAGCGCGGTTCGACAACTGCGCGACGACTGCACGGTGCGCCGTCGCTGCATTACCCCAGCCCGCAAGCTGGCGTAGAATCCTAACACAGCCGCAACGGCCCGACGGCGACGAGCCGCAGTGCCGGTTTCGCCGGCGATGAGGAGAAACGCATGGACCATGCCGAAACCAATCTGCGCGACCCAGCGCCGCGCACGCCAGGTCTCGCTCGACGAGTACTGGATGCCGTTCACGCCGAACCGCGAATTCAAGTCCGATCCCAAGATCGTCGTGCGCGCCGAAGGCATGTATTACTGGAGCGACCGTGGGCGACAAGATCATCGACGCCAGCTCGGGCCTGTTCTGCTGCGCCGCCGGGCATGGCCGCAAGGAGATCGCCGACGCGGTCGGGAACGCAGCTGCGCGAGCTCGATTTCATCGCGCCGTTCCTGCGCGGACACCCGAAGTCGTTCGAGCTCGCGGCGCGCGTGGCGGAGCTGACGCCGGGCGACCTCAACCGCATCTTCTTCGTCAACTCGGGCTCGGAAGCGGTCGACACCGCGATGAAAGTCGCGCTCGCCTACCACCAGGCGCGCGGCCAGGGCGGGCGCAACATGTTCGTCTCACGCGAACGCGCGTACCACGGCGTCAATTTCGGCGGCGTTTCGCTCGCCGGCATGGTCAACAACCGGCGCCGGTTCGGGCCGACGCTTGCCCGGCATCGTGCACATGCGCCACACGCACCTGAAGGAGAACGCTTTCGTCCGCGGCGAAGGCGCGCATGGCGCCGAGCTGGCCGACGATCTGGTGCGCTTCGTCAACCTCTATGGTCGCCGAGAACATCGCCGCCTGCTTCGTCGAGCCGATCGCCGGTTCGACCGGCGTGCTGGTGCCGCCCAAGGGCTATCTGAAGCGCCTGCGGGAGATCTGCGACGCGCACGGCATCCTGCTGGTGTTCGACGAAGTGATCTGCGGCTTCGGCCGCACCGGCAAGGCGTTCGCCGCGCAAAGCTTCGGCGTGACGCCCGACCTGATGACGATGGCCAAGGGCATCACCAACGGCGCGCAGCCGATGGGCGCCGTGGCGGTCAGCGAGCGCGTGCACGACACCATCATCGGGCGCCGCCGCCGAAGGGGCGATCGAATTCTTCCACGGCTACACGTACTCGGCGCATCCGGCGCCGTGCGCGGCAGGGCTCGCGACGCTGGACATCTACCGGAAGGAAAATCTGTTCGAGCGCGGCGCCGAGCTGTCGCCGTATTTCCTCGACGCCATCTGGTCGCTGAAGGATCTGCCGGTCGTCGCCGACATTCGCGGTTACGGGATGCTCGCCGCCTTCGACATTCATCCGGACGGCGCACCGGGAAAGCGCGGACATGTTCTGCAGAAGAAGCTGTTCGACAACGGCCTGCATCTGAAGACGACCGGCGACTGCGCGATCATCGCGCCACCGCTGATCGCCGAGAAGAAGGATGTCGACATCATCGTCGACTGTTTGCGCAAGACGCTGGCGACGATCTGACCAGCGTCGTTTCGACATCAAAGGGACGGAGGAAAAAATGAAACATTGGCTGGCTGGATTCCTGTTCGCGGTGGCGGCGGCAGTCGCGCTGCCGGTAGCGGCGCAGAAAACGGTTACCTTTGCCTATCAGGACATGATGAATCCCTGGCGCTGGGTGCAGCAGAGCCAGGAGATCGAAAAGGCGACCGGTTACAAGATCAACTGGCGCCAGTTCGGCGGCGGCGGCGACGTGATCCGCGCGATGGCTTCCGGCGACGTGGAGCTGGGCGAAGTCGGATCGACCGGGATCGCGACCGCGATCAGCCAGGGCATGGACGTCGAGCTCTTCTGGATTCTCGAGGACATCGCGGCGGCAGAAGCGCTGGTCGCGCGCAACGGCAGCGGGGTCAACACGGTGGCCGACCTCAAGGGCAAGAAGATCGGCACCCCGTTCGTGTCGACCTCGCATTTCCAGCTTTTGTATGCGATGCAGAAGGCGGGCCTCAAGCCGAGCGATGCGCAGGTGCTCAACATGCGGCCGCCGGAAATCGCTGCGGCGTGGGAGCGCGGCGACATCGACGCGACCTTCATCTGGGACCCGGTGCTGACCCAGGTCAAGAAGAACGGCAAGGTGCTGACGACGTCGGGCGACATCTGCAAGCAGGGCGCATGCACGTTCGACGGCCTGATCGTCACGCGCAAGTTCGCCAAGGAGAATCCGGCGTTCATGGTGGCGCTGGTCAAGGCCGTGGCGAAAGCCGATGCCGACTATCGTGCCAACGCCAAGGCCTGGACCGGGGATCAAGCCAAGGTCGCGGCGGTCGCCAAGTGGTCGGGCGGCAAACCCGAGGACGTGGCGGCGTCGATGGCCCTGTACGGCTTCCCCAGCGCGAAAGAGCAGGCGTCGCCGACCTGGCTCGGCGGCGGCGCGAACGGTGCCGCGGCCAAGGCGCTGACGCAGCAGGCCAACTTCCTGAAGGACCAGGGCAGGCTGCAGACGGTCGCACCCGACTACAGCAAGAACGTGACCGTCGAGTGGGTGACCAAGGCGATGTAGGTATCGGAAAGGCTTCCGGCGATCGATACGGCGGCGCCCGAAGCGCCGCCGTTTTTCTGCCAGAATCCTTGACCTGCGGCGCGTCGGAAGCTCGCTCTCCTGAGTGCGATCCCACACTATAACGCCGACTTCGAACGGGAATCCTTTTGCCCACGCTCGATATCCGCCAGCTAGGCGTCCGTTACGCGACCAAGAACGGCACCGTCGACGCGTTGTCCGGCGTCGATCTGTCGATGCGCGATGGCGAATTCCTGGTCGCCATCGGCGCGTCCGGTTGCGGCAAGACGACGCTGCTGTCGTGCATCGCCGGATTCCTGCCGCCGACCGAGGGAACGATAAAGCTCGGCGGCAAGCCCGTGACCGCCCCCGGCGCCGACCGCGGCGTCGTGTTCCAGAAGCACGCGCTGATGCCGTGGCTCGATGTTGCCGAAAACGTCGAATTCGGGCTGCGGATGCGCGGTCTCACCGCCGCAGCACGCAGGAACATCGCGCTCGAAACGCTCGCGCTGGTCGGCCTCGAGGGGCTGGCGGAGCGGCCGATCTATGAGCTCTCCGGCGGGATGCAGCAGCGCGTCGGCATCGCGCGTGCACTCGCCAGCGATCCTCAGCTGATGCTGATGGACGAGCCGCTGGGCGCGCTCGATGCGTTCACCCGCGAAGCGATCCAGGAACTGATACTCGACGTCTGGCACCGCACCGGCAAGATGTGCTTTTTCATCACGCACAGCGTCGAGGAGGCCTTGTTCCTGGCGACGCATCTGGTCGTGATGACGCCGCGCCCGGGACGCATCTCGCACGAGTACGAGCTCGATTTCAGCCGCCGCTTTATCGAGACCCGCGACGCACGCGCGATCAAATCCTCGCCCGACTTCATCCGCATCCGCGAGGAAGTGCTGGCGGTGATCCTGCATCGCGACAACGCGGTCGCCGGCGCCGCGGGACCCTGACGATGGCGACGCTTCCGGCAGCGGGCGCCGATCGCCCGAAGACTTCCGGCTACTCGACGCCAGGCGAAGGCCCGAGTACCGCGATATCGATCGTGACGATGGTCGCGATCGGCGCACTGTGGTGGATCGCCAGTCATTATCGCTGGCTGCCGCCGCTGTTCCTGCCGACGCCGGAAACAGTGTTCACCCGCCTGTGGGAGTCCGCGCGCGGCCAGTTGACCGACGCGCCGCTGGCGACGCACTTCGGCTGGTCGATGTTTCGCGTCTTCACCGCGTTCCTGCTCGCCTGCGTCACCGCGATACCGATCGGGATCGCGATGGGCGTTTCGCGGATCGCCCGCGGCATATTCGATCCGCCGATCGAGTTCTACCGGCCCTTGCCGCCGCTCGCCTATCTGCCGCTGATCATCATCTGGTTCGGCATCGACGAATTGTCCAAGGTCCTGCTGATCTACCTCGCCTGCTTTGCACCGTTGGCGATGAGCGCGCGCGCCGGTGTGCGCTCGGTGTCGCAGGAGCAGATCCACGCCGCGTACTCGATGGGGGCGTCACGCTGGCAGGTGATCACCCACGTGGTCATACCGGCGGCGATGCCCGAGATCCTGACGGCGATGCGTATTTCGATCGGCTTCGGCTGGACGACGCTGGTCGCCGCCGAAATGGTCGCGGCGACCTACGGGCTCGGGCAGATGGTGCTCAACGCGTCGAATTTTCTGCGCACCGATATCGTGATCATGGGCATCGTCGTCATCGGCGCCGTCGCCTATCTGTTCGACCTGTTGATGCGGCAGGTCGAGCGGGTCGTCGTTCCCTGGAAAGGGAAGGTGTGAGCAGTAAGCAGGGGCCCCATGCGAAGCATGGGGATGCGCACGTCCGCGAACACCTTTGGAGGCCGACACGCCAAACGCTTGCCTGCGATCCTCGCAAGGAGGCCGAGGTGTGAGCAGTAAGCAGGGGCCCCATGCGAAGCATGGGGATGCGCACGTCCGCGAACACCTTCGGAGGCCGACACGCCAAAGGTGCCCCTTGCGATCCGCGCAAGGAGGCCGAGGTTTAGGGGCCGGATCCCGGCTTGTGCCGGGATGACAAAAGAATAACGGCTGCTCCCAGCCAAATGCCGGTCATCGGAAAGGGTTGACAGGCCCTTCCCCCTTTGCCACGCTCGGTGGCTATGCCTACCCGTCCGCACTTCCAGCGCCTGGTCGAGCGCGTCCGCAATTTGCCGGCGCTGCCGACGGCGATCGTCTATCCGTGCGATCGCGATTCGCTGCAGGTCGCCCTTTCCGGCCAGTTCGCCGGCTATCTGGCGCCGGTGCTGATCGGACCCGAGGCGCGCATCGCCGACGCCGCGGCACATGCCGGACTCGATCTGTCGCGCATCGAGTTGATCGATACCCCGGACGACCCGGCCGAGGCAGCGCGGCGCGCCGTCGCACTTGCACGTGACGGCACCGTGCGGGCGCTGATCAAGGGCAGCCTCTATCCCGATGACCTGATGCGCGCAGTCGCCGCGCCCGACGCCGGACTGCGAGGCGAACGTCGGCTGACGCACGCATTCTTCATGGATGTCGCCGGTTTCGCCCGGCCATTCATCTTGTCCGATGCGGTGCTCAACATCGCGCCGAATCTCGCCGCTAAGCGCGAGATCGTGCAGAACGCCATCGACCTCGCGCATGCGCTGGGCATCGCGAACCCGCAAGTCGCGGTGCTGGCGGCGGTCGAGGGCGTGACCGCAGCGCTGCCTGCGACCGGCGACGCCGCGGCGCTGGCGAAAATGTCGACGCAAGGCCTGATCACCGGCGGCACGGTGGCCGGGCCGCTGACCGCGGACAGCGCCCTCTCGTCCGATGCTGCGCGCGTCAATGGCGTCGACGATCCGGTCGCCGGCCACGCCGACGTGCTGATCGTTCCCGGCCTCGAGTCCGGCTCGCTGATGGTGCGCACGCTGACTGCGATCTGCGGTGCGCTTGCCGCCGGCATCGTGCTCGGTGCCAAGGTTCCGGTCGTTCTCGGAGGCCGCAGTGACACGATGGAAGTGCGCATGGCCTCGTGCGTGCTCGCCTCGCTGATCGCCGCCGCGCAGGCGCAAGCCGCGCCGGCGCCGCCCGCGCTGGCCAGCGTTCCGGTCGCCGCTTAGGTCCGATCGCGCTCGCGCCCTCGTTGCGCGACCCCGGCCGCCGCTGCATGATGGCGGCCGTGCAGCCCAGCTTTAGTCTCCGATGCCTCCGCTGACGCTGAGGCTCTTTCCGTTTCTGGCCTGGCGGCATCGCGTCACCGCGGCGACGTTGCGCGCCGACCTGCTTGCGGGCCTGCTCGGCGCGCTGATCGTTCTCCCGCAGGGCGTCGCGTACGCGACGCTGGCCGGGCTTCCGCCGCAGTATGGCTTGTACGGCGCGATGCTTCCCGCGGTCGTCGGCGCTCTGTGGGGATCGTCGTGGCAGCTCGTCTCGGGACCGACCAACGCGACCTCGCTGATGGTCTCCGCCTCGCTCTCCGCGCTGGCGCTGCCGTTCTCGCCCGAGTATCTTCGCCTCGCGTTGACGCTCGGTCTGATGATCGGCCTGATCAAGCTTGCGCTGGGTCTCGCCCGGCTGGGCGCGCTGGTCAATTTCGTCTCCACCACCGTCGTCATCGGCTTCACCGCCGGCGCAGGACTTTTGATCATCGCGGCGCAGCTGTCGAACTTTTTCGGATTGCCAGCTGCCCACCCGGCCAGCTTCGTCAATGCGCTGGCGTCGTTCGCACGGCACGCGACCGAGATCGATCGTTGGACCGCGGCGGTCGGAGTCGTGACACTGATCGCCTCGCTGGCGAGCCGCCGGGTGCTGCCGCGCGTGCCTTACCTGCTGACCGGAATGATCGTCGGCAGCGTCTTCGCGTACGCGCTGGCGCGCGCCGGCATCGCGCAGGTCGCGACGGTCGGCCCGCTTCCGTCTGCCGTGCCGCCGCTGTCGCTGCCGGAGTTTTCCGGCGAAACCTGGCGCATGCTCGCGCCGATCGCGTTCGCGCTGACGGTGATCGGACTGACCGAAGCGGTGGCGAGCGCGCGCGCCGTTGCCGCTCGTTCGGGTCAGCGCATCGACGGCAATCAGGAATTCATCGGACAGGGGCTGGCCAACATCGCCGGCGCGTTCACCTCGAGTTATCCGACGTCGGGATCCTTCAACCGTACCGGCGCCAACCTGGAGGCCGGCGCCAAAACGCCGCTGGCCGCGGTGTTTTCCGCCGCCTTCCTGCTCGTCGTGCTGCTGCTGGTCGCACCGCTTGCAGCGTACCTGCCGTTCGCGGTAATGGCGGCGCTTCTGTTCATCATCGCTTGGGGCCTGATCGATCTCGCACGCATCCGCGAAATCGTGCGCATCGGACGGAGCGAAGCCCTGGTGCTGACGGTCACGTTTCTGGCGACGCTGTTGGTCCAGCTGGAATTCGCGATCCTGGTCGGCGTGCTCTGCTCGCTGTTCGCCTATCTGAACCGCACGACGCACCCGGCGATCCATGCGGTCGCGCCGGACCCGGCGTCGCCGCAGCGGCGCTTCATCCCGGTCGCCGCGAGTGGCTCGCTGGGCCGCCTGACCGAATGTCCGCAGCTTGCGCTGCTGCGGGTCGACGGCTCGCTATTCTTCGGCGCGGTCGATCATGTGCAAGACGAGCTCGAGGCGATGCGCCGCGGCGCGTCGGCGCGACGGCACGTGCTGTTGATCGGCAGCGGCATCAACTTCATCGACGTCGCGGGGGCCGAGCTGCTCGCGCAGGAGGCCGATGCGCAGACGGCGGCCGGGGGGGCCCTTTACCTGTGCAATCTGAAGCCCACCGTCGTCGACGTGCTGGAGCGTGCCGGTCTGGTCGACCGGATCGGACGCGACAGGATCTTCGCCACCAAGGACGAGGCGATTCGCGGCATCTACCCGCGCCTGGACTCGGCGATCTGTCGCGCCAGCACCGCGCGCATATTCATCGAGTGCCAGACCCACCTGCCGGACGGAAGCCCGCGACAGGCCGACTGAACTCGCAACCGCTACTTCGGCCGCACGCAGTCGACGAAGTAGCGGAGCTTTCCGGCCTCGCTGGTCTCGACCAGGCCGTGGATGTCGGTGTCGAATCCGGGGAATTGCTGGTTGAAGTTGCGGGCGAACTGCAGGAACTGCACGATCGTGCGGTTGAAGCGCTCGCCCGGGATCAGCAGCGGGATGCCCGGCGGATACGGCGTCAGCAGCACGCTGGTGACGCGTCCTTCGAGCTGGTCGATCTCGACCCGGTCGATCTCGCGGTGCGCCATGCAGGCGAACGCGTCCGACGGCTTCATCGCCGGCTGCATGTCGGACAGATACATTTCGGTCGTCACGCGCGCGACGTCGTTGGCCTTGTACATGTCGTGGATTTGCCGGCACAGGTCGCGCAGGCCGACCTGCTCGTACGACGGCTGCTTGACGCAGAACTCCGGCAGGATCTTCCACAGCGGCTGGTTCTTGTCGTAATCGTCCTTGAACTGCTGCAGCGCGGTCACCAGCGTGTTCCAGCGGCCCTTGGTAATGCCGATGGTGAACATGATGAAGAACGAGTAAAGCCCGGTCTTCTCGACGATGACGCCGTGCTCGGCCAGGTACTTGGTGACGATCGACGCCGGAATGCCGGTCTTGGCGAACTTGCCCGAGACGTCGAGCCCCGGCGTGATCACCGTCGCCTTGATCGGGTCGAGCATCGTGAAGCCAGGCTCCAGGTTGCCGAAGCCGTGCCATTTCTCGTTCGCCTTCAGCATCCAGTCGTCGCGCTTGCCCATGCCCTCCGCGGTCAGCTTCTCCGGGCCCCAGACCTTGAACCACCAATCCTTGCCCCACTCGTCGTCGACCTTGCGCATCGCGCGCCGGAAATCGAGCGCCTCGGCGATCGACTCCTCGACCAGCGCGGTTCCGCCGGGCGCTTCCATCATCGCCGCCGAGACGTCGCACGAGGCGATGATCGCGTATTGCGGCGAAGTCGACGTGTGCATCAGGTACGCCTCGTTGAATATGTGCCGGTCGAGCTTGCGTGTCTGCGATTCCTGCACGATGATCTGCGACGCCTGCGAGATCCCGGCCAGCAGCTTGTGCGTCGAGTGCGTCGCGAACACCATCGCCTTCTTGCTTCGCGGGCGGTCCTTGCCGATCGCGTGCATGTCCTTGTAGAAATCGTGGAATGCCGCGTGCGGCAGCCACGCCTCGTCGAAATGCAGCGTCTCGATCCAGTCGCCCAGCGTTTCCTTCAGCATCTCGACGTTGTAGGCGACGCCATCGTAGGTGCTCTGGGTGATCGTCAGGATCCGCGGCTGCTTGTTCTTCGCCGCGCGCGCGAACGGATTGGCCTCGATCTTCTTGCGGATGTTCTCGGGCCGGAATTCCTCCAGCGGAATCGGGCCGATGATGCCCAGGTGATTGCGGGTCGGCGTCAGGAACACCGGAATCGCGCCGGTCATCGTGATCGCGTGCAGGATCGACACGTGGCAGTTGCGGTCGACGACGACGATGTCGTCCGGCGCGACGGTGGCGTGCCACACCATCTTGTTCGACGTCGACGTGCCGTTGGTGACGAAGAAGCAGTGGTCGGCGTTGAAGATGCGCGCCGCGTTGCGCTCGGCGGCGGCGACCGGTCCCGAATGATCGAGCAGCTGGCCCAGCTCGTCGACCGAGTTGCAGACGTCGGCGCGCAGCATGTTCTCGCCGAAGAACTGGTGGAACATCTGCCCGACCGGGCTCTTGAGGAAGGCGACGCCGCCGGAGTGGCCCGGGCAGTGCCACGAATACGAGCCATCCTGCGCGTAGTCGACCAGCGCGCGGAAGAACGGCGGCGCCAGCGAGTCGAGGTAGCTTTTGGCCTCGCGGATGATATGCCGCGCGACGAACTCCGGCGTGTCCTCGAACGTGTGGATGAAGCCGTGCAGCTCGCGCAGGATGTCGTTCGGGATGTGCCGCGACGTCCGCGTCTCGCCGTAGAGGTAGATCGGGATCTCGGCGTTCTTGAACCGGATCTCCTCGACGAACGCGCGCAGGCTCTTCAGCGCCGATTCGGTTTCCTCGACCGAGCCGGCGCCGAATTCCTCGTCGTCGATCGACAGGATGAACGCCGACGCGCGCGATTGCTGCTGGGCGAACTGCGACAGGTCGCCGTAGCTGGTGACGCCGAGGATTTCCATCCCCTCCTTTTCGATCGCGGCGGCAAGCGCGCGTATGCCCAGGCCCGAGGCATTCTCGGAACGGAAGTCTTCGTCGATGATGACGATAGGAAAGCGAAATTTCATCCAGCCACTCCTGAGGATCGTGTCGTGCCGTGCGCCAGAAAAGAAAGCGGGGTGTCCGGCCGGTGGCCGCACCCCTCGTCAGGGCCGCATTGTGCACTGCGACGGCGCGCGATGCGAGCGATTTGACGGCCGCGGCGGAAAACGCCTTCGCCGCCGGCGCCGCGGGTCAGACGTTGGCGGCGATCAGGATTCCGGCCCAGGCGATCAGACCGAGGCCCAGCGGCGTTCGCAGCCGCTTTCCCCAGCGCAGATTCTTCTCGGCGGCCATCGCGGCGGCCAGAACGAGCATCCAGCCCAGGCTGCCCATGCCGACGACGAACATCACAGCCATCAGCGCCCAGCAGCAGCCGACGCAGAAGACGCCGTGCTCGAAGCCGATGCGCAATGCCTCGCGGCGCGGCGCGCGCCCGTGCCAGCGCGCATTGATGAACGTGAACGGCGTGCGGCAGCGTTCCAGACAACGGTACTTGAGCGCGCTGAACTGGAAGACTCCGGCGCCGGCCAGCACGACCGCGCCGACCACCCAGCCACGGCCGGTGAGCCAGCCGACCTGCGCGGCGCCGGCGTGCAGCAGGCTGTCGACCCCGTGCGCCACGAGACCGAAGCCCAGCCAGGCGATCGCGTAGCCGGCGACGACTCTTCCCAGCAGCGCGCCGGCGTCGGGCCTCGCCGCCACGACACGCCCGAAGATGCCGAGCAGCGGCAAGGTCGTCGGCAGCATCATCGCCGTGATCATCAGCAGCCAGGCGAGCGCGTAGACCAGCGCCGGGACGATCAACGCGCCTTGCGGGATGCTGCGGCAAAGCACGCCGAACGGGCCGTCATCGGTCCAGCCGCCGTGCTCGAGGTAGCGCCCATACGGGCTCGAGCTCCATGCGGCCAGCGCGAGCCAGGCGACGGCGGACAGCGCGGCCACCAGGGCGACGCGCAGCGTCTGCGGGTCGAGGGCGCGCGCCGCAGTCGCCGCGGCCGCTGCCTGGCGGTCGGACACGGCGCTATCTAGCCTCGTTCCTCAGCCGCCTTCAGGCGTTGAACACGAACGTGCTTTGCAGCGCGTTGTGGCCGCTGAGGCCGAGGTTGATGCCCAGCTTGTCGACCTTGGACGTATAGCGCGGGCTCTTGCCGACGAACACCGGCGCGCCGGGAACCGTCGAGAAAACCGTGTCCGTAAGCGTCGTCGTCGCGCCGCTTGCACTCTTGTACGGCTCGAGCTCGGCATAACCCGCGTTGCCGATCTTGATCACACCCTTGCCGCCGTGGACGTCCCACTGGATCGGCACTTTTTCGACCGACACCACTTCGCCGACCAGCTTGGCCAGGTCCGCGACGGGGCCGCCCAGCTTGCCCGTATAGACGCCGAGGATCGCTTCCTCCTGCTTGGGCGCTCACCTTGTCGTCGAGGTAGACCGCCGCGCGCCAGTTGCCCTGCAGGATGTTGCCGGGAATGTGCGCGATCATCGCAATCGTGTGACCGGCGACGTCGACGCCATTGATCGTGCCCTTGTCGAAATGCCAGGAAACGATGGTGTCGCAGGTGCCGAAGTCGGGATCCTCGCCGATCCAGCACGGGCACAGCACGCGACAATTGCAGACTTCGAGCAGTCTTCCTTCCAGATGGTAGGCCATGGATTTCCCCTCGCTTGAATTCGCCCGGAACGTCGCGCCGCGATTCTCCGCGGCGCAGCCCAATGATGCTACGCCGAGCGCGAGGCCGATTCCAGCCGAATATTCGACAAGGCCGTTCAGCGCCGGCCGCCGGCCAGCCGCACCGACGCCGGATCGAGGCGCAGCCGCACCATCGCCCAGACGCCGACCGCCGGACCGATCGCCAGCGGCACGAAGGCGTGGCGCCAGCCGACGGCGTCGACGAAATACGGCAGCAGATGGATCGTCACCAGCGTCAGCGTGAAGCCGAGCGCCGTTTGCAGGGTGAGCATCGTGCCGACGCGCGCCGGATCGGCGAGCTCCGCGATCGAGGCGGAGAACTGCGCCGAGTCGGCGACGATGCTGACGCCCCAGACGAGGCAGACGGCGACCAGCAGCCAGGGAGTGCCGCCGAAGAGGCAGTCCGACGCTCGCCGCGCAACTGCCGCTGATCGCCATCGCGATGATCGTCACCGTCGTGCGGCCGACCCGGTCGGCGACGAGTCCCGCGACGACGCAGCCGAATGCGCCGGCGCCGATGGTCGCGAACGCCGCCAGCCTGGCGTCGACCTGCGCCGACGTCCGGCGGCAGCGAAAGGGCGAAGCTCGCGTTCAGGAACACGCCGATCCACGCCCACATCGCGTAGAGCTCCCACATGTGCCCGAGGTAGCCGAGGTTGGCGAGCCGCAGCGGGACGTCGCGCCATGCCAGCAGCATCGCACCGCGGTTCGAAGCGCGGCGCCGGCTTGCGGTTGGGGCCGAGCCCGGCGAGCGCGATCGCCGAGCGCGGCGGCCAGCGCGCTCGCCGACGACAGCACGACGGTCGGAGCGCCAGTCGACGCCGCCGAAGGCGTTGAACAGATGCGGCGACGCCGAGCCGAGCGTCAGCGCGCCGACGAGGATGCCGACCATCAGCCCCATGTCGTCGCGCGCCCAGGTCGTCGCGAGCTTCATGCCGACCGGATAGACGCCGGCCATGCCGATGCCGGTGATCACGCGCAGCAGCGGCGCGGCGATCGACGCCGGATCGACGACCAGCAAGCCGGCGTTGGCGAGCGCGCGCGACCGCCGCCGATGCCGCGAACAAGCGGCGCGGATCGACGCGATCCGGCAGGCCCAGAAACGCACTGACCAGGCAACCGATGACGAAGCCCACCTGCACGCCGCTGGTCAGCGCCGCCTGCGCGAAATTGGACAGGTGAAACTCGGCGACGAGCGCCGGGACGACCGCGGACGCGGAGAACCACACCGCCATCGCCGCGACCTGGCAGAGCGGCGATGATCGGCGATCGACGGCCGCGCTTTGCAGAGGTCGCGAACGCGCATGCGATCGCGCCTAGATCTTCGGCAGCGTGACGCCCTGCTGCCCCTGGTACTTGCCGCCGCGATCCTTGTACGAGGTCTCGCAGACCTCGTCGGACTCGAAGAAGATCACCTGCGCGACGCCCTTCGTTGGCGTAGATCTTCGCGGGCAGCGGCGTCGTGTTCGAGAACTCGAGCGTGACGTAGCCTTCCCATTCGGGCTCGAACGGCGTCACGTTGACGATGATGCCGCAGCGCGCGTAGGTCGATCTTGCCCAGGCAGATCGTGAGCACATTGCGCGGAATGCGGAAGTACTCGACCGTGCGCGCCAGCGCGAACGAGTTCGGCGGGATGATGCAGACGTCGCCTTGAAATCGACGAACGACTTCTCGTCGAAGTTCTTCGGATCGACGATCGTCGAGTTGATGTTGGTGAAGATCTTGAATTCGTTCGAGCAGCGGATGTCGTAGCCGTAGCTCGACGTGCCGTACGAGACGATCTTGCTGGCCGTTCGACCTCGCGCACCTGGCCCGGCTCGAACGGCTCGATCATCCCGTGCTCCGCCGCCATGCGGCGGATCCACTGTCGGACTTGATCATCGCGGGTCCTGCCGTCGCGCGGCGGCAGTCAGGTGTTCTGCGATCGACGATGCTTCGGAAACTTCGGCGCGAGAAGTCCTCGGCCTTCTGCGCGACGAACACCGCGACCTTGCGCGCGATGTCGCTGTAGATCGCCGCGACCGCGCCGTCCGGATCGGCGACGACCGTCGGCCGCCCGGAGTCGGCCTGCTCGCGGATGCGGATGTCGAGCGGCAGCGACCGAGGAACGGCACGTTGTAGTCGCCGCACATCTTCTGCGCGCCGCCCTCGCCGAAGATGTGCTCGGCGTGGCCGCAGTTCGAGCAGACGTGGATGCGTCATGTTCTCGACGATGCCGACGATCGGCACGCCGACCTTCTCGAACATCTTGAGGCCCTTGCGCGCGTCGATCAGCGCGATGTCCTGCGGCGTGGTGACGATCACCGCGCCGGTGACCGGCACCTTCTGCGACAGCGTGAGCTGGATGTCGCCGGTGCCCGGCGGCATGTCGACGATCAGGTAGTCGAGCTCGCGCCAGTTGGTGTCCTTCAGCAGCTGCTCGAGCGCCTGCGTCACCATCGGCCCGCGCCAGACCATCGGCGTGTCGGTGTCGATCAGGAAGCCGATCGACATCGCCTGCACGCCGTACGCCTCCAGCGGCTCGAGCGTCTTGCCGTCCTTCGACTCCGGCCGGCCGGCGATGCCGAGCATCATCGGCTGCGACGGCCCGTAGATGTCGGCGTCGAGCACGCCGACGGTGGCGCCTTCGGCGGCGAGCGCGAGCGCGAGGTTGACCGCGGTCGTCGACTTGCCGACGCCGCCCTTGCCGCTCGCCACCGCGATGATGTTCTTGACGCCGGGCACGAGCTTCACGCCGCGCTGCACCGCGTGCGAGACGATCTTGCTGGCTGATGCGTCACCGCGACGCTGCCGACGCCCGGCAGCGCCGCGAGACGGCGCTGGCACCAGCTGGCGCAGCGTCTCGTGCTGGCTCTTCGCCGGGATAGCCGAGCACGACGTCGACGGCGACATTCGCCGCCGTCGACCTGCACCTTGCTGCACCGCCTTGTCGGAGACGAAATCGCGGCCGGTGTTGGGATCGATCAGCGCGCGCAGACTGGCGTGGACGTCGGCCTCGGTGATGGCCATTCGGGATGTCGGTCGTGTCGAACGCTTAGAACGTCGAGTTTAGCGAAAATCAGCCGCTCTCGGTACTCGGCGCTTCGGGCCATTTGCTAGAATGCGCCAATCCCCTGCCGCATCAAGGTCTTCTCGACCGCATGCCGCGCCGCAAGCTTTTCGTCACCACGGCGCTGCCGTACGCCAACGGCCCGTTCCACATCGGCCACATCATGGAGTACATCCAGGCCGACATCTGGGTGCGCTTCCAGCGCATGCAGGGCCACGAGGTGCATTTCGTCTGCGCCGACGACACGCACGGCGCGCCGATCATGCTCGAAGGCCGAAGCCGAGGGCATCACGCCGCAGGAGCTGGTCGCGCGCATCGCGGCCGACGCGCAGCCGGCAAGCGATCTCGCCGGCGTTTCACATCGAGCTTCGACCACTGGCACTCGACCGACTCGCCGGAGAACGTCGAGCTGTCGCAGGACATCTACCGCCGGCTGCAAAGGCCGCGGGCCTCATCTACGCGAAGCCGGTCGAGCAGTTCTTCGACCCGGTGAAGGCGATGTTCCTGCCGGACCGCTACATCAAGGGCGAGTGCCCGAAGTGCGGCACCAAGGACCAGTACGGCGACTGCGTGCGAGAACTGCGGCTCGGTCTACGCGCCGACCGACCTCAAGAATCCGTACTCGACGCTCACCGGGCGCGACGCCGGTGCTGAAGACGTCCGAGCACTTCTTCTTCCGGCTGTCGGATCCGCACTGCGTGGCGTTCCTGCGCGCAGTGGACGCAGGCGCCGGGCAGGCTGCAGCCCGAGGTCGTCGAACAAGGTGCGCGAGTGGCTGGGCGAAGAACGGCGGCGGCAAGGGGCTCGCCGACTGGGACATCTCGCGCGACGCGCCGTACTTCGGCATCCCGATCCCCGACGCGCCCGGCAAGTACTTCTACGTCTGGCTCGACGCGCCGGTCGGCTACCTCGCGAGCCTGAAGGCACTATCTCGCCGAGCAAGGGCAGTCGACTTCGACGAGTTCCTGCGCCGACCCGAAGCGTCGAGCAGATCCACTTCATCGGCAAGGACATCATCTACTTCCACACGCTGTTCTGGCCGGCGATGCTCAAGTTCGCCGGCGCGCCGTACAAGGTGCCCGACAACGTGTACGTGCACGGCTTCATCACGTTCTCCGGCGAGAAGATGTCGAAGTCGCGCGGCACCGGCATCAGCCCGGAGCGTGTATCTCGACCTCGGCCTGAATCCCGAGTGGCTGCGCTACTACATCGCCGCCAAGCTGAACGACCGCGTCGAGGACCTCGACTTCAATCCCGACGACTTCATCGCGCGCGTCAACAGCGACCTGGTCGGCAAGTACGTGAACATCGCGAGCCGCGCCGCGCGCTTCATCGCGCAGACCGGGACAAGCTGGCGGCGCCGTCCGGATTCGACGCGCGCCACGGCGTGGCGCTGCAGGCACTGTCGGACAGGATCGCGGCGCTGTACGCGGACCGCGAGTTCGGCAAGGCGCTGCGCGAGGTGATGGACCTCGCCGACCGCATCAACGAGTACTTCGACCGGCACAAGCCGTGGGAAGCTCGCCAAAGCAGGCCGAGGCGCCGCACGGGTCGCTCGAGATGTGCTCGGACTGCATCGACGGCTTCCGGCTCCTGACCGATCTTGCTCACGCCGGTGCTGCCGGCGCGTCGCCGCGCAGCGCCGAGCTGTTCCTGCAGCATTCCGTCGCAGGCGTGGAACGACTCGGCACCCGCTGCCGGCCGGCCACGCGATCGGCGACTACAAGCACCTGCATGACGCGCATCGACCCGAAGCAGATCGACGCGCTGCTCGACGGCCCGAAGGCCGCGGCCGGCGCGCCGCCTCGTCCCGGCCGCCGAGCCCCCGGCGCGCAGCGGCGCCGGTCGCGCCGCCGATCACCATCGACGACTTCTCGAAGGTCGACCTGCGCATCGCGCGCATCGTCAACGCCGAGCACGTCGAAGGCGCCGACAAGCTGCTGAAGCTGACGCTCGACATCGGCGAAGCGCGGCATCGCACCGTGTTCGCCGGCATCAAGTCGGCGTACGAGCCCGGAGGACCTCGTCGGCCGGCTGACGCCGATGGTCGCGAACCTCGCGCCGCGCAAGATGAAGTTCGGCCTGTCCGAGGGCATGGTGCTCGCCGCGTCGGGCGACGGCCCCGGCATCTTCCTGCTCGCGCCGGACACCGGCGCCGAGCCCGGCATGCGCGTCAAGTAGGCGCGATGCCTGACGCTGCTCTGCGCCGGACGCGGAAAATCCAGGCGTTCCGGCGATGACCAGCGCGCTGCCCCTGATCGTCGACGCCATCGTCGCGTGGCTCGCGATCGGCATGCTGGCGCTGGTGCCGATCGGCGGCGGGTTCGCCGGCCGCTCGCTGTTCGTCGCCGGCGCGCTGGTCGGCCTCGCGCTCGCGATCGTCGCGCTCACCGCGATCGGCGATGTCGCGCAGACGATGGTGCTGCCGCTCGGCCTGCCCGATCTGCCGTTCCACCTGCGGCTCGATGCGCTGTCGGCGTTCTTCCTGCTGCTCCTCGGCGGCGCCGCGGCACGGCATCTCGGTCTTCTCCGCCGGCTACTTCCGCGCCAGCGAAGGCACGTTCGCCGGGCCTGTGTGCCTGCAGTATCACGTGTTCCTCGCCGGCGATGGCGCTGGTGCTGATCGCCGACGACGCCTACGTCTTCATGGTCGCGTGGGAGACGATGGCGCTCGCGTCGTTCTTCCTGGTCACGACCGATCACCGCGTGCCCGAAATCCGCCGCGCCGGCTTTCTGTACCTGCTGATCGCGCACATCGGCGCGATCGCGATCCTGCTCTGCTTCGGCGTGCTGCAGGGCGGCAGCGGCGATTACACGTTCGGCTCGATGCGCTCGGTCGTCCTCGCCGGCGCTGGCCATCGATCGCGTTCCTGCTCGCGCTGTTCGGCTTCGGCGCCAAGGCCGGGCTGCTGCCGCTGCATATCTGGCTGCCGGAGGCGCATCCGGCAGCGCCGTCGCCCGGTCTCCGCGCTGATGAGCGGCGGTGATGCTGAAGACGGCGATCTACGGCCTGCTGCGCGTGACGTTCGACCTGCTCAACGCGCAGCTATGGTGGTGGGGCGTCACGCGCTGGTGCTCGGGCTTGCTCACCGCGCTGTTCGGCGTCATCTACGCGACCGTGCAGACCGACATGAAGCGCCTGCTCGCGTATTCGTCGATCGAGAACATCGGCATCATCGTCGCCGGCATCGGCCTAGCGATCCTGTTCAAGGCCTACGGCAAGACGCTGCTGGCGTCGCATCGCGCTGATGGCGACGCTCTATCACGCGCTCAACCACGCGTTCTTCAAGAGCCTGCTGTTCCTCGCCACCGGCTCGGTGCTGCACGCGACCCACGAGCGCAGTCTCGGCAAGCTCGGCGGCCTGATTCACCGCATGCCGTGGGTCGCATGGTCGGCGCTGATCGGCACGCTGGCGATCGCCGGGCTGCCGCCGCTCAACGGCTTCGTCTCCGAATGGCTGCTGCTGCAGGCTTTCCTGTTCACGCCGACGCTGCCGCAGTCGTTCGTCAACATGCTGGTGCCGCTCGCGGCGGCGGCGCTGGTGCTGGTCGCGGCGCTGGCGGCGCCTACGTGATGGTCAAGTTCTACGGCGTCGTCTTCCTCGGGCAGACCGCGCGAGCCCCACCTCGCGTACGCGCACGACGCCGGCCGGTTCGAGCGCGTCGCGCTGGCGTGGTTCGCCACCGGCTGCGTCGCGCTCGGATTGTTTCCCGGAACCGTCATCGGCGCTCATCGACACCGTCAACCTGGCGCTGCTCGGCACGACGGTCGGGCACGCCGGCGCCGACTGGTGGCTGCTCGCGCCGATCAGCCCGGACCGCTCGAGCTACAGCCCGCTGATCGTGCTGCTGGTGATCGCCGCCGTCGTCGCGCTGACGATCCAGGTCGTGCATCGCTGGTACCACGGTCGCGTCCGCAGCGGGCCGGCGTGGGATTGCGGCTTCCCGCTGCAGACCTCGCGCATGCAGGACACGGCGGAAGGCTTCGGCCAGCCGATCCGGCAGGTGTTCGAGGCGTTCTTCCGGGTCGAACGCGTGCTGCCCTCGCCGTTCGACGCCGCGCCGCGGTATCGCGTCACCGTGGGCGATCACCTGTGGCAATGGCTGTATCTGCCGGTCGTGCGCGGCGTCGAGTCGATGGCGCGCCTCGCCGGCCGAATCCAGCAGGGCCGGATCTCGGTGTATCTGGTCTACAGTTTCGTCACCCTGCTCGCGCTGCTGATGTTCGTCCGATGAGCGCCACCGGCTTCCTGTCGCAACTGCTGCAGCTCGCGATCGCGCTGTTGCTGGCGCCGATCCTGGTCGGATGGGTCAATCAGTGCCGGGCGTGGCTGTCCAACCGGAGCGCGCCGCCGCTGCTGCAGCCCTACCGGACGATCAGAAAGCTGTTCAACAAGGACGCGGTCGTCGCGGAAAACGCGTCGTGGCTGTTCCGGATGACGCCCTACATCGTCTTTGCCGCGATGGCGCTGGCGGCGGCGATCGTCCCTTCGCTGGCGACCGATCTTCCGTTCGCGCGCGCCGCCGACGCGATCGCGCTGGTCGGACTGTTCGCGCTGGCGCGCGTGTTCGCAGCGCTCGCGGCGATGGACATCGGCACGGCGTTCGGCTCGATGGGCGCGCGCCGCGAAATGTTCGTCGGCTTCCTCGCCGAGCCGGCGCTGCTGATGGTGCTGTTCACCGCATCGCTGATCTCGGGCTCGACGTCGCTGCCGACGATCGTCGACACGCTTGCCCACCGGGAATTCGCGATCTATCCGAGCCTCGCGTTCGCCGGCGTCGCGTTCACGATGGTGTCTCTGGCCGAGAACGCGCGCATCCCGATCGACAATCCCGCCACTCACCTCGAGCTGACGATGATCCACGAGGCGATGCTGCTCGAGTACTCGGCGCGCCACCTGGCGCTGCTCGAGTGGGCGTCGGCGCTGAAGCTGTTCAACTATTCATGCATCGGCCTCGCGCTGTTCCTGCCGTTCGGCATCGCCGAAGGCAGCGCCGACTGGCTGGCGATCCTCGGCGCGACACCGGTGCTGATCGTCAAGCTCGCCGTCGGCGGCTTCGGCCTGGCGGTGATCGAGACGCTGTCGGCGAAGCTGCGTATCTTCCGCGCGCCCGAGTTTCTCGGCACGGCTTTCCTGCTCGCGGTGCTCGCGATGCTGGTCAACCTGATGCTCGGCAGCTGAAGGACCGACGGTGCCGATGGCGCATATCCCGCTCTGGGCGCAGCTGATCAACCTGCTCGCGGCGGTGCTGCTGCTGCTGGCCTTCGCGATGCTCGCGCAGCGCCGGGTGCTGACCTTGATCAATCTGTTCGCCGCGCAGGGATTCGCGCTCGCCTCGTCGACCGCGATCGTGGCGTTCGCGACGCACCAGCCGCATCTCTACTGGTCGGTCGGGCTGACACTGGTGCTCAAGGTGATGCTGCTGCCCTGGCTGCTGCACCGGCTGATACTCAAGCTCGACGTCAAATGGGACGTCGAGGGTCTGATCAACATCCCGACGACGATGCTGCTGGGCATCGTGCTGGTCGTGTTCGCGTTCAACCTCGCGCTGCCGATCTCGCAGCTCGCCAATACGGTGACCCGGGCGACGCTGGGGATCGCGATGGCCAGCGTGATGCTCGCCTTCCTGATGATGATCACCCGCCGCAAGGCGATCCCGCAGGTGATCGGCTTTCTGGCGATGGAAAACGGACTGTTCTTCGCGGCCACCAGCGCGACCTACGGCATGCCGATGGTCGTCGAGCTCGGCATCGCGCTCGACGTGCTGGTCGCGATGCTGATCCTCGGCGTCTTCTTCTTCCAGATACGCGAGCAGTTCGACAGCCTCGACCTGCAGCACCTGGAAAAGCTGAAGGAATGATGGAAATTCTCGCCGTCCTCGGCGTGCCGATCGCGGGCGCTGCGCTGCTCGCCCTGGTCGGCGGGCGCGAGCGCGCTGCCGAGATCAACGTCGGCGTTTGCCTGGTCACCTTCGCCGCGGCGGTAGCGCTGACCGTTCGCGTGATC
>CAVOOD010000006.1:0-37624 GCA_963697485.1 uncultured beta proteobacterium
TGTTGATGTCGAGGTCGACCCGGGCTTGCGCGGCCAGCGGCAGCGCCAGCGACGCTGCGGTCAAGGCAACTACCAGAAGCTTGTGTCTTGCATGCACGATAGAACTCCTTTGCGTCGATGACCCACGCCCATGTTGCCCTGACGCGGCACTGACTGCTATCGGACGGCCGCGCTTTCGCGTGTAGGCGCCGCGCTATTTCGCTTAGGAGTACGGCCGACACCCCGACTTCGCTAGTGCTGATGGCGGTGCGCTCGCCGCTCGTCATCGACCGGCGAGCGAAGCCGGGCGACGGCGGCTACGGCGATGTCTTGAACCACGCCGTCGGCGCTTCGCAGGGTAAGGGTCATCGGAACGACGTCGCCGAGCGTGACGGTCTTGTTCAGCCGTCGCAGCGAAAACCGGTACTTGCCCGGCGCGAGCTCGACGATCGTTCGCGCGGGAAGCGCAAGCTCGGCCGCCGCGCGTTCGTCGCTCCCCGGCCGGTGCAGCGTCGTCGCGGCCGCGTGCTCACTGCGCGCCGCCACCAGCGTCGCACCGTCGGTGCTGGTCAGGTTCATATAGGCTTCGGTCGAACGGCCGGCAGCAGCCGGCCGCACCCAGGGCTGGTTGACGACGGTCAAGGCCCGCGCATCCATGGCCTGCAGCGCGAGGGCGAGCCCCATGGCGAACGGCATGGCGAACGCCGGCCAGCGAGGGCTGGCGTAGGATGTCATCGCGCGCTTCATCAAAGCGACGCCAACAGCGGCGTGGCGCGAGTATTCCAGCGCCGGCACCAGAGGAATAGCAGCAGCAGCGGCGCTGTTAGCTCGGCACGAACGGCCTCCGGGCGGCGTTTCGACGCCGCCTCGCTCCAACCATTGCAGGAGTTCACGATGTCCCCCTCCTCACGCTTGGTCACGATTGTAGCGCTCGCGCTCGTGGCGACCGCCGCCCGCGCCGAGTTTCACACCTTCCAGATCGAGCAGCTGTATTCGAACGCCGACGGCAGCGTGCAGTTTGTCGTGCTGCACGAGTCGCAGGGGATGGATGGCGAAAATTTCCTCCAGGGCCAGGTGCTGACCAGTACCCGGATGGGTGTTACCAAGACTTACGTTTTTCCGGCCAACCTGCCCGGCGGCGGCATGATGTGCGATGGGTATGGCTGCTCGCCCACTCCGAGTCCGACCGCCAACAGCCGCGTGCTGATCGCGCACCGCCGGGTTCGCAGCCCTCAACCTCGTCGCGCCGAACTATGTGATACCGAACGGCTTCCTGCCGACCGACGGCGGGACGTTGAATTATGCGTTCGTCGACCAGCTCACTTTCGCTTCGCTGCCGACCGACGGTGCGAATGCGCTTTCCCGTTCGGGGATGATCATCCCCAACCTTGCGACGAATTTCGCCGGCTATTCCGGCTCGGTCACGGCGGCCGCAGCAGTCAATTACCAGGGCCTCTGGTTCAACCCTTCCGAATCGGGATGGGGAATCAACTTTGCCCACGACGGTGACACGATCTTCGCGTCGTGGTTTACCTATGACCTGACGGGCAAAGGCACGTGGCTGGTCATGGCTGCCACCAAGACTGGGCCCAACACCTATACGGGGTCCCTTATTCAAGGCACGGGACCCGCATTTGACGCCGTGCCGTTCCCGCCGCTGGGCAGTCCGGGCGGCGCAACCGTGTCCGGCCTCGGTGGAACCGGCACGCTGACGTTCACCGACGCGAACAACGCGCTGTTTTCCTACACGGTCAACGGCATCACGCAGACCAAGGCGATCACACGCCAGTTGTTCGGGCCACAACCGACGTGCACATTCGGCGCGCAGGCCAATCTGGCGCTGGCGACCAACTACACCGCGCTGTGGTGGGCGGCGCCCCCGGGCTCGGAAGCGGGTTGGGGGATCAATCTGACCCACCAGGGTGATCTGATTTTCGCGACGTGGTTCACGTTCGCGGAAGACCACACGCCGATGTGGCTGGTCGGAACCGCGACCAAGACCTCGCCCGGCGTGTATACGATGACGCAGCTCGGCCGGCTGACCGGACCTCCGTTCAACGCGACGCCGTTTCCGCCTCTCGGTACGCCAGGAGGCCCGGTGGTCGCGATCGTCGGCTCGGCGACATTCACGTTCACCGACGGCAATACGGCGGCGTTCGCCTATACCGTCGACGGCGTCTCGCAAATCAAGACCATCACCCGTCAGGTGCTTCAGAACCCCGGCACCGTGTGCCAGTGAGCGGTCGCGCACGCGCCGCAGCCGGTCGCGAGACGTTCGCATCCAAGGCGGTCGCAACGCGCCGCGCGGCGCTGGCGCTCGCTTTTGCCTTCGTCAGCAACGCGGCCTTCGCTGCCGGGATCGGCGATCCCGCGCCGGCGTTCGCGCTGCGCGACGCACACGGCGATACCTTGTCGCTCGAAAGGCTGCGCGGGCAGGTGGTGTACGTCGACTTCTGGGCCTCGTGGTGCGGACCGTGCCGGCGCTCGTTTCCGTGGATGAACGAAATGCAGCGCCGCTACGGGGGGCAGGGTCTCGCGATCGTCGCGATCAACGTCGACAAGAATCCTGATGACGCCGCGCGCTTCCTCGAGCGCAACCCGGCGCAGTTCGCCGTCGCCTACGACCGCACCGGCGCGACGCCGCTGGCCTACGCGGTGCGGGACATGCCCAGCTCGTATCTGATCGACTCGCGAGGCAAAGTGGTCGAGGTCGAGCACGGGTTTCGCGATGAGCGCAAAGACGCGCTCGAGCGCCGCATCCAGGCCTTGCTCGCGGCGCGTTGATGCGGTTGTCAGAGCTCCGGGCGCATTGGGTCCCGCCGTCGCGGCGTTGGGCCGCCGTCGCCATCGTCGCGCTGCTCGGCGGCTGCGCGAGCATGCAGCCGCCGAAACCCTGGGAAAAGGGACAGCTCGCGAAGCCCCAGATGCAGTTCGATGCCGATCCGATCGATGCCCGGCTCGCCGATCACGTCTACACGAGCAAAGAGGCCGGTAGCGGAGGCTACGGCGTCGGCGGCGGTGGCTGTGGCTGCAACTGACGGCGAGGACACCGCCTCACGCGTCAGCGGACCGGCGGGTTCCGCCGGCGCCCTGCTTGCCGCCGCGCTCGCGCTTCCGGGCGTCATGCCCGCTTCGGCGCTCGCGCAGACCGCGCCCGACCAGGGCCTGATCGCGCTCAAGTACGTCGACTATCGCGACTGGCAGCCCGGCGGTGACCGGATTCACGTGCACAGTCCCTCGCTGTATCTGCTCAAGCCGCTTTCCGACTCGCTCGCCGCCGAAGGCTCGCTGGTCTACGACAGCATCTCGGGCGCGTCGCCGCTGTATCACAACACGTTGTCCGGCGCTTCGGGCAAGGGCGGGGTGACCGACTACCGCACGGCGGGCAACGTGAAGCTCACCAAATACTTCGACGGCGCCGCGGTCGGAGTCGGCGCCGCGATTTCCTCCGAACGCGATTATCTTTCTCGCGCGCTTTCGCTCGACGTGCGGATATCGAGCGACGATCGCAATCGTACCTACGCGTTCGGCATCGGCGGCGCGAGCGACGATATCGACAGCACGAACGGCGTCGCCGAAGGCAAGCACCGGCGCACCGTCGACCTGCTCGTCGGCGTGACACAGGCGTTGTCTCCCGAGGCAATCGTCCAGTCGAACCTGACTTGGTCGGAGGGGCACGGCTACTATTCCGATCCGTACAAGACGATCGACGTGCGTCCCGATCACAGGCGCATCGTCGCGTGGCTCACGCGGTACAACCAGCACCTGCCGCAATTCGATGCGACGCTGTCGATCTCGTATCGCTATGCGCGCGATTCGTTCGGCAGCGACTCGCACACGGTCGAGGCCGCGTGGCACCAGCCGCTGGCCGACGGCTGGTCGATCAAGCCGGCGTTGCGCTACTACACGCAGGCCGCGGCGGATTTCTATTTCGACCCGCCTTTCCCGCAGGGATTTTCGTTCGGCGAGCCGTATACGGCGGATACACGGCTGTCGGCGTTCGGTGCGCTGAACCCGGGAGTCACCGTCGCCAAGCTGCTGTCCGGCGGTTGGCAAATCGATCTCAAAGTCGAGTTCTACCGGCAGCGCTCGGACTGGCGGCCCGGCGGGGGCAGCCCCGGGCTCGAGCCGCTGTCGGCGCGCTGGATCCAGACGGGCATCAGCAAGACGTTCTGACCGGCGCGATTCGACCGCGGCTAGCAGCCTCGGGCATAGTTACGCGATGCCGCTATTCCGTTTCAGCTTTGATGCGATGGCCTCGCCGAACGAGCTGCAGATCTGGCATGACGACGAGCGGCGCGCACGCATGCTGGCCGATGCCGCGATAGCCGACGTGCGGCGCATCGAGGCGAAGTATTCGCGTTATCGCGACGACAGCGTGACCGCGCGGATCAATCGCGCCGCCGGCGGTGCGGCGGTCGCGATCGATGCCGAGACCTACGCACTGCTGGGCTACGCCGATCACTGCCATCTCTTAAGCGCCGGCCGCTTCGACATCACCTCGGGCGTGCTTCGCCGCGCCTGGGATTTTCGCCGCACTCCGCCGCGCCTGCCGGATCAGGCCGAAATCGCGGCGGCGACCGAGTTGATCGACTGGCCGCGTGTCGAATGGAGCCACGCGAGCGTGCGCCTGCCGCGACGCGGCATGGAAATCGATTTCGGTGGCATCGGCAAGGAATACGCGGCAGACAGGATGGCGACGATCTGCCATGAGGGCGGCGCGGTGCATGCGCTCGCCAATCTGGGCGGCGACGTTCGCGCCGCGGGCCCGCAGCGGGATGGATCACCGTGGCGCGTGGGCATTTCGCATCCGCGTCAAGCGGACGCGGTGATAGCGACGGTGGAAATCGGCGGCGGAGCGGTGGCGACCAGCGGCGACTACCAGCGGTTTTTCGAACTGGGCGGACGCCGCTATTGCCACATCATCGACGCCCGTTCCGGCCGACCGGTGACGCACTGGCGGTCGATCAGCGTCCTGGCGCCTCTATGCGTTCTCGCCGGAAGCTGCGCGACGATTGCGATGCTGCTCGAGCGCGAGGCCGAAGCCTTTCTTGCCCGCGAGGGCGTCGCGTATCTGGCCGTCGATTCTGGCGGCTTAGTGCACAGGCCCGCGGCAGCTGCGTAAGACGAGCGGACGGCGTTGCCCGCGCAGGGCCGTCCGCTCAACCGTAGCGCCCGCCGCGCCAAGCGCGGCGCAAAGGAAACCGCAGCGCCTACCAGCGCGCAATGCGTCCGACGATGTAGCCGGCGGCCAGCGCACTGAATACTGTCGTCAGCGGCCGTTCCCGGATGGTATTGCATGCCGCCTCGGTCATCGCGCCCTGCGCACGGCGGGCTTTCTCCGGCACCTGGCTCGCCCACTCCGCCGCGGACGCCGCCTTGTCCGCGGTCGTGTTGACGGCGCGGTGTACCGAGTCGCTGGCCCGTCCGACGCCGGACACGGCCTTGTCGGCGACACGGTCGACGTTCTGGTGCGCCTGCTGGGCGGCATTCTCGATCTTCGGATTGTACGGCGCGGATCGCACTTGGCTTTCTTCCATCACTATCTCTCCTCGTCGGTTGTTGAAAACGCAAATCACTGCACCAGCGCAGCGAGGCTGGCCGATGCTGCTTTGAGCAGCATCAAGTATCGGCTCGCGGCGCGGCTCGCGGTATCAGCCATCGTCCGATTTGGATGTAGGAATCGGTCGAGCGGTCGTGGCGTGCGCTGTGCGGCGCCGACTCTGGCGCGGTGTGCAGCGCGCTTGGCGAGATGCCGGTGCGTGCTAGGATTCGCGACGAGCCAAAACGGGTGCGCAGCAATGAATCGACTGGACTTCGAAGGCCAGGTCGCGGTCATCAGCGGCGGCGCGACCGGCATCGGCCTCGCGGTCGCGCAGCGGCTGAAAGCGAGCGGCGGACGAGTGAGCCTGTGGGACCGCGATGCAAGCGCGCTGGAACGGGCCGCGGCGACGCTGGGGCAGGGCACCGATGTGCGCAAGGTCGACGTCGCCGACGCCGACGGCGTCGCCGCCGCGGCGCAGGCGACGGCGGCGGCGCTGGGACGCATCGATGCCCTCGTCTGCTCGGCCGGGATCACCGGCCCTAACACGACGACCTGGGAGTACCCGGTCGATGCCTGGCGCCAGGTGATCGACGTCAACCTGAACGGCGTTTTCCATTGCAACCGGGCGGTCGTTCCGGTGATGCTCGCGCAGAACTACGGACGCATCGTCAACATCGCCTCGGTGGCCGGCAAGGAAGGCAATCCCAACGCCAGCGCGTACAGCGCGTCGAAGGCTGCGGTCATCGGCCTGACCAAGTCGCTGGGCAAGGAGCTCGCCAAATCCGGCGTGCGCGTCAACTGCGTGACGCCTGCGGCGGTCAAGACGGCGATCTTCGATCAGATGACGCAGCAGCACATCGATTTCATGCTGTCGAAGATTCCGCTCGGGCGCTTCGGGACGGTCGACGAAATCGCGTCGCTGGTCGCCTGGCTTTGCACCGCCGACTGCTCGTTCTCTACCGGTGCGGTGTTCGACCTCTCGGGCGGCCGCGCGACATACTGACTCGACGGCGGGTGCTCGCGCCGGAGCGGTGCGAAAGCGGCTTGCGCGTCTACGATCGCACGGCCAGCATGATCTTGCCGATGTGAGCGCTGGATTCCATCAGCCGGTGCGCGGCCGCCGCTTCGGCCAGCGGAAAGACGCTATGAATCACCGGCTTCAACTTGCGCGCGGCAAACAGCGGCCAGACCTTCTCGCGCATTGAGCGCGCCAGCTCCGCCTTCCTCGCCGCCGGACTCGCGCGCAAGGTCGAGCCGGTAATGGTCAGCCGCTTCATCATGATGTGGCGCCAGTCGACGGTGACGCGACTGCCCTGCAGGAACGCGATGATCGCCATCCTGCCCTCCAGCGCCAGGCTTTTCAGATTCTTCTCGATGTAGTCGCCGCCGACAATATCGAGGATGACGTCGACGCCGCGCTTGGCTGTGATCGCGGCGACTTCGACCGCGAAGTCCTGCTGCCGGTAGTTGATCGCATGGTCGGCGCCCATCGTCTTGCAGAAGGCCGCCTTGTCGTCGCTGCCGACGGTCGTGATCGTGATGGCGCCGAAAGCGTGCGCGAGCTGGATCGCCGCCAGCCCGATGCCGCCCGAGCCGCCGTGGATCAGCACGGTTTCGCCCGGCTTCAGATGAACGCGGTCGAACAGGTTGTTCCAGACGGTGAAATAGTTCTCCGGCAGGCTCGCCGCCTCGAGCGCGGACAGGCCTTCCGGATACGGCAGGCACCACGCCGCCGGCGTCGCGCAATATTCGGCGTAGCCGCCGCCCGGTGTCAGCGCACAGACCTGATCGCCGAGCCGGGATTCGGTGACGCCCTCGCCCAGCGCGACGACGGTGCCGGCCACCTCCAGCCCGATGATCGGCGATGCATCGGGCGGCGGCGGATAGTGTCCAGCGCGCTGGATGCAGTCGGGGCGATTGATGCCGGCATAGGCCACTTCGATCAGCACCTCTCCGGGCTTCGGGACGGGAGTCGCCGTTTCGGCGAGGGTCAGGACCTCGGGCGGCCCTGGCTCGCGGGCGACGACGTAGTGCATGACGGCGGGAACGGCATTAGGCATCGCTGGCGAAGTCGACGGTCGAACAGGCGATCATTGTAGCCCGTGGCCTCTCGTATCTTCGGGCCGGGCATCCGGGCTACACTTGGGCGGCCCTCGTCCGATCCGCCGATGAAAAAGCTCGTCGCACTCCTCGTCTTTGTCGCCGTCGTCGTCGGCGCGGCCTGGATCGCCTTTGGCGCCGACTACAGCGACGGCTACCGCGTCGGACAGGTGATCAAGCTGTCGCGCTCGGGCTACGTGTTCAAAACCTGGGAGGGGACGCTCGACTTCGGCTTCCTGCAGCAGGATCCGACGCTGGGCACGGCGACGCGGCTGTGGGACTTCAGCGTGCGCGACGGAGACGACGCGGTCCGCAAGGACATCGACGATGCGATTGCCGTCAACGCGAAGGTCAAGCTTTTCTACCACGAGAAGTATTTCCGCTGGTCTTTTTTCGGCGACACCAAGCACTTCGTCTACAAGCTCGAGCGCGTCCACTAGGCCCGCGGGCGGCCGCGCTCCTGCGCAGGAAGCTTGCCCCGGTCCGGCGCGCACCGCCGGCGACCAAGCCAGCGATTCCCGGAACGTTTTTTGCTGCCCTTGCTTAAGGCGAGCTTGTTTGCGCGCTTTTTACAGGAGATGAGCGATGGCGCAAATGCAGGGTTCAATGGGATCGACGAGCTACAGCAAGTGCGCGCACCCGGGATGCATGTGCGATGTCGCGCCCGGCAAGAAGTATTGCTCCGAGTATTGCGAGCAAAACGCCGGTAGCAAGGCGGCGTCGCAGGGTGGCTGCGGTTGCGGCCATTCCGCCTGCAAGCGCGGCTGAAGGGCCGCGGACTTTAGGCCGGTGGCGCCTCGCGCGTCGTCCGGCAACTATTGCTGAGGCTTGTAAGCTTTACTCGATTCCGATCGGATGCGAAGGAGAAACCGATGCCTGAACGGAAAACACTGGAACGCGCGGCCGAAGACAAGCGCGAAGGAAAGGCGCCGAGCACGCAGGCCGGCGAGTTCGTCCGCGAAGAGATGGAGCACGTGCGCGAAGGCAAGCACGGGGCCCGGTCGGCGAAGCAGGCGATCGCCATCGGCTTGTCGAAGGCACGCCGTGCGGGCGTTGCGCTCAAGCCGCCCGCCAAGGGCAAGGCGCCCGCGAAGACTCGCCGCAGCGCGAAGCTGGCCAGTGCCGCCGGCAAGCGCAAGACCGCCGGCGTTTCGACGCGGCGATCGAGGGCGACGACCAACGCGCTGAAGCGCGAAGGCAGCAGTGCCGCCAGCCCGACCGCGCTGTCGCGGCATGCGAAGGCGGTGGCCAGGAAACGCGGCCCGGCGGCCCGTTCGGCCGCAGCCCGCAAGGCTGCGCGCACGCGCTCTCGCAAGACTTAACCGCAACGGCGGGCTTGACCGTACCCGATCGCGCCCTTCGCTCGGGCGCGATCCCAAAGTGCGCATCGACTACTTGGCGGGAGGCGCCGCCTTTCGCTTGCGCTGGCGCACGCCGAGCCCGCTGATCGCCGCGGCGGCGGCGGCGCCCGCCGCGACGGCGAATACGGCGCGTGCGCCGTGGCCTTCGACGATCCGGCCACCCAGCGCATGGCCGGCGCCGAGGCCGCCGACCAGGAACGTCGTCGACCAGGTGAACGCCTCGGTCGCGTAGCGCGACGGCGCGTTGGCGCTGATCAGGAGCATGACCACCGTCAACGCCGGAGCGATGCCGACGCCGGCGACCAGCGCCAGCGCCGCGAGCAGCCACGGCGAGGTCGTCACCGTATGCGCCGCCAGCGGCAGCACGACCAGCAGCAGCAACCGGGGCAAGTTGCCGCTCGACCGGCATCGCGAGCGACGCGCCGCCATAAAGCAGGCCGCCGCCACCGCTGCCGATCGAATTGACGGCGATCAGGATGCCCGCGAACGCCGGCATCGCGGCGGCAGTCGCAAAGCCGGCGTAGCCGATCTCGAGCAGGCCCAGCGAGAACATCAGCAGAAATGTCACCGCA
This sequence comes from uncultured beta proteobacterium, assembly GCA_963697485.1. GTDB lineage: Bacteria > Pseudomonadota > Gammaproteobacteria > Burkholderiales > Casimicrobiaceae > PALSA-1003. The sequence goes on from CAVOOD010000006.1 coordinate 9,558, forward strand.
TAGACGGCGAGCAGGCGCGGATCGGCCAGCGGTCCGAGCAGGCGCCGCTCGACGCCGGGCTGGTGACGCCAGTACTTCAGCGCCGGAGACAAGGCGAATACCGGCACGGCAAGCGTGACCAGGACGAAAGCGGCGGCGAACGCAGCGCGCGGCGATGCAACGGCCAGCAGCAAGGCGACGAGCATCGGACCGACCGTGAAGGCGAGCTCGATCAAGACCGCGTCGAGCGCGAACGCGGTCTTGCGCTCGCCCGGGTCGTCGAAGCGGTAGCGCCACACGGTGCGCGTCAGCACCGTGATCGGCGGCGCAAAGGCGCCTGCGATCGCAGCGGCGGTCACGAGCGCCGCGAGCGACAGCGCCAGCGTGTCTGCCAGCAATATGAAGCCCAGCGCAAACGGGCAGACGATGCCGGTCACGAGCATCACGGCGCGCGGTCCGCGGCGGTCGATGATGCGACCCAGCACGGGAGCGGCGATCGCTGACGCCGCGAGATCGACGCCGACGGTCAGACCCGCCTCTCCGAACGATCCGGTCAGCGCACGCACGTGCATCAGCATGGCGAGCGTGAGACTGGCTATCGGCAGCCGCGTAATCAGTGCGGTCGCGAGCAGCCGTGCGACGTCCGGCAGGCGCAGAAACGACCTGTAGCGACCGATGATGTCGTCGAGCATCGAGGGTAGGGAAGTCGGCGCCGCGCCGCCGCCGGTCGCGCGCCAAGCCGCCTAGTAAACGACGGTCACGTTCTCCGGCGCCAGCCATTCGCGCAGACCGGCGAGCAGGTGCTCGTCCAGGTTCACTTGCCAGTCGCTGCCGAGCTCGATGTCGCCGCCGCTCGCCTGGTTGGAGTAATTGATCGTCACCGGACAATGTCCGCGGCGAAACGGCTCGATCAGATCGAACAGACGCTGTGCCGAGCTCGAGCCGTTGCACGAAAGACGCAGCGCGCGCGCCCACTTCCGCCGCGCGCCGGCGAGGTCGTAGACGGCATCGGCGACGATGCGCAGACCCTGGACCTGGCCGTCGTCGCCCACGCGCTGCTGCACCTTCACTTCGGCAACCAGCACCGCGTCCTCGCGCAGCAGATGGCGATTGGCATCGAAGGTTTCGTTGAATATGACGATTTCCGGCTGGTCGCGGCCGTCGTCGAGGGTCACGAACGCCATCTTGCCGCGGCGCGAGGTTTGCGTGCGCAGTTGCACGACGATCCCGGCGATGCGGACCGGCGTCTGCGTGGGCTTCAGCGCGCCCAGCGGCTGCTGCACCAGCCGGGAGAGCTCGGCCGCGTGCGCATGATACGGATGGCCCGACAGGTAGAAGCCGAGGCTCGCCTTTTCCTGCGCCAGCCGCTCGGCTTCGGACCACTCGCGCGCGGCGATCAAGCGCCGGCGCGGCTGGTCCCGCGCCGCCTTCTTCACCGAACAGCGACACCTGCGAGGCCGCGCGCTCCGCCCGCTCGCCGTGATCGAGCGCGGCGCCGACCGACGCGAGCAGGCTTGCGCGCCTTGTGTCGACCGCGTCGAAGGCGCCGGCACGGATCAGCGCCTCGACGGCGCGGCGATTGACGCTGCGCTTGTCGACGCGTCGGCAGAAATCGAACAGGTCGGTGAACGGGCGCTCGGCTCGCGCGGCGACGATCGCCTCGATCGCGGCCCGGCCGGTGCCCTTGATCCCGCCGAGGCCGTAGCGGATGTGCTGGCCATCGACCGGCTCGAAGCGGTAATTCGACGCGTTGACGTCCGGCGGCACTATCGACAAGCCGAGCCCGGTCGCGTCGTCGTAGAACTGGCGCAGCTTGTCGGTGTCGTCCATCATCGCCGACAGGTTGGCGGCCATGAACGCCGCCGGATGATGCGCCTTGAAGTACGCCGTCTGGTAGGCGATCAGCGCGTACGCGGCCGCGTGCGACTTGTTGAAGCCGTAACCGGCGAACTTTTCCATCAGGTCGAAAAGCTGCGTCGCCTTGGAAGAGGTCAGGCCTCGGTCGATCGCGCCGGCCGTGAAGCCCTGACGATGCTTGGCCATTTCGTCGGGCAGCTTCTTGCCCATCGCGCGGCGCAGCAGGTCGGCAGCGCCCAGCGTATAGCCGCCGATGACCTGCGCGATCTGCATCACCTGCTCCTGATAGACCATTACGCCGTGCGTCGGCGCCAGGATCGGCTCGAGGCGAGGGTCGACGTACTCGAAGCGCTCGGCGCCCTGCTTGCGCCGCACATAGTCGGGAATGAGCTCCATCGGCCCCGGACGATAGAGGGCGACCAGGGCGATCACGTCGTCGAAGCGCTTCGGCGGCGCCTGCAGCAGGAGCTCGCGCATGCCGCGCGATTCGAACTGGAACACCGCCGTCGTATTGCCGCTGCGGAAAATGTCGTAAGCGCGCGGGTCGTCCAGCGGCAGCGTGTCGAGCGTCAGCGTCGACGCGGGATCGAGCATGCGGATGTAACGCAGCGTCCAGTCGAGGATCGTCAGCGTCGTCAGCCCGAGGAAGTCGAACTTGACCAGGCCGACGAGCTCGACGTCATCCTTGTCGAACTGGGAGACCAGCGCGTCGGAGCCCGGCTGCGTGTACAGCGGGCAGAAATCGGTCAGCTTGCCCGGAGCGATCAGCACGCCACCGGCATGCATGCCGACGTTGCGCGGCAGGCCCTCGAGCTGCTCGGCGAGGCTCAGAAGCTCGCGCACTTCTTCTTCGGCCGCCTCGCGCTCGTTGAGCAGCGGCTCGACCTCGCGCGCATAAACGACGTTCGGCGGCGCGTCGCTGCCGCGCCGCTTGAGCGTCACCGTGCGGCCCGGCTGGAACGGAATCAGCTTGGCGATGCCGTCGCAGAAGCTGTACGGGAGGTCCAGGACGCGGCCGACGTCGCGCACCACCGCCTTGGCCGCCATCGTGCCGAAGGTCGCGATCTGCGATACCGACTCGGCGCCGTACTTCTGCTTGACGTAATCGATGACACGGTCGCGGCCGTCCTGGCAGAAATCGATGTCGAAGTCCGGCATCGACACGCGCTCCGGATTCAGGAAGCGCTCGAACAGCAGCGTATACCGCAGCGGGTCCAGATCGGTGATGCCGAGGCTGTAGGCGACCAGCGAGCCGGCGCCGGAGCCGCGTCCCGGCCCGACCGGCACGCCGTTGCGCCGCGCCCAGTTGATGAAGTCGGCGACGATCAGGAAGTAGCCGGCATACCCCATCTGAATGATCGTCTTCGCCTCGAACTCGAGCCTGGCCGCATACTCGGGCTGCTTGCGCGCCCGCTCTTCCGGATCGGGATACAGGGCGGCGAGCCGCCGTTCGAGCCCCGCGGCTGCCTCGTCGCGCAGATGCTGCTCGATACTGGTTCCGTCTGGCGTCGGGAACGCCGGCAAATAGTTCTTGCCCAGCGGAATCGTCAGGTTGCAGCGCTGCGCGATCGCGACGCTGTTGGCGAGCGCCTGCGGCATGTCGGCGAACAGTTGCGCCATCTCGGCCTGCGACTTGAAATACTGCTCGGGCGTGAAGCGGCCTCGGCCGCCGCGGATCGGCGAGCACGTGGCCCTCGGCGATGCATACGCGCGCCTCGTGGGCGCGGAATTCGCCGCGCGTTGTGAACTGCACCGGGTGCGTCGCGACGACCGGCAGCGCCAGCGCACTCGCAAGCCGCAGCGTCGCCGCGGTCAACGCCTCGTCGTCGGAATGGCCGGCGCGCTGCACCTCGAGATAAAAGCGGCCGGGAAACGCGCCGGCCAACGCAGTCGCCGCGACACTGGCCGCCGCCGCATTGCCCTGCGCCAGCGCCTGGCCGACTTCGCCGCCGGCGAATCCGGACAGCGCGATCAGGCCCTCGGTACCTTCGGCGAACCATTCGCGCCGCAACTCCGCGCGGCCGCGGTGCTGGTTGCTGCGATGCGCCCGGGTCAGCCAGTCGGCCAGCCGCAGGTAGCCTGCGCGCGACTGGCAGAGCAGCAACAAGCGCTGCGGCGCGTCGCGCTCTTTTTCGTGCGTAATCCAGATGTCGCAACCGATAATCGGCTTGACGCCGCGCGAGCGCGCCGCCTTGTAGAACTTGACCATGCCGAATACGTTGGCCAGATCGGTCAGCGCAAGCGCCGGCATGCGATCGGACGCGGCTGCCTCGACCGCGTCGTCGATGCGCACCATGCCGTCGACGATCGAATACTCGCTGTGCAGGCGCAGATGGATGAACAGCGGGACGGCCGCGAGCGCGCTCATGAGGTACAATTTTACTCGCTTCCGCCGCCGACCCCGATGATCGCCATCTTGCAGATACCGGCGCGCCGCGCCCTCGTCGCCGCCCTTGTCGCATTCGCAACTGCGCTCGTTCTCGCCGCCTGCGCGTCGGTCCCGCCACCGTTGTCGTCGCCGGACAATCGGCTTCCTCCGCCTAGCGGACCCGGGACGGAACCGGCGCCCGTTAAACCGCAGGCGCCGCCGACGAAGAATCCGAATCCCCCCGCCAACGTCAATCTGCAGGGCTTTCCGTTGCCGTATCGGCAAGGCTACGCCGACGGGTGCGCGAGCATCGGCAGCGTCGAGCACAAGGATCCGGTGCGCTTCAAGAGCGATGGCCAGTACCGCACCGGATGGCAGGACGGAAACTTCCTGTGCAAGAAGAAGTGACGGCGGAGCGAAGATCGCAGTGACAGGCGCGGCCGGTGCGGCCATGACGCCGTCGACGTCGCAGTTCGTCGCGATACGCGGGCTGTCGTACCACGTCCGAAGCTGGGGCGAAGCCGCAGCGCCGAAGCTGTTCATGTTGCACGGGTGGATGGACGTCGGCGCATCGTTCCAGTTTCTGGTCGACGCGCTGACCCGCGATTGGTGCGTGCTCGCGCCCGACTGGCGCGGTTTCGGCCAGAGCGCGTGGTGCGCCGACGGCTACTGGTTCGCCGACTACCTGGCGGACCTCGACGCGCTGCTCGAGCATTTCACTCCCGATGACCCGGCGCGTATCGTCGGCCACAGCCTCGGCGGCAACGTCGCCTGCATCTATGGCGGGGTGCGGCCGCAGCGCGTCGCGCGGCTGGTGTCGCTCGAAGGCTTCGGCATTCCCACTGAGAAGCCCGAGCTCGCGCCCGACAAGCTCTCGAAGTGGCTCGACGCGCTGCGCGATCCGCCGTCGTTTGCGCCGTATCCGAATCTCGCCGCCGTCGCCGACCGGTTGCAGCAGAACAATCCGCGCATGGCGCGCGACCACGCGGAATTCCTCGCCGGACACTGGGCGGAGGCGCTTGCCCGACGGCAGCGCGCGCCTGCGCTCGGATCCTCGCCACAAGCTGCCGTTTCCGACCGTCTACCGGACCGAGGAGGCGCGCGCGGCATGGCAGCGGGTCACGGCGCCGGTGCTGTGGGTCGCTGCCAGCGATTCGTTTGTGCCGCGCTGGCTGGGCGAGGATAGTGCGGGACTCGAGCGGCGCGTCGCGAGCTTTCGCGATGGCCGCATGACGACGATCGCGGACGCCGGGCACATGCTGCACCACGATCAACCGGCGAGCGTGGCGGCGGCGATCGAGCCGTTTCTCTCGGGATGAACGCGCTTGCTACGACGCGCGGCCGGCGCCGACGCTGGTTCGCGCTCGCCGCCATCGCGCTGATCCTGGTCGGCGCAGAGGCATGGTATGCGACCCGGCCTCGCGCCACGAGCGTGGCGACGACGCCGGTCGTCACCGTCTATCCTTCGCAAGAGTTCGTGGTGCTCGACTCGACCGGCTACGTCGTCGCGCCGCGCAAGGCGGCGATATCGTCGAAGGTTTCCGGCCGCCTCGAATGGCTGGGCGTGGTCGAAGGTTCGCGAGTCAAGGCGGGCGAGGTCATCGCGCGGCTGGACGGCCGCGACGTCAAGGCGAAGCAGGACATGCTGATCCGCGCGCCGTTCGACGGCGTCATTCTTTCGAAGAGCGCCGATGTCGGCGATCTGGTGACGCCGTTTTCGTCGACGGCCGATTCCAAGCGCGCGGTGGCCAGCATCGCCGACATGAGCACGCTGGAAGTCGAGGCCGACGTTTCCGCATCGGGCCTGGCCAGGATTCGTGTCGGCCAGCCTTGCGAAATCGTGCTGGACGCGCTGGCGGACGCGCGCTTTCTCGGCGCCGTCGCGCGCATCGTGCCCAGCGTCGACCGCGCGAAGGCAACGGTGAAGGTGGTTTTTGCCGCCATCGACCAGCGCGTGCTGCCGGAAATGAGCGTCAAGGTTTTGTTTCTTTCGCAGCCAATCACCGCCGAGCAGCAGCTGCCGCTAACCGCGGTGAATCCGCGTGCGCTGATGAAGCGCGACGGCAGGACGGTCCTCTACGTGGTTCGCGACGACAAGGCGGTGGAGGTGGCGGTGACGCCGGGCCGCAAACTCGGCGAGTTGACTGTGTTTACCGGCGACGCCCAAAGCGGCGACAAGGCGGTGCTCGACCCTCCGCCCGAGCTCGAGGCCGGAGCGCTGATCAAGCCCGCAACTAGATAGCTGATGGGATTGCGACCTCAACGCCGGTCGAAGCGCGGCGCTAAGCTCGACGTCAGCTGCGCGCCTTGTTCGGCAACAGCTCGTCGTCGAGCGAACGGTCGAGCGCGACCTGTGCCGGATGCGCCGGAGCGCCCTGGGTTTCGCGTTCGGCGTCGTCGATCGCCTTGAGTATCGAATCGCTGCCGATGTCGATCGCGCCATCGCTGACCGCCTTGGCCCACTCTGCCCGTATCGTTTGTTCTTCCAGCATGTCGGCGTCGAATTCGGCAAAGCGGCCGTCCTCGATCGTCGCAGCGGCCTTGACTGCGCCCGGCTGCGATTTGGTCGTTGTCGGCTCCGATCTCGGTGCGGTGCGCGCGGCCTTCGACGCGCCGCGCGGAAATCCGGGGCCCGGCTCGGTCATGGCGGAGAAATGCCCTGTCTTGCCGAAGGTCTTCGCCGTGGTTGCGCCGGAAACCGAAGGGTTGGGTTCGGTGCGCGCAGTCGGCGCGACCCATGCCGGTGGTTCCAACGAACGGCGACGCATCGGCACCAGCCAGCGCGCAAGCGCGCCGACGACCAGCAATGCGGCAGCAAGCGGCCACCAAGGCGCGACGGGCAATTCGACATCGGCCGTCGTCAACCCGTTCTGGCTCGACGACGAGCGCGGCAATCCCGCCGCCGCCGCTTCGGGAATGAAAGAGCTTCCGCCGGGGCTCGAGAGCATCGTTGCCGGTTGGCGCAGAGCTTCGACAGGTTCCGTCGTGGCGATTTTAGCCGCCGGCTCAAGAATTGCAGCGTCGGGGGCCGCAGTCGCGACGCGAACGAAACGACTCGGCGCTGGCTTCGCGACGCCCGGCACGGCGGCCACGGCCGGAGCCGGCGTTTCCGCGCGGCGAAGGGCGACGGCCGCGGTCGTAGCACCGGCGCCCGGTGGATCGAGCAGCAACACGTAGTCGCGGCGGGTCGTTCCGTCGCATCCGGCCTGCACGGCGAGCCGGACGACGGGTTCGTTGACCGGCCGGGTGGTCGTCACCAGGAGCTGCGATCCGGCCGCGGTGCGATCAATAGTGACTCTGCCCGTCAGTAGCCGCGGCGGCCCGCCGCCGCCTGCCGCGTCGGCGATGACGTGGACGCATGCGGTGGTGAGCGACTGAGCCTTGGAGGCGTCGATCGGGACGACGACGCGCAGCGGCTGCCCAAGCGAGGATTGCGGTGCGGCGTCGCCGAGCGAAAGCGCCAGCGCGCAAGGCGCCGCCAGCAACGCGAGCGCGCCTGTGATCAGGCCGGTTACCGCAGCGATCAAGGTCGAAATTCGCATGACAGCCTCGAGCAAAAAGGAACCGATACCTGTCGGGCACCTGCGATCTGCCGACTCGATCCGGTTTTCGCCGTGAATCGAGCAAGTTCCATGCCGATAGGGGAAACCCGCTGATAGTGATGGCTTTGGCTGCGGTAAGCTTCCGGGTCGCGCCTGCAGCGCCATTCGTTCGTTTGCCGTGTATCTCTTCGATCTCGCCTTCAGCAACACGCTTCATCGGCAAGCTGCAAACGGCGCTCACCGCCGTCGGCATCGTCGCCACGATCGTCGCATTCGGCTTGTTGCATACAATCGTCGACACGGGCGCCCGCCGATCGCGGTTGGGTTGACTTCGAGCGCATGCGAATCGGAGCCATCGGGCTGTTTGCCGTCGCCTCGGCGATCTGGGGATCGACCTGGCTTGCGATCAAGTATCAGCTGACCGGTGTCGCGCCCGAAGTGTCGGTCGCTTATCGATTCGCCCTCGCCGCGGTATTGCTGGCGGCCTGGTGCCTGGCGACACGGCGCTCGCTGCGCTTTTCGCGAAAAGACCACGCTTATCTGGCCGCGGTCGGCGTGACGCTGTTCGGATTGAATTACATCGGCATCTACTGGGCCGAGCGCCTCGTTACATCCGGCCTGGTCGCGGTGCTGTTTTCGACGATCGTGTTCCTGAACCCGATCGGCATGCGCGTGTTCTTCGGCACGACGCTGACCGCACGGACTTTCGTTGCGGCCGCGATGGGCGTCGCCGGCGTCGCGCTGTTGTTCCTGCCCGAGCTCGTCGAGGCACGCGGCGGCGGCGCAGTGGCGTACGGCATCGCGTTCGGCCTCGGGGCGACCGTCATCGCCAGCGGCGGCAACCTGATTGCCCAGCGCAACCAGCGCGCCGGCATACCGACGCTTGCCGGCAACGCCTGGGGTATGGCTTACGGCGCCATCGTCGCGACCGTGGCAGCGTCGGTCCAGGGCGCCGCGTGGACGTTCGACGCGCGGCCCGGCTATGTCGTGTCGCTCGCCTATCTGGCGCTGTTCGGCAGCGTCGTCGCGTTCGGCGCGTATCTGACTCTATTGCGACGCATCGGCGCGGCACGCGCGGCCTACACGGCGGTAGCCACGCCGGTGATCGCGCTTGCACTTTCCACCTTGTTCGAAGGCTACCGCTGGACCTGGGTAGGCGCGCTGGGCGTCGTGCTCGCGATCGCGGGTATTATGCTGGCACTGCGCTCGCCGCGAGCACGGCGAAAAGCCGAGTGAACAGCCGCGATTCGAAGCGGCGCTTCAGCTCGCGCCGAGATTGAAGAATTCGCGCTGGCCGCGCATCGCGCCGATGCGGCCGCGCAACAGCTGCAAATGGCCGGGCTCGTCGACGAAGTTCAGGCGCTCGCTGTTGACGATCAACAGCGGCGCGCCGGCGTACTGGTAGAAATAGCGGCTGTAGGCGTCGGCCAGGCGCGCCAGATACTGCTCGGATATCCCGCGCTCATAACCGACGCCGCGCCTGTGGACCCGCTCGATCAGCGTCGTTACCGGCGCCTGCAGATAGATCACCAGGTCGGGTGTCGGCGTCTGCAGCTTCAGGTGCGAATACACCTTGTCGTAGAGCGCGAATTCGTCGTCTGAGAGGTTGAGTCGCGCGAACAGAGGATCCTTGTCGAGCAGGAAGTCGGCTACGGTGTGCCGGGCGAACATGTCGAGCTGCGCCAATCCGCGCAGCTGGTCGACGCGCTGGAAAAGGAAATTGAGCTGCGTCGGCAGGGCGAAGCGGCGCATGTCCTCGTAGAATCTGGGGAGGAAAGGATTCTCGTCGGGCGCCTCGAGCAAGGTGTCGGCGCCGAGCGAAAGCGCAAGCGTTTGCGCGAGGCTGGTCTTGCCCGCGCCGATCGGGCCCTCGACGACGATGTAGCGGCACTTCTCGATGTCCATGTCGGCTTGTCGCTACAACCGGGTGTGACGGCGCGTTCGGGCGATGCGCTGTCCGTGCAGTTCGCGCAGCCAGCGGCGAGCGGCGCCACGGCCGGGGATGACCGCCGCCGGCGCGATGTCCAGCAAAGGCCTCAGCACGAACGCGCGCTCGTGCATGCGTGGATGCGGCAAAGTCAGCTGTCGTTGCCGCGAACGGCGACGGCCGAATAGTAGCAAATCGAGGTCGAGCGTCCGCGCGGCGTTGCGAAGGCGCTGCTCCGCCGGCGGCCTGCCATGGCGATGCTCGATCGCCCGCATCCGCTTCAGCAGCGCGGGCGCCGCCAACGATGTCACCAGGGCTGCGACCGCGTTGACGTAGTCGGGCTGCGAACCGCTCGCCCCGAGCGGCGCGCTCAGGTAGTTCGGCGAAACGGCGGCCACGCGCGTGCGCGGCAGGCGCGCCATCTCGGCGACCGCGCGCGCGAGCTGGCGGCGCGGATGGGCGAGGTTGCTGCCGATACCGACATAGGCGAGCGAGGCGCCGGGCGAATGCCGGAGTCGGCGCTGCACTACTCGGCGCTTTCTTCGCCCTCGGCTGCGGCGCCTGCTGCGGCTTCGTTCTGCGCCGGCTCGCGCTTGCGTCCGCGGCTGCGCGAACGGCGACGCTTTTTCGGCGCCTCGTCGGGCTTCAGCATGCGCTCGCGCTCGACGGTGTCGGCATCCTGGAATTTCGTCCACCAGTCGGCAAGACCCGCTAGATCGCCTTGCAATTCGCCGCTTTCGCAGCGCAGAACCAGAAAGTCGTACGCGGCGCGGAAACGAGGATGCTCGAGCAGGCGAAACGGGCGCTGCCCGGCGCGCTGTTCGAAGCGCGGCTGAAGCGCCCAGATTTCCTTGATCGTCGCCTCGAAGCGGCGTGGAATCGCCAGGCGCTCGGCCTGCTGCTCGAGCACGCGATCCATCGCTTCGAACAGCGCCGGCGTCGGGCGCTCCCCGCGCTGCTGCGCCGCGTTCCAGCTGGCGAGAACCTCGTGCCACAGCAGCGAGGCGAACAGGAAGGCGGGAGTCACCGACTTGCCTTCGCGCACACGCTGGTCGGTGTTGGCGAGCGCCAGATCGACGAAGCGCTGGCCCAGCGGCTGTTCGAGGATCACATCCAGCAGCGGCAGCACACCATGATGCAGCCCGTGCCGGCGCAGACTCTTGACCGATTCGGCCGCGTGACCGGACAGCAGGATTTTTTCCATCTCGTCGAACAGGCGCGCCGGAGGGACGTTGTGGATCAACGGCGCCAATGCCGGAATCGGCGTAGCGGTCTTTTTCTCGATGCTGATGCCGAGCTTCGCGGCCAGCCGAGCCCCTCGCAGCATGCGGACCGGGTCCTCGCGGTAGCGCGTCACGGGGTCGCCGATCAGCCGCAGGCGGCGCGCCTTGATGTCGGCGACTCCGCCGACGTAGTCCCAGACCTCCTCGGTCGTCGGATCGAAATACAGTGCGTTGATCGTGAAGTCGCGCCGGGCCGCATCCTGGGCCTGCGTGCCAAAGACGTTGTCGGACAGCAGTCGCCCGTGCTCGTCGGCGATGTCGTCGCCGGTTTGCCGCGACCGGAATGTCGCGACCTCGATCGTCTCCGACCCGGCGAGCACATGCACCAGCCGGAATCGCCGGCCGATGATGAACGCGCGACGAAACAGCGGCTTGACCTGCTCGGGCGTCGCATTCGTCGCCAGGTCGAAATCCTTCGGCGTAATGCCAAGCAGCAGATCGCGCACCGCGCCGCCGACGACGAATGCCTTGAATCCCCCCTGCTGCAGCTTGCGCACGACGTCCTGCGCGCCGCGGGAGATCTGGCTCCTGCGGACCGGATGCGCGCCCGGGCCGTAGATGCGCGGCTCGGCCGCGATGCGTCCGGGAACCAGGCGCGCGAGAAGCCGGCGAATCATCGTCCTCGCGATCTCGCGGACGGGCGCGCGACGCTCGGGTAGACCGCGCGGGCGCCGGCCGCGAGCGCCGTTCGGATGTACGCGAGTCGAGGGAATGGAGGTAAGACCATCACGATTGGGGGCGGGGTTGCTGCAGCGACGCGAGTGACGCGTTCGAAGCGCCGGAAGAAGACGCGGCGCGAAGGCCCATCATAGCATGGCGGCATGGCAGGCCGCGCCGGAATCGCGGATAATCAATCGTTTGTGCGGCTGCCGCGGCCGCATCCAGGAGATTTCATGCCCAGCTATCAACACGTCAGCGTCCCGGCCGGCGGCGCGAAGATCACCGTAAACAGCGACTATAGCCTGAAGGTCCCCGATCAGCCGATCATCCCATACATCGAGGGCGACGGCACCGGAGTCGACATCACGCCGGTGATGATCAAGGTCGTCGACGCAGCAGTGGCCAAGGCCTACGGCGGCAAGCGCCGGATCCACTGGATGGAGATCTACGCCGGCGAAAAATCGACCAAGGTCTACGGCGCCGACGTCTGGCTGCCGGACGAAACGCTGACGATCCTCAAGGAGTACGTCGTTTCGATCAAGGGACCGCTGACGACTCCGGTCGGCGGCGGCATCCGCTCGCTCAACGTCGCGTTGCGTCAGCAGCTCGACCTCTATGTGTGCTTGCGCCCGGTCCGCTATTTCGCCGGCGTGCCGAGCCCGGTCAAGGCGCCCGAAAAGACCAACATGGTGATCTTCCGCGAAAACTCGGAGGACATCTACGCGGGGATCGAATGGGAGGCGGAATCCGCCGGCGCGAAAAAGCTGATCAAGTTCCTGATCGACGACATGGGCGTGAAAAAGATCCGCTTCCCCGCTACGTCGGGCATCGGAATCAAGCCGGTCTCGCGCGAGGGCACCGAGCGGCTGGTGCGCAAGGCGATCCAGTACGCGATCGACAACGACCGCAAGTCGATGACGCTGGTGCACAAGGGCAATATCATGAAATTCACCGAAGGCGGATTCCGCGACTGGGGATATGCGCTGGCGCAGAAGGAGTTCGGCGCCGTTCCCATCGACGGCGGTCCGTGGTGCAAATTCCGGAACCCCAAGACCGGGCGCGACATAGTGGTCAAGGACGTCATCGCCGACGCGTTCCTGCAGCAGATCCTGCTGCGTCCCGAGGATTACGACGTCATCGCGACGCTGAATCTCAATGGAGACTACATCTCCGACGCGCTGGCCGCGCAGGTCGGCGGGATCGGCATCGCGCCGGGCGCAAACCTGTCGGACTCGGTCGCGATGTTCGAAGCCACGCATGGAACCGCGCCGAAATATGCCGGCAAGGATTACGTCAATCCCGGGTCGGAAATACTCTCCGCCGAGATGATGCTGGTCCACATGGGCTGGCCCGAAGCCGCGGCGCTGATCGTGTCCAGCCTCGAGAAGGCGATCGCTGACAAGTTTGTGACCTACGACTTCGCCCGTCTGATGCCCGGCTCGACGCAGGTGAGCTGCTCGGGGTTCGGCAAGGCGATGATCGAGCGGATGTAACAGTAGTGTCGCGAGTGCCCGGCGAGGGGCCCCGCGCGAAGCATGGGGATCGACGGGGCAGGACGCCGGAGCGCGGAGCAGGGCCCCCGCGAGCGAAAGCGACGCGGGGATGCGACCGCGAAGGCGGTGGCTTGCGCGCCTCAACGCTGTCCGCCTCGCGAGGTGCTCCTGCGCGCATGCGAGTCGACACAGAGGCCGACTCGTGGTGTACCAATTGCGCGAGTCGTAAGGAGGCCGAGCGCGAGCACCCGGCGTCGGTCCTCGCGCAGCGGGTGTTGCACAAATCCAACGCCGACCGTTCCCCTGCGCCGCAGCGGTTCTCTCGCGCGCCACCGGCGCGTCAGCCCCGTCCCGCCTGTCATTCGGCTCGACCCGCCCGGCACCGACTTGCGTTCCACGCGGCCGATCGTCGCTCCGCTGCTGCCCATTGCCGCGCACGATTGAACCAGTTGGCGGGTGGACTTGCCTTATGCGTGCTTCCGTCCAAGAATGGTAATCGTGGCGACTCGACGGAAAGGGCTGCGCATGGGCCAGGGCTCGCTGCCGGCGCCGGATTCCGCGGCGCGACGGTGCGGTCCCTTGAAAAAGCCGGTGCGGGCATCAAACTGGTGACGGTAGCGACGCAATGCTCGATTCGACGGCAGCGACGCCGCGCGGCGGACGACGCGGGACAGCCGTGTCGCCGGCGCGTCGTGGCGGCGGCGACCGGCGTCGCACTGCGCATCCGGGGCTAGGCTCGTCGCGGGGTGCGTGGTGGCGATGCAAGAACGTGACGACAATGTCCTCGAGGCCGAGAAGACCCGCCTCAAACCCCCGCCGCTGTACAAGGTCATTCTGCTCAATGACGATTACACGCCGATGGACTTTGTCGTCGTCGTGTTGCAGACTGTGTTTGCGATGAACCGAGAGAAGGCGACCCAGGTGATGCTGCAGATCCACCGCGAAGGCATGGGAGTGTGCGGCACCTATACCCGCGAAGTCGCGGCGGCCAAGGTCGATCAGGTTCTTAGCATCGCACGCAGACATCAGCATCCGTTGCAGTGTACGATGGAGGAAACGTAGCGTTGCGGGCGGGATGCGCCTAAGCGCTCTTGCCGAGATTGAGGCCGGAAAGAAACCATGATTGCGCAGGAACTCGAAGTCTCCCTTCACATGGCTTTTGTCGAAGCTCGGCAGAAGCAGCACGAGTTCATCACGGTCGAGCATCTGCTGCTCGCGATGCTCGACAACCCATCCGCAGCCGAAGTGCTGAAGGCCTGCGGCGTCGACATCGAGGAGCTGCGAGGCGTCCTGACCGACTTCATCAATGAGCATACGCCGCGCCTGTCGCCGCACTCGGACGCGGATACGCAACCAACGCAGGGATTCCAGCGCGTGATCCAGCGCGCGATCCTGCACGTGCAATCGTCCGGCAAGAAGGAAGTCACCGGCGCCAACGTCCTGGTCGCCGTCTTCGGCGAAAAGGAGTCGCACGCGGTCTACTTCCTCAACCAGCGCGGCGTGACCCGGCTCGATGTCGTCAACTACATTGCGCACGGCATTACCAAGACGCCGCAGAAGGGTCAGGAAAAGCAGGAGCCGACGAAGGAAGATGCCGAAGGCGAGCAACAGCCGGCCGGCGCGCTCGACGCGTACACGGTCGACCTCAATCACCTGGCCAAGACCGGCAAGATCGACCCGCTGATCGGGCGCGAATATGAGCTCGAGCGCGTCATCCAGGTCCTGTGCCGCAGGCGCAAGAACAATCCGCTTCTGGTCGGCGAAGCCGGCGTCGGAAAGACGGCGATCGCCGAAGGCCTCGCCCGGCGCATCAACGATGGGAACGTGCCGGAGATGCTGAAGGACTTCGTCGTCCATTCGCTCGACATGGGCGCACTGCTTGCCGGCACGAAATACCGCGGCGACTTCGAGCAGCGCCTGAAGGCGGTCCTGAAGCAGCTGACGGAAAATCCGAGGACGATCCTGTTCATCGACGAGATCCATACGATCATCGGCGCGGGCGCGGCTTCGGGCGGCACGCTCGACGCGTCCAACCTGCTGAAGCCCGCGTTGTCGACCGGCGCGCTCAAGTGCATAGGCGCGACCACCTACAACGAATATCGCGTGATCTTCGAAAAGGATCACGCGTTGTCGCGTCGCTTCCAGAAGATCGACGTGCCCGAACCGTCGATTGCCGAGACGATCGAGATCCTCAAGGGTCTGAAGACGCGCTTCGAGCAGCACCACGGGGTCAAATACGCGCCGGCCGCACTGACGACCGCGGCCGAGCTCGCGGCGCGCTTCATCAACGACCGGCATCTGCCCGACAAGGCGATCGACGTGATCGACGAAGCCGGCGCAGCGCAGAAGATCCTGCCGAAGTCCAAGCAGAAGAAGGTGATCAACAAGGGCGAGATCGAGGAGATCGTCGCCAAGATCGCGCGCATTCCGGCCAAGAGCGTGAGCTCCGACGACCGCAACGCACTGAAGACGCTCGATCGTGACTTGAAGAACGTCGTCTTCGGCCAGAACCTGGCGATCGACGCGCTGGTCGCGGCGATCCGAATGGCGCGCTCGGGCCTGGGCAATCCGCGCAAGCCGATCGGCAATTTCCTGTTCTCGGGCCCGACCGGCGTCGGCAAGACCGAGGTGGCGCGCCAGCTCGCGTTCTGTCTCGGCGTCGAGCTGTTGCGCTTCGACATGTCCGAGTACATGGAGCGGCACGCGGTTTCGCGCCTGATCGGCGCGCCGCCCGGGTATATCGGCTTCGATCAGGGTGGGCAGCTGACCGAGGCGATCACCAAGCATCCGTACAGCGTCCTGTTGATGGACGAAATCGAGAAGGCGCACCCGGACATCTTCAATATCCTGCTGCAGGTGATGGATCACGGAACGCTGACCGACAACAACGGCCGCAAGGCGGATTTCCGGAACGTGATCATCATCATGACCACCAACGCCGGCGCCGACGTGCTGTCGAAGAGCTCGATCGGCTTCACCAGCAACAAGCAGGCCGGCGACGAGATGGAATCGATCAAGCGCATGTTCACGCCCGAGTTCCGCAACCGGCTGGACGCGACGATTTCGTTTGCTTCGCTCGACCACGAGGTGATCCTGCGCGTCGTCGACAAGTTCCTGCTCGAGCTGGAGAATCAGCTGCACGAGAAGAAGGTCGAACCCTCGTTCACTCCGCGGCTGCGCGAGTTCCTGGCGAAAAAAGGATTCGACCCGCAGATGGGCGCGCGTCCGATGGCGCGCCTGATCCAGGACACGATCCGCAAGGCGCTGGCCGACGAGCTGCTGTTCGGCCGACTGGTCAGCGGCGGCAAGGTGACGATCGACGTCGGCGACGAGGACAAGATCACGCTCGAGTTCGACGAATCCAAAGAGGCCGCACCGGTCGCTTAAGACCTGACCGCGCTGTTGCGAACAATGGGAGCCTCAAGGGCTCCCGTTGCTTTTGTGCGCCGGGTGCGCGTTGAATTCGGTGCCGAAATCGGCGACGATGCGCCGATGAAGTCCGCGTACCTGCCGCGTCTGTTCGCCGCCGCGTTCGGCGCATGCGCGGCATTGCAGGTCACCGCCGCCGAAAGCGACGCGGGGCGCGACATCGCCGCCAGTTGCGCGAGCTGCCATCACGGCGATCGCCGCAGCGGAGCCGCGATTCCCGATCTCGCCGGCATCGAAAAGGCAACGATCATCGAGCGCGTGCGTGAGTTTCGCGACGGGCGGCGCCCGTCGACGATCATGCGGCAGCTCGCCAACGGCTACACCGACGCGCAGATCGAAGCCGCGGCTTCGTATCTGGCGACGCAGAAGCGGTGACCGTGATGCGCGGACTTACCCGCCGCCGCTTTCTCGGAGCGGCCGCCGGAATGCTGCTCGCGAGGACATTCGGCGCCTGTGCCAACGCGGCAGCCGCGAGCGCGCCGAAAGTCGTCGTCGTAGGCGGCGGTTACGGCGGCGCAACGGCGGCCCGCTATTTGCGGCTGTGGAGCAGCGGCACAATCGACGTCACGCTGGTCGAGCGCGACGCCGCGTTCGTTTCCTGCCCGCTATCCAATCTGGTAATCGGTGGCAGCAGGCAACTGGCCGATATCACCATCGCTTACGATGGCCTCGAAAAATTAGGTGTGCGCCGAATCCGCGGCGAGGCGATCGCGATCGATGCGTCGGCGCGGACCGTCAGTCTGGCGCAGGGCGAGCCGCTTCCCTACGATCGCCTGATCCTCGCGCCCGGCGTCGACTTCGTCTACGACGGCATTCCAGGGCTGAAGAGTTCTGCTGCGCAGGCGCTCGTGCTGCACGCGTGGAAGGCGGGCCCGCAGACGGTCGCGTTGCGGGCGCAACTCGAAGCGATGCGCGACGGCGGAGTGTTCGCGATTCACGTGCCCAGGGCGCCGTATCGCTGCCCGCCGGCGCCCTACGAGCGCGCCTGTCAGGTCGCCAATTATTTTCTGCGGCACAAACCGAAGTCGAAGGTGGTCATTCTGGACACCAACGAGGAAGTGCAGTCGAAAAAGGCGCTGTTCACCGCGGCCTGGAGCGGCCGCTACCACGGCTATGTCGAATACCGGCCGAACAGCGGGCTGGTCGACGTCGATACGGCGGCCTCGACGATCAGGCTCGATTTCGACGATGTGCGCGCGGACGTGCTCAACGTGATTCCGCCGCAGCGCGCGGGCGCGATCGCGCGCCAATTGGGCATCGCCAACGCCAACGGCAGCTTCTGCGAGGTCGATTTTCTTTCCTATGAGTCGACGGTGCAGAAGTACATTCACGTGCTCGGTGACGCGATCCAGACTGCACCGCTGATGCCCAAGTCCGGCCACATGGCCAACCAGCACGGAAAAGTGTGCGCGGCCGCGGTCGTCGCGCTGTTCCAGGGCCGGGAAATCAATCCGTCGCCGCTGATCTCCAACGCTTGCTACAGCTATATCGACGACAAGGAGGTCGTGCATATCGCGTCGGTGCATGGCTACGACCGCGAACAGAAAACGATGCTGGTCGTCCCGGGCAGCGTCGGTCTGTCGCCCGCTCCGGGCGCCGACGAAACCGCTTACGCCGACGCGTGGGCGCGCAACATCTGGTTCGACATGCTGGGCTGAAATCGGGAAGGCGCAGGGCGTGCGAACCCAGCCCTGACGGAACGAATTTCCACCCAGCGGCGGCCGATTTTCATCGGCTGCGGCGCGTTCCAGTTAGTATCCTTCCATGTAATCAAGCAGTTCACTTCCAGCGCGGCCACAACCGGACGCCTTTCACCCCGCATTGCAACAACAAATAGCCCAGTTTTGGAGGCAATTGCTTCCATCCAGTGGAATCTATTTTTAACATGCTGATTAATTGTAATATTTATCATACTGCAGTGCGCAAAATACGCTTGTAATTGCGCAGGGCCTTTGCTAACGTCGACTCACACACACGGCCGTGCCTTTCGATATTGGCTGTGCGCAGGGCTTCGTTCACGACGATGGGAGCAGCGATGAACTACGATCTCGAAGCGGCAAGACTCAAGAAGGACTGGGCGGAAAATCCGCGCTGGAAAGGGATCACCCGCGGCTACGCCGCCGAGGATGTCGTGCGCCTGCGCGGCTCGATTCATATCGAGCACACGCTCGCGCAGCGCGGCGCCGAAAAGCTCTGGAAACTCGTCAACGAGGAGCCGTTCGTCAACACGCTCGGCGCGATGAGCGGCAACCAGGCGATGCAGCAGGTGAAGGCGGGCCTCAAGGCGATTTACCTGTCGGGCTGGCAGGTCGCCGCCGACGCCAACGTCGCGGGCGAAATGTACCCGGACCAGTCGCTTTACCCGGTCAATTCGGTGCCCGCGGTCGTGCGACGGATCAACGCGACGTTGACCCGCGCCGATCAGATCCAGCAGATGGAAGGCGGCGGAGACACCGACTATTTCGCGCCGATCGTCGCCGACGCCGAAGCCGGTTTCGGCGGCGTGCTCAACGCCTTCGAGCTGATGAAGGCGATGATAGACGCCGGCGCCGCAGGCGTGCATTTCGAAGACCAGCTGGCATCGGTCAAGAAGTGCGGTCATATGGGCGGCAAGGTGCTGGTCCCGACGCGCGAAGCGGTCGAGAAGCTCGTCGCCGCACGGCTCGCCGCCGATTGCATGGGCGTGCCGACGCTGATACTGGCGCGCACCGATGCGGAAGCCGCCGACATGGTGACGTCGGACATCGACGAAAACGACCGGCCGTTCTGCACCGGCGAGCGCACCGTCGAAGGCTTCTACAAGACCCGCAACGGTCTGGACCAGGCGATATCGCGTGGACTTGCCTATGCGCCGTACTCGGACTTGCTCTGGTGCGAAACCGGCAAACCCGATCTCGAGTTCGCGAAGGCGTTCGCCGACGGCATTCATGCCCGCTTCCCGGGCAAGATGCTGGCGTACAACTGCTCGCCCTCGTTCAACTGGAAAAAGAATCTGGATGACGCGACCGTTGCCCGCTTTCAGCGCGAGCTCGGTGCGATGGGTTACAAGTTCCAGTTCATCACCCTGGCGGGATTCCACAGCCTCAACTATTCGATGTTTCATCTGGCCCACGGTTATGCGCACAACCAGATGAGCGCATTCGTCGAGCTGCAGGAAGCGGAATTCGCCGCGGTCGCGCAAGGGTTCACCGCGGTCAAGCACCAGCGTGAGGTGGGCACCGGCTACTTCGACGCGGTCACGCAGACGATCCAGGGCGGCAAGTCGTCGACGACTGCTCTGAAGGGCTCGACCGAAGACGAGCAGTTCTTCGACCGGCCGAAGACCGAATTGTCGGTGGCGAACGGGTAGGCGACGACCAGGGCGGTGTAGCGCCGCCCCGGCTTGTCACAAGCCGTCGCGCGAACGGCAGACGGCGCCGGCCTGAGCGAAGGGCCCGCGCCGTTTTGTTTTATATTGGTGCGATGGCCGATCCGAAGCTGCGACTCTTCTTCGCGCTATGGCCCGATCCGCAAACGCGAGCCTCGCTCGCCGCGCTGGCGGAGCGCGTGGCAGCCGAGACCTGCGGCCGCGCGACGACGCCGGACAATGTCCATCTGACCTTGGCGTTTCTCGGCGCCCAGCCGCGCGACAGCGTGGCCGAGCTGGTCGCGCGGGCAGAAGCGATCGATGCATCGCCGTTCGTTCTCACGCTCGACCACGTCGACTGCTGGCGCAAGAACGCCGTCGCGTGGCTCGGCGCGAGCGAGATTCCCCCGGCGCTGGCTTCGTTGCGCAAGGCGTTGCTCGCCGCGCTCGCGCCGCTGCACATCGACGACGAAGGGCGTCCGTTCGCCGTGCACGTCACGCTCGCGCGCAAGGTCACGACATTGCTGCGCCGCGAATTGCCCGCGCCGATCGCCTGGCCGGTCGATGGATGGGTGCTGGTTGCCTCGGACACTGGAGGCAAAGGTCCGGTGTATCGCGTCCTCGCCAGCTTTCCGTTCATTCGACGGCGCTGACCCCTCAGCTGCCGCGCGCGACCGGACGCGCCGGATCGGCGACCCACTCGCTCCACGAACCGGGATAGAGGCGCGAGCCGGGAAGACCCGCGACCGCCATCGCCAGAAGGTTGTGGCACGCCGTCACCCCCGAGCCGCATTGATGCACGACCGCTGACGCAGGCGTGGTCCCCAGTTGGGCTTCGAATTCGGCGCGCAACAGCTCGGCCGGCTTGAAGGTTTGCTGCGGCGTCAGGTTGGCGCCGTACGGCCGATTGATTGCGCCCGGAATGTGGCCGGCAACCGGATCGAGCGGCTCGATGTCGCCGCGAAAGCGCTCGGGTGCGCGCGCGTCGAGTATCGTGATCGCGTTTGACGACGGTTCACTCAAGTGGCGCAGGATATCGGCGCTGGACAGCGACCGGTCGCGGCGTCATCGTGACGAACCGCGCCGGTCGAATGTTCGGCGGATCGGCCGTTGTCGGCCGCCCTTCGGCGATCCACTTGTCGAGCCCGCCGTCGAGCACCGCGGCCGCATCGTGGCCGAGCCAGTGCAGCAGCCACCACAGGCGGGATGCCCACATGCCGCTGTTCTGATCGTAGGCGACGACCTGCTTGGAGGCATCGATGCCGGTGCGGCTCAAGCTTGCGGACAACGAGGCGACGTCCGGCAGCGGATGGCGGCCGTTCTTTCCGGTTCGCTCGCCGGACAGGTCGCGATCCATGTGCATGAACCGCGCCCCGGGCAGATGCGAGGCACGGTAAGCTCGCTCACCGGCGTCGACGTCGCTCAGGTTGTGGCGGCAATCGACGAGCACCAGCGCCGGGTCGGCCAGCTCGCGGGAAAGCTCGTCGGTCGAGATCAGCGTCGCATACATCGGTGCGCTGTCAAAACAGTTTGCCGGCAATCGGCCAGACTTCGAGCGGACCGAGTTTCAGCGCGTCGAGCGCGGGCTGCAAGCTGGCGCGATCGCCGACCGCGATCACGACCATCGCGTCCGGATCGAAATAACGCAGCGCCAGCGGCTGCAGGTCGGCGGCGCGGACCTGGGTCAATTGCGAAGGCAGCCGGCGGAAATAGTCGAGCGGCAGGCCGTAGGCGAATAGGTCGCCGAACGAGCTTCCGGTTGCGCCGTTGGTTTCGAACATTGCCGGCAGCGACTGGGTCAGCGAGCCGCGCGCGCGCCGCAATTCTTCCGTCGTCAGCGGCGCCGCGCCCGCGCGCTTGAGCTGTGCACGGATTTCCCGGATCGCCGGGATCGCGACGTCGCTCTTCACCGCGGTGCGCACGACCAACGGGCCGGGGCTCCGACCGTATTCGAAACGCGAGCCGATGCCGTAGGTGTAGCCCTTCTCTTCGCGCAAGTCGAGATTGAGCCGGCTGGTGAAGCCGCCGCCGATGGCCTCGTTCAGCACCTGCAGCGCCGGGAAGTCAGGCGTGGTCCGGACGGTCCCGATCCGGCCGATTCGCAGCTCGGCCTGCGGAGCGCTGGGCTTGTCGACGATCACGACCCGCGCTGTAGTGCTCGCGGCTGGCGTTTCAGGCTTCGGTTCCGCCGCAATCGGCGCCGCCGCCCACGATGCCCACAGGCGTTCGGCCAGCGGCCGCAGCTCCGCCGCGTCGATGGCGCCGACGACGACCAATGCCGCATTGTCGGGCCGGAACCACCGTCGCCAGAAGTCGCGCAGATCGGCCTCGCCGATGCGCTGCATCGATTCTTCGGTGCCCAGGTTGCTGCGTCCATACGGATGATCGGGCCCGTAGAGCGCGCGCGAAAACGCCACTTCCGCCAGGGTGCCGGCGTCTTCGCGCGCCTCGACGATCGCCGACAGATGCGCCTTGCGCTGGCGTTCGACCTCCTCCGCCGGAAACGTCGGATGCTGCGCGATGTCGGCGACCAGACCCAGCGCCGCGGGAAAATTGCGCGCCAGCGCGTCGATCCGCAGCACGGTCGTGTCGCGCCGGGTCTGCGCCGAGTAGCCGGCGCCGAGTTGCTCGATTTCCTGCGCGATCTGGACGGCATTGCGCGTCGTCGTGCCTTCCTCGAGCATTCCGGCCGAAAAATCCGCGGCACCGGGCAGCGCCGGATCATTGGCCCCCAGGCCGGCGTTGACGACGAGCTGCGCGCTGACGATCGGAAGCGACGAGCGCTGCAGATGCAGCACCGTCAGCCCGTTGGCGAGCTTGAACGACTGCGGCGCGGGCAAGGTCGGCACCGGCGCCGGACCAGCGGCCGGCGGCTTGCGGCGCCACGACTCGTCGGCGTTGATCGACTCGGTTGCGCGCGTGCGAGGCGGCGGCGTCGCCGCGGGCTCGGGGTCGAGCTTCTTGGCGCCGCGAACTGCGAAGACGACCACTCGCGCGTCCTTGCGCAAATGAGCGCGCACGGAGCGCTGCACGGAGGCGGCCGTGACCGCGGCATAACGTGCGATGTCCTTCGGCAGGTAACCCGGGTCGCCCGTGTACTGGTTGTACATGTTCAGCGTGTCGGCGCGCCCGACGACCTTCTGCAAGCCCTGGTACATCGAACGCTCGATCTGGTTGCGGGCGCGCTCGACCTCCGCTTCGGTCGGTCCTTCGGCGGCGAAGCGATCGAGCTCGACGTCGATTGCGGCCTGCAATTCCGCCGCCGTATGACCCGGCCGGGCGAACGCCTGCACGTCGAATATCGAAGTCAGCGCATAGGCGTCCTGCGCGGCGCTGACTTCCTGCGCAAGCTGCAATTCGTAGACGAGCCGCTTGTGCAGTCGGCTAGACTTGCCGCCGGCGAGGATGGTCGCGGCGATACTGAGGTCGGCGTCGTCGGGCTTGAAGCGCGGCGGCGTCAGCCACGCGAGATCCACCCGCTCGAGCTCGATCTGGTCGGTGACCGTCTCGCGACGTTCGCCGACGATGGCCGGGGTGACGACCTCCGGCCGCGCCACGTCCGGACCGCGGCGGAACGAGCCGAAATACTTGTTGACCAGGCGCTTCGCCGCCGCGGGATCGAAGTCGCCGACGATGGTCACCGTCGCATTGTTCGGCCGGTAGTAACGCTTGAAAAAGTCACGCACATCGGCAAGACGCGCGGCCTGGATGTCGGCATGCGAGCCCATGATGTACGGGCGGTAAGGATGGCCGACCGGAAAGAGGCTGCGAAATACCGCTTCGTCGACGATGCCATAAGGCTGATTCTCGATGCGCTCCCTGCGCTCGTTGCGAACGACGTCCTGCTGGTTCGACAAGGCCTTCTGGTCGAGCGAATCGAGCAGGTAGCCCATCCGGTCGGCGTGCGTCCAGAGTGCCAGCTCGAGCTGGTTCGAAGGCAGCGTGTCGTAGTAGTTGGTGCGATCGAATGAGGTCGACGCGTTCGAGTCGGACGCGCCAGCGGCTTCGAGCAGCTTGTCCGCCAGCCCCCGTGGCACATGCTTGCTGCCGGTGAACATCATGTGCTCGAACAAGTGAGCGAAGCCGGTGCGGGTCGGCTCCTCGTTCGCCGCGCCGACGTGGTACCAGATGTCGACGGTGACCAGAGGCAGCGTGCGATCCTGCGAAAGAATGACTTCCAGGCCGTTCGGCAGCCGGTATTTTTCGTACGGGATCGTCGGCGCGGTTTCGAGCGCCGCGAGCGGAGCGCTCAGCATCGATGCGAATCCGGCGAGACAGAGGAGTTTGAACATCGGGCACCTCGAAAACAGCCGCCGCCCGGCTGGGGGCGGCGAAGGTTGCGGAACGGTCGAGTGAAACTTTGCATCGAGGGACCAACCGCGCCGCCGCGGCAGCGCCGGTCACACGGCCACGACGGCGGCGTCAGAGATTCGGTCCGAGCTCGCGACGCAGGAACTCGTGGAAGTGCTGCATGCCGTCTTCCATCGGCGACTGGTAGGGTCCGACTTCGCTGCGCCCTGCGTTGTACAGCGCACGCCGGCCGGCGTCCATGCGCTCGGCGATCTCGTCGTCCTCGGCGGCCGTCTCCATGTAGGCGGCCTGCTCCGCCTCGACGAACTCCCGCTCGAACAGCGCGATGTCCTCCGGGTAGTAGAACTCGACGATGTTGGTCGTGCGATCGACGCCGCGCGGAATCAGCGTGCTGATGATCAGCACGTGCGCATACCATTCGATCATGATGTTCGGAAAGATCGTCAGCCAGATCGCGCCGTGCGCGGGCACTTCGCCGCGGTAGTAGTCGAGCACGGCCTTGTGCCAGCGCTCGTAGCTCTTGGTACCCGGCCTCGCCAGCGCATTGTTGACGCCGACCGTCTGCAGCGAATAGCGATCGCCGAACTGCCAGTCGAGATCGTCGCAGGACACGAACCGGCCCAGCCCGGGATGAAACGGCTCGACGTGATAGTCCTCCAGATAGACCTCGATGAACGTCTTCCAGTTGTAGCCGCATTCCTTGGTTTCGATCCGGTCGAGCATATAGCCTGAGAAATCGAGCGAGCTGGCAGCGCGCATCCCGGCCAGATCGGATGCGACGTCGCGCGCGCCGTCGAACAGCAGACCGTTCCAGCGCTTCAGTGGCGTGCTGTGCAGCCTGGCGCACGGCTGCTCGGCAAAATGCGGTGCGCCGAGCAGCTTGCCGGTAAGGTCATAAGTCCAGCGGTGGATCGGACATACGATGTTCGGCACCGATCCGCGACCGTCGAACATGATCGCCTGCCGGTGCCGGCAGATGTTCGACAAAAGCTCGACACCACCTTCGTTGCGCACCAGCATCTGGGCGTTGTCCCGCCAGGCCAGAGTTTGATAGTCGCCGGGATTCGGGACCATCAGCTCGTGCCCGACGTAACCGGGCCCGTGCGCGAACAGCAGGTCCTGCTCGACCGCCAGGACACTCGGATCGCAATAAGAAGAGACGGGCAGCTGCGACGTCGCCGGAGCAATGTGCAGCAGCCGATCCGCAGCAGCGAGATTCGACATCAGCCTACCCTTTTTCGTGAACCGCCAACCCAACAAACAATATAAGAGGCGAGAATCCGCCCCCCAACCGCTTTGCTAAGTCAGCCCGCTACGAAAGGCTTCGTATCAAGGCTGCGTCGTCAAATGAACTACGAATTATAGCGAGATTGCCTGGTTCGGGCAAACTCGGTTCGCGACCGAACGCACGCGTTTCATCGATCACCCAAATCGGGTATTCTTGAGCACCTTTCAAGAGAGCGCGCCGCATTTCCTTCATTGCGCCGCTCATCCGATCCGATGTCCAAGCCCTCCTCTGAGACCGCCGCGGCGCCGCCGAGTTTCGAGGCCGCGATGGCCGAGCTCGAAAATATCGTCGCGACGATGGAAGGCGGCCAGCTGCCGCTCGCCGATTCGCTGGCCGCGTACAAGCGCGGGGCGGAATTGCTGCAATATTGCCAGGCGGCCCTGAAGGACGCGCAGCAGCAGGTCCAGGTGCTCGAGCGCGGCGTCCTCAAGGCTTTCGCGCCGGACACGCCGGCGGCCGCCGCGGACGATGAACCCTGATCTTGCGTGGGAAGTCTGGTCGCGCGAGCGCAGCGGGCGCATCGAGAGCGTGCTCGATCGTGAAATGGCTATCGCCAGCGGTTCACCGCGGCGGCTGCAGGATGCGATGCGCTACGCCGCCCTGGGCGGCGGCAAGCGCGTTCGGGCGCTGCTCGCATACGCCGCCGGCGAGCTGACGGGCGCCGATCCGGATGACGTCGACGGCGTGGCCGCGGCGGTCGAGCTGATTCACGCCTACTCGCTGGTGCACGACGATCTGCCCTGCATGGACGACGACGTCCTGCGCCGGGGCAAGCCGTCCTGTCACGTCGCGTTCGGCGAGGCGATCGCGCTGCTCGCCGGAGACGCGCTGCAGAGCCTGGCCTTCGAGGTGCTGGCCCGCACGCCGGCGCGAGAACCTGCCGCGCAGATCGCGCTGCTCGCGCAGGCCTCCGGCGTATCGGGGATGGCGGGCGGCCAGGCGATCGATCTGGCCACGGTCGGCGAATCGCTTGCAATGGATGAACTCGAGCGCATGCACGCACTCAAAACGGGTGCGCTTATCCGGGCGGCAGTTCGCCTCGGCGCCGGCTGTGGCCGGCCGATGAGTGCCGACGAGAACGACGCACTCGACCGTTACGCGTCGGCCATCGGGCTCGGCTTCCAGATTGTCGACGACGTACTCGATGTCGAAGGCACGGCATTGAGCCTGGGCAAGACCGCGGGCAAGGACGCGGTGCAGCGAAAGACGACCTACGCTTCGCTGCTCGGCCTGGCCGCCGCCAGGGAGCGCATCGAGGCACTGCGCGCCGACGCGCGCGCAGCACTCGGCGGCTTCGCGACCGCGCGGCGCCTGATCGAGCTCGGCGACTGGGTCGCCTCACGCAACCACTGATCGCACCCATTGATGTTCGCGATGCAAATCCGTTCGCAGCGCCTGGCTCGCCGCTGCCTGTCGCGATTGGGCATTGGCCGCTGATGTTGCTCGACTCGATAGACAACCCCGCCGACCTGCGCAAGCTGGACGCGAGCCAGTTGCCGGCGCTCGCCGCCGAATTGCGCGCCTTCCTGCTGCAATCGGTGAGCCGCAGCGGCGGGCATCTGTCGTCCAACCTCGGCACCGTCGAGCTGACCCTGGCGCTGCACTATGTCTACGACACGCCGCACGATCGCCTGGTGTGGGATGTCGGGCACCAGACATACGCGCACAAGGTTTTGACCGGGCGACGCGGCGGCATGTCCGGCCTTCGGCAGTGGGGCGGGATCGCCGGATTTCCGCGCCGTGACGAAAGCGAGTACGACACCTTCGGCACCGCGCACTCGTCGACCTCGATCTCGGCGGCGCTGGGCATGGCGGTCGCGGCCAGGCAGAAGGGTGAACAGCGCAAGGTCGTCGCCGTGATCGGCGACGGCGCGATGAGCGCCGGCATGGCGTTCGAGGCCTTGAACAATGCCGGCGCTGCCAATGCCGACCTGCTGGTGATCCTGAACGACAACGACATGTCGATCTCGGAGCCGGTCGGCGCGCTGAACAGCTATCTGGCGCGCCTGTTGTCGGGACGCATCTATAACTACGTGCGACGCGGCGGCAAGGAAATGCTTGCCAGGGTGCCGCCGGTGCAGGCGTTGGCGCGCCGCTGGGAAGAGCACATGAAAGGGATGGTGCTTCCCGGCACGCTGTTCGAGGAGTTCGGCTTCAATTACATCGGCCCGATCGACGGGCACGATATCGAGATGCTGCGCAAGACGCTGACCAATGTACGACAGCTGACGGGACCGCAACTGTTGCACGTGATCACGCGCAAGGGACAAGGCTATCCGAAGGCGGAAGCGGATCCTATCCTCTATCACGGCGTCACACGCTTCGATCCGGAGATCGGCATCGTCGCCAAGCCGGCGGGCAAGCCGACCTACACGCAGGTATTCGGCGACTGGATCTGCGACATGGCCTCGCGCGACCCGCGACTGGTCGGCATCACGCCGGCGATGCGCGAAGGATCGGGCCTGGTGCGCTTCTCGCAGGAACACGCCGGCCGCTATTTCGACGTCGGCATCGCCGAGCAGCACGCGGTGACGTTCGCGGCTGGACTCGCCTGCGACGGCATGAAGCCGGTGGTCGCGATCTA
>CAVOOD010000007.1:0-587719 GCA_963697485.1 uncultured beta proteobacterium
CGTCGGTTCCGGCGATGATCGCTGACGGCCGCGCCGCCAGGACCGCTTCGACGCTGACCGACGGCGCCGGCAGCGAAAGCTCCCGGAAGACATTTTCACCGCCGCAAAGCTCGATCGCGGCGCTGATCAGGTGCGCGCCTCCGATCGTGTACAAGGGCTGATGCCAGATCTCGTAGAACACGCGAACCGCGCTCGCAGCGTGCCCGCGCTGGCGCAGCGCCGCCAAGCCGCGAGCGGAAGCGCGCCGCGGCCGGACGCGCGACCTCCGCGGTGCCCGCGAGCGCGCCGAGCCGCTCGATGTCGAGCGCGATCGCCTCCGGCGTGTGCGGATCGGTGCGATAGATCGGGATGCCCAGCGCCTGCAGCCGCTCGATCTGCGCCGGCGCGACGTACGGCCAGGCGACGGCGAGATCGGGAGTGAGGCTGACGATGCGCTCGAGATCAAGCGCGCGCGCGTCGCCGACGCGCGGGCGTTGCGCCGCTTCGGGCGGCCAGTCGGCGGGGTCGGTGACCGCGACGACGCGATCCCCCGCGCCCGGCGGCGTACAGCAGCTCGGTCGCACTGGGCGCCAGGCTGACGATGCGCCGGGCCGGCGCGGCCAGCGCACCGTCGCACCCGTCCCGTCGATCACCGTAACCGGATCGGCGCGACCAGTCCCGGCAAGCGCCAGCATCAGCGCAACGGCGGCCCAGGGTCGTAAGCGCACACTCATTGGCTTGTTCACGCCCTAGTAGCGCCAGCGTACGCCGGCGAACAGGTTCGCGCCGGGGGTGCGGTAGTCGGCCGCCAGCTCGTAATGCTTGTCGAGCACATTGTCGAGCCGCGCGAACGCGGTCCAGTGCGTCTGGAACGGCCATTCGATCAGCAGATTGAGCAGCGCGTAGCCGCCCATCCGGCGGGTGTTGGCGGCGTCGTCGAAGCGTGCCGACGACGCGCTCAACTCGGCGCGGAGCTGCACCGGTCCCAGCGGATGATCGACGGCGAGCGCGCCATGCCGCCGCGCTCGGCGCGGCAACAGCAGTCCGCTGGCGTCATCCTGCGGCCGCTGCAGGTCGACGCTGGCGGTCGCGGTGGTCGCGCCGCGGCGAAAGCGCATATCGAGCGTGACGCCTTGCAAGGTCGCCGCGGCGACATTCTGCGGCGCGCAGTTGAAATCGGCGTCGCACTCGAAGACGATCAGGTCGCGCACCCGGTTGCGGTAGGCGACGATGCCGGCGGCGAAGTCGTCTGACGCATAGCGGAGCGCGATCTCGTCATTGCGCGCGGTCTCGGGCTTGAGGTCCGGATTGGAAAACCCCGGATAGTAGAGGTCGTTGAACGTCGGCGCCTTGAATGCAGTGCCGACGCTTGCGCTCACGCGCCAGCCCGGAGCGAAGCCGTAGCCGTAGGCCAGCGCGCCGGTCGTGCGCGCGCCGAATTGCGTGCTGTCGTCGCGCCGCAGATTGAACTGCAGGGCCTGCGGGCCGTCGACGAGCCGGTAGACGGCGGCCGCCGCGTTGGTGTCGCGCGAGTTGATCGCAAACGCGGCGTCGCCGCCGACGCGCTCCTCGCGGCGCTCGAGCGCCACGCCCAGCGAGCCTCGCGGCAGCAGGAAGTCGTTCTGCCAAACGTACAGGCGCTGCCGCGTCGTGAATCGCCCCGGCCCGAACCCGGTTCGCGAGTCGCTGATGTCGTCGGTCTGCCCGCCCTCGAGGCTGCTGGTCCACCAGGCGGTCGAGCCGGTTGCGACTGGCCAGCGAGTAGCTATCGACGGTGGTGATCGTGCGATCGTCGAACCCCGGCTCGGCGTCGAACTGCGCGTTCAGCCGAGCTCTTGACGAACCGTGCGGACAGCTCCTGCTCGGGTGCGAGACGCAACGAGACGCTGCCCGAGGCGTCGTCGCCGCGGTAGCCGTCGCGGTCATCGTTGAAGCTGAAATTGGCCGGGTTGGCGATCGCATTGAACCCGGCGCTTTGCCTGTGTCCGACGTCGATCGCGTATCGCCAGGCGCCGGCGGCGCCGGAAACGCCGCCCGATGCGGTGCTGGTGCGGTAGGTGCCGTAACCGGCGCTGGCATGCGCCGCAAAAGCGTCGCCGCCGTTGCGGGTGAAAACCTGGATGACGCCGCCGATCGCGTCGGCACCATACAGGTTCGACGCGGGCCCGCGCAGGATTTCGATGTGGTCGATCGCGTCCAGAGGAATGGCTTCCAGCGCCGCGGTGCCGGACGTGGAGGAGCCCACCCGCTGGCCATCGATCAGCACCAGCGTCTGGTTGCTGTTGGCGCCGCGCAGAAAGATTCCGCTGGTCGACGCCGGTCCGCCGTTCATGACGATCTCGACACCGGGCACGCGCTGCAAAAGCTCGGCTAGGCTTTGCGCCCCCGCGCGCGCGATTTCTTCGGCGCCGATCACCGTGACGTCGGCGATGAGCTCCGACGGCGCCTGCGGCCAGCGCGCCGCAGTGATCACCAGAGAATCGAGCGCCACCGCGCCGGGGTTTTGCTGCGCCGTGGCGACACTGGCGACAGCAGACGAGGACAAACAACAGCAGGGACTCGGTGAGGAACGGCGGGCGAGACATCACATTCTCCGCGATGCCGTGCGTCCCCGCACGGCGGTTGGTCCAAGCAACGCGGAGAAAACGTTCGGGCGAAAGCCCCAGCGACAAGCGGCGTCCGGCCGGACATCGCCTCCCCGCGATGCGTCTCGGTCCGAAAGCCGTGCGCGAACGCCAGGCATTCCGGGGCAGGCCGGTCTCCGGGCTGGCCGGTATGCGCAAGGCTTTTCGCCTAAAGCGCCGGACGGTCCGCCTTCCCATGCGCCAAGCGCACAGTGGCATCGAAGGACCGCCCGCACCGACTTACCGTTGCGGGGGCAGCGCCGGCCTTGACGCGCAACGTGCACGCGGCGCACCGGCTTCCCGTTTCACCCGCGGCGCCAAACCGGCGACGCGGACACCTGCTGCGGCGAGTATACCGCTCCGCGGTGACGGACGGCGGGCGCTTCCCCGGGCTGCTATACTCTTCGGCCCTTTCGTATCCCGCCCAAAGGCGCCCGACCGCTTTCCGTGAGCCGCAAGCTGTACATCCGCACGTTTGGCTGTCAGATGAACGAGTACGACTCGGCCAAGATGGCCGACGTGCTGCTCGCTGCCGACGGCCTCGAGGCGACCGCCCGGCCGGACGACGCCGACGTCATCCTGTTCAACACCTGCTCGGTGCGCGAAAAAGCGCAGGAGCGCGTGTTCCATGACCTCGGGCGCGTGCGCGCGCTCAAGGATGCGAACCCGGACCTGATCATCGGCGTCGGCGGCTGCGTCGCCAGCCAGGAAGGCGCGGCGATCGTCGCCCGCGCGCCCTACGTCGACGTGGTGTTCGGCCCCCAGACCCTGCACCGCCTGCCGGAGCTGATCGCGCGCCGGCGTGCGACCGGCAAGCCGCAGGTCGACATCAGCTTTCCCGAGATCGAGAAGTTCGACCATTTGCCGCCGCCCCGGGTCGATGGGGTCGCGGCATTCGTGTCGATCATGGAAGGCTGCAGCAAATACTGTTCGTTCTGCGTCGTTCCGTACACCCGCGGCGAGGAAGTCTCGCGGCCGTTCGACGACGTGCTGACCGAGGTCGCCGACCTGGTCGACCAGGGCGTCAGGGAGATCACGCTGCTCGGGCAGAACGTCAACGCATACCGCGGCAGCGCCGGCGAGGGCGAGATCGCCGATCTGACGACGCTGGTCGAGCACCTGGCCGAGATCGACGGCCTGGAGCGCATCCGCTACATGACTTCGCATCCGAAGGAAATGTCGCAGCGGCTGATCGACGCCTATCGCACGGTGCCGAAGCTCGTCTCGCAGCTTCATCTGCCGGTGCAGTCCGGATCCGACCGAGTGCTGGCGGCGATGAAGCGCGGCTACAGCGCGCTCGAGTACAAGTCGATCGTACGTCGTTTGCGCAAGGCCCGCCCGGCGCTGTCGCTGTCGTCCGATTTCATCGTCGGATTTCCCGGCGAGACCGATGCGGACTTCGAACAGACGATGCGGCTGATCGACGACGTGGGATTCGATGGCAGCTACAGCTTCCTGTACAGCCCGAGACCCGGAACGCCGGCGGCCAATTTCGGCGACGCCGTGCCGCGAGAGATTGGACAGGCGAGGCTCGCGCGGCTGCAGCAACGGATCGACACGCAGTACGCGGCTTGCAGTGCGGCGATGGTGGGGACCGTCGAGCGCGCGCTGGTCACAGGTCGCGCCAGCAGGGATTCAGCGGAGCTCTCGGCGCGGACCGAGCGCAATCGTGTCGTTAACTTCGCCGGCGGCGCCGATCTGATCGGACGCTATGCCGAAATCCGCATTACCGCAGCCCGCGCGCATTCGCTGCGCGGCGAGCTCGCCGCAGTCCATGGCGCGCTACGCCCGGCCGATTCGGTGGGCCTGCCCTTCAATCCCTAGGAATCACGCAGAGTCACCATGACCGCACAATTCTCCCCGGTTTCAAAACTCACGATCGCACTCGCCGCCGCATCGCTGCTGGCCGGCGGCTGCGCTACCGTCCCCGCCGCCGATTCGGCGACGCTCGCCGCCGCCGCGGTCGCAGCGACCGGCGCGGCACGGGCTGCGACCGAAAATACCTCGCCGATTGCCACCGGCGCTGGTCCTGCCTCGACCGAGCCTGGAAGCGCGAAAGCGGGCGCGCCGGCCGTCGCGGCTGTCGCCGCGGCCGCCGCAGCAGCCGCCGTCGCAGCGCAGCAGAAACCGTTCGCCGAAGTCGTCAAGGATGCCAAGGAGCAACCGGGCTTTTTCAACGTCTACAGCAAGGACGAAAAGGTCTGGCTGGAGATTCAGCCGGACCAGATCGATCGGCCGTTCTTCCTCCAGGCGAACCGCACCCAGGGTATCGGCGAGCGCGACCCGTTCCCCAGCCCGATGCTGCGTTCGTACATCGTCGAATTCCATCGGGTGGGCACCCTGGTGCAGCTGATCGCCAAGAACACCCAGTTCATCGCGCTTGCCGGCACGCCGCTCGCGCGCGCAGTGCGCGAATCGACCAGCGACAGCCTGCTGGGCGTCGGTGCCTGTCGCCAGCCAACCGCATCCGGAACGGAAATCGGTACTGATCGAGCTCAATGCGCTGCTGCTGAGCGATCTTCCGGCCGGGTCGAGCGCGCTCGAGTCGGCGTACCGCATTCCCTACGCGTTCGATTCTCGCAATTCGAGCTTCACCGGCATCCACAACGGCGCCGACCTCACCGGATTCGCCGTGTCGGCACATTACGCGGTATCGAAGCTGCCTTCGCGGCCGACGAGCCCCGCGGCCGCGGGCGCGCGCACACCGCCCCCGGCGCACCTCGAGGACGCGCGCAGTCTCTTCCTCGGCTACTACTACAGCTTCGCCAGGCTGCCCGAGCCGATGCACGCGCGCGCGGCCGACGATCGCATCGGTCATTTCGTCGCCCGCCGCTGGGATTTCTCCGACGACGTCAAGACCTTCCCCGAAGTCTATTACGTCAAGCGCTGGCGCCTGGAGAAAAAGGATCCGGACGCTGCGCATGTCGGAGCCGAAACAGCCGATCGTCTACTGGCTCGACCGCGACATTCCCGAGAAATACCGTGACACCGTCAAGGCCGGCATCCTCGAATGGAACAAGGCATTCGAGAAGATCGGATTCAAGGACGCGCTGCGGGTCGAGGTGCAGCCCGAGAACGCCGATTTCGACACTGCCGATGCACGCCATGCCTCGGTGCGCTGGGTCGTGCGCGACGAGCCCGGCGCGCTGGCGATCGGACCCAGCCGCGCCGATCCGCGCACCGGCGAGATTCTCGACGCCGATATCGAGATCGAGGACGGCTGGACTCGTCTGCCGCGCCGCCAGGCGTCCGAGCAATTCCATCCGAGGACCCGGTCGATGCCGGCCGGCGAAGATACGTTCTGCGAGTACGGCGACATCGCGATGGACGAGCTCGCGTTCGCCCTCGACGTGCTGGTCGCACGCGGCGAGATCGATCCGGAAGGTCCGGAAGCGCAGAAGTATGTGCTGGCGACGCTGAAGGACGTGGTGACGCACGAGGTCGGACACACGCTGGGCCTGCAGCACAACTTCCGCGCGTCGACGATCTACACGCAAAAGCAGCTCCAAGACCCGGCGTTCACGCATGCGAACGGCATCGGCGGATCGGTGATGGATTACAACGCGATCAACCTGGCGCTGCAGAGCGAGCAGCAGGGCGACTATGTGATGCCGACGATCGGCCCGTACGACTACTGGGCGATCGAGTACGCGTACAAGCCGATCGAGCCCGACAAGGAGAAGGCGGAGCTCGCGAAAATCGCCGCGCGTAGCGACGAGCCGCAGCTCGCCTTTGCCAATGACATCGACGCTGGATTCGGCGGACTTGCCGAAGGCATGGACCCGCAGGTGAACCGGCGCGACCTGGGCAGCGATCCGCTCGAGTTCGCGACCCGCCGCCTGAAGCTCTCCCGCGAGCTCTGGGCCCGGCTGCAGGATCGCAAGCTTGCGCCGGGGCAGAGCTACGAAGTGCTGCGGCGCAATTTCGTCGCCGGCCTGACGCAGCTCGCCAACGCCGGCGCAGTCGCGGCCAAGTATGTCGGCGGCGTCGTCTACGTGCGCGACCATGCCGGCAGCGGCCGCGAGCCGTTCACGCCGGTGGCGCCCGACAAGCAGCGCGCCGCGCTGAGGCTGATCACCGACGGGCTGCTGTCGGTCGACAGCTTCCGGCTGCGCCCTGAATTCGTGCGCAGGCTTACTGTCGATCAGTTCGACCGCGGACGCGAAGACGCGGGAATCAGCGCGATCTCGCCGGACATTTCGCTTTCCGACCGGATGCTGGGCGTGCAGCGCGCGCTGCTCGATCAGCTCCTCTCCGACACGGTGGCGACACGCATCGAGGAAAGCGCTTATCGCCAGACGAAGAGCAGCGAGGCATTCCGCCTGTCCGAGCTCTACGACACGCTGCAAAGCGCCGTCTGGAGCGAGCTCAAGACCGGCCGCGACATCACGCCGTTCCGGCGCAACCTGCAACGCGAGTATCTGCGGCGGGTCGCGACGACGATCGTGCATCCGTCGCCGTCGGATCATGCCGACGGCCGGGCGCTGCAGCGCGCCAACGCGAAACAACTGCTGGCGCAGCTCAAGGCAGCGCAATCGCGTGGCTCGTTTTCGAAGGAAGCGCGCGCGCACCTTGCCGAGTGCGAGAACACGCTCGACGAAGCCCTGAAGGCGCCGATGCTGCGGCGCGACGCCTAGTGTCCTGTTCCGCAAATTCTCTCGATAGTTCGCGGCGCTCATTGGCCAATGAGCAGGCGCCATGCACCGTTGCGAGGCCTCACCGTACCACGGGGGACGCTTTCGGCCGCGCGCCTTGCCTGGCACCCGATTTCATCCGCTCCTTTATCTTCGGAACTTACGGAACACGACACTAGGAGCGCCTTGAAGACGCAGACTCTCGACGTCGAACTGTCCCCGGTCGACAACCGCGCGCTGGCCAATCTCTGCGGCGCGCTCGACGCTAACCTGCGCCAGATCGAATCGGCGCTGGATGTCTCGATCGCGCGCCGCGGCGCCGCATTCACGGTGCGGGGGCAGCCGGCGCAGACGCAGCAGGCGGCTACGGCGCTCGAGCGCTTCTACGCCGAAGCGCACGCGCCGCTCTCCATCGACGACATCCAGCTCGGGCTGGTCGAAATGCGCAGCGTCGCCGAGCGCGAAGCCGCGCCGCAGGCGGCAGACGCTTCGGCCGAAGCGCTGACCTTACGCACGCGCCGCGCCGATCTCCACGGCCGCACGACCAACCAGATCCTGTACCTGAAGCACATCCAGGAGCACGACATCACGTTCGGCACCGGGCCGGCCGGCACCGGGAAGACCTATCTGGCGGTTGCGTGCGCGGTCGATGCGCTCGAGCGCGACCTGGTCAAGCGCATCGTGCTGGTGCGGCCCGCGGTCGAGGCCGGCGAGCGTCTGGGCTTCCTGCCCGGCGACCTGGCGCAGAAGGTCGATCCGTACCTGCGGCCGCTCTACGACGCGCTCTACGACCTGATGGGCTTCGACAAGACGGCACGGCTGTTCGAGCGCAACACGATCGAGATCGCGCCGCTCGCCTACATGCGCGGCCGCACGCTCAACCACTCGTTCATCATTCTCGACGAGGCGCAGAACACGACGCCGGAACAGATGAAGATGTTCCTGACGCGCATCGGCTTCGGGACCAAGGCGGTGATCACCGGCGACGTCACGCAGATCGATCTCGCACGCGGCCAGAAAAGCGGCCTGATCGAGGCGCGACGCGTCCTGGCCGACGTGCGCGGCATCGCCTTCACCGAATTCACCGCCGCCGACGTCGTACGGCATCCGCTGGTCCAGAAGATCATCAGCGCCTATGAAAAGCACACGCGCAGCGAACGGATCGATGCCCCGGGCGCGGCCTCGGGCGGCGAGCGCTAGCGTGCCGCATCTCTCCCCGGTCAAATCCTGATTCGCCAGGCTGCATCGCTGCCGTTGCGCGCGGACGAGCAGGATGCGCTGCGCCGGCGCTGCGCGATCGTCGTTTCGGGCCACGGCGAGGTCGCGCCCGGCGCCGAGCTGGCGCGCGTCGCCGAATGGTGCCGCCAGAACGGCTGGCACGCTGATCGCTACGGCGATGGCGCGCTGATCAGCGCCTTCGAGACTCGGGTAGCCGCGCTTTTGGGCAAGCCCGCCGCCGTCTTCATGCCCAGCGGCACGATGGCTCAGCAGATCGCGCTGCGCATCGCCTGCGATCGCGCAAAAAACTCCGTCATCGCGATGCATCCGACCTCGCACCTCGAATTGCACGAGGAGCATGCCTACGCGCGCCTGCATTCGCTGCGGGCAATCCTCCTCGGCGATCGCGAACGGCCGACCTCGGTGCGCGATCTCGACCGAGTTGGCCGAAACTCCGGTCGCGCTGCTGGTCGAGTTGCCGGCGCGCGAGATCGGCGGCCGGCTGCCGGACTGGCCGGAGCTGGCCGCGCTGATGACGCTCGCCGCGCGAGCGCGGCATCTGGCGCCACATGGACGGTGCGCGACTCTGGGAAGCGCGCGAACACTATGCGCCCGCGTCCTACGCCGACATCTGCTTCGCAGTTCGATTCGGTCTACGTCTCTTTCTACAAGGGCATCGGCGCGCTGGCGGGCGCGATGCTGCTGGGCCCCGAGGACTTCATCGCCGAGGCGCGCGTCTGGCGGCGCCGGCACGGCGGCACGCTGGTCCAGCTGCACCCGTTCGTCGCGTCGGCTGCGATGCGCTTCGACGGGCAACTCGCCAAGATGTCGGCGTATCGGGCGCGCGCAGCGGCATTTGCCGCATCGCTTGCCGGCATCGACGGCCTGTCGATCGAGCCGGCGCCGCCGCAGGTCAATCTGTTTCATCTGCATTTCCAGGCGCCGGCGGAAGCGCTGACCGCGGCGCGCGATCGGATCGCCGGCGAGGACGGCGCGTGGCTCGCGCCGCGCTTCTCCGCGGATCGCGGCCCCGGACATGCCAGCGCCGAAATCTACGTCGGCGACGGCTTGCTGGCGGTTCCGCGCAGCGATGACCGCCGTCTGCTCGCCCCGCTGTACGCCAGGATGCTGGAATTGGCGCGCGCCGGCGCCACCGCGGGGGCGGCACAATGACCGCGCCGCGTCTGACCCTGACCGTGCAGCGGGCGGCCGACGACGCCGATCTGCCGGCACGAGGATTGCTTCGCCGGTGCGTCGCCGTCGCGCTCGAGCGCGACGCGGACATCACGCTGCGCTTCGTCGACCGCGGCGAAGCGCGACGGCTGAACCGCCTTTACCGGCGCCAGGACCGTCCGACGAATGTGCTCTCGTTCGTGTACGATGACGAGCGTGACGTATTGCGCGGCGATATCGTGCTCTGCACCCCGGTGTTGAAGCGCGAGGCGCAACAGCAGGGCAAGGCACTGGCCGCGCACTGCGCGCATCTGGTCGTCCACGGCACGCTGCATCTGCAAGGCTACGACCATCGTCGAAGACGCCGATGCGGCGCGGATGGAGGCGCACGAGGCCGCCATCCTCGCGCGGCTGGGCTTCGCCGACCCCTACGCCGCCGAATTGCCCTCCCGCCGCAGCGCCCGATGAGCGACGACTCCAACGGCCGGCCCGCGAAGCCGACGCTGCTCGAGCGTCTGTCGGCTTTCCTGTCGCGCGAGCCGGACGACAGGGAAGAGCTGCTCAAGCTGCTGCACGGCGCGTTCGAGCACAAGCTGCTCGACGCCGATGCGCTGTCGATCATCGAGGGCGCGCTGCAGGTGTCCGAGATGACCGTGCGCGACATCATGATCCCGCGCGCCCAGATGGACGTCGTGTCGATCGAGGACGAGCCGGCGCAGTTCATACCGTTCGTGCTGGAAACGCGGCACTCGCGCTTTCCGGTGATCGGCGAGAACAAGGACGATGTCGTCGGCATCCTGCTGGCGAAGGAGCTGCTCAACTACTACGCGAATCCGGAAAGCTTCGAGCTGCACGACACGCTGCGCCCGGTCGTGTTCGTGCCGGAATCGAAGCGGCTCAACGTGCTGCTGCGCGACTTTCGCGCCAATCGCAACCACATCGCGATCGTCGTCGACGAATACGGCGGCGTCTCGGGCCTGGTCACGATCGAGGACGTGCTCGAGCAGATCGTCGGCGACATCGAGGACGAGTACGACTTCGACGAGGCCGAGGACAACATCATCCCCGAGGCGAACGGACGCTACCGGGTCAAGGCGCAGACCGAGATCGCCGCCTTCAACGAGAAGTTCGGCAGCGATTTCAGCGACGAGGAGTTCGACACCGTCGGCGGACTGGTGCTGAAGGCGTTCGGCCGCCTGCCGAAGCGCGGCGAAACGACGACGATCGACAA
The DNA here is from genome assembly GCA_963697485.1 of uncultured beta proteobacterium. GTDB lineage: Bacteria > Pseudomonadota > Gammaproteobacteria > Burkholderiales > Casimicrobiaceae > PALSA-1003. The sequence goes on from CAVOOD010000007.1 coordinate 10,860, forward strand.
ATTCCGCTTTCGCGTCGTCCGCGCCGACAGCCGCCGGATCTACACGCTGCAGGTGGAAAAGCTCTCGCCGCCGCCTGAAGAGGAACCCGAACCGGGCGGCGCCTGATGTTGCGGCCAGCAACGGGCGCCGCCCTGCTGCTCGGCATCGCCAGCGTCTTCGGCTTCGCGCCGTTCGGCGCATGGGCCGTCTCGCTGCTGGCGCTCGCCGGACTGTTCGCGCTGTGGCAGCGCGCCGCGACGCCACACGACGCGGCGTGGCTCGGTTACGCGTTCGGCATCGGCCTCTTCGGCGCCGGGACCTCGTGGACCTACGTCGCGCTCAGCACGTTCGGCGGCATGGCCCCCGATTCTGGCCGCGATCGGCACCGCGAGCTTCTGCGCGTACCTCGCGCTGTTTCCGGCTCTGGCGGGCTGGGTCACCGCACGGCTCGCGCCGGCCGGCTCGCCGGCGCGTCTGGCGATCGCCGCGGGCGCGTGGACGATCGCCGAATGGCTGCACAGCACCGGGTATCCGGGTTTTCCCTGGCTCGCGACCGGCTATGCGCAGGTCGGCGGCCCACTGGCAGGCTTCGCGCCAATCGGTGGCGTGTTCCTGGTCGGCCTCGCCGTCGCCGGAGCCGCTGCGCTGCTGGTGTACGCGACGACCGCGCTGGAGCGCCACAGGTACATTGCCGCGGTCCTCGGTGGCGCTGCGCTCGCGGCGATCGCGGCCGGCGGCATCGCGCTGTCGGCTGTCGAATGGACGCAGGCCAGCGGCGAGCCGATCGCCGTCAGCCTCGTGCAGGGCAATATCGACCAGGACGAGAAATTCGATCCGGCGTATCGCGAAAAATCGCTGGCCATCTACGCCGAGCTCGCCGAAAGCGCCAAGGGCCGGCTGATCGTACTGCCCGAGAGCGCGTTGCCGATGTTCGCCGACGAAGTTCCCGATGAGCTGATTGCGCATCTGCGCGCGATCGCGGCGCGCCAGGGCGGCGATCTCTTGACCGGCTTGTTCTTCTTCGAGCCGCGCGAAACCAAGGAGGACGAGGATCGCTATTACAACAGCGTCGTAAGCATCGGCACCTCACCGACGCAGATCTATCGCAAGCATCATCTGGTGCCGTTCGGCGAATCCATTCCGGCAAAGCCGGTCGTCGGCTGGCTGATCAATCGCGTGCTGGCGATCCCTCTTGCCGACCAGACGCCGGGAACGGCCTACCCGCAGCCGATGGAAGTGGCCGGCCAGCGGCTGGCGGTCAATATCTGCTACGAGGACGCGTTCGGCGGCGAGCTGATCCGCCAACTGCCGTCGGCAACGCTGCTGGTCAACTTCACCAACGATGCCTGGTACGGCCGCTCGCTCGCCGCCGAACAGCACGCGCAGATGAGTGCGATGCGGGCGATCGAAGCCGCACGTCCGATGCTGCGCGCGACCAACACCGGTATCACGGCTATCATCGATCATCATGGCGTCGAGCGTGCGCGCCTGCCGTGGTTCACGCGCGGCGTGCTCGAAGGCAGCATCGCCGGACGCACCGGCGCGACGCCTTATGTCCGGTTTGGCGACGCGGTCGCGCTCGGCGTCTCGCTGCTCGTAATCGTCATCGCACTGGCCGCTCTGCGCCTGCAGCGACGCTCGCCCGCCGGCTGATTCTCGCCGCCGGACGGAGCGCACGTCGCGCATGCGCCCGTGCAGAAAGGCTCGCTTTTATTCGCGCCTCCGTTTGGTCGCGGCGCCACGCATCCAGTAAAATCAGCCCTTTGCGCCAACCGCGGTCACCATGCTGACGTTCCAGCACCTGATAATGAAGCTTCAGAGCTACTGGGACGAGCAGGGCTGTGCACTGCTGCAGCCGTACGACATGGAAGTCGGCGCAGGAACCTCGCACACGGCGACTTTCCTGCGCGCGCTCGGCCCGGAGCCCTGGCGCGCCGCGTACGTCCAGCCTTCGCGTCGTCCGAAGGACGGCCGCTACGGAAAGAACCCGAACCGCATGCAGCACTACTACCAGTACCAGGTGGTGCTGAAGCCTTCGCCGATCGACATACTCGACTTGTATCTCGGCTCGCTGAAAGCGCTCGGCCTCGATCTGACGAAGAACGACGTTCGCTTTGTCGAGGACGACTGGGAGAACCCGACGCTGGGCGCATGGGGCCTCGGCTGGGAAGTCTGGCTGAACGGCATGGAGATCACGCAGTTCACCTATTTCCAGCAGGTCGGCGGCCTCGACTGCAATCCGATCACCGGCGAAATCACCTATGGCCTCGAGCGGCTGGCGATGTACCTGCAGGGCAAGGAGAACGTCTTCGACCTCGTGTGGACATCGTCGAAGCGGGACGGCGTCGAGCACGAGCTGACCTACGGCGACGTCTACCTTCAGAACGAGATCGAGCAATCGACGTACAACTTCGAGCAGTCGAACGCGGCCGAGCTGTTCAAGCTGTTCGGGCTGTTCGAATCGGAGGCGAAACGGCTGCTGGAAGCGAAGCTGCCGCTGCCGGGCTACGAGATGATCCTCAAGGCGGCGCACACGTTCAATCTGCTCGACGCGCGCGGCGCGATCTCGGTGACCGAGCGCGCCGCCTACATCGGCCGCATCCGCACGCTGTCGCGGCTGGTCGCGCAGGCGTATTACGACTCGCGCGAGGCGCTGGGCTTTCCGATGCTGGCCGCCGAGAAGGTCGCCTGAGTGTCGGACACCCTGGTCGTCGAGCTGCTCACCGAAGAGCTGCCGCCCAAAGCGCTGCCGCGGCTCGGCGAGGCGTTTGCCGCAGGCATCGAGGCGGGGCTGCGCGAGCGCGGCTTTCTCGACCAAACGAGCCGCGCGACCAGTTATGCGACGCCGCGCCGGCTGGCGGTGGCGATTACGCACGTTCGACCGGTCGACGCCGGACTGCCGCGCGCGATCGACAAGCTGATGCCCGCCAAGGTTGCGTCTCGATGCGCTCGGCCAGCCGATCCGCAGCGCTGAAGAAAAGGCGATCAAGGCCAAGACCGGCTTCGACACCGCTGCCGCTCGATCGCCGCGAACGGCCTGGATCGCATCTACGTCGCATCGACGGCAAGGCTGACTAGCGTGCTCTGCGACATCGGGCCGCCGGGCGCAGTCCGCTGCGAGCGCGGACTCCAGGAATCGCTGGACGACGCGATCGAGAAGCTGCCGATCCCGAAGCTGATGAGTTATCAGCGTCCGGACGGGTCGACGGTGAAGTTCGCGCGACCGGTGCACGCCTGCTCGCGCTGCACGGCGCCGGACGTCGTTGCCGGTCTCGGCGCTCGGACTCGACGCGGGACGCATTACCGACGGCCATCGCTTCCTCAGCCACACGAGCATCGAGATCAAGCAACGCGGAGGCCTACGCGCCGACGCTCGAGGCGGACCGGAAAGGTCTTGCCGTCGTTCGCCGCCCGCCGCGCGAAGATCGTCGCCGGACTGAAGCACGCGGCCGAGCACGCGCACATCATCATGCCCGATGCGCTGCTCGACGAAGTCACCGCGCTGGTCGAATGGCCGGCCGTCTATGCCGGCACGTTCGACCGCGCCTTTCTCGACGTGCCGCAGGAATGCCTGATCCTGACGATGCAGCAGAACCAGAAATACTTCGCGCTGGCCGACGACGCGGGGAAGCTCAAGCATCGTTTTTTGCTGGTCAGCAACATCGAGACGCAGGACCCCGCCGCGATCATCCAGGGCAACGAGCGCGTGCTGCGGGCGCGGCTCGCCGACGCCAAGTTCTTCTACGACCAGGACCGCAAGACGCCGCTGGCTGCGCGCGTCGACAAGCTGCGCGGCATCGTCTACCACAACAAGCTGGGCACGCAGGCCGATCGCGCCGCCCGGCTGCGCGCGGTCGCCTCGCGCATCGCGCCGATGCGTCGGCGCCGACGCGGCGCTCGCCGACCGCGCGGCGCTGCTGGCAAAGGCGGATCTGGTCACCGACATGGTCGGGGAATTTCCGGAGCTGCAGGGCACGATGGGCCGCTACTACGCGCTGCACGACGGCGAAGCCGGCCGAAGTGGCCGACGCGATCGCCGAGCATTACCTGCCGCGCTACGCGGGCGACGCGCTGCCCGTCAGCGGCGTCGCCCAGTCGCTCGCTCTCGCCGACAAGCTCGACGCGCTGGCGGGCATGTTCGAGATCGGCCAGCTGCCGACCGGCGACCGCGATCCGTTCGGCCTGCGTCGGGCGGCGCTGGGCGTCATTCGCATCCTGATCGAAAGGAAGCGCAGGCTGTCGCTTTCCGGCGCTCGTCGATGATCGCGTTCGACGCCTTCGGCCCAGCAGCGCGACGGTGTCGCGCCCAAGCGAGGCGAGTGCTCGACTTCCTCTACGAGCGTCTGCGCGGCTACCTGCGCGACCGCGGCTACACGGCGAACCAGGTCGCGGCCGTCGTCGATTCCAGGCCCGACTGCATCGACGATCTGCCCGATCGGCTGGAGGCGGTGCGCGCGTTCGAGGCGCTGCCCGAGGCGTTGTCGCTTTCCGCCGCCAACAAGCGCATCGTCAATATTCTGCGCAAGGCGCAAGGCGAAGGCGGCGGCGCCGTCGATCTTTCGGTGCTCGTCGACGGCGCCGAGCGTGCGCTGCACGCGGCATTCGACCAGCTGCGGCCGTCGTCGAAAGCCGCGTCGCCGACGGCGACTTCTCGGCCGCGCTCCAGGCGCTGGCGTCGACCAAGCCGACGGTCGACCGCTTCTTCGACGACGTGATGGTCATGGCCGACGATCCCGAAGATTCGCGGCAATCGGCTGGCGCTGCTTGCGCGACGTCGCCGCGACGATGAACCATGTCGCCGACATCTCCAAGCTCGCCGTCTGAACGCGCATGGTCCAGTTCTCGAACGACCGCTTCGCTCCGACCCGCCAGGCGAAGCTGATCGTCCTGGATCGCGACGGCGTCATCAATTACGACAGCGACCAGTTCATCAAGTCGCCCGACGAATGGCGGCCGATCCCGGGCAGCCTCGAGGCGATTGCCCGGCTCAACCACGCCGGATTCCGCGTGATCGTCGCCACCAACCAGTCCGGGCTGGGCCGGCGACTGTTCGACATGGCCACGCTGATCTCGATCCACGACAAGATGTACAAGGCGCTCGCCCAGCTCGGCGGCAGAGTCGACGCGCTGTTCTATTGCCCGCATACGGCCGACTCGAATTGCGATTGCCGCAAGCCCAAGCCGGGCATGTTGATCGAGATCGGGCAGCGCTTCGGGGTCGACCTGACCGGCGTGCCTTGCGTCGGCGACGGCGAGCGCGATCTGCAGGCCGCGGCAGCCGTCGGCGCGCAGCCGATCCTGGTCCTTACCGGCAAGGGCGAGAAAACGCTGCGCAGCGGCAATTTCCCGCAGGACACGGCGATCTTTCCCGACCTCGCCTTCTTCGTGACCGCGCTGCTCGCGGGCGACTGAATCGCAAGCCCAAGGCGTCCATGATGTCGACGCTGCGCTCGCTGCTGTTCGCGCTGTATCAGATGATCCTCACGCCGATCTACGCGATCCTGGTGCTGCTCTTGTTCTGGCTGCCGCCGATTCCTCGCTTCCGGTTCATCACCGGCTGGTGCCTGCTCAATCTGGTCGGCGCCCGGCTGATCTGCGGCATCCGGCACCGCGTCATCGGCGCCGAGAACATCCCGCCGCGGGCCGATCCGCACCTCGTGATGTCGAAGCACTCGTCGACGTGGGAAACGCTGTCGCTCAATTTCCTGTTTCCGCCGCTGGCCTTCGTCGCCAAGAAGGAGCTGCTTGTCGATTCCATTCTTCGGCTGGGCGTTCACGCTGGCGTCCCCGATAACGATCGACCGGAAGGCGGGACACGATGCGATGACGCAGCTCGTCGCGCAGGGCCGCGAGCGCCTGCGCGCAGGGTTTCTGGATCGTCGTCTATCCCGAAGGCACGCGGATCAGGGCCGGCACGCGCGCACACTACAAGAGCGGCGGCGCGCGCCTGGCGATCGCGCTTGGCATCCCGATCGTTCCGGTGGCGCATAATGCCGGCTATTTGTGGCCCAAGGGCGTGCTCGGCAAACGGGCGGGCACGGTGACCGTGTCGATCGGTCCGCCGATCCGCCCGGTAGGCGACGACATGCAGCGGCTGATCGGGGAGGTCGAGTCCTGGATCGAGAACGAAGTCGCGCGACTGGGCAATCCGCTGGACGAGCGCGGAAACGCGCGCCGTTGACCGGCGGCCGTCGCTCAGACGCCGGCGAAGGCAGCCTGCGCCGCGTGCTGATCGCCGGCCAGGACGTCGACTATCGGTTGTTCCGCGCTCGCCGCAGCTCGATCGGCATGGTGATCGACCACAGCGGCCTCGTCGTGCGCGCGCCGCGCTGGGTCCGTTGCGCGAGATCGAGCTGGCGCTGATCGAGCGCGCCGACTGGGTGATCAAGACGCTCGCCGAATGGCGCGGGCAAGAACCGCGATTCGCTGCCGACCGAATGGCGCGCCGGCGCCGCGCTGCTCTACCAGGGCCGCCCGCTGACGCTGGCGCTGTTCCCGGCGCGCCGCAAGGCGATCGCCGCCGATCTCCTGCATCTGACCGTGCTGCATCCGGACCCCGGCGACGAGAGCGAGATCGCGGCATTCGTCGGGCGCTGGCTCAAGGACCAGGCGCTGGCGCTGCTCGCGCCGCGGGTCGCGCATTTCGCCAGCCTCGTCGCCACGAGCTCGCCGACGGTCCGGCTGTCCAGCGCGCGCACGCAGTGGGGCAGCTGCAATCAGAAGGGCGAGATCCGGCTGCATTGGCGGCTGGTGCAGCTGCCGCCGCGCATCGCCGATTACGTGGTCGCGCACGAAGTCGCGCACCTGGTCGAGCTCAATCATTCGCCGCGCTTCTGGGCGCTGCTCGAGACGCTGCTGCCGGGGCACGACGATGCCCGGCGCGAGCTCGACGCGCTGACTCCGCTGCTCGGCTAAGCTGCCGGCGGCGGCAGCGCGAGGCAGGTCGACGCGTCGATGCCGGCCTGCTCCCGCAGCAGCCGCGTCAGCGCGGCGCCGAGCTCCTCGCCGCCGCGCGAGTCGCGCCAGGCGCCGCGCGGCCGCGCGAAAGTGAAAGCCGCCGGATTTCGCCGCGACCCAGATTTCGCGGTTCGGCACATGCCGATTGACGATCAGTTTGCCGTCGCGCGCCGCAATCGATCGTCAGCACCCCGTCGTTCAGCGACCAGTCGAGATCGGCGTCGCTGGCGTCGCTGGCGGCATCGAGCGCCGCGCCGATCGCGGCGAGCACCGCGTCGGCGCGAGCGCTGAATTCGCTCTCGCTGCTCATCGGATCGGTCCGCGCCTGCGTGCTAGACTTTCCGGCAATGAAGGCCGCATCGAGATTACTTTCCTTGCACCTAGAGCCGGGAATGTTACGCCGTTACGCCGCCGCCATCGCATGCATCGCGGCGCTCGCGCTGACATCGTGCGGCATCAAGGGCCCGCTGAAACTGCCGCCGGCCAAGGCGCCGCCGCAACGCCCCGCCGCGCCTGCAACGACGGCGCCGCGGCGCTCCGCTGACCGACGCCGCCGCCATCGTCCACTCCGTCGTCTCCGCCGCCGGCCGAGCCCCCGACCGCGCCCGGATCATCCGGCGCCGGCAAGCAGTGACCGCGTTCGACTATCGCGACGGCGAGCTCGCCGCCGAGGGCGTTGCGCTCGCCGAAATCGCCGCGCGATCACGGCACCCCGTGCTTCGTCTATTCTCGCGCCGCGATCGAAGACGCCTTCGCGACGTTCGATCGCGCATTCGCCGGCGTGCCGCACCTGGTCTGCTACGCGATGAAAGCCAACTCGAATCTGGCGATCGCTCAACCTGCTCGCGCGCCTGGGCAGCGGCTTCGACATCGTGTCGGGCGGCGAGCTCGCGCGCGCGATCGCCGCCGGCGGCGATCCGGCGCAGGATCGTGTTCTCCGGCGTCGGCAAGACCGACGCCGAAATGGCAAGCGCGCTGCAGCTCGGCATACTGTGCTTCAACGTCGAATCGGCGAGCGAGCTCGAGCATCTCGAAGCCGGGTCGCCGGCTCGCTCGGCAAGCGGGCGCCGATAAGCTTTCGCGTCAATCCGGACGTCGATCCGAAGACCCATCCGGTACATCTCGACCGGCCTCAAGGAGGACAAGTTCGGCATCGCATTTCGACGACGCGCTGCCGCTGTACCGGCGCGCCGCCGGCCTGCGCCAACGTCGCCGTGCGCGGCATCGACATGCACATCGGCTCGCAGATCACGACGCTGGAACCGCATTGCGAGGCGGCCGCCAAGGCGTTCGATCTGGTCGACCGCCTGGCGCGGAGGGCATCGCGCTCGAGCACATCGACCTGGGCGGCGGAATCGGCATTCGCTATCGCGACGAGGCAGACGATAGCGCCGGCCGATTACGCGGCGGCGATCCGCGCGTCTGCTGGGAAAGCGCCCGCTCAAGCTGCTGTTCGAGCCCGGCCGCATGCTGGTCGGCAATGCCGGTGTGCTGCTGACCCGGGTGCTGCTACCTGAAGCCGGGCGCGGATCGCAATTTCGCGATCGTCGACGCGGCGATGAACGACCTGCTGCGCCCGGCGCTGTACGACGCCTGGCACGAGGTGCGCGCGGTCGCGCCGCGCTCCGGCGCCGCCCGCGGTCTGGCAGATCGTCGGCCCGGTCTGCGAGAGCGCGGATTTCCTGGCGCACGACCGTGTGCTCGACCTCGCGGAAGGCGACCTGCTCGCCATCCTTTCCGCCGGCGCCTACGCGATGGCGATGAGCTCGAACTACAACTCGCGGCCGCGCGCCGCCGAGGTCGTCGTCGACGGAGAAAACGGCGCATCTGGTGCGTCCGCGCGAGACCGCGGAGGAACTATTCGCGCGCGAAATTTTGCTTCCTTGATCGCTTGCGCGAGCTTGCAAAAATCGCCTGTGCAAAAGCGCAACACTGACGTACAGCGTCACCTAAAACAGCAATTAAATCTTGTATTTCGAAAAAAATTGGCTAGAATTCAGGCAGCAGGTGTCAATGGGTTTGTCAAGAGGTGCAGTAAATCTCGACGACCGATTCCGGCGAAACCTGCGACGAAGCAGAAGCACTCATAACAGTTTTAGCAACTCAGACAGGAGAAATGCAAATGATGGCTGACATGATGACGATGTCGACACCGTCGGCTCCGGCCGCGGCGCCGAAGAAGAAGGCGAAGCGAAAAGCGGCGCCGAGGAAGAAGGCGGCGAAGAAGGCTGCCCCGAAGAAGAAGGCTGCAAAGAAGAAGAAGGCTGCCCCGAAGAAGAAGGCCGCCAAGCGCAAGCCCGCCAAGAAAAAGGCAGCGAAGCGCAAGGCCGGCAAGAAGAAGGCCGCCCCGAAGAAGAAGGCCGCCAAGCGCAAGCCCGCCAAGAAAAAGGCAGCGAAGCGCAAGGTTGCGAAAAAGAAGGCTGCCCCGAAGAAGAAGGCCGCCAAGCGCAAACCGGCCAAGAGAAAGGCCGCCAAGAAGAAATAGGCTTACGCGGCAATCCGTCCGTCGCAGCTGCGATGGACCCCAAAACAGGCGACGCGCAAGTGTCGCCTGTTTTGTTTTAGGGGCGGACGATTCGCCCGATGGGCGGCGCTAGCGGCGGGCGGCCAATGCCTTGCCGCCGGCGCTGCCGGCCGGTTTTCCGGTGCGCGACCGCCGCGGCAGTCGCGCGTTTGCGGCTCTTGCCGCCGTGCTTGGACTTGCCTCCGGGTGCGGCATCGCTGATCACGCGAAGTCGCTGCCCGTGCATCAACTTCGCCCTTGACGTCGGGATTCCAGGCCTTCAGCTCCTGGACACTGACGTGGTAGCGAGCCGCAATGCCGTAGAGCGTCTCGCTTTTGCGGACGCGATGATAGAAAGTCCGTCCTTCCGGCACCATCGTGAAGACGGCGCTCTGCAGCGTCGCCGCGGTCGCGCTGGACGGCAGCTGCGAGGGTACGAGCAGCGTGTGATTGACCGGCACTACCGCACGCGGGCCGATGCCATTGACGGCGCGCAGCGTCTCCAGCGGCAGTCCGAACCGCGTCGCCACCTGCTGCAGCGTTTCGCCCGCCTTGAGCTTGTACGCCTGCCAGGTGACCATCGGCTGGTCTGACAGCTCCAGCTTCGCCGCGAACAACCCGGCCTTGTCGTAGGGCAGCAGGATCGACGCCTCGTCGGCGCCGGCGATCACCGGACGATTATGCTGCGGATTGAGCGAAAGGAACTCCTCCAGCGGCATGTCCGCAAGCTCGGCCGCGATCTTGACGTCCATCTTGCGACTGGTGTGCACGACGCTGAAGTACGGCGCGTCGGGAATGTCGGCGAACTTGAGCCCATAGGCCTTCGGGTCGCGGACGATGTTCTTCGATCGCCTGCAGCTTGGGCACGTAGTCGCGCGTCTCCGCCGGCATCTTGAGGCTCAGATAATCGGTCGGCAGCCTGCGCTTCGCGTTGGCGGCGATCGCCCGCCGCACCGATCCCTCGCCCCAGTTGTACGCCGCGAGGGCGAGGTGCCAGTCTCCGAATTCCTGGTAGAGCTTTTCCAGATAGTCGAGCGCGCCATCGGTCGCGGCGACGATGTCGCGCCGCTCGTCGAACCACCAGGTCTGCTGCATGCCGTAGATCTTGCCGGTCGACGGCATGAACTGCCAGATGCCCGAGGCGCGGCTTTTCGAATACGCCATCGGATTGAATGCGCTTTCGATCATCGGCAGCAGCGCGATCTCCATCGGCATGCCGCGCTTTTCGACCTGCCCGACGATGTAGTACAGGTAGCGCCGGCTGCGCTCGACCATCCGCGCGACGTATTCGGGATTGGCCGCATACCAGTCGGCCGACTTCCTGACCTCCGGGGTGTCGAGATCGGGTATCGCGAAGCCGGCGCGGATGCGCTCCCAGAGGTTGCCGTTGGCCGGCGGTAGCGGCACAGTGATCGCGCTCGGATCCTCGGCGCTCACCGCCGGCTCGTCGACGCTCGGCGCCACTACGGCGTGCGCGAGCATCGTTGCGTCCTCCATCTCCGGCGTTGGTCGCCATGAAGCAGAGGGTTCGGGGCCAAGGTCGACGGAGGATTCGGTTGCCTCCGGTGCGGCAGCGGAGACAGCTGGCGGTGCCGCGCCGCTGGGCGCCGAGCCTGGCATCGTAGCGCAGGATGCCAGTGCGAATGCCACCGCGGCGATGGCGGTTGCTCTGGCGATGGCTGGCGTAGGCAGTTCGATAGCGCGCAATGTGCCGCGATGGTAGGGGGCGGGCGGAGCCCCCGTCAAGCTCGCGCCGCGACGAATGTGCCGTCTAACACCGCGACTCGGCTACCGAAACGCATTCTTCCACGCGCGGATTTCGGCGAACACGCCGATCCGGTCGGCGAGCTCGCGGTCGGCATGCGCCGAGGCCGCGGCCCGGATCGTCGTCTCTCCGGTGCGCAAAAAAGGGTTGGTCGCGCGTTCGTCGCCGATCGTCGACGGCAGCGTAGGTTCGCCCCGTGCGCGCTGCGCTCTTGCCGTTATTTCGCGTTCGCGCAGTGCGGCATTGCCCGGCTCGACCGAAAGCGCGAAGCGAAGGTTCGCAAGCGTGTATTCGTGTCCGCAGTAGACGAGCGTATCGCCAGGCAGCGCGGCGAGCTTGTCGAGCGAAGCCACCATGTCGGTCGGCGTGCCCTCGAACAGCCGGCCGCAGCCGACGGCGAACAGCGTGTCGCCGCAAAAGACCAGCGGTGCGACACCGGACCGACCGACGTAGGCGATATGGCCGGCCGTGTGGCCGGGAATATCGAGCACCGACAGCGCAAGCCCGATGCCCGCGACAACTACCTCGTCGTTCTCGCGCATCGCATGCGTGCGCCCGGGTATCGTCTCCCGCGCCGGTCCGTAGACGGGAACCTGCCAGCGCTCGAGCAGCGCGCGGTTGCCGCCGACATGATCACCGTGATGATGCGTGCAGATGATGGCGGTGAGCTCGAGCTGCTTCGCGCTCGAGATAGTCGATCACCGGCGCCGCGTCGCCGGCATCGACGACGGCCGCGGCCTTACCTTCGCGCAACAACCATATGTAGTTGTCGGCGAACGCGGGGATGGGGATAATCGTCGGCATGGGAGAATCTTCGACAGCGCCGGCCAGCGTGTCAACCGGCACGATGGCGGCGTGGTTCGCGACGCCGCTCGGCCAGCATCTGCTCGCTCGCGAGCAGGCGTATTTCGACACGACGCTGGCCGACATCTTCGGCTATCACGCGTTGCAGATCGGACTGCCGGAGACGCCGTTGCTGCGCGCCTCGCGGATTGCGACGCGCTGCACCGTCGACCTCGAGGAGCCGGCGCAGGTGCTGGCCGATCCGCATTGGCTTCCGTTTCGCGGAAAACAGCTTCGATCTTGTCGTGCTTCCGCACGCGCTGGAATTCACCGACGAGCCGCATCAGCTGCTGCGCGAAGTGTATCGCGTGATCCGTCCCGAGGGTCAGCTCGTCGTCAGCGGATTCAATCCGTTCAGCCTGTTCGGCGCCAAACGCTATTTCGGCCGCGAGCAGACGATGCCATGGACCGGCAATTTCATATCGCTGTACCGGGTGAAGGACTGGCTGGCGCTGCTCGGATTCGAGGTCAGCGGCGGCAGGCTCGATGCCTACGTGCCGCCGTTCGCCCAGGAAAAATGGCTTCGGCGCTTCGAGTTCTTCGAGCGGGCCGGCGATCGCTGGTGGCCGATTGCCGGAGGCGTCTATTTCCTGCGCGCGACCAAGCGGGTGGCCGGCATGCGGGTGATCACGCCGGCATGGACACGCCGCGTGCGCAAGAAGGCGCTGGCATCGGTGGCGCGGCATGCGAAGGAATACGTAGATGCCATCGATTGAGGATCCGCGCGCCGGCTGCGCGGCATGAGCGCTCCGGTTGTCATCTACACCGACGGCGCGTGCAAGGGTAATCCCGGTCCGGGCGGCTGGGGCGCGGTTCTGCAATACAACGGCCGTGTCCGCGAGATATTCGGCGGCGAAACGCACACGACCAACAACCGGATGGAGCTGACGGCCGTCATCCAGGCGCTGGCCACACTGAAGCGCCGATGTGCGGTCGCGGTTTACACCGACTCCCAGTACGTCAAGAACGGCATCCAGACCTGGATCCATGCATGGAAGCGAAACGGCTGGAAAACCGCCGACCGCAAACCGGTCAAGAATGCGGACCTCTGGCAGCAGCTCGATCTTGCCGTCGCGCAGCACGACATCGAATGGCACTGGGTCAAGGGACACGCGGCGACGCCGGGCAACGTACGCGCCGACGAACTGGCGAATCTCGGCGTCGAGTCGCTGTCGCTGTAGCGCGCGCCTACAGCTGCATCGGCAGGATCACCATCTGCATTCCATTCAGATGCAGCCTCTGCTGCAGCGCAAGCGCGGTCTGGTTGTGCAGCAGTCGCGTGAACCAGTTCTCGTTGCGGAAGACGAGCTTGCTGGTGAAGAAGACGCTGTTCGGAAACTCCCGCTGCACTTCCTCGGCAAGCTTCACCAGCTCGCTCGACCCGGTCGGTGCCCAGCGCGAACCGCGCGGTGGCGGCGAGCCCGTTGGCGTGGCAGTAGTCGACATAGAACGAAAGCGAGCGCTTCAGCGCGGCCTCGAGCTTTTCGATCTGCTCGGCGCCGCCATAGCTCTGCGCATCGACGGCCTTGGCGCTGATGAACACGAAATTCTTGAAGTGATCCGGAAACAGCCGTTGCACCCATAGCACCGTGTGCAGGCCGCCGCCACGGCTCGACCCGACCATGAAGACCGCGGTTGGCGCCTCGGGGTCGAGCGGCGGCGGATTCTCGCATGCCGGGCAGCGCGCGGCGCTGAAGATTTCGTCGACTTCCTTCAGCCGCGCCTTGACCTCGTCGTAGTGACGATGGATGGCCAGGCAGAGCGCGATCACCAGCGACGTGATGACGACGGTCACCCAGCCGCCTTCGCCGAATTTCTCGACCGTCGTCACGACCAGGATGCCGGACGTCACCGCGAGGCCGAGCCCCGACAGCACGAATCGATAGCTCCAGCGCGAGTCGGTCTTGCGCTTGCGCCACCAGTAGATGCACAGGCCGAGCAGCGACAGCGAGAACGTCAGGAACACGTTGATCGAATACAGCACGACCAGCAGGTCGACCTTGCCGCCGCTCCACAGCAGGATCACCAGCGCGGCCAGGCCCATGATGACGATGCCGTTCTGCGTGACCAGGCGCGTCGACAGATGGCGGAACTGGTGCGGCAGCCACGAGTCGGCCGCCATGTTGGACAGCACCGCCGGGCCGCCGAGAAAGCCGGTGTTCGCCGCGACGAACAGCAGGCCCGCCTCGAAGACCAGCACCAGCAGCAGCGCCACCTGGTTGAACCCCGGCGACAGGCCGAGGCTGTCGATGATGCGTGCCGAATACGACGGCGTTCAGCGTCTGCCCTTCGACCGGCGCGCGCTCCACAGCAGATACAGCAGGATGATGCCGCCCGCCGTGAACGCGAGCGAGCGTGCCATGTAGAACATCGTCAGCTTGCCGGTGCGCACCACCGGCTCGCGCAGCGTCTGGACGTTGTTCGAGACCGCCTCGATGCCGGTGTAGGTGCCGCCGCCGAGCGAGTAGGCGCGCAGGAACAGCGACAATGCGGCGACCCAGCCGATGTCGTGCACGAGCTTGTTCGATTCGGCCAGCGCGTCCGGCACGACCAGCGTCAAGCCCTTGCGAGTGGCCGAGGATGCCGTAGACGATCAGCAGCAGGTGGGTGATGCAGAAGCCGACAAAGATCGGCAGCAGCAGGCGAATCGACTCCTTCATCCCGCGCATGTTGAGCACCAGCAGCACCGCGACCAGCAGCAGCTCGGTGCCGAGCTTGAAGTGGCCGATCGCCGCCGGCAGCAGGCTGAACAGCGCGTCGACGCCGCTGGCGACCGATATCGCGATCGTCAGCACGTAGTCGACGATCAGCGCGGCGCCGGAGACGAGGCCCGCGCGCGGGCCGATCAGGCTGGTGGCGACGCGATAGCCGCCGCCGCCGGTCGGAAACAGCTCGATGACCTGGTTGTAGGCGAGCGCGATGATGAACACCGTCGCCGCGGTGGCCAGCGCCATGAACAGGCCCGAGATGCGTATGCGCGCCGAGCGCCTTGAACGCTTCCTCGGGGCCGTAGGCCGACGACGACAGCCCGTCGGCGCCCAGCCCGACCCAGGCGATGAACGCCGCCAGCGCGATGTGCTGACGCGTCGTCTGGCTCAGCGGATCGAGCGGCGCGCCGATGACGACGCGGCGGAGCTTGTCGTATTTGATCATCGTGGACTCACGCGGCGGCGACGCCCTCGGCCTTCTCGCCGCGGGCAGCCGGTGCCGGTGTCAGCAACGGGCGCGTGCGGGAAACCGGCAAAGACCGGTTGCTGCGATGCAGCATCGGCGCACTCTACGCCGGCGGATGTTGCTTGGCAATTCGCCGCGCGAAGACCTGCATTTCCTTCATCGCCTGCTTGTCGCCTTTGCGCTCGGCGGCGACGATGCCGTCACGATACGCAGCGAGCGCTTCGTCGGGGCGCCCTTCCTCGCCAGCGACTTGGCCCAGCAGCTTCCATGCGGCCGAATAGCCGGGATCGAACGCGACTGCCTGACGCAGATGCGTGCTCGCAAGCGCCGCGTCGCCGAGCTTCAGATATTCATGTCCCAAGGCAAAACGCAGCAGCGCGCCGTCTTTGCCGGCAGCGAGCAGTTGCTCGAACCGCGCGATCACCGGGGTCGCAGCCTCTGTCATCGCGCGCCCGCCGATTGCGGGATCAGCTGCCGACGACGGCGCCGGTCTGGCAATCGACGCGGCGCATCGGGAAGATGACTTGCTTGTCCACTCCCTTGATCTTGCCCTCGACAGTCGCGTACAGCCAGCCTTCGCTGGCATGGCGATAGATGATGCGCTGCGGATATTCTGCGCCGGCGTTGCGTTGACGAAAGTGAACACTTCGTCGCCGCCGACGGCGGTGGTCTGCCCTGCGAGACGGAATGCCGCTTCGTTCTTGCCCGACGGCGTCGCGACGTAGAACACGCCTTCCGGACGCGGTTCCAGCCGCAGGTATTCGAAATCGACCGTCTTCCCGCGTAACGTCGTCTGGCTGACGCCTATCATCATGTCGCCGGCCAGCGGCAGCCATTCCTCGCGAAAATCGCGCTGGTTCACCTTCCCTTCCCAACAGCCGTGCATCCATGCCAGCGGCCCGAGCGGTCCCGTGACCGCCTTGTCCGCCGTCTTATCCGCCGTCTTATCCGCTGGCTTGTCGGCCGCTGCGGTGGCGCCCGCCGGGGGGGCGGCCGGCGGCGTCGCCGGCGTCTGGGCCGAGGCGCCGAACGCGCTGACGAGCAACGCAGCGGTCAGCATCGAATGCAGATACTTCGGAATCATCGTGATCGTTCCCTTATTGCGGCCGCGCCAGCGGCAGGTTCAACAGCAGGTTCTGCGGCTTCAACCGCAGGCGGTTTTCGCGATCCATCGCCATCGCCAAGTATACCGGCCGGCCGGCGATCGCCGGACGCATCGCCGCCGGATCGGCAAAACGGAGCTGCGAACAGGCACAGCAGCCGTTCGCGTCGATCGTCGGCCACGTCCACACCGTTGTACAGATCGTTGAGCAGCGCGCTCGCCTCGGCGTCGAGTCCGACATGCCAGACCCAGCGCGCATCGACGATCTCGCGCTCCGGCGCGATTGTCGACGTCGACTGCCAGGAAATGCGCGATCCAGCGCTGCAGCACGCGGCATAGCGCAGCCAGCGCGGGCTGGCCGCGATTGAGGCTGACCGCCAGGTCGAAGCGTTCGTCGCGGGTCCAGTAGGTATCGGCATTGTCGTCGGACAGCACGTCGAGATCGACGGTTCTTGCCGGCGTCCGGTTCTGTGCCAGCAATTCGCCGAGGCTCCCCAAGCTGCCGGTCGTCGCGCAGCAACTCGACCGCCTGCGCGTCGGCCGCCATCACCGCGTCTTCCTGCACGCTTATTTTCTGGACGCGAAACAGCATTTCCGCAGCGCGCGCCTCGATCGGATCAGCGTCGGCGCCGAGGATATGCCGCAGCAGGATTTGCGTCAGCTGATGGACGAACAACGGCGGCACGTCGACGCCTTCGCCTTCGAACAGACCGACGTAGGCAGCCTCGAGGGTCGACGCGCCCAGCAGGCGATCGCGAAACTTCAGCCAAATCCGAAGGTTGTCGCGCGCGTCGGGATCGACGATGGCGGCGACGTCGTTTTCCGTTACCCGCGCCCGCGGATCGGAGAGCAGCATCTCGTGCAAGGCGATCTCGGTGCGGCAGGACTCGCGCACCGGCGCGAGCTCCGGCCGCAACAGATAGCTGCGCAGGAAGTCGTCGCGAACCCGTAAGCGCCGATCGTCGTCGACGGCGAGCAGACGGTACCCGCAGGAAGGCCAGAAATCGGGCACGGGCGGACGATAGCATGCGGCCGCGCCGGCGGCCGGGCGCGTGTTCCTCAGCCGCCGAGCAGCGCCTTTTTCAGATCGGCCTGAACCGGCTTGTCGCCGAGCCATATCCGCGTGAGCGCCTGGTTGAACGCTTCGCCCGAGACCGCGCCCTTGACCTCGCCGTTCAGGCCGATGCGCGTTGCTCCGTCGTAGAAATCGAGAGTGACGACGTCTTTTTCCTTCACCTGTCCGAACGTCTTCATGATCGCAGCGAGCTCACCGATGGCGGGCCTGATCGCGGCCAGATCCGACGCGCTGTTGTTCGCCTCGAGGCCGTCGTTCAGCGCTTCGATCAAGCGCATCGGCCGACAGCGTCCGCAGCAGGTCGAGCCGGATCCGGCGCGGGGCCTTCGCGAGCACGCCGCCCACGTCCGCGGCCTTCTGCGGCAGGTAGAGGCTGGCGACGTAGACGTTGAATACGACTCTCTTGCGTATGCCGGCGCCGTTGAGCACGAGCTCCTGGCCGCCGACGGACGTCTTGTCGTCGACGCGGACGCCGCCGATGTCGGCAGCGGACAACGCGCTGGACAACAGCGCGCCCGCGACCAGAACAACCCACTTGCGCATGGCGGACTCCCGATATGCGACGCGCTGCGGCAGGCTTCCGGCGACCTTCGCTTCGCTGAAGCCATGCCACGCCGCGGGTGTCTCGCGGCGTGGGCCGCTGTCTCCCTACTTGGCCGTGTACGTCAGCTGCAGGCCGACAATGTTGACGTTGTTCTTGGACGTGCCGTTGATCAGGCCATTCGCCGCGGTGCTTCCCGCATTCTGGTTCATGCTGGAATCCTTGACGAAAATGTACGCCCACGCGAAATCGATCGCGATGGCAGGCGAGTACCTGTACTGGGCGCCGACCGCGATCCAGGTGCGGTCGTTGTCGGGGAGGCGCGGCGTCCGATCGGCGTCTCGCACCGGCGACTGATCGAAAGCCACCCCGCCGCGCCATGTCCAGGCATCGGAATAGCGATAGTTGGCGCCGACCGAAACCCGCCAGGTGTCGCGGAAATTTTCCGGCGTCGTCGACAGGATTGCGCCGGTGCTGCGCACGATCTGCAGCTGCTTGATGGTGCTCCAGCCGGTGTACTGCAGGTCCGCCATCAGGTCCCACTTGTTGTCGAGCTGATGGAATACCGACACGTTGGCGGTGTCAGGCATCTCAATGTCGAGCTTGACGTCGCCGCTCGCCAGCACCGCGTTCACGCCGGCCATCACGGCCGAACCTACCGGCGCTAGCGTCGGGGGCAGCGCACCGAGCGCCGATGGATTGTCGATATTGACCGAGCCGAGGACGTCGTATTTGATCTTCGATCGATAGGCGAAGCCATACCGCGTCTGGTCGGTTGCCTGCCACAGTACGCCGACGTTCCAGCCCCATCCGCTGTCGTTGCCGTTGACCTTGGCGGCCGATTCCAGCGCCGGCGGCCGAGCCGATCAGCGTCGGCGCAGCAAC
Organism: uncultured beta proteobacterium; assembly: GCA_963697485.1. Lineage (GTDB taxonomy): Bacteria > Pseudomonadota > Gammaproteobacteria > Burkholderiales > Casimicrobiaceae > PALSA-1003. The sequence goes on from CAVOOD010000007.1 coordinate 29,685, forward strand.
GGCGGGTATCTGCCCGGCCGCCACACCGGCGCCGACGCCTTGCGCAAAAGCGGCCGCGTAATTGACGTGATTGCTGAGCTCAGCCTTCAGATGCTGCCAGCTGACACCTGCGCCGACCGTCAGGCGCGGCGTCGGCTCCCAGGACAGCGCCGGATTGACGTTGATCGTCTCCAGCTTCGACTTGATCGCCTGGAAACGGCCGAGCCAATCGGAATCGTATTCGGTCTTCAGTCCGAACGGCACGTTCACGCCCAGTCCGAACGACCATTTATCGGTGAACGGGACGCCGACATACAAGTTCGGCACGCCGGCGCAGCTGCCGGCGTCGCCGCCGTTGCCGCCAAGCGGCTGGAAGGCCGCCGGTTGCGAGCCGCTGTCGTGGAACTTCACCGACGGGCAGATCACATTGGCCGCGACGACGACTTGGGTCGTCTGCAAGCGAACCAGCCCCGCCGGATTGAAGAATATCGTGCTGACGTCCTCGGCCGCGGCGGCACCGCCGGCGTACGCGTGTCCGAGCCCGCTGGCATTCTGTTCCGACAAGGCGAACCCGGCGCCGAGCGCCTGGCTCCCAGCCATCGTGCACCCGATCCCTGCGATTGCTGCGGCTACGCGCGTGCGGCTGAATCGATCGCGTTTCATGTTGGTCTTCCTCCCTGGTGGATGTTCTGCTGCATCATCGTTGCTCTTCGATTGCCGGTTCGCCGGAAACGAAAAATCACGCGCGGAAGTCGCGCTAAACTATACACCGCAAGATCACCGTGGTCACTCCGGCGGAAGCACACGCGGCCGCCGATCCGGGGCGACCGCAACATAGGTCAGGCTCGCCTCGGTCACCTTGACGCAGATCACTTCGGTCGGATTGCGCTGCGCGTAGACCTCGACCGCGACGGTGATCGACGTACGGCCCTCGCGCGTGATCTCGGCGTAGAAGCTCACGACGTCGCCGATCAGCACCGGCTCGCTTGAACACGAACGAATTCACCGCGACCGTGGCGACGCGACCGCGCGCGCGCCGCGACGCGGGAATGCTCGCCCGCGATGTCGACCTGCGACATGACCCAGCCGCCGAAGATGTCGCCATGCTGGTTGGCGTCGGCAGGCATCGGCACGACGCGCAGCGCCGGCTCCGCGTCGGGCAGGTTCACCGCCGCCGGTCCCGTGGTCACGCCACCTTCCTCTTCACTTCCTCGCGCAGCTCGCGTCGCAGTATCTTGCCGACGTTGGACTTCGGCAGCTCGTCGCGGAACTCGACTTCGCGCGGGCACTTGTAGCCGGTCAGGTGCTCGCGGCAATGCTCGAGCAGCGCTGCCGCGGTCAGCGAGCTGGTCCTTCTTGACGACGAAGAGCTTCACCGCCTCGCCCGACTTCTCGTCCGGCACGCCGATCGCCGCGCACTCGAGCACGCCCGGATGCATCGCGACGACCGCCTCGATCTCGTTCGGATACACGTTGAAGCCCGAGACGAGGATCATGTCCTTCTTGCGGTCGACGATGCGCACGAAGCCGCGCTCGTCCATCACGCCGATGTCGCCGGTGGCGAGCCAGCCGTCCGTCGTCGATGACCTTGGCCGTCTCGTCGGGCCGGTGCCAGTAGCCCGCCATCACCTGCGGGCCCTTGATGCAGATCTCGCCGGGCTTGCCGAGCGGCACGTCGTGGCCGTCGTCGTCGCGCAGCATCGAGTCGGTCGACGGCATCGGCAGGCCGATCGAGCCGTTGTATTGCTGGCAGGTCGAGCGGATTGATCGTCGCCGCGGGCGAGGTCTCGGTCAGGCCGTACGCCTCGATCAGCGGCTTGCCGGTCACTTCCTTCCAGCGTTCGGCGCACCGCCTTCTGCACCGCCATGCCGCCGCCCAGCGTGATTTGCAGCGGCGAGAAATCGAGCTTGTGCGAAATCGGCGTTGTTGAGCAGCGCGTTGAACAGCGTGTTGACGCCGGTGAACGCGGTGAAGCGGTGCCGGCCCAGCTCCTTGACGAAGCCCGGGATGTCGCGCGGATTGGTGATCAGCACGTTCTCGCCGCCGAGCGTCATGAACGACGAGGCAGTTCGCCGTCAGCGAGAAGATGTGATAGAGCGGCAGCGGCGTGATGATGACCTGGCGCCTGCTCGCCGAGGAACGGCTGCACCCACGCGCCGCGCCTGCAGCAGGTTGGCGACGATGTTGCGGTGCAGCAGCATCGCGCCCTTGGCCACGCCGGTCGTGCCGCCGGTGTATTGCAGGAACGCGATGTCGTCGTGCCCGATCGGCAACGCGCTCGAGCTTGCGCTCGCCGGCCCTCGGCCAGCGCGCTCGGACAGCCGGATCGCGCCGGCAATCCGCCACGGCGGCACCATCTTCTTCACGTGGCGCAGCACGAAGTCGACGAGCATGCCCTTGAAGCCCGAGCATCTCGCCGATGCTGGTCACGATCGACGTGCTTGACCTTCGTCTTGCCGAGCACCTCGGCCAGCGTGTGCGCGAAGTTCTCGACGACGACGATCACTTCGGCGCCGCAGTCGTCAGCTGATGCTCGAGCTCGCGCGCGGTGTAGAGCGGATTGACGTTGACCACCGTGCAGCCGGCGCGCAGCGTGCCGAACAGGCACACCGGATACTGCAGGACGTTCGGCATCATCAGCGCGACGCGCGCGCCCTTCGTGCAGGCCGCGCGCCCTGCAGGAACGCGCCGAACGCCGCCGACAGCGCGTCGAGCTCGGCGAACGTGATCGCCTTGCCCATGCACGAATAGGCGCGGCGCGATCCGTACTTGGCGCAGCTCTCCTCGAGCACCTCGCGCACCGACGCGTACTCGTTGACGTCGATCTCGGCGGGAACGCCCGCCGGATAAGACTTCAGCCAGATCTTTTCCAGCGCTCCTCCCCACGAGTCGCGCGCTTCTTCGTCCGATCGATGCTATCGCTAGCGGACGCTCAGCGACGCTGCCGGAACCAGCGCCGCGTCGCAGCAAGCGTAATGCAGCGGCCCGCCGGTGAACGGCGCGAAGCCGGTGCCGAAGATCGCGCCGGCATCGACCAGGTCGGCGTCGGCGACGATGCCCTCGGCGAGCGCCGCCTTGGCCTCGGCGAGCATCGGATCGATCAGCCGCTCGGCGAGCCCGGCGGGCACCGCGCCGGGCGCGCGCTTCGCCGCCTTGCCGCCCGCCCAGTCGTAGAAGCCGCGTCCGGTCTTGCGCCCGAGCGTGCCGGCGGCGATCAGTTCGGTCAGCTTCTTCGGCGGCTCGGCGCCGCCGCCCGAGCATCTTGCCCACCGCCAGGCAGATGTCGAGGCCGACCGTGTCGGCGAGCTCGATCGGTCCCATCGGCATGCCGAAGGCGAGCGCCGCCTCGTCGACGGTCTCGGGCGCGATGCCTTCGTCGACGCAGCGCATCGCCTCCATCAGGTACGGCGCGAGAATGCGGTTGACCAGGAATCCGGGCGCGCTCTTGACCGGCAGCGGCAGCTTGTCGATCTGGCGCGCGAACGCGGCGGCCGCGGCACCAGCTCGGCGCGCGTGCGCGCGCCGACGACGATCTCGACCAGCATCATCTGCGCGACCGGATTGAAGAAATGCAGGCCGATCAGCCGGGTCGGGATCGGCGCAGCGGCGCGCCGATCTCTTCCAGCGGAATGCTCGACGTGTTCGTCGCGAGCAGCGCCGTCGGCTTGGCCTTCGCTTCGAGCGCGGCGAACAGCTTGCTGCTTCACCTCGAGATTCTCGAAGATCGCCTCGATGATCACGTCGGCGCGGGCGACGCCGTCGCCGGCGACGTCGGGAATCAGCCGGTCGATCGCATCGCGCACGCGCAGCGGATCGCTTGCAGCCGGTCGGCGAAGAGCTTCGCCGCGCGGCCGATCGCCGGCGCGAGCCGCTCGGCGTTCTGGTCCTGCAGCGTCACCGTCAGGCCGCGCAGCGCGCACCACGCCGCGATGTCGCCGCCCATCGTTCCCGCGCCGACGACGTGCACGTGGCGGATCGCCGACTCGCCATCCTTGCCGAACGACTTCAGCCGCTCCTGCAGCTTGAAGACGCGGATCAGGTTCCGCGCGGTCGGCGATTGCAGCAGGTGCGCGATCGACGCCGGATCCGACGGCGGCAGCCGCCAGCGGGTCGCCATCGTGCTTGACCCAGATGTCGAGGATCGCGTACGGCGCCGGGATAGTGCTCGCGGCGCGCGCGCGTCGCGACCTGCTTGCGCGCCTTCGCCGCGATGATCGGCCGCAGCAGCGGATGGAGCGTCAGCGACAGCGGAAACGGCAGCGCGCCGCGGCGGCGGCTGCTGCAGCAGCATGCCGCGCGCGGTGTTGTCCATGATGCGCAGCGGAACGCATTCGTCGGCGATGCCCAGCTTCCTCGCGCGCCGCGCGTCGACGGTGCGCCCGGTCAGCAGCATGTCGAGCGCGGCCGGCGCGCCGATCAGCCGCGGCAGACGCTTGATGCCGCCCCAGCCGGGCACGATGCCGAGCATCACCTCGGGCAGGCCGAGTCGCGTCGCCGGCTCGTCGACGGCGACGCGATAGCGGCAGGCGAGTGCCAGCTCCAGCCCGCCGCCGAGGCAGAAGCCGCGCACCAGCGCCAGCGTCGGATAAGGCGCGGCGGCGAGCTCGTTCGAACATATCCCAGCCGCGGCGGACCAGCGCGATCGCATCGTCGACGTTCTTGAGCTCGCCGAACTCGTCGACGTCGGCGCCGGCGATGAATCCGTTGGCCTTTGCCCGAGCGGATCACCAGGCCGCGCGGCGGATCGGCGGCGAGCTGCGCCAAGCACCGCGCGGAGCTCCTCCATGACCGCCGCCGACAGCGTGTTGGTCGATGCGCCGGCCTGGTCGCAGCGTCAGCCAGCCAGGCCGTCGCCGTCGCGCGTCGAGCCGCCAGTGCTGGAAGTCGCTGGCGGCCGCGGCGCTCATGCGTTCGCGCGCTCGACCAGCATCGCGCCGCCCTGCCCGCCGCCGATGCAGATCGCCGCGATGCCGCGCCTGCCGCTCGTCCGCTCGAGCACGTTCAGCAGATGCAGCACGATGCGCGCGCCCGAGGCGCCGACCGGATGGCCGAGCGCGATCGCGCCGCCGTCGACGTTGAGCTTCGCCGGATCGAGCGCGCCGAGCGCGCCCGGCAAGGCCGAGTCGTTGCGGCAGTAGTCGTCGCTTTCCCAGGCGCGCAGGCAGGCGATCACCTGCGCCGCGAACGCCTCGTTGATCTCCCACGCGTCGACATCGTCGAGCGCGAGCCCGTGCCGCTGCAGCAGCGGCGTCGCGGCATGCACCGGCCCGAGTCCCATCTCCGCCGGATCGAGTCCTGCCCATTCGCTGTCGACGATCGTGCCCAGCACCGGGAGCTTGTGCCTCGCCACCGCCGCTTCCGACGCGAGCACCAGCCAGGCCGCGCCGTCGGTGATCTGCGAGCTGTTGCCCGCGGTGACGTTGCCGTACTTGCGATCGAAGAACGGCTTGAGCTTCGCCAGATTTTCGGGCGTCGAGTCTTCGCGCACGCCGTCGTCCGCCGCGTAGAGCTTGCCGCTACGGTCGTACAGCGGGACGATCTCGCGATCGAAGTGCCCGGCCTTTTGCGCGGCGAGCACCCGGCGGTGGCTCTCCGCCGCGAACTCGTCCATCTCGCGGCGCGTGATGCCGAAGCGGAAGGCGAGATTCTCCGCGGTCTGGCCCATCAGCAGCCCGACGATCGGATCGGTCAGCCCCTTCACGATGCCGATGACCGGCGTCAGCATCGCTGCCGGACTGAGCTTCAGGAAAGCGCCGGCTTTCTGTCCGAGCGTCTTCGCCGCGCTGAACGCGGCAAACCACAGCACCATCTTCTCCGAGTAGAGCAGCGGCGCGCGCGACAGCGCATCGACGCCGCCGGCGAGCACCAGGTTCGAGCGGCCGGCGCGGATGTTGGTCAGCGCCGAATCGAGCGCCTGCATGCCCGACGCGCAGTTGCGCATCACCGTCCAGCCGGGCACCTTGAGGCCGCAGCCGATGCGCAGCGCGACGACGCGGCCGATGTTGACTTCGTCGGGCGACGGGCTCGCGCAGCCGAGGATCACTTCGTCCAGCTCTTCCGGCGCGAACGGCATGCGCGTCAGCAGCGCTCGGCCCGCCTGGACGGCGAGGTCGGAGGCGGCGAACGGTCCGGGCCGGTTGCGCGCCTTGAGGAACGGCGTGCGCGCGCCGTCGACGACGTAAACCGGCGCGGTCATCGCTGCCTCGTCGTCGGATCGCCCGTTTCGGACGCGCGGCGGCTCATGCGGCGGCGATCTTGCGGCTCGCAGCGCCCACGGGCGTCGACGCCGGCGGCTTGAGCTCGGACGCGCCCAGGTCCTGCGCGAAATCGTCGACGCGAATCACCCGGTCGGCGAGCTCGCTTGCCCGCTGCAGCAGCGTGAGCTCGTCGGCGCTGATCACGCCGGCCGCGACCGCGGCGCCGCCGCGGTCGGCGCCCGGTGCGGCGCTGAAACGCCCGGCCTTGAACGCCTCGCGCATGCTGCGCCTCGATCGGCTCGGCGGCGAGCGTCGCCGCGAGCGCGAGCTCGATCGCGCCGAGCGCGTCGTCCTCGTCCGCCGGCAGATACATGCCGGCGGTCAGGCGGTCGCGCGTCGCCGACGGCTCGATCAAGCAGCCGCGCCACTTCGTGGCCGAGCTTGTCCGACGGCACGACATACGGGCGCCCGAGCGGGAACACCATGCGTCCGCAGCAGCGCCGCAATCGATCCGGTTGGGGAAATTCGAGATCACGCCCTCGATCGCGTTCTGCGCGCTTGAACATCGCATCCCAGATCGCCCAGTGCATCAGCGGCGCGTCGTCGGCCTGCCGGCCTTCGTCCTCGTAGCGCTTGAGCGTCGCCGAGCAGAGATAGAGCATCGACAGCACGTCGCCCAGCCGCGCCGACAGTTTTTCCTTGCGCTTCAGCGCGCCGCCCAGCACGCCCATCGAGACGTCGGCGAGAAACGCGAACGCGGCCGAGAAGCGCGTCAGCTGCTGGTAGTAGCGCCGCGTTTCGGGCGCGACGTCCGGGCACGCGCGCGCAATGCGAGCCGCACAGACCCATGACGAACGTGCGCGCCATGTTCGACAGGACGAAGCCGATGTGGCCGAACAGCGCCAGATCGAACGCGCTCGATGCGCGCGCGCGATCGGCGTCGTTCGCGGCGGCCATTTCCCTCAGCACGAACGGATGGCAGCGGATCGCGCCCTGGCCGAAGATGATCAGGCTGCGCGTCAGGATGTTCGCGCCTTCGACGGTGATCGAGATCGGCAGCTGCATGTAGGCGGCGCCGAGGAAGTTCGACGGGCCCATGCAGATGCCCTTGCCGCCGACGATGTCCATGCCGTCGTTGACGACGTGCGCGCGCGCGCTCGGTCAGGTGGTACTTGGCGATCGCCGAGAGCACCGCGGGCTTCTCGCCCAGATCGACCGCCAGCGCGGTGAGCATCCGCGTCGCGTCCATCATGTACAGATTGCCGCCCATGCGCGCCAGCGCTTCCTCGACGCCTTCGAACTTGCCGATCGGCGTCTTGAACTGGTTGCGCACGCGCGCGTAGGCGCCGGTCGCGCGCACGGCCAGCTTGGCCATGCCGGTCGACGACGACGGCAGCGAGATGCCGCGACCCGCGGCCAGGCATTCCATCAGCATGCGCCAGCCGTTGCCGACCTGCGCCCGGCCGCCGATCACCCAGTCGATCGGAATGAACACGTCCTTGCCCCAGTTCGGGCCGTTCTGGAACACCGCGTTCAGCGGCATGTGGCGGCGGCCGATGTTGACGCCCGGATGCCGGGTCGGGATCAGCGCGCAGGTGATGCCGAGGTCCTCGGCGCCGCCGAGCAGATGTTCGGGGTCGTAGGCGCGGAACGCGAGGCCGAGCACGGTCGCGACCGGCCCCAGCGTGATGTAGCGCTTGTCCCAGGTGACGCGCAGGCCGAGCGTCGCTTGCCCTCGTGCTGTCCGATGCAGACGATGCCGCGATCGGGAATCGCCGCCGCATCGGAGCCCGCATGCGGATTGGTCAGCGCGAAGCACGGGATCTCGATCCCCTTGGCGAGCCGCGGCAGGTAGTGGTTCTTCTGCTCGTCGGTGCCGTAGTGCAGCAGCAGCTCGCCCGGGCCGAGCGAATTGGGCACCATCACCGTCACCGCCACGGCGCTGGCGTGCGTCGAGAGCTTGGTGATCACCTGCGAGTGCGCGTACGCGGAGAAGCCGAGTCCGCCGTACTCCTTCGGAATGATCATGCCGAGGAAGCCCGCTCCTTGATGAACTGCCCAGGCCTGCGGCGACAGGTCCGCGGTAGACGTGCGTCGTCTCCCAGTCGTTGACCATCGCGCACAGCTGCTTCGCATTCGTGGTCGAGGAAGCGCTGCTCTTCGTCGCGTGAGCGTGCGGCGGCGGCAGCGCGAGCAGCTTGTCCCAGTCGGGCTGCCGGAGAACAGTTCGCCGTCCCACCAGACGGTGCCGGCCTCGATCGCATCGCGCTCGGTCGGCGACATCGGCGGCAGCGCCTTGCGAAACGCAGCGAGCACGCCGTCGCTGACGAGCATCCGGCGCAGCCACGGCCAGTTCAACGGAATCGCCAGCAGCGAACAGCAGCACCGCGAGAACGCCGATCAGCAGCACCGGCAGCGCGTGCGACCGCCAGCGCCGCGATCAGCGCGGCGCCGATGCCCAGAATCCACAGCCAGCCGGCGGCGTTGACGTAGGCCAGCGCGACCAAGCCGATCACGACCGCGACCAACCAGAGAAGGGTCAACATCATCGGCCTCCCGCCTGCCGCACCGGGACACTGCCGCCGTCGAGCTCGGACAGGTCGGGCAGCGGCGCCTTGAGCCCCGCGACCAGGAACGGCGCCAGGCGATGCAGCAGCAGTTCGTCGTTGCCCGCCTCGCGCGGACTGAGCTGCCGCGATCAGTTTCAGCGCGTCGGTGCCGGCGAGCGTGTACGACAGCGCGCCCATGACGAAGTGCAGGCGCCAGGACAGCTCCTTTTTCGGCAGCTGCGGCAGCGCACGCGCGAACGCCGCCTTGAAGCGAGCGATCATCACCGCGTACTGCTCGGACAGAAATCGCCGGATGAACGGCGCCGGATCGGCGTAGGCGCGACCGAGCAGGCGCAGGAAGTTCTTGCCCGCCGCGCTCTCGATCGCGCGCGAGCTCGAGCGCGGGGATGAACATCGCCGTCAGGATCGCGCTCGCACGACAGCACGTCCGGCGCCGCCTCGCGCTCGAAGCGCGTCAAGAAGCGCGATCCGCTCGCTGGTTCATCGGGTCGAGGCGGCGCGTCAGCACCGCCTCGAACAGCTCTTCCTTGCTGCCGAAGTGATAGTTGACCGCGGCCAGGTTGACGCTCGGCCAGCGCCGTGATCTGGCGCAGCGATGTCGCCTCGAAGCCGTGCTCCATGAACAAGGCTTCGGCGGCGTCGAGGATCCTGTTCTTGGTCGGCGCCGGGCCGCGTGGCTGGGCCGCGCCGATCGCGCGGGTTTCGGTCTGCGTTTGCTTCACTGGGACTCCGACGTCCGCCGGGCGGCAAAGGCGCCCGCGGGGAATTCAGTTAAACGTTTGTTTGAATGTTACCGGGCGACCGGGATGCTGTCAAATCCGTGGCTCCCAGCCATGGACGAATCCGGGTGAGGGCCCGTCGCGCCGGTCAGCCGTCTTCGCCCGCATAAAGCGCGTCGATCTCGCTCTCGTATCGATCGAGCACCTTCGGGCGCTTGAGCTTCAGCGTAGGCGTCAGCAATCCGTTGTCGACTGTCCACGGATCGTGGACCGCAATTACGCGGCGCACCCGCACCCAGCGCGGAAAGCCCTTGAGCAGTTCGTTGGCGCGGCCGACCAGCACTTTTTCGTCGGTTTCGCGAGACACCGCGAGCAGGCTCAGAAACGGCCGCGCCTCGCCGACCAGCATCACCTGCTCGAACAGCGGATCGCGCAGCAGCGCGAATTCGGCGTCCTGCGGCGAGCAGCTTTTCGCCGTTCGACATCACCAGGATATCCTTGAGCGCGTCCGCGCAGGTAGATTCGTCCGGCGCGAATCTCGGCCAGATCGCCGGTATGCAGCCACCCGTCGGCGTCGATCGCCGCGCGCGTCGCGTCGGGGTTGCGCCAATAGCCCAGCATGACGTTGTTGCCGCGCGCGAGCAACTCGCCGCCGCCGTTCACTTTCACTTCGACGCCCGGCAGCGGCGGACCGACCGAGTCGGGGTCGTTGTCGTCGTCGCGATTGACCGAGATCACCGGCGAGGCTTCGGTCATGCCGTAGCCCTGCAGCATCGGCAAGCCGAGGCCGATGAACGTGTGCGCGAGCACGGGATCGAGCGCGGCGCCGCCGACGACGGTCAGTCGCAGCCTTCCGCCCAGCCGCGCGAGTATCGGCTTCGCGACCACCGCCCGCAACAGCGGCAGCGCCAGCGCGTCCAGCCATCCTTCCTGCCGCTGCTGGACCCGCCAGCCGCGGCTCGCGCATCGCTCGAACAACCAGCGCCTGCACCGGCGATGGCGCCAGAGCCTGCTCGATGCGCTCGAGGAACTTCTCGAAGATCCGCGGCACGGCGAACATCACCGTCGGCGCCTGGGCGACCAGGTCCTCGGCGATCAGCGCGACGCCGCGGGAGAAAACGACCTTTGCGCCCAGCGAAAGCGGCAGATAGTAGCCGCCGGTGCGTTCGAACATATGCGACAACGGCAGGATCGACAGGAAGCTGTCGCTTTCTCGCGCCATGCCGGTTTCGCGACAGGAGCCGACGTTGGCGATGATGTTGCCATGCGACAGCATCACGCCCTTCGGCCGCCCAGAGGTGCCGGACGTGTAGCAGATCGTCGCCAAGGTGTCGTCGGCAAGTTCCGCGAAGCGCGGCGCTGGAGCCGTCGCGGGCAGCAGGCTTGCGACCGACGGCAAGGAGTCGCCTGCGTCGGCATGCAGCACATACACCGGAGGCAAAGCGCCTGTGATCGCAGCGAATGCCTGGCCGGCGCGCGTGCTTTCGACGATCAACGCACGCACTTCGGCGTTGGCGGCGCACCATGCGATATTGTCGGCGTTGTCATCGACGTACAGCGGAACGACGACGATGCCCAGCCCGAGAGCGGCCAGATCCAGCGCCACCCAATCGACGCTGTTTCGAAGGCAAACACCGATGCGGTCGCCCGGGTCGAAGCGCAACGCCTGCAGCGCCGCCTGCCAGCGTCCGATCAGCGTGGCGAGCTCGCCGGCGCTGACGTCGGCCCAGCCGTCGTCGGCATAGCGGCGATACAGCGGCTTGTCCGGCGTCGTCAGATGCTGCGCGAAGAATTCCGCGATGTTCGCCACTGGCTTCCTCTGGCCGCGGGGTGCATTGCGATTCTGCAGCCTTTGCCGCGGCAGGTCCATCGGACAGCGGGGCGCGAAGCGCGCGCTGTTTGGCTATACTCGCGGTTCAACGTGCCGGGTCTTTTCGATGCCCACAATCGCCATCAAGCGCCGCCACAAGCTCGATCCGAAGAAGGCGAAGGCTGCCGCGCAGAAAGTCATCAAGGACCTGAGTGCGCGCTACCAGCTCGCCTGCTCGTGGGAAGGCGATCAGGTTCAGTTCGAGCGCCCCGGCGTGTCGGGCCACATGCATCTCGAAAAGAACGAAGTGCTGCTCGACGTGCAGCTCTCGTTTCTGATGACACCGCTGAAAAGCCCGATCGAGCGTGCGATCAACGAGGAACTCGACCGACTGTTCGGCGATACGGCCTGAAGGCCGCGTCAGGCCGGCTCGGCGAACGGCGCGGCGTCGCCGGCGAGGATCGCCCGCATCACCGCAGTCTCCCGCGTTTCTATCACCGCCAGAAATTCGCGCGCACCGTCCATGCCGCGAAACGACAGCAGGCCGCGCTCGAGAAATTCCTGCAGCGCGCCGACACCGGCGATCCGCGCCGGACGCCGCATCGCGGCGAGCGCAGAGCGCAGCAGCGGCATGTGTACGTAGCGGTCCAGCGCGGCGCCGACCTCGACGATCAGCGCGATCTGCCGCTCGCGTTCCTTTCGGTTGTCGCAGGCACGGTACGCGGCGCAATACGAAGCCACCGACAGCGGAGCATCCTCGCCAAGCTTGGCGACAAGAGTGCGATCGAGCTCGTGCGACAGCGCAGAGAGCTCCATCGCCTTGGCGATGACGGCGATGACGCCGTCCGGCAGCACGCGCACCATGATCGGAACAACGCGCGCAAGATCGGCATCGCGCCGGCTGTAGTCACCCGGCCCGTACAGGTCCGATTGGAAGAACCGAATCGCCTCGGCGTAGCGCGGATCGCGTACAAGATCGGCGTAGGTCGCGTTGAGCCGCCGCGACTGCCAGGCGGCGACGCAATCGAGCGCCGCGGCGAGCCGAGGCGACGCCTGGCGCGCTTGGTGGAGACGCTGTGCGTGCTCGAGCTCTCGGATCAGGTCGGTTTCGGCGGTGGTTGGCATCGACGCGCGGGGTTGCGAATTTCCGCCGCCATCATAACCGCCACGCGCAAGTCAGGTTCAGAGGCGCGCCAGCACGACGAGATGTGCACAGGTCAGGTTGAGGGGCGCGGCGGCACGCTGTCTGACGTAGCCGAGAACGACTCCCACCGCGCCCCTCGAACCTGACCCGAAAAATTAGGTTGTCTTGTCTAGAGTCGACCGCTAGATTGCGTTGTTGTCCCTCCACCTCGATTCCACCGCATGCCGGACTCCACCACGCCACCCCGCATCAGTCGCCGCACCTTGCTCAAAGCGGGGATCGTCGGCGGTGCGGCGTTGCTGTTCGCGCGCTGGCTGTACACGTCGACGACGGCGCCGCAGCCAGCGCCAACGCTACCCGGCGCGCTCGATGAGCGTGCGCGCGCCGTCGTCGCCGCCATCGCCCCGGTCATGCTGGCCGGCGCGCTTCCGGCCAACGACCCGGTGCTGCTGCAGGAGCTCGTCGCGGGCGTCGAGCAGGCGATCGCCGGCCTGCCACCGGCGGTGCGCAAAGAGGTCGATCAGCTGTTTGCGATGCTGTCGTTCGCCCCGAGCCGTGCTTTGGTCGGCGGGGTGTGGTCGCCGTGGCACGAGACCACTCCGGAATCGATCCGCGCCTTTCTCGATCGCTGGCGCGACAGCCGCGTCGCCTTGCTGCGCTCGGCCTACGGAGCGCTGCATCAGCTCGTCTTCGCCGCCTGGTACGGCAATTCGAACGCCTGGCCGGCGATCGGCTACGCCGGACCGCCGTCGCTCGAGGTCGGCTGATGACCGCGACCGTCCTGCGTCAGACGCCGCTGCCCGATCCGTTCCGCGCCGGCATCGCCGGCGGCTGGAAGGTGATCGACGCGTCGGCATTGAAGGGCGATCTCGCGCTGGAGGCCGATGTCGCCATCGTCGGCACCGGCGCCGGCGGCGGCACGGCGGCCGAAATTCTGAGCGCGGCGGGCCTTTCCGTGGTGATGATCGAGGAAGGCCCGCTCGCGACCTCATCCGACTTTCACATGCTCGAGCGCGAGGCGTATCCGCAGCTCTATCAGGAGTCGGCTGCGCGCAAGACCCGCGACAAGGCGATCAACATATTGCAGGGACGCTGCGTCGGCGGCGGCACGACGGTCAACTGGACGTCGAGCTTTCGCACGCCTTCGACGACATTGGCGCACTGGTCGCGCACCTTCGGCATCGCCGGTTTCAGCGAGACCGACCTGGCGCCGTGGTTCGAGCGCGTCGAGCGTCGTCTGAGCATCACACCGTGGGAAGTCGCACCGAACGAGAACAACGACGTCCTGCGTCGCGGTGCGCAAGCGCTGGGCATTCCGGTGGCGACGATCCGGCGCAACGTCAAGGGCTGCTGGAACATCGGCTATTGCGGCGTCGGCTGTCCGACCAACGCCAAGCAATCGATGCTGGTCACGACGATTCCCGCGGCGTTGTCGAACGGCGCGACGCTGCTGACGCGCACGCGTGCCTGGACATTCGATCATTCGAGCGGACGCGTTACAGCCCTCAACTGCGTCGGCCTCGACGCGCGCGGAACCGATCCGGGCCCTCGCCGCATTGTCGTGCGCGCCAAGACCTTCATCGCTGCCGGCGGCGCCATCGGCACGCCGGCGCTGCTGCTGCGAAGCGGCGCGCCGGACCCCGCAGCCATCGTCGGCAAGCGCACGTTTCTGCATCCGACCGTCGTCTCCGCCGCGCTGATGCCGCATCGCGTCGACGGCTACGCCGGCGCACCGCAGACCGTCTACTCGGACCACTTCCTCGATTCGCTGCCGGTCGACGGCCCGATCGGCTACAAGCTCGAAGCGCCGCCGCTGCATCCGGTGCTGGTCGCGACCACACTGTCCGGCGACGGCGCGGCGCATGCGCGGTGGATGCGCGAGCTGCCGCGGATGCAGGTCCTGATCGCGCTGATGCGCGACGGCTTTCATCCGGAGAGCGCAGGCGGGACGGTTTCGCTGCAGGGAGACGGCACGCCGTCGCTCGACTATCCGCTCGACGATTATTTCTGGGACGGCGCACGGCGAGCGCTCGCGACGATGGCGGAGATCCAGTTCGCCGGCGGCGCCACGACGGTCATGCCGGTTCATGCCTCGGGCGCGAGCTACGCGAACTGGAGCGAAGCGCGGGCAGGCATCGCGGCATTGCCTCTCAAGCCGCTCGCCACGCCTGTCGTCAGCGCGCACGTAATGGGTGGCTGCCCGCTCGGCCCCGACCCCAGGCGTGCCGTGACCGATTCCGATGGCCGTCATCACCATCTGGACAACCTCTACGTATTCGACGGCTCGCTGTTCCCGACCAGCATCGGCGCCAATCCGCAGCTTTCGATCTACGGGATCGTGGCGAGGCTCGCATCGGCGCTGGCGCAACGTCTCGCGCCGACCCGGACGGCAGGCAACGATTAGGGTGATTGCTCTAACGGCAACGGCTAAAGTCGAGGCTGTTCGGCAACACCGTTCGAGCATTCAACCCCAGACCAAGGAGCACAACATGTCCAAGCAAGCCTCGTTCAATCGCAACGTAGTCAGCACCAACGCGCTGGCCGAATCGGCCTTTTTCGCATCACGCCAGGCGTGGCTCGCCGGCCTCGGCGCGGCATCGATCTCGCGCGAATGGGCGCGTCACGAAGCCGGCAACACTGTTCCGCGCGCTGGTTCGCAAGGGCTCGGCAGTCGAGAAAAACGCGATTCAAGTCATCGGCGGCCGCGTCGAATCGTCGGTTGCGACCGCGACTTCGCTCTGGCGCGTCGCACGCGCAACCGCGCTTGCCACCGCCAACCGGCTTGCCGAGACCGCTTCCTCGGCGCTGCCCAGTGTCAAGATTCCTGCGTTCGCCGTAACCGCCGCGGCGCCGAAGCCCCGCAAGCACGCGAAGAACCGCGCGGTCAAAGCGCGCGCTTCCCGGACCGTCCGCAGCGTCAAGCGCGCCGGCAGAAAGTCGAAGTAGCGTAGTAGAATCCGGCGGGACCGCGCGACGAAGCGCGACAGAGCCCAACGGAGAAAGATCGATGTCCGGAGCGGCGCCGCCGCGGCGGCAGCGCCGTGGCGAAAAAGATCGGGCTCAACGCCCGCGCGTCGGCCTCGCGCTGGCCGGCGGCGGCCCGCTCGGCGGCATCTACGAAGTCGGCGCGCTGCTCGCGCTTGTCCGATTCGCTCGACGGCCTCGACTTCGACGATCTCGACGTTTACGTCGGCGTTTCGTCGGGCGGCTTTGTCGCCGCGGCGCTCGCGAACGGCATTTCGCCGGCGCAGATGTACCGGCTGTTCATCGACGACGGCGCCGAGGCCGCGACTCTCGCCGTCGCTTTTCCTGCGTCCCGCGTCTGCGCGAATTCGCGCGCCGCGGCGCTGTCGGTCCCGCGGCTGCTCGCCGAGCGACCGCTGTCTACCTGCGCGCATCCATGGCGCGGCAGCGCACTCGATGCGCTACGCCGCGCTCGGCCGCGCGATCCCCACCGGCGTGTTCGACCATCGCGCGATCGACGCTTTCCTGACCCGGCTGTTCACGCACCGGAAACCGCACCAACGATTTCCGCGCAGCTGCCGCGCCAGCTGTTTCTGGTGGCGACCAACCTCGATACCGGCAGCTCGGTGACGTTCGGCGGCGCTGGTGCCGATCATGTGCCGATCAGCAAGGCGCTCGAGGCGTCGGCGGCATTGCCGGGACTATTCCCGCCGGTCCGCATCGACGGCGGCACTACGTCGACGGCGCACTCAACAAGACGCTGCATGCCTCGGTCGCGCTCGACCGTGGCGTGCGGCTGCTGCTGTGCATCAACCCGCTGGTGCCGTTCGATGCAAGCGCGGCATCGCGCAACGGCCGTCGCGTCGATCGAAAAGCTCGACCAGGGCGGCCTGCCGCTGGTGCTCGCCCAGACGTTTCGCGCGATCATCCATTCGCGGATGAAGGTCGGCATGGAAAAGTACCGCGCAGCAGTATCCGGACGCCGACGTCGCTGCTGTTCGAGCCCGACCGCGAAGACGCCGACATGTTCTTCGCCAACATCTTCAGCTATGCCCATCGCGAGCGGCTGTGCGAGGCGGCGTATCGCAGCACGCGCGCAAGCCTGCTGGCGCGCGCAGTCGGTGCTGGCGCCTCTGCTGGCAACGGCACGGTGTCCGCTTGAACCTCGAGCGTCTCGACGATGCGCGGCGCTCGATCGCCGGCGCGCTCAACGATCCGCGACCGCTGCTGACGCGACCGCGCGGCGTACGGCAGGCGACACGCGATCTCGCGCACACGCTCGACCATCTGGAGGCCTGGCTCGCCGCGGCGTCCGCGACCTGACGCCTGGGGCCCGGATCGAAAACGATGGCGGAACGCAAACGTCCGCGCCGCACGCGCGAGCGCATCCTCGAGACCAGCCTCGCGCTGTTCAATCGCGACGGCGAGCCGCACGTCACGACGGCGGACATCGCCGACGAGATGAGCATCAGCCCGGGCAACCTGTACTATCATTTCCGCAACAAGGACGAGATCATCGGCGAGCTGTACGCCGCGCTCGAGCAGCGGCTGGACGCCGCTGCTCGCCGCGCCCGCCGGACGGCTGCGCCGACGTCGAGGATCTGTGGCTCTTCCTGCACCTGCTGTTCGAAGCGATGTGGCGATTATCGATTCGTCTATCGCGACCTGGACGAGATCACGTCGCGCAACCGCAAGCTCGCGTCGCGCTTCGCCCGCCTCGTCGCGGCGCGGCAGGCGAACGATGCAGAAGTTGTGTGCCGACATGGTCGCGGCGGGACGCGATGCGAGGCATCCGAGCCGGAAATCGCGGCGCTTGCCGACAATGTGGCGCTGGTCGCACGTACTGGATGTCGTATCAGCAGATCGCGTCCCGGAGCGGCGTCGCCAGCCGCCCAGCCTCGATCGCGCCGCATACCAGGTGCTGTCGCTGATCGCGCCGTTCCTGCGCGGCCCGTCGCGCACGCTGCTGGCGCGACTGAGCCAAGGGTACCTGTGATCACGATCGCAGGCGAGCAGCACGCGGCATCGATGCGCAATCGACGTCGCGCGCAGTCGTCGCGCTGAAGCGCCGAGCAGGAGGTCGACATGGCGAAGAAGTGGGCGAAGTTTCCGCACGCCGGACAAGGCCTTCGCCTACGACAGGCGCCGCGCTCAAGAAGAACTGGGCGCGACTGCACCAGGGCGATGCCGAGCCGTATCCGCAAGGACGCAGCCGCGCAGCGCGGCGTGGCGGCATTATCACGCCGGCGAATTCCAGCAGGCGGTCGAAGCCGGGCACGGCGGCCGGCGGCGCGGGCATCAATGCCGCGGTCAAGGCGCAGGCGATCTACGCCAACTATCTCGAGAAACCGACAAGGCGCGAGCTCGCACTGTTCGAGGAAGCGGCCGCGATGGGCCGACGCGCGCCGCGCCGAGGCGCCGAAGGACGCCAATGCGCACTACCTCTACGCGTTCGCGCTCGGCCGCTACGGCCAGGGCATCTCGGTGGCGAAGGCGCTGGCGCAGGGCATACGGCGGCAAGATCAAGGATGCGCTCGCCACGGCGCTGAAGCTCGCGCCTAAGCATGCCGATGCGCACACCGCGTTCGGCGCCTATCAGGCCGAGGTCATCGACAAGGTCGGCGGCGCTCGTGGCGGGCATGACCTACGGCGCGAAGAAGGACTCTGCGCTCGAGCACTTCGAGAAGGCGCTGAAGCTCTTTCCCGAGTCGCCGATCGCGCACATCGAGTACGCGCAACGGCCTGATCACTGCTCTTCGGCAAGAGCGCGCTCGCCGAGGCGACCGAAGCTCTACGAGACAGGCGGCGGCGCTGCAAGCCCGCCGATGCGATGGAGCGCCTCGACGTCGAGCTCGCGCAGCTCGGAGCTGGAATGAGCCGCGGCCCGATGACACGCGCCGCTCCGGCATCGGCATGCGGCTGCGTCGTCTGGCTCTCGCGTCGCCTGGCTGCGGCGGTCACGCGCGCCGGCGCGCGCCGCGCGCGCCAGCCAAGGCCGCACCGCGCCGGCGGCCGCGCGCCAGCGCCGAGCCGCGCCGCGCATCGACACGCTGAAGCGCATCCGCGACACCGGCACGATGCCTGATCGGCGTGCGCGAACGCAGCGTGCCGTTCTCGTTCATCGACGCGCAGAAGCAGCCGCAGGGCTATTCGGTCGACCTCTGCCTGCGCGTCGCCGACGCGATCAAGACCGAGCTCAAGCTGCCGCGGCTCGACGTCAGGTTCGTGCCGGTGATCGTCGTCCAACCGGATCGCGGCGCTGCAGGACGGCAAGATCGACCTCGAATGCGGCTCGACCACCAACACGCGCGACCGGCAGAAGGAGGTCGCGTTCGCGTACACGACCTTCGTCGCCGGCATCAAGATGCTCGCCAAGAAGTCGTCGAACATGAACGGCATCGAGGACCTGCGCGGCAAGACGATCGTCGTGACGCAAGGGCACCGACCAGCGAGAAGATGATGAAGAGCATGAACGACGAGCGCCTGCTGAAGATGAACATCATCGAGTCGCCCGATCACGACGAGTCGTTCAAGGCGGTCGACGAGGCAAGCGCCGTCGCCTTCCCGATGGACGACGTGCTGCTCTACGGCCTGATCTCGAAGTCGAAGAAGCCGGACGACTTCGCGGTGGTCGGCAAGTACCTGTCGGTCGAGCCCTACGCGATCATGATGCGCAAGGACGAGCCGGCGTTCGAGCAGATCGTCAACCGCGCGCTGATCGACCTGTTTCCAGTCGGCGAGATCCGCCGCCTCTACGCCAAGTGGTTCACCACCAGGGACCTGACGGTGCCGATGAACCCGTACCTCAAGGAAGCGTTCGCCGCGCCGAACACGTATCCGGCGTGGCCTAGCACGCTGATCGAGTCGGCATCCAGGCGACGCATCCGGCGCGCTACCGTCGGCGAACAGCGCGCTCTGCATCGTCCGGGTCGAGGTCGCCGTCGCGCGGCCACGGCGCCATCAGCGTCGTCAGCACCAGCTTCTCGAACTCGCCGCGCGAAGCGCTCGACTGATGCGGTCGGGATCGGGGCACAGGCCCGCGATCGGTGACGACGCCGAACTGCACGGCGCCGTCGTACGAGAGGATCGACACGCCCATGCCGATGTCGCCCGACTGCGGCACCCAGAACATCAGGCTGTCGATGCGGCGCGCCGGCGAGATAGAGCGGCTGCTGCGGGCCCGGCACGTTGGTCATCACGCGCGGTCGCGTTGCGCGCGAGCAGCGCCAGCAGCTGCTCCTGCAGCACCTTCGGCCCGGCGCCCATCGCCGCGAGCAGGCCGAGCGCGAGCACCGGCTGGTACGAGCCCTTCAGCGCGCTGCATGTTCGCGCGCACCGCGTACAGGCGCTCGACCGGATTCTCGATGCCGATCGGCAGATCGAGGAACACGAGCCCGAACTGGTTGCCGAGCTTGTACGCCTTCTCGAGCGGGCGCAGGTTGACCGGCACCAGCGCGCGCATGCATCACGCCGTCGACGGCGTCGCCCTGCTCGGCGAGATAGCGCGCGCAGCGCGCCGGCGACGCACGAGAGCAGCACGTCGTTGACCGAGCGCCGAGCGCGCGGCCGATCGTCTTCACCTCGTCGAGCGGCAGCGGGTCGGCCCACGCGACGCGCTTGGCGACGCCGGGCTTGCCCTTGAAGCGCGTCGGCGAATCCTCGCCCATCAGCGCGAGCTTCGCGATCTCCGCGGTCAGCGCCGCTGCCCTGGTCGGCAAGCGCGACCGCCTTGCGCGGGATCGTGCCAGAGCTCGGCGCCCTTTCTCGATCAGCGTCGACGCCGAGCTTGCGCGCGCGATTGCGAGCACGCCGGCGAGCGGCCCGAGCAGCTGCGCCGAGCGGATCGTCGTCGCGCGTCGGCTCGCGCGCGGCGGCGGCGCGAACGGCATCGCCGGCGGCGCCGTCGCGATCGGCGTCGGTCATCGACAGCATCACGCGCACGAGCGCGATGCCGTCGGCGTAGCAATGGTGGATGCGCACGACGACCGCGCTGCCGCCGTCGTAGCGTTCGACCAGGTGGAACTGCCACATCGGCCGCGCCGGATCGAGCGGCGTGGCCGACCAGCGTGCGACACGAACGCCTGCAGCTCCGCGCTGGCCGGCGCGGCCCGGCAGCGCGACGCGCACGACGTGACGCGCGATGTCGAAGTCGCGCGTCGGTCTCCCAGAACGCGCACGCTCGGCGTCTCGCACCGGGCGCTGGCGAAAGCGCTCGAACACGCAGGAAGCGCTCGGCGATCGACCTTGCTGCAGGCGCGCGAGCGCGACGCGCTCGCGAAAGATCAGCACGCCGCAGATCATCATCAGGTTGCTGGGCCGATCCATCCGCAGCCACGCGGTATCGACAGCGGACATGCGTTCGCGCTGGTTGCCGCTCATCGACAGAAGCCTTGCGTTGCTGCGCGCTCGCCAAGTCGCGCTAAAGTAGCACAATCGTCGGCCCGATTCCGACGATCCCATCATGCCGTGAGGAGGAAGCATGGCCGCCGCACCGAAGAGATCTCAAAGCCGCGTTCGAGGCCGCCACCGCCGCAGCCAAGCAGACGAAGAAGAAGCCCGACAACGCGACGCTGCTCAAGCTCTATTCGTACTACAAGCAGGCGACCGAGGGCGACGTCACCGGCGATCGTCCGGGCGGATTCGACTTCGTCGGCGGCGCGAAGTACGACGCGTGGACGCAAGCTCAAGGGCATGAGCAAGGACGACGCGATGCAGAACTACATCAAGCAGGTCGAAAAGCTCAACCGCGAGTAGCGCGACTGGAAGCGAAGCGCGCGATTTGTCAGACGCACTCGAGTCGTCAGCCTGCGTCCGCGCGCGGCGTAGGCGTTTGGAAAGCGAGCGAGTGCTTCCGCGCACAAACGCCGACGCGAGACTAGATCGTCAGCTTGCGCAACAGCTCCGGATTCTTCACCACCGTCCGCTGCCTGCCCGGCGGCGCGCCGTAGAGGCCGGCGGGCGGATTGGTCTCCAGGCGCGACAGCACGCCGGCGTCGGCGCAGCGCGGGGTCGAACGCGACCGAGACCTGATCGCCGGCGATGCCGCGCACGCTGAAGCATGCCTGGCCGAGCTTGGCGTTGAGCGGCTTCAACACGCGGCGCGATCAGATCGCCGATCGGACCCTCGCCGGCCAGCTGCAGGTCGTAGCCGCGCGGGCTCGCCGGCGGCCGCGGCGTCGCCGCGATTACGCCGGGCAAGCCGATCAGCTCGCGTGCGAGCAGTTCCTCGGCAGCGGGACGGGCATGCCGTCGACGTTGAGCGTGACTTTCTGTCCGGTCAGGCTGACGTGCTGCAGGAAAAAGTCGCGCGAGAATTCGTCGGCGATCTTGCTGCCGATCGCCTGCAGCGCCTCTTCCTCGCTCGCCCAGCTGCCGAGGCCTTTGGGCAGCGTCGTGTTGTAGTAGATCTCCTCGCCGGTTTCGCGATCGATGCATTTCACCGTCCACGAGGTCAGCGCGTACTTGGTCACCGTCAGACCCGAGGCCGGCAGGCGCATCGAAAGCTTTTTTACCCGCGCCTCGCCCTGCACCAGGAAGTCGGCGTTCTTCCCGACTTGGTCGCCGCCACTGCCCTCCGACCAGGTGCGAAAGCCGAACGACTTGATGCGCTCCTTCAGCATGTTCTCCGCCACCGGCGAGGGCTGCGGCGGGGCGTCCGGCGCATCGGCGTCGCGCACGCTGACCTGCACCGACGACCTTGGGGTTGCCGCTGGCTCGGATCAAGTCGATGCGCTCGTCGCGCGACATCTGGTTGAGCGACTTCTGGACCGCCTTGACGTTGACCACGCCTTGCGTCGTGATCGACATCAAGCCGTCCTTGCCGAGCTGCGGCTCGCCTTCCTTGACGACCGCGGGCACGAAGCTCCGCTTTGCGACAGCAGCCTGGTCTTTCAGCACGTCGTAGTTCTTGCGCCAGCGAGTTCGCGTCGAGCAGCAGCGCCCAGCGCCTTTTCCACCAGCTGGCTCTTGGAGTCGGCGCGCAGATCGCTTTGCAGCAGCGCCTTGTCGGCGCGGTAGCGCGGATCGCTCGGATCGATCAGCCCGACGGCGGAGATCAGCATCGTGCCCGGCGCGGCCGCAGCGACGGGTGCCGGCGCGGACGGCGCGGCGCGGCGCGTTGCGCTGACGCCGGTGCCGATTGCGCCTGGCGGTCGTCGCCGCCGGCGCGGCCGACGGTCGCTGCATGATGTACCACGCGACCGGCGCCGACCGCCACGACGGCGACGCCGATCGCGAGCGCGATCGCCGCGGTCTGCGATTTCCGTCTCAGGCGCTGGCCGCGAGCGCGGCGCCGCAGCCGGCGCAACGTTGGCCGGCGCGGAACGGTGCGCGAGGTGCTGTAGGTGCAACGGCGGGCGCGGCGAGCACCGTCGCGGCCGCCGCGCCGACCAGCGTCGGATCGGTGGCCGCCAGCGACACGCCGGGCGCAGCCGCGCGCAACGCGTCGGCGAATTCGCGCGCGGTCTGGAAGCGATCCTCCGGACGCTTGGCCAGCGCCTTGCGCACGACGGCGTCCATGCCGGCCGGCGCCTGCACGTTGAGGGTCGACGGCGGCAGCGGGTCTTCCTTCAGCACCTTTTGCATCGTCGTCGTCGCCGACCCGGCAAACGGGCGCTCGCCGGTCAGGAACTGGTAGAGGATGACGCCGGCGGAAAAAAGATCCGAACGCCCGTCGACCGGCAGTCCCATGATCTGCTCGGGCGACATGTAGCTCGGCGTGCCCATCACCGCGCCGACCTGCGTCAGGTTGGACGTCTCGATGTGAGCGATGCCGAAATCGGCGACCTTCACCGACGCCGCCGGGCAGCAGGAAGATGTTCGCCGGCTTGATGTCGCGATGGATGACGCCCTGGCGATGCGAGTAGTCGAGGGCATCGAGCATCTGCGACATGATGCGCACGATGTCGGCCGTCGTGAAGCGCTCGTTCGTCTCGAAGCATTGCTTGAGCTCGCGGCCGTCGATCTTTTCCATCGCGATGAACCAGTGCCGGCGTCTTCGCCGAATTCGTAGATCGACACGATGTTCGGATGGTTGAGCCTGCCCGGCGGCCTGCGCCTCGCGGCGGAACCGCGCGATGACGTTCGGACCGTCCGCGCCGGCGAGCTGGTCGGCGCGTATCGTCTTCAGCGCGACGATGCGCTTGATCATCGGGTCGTAGCCTTCGTAGACGACGCCCATCGCGCCGCGGCCGATCTCGCGCCGGATTTCGTACTTGCCCAGCGTGCTGATGTCCGCCATGTCTGGCTCCCCGTTGCCCGAAAACGGCGACGCCGGCAGCGCCGGCGTCGCATGCCGTCTTAGCGCCGGCCGTCTACTTGTACTTGGCGTCGATCTCCCAGACCGATTTCTGCACCAGCCGCTGCACCATCGTATCCAGCGACACGCCGCCCTGCTGGGAATTGGAGACGCCCATGACCGAGGTCGACTTCGCGCCGACTTCCATTTTCTCCTCGGTGTATCCGGTCGCGACCTGCTCGGTCGTCTCGGCGTTGATGATCTTGTAGCGCATGCCGATGATCCACACACCGCTCGATTCGCTGGTCTGCACCGAGCCGACGCCGACGCTCGCGGCCGAAGCGCCGCGTCCGAACCCTCCGAGAATCCCGGCCATCTGGCCGATCGCGCGGCCGTCGAAGCCCTGCTGCGCCGCGGCGACCTGCTCGGTCTTCAGGATGTCGAACTTCACGATGTACTTGGTGCTCTTCAGCTTGCCCATGCGCAGGAACTTGCGCGCCGCGTCGGGATCGCCGAGGTTGTAGGCGAGCTCGAACTCGCGCTGGATCGGGCCGAGATTGGAGCGCTCGAGCACCGGAAAGTTGGCAGACGCCAGCTCGACCTCGCCGAAGTCCGCGATGTTGTTCGCGGTGAACTTCTGCAGGAACGTTGCGTTGTTGCTCTTGATCTCGCCCGGGATGACGATCACCGCGGGGCCCTTCTTTTTCGCGTTCGTGTACTCGACCGGCGCGTACATCGCCTGGTCCGCCGAGGCATTGGCTCTCTGCGAGGTATCGCTTCCCGCGGTCGGCGACGGGTTGCCGAATTTGGGCTGCGCCGAGCGCCAGCGATGCGACGGCCAGCAGCGCCGCGCCGAGCGCGATGCCGGAATAACGGACGGACTTGCGGTTGCTCATGGCGATTGCTCCTGTCAAATTCTAGTCGGTAACGAGCTGAAGCGTCCTCATTTCGACGCGGGCTTCCTGGCCGCCGAGTCCGGCGTTGGTGCAGTAATCCGCGTACAGCTTGGCCACGACTTCGTCGGCATTTTCGTTGACCAGCGTCAGCGCCATGTGCCCGACGTCGGCGCCCGCGTACGAGCTCGAATGCGCCTGCGCGGTCGGAAATCTGCCTGCCGTCGCTGCCGGCAAGATTGAAATCCATGTTCACCGAAACCTGGTTGACGTTCATCATCGGGTTCTTCTGCGCTTGCGACGAGATGAGCCCGCGCAGAATGAAACTCGCGCCCAGCCGTTTCGACGCCGCCAGCGCCGCGTCGGGATCGTTGCGAAAATACGCATCGATCTCGGCCTGCGCGATCTGGCGGCGAATCTCTTCCGGCGTGTAACTGCGAAGCCCGAGCCCGCGCAACCGCGTGTTGATCGCCTGGAAGTGCGGGCCGTAGTTCTGCTGCTGCGCGTAGATCACGCCGTTGGATCGCATCTCGCCGATGATCACCATGATCTTCTTGCCTTTGAGATCGGCTCGACATGGCGTCGACAACTGCTCGGCGATCCGGCTCTGCCTCGCTTCGCTTTCGGCCCGGTCGGCGTCGTCCTGCTCCGAAAACTTGAAGCCCTCGGCAGCAGCAGCCGGGCCCGCCGCCAGCGCGGCAAGGGTGAACAAGATCGCGAAGACGGGCTTCGGTCGCATCGGGGCTCGTAGAAATGCGCAGGGAAAAGGCGCGCGGACGATCGGCTACGGCAACCGTCGAAGGTTAGCGCAACGGTGCCCGGAAATCCACATCGAATATTCGGCACGTTGCCGCTGCGCTGCCGCCGCTTGTGGGCGACAGGCGAGCCCGCCTGCTTCCGGGCCGCTTTGTCCTGCTTTGCGGCGGTCTTCCCCGGTTTTTTCGCCGTCCCGGTCGCCGCGGGCGCGGCCTTGGCTGCGGTATCCGCCGTGTCCGACGCTGTCTTCGCAACCGCGCGGCCGCCTTTGCCCGCCGCCTTTGTCCGTGCCGCGACGGCGCCGGCGTCTTCCGCTGGATGCCCTGCGCCTTCAGCAGCGCGTTGACCGCTTCGGACAATTCGTTGACGCGCTCGCTCAGGCGTGCGACGTCGGCCGACGTGTGGACGCCCAGCTTGCCCAGCGCTCGCGATACCCGATCCTCGAACACCTGCTCGAGCTTGTCCCAGGTCCCACCGGCCATCGCCTGCATTTCCTTGGCCTTGGACATCGCGGCGCCGCGTGCGGCGTCTGCCGTTTCCGCTGCCGCCTTGCGCGTCCTGGCCTCGAGCACTTCGCCCTGCTTCACCAGCGTGTCGAACACCTTGGCGCCGCCTTCCTGCGCTTTGGAAAAGGCACCCAGACCCGCGAGCCAGATCTGATGCGATGAGGCGAGCACGGACTTCGAAAGACCTTGGGCCTGTCCCGCGGTTTTTGCGCCCATTGCGGCCTTGGCTTTTTTCAACATGGTCGGTTTCCTCGAGGAGTCGATCGATCATTGTATTCGACCGACTTAGAGAAATCACACTAATGCTGCCGCCCCGCCGGGGCTGAACACCGCGCCGTATAATGCCCGCGACATGCGCAACCGTCCGGTCGCGCGTGTCGCCGGACGAGGGCAGATCCGGGCTCATGCCGGCGACCGCACGCCGGCACCAGTTCCAAGGGAGGACGCGATGGCTTATTTCGTCACCGGCGGGACCGGATTCATCGGCCGTTTTCTCGTCCAGAACCTGCTGAAGCGCGGCGAACCGATCTACGTGCTGGTGCGCAAGGGCTCGCTCGAGGAAGCTCGCGGCGCTGCGCGAGACCTGGGGCGCCGACGACAAGCAGGTGATCGCGATCATCGGCGACCTGGCCAAGCCCAACCTCGGCGTCGCGGCCGCCGACTTAAAGCGCCTCAAGGGCAAGGTCGACCACTTCTTCCATCTGGCGGCGATCTACGACCTCGACGCGCCAGCGCCGAGGATCAGCAGCGCGGCCAACGTCGACGGCACGCGCCACGCCGTCGAATTCGCGCACGACGTTCAGCGCCGGATGCTTCCATCACGTGAGCTCGATCGCGGCGGCCGGCCTCTACGACGGCGTCTTCCGCGAGGACATGTTCGAGGAAGCCGAGGACCTCGATCATCCGTACTTCCGCACCAAGCACGACTGCCGAAGGCATCGTGCGCAGCGAATGCAAGCGGCCGTGGCGCATCTACCGGCCCGGCTTCGTCGTCGGCCACTCGAAGACCGGCTACATCGACAAGATCGACGGGCCGTACTACTTCTTCAAGCTGATCCAGAAGATGCGCAACATGCTGCCGCCGTGGATGCCGACGATCGGCATCGAGGGCGGGCGCATCAACATCGTCCCGGTCGACTTCGTCGCCGATGCGCTCGATTATCTCGCGCACAAGAAGGGGCTCGACGGCAAGTGCTTCCATCTGACCGATCCCGAGCCGTACCGCATCGGCGAGGTCCTGAACATCTTCGCGCAGGGCGGCGCATGCGCCGCAGATGACGATGCGCATCAACGCGCGCATGTTCGGCTTCATCCCGGCGCCGATTCTCTACGGCATCGGCTCGCTCGTCGCCGGTCAAGCGCATGGTCCGCGCGGTGCTCAAGGATCTCGGCATTCCGAAGGACGTGTTCCAGTTCATCAACTGGCCGACGCGCTACGACAACCGCGAGGCGGCCAAGGCGCTGAAGGGCTCGGGCATCGACGTGCCGCCGCTCGACAGCTATGCGGCGAAGCTGTGGGATTACTGGGAGCGCAACCTCGATCCGGACCTCTTCATCGACCGCAGCCTGTCGGGACGGGTGAGGGACAAGGTGGTCGTCGTCACCGGCGCGTCGTCCGGCATCGGCAAGGCGACGGCGCTCAAGCTCGCCGCGGCCGGCGCGAAGGTGATGCTGGTCGCGCGCGGCGAGGAGAAGCTGCTCGAGACCAAGAAGGAGATCGAGGCGGCCGGCGGCAGGCGCTGGATCTACACCGCCGACGTCTCCGACATGGCGTCGTGCGACGCGCTGGTCGCGCAGCGTGCTGAAGGAGCACGGCGGCTGCGACTACCTCGTCAACAATGCCGGCCGCTCGATCCGCCGCGGCATCGCTCAACTCGTTCGACCGCTTCCACGACTTCGAGCGGACGATGCAGCTCAACTACTTCGGCGCGCTGCGCCTGATCATGGGCTTCCTGCCCGGAGATGATCGCGCAGCAAGCGCGGCCACATCATCAACATCTCGTCGATCGGCGTGCTGTCGAACGCGCCGCGCTTCTCCGCGTACGTCGCGTCGAAGTCGGCGCTCGACTCGTTCGCCGCGTGCGCCGCGTCCGAGTTCCTCGACAAGGGCATCAACTTCACGACGATCAACATGCCGCTGGTGCGCACGCCGATGATCGCGCCGACCAAGATGTACGAGAACGTGCCGACGCTCTCGCCCGAGCAGGCCGCCGACCTCGTCGTCGAGGCGATCGTCTACAAGCCGGTGCGCATCGCGACGCGGCTGGGCATCTTCGGCGCGGTTTGCGCACGCGATCGCGCCGAAGCTCACGCAGATCCTGCTCAACACGCGCGTTCAACATGTTCCCGGACTCGGCGGCCGCCGCAGGGCAAGAAGGAAGGCGAGGCGCAGCTGTCGCCCGAGCAGATGGCGTTCGCGCAGCTGACGCAGGGGATTCACTGGTAGGACTGCCAGCGCCGAGCGAGCGCGCCGAGGCGACAAGCGCGGACCGCGATAAGCCCAGGCGCCCGCCATGGCTGGCGGCGACAAATTGTAGATTACACGCGCAGAGCGCTATCATACAAAGCAGGCACGTCTTCCGGCGGCCGGTGCTCGATCGCCCGTGCTGCATGCCTCGGCGGGCCAGCGGAATCGGCGCTGTGCGCGAAGTCGCTACTGCGGGCAAAGCCATACGCGTCGCGTTGTCGAACCGTTTTGATCAGAACCAGGGAGGTTCCAATGAACAGATGGCTTCTGTCTTGCGGTCTTGTCACCAGCACTATGCTGATTGGCTGCACGTCACTGAGCACCGGTGGCGATCGGGAGCTGAATTGCAACAATTCGGCGACCTGCAGGGTTCAAGTCTCCGTCCAGTGTCCGGGTGCGTGCAGCACTTCGGTCGACTTCGGTCGGGTGATCGGAAAGAGGAACGGCAATATCGTCTGGGAGATCATCAACCAGAGCGGCCAGAGCTACGCATTTGATCGTAACAATGGCATCGTATTCCCGACAGATTCCAACAGGAACTTCGATTGCCACGTCGAAGCAAGTGGAGGCAGATTCTTGTGCAAGAACCGCGGCGATCGAGGGGAATACAAGTACACGGTCAATTTGGTCGGTGCGCCGACAGTGGCCCCCCTCGATCCGTGGGTCGTCAATAACTGAGCAGCTCTGACCTTAAGCTAGCCGCGACCGCCGACCGGAGGACGCTGGCGAACCAGTCGTCTAACGAATCAGGAAACTGGGGAGAAACCAATGTTGGCCAAGACTTTCGTCACCGTCGTCGTGGCTGTCGGATTC
This sequence comes from uncultured beta proteobacterium, assembly GCA_963697485.1. Lineage (GTDB taxonomy): Bacteria > Pseudomonadota > Gammaproteobacteria > Burkholderiales > Casimicrobiaceae > PALSA-1003. The sequence goes on from CAVOOD010000007.1 coordinate 58,740, forward strand.
GGGTTGCTGGGGTGGGGTGCCGCCCAGCTTCAGAAAACCAAGATTCCGCATCAGAAGCTGCAGTGCAAGACCACCGCCAGCAGCTGCAACATCAAGGTACTGGTTGAGACGAACTGCTTTTTCTGCGACGTCTATGTCGATTACGAATTGACCGAGGTCACGGTCGATCAAGACAAGAAGGGCAACAAGATCACCTGGGACATTGCGGACGCACACTATGAATTCGCCCAAGACGGGATTATGTTTCCCGCGGATAGTGGCATTACTTGTCAGGCGCAAAACAAGCAGAAATTCGTCTGCGATAACCAATCCAAGGCCGGAGTTTACAAGTACACGGTCAAGGTGAAGAACTTCGACCCGCTGGACCCGTGGGTCGTCAATAACTGACTAGCCGCCGCGATTCTCGAGCCAGGCGCGCGCTTCCGCAATGGCGTCCTCGTAGGACAGCGCCCGGCCGGCGGCCTCTGCGGCGGCGAACTTCGCCGCCCCCAGCGCCGCGCGCGACTTCGCGACAAGGGGTCGGAGAAACGCCTCGTCGGTCGGGTCACGCTGAATTCCCGTGTACGAGATTTGTGCTTCGGCGACGCCGTAGAAACGTGCGGCCCGCTCCCATTCCTGTCGTAAGGCGGCGAGGCCGGCACAGACTTCGACTACGCTTTGACCCGCCGGCCGCGAGCCAATCTCCTCGGCGATGGCCAGCGCCTCGAGCAGAATCGTCCGGGCGCGGTCGTTCGCCGCCCGCCCGAGCGAGGCCATCGCGAGATTGAGCAGGCCGACCGCGATAATCTCCCGATCTCCCAGCTCGCGAGCAAGCGCCACGACCTGATCGTAGAGCGGCTCGGCCGCTTCCAAATCGCCTTGGATGCGATGCAGTTGGGCGAGCGCGTTGATTGCGCCGGCGAGCTCTCGCTTGTCGCCGAGCTCGCGGGCCAATGCCAGCGCCTCTTGCAAGTAACCGCGCGCGGCAGCGACGTCCCCTTGACCAAGCGACGCCATGCCAAGCGGCTGCAGCACGCGCGCGATCATCCTGGTGTCTTCAATTTCTCGAGCGATCGCCAGGCTTTCTGCCAGGTGGGCTTGTGCCTCGCGATAGCGGCCCATAAACGAGCAGTACTGGCCGGCGTCGGCGAGCACCCTGCAACGGGCCAGATTGCGTCCCTGCGCGCCCTCGCGTTCAAGCGCCTCCACCGTCAGCCGATGACCCAGGCCCAGGAGACCGCGGTTGAAGCAGTAGGGCTTGACGGCGTAGACGAGCCGCACGCCGGACTCTGCCCCCTGTTCCGCGCGGTCGCACCATGCATGCGCCGCAAGCAGGTTCTCCCGTTCGAGGTCGAGCCGTGCGAGCCACTGCGCCCTGGTCGGGGCCGACGAGCTCCGGCCTTGCCCTCTCGGCGAGTGCAGACAAAGAATGCGAGATGCCGCGTGCGGATTTCATCGCCTTCGGCCGATTCGTCCAGGCGCTCCCGCGCATACTGACGCACGGTTTCCAGCAGGCGGTAGCGCCCAGCTTCCGTGTCCGACTCGACCAGCGATTTCTCCACCAGGTGGCCAAGCACGTCGAGCGCGTCGGGCGATTCGTCATCGCGCCGCTCGGCGCAGACGCTTCCGCGGCTTCGAGCGTGAAGCCGCCCGGCGAAGACCGCGAGGCGCGAAACAGCGCGCGCTCGGGCTCGGTCGAGCAGGTCGTAGCTCCAGTCGATCAGCGCGCGCAGCGTCTGCTGGCGCGGCAGCGCGGTGCGGTCGCCGCCGGTCAGCAGGCGGAAGCGATCGTTCAGGCGCGCCGCGATGCTCTCGACCGACAGCGCGCGCACGCGCGCGGCGGCGAGCTCGAGCGCGAGCGGAATGCCGTCCAGCCGCCGGCAGATGTCGGCGACCGCGGCGCGCGTTCTGCGTCGGTCACGCGGAAGGCCGGCTGCGCCGCGGCCGCGCGGTCGACGAACAGCCGCACCGCCTCGAATTGCGCCAGCGCGGTCGACGGTGATCGGCTGCCGATGCGTCGGGCGTCGCGAGCGCGGGCACCGGGTAACGTCGTCTCGCCCGCGATGCGCAGCGGCTCGCGGCTCGACGCCAGGATCTTCAGATCGCGGCCCGCCTGCGAGCAGCTGCCTTGCGAGCTCCGCGCAGGCCTCGATCAGATGCTCGCAGTTGTCGAGGACGAGCAGCAGCTCGCCGGTCGCGGACGAGCTTGACCAGCGCCTCGATCACCGGCCGGCCCGCCTCCTCCGTCACGCCGAGCACCGATGCCACCGCCTGCGGCACGAGCTGCGCGTCGCGACAGCGGCGCGAGCTCGACGAACCACACGCCGTCGGGCAAAGTCGTCGAGCACGTCGGCGGCGACCTGCAGCGACAGGCGCGTCTTGCCGAGGCCGCCGACGCCGGTCAGCGTCAGCAGCCGCGTGCTGCCGAGCAGCTCTTGCGACCTCGGCGAGCTCGCGCTCGCGGCCGACGAACGAGCGTGAGCTGCTGCGGCAGGTTGTTCGGCGTCGCTTCGAGCGAGCGCAGCGCGGGAAAGTCCCGGCGCAAGCGCCGGATGCACGAGCTGGAAGACGCGCTCGGGGCTCGCCAGGTCGCGCAGGCGCACGGTGCCCAGGTCGCGCAGCGCGGCGCCGGCCGGCAGGCGCTCGCCGATCCAGCGTCGCGACCGCCTGCGACAGCGAGCACCTGGCCGCCGTGCGCGACGCTCATGATGCGCGCGGCGCGGTTGACGGCTCGCGCCGAAGAAGTCGTTGTCGCGGCGCTCGGTCGACGCCGAGCGTGCAGGCCGCAGCGCACGCGCAACTCGACGCCGTCGGTCGCAGCGGGATCGGCGAGCGCCTGCTGCAGCGCAGCGCGGCGCCGAGCGCATCGAGCGGATCGTCGAACGCCGCGTGCACGCCATCGCCGGTCATCTTGACGACGATGCCGTGGTTGTCCTCGACCGCGGCGCGCACGATCGCGTCGTGGCGCGCCAGCGCGGGCCGCATGCGCTCCGGCTCACTGCTCCCACAGGCGCGTGCTGCCCTCGATGTCGGTGAACAGGAACGTCGTGACGCCTGATGAGGCTTTCACGTCGGTGCGCCTCGCGATGCCTGGCTGCTGAAAGTCTAGCGTCGCCGCACCGCCTTAGCCAGTACGGCGGACGGTTCCGGCGACGGTTGCGTTTGGTTCGGCCTCCTGCGCGCTCGCGATGGCGCATGCGACCTCGTCCATCACATCGCGATGGTTCAGCAGCGCATTGTGCCCGATACCCACAAGCGCGACGTTCCGCGCGCAGGCGAGCTCGGAGCTCGCCTGCGGCGCCACCATGCTGTCGTGACGCGACCAGATCGAAGTTATCGGCACGGGCGGCGGCTCGCTTTCGGCGCGATTGATGTCAGCCAGCCAGGGATTTCCCGGCCGCATCTGCGCCAGGCAGCGTCCGGCGAACGTCCAGGCCAGCATGCTGCCGTGATGCGGCGTGCCGATGGTGATCAGCTGCGCGATGCGCGCCGCGCCGAAGCGCCGCAGATACGCGCGTCCGACCAGCCCGCCCATGCTGTGCGCGATCAGGGTGACCCGCTCCGCGCCGGTGGCGGCGCAGACGGCATCGATTCGGGCGGCGAGCTGGCCGGCGAAATGTTCGATGCCGGCAAGCGGCGGTCCGTAGTTGATCGTGTACACGGGGTCCAGGCCGCGCCGCGCGAGATCGCGCCTCAGGGCGAACCAGACGCCGTCGTTGACCGCCACGCCGTGCACCAGCAGCAAGGGTAGTTGCGCGGGCGCCGCCGCCGGGTCGGCGATCAGAAAGCGATGCGCGACCATCAGCGGCCACGACAGTGCGACGGCACCAACCTCACCCAGAAACAGCCGTGCGCACGCGGCCGGTCCGAGCCGATGCTCGGGCGGTCTCGGCGTACGCCAGATCCAGCTCAGCGTGAACCAGACCGACGCCAGCAAGAGCACTGGCAGCAGATACGCGAGCGGGGCGCCGGCGATGAACCACCACGCCGGATCGCCGTGCGCGACCCGGTATTCCGACCACGACACGTAGCCGGCGGCGCCGGCAATAATCAGCAGCAGGAGGGCAATCGCCGTCATCGCGTCTGATGATACCGGACGAAGGCGAGGCGTCCTGCCTTGCCGCAATGTCGGGGCGCGCTTATGCCGATTCGGTGCGCCAGGCCTTCAGCGCCGGCCCGACTTCGGAGAGATCGCCTATCAGGCGTACGCCGGGCAGCGATTTCCGCAGGCGCCGCGTCATTTCGCCACCGGCCCAGAGCGCCGTCGGCGCCGCCACGTGCCGCCGCAGCGTCGCCAGGCCTTCGCCGGCCTGACGCAGCGGAAACGCCGCCGAGAACGACAGTGCGACGATATGAACCTTGTGCGCCAGCGCGGCGCCGCGGATGTCCTCGATCGGCGTCTGCGTGCCGAGCGAGATGCACTGCGCGCCTTCCGGGACCAGCAGCGCCTCGACCATCAGCAAGCCGATGCCATGCTGCTCGCCGGGGAAAGTGGTCAGCAGGACCCTCGGCGCGCCGGTTTGCCGCGGAAAGGCATTGATCGCGGCGTGCAGCGCCACCTGAATCTGCTCGGTATACAGGTGTTCCTCGAAGACCTGCAATTCGCCGCGCATCCACGCTTCGCCGATAGCACGATTGAGCGGAACCAGCGTTTCGAGCACGAAGCGCTGCAGTCCCTGTCGCATCAAGAGATTCGCGAGCGCATGTTGCAGCGCCGGCGCATTGTGTCCCTTGACCAGGGCGATGACGTCGCGCTCTAGCGCGGGCGCGGCGCCTTCGCGGCGCGGTCCGGCGCGCGTATCGGCGAGCGCGTTGAGCTCGGCCAGCGTGCGGCGCATCAGCTTGCCCGGCCGCATGCCGGTATCCATCAGCCGCTTGATCGCGCGGAGCTTCGCGACCTGCTCGGGCGGATACAGGCGCTCGGCGTTGTCGTCGCGCATCGGATCGGGAAATCCGTAGCGCCGTTCCCACATGCGCAAGACGTCCTTCGACAGACCGGTCTCTCGCTCGACCGCGCCGATGTTCAACGCCAATCCGGAGGTGTCGGCCATAAGAAAATGTCCAGGACAGGCGCCAGCCAGGGAACGCAGGCTTGCACGATATTGTAGGCAGCGGGTTCCGCCGTTGTCCATGACATCGTGATAGCGGTGGGCGGCGCGACTGAGGTAATATCACCGGATGAAGCGATTCCCCTCCTTGCTCCTGGCGATGTCGGTCGCGGCCATCGCGCTCGTTTTGACGGCGCCGGCTTCGGCCGCCGAATCGGCAACCGGCGACGGCGCGTGTCCGGCCGTGTTGAACTACACGTTCAACCGGCTGCAGACGGGCAAACCCGAGTCGCTTTGCCAGTTTCGCGGCAAGGTGCTCTTGATCGTGAACACCGCAAGTTATTGCGGGTACACGCACCAATACGAGGGGCTGGAGGCGCTCTACCGGCGTTACAAGTCGCGCGGGCTCGTCGTCGTCGGATTCCCATCGAACGATTTCGGCGCGCAGGAGCCGGGCAGCAACCAGGAGATCGCCGAATTCTGCCGCCTGACTTATGGCGTCGAATTCCCGATGTTCGAAAAGACGAGCGTGACCAGCCTGAAGACGAATCCGCTGTATGCGACGCTGCTCGCCCGCACCGGGCAGGCGCCGCAATGGAATTTCCACAAGTATCTGGTCGATCGCAACGGCAATCGCGTCGAAAGCTTCGGCTCGAAAGTCGAGCCTAACGATAGCGCGTTGCTGACCGCGCTGGAAAAGCTGCTGAGCGACAAGTCCGCGTTACCTGCGGGCTGACGCGCGGGGCAGGGTCCTTTCGCCGTGTCGCTTTTTTGACCGGCGTCGGCGCGATCCCTTATAATTACGGCCCTTTGGCGAATTAGCTCAGCTGGTTAGAGCAGAGGAATCATAATCCTTTGGTCCGGGGTTCGAGTCCCTGATTCGCCACCAATAAAGTCAAGTGGCCCGCGCTTCTGCGGGCCATTTCATTCTTGGCACGCGCTTCCCCGATCCAGCGCTTGCATTGCGTCGCTGTCGAGCCTGATGCGAGTCGCAGCGATCAACTCTTCGAGCTGGGCGGTCGAGGTCGCGCTGGCGATCGGCGCCGTGACGCTCGGACACGCGATCAGCCAGGCAAGCGCCACCTGCGCAGGCGTGACGCCGTAACGAAGCGCGACGGTGTCGAGTGCGCCCAGGATCCGCATCCCGCGCGGGTTCAGATATTTCTCCATACCCGGTCCGCGCTGGCTCTTGGCGAAATCCGCCTTGGTACGATATTTCCCGGTCAGGAACCCCGCGGCGAGCGAGAAGTACGTGATGACTCCGATCTGCTCGCGCGCGCACAATTCCTGCAGCGCTCCTTCGAAGGTGCTGCGGTCATAGAGGTTGTACAGCGGTTGCAACGTCTGGTAGCGCGGATAAGCGTGTTGCGCGCTCACGGCCAGCGCTTCGGCCAGGCGTTGCGCCGTATGGTTCGATGCGCCAATCGCCTTGACCTTGCCTTGCCTCACCAGGATCGCGTACGCCTCGAGCGTCTCTTCCAGCGGCGTCTTGTCGTCGTCCCAATGAGATTGATAAAGGTCGATCGAATCGACCTGAAGCCGACGCAGAGATTGCTCGACCGCCTGCACGATGTAGCCCTTGCGCAAGCATTTGTATCCCAGCCCCATGTCGGAGCCAACCTTGGTCGCGATCACGACATCGTCGTGCCGGCCGCGCCGCGCTATCCAGCGGCCTATGATCGTCTCCGACTCGCCACCCTGGTGCCCTGGCGCCCAGCGCGAATACGAATCCGCGGTGTCGATCAGGTTGAAGCCCGCGCCGCAGAATGCGTCGAGAAGCCGGAACGATGTGGCTTCGTCGACGGTCCAGCCGAAAACGTTGCCGCCGAAGGCGAGCGGCGCGACGTCGAAACCGGTGTGCCCAAGTTTGCGTTTTTCCATTGCGGCTCTCCGGCTTTTTTACGTTGCGCGCATTGCCAGCATGGCTTGCAACAAACCCAAATCGTCCCACGGTACATCGGTCCGCGCGGCACGCAGGTATGGGCTCGACGGGTCGCGCAACCATTCCTGTGGGAACTCCGCTATCAGATGCTCTTCACCTGCGGGGATGTCGGCTTGCCCCGCGTACGCATTGTGGTCCAGCGCCGCAGCCAGCGCCGCACAGAGATCGACCCCGACCAGCCCGCCCATCTGTACGCCATTGGTCACGCGCCGGTTGATTTCGATCAGGTAGACGTCCCCGGTCCGCTCGTGTTCGATAAATTCCGGCCCAAAGAAGCCGCTCACGCCGAAACCGGCCGCGAGCAGTTCGGAGAAACGTCGGGCCTCCGGGGCATGCCGGCAGCGCACGACCGTCGAGGGTCCGGTAGCCGGGCTGCGCATCAACACTTCGCGCGTCATCCCGGCATAGACGACTCCACCCCACGCTGCGACCGCATGCAAGAGGCCTTTTCCAGGAATCCAGGCCTGGATGAGCAAATCGGCCGATTTCCAAAGCGTCGCATCCCCTTTGGAAATCAGTTTCCGGAAGGCAGGCTCCAACTGCGTCTTTTCCGAAACTACCTCTACCGCCTGGCCCGCGGTTCCGAACGCGCGCTTTAGCACGATCGGATAGCCTTGCGCTTCCGCGAACGCGCGGGCCGCGTCAATACCCGAAATGATTTCAAATGGAGGCACGCGCACACCAAGGGCTTCTGCCGCCGGCGGCAACAGCGTCTTGTCTATGCTCGACCGATAGAATCTGGGATCACCCAGTGATTCGCGAATCAAGGCGAGAATTCGCTCCCGCACCGAATTTTCCATGCCCTCGGGCGGTGTTTCGACGAACGTCATCATCAATTGCAATGCCGTGTCGTCGCAGGGCACGATCAACCGCGGCGTGCGCGCCCCGAAGCTCGCTGCAAGCATGTACGCCCACTGCATCGGCGTAGCCGCGTCCGGCAGGTAGGTCACCGCGCCTGCATACCGGCTCTTTGCCACCAGCGCGCGCTTCGGCGCCAGCACCGACACGTCAAAGCCGGCGCGCACCAACTCGCGCGGCAGGCGCGCAGGGCCGGCCCATTCGGTTGCTGTCGCGACCAAAAGCAGTGGAATTCCCAGGCGGCCTCCCCTATCGCCAGCCAAGCGTCTGCTCGAATGAGTCTAGCCTCACGCGGAGCCGAAAGCCACCGCCCTGCTCGAAACCTGATCCGGTTCAGTTTGCCCGCCGGCGCGCCACATAACTTGACCGCATTGCGGCAGCGCCCGAGAATGCTAGCCCAACGCACGCCTGAGCAGCGTCTTTTTGCCTTTGGCTGCGCCCGAACCCCGCTTCGAAGCTGATCGCGCGAGTACGCGCTAATAACCGCTACCTTCCCACGATGCATGACGAATATCTGACGCATCTGCGCCGCACCGTCGATGCGATCCGTGCTGACGGGTTCTACAAGGCGGAGCGGGTGATCGAGAGTCCGCAGTCGTCGCAGATCCGGTTGAGCTCGGGCGCCGAGGTGCTCAATTTCTGCGCGAACAATTATCTGGGCCTCGCCGACGACCCGCGGCTGGTGGCGGCCGCGCGCGAGGGGCTCGAGAAATGGGGCTTCGGCATGGCGTCGGTGCGCTTCATCTGCGGCACGCAAGCGGTGCACAAGGAGCTCGAGCGCGCGATTTCTGCGTTCCTGGGAACCGACGACAGCATCCTCTATTCGAGCTGCTTCGATGCCAACGGCGGTGCGTTCGAAACGCTGCTCGGCGAAGAGGACGCCGTCATCAGCGACGAGTTGAATCACGCCAGCATCGTCGACGGCATCCGCTTGTGCAAGGCGAAGCGCTTCCGCTACCGCAACAACGACATGGCCGACCTCGAAGCCAGACTGAACGAGGCCGAAGCCGCCGGCGCCCGCTTCAAGCTGATCGCAACCGACGGCGTCTTCTCGATGGATGGGATCGTCGCGAACCTGAAGGCGATCTGCGATCTGGCCGACCGGCACCGCGCGCAGGTGCTGGTCGACGATTCGCACGCAGTCGGATTTGTCGGCGAAGGCGGCCGAGGAACGCCCGAATTCTGCGGCGTCGAAGGGCGGATCGACATCATTACCGGCACGTTGGGCAAGGCGCTGGGCGGCGCATCGGGCGGTTTCACGTCCGGGCGCAAGGAAATCGTCGAGCTGTTGAGGCAGCGTTCGCGTCCCTACCTTTTCTCGAACACGCTGGCGCCGTCGATCGCGGCGGCATCGCTGCGCGTGCTCGAATTGCTCGCCGGCGACGAAGGGATCGAGTTGCGCCGCCGCGTGCGCCGCAACGGCGAGCGTTTTCGCGCCGCGATGACCGGCCTAGGCTTCGATCTCGTGCCCGGCGCGCATCCGATCATCCCGGTGATGCTCGGCGACGCGGCGCTCGCGACGCGCATGGCCGACGCGCTGCTGGCGGAAGGAGTGTATGTGATCGGCTTTTCGTACCCGGTCGTGCCGAAGGGCAAAGCGCGCATTCGCACCCAGATGAGCGCGGCGCATGCCGACGATCAGATCGACCTCGCGGTCGCGGCTTTCGCGAAGGTCGGCAAGGCGCTGGGCGCCATCAAGGAGAAACGATGAAGGCACTCGCCAAACTCGAGGCCGCGCCGGGCCTGAAGCTGACTCAGGTGAAAAAACCCGAAGTCGGCCACAACGACGTGATGATACGGATCCGCAAGACGGCGATCTGCGGCACCGACATGCACATCTGGAACTGGGACGAGTGGGCGCGCAAGACGATTCCGGTGCCGATGCACGTCGGGCACGAGTACGTGGGAGAGATCGTCGCCATGGGCCAGGAAGTGCGCGGCTTCGCGATCGGCGACCGCGTTTCGGGCGAAGGCCACATCACCTGCGGCTTCTGCCGCAACTGCCGGGCGGGGCGCCGCCATCTGTGCCGCAACACCGTCGGCGTCGGCGTCAACCGCGAGGGCGCATTCGCCGAATACCTGGTCATTCCCGCGTTCAACGCGTTCAAGATTCCCGACGACATTTCCGACGATATGGCGTCGATTTTCGACCCGTTCGGCAACGCGACGCACACCGCGCTGTCGTTCAACCTGGTCGGCGAGGACGTTCTGATCACGGGCGCCGGGCCGATTGGCATCATGGCAGCGGCGATCGCCCGCCACGTCGGTGCGCGTCATATCGTGATCACCGACGTCAACGACTACCGGCTCGCGCTGGCACGGCGGATGGGAGCGTCGCGCGCGGTCAATGTCGAGCGCGAGGACCTGGGCGACGTCATGGCGGAGCTGCGCATGACCGAGGGCTTCGATGTGGGCCTCGAGATGTCGGGCGTGCCCAAGGCCTTCGCCGACATGCTCCGGCACATGAACCATGGCGGCAAGATCGCGCTGCTGGGCATTCCGCCGGCGAACATGGCGATCGACTGGAACCAGGTGATCTTCAAGGGGCTCGAAATCAAGGGCATCTACGGCCGCGAAATGTTCGAGACCTGGTACAAGATGGTCGCGATGCTGCAGAGCGGACTCGATCTCTCCCCTATCATCACGCACCACTATGCGGTCGAGCAGTTCGAGACGGCGTTCGCGACGATGCAGTCCGGCCAGAGCGGCAAGGTGATACTCGACTGGGCCGCATAGCCCTCGCACACGCGGCGGCTGGCCGCGACCCAGTTTTTGCCCTTATCATCGCCGGTCGCCTCTCGCGCTCCTCCATGCCCGACAACGACGTCGCCGCCCAGATTCCCACGCATCGCGCCTACCTGCTGCGCGTGGCGATGCTTCAACTACGCAACAACGAAGCCGCCGAAGACGTCGTGCAGGACACGCTGATCGCCGCGCTGCAGGGCGCGGCGGCATTTTCCGGACGCTCGAGCGTCAAGACCTGGCTGACCGGCATCCTCAAGCACAAGATCGTCGACGCGATACGCCGCAAGACCCGCGAGCCCGCCTTTGCCCAGCTCGACGACGAATGCCAGATCGAGGACTTCGACGCCTTGTTCGACGCCTCCGGCCACTGGGAAAACCCTCCGGCGGACTGGGGCAATCCGGAAAGCGACTTGTCGCGCCAGCAGTTTTTCGACGTCATGCAGTTCTGCCTGGAAAAGCTGCCGCCGAATACCGCCCGGGTGTTCATGATGCGCGAAGTGATGGAGCTGGACGGCGACGAGATCTGTAAGGAACTGACGATCACATCGACCAACCTGTGGGTCATTCTCTATCGGGCCAGGATGGCGCTCCGGCAATGCCTCGAGCAGCACTGGTTTGCCGGTAGCGTGCGTACCGGCTGACGTCGCCGATTGCGCTAAGCCTATGGGCCCCCTTATCCCATGCAAGGATGCGAGCCGGCTGATCTCGCAGATGCAGGATCAGCGCCTGTCGCCGCGGAAGCGGTGGCTGGTGTGGCTGCATCTGCTGTTTTGCGACGCCTGCCGGCATTTCGAGCGCCAGCTCGCGGTCCTGCGCGAAGCGATGCTCCGCTATCGCGGTTAGGCAAGTCCCGCGGTCGCTGCCAGGGCGCCGGGCGCGCTGGGCGGCCGGCTTGAACTCGGGCCCCGGTAGTGATAATCTCCGCTCTGTAACGACAGCTCGACGCTGATGGTCTCGATTTCCCTCAATGGCGCAACGTACGTCTGCCGGTCGGCGTCGCCCCGGGTGGCCGATCTCGTCCGCGAGCTGGCGCTCGAGGGTAAGCGCGTCGCGGTCGAGAAAAACGGCCAGATCGTTCCACGCAGCCGGCATGCGGAAACCATGATCAGCGCCGGAGATCGAATCGAGGTCGTCGCCGCGGTCGGCGGCGGCTAGGTCAACGAAGATGAACGCGCCCACCGAAAACATCGCCCTTGCGCACGACGACCCGCTGGTCATCGCCGGGGCTGCCTACCGCTCGCGGCTCCTGGTCGGCACCGGCAAGTACAAGGACTTCGCCGCGACCCGGGCGGCAATCGACGCGTCCGGTGCTGAGATCGTCACCGTCGCGATTCGCCGCACGAACATCGGCCAGAATCCGAACGAGCCCTCGCTGCTCGATTACCTGCCGCCGTCGGAATTCACGCTGCTGCCGAACACCGCCGGCTGCTACACGGCCGACGACGCGGTGCGTACGCTGCGGCTCGCACGCGAACTGCTCGACGGGCACAAGCTGGTCAAGCTCGAGGTCCTCGGCGATGCGCATTCGCTGTTTCCTGACGTGCGGCAGACGATACGCGCGGCCGAGACGCTGGTCGCGGACGGCTTCGACGTCATGGTCTACACCTCCGACGACCCGATCGTCGCGCGCGAGCTCGAAGCCGTGGGCTGCGTGGCCATCATGCCGCTGGCGTCGCTGATCGGCTCCGGAATGGGCATCCTCAACCCGTGGAACCTGAAGCTGATCATCGAGCAGGCGAAGGTGCCGGTGCTGGTCGACGCCGGCGTGGGCACCGCTTCCGACGCCGCTATCGCGATGGAGCTGGGGTGTGCCGGCGTGCTGATGAACACCGCCATCGCCCTGGCGAAGGACCCGGTGCTGATGGCGGGTGCGATGAAAAAAGCCGTCGAGGCGGGCCGCGAAGCGTTTCGTGCCGGCCGCATGCCGCGCAAGTTCTACGCGGCCAGTCCCAGCTCGCCGACGACCGGCCTGATCGCTTGAGCCGCACAACCGCCGCGCCCGGGCTCTGGCCGGCCCGGCGCGCGTGGGTCGCACTCTGTTGCTGGCTGCCGCTGTTCGCGCATGCCGCGCCGCTGACCCGCGCCGAGATCGAAGCGACCTGCACCGGCGCGGAAGACGCCGCCCATTGCGGGCGACTGATCGAAACCCTGCAGCTCCGCCGCCTGCCCAGCCTCGCCCGGCGGGACGGCAAAGCATTGATCGTCTCGCTCTTTCCGTCGGGCAGCACGGCTTTCACCGACAGCGACGACCCGGTCAACGGACGCTCGTACAGCCTGTGGGATTATCTCGACGCCATCAACAGCGTCGTGATCTACGTGACCGCAGGCGACAACGCCAGCTTTGCGCTGCTGCAGCGCGCGACCGGACGCCTCGTCGATCTGCCGGCGGAGCCGCGGCTATCGCCCGATCGGCAGCGTTTCGCCGTCGCCGACATTTGCGCGCAGCACTGCGGCAACGAGATCGCCGTCTGGCGGGTCACGCGCGACGGCTTTCGCAAGGAGTTGCGCTGGACTCCCGGCGCGTCCTGGTCCGATGCCGGCGCGACATGGCGGGACGCCGACACGCTGGCGATCGAATTCAACGTCGACCCGGCCGGCGCTCCGTCGACGATTCGCGCGCAAGCTGAGCGATCCGACCTGGACGCGGATCGCAGCCGTGAGCGTCCTGGCGGCGCGTGCGCGCGATGAACGCACCGCGCGCGCAATCGCGCCGGCCGATCCGCAGCTTTGTGCTGCGCCAGGGCCGGTTCTCGCCCGCGCAGCAACGCGCCCGCGACGCGTTGCTGCCGCGCTTCGGCGTTCCGTACGCTCCGGCGCCGCTCGACCTGGCCGCGGTCTTCGGCCGCGACAATCCGAAGATCCTCGAGATCGGCTCCGGCATGGGCGAAGCGACTGCCGCGATCGCCGAAGCGCAACCCGGCCGGGATTTCCTGGCGATCGAAGTGCACTCTCCCGGCGTCGGCGGCCTGCTGAAACTGATCGGCGAAAAGAGCTTGGCTAACGTCCGCATCGTGCAGCACGACGCCGCCGAAGTCGTCGCCCACATGATCGCGCCCGGGACGCTCGCGGGTATCCATGTGTTCTTTCCCGACCCGTGGCCGAAGAAGCGGCATCACAAGCGGCGGCTGCTGCAGACCGAATTCATCCATGCGCTCGCAGAGCGCTTGGGCCCGGGCGGCTATCTGCACGTAGCGACCGACTGGGAAGATTACGCGATCGACGTTCTTGCGGCCGCGAGCGCCGAGCCGCTGCTGGTCAACACGACGGGGTCGTTCGCGCCGCGTCCCGCGTATCGTCCGGCGACCAAGTTCGAGCAGCGCGGATTGAAGCTCGGCCACGGCGTGTGGGACATCGTGTTCGAGCGGCGCTGAAGTTGCGGCGTGCGCGCGCGGCACTGGCGGCCGGGGTGGCGCTTGCATCAACGGTCGATGCGCGGCCTTATCCCGAGCGCCGGTCGCGCGCCTTCCTGTCCGACAGCGTGAGAAGCTCGGTGATCGCCGCCGTCGCGACCTCGCGCCGAAAAGTGGCGGCTGACGTTGTCGCGGCCGCCGGCCGCAAGCTTTTCCCACAGCGACTGATCCCGGTACGCGAGCACCACCGCATCGGCAAACGCCTGCGGATCGTCGCCGACCAGGACGTCCTTACCCGGTGTCAGGTGCATGCCCTCGATCGACGGCGTCGTCGCCACCACCGGCAGGCCGAAGCTCATCGCCTGGTTGACCTTGCCCTTGACGCCGGCGCCGTAGCGCAACGGCGAGATCGAGACGCGGCAGCCTTCCAGATACGGCGTCAGGTCCGGAACGAAGCCGGCGATGACCAGGTCGTCGGCCGCCAGCCGACGGATTGTCGCCGGCGGATCGGCGCCGACGATGTAGCTCTTCACACCTGGCAGCCTGGTTCGGATTTTCGGCAGGATCTCGCTCGCGTACCAAAGGACGGCGTCGGTATTCGGCGGATGGCGGAAACCGCCGACGAACAGCAGGCCGGCCCTCTGTCCGAACGGGGCGCCGTATTCGTGCCGGTCGTGGATGTTCGACAGCACGATCACTTTCGCCTGCGGCGCGAGATCGGCCAGCAAGTCGCGCTCGACGTCGCTGACGACCAGCGGTGACATCGGCCCGGCGGATCAATGCCAGCTCCTCGTCGCGCTTCGCCGCGGCGGCTCCGCGCGTCGCCCGGCTGGCATCGAGCTCCGCCAGCCGCTGTTCGCGCAGGAAATGCAGGTCGACGGTGTCGAACGCGATCAGCGCGCGTGGCGCGAAGGCGCGCACCGTCGCCATGTGCCGCGCGGCGATGTAGTGCCGCGAGAGCAACACGAGATCGAATTCGGCGCCGCGCTCGCCGAGCAGCGTCGCCAGCGAGCTCGTGTACGGATGGAACTGCACCTCGACGCCCTGTTGCTGCAAGGCCTGAACGTAAGGTTTCCGGTATTCGAGATTGTCGGCGACGAACGTCACCTTGCAGCCCAGGCCGGTAAGGATATCCATCATGCGCTGCATGCGCAGCGACCCCGAGTCCTGGTCGGGCGTCAGCATGCATGCATCGATCACCAGCGCACGGCGGCTTGCCCAGCGGTCGCGCTCGCGCTCGGGTGCGACGCCGTTCGCGCCGTGGCGGGTCAGCGCCTCCGCCCACTTGGTCGCGAACGTCGCGCGATTGATCGTCTGGTGGCGCTTGATTCCCGATGACTCGTCGGTGCCCGAGGTCGCGCCCTCGAAATGGACGATCGTCGCCGCCGGCTGGTAATAGACGCGGCGGCCCGCGGCGCGCACCGCGAACGCGAGGTCGGTATCCTCGTAGTAGGCCGGCGCGTAGCGGACATCGAAGCCGCCGAGCTCGCCGAACAGGCGTCGCGGCACCGCGAGGCAGGCCCCCGAGCAGTAATCGACCGGGCGCAGATAGTCGTATTCGGGGCGGTTCGGATCGTCGTCGCGACCGTAGTTCCAGGCCGAGCCGTCGCGCCACACGATGCCGCCCGCTTCCTGCAACCTGCCATCCGGATAGACGAGCTTCGCGCCGACCAGGCCAGCATCCGGGTGCCGATCGAACACGGTCGAGCAACGCATCGAGCCAGCCGGACGTGACGATCGTGTCGTTGTTGAGCAGGACCAGGATCTCGCCGCGCGCCAGACTCGGCCGCGCGATTGCAGCTGGCGACGAATCCCAGGTTGGCGGCGTTGCGCTCGAAGCGCACGCCGGTTACGGCGGCCAGCGTCTCGCTCGCCGGTTCGGGCGACGCGTCGTCGACGACGAGAACTTCGTAGCTCCCGGCCGGCGTGTTGGCGTGCACGCTCTTCAGGCAGGTGTAGGTGAACAAGGGCTTGCCGTACATCGGCACGATGATCGAAACCCGCGGCTTGTCGACGACGGCGAAGTCGAGCGGTGCGATCGCGGTTTCCTGCGCGAACACCGCGCCCGCCGGCGGAACGTAACGGTGCGGGCGCGAAAGGCGTCGCACGATCCGCTTGGCCAGCGCACCGGGGCCTTCGTTGCGCAGGATCAACCGCGGCGACGCCGACATAGTGCGGCGACTGGCGCAGCGCCGACCACTGCGCCCGGGCATGCGCCCAGGCGATCTTGACCTTGTGGCCGCTCTCCCGCAGCGGCGCGGTCGCGCGCCAGGTCGTGCTGGTCTCCAGTTCGGCTACGCGCGCCCGCGCCGCCCCGAGCATCTGTTCGCCGTGCTCGATCTGATGCTGCATCGCCTGCTGACGCCGCAGCGCGTCGAGCAAGCGCGGCGCGAGCTCCGATTCGCCACTCTGCAATTGCGCCTGCGCCGCGTCGATTGCGGCGACCCGCCGCTTGAGCTCGCTGCGGGCTTCGGCATTGCCGCCCTCGACTCCTGCGGCAAACAACTGCGGCAGCGATAGCGCTTCCGCGGCCGGCTGCCCTTCCGGCATCGACCAATGGCGCCTGTCGAGCGCGGGCGGCGCGGCAGGATCGACGCGCTTGCGCACGCGCGTCGCCAACGGGGCGAGGTAGATCGCGAGATAGCGCTGCGGGTCGGTCATGATCCGGCGCTCGCGCGCGACGTTCGGCGACGCGCGCGTGCGCGCGTCCGCGCCGAGCAGCGCGGCGTTCCATTCCGCCGGCGTCGCATTCCACGGTACGAGCGAGGCGCGCGGCCGGCCGGCAAGGCGTTCGGGAAAGGCGCCCAGCTCCGAGGCGACGATCGCCGCCTCGGCGACGATCGCCGCCGACAGCGTGTACGAATAAGTCTCCGGCACCTGGGACGGAAACCAGATGACATCCGGCCGCTCGGCGGCGATCAGCCCAGGCAGATCGGCCTCGCCGTACTCGCCCTGCACCGACAGCGGCAGCTGCGGGCGTTGCGTCACCGGTTCCGATACGGCGCCCAGAACGCGAAACGACAGCGGCAGGCCGCGCGCACGCGCGTCCTCGGCGCAGGCGACGACGACGTGCAGCCCCTTTTCCGGCGACAGCCTGCCCAGGGTAACGACGCGGGTGACGCGCCCGGGTGTCGCGAGCAGCGCTTCGGCATGAGGCAGCACCGTTATCGGCAACCCCGGAAAGTAGCGCGCAATGCGCCGCTCGACATCGTGCGAGGGCGCGAACACGCGCTCGGCGCCGCGCAACAGCGTACCGAATGCGGCCCGCCATGCGCCGATATCCAGCGGCCAGTGCGCCGGGCGCACCGCGATGCAGGCAGCGCACCCTTCGGCGTCGGGCTCGCCGCAATACCGCCCGTCCACGGTGACCAGATGGTATTGCGGGCAGATCGCATAGTAGTCGTGCAGCGTGCAGTCGTACGGGACACCTAGCCGCCGCGGGCAGATCGAGCACCGCGCGCGGCAAGCCGTGGACGTGATGAAAATGGATGCGCGCCAGATCGAGCCCGTGCAGCAGCGTGACCAGCGCCTGCATGTCGGCCGGCAGCGTGAAGTAGGCGGCCAGGTCCTCGCCGGCCCGCAGCCACGACAGCCGTACCGTGTCGCCGGCGGCGGGCTCGAGCAGCAGCACATCGCACTCTGCCGCCGACCATGCCGGCCAGCTCGTTCATGTGCTGCCGGATGCCGCCGCCCCAGGCATGCGCGACGAACAGCAGCAGTTGTCTGTCCGATCCGGCCAGGCGCTGCAGCGCAGCGCGTCCTCGCGCCGCCGGGTCGGCATCGCGAGCGAGATCGTTGGCGAGCTCGCCGGCGGCGTGATCACTGTGTTCAAAGGCAGCGCTCTTAGCCGAACTCGGCGAGCACGGGCTGATGATCGGACGCCTGCGTCTCCTGGTCGACACGAATCGACTTGAGGCGCGGCACCAGGTCGGCGGACACGAAGATGAAATCGCAATGCTGCTCGGGTTCGTCCGGGTTTTTCTTTTTCGTAGATCTTGAACGTTGCCGGATGCGCGACGCCCGGATGCGCCACCTCCCACGCATCGGACAGCGGCGGCGTGCCGTCGTCGAAGGCGCTCGATCATTCGCGCATGCAGCGGATCGTCCGGCTCGAGGTTGAAGTCGCCGGTGATGATCGTCGCGGCAGGGCGCGGGTAATCGTGAAACGGTCCGCCGCCGGTTTCGACGATTTGACCCGACCGGGCATGCCCGCTGCCCTCCGCGTAGATCGCGCGCAAGGCCTCGACCTGCGCGGTCCGCTTGAGCGTTCCGTAGTACTCGAGGTGCGTAGTGATGACGCGCACGCCGCCGAACGGCGCTCGCACGACGGCCTCGAGCGCGATCCGCGGCATGCCCGTTGACCCGGATCGACCGGATACGGCAGCAGGTGGCGAAACACCTGCCCGACCGGCAAGCGCGACAGGATCAGGTTGCCGAAGTGGCGCCGCTGGCCCCGTGTCGCCGGGAACGTCGACGATCGCGCCGGGCACCGGCGGTGAAATCGGGCAGCTGCTGCGCGATCTCGGCGAACTGATTTTCGCCGCGGCTGCCGGCGAGCCGGGGATCGGGAAAGTTGTTGGCGATCTCCTGCAGACACAGCACGTCGAAATCGGCCAGCGCCTTGGCGTGCGCCACAATGCGCGCCGGATCGACCCGCCCGTCGACGCCGCGGCACCACTGCACGTTCCAGGTGATGATTTTCATCGGTCGTTGATCTGGTTGAAGGGCGCGCCGTTGGAATCGCCACGCAGGCGGCATCATTTGATTCCCGCGCGCATGAACGATTGCACGAATTGTCTCTGGAAAAGAAGAAAGCCGACCAAAAGCGGCGCGGTCGTCAGCAGCGTGGCCGCGGTGATGATCGACCAGTCGATGCCCTGATCGGTCGACGAGAACACCTGCAGCCCGACGGTCAGCGGACGCGACTCCACCGAGTTGGTTATGATCAGCGGCCAGAGGAAATTGTTCCAGTGATAGCTGACGCTGACCAGCGCGTAGGCGATGTACACCGGGCGCGCCAGCGGCACGTAGACCTTCCACAGGATCTGCAGCGGAGTGCAGCCTTCGACGCGCGCCGCCTCGTCGAGCTCCTTCGGCACCGTCTTGAACGTCTGCCGCAGCAGAAAAATGCCGAAGGCGCTCGCCATGTAGGGCAGCCCGATCGCGACGATGGTGTCGCGCAAGCCCAAGCGCGTTCATCGTCCGGTAGTTCTCGACGATCAGCACGTCGGGCATCACCATCAGCTGCACCAGCACCAGCGCGAACAGCAGATTGCGGCCCGGGAAACTCGAAGCGCGCAAATGCATAGGCGGCGAGCGTGCACAGCACCAGCTGCGCGCCGAGCACCATCGTGCAGAGCAGGATCGTGTTCAGGAAGTAGCGGGCGAAAGGCGCCGCGTGCCAGGCCTTGACGAAGTTCTCCAGCGTCAGCGGCGCCGTCGGCACGAAATGCGTCGAGAACTCGCCCGGATGGAACGCGGTCCAGAACGCGTAGGCGAGCGGCAGGATCCACAGCAGCCCGAGCATCCACGCGCCGGCGGTCTCGGCCGCCGCGGGCGAACCCTGCGCGTCCGATAAGCAGCCGACTCATGCTCATTGGTAGTGCACCTTGCGCTCGAGAAACCAGAACTGCGCGAGCGCGGCCGATCCGAGCAACGCCAGCAGCACGATCGTCAGCGCTGCGGCGTAGGCCGAGTCCCGGAAGCGAAAGCCGATCTCGTAGATGTAGTAGAGCAGCAATTCGGTCGCGTTGTCCGGGCCGCCGCGGGTCATCACCACGACGTGATCGACCAGGCGAAAGGCGTTGATGACGGCGTTGACCAGGACGAACAGCGTCGTCGGCATCAGCAGCGGCAACGTCACGCGGCGAAAGAAGTACCAGCGCGACGCGCCTTCGATCGCCGCCGCTTCGGCCAGATTCGGCGACATCTGCTGCAGCGCCGCCAGGTAGAAGATCATGAAAAACCCGGCCTCCTTCCAGACCGTGACGATCATCAGGCAGCCGAGCGCCGAGTTCTTGCTGCCGAGCCAGTTTTGCGCCGGCAAGTCCGAACGCGCCGCGGAACTGCTCGAGCAGCCCGTACTCGGGCGTGTAGAAGAACAGCCAGATGTTGGCCACCGCGATCATCGGCAGCACCGTCGGCGTGAAGTACGCGAGCCGCAGGAAGCCGCGTCCGGCGAGCTTGCCGTTGACCCAGACCGCCATCAGCAGCGCGAGCGCGATCGACAGCGGAATCGTTCCCGCGGCGTACCACAGGTTGTTGGTCAGCGACTTCCAGAAGATCGGATCGTCGGCGAGCTGCCGGTAGTTCTCGACGCCGACGAAGACCGCCGGCCGCGCGGCCTTCGGCGTCGACACGAAGCTGTGCCACAGCGTCGTGACCGCCGGGTAGTGCGTGAACAGCGCCAGCATCGCCGCCGCGGGCAGCAGCAGCAACCAGCCGTAGAGCCAGTTCGCGGTGCGTGTCATCGAGCTGGCGCCTCTCCCCGCTGTCGGGGAGAGCGCGGTTTGCCGAGCGATGGCGCCCTCATCGTCGACGCCGACATGATGCGGTTACTTGCGATAGCTCTTCAACAGCCGATCGGCTTCGCGCTGCGCATCCTTCATCGCCTGCTCCGGCGACTTGCTGCCGGTGAGCGCCGCCTGCAGACCGTCGTTCAGCGCCTTGGTGACGCGCTGATTGTCGTGAGTCGACAGCTCCGCCACCGCGAATTGCAGCTGGTCGCGCGCGACCGCGGCAGGCGGAAACTCGGCGACGTACTTTTTCATCTCCGGCGTTTCCCATGCGTCCGGGCGCACGGCGACGTAGCCGGTGTCGATGCCCCACTGCGCAGCGCGCGCGGGCGACGTGATCCACTTGACGAACTTGAATGCCGCCGCCTGCTGCTCCGGCTTGGTCTGCTTGAACAGGTAGAAATTGCCGCCGCCGGTCGGGCTGCCGCGCCGCTTGTTCGCCGGCAGCATCGCGACGCCGAAGTCGAACTTGGCGTTGCTGCGCACGTTGGTCAGGTTGCCGGTCGTCGTCCACATCATCGCGACCTTGCGCTCGAAAAAGTCCTTGGGCGTCGTTCCCCATTCGACGATGCCTTCCGGATGCACCTTGTACTTGCTGGTCAGGTCGACCCAGTATTGCAACCGCTTCGATCACCGCGGGCTTGTCGTAGTAGGTCTCGGTTCCCGCGGCATTCATCAGCTGCACGCCGTTTTCGGTCGTCAGTCCCTGGAACAGCCAGTAAGGAAACCCTGACGCCGGGATCTGCACGCCCCACTGCGTGACCTTCCCCGAAGCATCGCGCTTGGTCAGCTTCTGCGCGTACTCGGCCATTTCCTTCCACGTCTCGGGCGGATGGTTGGGATCGAGTCCCGCTTCCTTGAACATTTCCTTGTTGTAGTAGAGCACGATCGTCGAGCGCTGGAACGGAATGCCCCAGGTCTTGCCGCCGGTCTGGCTGTTTTCCATGAACGCCGGATAGAAGCCCTGCAGCCACGCCTGGTCCTCCGCCGTCTTGATCAGCGGATCCAACGGCACGATCGCATCCTCGTCGATCAGCGTGTACATGTCGGTCGACAGCAGCACCGACATCGTCGGCGCGTCGTTGCTCTTGACGGCGGTGAGCGCCTTGGTGATCGAATCCTGGTAGGTGCCCGAATAGATCGGATGGACCTTGATCCCGGGATTTTCCTTCTCGAAATCCGCTGGCGAACTTGTCGATGATCTTGGTGATCGGTCCGCCGACGGCGACCGGGTAGTAGAACGAGATCTCGACCGGCGCCTGCGCGACGGCCACGGTCGCCGACAGCGCAGCCGCGGCGAGCGCCGCGATCCAGCGCGAAATGGTGATGTGCTTCATCGAATCTCCTCCTCTTGAGTGCGTCGGATCCTATGCGACCATCGTTGCCGGTTGATGATTCGTCTCGACCTCGCGCCGCATCTGCGTCGCGCCGTCGAAAAAATGCGCGGCGGCGCTCGCCCAGCCGAGCCGCACCTTGTCGCCGTGCTGGAGGCCGGTGCGCCCGCTGACCCGCGCCGTCAGCGGCTGGTCGCCGACATGGCATGCGAGCAGCGAATCGGCGCCCAGGTACTCGACCGCGTCGACCGCGGCGACGAAGCCGTCTTCGCGGCCCAGGACGATATGCTCGGGGCGCACGCCCAGTGTTCCACCGGCCAGATCGGCCGTCGCCACCGGCGGTCCGGTCGTGCCGGCGATGACCGCACCGGCCGCGCCATTCTCGAGCCGCAGCAGATTCATCGGCGGCGTGCCGATGAAGCGTGCGACGAAGGTATTCACCGGGCTCTCATAAAGATCGGCCGGCGTGCCGTTCTGCTCGATGCGACCACCGCAAAGAAGGATGACCCGATCGGCCATCGTCATCGCCTCGACCTGGTCGTGCGTCACGTAGACCATCGTGATGCCCAGCGTGCGCTGCAGCTTGCGTATCTCCTGCCGCATCTCCTGGCGCAGCTGCGCATCGAGATTGGACAGCGGCTCGTCCATCAGGCAGACCGGCGTTTCGGCGATGAACGCGCGGCCGAGAGCCACCCGCTGCTGCTGGCCGCCCGAGAGCTGCGACGGGCCGGCGATCGAGCAGCGTCGTCAGCCCGAGGAGGCCCGCAACCCGCTGCAGGCGCCGTTCGCGCTCCGCGGCGCCGACGCGACGCACGCGCAGGCCGAACACGATGTTTTCGGCGACGCTCAAATGCGGAAACAGCGCGTAGCTCTGGAACACCATCGAAATGCTGCGCTGCGCCGGCGGCAGCCGTGTGACGTCGCGTCCGTCGATCGAGATGCGGCCGTTGTCGGCCAGGTCGAGGCCGGCGATAAGCCGCAAGGTCGTCGACTTGCCGCAGCCGGAAGGCCCGAGCAGAACGTTCAGCGTGCCGGCGTCGAGCGAAAAAGAGAGTCCCTCGACCGCCCGCACCATGCCGGCTGCGGTCGTCCAGTGCTTGCTGACGTTCTCGACGACGATTGCCGACAATGCTCCCCCTGGCACCGGCAGACCAACCGCGCTTGACGCGGCATTGCATGCGGCTTTAAGGCCCGCCATCATAGCAAACAGCGTGCGTCCGGCAGCGATCGTAAGCCGCCGTCGCCTTTCGAGCGTCGACTCAGCCGAACAGGGCCTGCAGCGCCGCGCCCGGGTCCGGCGCCCGCATGAAGGCCTCGCCGACCAGGAAGGCGCCGCACGCCGTGGCGGCGCAATGCACGCGACGTCGCCCTGCGTCAGAATGCCGCTTTCGGTGACGACCAGCTTGCCCGCGGGAACGCTCGGCAGGAGATCGATCGTCGTCCGGAGCGACACGGCGAAGCTGCGCAGGTTACGGTTGTTGATGCCGACCAGCGACGTGTTGAGCTTGAGCGCGCGGTCCAGCTCGGACCGGTCGTGCACCTCGACCAGCACGTCCATGCCGTAGTCGAGCGCGCATGCCTCGAGCGCCGCAAGGCGGGCGTCGTCCAGCGCAGCGACGATCAGCAGGATCGCGTCGGCGCCCAGCGCGCGCGACTCCGCGACCTGATATTCGTCGATGATGAATTCCTTGCGCAGCGCCGGCAGCGCGCATGCGTTGCGCGCGTCGACCAGATATTCGGGAGCGCCCTGGAAAAAAGGCCGATCGGTCAGCACCGAGAGGCAAGTCGCTCCCGCCCGTTCGTACGATGCGGCGATGGCGGAGGGATCGAACGGGTCGCGCAGGATGCCCCGGCTCGGGCTCGCCCGCTTGATTTCCGCGATGACCGCCGGCGCGCCCGCAGCGATTCGCTGCCGGATCGCGCCGCTCGAATCCCCGTGGCGCGACGCGCGGCGCGCGCGTCGGCCTCGACCTCGGCGAAGGGCCGCGCGAGCTGAGCCGCGATGACCTCCTGGGCCTTGGTCGTGATGATCCGGGTCAGGATGTCGCGATCGCGACGCTGCGGCGGCTTCATTTGGCGCCCGCGCCGAGCTTTTGGGTTGCGGCGACGAACTGATCGAGCTTTCGCCTCGCGGCGCCCGAGACGACGGCGGCGCGCGCCCGCTCGATCCCTTCGGGAATCGTCGCGGCGACGTTCGCCGCGTACAGCGCGACACCGGCGTTGAGCACGACGATTTCGCGCGGCGTGCCCTCGACGTTGTCCAGCGCTTCCAGCAGCATCGTCTTCGATTCCTGCGCATCGGCGACCTTGAGCCCGCGGTTGGAAATCATCCTCAAGCCGAAGTCCTCGGGATGGATCTCGTATTCGCGCACTTCGCCGTCCTTGAGCTCGCCGACCATCGTCGCGGCACCGAGCGAAACCTCGTCCATGCCGTCCTTGCCGTAGACGACCAGCACATGCTTGCTGCCGAGACGCTGCAGCACGCGGACCTGGATGCCGACCAGGTCGGGATGGAACACGCCGAGCAGCTGATTCGGCGCGCCGGCCGGATTGGTCAGCGGGCCCAGGATATTGAATATCGTTCGGATGCCCAGTTCCTTGCGCACCGGCGCCGCGTGCTTCATCGCGCTGTGGTGATTGGGCGCGAACATGAACCCGATGCCGGTCTCGCCGATGCAGGCGGCGACCTGCTCGGGCTTGAGCATGATGTTGGCGCCGAGCGCCTCGAGAACGTCGGCGCTGCCCGATCGCGACGACACCGAGCGGCCGCCGTGCTTGGCGACGCGCGCGCCCGCCGCGGCGGCGACGAACATCGACGCGGTGGATATGTTGAACGTGTGCGAGGCATCGCCGCCGGTGCCGACGATGTCGACCAGCCGGTCGTGGTCGGCAAGCTCGACCTTGGTCGAGAACTCGCGCATCACCTGCGCCGCCGCGGCGATCTCCCCGATCGTCTCCTTTTTCACGCGCAGGCCCGACCGTCAGCGCGGCAACCATCACCGGCGAAGCCTCGCCGCTCATGATCTTACGCATCAGCGCAAGCATTTCGTCGTGAAATATCTCGCGGTGCTCTATCGTGCGCTGCAACGCCTGCTGCAAGTCGATGGACATCGATGGCTCCGTCTGGTTCGTTCTAATGCGCAGCGAGAAAATTCGCCAGCAGCGCGTGACCGTGCTCGGTCAGTATGGCCTCCGGATGAAACTGGACGCCCTCGACCGCAAGCTCGCGATGGCGCACGCCCATGATCTCGCCGTCTTCGCTGGTCGCGGTGACCTCGAGGCAGGCCGGCATCGACTCGCGCTCGATCACCAGCGAATGATAGCGGGTCGCGGTCAGCGGGTTGGCGAGACCGGCGAAGACGCCACTGCCGCCGTGCGAGATCGTCGAGACTTTCCCGTGCATGACGCGCTGCGCGCGAACGATGCGGCCACCGAACGCCTGCCCGATCGCCTGGTGGCCCAGGCAGACGCCGAGTATCGGTATCTTGCCGGCGAAGCGCTCGATCAGCGCCACCGAGATGCCCGGCCTGGTCCGGCGTGCACGGCCCCGGCGAAATGACGATTCTTTCCGGCTGCCATGCCGCGATCTGATCCAGCGTAATCGCGTCGTTGCGCTGCACGTGCACGTCTTCGCCGAGCTCGCCCAGATATTGGACCAGGTTGTAGGTGAAGCTGTCGTAGTTGTCGATCATCAGCAGCATGGTTGGGTCCTGTATATCGTCAATAGCGATAACCGAACGCCGCGATGTCGCGGGCGAACCGCTGCTCGAACAGCGCCCGGCATTCGTCGTCGAAATGGCTCCGATACGGCAGGTGCTCGCCGACGTTGATCCGCGGAAGCTTCGCACGGGGCTTGGCCAGCCGTCGGCAGCGCATCATGGCCCGCTCGCGATAATATGCGTGCTGCCATGCCTGTCCCGATTCAGATGCTGTGGGTGGAAGGGCGATTGAGTCCGCTGGAGCGACTTTCGATGGCCAGCTTCATCCGGTGCGGCCATCCTGTTCACCTGTATGTCTACGGCCAGGTGGACGGCGTGCCGCAAGGCGTGACCGTCCTCGATGGCCGGGCTATCCTCCCCGAAGAGCGCATCTGCCGCTACGGCCCCGCCGCCGGGCCGGGCGCCGGAAGCCTCGCGCTGTTCTCCAACCTGTTTCGCTATGCGTTGCTGGATCGGCACGGCGGCATCTGGAGCGACTGCGACATGGTTTGCCTGAGGCCGCTCGGTGCTGCATTGGCCCCGGACTATGTGATCCCCACCGAGTACCGCGACCCCACAAGGCAGGTCGCGCTCGCCAACAACTGCCTGCTCAAGGTTCCGGCGGGATCGCCGTTCATCGCCGAGTGCAATGCGATAGCGACGGGCGTCGACCTGGAAAAATGCGGCTGGGGTGAAATCGGCCCCAACATGGTCACCGCGATGGTGGGCAAGCACGCGCTCGAGCGTTTCTTGGCACCTCCCTGGACGTTCTCTCCGCTCGGATGGTGGGAATTCCGGCACTTGGTCGAGGACGCCACGCTGCAATGGCCCGATGTCACGCTCGCGCTGCACTGCTTCAACGAAATGTGGCGCCGCTCCGGCCTGGACAAGCACGCGCAGTATGCCGCGCGGTCGCCGTTCGAGCGGCTGAAGGCGCAATATCTGGCCGGTTCTTCGCGCGACGCCTGACGCGGCGCCAAAAGTCCCGGCGCCGTCGCCGGCGCTACGCTTCGGCGTCGAGCCCGAGCTGCACCATGTCCGCGGCGCGCAACAGCGCGCGCAGCTTGTTCATCGTCTCCTGCCACTCGCCTTCGGGCGACGAGTCGTGGACGATGCCGCCGCCGGCCTGCGCGTAGAGCACGCCGTCCTTGATCACCGCCGTGCGCAGCGCGATCGCCGTGTCCATGTCGTCCTGGAAGCTGATGTAGCCGACCGCGCCCGAATAGATGCCGCGGCGCGTCGGCTCCAGCTCGTCGATGATTTCCATCGCGCGCACCTTCGGCGCGCCGCTGACGGTTCCGGCGGGAAACGCCGCGCGCAGCACGTCGATGCTGGTCAGCCCAGGCTTCAACGTCCCCTCGACGTTCGACACGATGTGCATCACGTGCGAGTAGCGCTCGATCACCATGCGGTCGGTGACCTGCACGGTGCCGGTCTGCGCAACGCGGCCGACGTCGTTTCGTCCCAGATCGAGCAGCATCACGTGCTCGGCGATCTCCTTCGGATCGGCGAGCAGCTCGGTCGCCAGCGCCTCGTCGGCCTCGCGCGTCGCGCCGCGCGGCCGCGTGCCGGCGATCGGCCGAAGCGTGATGCTCGGTGCCTTCCTTGCGCACCAGGATCTCCGGCGACGCGCCGACGACGTGGAAGTCGCCGAAGTCGTAATAGAACATGTACGGCGACGGATTGAGCGAGCGCAGCGCGCGGTACAGCGAGAGCGGCGGCGCGGCGAACGGCCGCCGCATGCGCTGCGAGATCACGACCTGCATCACGTCGCCGGCGGCGATGTACTCGCGCGAGCGGGCGACGGCGGCCTGGTAGGCTTCCGCGCCGAATTCGCTCTCGGCGACGCTGACCTCGGTCGCCGTCTGATAGGGAATCGACACCGGCTCGCGGAGCTTGCGCCGCAGCTCCTGCAGCCGGTCGCGCGCCTCCCAGTAGGCATTCGGCTCGGCCGGATCGGCGTAGACGATCAGCGAGATCTTGCCCGACAGATTGTCGACGACCGCCAGCTCCTCGGTCAGCAGCAGCAGGATGTCGGGCACGTCGGCCAGCGCAGGCGAAGCTGCGGGCGCGGAATCGGCGAGCCGGTGCTCGATGTGGCGAACGGTGTCGTAGCCGAAGTAGCCGGCGAGCCCGCCGCAGAAACGCGGCAGCCCGGGCCGCGGCGCCGCGCGATAGCGACGCAGGAACTCGCCGACGAACGCCAGCGGATCGCCTTCGTGGCGCTCGACGATGCCGCCGCGGTCCTCGACCTCGATCGCGCGCCCGCGGCTGCGGATCCGGACTTTCGCCGGCAAGCCGATGAACGAGTAGCGCCCGAAGCGCTCGCCGCCGACGACCGATTCCAGCAGATAGGTAAAGCGCTGGTTGGCGAGCTTGATGATAGAGCGAGAGCGGCGTGTCGAGGTCGGCGAACGACTCGAGCACGAGCGGAATGCGGTTATATCCCTGCGCCGCGAGCGCGCGGAATTCGGCTTCGGTCATGATGCTCCAACGGTTTTCTACAACTGCAACGACATTGCGAAGGCGTCGCGGTCAGCGCGCGACGCCGGGGCGGACTACGATGGGCGCCGCCAGCGACAATCGTTGCCGCGCGGCGATGGCCATCGGCCGCTTTTGCAGTTGTGAACGTCGAAGCTCATCGTTCAACCTAGTCGTAACCGTTCCGGGAGTTCATCCAGCGAGGAAACTATACCATCGCAATCGAGGCTTTGCACGGGCCGCCCCTCGTTGTAGCCGTAAGGCACGCAGAAAACCGGGCATCCCGCGGCTCGCGCCGCCTGCGTATCGTTGGCCGAATCGCCGAGCATCAGCAGGCGGTCCGGCGCAACGCAAAAATGCCTCGCGGCATGCTGCAGCGGCAGCGGATCCGGTTTTTTCGCCTCGAGCGAATCGCCGCCGACGATCAGGCTGAAGTACGCGCCCAATCCGGCCTGGGCCAGATGCGGACGCACGAAACGGTTGCGTCTTGTTGGTCACGCAGGCGAGTCCGAAGCCCGCGCTGGCGAGCCTCTCCAGACCTTCGCGCACGCCGGGAAACACGACCGTTTCGCGGCCGAGAACGCGTTCGTAGTCGGTTTCGTAAAGCGCGAGCGCACGCGCCTCGTCGCTCGGCGTCGGCAGCGATCCCTGCGCCGCGGCCAGAGCGCGGCGGACCAGGTTCGCCATGCCCTTGCCGACCATCGCGCGTATCGTGTCCTTGGGCAGCGCCGGCTGGTTCAAGCGCGCCAGCATCAGATTGATCGCCGTGGCCAGATCGTGGATGGTGTCGAGCAGCGTCCCGTCGAGATCGAAGGCGATCGCGCGCACGCGAATTCGCGGTGATGGCGCGATCGTCATGCGGATACTCCCGTGCGAGGAGCCGCGGCACGGACGGAGGCATTCGCTGCGGCGCGCATCGCGGCGATCGTCTTCGCATAATCGCCGCTGCCGAAAATCGCCGACCCGGCGACGAACGTGTCGGCGCCCGCCCGGGCGATCGCGCCGATGTTGTCGACCTTGACGCCGCCATCGACCTCGAGCCGGATCGACCTGTCCGCTGCGCGCCGCAACGGCGTCGATGCGCTCGCGCGCCAGCGAGAGCTTGTGCAAGGCCTCCGGGATGAACGACTGGCCGCCAAAGCCAGGATTGACCGACATGATCAGCACCAGGTCGAGCTCGTCGAGCACGTGATCGAGGCAGGAAAGCGGCGTCGCCGGATTGAGCACCAGGCCCGCCCTGCAGCCGCGCTCGTGTATCAGGCCGATCGTTCGATCGACATGGTCGCTCGCTTCGGGATGAAAGCTGATGATCGCCGCGCCCGCGTCGGCGAATGCAGGGACCAGCGCGTCGACCGGCCGCACCATCAGATGCACGTCGATCGGAACGCCCGCATGAGGCTTCAGCGCCGCGCACACCAGCGGTCCGATCGTCAGGTTCGGAACGTAATGATTGTCCATCACGTCGAAGTGGATCAGGTCGGCGCCGGCCGCGATCACCGCGCGCACTTCCTCGCCGAGCCGGGCGAAATCGGCGGAGAGAATCGACGGTGCGATCTGGACCTCGCGCATGGCGTTATAATCGCTCAGGGAAAAGACTTGAAGAGCACGCCGATGGGCGAGTCCAGCAAATACGAGATCACCGTCGAGCCGCGAGCGACCTACGTCGAGGACCAGTCGGATCCGTCGAAGAACCAGTATGTATTTGCCTACACGATCTCGGTGACCAACACGGGAACGGTTCCCGCGCAACTGATCAGCCGGCACTGGGTCATCACCGACGCCAACAACAAGGTAATGGAAGTCAAGGGACTCGGCGTCATCGGTCAGCAACCGCTGCTCAAGCCGGGCGAAAGCTTCGAGTACACCAGCGGCACGCACCTGGAAACGGCGGTGGGCACGATGCACGGCACCTATCAGATGGTGGCCGAAGACGGCCAGCATTTCGACGCGCCGATCCCCTCGTTCACGCTTTCGGTGCCGCGCATTCTGCATTAGTGTCCGTTTTTTCGATTCGTCTGAACGCGCCGAGCCTGTCCCCTCGCGTCGCCCACGTTGCACCGCATCTTCAGCCTCCGCCTTCGCCGCCATCGCCGTTCCCCGGATCCTTCGGGTCACGCGGAGGATTCTTGCGCTTCACGCCCATGGTAAACCAGACGATAAACACCGCGAGCGCCAGCGCCACCAAGGCCTCGAGCAACAGCCACTCCATCGGCTCGCCTCTCTATCACCTGCTGGCCGCGCTGCTGATCGCGTCCATTGCCGGCTGCGTGACGACACCGCCCGCGCCGCCCGCACCTTCGACCGCAACGCCATCGGTGGCGCCGACGCCGCCCGAACCGGCCAAGGCGGTGTTGCGCATCGCCACTTACGCCGACATTCCCGGTTGGCGCGACGACAGCGCGCCGGCGGCCTGGCCGGCATTCGTCGCGGGCTGCGCGCCGCTTCTCCAGTCACCTGCTGCGTCGATCTGGCGTGAAAGCTGCGAAGCCGCGCGCAGCCGTCGATCCCCGCAGCGACACCGAGGTGCGCGCGTTTTTCGAAGCGCATTTTACCCCATACCAGCTTGACCGGCGCCGACGGACGCGACACCGGCGTCGTAACCGGCTACTACGAGCCCTTGCTGCAGGGCAGCCGGCGCGCGAACCGAACGTTATCGCTTTCCGCTCTACGCCGTGCCCGACGACTTGCTCGTCGTCGACCTGGCCGAGCTGTTCCCCGAGCTCAAGGACAAGCGCGATGCGCGGCCGCCTCGAAGGCAGGCGCGTCGTGCCGTATTGGCCGCGCGCGGACATCGAAGCGGGACGTGCGCCGCTCGCCGGCAAGGAGCTGGTCTGGGTCGACGATGCGGTCGAGGCGTTTTTCCTGCAGATCCAGGGCTCGGGCCGGGTGCAGCTTGCCGAGGGCGGCAGTGCTGCGGCTCGGTTACGCCGATCAGAACGGGCAACCGTTCCGCTCGATCGGACGCTTGCTGGTCGAGCGCGGCGAATTGCCGCTGGCACGGGCGTCGATGCAGGGGATCAAGCAGTGGGGCCGCGAGCATCCGGACAGCATTGCCCTCGTTGCTGGCCGAGAATCCGAGCTATGTGTTCTTTCGCGTCGTCGCGCCGGACCCGAAGGCGGCGATCGACGGACCGATCGGAACGCTCGGCGTGCCGCTTGCTGCGAGAGCGGACGATTGCCGTCGATCCTGCGATCGTGCCGCTGGGCGCGCCGGTGTTTCTCGCGACGACTTATCCGCTTTCGGAGCGGCCGCTGCAGCGCCTGGTGCTGGCGCAGGACACCGGCGGCGCGATCAAGGGCGTGTTGCGCGCCGATTTCTTCTGGGGTTTCGGCGACGACGCCGGTCGCGAGGCAGGCCGCATGAAGCAGGCGGGCAGGATGTGGCTGTTGTGGCCGAAGGGCGCGCCGCTTCCCTATTGAGTCAACGCCGCGGAAGGCCCGTCAGCTGCCGGGCAGCGCGTGCACCGGCGCGAAGAAAAGCTCCTTCCACGACGCCGGCTTCGCCTTGATCGTGCCCACGCGCGACATGAATTCGGCATAGCTCATCGTGCCGTCGGGAACCGTCGAGAATTTGGAATTCGGATCGCTCAGGATGCGCACGACTTCGTCGGGCGACGACTTCTGCTTCGACACCGCGAGGTAGATCTCGGCCGCGCGTCGCTTGTCGTTCGCGATCAGCGCATTGGCCTCGTTCATCGCCGCGATGAACGCCGCGCAGAGCTTCGGGTTGGCTTCGAAAAAGCGCCGGGTCGTGTAGGTCATGTCCAGCGTGATGTTGCCCAGCACGTCGACCGAGTTGAACACGCGATGCAGTGCCCGGCGTCGCATCCTCGATGTAGGAAAACGGCGGCGAGGCCATGTGGCTGTCGATCTCGCCCCTGCCGGAGAGCAGCACCGTCAGCGCCTCCGGATGCGGCAGCCCGACGGTGATCGGATCGAGCTTCGCGTAGTTGGCGTCGCCGAACTCCTTCGCCGCGGCCATGTGCAGCAGCACCGCGGGAAGCGAGG
Organism: uncultured beta proteobacterium; assembly: GCA_963697485.1. Taxonomy (GTDB): domain Bacteria; phylum Pseudomonadota; class Gammaproteobacteria; order Burkholderiales; family Casimicrobiaceae; genus PALSA-1003. Next base: position 90,698 of record CAVOOD010000007.1, read on the forward strand.
TCTTGATGCCGGGGACGGCGATCCGGTCCTTGTCGGTGAAGTCCTTCAGCGACTTGACGCTCGGATTGCGCGTCATCAGATACATCGACGACGAGCTCATGCCGGTCAAGCCGCGGACCTCCTGCGCCGGATTGTCCTTGGCCTTCGCCCACAAGCGTCAGGAATCCGGGCACGCCGCTGGACGCGATGTCGAGCGCGCCGGAAAGCATCGCGTCGTTGATCACGTTGCCGCCGTCGAGCACGACGTAGCTCGCCTTGACGCCGGGCAGCCCCGCCGCGGCGGCGTGCTTTTCGACGAGCTTCTCGCTCGCCATCACCATCAGCGGCAGATACAGCACGCCGTATCCGTGCGAGATGCGGACTTCGGAAACCTCGCCCGACGCGGGCAGCGCGATCGCGAGCGACAGCGCGGCGATGCAAGCCAGGCCGATCTGCCTCAGCCTGCCGATGATCATCGTCGCGCACCGGCGCCGATTCAACCGGCGGCTTCGAGCACGCCGTGCGCCTGGGCGTCGGCGTGGTACGACGAGCGCACCAGCGCGCCGACGGCGGCGTGCTCGAAGCCCAGCGCATACGCTTCGCGCTCGAACATCGCGAAGTCGTCCGGATGCACGTAGCGCAGCACCGGCAGATGCGAAGCGGTCGGCTGCAGATACTGGCCTATGGTCAGCATGTCGATGCCGTGCGCGCGCATGTCGCGCATCACGCCGAGTATCTCCTCGTCGGTCTCGCCCAGTCCGACCATCAGTCCCGACTTGGTCGGAATATGCGGAAAGCGCTCCTTGAACGCCTGCAGCAAGCGGAGCGAATTCGCGTAGTCGGATCCGGGGCGCGCCTGCCGGTAGAGCCGCGGCACCGTCTCCAGGTTGTGGTTCATCACGTCGGGCGGCGCCTGCGCCGAGGACGTCCAGCGCGCGGTCGAGCCGGCCGCGAAAGTCGGGCACGAGCACCTCGATCCGCGTCGCCGGCGAGCGTTCGCGCACGGCGCGTATGCAGTCGACGAAATGCTGCGCGCCGCCGTCGCGAAGGTCGTCGCGATCGACGCTCGTGATCACGACGTAGGCGAGCTTCAGCGCCGCGATCGTCTCGGCGAGATTGGCCGGCTCGTCGGCATCCAGCGGCAGCGGCCGCCCGTGACCGACGTCGCAGAACGGGCAGCGGCGCGTGCAGATGTCGCCCATGATCATGAACGTCGCCGTGCCCTTGCCGAAGCATTCGCCGATGTTCGGGCACGAGGCTTCCTCGCAAACGGTGTGCAGCTTGTGCTCGCGCAGGATGCGCTTGATCTCGTGAAAGCGCGGCGACGACGGCGCGCGCACGCGAATCCAGTCCGGCTTCTTCAATCGCTCGGCGGGCACGATCTTGATGGGGATGCGCGCGGTCTTCGCGTCCCCCTTGTGCTTGACCCCGGCGGCGTTGGCGCAGCGGGTCCGGCGGACGGACGTCGCTCATCGGGTGGGCGCGGCGCCGATCGCGGCGTCGAGCGCCGCAACCAGCCGCGACTCGATTTCGGCGCGCGGCGCATCGATCGCCGAGATCGCGCAACCGCGTCACCGCGAGGCCGCGGTACCCGCAGGGATCGATGTCGGCGAACGGAGCGAGATCCATGTCGATATTGAGCGCCAGACCGTGATAGCTGCGCCCGTTCCTGATCTTGAGGCCCAGTGCGGCGATCTTGGCCTCGCCGAATCGCGCTGCTGCACGTAGACGCCGGGCGCGCCGCTGCGGACTGTCGCAGCAACGCCATACGAATCAAGCAATTGTATCACGCTGGCCTCGATCGCCCGGACCAGCTGGCGCACGCCCAGACGCCGGCGACCGATGTCGATCAGCAGATAGACGACGAGCTGCCCGGGACCATGATAGGTGACCTGGCCGCCGCGATCGACCTTGAGCACCGGAATGCCGTTGTCGCGGAGCAAGTGCTCGCGCCGGCCGGCCAGGCCCAGCGTGTAGATCGGTGGATGCTCGGTCAGCCAGATTTCGTCGGGCGTTTCGGCCGCGCGGGCGTCGGTGAACGCCTGCATCGCGCGCCAGGTCGAGGCGTAGTCGGTTTGCCCGAGGCGACGAACCCGGCAAGGCTCGCCGGACGCGCAGCGCAAGCGCGCGGCGACCAAGGCGCTACAGCACCATGACGACGTGCGGATGTCCGGACAATTCGCGGTAGAGGTTGTCGAGCTGCTCGCGAGACTTGGCATTGACCGTGCAGGTCAGTGAAATGTAGTTGCCCTCGCGCGAAGCGCGCATCTCCATCGACGCGCTGTCGAAATCCGGGGCGTGGCGCAGGACGACTTCGAGCATCGCCTGCGCGAAGCCATCGCGCGTGCGGCCGACGATCTTCAGCGGGAACGGCGCAGGGGAATTCGAGCAGCGACTCGGCTTCGGACACGGTTTCCATCGCTCGAATATGGGGTCCGCCCGCGGATCCGCAAGCCTCGCGGCTGTCAGCCCGCGTACATGTAGTCGCGGGTCGCCGGATGCGGCAAGCTGCCGTCCGGCAGCGGCTTGCCGACCAGCAGCTGGAAGATCGAGATCCAGCCGCGGTCGAAGGAATGCGCCGACCCGGCCAGGTAGATTCGCCAGATGCGGAATTTCTGCTCGCCGACCTCGCGCCGGGCCGCGTCGGCGTTCGATTCCAGCCGATCGACCCAGTGCCACAGCGTGCGCGCGTAGTGCTCGCGCAGCGCCTCGGCGTCGATCAGCTCGAGACCCTCGGCGCCGAGTCCCTGGATGACGCGGGATACGTGCGCGAGCTGGCCGCCCGGGAACACATAATCCTCGACGAATTCACCGACGCCGCTGCCCAGGCTGTCGACGCCGACATGGTTCTGCGTGATGCCGTGGTTCATCGCCAGTGCCGCCCGGCTTGAGGACCCGGTATATCTTGCCGAAATAGCGCGGGTAATTGGCGATCGCCGACGTGCTCGAACATGCCGATGCTGGCGATCTTGTCGTACTGACGGTCCTCGGGCAGATCGATGTAATCGAGCAGCCTGACGTCGACCTGGCCGGTCAGGCCGAGCTCGGCGATTTTCGCGCGCACGTGATCGAACTGGTTTTGCGACAGCGTGATGCCGGTGGCCTTGACGCCGTAGTGCTGCGCCGCCCAGAAAATCAGCCCGCCCCAGCCGCAGCCGATGTCGAGGAAGGACTCGCCCGGCTCGAGCATCAGCTTGCGGCAGATGTGATCGAGCTTCTGCGCCTGCGCCTGGTCCAGCGTGTCGCTTGCGGTCTTGAAGTAGGCGCACGAGTAGACCATGCGCTCGTCCAGCCACATCCGGTAGAAGGCGTTCGAGACGTCGTAGTGATGCTGGATGTTGGCCCGGTTGCCGCGCGCCGTGTGCCACCAGTGCTTGAGCCGTGCCGTGGCGTGGTCGCGGCCGTGCACGACGGTGCCGACCAGCGCCTCGGCGATGCCCAGCACGCGGCGGGCCTCGCCGGTGAAGTCGATGTCGTTGTGGACGTAGGCGCGGGCGAGCCTGCCGAGCTCGGGCGAAGCGAGCGCCCGCAGCCCGTTCCAGGTGCGGGCGTAGATATTGATCTCGGGCGTCTTGGACAGCGCGACCCGGCCGCCGTCCGGCAGGACCAGCGCGGCCGGGATGTTGCGGCCGCCGTAGCGGCTGGCGATCAGCTTCTGCAGCGGCTGTTTCATGATGAAATGGACGCGAGAACCTTGCCGGGGACCGGAGGGTAATTCTAACAGCGTCGCCGTCCGGCCGACAGCGCGCCGCAAGGGCCTGTTTTGACACCGCCCCGGCGTGCCCCTAAGATGCCTGCGCCGACTTTCGCACACGCGGTGCTCCGCCGCGCAGGATTCCCCGATGTCCACTCCCGCGACCGCCGTCCGCCCATCGCCGAGCGGCGCTTTCGCGACGCGATGGCGCAATTCGCCACCGGCGTGACCATCATCGCCGCGCCGATGCAAGCCCGGCGAGTACGTCGGATTCACGGCGAATTCATTCAATTCGGTATCGCTGGACCCGCCGTTGATCGTCTGGAGCCTCGCGCGGCATTCGCGCAGCCTCGCGGCCTTCGAAAGCGCCTCGCGCTACGCGGTCAGCGTGCTGGCCCAGGACCAGGTCGAGCTCGCGCACCGGTTTTCGCGCCCCCACGTCGATCGTTTCGCCGGCGTCGACTTCCGGCTTGGCGCCGCCGGCGCGCCGCTGATCGAGGGCGCGGTCGCGTGGCTCGAATGCCGCCATCACGCGCTGCATCCGGCGGGCGATCACATGCTGTTCATCGGCGAAGTCGAGGCCTGCGCGTTTCGAGCCGCGCCGCCGCTGGTCTGGCACGGCGGCAAATATCTGGTGGCGGCGGACTAGCGGGCGCCTGGTTTGCCGCAGCGCGGCGAACCGATCGCCGCGATCGACTTCAGGCCGCCTTGCTCGCCTGGAATAGCGCGTGCACCTTGCGAAACACCGGGCCCGGCTTGCCGCCGCCGAAAGGCCGTCCGTCGAGCGTGGTGACGGCGAGCACTTCCTTGGTCGACGACGACAGCCACATCTCGTCGGCCGCGAGCGCTTCCTCCTTCGGCACCGGACGCACCTCGATCGGCAGGCCGCCTTCGCGCGCCAGCTCGAACGCGACGTCGTAGGTGATCCCCGGAAGGATCTGGTTGTCCTTCGGCGGCGCGACGATGACGCCATCGCGAACCAGCAGGACGTTCGATGCCGACGCTTCGGTCAGATAGCCATTGCGGAACAGCACGGTCTCGGTCGCGCCGGCATCGACGGCGAGCTGGCGCGCGAGCACGTTGCCCAGCAGTGAGATCGTCTTCAGATCGCAGTGCAGCCAGCGCTCGTCGTCGCGCGGTAACGACCGCGACGCCGCGCTCGATCTGCTCGCGCGACGGCAGCGCGAGCGGGTTGCTCATCATGAACACCGTCGGCGCGACGCCGGCGGGAAACGCGTGATCACGCTTGGCCACGCCTCGCGTGACCTGAAGATAGACGCCCTGGTCGGCAAACGCCATCCGTCCGATCAGCCCGGCGATGATCGCTTCCCACTCGGCGTCGGTATGCGGGTTGCGCAAGCCGGATGCCGTCGAGGCTGCGCTGCAGCCGCGCCAGATGCTGCCGCAGCCGATACGGCCGGCGACCGTACACCGGCACCAGCTCGTAGACGCCGTCGCCGTAGATAAATCCGCGATCGAGCACCGAGATCTTGGCGTCTTCGAGCGGGAGAAACTGTCCGTTCAGATAGACGGTCACGAATCGCCTTTCGCTGCGGAAAATGGAGGCCGCGTTATTTGAACCACAGGCGCACCGTGTCCCAGGCGCGCCCGAACAGGCTGGCAGGCGCCACGTCGGCGAGCGCCAGCAGCGGATAGGCATCGACCGGCTTGCCGTCGAGCGTGACCTTGACCGTACCCACCTTCTGCCCCTTGAGCACCGGCGCCAGCAGCGGCTCGACCGCTTCCAGCGACAGCTTGAGATTCTGCGCCTGCCCCTTCGGCAAGGTCACATAGCGGTCGACGATGAACCCGGCGGGCACCGCCTCCTCGGCGCCTTTCCAGACGCGCAGCGAGCTGACCGCCTGTCCGCTCTGATAGAGCTGCACCGAATCGTAGAACTGGAATCCGTAGTTCAACAGCTTCTGCGCTTCGATTGCGCGCGCCGACTCCGACCCGGCTCCGAGGACGACTGCGAGCAGCCGGCGCTGTCCGCGCTTGGCCGACGCGATCAGGCAGAAACCGGCGGCATCGGTGTTGCCGGTCTTCATCCCGTCGACGTACGGGTCGGTCCATAGCAGCCGGTTGCGATTCGGCTGCGTAATATTGTTGTAGCGGTACTCCTTGATCGAATACAGCGGGTAGTACTCGGGAAAATCGCGGATCAGTGCGGCGGCGAGCAGCGCGAGATCGTTTGCCGTCGACGTTTCCTGCGGCGCCGGCAGCCCGGTCGCGTTGACGAAGTGAGTGTTCTTCATGCCGAGTCGCGACGCCTCGCGATTCATCCGCTCGACGAACGCATCTTCCGATCCGGCGACGGTTTCGGCCAGCGCGATGCTCGCATCGTTGCCCGACTGAACGATGACGCCGTGCAGCAGCTCGTCGACGCTCACCGCTTTTTTCGGCTCGATGAACATGCGCGAGCCTTCGGCGCGCCACGCCCTTTCGGACACGTTGACCATCTGCGAAGGCGTGAGCTCCTTGTCCCTGAGCGCGCGAAAGCTAAGGTACGCGGTCATCAGCTTGGTCAGCGACGCCGGCTCGCGCGGCAGGTCGGCATTGTCGGCCGCCAGCGTCTGCCCGCTCACCAGATCGACCAGCAGATACGCCTTGGCCGCGATCGAGGGCGGCGGAACAGCGGCGGGGAGGATGCTCTGCGCGAGCGCCGGAGCGGCAAGCAGGGCGAACGCGAAGGACAGCAGTCGTCGATATCGGGGAGGCATGGAGAAAAACGTGCGTGCAGTCGTGCATTATAACGCGACGCCCCAGACGGACTGGCGCGCCGCAGCGTCATGCGCTCTAATCCGGGTAACGACGGTGTATCGGGGATGCGATGCGTTCATCAACGAAATTGGGTGTTGCCGCTGCCATCGTGCTCGTTGTCGCCGCCTGCGCGGCGCCACCCGCGCCGCCGATGGCGCAGCGTCAGCCGACCGATGCCGCCCGCGACTCGCTGGCAGCATCCGAGCTGGCGTTTGCCAAGCACTCGGTCGACCACGGCATGCGCGCTGCGTTCATCGAGTACTTTGCCGATGACGGCGTCAACTTCGCGCCCGATCCGGGCAACACCCGGGCGCGTTTCCGCGCCCGCCCCGAGGCGATCGAGCCGTTCGTCCTCGACTGGCATCCTGCCATCGCCGCCGTCGCGCGTGCCGGCGACCTTGGATTCACCAGCGGCCCGTATACGATCACGGGCCGCGCGCCCGCGGTGCGCGAGCCGGCGCAGGGCATGTTTTTTTCGGTTTGGCGCCGCCAGTCCGACGGCAGCTGGCGGGTCATCGTCGACGGCGGCGTGCCGACGCGCGCGCCGGTGCCCGATGCGGCGTTCGGCGACGATCCGCGGGCGCTGATATCGATCGCAAAAGCCGCCGACGCGGGCGGGCAAAAGGCCTTATTCGATCTGGAAGCGCAGCCGCTGTTCGGCGAGCCGGCCGCGGCGAACGGCTACGCGGCGCTGCTGGCCGACGAGGCTCGACTCGTCATCGGTCCGACGCCGCCCGCGCTGGGCCGCGATGCGATCGTCGCGCAATTGGCCGAACGGGAGCTCAAGTTTCGATGGGAGACACTCGCCGCCGGCGTATCGCGCTCCGACGACTTGGGCTACAGCTACGGTCGCCTGCACCTTCTCGGCGCTCGCGGAAAAACGCCGGGCCACTACGTCCACGTCTGGATGCGCGATCGCGGTGGACACTGGCGCATCGTCGCCGAGCTGATGCTGTTGCCCGATCCCGACGCTTAGTCGCTGCCAGCCGCGACCGATGACTAACGGACGACGAGCCGGCGTCGATCGATCTCGGTGTGCACGCCGTCGACGTTGACCACGATCGTCCGCACGCCGAGGCTGCCGGCGGCGAGAGCCTGCGCTGGCAGGCTCGCCGCAAATCCCGGCAGCGCGACATCGGGATAGCTCGGAAAATAGAGCGCCAGCGGCTCGCCCCGCGCGCCGGCGTACGGCCGTCCGTAATCTGCCCGGTAGACCTCGCCGCCGTCGGCGACCAGCTCGACCCGGGCGACGCCGCGCGGATCGAGCGCCCAGCCGACGAATTCGACCGCGCCGTCCGGTACGCGGTTTTGCTTCGGACGATCGACGATGCCGGTTGCCAGCGGCGTCGCGGCAATCGTTCCGCGCAACGCGATGTAGCCGATCGCCGCGATCGCCAGCGACGCGACGACGACCGGCACCGTCGCCGGCGCCTCGGACGCAGTGGCAGTGCCACGGCGGCCGGATGTCAGCGTCGCCGCGAGCAAGGCGCCGGCGACGATCAGCAAGGCCGCGGCAAGGCAAGGTGCCACCAGTTGCGCGTGGCGCGGGATTTCGACATAGCCGTCGCCCAGGATCGAGGTGAGTATCGCGTACCACGCCGTCGCCGTCAGCGCGTAGATGATCAGCGCGAAAGGCGCGGGTCTTCCGCGGATCGATGCCAGCAGCGTCGCGCCTGCGCTCGCGATCAGCAATGCGAGCGATGCGCCCAGGATCCATGCGAATGCCTGCCGCGGCATTGCGCTGACCATGGTCGCGAGACTGATGGCCGCCGGGCCCGCGACGGCACGCACGGTCTCGCTGCCGGCGAAATCGCGATCTTCGACGCTGCCGAGGTAGGCCAGACGCCAGTCCTGCAGCTGCGGCAGGCCGCGCAGCATTGCCCGCGCGATCGTCGCCGGCTCGGCGACCGCGAGCGCGGCCAGCGCGCGCCGCGGCATCGCCAGCGCCTCGGGGCAGGTCGCGGCAAGCGACTCGCCCATGGTTTCGTACCAGCTCGCGCCGGACGATTGCAGGCAACGCTCCGGCAGTCCGAGCCGTGCCGCCGTCCGCGCCTGGTCGCGCGAGGCGGGCAGGATGGCGCCCAGCACCACGTCGGCGTTATTGGCCGCCGTGATCGTCGCCGGCCGGGCTATCGTCGCCTGCGCGAATGCAATCGCAAACACCCACAGGGCCAGTCCCAACGCGGTGCCGCGCGCCGGCCGCCACAGCGAAATCAGCACCGGCAGCGCGAGCACCGCCGGCAGCAGCAGATGCTGCTGTCGCGACAGGCCGAGCACGGCGAGGCTGCAGGCGAAGCCGAACAACGCCCAGCGCGGCGGCCGAGCCGACCGCGGATCCCCGACGACCAGCAGCGGCAGGAGCCCGATCGAGGCGTAAGCGCCGAGCAACGCGCCGAACTCGGTATAAAGCGTATTGAGCCAAAGCGTGGTCATCGGATCGGCGAGCACCAGCGCGAAGACCGCCGCATTGGCGAGCGCCCAGGACGGCCGCCGCTTGAGCGCCGCGTCGAGCCCGAGCGCCACCAGGATCAGGACCGCGCCCTTGACTGCGCCGACGATGCGCAGATCGACCGGACCCTCACGCGGGGCGATCGCCAGCGCCGCCGCGACGAAGGCGAGCTCGCTGCTGCGATAGCACTCGGCCGGTCTTTCCTCACCGCGAACGTAGCGCGCGATCGGCGCCTGCGGATGCGCTTCGTAGCGCGCCGGCTCCGGCAGGTCGGGCCAGAGCCCGAAGCAGGCCGAAGTCCGTCCCATGTCGAACTGGTTGGCGTAGCCCAGCATCGGCGACGCGGCGACGATTACGACGATCCGCCAGGCGCCCAGCGCGAGCAGCAGCAGCGCCGCGAGCCGCGCCACGGAGCGGGAGCGCTCAGGCATCATAGGGGCCGGATCGTGAACGACGAGTGCGGTCGAGCGCGCATTCGTGCTGGCGAAGTCGGGCCTTGGGGGCGCGGGCGGCGAAGGGGACGATCATGCATTATTGGCAACTTCTGCGGCCGCAGCAATGGATCAAGAATGCGTTCGTCTGGGCCGGCTTCCTGTTCGCCCGCGCCTGGCACGACGCGGCACTCGCGCAACAGGTCGCCCTCGCCTTTGTCGCGTTCTGCCTGCTGGCGAGCGCCGTCTACATCGGCAACGACTGGCTCGATCGCGACGCCGATCGCGCGCATCCGACCAAGCGCGATCGGCCGCTCGCCAGCGGCCGGATCGGCGGCGCCGCGGCGGCATCGCTCGCCATCGTCCTGGCCCTTGCCGGCCTGTCGATCGGCGCCTGGGTCGGCGCCGCGCTCTTCGCCGTTCTCGTCGCCTACCTTGCCTTGAACGTCATGTACTCGCTGCTGCTCAAGCGCGTCGTCATCGTCGACGTCTTCGCGCTCTCGCTCGGGTTCCTGCTGCGCATCCTGGCCGGGACCGTCGGCGTCGGCATCGCGCCGTCGCCATGGCTGTTGATGTGCGGGCTGATGCTGACCCTGCTGCTCGGCTTCGGCAAACGCCGCGCCGAAGCCGCAGTCGCCGGCGCGCCGGGCGGGCGCGCGGTGCTCGCCGAATATTCGCCGACGCTTCTCGACCGGCTGATCGTCGTTTGCGTCAGCGGCACGTTGATCGCGTACAGCCTCTACACGATCAGCCCGCAGACGATCGCGCTGCACGGCAGCGCCGATCTGGTCTACACGGTGCCGATCGTCACCTACGCGCTGTTTCGCTATTTGTACCTGCTCGGGGATGGACACGCTGCCGAAGACCCCAGCGGCTTGTTCGTCGGCGACCGACACCTGCAGGCGGCCGCGCTCGCGTGGCTGGCCGCGGTTGTCTGGATCCTGCGCTAGGCACGCCGCAAGGGGCGCACATAGCCCTCAGTAGCCGACGAAGTCGAAGTCGATATCGGGCCTGCGGCCCGAAACCAGGTCGGCGATCGCCTTGCCCGAACCCGCGGCCATCGTCCACCCGAGCGTGCCGTGGCCGGTGTTCAGATAGAGGTTCGGATAGCGCGTCCTGCCGATCAAGCGGAACGTTCGACGGCGTCGCCGGCCGCAAGCCCGTCCAGTATTCGGCGCCTGCCGGGTCGATCGCGCCGCCGAACCATTCGACGGCGCGGCGCGTCAGCGCCTGGCAGCGCACGACATTGAGGTCGAGATTGTAGCCGGAGAGCTCCGCGGTCCCGGCGACGCGCAGCCGATTGCCGAGGCGCGTGAACACGATTTTCTTGGCGTCGTCGGTGACGCTGACCGACGGCGCGGCGGCCGATATCGACGATCGGCAAGCGTCGCGGAGTAGCCCTTGGCCGGATAGACGGGCACGTGGATCCCCAGCGGGCGACAAAAGCTGCGGCGTATAGCTCGACAGGCAGACGACATAAGCGTCGGCGGTGAGCAGCTGGCGGCGCGGCTCACCGTCGGCGGTTGCGACATGCGTGACGACGCCGCCGACGGTGCCGCCGGCGACATCGAGCGAATCGATCGTCACGCCAAAGCGAAAGACGACGCCGCGCGCGAACGATCGCGCGGCGAGTCCCTGCGTGAACTTGCGGGCATCGCCGCTTTCGTCGCTCGCCGTGTAGGTCCCGCCGACGATCCAGTCGCGCCTTGCCTCGAGCGCCGGCTCGATCGCGACGCATTCGGCCGCGGTTTTCACGTCGCGCGCTATGCCGTAAGTGCGCACGAGCTCCGCCGCCGCCGCGGCGTCGTCGAAGTCGGCGCGGTCGGTATAGATCTGCAGGATGCCGCGCTGCAGGTCATCGTAAGCAAGCATCGTCGTTGCGCGGAGCTCGCGCAGCATTTCGCCCGAATACTTGCTGATGGCGAGTATCTGCAGCATGTTGCGCCGCGTCCGCCAAGGCAGACATTCGAGCAGGAACTGCGCTCCCCAGCGCCATTGCTGCCAGTCTAGCCTCGGCCGGAACAGCAGCGGCGCATCCGGCTGGCCGAGCCATTTGAGGATCTTCCATGGCGCCGCGGGAGTGGCCCACGGCTCGACGTGCGACACCGAGATCTGGCCGCCGTTGGCGAACGACGTTTCCAGCCCGGCGACGCGCTGCCGGTCGATTACCGTGACTTCGTGACCCTGCTCGCGCAAATACCAGGCGGACGTCGTGCCGATGACGCCGGCGCCGAGGACAAGGACTTTCAAACCGCGGCCATCAGGCGTAATCCGCCACCGGTACGCAACTGCAGAACAGATTACGATCGCCGTAGACATTGTCGGCACGGCCGACCGGCGGCCAGTACTTGTGCTCCTTGAGCCCCGGCACCGGATACGCCGCCTGCTCGCGCGCGTACGGATGCGTCCAGTCGGCAGCGAGCAGGCTCGCGGCGGTGTGCGGTGCATTCTTGAGCATGTTGTCGTGGCGATCCATCCGGCCCTGCTCGATCGCGCGGATTTCCGCGCGTATCGCGATCATCGCTTCGACGAAGCGGTCGATTTCGGCCTTCGACTCGCTTTCGGTCGGCTCGATCATCAGCGTGCCGGGAACGGGGAAGCTCATCGTCGGCGCATGGAATCCGTAATCGATCAGCCTCTTGGCGACATCGTCGACGGTGACCTCGCTGTTGTCCTTCAGCGGTCGCAGGTCGACGATGCATTCGTGCGCGACCAGGCCGCCCGGTCCCGAATACAGCACCGGGTAATGCGGCGCAAGACGCTTCGCGATGTAGTTCGCCGCCAGGATCGCCGACTCGGTCGCGGCCCGCAAGCCGTCGCCGCCCATCATCGCGATGTACATCCACGAAATCGGCAGGATGCTCGCGCTGCCGTACGGCGCCGCCGACACCGGCCCGATGCGCTCGGCGCCGGCGTCGACGCTGCCCTGCAAGGTCCGGTGACCGGGCAGGAAGCGAGCCAGATGCGCGGCGACGGCGACCGGACCGACGCCGGGTCCGCCGCCGCCGTGCGGAATGCAGAACGTCTTGTGCAGGTTCAGATGCGAAACATCGGCGCCGAATTCGCCGGGCGCGGCCAAGCCGACCAGCGCATTGAGGTTGGCGCCGTCGACGTACACCTGGCCGCCATGAGCGTGAACGATGTCGCAGATGTCGCGGATGCCCGCCTCGAACACGCCGTGCGTCGACGGGTACGTCACCATGATCGCCGCCAGATCGGCGCGATGCGCGGCGGCCTTGGCCTCGAGGTCGGCCAGGTCGACGTTGCCTTCGCGGTCGCAGGCTACGACGACGACCCGCATGCCGGCCATCTGCGCCGACGCCGGATTGGTGCCGTGCGCCGACGCCGGAATCAGGCAGACATCGCGGTGCCCTTCGCCGCGCGCAGGCGTGATAGGCCTTGATGATCAGCAATCCCGCGAACTCGCCCTGCGAGCCGGCGTTGGGCTGCAACGAGACCGCCGCGTAGCCGGTGATCGCGCAGAGCATGCGCTCGAGCCCGGCGATCATCTCGCGGTAGCCGACCGTCTGATTGGCCGGCGCGAACGGATGCATGTGCGCGAACTCGCGCCACGTCACCGGGATCATTTCGAGCGTCGCGTTGAGCTTCATCGTGCACGAGCCGAGCGGAATCATCGCGCGGTCGAGCGCGATGTCCTTGTCGGCCAGGCGCCGCAGATAGCGCAACATCGCCGTCTCGGAGTGATAGCGATTGAACGTCGGATGAGTGAGAAACGGCGTCGTGCGGCGCAAGGCCGGCGGCCAGGCGTCGACTATCGTCGGCTCGATCGCGTCGAAATCGGGCAGCGCGGCGCCCTCGGGCGCGAAGATCGTCCACAAGAGGCGCACCCGGTCGCGCGTGGTCGTTTCGTCCAGCGATATGCCGATGTGCGTCGTGTCGATCCGGCGCAGATTGACGTGCGCCGCCGTGGCGAGCTCGTGAATCGCGCCGGTGCGCGCGCCGGTGGCGATCGTCAGCGTATCGAAAAAGGTCTCGTTGACCGAGCCGAGACCGAGTTGCTTGAGTCCGGCGCGCAGGATTCCGGTCAGGCGGTGCACGCGCGCGGCGATCGTCGACAGGCCCTGCGGCCCGTGATAGACGGCATACATGCTGGCGATCACCGCGAGCAGCACCTGCGCGGTGCAGATGTTGGACGTGGCTTTTTCACGCCGGATGTGCTGCTCGCGCGTCTGCAGCGCCAGTCGATATGCCGGGTCGCCGTTGGCATCGACGCTGACGCCGACCAGCCGTCCGGGAAGACTGCGCTTGAATTCGTCGCGCGTGGCGAGGAACGCGGCGTGCGGACCGCCGAAGCCCATCGGCACGCCGAAGCGCTGACTCGAGCCGACGACTACGTCGGCGCCCCATTCGCCCGGCGGCGTCAGCATCGTCAACGCGAGCAGGTCGGATGCGGCGATCACCATCGCGCCTTTGGCGTGCAGCCTCGCGGTCAGCGTCGCGATAGTCGCGCACGTCGCCGTCAGCGCCCGGGTACTGCAGCATGACGGCGAAGCAATCGCGTCCGCCGCCGCTTCGGCGGGCCCGACGGCGACGGCGATGCCCAGCGGCCCCGCCCTCGTTCGCACGACATCGATCGTCTGCGGCAGCACATCGGAGGCGACGTATATCGTCGTGCTCGATTGCTGGCTCACGCGGCGGCACAGCGCCATGCGCTTCCGCCGCGGCAGTCGCTTCGTCCAGCATCGAGGCATTGGCGATCGCCATCGCGCAAAGGTCGCAGATCATCGTCTGGAAATTGACCAGCGCCTCGAGCCGTCCCTGCGAGATTTCCGGCTGGTAAGGCGTATACGCGGTGTACCAGGCGGGATTCTCGAGGACGTTGCGCAGTATCACGCCCGGCGTGTAGGTGCCGTAGTAGCCCTGCCCGATGTAGGTCGTGTAGACGCGGTTTTTCGCCGCCAGGCCGCGCAACTCCTCGAGCGCTTCCTCCTCGCCTTTCGCTGCCGGCAGCGCCAGCGGCTTGCGGCTCCTTATCGCCGCCGGGACGATGGCGTCGATCAACGCGCCTCGCGTAGCAAACCCGAGCGTGCGCAGCATCGCCGCCTGGTCGGCGTCGTCGGTGCCGATGTGGCGGTCGACAAAGCCGCGGTGCTGCTCGAGCTCGCGCAAGCTGCGGCGCGAGCGCGCGCTCGCGCCCGGCGCCCGTTCGAGTTCATTCATCGCCATCGCTTCGTCCCCCGGTCGATCAGGATTCGCCGGCGGCCGCGATGTAGCCGGCCGCGTCGAGCAGCTTGGCCACGTCGCCCGCATTAGCGGGCTTCAGGCGGTACAGCCAGTTGCCGTACGCATCGGCGTTGACCTTTTCCGGCGCGGCGACGACCGCGTCGTTGACCGCGAGCACGACGCCCGCGACCGGCGCGTAGACATCCGAGGCCGCTTTGACCGATTCGACGACCGCCGCGGCTTCGCCGGCCTTGAACGTTTTGCCGACCGCAGGCAACTCGATGAAAACGAGATCGCCCAGCGCTTGCTGCGCGTGATCGGTGATGCCGGTCGTAATCGTACCGTCCGGTTCGCTGCGGACCCATTCGTGACTTGCGGTGTACCTGAGCTCGGCGGGTACGTTCATCGGATAAGACTCCATGCGAGGGTGGTGAATCGGTGCGCGGGATGTGGCATCGGGGTGGCGAGCTCAGTCGATCAGACTCTTGCCGTTGCGCACGAACGGCGGCTTGACCACGCGCGCGGCCAGCGGCTTGCCGCGCACGTCGACGTGCACGATGTCGCCCGGCTCGACTTGAGCCGGCAGGCGCGCCAGCGCGATCGAGCGGCTCAGCGTCGGCGAGTAGGTGCCGCTGGTGACTTCACCGTCGCCGTGCGCAGTGCTTACTCGCTGGTGGCTGCGCAGTATGCCGCCCTGGTCCTGTAGCACCAGGCCCGCGAGCTGCCGCGACGGATGCGCGGCAAGCAGCGCCGCCTTGCCGACGAAATCGCGCGGGCTGGTCAGGTCGACGGTCCACGCAAGACCGGACTCCAGCGGGTTGACGGCTTCGTCCATGTCCTGCCCGTACAGATTCATTCCCGCTTCGAGGCGCAGCGTGTCGCGCGCACCGAGGCCGCAGGGCTTGACGCCGGCGGCCTGCAGCGCCTGCCAGAAGTCGGGCGCGAGCGCGGCCGGCAGCGTGATCTCGAAGCCGTCCTCGCCGGTATAGCCGGTGCGCGCGATCAAATACTCGCCGGACTGCACGGCGTTGAACGGTTTCATCGATTCGCTCGCCGCGCGCGCCGCGGGAAGGACCTTCCACACGAGCTCGCGTGCCTGCGGCCCTTGCACGGCGATCATCGCCAGGTCGCGCCTCGGGGTCAGCTTGAGTTTCGGCGCGCGCTCGGCGATGAGCGCCCCGAGCCAGGCCAGGTCCTTGTCGGCCGTGCCGGCGTTGACGACCAGGCGAAACCAGTCTTCGCGCAGGAAGTAGACGATCAGGTCGTCGAGCACGCCGCCATCCGGACGCAGCAGGCACGAATAGAGCGCCTTGCCCGGCACCGTCAGCTTGTCGACATTGTTGGCGAGCGCCCCGCGCAGAAAGTCGCGTGCGACCGATTTCGCCCGCCGGCTCGATGTCGACCGCAAGCATGTGCGAGACATCGAACATCCCCGCGGCGCGGCGCACCGCGTGATGCTCGTCGATCTGTGAGCCGTAGTGGACCGGCATGTCCCAGCCGCCGAAATCGACCATCCTGGCGCCTGCGGCGCGATGGATCGCATGGAGCGGGGTGTGCTTGAGCAACACGCCTCCCAGGCAGGAAAAAGGGCGAAGCCGATGATTTCGGCTTCGCCCCGTCTGTCCTTTTTACCTGAGAGATTGCGGCCTTCGCCTCGCGGCTAAAGCCGGTGCCCCTTCGGTGGGCCGCTGCATCCAACGCGCGGCCGCTCTCCAGAGTGACTTACGGCTCGCGCAGTCCTTTTGCCTGAGCGATCGCGGGAGTTACGCCTTCGGCGGCAACCGGTCCAAGGTGCGGCTGCCCTCTCCTGCACGAGCCGGGCAAGCTTACCGGCCGCGTCCGCGGCTGTCAAAACGCCGGCGGCGCGCGGCCGCGAGGCGCCGGTGTCGGCGCTTACTTCTTCAGCGTCAGAATCCAGCCGACCAGCGCCTTGATGTCGGCGTCGCTGACCTGCGCGTTCGGCGGCATCGGAACCGGACCCCAGACGCCGCTGCCGCCCTTTTTCACCTTGTCGCTGAGCTTGGCCAACGCATCCTTGTCGCCCTTGTATTTCGCGGCGACGTCCTGATAGGCGGGGCCGACCACCTTCTTGTCGATCGTGTGGCAAGCGGAGCAGCCGTCTTTTTGCATCAGCGCCTGCGCGGCGGCGTTGTCCAGCGCGGCGTGCGCGTTGCCGGCGGCGAACAGGACGGCGGCGAGGGCGATGGCGGGGCGTTTCATTGAGACTCCGTATGGTGATGGCGGTCGGTCGTCATGGTACCGGACGGCGCTCATGCCGCCAAACCGCGCACCGTTCAGGACGCCAGAACCGCGTCCAGGTCGGACAGCGCGTGCAGCGGCGGCAGGCACACGGTGCCGCGGCAAAGCCACGCCGTCACCGTCCCGGCGGCCGCGTCATGAGGCTTCGCCAGCGCATCCGGCAATGGCTGCTGCTGCGACAGGTTGAGCGTCCAGAGCGACGGCCGATAGTGGCGTTCGACGCTGCGCTGCCACGACAGACAGGCGGCGGGTTCGCCGCGCAGCAGCAGCATCGCCGGCGGCTCGAGGCAGGCTTCGAGCGCGATCAGCAGCGATGAGAAGCCCGCGGGCCGCGCGTCCAGCTCGCGCCCGAATGCGCGTACCGTGCGCTCGGCGCTGTCCAGATAGCGGGGCTCCGACAGCCAGTGGCCGAGCGCGATCAACGCCTGCGCGGCGATGCCATTGCCGGCCGGCGTGGCATTGTCGTGTCCCGGCTTCGGGCGCAGCAGCAGGCTTTCGTGGTCGTCGCTGGTGAAAAAGAATCCGCCGCCGGCGCGATCCTCGAAGCGGGCGAGCAAGGCATCGGCTATCTCGATCGCCCAGGCCAGATCCTGCGCGCGAAACGCGCTCTGCAGGAGCTCGATCAAGGCCGCGAGCAAAAAGGCGTGATCGTCGAGGTAGGCATTCAAATGCGCGCGTCCATCCTTGTACGTCGCAAGCAGCCGTCCGTCGCGCCACATCGTCCGCCGGATGAAGTCCGCCGCTTGCTGTGCGTCCGACAGCCACGAAGGTTCGTCGAACACGCGCGAAGCGCGCGCCAGCGCGGCGATCATCAGCGCGTTCCACGAGCAGAGGAGCTTGTCGTCGCGACCCGGTCGGACGCGCTTGGCGCGCGCCGTCAGCAGCTTGCCGCGCGCCGCCTCCAGACTTGCTTCGACCTCGGCCAGCGGCAACGAAAGCTCGCGGGCAACCTGCTCGAGCGGCACGGTGACTCGCAGATGCCATGCCGCGTGCTCGAAGTTCGGCGCCCGGTCCAGCCCCCAGTGCCGAGCCGCGACCGCGTATTCCGCCGGATCGAGCTCCGCCTTCACCTGATCGGGCGTCCATACGTAGAACTTGCCTTCCTCGTGCTCGCTGTCGGCGTCGAGGCTCGAATAAAAACCCCCGTCGGGCGCGCGCATTTCCGACTGCAGCCACGCGACGATCCCGCGCGCGGTTTTCTCGAACGCAGGCTCGCCGGTGGCGCGCCACGCATCGGCGTAAAGCGCGAGCAGCGCCGCGTTGTCGTAGAGCATTTTTTCGAAGTGCGGAATCGTCCATTCGCCGTCGACGCTGTAGCGGGAGAATCCGCCCGCCAGCTGGTCGTGGATGCCGCCTTCGGCCATGCGCAGCAGCGTGACGCGGACGATGCGCAGCGCGTGCTCGTCGCCGGTCGCGGCGTAACGGCGCAGGCAAAAGTCGAGCTCGGCCGCATGCGGGAACTTCGGCGCGCTCGCCAAAGCCGCCATCGACCGGATCGAACGATTGCGCGAGCGACGCATAGGCGCGTCGCAGGCGCCGCCGCGGGCAGCGCCGCGGTGGAATCGACCGGCTCGGGCAAGGTCAGCGCAAGCGCGGCCTTGAGCCGCTCGTTCTGCTCGGCGATCGCCTCGCCCTGCTCGCGGTACGCCTGCGCGAGCTGCGGCAACAGGTCGGCGAAGCCGGTCAGGCCGTAGCGCGAGGTCTTCGGAAAATAGGTGCCGCCGAAAAAAGGCTCCTGCTGCGGCGTCAGGAACATCGTCAGCGGCCAGCCGCCGCTCCGGCGCGAGAGCATCGCGTGCGCGGTCTGGTAGATCTGGTCGAGGTCCGGACGCTCTTCCCGGTCGACCTTGACGTTGACGAACAGGTCGTTCATCAGCGCCGCGACGCGCCTCGTCCTCGAACGATTCGTGCGCCATCACGTGACACCAATGGCACGCCGAATATCCGATCGACAGCAGGATCGGCTTGTTCTCGCGCCTCGCCCGCGCGAGCGCCTCTTCGCCCCACGGATACCAGTCGACCGGATTGCTCGCGTGCTGCTGCAGATAGGGGCTCGTTTCGCCCGCCAGACGATTGGGCATGTCGATGCGAACGGACCGAAGCCCGGCCGGGGCTAGGGCTTGATTTCGTCGAACGCGACGCGCTCGAAATCGGCGCCGCGCTGCAGCAGGCGAGTCAGGCGGAAGCGCCGCTCGGGGCCGGAGGAGAGGGTGCGAAAGACGCGGCCGGCATTGAACGTGCGCGGCGGCACGAGCATCGCGGGCTTTTCATCGGGCGTCGCGCCGAGGATCACCGTCGGTATCGGCGCCTCTTCGACCAGCATCGTCGTCAGCGCCCGCACCGCGATCGCCGTCGGCGAGCCGGGCCAGAGCTTGACTCCCAGAGTCAGCTCATCGCGACTGTCGAGCGCGACGTGCATCACGTGTCCGCAGCGCAAACGCTCGTCGTCGCGAACGATGACCAGCTGGTCGAGATGCCAGCGGTACTGGCCGACGGCGGGCCGGTGCAGCATCGCGGCCGTCCATTCGTAGTTCCCCTGCCAGCGTTCCCACGCCCATGAGCGCTCGGCTTCGTCCTTGTTGCGATCGTAGTCGGTAAGCGCACCCAGCGTGGCCAGGTGCTGCGTACCCTGGTACGACAGGTGGCCGACCAGGTCCTTGCTGTTGAAGGTCTTCCCGGACACCCGAAAGTACGCGGCGCCCAGCCCGCCGGCGCAAAGCTCGAGCCCTGTCTGCGATTCGCCGCCCGCGCCGCGCTTGAGCGGCAGCGCGTACCAGTGCGCATCCAGTTGCGACAGCAGCGCGACGCACGCATCGGCGGAGACATCGTGCCCCAGCTGCAGCTCGGCCGGATTGGCTCCGCTGGCAAGCCGCTTCAGTCGTCCGCGCACGCTCGACGCGAGCTTCGCCGGATAGCAGTACCGCGTCGACTGGCTCGCCATGGCGCGGCTCGGCGGCATTGAGCGTCGCGCCGCCGAGACCATCCAGATCGACGGTGATCACCGGCCCTTCGGTTTCGCGCTGCTGCGCGTACGGAAAGATCTTGCGCGCCCACATCGCCAGCCAGCGGTCGGTCAATTCGATCTGGCGCACGGTCATGCTGCAGGGGTCGGCCAGCTCGAGCAGCAGCGCATGCGCGTAAGTCGAGTAGCAGGACAGTCCGATGGCATTGGGCATCAGGTCGTCCGACACCGCCGTGACGGCGCACTCGAGGATTTCGGCCAGCCGGAAATAGGCATGCAGCTCCTGCCAGACCGTCGCGCCCGGCGTGCGGCGGGCGAGGCCGTGCACCAGCACCAGTTGCTTGCCGACCCAAAGGCCGCGCTGCAGGACCTTGGCCTTGACGCCCTGCAGCTCGGCGATCGCCTTCGAGCAGAGGCTTGAGACATGCCGAGTACTGGACCCATAGCGCCTGCCAGAGGGCAAGCGCCTGGTCGGCGGCTTCCTTTTCGCGCGCTGCGGCCGGCTGCGGCTTGCCCGCGTAACGGCGCGCCAGCTCGGTATGCAGGAAGCTCACCGGCTCGCGCATCAGCTCGGCGATGCGGCCGCGCTCGCGCGGCGCGAACTCCGCCTCGCCGACCCGCCGCAGCTGGTCGAGTATCTCGTCGTAGTACCGCGCGATATTGGTTACCGGCAGGGCGCGCAGCCACGCCGCGCAGCCGTCGGCGTCGGCGAAAGCGAGCTGGCCAAGCGGCGGCCCGGGCCTGCGGCTGCACAGGCGTGATTGGGTTGGTCACCATGACAGCGCCATATTCGGGTCTTTATAGCACAACTGCCCCTGCCGGGCGGACAGCCGGCCGCCGCACGGCGCCCGCCGGGACGCGGCAGCGTGAATAGTCGGGTTTTCCGCTGCGCAATCTGCCGGCGCGCCGGCCCGTTGAGGCGTCCAGACTGTGTACAACAGAGAAAGGCCGGTAACCGACAACCAGTCCGCGGCCGACTCCATCTGGAGACGACCATGTATGCCGACTTCGCACCCAACCTGCCCCACCCGCTGATCGCGCGCGAATCGCTGCGCGCGGCGGATATGAAAATCGCGAACTTCGCGCGGCCGGCCGGCGAGCGTCGGAAACGCTCGCCGCGACGCGACCGTCGCGCCGCTACCGCTTGCCTCCAACCCGCGCTGCGCGATCCTCGCGCAGTCGCGGGGTCTTTTTCGCGCCAGGCAAGCGCATGCTTTCGGTGGTCGTGATCGCAGCGGCGTTGTTCACGCTGGCGGCGATGCTGGGCACGACGACAGTCGTCGACAGCGCCACCTTCAACGCCAACGCGGGGCCACGCCTGGTCGCCTCGGCTTCGCTCGACGCCGGCGCCGATCCTCTCGCTTTCGCGCTAAAAGCCCGTCTTCGCCGACAGCGAAGGGCGCCGGACGCGGCTGACGCCTACACGAGCACGCGCTCGATGCCGCCGTTGTTCGCGGCCTTGAGGTCACGCTGGCGCTTATTGCCTCGGCGTGCGCTGCGATACGGCGGGCGGTGCTTCGTAATTGCTGCGGAACGGGTTGATGTCGATGCCGCCGCGGCGGGTAAAGCGCGCATAGACGGTCAGGCGCTCGGGCCGGCAACGCGCGATCAAGATCGATGTAGATGCGCTCGACGCAGTTTTCGTGAAAAGCCGCATGACGGCGATACGACAAGCAGATACGAAAGCAGCGACGCGCGATCTATCCGCGGCCCGCGATAGCGCACCATCACGTCGGCGTAGTCGGGCTGGCCGGTGACCGGGCAGTTGGAGCGGAACAGCGCGCTCGAGAGCGTCTCTTCGGCGGTCGCATCAGCCGACCGCGAGCAAGCCGCGGATCGGGCTGCGGCCGCGTCGGCCGCGCCATTCTCGTCGTCCACCGACACGCCGGGCAACTCGGCGATGCCCGGCGCAGCCGACGACCGTCGCCGGATGCAGAACGACGCCGATCTCTGCGCGGCAGATGCGGTCGAGGTCCCCGGCGATCGTCTGCGCCAGGCGCTCGCGCGTGGCGACCGCTTTCCTGCGCGAACGAGCCGAGGTAGAGCTTCAGCGACTTCGATTCGACGGTCGCCGGAGAATCCGCGGGGATGCGCAATTCGCCGATGGCAAGCTGCGGCTTGTTGCCGGCATCGAGCCAGGAAATCTCGTACGCGGTCCAGAGATCGGCTCCGGCGAAAGGCAGCGTGCCGCGAAGCCCGAGCGCCTGGCGCTGCGCGGCGCGGTCGATCGGAAACAGCAGGCTCGGGTCGTAACGATCGGGATAGCCGGTCGCCTTGCCGAGCGGGGACGTGTCGTGTGAATTCATCGCTGGACTTCGGGGTTTGCGCGCCGGCCCTGGCGCGGCGACGCGTACGCGGCAGCATCGCCGACGACGATCGGCATGATACGCTCGAATGCACGCGCGATCATGACGGCCGCCCTTCGCACCAGCTACGACGAATTTCCCTATCAGAGCGTGCCGCTGCGGCAGACGCATCCCGACCATCTTGCCACGGTCGCGTCGCTGTTCGGTTTCGACGCTCCCGACGTCGCGCGCGCCCGCGTGCTGGAAATCGGCTGCGGATCCGGCGGCAACCTGATTCCGATGGCGGCAAGCTATCCGGAATCGACCTTCGTCGGCATCGACCTGTCCGCGGTGCAGATCGCGCACGGCGCGAGCCGAAATCGAAGCGCTCGGATTGCGCAACATCCGCCTGCAGGCGGTCGACGTCATGGCCTTCGACGAGCGAGGACGCCTTCGATTACATCATCGCGCATGGCATCTATTCGTGGGTGCCCGCGCCGGTGCAGGACAGGATCCTGGCACTTTGCGCGTCACTGCTTGCCGGACCAACGGCATCGCGTTCGTCAGCTATAACACGCTGCCGGGCTGGCGGATGCTCTCCACCGTGCGCGAGGCGATGCTCTATCACACGCGCGACGTCGAGGATCCGCAGGCGCGGGTCGCGAAGGCGCGCGCGACGCTCGACTTCCTGGCCGATGCGGTGCCGGACCGGGACTCGGCTTACGGCCGGCTGCTGCGGCTGGCTGCCGAGCACATCCGGCAAAAGCCCGACTATTACGTCCTGCACGAATACCTGGAGGAGACGAACGAGGCGGTGTACTTCGAGCAATTCGTCGAGCGCATCGCCGCCCGGGGCCTGCGCTATCTCGGCGACAGCGATGTCAGGACGATGCTGCCGATCGGGCTTACGCCGAAGGTCGAGGCGACCTTGAACCGGATCGCGCCCGGGTTGATGCGCCGCGAGCAATTTCTCGATTTTCTGAAGAGCCGCAGCTTTCGCCAGAGCCTGTTGATCCGCGCAGGCGCGACGCTCGATCGCAAACTCTCGGCCGGCGCGCGTGATGACGCTGCGTGTCGCGGCGCCGGTGCAGCGCGAGCGATGCGCCGGTCGACCTCGCATCCGGATCGCGCCGAGACCTTTCGCTTCGCCGACGGACGAAGCGTCGAGGCGTCGAGCCGCATCGTCAAGTCGGCGCTGGCGATATTGGCCGCGCAATGGCCTCTCGCGATCCCCTTCGACCGATTGCACCAGGAGGCGGCTGCCGCGCTCGGCGGCGGCGCGCACGACACGCCGGCCGAGCGCGACCTGCTGGCCGCCGAGATCCTGCGCCTGCACCTCGGTGGCGCGGCAGAGCTGCATCGCGCAGCTCCGCCTTTCGTGCTGGCCTCCGGACCGCGTCCCGAGGCGAGCGCCATCGCCAGGCGCGACGCGATCGCGCGGCGCAGCGAGCGCCAAGCTTGCGGCACGAGCCGATCGTCTTGCGCGAACGACGAACGCGCGTTGCTGCCGCTGCTCGACGGCACGCGAACGCGCGCCGAGATCGCCGCGGCGCATTGGCCGGCGCTGCCCGAGGCGGAACGCCTGGCGGCGCTCGATGCGGCGCTCGCCTCGCTCGGACGGCAGGCGCTGCTGGTGCGCTAGAGTGCGCGCGCTTCGGATGCGGCTCGGGTCCGCGTCGAGCCTGCGTTCAGGCGATCCGATCGAACCGCCGGTAGCCGATCGCCTCGGCGACGTGCGGCGCCGCCAGCGCGTCGCTGTCGGCAAGATCGGCGATCGTGCGCGCCACCTTGAGAATGCGATGGTAGGCACGCGCCGATAGCGCGAGCCGCGCGAACGCGCTTTTCAGCAGCCTGTCGCCGTCGGCATTCGGCACGCACCAGCGCTCGACTTCCTTGACGTCCAGCCATGCGTTCGCCTTCATCTGCCGACGACGCTGACGCTGCTTCGCCGCAGCGACGCGCTCGCGCACCACGTCGCTCGTCTCTCCGGTGACGGCAGCGCGACGCGGTCCCGGCAATGCATCGGCTGCGAGCGAGGGCACCTCGATCTGAAGATCGATGCGGTCGAGCAGCGGACCCGAAATGCGCGCCCGATAGCGCGCGACCTGGTCCGGCGTGCAGCGGCATCTGCCGCTGGCGTGGCCCAGATAGCCGCACGGGCAGGGATTCATCGCCGCGACGAACTGGAAGCGGGCCGGAAACGTCGCCTGGCGCGCCGCGCGCGAGATATGGATGCGGCCCGATTCGATCGGCTCGCGCAGCACTTCGAGCACCCGGCGGTCCCACTCCGGCAACTCGTCGAGGAACAGCACGCCGTGATGGGCGAGCGAGATTTCGCCGGGCCGCGGATCGCTGCCGCCGCCGACCAGCGCGACCGCGGACGCCGTGTGGTGAGGCGCGCGAAACGCGCGGCGTCCCCAATCGTCCGGGACAAAAGCGACCCGTCAGCGATTGCAGCGCGGCGGATTCGAGCGCCTCGTCCTCGGACAGCGGCGGCAGCAGTCCCGGCAGGCGCTGCGCCAGCATCGATTTGCCGGTTCCCGGCGGACCGATCATCAGGATGCTGTGCGATCCCGCGGCGGCGACTTCCAGCGCGCGCTTGGCCCGCGCTTGTCCGCGCACATCGACGAGATCCGGACCGGCGATCGGATCGCCTCGGCAGCCGCGGCGCCAGGCACCGGCAGCAACGTGCGGCCGGTCAGATGCGCACAGACCTCGAGCAACGATCCAGCCGGATGGACGATCGCATCGCGGACCAGCGCTGCTTCCGCGGCCGACGCCGCGGGAAGCACGAAGGCGCGTCCGTCGCGCCGCGCCGAAAGCACCATCGCCAGCGCGCCGCGAATCGCGCGCAGCTCTCCGGTCAGCGCGAGCTCGCCGGCGAATTCGTACTCGTGCGAGGGCGGGCGCCGGAATCTGCCCGGTCGCGGCCAGGATGCCGAGCGCGATCGGCAGATCGAAGCGGCCGGATTCCTTCGGCAGATCGGCCGGCGCGAGATTGACGGTGATCCGGCGCGCCGGAAATTCGAACTGCGCATTCTGCAGCGCCGCGCGAACGCGATCGCGCGCTTCGCGCACCTCGGTCTCCGGCAGACCGACCAGGTGCACGGCCGGAAGCCCGCCGGCCAGATGCACCTCGACGGTGACTCTCGGCGCGTCGACGCCGGACAGCGCACGGCTGTGCACGACGGCGACTGCCATGGGAACTTTCCTCGACCATTAGCCACACGATCGAGGAGATTAAGCCGGCCGGCGGCGCGCGCGCTCGCCCCTTCAGCCTATGGCCGGGTAATGCGGAGGGCTTAGCGCGGCTTGCTGGGCCGCGCCTCGAGCTCTGCGACGCGCGCCTCCAGCGCTTCGAGCTTTTCGCGCGTGCGCAGCAAGCACGCGCGCCTGAACGTCGAATTCCTCGCGCGTCACCAGATCGAGCCTCGCCAGGGCGCCGGTCAGCATCGTCTTGAGGTTTTTTTCCGCGTCGCGAACCGGGCTTGCGGCAAGCGCTGCGGCCACGCGCGCACTGAGGTCATCGAGGATTTTGCTGTCGAGCATTTCGGCCTCCTTGCCGATCGATGATCGAGTCTAGCAAAGCGCATCCGTCATTGCGCCGGTGCGAAACCGAACGTGTCCCAATGACGTGCGCCACCCCGATAGTCTGCACTATCTTGGGGCAAATTCCGGGTGCATCGCAATACCGCCGATGCCCGCGACAGATGATAACTCATTGATTCATAAGCAATCTAACGGCATGGCATGGCTCGTGCTGAGTCGCTAGGGAACTGTTGTTCGCCATTCAGCCAAGGAGAAAAACGATGCACGCCAAATTGCGCCCGATATTTTCGCTTGTTGTGCTGGCCGCCGCAGCGTCTGTCGGCACAGCGCAAGCGCAAACCGCCGCGCCCGCACCGCAGCACCCGCACCCGAGGTCAAGCCCGACTACACGATCACCGGCAACTTCGGCATCTACAGCCAATACATTTTCCGCGGCCTTACGCAGACCGACCAGAAGCCCGCGTTCCAGGGCGGATTCGATTACGCCCACATTAACGGCATCTATCTCGGCACCTGGGGCTCGAACATCAGCTGGCTGCACGACTGCCGGCGTGTGCAATCACGGCTGCAGCCTCGAATGGGATCTTTACGGCGGCTGGAAGTACGCGATCAACGACGACTGGGGCATCGACATCGGCCTGCTCTATTACTACTACCCGGGCAACTATGTCGGCGGCGCCACCAAGCCGGACACGACCGAGATCTATGGCGCCGATATCGTGGAAATGGGTGTCGCTCAAATACTCGTACAGCGTCGATCACACCTTCGGCGTGCCGGACACCGCCGGCTACATCGACCTGTCGGCGAACTACCCGATCAACGATGCGTGGACGTTCAATGCCCACGTCGGCCACCAGGACTACCAGGGCAGCACCAACGGGGTCAGCAACAACGTCTTCGACTACACCGACTGGAAGCTTGGTGTCACCTGGGCGGCTCAACGGCTACAACATCGGCGCCTACTACACCGACACCAACGCCAAGGACGCCGGCTACACGCTCGCCGGACGCAACATCGGCAAGGCGACCGGCACGGTATTCCTGCAGAAGACGTTCTGATTCGAAGCGCCGTAGCGCGCGCATTCACCTAGGGGCAAACCATGAAACTGGTAACCGCGATCATCAAGCCGTTCAAGCTGGACGAGGTCCGGGAGGCCCTGTCCGCGATCGGCGTGCAGGGCATCACCGTCACCGAGGTCAAGGGCTTCGGCCGGCAGAAAGGACACACCGAGCTCTATCGCGGCGCGGAGTACGTCGTCGATTTCCTGCCGAAGGTGAAGATCGAGGCCGCGATCAAGAGCGACCTGCTCGATCGCGTGATCGAGGCGATCGAAAAGGCGGCCAACACCGGCAAGATCGGCGACGGGAAGATCTTCGTTTTCGAGCTCGAACAAGTCGTGCGCATCCGGACCGGCGAGACCGGTGCCGATGCGCTCTAAGGGGAACATCATGAAGCGATTGTTTGCGTTGATCGCCGTCATCGGCGCGCTATGCGCGGGAGGCGCAGTACTCGCGCAGGACAACAAGGCGGCGACGCCGCCGCCGGCGGCAACCGCGCCCGCGGCCGCACCCGCGGCGCGGATGCCAAAGCCGAGCCCGCGAAGGCCGACGCGACCGCGCCGGCTGCGGCGGCAGCTCCGGCAGCGGCGCCGCCTGCGCCGACGACGCCGCAGCTGGTCGGCGTCGACAAGATCAGCAGCGGCGACACGGCGTGGATGCTTACGTCCACCGCGCTGGTGCTGCTGATGACGATTCCGGGGCTCGCGCTCTTCTACGGCGGCATGGTGCGCAAGAAGAACGTGCTGGCGACGCTGATGCAGAGCTTCGCGATCACGTGCCTGGTCACCGTGCTCTGGGTGATCGCCGGCTACAGCCTGGCGTTCATGCCCGGCGGCTCGTTCGTCGGCAGCCTCGACCGGCTGTTCCTCAACGGCATGCTGTTCCAGAAGGACGCCGGAAAGATCAGCGTGTCGCACCTGGGGCTCACGATTCCCGAGTCGGTCTACATGACGTTCCAGATGACGTTCGCGATCATCACGCCCGGCGCTGATCGCAGGCGCCTTCGCCGACCGCATGAAGTTCTCGGCGATGCTCTGGTTCATGGGCCTGTGGTCGCTGCTGATCTACTCGCCGATCGCGCACATGATGTGGGAGCCGTCCGGCTACTGGGCGGCCAAGGGCGTGCTCGATTTCGCCGGCGGCACGGTCGTGCACATCAACGCCGGTATCGCGGGCCTGGTCTGCGCGCTGGTGCTCGGCAAGCGGCTGGGCTACGGCAAGGAGCCGATGGCGCCGCACAACCTGACGCTGACCTTGATCGGCGCTTCGCTGCTGTGGGTCGGCTGGTTCGGCTTCAACGCGGGTTCCGCCGTTGCCGCCGACGGCCGCGCCGGCATGGCGATGGTCGTCACCCAGCTCGCCACCGCGGTCGCCGCGCTGGCGTGGATGTTCACCGAGTGGATGACCAAGGGCAAGCCGTCGGTGCTGGGCATCGCCTCGGGCGCGGTCGCGGGCCTGGTCGCGATCACGCCGGCGTCCGGCTTCGTCGGCGTCACCGGGGCCTTCGTCATCGGCATCGCGGCGGGCGTGCTCTGCTTCTTCGCCGCGACGGCGGTCAAGCGGCATGTTCGGCTACGACGACTCGCTCGACGCCTTCGGCGTGCACTGCATCGGCGGCATCGTCGGCGCGCTGCTGACCGGCGTGTTCAACGTCAAGGACATCAGCGGCGCCGACGCGGACTTCATGGTGCAGCTCGGCGCCGTCGCCACGACGCTGGTCGTACAGCGGCGTCGGCAGCTTCATCATCCTCAAGGTCATCGACATGGTCGTCGGCCTGCGCGTCTCCGAAGAAGAGGAGCGCGAAGGCCTCGACATCAGTCTTCACGGCGAGCGCGTGGAGTAGGCCGGTACTTTACGTCCGGTCAGAGGTTCTCCTCCGTGGTAATTCGGGGCGCCGAAAGCGCCCCGTTTTTTTGGCCGGCGGGGTCAGCGCCGCGCGCGCTGCTTCTTCGCCCGCGGGTGCGCCTGATCGTAGATCTTGGCCAGGTACTGGAAGTCGAGGTGCGTGTAGATCTGCGTGCTGGCAATGCTCGCGTGGCCCAGCAGCTCCTGCACGGCGCGCAGATCGCCGGAAGACTGCAGCAGGTGCGAGGCGAACGAATGACGCAGCATGTGCGGGTGGACGTGGCGGGCGAGTCCCCGCTTGACCGCCCATCCGGCGAGGCGTTGCTGGATCGCGCGCGAGGTGAGCCGCCGTCCCGAGCGGCTGACGAACACCGCTTCGCTGTCCGGCGCCGGCAAGGTCGGCCGCAGCGCGAGCCAGGCCTTCAGAGCGACGCGCGCCGGCTCGCCGACGGGCACGATGCGCTCCTTGGCGCCCTTGCCGAGAACGCGCACCTCGCCTTCAGCCAGATCGAGCGCCGCAAGCTCGAGCCCGGCAAGCTCGGACACGCGCAGGCCCGACGAATACGCGAGCTCGAGCAGCGCGCGGTCGCGCACCGCGAGCACGTCTTCGTCGGCGATGGCGACCAGTCGCACCGCCTCGTCGGGCGAGAGGACCGCCGGCAGATGTCGCGACGACCTGGGTGCCTTGAGTCCCGCGCAGGGGTTGTCCTTGATCGAGGGCTCGTGATCGATGGCGAAACGGTAAAAAGCGCGCCAGCCGGACAGGACTCGCGCAAGGCTCTTGCCCGACAAGCCGCGCGCATGCAGCATCGCCAGAAAGCGTCTGAGCTCCGCGGGGGATAGCTTGCCGAGCGGCAAGTCCCCGGCGAGCTGCTGCAGCATACGCGACGTCGCGGCGGTAGGCGCTTCGCGTGTGCGCCGGCCGCGTCGACAGATGCCGCTCGAACGCCAGGACCAGCGGTTCGGCCTCGCGCATTCCGCGGTGGCAGCGGACTGGCGCGGGACGAAGCGTTCATCAGGATCAGCCTTGCGGCAGAAAGCGCGCGGTCGCGACGCTGGCGAGCTCCGACAGGCGAGTCAGATGCATCGTTCCGAGGCCCGCATAGAACCGGCCCGGATCTTCGCTGCCGAGCGCCAGCAGGCCGAAAGTATGGTGCGTGCGCAGCGGCAGAAGCGCGAACGATGCGAGCGAGAGGCCGCCTTCGAACCATTCGCGCGATTCGAACGGCGCCTGCGTGCCGCAGTACGGCGAGCCCAGAGCGCCCGCGTATTCGCGGATTTCCTGGCTGGTCGCGGCGAGCTCCGGCAGATACGACTGCTCGGGCACCCTGCCCCACAGACGCAGCGTCACTTGCGGCACGTGAAAGTCTTCGCTCAGGCTGTGGTACAGAACACCCAAGCGTCGTCTCCAGATCCGCCGCGGAAAAAAGCGCGAGCGTCGAGCGATGCAGCTTTTCGCTGATCGAATCGTTGTCGGTGCCGAACTGGATCAATTCGCGCAGCTTCGACTCGAGCTGGCCGTTCTTCTCCCGCAAGGTGACGATCTGCCGTTCGGCGATCGGAATCGCATGACCGCCATGCGGATGCGGCACGTAGATCTCGGCAAGCAGATCGGCGTATTGCTCGAAGAATTCCACGTGCTGCTTCAGATACTCGGCGACCGCCTCGGCGTTCATCGCCTGCTTCCTTGTCGGTTTCATTCATTCGTCGACCTGCCATTCGCCTTCGAACACCGTCTGCGCCGGGCCGGTCATCAGCACCGGCTCGCCCGCCCCGTCCCAGCGTATCGTGAGCTCACCGCCGCGCGTTCGGACGCGAACCGTCGAATCGAGCAGGCCACGCCGGATTCCGGCAACGACGGCCGCGCAAGCGCCGGTACCGCACGCCAGGGTCTCGCCGGCGCCACGCTCCCACACGCGCAGGCGAATGTTAGCGCGATCGACGACCTGCATGTAGCCCGCGTTGACTCCGCTCGGAAAGCGCGGATGGCGCTCGATCAGCGGACCCTGGCTGCCGACCGGCGCCGTTTCGACGTCGGCGACGACCTGCACCGCATGCGGATTGCCCATCGACAGCGCGCTGATCGTCGACCGACGCGCCGGCGACGTCGAGCGGCTGGGTCGGTGTCGCGCTGTCGCCGATGAACGGAATCGCCGCGGCCTCGAAACGCGGCACGCCCATGTCGACCTGCACCTGTCCGTCGGCTTCCAGCGTCGGCTCGATGATCCCGCCGCGGGTTTCGACGCGGATCGTCCGCTTGGCCGTCAGCCCCTGATCGCGGACGAAATGGACGAAGCAGCGCGCACCGTTGCCGCATTGCTCGACCTCGCCGCCGTCGGCGTTGAAGATCCGATAGCGGAAATCGACATCGGCGCGCGACGGCCGCTCGACCAGCAGAACCTGGTCGCAGCCGACGCCGAAATGACGATCGGCAAGCCGCGCGATCTGCGCGGGGCCGAGGTCGACGCGCTGGCGAATGCCGTCGAGCATCACGAAATCGTTGCCCAGTCCCTGCATCTTGGTGAACTTGAGGCGCATCTTCAAATTATTGCCGGGCCAGGTTCGATCCGGCGGCGCAGTCGCGTCGGCCGATTTGCTGCGACAATCCGTCGACGATAAAATGCGCGGCGGCCGTGCCGTACGGCTCGATCGGCAATCGGTTTCAGGGAGATCTCGCGATGCAGGACGACAAGAAGTCGAAGCCGATTACCGATTACGGCGTCACGATCGCGATGCGACCGACCAAAAATTGGCTGCGAACCGTGCCGCTGACCGGATCGCAGTTCACCGTCGAGCGAGGAAAAGACCCGAGCGTGCTGGTCGTCGCATTCACCGGGTTCGGCGGCAAGCTGTCGGTTCCGACTTTCGACTTCCTGCGCAGCACCGAGCTCTTGAACTACAGTCGTATCCTGCTTTGCGACAATTCGAGGACTTGCTATATGAACGGCATTCCTCCGATCGCGCAGGATCTCGGCGCCCTGGCTGCACTGCTGCGGCAGCATATCGACGAGCTCGCGCCGAGGTGCACGATGTTCATCGGCTCTTCCGGCGGCAGTCACGCGGCGATACTTTTCGGCCACTTGCTCGGAGCCGACTACGTGCACGCCTTCTCCCCGATGACCAACCTCGACCCCGCTTACTTTCGGGCATCGGAAGCGCGCGAGGACGTCGAGGAACTCGGCGAAGCGGTGGCCAGAATGGAGCACGTCCCCGCGACGGCTCACCCCTATTTCGATTTGCGCCAGGTCCTTGGCCAATCGAACGGCCGAACCCTGTACAACTTGCATGTCTGCTCGCAGTCGGCGCGCGACCTGGCACGCGCGATACGTTTGGATGGTCTTCCCGGCGTGACGATTCATCGGCACCAATGCAACCATCACCGCGTCGTCGTGTGGCTGGCACGCGAGCGGCTGCTGCTGCCGCTGCTCAAGCTGCAGAACCAGCCTGGGTTCGCGGTCGCTGTCGGAGGCGAGCCGACGGCAGTCTAGCGACGCGTTCCGCGCGCGCACGCCTGCTAAACGTTGAAACGAAAGTGCATGACGTCGCCGTCGCGGACGACGTAGTCCTTGCCTTCGAGCCGCATTTTTCCCGCCTCCTTCGCGCCCTGCTCGCCTTTGCAGGCGAGAAAGTCATCGTAGGCGATGACCTCGGCGCGGATAAAGCCTTTTTCGAAATCGGTGTGGATGACGCCGGCAGCCTGCGGCGCAGTGCTGCCGCGATGTATCGTCCAGGCGCGCACCTCCTTCGGCCCGGCGGTGAAGTAGGTCTCGAGACCGAGCAATTTGTAGCCGGCGTGGATCAGGCGGTCGAGCCCGGCTTCGGCAAGACCCATGTCGGCGAGGAAAATCTGCTTGTCGTCGTCGTCGAGGTCGGCGATCTGGGCCTCGAGCGCGGCGCTGATCGCGACGACCGGCGCGCCTTCGCGCGCGGCGTAGGCTTCGACGCGGTCGAGCAGCGGATTGTCGGCGAACCCGTGCTCGGCGACGTTGGCGACGTACATCGTCGGCTTCATCGTCAGCAGGAACAGCGGCTTCAGCACCGCCAGCTCTTCCGGATAGAGATCGACCGAGCGCGCCGGCCGCGCCTCGTTCAGTGCCGGCGACGATCTTCTCCAGCGCCGCCACCAGACGCTTCGCCTCCTTGTCGCCACCGGCCCGCGCAGCCTTGGCGTACTCGGTTCATCTGCTTGTCGACCGCGGCGAGGTCGGCCAGCGCAAGCTCGGTGTTGATCGTCTCGATGTCGGAGACCGGATCGATCTTGCCGGCGACGTGCACGACGTTCTGGTCCTCGAAGCAGCGCACGACGTGCGCGATGGCGTCGGTCTCGCGGATGTTGGCGAGGAACTGGTTGCCCAGGCCTTCGCCCTTTCGACGCGCCGGCGACCAGTCCGGCGATGTCGACGAATTCCACGACGGCGGGAATGACGCGCTCGGGACGCGCGATCGCGGCGAGCGCCGCGAGCCGCGGGTCCGGCACCTCGACGATGCCGACGTTGGGCTCGATCGTGCAGAACGGATAGTTCTCCGCCGCGATGCCGGCCTGGTCAGCGCGTTGAACAGCGTCGACTTGCCGACGTTCGGCAGACCGACGATGCCGCATTTGAGGCTCATGAGCTTGCCGGTCCTT
This sequence comes from uncultured beta proteobacterium, assembly GCA_963697485.1. Lineage (GTDB taxonomy): Bacteria > Pseudomonadota > Gammaproteobacteria > Burkholderiales > Casimicrobiaceae > PALSA-1003. The sequence continues at coordinate 123,783 of CAVOOD010000007.1, forward strand.
CGGGAGCGGGCGGCGGCCTCGGCGCGGTATGCAGCTCGTGCATCGCGCGCTCGGTCTCGCCGCGCGCGAGCCAGGGCCAGATCGCCAGCGCCCGCGCGATCGCGTCTTCGATCAGCAGCCGCTCTTCGCCGCGCGGCGGGTGAAGCACGTAGTCGGCGACCTCCTGCTCGGACAGCGCGCCGTCGCGCGGATGGCCGATGCCGAGTCGCAGCCGCCAGAAGTCGCCGCTGCCCAGCGCGGCGGCGATGTCCTTCAGGCCGTTGTGTCCGGCGTTGCCGCCGCCCTGCTTCAGCTTGACCACGCCGGGCTTCAGGTCGAGCTCGTCGTGCGCGACCAGGATCTCGGCGGGCGCGATCCGATAGAAGCGGGCAAGCGCGGCGACCGCGAGTCCGCTGCGATTCATGAAGGTCTGCGGCATCGCGAGGCGCAGATCGCCGTCGCCTCCGCGCGCCGCGGCCACCTGCGCCTGAAATTTCGCTTCGTGCGCGAAAGCCTGCCTGCAGCGTCGCTGCCAGACGCTCGACCCACCAGAAACCGGCGTTGTGCCGCGTCTCCTCGTATTCGCGTCCCGGATTGCCGAGGCCGACGATGAGGCGAAACGTATGCGCCATGGCGTCAGCTCAGATTGCGCGAAGGGCGGCGACGAGACAGCAAAAAGGCCCGCCGAGAGAAGCGCCGGCGGGCCTTTCGCGTACGCCAGGCGCTTATTTCTTGTCGTCCTTCTTGGCACGGCGCCTTGTCCGCACCCTTTTCCGCGGGCTTCTCGCCGCCCTTTTCCGCGGCCTTGTCGCCGGGCTTGGCTCCTTCGACCGGCGCCGCCTCGCCTGGCACCGCTTCGGCCGTCGGCGCGACGACTTCCTCGACCTCGACGACGATGCGCGGCACGATCGCCGTCGCCACGACGGGGCTCGCCCCGGCGCGGGTCACCGCGGTCACGCCGGCAGGCAGCTTGAGATCCGATACGTGTATCGACTGCCCGACCGCGAGCGGCGACAGGTCGACTTCGATGAATTCCGGCAGGTCCTTGGGCAGGCACGAGACGTCGAGCTCGGTCAGCACGTGGCTGATGATGGCGTCGGTCGTCTTCACCGCCGGCGACGATCTCGGCGTTGATGAAGTGCAGCGGCACCTTCATGTGGATCTTGCGGTTCTCGTCGACGCGCTGGAAGTCGATGTGCAGCACCTCGTGCCGGAACGGATGCATCTGCACGTCGCGCAGCAGCACGCGCTGCGCGCCGCCGCCGAGCTTCATCGTCAGGATCGACGAGTGAAACGCTTCCTTGCTTGCAGCGCGTGGATCAGCGCGTTGTGGTCGAGCTCGATCGGTTGCGGGCTTGTCGGCGCCGCCGTAGACGATGCCCGGCGCGCGACCGGTGCGGCGCAGGCGGCGGCTCGCGCCCGTCCTTCGGTGCCGCGGGGAAAGGCGGTGAATTCGAACTGCATGGTGTTACTCCTGTTGTCTGCGGCCTTCCGGTGCGCTTAGGCGCCGACGGTCGTCCGCGATGGCGACAATGCCGCAGGCATGCGGCGACGGGAAAGCCTTGAATTGTAACCCGAATTGGCCCGGCGGCGCAAAGCCCGAAGGATCGGCCCAGCGCGGGTCGGTCGAATCGATACCGCTACTCGGTAAACAGCGAGCTGACCGATTCCTCGTTGGAGATGCGCGTCATCGTCTCGGCGAGCAGCTGCGCGCACGAAAGCTGCCGGATGCGCTTGCAGGCGCGCGCTTCGTCGGACAGCGGGATCGTGTCGGTGACGACGATCTCGTCGAGCTCCGATTCGGCGATGCGCGCGACCGCGCCGCCCGACAGCACCGGGTGCGTGCAATACGCGAGCACCTTCTCCGCGCCGTTCTCCTTCAGCGCCGCCGCCGCCTTGCACAGCGTGTTCGCGGTGTCGACGATGTCGTCCATGATCACGCAGGTGCGGCCCTCGACGTCGCCGATGATGTTCATCACCTCGGCGACGTTGGCCTTCGGCCGCCGCTTGTCGATGATCGCGAGGTCGGAGTCGAGCCGCTTCGCGATCGCCCGCGCGCGCACGACGCCGCCCACGTCGGGCGACACGACCAGCAGGTTCTCGTAGTTCTGCTTCCACAGGTCGCCCAGCAGGATCGGCGTCGCGTAGATGTTGTCGACCGGGATGTTGAAGAATCCCTGGATCTGGTCGGCGTGCAGGTCCATCGTCATCACGCGGTTGACGCCGACCGTCGTCAGCATGTCGGCGACGACCTTGGCCGTGATCGGCACGCGCGCCGAGCGCGGCCGGCGGTCCTGCCGCGCGTAGCCGAAATACGGAATCGCGGCGGTGATGCGCCCGGCCGACGCGCGCTTCAGCGCATCGACCATCACCAGGATTTCCATCAGGTTGTCGTTGGTCGGCGCGCAGGTCGACTGCAGGATGAACACGTCGCTGCCGCGCACGTTCTCCAGCAGCTCGACCATCACCTCGCCGTCGGAGAAGCGGCCGACGATGCAGCGGCCGAGGCTGATGTTCAGGTGCCGGACGACAGCCTCGGCGAGCTTCGGGTTGGCGTTGCCGGTGAAGATCCGCATCCGCTCGAACGCCATCGTCGCCGCCTATCGGAAGACGCGGGCAGGCCGTCCGAACGGAGCGGCCTGCCCGACGTGTTGGTGGCTGGGGAGGTAGGGATCGAACCTACGAATGCCGGAATCAAAATCCGGTGCCTTACCACTTGGCGACTCCCCAAGGGAAACCGTTCGCGCGCGGGAACGTCAACGTGAGGCAAACGACCACAACGGGTGGCGGTTCAGCGCGCGAGCAACAAATCCGGCCGTTTCTCCGGCGTTTCCACCGGCGCTTTCACCGGTGCCTTCTGTCACGCGCGGCATCCGCGAGAGCGCTTGCTGCGCGGCGTACTCGGAAGCGAAAGCGGCGAACACGCACGCCCCCGATCCGGTCATCCGCGCTCCCGACGCTGGCGCCACGCGCGACAGCGCGGCAAGACAGCCGGCGATCTCCGGGAACCGCGCGGCCGCAACCGCTTGCAGGTCGTTGCGGCCATACCCCTCGGAAAAGACGGCCATTTTCGCGGACTGGCTGTGTCGTGTCAATTCAGGCGCAGCGAACACGGCCGCTGGTCGAGACCTCGATCGGCGGCGACAACACGGCGAACCAGGTTTGCGGCAGGCTGACCGGCTCGAGCATTTCGCCGATGCCGCGTGCGCGCGCCGTTTCGCCGAACACAAAAAAAGGAACGTCGGCGCCGAGCTCGAGCGCGAGGCGCATCAGTTCGCGCCGCGACAGCTCCAGTTGCCACAGGCGGTTGAGCCCGAGCAGGACGGTGGCTGCGTCGGAGCTGCCGCCGCCGACGCCGCCGCCGACGGGCAAACGCTTGTCGACCGCGATCGCTGACGCCATGCGCGATACCGCATGCGCGTTGCAGCAGCCGCGCCGCGCGCACGGCCAGATCGTCTTCGGCGGCCACACCGGCGGCGCCGCGCAGACGCACGACGTCGGCGTCATCGCGCGGCGACAGCGAAACGACGTCGCCGCGCTCGATCAGCACCAGCAGCGATTCGAGCGTGTGGTAGCCGTCGGGGCGCCGTCCGGTCACGTGCAGAAACAGATTGAGCTTCGCCGGCGCGGGCAGCACCAGCGCACGGCGCTGCGCTCATCGCCACGAATCGACGACGATGCGCAATTCGACGTCCGCGTAGTCGAGCGTCAGGCGCTTGGGGCGCGACACGCCGTCGCTGCCGCGCTCGAACGCCTGGTAGACGACGCTCCAGCCGTCCTGGCGCAGCGCAGCCGGCATGCCGTCGCTCGCCCGCTCGACCGCCGCCGGCGCACCTTCGCGCGGCACTCCCTGGATCCAGAATGTCAAGCCCTTCGACCGGCAGCGGCCAACCGAGCGCGCGCGTGGTCAGCGCGGCCCAGTCGCTGGCCGTCTCGACTCTTCCATCGGGGGTTTGCAGCCGCACGCCGCTGGCATCGCCGCTCAGGCGGGCGATCGTCTGGCCGAGCGGCGAGCGCGAGATCGAGCTCGTCGCGCTGCGCGGTCGTGCGTCCAGCGGAAATTGGCGGTCAGCGCATCGTTGCCATGCCGCGCCGACAGGCGTCCGGTCAACTCGAACGCCGTCGCCTGTGCCGCGAGCGAGCTCGCCGGCGCCGGTCGCTCGATCAGCGCCGGCGCGCAGGCGCAGAGCAGCGACCGCGCCAGCCGCAGCGACTGCGCGAGCGCACATGCCGCGCAGCCTGGGCATCGACTTGGCGACCGGAGGCGTCAGTGCGCCAGCCGGCGCACCGTCTCGATCAGGACCGGATTGTCCGGCGAGGCCTTGAGCTGCGATTGCCAGAGCTCGTTGGCCCGCTCGCGCTCGCCCTTCGCCCACAGCACTTCGCCCAGATGCGCGGCGATCTCGGGGTCGGCCTGGTCGCCGAATGCGCGCCGCAGGAATTTTTCCGAATCGTCGAGCTTGCCCATCCGGTAGTTGCGCCCAGCCCATGCTGTCGAGGATGAACGGATCGTCCGGCGCGATCTGCAGCGCTTTTTCGATCAGCTTCAGTCCCTCCGCGGTGCGCGGCGTGCGGTCGACCAGCGTGTAGCCGAGCGCATTGAGCGCCTGCGCGTTGTCCGGCTTGAGCTCGATCAGCCGCTTGAGCCTCGCCTCGACCTCGTCGATGCGGTCGAGCTTCTCGGCGACCATCGCGACGTCGTAGAGCAGGTCGACCGAATCGGCCTGGCGCTCGAGCGCCGCGGTCGAGAATCGCGTACGCACCCTTGTAATCGCCGGCGTCGCGCAACATCTGCGCCTCGGCCTGCGCGAGCTCGACCCGACGCTCGGCCGACTCCGGCTGCAGTCCTTCCAGATAGCTGCGCGCCGCGGCGATGTCGCCCTTTTTCGCCATCATCGCGCCGATGCGCAGCTTCGCGAGCCAGGCGCGATCGCCTTCGGTGACTTCGCGGTAGCGCGCGATCGCCTCGTCGTAGCGCTTGGTTTCTTCGGCGATCTGCGCGAGATAGAACGGCACGACGCCCTTGTCGCCGTACCCGACCTTGTCGAGCTCCTCGAGCAGGCGCTCCGCCGTCGCGTAGTCCTTCATCTGCAGCGATATCGCCGCGACGGCGAATTCGAATTCGCGGTCTTCCGGCTCCTCGTCCCAGCAGTCGCTGGAAGATCGCGCGCGCCTCGCCGAAGCGCTTCTGCTCGACGTAGAGCTGCGCCAGCGCGCCGGCGACCGCGCGCGCGATCGGGGTCGCTCGCGAGAAACTCGCTTGAGGAACGCGATCGCCGCGTCGGGCGATCTCTTGGCCAGGATGTCGGCCTTGATCAGCGCCGCGCGCTCCCAGCCCGGCTTGAGCTCGAGCGCCCGGTCCGCCGCGCGCGATCGCGGCGGCGGTGATCGCCGGATCGGTCAGCCCGGTGTTGTAACCGGCGAGCGCGACGGCGAACTGCGCCTCCGGAACCTTCGGATACGGTTTCGCCAGGTCCTGCACCAGCCGAAGACGCCGCGACTTTGTCGGTTTGCGCGGCGAAGCGCCTGATTGAGCTGCAGGAATGCCTCGCCGAGCGATTTGTCGTTGGCGGCCGCTTCGATCAGCACGCGTTCGCAGCTCGGCCTTGAGATCGGAGCCGGCGCCGGAGATGGCGACAGCGACGCCACCATCTGCTCGCGCGCGGTCGGCCTTCGGGATCGAGCTGTTGCCAGAGCTTCGCCGCTTCGAGCGCCAGCGTACGCTGCCGGGCAAACAGCGCGATCTCGGTCGCGCGGCGGGCGAGCACCGGATCATGCGAATCGCGCGCGGCTTCGAAGTACGCGCGTGCCGCCAGCGCTGCATCGCCGCGCTGCATCGCGACATCGCCGACCAGGATGCGATAGAGCACTTCGGCGGTGAGCTCGTCGACCGCGCTCGGCGCGGCGCGCGGCGGCCGCCGTCGCTGTGCTTCGGATCGGCGGGCGTCTGCGCGCGGCCGTCTCCCGCTGCCGCGGCGACGGCGGTCAGGGCAACGAACAACAAGGAAGCGAAGGATGGGAATCACGATAGGGAAGCCATGCGCGGTCGATTTCGATTCAAGGGCCTGCGCATCGCCGGACCTCGCTGCATCTTAGGGTATATTTGCCCGAGCAACAAACGCCACTCGACGCCTCCAGATGCCCGAACTTCCGGAAGTCGAAACGACGCGTCGCGGGATCGCACCTCACGTAGAACGGCAGAAAGTGACGGCGGTGAGGATCTACGACCGCCGCTTGCGCTGGCCGGTTCCCCGCGATCTGCCGCGCCGGCTGGTCGGCCGCGTCGTCGACCGGGTCGACCGGCGCAGCAAGTACCTGCTTTTCCGGCTCGGCCCCGACACGCTGATCGTCCATTTCGGCATGACCGGAAGCCTGCGCGTCTACGGCGCCGCGCCGGCGCGGCGCACGCACGATCACGTCGATCTCGAATTCGGCAACGGCGTCGTCCTTCGCTATCACGACCCGCGCCGTTTCGGCGCGATGCTGTGGTCGCCGGCCGCGGCGGGCGAGCATCCGCTGCTCGCCGCACTCGGTCCCGAGCCGTTTTCGCGCCGGTTTCGACGCGGCCTACCTGTTCGCTGCCACCCGCAAGCGCAGCACGGCGATCAAGCTCGCGCTGATGGACAACCGCCTGGTCGTCGGCGTCGGCAACATCTACGCGAACGAGGCGTTGTTTCGCGCCGGCATACGGCCGACGCGCGCCGCCAACCGCGTCTCGCGCGAGCGGCTGGGCCGGCTGGTCGAGGCGGTGCGGGAAACGCTCGCCGACGGCGATCGCCAAGGGCGGCAGCACCCTTGCGCGATTACGTCGATAGCGACGGCGCAGCCCGGTTACTTTCAGCTCGAGTACAACGTGTACGGTCGCGAAGGCCAGCCGTGCCGCGTTGCGGCGAGCCGATTCGCGCGATCCGGCAGGGCGGCGAGCGACCTACTATCTGCCGCGCGCTGCCAGACCTGACAAGGCTTCAGGTGCTTGTTTTGGCGCGCTTTATGCTAGAGTCCCTGCGCACTCGAGCCGGACACGGACCGCGACCATGATGCAATCGAAGGATCTGGCCGCGCGATTCGAAGCCTACAGCGACTGGCGACGCCGGTTGTCGACCGGCGTGTCGCGCCTGCACGAATGGCTGTCCGAACAGGAACTCGCCGACGCCCAGGCCGACCTTACCGTCCAGCGCCTGCTCGAGCGGCTGCATCAGGACAAGCTGGTCGTCGCCTTCGTCGCCGAGTTCTCCCGCGGCAAATCCGAGCTGATCAACGCGATCTTCTTCGCCGACTTCGGCCAGCGCCTGCTGCCCTCGGCCGCCGGCCGCACGACGATGTGTCCGACCGAGCTCCTCTACGACTCGACCCGGCCGCCGTCGATCCGCCTGCTGCCGATCGAGACGCGGGCGCGCGACGGATCGGTCACCGAATTCAAGAACTACGCCGACGAGTGGGTCACGATCACGCTCGACATGTCGTCGGCGGACAAGATGGCCGAAGCGCTCTCGCAGGTGTCGCAGACCAAGCGCGTCCCGGTCCCGCTGGCGCGCAAGTACGGGCTCTACGACGACGGCGACCCGCTGGCGCCGCTGTCGGCGGCCGACGCGGCCGTCGACATTCCGTGCTGGCGTCACGCGATCATCAACTTTCCGCATCCGCTGCTGCAGCAGGGACTGGTGATACTCGACACGCCGGGCCTGAACGCGATCGGCACCGAGCCCGAGCTCACGCTCAACCTGCTGCCGAATGCGCACGCGGTCCTGTTCATCCTCGCCGCCGACGCCGGCGTGACCAAGACCGACATCGACGTGTGGACCAAGCACATCGTCGGGGACAGCCCCGGCGAGCCGCGAGGGCCGGCTGGTCATCCTGAACAAGATCGACGGACTGTGGGACGAGCTGCGCACGGCGCACGAGATCGAAGGCGAGATCGCGCGCCAGGTCCGCACCAGCGCGCAGCTGCTTGATGATCCCGCCGGCGCAGGTCTTTCCGGTGTCGGCGCAGAAGGCGCTGCTGGCGAAGGTCAACGGCGACGACGCGCTGCTGGCGAAGAGCCGCCTGCCGCAGCTCGAGCCGGCGCTGTCGAGGGAGCTGATCCCGGCCAAGCGGCGCATCGTCGGTTCGGCGACGCAGGCCGAGATCCGCGCGCTGGTCGCGGGCACGCGCACGATACTCGACAGCCGCATCGCCGGCATCCGCGAGCAGCTGGCCGAGCTGCAGAACCTGCGCGGAAAGAACCAGGACGTCGTCGAGCACATGATGGAGCGCATCCAGCAGGAAAAGAACCTGTTCGAGCGCGGCATGCAGCGCTACACGGCGCTGCGCACGGTATTCACGCAGCAGACCAACAGCCTGTACGAAAGCATCGGCCTGGAGACGCTGCGCGCGACGGCCGCCGACACGCGCGAGCGCATCGAGAAGAGCCCGTTCACCAAGGGCGTGCGCTCGGCGATGGGCGATTTCTTCGGCAAGATCTACGGCAGCCTCGAGCAGAGCGCGCGGCAGACCGCCGAAATCGCACGAGATGATGCAGGCGATGTATCAGCGCTTCGCCAAGGAGCACGGCATCGAGCCGTTCACGCCGCCGCCGTTCTCGATGCTCAAGTACCAGAAGGAAGTCGAGCGGCTCGAGCGCGCGTACAACGTGCATTTCAACACGCTGTGGAACATGGTCAGCAAGGCCAAGTTCACGCTGATGAAACGATTCTTCGAAACGATCGCGATTCGCGTCAAGCACGTGTTCGACATCGCGAACCGCGACCTGGAAAGCTGGCTCAAGGCCGTGATGGCGCCGCTGGAGACGCAGGTGCGCGAGCACCACCTGCAGCTGCGCCGCAGGCTCGAAAGCGTCAAGCGCATCCATCGCGCGAGCGACGAGCTCGAGGAGCGCATCGCCGAGCTCGAGCAGGCCGAGGTGGCCGCCAGGGCGCAGATCGGCGCGCTCGCGCGGGAGCTCGCCGCGATCGACGCGATCTCGAGCAGTCCGAACCGCTGCCGCTCGCGGCCAACGGCTAGCGGCTTCGCGACGCGGCCGATCAAGCCGGGACGTTGCCGGCCTTGGCCGCCATCAGGCCCCGGTACTTCAGCAGCAGCTGATCCTTGCGTCTCAACGAAGTCGGGGTTCACCGGTATGCAATCGACCGGGCAGACCTCGACGCACTGCGGCGTGTCGAAGTGGCCGACGCACTCGGTGCACTTGCCCGGATCGATCACGTAGATCTCCAGGCCCTGCGAGATCGCGTCGTTCGGGCACTCGGGCTCGCAGACGTCGCAGTTGATGCATTCGTCGGTGATGATCAGCGCCATCAGGATCTTCTCACGCGACTGCGACGCGCGCGCTCCGTCGTCCGCCTTGGCCTTGAGGCGCGCTACGACGGCCGGCGGCACGAACTTGCCGACGTCGCCGCCGAAGCGGGCGATTTCACGAACGATCGTCGATGACATGAACAGGTATTGCTCGGCCGGGGTGAGGAACAGCGTTTCGACCTCGGGATGGAGGTTGCGGTTCATGCCGGCCATCTGGAATTCGTACTCGAAGTCCGACACCGCGCGCAGGCCGCGCAGGATCGTCGTGCGCCCCGACCGAATGCACGAAATCCATCAGCAGGCCGGAAAAGCCCGCGACCTCGACGTTGGCATACGGCGCCAGGACTTCGCGCGCCATCGCGATGCGCTCGTCGGCGCTGAACATCGGGCGCTTGCTCTCGCTGTCCGCGATCGCGACGATCACGCGGTCGAACAGCTTGGCGGCGCGCCGGACGAGGTCCTCGTGCCCCTTGGTGAACGGGTCGAAGGTTCCAGGATAGACGACTTTCAGCATGCCCCGATCTCTCAGCTCGGCGAGTGCTCCGCTGCCCGCCGGCAAGCGGCGCAGCAGATGATAATGCACCTGTCCGGCCTTGTCGCCGCGCACGATCGCGAAACCGGCAGGCGCGACGATGGGCGTCGAGGCCTCGACATAGAGCGCGCCGTCCGCGGCGACGCGCGCTGCGGCTGCCGGCAGCAGCGCTTCCCATTGCGGATCGGCAAACGGCGGATCGAGAAAGACGACGTCGAACAAGTCGCGTCTCGCGCGCCAGGAACGCTCGCGCGTCGGCGCAGTGACGTCTCGAGCGCGGCCGTGCCCAGCGTCAGCGCGGCCGCGTCGCAGCGCGCGCACCAGCTCGCGGCTTGCGATCGACGGCGACCGCGAGCGCTGCGCCGCGCGACAGCGCCTCGAACGAGAGCGCCCCGCTGCCGGCGAACGGATCGAGCGTGCGCGCGCCGTCGAGATCCTGACCCAGCCAGTTGAACAGCGTTTCGCGAACCCGGTCGGGCGTCGGGCGTAGGTCGGCGACGGCGGGAAAGCGAATGCGCCGGCCGCGCCAGCGCCCGCCGATGATGCGAATCTGGTGGGCTTGCGGCAAGCGTGCGCCATGCGATCGAAAGGTAGAATTGTACTTTGCCTGCAGCGCCCAATCCGATGCTCGATCTGTTCAAGCGCAAGGCCGATGACGGCGAGCGCAGCTGGTCCGAACGCCTGAAGAGCGGGCCTCGGTCTGTCGCGCGAACGCATTTCGCGTCCGCTGACCGCGCTGTTCGGCCGCGAGGCGCTGTCCGAGGAGGCGATCGACGAGCTGCGCAGCGCGCTGCTCGCGCGCCGACGTCGGCATTCCGGCGACCGAACATCTGCTCGATGAGCTCGTCGCCCGCTGGAAGCGCGCCGGCGCCGATGTCGATGCGCGCGGCGGTGCTCAAGTCCGCGCTGGTCGAGCTGATCGCGCCGCTCGAGCAGCCGCTGGTCATCGGCACGGCGCGGCCTTTCGTCATCATGCTCGCCGGCGTCAACGGCGCCGGCAAGACGACGTCGATCGGCAAGCTGGCCAAGTATCTGCAGGGCCAGGGCTACTCGGTGCTGCTCGCCGCAGGCGACACCTTCCGCGCGGCGGCGCGCGAGCAGCTCGAAGCCTGGGGTGCGCGCAACAACGTCCAGGTCGATCGCCCAGCACGGAGGCGATCCCGCGGCGGTGATGTTCGACGCCATCTCGGCCGCGCGCGCGCGGCGCATCGACGTCGTGCTTGCCGACACGGCCGGCCGCCTGCCGACGCAGCTGCCGCTGATGGACGAGCTCAAGAAGATCCGCCGCGTGATCGCCAAGGCGCAGGAGGGTGCGCCGCACGAAACGCTGCTGGTGCTCGACGCCAACACCGGCCAGAACGCGCTGGCGCAGGTCGCCGCATTCGACGCGGCGCTGGGACTGACCGGCCTCGTCCTCACCAAGCTCGACGGCACGGCCAAGGGCGGGGTCGTGGCCGCGATCGCCAAGACGCGGCCGGTCCCGCTGAAGCTGATCGGCGTCGGCGAAGGCATCGACGACCTTCGCCCGTTCCGCGCCGCGGAGTTCGCCGACGCGCTGATCGGCTGAAGCCTGAACGCGTGGCGCGGCCTGATCAGCTCGTTGCGAGTGCGCACGCGCGGAGGCTCGGCTGCCGGACCGTTCGACCCTCAGCGACCGGCACCGGGACCCCAACGGTCGCTTTGCGCTGGCGACGGCTCGGTGCCTGGCTCGCGCTCGCCGCCAGTCGGGTCGGGGAGCCCGGCCATGAGGCGGAACTTCGGGGCGGCTTAGCACTCTGACAAGGCGAGTGCTAAAATATCGCCTAGTCGCTCAGAAGGAGCTTTTTGATGCCCACGAATACGCTGGCTTTCCCGACCCCGGCTTCGCTGGGGAGCCTGGATCACTATATCCAGGCGGTGAACCGTTTTCCGCTGCTGACCGCCGAGCAGGAGACCGAGCTCGGCCGCCGGCTGCAGCGGGACAACGACCTGGACGCCGCCCGCTCAGCTCGTGCTGTCCCACCTGCGGCTGGTCGTCGCCGTCAGCCGCAATTACCTGGGGTACGGACTGCCGCAGGCCGACCTGATCCAGGAAGGCAATATCGGCCTGATGAAGGCGGTGCGCCGCTTCGATCCGGAGCGCGGCGTTCGCCTGGTGTCGTTTGCGCTGCACTGGATCCGCGCCGAGATCCACGAGCACATCCTGCGCAACTGGCGGCTGGTCAAGATCGCGACCACCAAGGCGCAGCGGAAGCTGTTCTTCAACCTGCGCAGCATGAAGCCGAAGCTCGCCCCGCTGACCCGCACCGAGGCGAACGGCATCGCCAAGGCGCTGGGCGTCAAGCCCGAGGAAGTGTTGGAGATGGAGACGCGGCTGTCCGGGCAGGACGTCGCGCTCGATCCGCCGGCCGGCGACGACGGCGAGACGATGACGCCGATCGCGTACCTGACCGACACCGAGGCCGAGCCGGTCGCAGATACTCGAGCGCGAAGAGACCGCGCGCAACCGCAGCGACCGGGCTGCAAGAGCGCGCTGTCGAAGCTCGACAGCCGCAGCCGCGATATCATCGAAGCGCGCTGGCTGCGCGAAGACGATCCGGCGACGCTGCAGGACCTCGCCGACCAGTACGGCGTCTCGGCGGAGCGGATCCGTCAGATCGAAAGCAAGGCGCTGAAGACGATGCGCGGCGCAGATGGCGTCGCTCTAGACGAGTCACGACAGCTGCAGTTGCGCACCGACGCCGGCACTCGCGCGCGGCGTCTTTTGCCGGCGTTTGCGTTTCGCTAGAGCTCGACCTGCGTGCCCAGCTCGACGACGCGGTTGGTCGGGACGTTGAAGAACTCGATCGCCTTGGTCGCGTTCTTCGACATCGAGACGAACAGGCGCTCGCGCCACAGCGCCATGCCCGGCGCGACCGTCGCGATCAGCGTTTCGCGCGAGACGAAGAACGACGTGTCCATCATGTCGAACGGCTGAGCCGCGGCGCCCGCATTCCTCGAGCAGCTCCGGCACGTCGGGGTCTTCCTTGAAGCCGAAAAACGCCTCGAACTGCTGGAAGTTGCAGCCGAGATCGTCGGATCTGCACGCGATCCGGCGAGCGGCACGCGCGGAATGTCGCGCGTCGTCATCGTCAGCAGCACGACGCGCTCGTGCAGCACCTTGTTGTGCTTGAGGTTGTGCAGCAGCGCATGCGGCACGCGATTCGGCGTGCTGGTCAGGAAGACGGCGGTGCCCGGCACGCGCATCGGCGGGTTGGCCGCGATGCTCTCGATGAACAGGTCGAGCGGCATCGTCTCCTCGCGTCAAGCGCTCGAGCAGGATCGCGCGACCGCGCTTCCACGTCGTCAGCAGCGTGAAGACGACGCCGCCGATCGACGATCGGGAACCAGCCGCCTTCCGGAATCTTCAGCGCGTTCGACGACGAGGAAGGCCAGGTCTATCGTGACCAGCGGCACGACGATCGCGAGGCGCCGCCAGCGGATTCCAGCGCCACAGCCGGGTCAGCACGACGAAGATCAGCAGCGAATCGATCGCCATCGCGAGCGTCACCGCGATGCCGTAGGCGGCCGCCAGATTGCTCGAGCTCTTGAAGCCGGTGACCAGCAGCATCACCGCGACGAACAGCATCCAGTTGATGAACGGGACGTAGATCTGGCCGATCTGCGCGCTCCGACGTGTGCATGATCGTCAGGCGCGGGCAATAGCCCATCTGGATCGCCTGCCGCGTCAGCGAGAACGCGCCCGAGATCACCGCCTGCGAAGCGATCACCGTCGCGGCGGTCGCGAGCACCACCATCGGCAGCAGCGCCCATGCCGGCGCCAGCAGGTAGAACGGATTCTTGATCGCCTCCGGATCGGCGATGATCAGCGCGCCCTGGCCGAAATAGTTCAGCACCAGCGCCGGCAGCCACCAGATACAGCCAGGCGCGCCGGATCGGCGACGCGCCGAAATGACCCATGTCGGCGTACAGCGCTTCGGTGCCGGTGACCGCGAGCACGACGGCGCCGAGGGCGAGAAACGCCGCCAGCGGGTTGCCGGTCAGAAACGAGAATGCGTAAGTCGGGCTGCAGCGCCATCAGGACCCGCGGATCGCTGCCAGATCGCGGCCGCGCCCAGCACCGCGATCGTCGCGAACCAGACGCACATCACCGGGCCGAACAGTCCGCCGACCTTCGCCGTCCCATGACGCTGGATCGAGAACAGCGCGACCAGGATCACCAGCGTGACCGGAACGACGTAGCGCTTGAGACGCCGGCGCGAGGACTTCGAGACCCTCGACCGCGGACAAGCACCGAGATCGCCGGCGTGATCATGCCGTCGCCGTAGAACATCGCGGCGCCGAAGATCCCGAGCCCGACCAGCCACCAGCGCGCCTGCGGTCGTCGAGGCCGCGCGACACCAGCGCGGTGAGCGCCATGATGCCGCCTTCGCCGTGGTTGTCGGCGCGCATGATCAGCGTGACGTACTTGAGCGTGACGATGATCATCATCGCCCAGAAGATCACCGACAGGATGCCGAGCACGTTGTCCGGCGGTCAGCGGCAGTCCGTGCGGCCCGGTGAAGCATTCGCGCAGCGTGTAGAGCGGGCTGGTCCCGATATCGCCGAAGACGATACCGATCGCGCCGATGCACCAGCGGGGCCGTCGGCCTCTTCGCCACGATCGGCCGGAGCCGTCGCCGCGCCAGCCTCTGTCCCGGTCAGCATGCTCCTTCGTCGGAGCGCCGCGAAAACCGGATGTTGAGCTGCTTGAGCTTGCGGTACAGATGCGTGCGCTCCAGCCCGGCGCGCTCGGCGACGCGGCTCATGTTGCTCTGCTCCTTGCCGAGCAACTGCTCGAAGTAGATCCGCTCGAACGCTTCGCGCGCCTCGCGCAGCGGCAGCTCGAAAAAGCGCGCGGTGACCTCGGGTGCGAGCGCCGCCGGCGGCGGCAGCGCCGATCTCGCCCAGCAAGGCGCCGCACGTGCTCGCCGGTGATCTCGGTGTCGATCGTCAGCGCGAGATTGGCGATGACGTTGTGCAGATGGTCGAGATTGCCCGGCCAGTATGCCGCCGCCAGCGCGGACACGGCGCTTGCCTGCAGCGTTCCCAGCGTGCGCTGGCTCGCCGTGATCTCGCGCCAGAAGCGCGTCGATCAGCGCCGGCATGTCGTCGCGCCGCGCGCGCAGCGGCGGCAGCATCACCGCGCCGGCGGACAGGATCGCACAGCAGCGCCGGATCGAAGCGACCCTCGGCTGCGAGGTTGCCGAGTTGCTCGCTGCTGGTGCAGACGAGAACCGTGTTGTGCTTCTCGAGCTTGGGCAGAACGAACGCGAGCCCTTTCTGCTCGGCTTTGGAGTAGCGCCGATCTCGGCGCAGTAGAGCAGTGCCGTCGCGCGCTTCCTCGAGAACTTGCGACGGATTGGCAGCAAGGCGCGCGCCGTTGGCCAGGATGACGAACGGCGCATCCGGAACGTGCAGCGCCCGCGCCGCGGTGTCGTGTCCGGCGCCGGGCTCGCCGACGATCAGCACCGGCCGGTTGGCGCGCAGCAGCTGCTCGATCGCCCGCTCGACTTCGATCACCGGCGCGCTGGTGCCAAGCGCTGCGAGCGATATCGCGGCGCGGCCCCTGACCTGCGGCCGTCTTGAGCGCGCGAGTCACCGTCGACAGCAGCTTCTGCAGCCCGACCGGCTTCTCGAGGAAATCGAAGGCGCCGATCTTGGTCGCCTCGACCGCGGTTTCGATCGTGCCGTGGCCCGACATCATCACGACCGGCATCGTCAGCTGGCCATTCGCCGCCCACTCGCGCAGCAGCGTCACGCCGTCGGTGTCCGGCATCCAGATGTCGAGCAGCACCAGCGCGGGCTGCGTGCGCAGCCGGTAGTTGCGCGCCTCGCCGGCGTTCTCGGCGACGCTGACCGATATCCCTCGTCCTGCAGGATCTCCGACAGCAGCTCGCGGATGCCGACTTCGTCGTCGACGATCAGAATTTCTTTCGGCTGCGGCATCACGTCTTGGTTCCTTTGAGCGGCAAGTACAGCGTCACCACGGCCCCGTGCGGCTGACCGGTTCTCGATGGTTACCCGCCCATGGTGCTCCTCGACGATCTTCTTGACGATCGCGAGGCCGAGGCCGGTGCCCTTCGCCTTGGTCGTCACATAGGGCTCGAACGCGCGGCGCATCGACATCGTCGGGAAAGCCGCTGCCGCGATCGCCGATCGACAAGCGCCACCTCGTCGCCGCGCACCTCGAGGCCGATATCGTACGCGGGGTCGGCCGAGTCCGCCTGCGCATCGACCGCATTCTGGAGCAGATTGTGGAACACCTGGCGCAGCCGCGTCGGCTCGCCGTGTATGACCGGATCGTCGTCGGCAAGCTTGAGCGACACATGGGGCCGCAGATTTTCGTACAGACCGAGCACGTCGAGCAACAGCGCATTGATGTCGACCGGCTGCATCCTTCCCGGACGCGGCTGCCGCGCGTAGATCGCGAAATCGTCGACCATGTGCTTCATCGCGCGCCACCTGCGCGACGATCGTCTGCGTGCCGCGGGCCAGCGCCTCCTCGTCGGCGGCCGCCAGCTTGCCCGCGAGCTTGACCGCGAGCCGCTCGGCCGACAGCTGGATCGGCGTCAGCGGATTCTTGATCTCGTGCGCCAAGCCGGCGCGCGACCTCCGCCCAGGCGGCGTCGCGCTGCGCCTCGGCCAGCTCGGTGACATCGTCGAACACGACGACGAAGCCCGGCCACCGGTTCGCCGGGCAGCCTCGACCCCCGCATCAGCAGCACGCGCGTGTGATTCGACACGCTGACCTCGGCCTGGCGCTGCCACTGGCCGTCGCGTCCGCCGCGGAAGCCTTCGGCGACCAATTCGGCGAAAGCCGGCAAGCGGCGGCAGACGGCGCGGCCAGTCGGCAAGCGGCACGTCGATCAGGTCGGCCAGCGGCTGCTGCAGGATCACCGCAGCGCTCGGGTTCGCGGTGCGCAGGCGGAACGCGCTGTCGAATGCGAGCACGCCGGCGGACAGATTGGCAAGGATGCTTTCGAGATAGGCGCTGCGTCGTCTCGATGGCGTTGCCGGCTTTCTTCGGCCTTCTGCTGCGCTTCGGCGAGCTGCGCGGTCATCGTGTTGAACGACTCGGTGAGCACGCCCAGCTCGTCGCGGCTCTGCACCGGATGGCGCCGGCTGAAGTCGCCCTGCGCGACCGCGCGCGTGCCTTCGGCCAGAAGCCCCAGCGGCCCGCTGAACTGCTCGGACAGGACGACGGCGAGGCCGAGCGCGGAAAAGAGCGCGAGCAGCAGGGTCAGCGTCAGCGTCAGCGCATAGAGGCGCTTCAGCGCGACGCGCGAAAACGAGATCTCCTGGTAGTCGCGATAGCCGGCCTGTACCTTCTCGGCATCCTGCTGCAGTTGCTCGCGGCACCGGCTCGACCACCTGCAGCAGGCGCAGCGGCTCGCCGGGATCGGAGGTGTTGACCGGAACGACGACGCGCAACAGCAGGCCCTGATCGGCGGTCTGGTCGATGGCGCGAGTACGGCTTGCTGCAGCCTGCGCGCGGCGCAGCGCCTGCGCGGGCGGCGGCTCCGGCGTCAGCGTCGAGCCCGAGATGCCGCGCGACAGCCGAGCACGCCGCCGCGCCGAAGTAAACAGCGCCGCCTCGTATATGCCCGCCTGCTCGCTGGCGCGATTGAGCCGCTGCGGCATGCTCGCCGCGTCGCCTTCCTGCAGAGTCAGCGCCAGCTGCGTGGCCTTGTTTGTCGTTTCCTTGAGCAGATAGTCGAGCGCGCCGCGGCCGAGATTCAATCCGCCTTCGAGCGCCTCGATCGACGCGCACGTCGAACCACGATTCGATGCTCTTGCCGAGGAACTGCACCGACACGCCGTAAAGCAGCGCGCCGGGAAGCACCGCGACCAGCGCGAAGAGGAGCACCAGCCGGATCGCGAGTCGCGAACCGAAGACGCCGGCCTTCAGGTTCTTGCGCAGCCGCCACAGCTGATAGCCGACCAGGCCCATCAGCAGGGCGACCATCGTTCCGTTGAGTACCAGCAGCAGGTTGTAGTTGCTGGCGAAGAGCTGGGTGTTGGCGCTCGCCGTCGCGAGCAGGAACAGGAAGACCGTGCCGAGGCACGGCGCAGCCGAGCAGCACGTAGCGCAACGCGCGCGGCGCGAGAATCCTGCTCACGGCGTGAAGCTCCAGCGATACCATTCCGATTGCAGCGACCAGTCGCGCGAGGCCAGCGCGTTGATCTGGAACGGCTTCGGCAACTGGGCGACGTCGAGGCGAAGCCGCACGGCGGCCTCATAGCGCTCGCCCTTGCGACAGCGCGTCCCTGCGGACGACCGGGCGCGAGACCACGCGCGAAAGCAGGTGCTCGACCTCGTCGAGCGAATCGAACTGCTGGCCGAGCAGCCCGCTGGTCACGCGGTACTGGCGGGTCAGCGGCGATTGTAGGTCAGGCGGTACTGCACCGACATCTGCACCAGCTTCTCGTCGAGCCAGTACCAGCGCGGCCGCACGAGCTCGAACTCGAGGACGAAATAGAGCGAGACGCCTTTTTGCAGCGCTTCTTCGAGCGTCGGATTGAACGCCAGGTCGAACTGCGCATTGAGGACATAGCTTTCGTCCTCGGGCAGCAGCTCGGCCGATTTGACTCCGATCGTATCGGCGTGCGCGATCGTTGCCGCCGGCGAGGACAGCAAAGCGCAGTCAGGCACAACAGGCCGGCGAGAATGCGGCGCATGAACGGGAGCGGCGGAGCCGCGCGATCCTTCCGGAAGGACTCAGCTCTTTTGCAGGAGGGCGTAGAAAAACCCGTCGTGATTGTGCGCTGCGCCCGGGGCGGCTGGCAAGAGTTGACCGTCGATGGCGTCGTATTCCGCCGGCAAAGTGAGTCGAATGCGCAACGCATCGCGGTGGCGCTCGAGGAACGCGACGATCTGATCGCCGTTCTCGGCAGCGAATATCGAGCACGTCGAATAGAGCAGCGTGCCGCCGCGCTTCAGGCACGGCCACAGCGCATCGAGCAGGCGCGTCTGCTGCGCGACGAAGCCCGCGATATCGGTCTCGCGGCGCAGCCATTTGCCGTCGGGATGCCGCCGCACGATGCCCGACGCGGTGCAGGGGACGTCGGCCAGAATGCGATCGAACGCATTGCCGTCCCACCAGCGATCGGGCTCGCCGGCATCGGCCGCGACCAGACGCGCTGCCAGACCCAGGCGCGCAAGGTTGTCATGCACGCGTTCGATCCGCGCGGCATCGACGTCGAGCGCGACCAGATCGAGCGCCGCCAGCTCGGCCAGATGCGTCGTCTTGCCGCCCGGCGCAGCGCAGGCGTCGAGCACCCGCATGCCGTCTTGCGCCTCCAGCAGCGGCGCGGCCAGCTGCGCCCCGGCGTCCTGCACCGAAAACCATCCGGCCGCATATCCGGGCAGCGGCAGACACCGCGGCCGCCTCGTCGAGCACGACTCCGGTCTCGCCGATCGAATGCGCCGCGAATGCCTTCGCGTGCTCAACGCGGTCAGATAGTCGTCGCGCGCAAGCTGCCTGCGATTGACGCGCAAGCGTCAGCAGCGGTCGCGCGTTGCCCGCATCGAGGATCGCGGCGGCACGCTGCGGATACTCGGCGAACACGCGGTCGATCCACCAGCGAGGATACGAAAAGCGCGCTTCGGGATCGATCGCGATCTCGTCCGAGCAGCGCATCACGGCGGCGCAGAAAAGTGCGCAGGATCGCGTTGGTCAGGCCCTGTGCCGACGTGCGCTTGAGCTCGCGCCGTCGCGCGCACTGCGGCGTCGACGACGGCATGCGGCGGCGCGCCGGTGTGGATCAACTGGTAGAGCGCGACCCAGAGCAGCGCTTCGACGCTGGCGTCGGTCAACGGACGCTCGGCGAGCGCATGCACGATCGCGCGCAGCTCACCGAGGAAGCGCAGCGTGCCGTACGAGAGCTCGTGCGCCAGCGCGCGATCGCCCGATGGCAACGGCAAGGCCGTCAGTACCGCCGGAAGCGGATTGCCGGCGAGGACGCGACGGACGATTTTCGCGGCAGATCGCTGCGCGACGCTCCATCGCGGGGAGCGCGACTAGCGCGGCTGCAATCCGCGCTGGTATTGCGAAGCGAGTGCCAGCAGACGGCGGATGCGCTCCTCGATCGGCGGGTGCGTGCTGAACAGACCGGCCAGCCCTCCGTCGTGCAGCGGGTTGACGATCATCATTTGCGCGGTCGCCGGATGCTCTTCGGCGGGAGGCAGCGGCACGCCCTTCGTGTAGCGCTCCATTTTCGCCAGCGCGTCGGCGAGCGCGCCCGGGTCGCCGGAAATCTCGGCGCCGCCGCGATCGGCCTCGTACTCGCGTCCTCGCGAAATGGCGAGCTGGATCAGCACTGCGGCGATCGGCGCGAGGATCATCACCAGCAACGCCATCAGCGGGTTGCGTTCGCCGTCGTCGCGGTGCCCGAAGAACATGCCGAAATGCGCGAGCGCCGATATGGCGCCGGCGATCGACGCGGTGATCGTCGAGGTGAGCATGTCGCGGTTGCGCACATGCGCCAGCTCGTGCGCAAGAACGCCGCGGAGTTCGCGCGCAGTCAGCAATTCGACGATGCCGCGAGTCGCGGCGACGGCGGCGTGCTCCGGATTGCGGCCGGTGGCGAACGCGTTGGGCTGCGCCTCGTCGATCAGGTAGACCCTCGGCATCGGCAGGCCGGCGCGCGCGGCCAGATCGCGCACCGCGGCATAGAGCTGCGGCGCCGTCGTCGCGTCGACCTCGCGGGCGTTGTAGAGCCGGAGCACCATCGCGTCGGAGAACCAGTAGGCCCACAGATTGGTGCCGAGGCCGAACAGGCAGCGCGATCACCATCCCCTGCCCTCCGCCGATCGCGGCGCCGACGACGCCGAAGAGCGCCATGATCGCCGCCATCAGCAAACCCGTCTTGAACCAGTTACCCAACATGATCGTCATCTCCGCCCCGGAATCAGCGAGGCCTTCGAGTTTGTTAGATGGTCGCGGTGCGCGACGAATTCAATCGGATCCCACGTCGAAATTGCGCCGGCCGCGACCGGATGTCCGGCGAGAAACGCAGCGGCCAAGACCCGCCTGCCGCCGGCGCGCTGCAATTCGCGCACCAGCAGCGCGCCGCCGGCCGCAAGCAACCAGCAGCCCATCGCCGTCGGCGCGGACGATCTGGCCGGCGGCGCCGAAGCGCCCCGTGGCCGGCTCGGCGGCCCAGATCTTGATCGTCGCGCCCTCGCAGCGTCGCAAAGGCTCCGGGGGCCGGGTTGAAGGCGCGAACGATACGGTCGATCGCCACCGCGTCGTCGTTCCAGCGTATCGCGGCTTCGGCACGCTCGATCTTGGCCGCATAGCTCGCGGCCGAGCCTTCCTGGGGCTGCGATGCCAGCATGCCCGCCGTGTTGCAGCGTGGCGAGCGTCTGTACGATCGCCTCGGCGCCCGCCGCGGCCAGCCTCTCGGTCAGACGTGCCTGCGGTGTCGCGCGGCGCGATCGGCACGACCGTGCGCGGCGATGACCGGACCGGTGTCGAGGCCGGCATCCATCTGCATGATGCTGATGCCGGTCTCCTTGTCGCCCGCCAGCAGAGCCCGCTGGATCGGTGCGGCGCCTCGCCAGCGCGGCAGCAGCGAGGCATGGATGTTGATCGCGCCGTGGCGCGGCCAATCGAGCATCGCCTGCGGGAGTATCAGCCCGTACGCGGCCACGACCAGCACGTCGACCCGCCTGCCGGCCGGGGGTGGCGCACCTTTGAGGTTCGGCGGTTGAAGGATCGGCAGGCCGCGCTCGATGGCCAGCGCCTTGACTGCGGACGGCGCGAGCTTGAGGCCGCGTCCCTTGCGGCCGGTCAGGCCGCGTCAGCACCAGCGCGACCTCGTGGCCGGCGTCGAGAATCGCCGCCAGCGCCGTCGCGGCGAACGGCGGGGTTCCGGCGAAACCTACTCGCAGCGCATCGGCCACGCCGGATCATCGCCCGTGCAGGCCCCTAGCCCGCGAGGCGCTGCTTCTTCTTCAGCTTGGCCGCAAGCCGCGCGCGCTTGAGCGGCGACAGGTAATCGACGAAGACCTTGCCGACCAGATGATCCATTTCATGCTGAATACATACGGCGAGCATGCCGTCGGTGGAAAGCTCGAACGGATCGCCGCGCTCGTCCTGGGCGCGCACGGTGATTCTGCGCCGCCCGCTTGACGTTGTCGTAGTAGCCGGGCACCGACAGGCAGCCCTCCTCGCACTCGGCTTCGCCTTCGGCGGCGACGATCGTCGGGTTGATGAAAACCTTGAGGTCGTTGCGCGCTTCGCTGACGTCGATGACGATGATCCGCTTGTGGACGTCGACCTGGGTGGCGGCGAGGCCTACGCCCGGGGCGGCGTACATGGTTTCGGCCATGTCGGCGACCAGTTTCCGGATGTCGGGGGTCACCGCGGCGACCGGGGCGGCGTGCTTCCGCAGCCGGGGATCGGGATACTCCAGGATGTCCAGAACCATAATTACTTGCAAAATGAATACTCGGGATGCAGAATCCGACCTAAACCCTTATTTTGCGTCGGTTTAGGACGTTTGCAAGTCCCGCACAACACCCGTACCGGAGAGGCCACATGAGCCTAAACTCGCGGCGAATTCTACCATAGCGACCCTGCTGTTTTCGGCGGGCCTGCTCGCGCTGATGCTTGCGTCGCCGGCCGCCTGCGCCGACGATCTCCAACTGCAGGACAACCGCCCGGACCGCTACACCGTGCAAAAAGGCGACACTCTGTGGGGCATCTCCGGCAAGTTCCTGAAGCAGCCCTGGCGCTGGCCCGAGATCTGGCGGATGAACCGCGAGCAGATCAAGAATCCGCATTGGATCTATCCGGGCGACGTCGTCGTGCTCGACCAGGTCGACGGCAAGTGGCGGCTCTCGCTCAATCGCGCTGCCGGCCCGCGTCCGACGGCTCGCCTGGCACCCTCGATCCGGGTCGAGAGCCTCGAAGGCGAGGCGATTCCGACGATACCGGCCGGCGACCTGGCTCCGTTCCTCAGCAAGCCGATCATCACCGACAAGCCGTGACGGCATCCCGGGCGCCGCCCGGATCATCGCCGCGCACGACAATCGCGTCGTGCGCGGCGAGGGTGACTTCGTCTATGCGGTCAACATCGACGAAAAGGCCGGAACGCAGTGGTATATCTACCGCCCGGGCAAGGTGCTGCGCTCGTACGACAGCAACGAAACGCTGGGCTACGAGCTGCGCTTTCTGGGCACTGCGCGCGTCGACCGCTTCGGCGAAGTCGCGCGCATGGAGATCACCGCGGCGCGCGAGGAAATCCTGATGGATGACATGCTGCTGCCGGCGCCGCGCGAGGAACTGGTCAACTTTGTCCCGCACGCGCCGGACAAGGCGGTCGACGGGCGCATCATCGCGCTGGACGGCGAATCGCACGAAGTCGGCCGCGGCTCGCTGGTCACCGTCGATCGCGGCTTGCGCGACGGGATCGACGTCGGGCACCGTGCTGGCGATCTACCATCCGACGCCGGTGATCGTCGACCCGCGACCGTCGACCGAGCCCCCCGTCTTCGCGCGCTTCATGAGCGACCCGACGCGCGACATGCTTCAGCCGACGCGCTATTTGAATATCCCGCCCGAGCGCTCGGGACTGCTGTTCGTCTTCCGGGTGTTCGACAAGGTCGCCTACGGCATCGTGCTCAATGCGTCGGAGCCGGTCGTGACCGGCGACCTCGTGCGCAAGCCGTAGCGCCCCCGCCGCCCCGCCACCGGTCCGGCCGATGGAGATCGACGCGCGCGTCGAGGCCTGGGCGTCCCTGCAGCTGATTCCGGGGCTCTCGTCCCGGACGCTGGTCGCGCTGCTCAAGGCGTTCGGCGGCCCCGCGGAGGTGCTAGCGGCGTCGCGGGCAAGCCTCAGCAAATCGGTAAGCGCCGAGCTCGCCTCGGCGATCGCGCAGCGGCCGCGCGCCGGACGAGCTCAGCCGCTCGCTCGCCTGGCTCGCCGAGCCTGGCCATGCACTGGTCGCGTGGGACGACCCGGCTTACCCAAGCGCATTGCTTACGATCGGCGATCCGCCGCCGGTGCTCTATTACGCGGGCAAGCTCGAGCTGTTGAACCGGCCGGCGCTGGCGATCGTCGGCAGCCGCAATGCGACGCCGCAGGGCCGCGAGAACGCCGAGGCGTTCGCCGCCGCGCTGTCGGCGGCGGGGCTGACCATCGTCAGCGGTCTGGCGCAAGGCATCGACGCAGCCGCCCACCGCGGCGGGCTTGCGGGCGGCCGGCAGCAGCATCGCGGTTGTCGGGACCGGAATCGACCGCATCTATCCGGCAGCGAACAAGGCGCTTGCGCATCGCCTGGCCGAAGAAGGCGGCCTGCTCTCGCAATTCGCGCTCGGCACGCCGCCGCTGCCGGGAAACTTTCCTCGCCGCAATCGCGTGATCAGCGGGCTCGTCCGGGGCGTCCTGGTCGTCGAGGCGACGCCGAACAGCGGCTCGTTGATCACTGCGCGCTTCGCCGCGGAGCAGGGACGCGACGTGTTCGCGATTCCCGGCTCGATTCATTCACCGTTTTCGAAAGGATGTCATCGCCTGATCAAGGAAGGCGCCAAGCTGGTCGAGACCGCCCAGGACGTGCTCGAGGAGCTCGGCCTGGCGCCGGCAGGCGGCTCCGGCCCGGACGCGGCGCCGGCGCCGCGCCGGCGGCCGACGGCGATGCCGCACGCGTGCTCGACGGCGCTCGGGCACGATCCGGTCGACGTCGACGCGCTCGCCGAACGCACCGGGCTCGACGCCAGCGCGATCGCGGTCGCGCTGGTCGAGCTCGAGCTCGCGGGCCACGTCGCGCCGCTGCCCGGAGGAGCGTTCCAGCGCGTTATGTGATACATAGGCGTCCCGCGCCGGTTCGCAGCCGCTAATGGCAACTGCGTGGCAACTGAGTGGCAACCGAGTGTCACTGATCGCCACCGAGTGCCACCCAAGCTGGCTTTGCTATTATCTGCCCTCTTTTTTAGCCCGATGACCCTGAACCTCTGATGGCGAAGAGCCTGATCATTGCCGAAAAGCCTTCCGTCGCCGCCGACATAGCGCGCGCGCTGGGCGGCTTTACGCGCCACGACGATTACTTCGAGAGCGATCGCTATCTGCTGTCGTCGGCGATCGGCCATCTGCTCGAGATCGGCATGCCCGAGGACGAGGAGGTCAAGCGCGGCAAGTGGACGTTCGCGCACCTGCCGGCGATCCCGTCGCAATTTGCGCTGAAGCCGATCGAAAAGACGGAAGCCCGGCTGCGGCTGCTGCTCAAGCTCCTCAAGCGCAAGGACGTGAGCGAGCTGGTCAACGCCTGCGACGCGGGGCGCGAAGGTGAGCTGATCTTCCGCAACATCGCGCAGTACGCGAAAGAACACCAAGCCGATCCAGCGCCTGTGGCTGCAGTCGATGACCCAGGGCGCCATCCGCGATGCGTTCGGCAAGCTGCGCAGCGACGAGGCGATGCGGCCGCTGGCCGACGCCGCCGTCTGCCGGTCGGAATCGGACTGGCTGGTCGGCATCAACGGCACGCGCGCGATGACCGCGTTCAACTCCAAGTCGGGCGGCTTTCAGCTGACGACCGTCGGCCGCGTGCAGACGCCGACGCTGGCGATCCTGGTCGAGCGCGAGGAAAAGATCCGCGCGTTCGTGCCGCGCGACTACTGGGAAGTGCTCGGCACGTTCCGCGCCGCCGGCGGGCAGTACGACGGCCGCTGGTTCGACGAAAAATTCAAAAAGTCCGACGACGATCCCGACCGTCGCGCCGAGCGTCTGTGGGACGAGGCCAAGGCGCGCGCGATCGCCGAGCAGCTGCGAAGGCAAGCCGGGCACCGTCACCGAGGAGACCAAGCCGTCGACGCAGGTTGCGCCGCTGCTCTACGATCTGACCAGCCTGCAGCGCGAAGCCAACGGCCGCTTCGGCCTGTCGGCGCGCACGACGCTGTCGCTCGCGCAGGCGCTGTACGAAAAGCACAAGGTGCTGACCTATCCGCGAACCGATTCGCGCGCGCTGCCCGAGGATTACCTCTCCACCGTCAAGGCGACGATGGAAGCGCTGCGCGAGTCCAACGCCTACGCGGTGTTCGCCGGACAGATCCTCAAATCGAAATGGGTGAAGCCCAACAAGCGGATCTTCGACGACAGCAAGATCTCGGATCACTTCGCGATCATCCCGACCTTGCAGCGGCCGAAGAGCCTTTCCGAGCTCGAGACGAAGCTCTACGATCTGGTCGTCAAGCGATTCCTCGCGGTGTTCTATCCGCCCGCCGAATATCTGCTGACGACGCGCATCACGCGCGTCGCCGGCGAGCCGTTCAAGACCGAGGGCAAGGTGCTGGTTTCGCCGGGCTGGCTCGCCGTCTACGGCAAGGAGGCTCAAGGCGACGACGAGGCGACGCTCGCGCCGGTCCGCCAGGACGAAAAGGTGGCGACCGAGGAGATCAAGGTCGTCGCGAGCCAGACCCGGCCGCCGCCGCGCTTCACCGAAGCGACGCTGCTGTCGGCGATGGAAGGCGCCGGCAAGCTGATCGAGGACGACGAACTGCGCGAGGCGATGCGCGAAAAGGGCCTCGGCACGCCGGCGACCCGCGCGCAGATCATCGAGGGCCTGATCCAGGAGAAGTACGTGCTTCGCGAGGGCCGCGAGCTGCAGCCGACGGCGAAGGCCTTTTCGCTGATGACCTTGCTGCACGGCCTGGGCGTGCCCGAGCTGTTTTCGCCCGAGCTCACCGCCGAGTGGGAGTTCAAGCTCGCGCAGATGGAGCATGGCAAGCTCAAGCGCGAGCAGTTCATGCGCGAGATCGTCAAGATGACCAAGCACATCGTCGGCGCAGGCGAAGAACTTCGAAAGCGACACGATCCCGGGCGACTTCGCGACCTTGGCGGCGCGGTGTCCGAAGTGCGGCGGCGAAGTGCACGAGAACTACAAGAAATTCCAGTGCCAGTCGTGCGACTTCGGCATGTGGAAGATCGTCGCCGGCCGGCAGCTCGAGATCCCCGAAGCGGAAAGCGCTGTTGACCGAGCGCAAGGTCGGTCCGCTGGACGGCTTCCGCAGCAAGCTCGGCCGGCCGTTTTCGGCGAAGCTCGAAGCTCAACGACGCCAACGAAGTCCAGTTCGATTTCGGCGACGGAACCGGCGACGGCGCGGACGGCGAAGCACCCGATTTCAGCGCTCAGGAAGCGCTGGGCGCCTGCCCGAAGTGCGGCTCGCGCGTGTTCGCCCTGCCCGCCGCGTACGTGTGCGAAAAAGCGGTGGGCGCGGAGCAAGACCTGCGATTTTCGCTCCGGCCGCGTGATCCTGCAGCGGCCGATCGAGAGCGAGCAGATGAAAAAGCTGCTCGCCACCGGCAAGACCGATCTGCTGCAGTTCGTGTCGTCGCGAACGCGGCGGCCTTTCGCTGCGTATCTGGTGCGGCAGCCGGACGGCAAGATCGGATTCGAATTCCAGGCCCGCAAGGACGGCGCGGGCAAGCCGCTGCGCGGCGGCCGCGGCGCCGCGGCGCTACGCGTGCTCGGCAAGCACCCGAAGGACAAGCAGCCGGTGGAGCTGCACGCGGGCCGCTACGGACCCTACGTCAAGCACGGCGGCGTCAACGCGACGCTGCCGGACCGTGACCAGGTCGATGCGCTGACGCTCGACGAGGCCGTCGCCCTGCTGGCCGAGAAGTCGGGCAAGGGCGCCAGCACGCGACGCGCCAAGACCACCAAGAGTTCGCGGTCCACGCGCCAGCGCGAGCACCCAGCGGGCGACAAGCGCCAAGCCCCCAGCCAAGCCGCCGCGGACGGCGAAAGCATCGCCGCGGGCCGCGACGCGCAAGCGCGCGACCTGAACGCCTTGGCCGAATTTCGCATCACGCTGGTCGGCTCGCGCTACTTCGGCGCGGCGACGCTCGCTCGCCTGCTCGAAGAAGGCGTCGACATCGCCCGCGTCCTCGTCCCGGCCGCCGACGACAGGCTCGCGCTCGCGGCCGCCAGCGCCGGGCTCGAGGTCAAGGTCCTCGACGATCCGAAACTGGTCCCGGCCGACGCGATCGCGGAAGGGACCGATCTGATCGTCGCCGCGCACAGCCACGCGCGCGTCAGCAACGAGGCGCTCGCCCGATCGCGTCTGGGCGGCATCGGATTCCACCCGTCGCTGCTGCCGCGCCATCGCGGCATCGCCGCCGTCGAATGGACGATACGCGAAGCGGACAGCATCGCCGGAGGATCGATCTATCACCTGGCCGACCGGATGGACGCGGGCGCGATCGCCGCGCAGGACTGGTGCTTCGTCAAAAAGGGCGAGACGGCGCGCGAGCTCTGGGAGCGCGCGCTGGCCCCGATGGGTCTCGCGCTGATCGCGCGGGTGATCCGGCACGCCAAGGAGCACGGCACGATCCCGGCGAAGCCGCAGGACGAGCAGTTCGCCACGCAGGCGCCGCTGATTCGCGACGGCGCGTAGCGACTGCAGCCTCGTCTGCGGCCGTGCGGCGCGCGCTTCAGTGGCAGACGGTCCCGGGCGCGGTGAATATTTCGCGCGTGATGTTCTTGGTCTGCGCAACGCCGTCGACGCTGTAGCTGAAGGTTCCCGAGTTGCCATCGAAGAAACTCAGCATTGCCGTGCCGACGACGTTGCCGATCGCGCCGCCCGGGCTGCCGATCGGCGGGAACGGCACCGCATTGAACGGCGGCCCGTTGGTGAGCCTGATCAGGTCGCCGGTATACGAGCTCAACCCGCTCTTGGTCGCGGTCGTCACCAGCCACATCGGCGAGCGGTCCTGGTCGTAGGTGTACCAGGTCGCGAATATGGTGTCGGCCTCGTGCGCGATATTGATCCCCCAGCCCGCTTCCGAGGCTGCCGGCGCGGCCCACCACAGGTCCTGGTAGTTGCTGGTCAGCGCCAGATTGACCTGCGCGCCGAACAGGCACGTCGGCAGCGGCCCGAAGGTTTCTCGCGTAATCGACTTGGTCTGCGCAATGCCGTTGACCGTGTAGGCGAACGTGCCGTTGTTCGCATCGCTGAACGTCAGCGTCCCGGTGCCGACCGACGAGCCGGTCGCGCCGCCCGGGGCCCCCAGCGGCGGAAACGGCACCGTATCGAACGACGGCCCGGTCCCCTGGAACAGCGTCCCGCTGTACACGCCATGCGCGACGCGATTCGCGCTCATCACCAGCCACCATGCCTTGCCGTTCAGATCGTACGTGAACCACGAGGCGAAGATCTGATCGCCCTGGTGCGCGAAATTGATGCCCCAGCCGGATTCGGAACCGCCGGGCGCGTTCCACCACAGGCCGCCGAAATTGACCGACAGTTCCTCGATGCGTTGTGCCGCCTGGACGGCAGTGTACGCATCGACGATGCCGGCGCCGCACGTTGCCGTCGTGCAATTGGAGCCCAACGGAAACGGCTTGGCGCTCGACACCAGAATGCGACCGCACCTGGTTTGCGCTCAGCGTCGGCGCCGACGGCCAGCATCAGCGACACGACGCTCGACACCATCGGCGCAGCGTAGCTCGTGCCGTTCCCTACGTCGAGCGCATCGGTGGTCGGGATCGACAGGCCGAGGTTGCTCAGGATTTCGATGCCGTCGGACCGCGCGAAGGTAGTCGCCGCCGGGCGCACTGATCGTCAGCGTGGCGCCGAAGTTGCTGTACGAAGCTCTGCCGCCGGCGGAAGTGGTCGCGCCGACCGAAATAACGCCCAGGCAATTGGACGGCGTATTGGTCGCGACGTCGGCGCCGTCGTTGCCGGCCGACGCGACGATCGCCCGAGTGACTCCGTGCGCGAGCGCCGACGCGATTACCTGCTGATAGGCGGGCGCGCAGTCGGCCTGCTCGCCGATGCTCAGATTGATGACCTGCGCCGGCGTCGGATTGGCGGGAACGCCGGGCACGCTCAATCCCGCCGCCCAGGCGATGCCGTCGATGATGTCCGAATCGTCGCCGAAACATTTGCCGAGCACGCGCACCGGAAGGATCTTCGCCGCCCAGTCGATGCCGGCGGTCCAGATGGCGTCGTTGCTGTTGGCCGCGATGATGCCGGCGATCGATGTGCCGTGCCAGCTGCTGTTCGAGATGT
This sequence comes from uncultured beta proteobacterium, assembly GCA_963697485.1. Lineage (GTDB taxonomy): Bacteria > Pseudomonadota > Gammaproteobacteria > Burkholderiales > Casimicrobiaceae > PALSA-1003. The sequence goes on from CAVOOD010000007.1 coordinate 153,622, forward strand.
CGCAGCCGTCGAACGTGTGCGAGCTGGTCAGGTCGGTTCGCGTGATCCAGTCGCCGGGATCGGACGCGTCGGCGTCGCGCCCGTCGCCGTCGTTGGCGACGATCGGGTCGGAGACGAAGTCGTACCCCGGAAGGATGCGTCCGGCCATCGCCGCATGAGGTCGATAGCCGGTATCGACGACGGCGACGACGATATTGGCGCTGCCGGTCATCAGATCCCACGCGCTGAACGCGCTGATGCCCGCCGCATCGTCGCGCAGATAGGTTTGCAGATTCAGGTACTGATCGTTCGGCACCAACTGCGCGCGCATGCGGCGATCCGGCTGCACGTACTCGACTTCGGCGCGGCCGGCCAGCCGTCGCGCGATGGCGCGCGCCTCGGAAAGCGGCACCGGATGGTCGAGCGCGACGACGTGCGCACCGAGCGCCATCGGCCGCACGTAGGCCAGCGCGACACCGCCGTCGGCAGCCAGTCGCGACACGCGGGCAGCGCCGCGCAACGATTCTGTTTCGACGCCCGAGTCGGGCGCCGCCTGACGGAATTTGACGATCAGCCGCTGCGTCATCGGCTCCGGCAGCCCGGAGACGGATGCCGGCGACGCGGGCGCCGGCGCGAGCGCAGTCAGCGTCAGCAGGCAGGCAAGTGTCGCGCGGACAATCACCGAGCGCCGGTCAGACGTCGAGGTTGCGCACGCCGAGCGCATTGTTCTCGATGAACGCGCGGCGCGGCTCGACGTCGTCGCCCATCAAGCGTCGTGAAGATCTCGTCGGCGCGATGGCATCCTCGATCTGCACCTTGAGCAGCCGCCGCACCGCCGGGTCCATCGTCGTTTCCCACAGCTGCTCGGGATTCATCTCGCCCAGGCCCTTGTAGCGCTGTATCGACACCGCGCCGCGAGCTTCGCTCAAGCAGCCAGTCGAGCGCTTCCTTGAACGAGCTGACGGCCGCACTGCGTTCGCCGCGCCGGACGCTCGCGCCGGGCCGGATCAGCCCGCGCAGCACCTCGGCCGCCGTCCCGATCTGCGCGTAGTCGCCGCTCTCCAGGAAGTCCGCATCGAGCGACGTGGCGTGCGGCGTGCCGTGCCGCGTGTGCACGATGACCAGACGGCGCGATTCCGCCGGCGCGTCGTAGCGCGCCTGCACGGTGATGTCGGGGTCGCCGATCGCGCGCTCGAGCGCTGCCGCGCTCGCCGTCGCCGCGTCCGCGGTCGACAGGTCGATCGCAAGACCGGTAAGCAGCGCATGCAGCACCGCCGGGTCGACCAGCCGCGCGACCCGGTCGATCACCGCTTCGGCGAGCAGATACTGTCGCGCGATGTGCTCGAGCGCCTCGATCGACAGCGGCGCGCGCTCGGCGCCCGGCACCAGCTCGGCGCCCTTCAGCGCGACCTTCAGCAGATGCTGCTTCAGCTCGTGCTCGTCCTTGAGGTAGCGTCTCTTCCTTGCCCTGCTTCACCTTGTAGAGCGGCGGCTGCGCGATGTAGATGTGGCCGCGCTCGACCAGGTCGGGCATCTGCCGGTAGAAGAACGTCAGCAGCAGCGTGCGGATGTGCGAGCCGTCGACGTCCGCGTCGGTCATGATGATGATGCGGTGATAGCGCAGCTTGTCGGCGTTGTATTCGTCCTTGCCGATGCCGGTGCCCAGCGCGGTGATCAGCGTGACGATTTCCTGCGAGCTGATCAGCTTGTCGAAGCGCGCCCGCTCGACGTTGAGGATCTTGCCCTTCAGCGGCAGGATCGCCTGGAACTTGCGGTCGCGGCCCTGCTTCGCCGAGCCGCCGGCCGAATCGCCCTCGACCAGGTAGAGCTCGCACAGCGCGGGATCGCGCTCCTGGCAATCGGCGAGCTTGCCCGGCAGGCCCATGCCGTCGAGGACGCCCTTGCGGCGCGTCAGCTCGCGCGCCTTGCGCGCCGCCTCGCGCGCGCGCGCCGCGTCGACGATCTTGCCGCAGATGATCTTGGCGTCGGTCGGGTTCTCCAGCAGGAACTCGTGCAGCTTGCTGCCGACGATCTCCTGCACCACCGGCTGCACTTCGGAGGAGACGAGCTTGTCCTTGGTCTGCGACGAGAACTTGGGCTCGGGCACCTTGACCGAGAGCACGCAGGTGAGGCCCTCGCGCATGTCGTCGCCGGTGGTCTCGACCTTCGCCTTCTTGGCGAGCTCTTCCTTTTCGATGTAGTTGTTGAGGGTGCGCGTCATCGCCTGCCGCAGCCCGGTCAGGTGCGTGCCGCCGTCGCGCTGCGGGATGTTGTTGGTGAAGCACTGCACCGACTCCGCGTACGAGTCGTTCCACTGCATCGCGACTTCGACGGTGATGCCGTCCTTTTCGCCGACCGCATGGAAGATCTTCTGGTGCAGCACGGTCTTGCTGCGATTCATGTACTCGACGAAGCCCTTCACGCCGCCGGTGAAGGCGAAGTTCTCGCTCTTGCCGTCGCGCTGGTCGATGAGCTCGATCTTGACGCCGTTGTTCAGGAACGAAAGCTCGCGCAGGCGCTTGGCGAGGATGTCGTAGTGGAACTCGATGTGGTCGAACGTCTCGCTCGCGGCCAGGAAATGCACTTCGGTGCCGCGCCGCTCGGTCGCGCCGGTGACCGCGAGCGGCGCGACGGGCACGCCGTCGCGGAACTCCATCTGATGCGCCTTGCCGTCGCGCCAGATGCGCAGCTTGAGCCACTCCGACAGCGCGTTGACGACCGAGACGCCGACGCCGTGCAGGCCGCCGGAGACCTTGTACGAGTTCTGGTCGAACTTGCCGCCGGCGTGCAGCTCGGTCATCACGATCTCGGCGGCGGAGCGCTTGAGCTCGTCGTCTTCCTTGATGTCGGTCGGGATGCCGCGGCCGTTGTCGACGACCGAGATCGAATTGTCGGCATGGATCACGACCTTGATGTCGTCGCAGTGGCCGGCGAGCGCCTCGTCGATCGCGTTGTCGAGCACCTCGAACACCATGTGATGCAGCCCGGTGCCGTCGGACGTGTCGCCGATGTACATGCCGGGGCGCTTGCGCACCGCGTCGAGGCCCTTGAGGATCTTGATGCTGGTCGAATCGTAGTCGCTGCCGTTGTCTGTGGGCTTGGGATTGGCTTGGGTCATTCGCGGTTTCTCGTTTCCGACCACCCTCGAAAACGCCGACGCCGACTGATGTCGGCGCCGCGGGTGGCCATGTTGACTGTCGCGGCGGTCAGATGCGCATCGGCATCACGACGTACTTGAAATCGCCGCGTCTCGGGCATCTGACCAGCGCGCTGGAGTTGGCGTCGCCGAATGCCAGCACGACCTTGTCGGTGCCGAGGTTGTTCAGCACGTCGAGCAGGTAGGTGATGTTGAAGCCGATGTCGAGCGGATCGCCCTCGTAGTCGACTTCGAGCTCTTCCTCGGCCTCTTCCTGCTCGCTGTTCGTGCAGATGATCTTCAGCTGGCCGTTGCCGAGGACCAGGCGCACGCCGCGGAACTTCTCGTTGGACAGGATCGCCGCGCGCTGCAGCGCCTGCAGCAGCTCGGCGCGGTCGAGCTCGATCTGCTTCGCGTGCCCGGTCGGGATCACGCGGTTGTAGTCGGGAAACTTGCCGTCGACGATCTTGCTGACGAGCTCGATGCTGCCGAAGCGGAAGCGCACCTGGTTGGCGAGCAGATCGATCGTCACTCGGTCATCGCTGTCCTCGAGCAGCTTGCCCAGCTCGAGCACGGTCTTGCGCGGCAGGATCACTTCCTGCCGCGTGTAGTCGCCGTCGACGGCGATGCTCGCGTACGACAGGCGATGCCCGTCGGTCGCGACCGCCTGCAGCGTGCCCTTGTCGACCACCAGCAGCATGCCGTTCAGGTAGTAGCGGATGTCCTGCTGCGCCATCGCGAACTCGGCCGAGCTTCAGCAAGCCGCGGAACTCGCGTCTGCGGCAGCGTGAGCGTCTGCTGCTGCTCCTGCGCGATGCTGATGCGCGGATAGTCGGCCGCGGGCAGCGTCTGCAGGTTGAAGCGGAGCGCGCCGCGCGCACCGTCATCTTGCTGGCCGTGGCCTCGAGGTTGACCGTCGCATCGTCGGGCAGCGCGCGCAGGATGTCCTGCAGCTTGCGCGCCGCGACCGTGACCGCCTGGTCCTGCTTGCCGGCGAGCTCGCTGTGCGCGGTGATCTGCATTTCGAGATCGGTGGCGGTGACGAACAGCCGGCCGTCCTTCTGTTCGAGCAGCACGTTGGAGAGGATCGGCAGCGTGTGCCGGCGTTCGACGATTCCGGATACGGCCTGCAAGCGGTTTGAGCAGCGCGTCTCTGGGTATCTGTTTTAATTGCATTGTTTTAAACCCAATAACAGCTAATAGGAGTTCGTCGACTTTCGGTACAACAGTGAAAAAGGCAACCGATTCCGCAGCTTTGGCGCGCCCGCGCTTCGGTATAACTTCTGTTCGGCGTGTGGATGGTTTGGGGGCAAATCTGCGTGCGCCGGCATGGGTCGGTTAATCAACAAATTATAAACCCGTTCAGTGCCGATTCATACAGTCCGGAAGTGTCGGCTGCGTGTCTAGTTCCGCAAGACCTGAAGCAGAAAATTGACGTCGTGGGTGATCTCCGGGACCGACTCGCGCAGCTTGGCGATCTGGCGGCAGGCGTGCAGCACCGTCGTGTGATCGCGGCCGCCGAAATTGCTGCCGATCTCCGGCAGGGACAGCTGCGTCAGCTCCTTGGCGAGCGCCATCGCAACCTGCCGCGGCCGGGCGATCGCGCGCGAGCGCTTCTTCGAGTGCATGTCCGAGACCCGGATCTTGTAGTAGTCGGCGACGGTCTTCTGGATGTTCTCGATCGAGATCTGGCGGTTCTGCACCGCGAGCAGGTCGCGCAGCGCCTCCTTGGCCACCGCCAGCGAGATCTCCTGGCCGTGGAAGCTCGAGTAGGCGAGCACGCGCTTCAGCGCGCCTTCGAGCTCGCGCACGTTCGAGCGGATGTGCTTGGCGATGAAGAAGGCGACCTGCTCGTCGAGCTTCACGCCGGTCGTGCTCGGCCTTCTTCAGCAGGATCGCGACGCGCATCTCGAGCTCCGGCGGCTCGAGCGCGACGGTGAGGCCCCAGCCGAAGCGCGAGATCAGCCGCTCCTCGATGCCCGAGATTTCCTTCGGGTAGGTGTCGCAGGTGATCACGACCTGCTTGTGCGCCTCGATCAGCGTGTTGAACAGGTAGAAGAACTCTTCCTGCGTGCGGCTCTTGCCGTTGAAGAACTGGATGTCGTCGATCAGCAGGAGGTCGAGCGAGCGGTAGTAGCGCTTGAAGTCGTCGAACGCCTTGTGCTGGTAGGCGCGCACGACGTCGGAGACGTAGGTCTCGGCGTGGATGTAGCGGATCTTGGCCGTCGGGATTGCTGCGCCAGGATCTGGTTGCCGATCGCCTGGATCAGGTGCGTCTTGCCGAGGCCGACGCCGCCGTAGACGAACAGCGGGTTGTACGAGGTCGGATTGCTCGGCGACCTGCATGCCGCGGCGCGCGCGAGCTGGTTGGCCTTGCCGGCGACGAAGGTGGCGAAGGTGAAGCCGGGATTGAGGCTGGCCTGCTCGCCGCGCGCGGCGTCGCTGCGGCGCCGGGATCGGGCGAGATCGCGGTCGACTGCCGGCGCAGGCACGCGCTCGGCGCCGTCGGCAACGACCAAGTCCCAGTCGCAGCGGGCGGCCGACTGCGACCGCGGCAAGCTCCTCGATGCGGCCGGCGAAGCGCTCCTTGACCCACTGCAGCACGAACCGGTTGGGGGCGATCAGCCGCAGCTCGTCCCCGGCGATTTCCAGCCGCAGCGGACGAATCCAGGTATTGAATTGCTGCTGCGTCAGCTCCTGCTGGAACGATTCCAGGCAGGCTTGCCAGAATACGGGCGTGGACATGGCGGATAGTGCGTGCAGGACGGCAAGACCGAAAAAATAGCGGGCGCCGAACGGAGCCCGTGACGAACGCTATTGTACTCGCTTCGCCGCAAAGTTATCCACAGCCGGATCGACGCGCGGATTATGCCTTGACAGAGCGCGTATGCAAAACGTTCTAATGTAAGGCTTTTTTCGAACGGAAGACAGATCATGAAACGCACCTACCAGCCGTCGGTCATCCGGCGCAAGCGGACGCACGGTTTTCGCGCCCGCATGAAAAGCATCGGCGGCCGCAAGGTCCTGCGCGCACGTCGCGCCAAGGGCCGCGCCCGGCTCGCCGTCTAGAGCCGTCCGCGACATCCGCGACATAGGCTCGAATCAACGGCACCGGCTGCGCGGGGCGGCGGCGTTCGCCAGGCTGTTTCGCCAGGGCCGCCGCATCGAGGCCGAACATCTGCAACTTCTGGCAGTGCCGGCCGGCGGGCGCGATCGGCCAGGTGGGATACGTGATCGGCAAGCAAGCAACTGAAGCTCGCGGTCGATCGCAACCGGCTCAAGCGCATGCTGCGCGAAGCGGTACGCCTGCGCCGCCCGGCGCTCGACCGATTCGACATCGTCGCTGCGTCTGCGACGCGGCTGTCCGCAAGCAGGCATCGCGGCGGTCGGCGCCGAGGCAGCGCGCGCTGCTGGACGCGCTGACCGCGGCAGGGCCGCGATGAAGACGCTGCTGCTCGGCCTGCTGCGCGCATACCAATACGCGCTGCGTCCGTTGCTCGGCGCGAACTGCCGCTTTTATCCCAGTTGCTCCGACTATGCGCGCGAGGCGATCGAGCGCCATGGCGCAGCTCGCGGCGTCTGGCTTGCCGCGCGCCGCGTTGGCGCGCTGCCATCCGTATCATGCCGGGCGGGTACGATCCGGTTCCCTGAGCACCATCACGCATTCGATTTCGGCAGTTCATGGACACCCAACGCCTGATTCTTTTCGTCATCTTCTCGTTCTCCGCGCTGTTCCTCTGGGAGGCGTGGCAGCGCGAGCACCGGCCGCCGCCGCCGCCGGTCACGCAGGCGGCGCCCGGCCCGTCCGCGGAAGCACCGGTGCCCACGGCCACGCCGGTACCCGGGCGCCGCCGCCGCTGCCAACCCGAACGCCGCGCCCGCCGGCAGCGCCGGCCGGCGAAAAGATCGCCATCAAGACCGATCTCTACACCGCCGACGTCGACACCGCCGGCGGGGTCATCACGCAGGTCGCGCTTGAACGAGCATCGCGACACCGACGACAAGTCCAAGCCGTATCTGCTGCTGCAGAAAAATGCCGATCGCACATTCGTCGCGCAGTCGGGCCTGCTCGGCGAGGGCCTGCCCAACCACCGCACGCTCTGGCAGGCGCTTGCCGGGACCGCGCGAACTGGCGCCCGGCGCGGACACGCTCGACCTCAAGCTGCAGGCGACGCGCCGCCAACGGCGACAAGGTCGTGCAGACGCTGACCTTCCATCGCGGCAGCTATGTGATCGACGTCGACTACGACGATCACCAATGCCGGCACCGCGCCGATCGCGCCGTACGCGTATTTCCAGTTCACGCGCGACACCAAGTCGCAGAGCGTGCAGAACTCGATGGCGCCCGTCGTCGTACATCGGTCCGGTCATCTACAACGAAACCGACAAGTTCAAGAAGGTCGAATTCGGCGAGCTCGACAAGCTCGCCGCCGATCCGAGCGCGCAAGCCGCCGTTCACCAAGAACGCCGACAACGGCTGGGTCGGCATGGTCGAGCACTACTTCGTCGCCGCGTGGCTGCCGCCCGACGAGCCGAAGACGCCGCGCGAGTTCTATGCGCGCAAGCTCGACAACGGCCTCTACGCCGCCGGCGTGATCGTGCCGGTCGGCACCGATCGCGCCCGGCGCGACCGGCGACATCAGGTGCCGCTCTACGTCGGCCCGCAGGACCAGGACACGCTGCAAGACGCTCGCCAAGGGTCTCGACCTGGTCGTCGACTACGGCATCTTCACCGTGATCGCGGCGCCGCTGTTCTGGCTGCTCAAGTGGCTGCACGCGCTGGTGCACAACTGGGGCTGGGCGATCGTCCTGCTGACGATCATCATCAAGAGCGTGTTCTATCCGCTGAACCACGCCAGCGCGCGCTCGATGGCCAAGATGAAGGTGATCGCGCCGAAGCTGAAGGCGCTGCAGGAGCAGTACGCGAACGACAAGCAGCAGCTGCAGGTCAAGATGATGGAGATGTACAAGACCGAGAAGATCAATCCGCTCGGCGGCTGTCTGCCGATCCTCGTGCAGATCCCGGTGTTCATCGCGCTCTACTGGGTGCTGCTTGTCCGCCGTCGAGCTGCGCCACGCGCCGTGGATCGGCTGGATCCACGATCTGTCGGCGCCCGACCCGTACTTCGTGCTGCCGGTCATCTACGCGATCACCGCCTATCTGCAGGTGAAGCTGTCGCCGACGCCGATCCAGGATCCGGTGCAGGCGAAGGTGATGCAGATCATGCCGATCGCGTTCTCGGTGATGTTCATCTTCTTCCCGGCGGGCCTCGTGCTGTACTGGCTGATCAACAATTCGCTGCAGATCTTCCAGCAGTGGCACATGAATCGCGTGCTCGGGCGGGAGACGCCGCCGCGGCGGCGAAGCGCCGCTGAGCACGACACCGAAGCCCGCGCGGGGGCACCGCATGCCGACGCCGATCGCTACCGAGCTGATCGCCGCGATCGCGACGCCCGCCGGTCGCGGCGGCATCGGCATCGTGCGCGTCTCCGGCCCGGACCTGTCGCGCGTCATCGCCGGCGTCGTCGGCGCGTCGCTCGCGCCGCGCGTCGCGACGCGCGCCGACTTTCGTCGACGCGCACGGCGAAACGCTCGACCAGGGCACTCGCGCTCTATTTTCCGGCGCCCGCCTCGTACACCGGCGAGACGGTGCTCGAGCTGCACGGGCACGGCGGTCCTGCCGTGCTCGCGCTGATGCTGCGCCGCTGCCTCGATCTCGGCGCACGGCTCGCCGAGCCCGGCGAGTTCACCAAGCGCGCATTCCTCAACGGCAAGATCGACCTCGCGCAGGCCGAAGGCGTCGCCGACCTGATCGACGCGGCGACGGCGACCGCCGCGCGCGCTGCGGCGCGCAGCTTGAGCGGCGCGTTCTCGCGCGAGGTGCGCGCGCTCGTCGACGCGTTGACCGAGCTGCGGATGTTCACCGAAGCGACGCTCGATTTTCCCGACGAGGACATCGAGTTCATGCAGCGCGGCCGACGCCGCGGGCAGGCTCGCGAGCCTGCGCGAGCGCCTGGATTCGATCGCGGCGCGCTCGCGCCAGGGGAGCCTGCTTGCGCGAGGGACTCGACGTCGTGCTGATCGGCCAGCCCAACGTCGGCAAGTCGAGCCTCCTGAACCAGCTCGCCGGTGACGACGTCGCGATCGTGACGCCGCATGCCGGCACGACGCGCGATGCCATCCGCAGCAGCGTCGAGATTCGCGGCATTCCGCTGCACGTCATCGACACCGCGGGCCTGCGCGAGACGCGACGACCCGATCGAGCGCATCGGCATCGAGCGCACCTGGGCGACGATCGCGCGCGCGGACCTCGCGCTGATCGTCACCGACGCGCGGCGACGTCCGATGACGGCGCCGACGCCGCGATCGTCGCGCGACTGCCCGCAGGCGCTGCGCCGGATCGTCGTCCACAACAAGATCGATCTCGCGGGTATCGAACCGAAACGCTCGCGATACAGGCGGCGCGGAAGAAGTGTGGCTTTCGGCCAAGACCGGCGCAGGCGTCGAGTTGCTTCGCGATGCCATGCTCGCGGCGGCCGGCGTGCACGAGGACATGGAGGGCACGTTTCTCGCACGCGAGCGCCACCTGCACGCGATGCGCGATCGCGGGGACGCATCTCGACGAGGCGGCGCGCCATCTGCAAGCCTCGCCGCCGCCGCTCGAGCTTTTCGCCGAGGAGCTCCGCGGTGCGCAGCAGGCGCTTTCGGCGATCACCGGGGAAGTCAGCGCCGACGATCTGCTCGGCGTGATCTTCAGCCGTTTTTGCATCGGCAAATGACGGTATCGCTGCGGCTGCCGGCGCTCGGCGCCGGTGCGCTGCTTGCCCCGGCCCGCACGAGGCGCGGTTTGCGCGCTGCTGCGGTGGATGATCGGTCCGCTGTTCGCTTGATTGCGCCTGTCCGCTGTCGCGCCGCCCGGACAGGCAGCCCAGTGGCCTGACCGATTTCCGGGCGCTGACCGCGCTTACGTCGGGCGCGGCGAGGTGCTAGAGTTATCGTTCCCTTTTGTCCTGCGCGCCGATTTCGACCGTGGCGCCCAATCCCAGGCCGCATGAACGCTCCCGATCCTGCATCATCGCTCGCACCATCGTTTCGGCCGCCTCCGCAGGCACGCCATCCGAAGCTCGTCGCTTGGGTGCGAGACATCGCGTCCCGCGCCCAACCGGACAACATCGTTTGGTGCGACGGCTCGGAGGAGGAGTACGACCGGCTCTGTGCGGCGATGGTCGACTCAGGGATGTTGCGGCGGCTCAATCCCGCCAAGCGTCCGAACAGCTATCGTCGCCTGGTCGGATCCGTCCGACGTCGCCCGCGTCGAGGACCGCACGTTCATCTGCAGCGAGCGCGAGGCCGATGCCGGCCCGACCAACAACTGGGTCGCGCCGGCCGAGATGCGCCGCAAGATCGACGCGCTGTTCGACGGCTCGATGCGCGGCCGCACGATGTACGTCGTACCGTTTTCGATGGGTCCGCTCGGCAGCCCGATCGCGCACATCGGCGTCGAGCTGACCGACAGTCCTTATGTCGTTGCCAGCATGCGCATCATGACGCGCATGGGTCTCGCGGCGCTGCGAGGTGCTCGGCACCGACGGCGCGTTCGTGCCGTGCGTGCATTCGGTCGGCGCGCCGCTGGCGCCCGGCGCGCGCGATGTGCCGTGGCCCTGCAACCCCGACCAGAAATACATCGTCCATTTTCCCGAGACGCGCGAGATCTGGAGTTACGGCTCGGGCTACGGCGGCAACGCGCTGCTCGGAAAGAAGTGCTTTGCGCTGCGCATCGCCTCGGTGATGGGCCGCGACGAGGGCTGGCTCGCCGAGCACATGCTGATCCTCGGCGTCACTTCGCCCGAGGGCAAAAAGACCTACGTCGCCGCGGCATTTCCCAGCGCCTGCGGCAAGACCAATTTCGCGATGCTGATTCCGCCGCAAGGTCTCGACGGATGGAAGGTGACGACGATCGGCGACGACATCGCCTGGATCAAGCCCCACGCCGACGGCAGCTTTCACGCGATCAATCCGGAGGCCGGGTATTTCGGCGTCGCGCCCGGAACCTCGTACGAATCGAATCCGAACGCGATGGAGACCTTGCGCGCGAACGTCATCTTCACCAACGTCGCGCTGACCGACGACGGCGACGTCTGGTGGGAAGGCATGACCAAGGAGCCGCCGGCGCATCTGACCGACTGGCGCGGCCAGTCCTGGACGCCCGGCTGCGGGCGCAAGGCCGCGCATCCGAACGCGCGCTTCACGGTTGCGGCGACGCAGTGTCCATCGCTCGATCCCGAGTGGGACAATCCGGCCGGCGTGCCGATATCAGCATTCATCTTCGGCGCGCGTCGCAGCGACACCGTGCCGCTGGTCGTCGAGGCGACCAGCTGGGACGACGGCGTCTACAAGGCCGCGACGATGGGATCGGAGACGACTGCCGCGGCGGCCGGCAAGGTCGGCGAAGTGCGCCGCGATCCGTTCGCGATGCTGCCCTTCTGCGGCTATCACATCGGCGACTACTTCGCGCACTGGCTGGCGATGGGACGCGCGGTAGCGAAGCCGCCGCGCATGTTCAACGTCAACTGGTTTCGCACCGACGACCAGGGCAAGTTCGCGTGGCCGGGATTCGGTCAGAACATGCGCGTGCTGAAGTGGATCGTCGAGCGCTGCCAGGGACGCGCGCACGCGGTGGAGACCGAGCTGGGATTGCAACCCGAATACAACGACCTCGACTGGCGCGGGCTGGAGTTCGGTCCGGAACGGTTTGCGCAAGTAATGCGCTTCGACCGCGCGCGGTGGACACGCGAGCTCGATGCGCACGACGAGCTGTTCGCGAAACTGGGCACCAAACAGCCGCAGGCCCTGTCGGCGCAGCGGCGCGCGCTCGGCGCGAGATTCCACCGCTAAAGCGTTCCCGTTTCTGGCTGAAGGGCGCGCTGTGCGCGCCCTTTCTTTTGGGCGCGGCCCTTGCGCATTTTGCACCGCGCGCCTACTCTTCGGAAAGAGACTGTAATCGCTTACCAATATCGATTGCGGAAAGCGATTGCTGTAATCGCTTTCACTTCATGTCCAAAGAATCTAACCCCGAACCCGCGTCCTCGCCAGAGGAACCCGAGGCGGTGCCGCCTCGGCGAAGAAGGCGCGGGGCGGATGCTGTGGCCAGGCTCGTCGATGTCGCGCGCGACGCCAAGGTTTCGACCGCGAGCGCGTCCCGGGCGCTGGCGCGGCCTGAGCTCGTGAGCGAAGCAGTGCGGGCCCGGGTTGTCGAGGCTGCTTCGCGGCTGGGCTATGTCGCCAACGCCGCCGCGCGCTCATTATCGACGCACCGGTCGGGATTGATCGGCGCGGTACTCGAAGACTCCGGCGATCCGGTTGTCGCGCAAATGCTGGAAGCGGCCGAGCGCAGCCTCTCCGCGCACGGCCTGGGCGTGGTGGTCCGTGTGGCCTGCGCGGCATCACCGGTCGCCGCTTGCGCCCAGATGCTGGCGGCGCGGGGCGTGGACGGGTTGCTTTTCGTGGGCGAGGGGGCGACGCCGGGGCCGGAAGGCTGGAAGTCGGGTGGCGCCTTGCCACATGTCGAATGCGGGCACACGCCCGGATCGGACGTCGCACCGCCGGGCGAGAGCATCCAGCGGCGCGGCCTAGCGTTGGCTTGGGCGTATCTGCAACAGCTTGGACACACCCGCATTGGCATCCTCGGGCTGCGCCGGGACGAGAGCGCCGAACCGCGGACGCCGTCGCGGGAAGACGCCACGATCATGGACGAGCGAGTCGATCGTTTTGACGAGGTCGATGCCGTCCGCGCCGCGATTCGACGGCTGATCGAAAACGCGGTCACGGCCATTGTGGCTTTGTCCGACGTGGCGGCAGCCGCCGCGCTGCGTGAATGCCGGGCGCTGGGCGTTGACGTACCCGGTCGAATCTCGGTGATGGGTTGGGGCGATACCCCGCTGGCGCGTTGCCTCGATCCCCAGTTGACTTCGGTTCGCGTCCCGGCGAGCGCCAGCGGGCGGGCTGCCGCGGAATACCTGGTCGCCGTGCTGGCGCGGCGCACGTTCAGTTGGCCGGATTTGCCGCTGAAACTGGTCATCCGCGAATCGACGGGCCCGGCGCCCGGCTGACCCGCCTCGTGTTCCACGTGAAACAGCCGGCGATTGGCTTCACGTGAAACATCCATCCGCCCCTTTTGCGGCGGTGCGGTTTGACGTATGATAAGCACCGTGGCGCGCCCAACCCGTTTCTCTTATAAAACATGAGGTTCCAAGAACATTTCGACGTCATCGTGGTCGGCGGCGGCCACGCCGGCACCGAAGCCGCGCTGGCGTCGGCCCGCATGGGCCGCCGCACGCTGCTGCTGACGCACAGCATCGAGACCTTGGGCCAGATGTCGTGCAATCCCTCGATCGGCGGCATCGGCAAGGGCCACCTGGTCAAGGAGGTCGATGCGCTGGGCGGCGCGATGGCGCTCGCCACCGACGAGGCCGGCATCCAGTTCCGCACCCTGAATGCGAGCAAGGGTCCGGCGGTCCGCGCGACCCGCGCTCAGGCCGACCGCGTCCTCTACCGGCAGGCGATCCGTCGCGGCTGGAAAACCAGCCCAATCTGACGCTGTTCCAGCAGGCGGTCGACGATCTGGTGCTCGAGGGCGACCGGGTCGTCGGGGTCGTCACCCAGCTCGGCATCGCGTTTCGACGCGACGACGGTGGTGCTGACGACCGGCACCTTCCTGTCCGGACGGATCCACGTCGGCCTCGAGCACTACGCGGCCGGGCGCGCCGGCGATCCGCCCGCCGCCACGCTGGGCGCGCGGCTTCGCGAGCTCGAGCTGCCGGTCGGGCGCCTGAAGACCGGCACGCCGCCGCGCATCGACGGCCGCACGATCGATTTCTCGCGGCTGGCCGAGCAGCCGGGCGACGACCCGCCGCCGGTTTTTTCGTTCATCGGGAGCCGCGACATGCACCCGCGGCAACTGCCCTGCTGGATCACGCACACCAACGAGCGGCACCCACGAGATCATCCGCGGCGGCCTCGACCGCTCGCCGATGTTCACCGGCGTCATCGAGGGCATCGGTCCGCGCTACTGCCCGTCGATCGAGGACAAGATCACCCGATTTGCCGGACGCGACAGCCACCAGATCTTCCTCGAGCCCGAGGGCCTGACGACGCACGAGATCTATCCGAACGGCATTTCGACCAGCCTGCCGTTCGACGTGCAACTGGCGCTGGTCCGTTCGATCGCGGGCTCGAGCACGCGCACATCCTGCGTCCCGGCTATGCGATCGAATACGATTATTTCGATCCGCGCGGCGCTCAAGGCGACGCTCGAGACCAAGGCGATCGCCGGGCTGTTCTTCGCGGGCCAGATCAACGGCACGACCGGCTACGAGGAAGCGGCCGCCCAGGGGCTGCTCGCCGGCATCAATGCGGCGCTTCTGCCGCCGGCGAGCGCGAGGGCTGGTGTCCGCGCCGCGACCAGGCCTATCTCGGCGTGCTGGTCGACGACCTGATCACGCGCGGGGTCAGCGAGCCCTACCGGATGTTCACCAGCCGCGCCGAGTACCGCCTGCAATTGCGCGAAGACAACGCCGATCTGCGCCTGACCGAGGCCGGACGCGAGCTCGGCGTCATCGACGACGTCGCGCTGGGATGCGTTTTGCCGCAAGCGCGATGCCGTCGCGGCGGAGATCGAGCGGCTGAAGTCGACCTGGGTCAATCCGCGCATCGTCGATCAGGCCAGCGCGGTGCGGGTGCTGGGGCAGGGGCTCGACCGCGAGTACGCGCTGGCCGATCTGTTGCGTCGACCCGGCGTCGGATACGCGAGCCTGATGAGTCTGCCCGGCGCGGGCTCGCCCGTGGCCGACCCGGACGGTGGCCGCGCAAGTCGAGGTCGCGACCAAGTACGCCGGCTATATCGAGCGCCAGAACGAGGAGATCGCGCGTCACGCCGGCGCAGGAAGCACTTGCGCCTGCCTGCCGATGTCGACTACCGCAAGGTGCGCGGACTTTCGATCGAGGTGCAGCAGAAGGCTCAACCAGCATCGGCCGGAGACGATCGGACAGGCCGCGCGCATTCCCGGGCATGACGCCGGCGGCGATTTCGCTGCTGCTCGTCCACTTGAAACGCGGCTTCGATGCGCCGGTCGCGCGCAAGCTTTCGGCATGACGCCGGCCGCGCGGCTGGCCGACGGCGTCGCGGCGCTGGGATTGGCTGCGCTGGTCGGGGCCGACGCCCAGGCGAGGCTGCTCGCTTATCTTGCGCTGCTCGACAAATGGAATCGCACCCACAACCTGACGGCGATCCGCGAGCCGGAACGGATGGTCACGCATCATCTGCTGGATTCGCTGGCGGTGCTGCCGCATCTGCCTTCGCGGCCCGGCCTGCGCTTGATCGACATCGGCAGCGGCGGCGGCCTGCCCGGCATACCGCTGGCGATCGCTCGCCCGGACTGGCAGCTGACGCTGCTCGACAGCAACTTCAAGAAGGCCACATTCCTTCGCCAGGCGGCGATCGAACTTGCCGCTGCCGAATGTCGAGGTCGTGCGCGGCGCGGGTCGAGGAATACGCGCCGCGCCGCTGCGTTCGATATCGCGATTTCGCGCGCCTTCTCCGATCTCGCGGTGTTCGCCGGCGCCAGCGGCACGCTGCTCGCGCCGGGCGGACGCCTGGTCGCGATGAAAGGCGTCTATCCGCACGAAGAGATCGCGCAACTGCCCGCCGGTATCGGTGTGACGAGCACCCCGGCGCTGAAGATTCCGGGCGTGGATGGCGATCGTCATCTGGTGATCATGGAGCGCGCCGCGTGACCAAGATCATCGCCGTGGCCAATCAGAAGGGCGGCGTCGGCAAGACGACGACCAGCGTCAATCTCGCCGCCAGCCTGGTCGCGATGAAGCGCCGCGTGCTGCTGGTCGACCTCGATCCCCAGGGCAACGCGACCATGGGAGCCGGCATCGACAAGCGTGCGCTTACTCACACCGTATACCAGGTGCTGCTTGGCGAAAAGAAGATCGCCGACGTTCGCGTGGCGTCGCCTTCCGGGGGCTTCGATCTGGTACCAGCCAACCGCGAGCTCGCCGGCGCCGAAGTCGAGCTGGTCGATCTGCCCGAGCGCGAAATGCGGCTCAAGGACGCGCTTGCCGAAGCGCTTTCGCAGATGCGCACGGCGATCTCGGAGGTCGTCGGCGAATACGACTTCATCCTGCTCGACTGCCCGCCGTCGCTGTCGCTGCTGACGTTGAACGGCCTCTGCGCGGCCGACAGCGTGCTGATCCCGATGCAGTGCGAGTACTACGCGCTCGAAGGCCTGTCCGACCTGGTGCAGACGATACGCAAGGTTCGCGACCCATCTGAATCCGCGGCTCGAGATCGAAGGGCTGCTGCGCACGATGTACGACCCGCGCAATACGCTGGCGCTCAACGTCTCGGCCGATCTGCAAAAGCATTTCGGCGACAAGCTCTATCGCACGGTGATCCCGCGCAACATCCGGCTCGCCGAAGCGCCGAGCTTCGGCGTGCCCGCGCTCAACCTGGACCGGACCTCGAAGGGCGCGCTGGCGTATCTCGCGCTGGCCGGCGAAATGCTCCGCCGCGACGAAGCGCACGTCGCCGCAACCGGGAGTCGTCAATGGCTAAGCTCAAGGGACTCGGCCGCGGGCTCGACGCGCTGTTGTCCGGATCGCCGAGACACGCCGGGCCGCGAATCGCTGCAGACGATCGCGCTCGATCGCATCCGCCCGGGCAAGTACCAGCCGCGCACGCGCATGGACGAAGCGTCGCTCGACGAGCTGGCCGAATCGATCAGGGCGCAGGGCGTCATGCAGCCGATACTCGTGCGCCCGGTCGATGCCAACCGCTTCGAGATCATCGCCGGCGAACGGCGCTGGCGTGGCGGCGCGGCGCGCGGGGCTGGCGGAGGTGCCCGCGCTGGTGCGCGAAGTGCCCGACCAGGCGGCACTCGCGCTGGCGCTGATCGAGAACATCCAGCGCGAGGATCTGAATCCCCTCGAGGAGGCGCAGGGCATCAAGCGGCTGATCGACGAATTCGGCTTGACGCACGAGGCAGCGGCGCAGGCCGTCGGCCGCTCGCGCAGCGCGGTGACGAATCTGCTGCGGCTGACGCAGCTCGCCAAGCCGGTGCAGGACTATCTGCTCGTCGGGCGAGCTCGACATGGGGCACGCCCGCGCATTGCTGGGATTGCCGGCGGCGCAGCAGGTCGCCGCCGCGGCGAAAGTTGTCGCCCTAGGCATGTCGGTGCGCGACACCGAGCGCATGATGCAGGCCGCGCAGCATCCGGCGCCGAAGAAAAAACGGCGGCTGCGCGGAAAAAGCGTCGACGCCGACCTGGCGCGGCTGGAAAACGAGCTGTCCGACTCTCTCGGCGACCAGCGTGCGCATCGAAGCGACGCGAGACGGCGCCGGCCGTATCGTCGTCGCTTATTCGAGCCTCGATCAGCTCGACGGCATACTGGCCAAGCTCCGCTGATGTCGTGCCGCCGGCGGCGCCGGCCTTCGCTTATCGCAACGCGAATCAAAACGGCGCCCGCAGGCGCCGTTTTCGCGCGAACGCCGCAGCTCAGCCGAGTTGCTTCAGCATCGTCTCCGCATCCGAGACTTCGAACTTGCCCGGCGCCTCGATGTTCAGCGATCTTGACCACGCCGTCGTCGACCAGCGCCGAAAAGCGCTGGCAGCGCACGCCCATGCCGCGCGCGGTCAGGTCGAGCTCCAGGCCGAGCGCCTTGGTATACGCGGCGCTGCCGTCGCCCATCATGCGGACCTTGCCCCCGGTCTTCTGGTCCTTCGCCCACGCGCCCATCACGAACGCATCGTTGACCGACATGCAGATGATCTCGTCGACGCCCTTGGCCTTGAGCTCGTCGAAGTGCGCGACGTAGCCCGGCACGTGCTTGGCCGAGCAGGTCGGCGTGAATGCGCCGGGCAAGCCGAACAGCACGACCTTCTTGCCCTTGGTCAGCGTCATCGATCTGAAACTGGTTGGGTCCGATCGGGCAGGCCTCGGTCGCGACCTCGACGTACTCGCTCAGCGTGCCGGCAGGCAGCCGGTCGCCGACTTTGATCGTCATGATATTTTTCCTTCCGCGTGATTTGTGGCGACGGCTATCGCGGGCGCGCGCAGCGTAAGCGCGCGATAAGCGACAGGTCGTAAATTGTACCGGAAATCGTCGCGACGTCGAACGGCGCCGAGCACTTGTCGGCGACTGCGCGAAAGCGTAACTTCGGCAGTCCGACCGCGACCCCCGATGGAGGAACGTCATGGCGCAGCTTGGCAAGTCGCCTGCGCGTCGCGTGAACTTGCTGATCGCGACGCGAAAGGGTCTTTGGCAATTGCACGGCGACACGACACGCCGGACATGGCGTTTGGCCGGCCCTCAATTCCTGGGCCACATCGTGCACCATTGCGTCGCCGATCCGCGCGACGCCAGGACGATGCTCGCGGCAGCGCGCACCGGACATCTCGGGCCTACGATTTTTCGATCAAGCGATCGCGGCCGCACCTGGCACGAGGCGAAGCAGCCGCCGGCGTTCAGCGAAGGCAGCGCGCGCGTCGTCGACCACACGTTCTGGCTGACGCCCGGACATGCCAGCGAGCCGGGCGTCTGGTACGGCGGGACGTCGCCGCAAGGGCTGTTCCGTTCCGAGGATGGCGGCGCGACCTGGCGCGGCGTCGCCGGCTTCAACGAGCATCCGCAGCGCAAGGCCTGGTGCGGTGGCGACCAGGACGGCACGCCGGACGGACCGAAGCTTCATTCGATCCTGATCGATCCGCGCGATGCGCGACACATGTACATCGGCATGTCGAGCGGGGGCGTGTTCGAATCCACGGACGGCGGCGCCGATTGGCGCCCGCTGAATCGCGGCGTCAAGGCCGACTTTCTGCCGCAGCCGGATCCCGAGTACGGCCACGATCCGCATTGCGTACGCCTGCACCCGATGCTGCCCGACCGCCTCTATCAGCAGAATCATTGCGGAATCTACCGCCTCGATCGGCCGGCCGAGCGCTGGGAAGACATCGGTGCGGCGATGCCCAAGAGCGTCGGCCCGATCGGCTTGCCGATGGTCGTGCATCCGCGCGAGCCCGATACGGTCTGGGTCTTCCCGATGGACGGCACCAGCGTGTGGCCGCGCGTCTCGCCGGGGGGCAAGCCAGCGGTGTATCGATCGGTCAATGCCGGGAAGACCTGGCAGCGACAGGCGATCGGACTCCCCAAATCGCAGGCATGGCTGACGGTCAAGCGCCAGGCGATGACCGCCGATGCCGGAGCGCCGGTCGGCGTCTATTTCGGCACCACCAGCGGCGAGGTCTGGGGCAGCCGCGACGAAGGACGCACGTGGAAATGCCTGGCGGCGCACTTGCCTGAAATCTATTCGGTCGAGACGATGTAGCAGCGCCGACCGAGCAACGACACTATTCGCCCGACGACGATGCACGTACTCGTACCCGGTCCGCTGCGCTCGTACACCAACGACGCGGCGACGGTCACCGCCGCCGGCGCTACGCTCGCCGAGGTCGTCGGCGACCTGGAACTGCGCTATCCGGGCATTCGCTTTCGCATCATCGACGAGCAAGGGAGCATCCGCCAGCACATCAAATTTTTCGTCAACGGCGTGCAGGCGCGAGACCTGTCGCCGCGCGTCGCTCGCAACGACGAGGTGATGATCGTCTGTGCGCTAACCGGGCGGCTGAAGCGCCGGCGGTACCGCATCTCCCGCGTCGGCATTCGTTGACGCGGCGCGGCACAAAACCCTATAATCCAAAGGTTTGCTTCGCTCCGTGGCCACGCCGGATTCGGCACGCTCCCCACCGGGTTTTCCTGTCGGCCGCATCGCGGGCTGGCAGCTTTTCGCGACGGTCGCAATCGCCGCGATCGCCGGATGGTGGGTCGGACTACACGGGGCGTTGTCGGCGTTGCTGGGTGGACTGGTAAACATCACCGCAGGCGTCGTCTACGCGGTGGTCGTCGCGCTTGTCAGGGGGCCGACGGCAGGGGATACGGTGCGGACGATGATCCGCGCCGAAGCAGCCAAGATTACGTTGATCGTGCTCCAGCTCTGGCTGGTGCTGACGACCTACCGGGACGTCGTTGCCGCGGCTCTTGTTCGCCGCGTTCGTCGTCACGGTGCTGGTGTCGACAGACAGCGATCGTGATTCGCGACTGATGGAACCGCAGGAATGGCGATGGCCGCAGAAACCGAACACGCAGGCGAACAGCTCGCCGGGCAGCACGACGCCTCGACGTATATCCAGCATCACCTGACGTTCTTCGCGAAACCGGTGGGCGACTCCGCCGGCGGCTTCTGGACGATCCACTACGACACGCTCATCACGTCGCTGATCCTCGGCGTTCTCGTGCTCGGCTTCATCTGGCTGGTCACCCGCAAGGCGACCGCCGGCGTGCCGTCGAAGACGCAGGCCTTCGTCGAGCTGACCGTCGGCTTCGTCAACGACCAGGTCAGGAGCATGTTCCATCACGACTACAGGATCGTCGCGCCGATCGCGCTGACCGTCGGCCTGTGGGTGCTGTTCATGAATGCGATGGACTTCCTGCCGGTCGACATCATGGCGTGGATCTACGAGCACGTCTTCGACCAGCACACGTGGCGCAGCGTGCCGACCGCCGACGTCAACACGACGTTCGCGCTTTCGCTGTCGGTGTTCGGACTGATGATCTTCTACAGCATCAAGAACAAGGGCCTCGGCGGCTGGCTGCACGAGCTCCTGCGCCACGCCGTTCGGCCTCAAGCCGCTCTGGCTGTCGCCGCTGCTGATGCTGTTCAATCTGCTGTTCAACCTGATCGAATACATTTCCAAGCCGTTGTCGCACTCGCTGCGGCTGTACGGCAACATGTACGCCGGCGAAATCATGTTCCTGCTGATCGCGCTGCTGGCGCTGGAGCCGCGAGCTGGCTTCATCGGGCGACGCTCACGTTCGGCAGTGTCCGTCGGCCTCAACGTCGGCTGGTCGATCTTCCACATCCTGATCGTCGGTCTGCAGGCGTACATTTTCATGATGCTGACCGTCGCGTACATCGCGATGGCGCACGAGCATCACTAGCATCCGTTCTTCGCTAACAACCACCCACCGTCGGTTCAGAAAGGAAAGCAACATGGACAAGCTGCAACTGGTCGCGCAGATTCAGGCCTACACGGGCATCGGCATCGGCCTGATGATCGGCCTCGGCGCGCTCGGCGCCTGCGTCGGCGTCGGCATCATGTGCTCGCGCTTCCTCGAGGGCGCCGCGCGCCAGCCGGAAATGATCCCGGCGCTGCAGGCCAAGGTGTTCCTGCTGCTCGGCCTGATCGATGCGTCGTTCATCATCGGCCTGGGCATCGCGATGCTGTTCGCGTTCGGCAACCCGCTGATTCCCGCCGGGCTCAAGTAGGCGGTCGTCGCAGTCGCTCAAGAAGGAACAGTCATGAACATCAACCTGACGCTGTTGATGCAGGCGATCGCCTTCGGCGTCTTCATCTGGTTTTGCGCGAAGTTCATCTGGCCGCCGCTGATGCGGGCGATCGAGACGCGCCAGACGCAGATCGCCGACGGGCTCGCCGCGGGCGAGGAGGGCCGGCACGCGCCTGGCCAACGCCGAAAAGAAGATCGCCGAAATGATGACCGAAGCGAAGACCCGCGCGTCAGGAGATCGTCGCGCAAGGCGAGAAGCTGAAGACCGAGACGATCGAGCAGTCGAAGTCGCTGGCCAAGACCGAAGGCGACCGGCTGCTCGCTGCGGCCAAGGCCGAGATCGAGCAGGAGGTCTATCGCGCCAGGGAAGCGCTGCGCGGCCAGGTCGCGCAGCTTGCCGTCGCCGGCGCCGAGCAGATACTCAAGCGCGAAGTCGACGCCAAGCGCGCACGCCGATCTGTTGGCGGCGATCGAAAAGCAGCTGTAGGCGAAGCGCTCATGGCCGAACCGATCACCGTCGCGCGACCCTACGCCGAGGCCGCGTACGCGCTGGCGCGCGAGAGCAACGCGCTGCCGGTCTGGGCCGAGATGCTGCGCATTGCGACGGCAGTCGGTTCGCGACGCCCAGGTGCGCGCTGCGCTCGACAATCCGAAACTGGCCGCGGCCGAGAAGGAGGCGCTGTTCCTGTCGATCTGCGGCGACAAGCTCGACCCGGGCGGGCGGAACTTCATCCGCGTGCTGATCGAGGCGGATCGCATCGGCCTGCTGCCGGAAATCCGCACGCTGTTCGATGCGCTGAAGGACGAGGCCGACGGCGTGGCGCGGGCGCAGATCATCAGCGCATTCCCGGTCGACGATGCGCAGCTCGCGGCGCTGCGCAAGGGACTCGAGCGCCGCTTCGGCAAGAAGATCGAGGCGACGGTCAGCGTCGACCGTGCGCTGATCGGCGGGGCGAAGATCATCGTCGGCGACACGGTGATCGACGCTTCGGTGCAAAGCGAATTGCAGGCAATGGCGAACGAGTTGCGGATCTAATTTCGAAACTGACGCGACGCCGCCCGCGATGCGGACTGCGGCCAAGCGCGAGGAAAAAACATGCAGTTGAATCCATCGGAAATCAGCGAGCTGATCAAGAGCAAGATCAAGAATCTGGACACCGGCGCCGAAGTTCGCACGCAGGGGACGGTGATTTCGCTGTCCGACGGCATCAGTCGCATTCACGGCCTGAGCAACGCGATGCAGGGCGAGATGCTCGAGTTTCCCGGCAACACGTTCGGGCTGGCGCTCAACCTCGAGCGCGACTCGGTCGGCGCGGTGATTCTCGGCGACTACGAGCACATCTCCGAGGGCGACACCGTCAAGTGCACCGGCAGGATTCTCGAAGTGCCGATCGGACCGGAACTGATCGGTCGCGTCGTCGACGCGCTCGGGCAGCCGATCGACGGCAAGGGCCCGGTCAACGCCAAGCTGACCGACGTCATCGAGAAGGTCGCGCCCGGCGTGATGTGGCGCAAGAGCGTGTCGCAGCCGGTGCAGACCGGATTGAAGTCGATCGACGCGATGGTGCCGATCGGCCGCGGCCAGCGCGAGCTGATCATCGGCGACCGCCAGACCGGCAAGACCGCGGTGGCGATCGACACGATCATCAACCAGAAGGGCAAGGACCTGATCTGCATCTACGTCGCGATCGGCCAGAAGGCCTCGTCGATCATGAACGTGGTGAAAAAGCTCGAGGAGCACGGCGCGCTGGAATACACGATCGTCGTCGCCGCGTCGGCGTCGGATTCGGCGGCGATGCAGTACATCGCGCCGTATTCGGGCTGCACGATGGGCGAGTATTTCCGCGATCGCGGCCAGGATGCGCTGATCATCTACGACGACCTGACCAAGCAGGCGTGGGCGTACCGTCAGATTTCGCTGCTGCTGCGCCGGCCGCCGGGCCGCGAGGCGTATCCGGGCGACGTGTTCTACCTGCACTCGCGCCTGCTCGAGCGCGGCGCGCGGGTCAACGAGGAATACGTCGAGAAGTTCACCAAGGGCGCGGTCAAGGGCAAGACCGGTTCGCTGACCGCGCTGCCGGTGATCGAGACGCAGGCCGGCGACGTGACCGCGTTCGTGCCGACCAACGTGATCTCGATCACCGACGGCCAGATCTTCCTCGAGACCGACCTCTTCAACGCCGGCATCCGTCCGGCGATCAACGCCGGCATTTCGGTGTCGCGGGTCGGCGGCGCGGCGCAGACCAAGGTGATCAAGAAGCTGGGCGGCGGCGTGCGGCTCGCGCTGGCGCAGTACCGCGAGCTGGCGGCATTCGCGCAATTCGCGTCCGACCTCGATGAAGCGACGCGCAAGCAGCTCGATCGCGGCCGGCTGGTCACCGAGCTGATGAAGCAGCCGCAATACTCGCCGCTGTCGGTCGCCGAGGAGGCGCTGACGCTGTTCGCGGTCACCAAGGGCTATTTCGACGACGTGCCGGTCGAGAAGGCGCTCGCCTTCGAATCGAGCCTGCGCGCATTCATGAAAAGCAAGTACGCGGCGCTGATGGACAAGCTCGAGTCGAGCAAGGACATGGACGGCGAGGCCGAAAAGGCGTTCGCCGCGGCGATCGAGGACTTCAAGAAGAACGGCAGCTACTAGGACGCGCGCGATGGCCGGCTCGAAAGAAATCCGCAACAAGATCAAGAGCGTGCAGAACACGCGCAAGATCACCAAGGCAATGGAGATGGTTGCGGCCTCCAAAATGAAAAAGGCGCAGGAACGCATGCGCGCGTCGCGTCCCTATGTCGCGCGCATGCTCGCGATCGCGCGCCATCTCGCGCACGCCAATCCCGAGTACCGGCATCCGTTTCTGATCAAGCGTCCGGAGGTCCGCAACGTCGGCCTGATCGTCGTGACGTCCGACAAGGGACTGTGCGGCGGCCTCAACACCAATGCGCTGCGCCTGGCGCTGACGAGCATCAAGGCCTGGCAGGCGAAGGGCATCGGCGTGCAGGTCACCGCGATCGGCAACAAGGGCCTGGGCTTCATGCACCGGCTCAAGGCCAATGTCGTCTCGCAGGTCGATCAATCTCGGCGATCGCCCGCAGCTCGAGAAGCTGATCGGGCCGGTCAAGGTCCAGCTCGACGCGTATATCGACGGCAAGATCGACGAGCTGCATCTGGTCGCGACCCGCTTCGACAATACGATGAAGCAGACGCCGGTGCAGAGCCTCATCCTGCCGATCGCGGATCTCGGCGACGACACCGAGAAGCGCGCGTTTCCCTGGGACTACATCTACGAGCCGGACGCGAAGACCGTGCTCGACGGACTGCTGACGCGTTATATCGAGTCGGTCATCTACCAGGCGGTGAACGAGAACATCGCGTCCGAGCAGAGCGCGCGCATGGTCGCGATGAAGGCGGCGTCGGACAACGCGCTGACGATCATCGACGAGCTGCAGCTCATCTACAACAAGACGCGCCAGGCGGCGATCACCAAGGAACTGTCCGAGATCGTCGCTGGCGCGGCGGCGGTTTGAACGCCGACCAATATGAATTCGATCCGAAGGAAGCATCATGACTGAAGGCAACATCGTTCAATGCATCGGCGCGGTGATCGACGTGGAATTTCCGCGCGACAAGCTGCCGAAGATCTACGATGCGCTGACGCTCGAAGGAACCGAGCTGACGCTCGAAGTGCAGCAGCAGCTGGGCGACGGCGTCGTGCGCACGATCTGCCTGGGCTCGTCCGACGGCCTGCGCCGCGGGATGAAGATCCGCAACACCGGCGGACCGATCATGGTCCCGGTGGGGCCGAAGACGCTCGGCCGGATCATGGACGTGCTCGGCCGGCCGATCGACGAGGCCGGCCCGGTCGGCGCCGAAAAGACGATGTCGATCCATCGCGACGCGCCGACGTTCGAGGAATTGTCGCCGTCGACCGAGCTGCTGGAAACGGGCATCAAGGTCATCGACCTGGTCTGCCCGTTCGCCAAAGGCGGCAAGGTCGGCCTGTTCGGCGGCGCCGGCGTCGGCAAGACGGTCAACATGCTGGAGCTGATCCGCAACATCGCGACCGAGCATTCGGGCTACTCGGTGTTCGCCGGCGTCGGCGAGCGCACGCGCGAGGGCAACGACTTCTACCACGAGATGAAGGACTCGAACGTCCTCGACAAGGTGGCGATGGTCTACGGCCAGATGAACGAGCCGCCGGGCAACCGTCTGCGCGTCGCGCTGACCGGCCTGACGATGGCCGAATACTTTCGCGACGAAGGCCGCGACGTGCTGTTCTTCGTCGACAACATCTATCGTTACACGCTTGCCGGAACCGAAGTCTCGGCGCTGCTGGGCCGCATGCCGTCGGCGGTCGGTTATCAGCCGACGCTGGCCGCCGAAATGGGCGCGCTGCAGGAGCGCATCACGTCGACCAAGACCGGATCGATCACGTCGATCCAGGCCGTCTACGTTCCGGCCGACGACCTGACCGACCCTTCGCCGGCGACGACGTTCGGCCACCTCGATTCGACGGTCGTGCTGTCGCGCGACATCGCGTCACTCGGCATCTACCCGGCGGTCGACCCGCTGGACTCGACTTCGCGCCAGCTCGACCCGCACGTCGTCGGCGAAGAGCACTACACGACCGCGCGCCGCGTGCAGCAGACCTGCAGCGCTACAAGGAGCTGCGCGACATCATCGCGATCCTGGGCATGGACGAGCTTTCGCCCGAGGACAAGCTGGCGGTGGCGCGCGCGCGCAAGATCCAGCGCTTCCTGTCGCAGCCGTTCTTCGTCGCCGAGGTGTTCACCGGCTCACCGGGCAAGTTCGTGTCGCTGAAGGACACGATCCGCGGCTTCAAGGCGATCGTCGACGGCGAATACGATCATCTGCCCGAGCAGGCCTTCTACATGATCGGCGGCATCGAGGAAGCCGTCGAAAAAGCGAAGACGCTGCAATAGGACGGCCATGGCCAATACGATCCACGTCGACGTCGTCAGCGCCGAAGAGTCGATCTATTCGGGCGAGGCGGAGTTCGTCGTGCTCCCCGGCGTGATGGGCGAGCTCGGCGTCTACCCGAAGCACACGCCGCTGATCACGCAGATCAAGCCGGGCGAGGTGCGGATCAAGGTGCCGGGGCAGGCCGAAGAGCAGATCGTTTTTGTCCAGGGCGGCTATCTCGAGATCCAGCCCGATGTCGTGACGGTGCTGTCGGACACGGCGATCCGTGCCAAGGACCTCGACGAGGCCAAGGCGCTGCGAGGCCAAGCAGGCGGCCGAAGAGGCGATGCAGAACAAGGCATCGAAGGAAGACGTCGCGCGCGCCGAAGGCGAGCTCGCGAGCGCGATGGCGCAGCTCGCGGCGATACGCAAGCTGCGCAAGGGCCGTGGTTAGCGCACGCAGCAGCGGCGGCTAGCGGCGCGCCGCCGCGAATCCGGCGCAATTGCGATGACCGGCCCGATCCTGGTGCTCAACGCGGGGTCGTCGAGCCTGAAGTTCACCTTGTACGCCAGCAATGCCGCCGGTCCGCGGCGGCTGCTTCGCGGCCAGATCGAGGGCCTGACCACGACGCCGGCATTTATCGCGCGCGACGCGCAGGACCGGCCGTGCAGCAGCGCGACTGGCCCGACCGCGATGCGCTGGGCTACGCCGGCGCGGTTGCCCATGTGCTCGACTTCGTCCAGCAGCAGCAAGGGCAGCGCGCGCTCGCCGCCGTCGGCCACCGCGTCGTGCACGGCGGCGAGGAGTTCGGCGGCCCGGTGCGCATCGACGCGGCAGTTCTCGCGAAACTCGACGCGCTCGTTCCGCTGGCGCCGCTGCATCAACCGCACAATCTGGCGCCGATGCGAGTCATCGCCGAGCGCGCACCGGCGTTGCCGCAAGTCGCCTGCTTCGACACCTCGTTTCACCGTACGCAGGAGCCGGTCGCACGCGCGTTCGGATTGCCACCCGAAATCACCGAGCGCGGCGTTCGCCGCTACGGTTTTCATGGACTGTCGTACGAATACATTGCCGACGTGTTCCCGCGCTTCGATTCCGCGGCGGCGCGAGGACGGGTCGTCGTGGCGCACCTCGGCAACGGCGCCAGCATGTGCGCGATGAAGGCAGGCAAGAGCGTCGCCACGACGATGGGATTCACGGCGCTCGACGGTTTGCTGATGGGAACCCGCGCCGGATCGCTCGATCCCGGCGTCGTGCTGTATCTTCTGGACGAGCTCAAGATGGACTCGCGCGCGATCCAACGGCTCCTTTACCACCAGTCGGGATTGCTCGGCGTGTCCGGCGTGTCGAGCGACATGCGCACACTCCTCTCGCGCGACGACCCCAAGTCGGCGTTCGCGGTCGCGCTGTTCTGCTACCGCGTCAGGCGTGAACTGGGCTCGCTGGCCGCCGCGCTGGGCGGCATCGACGCGATCGTGTTCACCGGCGGCATCGGCGAGCACGCAGCGCCGATCCGGGAGCGGATCTGTCTGGACGCGCAATGGCTCGGCGTCACGCTCGACGAACCGTCGAACGCGGCCGGCGGGCCGAGGATCAGCGGCGAAGGCAGCCGCGTTTCCGCGTGGGTGATTCCGACCGACGAGGAGTCGATGATCGCGCGGCACACGCTCGCCGCGCTCGAAGCCGAGCTGACCCAGTGTCTACGCCGCCTTCCGCGCCGCGGCAGCGGCCAGCTGCTGCTCGACCAAGCGTCACCCAGTAGCTCGCGCCGATCGCCAGCGCCTCGTCGTTGAAATCGTAGTGCGGGCTGTGGATATTGTGCGTGTCGGGCCCGCTGCCCGGCGCCCAGCCAGACGTAGCAGCCGGGCTTCGCCTGCAGCATGAACGCGAAATCCTCGCTGCCCATTTCCGGCGTCGGATCGGTCTCGACGTTGCTCGGCGCCGACGACCGCCGTCGCCGCCGCGAGCGCGTGCCGCGTCTCGTTCTCGGCGTTGACCGTCGCGGGATAGCGACGCTCGTAGCGCACGCGTCGCGCTCATCTCGAAGGTCGCGGCGACGCCGGCGACGATCGTGCGCATCCGCTGCTCGATCAGGTCCTGCACCGCGGGATCGAACGTGCGCACCGTGCCGCGCAGCACGACTTCCTGCGGAATCACGTTCCAGGTGTCGCCGCCGTGCACCTGCGTCACGCTGACCACGCCGGCGTCGAGCGGATGGAGGTTGCGCGAGACGATCGTCTGCAGCGCGTTGATCGCCTGCGCGGCGAACAGCATCGGATCCTTGCCCATGTAGGCCATCGCGGCGTGCGCGCCCTTGCCCGTCGCGACGATCTCGAAGATGTCGTACGCGCCCATCAGCGGGCCCGGCGCGCATCGCGAACGAGCCGAGCGGCTTGCGCGGCCAGTTGTGCATGCCGTACACCGCGCGCATCGGAAACTTGTCGAACAGTCCCTCTTCGACCATCACCCGCCCGCCGCCTTCGTTCTCCTCGGCCGGCTGGAAGATGAAGTAGACGGTGCCGTCGAAGCGCCGTCGCCGCGCCAGCGCCTTCGCCGCCCCGAGCAGCATCGCCGTGTGGCCGTCGTGGCCGCAGGCGTGCATCCTGCCCTCGTGGCGCGACGCATAGGCCACGCCCGAGCGTTCGGCGATGTGCAGCGCGTCCATGTCGGCGCGCAGCCCGATCGCGTCACTGCCGCCGCCGCAGCGAAGCACGCCGACGACGCCGGTCTTGGCGAGGCCGGTATGCACGTCCAGCCCGATCGCTTCGAGCTTGTCTGCGACGAATGCGCTCGTTGCGGTTTCCTCGAACGCGGTTTCGGGATGCGCGTGAATGTGGTGCCGCCAATCACGCATCTCGGCGTTGAGCGAAGCAACTTCGGGCACGATGTTCATCGGTTTCTCGCCAGCGGTCTTTGGATGCGCGATCTTAGCGCAATCGGTCGCGAGGCGTCCGCTGCGCTAGAATGGCGGGCGTCGCGAAGCCCGAATGAACGCTACCCCACCTGCAATTTACGATCTCGCCGTCATCGGCGGCGGCATCAACGGCGCCGGCATCGCGCGCGACGCCGCCGGCCGCGGCCTGTCGGTGCTGCTGGCGGAGAAGGACGATCTCGCCTCGCATACTTCGTCGTGGAGCACCAAGCTGATCCACGGCGGCCTGCGCTATCTCGAGCACTACGAGTTTCGCCTGGTCGCCGAATCGCTGTCCGAACGCGAGGTGCTGCTTAGGCTGGCGCCGCACATCATCGAGCCGCTGCAATTCGTGCTGCCGCACGAGCCGCATCTGCGGCCGGCCTGGATGATCCGTGCAGGACTGTTTCTGTACGATCACCTCGGCGGCCGGAAGACGCTGCCGTCATCGTTCGGCGTCGACCTCGACGCGAGCAAATGGGGCGCAGGGCTCAAGGACAAATTCCGCAAGGGCTTCGTCTACTCGGACGCGCGCGTCGACGATGCGCGACTGGTCGTCCTCAATGCGATCGCGGCGCGCGAGCTGGGCGCCGATGTCCGCGTGCGGACGCGGCTCGCGGCGGCACGCCGCGAGAACGGCGTGTGGCGCGCGACGCTGGTCGACGGCGCAGGACAGCGCGAGGATGTGCTCGCGCGCGCGCTGGTCAACGCCGCCGGGCCCTGGGTCAAGGACCTGCTCGATGAAATAATCCCGGGCTCGATTCGCGCCGACGTCAGGCACGTCAAGGGCAGCCACATCGTCGTGCCGCGCGTGCATGCCGAGCCGCACGCCTACATCCTGCAGAATTCCGACAAGCGCATCGTCTTCATCATCCCGTTCCAGCAGGAGTTCTCGCTGATCGGGACGACCGACGTTCCCGTCGTGGAGTACGACGCGCCGCGTATTTCGGCCGACGAGATCGACTACCTCTGCTCGATCGCGAACGCCTATCTGGCGCGGCCGATCAGCGCGGCCGACATCGTCTGGACTTACAGCGGCGTGCGCCCGCTCTACGACGACGGCTCGGACGACCCGTCGGCGATCACGCGCGACTACGTACTCAAGCTCGACGCTCCGGATGGCCGCGCGCCGCTGTTGTCGGTCTTCGGCGGCAAGATCACGACCTACCGCAAGCTTGCCGAGCATGCGCTCGGTCAGTTGCGCTCTTTTTTTCCGCAAATGCGGGCCGGCTGGACCGATCGCCAGCCGCTGCCCGGCGGCGATTTGCCGCCCGGCGGACTCGCGCCGTAC
Organism: uncultured beta proteobacterium; assembly: GCA_963697485.1. GTDB lineage: Bacteria > Pseudomonadota > Gammaproteobacteria > Burkholderiales > Casimicrobiaceae > PALSA-1003. Next base: position 184,266 of record CAVOOD010000007.1, read on the forward strand.
GAGCGAGCGCTCGCCGCGCGGTATCCGGGAATGCCAGCGACCCTGCTTGCGGCGCTGGCTCGCCGGCATGGGACGCGCGCGCCGCGCATCCTGGGCGAGACTCGCGAGCCGGCCGATCTCGGCGCGTATTTCGGCCATACGCTCTACGCCGCCGAAATCGATTATCTGGTCGCGCAGGAATGGGCGATCGAGGCCGACGACGTACTCTGGCGGCGAACCAAATGCGGCCTTCATTTGCGCGGCGAAGAGCGCGACGCGGTCGCCGCTTACTTGCGTCACCCTCGCACTCGCGGCGGGTCGTCTTGAGCGCGGCGATGCGGCCGCTGGTCGCGATGCCGCTCGCGGCGCGCGCAGCGATGCGCGGCGTGCTGGCCGATATCGACGACACGCTTTCGACCCGCGGCAGAATCACCGCGCAAGCCTACGCGGCGATGGAAAGCCTGCGCGCCGCGGGGCTGCTGCTGATACCGATCACCGGACGTCCGGCCGGCTGGTGCGATCACATCGCGCGCATGTGGCCGGTCGATGCGGTGGTCGGCGAAAACGGCGCGCTATACATGCTTCGCGACCGAGGGACGGGCAGGCTGCGCAAACGCTACGTCGCGACAGAAGCCGAGCGCGCCGCCAATCGCCGGCGACTTGTCGAGATCGCCGAGGCTATCCTGCGCGAGGTGCCCGGCGCCGCCCTGGCGTCGGACCAGCCGTACCGCGAAAGCGATCTCGCGATCGATTTCTGCGAAGACGTGCCGCGCCTGCCGGACGATGCGATCGACCGGATCATCGCGCTGATGGGCGCGGCGGGCATGACCGCCAAGATGAGCTCGATCCACGTCAACGGCTGGTTCGGCGACGTATGACAAGCTGGCGATGACGCGAACCTTGCTGCGCGATGAATTTGGTATCGACGTTGATGCCGAGCGCGACCGTTTCATCTTTGTCGGCGATTCGCCGAACGACGCGCCGATGTTCGAGCATTTTCCGTACTCGGTCGGCGTTGCGAACGTGCGTGCGTTCGCCGGCCGCATCGCCACATCTCCGGCCTACGTAACCGAGCGCGAATCCGGCGCGGGATTCGCGGAGCTGGCAGCGCACCTGCTTGCCGCGCGCTAGCGCCGGTAGGATTGCCTAAGGCCAAAGCAGGCCCTTTTTTTGCGACGCGCGCCGTGGTTCGCAGATCGGCCATCGGCCCGGCCACTTGAAGACAGGCGCCGGCGCCGGCCTATTTCGCCAGCGCGACGAGCCCGGCCATGTCGATCTGTTTGATCGCGCGCTGCAGCGTCGCGGGTTCGACGCCGTTGCCGCGCACCGCGACATTGAAGCGCTCGCCAAGGATGATGCTGATCTCGCCGTTCTTTGCGCGACGATCGTAGCGCTCGTGGACGATCTGGCCGTTCACCTTGCTGGTCCGCTCGTAGCCGGTCTCGGTTTCCTTTTCCATGCTGGGATCGAAGCGGGATGCAAGCCCCGCCAGCCCCGCCAGCGAGCCCATGTCGGAAATATCGACGTTCAGCGACGCGCCGGCGCCGTCGGTGTAGCGCGCCGTGGCGCTCGAGCCCTTGATGCCCATCGCCTCGCCGCTCTGCCCGGTGGCATCGACGCGCTTCATGCCGGCCAGCGTCTCGGGCAGCATTTCCCGAAGCTTGCGGAAATCGACCGGCTGCGACATCCTTGCCGCCGGAGACGATCGCGCCGACCGCGTTCAGGGCGGCGGTCATGTCTGCGCTCGCCTTGGGATCGGGTGCGCCGCGAGCGTTGGCCTTCTGGGCGTCTTCGCCGATCTTCTGCAGCTGCGACAAGGCCTCGCTGACGCGCGCCTTGTCGGCGTCGGACTTGCCGCCGAATATGCCGGCAATCACGCCTCCGGCATTCGCCGTCGCGGCGCTGTCGGCGGGGGTCCCGAGCCGGCTCATCGCGCCGATCCCGGCAAGGCCCAGACCGGTCACCGCGCAGGTGCTCAAGATCCCCATGACGACCGAGACGACGATGGCGCACAGGATCAGCACAATCGTGTAACCGAGCGACTTCTCCTTCGGACAGCGCATCAGCACCGGCAAGCCGAGATAGAGCAGGTAGAGGCCATAGCATCCGGCCAGCAGCGCGAGCACCCCCAAGGCGGGAACCAGCTGGAGAATCCCCGCGACCCATGCGGGCGTGTAGCTGTACGCCGTCACCTTGAGCGCGCCCAGCGGATCGCGCTGGCCGCCGAAGGTCGGTGCCAGCATGTCGACCAGCCAGGCGATCACGAACACGCTGACGAACGACAGCAGGTAGCCGAGGACAGCCGCACCCAGGCCGGCGACGATGCCGGTGCGCATGTGACCGAGCAGCGGAACGTCGTAGCCGATGACCGTGTGGCCGATGAATGCCGCGATGACGCCGATTGCCGCCAGCGGGGCCACATAGCGGCCATAGATCGCCGGGGCAGACGAGGGCTCGGCGGCGATAACCGGCCAGGTGGCCGACGGCGTCAGCAGGATCGCCTTGACGCGCGCGATCAGGCCGGCGGCGGTCGCGCCGGCGTCGCCCGACTCGGATCCGGCCTGCGGCGCCGGGCCCGGCGCGGACGCCGCTTCGCTTGTGGGCGCTGCGACGGTGGGTGCCACCGCGGCCACCGGGGCGCCGCAGTGCGGGCAGAACTTCATCCCTTCGGCGACGAGCTGACCGCACTGGGCACAAAACATCGTTCTCTCCGCCGCGTTCAGGTGGACGCGATTGTGCGCTGGCTTGCCGCACCCTTCAATGCGCGCAAGCCCGACGTTACTGACGGCAGGCGGCACACGCCGACAGGATGGTCGTACTGCACAACAGGCGTTGGGCGAGCTGCCAACAATTTCGAATGTGAGCGGTCACTCTCAATTCGCTGCAATCAAGCAAACGCGAGCGTCGCCATCTGGAGACACTCCCTTGAAAAAAGGGCCTCCGCAAGCTGCCTGATGTATCGCACACAACGGTTCTCGGTACGATATTTGCATCGCAAGTGGCGAGCGTATGATGGCAACCCCGGACGCCCGGGCACCGTGGCGCCGCGGAGAGCGCGCGCGGAAGAACGCGATGCGGGCGATTTGCAGGGAGGATTGATGACGCGTTTCGGCTTCAACATTCGCACGCGCAGCGGCCAGCGCGTCGACAACATCTGCATCATGGCGGCGAACCGCGAAGACGCGGAACGCCGGCTGCGGCAGATGTACCATCACTGCCAGGTCATCAGCTGCAACAGCGAGTCGGTCCGCCGCAGCGATCCGATGGACATCGAAGGCGTCATCAGCATCATCAGCAACACCGACGCCGCGATGGGCGTGCCGACGATCGCACGCTCGATGCTACGCAAATCCGGCAGCCACTAGCTCCTCAACCAATGCCTTGTAGTCGCGCGCACCGGCGCTCGCCGGCGCGTAGCGGAACACGTCGAGTTGTCGCGCCGGACTTTCCGCCAGGCTCACATTTTCGGCAATCCGCGTCGTGCAGATCTCATCGGGCCGGAACGCCATCGCCATCAGGTCGGCGACTTCCGAGCTCATCTTGCGTCGCGCGTCGAATCGAGTCAGCAAATAGCGTCTCGGGAGGCGCGACTTGAACACCGGCTCCAGCGCATTGAGCGCGCGTTCGACCTGCTGTGCGCCCTGCAGCGCCAGGTAGTCGGCGGAGACGGGGACGACCACCAGGTCGCAGGCGAAAATCGCGTTCAGCGACAGCACGCCCAGCAACGGGCAACAGTCGATGACGACGGGACCGGGCACGACGCCGGGTGCTCGCAGCGCGGTCCGCAGCCGCGTCACCACGTTGACGCCCTTCCCCAGCATCGTGTCGAGCTTGGACAGGTCGAGGTGGCCCGGACATACCATGACGCCGCTGGCCGCGATCTCGGTCACGTCGGCGAGCGGGCGCTGCCGCACGAAAAACGAATAGACGGAATCGTCGGCCAGCCGCGGCCTCACGCCGAATATCCCGGAAAGGTGCGCCTGCGGATCGAGGTCGATGGCAAGCGGCCGGTGCTTCATCTGCGCGAGGCCGGCGAGCAGGTTGAGCGCAGTCGTCGTCTTGCCGACGCCGCCCTTCTGGTTGAATACGGCAATGACGGTCATTTGCGGACGCGTGTCGCGATGCAACAGTCTCCGAGACGATCGTCGGCGCGTCGCGCAGAGATCAGCGGTATGCATGTCATTTTCGCATGTATCGCACAGGACGTGCGACACGCGTTGCGTTGTTGCGCCGCCGGATGCCGGCGCGCCGCGCAAAATGCGATAATTCGTGCCTGATGCAATCATCGCTGCAGATCGCCATTCTCGCTGCGGGACAGGGAAAGCGCATGCGCTCAGCGCTGCCCAAGGTGCTGCAACCGCTCGGCGGCAGGCCGTTGCTCGCGCACGTGCTCTCGACGGCGCGCAAGCTCGAGCCGCGAGCCATTTGCGTCGTCGATTCCGGCGGCGAGGTGCGCGAGCGCTTTGCCGACGCCGACCTGACGTGGGCGCGGCAGGATCCGCCGCGCGGCACCGGCGACGCGTTGAAGTGCGCGCTGTCGGAATTGGGCGCTGACGGGGTCACGCTGGTGATGTTCGGCGCCGACCCGCTGGCGCGGGCAGAGACCTTGCGGCAGGTCGCCGAGCGCGCGCAGCAGGGCATTCTTTCGCTGCTGACCGTCGAGCTCGACGATCCCTCCGGATACGGAAGGATCGTGCGCGGCGCCGACGGCAAGGTCGCCGCGATCGTCGAGCACAAGGACGCGACACCGGAACAGCGGGCGATCCGGGAGATCAATACCGGCATCATGGCGGCGCCGACCTCGGCGTTCGCGCGCTGGCTGCCGAGAATCGACAACCGCAATGCCGCCGGCGAGTATTATCTGACCGATGTGATCGCGCTGGCCGTCGCCGACGGCATCCCGGTCGAAACGACGCATCCCGCGAGCGCGGACGAGACGCTGGGCATCAACAGCAAGCGCGACCTGGCGATGCTCGAGCGGATCTATCAACGCGCGCAGGCCGACGCGCTGCTCGATGCCGGCGTCACGCTTGGCCGACCCGGCGCGCATCGACGTGCGCGGCACGCTGGCCTGCGGCCGCGACGTGACGATCGACGTCGGCTGCATTTTCGAAGGCGAGGTGCTGCTCGGCGATGCGGTCAGCATCGGCGCGCACAGCATTCTCAGGGACGTGAAAGTCGGCACGGCGACGGCGATCGCGCCGTACTCGCATATCGACGGCGCCGACATCGGGGCGCGTTGTCGCATCGGTCCGTACGCGCGCATCCGGCCCGGCACGCGTTTGGCGGACGAGGTTCACATCGGCAACTTCGTCGAGGTGAAGGCGAGCGATGTCGGCGAGCGCAGCAAGGCGAACCACCTGGCCTACGTCGGCGATACGACGGTCGGTCGCGACGTCAACATCGGCGCCGGCACGATCACCTGCAACTACGACGGCGCGAACAAGCATCGCACGGTGATCGAGGACGACGTCCACATCGGATCCGACACGCAGCTGGTCGCGCCGGTCACGATCGGGCGCGGCGCGACGATAGGCGCCGGCACGACCGTATGGCGCGATGTCGAGGCCGGAGTCCTCGTGCTCAACCAGAAGACGCAGACTGCCAAGACGGGCTACCAGCGCCCGCGGAAGAAACCGAAGGAATAGCATCATGTGCGGCATCGTCGGCGCGGTCGCGCGCGATAACGTCGTTCCGATTCTGATCGAGGGCATCCGCCGGCTCGAGTACCGGGGCTACGACTCGACCGGGCTCGCGGTCATCAACGGCGGCCTGCACCGGCTGGTCAGCACCGCGCGCGTCGCCGATCTCGCGGCGCAGGCGAACGCGACGCACATCTCCGGAAACACCGGCATTTCGCACACGCGCTGGGCGACGCACGGCGCGCCGACCTCGGCCAACGCGCACCCGCACATCAGCAGCGGCGAGATCGCGGTCGTGCACAACGGGATCATCGAGAACTTCGAGCCGCTGCGCGCACGGCTGCAGCAGCAGGGATACGTATTCGTCACCCAGACCGACACCGAGGTCATCGCGCATCTGATCCATGCGCATTACGACGGCGACCTGCTCGCCGCGGTGGCCAAGGCGGTCGCCGAGTTCCACGGCGCGTACGCGATCGCAGCGATGACCACGCGCGAGCCGGGTCGCGTCGTCGGCGCGCGCGCAGGCAGTCCGCTGCTGGTCGGCGTCGGCGAGCACGATCACTTTCTCGCCTCGGACGCGAGCGCGCTGGCGCCGGTCACGCAGGCGCGTCGTTTATCTCGAGGAAGGCGACATCGCCGACATCGGACGCGAGGGCTACGCGATCTACGACGCCGCCGGCGTGCGCGTCGCGCGGGACGTGGTGACGGTCAAGACCTCCGGCGACGCGGTCGAGCTCGGTCCGTACAGCCATTTCATGCAGAAGGAAATCTTCGAGCAGCCGCGCGCGATCGCCGACACGCTGGAAAGCGTCGGCGGCATCGGGCCCGAGCTGTTCGGGGCCGCGGCGGCCGGAGATCTTCGCCGGCGTCAATGAGGTGCGCGTGCTCGCCTGCGGCACCAGCTACTACTCGGGCATGGTGGCGCGGCTGTGGCTCGAGGCCGTTGCCGGCATACCGGCGCAGGCCGAGATCGCCAGCGAATACCGCTATCGCGACAGCGTGCCCAATCCCGATGCGCTGGTCGTCGTCATCTCCCAATCGGGCGAGACCGCGGATACCTTGTCGGCGCTGAAGCACGCCAAGGCGCTCGGCCATCGCCACACGCTCGCGATCTGCAACGCGCCGACGAGCTCGATGGTGCGGCAGACCGCGCTCACCTACCTGACCCGCGCCGGCGTCGAGATCGGCGTCGCTTCGACCAAGGCGTTCACCACGCAACTGACCGCGCTGTTCCTGCTGACGCTGACGCTGGCCAAGCAGCGCGGACGGCTCGACGCGGCGCAGGAAGCGCGCTGGCTGCAGGCCTTGCGCCATCTGCCGGCGGCGATCCAGGCGGTGCTGGCGCTCGAGCCCTCGATCATCGCCTGGGCCGAGCGCTTCGCCAAAAAGGAAAACGCGCTCTTTCTCGGACGCGGTCTGCACTATCCGATCGCGCTGGAAGGCGCGCTGAAGCTCAAGGAAATTTCGTACATCCACGGCGAGGCGTATCCGGCCGGCGAGTTGAAGCACGGGCCGCTCGCGCTGGTCGACGCCAACATGCCGGTCGTCGCGATCGCGCCGAACGACGCGCTGCTGGAAAAGCTCAAGTCGAACCTGCAGGAAGTGCGCGCCCGCGGCGGCGAGCTCTACGTCGTCGCCGATGCCGACAGCCAGATTCCGTCGAGCGACGGCATCCACGTGCTGCGCCTGCCCGAGCACGCCGGGCTGCTGTCGCCGATCGTGCACACGATCCCGCTGCAGCTGCTCGCCTACCACACGGCCGTGCTGCGCGGCACCGACGTCGACAAGCCGCGGAATCTGGCGAAGTCGGTGACGGTGGAGTGAGAAGCGCCGCCGCAGTCGCGCGATGAAGCTCCGTACCGAATTTCGCCTGCGCATCCGTCGCGGCGATGACATCGCGGTCGGCCCGGGCAAGATCGACCTGCTCGAAGCGATCGACGCCGCCGGCTCGATTACCGCCGCGGCGCGCTCGCTCGGCATGTCGTACCGCCGCGCGTGGCTTCTGGTCGACACGATGAATCGATGCTTTCGCACTCCGGTGGTCGACGCGGAAGCCGGAGGGAAGCGCGGCGGCGGCGCGCGCCTGACCCGGCTTGGGCGAGACGTGATCGAGCGCTACCGCCGGATCGAACGAAACGCGGCGCGCGCCAGCGCGGCCGACATCCGCGCATTGACACGAAAGCTCGCCGGCTAGTGTACTAGGCGTAGCCGACGCTGCGCCGGTCGAGCGATACCGCCTTGATCAGCGCGTAGACTTGCTGGCCTTCGCGCAGTGCGAGCTCGTGCACGGAACGACGCGTGATGCGCGCCGTGAGCGGCAGCTGTCCGACGCGCAGCTGCACGTCGACGATCGGGCCTTCTTCGGCGGCGATCGCGACCAGCGTCGCCGGCAGCACGTTGAGCACGCTCAATCCCGGCGGGCGCGCGAGCGCCAGCGACACGTCGCGGGCGCGAATGCGAACGCGTACTCGTTCGCCGACCAGCGCCTCGACGTTGGGCACGATCAGCTCGCCGCCATCGAAGCGCAGCGTGGTGAGCCCATAGGCGAGATCGTGGGCGGCGACGACGGTCTCGATCACCGATCCCGATTCGTATCGTCCGGTGTGCGGTCGCAGGTCGATCCGCCCCATCACCTCGTCGACCGGTCCGGAAGCCAGCGCCTTGCCGTCGGCGAGCAACACGACCGTGTCGGCCAGGCGCGTGATCTCGGCGACCGAGTGGCTGACGTAGACGATCGGAATATGCAGATCGTCGCGCAGCTGCTCGATGTAGCGCAGCATCTCGCTCTGCCGCGGCACGTCGAGCGAGGCGAGCGGCTCGTCCATCAGCAGGAGTGCGCGGCTGCGCGAGCAGCGCGCGGCCGATCGCGACGCGCTGCTTTTCGCCGCCGGAAAGCTTGTCCGGCAATCGACGAAGCAGCGAGTCGAGCCCGAGCAGTCGGATGACGTGCGCCGGATCGATGACGCGCGCAGCAGCCGGCGCGCGATGCAGTCCGTACAGCAGGTTGGATTCGACGTCGAGGTGCGGAAAAAGCAGCCCATCCTGGAATACGTAGCCGAGGCGTCTCTTGTCCGGCGGCAGGTCGATGCCGCGAGCGCTGTCGAACAGCGCCTCGCCGTTGATGACGATGCGTCCGCGTTGCGGACGGCTGATGCCCGCGATCGCATTGACGACGCTGGTCTTGCCCGAGCCCGAGCGACCGAACAGGCCGACGATCGGCGCCTCGGCGCGAAACGCGACCTTGAGCTCGAACGCCCCGAGGCGCTGCTCGATGTCAACGTCGATCATCGGCCAGCCGTCCTGCGCGATCGTCGCGTCAGCCATTCGGAAGCGATCAGCGCCGCGATCGACAGAACCACGGCGAAGAGCGACAGGCGCAGCGCCTGGGCATCGCCGCCGGGCATCTGCGTGAACGTGTAGATCGCGAGCGGCAGCGTTTCGGTCTCGCCGGGAATGTTGGACACGAACGTGATCGTCGCGCCGAACTCGCCGAGGCTCGCGCGCGAACGACAGCAGCGCGCCGGTGACGATGCCCGGCAGCGCCAGCGGCAGCGTGATCGACGCGAACACCCAGGCGCGCGATCCGCCGAGCGTGCGCGCGACGATTTCGAGGCGGCGGTCGATCGCGTCGATCGACAGGCGTATCGCGCGCACCATCAGCGGAAAGCCCATGATCGCGGCCGCGAGCGCGGCGCCGGTCCAGCGAAACGCGAACACGATGCCGAACCAGTCGGCGAGCCATGCGCCGAGCCGCCCGTGCTTGCCGAAGAGCAGCAGCAGCGCGAATCCGACGACGACCGGCGGCAGCACCAGCGGCAGGTGGACGAGCGCATCGAGCAGCGTCTTGCCGGGAAAATCGGTGCGCGCGAGCACGTAGGCGAAGAAGATCGCCAGCGGCAGGCTGCACGCAACGCCGACGAACGCGACCTTCAGGCTCAGCACGATGATGCCGAATTCGGTCGTCGCTCGGCACGATGCCCGCTAATTCGCCATCGCGAAGCCGTGGCGCAGCCAGATCGCTCGCGCGGCCGGGCGATGCGCAGGTAGTCGACGAAGCGTCTGCGCGTGATGCGAGCGGCTCGTTGCGACGATCGCGACCGGATAGACGATCGGCGGGTGCGTCTCCTCGGGAAATGTATCGACGATGCGCACCTTGGGTTCGGCGAGCGCGTCGGTCGTGTAGACGATGCCGAAGCGGCGCCTCGCCGCGCGCCACCAGCACGAGCGCGGCGCGCACGTTGTCGTCGCGCGCGATGCGCGATTCGACGCTCGCCCACACGCCGAGCGCAGTCAGCGCCGCCTTGCCGTACTTGCCGGCCGGAACGCTGTCGGGGTTGGCCATCGCGAGCTTGCTCGTACCGAGCGCGGCAGCGAGCGCGAAGCCCGGCGCGATCGGGAGCGATGCTCGCGCTTGGGCAGGCGCGATCAGTACCAGCCGGTTGCGCAGCAGGTCGATCCGCGTGCCGGGCGCGCAGCAGATTGCGCTTGTCGAGATAGTCGATCCAGTCGAGGTCGGCCGAGACGAAGACGTCTGCGGGCGCACCGGCTTCGATCTGCCTGGCCAGCGCATTGCTTGCTCCGTAGGAGACGACGATCTTGTCGCCTGTTTCGGCTTCGAACCTGTTGACCTGCTCGTCCAGCGCTTCCTTGAGGCTCGCGGCGGCGAAGACGGTGAGATCGGCGCCGCGCGCAGGCTCGATCGGCAGCCCGGCAAGCGTCAATCCGATCGCGACGGCGGCGGTCACCAATAGGCCCCGCATGTTGTTCCCTTCTGCAGCCATGTCGAATGGTAATATACCGTGGGATATAACGATGGACAATTCGGCACCCGACGGCCCACTCGCGCTCGTCTCGCTCAAGGACACGCGGCCCGGGCCACGCCACGTCAAATGGCTGCAGTCTGTCGAGTTTCGCCTGCTGGACAAATAGCGCTCAAGCCGCAGCGCAGGAACTGCGAGCGATTCATGCGTCGCGGTCGCCGGCATTCGGATAGAACAACTGCTCGCCGTCGATCTTGTAGCCGGCGATGGCGCTCTGGCCCTGCGGGCGAGATCAGCCAGTCGATGAACTGCTGACCCAGATCTTTTTTCACGTTCGGGTGCTTGGCCGGGTTCACCAGCATCACGCCGTACTGGTTGAACAGGCGCTTGTCGCCTTCGACCAGGATCGTCAGGTCGCCACGGTTCTTGAATGCGAGCCAGGTCCCGCGGTCGGCAAGGATGTAAGCATTCATCGATCCCGCGGTATTTAGCGCCGGCCCCATTCCCTGGCCGACGTCGCGATACCAGGCTCCCTTGCTCTTGTCGATGTCGATGCCGGCGGTTTTCCATAGCGCGAGCTCCGCCATGTGCGTGCCGCTGCGATCGCCGCGCGACACGAACGGGGCATGCGCAGCCTCCAATTTGGTCAATGCGACGACGATGTCCTTGCCACCGCCAACTTTTGCCGGATCGCTTTTCGGGCCGATCAACACGAAGTCGTTGTACATCACCGGAAAGCGCGTGACGCCTTCGCCTTCGGCGAGAAATTTCTCCTCGGCGGAGCGCGCGTGCACGAAGACGACGTCGGCGTCGCCGCGCCGCGCGACGTCGAGTGCCTGCCCGGTGCCGAGAGCCACGACGTGCACTTTGGTGCCTGTTTTCGTTTCGAAGATCGGCAACAGGTAGCCGAACAGACCCGATTGCTCGGTCGAAGTGGTCGAGGCGACCGTGATGAATCGTTCCTGCGCGCCGGCGGCCAACGCCGTCAGCGCCAGTAGAGCGAACAGGCAAACGCGACGAGTCATCACCATGGCAATTCTCCTTCGAGGAAACGTGCGGCTTCGACAGACTGCGGATGCTTGAAAAAAGTCTGGGCGCTCGCGCGCTCCGCGATCCTTCCCAGATGCAGAAAGAGGATCTCGTCGCCCATGCGCCGCGCCTGGCCGAAGTTGTGGGTGACCAGCACGATCTTGGTACCCGCGGCGACCATGGCCAGGATCACGTTCTCGACCTCGTGGGTTGCGCCGGGATCGAGGCTGGCTGTAGGCTCGTCGAGGAAAATGATCTCGGGCTGCAATGCCCAGGCACGGGCCAGCGCGAGGCGCTGCTGCTCACCGCCGGAGAGAACGCGTGCCGGATGCGCGGCGTGCCCCTCGAGGCCCACCTTGGAGAGCGCCTCGCGCGCACGCTCGGAGCGGATCCGCGTCGGAACGCCCGCGATGCCGAGCGCGTGCGAGACGTTGGCCAGCGCCGAGCGGCGAAGCAGGACCGGCCGCTGAAACACCATCGCCTGCCGCCGCGGGGCTCCGACCGGCTCGACCGAGTTCCAGACGATTGAACCCGAGGTCGGTGCGAGCAAGCCATGACACAGGCGAAGCAATACGCTCTTGCCCGCTCCGTTGGGCCCGACGATCACCGTGCGCGGCCCTGCGTCGATCGCCAGCGACAGGTCATCGATGATGCGGCGGCCGCCGGCGGTGAACGTCACGTGGTCGAGACGCAACGGCAGGAGCGACATCGGCGACCGCATGTCCATCACCGTTACCCGTAGCGCCGTTGCGCGGTTTCCTTGACCAGGTACGCCGCCGCGTTAAGCGCAACCACGATCGTGACCAGGATGACCCCGAGCCCGAGCGCGAGCGGAAGATCGCCCTTGCTGGTCTCCAGCGCGATCGCGGTGGTCATCACGCGCGTGACGCCGTCGATGTTGCCGCCGACGATGATCACCGCGCCGACTTCGGCCGCTGCCCGTCCGAACCCGGCGAGCACGATCGTCACCAGCGAAAAGCGAAGGTCCCAGAGCAAGGTCGCAACCGATCCGAGCCGGGTCTCGCCCAGCGAGCGAAGCTGCTCTCGGTATTCGATCCAGGCGTCCTCGACGACTTGCCGGGTAAGCGCTGCGATGATCGGCGTGATCAGAATCGCCTGGGCGATCACCATCGCCGACGGGGTGAACAGCAGTCCCATGGCGCCCAGCGGACCCGCACGCGAAAGCAGCAGATACACCAGCAGCCCGACCACGACCGGCGGCAGACCCATCAGCGCGTTCAAAAGGACGATGGTGGTCCGGCGCGCGGGAAAGCGACTGATGGCGATCAACGCGCCGAGCGGGAGGCCGACGGCGCTGGCGATCGCGACGGCGCTTAGGCTAACGCGCAGGCTCAAGCCCACGATGCCGCCCAGCCGCGGATCGAGCGACGCGACCAGATGCCAGGCGTCGGCCAAGGCCGCGGGAACGCTGCTCACGAGGCGGGGGGCAAGCTTGGGTTAATATGCACTAACATACTTATATGAAGATTTATTAACTATCATCATGCAGATTCAAGATGATAAGGCCAGGCGGCCCGCAGTCCAACAGGCAAAGATGTGCCTAATCGGGCCGGCTCGGTCAACGCCTCTCGCCAGCCGGCGCCTGCCTTCGGGGCGTAGCTGATTTACGGTACGATGGGCGCCCCCGATCCACTGCCTTTCCGATGGAATTTGCGTTCATCGTCGATCCGCCCGAGTGGCTGAAGGCCTACAAGGACACGAGCATTTCGATGATGCGTGCCCTGCAGGCCCGGGGGCACGCGATCTACCTGACCGAACCCAAGGAGCTTTTCTGGCGCGACGCGGTGACGCAGGCGCGTGTGCGTCGCATCGAGGTTACCGCCGATGACCACGACTGGTACCGGTCCGCGGAAGCCCAAACGCGGCCGCTGGCCTCGTTCGCCGCGGTGCTGATGCGCAAGGACCCTCCGTTCGACATGGAATACGTCTACTCGACCTATCTGCTCGAGGCGGCCGAGCACGAAGGCGCGTACGTGATCAACGGCCCTCGCGCGATACGCGACCACAACGAAAAATGGGCGATCGCCGAGTTTCCCGAGTTCACCGTTCCGACGCTGGTGACGCGCGATCCCGATCTCATCGCCGGCTTCATCGACGAGCACGCCGACGTCATCCTGAAGCCGCTCGACGGCATGGGCGGATCGTCGATCTTTCGCGTGCGCCGCGACGACGTCAATCGCAACGTGATCATCGAGACGATGGCGCATTTCGGCGCGCGCAGCGTCATGGCACAGCGATTCATTCCCGAGATCGCCGATGGCGACAAGCGGATCATCCTGATCAATGGCGAGCCGGCGCCGCATGCGCTGGCGCGCATCCCCAAGGCCGGTGAGACGCGCGGCAACCTGGCGGCCGGCGGCCGCGGCGTGGCGCGTCCGCTGACGCCGCGCGATCGCGAGATTGCCGAAACGATCGGGCGGGCGCTGGCCCCCAAGGGCCTGTTCGTCATCGGTCTCGACGTGATCGGCGACTACCTGACCGAGGTCAACGTGACCAGCCCGACCGGGTTTGTCGAGATCAGCCAGCAGACCGGGTTCGACGTCGCCGGCGCCTTTGCGCAGGCGCTGGAAAAGAGCGTCGCTGCGCGTTGAGGCGCGACCGGGCGCGAGCCTTGCCGCGCAGTCGTGCGTGCTAAGATAAAGCCACCGCGCGCGAGGTATCTAAAGTTCGGGACCAATGACAAATGCCGCGGGACACACTCATGGCGCGGGCCGTCAGGGGACAGACAGCATGATCGGCATCCTCATCGTCGCCCACGGCACCTTGAGCGACAGCCTGATCGGGGCGGTGACTCACGTGCTCGGGAGCCGTCCGCCCCAGTTCGAGGGCATGCGCGTTGCCGCGGCTGACGATCCGCTGGCGTTGCTGCCGCGGGCGCGCGAGGTTGTCAAGTCGCTCGACAGCGGCGACGGCGTGCTGATCTTCTCCGACATCTACGGCGCCTCGCCCTGCAACCTTGCGATCAAGCTGCTGCAGCCCGGGCGCATCGAAGCCATCGCCGGCGTCAACCTGCCGATGCTCGTGCGTGCCTTTACCTATCGCAACAAGGGCATGGACACGATGATCAAGAAGGCCATCAGCGGCGGCTGCGACGGCGTCGTGCGCGTCGAGGTGGACCCGATCTATGCAGCAACGCGAAATTGAAATCGTCAACAAGCTGGGATTGCATGCGCGCGCATCGGCGAAGCTGACGCAGCTTGCTGCGAAATATCAATGCGATGTGTCGCTGGCGCGCAACGGACGCAAGATCAATGCCAAGAGCATCATGGGCGTGATGATGCTGGCGGCGGGCAAGGGTTCCCGCGTCGTGCTCGAGACCGACGGGCCCGACGAGACCGAGGCGCTCGACGCGATTACCGCGCTGATCGGCGACTACTTCGGCGAAGGACAATGACGACCGCGCTGCGCGCGCAGCGGATCGTCGCCGATGGCAGACACATCGAGTTGCATCATTCGCGGAACCAAAGCCCGCGGCGCAGGCTCAATGAACAAGCGTGCTTCCCGGTCGTAACCAGGCACGCAGGCTCATACCTCAACTGCGACGGGCGTCTCGATCATGCAAAGTCTCGACATCGGCATCACCAACCGCTTGGGTCTTCACGCACGCGCGGCAGCACAGATTGTGCGTCTCGCGTCGCAATTCCGGTGCAGCGTCTGGCTGATCGTGAACGGACGGCGCGCGAGTGCGCGCAGCATGGTCGCCGTGATGATGCTGGCGGCCAGCATGGGCAGCACGATCAGGCTGGAAACCAGTGGACCCGACGAGGCGGCGGCGATGGTGGCGATGGTGCAGCTGATCGGCGACGGGTTCGGCGAGACGCGTTAACCCGGCGTCCTCGCCGGTGAGCTTTGTCCTGCACGGCATCGGCGTTTCAGGCGGCGTCGCCATCGGCCGGGCGCAGCTGGTCTCGCACGCAACGCTGGAAGTCGACCACTACGCGATCCGCCCCGAGCAAGTCGCGGCCGAGATCGACCGGCTGACGCTCGCATTGCGGGCGGTCCAGAAGGAGCTCGAGGCGCTGCACGGCGCGATGACGTCGGGCGATGCGCCGGCCGAATTCGGCGCATTCCTCGACGTTCATTGGATGATCCTGACCGATCCGACGCTTTCCGAGGCGCCGAAGCGGATGATCGCCGACCAGCTGTGCAACGCCGAATGGGCGCTGACGCAGCAGATGAACGTGCTGGTCGAGCAGTTCGAGTCGATCGAGGACCCGTACCTGCGCGAGCGCAAGGCCGATGTCGTCCAGGTGGTCGAGCGCGTGCTCAAGGTCCTGCTTGGCAAAGCGCAGCGGCGTCCCGCCAGCGCCGAAGACGAGACGATCCTGGTCGCGCACGATCTGTCGCCGGCAGACGTCATTCAGTTCAAGAGCCACCATTTCGCCGCGTTCCTGACCGACCTGGGCGGCGCGAGCTCGCACACCGCGATCGTCGCGCGCAGCCTCAACGTCCCGGCCGTCGTGGCGACGCACAACGCGCGCGGCCTGATCCGCGAGCACGAGCTGTTGATCGTCGACGGCGCCAAGAACGTCGTCATCGTCAATCCCGACCGTTCGGTGCTCGCCGAGTACCGGCTGAAGCAGGGCGAGATCGAGCTCGCGCGCAAGAAGCTCAAGCGTCTCAAGACGACGCGCGCGACGACGATCGACGGCACCGACATCGAGCTGTTCGCCAACATCGAGCTGCCCGACGATCTCGATCAGGCGCTGGACAACGGCGCCGGAGGCATCGGGCTTTTCCGCAGCGAGTTCCTGTTTCTCAATCGCCAGGGACTGCCTTCGGAGGACGAGCAGTTCGAGGCGTACCGGCAGGTCGCTGCCGGCATGCGCGGCAAGCCGGTGGTCATTCGCACGTTCGATCTCGGCGCCGACAAGAGCAAGGAGGGTCTCGACGGGCTGGTGCGCGTCGCGCCGAATCCTGCGCTGGGATTGCGCGCGGTGCGCTTTTGCCTCGCCGAGCCGCGGCTGTTCCTGACGCAGCTCCGGGCGATCCTGCGCGCATCGCATTACGGCAACATCCGGATCCTGCTGCCGATGCTCGCCTCGATCGCCGAAATCGATCAGACGCTGGTGCTGCTCGCGCAGGCCAAGGGCAGCCTGCTCGAGCGCGGCGTGCCGTTCAATCCGTCGATCGAGGTCGGCGGCATGATCGAAATTCCGGCCGCGGTGCTCACGATCGAGCCGTTCGCGCGCCGGCTGGATTTCCTGTCGATCGGCACCAACGACCTGATCCAGTACACGCTGGCCGTCGATCGCGCCGACGAAGCCGTTTCGCATCTCTACGATCCGCTGCATCCGGCGGTGCTCAAGCTGATCGCGCTGGCGATCGCGACGGCGAACAAGGTCGGTGTTCCCATCGCCGTCTGCGGCGAAATGGCCGGTGAAGTACGCCTGACGCGCCTGTTGCTCGGCATGGGCCTGCGCAACTTTTCGATGCATCCGGCGCATCTGCTGGCGGTCAAGCAGCGCGTGCTGATGACCGACGTCGGCGAGATCCGGCCGCTGGTCAGGCGCCTGCTGCGCGGCGAGGAGACGGTGAAGGTCGCCGCCCTGCTCGAGAAGCTCAATGATTGACTTTCGCCTGCGCGGCGCTAGACTAGAACCCACGCGCCGATTTGACGATCAGCTTGCGGGCGCAAGGGAAGCTTCTTCGCGGTTTCCCTGACAAATACGGCTAAAGCGGCGACGGAGATCCGAACCCGATTGGCGCCAAGCTGGTCGGGTTTTTTATTGTCTCGAATATCGCCGCGCGGCGACAGCGCCGCTTTTGCCTTGACTCGGACGCCTGCTTCAGTGGGTCTGGTGACGCCCCAGCGTGCGGCGTTCGATGCGCCGCTCGCGCTGCGCTCCGGCGCGACCTTGCCGGCGTTCGAGCTCGTCTACGAGACCTACGGGACGCTCAACGCCGCGCGATCGAATGCGATCCTGATCTGCCACGCGCTGAACGCTTCGCACCATGTCGCCGGCACCCACGCCGGACAGAACGAAAGCGAAGGCTGGTGGGACAACATGGTCGGCCCGGGCAAGCCGGTCGACACCGACCGCTTTTTCGTCGTCGGCGTCAACAATCTCGGCAGCTGCTTCGGCTCGACCGGCCCCGCGTCGATCAACCCGGCTACGGCTAAGCCCTGGGGCGCCGATTTCCCGATCGTCACCGTCGAAGACTGGGTCGACGCGCAGGCGCGGCTGGCCGACCGGCTGGAGATCGGGCGCTTCGCCGCGGTGATGGGCGGCAGCCTCGGCGGCATGCAGGCGCTCGCCTGGGCGATCCGCTATCCGCAGCGGATCGGACGCGCGCTGGTGATCGCGGCGGCGCCGAACCTCTCCGCGCAGAACATCGCATTCAACGAAGTCGCGCGCGCGGCGATCATGACCGATCCCGACTTCCACGCCGGCCGTTACTACGATTACGGCGTCAAGCCGCTGCGCGGCTTGCGCGTCGCGCGCATGGTCGGGCACATCACCTACATCTCCGACGAACAGATGGGCGAGCGCTTCGGACGCCAGTTGCGCGAGGGCCTCAACTACTCGTTCGCGCCCGAGTTCGAGATCGAGTCGTACCTGCGCTACCAGGGCGAGAAGTTCGCCGAGTACTTCGATGCCAACACCTATCTCGGCATCACCAAGGCGCTCGACTACTTCGACCCGGCGTCGGCCACCGGCGGCGACCTGGCGCAGGCGCTTTCGCCGGCGCGCTGCCGCTTTCTGGTGATCTCATTCACCACCGACTGGCGTTTCTCGCCGGCGCGGTCGAGAGAGATCGTCAAGGCGCTGGTCGACAACCGGCGCGACGTCTGCTATGCCGAGATCGTCGCCCCGCACGGACACGACGCCTTCCTGCTCGACACGCCGCAGTATCACGCGATCGTGCGCGCGTATCTCGCGCGCGCGGCGGAGGAGCAAGCCAGTTGAGCTATTCGACCCGCGCCGACTTCTCGACGATCGCCGGCTGGATCGCGGCGAACGCCCGCGTGCTCGACCTGGGCTGCGGCGACGGCAGCCTGCTCGCGTACCTGCGCGAGTCGCGCGGCGCGTTCGGCTATGGCATCGAAATCGACGACGCCGGCGTGCTGGCGTCGATCGGCAACGGCGTCAACGTCATCCAGAGCGACCTGGAAAGCGGGCTCGCCGGTTTCGACAGCCGGTCGTTCGACAGCGTGATCCTGTCGCAGACCTTGCAGGCGATGCGGCACACCGAACAAATCGTGCTCGAGATGCTGCGGGTCGGTCGCGAAGCGATCGTCACCTTCCCGAACTTCGGGCACTGGTCGCACCGGATGCAGGTGCTGCGGGGACGCATGCCGGTGTCGAAGAACCTCCCCTACCAGTGGTACGACACGCCGAACATCCACCTGTGCACGGTGGCCGATTTCGACGCGTTCTGCGCGGCCCGCCGCTTCGACGTGCTCGAGCGCGTCGTGCTGCATGATGCCCGGAACGTGACGATGCTGCCGAACCTGTTCGGCTCGCTCGCCATCTATCGCTTCCGGCAGGGCGCCGCCGCCTAAAAGCGCCGCGCCTGCGTAGCGCGGCGCTTCGCTACAATGCCGGCGATGGGTGACTCGAGGCCGCCGCTGGCCAAAGCGCTGTTCAACCGCCGGATGCTGATCTGCATCTTCACCGGCTTCAGCTCCGGGCTGCCGCTTTACATACTGATCAATCTGCTGCCGGCGTGGCTTCGCACCGAGCACGTCGACCTGAAGGCGATCGGCCTGTTCGCGCTGATCGGCTTGCCGTTCACCTGGAAATTCATCTGGTCACCGCTGGTCGATCGCTACGCGCTGCCGCTGCTCGGGCGGCGGCGCGGCTGGATGCTGGTCACGCAGGTCGCGCTGATCGCGTCGCTGCCTCTGTTCGGCACGCTCGAGCCGCAGCAGGATTTGTGGACGATCGCCTACCTTGCCACGGCGGTCGCGTTTTTCGCCGCGACGCAGGACATCGTCCTCGACGCCTATCGCCGCGAGCTGCTGCCCGAGGTCGAGCTGGGTCTGGGCAACGCGATCCACGTGCAGGCCTACCGGATTTCGAGCCTCGTTCCCGGCGCGCTGTCGCTGATCCTCGCCGACCGGCTGCCCTGGCAGAGCGTCTTTTTCATCACCGCGCTGTTCATGCTGCCGGGCATCGTCAACACGCTGCTGATCGACGAGCCCGCACTGTCGCGCGCGGCGCCGCGCACGCTGCGCGAGGCGGTCGTCGAGCCGTTTCACGAATTCATCACGCGCGCCGGCTGGCGGCAGGCGCTGCTCGTGCTCGGCTTCATTTTTCTCTACAAGCTCGGCGACAGCATGGCGACCGCGCTGGCGACGCCGTTCTATCTGGACATCGGCTTCACGATGTCGGAGATCGGCCTGATCGCCAAGAACGCCGGGCTGTGGGCGAGCGTATTCGGCGGCTTGCTCGGCGGCATCTGGATGCTCAGGATCGGCATCAATCGCGGACTGTGGCTGTTCGGCGCGGTCCAGGTCTTCTCGATCCTCGGCTTTGCCTGGCTCGCGTACGTCAATCAGCCGGACCGGCTGCTGCTGGCCGGCGTCATCGCCTTCGAGGCGCTCGGCGTCGGACTGGGCACCGCTGCATTCACCGCGTTCATCGCGCGCACCACCGATCCGCGCTACACGGCGACGCAGTTCGCGCTGTTCACGAGCCTCGCCGCCGTGCCGCGTTCGCTGATCAACGCGACGACCGGGTGGATCGTCGACGCCATCGGATGGTTCGACTTCTATCTGCTGTGCATGGCGCTGGCGCTGCCCGGCATGGCGCTCTTGTTGCGCGTGGCGCCGTGGAATGCGCCGACTCCCGGCGCGGAACCGCCTCCGCCGGTCAAGGCATAGCGAACGCGGCACGAACCGCGCCTTAGCCGGCGGCGCGCTCGAGCGCTTCGTGCAGCTCGAGCCACTCGGCCTCGTCGCGCGCGAGCTCCCAGGCTAGGTCGCCGCGCCGCGCGAGCGAAGCGATCAGCCGCTCCTTGTTCTCTTCGATGTAGGCCTCGGAGGTCGCGAGCCATTCGTCGAGCCCGCGTTTTTCTGTCGACAAGAGATCGATCCTCTGCTCGATGCGTTCGATCTTCTGCTGCAGCGGCTTGCGCAGCTCCGACAGGCGCTGCCTCGTCTCGCGCTTCGGCGCGCTTTTGCGTCTTGCGGTCGGGCGACGCGGTTGCGGCATCGGCCACCGTCGCCGCGCTCTCGCGTCCGCGTCCGGCCAGCACCCATTGCCGGTAGTCGTCCAGGTCGCCGTCGAACTGCGCAAGCGCGCCGTCGGCGACCAGCCAGAGCTCGTCGGCGGTGGCGCGCAGCAGGTGGCGGTCGTGCGCGACGACGATCAGCGCCCCGGTGTAGTCCTGCAGCGCCTCGGTCAGCGCTTCGCGCATGTCGATGTCGAGATGATTGGTCGGTTCGTCGAGCAGCAGCAGATTCGGCCGCTGCCGCACCAGCAGCGCGAGCGTTAGGCGCGCCTTTTCTCCGCCGGAAAATTCCCGCACCGGCGCGCTGACCCGGTCGCCGCGAAAATCGAAGCCGCCGAGAAAGTCGCGAAACGCCTGCTCGCGCGTCCCGGGCTCGATCTGCTGCAGATGCCACAGCGCGCTCTGGTCGAGGCGAAGCTGCTCGACCTGGTGCTGGGCAAAATAGCCGATCGACAGACCCTGCGCCGCCAGGCGTTCGCCGCTCGCAGGTTCGAGCTCGCCGGCGATCGCGCGCAACAGCGTCGATTTGCCCGCGCCGTTGGGACCGAGGAGACCGATCCGCGCCCCGGCCAGGATCGCCCAGTCGACGCCGGTGAGTATCGCCTTGCCGCCGTAGCCCAGCGTCACGTGATCGAGCTTCAGCAGCTGTCGCGCGCGGATGGTGGTGGCCGGAAATTCGAACGAGAACGGACTGTCGACGTGCGCCGCGGCGATCAGCTCCATCCGTTCGAGCGCCTTGATCCGGCTTTGCGCCTGCCTGGCCTTGGTCGCCTTGGCGCGGAAGCGATCGATATACGAGCGCAGGTGCGCGATCTGCTTCTGCTGCTTGACATAGGCCGAATGCTGCGACGCCAGCACCAGCGCGCGCTCGCGCTCGAACTGGGTGTAGTTGCCGGTGTAGAGGCGCAGCTTGTTGCTTTCGAGGTGCGCGATCTCGGTGACGACCGCGTCGAGAAAGTCGCGATCGTGCGCGATCAGCAGCAGGGTGCCCGGATAGCGCGCCAGCCAGTCCTCCAGCCAGAGCACGGCGTCGAGGTCGAGATGGTTGGTCGGCTCGTCGAGCAACAACAGGTCGGAACGGCACATCAGCGCCTGCGCGAGATTCAAGCGCATCCGCCAGCCGCCGGAAAAGCTCGCCACCGGCTCGCTCTGGCGCGCGGCGCTGAAACCCAGGCCCGCGAGCAGCGACGCTGCCCGCGCGCGGGCGCTGTAGCCGCCGATCGCCTCGAAGCGGTGATGCAGCTCGGCCAGCTGCTCGCCGCCGGCGTGCGGATCGGTCTCCGCCGTCGCTTCGGCGTCCTGCAGCGCGCGCTGGACCTGGCGCAGTTCGGCGTCGCCGTCGAGGACATAGTCGATCGCCGGCGACCGCGACCGCCGGCGTTTCCTGCGCCACGTGCGCGATCACCCACGCCGGCGGCAGCGCCACCTCTCCCGCGTCCTGCGAGAGCTCGCCGCGCAGGAGCGCGAACAGCGACGACTTGCCGCTGCCGTTGGCCCCGATCAGGCCGACCTTGTGTCCCGCGTGCACGGTCAGCGACGCGCCTTCGAGCAGACGCTTGTTGCCGCGGGACAGCGTGAGATTGCTCAGTCGCAGCATCGTGGAGGCGCTACAGCACATAGTCGTAGTCGATGATCAGCGGAGCGTGATCGGACAACGCGGCGCGTAGCGCCTCGTTGCGGCGTAGGCTAACCTGCGCACGCAGGTTAAGCGCGCAGCGCGGCCGAAGCCAAAATCGCCGCGGTCACAGCACATAGTCATAGTCGATGATCAGCGGGGCGTGATCGGAGAATCTCCGGTTCGTATAGATCGCCGCCGTCCGCGCTGTCGCGGCGATGCCCGCCGTCGCGATCTGGTAATCGATACGCCATCCGACGTTCTTCGCCCAGGCCTGGCCGCGATTCGACCACCAGGTGTACTGGTCGGGTTCGCGATTGATCCGGCGAAAGACATCGACAAAGCCCAGCTCGTCGAACACCCGCGTCAGCCACGCCCGCTCTTCCGGCAGGAATCCGGAATTCTTCTGGTTGCTGCGCCAGTTTTTGAGATCGATCGGCTGGTGCGCGATGTTCCAGTCGCCGCAAAGGATTACTTCGCGTCCGGCGTCGCGCAGCTGCTCGAGGTGCGGCAGGAATTGGGCGAGGAAGCGGAACTTGGCGAGTTGGCGCTCCGGCGAGCTCGACCCGGACGGCAGATAGACGCTGATCACGGTGAGCTTGCCGAAGTCGGCCTCCAGATAGCGGCCCTCGGCGTCGAACTCGCTGCTGCCGAAACCGCTGCGCACCGGCACCGCGCGGCGGGCGTACAAAGCGACGCCGCTGTACCCCTTCTTTTGCGCGTGATGGAACGCGGCGTGCGATTTTCGCGGCGCCCGCAGCGCCTTCGGCACGTCGTCGGGATGAGCCTTGATCTCCTGCAGGCACACGACATCCCATGGCTCGATCCGCGACAGCCATCGCACGAGACCTTTGCGCTCCGCGGAGCGGATGCCGTTGACGTTGAGTGTGACGATGCGCATGTCGAGTGGGGTCGGCCGGACGCTGCCGCGGCGCGAAAGTTTACACGAGGACCCGCTCCCTTCGCCTCGGCGCCGGCGACGAGGGTCGCGCGGTATAATTTGCGGCCGAACCGCGCCCGCGCAACGCCTTTCATGTCCGATTTCCGCCAGGAATTCCTCGAGTTTGCCTTGGCACGCGACGTGCTTCGATTTGGTGCGTTCGTCACCAAGGCGGGCCGCAAGACACCTTACTTTTTCAACGCGGGGCTGTTCAACGACGGAGCGAGTTTGGGCGAGCTGGGTCGGTACTACGCCACGGCGTATCTGGCCTCGGAGGTGCGTTGCGATCAACTGTACGGCCCGGCCTACAAAGGCATAACGCTGGCCGCGGTGACGGCTGTCGCCCTCGCCGCAAAAGGTCACAATCTGCCGTACAGTTTCAATCGCAAGGAAGCCAAGGATCACGGCGAGGGTGGCGTGATCGTCGGCGCCGCGCTCAAAGGCAGGGTGCTGATCGTCGACGACGTCATTACCGACGGCGGGGCGAAGCGCGAGGCGATCGAGCTGATCCGATCCCATGGCGCGGTCGCCGCCGGTGTGCTTATCGCCTTCGATCGGATGGAACGCGGCCGCGGCGAGCGCTCCGCGGTGCAGGAGTTGGAACAGGAATTCGGCATTCCGGTCGTCGCGATCGCGACGCTCGATGACTTGCTGGGACTGCTGGCCCGGCGCAAGGACCTGGCGCAACAAAGGCGTGAAGTGCTCTCGTATCGCGAGCAATTTGGCGCCGCCGCTTGAGGCGGCGCGAATCACCGGAATCAGGAAAAGGCTTATCGTGAAAGTTAGCGAATTTCGGTTGTCGGCTTTCGGACTGGCGGGCGCGCTCGCCGTCCTGGGCCTCGTCTGCGGCGCGGGCACGGCCGCCGGCGCGGGGATGTACAAATGGGTGGACGACCAGGGGGTGGTCCACTATACCGACCGCATACCTCCGGAGTCGGTCAGCAAGGGCGCCACCGTGCTGGACAAGCAGGGGCGATCGGTCAAGACGATCGATCCGGCGCCGACGGCGGAGCAGCGCAAGGCGATCGAGGTCGAGGCCGAGCGGCAGCGCGAGCTCGCCAAGCTGGACGCCGAGCAGGCGCGACGCGACCGGGCGCTGACCCAGTCTTTCAGCAGTGAAGCGGAGATCGACGTCGCCCGGGCTCGCGCCGTGTCGACAATGGAGGCGCAACTGACGACGATCGGTGCGTACATCGCCGACATGACGCGCCGCGAGCAGGATCTGGAAAAGCGCAAGGCTGGCTACGGAACCAAACCGGTGCCACGCGGCGCTGGACAACGAGCTCAATTCGGTCAATGAAGAACTGGCGCGGCAGAGCCGCGCTGCTCGCCCAGAAAAAAGAGGCGCTCGCCGCCGTCGGCAAGAAGTACGACGCCGACAAGCAGCGCTGGCAGGAGATCAAGCTGGAACAGGACCAGGCGGCCGAACGGCAACGCGCGGCCGACTTGCAGAAGGCCAGCGCGCCGCCGACCGCAGACTCGCGGCAAGAGCGCGTCAGCAACACCCCCCGGCACGACGCGCTAACGGTCCTGCCCTAGGGCTCGCCTCGCCCCGCGAGCCCGCGGATTATCGCCGCACATCGGCGATAATCACGCCTTGCGGCGTCTTCGCGCCGTTTCCATCCAAGAACGTCAGGAATTCCGTGGCCCAGTACGTCTACACGATGAACCGCGTCGGCAAGATCGTGCCGCCGAAGCGGGTCATCCTCAAGGACATTTCGCTGTCGTTTTTCCCCGGCGCCAAGATCGGCGTGCTCGGCCTGAACGGCTCGGGCAAGTCGAGCCTGTTGCGCATCATGGCCGGCGAGGATCGCGAGTTCGAGGGCGAGGCGGTGCCGATGCCGAACATGCGCATCGGTTACCTGCCGCAGGAGCCGCAACTCGCCCCGGACAAGTCGGTGCGCGAAACGGTCGAGGAAGGGCTTGGCGAAATTCTCCAGGCCAAGCGAAAGCTCGATGAAGTCTACGCGGCCTATGCCGAGCCCGACGCCGACTTCGATGCGCTGGCGGCGGAGCAGGCGCGCCTCGAGGCCGTCATCGCAGCCGCCGGCGCCGACACCGAAGTGCAGATGGAAATCGCCGCCGATGCGCTGCGGCTCGCGCCCTGGGACGCGACGATCGGCAAGCTGTCGGGCGGTGAAAAGCGCCGCGTCGCGCTGTGCCGACTGCTGCTGTCCAAACCCGACATGCTGCTGCTCGACGAGCCGACCAACCATCTGGATGCCGAAAGCGTCGAATGGCTCGAGCAATTCCTGCTGCGCTTTCCAGGCACGGTGATCGCGGTCACGCACGATCGCTACTTCCTGGACAACGCCGCCGAATGGATCCTCGAGCTCGACCGCGGCTACGGCATTCCTTGGAAAGGCAACTACAGCTCGTGGCTCGAGCAGAAGGAGCAGCGGCTGGAGATCGAGGCCAAGCAGGAATCGGCGCGCATCAAGGCGATGCAGAAGGAGCTCGAGTGGGTGCGCACCAATCCGAAGGGCCGCCAGGCGAAGGCCAAGGCGCGCATCGCCCGCTTCGAAGAGCTGTCCAGCCACGAGCACCAGAAGCGCAACGAGACGCAGGAAATCTTCATCCCGGTCGCCGAGCGGCTCGGCGGCCAGGTGATCGAGCTCTCCGGCGTGAGCAAGGGCTATGGCGACCGGCTGCTGATCGACGATCTCAGCTTCAGCGTGCCGCCGGGTGCGATCGTCGGCATCATCGGCCCGAACGGCGCGGGCAAGACGACCTTGTTCCGCATGATCACCGGCGCCGAAAAACCGGACAAGGGCAAGATCGTCATCGGCTCGACGGCGAAGCTCGCCGTCGTCGACCAGTCGCGGGAGGCGCTGCCCGACGGCAAGACCGCGTGGGAAGCGATCTCCGGCGGCCACGACATCCTGACGGTCGGCAAGTTCGAGATGCCCTCGCGCGCTTACCTGGGCCGCTTCAATTTCAAGGGCGCCGATCAGCAAAAAATGGTCGGCACGCTTTCCGGCGGCGAGCGCGGGCGGCTGCACCTCGCGCTGACCTTGCTCAAGGGCGGCAACGTGCTGCTGCTCGACGAGCCGTCGAACGATCTCGACGTCGAGACGCTGCGCGCGCTCGAGGACGCATTGCTCGAGTTCGCCGGCAGCGTGCTGGTGATCTCGCACGACCGGTGGTTTCTCGACCGCATCGCCACGCACATACTCGCGTTCGAAGGCGACTCGCGGGTGGTGTTCTTCGAGGGCAATTACCAGGAATACGAAGCCGACAAGAAAAAGCGCCTGGGCGAGGAAGGCGCGCGGCCGCATCGCATCCGTTACAAGGCGCTGATGGCTTGATTGCGTAACGGGGCGGGCGTTGCGCGGGCGGCCAGAGGCCAGCACAATGGCCGCCGGATCGGGAGCTCCAAGGGGGAGGCGATGAAGTGCCGGACGTGTGGCCGCGTGTCGCGGCCCGGGCAGCGGTTCTGCGAATCCTGCGGGACGCAGGTCGACAAGTCCTGCCCGATGTGCAATGCCCCGGCGGCGCCGGACGCCAGTTTCTGCGGCACCTGCGGCGCATCGTTTTCCGACAGCGCGGATGTGCAACGCACGTCCGAGGCTGCAACTGCGGCCGGCCATTCTGCGATCCCATCGGAGGGTGAGCGTCGCCAGTTGACGGTGCTGTTCGCCGACGTCGTGGGTTCGACGGCGCTCGCCGGAAGACTGGACCCCGAGGCATTGCGCGACGTGCTGCGCGCCTACCAGGACATCTGCAACAAATGCGTCACGCGCTACGGCGGAAACATCAACCAATACATTGGAGACGGCGCGGTAGCTTTTTTTGGTTATCCGTCGGCGCACGACAACGACGCCGAGCGTGCCATCCTTGCCGGCTTGGCCATCATCGCTGGCGTGCGCGAGCTGGACGCGTCTCTGAAGTCGCAGGGTGAGGCCGGGCTCCAGGCGCGGATCGGGATCCATACCGGTCTCGTCGTTGTCGGCGCCATGGGTGCCGGCGGCGCGAACATCGATCATGCGGTTGGCGAAACACCCAATATCGCCGCAAGAATCCAGGCCGAAGCCCCGCCCAATGCCGTATGCATCAGCGCGTCGACGCTCGGCCTCGTCGGCAAACGCTTCGATGTGCGGTCGCTTGGGGCACGGACATTGAAAGGGATGGCGACCGATACGGAGCTCTATGAGGTTGCCGGTGCGGTCGAGTCCAAGTCTGGACCGGAGAGCCGTCAGACGGCGCCGCTCGTGGGCCGCGAGATGGAGCTTCGGCACTTGCTGGAACGATGGGACCTGGCTCGCCGCGGGCAAGGGCAGGCAGTACTGCTGTCCGGAGAGGGAGGAATCGGAAAATCCCGGTTATTGAGCGCATTTCGCGAACATGCTTCTGCCGAAGGCAGTGCCTGGCGCAGCATTTATTGTTCACCGTTCTATCAGAACAGCGCGCTGCATCCGATTATCGATCTCATCGAACGCGCGATAGAGGCGGGCGCAACGCCGGAATCCGACCGTGCTGCCGCATTGAGACAGAGCCTGAAAGCATCGGGTATCAACGACGACACCACCTATCGGCTTATCGCGGCGCTGCTTGGCCTGGGGGAAGAAAACAGCCAGGCGCTAAGCGATCTCGCTCCGGCTCAACGCAAGCGCCGCACGCTCGACGCCCTCATCGCGTGGCTCCGTGCCGATGCGCAAAAGTATCCGCTGGTCGTCGTCGTCGAGGACCTACATTGGATCGACGCATCGACGCGCGAACTGCTGGGGATGCTTCTGGAGCGCATCGTCGAAGTGCCTATGCTGGTCGTCCTGACTTTCCGCCCCGAGTTTGTTCCGACGTGGGCGATGCACGGGCAGATTTCCATGATCGCACTCACCAAGCTGTCTGCCGAGCAGGTGGCGACGGTGGCCAGAGGCGTGACCGGCGGCAAGGCGCTGCCCCCGTCGATTGCTGACGAGATCGTGCGTCGTACGGATGGCGTGCCCTTGTTTGCAGAGGAGCTTACCAAGGCGATATTGGCATCCGGACTGGTCGAGGAGCATGACGGCGAGCTGGAGCTCTCCAAGAGCCAGCTCTCACACCTCGAAGTCCCGTCGACGCTTCGCGACTCGTTGACGGCACGCCTCGATCGCCTCGGGCCTGCCAAGGCTGTCGCGCAACTTGCTTCCGTGCTCGGCCGCGCATTCGACTACTCGATTCTGCAGTCGGTGTGCGATCTTCCCGCCGCCGAGCTCGAGGATCAGCTGGCCGCGCTGAATCGCGCGGACATCATTCAGCAAAGCGGGGTTCCGCCGCAATCGTACTATGTCTTCAAGCACGCGCTGATCCAGGAAGCGGCTTACGATACCCTTCTGAAGAGCGTTCGCCAGCGCCACCATCAGCGGATTGCGCAGTCGTATGTCGAGCGCTTTCCGGATGTGGTGCAGTCGCGGCCGGAGCTGGTGGCCCATCACTACAGCCGCGCGATGATGCCAGGCGCCGCGGTCCCGTTCTGGCAGCAGGCGGGTGAGCTTGCCGTAGCGCGCTCCGGCTACGAAGAGGCCGTTGCGCACCTCGGCGAGGCGCTCGAGCAGATCCGGCTCGTTCCCGACTCGAAGGCGCGCGCTGCCACCGAACTTGGCTTGCGGGTGACGATCGGACCGGCACTGATCGCCGGCAAAGGCATGGCCGCACCGGAAACCGGGGCCAACTATACCCGGGCTTGCGAGCTCGCCGAAACGCTCGGCGAGACGAAGGAGCAATTCGCGGCGTTGTGGGGCGATTGGGTTTACAAGAATAGCGCCGGGCAGCTCATCGCGGCTTCGCGCCGGTCCGAGGACCTCGTCATGCTCAGCCGCAAGCTTGGCGACGACGAATATATTTTGCAGGCACATCACTCCCGATGGACCAATTACTTTTTTCTCGGCGACATCACGGTCACGCGCGCGGACTCGCTGCAGGGGATCCAGATCTACGACCGCGCCAGACATCGGAATCACAAGCATCTGTATGGCGGCCACGACCCCGGCGTGTGCGCCTACAATTTTGGCGCAAACGCGGCCTGGGCAGCCGGACACACCAAGGAGGCTCTGCGCCTCGCGGAGGATTCGGTGACTCTGGCGAAGGACCTCGATCACTCGCTGAGCCTTGCAACCGCGTATCTTTTCTCGCTGCAGGTGTTCCATTATGTACGCGATCACACTGCCGTAGTGGCAGGCGCTGAAGCATTGCTCGCGCTCTGCGAAAAGCATCGGTTCCCGCAATGGGTTGGCTCGGGCTTGGTGCTATCCGGTGTGTCGCATGTCGCGCAGGGCAGCACGGACCTCGGTTTGAAGCTTATCGACGACGGGCTCAAAGCGCAGCGCGCGAAGGGGCACGTAGGCATTTCCTTGATGCTCCTGGCGTTGGCCGCCGACTCGCATCTCAAGCTCGGCAACGCGGGCCGCGCGGGGGAACTGCTGACAGAAGCGACCGAACTCGCGGACAAGAGTCACGTGGGATGGTATCGCCCGGAAGTCGTGCGCTTGCAGGCGGAGTTGATGCTGCAAACAAAGCAGATCGCCGTCGACGACGCGATTGCGCGCGTCGAGCATGCCGCGTGGCTAGCGAAGGAAAAAGGCTCCATCGCGCTGGAATGGCGCGCGACTACGGCGCTTGCTCGCCTGCTCGAGCAGCGCGGAGGCGCTGAGGCGGCTCGCGACCGTCTGCGCGCGGTCTGCGGCTCGTACGCCGATGGTCTTGACTCGCTGGAGCTTGATGAAGCGAAAAGCCTGCTCGTTGCCCTGAGCTGAGCAGCACATCGATGAGCTAGCCTCGACAGGCCACTTCTACCGGATCCTCCTGGCGTACAACAGCGAGAGTTCCGCGCGCCGTGCAAAACCCAGCGCGAGGTACAACTCGATCGCGCGCTTGTTGGCGCTCTCGACGTGAAGGATCGGCGTCTGCCCCGCGCGCATCATCGCATTGACGACCCGCGCTATCAGCGCCCTCGCGTACCCGCGTCCCTGAACGTCGGGATGCGTGCACACGGCGCTGACCTCGCTGAAATCATCGATCCACAGCCGCTCGCCCGCCATCGCCACCAGGCGTCCCGACAGACGCAATCCGATATACGTTCCCAGTTCGATCGTGCGGAGTCGAAACGGTCCGGGCTTGGTGAGTTCGACCAGCGCCAGCATTTCGGGAACATCGGCCGGGCCAAGGGTCGATGCATCGACATCCCCCTCCGATAACGGCGTCCGTTCGTTCCGGATCATCTGGGTCAGGCGCGATTCGTACAGGATTTCCCAATGGGGCGGCAGCTTGGGCATCGATCGCGCGACGGTTGCCATGTCATCGCCGACGTCCACGAGCGTTTCCAGGGCGGTGATGTTCGCCGGTCCCGGCGCGGCCAATCCGGCGATCGGCGAAATGTCGGCCGGATATCGCCGTGCGAGCGTTCCCCCCAGCGCGAAATGCGCATGCCCGGTCGTCAGGCTCGACCAGAAGGGGTTATCGAGGGCGCGCTGGAGGTCGGAAGCGATCATCGCCGGTATTCTGTCACGCGACGCCGCCCTCGGGCGCGACGACAGCACGGTTCGATGCGATGCTGCCCGGCGCGCGAGTCGTCGTCTGCGGTGTGCGATTGCGGCGAGGCTCAAACCGCTGCAAACTGCGCAGGCTCCGATCGAAGCAGAACATGATCACCGTCTATCACCTGGAGACCTCGCGCTCCGAGCGCATTGTCTGGCTGATGGAGGAGCTCGGTCTTCCGTACGATCTGCAGGTCTTTCCGCGCGAGACGACCGGTGCGGCTCCGCACCCGTTGAAGGAAATCCACGCGCTCGGCAAGGCGCCGGTGATCCGCGACGGCGACATCGTGCTCGCCGAGTCGGGTGCGATCGTCGACTATGTCGTCCATCGGCACGGGGGTGGGCGTCTGGCGCTTGCGCCCGAAGATTCCGCGTATGCGCGTTACGTCTACTGGCTGCACTTCGCCGAAGGCAGCCTGATGTCGCTGCTGCTGATCGCGCTCGTGCTGAGCCGCGTCAAGGAAGCTGCGGCGAGCCCGGTCACGGCGCGTATCCGCGAGCGGATCAAGCAAATGCTGAGCTTCGTCGACGTCGAGCTCGCCGGCGGTCCGTGGTTCGCCGGCGAAGCATTCACCGCGGCCGACGTGATGATGGTGTTCCCGTTTACGACCTTGCGGAACTTCCTCGACTACGATCTAGCGCCGTACGCCAACATCGCCGCCTACCTCGCGCGGGTCGGGGCTCGCCCGGCGTACAGGAAGGCGATGTCGATCGCGGGTCCGACGAAGACGTATGTTTGACTAGCCGGTCGGCAGGCTCGCCGGACGATCGATAGCGCCGGCATCGCGCTGCCGCTGCATCGTGCGTGCGCGCAAACGATCTTCAATCTGCAGCACGACATCGGCCAGCGGATAGGCAAACGCGACGCAGGTCCAGACGACGGTCTCGACGACCGCGACGCCAAGCGTCTCCCACCCGGTGAGACCGAGAATCACGCGCACCTCGAGAAAAACGATCGCCATCGCGAAGCTGCGTGTCATCCACTGCCGGTGCTGCTCGATCCTGCGGCCGCGGATGCACCAGAACGCCATTCCCGTCGCGAGCAGCCATAACGAAGCGTCGACCACCGTGGCGATGGTGAATGAGCGCGGATCGCCGGTGCGCTCGTTCAGGTACTGGATCGTGACGCCGAGGGGCGCGGCGATGGCGACCAGGCCGACATAGATCCGTCCGAGCGTCCGGTGCACGGTAATGTGCTGGGCGCGAATGCGGCTCGAGAACTGGGAGATCGCGAGGAAAATCGCGATGGCGCCGGCGATGCCATGCGGCAGCAGCCACCATTTGATCGGCTGGTAGTGCTCCCACGCCGGATCGGCGTCGTTGAGCAGAAACGCCTCGTTGTGCTGGATGACATACACGATCATCATGCCGATGAACGCGAACAGCAGGTATTTGGCGCGCAGACGCCAGGCGCTTCTCTGCGGCACAGGAATGGTCGACATTGCTTTCCTCCCGTCGGCAACGTGGGCGCAACTATACAACAGCGGGCCGATGGCCCGTGCCCAGCCGTTGCCGCACGCCGAATTCAGCCGAGCATTTTCTTCAGCGCAGCGTTGACCTCGATCGGATTCGCCTTGCCCCGGCTTGCCGCCATCGCCTTGCCGACCAGCGACTGGAAAGCCTTGTCCTTGCCGGCCTTGTACTCGGCGACGATCGCTGCGTTGGCGGCGAGCACGTCGGCGACAATCTTCTCGATTGCGCCGACATCGGAAATCTGCCGCAGACCCCGCGCGGCGATGATCGCGTCGGCGTCGCCTTCGCCCGCCCACATCGCATCGAATACCTCTTTGGCGAGCTTGCCCGAAATCGTGCCATCTCCGATACGCCGCAGCATGCCGGCCAGCAACGTCGAAGACACCGGCGCGTCGGCGATATCGATCTCCGCTTTGTTGAGCGCAGCCGACACTTCCCCGAGCAGCCAGTTGCCGGCCAGCCGAGGATCGACGCCGGCGGCAACGAGCCGCTCGAAATAGGTGGCCATTTCGCGGCGGGAAACCAGCATTGCCGCTTCCGCCGCCGGCAACGCGTACTCGCGCACCAAGCGTGTCTGCATCGCCTCCGGCAGCTCGGGCATCTGGGTGCGAATCCGTTCGATCCATGCCTCGTTGATCGCCAGCGGCGGCAGGTCGGGATCGGGAAAATAACGGTAGTCCTGCGCGTCCTCCTTGCTGCGCATCGAGCGCGTCTCGCCGCGGTCGGGGTCGTACAGACGCGTTTCCTGCACGACGGCGCCGCCGTCCTCGATCAGCTCGGTCTGCCGGCGCACCTCGAAATCGATCGCCTGCTGCAGAAAACGGAAGCTGTTCAGATTCTTGATCTCGCAGCGCGTGCCGAGCTTCGCCTCGCCTTGCCGGCGTACCGAGACGTTGGCGTCGAAGCGGAAGCTCCCTTCCTGCATGTTGCCGTCGCAGATGCCGATCCAGCGCACCAGCGCGTGCAGCGTCTTGGCGTAGGCGACGGCTTCGGCGGCCGAGCGCATGTCCGGCTCGGACACGATTTCGAGCAGCGGCACGCCGGCGCGGTTCAAGTCGATGCCGGTCATGTCGTGGCCCGGCGTTCCGGGCGAGGCAATTCGCTCGTGCAGCGACTTTCCGGCGTCCTCCTCGAGATGCGCGCGCGTCAGCGCGATACGGATCTCGCCGCGGGTCGGCGACACGATCGCGATCGATCCGCCCTGCACGACCGGTATTTCGTATTGCGATATCTGATAGCCCTTCGGCAGGTCGGGGTAGAAGTAGTTCTTGCGCGCGAACACGCTCTTCCGGTTGATCGCTGCCCCCGCGGCCAGGCCGAAGCAGATCGCGCGATCGACCGCGCCTTTGTTCAATACGGGCAGGACCCCGGGCAGTGCAATATCGACGGCCGAGGCCTGCGTGTTCGGCGCGGCGCCGAACGCCGTTGACGCGCCGGAAAAGACCTTCGATGCGGTCGACAGTTGCGCATGGGTCTCCAGCCCGATGACGACTTCCCAGGTCATCGGACTTCCCTCCGCGCTGCGCGCTTCGGGGCTGATTCGTGCTCCGGGCGGCCCTTCGCGGTCATTGAACTTCCCTCCGCGCTGCGCGCTTCGGGGCTGATTCGCGCTCGGGGCGGCCCTTCGCGGTCATTGAACTTCCCTTCGCGCTGCGCGCTTCGGGGCTGATTCGCGCTCGGGGCGGCCCTTCGCGCTCATGGCGCGAACTCCGGCGGCACGCGGCGATGCCAGTCGGTGACCTGTTGATAGCGATGCGCGGCGTTGAGGATTTGCGCCTCGGCGAAGTGATTGCCCTGGATCTGGAGGCCGATCGGCAGGCCCGCGTCGTCGAATCCGCAGGGAATCGACATCGCCGGCGCCCCGGTCAGGTTGCCAGCGATGGTGAAAATGTCGTTCAGATACATCTTGACCGGATCGTCGCTCTTTTCGCCGAGCCGGAAAGCGGCCGTCGGCGACGTCGGTCCGACGATCAGGTCGCAGCTTTCGTAGGCGCGGCGGAAATCGTCGGCGATCAGCCGGCGTACCTGTTGCGCCTTCAGGTAGTAGGCGTCGTAGTAGCCGTGCGAGAGCACGTAGGTCCCGACCAGGATGCGGCGCTTGACCTCGGCGCCGAAACCTTCGGCGCGGGTTTTCCTGTACATGTCGTCGAGATCGCCGTAGCTCGCCGCGCGATGCCCGTAGCGCACGCCGTCGAAGCGCGACAGGTTGGACGAGGCCTCGGCAGACGCGATCACGTAATAGACGGGGACCGACAGGTGCACGTTCGGCAGGCTCACGTCGACCGTGACCGCGCCGAGCCGGCGGAATTCGTCGAGCGCGGTCTCGATCGCCCGCGCTACGGCGGCGTCGGTCCCGTCGCCCGCGTACTCGCGCGGCAGGCCGATGCGCAAACCCGCCAGCGGCTTGCCGGTCGCCGCCGCGTCGATGTCGCGCGAGTAGTTCTCGCGTGGCCGGTCGAGGCTGGTCGAGTCGCGCGCATCGTGGCCGGCCATCGCCGTCAGGAGCATTGCGCAGTCGGCGGCCGTCTGACCGAAGACGCCCGGCGTATCGAGACTCGACGCGAAGGCGACGAGCCCGTAGCGCGAGCACACGCCATAGGTCGGCTTGATGCCGCACACGCCCGACAGCGCCGCCGGCTGTCGAATCGATCCCCCGGTGTCGGTGCCGGTCGCCGCGGGGACGAGCCGCGCCGCGACCGCCGCCGCCGACCCGCCCGAGCTGCCGCCGGCCACATAGTCGGCGTGCCACGGGTTCCTGACCGGGCCGAAATAGGAGTTTTCGTTCGACGAGCCCATCGCGAACTCGTCCATGTTGGTCTTGCCGACAAGCACCATGCCCGCGGCCGCCAACTGTTCGACGACAAAGGCGCTGTACGGCGCGACGAAGTTTTCCAGCATCCGCGAGCCGCAAGTCGTCTTGAGCCCCTCGGTCATGATGACGTCCTTGTGCGCGATCGGGATGCCGGTCAGCGCGCCGGCGTCACCGCGGGAGCGCTGGGCGTCAGCCGTCCGGGCTGCGGCGAGCGCGCGCTCGCGGTCTAGCGTCAGGAAGGCATTGAGGCGGCGGTTGGCCCGCTCGATGCGGACGAACAATCCTTCGACCAGCTCGACGCTGGACAAGCGCCTGGAGGCGAGCGCCTGCGAAAGCTCGGTGAGCGGTGCGGTAATCATCGGCGGCGAGATCGGGACCCGCGGCTTTGCCGCCGCGGCGACCTCGCACCGGGGCCGGCGGCAGTCGACGCGTGCGCTTGCCTTGGCGCGGTCAGTGGACCGGTTTCCTCACTCGATGACCCTGGGGACCAGATACAGGCCGTCTTCGACCGCCGGAGCGCCCTGCTGATAGAGCGCGTGACGATCGCTTTCGGTGACCCGGTCCTCGCGCAGCGGCAGGACGACGTCCTGCGCATGCGACATCGGAACGATGCCGGTCGTGTCGACGGCGCGCATGCGGCCGATCAATTCGAAAATGCTTTCGAGCTTGGCGCGCACGTCGGCGGCTTCAGCCGGCGTGATCTCGATCCGGGCCAGATGTGCGATGCGCCGCACTTCGTCGAGGGAAAGGGCCATTGTTTTAGGCTCGCCACCAAAATTGCGGTGCAGAAACAAAGCTGAATAGGGTATCATAATCACTTGTCATAAGCACGGCCGCCCACTGCGCGAGTCGCAACGAAAGTCTCCATGTTCGAAATGTTCAAAGGTTATTTTTCCACCGATCTCGCGATCGATCTCGGGACGGCGAACACGCTGATTTACGTCCGCGGCAAGGGGATCGTGCTGAACGAGCCCTCGGTCGTGTCGATCCGGCAGGAGGGCGGGCCGAACGGCAAGCGCGTGATCCAGGAAGTGGGCTTGGCGGCGAAGCAGATGCTCGGCCGCACGCCGGGCAACATCACCGCGATCCGACCGATGAAGGATGGCGTCATCGCCGACTTCACCGTCACCGAGCAGATGCTCAAGCAATTCATCAAGAAGGTGCTGGACTCGAAGCTGTTCAGCCCGAGCCCGCGCATCATCATCTGCGTGCCGTGCGGCTCGACGCAGGTCGAGCGCCGCGCGATCCGCGAATCCGCGCTCGGCGCGGGCGCGTCGAAGGTGTACCTGATCGAGGAGCCGATGGCCGCGGCGATCGGCGCCGACCTGCCGATTTCCGAAGCGACCGGCTCGATGGTCGTCGACATCGGCGGCGGCACGACCGAAGTCGGCGTGATCTCGCTGGGCGGCATGGTGTACTCGGGCAGCGTGCGCGTCGGCGGCGACAAGTTCGACGAGGCGATCGTCAATTACATTCGCCGCAACTACGGCATGCTGATCGGCGAGACGACCGCCGAGCAGATCAAGCAGACGATCGGATCGGCGTTTCCCGGATCCGAGGTGAAGGAAATGGAGGTCAAGGGCCGCAACCTGGCCGAAGGCATCCCGCGCAGCTTCACCGTGTCGTCGAACGAGATTCTCGAGGCGCTGACCGATCCGCTGAACAGCATCGTCTCCGCAGTCAAGAGCGCGCTCGAGCGCACGCCGCCCGAGCTCGGCGCCGACATCGCCGAGCACGGCATGGTGCTGACCGGCGGCGGCGCGCTGCTGCGCGACGTCGATCGCCTGCTGATGGAGGAGACCGGCCTGCCGGTGATCGTCGCCGACGACCCGCTGACCTGCGTCGTGCGCGGCTGCGGCAAGGCGCTCGAGAACATGGAAAAGCTGTCGACGATCTTCACTTCCGATTGATCGGATCGGATCGGCGACGAGCATGCCCGCTACCACGCATCCCGTCTTCCGCTGTCTGACCGTCGGGGTTCGTCCCCGCCGCTGACCGGCCGGCCCGTTTGATGCGTCACCTCTCGGTCGAGCCGCCGCCCTTTTTTCACCGCGGCCCGTCACCGCTGACGCGGCTCGCGGTCTTCGCGCTGCTGTCGCTGGCGCTTCTGTTCGCGGACACGCGCTATCGCTATCTCGAGAACATCCGGCGCGGCGCGGCGATCGTGCTCTATCCGATGCAGCGCATCGTGCAGATGCCCGGTGAAGCGCTGGCTTATGTCGGAACCTACTTTTCATCGCAGCGTGCGCTGGCCGACGACAACGCGGCCTTGCAGGCGCAATTGCTGAGCCAGGCGCCTCTGGTGCAGGCTTACCCGGCGGTCGAGAAGGAAAATGCGCGGCTGCGCGGGCTGATGAAGCTCGAGGCGCGCGTCCCGGTCGATGCGACCGCGGCCGAAGTGCTCTATTCCAGCCGCGATCCGTTCACGCAGAAGCTCTTTGTCGACAAGGGCGAGGCGGCGGGCGTGCAGGCCGGGCGGGCGGTGATCGACGAGCATCGGCGTCGTCGGACAGGTCACGCGCGTGTTTCCCTACATGTCCGAGGTCACGCTGGTCACCGACAAGGATCACGCGGTGCCGGTCAAGGTCGAGCGCAGCGGCGTGCGCAGCGTCATGTACGGCGCCGGCGCCGCGCGACCGCCGGAGCTTCGCTACCTTTCGCCCAGCGTCGAGATCGAGCCGGGCGATCTGTTGGTCACATCGGGCATCGACGGCACGTATCCGGCCGGGCTGGCGGTCGCGCAGGTGGTCTCGGTCGAGCGCGAGACCGGGCAGAGTTTCGCGCACGTGACCTGCAAGCCGCTGGCGGGTATCGACAACAGCGCGCAGGTGCTGATCCTCGGGTCGTCCGCGTCGGTGCCGCCGCGTCCGGAGGATCCCGTCGACACGGCCGCGCCGCGCAAGGGCCGCGGCAGGCGCAAGGGCTGAACACACGATGCCACCTTTCGTCGCCGCGCGCCCCGAAGAGATTCTGCTGCCGGTCCGGCCGTGGTTCATCGTGCTGACCTTGCTCGTCGGCCTGGTGGCCAATACGCTGCCGATGTCGGGGATGGCCTTGACGCTGAAGCCCGATTTTCTGGCTCTGGTGCTTCTTTACTGGTGCATCCAGGAGCCGCGATTGATCGGCGTCGGCGTCGCGTGGTGCCTGGGGCTGATGATGGACGTCGTCGATGCGACGGTGTTCGGCCAGCATGCGCTGGCGTATGCGGTGCTCGCCTACGGCGCCGGATATTTTCGCCGGCGCGTATTGCGCTTTCCGCTCTGGCAGCAGGCGGCGCAGGTCGCGGTGCTGCTGCTGCTCAGTTCGGGACTGGTGCTGCTGGTGCGCATTGCCGGCGGCGCGCCGCCGCCGCGCTGGACCTACGTCGTCGGTGCGCTGACGGGCGCGCTGCTCTGGCCGCTGGTGACCGCTTTGCTGCAATGGCCGCAGCGGCCGCAGCGCTCGCCCGCGGAGCGCTAGCGAAGACAATTTCTCATGCGACGCCTGTTCACCCATCGCGGCCACCGCGCCTTCTCGCCGCCCGAGCTCAAGGATCCCGAGCGCGAAAGCTTTCGCTTCCGCCGCCGATTGTTGATCGCCGGCGTGCTGATGCTCACCGCGTTCGGCGGGCTGTTCGGCCGCTTTTTCTACTTGCAGGTCATCCAGCACGGCCACTACCAGACGCTGGCAGAAAGCAATCGCGTCGCGATCGTCCCGATTGCGCCCAATCGTGGCGTGATCACCGATCGCAACGGCGTCGTGCTCGCGCAAAGCTACTCGGCGTACACGCTCGAGATCATGCCTTCGCGCGTGACGAATCTCGAGGCGACGATCGACCAGCTGGCCAAGATCGTCGAGGTCCAGCCGCGCGACCGCAAGCGCTTCAAGCGCCTGCTGGACGAATCGAAGACGCCTCGAGAGCGTGCCCTTGCGGACGCGCCTGACCGACGAGGAAGTCGCGCGCTTCGCGGTCAATCAATACCGGTTCCCCGGCGTCGACATCAAGGCCCGGCTGTTCCGGCAATATCCGTTCGGCGAGATCGCTTCGCAGCTGATCGGCTACGTGAGCCGCATCAACGATCGCGATCTCGAGCGCATCGACGAATGGAACGAGACCGCCAACTACAAGGGCTCCGACTACATCGGCAAGGTCGGCGTCGAGCTGTCGTACGAGCGCGAGCTGCACGGCGGCACCGGCGTCGAGGAAGTCGAAGTCGATTCCAGCGGCCGCGCCGTGCGCACGCTGTCGCGCACGCCGCCGATATCCGGCAACAACCTGCGGCTCGCACTCGACATCCAGCTGCAGAAAATCGCCGAGGAAGCGTTCGGAACGCGGCGCGGGGCGCTGGTCGCGATCGACCCGGCGACCGGCGAGATCCTCGCCTACGTCTCGCGGCCCGGGTTCGATCCGAACCTGTTCGTCGACGGCATCGATCCGTCGGCCTGGGAACAGTTGAACGATTCGCCCGACAAGCCGCTGCTCAACCGCCCGCTTGCGCGGCGCGTACCCGCCGGGATCGACGATCAAGCCCTACCTCGCCCTCGCGGCGCTGACCTCGGGCAAGCGGACCGCGACGCAGACGATTTTCGATCCCGGGTATTACCAGATCGCCGGCAGCTGCGCATCGCTTCCGCGACGACAAGCCCGGCGGCCACGGCTACGTCGACATGACCAAGTCGATCGTCGCGTCCTGCGACACTTACTACTACATGCTGGCCGGCGAAACCGACATCGACGACACCTATGCCTTCATGTCGCAGTTCGGGTTCGGGCAGAAGACCGGCATCGATCTCGAGGGCGAACTGCCCGGCGTGCTGCCGTCGCGGACGTGGAAGCGCGAGCGCTTCTCCGGGAGCAACTATCGTGAGGAGCATCGCAAATGGTATCTGGGCGATTCGATCTCGGCCGGGATCGGCCAGGGATACAACGCCTTCACGCCGCTGCAGCAGGCCCAGGCGATCGCGATCCTCGCCAATGACGGCGTGGCGATGCGCCCGCGCGTGGTCAAGGCGATCGAGAACACCCGCACCGGCGCGCTGCGCGAATTGCCCTCGGAGCAGACGCACACGCTCGCCGTCAAGCCGCAGGACCTGGCTGTCATCAAGAAGGCGCTGATCGGCGTGCCGCGCGAAGGCACCAGTGCGGCGGCGTTCGTCGGCGCCAAGTACGTATCCGCGGGCAAGACCGGCACCGCGCAGGTCTATTCGCTCAAGGGTGAGCGCTATTCGGCGCGCAGTCGATGAACGCTTGCGCGATCACGCCTGGTACGCGGCCTACGCGCCGGCTGAAAAGCCGAAGATCGCGCTGGCCGTGCTGGTCGAGAACGGCGGATTCGGCGCGCAGGCGGCCGCGCCGATCGCGAGGATCCTGCTCGATTACTATCTGCTCGGGTTGAAGCCCGGCGCCGCGCCCGGCGGCGGCAAAGCCGAGCCGACGCGAGATTCCGACGACGAATCCGACTGATGGAGAAACTCGTCGCATTGCTCGGGAAGGTCTGGCAGCTGATCGCGCGCCGAATCGAC
Source organism: uncultured beta proteobacterium (assembly GCA_963697485.1). Classification (GTDB taxonomy): domain Bacteria; phylum Pseudomonadota; class Gammaproteobacteria; order Burkholderiales; family Casimicrobiaceae; genus PALSA-1003. The sequence continues at coordinate 224,733 of CAVOOD010000007.1, forward strand.
AGCTACCTGATGGCGGCCGCGCTGGCGATCGCCGGCGTCGGCATGATCACGCTGGTGTCGGCGTCCGACCAGAGCGTCGCCCGCTTGACCAGCCAGGCGCTGTCGCTCGGCTTCGCGCTGGTGCTGATGTGGGCGATCGCCAACATCGCGCCACAGCGTCTGGCGCGCGTCGCGCTGCCGTTGTACGTGGTTGCCGTGGCGTTGCTGATCGCGGTCGCCGTCGGCGGAACGCTGGTCAACGGCTCGCGGCGTTGGCTGAGCATCGGCATCGCGCGCTTCCAGCCTTCCGAGCTGATGAAAATCGCGCTGCCCTTGATGCTCGCCTGGTATTTCCAGCGGCGCGAGACCCGGATTCACCTGCTCGACTACGCGCTTGCGCTGGTGCTGATCGCGGTGCCGGTTGTCCTGGTGCGGCGCCAGCCCGATCTCGGCACCGCGCTGATCATCGGCGCAACCGGCTTCTACGTGCTGTATCTGGCGGGGTTGTCGTGGAAGATCATCATCGGGCTGGTGGCGATCGGCGCCGCCGCCGCGCCGCTGATCTGGCCGCATCTGCACGACTACCAGCAGGAACGCATACTGACGTTTCTCGATCCGAGCCGGGATCCGCTCGGCGCCGGGTATCACAGCTCGCAGGCGTCGATCGCGCTGGGGTCGGGAGGCGTGATCGGCAAGGGGTGGCTGAACGGCACGCAGACGCACCTCGATTTCCTTCCGGAGCGGCATACCGACTTCATCTTCGCGGTCTTCGGCGAGGAGTTCGGGCTGATCGGCGTCTCGGTTCTGCTGCTGCTCTACGTGCTGCTGATCGGCCGGGCGCTCGCGATCACGATGAATGCGTCGACGATGTTCACGCGCCTGGTTTCCGGCGCGATCACCTTGATGTTCTTCACCTACGCCTTCGTCAACATGGCGATGGTCAGCGGCCTGCTTCCGGTCGTCGGCGTGCCGCTTCCGCTGGTGTCGTTCGGCGGCACGGCGCTGATCAGCCTGTTCATCGGGCTGGGCATCCTGATGAGCGTGCAGGCGAATCGCAAGCTCGTCAGCACCTAGTCGCTTCGACGCGTCGCGATCAGGCGTACCAGACGCGATACGTCGCGATGCCGAGCAGCGCGACCGCCCAGTAGCCGGCCAGCGTCGCGCGCATCAACGTCTTCCAGCCGCGGATGTGCCAGCGCGCCGGCAGGATGTCGTTCATCTGCAGCACCAGCCACAGACCCGCGAGCAAGGTCAGCGCGCCGACCGTCGCGTGGATGACGATGATCAGGTTGCCGCTGTTGGCGAGGTCGGACAGATGCGCGAGCTTGAACGTGCGGATCGAGGCGATCATGATCAACGCGACCAGCACTGCATTGACCAGCACCCACGCCGTCTGGTTGACGCGATGCGCATCGATGTTGCCGCTGCGGGCCAGCATCATGCCGAAGCTGAGCCCCGCGACCAGCAGCAACTCGAGCGCGATGTTGACGTCGGCGAGCAGCGTGCCGGGGCCGAAAAAACCGGGTGCGTCCGCCTTGCCGAAGACGCGGAGAGCCAGCACCAGCGCTGCCGCGGCGCCGGCCAGCACGATGCCGCCAATGAGCGCAGTTTTTTTCACGCCGCCTCCGAGCAAGAACATTGGGCGCCCGCGCGGTGCGCGGGCAGGTTCGTTGCCGACGTATAATCTGCAACTATATGTCGCCGATTTCCACCGGTCAAAGCGCGCTCGCCTGCCTGCGCGCCGCGATGATCGCGTCGTTGGCCGGCATCGTGGCCGCGTGCGCGCCAGCGCTCAAGCGCGAGCCGCCGGAGCCGTCGACCGCAGCACCGTCGATCGCTGCGCCGGCGATCGCGCCGCCGCGGCCCGGCGCTTACTATCAGGACGACGGACCGGGCGCCAATCCGCCGGACAACCTCGAGGCGATTCCCGATGCGCTGCCCAGGGTCGAGCCGCTGCATCGTTTCGCCAACCGGCCGTACACGGTGTTCGGGCATGAATATGTTCCGGCGACGACCCTCACCAGCTATCGCGAGCGCGGACTCGCGTCGTGGTACGGCCGCAAGTTCCACGCGCAAAAGACGGCGATCGGCGAGCCCTACGACATGTACGCGATGACGGCGGCGCACCCGACGCTGCCGCTTCCTTCGTACGCGCGCGTGACCAATCTGGCCAACGGCAGGAGTGTGGTCGTGCGCGTCAACGATCGCGGCCCGTTTCATCCGGGGCGCATTATCGATCTGTCGTATGCGGCGGCCTACCGGCTGGGCATTGCGCAGAAGGGCAGCGGCGAAGTCGAGGTCGAAAGCATCCTGCCGGGCGCGGCGCCGCCGGTGCTCGCCGGGCCGCTGCCGCCGGTGGCCGCGAGCGAGGCCCCGCCGGCGATCGCGCTGCCGATCGGCCAGGAAGCAGGCGGCTATGTCAGTCAGCTCGGTGCATTCGCCAACTATGCGAACGCACAGGAATTTGTCGCCCGGCTGGCGAACCAAACCGGGACTCTCGGCGTCGAACCAAAAGTCCGGCAGGACTCGGGCCTTTATCGGGTTTATGTCGGTCCCTATTCGACCAGGGAGGAGGCACGCCGGGCCGCCGACCGGCTGCGCGATGCATTGGGGCTCGATTCGACGGTACGCATTGAATCGCCGGTCCGTTGACCCAGTTGCGCCCCCACGTTCGTTATAATCGTTGGGCTGCGCCGCCGTCCACGTCGACGGGCGAGGCGCACCCGCAATCGATCACCGCCGCAACGATTTCCCCATCACAAAGACCCGGACCCCGATGCCCCGATTGTTGATGCGCACCCTGTTCGCGTTGTGCTGTGCGGCGGCTTTCAGCGCCCATGCGCAGCTGACGATCGAGATCATCGGCGGCGGCGCAACGACGATTCCGATCGCCATCGTCCCGTTCGCCGGCGAGTCGAACTATCCGCTGGGCGTCTCCGGCATCGTCGGCGCGGACCTGTCGCGCAGCGGTCTGTTCCGGCTGGTCGATCCGGGCGGGGTCGTCCCCGCGGCCCGCGCGCGCCGAGGACGTGCGCTACGGCGATTGGACCGGACGCGGCGCCGACGCCGTCGTCGTCGGCAGCATGACGGCGCTCCCCGACGGTCGCGTCGAGGTCCGCTTCACGCTGCTCGATGCGGTCAAGCAGGCGCAGCTCGCCTCGTTCAGCTACGTGGTGCCGCCAGCGCAGTTCCGCGCGACCGCGCATCGCATCGCCGACGTCATCTACGAAAAGCTGACCGGCGACGTCGGCGTGTTCAGCACGCGCATCGCCTACGTCGCCAAGCAGGGCGCGCGCTACGAATTGCTGGTCGCCGATGCCGACGGCTACAACCCGCAGTCGATCGTCACGTCGAACGAGCCGCTGCTCTCGCCGGAGTGGTCGCCGGACGGCACGCGCATCGCGTACGTCTCGATGGAAAACCGGAAGCCGGTCGTCTACGTGCAGTCGCTGACCACGGGCAGCGCGACAGCTGGTCGCCAATTTCCGCGGCAGCAACAGCGCGCCGTCGTGGTCGCCCGACGGCAGCAGGCTTGCGGTGACGCTGTCGAAGGACGGCAGCTCGCAGATTTACCTGATCAACACCGATGGCGGCAACGCGCAGCGCCTGTCCACGTCGGCCGGCATCGACACCGAGGCGACGTTCGCGCCCGACGGCCGGTCGATATTGTTCACCTCCGACCGCGGCGGCAGTCCGCAGATCTATCGCCTCACGCTTGAGCGGCGGCGCGGTCGAGCGCATGACCTACGACGGCAATTACAACGTGTCGCCGCGATTTCTGCCCGATGGCAAGGGATTCGTGTTCGTGCGCCGCGACAATGGTCGGCTCAACGTCGCGCTGCAGGATTTCGCGACGCGGCAGGTCCAGATTCTGACGCAGGGCAGTCTCGACGAATCGCCCAGCGTCGCACCGAACGGCAAGCTGATCCTCTATGCGTCCGAAGTCGGGGGCCGTGGTATATTGGCCGCGGTCTCCAGCGACGGTCGCGTCAAGCAGCGGCTGACCGCAACAGCGAGCGATGTGCGCGAACCCGCGTGGGGTCCGCTGCAGAAATAGATCCGCCCGCATCCGCAACGACGAAAGGAGAACCCATGAACAAGATTCTGATCGCGTGTACTGGCCGCATTGGCGCTCGCCGCATGTTCGACGAACGCCGAAGCAGGAAGGCGGCGCGCCCGTCGACGAACGGCAACCCCGGCGCGACGACACCGGGCGCGGCCACCTCCGGCGCAGCCACGCGGCATCGGTCGCCGGGACCGCCAGCCAGGCCGGGCAGAGCAATCCGCTGAAGGATCCGAGCAGCATCCTGTCCAAGCGCAGCGTCTATTTCGATTTCGACAGCGTACGCGATCAAGGACGACTACAAGTCGCTGCTCGAGGCGCATGCGCGCTACCTGCAGGCCAATCGCAACGCGCGCATGACCGATCCAGGGCAATACCGACGAGCGCGGCAGCCGCGAATACAACATCGCGCTGGGCCAGCGCCGCGCCGACGCCGTCAAGCGGATGATGTTGCTGTCCGGTGCGACCGAGGCGCAGATCGAGACGGTCAGCTTCGGCAAGGAAAAGCCGAGGAATCCCGGCCACGATGAATCGGCGTGGGCCGAGAACCGGCGCGACGATATCGTCTATCGCGGCGACTAAGTGTCGCGCGACAGCTGCCGTCCGGCACCGGCCGCAGGCGAGGCGTTTCCCGCTGCGGGCGAGACTCGCGCCGCTCGCCGTCCTGCTGTTCGCCGCGCAACTCGCGGCGCCGGCGCGCGGCGCGCTGTTCGACGACGACGAGGCGCGCCGCCGCATCGAGGACGCTCAAGACCCGCGTCGACCAGATCGAGCGCTCGCTGGCGCAGCGGCTCGACGCGCTCGAAGCGAAAAGCGCGGGGCTGGTCGACCTGTTCCGCGACGTCGAGCAGATCAAGGGCGACATCGCCAAGCTGCGCGGCCAGTATGAAGTGCTGACCTACGAGCTCGAGCAGGCGCAAAAGCGCCAGCGCGATCTGTACGTCGATCTCGACAGTCGGCGTGCGCAAGCTCGAAGGCGGGCCGCGGGCGCACCCGGGCGCGCCGGCGAACCCGGGCGCACCGCCGGCCTCAGGCGATGCGGGCGCGCCGCGCGGCAGCCGGCCGGCGCGCCGGCGCGCCGCCGCCGATCCCGCGTCCGAGCAGCGCGCTACGACGCCGCGCTCGACCAGTTCAAGAGCGGCAATTTCGGCGCCGCGGTCGCGAGCTTCCAGTCGTTCGTCCGCACCTATCCGAAAAGCCCGCTCGCGCCGTCGGCGCTGTACTGGGCCGGCAACGCGCAGTACGCGCAGCGCGAATTTCGCGCGCGCGATCGCCACGCAGCGGCAGCTGATCGCGACCTATCCCGACAGCCAGAAGGTGCCCGACGCGCTGCTCAACATCGCGAGCTGCCAGATCGAGCTGGGCGACATGCCGGCGGCGCAGGCGCACGCTCGAGGAAGTCGTCGCCAAGTATCCGACGTCCGAAGCGGCGGCCAAGGCGCGCCAGCGCTTGTCGGCGCGGTGAGGCGAGGCACGCCGGACCCGGCGCGCTTCGCCCGATCGTCGTGACGCGCTTCGCGACCGGGCTGATCGCGTGGCAGCGGCGCGCCGGACGCCACGACCTGCCCTGGCAGAACACGCGCGATCCGTATCGCATCTGGCTGTCCGAGATCATGCTGCAGCAGACGCAGGTCGCGACGGTCATCCCGTATTTCGAGCGCTTCCTCGCGGCGTTTCCCGACGTGGCGAGCGCTCGCCGCCGCGCCGATCGAGCGCGTGCTCGAGCATGTGGAGCGGCCTGGGCTACTACCGGCGCGCGCATCATGCTGCATCGCGCCGCGCAGGCGATCGTCGCGCGAGCATGGCGGCGTCTTTCCGCGCGATGCGGCGGCGCTCGCGGCGCTGCCCGGCATCGGCCGCTCGACCGCCGCGGCGATCGCGGCGTTCGCCTTCGGCGCGCGCGGCGCGATTCTCGACGGCAACGTGAAGCGCGTGCTCGCGCGCCACGCCGGCATCGACGGCGTCGCCTCCGATGCGGCGCGTCGAGCGCGCGCTCTGGGCGCGTGCCGAGGCGCTGCTGCCGGCGCGCGACATCGAAACCTACACGCAGGCGCTGATGGATCTCGGCGCCACGGTGTGCCTGCGCACCCGGCCGCGCTGCGACGTCTGCCCGGTCGCCGCCGATTGCGTCGCCCGCCGCGAGCATCGGATCGCCGAGCTCCCGGGCCGGCGCGCAAAAAAAGCGCTGCCGCAGCGCGCGACCACGCGTGCTGCTGCTCGAGCGGCACGGCGAGGTGCTGCTCGAGCGCCGGCCGAACGTCGGCATCTGGGCGCGGCCTGTGGAGTCTGCCGGAGATCGTCGCGAGGCGCCGACGCGGCGCGCGCATTGCCGCGCGCGCTTTGCCGCCGACGTCACGCCGCGGCGCCGCGCTGCCGCCGATCGAGCATGGCTTCACCCACTTCCGCCTGACGCTCGAGCCGCTGCCTTGCGCGGTGCGCCACTGGCCGCGACGCGCGCGAGGAGCCGGGACTGCTGTGGCTGCCGCTGGCGGACGCCGGCGGCGCGGCGCTGCCGGCGCCGATCAAGAAGCTGCTGCGCTCGCGCGCAGCGACGCTCGCGCTCGGTTGCTCAAGGCTTGGCGTCGCGCAGATCGGCGGGAAGCAAGGCGTCCGCGCGCTCCTGATATCGCGCGCGGAACGCGGCGAGCTCCTTGGCCGCGAGATCGTTCCTGCCTTCGGCCTTGAGCCGCCGGATCAACCGGATCCATTCGTCGACCGTCCGCGGCTGCGGCCTCGTCCATCGCCGCTGCGCTGTCCTGCGCGCGCTTGGCGAGCGCCGGCTGCGCATTCGACGGCGCGGCCTCGCGGCGCGCGGCGAGCGCACCGGCGGCGGCGGGTGCGGTCTTGCGCTCGTCTTCCGCGAACGGCGCCGGCGCTTGCTGCGCGCTCGCGCCGGCGCTCGATGGCGGCGTCTGCTGCCGCGCTTTCGGACTCGCCGGCGCGGCGGTCAGGCGATCGTCGGCGGCGGGCGCGGCCGCGTTCGTCGCCGGGCTCGCATCGGATGGCGAAGCCGGGAACGGCACGCCCGGCTTGGCGGCTTCGCTCGCTGCTGCGGGGCCGCGTTGGCGAGCCGCCTCCGACGCGGTGCCACCCGTTGCCTCGGCTGCGGCCGGCGCATCGGCGCGAATCGGCGGCGCCGCGCGCTCGACCTTGCGCGGCGCTTCGACGCGACGGGACGGCGTCGGCTGCGGCGACGGCGGCGGGCGCGGCCGCGCGCTGGTCGCGCTCCGTGTCCTGGCGCGACGGGGGTTCCGCGGGCGGTGTGGCTTGCGGCGCGGCGGGTGCAATCTCCGTCGGCGCGACCTGGTCGGGCGGCGTCATCTCGACGATGCCGATCGCGACGACCGCGACGACGGCCGCGGCGGCGACCGGCCACCAGGCGCGCGGCGCATCGCAGACGCTTCGGTCCGGCGCCGACCGCGCGCCGCGCCGCGGCGGGAATCGCCGCGTCGAGCGCCGGCGGCGGCTGCTCGCGGCTGGCCGCGCGCCACGCCGCGTCGACGTCGGGATCGCGATGCTCGTCGGGATTCATCCGGTGTCCTCGCGCAGCTGAGGAGACAGGTCGGCGAGCTCGGCGCGCAGTTTGTTCGTCGCGTAGCGCAGGCGGCTCTTGACCGTCTCGACGCCGACGCCGGTCAGCGCCGCGATTTCTTCGAGCGTCAGTCCGCCCTCCTGCTGCAGCAGAAAGGCGTCGCGCTGCGCAGCCGGAAGCGCGGCCACCGCATCCCTGAGCCGCGCGCCGAGCTCGCGGTTGAGCGCGCGCGACTCCGGCTCGCTGCGGCGGCTCGCAGGCAGCGCGGCGACGACGTCGGCGTGATTTTCGTCGTCGGTCGAGACGAGCGTGACACGACCGCTGGCGCGATGATGGTCGATCAGGCGGTTGTGCGCGAGCGTGTACAGCCAGGTCGTGAATTTGGCGCTGGGCTGGTAGCTCGCGCGCACGCGGATCAGATTCATCCACACGTCCTGGAAAAGTTGCTCGGCGATGCCGGCGTCGCGGCATTGGCGCAGCAGATAGCGATAGACGCCGCCCTTGTGCCGCGCATAGAGCGCATCGAATGCCGCGGCATCGCCGGCGGCATAGGCGAGCATCAAGTGTTCGTCGCTGGAATCGGCACGCGTCGCGCATCGCGCGGCCAGTATGCCCGCCGCTTGCGCGCGCAACAACCGCCCGCCATCGCTGGAGGCCGCGCGAGACACGCTGCGCGACTGTCTGCATCCGGCGCGGCCGCCGCCCGGCCGCCGAACCGCGCGTGCGACGGCCGCGAGACTTCCGAATTCAGTGCGGGTCCGGCGTGAATCGGCCGCGATCGGGAAACGGATCGGGCTGCCAGCGCGCGACGCGCGGCGCGCCGACCGGCACGCCCTGCGCCAGCAGATTCTGGTACGAGTCGTAGTAGATCGTGATCGTCTGCTCGGGCACCGTGCTGGCGCGCTCGAACTGGGTGTAGCTCGCGTACGACGATTCGCTGCGGCCATGCCCGGTGCCGAGGCTCGGCTGCGGCGCGGCCTGCCGCTTCGGAATTCAGCGCGCCAGCGCCGGCGGGCTTGGCGGCCTTGGCCATCGGCTCGGCGGCATCGCGCGCGGCTTCGCGGCGATCCAGCCGTTCCAGCGGCTGCTCGACCACCCGGCGCGGCCGCTCGCGGAACACGGCGACGCCGATCACGCCGACGTTGTCCGGCCGGCCGGTGCGCGCCGCGTACGAATCGGGCAGCGTCGTGAAGTAGAACGCCGCGGTGTTCGACATGCTCTTGCGCCATCCGGCGATGTCGGCGCTTTCGTACGGCGAAAGCACGTAGCCGGTCTGCGCCGTCGACGCGGTGTCGCCCGAGATCGCGTTGACGCCGTCGACGCTCATCACGGTGAGCACCCGCCCGCCGCTCTGGTTGCGCACGCGGATCGCGTATTCGTTGCCCGGCTTGCCGACGACATAGCGCCGGCCCTGATACATGTAGCTCGGCAGCACGCGGCCTTCGGTGCGGTCGTAGATTTCGACGGCCGCGGGCTCGGCACGGCCAGTGCGCTTCGACGGTGGCGCAGGCGCCGAGCAAGGTCGCACCGACGGCCGCGGCGACCAGCGTCGCCAGTACGTTTCCGATTCGCTTCATCGCTGTCTCCTGTTTGCCGCTCGAAAGTCGCGGTCCAGGACTGTAAACGCGCGGCGGCCGCGCAACGGGGTTAACCGGATGCGCCGAAACGTGCATGCGATAATCGCCGGTCATGCCGGATTCGAGCCATCTTCCTGCACTCGTCGCCTGGCTCGCCTTCGCGCTGGCCTTTGTCTTCGGCGCGGTCGCCAACCGGGTCAACTTCTGCACGATGGGCGCGATCACCGACATCGTGCACATCGGCGACTGGCGCCGGATGCGCATGTGGCTGCTCGCGATCGCCGTCGCGATCGCCGGCGCGGCGTCGCTGGAAGCGGCGGGCCTCGTCGACTTGTCGAAGACGATCTATACGACGCCGCGGATCGCCTGGCTGTCGTACCTGGTCGGCGGATTCCTGTTCGGCTTCGGCATGACCCTTGCTTCGGGTTGCGGCAGCAAGACGCTGATCCGGCTCGGCGGTGGAAGCCTCAAGTCCCTGATGGTGTTGATCGTGCTGGCGATATCGGCCTACATGACGCTGAAGGGCTTGTTCGCCGTCTGGCGCGTCAACACGCTGGACCTCGTGCGCTGGGACATCGCCCCGCTGGGCATCGCGCGCTCCGACCTGGGCAGCTTTGCCGACGCGTCTGGGCGGCGGCGGCGCGGCGATCCGGCTTGGCCGTCGCGCTGGCGATCGCGGCGGCGATCGCGGTATTCGTGTTCGCCAGCCGCGATTTCCGCAGCAGCCGCGAGCTCGCGATCGGCGGCATCGTCATCGGCGCGGTGATCGTCGGCGGATGGTACGTGTCGGGTCATATCGGCTACGTCGCCGAGGATCCGAGGACGCTGGAAGAAGCGTTTGTCGCCACCAATTCCGGACGCGCCGAGTCGTTCAGCTTTGTCGCGCCGGCGGCCTATTTGCTGGAACTATTGCTGTTGTGGAGCGATCAGTCCAAGCTCGTCACCTTCGGCATTGCCGGCGTGCTCGGCGTGGCGGCGGGATCGGCGGCCATGGCGCTTGCGACGCGGGGCGTTCCGCTGGGAGGGCTTCGCCTCGACCGAGGACCTTGTCAACCATATCGTCGGCGGAGTGTTAATGGGATTTGGCGGCGTCACGGCGCTCGGATGCACGATCGGCCAGGGGCTGACCGGCATTTCGACCCTGGCGCTGGGATCGTTCCTGGCCTTCGGGGCGATCATCGCCGGGTGCGTGGCGGCGTCGAAGTACCAGTATTGGCGGGTGGAAAGCGTTTCCGCCGCATGAAAGCGCTGCAATGATTGTTTACGACCTGGTTTGCGCGCAGCAGCATCGGTTCGAGGGCTGGTTCGCCTCGACCGAGGATTACGCGCGCCAGCACGAGCAGACGATGATTCGTTGCCCGGTGTGCGACGACGCCGCGATCGAGCGCCGGCCTTCGGCCAACGTGCAGGTCGGACGCGCTGCGATGCCCGCAGACGAACGTCAAACTGAAACTCAAACTGAAACCGAAACGATCACCTCCGGCGAAGCCGAGGCGCTGAAGCTGATGCGGCGCCTGGTGGCCAACGCCGAGAACGTCGGACGCGCCTTCCCCGAGGAAGCGCGCAAGATCCACTACGACGAAGCGCCGAAGCGAGGCATTCGCGGCCAGGCGTCGCCCGAGGAAGCCGAATCGCTGCGCGACGAAGGCATCGACTTCATGTCGCTGCCCGGTTTCCTGACGCGCGATCTGAACTAGCGCCGCGCAGTCTTTTTCCGTCGGCGCAAACGCGCGCTCGCCTTTGCGGGAGCGCGCGAGATTCGCTATAATCCGCGCCCTTTGGGTCGTTAGCTCAGTTGGTAGAGCAGCGGACTTTTAATCCGTTGGTCACTGGTTCGAGTCCAGTACGGCCTACCAGTAACATCAGTAGGTTGAGCTGGCTCTGCAGCGCGGGGAGCGCTCGCTGATCAGCTGCTGCCCGCGACTCTGGCCCACTCGCCGGCCTGCACTCGAGCGATGCGGCGCGGGTTGCCCGAGGCGTCGGGCTTGAACACCAACGCTTCTCCCTCCCTGATATCAGCCACGTCCTGCCCGAACGCATCCAGAACATTGGTCTTGTGCGTCACGATGATCGTATTGGTCGCTGGCATCGGCGGTGTCGAAGCCAGATCCGCAACGCTTCACCGTGGCCCTGACTGCCGCCTCCATCGCCCGCGATCCGCGAATGGGAGCGCGGGCGGTCCGTCTAGAACGTTCGTCGCATGAAGTAGGTGCTGGTGGCGCTGATGAGACCAATGACGAGCATATAGGTCGCGATCAGCCAGGGTTGATCGTTACCGCCGTGCAGCAACGTGGTCGCGATAAGCGGCGTAATCGAGCTGGAGACGATCCCCGACACCTGATAGACGACAGAGATCCCGGAATAGCGCACGCGCGTATCGAACAACTCACAGAACAGCGCTGCCTCGGGACCGTATACGGGTGCGTAGATCACGCCGAGCGCGAGGACGATAGCCGCTCCTGCCAGAACTACGCCGCCGGAGTGCATCATCCAGAACATCGGGAACGCGGCGAGTCCGCAGGCGAGCGCGCCCCAGCCATAGACGGTGCGGCGCCCGAAGCGGTCCGACCATTTCGCCGCGACCGGTATGGTGAAGATCAGTACGAACGCCGCGGTGGAGATCGCCACGAGAACGCTCGTTTTGTCGTAATGCAGCGACCCGACCAGATAGGCGATGGCGAACACCGCGTAGATGTTGAACACGACACCGTCGATCCAGCGCGCACCCCAGCCGAGCAGGACGTTGGTCTTGTACTCCCGGAAAATCTCACCGACCGGCACGTCGACTATTTTCTTGGCGTTCTTGATGCGGGCGAATTCCGGCGTTTCGAGAATCCTCAGCCGCACGAAGATTCCGACGGCCACGAGCACGATCGACAGGAGAAACGCGGATCGCCAGCCCCATGACATAAAGGCTTCGTCGGACATCGAATAGGACAGCAAGGCGACGACGCCGGTGGCGAGGCACAGTCCGATCGCCAGGCCGACTTGCGGGAAGCAGGCGAAGAAGCCGCGCCGCTCGCGTGGTGCGTACTCGAACGCCATCAGGACGGCACCGCCCCATTCTTGCGGCCGATCTTGTCGCCGAAGTGTCCGAACAGGATGCCACCGACGGGGCGAGTCACGAAGCCCATCGCGTAGACCGTGTACGCGAGCATCGTCGCTACGAAAGCGTTATCGGCGGGAAAGAACAGCTTGTTGAAGACGAGTCCGGTGATGGTGCCGTACAGAAAGAAGTCATACCACTCGACCGTCGTGCCGATCAGGCTCGCGATGATGACAAGCCTTCTGCTGCGCTCATCGACCTGGGGTACTCCCTGCGGCGGTGCTGATATTGCTGCTTCCATGACTTCCTCCTCTGTTTGACCGGGCTTCCGGCCGTTATGCTCCGGCGGCGTTTGACGGATCACAAGCGGACCGCGACCCTATGAAATTCTGTCCCCTCGGTCCATCGAGCGCGTCGCTGATCATCCGAAGTGATTCGCTTTCCGGCACGCCATAAGCTTCGAACCGCGTGCGCACGGCGAGCGCTTCAAGAAACGTCTGCAGATACACCGGCGCCTGCGCGAGCGGGCACGGGAACACTCGAGCGAGGATCCCGTCGCGCTCCGCACTGCAACCAATCGCGCGCTCGAGCACGAAAGGCAGGGTGAAGGAGCAGGCGATGCCGTGCGGCAAGCCGTAGCGCAGCGTCATTTCGTACGATATCGAATGCGCGAGCGCAGTCTTGGTGTTGGAAAATGCGAGTCCGGCTTGCAGCGCGGCGAGAGAAGTCGACGTACGCAAGCCGATGTTGTCCGGGTCTTCGACCAGACGCGGTAATGTATCCATCATCAGCGTTGCGGACGCCACCGCCAGCGCGTCGGAAACCGGGTTGGCGTTCAGGTTCCAGATGGACTCCAGCGCATGAGACAGTGCGTCGAGGCCGCTTTGAACGGTCACGGCGTGAGGCAGGGTAATCGTGAGTTCAGGGTCGACGATCGCTCGTTCCGGCCACGTTTCCCGAAGGTGCAGCGAATACTTCCGGTTGATCGAACGATCCCAGACGGTCGCCCATGGCGTGACCTCGCTGCCGGTTCCGGCCGTCGTGGGGACGGTGATCAACGGTTTCACTTGCCCCGGCTCGAAGGCTTCGCCGCGTGCGAGCAAGCGCATGAGCTCGCGGAAACCGCCACTCGCCGGCGCAACCATCAGAACCTTGGCGGTGTCGAGCGCGCTACCGCCGCCGACCGCGACGATCAACTCGCAGGAAGGGTTCTGCTCCCAGAAACGGGCGTGCAGGCGTGCGAGATGCTCGACATCGGGATTGAGCTCGACGTCGGCAATGACGCCGAAGCCAGCGCGGGGCCCAGTTGTCGCCGGATCCGATCGGTCAGGCCAAGCGCCGCCGCCTCGGGAAACGTCACGAGGACCGTCTTGCGCCCGCCGACGGCCTCCGGCAGCCGTTCCAGCGTGCCCAGCCCGAACAGCACGTCGACGGGGTTGTGATAGCGCCAGCTCACGCCGATCAGGACCTGCGGAAGTCGAGTGCGCGCGCGCTGCAGGAGGCGCGCGATCGATTGCGCCTCCGGCCGTCCGCGATGCTGGGCACTCGACGAACCGAATGGGCTGCCCGCTGCGCCACATCTCCTCCGCCATGCCGACCGATGGACAGAGTATCGGTGCGGGTCTAGTATTCAGCCAATACATTTTCTCGCCAGAATCCATAGCTTTTACCAATGCGACTGACCCAGCTTCGTTCCTTCTATGCGGTCGCTCGCCACGGCGGCTTCACTGCGGGGGCCAAGGCGCTGCATATCAGCCAGCCGACGGTCACGACTCAGGTCCGCGCGCTTGAAGCGAACTATGGCGTCGAGCTTTTCGTGCGCCGTGGACGCAGCGTCATCCTGACCGACGTGGGCCACACTCTATTTACGATGGCGCAGCGCGTTTTTGCGCAAGAGGAGGAGGCGCTGAATTTTCTTCGCGAGACCGGCGAGTTGCGCACCGGGCGACTGCGAATAGGCGCCGTCGGACCGTTCCATGTGATGGAGATGATTTCGGCGTTTCGCCGACGATATCCGAAAGTCGAAGTCTCGATCACGATCGGGAACTCGGAAGAGACGATGCGCGGCCTGCTGGCGTTCGAGACGGACGTTGCGGTGCTTGCACAGTACGCCAGTGAGCCTCTGTTGCACTCCGTACCCTATAGATCCCATCCTGTCGTGATCTTCGTGCGCAGAGACCATCGCCTGGCTGGACGCGAGACCATCCGCATCGAGGAATTGGCCGATGAAGACCTGATCATGCGGGAACCAGGCTCTACGACGCGCAAGGCTTTGGAGGATGCACTGCGCGCCGCGGGCGTGAAACCGCGACTTGCAATGGAAATCGGTAGCCGCGAAGCCGTGCGCGAAGCGGTGATCCGCGGGCTGGGCATTTCCGCAGTGTCGGAATTCGAATTCGTCGCGGATCCATGCCTGCACGCGATCAAAATCACCGGCGCGAAGGTCACGACACATGCCCATGTCGCCTGTTTGCAAGAGCGACGGCAGGTACGCATCGTCAACGCGTTCTTTGACGTGATCGACGAAATCTTGAAACGCGGGAGAGATCGGGGGTTGCCGCGCCGGACGTCGGCGGGTACAATTCCAGCGAAGGTAGCGCCACGTATTCGAGCGATTTCCGGCAAGCCTTCCATATCGGGTCGTTAGCTCAGCTGGTAGAGCAGCGGACTCTTAATCCGTTGGTCGTAGGTTCGATCCCTACACGGCCTACCATTCAAATGCGGTTAGTGACGACAACGGTCACTAACCGCTTTGTTTTGGGGTTACCCAAGTTTCACCGGTTACGGATCCGACCGTTAATCATTTGGGAGCAGCGGTGGCGGAAAGCAATCCCCCCAGCCTGTACCGCATAACGACGGACGCCGACAAGGCTTTGCAAGCGCGCGACTATCACACGGCCGTCCGCCTCTACACGGAGGCGTTAACGCGGACTTCCGTTCAAAGCTACCAGCGCGCTGCCATACTCAGCAATCTGGGTCTTGCCTGGCAGAACCTCAACCAAGGCGAAAAAGCGACGGCCTGCTTCGAAGACGCTGTCGCGGCGAATCCGAATCTCGCATCGGCACGGATTAGCCTGGGGAACACCTATGCGCTGCGCGGGTTGCATGCGGAAGCGCTGCAGCAGTATGACCGAGCCCTGGTACTCGATCCTGCGAGCGCCGTCACTCATACCAACCGGGCGCTGAGCCTGGAGGCCCTGGGGCGGATCGAGGAAGCCTGGAAGGAATCGGAATGGCGCTACTCTCTTCCCACGGCAACATCGTTCTATCCCCATCGCTACGCGAAGCCCAGGTGGAAGGGTGAGCCGTTACGCGGCCAGACTCTCCTTGTGCATCGGGAGCAGGGCCTGGGCGACGTCATTCAATATCTTCGCTTTCTGCCGCTCCTCGAGCGCTTCGATGCATCGGTCAAATTCGAGTGTCCGCAGCCGCTTGTGCAGCTGATCTCGCCAACGCTCCGACTCGAAGTGATTCCGGCAGAAGCGCGGCCGGTTCCGGAAGACCTTTTCGATTGTTACATCCCTTTGCTCAGCTTGCCGCATGCGCTCAAATTCAGCGCCATAGACCTTCCGAAGACTTGTCCCTACTTGTCACGCAGGCTGACAGGAGAAGCGAAACAGTCCCCCGAGCGGGAAACTTTGAAGATCGGCTTCGTCTGGTCCGGCAGCGCGTTCAATCGAACGCGCAACGCGGAGCTCTCGGATTTCCTGCCTCTGGTCCGTTTGAATGCGGCGCTCGTTTCTCTGCAAAAGGAAGTCAGTGATCCGGAACGCCGCCAGATGTTGGTACACGGCATCGAGAACCCTGGCGTTGCGTTTCGAAACTTTGGCGACACACGCGATGCGATCGTGGCGCTGGACGTCGTCGTCGCGGTCGATACGGCAGTCGCTCACCTGGCGGGAGCCTTGGGAAAGCGCACGTGGCTGCTTCTGAATGAACCTGCGGCCGTTCGATGGATGATGAATCGCGCCGACAGTCCATGGTATCCGACGATGCGCATCCGCCGCAGGCGGGAGAGTCAATCGTGGGCGGACATGATCACCGGCGTGGCGAGCGAGATCGAGAAAGAGACGGCGCTCGCGTCTCCGCCCCGTGATTAGGAAGTGTACGGACGACGGGGCGGACTCCTAGTCCGTTGGTCGTGGTTCGATCCCTACACGCCTGCCGATCCGAAGGGTTAGCCTAACCGCGAGCCATTTTGCTTTTTGGACCGCGACAAAGACGTGTCAACCCGCCTTCGTGAGCGCTCGCTCGAAGGCCAACTTCCGCACGATGCCCCCGGCGGTTAGAATAATGGCCGGGGAAGCATCGGGACGGCAACGGCGAGCAGGCCGCCATGCGTAAATCGAGGGAGACCTAGCATGACAGGGCTAAAGCGATTGGGCGGGGTTACATTTCATCACGCGGGGGCGTTCTGGTTCGGCGTGGTGGCGGTGACGGCCGGCGTCGTTGCGCATATCCCGATGTACCTGATGGGCGAGAACATCGGGTACCGCCTGGTCGGCATGCCGATGGACATGCCGATGATCATCGGCATGGTCGCGATCGTCGTCGGCCTGATCGTCGAGCTTGTACGGGCTCTATCCGCGCTCGGCAGAGGATACGGCGCGCGCCGTATCCCGCATCCGCGTCAGCGCTCTCGACGACGCGCCGCTCAACCTGACTCACGTCGGGCTGCTACTTGCGATGGCGCTGGCCGTCATCATCGACATCATGAAGCCGACGGCGCTTGCGTTCGTGATGCCGGGCATGTCTATGGAATACGGATTGAAGTCGCCGCTCAATCCCGGCGGCAGCATTCCGGTGGCGTATGTCGCGCTCTCGGGAATCACGGGCACCGTTCTTGGGTCATTCCTCTGGGGCTGGTTGGGGGACCGGATCGGGCGGCGCGCTTCGATCCTGTACGCCGGCATCGCTTTCATTGCCACGTCGATCTGCGGCGCGATGCCCGACTTCTCCTGGAATTTGGTGATGTGCTTCATGATGGGGTTGGCCGTCGGCGGCATGCTGCCGATCTGCTACGCGCTGCTTGCCGAAGCGATTCCCGCGCGTCACCGGGGCTGGCTGATGATACTGATCGGCGCCGACATCGCTGGCGGCTACATCATTACCAGCTGGCTTGCCGCGTCACTGGTGCCGACGTACAGCTGGCGGATTCTGTGGCTCATCGGCATGCCGACGGGCGTGGTATTCATCCTGCTCAACCGCTGGATTCCCGAGTCGCCGCGGTTTCTGCTCGCCGTCGGGCGCGAGGACGAGGCGCGGGCCGTGATGGCGCGCTACGGCGCCCGCGTCGTCGAGGGCAGCGCAGTCCGAGACGGCGGTCGAAGCCAAGGTCCACAGTCGCTGGAGCGAGCTGATCAGCCCCGGATTCCTGCGGCCGACGCTCGTCGTCGGTTGTCTTGCGCTGGGCTCGGGTCTGGTCTTGTTCGGCTTCAACCTGTGGATTCCGACCAACCTGCGCAAGCTGGGCTTTACCGAGGCCGACTCGATTCTGCGCAACGCGGCGCTGATCGGCTTTCCGCTGACATTTCGTCGTCGCGTGGATGTACGGTTTCTGGAGCAGCCGAAACACGATCATCGTCCTGTCGTCATTGACGGCCGCGTCGCTTTTCGGCTTTGTCGTTGCCGGAGACGCCGTCGTGCAGCATCGCTGGCTGCTTTATGTGCTGCTCGTGGTGCCGATCTGGGGAATCAGCTCGGTCGTCGCGGTGTTGTCGGTCTACAGCTCGGAGATCTATCCGACGCGCATCCGATCGCACGGGACGGGGTTTGCCGCCGGCGCGAGCAAGGCGGGCGGCGTCGCGATCATCGCGCTGGTGGTCTTCGGAATCGCTGCGCCATCGATCTCGACGGTCGCCCTCATGGGAGCCATCCCGATGGCGCTCGCCGTGCTGCTCGCGGTGCGTTACGGCGTGGAGACGCGCAGGCGCAGTCTGGAAGAGATCACTGCGGAAGAGCTTGCGCGCGCGGGCTGATCACCTTCTCGCCAAGCGCGCCGGGATCGGCCGCGGGCAGCCGGCAATAATGCTGAAGATGCTGCCAGGAAACATTCCACGAATATCTGCGCCACTCGTCGCGCAGGAAGTTCGCGTACTGCTCGACGAGCGAGTCGACGCGCTCATCGTGGGTCGACTGCGGCCCGAGGACCTGAAAGGGTGCTCCGAACTCCATGACGAACGACCCGCGCGGCGTAAATCGATAGGCGAGCAGGCACGACGTGAGCGCCAGTCTTGAGCGCGAGCTCGGCGAACCCGATGGCGAGTCGGCGCCGGCGCCCGAAGAACTCCACCGAACGCGAATTGTCGAGGTTCTGGCGGGCATCGGGCAGGTTGAAGACCAGGCCGCCTCGGCTGAGCCGCTGCTTGGCTGCGTGCATCTGCCGCGCGAGCTCGAAACGCTTCGTGGCCGGCGTCGCGAAACCCCTCTGCTCGAGCTGATCGTTGGTGAGGCCGAGCTCGAGGCCGTCGTGTCCGCGATGGCGGAGGTACGGTTGGAACAGGCGGCAGAACTGGCCGTGGACCGGCACGACGATGAGCCCCGCTCCGTCTTGCCGGCCTCGATCGAAGTGTTCCCACCCGATGACGCGTGTCAGTCGCGCTACCAGCTCGGGCGGCCCGTTCGACAGACTCTGGAACCATCCGGCGAACCAGAGCCGGCCCAGCAGGCTCAGGCCGACGAATTGGCGCCGCTCGGCGAGTGGCAAGCCGAACAGCGTCGCGAAACGATGAAGGAGATCGGCGTCTGCGGGCCAAACGTCCCTCTGCACCGGCGTCTGGCTACAAAGG
This sequence comes from uncultured beta proteobacterium, assembly GCA_963697485.1. Taxonomy (GTDB): domain Bacteria; phylum Pseudomonadota; class Gammaproteobacteria; order Burkholderiales; family Casimicrobiaceae; genus PALSA-1003. The sequence goes on from CAVOOD010000007.1 coordinate 243,718, forward strand.
AACTTCAGCCAGCGCGCCTCCATGCGATGCGCGTTCTCGTCGCCTGCGCCGCGCCTCACGGCCTCGTCGACGAGCCGCTTGGCGCGGTCGAACCGCTGCCGATTGAGCTCGGAGCTGAGATTCCGCCTGAGGTGACGCTCGATCGGTCTGATGAGGTAAATCACGAGCGATTCATTCCGATCGGCGTTACTTGAGCGGAATGTCGAGCGGGCGTACGCGCTCGGTCGCCGCCCGATGCGCCGCGGGACTGTCGGCCATCGAGTCGAAGTTGCCGGAGCGATCGGTCAGCAAGGACGCGGCGTACATCAGTGCCTGCGCCTGGGTGCTGCTGAATCCCATCGCCTCGCGAGCTTTCGCATGCCCGGCGTCGCTCGCCTGGTAGTAGGGCAGCGCGAGCGATCGGCTGAGCTCCAACCTAGCCTGCACCTGCGACGAGAAGATGGATCGATGCTCGTCGCGCCTGGCGCGCTGGCGAAAACACCGGTCGATCGTGTGTGCCGCCGCGTAGGCCGAGTACATGCCGAATACGACGCCCACCGAGAAGATAGGGTCGACGAAGCCCGCCGCGTCGCCGAGCAGGAAGAATCCCGGCCCGGCAACCCGGTTGGACCGGTACGAGTAGTTCCGTACGAGCCGCACCGACCCTTCGCAGAACGTCGCGTCGGCCAGCAGCCGCTGCAGCAGCGGCAACGCGCGGCATTGCCTCAAAAACCAGGCCTCCCACGACTCGCCGCTTGCTTTGCTTTCGCTCGCCCACGCCTTGGGGATGACGAGGCCGATGCTCGTCGACTCCCGCAGCATGATGTGCCAGAGCCAGGCCCATCCGTCGCCCTGCGGCAGCGCGCTGACGTACGTTGTCGGCGGCACTTCGCGCACCGACTGCGCCGGATAGATCTGGCCGTCGGCCGCCAGATAGCTCGAGTTCGCGAAATAGCCCCACACGCTCATGAAGCGGAAGCCCTCGTCGAAAACGCGCAGTCCCAACTGCCTGCCGAGGACGCCGGTCTGCCCGCTGGCATCGACGACGTACCGGCAGCGAATCCGCGACGCGCTGCTCTCGCCGACCGGCCGATAGCTGACCGAGACTTCGCTCTCGTCGTCCTCCGCCCGCGAGAGATCCGCCCCCAGGACCGCGATCTCCTCGCCGACCCAGGCGCCGGACGCGCGCGCCCGCTCGAACAGAATCTGATCGAAGCGGTCGCGCTCGACATGCAGCGCGGGCCGCGTGTATCCGAAGTCGCCGAACGAAAGGCGGCGCATCTCGCCGTTCCAGTCGACGCTGCCCCCGGCCTTCCGCAGGAAACCTTCACCGGCGATCGCGTCGCTCACCCCGGCGGCGTCGCAGTACTTCCAGACATCGGGCAGCAGGCTCTCCCCCACTTGATACCGAGGGTGCTTCTGCCGCTCGAACAAGGCAACGGAGTAGCCCTTGTCGGTCAGGTAGGTCGCAGCGAGACTGCCCGCCGGCCCGCCGCCGATCACCACCACGTCGCACGATTCGGGAACCGTGCTCACGGGGGGAGTTTCTTCACGATCAGATTCCTGACCGCCCGCAGCGTCTGGAAATTTTCGATGAGGACTTCGTCGGGCTCGATCGAAACCGCGAACTTCTCTTCGACGAACGCGATGAGCTTGAAGATGCCCAGCGAATCGACCAAGCCTTCGGCGATGATGTCGGTATCCGGCGCGACGACGATCGCGCCTTCCCGCCCCGCTTCTTCCTGTGTGAAGAACCGTGCGAGCGTGTCGAAGATTTGCTGGTCGGTATAGATCATGGCGCTTTGAAGATCTCCGTGTTGGGGATGGCAGGCGGCGAACTCGTACCACTCTCCAACGCCGGATTCGAGGTACGCGAGCTGCGTTCCGGCGAGAGGGCCGGAGATCGCTTCGCCCATTTCGTTCCACACCGACCCGGTCTGTTCGTCGTACACCCCGCGCGCTTCGGAGTAGCCGAACACCAGGATGCGATCGCCGACCCGGCGATGAAAGGCCAGCGCCTGCAAGGTCCCGGGCCGGCAGCGCAGGACGATCTCCGCACCGCCGAGCGAGTCGTTCAGGACCGGCCCGATCCGCGCCAACGCCTGCAGCGGATACGCCCGGGCCTTCGCTCGCGTTCTCGACGCCGAGGACGAGCGTGTTGTGCGGGAGTCGCTCGTCGAGGGGCCTGACGAGCGTGGCGAGAAACCCAGGCGAGATGCCGGGCGAACCGGGTGAAAGTGGCTCCCGCGCCCCTCGCGCAACGCCTGCTCGGCGTACAGAACCATTGTCGTCGGATGCATCGCGAGCCACTCGCTCCACAGACACTGCGAGAGCGGGAGGCGCTTGAGGGCCGCCCCTCGCATCGCGCCGGCCAGCGCAACGCCGGTGAACGGCGACCAAAGGCTATCGGTCGAGCTGGTCTTCCAGGAGCATCGTGCCGTTGTACTGCCCTCGCAGACGAAAGAGCGAGACGCTGCCCTTCGACCTCCGCCCGAAAGGCCGACGCGCTGCTGCACATCGCGCAGAGCGTCACGACCACGGGCCGATCGTCGAAGGCGAGGTTCGCGACGTGAGGGTGCTCTCATGATCCACCACGGCAGCGCCCAGGCGCGGCGGCCCAGATAGAGCCCGAGGACCGGGTCGTCGTCGCGAAGGTGGTCGTACACGTCGGTCCAGACCGGGTCGTTCAGCGGCTGAGGCGCCCTTGTCGCGAGTTCTTTCGCTTCAAACAGGTGCGCTTGCGGCAGTTCGCAGTGGGTGTCGACGGTTTCAACCATGGGGAAGCTCCTCGTGCAGCCGCAGTCGGTCGACTTTGCCGGTGCTGCCGCGCGGAAGCGACCCGCGCACCGCGATCGACAGCGGAATCATATACGCAGGGAGACGTTCGGCGCAAAACGCACGAAGCTTGCCGGCATCCAACGCGCGCCCGGCCTTGGCGACCGCCGCGGCGCGTATCACGTGGCCGCTCTCCTCGTCGGGTATGGCGATGGCTGCCGCCTCCGCTACGTCCGGATGCTGGTGCAAAACACTTTCGATTTCACCAAGCTCGATGCGGTAGCCGCGGCTTTTTACCATTCCGTCCCGGCGGCCGAGAAGATGAAGCAGCCCGGCGCCATCCTCGCGCACGAGGTCTCCGGTCCGATACCAGAGGGCGCCCTCGCTCCGTTCGCCGCGAGAGACGAGGGCATGTGCGGTGGCGTCGGGCATCGCCTGGTAGCCGGTCATCACGCTCGGGCCGCTGACGTAGAGCTCGCCCGTTTCGCCTGGCTCGCACACCGACCCCGCGTCGTTCACGACGAGCAGCTTGCTGTTCGCGCACGCTGTGCCGATCGGCACGGGCGCTGTCTGCTCTGGCGGCAGCGCGTCGACTGCGTAGGCGGTGCAGACGTTGGTCTCGGTCGGCCCGTACCAGTTCCAGTAGCGCGCGCCGGGGATTTGCTCGCGCAGGCGGCGCAGATGCGCGACCGGGAAGACTTCGCCGGCGAAAATGATCTGGCGCAGCTGCGACCAGTCGTGGCGCTCGAGTCCGCCCGAGAGCGCGAGTCGCGCGAGCAGCGAAGGTACCGAGTACCAGACGGTGATCCGCTGCGCTGCGATCCAGTCCGCGAGATTGCGTGGGAAGACGTTGAGGCCCGGCGGCACCAGTGCAACGCAGGCGCCCGCCTTGCAACTCGCGAAGAGGTCGAACACCGACAGATCGAAGTGCAGCGGTGCGTGGCTCGACACGACGTCGGTCGGGGCGAGCGCTGTGGCCTCGGCCGCCCAATCGACGAACGAGAGCGCGGCGCGATGGCTGAGCACGACACCTTTTGGCTGTCCGGTCGAGCCCGACGTGTAGAGGATGTACGCCGTGCACGAAGGATCGCGCTCTTCCCGACCGGCGCTCTTGTCCGGCACCGGAACACGCGAGGGGTTCGCCCTTTCGAAGCCAAACTCCACGTCGACCGGCCGCGGCGCCGCGCGAGCGATGCCGACGAAGGCCGGCGCGGACGCGAGCGCGGGAGCGAGCAGCGGCCACCACTTCGGCGTGGAGAAGATACCGCAAAGGTCGCCGTTCTCGACGATACGCGCGACTCGCTTGACAGGCGACGCGACGTCGAGCGGCACGTACGCGGCCCCGGCCCGGAGCACGCCCCACATGGCGACGATCGCGTGGAGCGACTTGTCCAGGTAGAGTCCGACGCGATTTCCGGGCCCCGCGCCTTGTGCGACGAGCTCGATCGGCGAGGCGGGCGGAGGACTCGTCCAGCTCGCGATAGCTGATCGACTTCGCCCCGTCGACGACCGCCGTCCGGTCCGGATACCTGGCCGCGCTTTGGATCAGCAGATCGTCGAGCATCGTCGGATGGGTCAGAGATCCCCCCGCGGCCGGCACCTTCGCTGATCGGACCTCATCGCACGATCAAGCGACGCATTTGGCGCAAAATACGTGCAATTGCGCGTAAATCGCGCCGCGGATTCCGAGCTTCGCCTCATAGCCTCATTGGCCGCTTTGTCGATGATGGGCCGCTAGCTTATCCTAACCATGGTCCACCATGTCGGATGTGGTCCTACGAGGAAATCAGTTCTTATCTGATGGTCGCCAAGTCCGCTAATCACCAGACTGGCTGGAGTCCGACGGCCGTAATAGCAGCTTAACTGTTAGGGAGTTAAACCCATGCGGTACCTGATAATCGCGCTTGCGATCCTCCTTGCCTCCGCGCTTCCTGCTCGCGCGCAGTTCAGCATCGATTTCAACGCCCCGGGCGTCAGTATCGGTGTCAACATGCCCGTGTATCCGCAGCTCGTTCTCATACCGGGCTACCCGGTCTATTACGACCCCCAGGTGAATTCGAACTACTTCTTCTACGACGGCCTTTACTGGGTCTACTGGGGAGACAACTGGTACACGAGCGAGTGGTACAACGGCCCATGGCAGCTGGTCGCGCCTGAGTATGTGCCCCAGTTCCTGCTGCTCGTTCCCGTGCGCTACTACCGTTCTCCGCCGAGTTATTTCCTAAGCTGGGGTCGCGATGCGCCGCCGCACTGGGGTGAACATTGGGGCGGCAGTTGGTCACAGCGTCGCGCCGGATGGGACAGGTGGGATCGGCGGTCGGTCGCCGCCGCGCCTCTGCCGGTTTACCAACGGCAATATTCCGGCAGTCGCTATCCTCGCGCCGCCGAGCAGCAGCAAGTGATTCGCACGCAGAATTATCGTTATCAGCCACGCGATGCCGAAGTGACCCAACACTTCCGGCAGCGAGCCGTCCAAGGGCAGCCACGAGGGCAGCAGCAGGTCCAACAACAGAATCAGCAACAGCTCCAGCCACAGGGCAATGCCGCCCGCGCCCGCGTGCAGACGCAACAGCCTGTGCAGCAGGGCGCGGCGCCGCAGGTTGAACAACTGAAGATGAATCGACAGCGTCAGCAGCAACAGGTGCAGCAACAGCAACAGGTTCAGCAGCAACAGCAACAGGGGCGTCAAAACGGTCCGCAGGAAAAGGCGCGCGTCAATGCAGGCCCGCCGCAGGCCCAGGGTCCCGCGCCCAGGGGCGCGCCCAGGGAAACGAAGGCCGCTGCGCAAGGTCCGGGGCCGCAGGGCGGGGGCAGGGCAGGACCGCAGGAAGCCAAGGGCGGATCGCAAGACAAGGGAAACGAGAAAGGGGCGCGGGGCGGACAGGTCAAGGGAGACGAAAAGAAGAAGGAGTGACGCCGTGAGCCGACATGCGGTTCTCGACTGAGGAGGTAAAAATGAGCGCTACCGGATCCGGTCGCAACCATGCCCCGAGGGCCAAGGATGTCCGCGACCAGCTATCGCAAGTCGAATCGATGCTCGGTCAAGCGGCCAGGGAAACCGGGGAAAAGGCGAGTAGCTTGTTCTCCCAGGTGGAGGCGAGGCTGCGCTCGGCCACCGACGCGGTGCAGAGCCTGCAGGAGGATGCGATCGGTCGCGCCCGAGCCGCCGGGCGGGTTGCCGATGACTATGTCAGTGACAATCCGTGGCAGATGATCGGTGTCGCCGCCGCCATCGGTTTTCTGGCCGGCGCGCTGCTGAGTCGTCGCTGAGATGCGCGTCGATCAAACCTGTCCCCGGCGCGGCTCGGCATCCCGACCCGCGCTGGTCAGTCTGGGCACTCGAGGGGATCCTTCATGCTGAAATGGGCTCTGATCTTTTTTCTGATTTCGCTTGTCGCCGGCTTCTTCGGCTTTACCGGCGCTGCAGCAGACTTCAGGGGCATCGCCAAGATCCTGTTCTTCATCGCGATTGCGATATTTCTCATCGTCCTGATCTTCGGCGTGTTCCTGGGCACGCTGGTGTTCTGATTCACGGCGACGCCGTCTGAACTTCGGGCAGACGGCGCGGCCCCTTAGGCGTCGGCAGCCGGCGCCACCTGAAGGAATCGGAGCCTCATATGTTCAAATCACTGCTTGGGCTCGTCATTGCTGTCGTCCTGGCTGATGGCGCCCTGGCCCAGCCGGCCAATACCCCCGAGCAGGAGGCAAGAACGGTCGGTCCGTATCTGTACCTGGCCGATTCGGATGGCAACAAGGTTCTGCTAAGTACGCAATTCTGGCGCAACGATCCGAAATACGACGACCGCGCATTCCACCGCTTTCTGGATGTCATGGAGGCCCTCGAGAAGCGCGGATTCCGCAAGAACGACAAGGCCGTGATCGACTGGGACAAGCCCGAGCCGGTCGTTCGCTGCTACATCTATCTCGAGGACCTGCAGACGGCGAAGAAGGCGAAAGGCGCCGTCGTCAGCGATTCCCGCCTGTGGTGCGCAGACAACGGCGCGTCCGAACACGAAGTAAGGCCATCCGATACGCCGAAGCACGTCGACGAAGTCATGAAGTATTTCGACGAATATTTCGCGCGGGCGAAGGCCAAGGTGCACAAGAAAAGCGCCTAGGGTAGGACCTACGGCCTCGGCGGTATCCCGTACTGCCACTGCTCGCGGCGTTGCGAATCCCGAGCCAAACGCGCTGATCGGCGAAATGGTGATAGCTGGCGAATTGCTCAATCGGTCCAATCGCAACGAGAACGATGACCGCGATGGCGATGAGCGCTATCGGCAAGTAACGCAGATACCGGGTCGCGGCTTGGTCCGTCGCGACCGCAAGCCGAATCGCTAGAGCTTGCTCGCGTAGTCCTTCTGCACCTTCTTGATGCGCTCGTGCGAGCCCAGGAACGCGTGCTTCGACATGTCGGCGGAGTACTTGCTCGCCGGCGGATGCTTGCCGACCGCTTCGGCCAGCGCGCGGATGTGATGCGGCCCGGCGCCGCAGCACACGCCGAGATAGCGGATGTCCAGGCGCCAGCGCCTCGCGGCCGAATTCGGCGATCTCGAAGCGATTGCAGGTGAACGGGTCGAGCGCGACCGGGAACGGCCGGCTGACCCTTCGTCGTAGTGCCAGTGCGCATCGCGCAGCGACTGGAACGACGGCTCGCGCTCGCTGGTGCGATACGGAACCGGCAGCGCCGCGATGTGCGTCTTGACCGCGGCGCGGATCTCGCGCAGCAGCGGCATCATCGTCGCCGGGCCGCGGATGCAGTTGAGGCCGACGACGTCGGCGCCGGCGTCGGCCAGCCGCTTGCACGCGTCGACGACGCTCCAGTTCTCGCGCGTCACGTCGGCCTGGTGCATCGCCAGCGTGATCACCGCCGTCTGCCCGGCGCGCTTGACCACGTCGAGCGCGATCAGCGCTTCCTGCGCATAGGAGAACGTCTCGCCGATGATGAAATCGACGCCGGCGTCGACCGCCCAGCCGACCTGCTCCTCGAACATCGCGCGCACCGCCTTGTGCGACGCCGCGTCGGCCGGATCGTAGACGTTGGTGTTGCAGATGTCGCCGGCGAAGAGCGCGCCGGTTTCCGCGCGCCACGGTCTTGGCGATCTCGAGCGCGCGCCGGTTGATCGGCTCGAGGTCCTTCTCGCGGCCGATGATGCGCAGCTTCTCGCGATGCGCGTAGTAGGTGAGCGCTTCGACGACGTCGGATCCGGCGTGCACGAAGTCGCGGTGCAGCTGCGCGACGACTTCGGGGTGCTCGAGCACCACCTCGGGGACGAAGGCGCCGGCCTGCAGATAGCCGCGCCGTTCGAGCTCGAACACGTAGCCCTCGGCGCAGATCACCGGGCCCTGATCGAGACGTTCCAGCAGCGAGTTCGATGGGCGTTGCGTTGCGGTCGCGGTCATGGCGTCTGCCTTGGGAGTGGAGCGCGCGACTATCGCACCTTTGCCGGCCGCGACCAGTCGCCAGCCGACGCCGATTGTCGCCGGTGCGACATCGGCGGCTCCGACCCGGGCCTGGCGCGTCGCCGCTCGCGCCGGGGCAGCCGGCGTCCGCACCATGGACCAACCCGGGTCGCATCTGGAACACTTGCGGCCCGGCGCGCCGACTATGCTGGCGGCGAGCGCCCGCGGCACGCGCGCAAGCGCTCGGAGGATGGCGATGGAAACGCTGGCGTTCATTCTGCACAACCTGCCGGCCATCGGCGAGCGCACGCTCGAGCACGTCTCGATCGTCGGCGTCGCGGTCGGCCTCGCGATCCTGACCGGCGTGCCGCTCGGCATCGCGATCACGCAGAGCCAGCGCGCCGCCGACACCGTGCTCTACCTCGGCTCGATCGTGATGACGATTCCGTCGATCGCGCTGTTCGGCGTGCTGATTCCGCTGCTGTCGATGATCGGCCAGGGCATCGGCTACCTGCCGGCGGTGATCGCCGCGATGCTCTACGCGCAGCTGCCGATCATCCGCAACACCTACACCGCGATCACGCAACGTCGATCCGGCGCTGCGCTCGGCCGCGCATCGGCATGGGCATGTCGACGCTCGCAGCGGCTGCTGCGCGTCGAGATTCCGATCGCGCTGCCGGTGATCATGGCCGGCGTGCGCATCGCCGTCGTCATCAACATCGGCGTCACCGCGATCGCCGCGTACATCGGCGCCGGCGGGCTCGGCACGTTCATCTCGCCGCGGCATCTCGCAGACCGACGTGCGCCAGCTGATCACCGGCGCGCTCGCGCTCAGCCTGCTCGCGATCGTCGGCCGACTACGCGCTGCTCTGGCTGCAGCGCCGGCTCACGCCGAAGGGCGCCGCGGAGCGCGCGGGTTGATGCGGTCCGATGGCGACCACAGACATGATCCGGCTCGAAGCGCTGACCAAGATCTACCCGTCGGCGCACGGCGGCGCGGCTTCGGTCGATCGCGTCAGCTTCGAAGTCGGCGCCGGCGAGACCTGCGTGCTGCTCGGGCCGTCCGGCTGCGGCAAGACGACGACGCTGCGCATGATCAACCGGCTGGTCGCGCCGACGTCGGGCAAGATCTTCATCGACGGCACGCGACACCGGCGCCGTCGATCCGGTCGAGCTGCGCCGCACGATCGGCTACGTGATCCAGCAGATCGGCCTCTTTCCGAACATGACGGTCGCGGAGAACATCGGCGTCGTGCCGCGGCTGCTCGGCTGGGATCGCGCGCGGATGCGCCGCGCGCGCCGAGGAGCTGCTGGCGATGCTCGCGCTCGAGCCCGCGCGACTTCCTCGACCGCTATCCGAAGGAGCTCTCCGGCGGCCAGGCGCAGCGCGTCGGCGTCGCGCGCGCGCTCGCCGCCGATCCGCCGGTGCTGCTGATGGACGAGCCGTTCGGCGCCGATCGATCCGATCAATCGCGAAGTGATCCAGGACGAGTTCCTGCGCATGCAGAAGGCGCTGCGCAAGACGGTGCTGTTCGTCAGCCACGACATCGACGAGGCGGTGAAGATGGCCGACCGCATCGCGATCTTCCGCGCCGGCACGCTCGAGCAGTTCGCAGCGCCCGACGAGCTGCTCGCGCGGCCCGGCGAACGACTTCGTCGCCGACTTCGTCGGCAGCGATCGCACGCTGAAGCGCCTGCGGCGCATCGCCGTCAGCGAAGTGATGAGCACTGCTGGCGCGGGACGTCGCCGCTGCGCCGGACGCGCCGACGGTCGCGCCAGGCGACGACCTGCGCCGCGTCGCCACGCTCTTTCTCGAGCGTGGTGTCGACGTCGCTGCGCGTGCGTCGACGCCGGCGGACGCGCTGGTCGGCGTGGTCACGCGCGACGCCGTCGCCGCACGGCTTGCGGCACCGGCCGGCGGCAACGGCTCCGGCGCGCCGCCGCGATGACCACCGCCACCGTGCCCCAGCGCTCGGCTGCTGCCGTACGCGGTGCTGGCCGGCATCGCGCTGGCGGTCGTCTGGGTGCTGGTCGCAAGCGGGCTGTGGACCGACATCCTGCGCTACCGCAAGGACATCGTCTATCTGACCAAGCAGCATCTGGTGCTGGTCGCGCATCTCCGGCAGCGCTCGCGATCGTCACCGGCGTCGCGCTCGGCATCTGGCTGTCGCGGCCGTGCGATGGCGCGCTATGCGGAAGCGATGATCCAGGCGGTCAACATGGCGACCTCGATCCCGACGCTCGGCAAGCTCGCGCTGATGATGACGCTTGCTCGGCATCGGCGCGCTGCCCGCGATCGTCGGGCTGTGGATCGCGACGCTGCTGCCGATCGTGCGCAACACCTACGCCGGCATGCGCGCGGTGCCGGCGCACCTGGTCGACGCGGCGCACGGCATGGGCATGAGCCCGCGGCGCGATCCTGCGCCGGGTCGAGCTGCCGAACGCGCTGTTCGTGATCTTCGCCGGCATACGCACGGCGATGGCGGTCAACGTCGGCACCGCGCCGATCGCTTTCCTGATCGGCGGCGGCGGGCTGGGCGAGCTGATCTTCACCGGCATCGACCTGCAGGAATACGGGATGATGCTGGCCGGCGCGATTCCGACCGCGCTGCTCGCGGTAGCCGTGGATTTCCTGTTCGGGCAGGCGCAGTATTGGCTGGTACCGCGCGGCGTCAATCCGCTGCGGAATTCTTGAGAGCAAGTCCGAGGAGGAACGATGAACAAGGCGATAGGGATACTTTGCGGCGGGATTCTGGCGGCGGCGCTGAGCGTGAGCGCGGCGGCGCAGACGATCGTCGTCGGCGGCAAGGCGTTCACCGAGCAGCAGATCATGACGGCGATGACGGTCGCAGCTGCTGAAGGCCAAGGGCTTCAAGCCCGAAGCGCAAGGCCGGCATGGGCAGCGCGGCGGTGCGCTCGGCGCTGGAGAACGGCCAGGTCGACGTGTACTGGGAATACACGGGCACCGGCGCTCGGCGTGTTCAACAAGATCACCGACAAGTTCGACGTCGGCCGAAGAGACGTACAAGCAGGATCAAGGAAGTCGACGCCGCCAAGGGCCTCGTCTGGCTCAACATGTCGCAGGTCAACAACACCTACGGCTTCGCGATGAACCGCGACGAGGCGCAGAAGCTGCGGCATCGTGACGATGAGCGATCTCGCCAAGGCGGTGAAGGGCGGCGCCAAGCTCACGTTCGCGTCGAACGCCGAGTTCTATGCGCGGCCCGACGGGTTGCCCGGCTGGCAGACCGCGTACGGCTTCGAGTTCGACCGCGACAACGTCAAGCGCATGGACACCGGCCTCGTCTACTCGGCGCTGAAGGATCGCCAGGTCGACGTCGGCGTCGTGTTCGCGACCGACGGCCGCATCCCGGCGTTCAACTTCGTCGTGCTGAAGGACGACAAGCACTACGCGCCGCCGTACAACCTGACGCCGGTCGTGCGCAAGGAGATTCTCGACAAGAATCCGAAGATCGCCGACGCGCTGAACGCGCTGTCCGCCAAGCTCAACGACGAGACGATGGCGCAAGCTCAACGCCAGCGTCGACGTCGACAAGAAGACGGTCGAGGAAGTGGCCTCGGGATTTCTGAAGAGCAACGGCTTGATCTGATGTCGGAGCTCGCCACCCGGCCGGCGCGGCCGGCGGCGCGCATCGCCGGCGCCGCGGCCTTTGCGCGCGGGCTCGAGTTCGACGCGCTGCCGGACGACGTCGTCCGGATGGCGCTGCGCTGCCTGCTCGACCTGATCGGCGTCGCCGCGGCCGGTTCGCGCACGCCCGCGGCGGCGATCGTCAACGCCTACGCGTCGACGCAGATGTGCGGCCGCGACCGCGAGGCGCGCATCCTGTTCGACGGGCGCCGCGCCAGCCTCGCCGGCGCGGCCTTCGCCGGGCGCCGCGACGATCGATGCGATCGATGCGCACGACGGCCACGTGCTGACCAAGGGGCATGCCGGCGTCGCGCTGCTGCCGGCGCTGCTCGCGCTACGTCGACGGCGGCATCGGCGAACGCAGCGCATCGACGGCCGCGAGTTCCTCACCTGCCTCGTGCTCGGCTACGAGATCGCAACGCGCGCCGGCATCGCGCTGCACGCGACGACGTCCGACTACCATTGCTCGGGCGCGTGGAACGCGCTCGGCTGCGCCGCGCTCGGCGCGCGGCTGCTGCGATTTCGACGAGCGCCGCATGCGCGACGCGCTGGGCATCGCCGAATATCTGCGGGCCGCGCGGCCAGATCCTGCGCGTCTGCGCGCAGCCGACGATGCTCAAGGACGGCTCGGGCTGGGGCGCGCACGCCGGCGTGACCGCGGCGCTGCTGGCGCGCGACGGCTTCACCGGCGCGCCCGCGCTGACCGTCGAGGCGGACGAAGTGCAGACGCTGTGGAGCGATCTCGGCCAGCGCTGGCGCATCCGCGAGCAGTACTTCAAGGCCTATCCGGTCTGCCGCTGGGCGCAGCCGGCGGTCGAAGCTGCCCTCGCGCTGCAAGCGCGCGCACCGGCTTCGACGCCGAGGACATCGTCGCGATCGGCATCGAAAGCTTCCGCGAAGCGATCGACCTGGGCTCGCAGTGCCGCGCGCCGGCGACGACCGACGAGGCGCAATACAGCCTGCCGTTTCCCGTCGCGGCGGCGCTGGTCTTCGGCACGCGTCGGCGCCGCCGAGATCGGCGCCGCGGGCCTCGGCGACCCGCGCGTCGCGCGGCTGCTCGCCGACGATCTCGCTGCGCGAGGACGCCGAATTCTCGCGCCGCTTTCCGGCCGAGCGCTGGGCGCGCGTGCGCATCGCACTGCGCCGACGGCCGCTCGCTCGTCTCCGAGCCGGCGCAGGCGCGCGGCGGACCCGAGAATCCGCTGTCCGACGACGAAATCGCGAGCCAAGTACCTCGAGCTGGCCGAGCCGGTGCTCGGTGCCGCGCCGAAGCGCGCGCATCGCCGCGCTCGCGGGCTCGCTTCCGTTCGACGCGACGGCGTTGTCCGCGCTGATCGACGAACTCCTGCGCCCGCGGCCTGAACGCCGCGGCGTCGCCTTCGCGTCAGACGGCGTCGCGTTCGGGGCGGTGGCTGGCAAACGATGTCGCGATGATCGATGATTTGAACCCAACCGAGGACACCGCAATGCCCCGACTTCCCTGAACGCGCGGATTACGTCATCATCGGCGCCGGCATCCACGGCCTGTCGACGTCGATGCACCTCGCGCAGAAGCTCAAGCGCGCGCGGCAAGACCGTCGGCGCGGGCGGCGTGCGCATCGTCGTGCTCGACAAGACCGGCATCGGCGCCGGCGCCTCGGGCATCGCCTGCGGCGTCGTGCGCAACAACTACTACCAGCCGGCGATGCGCGAGCTGATGGCGCACTGCGTCGTCGGTCTGGGAAAGCGACGCGGAGGCCTACAGCTATCACCCGGTCGGCTACATGCAGATCAGCCCCGAGGTCGATGCGCGCGCAGGTCGGGACGATCTACGAGCAGCAGAAGGCGATCGGCTACGAGTCGACGTTCATCGAAGGCGAAGCCGATTCGCTGCGCTACATGCAGGGCCTGCTTCACGACTGGCAGGCGAAGAACATCACCTCGGTGCTGCACGAGAAGCGCGGCGGCTACGCGAACAACCAGGCCTCGCTGCGCCGGCCTCGAGCGCAAGGCGCGCGGCGCTGGGCGTCGAGATCGTCGACCGGCGTCGCGGTGACCGGCTTTCGCAGCGACGGCGGCTCGCGGCGCGGTCACGCGCGGTCGAGACCGACGCCGGAACGATCGCCTGCGACCAGGTCGTCGTCGCCGTCGGCCCGTGGATCAATTCGATCTGGAACATGCTCGCGCTGCCGAAGCACGATCACCGTCAAGGGCCGCGACGGCACGACGCACGACGGCGTGCGCATGTGGCACTACATGGCGCTGCAGGAAGGCACGCTCGGCGTCGATCCCGACTTCCAGAAGACCAACGACGGCGCGATGCCGCCGGTGATACACGTCGACACCGACGCGCCGCTGTATTCGGACCGCGACGGCAAGCTGATCACCGACCAGCTGTGGGGCCTCTACTACAAGCCCGACTTCCACTTCGGCGGCGTGCAGGGCGGCGCGATGCCGGCCACGGTCGAGCGCGACGCCGACGAGGTGCGCGTCGATCCGTACGGCCCGAAGTCGCCGGAGTTCGTCGTCGACGACAATTTCGCCGACATGTGGACCTCGGCGCTCGCGTATCTGCCAGAAGCGCTTCGAAGGCAAGCACGGCGTGTACCGCAACGAGCCGTCGGGCGGCATCGGCTGCTTCACGCCCGACAGCTTTCCGGTGTTCGACCGGTTCCGCGAGAACGTCTACGTGATCGCCGATTCGAATCACGGCTACAAGATGATCGGCGTCGGCAAGCTGGTCGCCGACGAGTTGCTCGGCGCCAAGCCCGCGTTGCTCGAGCCGTTCCGGTTTTCGCGCTACGCCGCAGGCAAGCTGCATCCGGTGAGCCGACAGTCCCGTTTCCCTGGAGCTGATGGACAAGGTTCTGAGTCGCGATCGTCTGGTCGTTCTGGCCGCGCTGGCGGCTGTCGTCGCGCTGGCGTGGGCGTACCTTGCCTACATCGTTCTCGCCCAGCCGGTGATGGACATGGATGCGATCGCGATGGCGGCGATGCCGCCGCCCGTCTGGGACGCCGGCTACTTCGCGGCGACCTTGGCGATGTGGATGGTGATGATGGTCGGCATGATGCTTCCCAGCGCCGCGCCGACCGTGCTCCTGTTCGATGCGTTGCAGATGCAGGGCGATCCTGCTCGGCGGCGCGACCAACGCGCGACGGCGCTGTTCGCCGCCGGATATGTGCTCGCCTGGAGCGCGTTCAGCGTCCTCGCGACGGCGGCGCAATGGGCGTTGAGCGCGACGAAGCTGCTGTCGGCGATGATGACCGGCAAGAGTCCCGTTTTCGCCGCGTCGCTGCTGGTGATCGCCGGCGTCTATCAGTTCACGTCGTTGAAGACGGTTTGTCTCAGCCAGTGCCGCAGTCCCGCCGAATTCCTGGTCAGACATCGCCGTCCGGGACCGCTCGGCCCGCTGCTGATGGGCTTGGAGCACGGCGTCCAGTGCATCGGTTGCTGCTGGGCACTGATGGCGCTGCTATTCGCGTTCGGCGTCATGAACCTGCTTTGGGTGGCGGCGCTCGCCATTTTCGTCTTCATCGAAAAGCTGGCGCCGGCCGGTCCGCTGGTCGGGCGTGTCGGCGGCTTCCTGATGATCTGCGCCGGGTTGGTTATCATGGCGATCGGCTGACAGCGAGGGATGAGTTCGGATGGCGATGATCGAGTGGTTCTTGAAAGGCAAGGAATTCGGCAACTGCAACTGCTCGTACGGCTGCCCTTGCCAGTTCAACGCACTGCCGACGCACGGCAATTGCATGGCGATGTGCGCTTACCGCTTCGACGAGGGGCGTTTCGGCGACGTCGACCTGGGTGGCCTCCGCGCCGCGGCGACGTGGAAGTGGCCGGGCGCCGTGCACCAGGGCAACGGCACGATGCAGCTGATCATCGACGAACGCGCCGAATCCAAGCAGCGCGATGCGCTGGTTACGGTGATGAGCGGCAAGGAGACGAACAACGCGGCGACAATGTGGTGGGTCTATTCGGCGATGTGTCCGACCAAGCTGGAGCCGCTATTCAAACCGATCGAATTCGAGGTCGATGTCGACGCCCGGCGCGCACATCTGCTGGTTCCGGGAATCATCGAAACCGTCGGCGAACCGATCCGCAACCCGGTCACCGGGGCCGAGCATCGCGCCCGGATCGATCTGCCGAACGGATTCGAGTACCGGCTCGGCGAGGTCGCGAGCGGGACGACCAAGGCGACCGGCGGTGTCAAGCTGGATTTCCAGAAGACCTTCGGCCTGTGCGCCGACATCCATCTGAGTCACGCCGGCGTCGTCGACTAAACGCGCTGCGCCGCGATCGCGACGCATAGTCGAATCAGGCGAACTGCGAAGTTGCGCGCACCGTGTAGCCGTAAGGCGCAGCCGTCGCGCAGAGCGAATGCCAGACGTCGCGGGCGAAGCTCCTTGCCACCAGCATCGTGCAAGCCGGCGTTTCGCCGTGACGGTAGAACAGCGCGGGGACGCGGCCATACAGGCTTTGCCGGCATTGCCCGGCGCCGAATACACGCGGATCGAAGTCGAGCGGGCAGCCGGCGGCCAGCACATCGACCGCCCGCGATCCGTCGATGACGTAGGCGACCCGGCTCGCCGAAACGTCGAACAGTGCGCCGCCGGCGGCATTCAGCGCGTCGCGCGCACCGGCGAAATCGCCAAGTCGAGGCAGCGTCGGCGGCGACCAGCAACCACGATTGAGGCCCCAGCCACAGCGCGACGGCACCGTCGCGCCTGCTCGTCGTGTTGGCGGCGACCGGCAGCGCGACGCCTGCGATCCGCTGCACTTCGGCGCGCAAGGGCGATGAGTCGGCGTCGCCCTGCACGTTCCACGCGGTCGCGATCGTCGCTTCGCTCAAGAAAACCGACGAGCCCGCGGCGCCGTAATGCCCGGGCGTCGTCGAGCCGATCGATGTGTCGGTCGATTCAGACACGCAGCCGCTCGCCTTCGGGATCGATGAAGCACGGCGGCCCGACGCGCACCTTGACCCGCGCATCGGCCAGCGGCGAGACCGCCCACAAGCGTCTCGCCGTGCCGCGCGCGGCCGCCGCTCGAGCAGCGCGAGGCCGATCGACGCGTCGAGATTCGGGCTCCAGCACCACGAGCGTGACGTGGCCCTGCATCGGATTCGGCGCCGCTTGTTCCGGATCGGCGACCAGCTTGC
Organism: uncultured beta proteobacterium; assembly: GCA_963697485.1. Lineage (GTDB taxonomy): Bacteria > Pseudomonadota > Gammaproteobacteria > Burkholderiales > Casimicrobiaceae > PALSA-1003. The sequence goes on from CAVOOD010000007.1 coordinate 260,660, forward strand.
CGCCGCGCGGAATCGTCCCGTCGATCGCGGTCAGGCCGACCAGCTGCCAGCGCTCGGGCGCGGTCAGCGCCGGCGCGCGCGAGCAGCGGCTTGCCGATGCACCACTTCGCGGGGCTGACGAGCTTGCCCATGCCGAGGTCGTCGGCGGTCGTGCGGCCGTCGGCCTCGGGTCCGACGACGACGTGTCCCTTCTCGATGCGCAGCGTGCTCATCGCCTCGGTGCCGTACGGCATGATGCCGAACGCCGCGCCGGCCGCCATGACCGCTTCCCACATCGCGCGGCCGTGCGTGACCGGCACGTGGATCTCGTAGGCGAGCTCGCCCGAGTAGCTCATGCGGAACAGCCGCGCCGGAATGCGCGCGGCTGCCGGCGATCGAGCTCGCACTCGCCGACCGCGAGAAACGGAAATGCCGCGTTGGAGACGTCGATCGATGACGAGCTCGGCGAGCACCTGGCGCGACATCGGGCCCGACAGCGCCGCCGCCGCCCATTGCTCGGTGACCGACGTCGCGAATACCTCGAGCTCCGGCCATTCGACCTGCAGCAGGTATTCGAGATGCTGCATGACGTCGCACCGCGTTCACCGTCGTCGTCGTCATCAGGTAGTGCGTCGCGGCCAGGCGCGACGTCGTGCCGTCGTCGAGCACCATGCCGTCGTCGCGCAGCATGACGCCGTAGCGGCAGCGCCCGACCGCCAGCGTGTCCCAGCGGTTGATGTAGACGCGATTGAGGAACTCGGCGACGTCGCGTCCCTGCAGCTCGATCTTGCCCAGCGTCGACACGTCGACCATGCCGACGTTGCTGCGCACGTTCCTCGCTTCGCGATTGGCCGCGTCGTCCTCCGATTCGCCGGGGCGCGGATACGAATGCGGCCGCTTCCACAGGCCGGCGTTCACGAAGCGCGCGCCGTGCGCGACGTGCCAGTCGTGCATCGCCGAATGCCGCGTCGGCTCGAGGTGCGCGCCGGCTTCGTGCCCGGCCAGCGCGCCCAGCGTGACCGGCGTGTACGGCGGGCGGAAGGTCGTCGTGCCGACTTGCGGAATCGGCACGCCGAGCTCGGCGGCCAGCAGCGCGAGACCGACGATGTTGCTGGTCTTGCCCTGGTCGGTGCCCATGCCGAGCGTGGTGTAGCGCTTCAGATGCTCGACCGAGCGGTAGCCTTCGCGCGCGGCGAGCGCGATGTCGTCGACGGTCACGTCGTTCTGCCAGTCGACGAAGCACTTGGCGCCGCGGCGCGACGGCACCGACCACAGCGCTTGCAGCGGCCCGGTCGACACGGCGGCCGTCGCAGGCGCGGCTTGCGCCGTGCGAGCGGCAAAGCCCGAGCGCGCGGCGGCGGCGAGGCCCGCGGCATGTCCATCGGCGAGCACCGCGCTCAGGTCCGAGCTGCCATTCGCCGCGCCGGCGGCGACGATCGCCTGCGGCGAGGCGTCGGGCACGAACGTCGCGAGCGCGTCGTCGTAACGCAGCTTGCCGCGCGCTTGCGAATAGAGATGCACCGCCGGGTTCCAGCCGCCCGACACGCAGACGAGATCGCAATCGATGCGCCGCGCCGAACCGCCTGCCAAGCGGCGCCAGATCGACGCCGGTAACGCGCAGCCTGCCGTGCGCGCCGACGATCGCGCCGCCGGCCAGTATCGGCATGCCGGCGGCGCGCGCGCGTTGCGGACGGTCGCCGACGAGCGTCGCCTTCCGGCCGCGCGTCGACGATCGCGGCGATGGCGACGCCGGCCTCGTGCAAGCGCAGCGCCGCTTCGTAGGCGCTGTCGTTGTTGGTGAAGATGACCGCGCGCGTTCCGGGCTTGACGCCGTAGCGCGCGACATAGGCCCGCGCCGCGCCGGCGAGCATCGTGCCCGGCAGATCGTTGCCGGCATAGGCGATGCCGCGCTCGAGCGCGCCGCTGGCGAGCACGACCGTGCCGGCGCGCACGTGCCACAGCCGCTGGCGCGGCGTGAATCGCGGCGGCTCGGGCAGATGGTCGGCGACGCGCTCGACCAGGCCGACCAGGTTCTGGTCGTAGTAGCCGAACGCGGTCGTGCGCGGCAGCAGCGTGACGTCGCGCATTCGCCGCCAGCTCGCCGATGCGCGCGTCGATCCAGCTTGCGGCCGGCGCGCCGTCGATCGATGGTCGCGTCGCCGCGCAGGCTGCCGCCGAACGTCGCGTTTTCATCGCACAGCATCACCCGCGCGCCGCACGCTGCGGCAGCGCTGCGCCGCGGCCAGGCCCGCCGGTCCGCCGCCGACCACCAGCACGTCGCAGTGCGCGAAGCGATGCTCGTAGTGATCGGGATCGGGCTCGCGCGGCGCGCGGCCGAGCCCCGCGGCGCGGCGGATCGCGTGCTCGTACCTGAGCCACCAGCGCGGGCCGGCGGCCACATGAAGGTCTTGTAGTAGAAGCCGGCCGGGAACAGCGGCGAGCAGACGTCGTTGAGCGCGCCGACGTCGAACGACAGCGACGGCCAGCAGTTCTGGCTTTCGGCGGACAGACCGTCGTAGAGCTCCTGCTGCGTCGCGCGCGTATTGGGCTCGGTGCGCGCGCCGCGGGCGAGCTGGACCAGCGCGTTCGGCTCGTCGGCGCCCGCGGTGACGATGCCGCGCGGCCGGTGGTACTTGAAGCTGCGCCCGACCAGATGCACGCCGTTGGCCAGCAGGGCGGAGGCCAGCGTGTCGCCCGGATGGCCCTCGTACGCCGCGCCGTCGAATGCAAAGCGCAGCGTTCGCGAGCGATCGACGACGCCGCCGGCCGGCAGGCGATGCGATTGCGTCACGGCTTGCCCCCGGGCAGCGGCTGATCGGGACGGGCGCTCGCGAGGATGTCGTGGGTGCGCGTATCGCGACGGACCTTGAACCAGCGCCGGCAGCCGGCGCTGTGCAGCCACAGCTCGTCGTGCGGGCCGCACGGGTTGTCGCGCAGGTAGACGTATTCGTACCACGCTTCCGGCGGCGCATCCGTCGGCGGGCGCTTGAGCGTCGCGTCGCCGCCGTAGGTGAATTCGATCTGGTTGCGCGGACCGCACCAGGGACAGGGGATCAGCAGCATCGCAAGCGTCCGGTCACGCGCATCAATGCGCCCCGGGCTTCGGCCCGGCGCCTTTTTCGTCGATCATCCGGCCTTCGGCGAAACGCTCCAGCGTGAACGCCGCGTTCAGCGGATGCGGCTCGCCGCGCGCCATCGTGTAGGCATGCAGCCAGCCCGACGCCGGTGTCGCCTTGAAGCCGCCGTAGCACCATCCGCCGGTCATCGTCAGCCCGTCGACCGGCAGCTTCGCGATGATCGGGCTTCCGTCCATCGTCATGTCCATGATGCCGCCCCAGCTGCGCAGCTGGCGCAGGCGCCCGAAGCTGGGAAACAGCGCAGACGCACGCGCTGACCACATGCTCGACGCGGAAGATTGCCGCGCTGCGCGTACGAATTGTAGAAATCGAGGTCGCCGCCCATCACCAGCTCGCCCTTGTCCGACTGGCTGATGTAGAAATGCACGGCGCCCGAGGACACGACGGTGTCGAGCACCGGCTTGACCGGCTCGGACACCATCGCCTGCAGCACGTGCGATTCGATCGGCAGGCGGATGCCCGCCATCGCGGCGAGCCGGCTCGAGTTTCCGGCCACCGCGATGCCGAGCTTGCGGCGTCGCGATGAAGCCCCGCGTCGTATCGACGCCGGCGATGGCGCCGTTCTCGATCGCGTATGCCCGTGACCTCGCAATTCTGGATGATGTCGACGCCGCGCGCGTCGGCCGCCCGGGCGTATCCCCACGCCACCGCGTCGTGGCGCACGGTGCCGCCGCGCGGCTGCAGCAGCCCGCCGACGATCGGAAAGCGCGCCGAGGGTGACGTGTCGAGCTTCGGAATCCAGGCGGCGATCTCGTCGCGGGTCAGGAACTTCGCGTCGATGCCGTTCAGACGCATCGCGTTGCCGCGCCGGAGCGCAGCGTCCATGTCGACCGGCGAGTGGACGAGGTTCAGCACGCCGCGCGCGCTGTACATGACGTTGAAGTTGAGCTCCTGCGACAGGCTCTCCCACAGCTTCAGCGAGAATTCGTAGAAGTGTTCGTTCGGATCGAGGTGATAGTTCGAGCGCACGATCGTCGTGTTGCGCCCGGTGTTGCCGCCGCCGAGCCAGCCTTTCTCCAGCACGGCCACGTTGGTGATGCCGTGCTCTTTGGCGAGGTAGTAGGCGGTGGCCAGGCCGTGGCCGCCGCCGCCGACGACGATCGCGTCGTAGCCGCGCTTCGGCTCGGGGCTGCGCCACGCCAGCGGCCAGTTCTCGTGACGGCTGGCCGCGTTGCGGGCGAGCGAAAAAATCGAATAGCGCATCGTCGGCTATCGAGCTCGACCGGAGTTTCTGGCGACGGCCCGCGCCATCATCCGGAACGCTCGTCCGGCACTCGCGCGCTCACCACCGGAACCATCCATACCGCGTAGCGATGCGGATTGCGGATATCGGCGATCATCTGATCGAAATAGGCGAGCGCCTGCTCGCGCGTGATCGGTGTCAACTCGGCGATCGGCTCGACATAGCCGTCGCGCCAGGCTTCGAGAATGGATGCAAACGTCTCGCGCGGCACCCGGACCGTATCGACGACGACATAGTCGACGGTGATGGCCTCGAGGTTCATCGCAGCGAGAATCCCGAAGACGTTGCGGCCGATGAAAAGATCGGTTCCGGTCGCGGCGCCGAATTGCGCCGGAACGGCATGCCAGAAGTTCTGCGGGTCGAGCGTGCCGCGCTGAAAATGCAGCATCCCGTAGTCTTCTGGAATCAGGTGCAGATAGCCGCCGGGGCGGGTGACCCGCACAAGCTCGGCGAGCACCCGCTCGGGATACGGAATCGCGTGGATGACGTGCCGGCAGACGGTGAGATCGAAACTGTGATCGGCGGCGGCGAGCTCGTAGACGCTCTGGTGCTCGAACGAGAGCCGGGCCGCGAGACTTCGGTACCGCGACCGCGCGAGCTCCAGATGCGCGTCGATGATGTCGACGCCCAGTACCGTGGCGCGCGGGAAAAGCCCGGCCAGCCGCGAGGCGGCCTCGCCGGTGCCGCAACCGGCGTCGAGAATACGGGCCTCCGCAGGCAGAGCATAGCGGCCGAACAGCGGCGCCTCCTGCGGCCAGATCGCCTGCGCCTGCGCCGCGAGGTTCCGCACCATCGACTCGTCGGCCATCTGCTCGGCCTGCGGGTTGAGATCCTTCAACGACTACTCCTGGCTTGCTGAGCGGGAACGGAAGACTCGCACGCGCCGCGAAAGCGCACAATCGCGCCGTACAGAGCCCGTTTTTATACCACAATGCCAGGCCGCCGCCGCCGCTATCACGTCTACGTCGTCGAGTTGTCGAAAGACGTCTTGTACGAGCCTCGCTTCCGCAAAGCCAATCCCGATTACGTCACCGGCAAGCCTTGCGTCTATGTAGGAATGACGGGCCTCGATCCCGACCTTCGCTTCGACAAGCACAAGGCGGGTATCCAGTCGAATCGTTTCGTGCAAAAATTCGGGCTGCGCTTGCTGCCCGAGCTCTACGAGGTCTACAACCCGATGCCCTACGACGGCGCGCGCGACATGGAAGTCGAGCTGGCGATCGGCCTTCGTGAAACAGGCTACGGCGTATGGCAGGCCTGACGCCGAGCCCGAGTCCCCGAGTTTTCCTCCGATGCCCTCCATCATCTCCGTCAATAATCTCTCCAAGACCTACGCTTCCGGGCTCCAGGCGCTGAAGATACATCAACCTGGAGATTCGCAGCGGCGAAATCTTCGCGCTGCTGGGTCCGAATGGCGCAGGCAAGACGACGCTGATCGGCACGATATGCGGGATCGTCAACCCGACCGAGGGAAAGGTCCTGGTTGGCGGGCACGACATCGTCAAAGCCTACCGCGCCGCCCGCTCGATGATCGGCCTGGTGCCGCAGGAGCTGACCACCGACGCGTTCGAGTCGGTATGGGGAACAGTATCGTTCAGCCGCGGATTATTCGGCAAGAAGGCGAATCCCAAGCACATCGAAAAGGTGCTCAAGGAGCTGTCGCTGTGGAGCAGGAAGGACAGCAAGATCATCACGCTTTCCGGCGGGATGAAGCGGCGCCTGTTGATCGCCAAGGCGCTGTCGCACGAGCCGAAGATCCTGTTTCTCGACGAGCCGACGGCCGGCGTCGACGTCGAGCTCAGGCGCGACATGTGGCGGCTGGTGCGTTCGCTCAGGGAAAGCGGCGTGACCATCATCCTGACCACGCATTACATCGACGAAGCCGAAGAGATGGCCGACCGGGTCGGCGTCATCAACAAGGGCGAGATCATCCTGGTCGAGAACAAGGCCGAGCTGATGCGCAAGCTCGGCCGTAAGCAATTGACCTTGCAGCTGCACGACCCGCTGAAGGCGATACCTGCCGAGCTTGCCGGCCACCATCTGGAGCTCTCCGGCGACGGCAGCGAGCTGATCTACACCTACGACACGCAGGGCGAGCGCCCCGGCATCGCCGCGCTGCTCGACGATCTGGACAGGGCGGGAATCCGGTTCAAGGACCTGCAGACGACGCAGAGCTCGCTGGAAGACATCTTCGTCAGCCTGTTGCGGGAGGACAAGTGAACGTTCACGCCATCCGCGCGATCTACAAGTTCGAGATGGCGCGCACCCGGCGCACGCTGATGCAGAGCATCATCTCTCCGGTGATCTCGACGTCGCTGTACTTCGTCGTCTTCGGCGCGGCGATCGGCTCACGCATCCAGCACGTCGAGGGCATCAGCTACGGCGCGTTCATCGTCCCCGGGCTGATCATGCTGTCGCTGCTGACGCAGAGCATCTCGAACGCATCGTTCGGCATCTACTTTCCCAAGTTCACCGGCACGATCTACGAGCTGCTGTCCGCCCCGGTCTCCTATCTCGAGATCGTCGTCGCCTATGTCGGGGCCGCCGCGACCAAGTCGATCATCCTCGGCCTGATCATCCTGGCGACGGCGGCGCTGTTCGTGCCGCTGCAGATACTGCACCCGCTGTGGATGCTGCTCTTCCTGCTGCTCACCGCGGTGACGTTCAGCCTGGTCGGATTCATCATCGGCATCTGGGCCGACGGCTTCGAGAAGCTGCAGCTCGTGCCGCTGCTGATCGTCACGCCGCTGACCTTTCTCGGCGGCAGCTTTTATTCGATCGACATGCTGCCGCCGCTCTGGCAGAAGGTCACGCTGTTCAATCCGGTCGTTTACCTGATCAGCGGATTCCGCTGGAGCTTCTACGGCATCGCCGACGTGAGCGTCGGCGTGAGCCTCGGCGATGACGGTGCTGTTCATGGCGACGTCGCTGGCGATCGTCGCGTGGATCTTCAAGACCGGGTACCGGTTGAAGACTTAGCCTCGGCGCAGGGGCGCATCGCGTCCACAGGCGGCGGCGCGACCCAGGTCAGCGATCCGCCAGCGCGATCTCGACGCGGCGGTTGCGCTTGCCTTCGCTCCGGATCCTGAGCACGCGTATGGCGCCGATCTCGGCGATGTTGCGCACGTGCGTGCCGCCGCAAGGCTGCAGATCGATGCCCGGAATCCGGAGCAGGCGCACGCGCCCGGCGCCGCGCGGCGGCTGCACACTCATCGTCTTGACCAGCTCCGGCCGCGCATCGAGCTCCTCGTCGGTGATCCAGACCGTTTCGGTGTCGACGGCGCGGCGCGATCAGCGCATTGGTCTCGTGCTCGATGCGCGCGGCGTCGAGCAGGCTCATGTCGATGTCGAAATCGAGCCGGGCCTTGTCGGGCGCGATGTTGCCGCCGGTGACCGGCGCCACGACCACGCAGGACATGACGTGCAGCGCGGTGTGCAGCCGCATCAGCGCATGGCGCCGCGGCCAGTCGATTTCGAGGTGCAGCGTTTCGCCCGGCGCGGGTTGCGGCATGCCCGGCGCGCTGATGTGCCGCACGCTACCCGGGTCGTCGCCCTTGCGCGTGTCGGCGATGGCGATGCGCTCGCCGCTGTCGCGCACCAGCACGCCGGTGTCGCCCATCTGGCCGCCGCCGAGCGGATAGAAGATCGTCCGGTCGAGCTCGATGCCGCGTTCGTCGACTGCGACGACCCGCGCCTGCGCGGTCTTTAGATACGCATCGTCGCGAAAAAGGAGCTCGGTGTTCATGCCGGAAAGATAAACAGTGCGGTTCGCGGCAGACCAGGCACGCTACAGTATCTGCGACAGGAAAGCACGGGTCCGATCGATTTTCGGATGATCGAACAGCTCTGCCGGCGGACCCGATTCGACGATGACGCCGCCGTCGGTGAAATACACGGTGTCGGCGAGCTCGCGCGCAAAGCGCATTTCGTGCGTCACCAGGATGCAGGTCATGCCTTCGGCGGCAAGTTCCCGTATCGTATTGAGCACTTCCTTGACCGTTTCCGGATCGAGGGCCGCGGTGACCTCGTCGAACAGCATCACCTCGGGCCGCATCGCCAGCGAGCGCGCGATCGCCACGCGCTGCTGCTGGCCGCCGGAGAGCTCGCCCGGATAAGCGTCCTGCTTGGCGGCGAGGCCGACCTTCTTCATGAGCGCGATCGCTCGTTCGCGCACCTCGTCGCGCGGCTCCCTCAGCACGTACACTGGCGCCATCATCACGTTTTCCAGCGCGGTCTTGTGCGGGAACAGGTTGTACTGCTGGAACACGATCGACACTTCGCGACGGAGCGCCAGCCGCTCCTTGTCGGTGGTCAGCCGATGCACTTCGAAATCGGCGACGCGTATGCTGCCGCTGTCGATCGGCACCAGCGCGTTGATGCAGCGAAGCAGCGTCGACTTGCCCGAGCCCGACGGTCCGATGATGCAGACGACGCCGCCCTTCGGCACATCCATCGAAATGCCCTTGAGCACCTCGACCTTGCCGAACGATTGGTGCACGTCGAGGAGCGAGACGATCGGACGCGAATCGGATTCGGCCATGGCGGCGCTTCAGACGTCGACCGCGTACCGGGCTTCGAGCCGGACGGTCCAGCGTGCGATCGGGTAGCAGTAGACGAAAAACCAGAGCAGCACGTAGCTGTAGAACGACAGCAGCAGCCCGGGGCGATTCTCGGCCGACAGCGCCTGCCGCGTCAGGGTCATCATCTCGTTGACGCCGACGATCGACGCGAGCACCGTGGCCATCGTCAGGATCGCGTACAGGTTCATCCACGGCGGCAGCATGCGCTTGACGCACTGCGGCAGGATGATCATCCACAGCGTCTGCCGGCGGCTGAAGGCAAGCGAAGCGGCCGACTCCCATTGCGCGGTCGGGATCGACTGCATCGCGCCGCGCAGGATCTCGGCGACGTTGGCCATCACCGGCAACGCGAGTCCCAGCGTCGCCTTGACCCAGTCGGGCAGCGGAATCGTGACGCCGAAGACCCTGACCTGGAACGGCAGCAGAAACATGCAATAGAACAGCAGCACCAGCCACGGCGCGTTGCGGAAGAAGTTCGTGGCGAGCCACGCTCCGCGCTTGACCGGGCGCCGCAGCGACAGCAGGCCGAATCCGAGCAGCACCCCGAGCGCCGTGCCGACCGCCATCGCGACAAAGCTGATCGCGAGATTGAACACGAACCCGCGCAGCAGCAGTGGTGTCCATTTCCAGATCGTCGCCAGGATCGACGGTTGATCGGCGCCGGCCTGCGCCTGGGCGATGCCGCAGCCGATCACGAAGACCGCGAGCAGCACGATGCCGTGCTCGGCGCGAAGCAATAGCCGCGGCGATCCGGCGCGGCGCTCGGAAGCGGCGCTGCGGGCCAGGCGCGCCGCGCCCGGCAGCAGCACCGGCAGGTCGGTCGAAGCCGGCCGTTGATCGATCGCGCGGGCTGAAGTCACTGTCCGGCCTCAGTGCCGTCTCGCGAACAGCGGTCGTTTTCGCGTCGGCCTACGCGAACTCGCTCGGCGACGGCCCTTCGGGTCTTCAAGCTTCCGCCTCGCTCATTGGCCGAACCCCGGCACTTTGATCGCGCGCTCCCAGCGATTCATCAGGTAGACGAGCGCGCCGACCAGTCCGAAGTAGCAGACGAGCAGCACGTTCATCATCACCGGCACGTTCAATTCGTCCGACCAGATCTGGCTCGACACGTAGAGCATCTCGGGCACGGCGATCGCGTACGCGAGCGTAGTCGTCTTGACCAGGTTGACCAGGTTGTTGTTGAGCGCCGGCAGGCTGATGCGAAACGCCAGCGGGAGCACGATCAGCGCGTAGGCGCGCAGCCGACTGAAGCCCAGCGACTCGGCCGCTTCCAGCGTCGTCTTCGGAACGGCCTCGACACCCGAGCGGAAGATTTCGACGTTGAACGCACCGGCGAAAAACGACAGCGAAATGATCGCCCAGGTCACGTTGCTGACCAGCGGCTGGTTGCCCGAGGCGAGCGAGCTCCGGAGCAGGCTGCCGACGCCGAAGTAGAAGAAATACAGCTGGACCAGCGGCGGCGTGTTGCGGAAGAACTGGATGTACCAGTAGACGACGCGCCGCGTCAGGTGAAGCCGCGATCCCTGCAGCCACGCGCCGACGACGCCGATCAGCACGCTCAGCACGATGCAGATCAGCGACAGCTTGACCGTGGTCAGAAAACCATCGGCGAAACGCTGACGATCGAATGGATCGTAGAAGATCGTGAGATTGATGCCGGTCGTCTGATTCAACCAGCGAAACCAGTCCCAGATGACTTGCATCGGCCGCCCCTGTTCGGCACGCGCCGGAAGCGCCGGGCGCGGCGGCTACGCGCGCGCCCGGAAAGCCGCCGCCGCGCCGGCCGTTACTTGTATTTGTCGTGCATCTCCTGCGCCCACTTGGTGGGTTTGATCCCCCACTTTTTCTCGAGCTGCTGGATAAAGCCGGTCTTGTGCCAGTCGGTGATCGTCTTCGACATGAAATCGGCAAAGCCTTTTTCACCTTGATTGACCGCGAGGCCCCACGGCACGAACAGGATCGAATCCAGCGGCATTTCGTAGTCGGCCCAGTCCGGCTTTTGCATCTCGCCGATGATCGCGGTGTCGTCATAGGCGAATCCGACGCAGTTGCCGTTCTTCAGCGCCGCATACGCTTCCGCGGTGCCGGGAAAGGCCACGCCTTCGATGCCGTACTTTTCCTGCAGCTCCTTGTTGTAGAACGAGCCCTGGATCAGGCAGATCTTCTTGCCGCGAAGGCCTTCCCAGCTGGTGAGTTTCGCCGACTTCGGCGACAGCACGTTGGTGCCCGAACCGTAGTACGAGGGCTCGACGATGTCGACGATCTTGCGCCGTTCGGGCGTGTCGCTCATCGTTGCGATCATCATGTCGATCTTGCCCTGTTGCAGAAACTGGATGCGATTGGACGCGACGACCGGCAGCAACTCCAGCTTGACGCCCAGGCGCTTGGCAACGTCGGCGGCGAGATCGGCTTCGAAGCCTACGATCTTGCCCGACGGGTCGAGAAATCCGAACGGTCGGTAATCCGCCTTCGTGCCGACGGTCAGCACGCCCTTCTGTTTGATCGTTTGCAGCACGTCCGCGCGCGCGCCTTGGGCGAGCACCACGGACAGCAACAGGCCGGAAGCCAGTAACGACAGTAATCTTTTCAGCATTTTGAACCCTCGTGCGAATGATGCATTAATCGTCAGGAAGCCGCCGTGCGCTTCCATTCCCCCACGCAATCGCCCAACGCCTGATCGATGATCGCCAGCGCCCGATCGATTTCGTCGGGCTTGACGGTCAGCGGCGGCGCGATCCGCCATACCGCGCCGCGCGTCGGCACCTGCCTGATGTTCATCGACAGGCCGAGCTCCATGCAGCGCGTCGTCACCCGCAAACCGAGCTGATGCGCGGGCTCGCGTGTCTCGCGGTCCTTCACCAGCTCGACGCCGAGCAGCAGCCCTTCGCCGCGCACGTCGCCGATCACTTCGTAGCGCTGCTTGAGCTCGAGCAAACCGTTCTTCAAGCGCTCGCCCATCGCGCGGGCATTCGCGGCAAGCTGCTCGCGCTCGAGCACGTCGAGCACCGCCAGCCCGACCGTGGCCGGCAGCGGATCCGACACGTGCGAAGTGTAGTTGGCGAAGCCCTTGCTGTAGCAATCCTCTTCGATTTCGGGGCTGGTCGCGGTGGCGGCAAGCGGCAGCCCGCCGCCGAGCGTCTTCGACATCGTCAGGACGTCGGGCGTGACACCCAGGCCCTCGAAGGCGAAGTTGCGCCCGGTGCGCCCGAAGGCCGTCTGCGCCTCGTCGAAGATCATCAGCATGCCGCGTGCGTCGCAAAGCTTGCGCAGCCGCACGAAATAGCCGTCCGGCGGAACGATGATGCCTCCGGCGCTCAAGATCGGCTCGACGATCGCGGCGGCCGGCGCACCGACCGACTGCGCGTCGAACAGGTTGAAGCCGACGTCGAGACAGCTCATGTCGCAGCGGTCGCGGCAATGCCGGATCGGGCAGCGATAGCTGTTCGGCTCGGGAATCGCAAACGTCCCCGGAATCGTCGGACCGTAGCCGCGCCGGCCGCTGGCGTAGGTGTTCGAGCTGGCGCCTGCCGTCGTTCCGTGCCACGAGCCGTCGAGCGCGACGACCTCGAATCCGCCGGTGAATTTCTTGGCCAGGCGCAGCGCCGTTTCGTTGCTTTCGCCGCCGGTATTGAGAAAGATCAGCTTGGACAGGCTTCGCGGCAGCAGCGCGGCCATGCGCCTGGCGAGTGCTGCGACCGACGGCGAGAGCATGCCGCTGAACAGATGCAGCACCTCGCGACAGCTCTTTTCGATCGCGGCGACGATCGCCGGGTGATTGTGGCCGAGCGTGGCGCACATCTGGCCCGAGGTAAAATCGAGGATTGCGCGGCCGTTCTCGTCGTAAAGGTACGACCCGCGGGCGCGAACGATGAACTCGGGATGAAATTCGGCACCGTAGCGGATCAGGTTCTCGCGCACCGCGCGATGCAGCGCCGCAGGCGTTTCGGCTTCGGCGCCCGGACCTTCGGCTTTCGCATCCGGAAGCGGCTTGCTCAGGCTATCCACGCTGTTCCATCCATGCGACTGTGCCCACTCTGGGTCCGGGTCGGACAGTTTAGCACCGCGCGCGCTGCGGGCAAGGCGTCTCGCCTATGAACATCGACGACTTCCTGCGCCAGCACGGCATCGCCGCCGCGCGGCACGAGCACGCGGCGGTGATGACCGTCGAGGAATCGGAGCACCTGGTGCCTCCGCTGCCCGGCGCCAAGACCAAGAATCTGTTTCTACGCGACAAGAAGGGGGCGCGACATTTCCTGGTGACCGTGCCCGCTGCGCGGGTCGTCGATCTGAATGCGCTGGGTTCCGTATTGGGCACCGGACGGCTGGGGTTCGCTTCGCCGGAACGCCTGCACAAGCATCTTGCGATCACTCCAGGGTCGGTCAGCCTGCTGGCGCTGGTCAACGACACCTCGGGCGCAGTCGAATTCGTGCTCGACCGCTCGCTCTGGGAAGCGGACGCCGTGCACGCGCACCCGCTGACCAATACTGCGACGGTGATCCTCGCGCACGCCGACCTCGAGGTGTTCCTGCGCGCGACCGGGCACGTGCCGCGCGTGATCGACGTGCCGGCCAGGACGGACTAACGCCGGCGCGCCAGCCAGGTCCGCAATTCCGCGCCGAATACGTTTTCGACCAGACCCGCAAAGACCAGAATCACCCCGAGCGCCTGCACCGGCGCCAGCGATTCGCCGAGCAGAATCGCGCCGCTGGCCAGACCCGATACGGGGATCAGCAGCGCGAACGGCGCGATCAATCCGGTCGGATAACGATGCAGCAGCGCCGCCCACGAGGCGAAGCCGAACAGGGTCGCACCCCAGGCGAGAACGAAGACGCAGCCCCAGGTGAGCGCGCCGGCCGAGGCGACCGCATCCCAGACGGCCGGACCGCCTTCGAACGCGTACGAGAGCAGCGCCAGCGGCAGCGGCGGTATCAGGCTCGACCAGACGATCAGCGCGAACATGTCCGGCTCGTGCGCGCCCGCGGCGTGCTTGGCGATGACGTTGCCGACCGCCCATGCGAACGCGGCGACGATCACCAGCACGAAGCCGACGAAGGTCGATTCGAGGCCGCTCGCGAGCTTGAACGCGGCGAGCAGGACGATGCCCGCAGCGGCGATCGCCGCACCGATCAGGTTGTGCCGCTGCAGCCGGTCGCCGAGAAAGGCGATGGCGAGGCCGATGGTGAAGAACACCTGCAGCTGGATGACCAGCGACGACAATCCCGCGGGCATGCCGAGCTTGATGCCGAGGAAGAGCAGGCCGAACTGGACGACGCCGATCGCCACGCCGTAGCCGACGATGTCGCGCCAGGGCATCCGCGGCCGCCGGATGAAAAACACCAAGCGGCACCGCGGCGAAGAAAAAACGCAGTGCCGCCAGCGCGAACGGCGGGACTTCGCGCAAGCCGACCTTGATCGGTACGAACGAGAATCCCCACAGGGTGACGACCGCGAGTGTAAGCAGCAGGTCGCGCGGGGCCAGACGATTCTTCAGTAGAAAATCCGGGCGGGAAAAGACGAAACGCTTACGCTAATGCTATCACGCGCCCTCGTCTGCAGCGACTCGCGCAGCGCAAGCGCGATGCGCGTCGCTTCGGTCGCGTCGTGCAAGCGTCAGCGCCGGCGTACGGTCGTCGAGCACCGCGTCGACGAAATGCGCGATCTCGCGCAGGAACGCCTCCTCGAAGCGCTCGTAGAACGTCGGCGTGCATTCGTTGCGCACGCCGTGCGCGTCGGAGATGTCGACCCGGTTCGAGCCGCGGATTCGCGCCGATGGTCAGCCGGCCGGCGGTGCCGAAGATCTCGGTCGCCGTCTCGTGGCCGTGCGCCATCGTGCGCGACGCGTAGAAGCAGGCCAGTCTTGCCGTCCGTCGAACTCGCAGATCGCCACGCCGTTGTCGACGTCGCCGAATTCGCGCAGGCCCTCGTGGATCGCGACGGTGCCGGCGGCGAACACGCGCAGCGGGCTGCGGATTGCCCAGGAACCAGCGCGCGAGGTCGATGTCGTGCACGCGTGCAGTCGAGGAAGATGCCGCCGCTGGTCGGCGCGAAGCGGACGAAGAAGCCCGACGGATCGTTCATGTCGAGGTTCTGCGAGCGCACCAGGAACGGCGCGCCGATCATGCCCGCCTGGATCTTGTCGTAGGCGTCGCGATAGCTCGGATCGAAGCGGCGCCCGTAGCCGATCATCACCTTGAGCTCGGGCCGCTTCGCGGCCTCCGCTGCGACGCGCTCGCAGTCGGCGATGTCCAGCGACAGCGGCTTTTCGCAGAACACGTGCTTGCCGGCCTGCAGCGCCTGCGATGATCTGCGCGGCGTGCAAGCGTCGTCGGCGTGACCAGGAACACCGCGTCGACGTCCGGGTCGGCGAGCATCGCCGCGTAGTCGCCGTAGCCGCGCGCGACGCCGAGTTGCTGCGCGCGCCCAGTCGAGCTCTTCCGCGACCGGGCTGCAGGCGGCGACCAGCTGCGCGCGCGGCACGCGCTGCGCGAGATTCTCGGCGTGGCGCCGGCCCAGGCGGCCGAGGCCCGCGATGCCGATGCGCAGGCGGCGTTTTGCGTCGACCGGTGCGGTCATAGCTCGACGATCCGGCGCTCGCGCCACGACCGCGTCGCCGCGTCGGCCAGCTCCAGCGCCTTGACGCCGTCGTCGATCGTCGTGCGCACCGGCTTGCCGCCGGCGACCGCGTCGATGAAATGCGCCATTTCGTTGGCGTACGCGACGCGATAGCGCTCGAGGAAGAAATGCTCGGGCTTGTCGTGGCTGACGCTCACGGCGGTGTGCGCAGCGACTTCGGTCGGCCGGTGGTTGCCGGCCTGCAGCATGCCCTTGCCGCCGAGCACCTCGAAGCGCTGGTCGTAGCCGTAGGCGGCGCGGCGGCTGGTGTTGATCTGCGCGAGCCGGCCGCGGCGGCGTGCGTATGGTCACCGCCGTCGAATCGATGTCGCCGGCCGCTTCGATCGCCGGATCGGTCAGGCAGCTGCCGGTCGCGTAGACGGTGGCGGCCTCGTCGTCGAGGATCCAGCGGAAGATGTCGAAGTCGTGGATCAGCATGTCCTTGAAGATGCCGCCCGAGACCTTGATGTAATCGACCGGCGGCGCGCCGGGATCGCGGCTGGTGACGACCAGCATTTCCGGTTCGCCGATCTCGCCGGCGACGAGGCGCTCCTTCAGCGCGGCGAACGTCGGATCGTAGCGGCGCTGGAAGCCGATCAGGCAGGTCGACGCCGGCGCGCTTGACGGCTTCGGCGCAGGCTGCGCGCGCGCGCCAGATCGAGATCGACCGGCTTTTCGCAGAAGATCGCCTTGCCGGCCTGCGCGGCGCGCAGCGATGAGGTCGGCATGCGTGTCGGTGCTCGAGGCGATGACGACGGCGCCGATCGCCTTGTCGGCCAACGCCGCGTCGACGGTCGCGACCTTCGCGCCGTGCTGCGACGCGAGCTCGGCGGCGGCGGCGCGCGTTGACGTCGACCACGTACTTCAGCCGCGACGCCGGGCTGCCGCGCGAGGTTGCCGGCGTGGATCTTGCCGATGCGGCCGGCGCCGAATAATGCGACTTCAATCATCGTTCGCTCCGTGATCGCGGGTTCTCGATGCCAGGCGCGGCTCTAGCGCTTGAGCATCCATTCGTGCGCCGGGTCGTTCTTGAAATGCCATTCGCGCTTCGGACCCGCCATCACGTTCAGGTAGTACGAGTCGTAGCCGTGCGGCACGACGACCGGATGGTAGCCGCGCGGCACCATCACGACGTCGTGATCCTCGACCGCGAGCGCTTCGTCGAGCGAGCGGTCGTCGGTGTAGACGCGCTGGAACGCGAAGCCCTGCGCGCGGCTTCAGCCGGTGGTAGTACGTCTCCTCGAGCGAGCTTTCGGCGGGCAGGTTGTCGGTGTCGTGCTTGTGCGGCGGATAGCTCGACGAATGCCCGGCCGGCGTGACGACTTCGACCACCAGCAGGTGCGCGGCGGGCTCGGTCTGCGGCAGGATGTCGCAGACGTAGCGCGTGTTGCTGCCTTCGCCGCGCTCGAAGCGCTTCATCGATCCCGGCTCGATCAGCCGCGCCGGCGGGCCGCGCCGCAGCCGGGCGCGCTGGCGACGCCGATCTCGGCGGCGGTGTGCGCGACGATGCGCGCGGTCTCGCCCGGCGGCAGATAGACCGCGTAGGGCGCGCGATCGTCGAACACGCTGCCGCGATCGCCGATGTCGCGCCAGGTCTGGCCGCCGCGCCTCGATCGTGACCTTGCCGCTCAAGCACGACGATGCACGCCTCGCGTGCCGGGCAGCGCGACGCGCATCGCTTCCGCCGGCGGCCAGCCGATGCGCGGCGAAGCCGACGTAGTTCCAGCCGGCCGATTGCGGCGTCACGCGCACGATGTCGCGCCCGTCGCGCCGGCCTTTGACCAGCAGGCTCATGCCACCTCCGCGGCTTTCGCAACGCGCGCGACCAGGTCGCGCAGATGTCGGTAGCCCATCTCGGCGTAGCGATAGCTCGGCGCAACGCTCGGATCCTGCTCGGCTTCGACGACCAGCCAGCCCGCGGTAGCCGTTGCCGTCGCAGCAGCTCGAGCAGCGACGGCGAAGTCGACCGCGCCGTCGCCGGGCACGGTGAAGGCGCCGTTGATCACCGCCTCGAGGAAGCTCCAGTTGCGATTGCGCGCCATGCGCGATCACGTGCGGCCGCACGTCCTTGCAGTGCACGTGGCAGACGCGCGCGACGTGCTTGCGCGAGCATCGCGACCGCATCGCCGCCGGCGAAAGTCATGTGGCCGCTGTCGAACAGCAGGCCGACCTCGTCGCCGGTCAGCGCCATCAGCCGGTCGACGTCGGCCGGCGACTGCGACGTACGCGCCCATGTGATGGTGATAGGCGAGCCGCACGCCGTGCGCAAGCGTGTGCCGCGCGAACGCGTTGAGCGGTCGGCGTACTCGCGCCATGCGACGTCCGTGACGAAGCGCGGCCGCTTGTACAGCGGCTGCGGCGCGCCCTGGATGCTGTCGGCGACTTCGCCGTAGACCATCACCGTCGCGCCGTTGTCCGCGAGCAGCTTCAGATGCGGCGCCGACCGCGGCGATCTCCTCGTCCACCGAGCGGCGCGCGAGCCGGCCCGAGTACCAGCCGGACACGAGCTCGAGGCCGTGCGCCGCCAGCACCGCGGCCAGCGCCTTCGGATTCGCGCGGAAACTTGTTGCCGAGCTCGAAGCCCTGGTAGCCGATCGCCTTGCCTTCGGTCAGCGCGACCTCGAGCGGCGTCTCGCCGCCGAGCGAGGGCAGATCGTCGTTGCTCCACGAGATCGGGTTGATGCCGATCTTCACGTTGAACGCTTCGGTCATGGCCGCTGCTGCTTCCTGGCCTTGTTCGTACGCGGCGCGCGCGCGCGCGCACGCTTTCGCGCTCCGACACTTCGGGCACCGCGACTTCCCACCACCAGCCGCCCTCCTCGGTGGTGCGGTCGGGATCGGTCTCGATGCAGATGACGTAGGTGCGCGCCGCGGCGCGAGCGCGCGCCAGCGCCGCTTCGAGCTCCGGAATCGTCTTGACGTTCTCCGCCAGCGCGCCGAGCGACGCCGCGTGCGCGGCGAAGTCGATGCGCGGCGCGCCGTCGGGACCCTGCACGCAATCGTCGAACAGGTTGTTGAACGGCTGCGCCGCCGCAGGCCTGCTGCAGCCGGTTGATGCAGCCGTAGCCGCGATTGTCGAGCACGACGATGATCGAGCTTCTTGCCGAGCATCACCGAGGTCGCGATCTCGGAGTTGAGCATCAGGTAGCTGCCGTCGCCGACGATGACGATGACCTCGCGCTCGGGCCTGGCCATCTTGACGCCGAGGCCGCCGGCGATCTCGTAGCCCATGCACGAGTAGCCGTATTCGACGTGGTAGCCGCCGGGCGCCGACGTGCGCCAGAGCTTGTGCAGTTCGGCGGGCAGCGTGCCGGCCGCGCAGACGACGATGTCGTCGCGCCGCCGAGTCGCGCGCCGAGCGCTGCACGGCGCCGATCACTTCGCCTTCGTACGGCAGCGCGACGTCGCGCCGGCCGGTGATGCGCTCGACCTCGCCGCGCCACGCGCTCGCCGCCGCCTTGCGCCTTGGCTTGCCACGCCGGCTCGGCTTGCCAGTCGCGCGAGCGACTGCGACAGCGCGTCGAGGCCGAGCGCGGGCATCGCCGACCAGCTCGACGCCGCGCCACTTGAGCGCGTCGAAGGCGTTGACGTTGAGGTTCACCAGCTTCGCGCCTGCGCGAACATCGAATGCGAGCCGGTGGTGAAATCCTGCAGGCGCGTGCCGACCGCGAGGACGAGATCGGCTTCGCGCGCGAGCGCGTTGGCGGCGGGCGAGCCGGTGACGCCGATCGCGCCCAGCTGCAGCGGATGATCCCAGCGGCAGCGCGCCCTTGCCGGCCTGCGTCTCGGCGACCGGAACGCCGTGCGTTTCGGCGAACGCGCGCGAGCGCCGCGCCGGCGAGCCCGTACAGCACGCCGCCGCCGGCGACGAGCAGCGGGCGCCTGGCGTTGCGCAACAGCGCCGCGGCGCGCGCGAGCTCGGCTTCAGTCGGCGGCTGCGCGCGGAACGACGATCGTCGCCGGCGCGAAGAATTCCTCCGGATAGTCGTACGCCATCGTCTGCACGTCCTGCGGCAGCGCCAGCGTCACCGGGCCGCACAGCGCGGCATCGGTCAGCACGTGCGATGGCGCGCGGCAGCGCGGTCAGCAGCTGCGCCGGATGCATGATGCGGTCGAAATAGCGCGACACCGGCTTGAAGCAATCGTTGGCCGATACGCCGCCGTCCTGGAAGTCCTCGACCTGCTGCAGCACCGGATCCGGCGCGCGCGAGGCGAACACGTCGCCGGGCAGCAGCAGCACCGGCAGGCGGTTGACGTGCGCGAGCGCCGCGGCGGTCACCAGGTTGGTCGCGCCGGGGCCGATCGACGTCGTGCACGCCATCATCCGCCGGCGCATGTTGGCCTTGGCGTACGCGATCGCCGCATGCGCCATCGCCTGCTCGTTGTGGGCGCGGATACGTCGGCAAGCGTCGTCGCGATGGCTGTAGAGCGCCTCGCCGATGCCGGCCACGTTGCCGTGGCCGAAGATCGCGAACACGCCGCCGAACAGAGGCCGGACGCCGGATCCCGTGTCGGCCGAGCAGCGCGGCCAGATAGCGCACCAGCGCCTGCGCCGTGGTCAGGCGCACCGTGCCGCTCATGCCGCCGCCTCTTCGATCCCGTTCGCTGCTTCGCTCACGCCGCGGGTTCCGCGTGCCACGTGCCACGCGCGTATCAGCGCTTCGAAATTCGCTCGCACTTCGCGCACCAGCGCCGCGTCGTCGATGTCGCCGGCCAGCCACTTGCGGCGGGCTCGTGGAAGATCGTGCGGCCGACCGCGAAGCCGCGGCAGGTCCGGCTCGCGCGCGCTTCGCGAATCCGGCGCGAGCGTGTCGGCGTTCGCAGCCAGCCCGAGCAGCAGCACGCCGCGGCAATACGGGTCGCGCTCTTCGATCAGCGCGTCGACCGCGCGCCCACTGCGGCGGCAGCCATCGGCTCGAGCTTCCACCACTCGGGATAGATGCCCAGGTTGTACAGGCGCTTCATGCGCGCGGACTACGGTGTCGGCAGCGCGCGGCAGGTGCCGGCGGCGGAATGATCTCGAGCAGCAGCTCGTGGCCGCTCGCCTGCACTGCGTCGTACAGCGCGCGAACCTGCGCTTCCTGCTCGAGACGGTTGTCGATATCGTCGTCGGGATGGAACTTGACCAGGCACTTGACGACGTGCTCACGCGGCCAGGCGATCAGAGTGCGTGCCGATCGAGCGGCCGCGATCGAATACCAGCGGGTTCGAGCCGGGCAGCTCGACCGGCCGGCCGATCCACCAGCCGCGTCCGGTCGCGGCGTTCAGCGCATCCTGCCCGTAGCGGTCGTCGCAGAGCATGCCGATCGATCCGGCGAGTCCGAGCGCGGCTTCGGTCTGTCCGACGGCCTCGACGAAAAGCTTCTTCAGCTCCGGCAGCCGCGCTTCGGCGGCGCCGGCTTCCTGCGCGAGCTCGAAGAACTGGTTGCGATGGTCGAACGCGAACGCGAACACCGGATCGTGCGCCGGGCGCGGCGCGGTGACACGATGCAGCCGGGTCAGCGTCGCGTCCTGGTCGGGTCGCGGAATCTGCGCGGCGTTGGCGAGAAAGTAATCGAGCTCGATGCGCGTCGGCATCGCCGGCGCGCAGCCGTGGCGCGAGACGACCAGCGCGCCGCAGGCGTTGGCGTAGCGGCAGCAGTGCATCGTAGTCTTCGCCGCGCACCCAGCCCGACAGGAATCCGGCCGAGAACGCGTCGCCCGCGCCCAGCACGTTGAGCACCTCGACGTCGACGCCGCGGCCGTTGAACGCGTCGTCGAGCGAGCGCGGGATCGGCGCCGTCGATCACCGCGCAGCCGAGCGGCCCGCGCTTGACCAGCAGTACGGCCGGCGTGACGCGCCGCACGGCGACGCAGCGATTCGATGATGTCGGTGCTGCCGCCGGCGATATTGAATTCCTCGATCGTGCCGACGACCAGATCGATCTTCGGCAGGATGCGCCTGCAGATGCGCGGTGACCGTGTCGGAGCGGACGTAGCGGGTTGCGCCGTCGCCGCGCGCGGTCAGTCCCCACAGCACGGGACGATAGTCGATGTCGAGGATCGTGCGCACGTCGTTCTTCCGCGCGCGATCGAGCGCGAGCTTGCTGATGCGATCGACGTGCGCGGTCGAGAAGTGCGTGCCGGTGATCAGCAGCGCCTTGCTTTGCGCGATGAAGGCCTCGTCGACGTCGCCTTCGGCAATCGCCATGTCGGCGCAGTTCTCGCGCAGGAAGATCAGCGGGAACGTGTCCTTGTCCTTGATGCCCAGCACGACCGCGCCGGTCAGCCGCGACGGGTCGATGCCGACGTGGCTGACGTCGCAGCCTTCGCGCGCGATCGTCTCGACCAGGAAACGCCCGAGGCCGTCGTCGCCGACGCGCGAGATCAGCGCGGCCTCGAGGCCCAGGCGCGCGCAGCCGAATGCGGTGTTCGCCGACGAGCCGCCCAGGTACTTGGCGAAGCTGGTGACATCCTCGAGGCGGGCGCCGATCTGCTGCGCGTAGAAGTCGACCGCGAAGCGGCCGAGGCAGATGACGTCGAACCGGCGGTCGGCGGCGAAAGGCGTGGCGTTTCGCATCGGGACGGTGCAGATCGTGGTGCGGAGAAGCGGAGGGCGATTGTCGCGTATCCGTGTTGGCAATTCAAGTTTCATCGCCGCGCGGTTTTGGAATATCGTTTGCATCCTGCGTGGCGCGCTGAGACGCAAACGAGCGAACGGAATGACGCCGCACCGGTCGAACCGATAAGCCTCTGCCGGGCCCGGTGCATCCCGCAAGCGCGATGCCGAGAAAGGATATGCCGCCATGCCGTTGACCGCCCGCTATGCCGCCGCGCAGCAGGTTGCGCTGAAGGCCGGCGAGCTCGCCCGCGAGCTGTTCGCCCAGCGCGACTCGCTGATCGTCGAGCACAAGGGCGCGCAGAACTTCGTCAGCCGCGCCGATCGCGCGATCGAGGATTTCATCGCCAGCAAGCTCGCAGCGGCGTTTCCGGGCGATGCCTTCCTCGGCGAGGAATCGGCGGCCTCGTTTGCCGGCACACCCGAGCACGTCTGGGTCGTCGATCCGATCGACGGCACGCACAATTTCCTGCGCGGCCTGCGCTACTACTGCGTGTCGATCGCGTACGTCGAGGTCGGGAAGACCGAATTGGGCGTCGTCTACGATCCCGAGCACGACGAGATGTTCCACGCGCGGCGAGGCGAGGGCGCCTGGCGGCGCCATGCCGGCGATCAGCGCCGGATCGAGGCCAGCGATTGCACGGCGCTGAAGGATGCGCTGGTCGCGGTCGGACACCACGACCGTTTTGTCGAGCCGCGCTATCTGGCGCTGCGGCACGCGCTGATGGATGCCGGCGCGGCGACGCGCAATCTCGGCGCCGGCGCGCTGCAGCTCGCGCACGTCGCCGCCGGCCGGCTCGACGGGTTTGTCGAGTTGTCGCTGAACGCGTGGGATGCGCTCGCGGGCCTGCTTGCTGGTCGAGGAAGCCGGGGGCTACGTCGCCCCGTTCCCCGGGCCGGAACGCTGGCGCGAGCCTGCTCCGGTCCTGGGCTGCGCGCGCGGCATTGCCGGCGCGCTGCAGACGGTGGTCGGCGCCTGGTAGAGGGAAGTTCAGCGACGGCGCAGCGTTAACCGGGCGGCTGGGGTTTTTTCACCTTCGCGAAATCGCCGGCAAAGACGCTGGCGAACGAGTCCGGCTTCAGGTATTTGCGCAGCGCCGCGTTGACCGCCGGCGGCGTCGAGGCCTTCGAGCGCGGCATCGAGCTTGGCCGAGTAGTCGAACGTGCGGCCGACAAACGACTGCTCGTTCAGCGCCGCGGCGAGCGTCGCGTCCTGGCTCCGCGCGAGCCGCCGCTGCTGCAGCAGCGCGCGCTTGGCGTCGGCAACCTCCTCGACGCCGAAGCCCTCGCGTTGCGCACGGTCGATCTCGTCCTGCACGGCGCGGCGCAGGCGCTCGAGATTCTCCGGCGCGAATATCGCCGAGATCGAGATCGTGCGTATTCGGCTCCCAGCTGCTCGCTTGCATCGAGCTGTTGATGCCGTAGCTCAAGCCCTCTTTCTGGCGCACGCGATTCCACAGCCGCGCATTGGTCGAGCCGCCGAGCATGTAGTTGGCGAGCATCAGCGCCGGGTAGTCGGGATCCTTGTCGCTGAGCGCGAATGCCGTCTGACCGATCAGGAAGGCGTTCGCCTTGTCCGGCGTCTCGATCGGCATCGCCGCCGCGCGCTTGGTCACCAGCGGGTCCGGCACGCGCGCGTAGCGGCTCGGCGCCGTCCAGTCCGCCGAACAGGCGCTGCAACTGGTCCTTCACCGCGGCGACGTCGAAATCGCCGACGACGCTGATCTCGGCCGCGCTCGCGCCGTAGAAGCTCCGGTGGAAATCCTGCAGCCGGTCGACGCCCGGCGCCTTGATCTCGGCCGAGCTCCTCGTCGAACGTCGGCATGTAGCGATCGTCGCCCTTCGGATACGGATTGTCGTAGCGCGCCAGCGCTCGCACGGCAATCGCGCGCGGATCGGTGCGCTGCTGCTCGAGTCCGGCGGTCTGCGCGCGCTTGAGCGTGTCGAGCTCGGCGGCGGGAAACGACGGCTGCTGCAGGACCTCGGCGAGCAGGTCGCAGCGTCGGCGCGAGATTGGCGCGCGACCGTCTGACCGCGCGCGCTCAGCGCCGGTCTGCGCCGCCGCTGATCGACAGGCTCGCGCGCAGCCGGTCGAGCGTGTCCTCGATCTCCTGCCGGCTGTGCTTCGTCGTGCCGCGCATCAGCATGCTCGCCGGTGAGTCGAGCCTCGCCTTCGCGGCCCGTTGATCGACGCCTCGTCGCCGTAGTGCATCGACAGGTAGAAGTGCACGGTCTCGCCGCGCGTCTTCTTCGGCAGCAGCGCGACCTTCATGCCGTTGGCGAGCGTGAAGCGCTGCGCGCGCGCGTCGAGGTTGGCGGGCGTCGCGTCGAAGGTCTCGCCGGCGGCGACCGCCGGGTCGCCCTTGTAGTCCTTGACCATCGCCGCGACGTCGACGGTCGGCGGCGCCGGCGCGCGATCGGGCTTGGCGTCGGGAATGAACTCGCCGACCGTCCGGTTCGACGCGCTTGAGGTACGCGGCGGCGACGCGCTGCGACGTCGGCGGGCGTCAGCGCGCGCCAGCGGTCGCGCTGCAGGAAGAACAGGCGCCAGTCGCCGGCCGCGATCGACTCCGAAAGCGCGACGCCGAGGCGCTGCGGATCGTTGATCGTCTCGTCGATCGACTTCAGCGCCTTGGCGCGCACGCGGTCGACTTCCGCTGCGCTGATCGGCTGCTTGGCCACGTCCTCGATCGCCTGCAGCATCGTCGTCGCGCGCGGCGTCGAGCGACTCGTCTTCCGGCACCTGCGCGAGGAACATCGCGAACCCGGGATCGCAACCGGTGTAGACGAAGTCGTCGACGGCGGCGGCCTTCTTGGTTTCGACCAGCGCCTTGTACAGGCGGCCGCCGGGGCTGACGGTCATCGCGTCGACCGCGGCGGCGATGGCGGTCGCATCCGGATGCGCGCCGGGCACCGTGTGATACATCGCCGACAGCCACTGCGTGTCGCCGACGCGGCGCAGCGTCACCTCGCGCTCGCCGTCCTGCACCGGCTCGTCGGTGTACAGCGGCGGCAGCACGCGCGCCGGCTTCGGGATCGGGCCGAAATACTTCGCGACCAGGCGCGAGCGTCGCGGTCGGGATCGAACTTGCCGGCGACGATCAGCACCGCGTTGTCCGGCTGGTAGTAGATGCGGTAGAACGCCTGCAGGCGGTCGATGTCGACGCGCTCGATGTCGGTGCGCGCGCCGATCGTGTCCTTGCCGTAGTTGTGCCAGTCGAAGCCGGCCGCGGTCGTGCGCTGGATCAGCATGCGCACGGCGCTGTTCTCGCCGCGCTCGAACTCGTTGCGCACGACCGTCATCTCGCTGTCGAGGTCCTTGCGCGACGACGGTCGAGTTGACCATGCGGTCGGCTTCCATCGCCAGCGCCCAGTCGAGGTTCTCGTCGGACGCGCGGGAACGTCTCGAAGTAGTTGGTGCGGTCGAACCAGGTCGTGCCGTTGAACGCCATGCCGCGCTGCGCGAGCGCCGGTCATCAGGTTGCCGCGCGTCGGCGTGCCCTTGAACACCATGTGCTCGAGCAGGTGCGCCATGCCGGTCTCGCCGTAGTTCTCCATGCGCGAGCCGACCAGGTAGGTGATGTTGACGGTGACCTTGGGCTGGCTGGCGTCGGGAAAGAGCAGCACCTTGCAGGCCGTTGGCCAGCGCGTACTCGGTGATGCCTTCGACCGACGCGCCTGCGGTGACGCCGGCCGGAAGCGCGGCGCCGGCGGCTCCGACGAAGCACAGCAAGGCCGCGGCGAAGAGGCCGCGGATCAGCGATCGTGACGGCGATAACATGGGCAATTCCTTTTGCAGCGAGGAGCGCGGGGGTCGAGTATAGCGGCGGCAGAAGCGACCGAAAGCATCGCGGCGACCGCGGCGTTTTACGGCCGCTTCTAGGACCCCGGAGCGCGGAAGGCGTTCCCGGAAGGCGGCCGGGCCGGCTTGCCTATGCTGATTGACGTTTACGTAAACGTAATATAATGTCGGCAGCAGGGCGCCGGGAGTAAGCTTTCCGGCGCGGTCCCAAGCCGGCGCAAGCGGGATTTCCGGCCGCGGCGACTGCGCGCCAGACGCCACGCCCAACCCGGATCCGACCGCCGGAGCAGTGATGAACGACGTCGCCATCGCCAAGAAGCCGCTGGTCTACAAGCCGGCGCACAAGATCCGCTTCGTCACCGCGGCGAGCCTGTTCGACGGCCACGACGCGTCGATCAACATCATGCGGCGCATCCTGCAGGCGTCGGGCTGCGAGGTGATCCACCTCGGCCACAACCGCTCGGTCGACGAGATCGTCAACTGCGCGCTGCAGGAAGACGCGCACGGCATCGCGATCTCGTCCTACCAGGGCGGCCACGTCGAGTTCTTCAAGTACATGCTCGACCTGCTGCGCGAGCGCGGCGGCGCGCACATCAAGGTGTTCGGCGGCGGCGGCGGCGTGATCGTGCCCGGCGGAGATCGACGAGCTGCACGCGTACGGCGTCACGCGCATCTTCTCGCCCGAGGACGGCCAGCGGCTGGGACTGCAGGGCATGATCAACGAGATCGTCGCCGCCTGCGATGCCGATCTCGCGCAGGACCTGCCGAAGGATCTCGCCGCGCTGAAGGCGGGCGATCGCGCAATGCGCTGGCGCGGCTCATCACCGGGCTCGAAGCGGGCAGCGTGCCGCCGAAGCTGCGCGACGAAATGCTGCGCGCCGCCGAGGCGAGCAAGGCGCCGGCGCTCGGCATCACCGGCACCGGCGGCGCGGGCAAGAGCTCGCTGACCGACGAGCTGATCCGGCGCTTCCGGCTCGACCAGGACGACCGGCTGAAGATCGCGATCATCTCGATCGATCCGTCGCGGCGCAAGTCCGGCGGCGCGCTGCTCGGCGATCGCATCCGCATGAACGCGATCCAGCATCCGAACATCTACATGCGCTCGATGGCGACGCGCGAAGCCGGCAGCGAAGTGTCGCAGGCGCTTGCCCGACGCGATCGCCGCGTGCAAGGTCGCGGGCTTCGACCTGATCGTCGTCGAGACCTCGGGCATCGGCCAGGGCGACGCGGCGATCGTGCCGCTGGTCGACGTTTCGCTCTACGTGATGACGCCGGAGTTCGGCGCGGCGAGCCAGCTCGAGAAGATCGACATGCTCGATTTCGCCGACTTCGTCGCGATCAACAAGTTCGACCGCCAGGGCGCGGCCGACGCGCTGCGCGACGTGCGCAAGCAGTATCAGCGCAACCGCGAGCTGTTCAAGCAGGCGCCCGACCAGATGCCGGTGTACGGCACGATCGCCGCGCGCTTCAACGACGACGGCGTCACCGCGCTGTACCAGGCGCTGGCGGCGCGGCTGTCGCGAGGAGGGGCTGAAGCTCGCCGCGGCCAAGCTGCCGGCCGTGTCGGCGCGGCATTCGACCGGGCAGAACGTCATCGTGCCGCCGCAGCGCGTGCGCTATCTCGCCGAGATCGCCGAGATCGTGCGCGGCTATCACGGCTGGGCGAAGGCGCAGGCGAAGATCGCGCGCGAGCGGCAGC
This sequence comes from uncultured beta proteobacterium, assembly GCA_963697485.1. Taxonomy (GTDB): domain Bacteria; phylum Pseudomonadota; class Gammaproteobacteria; order Burkholderiales; family Casimicrobiaceae; genus PALSA-1003. The sequence goes on from CAVOOD010000007.1 coordinate 288,311, forward strand.
AGCTGACGGCGACCAAGGCCATGCTCGGCGAGCGCAAGGCCGAGGCGACCCGATCTCGACACCCTGATCGCCGACCGCGAAGCGAAGCTCGATCCGCGCGCGCAGAAGCTCCTCGCCATGTGGCCGCAGACCAAGGCCGCCTACACCGGCGACGAATACGTCGTGAAGATCCGCGACAAGGAGATCCGCATCGGCGCTGACGACGATCTCGCTCTCCGGCACGCACATCCCGAAGGTCGCGCTGCCGCGATTCGAGGACGACGGCGAGATCCTGCGCTGGCAATTGACCGAGAACGTTCCCGGCTCGTTTCCCTTCACCGCCGGCGTGTTCGCGTTCAAGCGCGAGAACGAGGATCCGACGCGCATGTTCGCCGGCGAAGGCGACGCGTTCCGCACCAACAAGCGCTTCCACATGCTCGCCGACGGCATGCCGGCCAAGCGGCTGTCGACCGCGTTCGATTCGGTCACGCTGTACGGCAACGATCCGGATCTGCGGCCCGACATCTACGGCAAGGTCGGCAATTCGGGCGTGTCGATCGCGACGCTCGACGACATGAAGGTGCTGTACTCGGGCTTCGACCTGACCGCGCCGAACAACTCGGTGTCGATGACGATCAACGGCCCGGCGCCGACGATGCTGGCGATGTTCATGAACACCGCGATCGACCAGCAGGTCGACAAGTTCCGGCAGGACAACAAGCGCGAGCCGACCGACGACGAGCACGCGAAGATCATCGCGTGGACGCTGTCGACGCGTGCGCGGCACCGTGCAGGCCGACATCCTGAAGGAAGACCAGGGCCAGAACACCTGCATCTTCTCGACCGAGTTCAGCCTCAAGGTGATGGGCGACATCCAGGAATACTTCGTCCAGCACGACGTAAAGAATTTCTACTCGGTGTCGATCTCCGGCTATCACATCGCCGAAGCCGGCGCCAACCCGATCTCGCAGCTCGCGTTCACGTTGTCGAACGGCTTCACCTTCGTCGAGACGTACCTCGCGCGCGGCATGCACATCGACGACTTCGCGCCGAACCTGTCGTTCTTCTTCAGCTACGGCATGGACCCGGAGTACGCGGTGATCGGCCGCGTCGCGCGGCGGATCTGGGCGGTGGCGATGCGCGAGCGCTACGGCGCCAACGAGCGCTCGCAGAAGCTCAAGTTCCATTCGCAGACCAGCGGCCGCAGCCTGCACGCGCAGGAGATCGCGTTCAACGACATCCGCACCACGCTTGCAGGCGCTGATCTCGACCTACGACAACACCAATTCACTGCATACCAACGCCTACGACGAGGCGATCACCACGCCGACCGAGGAAAGCGTGCGCCGCGCGATGGCGATCCAGCTGATCATCAACCGCGAATGGGGCCTGGGCAAGAACGAGAACCCGAACCAGGGCAGCTTCATCATCGAGGAGCTGACCGACCTGGTCGAGGAAGCGGTGCTGAAGGAATTCGAGGCGATCAGCGAGCGCGGCGGCGTGCTCGGCGCGATGGAGACCGGCTACCAGCGCGGCAAGATCCAGGAAGAGTCGCTGTTCTACGAGCACCAGAAGCACGACGGCAGCTACCCGATCGTCGGCGTCAACACCTTCCGCAATCCGCACGCCGATACGATGCCGCCGCAGAAGATCGAGCTGGCGCGCTCGACCGAGGAAGAAAAGCAGTCGCAGCTAAAGCGGCTGGCCGAGTTTCACGCCCGGAACGCCAAGGCCGCGCCCGCGGCGCTGGCGCGATTGAAGCGCGTCGTGATCGAGAACGGCAACGTCTTCGCCGAGCTGATGAAGACGGTGCGCGTCTGCTCGCTCGGTCAGATCACCAAGGCGCTGTTCGAGGTGGGTGGGGAGTATCGGAGGAGTATGTAGGCCGGGAGGTCTCTCTTTGCTCAAGGGGGCTGAAGATGAGAATGCACGGGATCTCGGGCGCCGTTGCTCTACTGGTACTGGCGCTCGCTCAGTCGGGACAGTCGCTGGCTGGTACAGCACCGTTTGATCGAGACGACTGCGCTCCCGTGCTGCGCATGTGGCGGCAGCTTGCCGAAGGAGGGAACCCACAGTCGCAGTATCAATTAGGAACTCTCTATTGGAACGGAACCGGTGTTGCTAAGGACGACCCCGAGGCCGTCAAGTGGTACCAGCTTTCCGCCGACCAGGGCTTCGCGCCGGCACAGTATGACCTGGGTATCGCCTACCGGGATGGGCGCGGGGTGGCTAAGGACGAGGCGGAATACGTCCGCTGGAACACCAAGGCTGCGGAACACGGCTTTGCTCCAGCGCAGCACAATGTCGGCACGCAATATGTCAACGGCACCCGCGGACACGCGCGGGATTTCGCACAAGCGGCGCAATGGTTTCGCAAGGCAGCGGACCAAGGCTGGCCTTTCGCGCAGGGCTCCCTCGGCCTGATGTACGCACAAGGGATGGGCGTTCCGACCGACAAAGTTCTTGCCTACCAGTGGCTCACCCTCGCAGCGCAAGGCAGTGACGCGCAACGGCGCGAGCAAATCACTAAAGGGCTCGATCAGCTTGGAAAGTCGATGTCATCGACCGAGGTCGATCAGGCGAGGCAGCAGGCACGTAATTGGGTCGCGTCGAGTGGACCGGATTCGATTTACGTGCAGATTTCGCGCGTCACGGACGAGTCCACGATCCGTGAGGGTGACGTCGTCGATGCGCGCTTCTACACTGTTGCAGTTCCTAAAGGCGAAGGCTGGAAAGCCCGGGTTGACCGTGCCTATGGCGCTGTCACGTTACAGGCTGGTGAGCCTGTTGGACCGGGGCTCTCAACGATCACGATAAGCTCGGTCATCTTTTGGCCAGCCGCCGGGATCGAACGCGAAGAAGACATGGTGGCAGCGATCCAGTGCGTCAACGAAGCTACGTTTCGCGAACAAGGCGTCGCCAAATCCTACACAGTGGACAACGTCAAGAAGCAAATCGTAACGGTCGGCGACAAGAAGCTCTATCAGATGAGCTATGTTGTCTCCGACCATCGTTTGATCTTGGCCGTCGATGCGAAGTACGCGTTCTACATCTATCTGCCGCCGGAACGAAAGGAGCGGCGGCAAGCGTACGAATTCATATTTGGGCTGGGGAAGCTAATCGGAGGCGCTGCGGATCCCGGAGACTCCCCCGTCGTGCAAACGCTGCTCGGCAGCTTTCGTGAAAAGCCGTCGAACTAAAAGCCTCCACGCCCGCAACGCCAAGCGCCAATTCGAGCTGCGATCCGCAAGCCACCCGCGAATGCGCCATAATTGCGATCTGTAGCTGCGAGGCCAGGAAAATGACAACCGACAAGCACGATCCGGAAAACGCGCAGACGTTGAACGTTTCGCGGCGTGACTTCATCGCTCGCTCGGTAGCGGCGGGGCTGGTCGCTGCGACCGGCCAATCCTTTGCGGCGACGCTTGCGGTCGTCGAAACGGAAGTGACGGTGAAGACGCCGGACGGTACCTGCGACGCCGCGTTCATTCATCCGGCATCGGGCGCGTATCCGGGCGTGATCATCTGGGCCGACGCGTTGGGGTTGCGCCCCACGATGCGCGACATGGCGAAGCGCCTCGCCGCCGACGGCTATAGCGTGCTCGTGCCCAATCCGTTCTACCGCGTCAGCAAGGCGCCGCAGTTCACGACGGCGGCGAACCTCGACTTCAAGAGTCCCGACCTGATGACGAAGATCGGGCCGCTGATGTCGTCGGTTCAGGCAGCCGGCGCCGCCGAGAAGGATGCGATCGCGTACGTCGCGTTTCTCGACGCGCAACCGCAAGTCGACAGGACGAAGAAGATCGGGACGCAGGGCTACTGCATGGGCGGCCCGCTGGTCGTGCGGACCGCTGCGAGCGTTCCGGAGCGCATCGGCGCCGGCGCGTCGTTCCACGGAGGCGGGCTCGTGACCGACAAGCCGGACAGCCCGCATCTGCTCGCGCCGAAGATCAAGGCGCGCATGTACTTCGGCATCGCCGCGAGCGACGATCAGCGGCAGCCCGACGCGAAGGACAAGTTGAAGGAGAGCTTCGCGAAGGCCGGCGTTCCGGCGGAAGTCGAGGTCTATCCGGCGAAGCACGGCTGGTGCGTGCCCGATATGCCGATCGAGGACGGCGCGCCGATCTACGACAAGGCGCAGGCCGAGCGCGCGTGGAGCAAGCTCGTCGCGTTGTACAAGTCGCTGGGGTGAGCGGCGCCGCTGGGGTGAGCGCCGCGCTTCAGCGACTCAGCCGGTCCCGGGCGGCGTCGTATCTATCCCCCCGTCCTTGACCGGCAGCGTGGCGCCGGGTTTGAACGACGTCCGCACCGTGCCCTCCTTGTCTCCGAGGCGATACGTCACGTCGTAGCCGACGATATTTTGCGTGGTGTCGTTGACCGTCTTGCAGCGCCGTTGCGTCGTCGTGATGACGTTTCTCTGCTGCGCGCTCTTCTGCACCTGGTTCCCGACATACGCACCGCCGGCGGCACCGGCGATGGTGGCTGCCGTTCTCCCTCTGCCACTGCCAATGGCGCTGCCCAGCAGGCCGCCGGCAACGCCGCCGATGACCGTCCCCGTCACGCGATTCGGGTCTTCCGTCGGGCCTTGCTTCGTCACTTGCACGTCCTGGCATTCCTCCCGCGGCGTCACGACCGTCTCGGTGACCTCCTTGACCGCAATGACGTCGGCGACCTTCGGCTTGGTGAGCGCCTTGTAGGTCGGGACTGCGCCTGCCGCGACTACAACCATGGCGATGCCGCCAATCACGATGCCCTTGATCATTGAGCTGTCCATGCCCGCTCCTCCTCTTGTCAAACGGACGGCGAATGCCCGCGCGACCGGAAGCTTTGCGCGGGTACGCGGGACCAGCGCCCTCGGCTGCCCGCACGGCCATTCTAAGCCGGCCCGGCTGTTGCAGCCTACCCTGGTTGGTTCTAAAGCGTGCGTGCACTGGCCTAGTTCGGCGCGATGCCGAGTCGGCGAACCACCTCGCCCCATTTCTGGTAGTCGTTGCGTATCAGCGTCGCAAATGCCCCGGGTGCGCTGCTCGCTGCCTCTGATCCGCCTTGACGGAAGCGTTCGACGATCTCCGGGTCACGCAGGATCCTGGTGAGCTCCGACTCGAGACGATTCACGACGGGAGCCGGGGTCCCCGCAGGCGCGAACACGCCGAGCCACCCGGCTAACTCCAATCCATGAATCCCTTGCTCTCCGAACGATGGCACCTCGGGCGTGCTGGACGAGCGCTTGTCGCCGACTACGCCAAGCAACTTGAGAGTTCCGTTTCGGACATACGGTAGTGGAGCCGTCAACGCCATGAACATGAGATCGATTCGCCCTGCAACCAGGTCTTTGACCGCATCGCCGGCGCCCTTGTAGGGAACGTGAACGATATCGATACCGGCGCTCGACTTCAGAATCTCCCCATACAGGTGGGAGCTCGTGCCCTGCGAGAACTGCCGATTTCAGCGCACGTACCATCCGGCTTCGATGGATGCGCGCTCCTATCCGCGGAAGCAGCCGGAACGCCGAGAGTCACATTGAGGTTCCACGGGGCGAGGGGGCTTTGGACCGGATCTGAGCGTCGGTTCAGCTTCAGGTACATCCCCCAGCCCCACTTCAAGACAGGTGCACTGGCGAGTTCCAGATCGCGTGTCCGGTCGTGGTGCTCTCGTTATTGAACTCGCCACCGGCGCAATGGCCTGAGGCGCGTGCTGTCAGGGCCGCCGCGCGCCGGGCGGCGGCCCGCCTCCCGCGGCAATCCACTCGTCGACCAGCTTTTCGAGGACGGCGAGCGGCATCGAGCCGTTGTCGATGACCGCGGCGTGGAAGTCCTTGACGTCGAAGCGGGCGCCGAGCGCGCTTTCCGCGCGGGCGCGGAGCTCCTTCATCTTGTGGTAGCCCAGCAGGTAGCCGAGAGCTTGCGCCGGGGTCGAGAAATAGCGGTCCACCTCGCTTTCGGCGAACGCCTGATCGACGCCGCCCTGATGGCTCATGTAGGCGATGGCCTTGTCGCGCGGCCAGTTGTCGGCGTGAATTCCCGTATCCACGACGAGGCGTGCGGCGCGGAAGAGACGCGCCTGCAGATTGCCGTAGCGCTGGTACGGATCCTTGTAGAAGCCCATGTCGTAGCCGAGCGACTCGGCGTACAGCGCCCAGCCCTCGGCGTACGCGATGTTGAAGCTCGCCTGAGAACGCCACGGGTGGAGACCCTCGATCTCGGCGGCGCGCGCGAGCTGCATGTGGTGCCCCGGCACGGCTTCGTGCAGGAAGAGCGTCTCCGTTCGCCACTTCGCCTCGCTCGCGTAGCCCAGTGAGTTGATGGTGAAGTAGGCGCTCGTGCCCAGGGCCAGCGAGCCGACCTGGTAGTTCGCCGCGGCGCTGCTCGCTGACTCCGCCGGCGTCATGCTTCGCACTGCGTACGGCATGCGCGGCACGTTGTGGAAGAGCTTCGGCAGCTGCGGATCGACGCGCGGCGCCATCGCCCGATAGGCGGCGAGCACCGCCTCGGACGAGTCGAAAAAGAATTTCGGGTCGGTGCGCATGTACTCGATGAAATCGTCGGTCGTTCCCTTGAATCCCACCTCTTTCGCGATCGCGCCGATCTCTCCGCGCAAAGCCTGGACCTCGGAAAGCCCCAGCTCGTGAATCTGCTTTGCCGAGCGGCCGCGAACGATGCGCGCGCGGATCAGGAACTCGTAGTAGCGCGCACCGCCTGCAAACGAGGCGAGTCCCGCGATGTCCGGCGCCTTCGCGCGGTAGTCGGTCAGGATGAAAGCCTTGAAGCGGCGCAACGCCGGCTGGTAGTCGTCGGCGATCGCGCGGCGCGCATCGGCAACGAGCGCCGCGCGCTCCGCTTCCGGAATGCCTTCGGCCATACTCGCGAAGGGCGACATCAGCGCGCTCTGTGCGACGTCCTCGACGAGGTGCGCGTCGATCGCCCGGACGATCCGGTCAAGCACCGGCCTGGTGCTCATCCATCCGCTGGCGATGCCCAGCCGCAACCTGGCGATCGTGTCGTCTGCGAGCCTGGACGCCGCGCGGATCCGTTTGATGTAGTCGCGATAATCCTCGGCCTTGCGGAACGGCGTCACCTGCGCGGCACGCGGGAGGACGTTGTGGAGGCCGCCCAGCGTCGTCAGCACCAGCGCGTCGGCATCCGGAAACTGCTGCGCCTCGACGGCGAGCTCCGTCTTGTCGAGCAGCAGCTCGTACGAAATACGGTCCTGCCCGTGAAGAGCCTTGGCGTTCAGCGCCTTCACGCGCGCCAGCGCCGCGCGCTCGCGCGTGTGCTCGCGTTCGAGTGTCGCGAGCGACAAGTCCGGCAAAAGATCGTTGTAGCCGGGGACCCCGCGAACGGTCGCCTGGATCGGATTGCGCCGGAACGTCGCGTCGAGGTCTTCGTCCAGCAGGACTTTGAGCTGTGCTGCTGCTTCGGCATGGGGTTCTTTAGTCTGGGCGTGCACGCTGGTGATCCCGAGGGTGATGAGAAAGGCGAAGAAGATAACAGGGTTCATGTCGAGATATTGCCACGGGGTCAGAGAGTAGTGCACGTTCTTGCGATAACCGCGAATGTTTCTACTTCTATTGGGCGAGTCCGTGCCAGGACTGGTCGTGGCGTTCGCGTTATTGAACTCGCCGCCGGGTGCAATGGCCTAACGTATGAGGGTCGCGCACCCCGAGGACGGCAATCGGGGTATCGCTGCGAGGCCTCCACTCTTGAGGAGTCTGAAAAATGAAAAAGTTTCTTGTTACCTACCTTGCGCCCGCCTCGGTAATCGACGACTGGAAGAAAACCGAACCCAAGCAGAGAAAGGAGGCCGAGGACAAGATGCAAGGCGACTGGCGAAGATGGATGGGCGATCACATAACGATGTTCGCCGACAAGGGAGCCGGGGTCGGCAAGACCAAACGTGTCACATCGCAGGGCACGAAAGACGCAAGAAACGACATCATGCTGTATGCGATCGTCGACGCAGAGTCACACGACGCGGCCGCAAAGACATTCGAAGGACATCCGCACTTGCAGATCCCGCAGGCCTCGATAGAAGTCATGGAGATCAATCCGCTGCCTGGGATGTAGGCGATGCCGATCTCGGCGGCGGTGCGGCGTATTGTCCGGCGTCGCGTCCGACACCAGAGAAAGAACGCCGAGCGGTCGGAGTCAGCATCTGCGACCGCCCGGCGGAACGGTTGATCCTCAGTGCTTGGACTTCTTCTCTTTGGTGAAAACCTTCAAGGTATTGTCCCCGTCGTCGACGAAATACAGGCCTCGTTCCCCGTTGCCGATCGCGATTCCGAACAGTGATCCGGCACCGGTCGCGGTTTCGACCGTGTCGACCACGACCTGGGCACCTTGCGGGGTAATCTCGACGAGATTCCCGTCGAGGCCGTTCGCCGTCACGATGTCTCCATTCGGCGCGACCAGCAGACCCAGCGGATCGTTGAGCGCACCGCCTGTGCTGACATCGGTACCGGTGTTTGCCGTCGTCATCCGCGTCACCGCATTCTGTATCGCCGCGATGCGATTGTTGACGCTGTCCGCCACGTAGAGCGTTCCATCCGGTCCGAGGCCGACGCCGGTCGGGCCGATGACGAGCGCATCGGGATCCGCGGTCTCGGCGAATCCCGAGCCGATCTCGGTGGTCGAAACGAGCGTCGGCGGCGTCATGCCGCTCTTGGGCACGTCCAGCGCGAGTCGCAGCACCGTGCCCTGATTGACGATGTGGGGCGCACCCTGGGTGACGTCGCCGTTGAGCACGTTGGTGACGAACAGCAGCGCCTGATCTTCCTTATCCAGCGCGGTCATATCCCAGGGACCGTTGATCCCCGACCCCATGAACGTCTCGACCACCTGGCCGGCGCTGTTGAGGACGATCAGGCAGCCGGAGCCCGCGGTCGCGGAGCTCCCATCGGTCGTCGGCAGGCTTCCGACGATGACCCAGCCGCGCCTCAGCACGACCAGTGCGGTGGTCAATCCGACGCCTCCCGGGCACTCGCTTCCGAGGCTGCTGGCGTCGATCTGGGCGAACAGCGTGACTGCTCCTCCCGGGCTGACCTGAACGATGGTCGTTCCGGTGCCTTGCAGATTCGCCGCGTTGTTGAAATTGCTGATCAGGATGTTGCCGCGGGTGAGCAATCCGTCGGAATGCGGAATGACGGCGATCCCGTACGGATTCACGTCTCCGTTCGCCGGAACCGTCGAGGCGACGAGGTCGACCGCGTCGAAGCGGTCGAGGAACGGGCGGTCGCCGGCGAGAGCGAGAGCGGACGCCGTAAGGAGAATGACAGCTGGAATCGTTACACGAAGGGACCTTGAAAACAAATCGTGGAAAAGAGACATGGCTCGCTCCTGTTGGTGTTGGCGCAATGACGCACGCAAAAGCGAAACCTAGTTGACGCCCTCCCGTCTTCGCATCGGTGTCCGCAGCGCCGAGACCGGCCGTGGTGCAGCCGGTGAAGAGATCGACGTGACCGATCGATCGCCGGCGCGGACGCGAATCGTGCTAAGCCGCGCGATTGCAAACACGCGCGCGCGGTTCGCTATTCCAACGTCGCACGCGCAAGGCCCTGTTGTTCGCCGTATCGAAGCCGCATTCGCGACACGAACGGGATCGCCAGACGCGTTTTTGTAATTTTGGGTACGCGCTGTCAGCAGCGCATCAGGATTGACGCCGATCCGCGAGCGTCACGACAGCCGAATGTCAGGCACCCGCCAGACGATGATGGCGCCGGGTCGCTGCGTCCTATTTGTGCGTTGTGTCGATGTCGAGATACTGCCACGGCGCCAGAAAGTAGTGCACGTTCTTGCGATAACCGCGAATCTGCGGCGCGACCACCGTGCTGCTGATCCGGAAGGCGTTGGTGCACCAGGGTGCCTGGGCGGAGATGATCTTCGTCATGGCTTCGTAGAGCTTGTTCCGTTCCGCATTGTCGGGCGTGCGGCGGCTCTTCTCGTAGAGCGCGTCGTACTCGGCATTCTTGAATCGCGACAGGTTGCCGGCGCCGGCATAGGGTCCGTAGAAAAGGCGCATGAAGTCGTCGGAGATGTCTCCGTTCCAGCCGAAGCTGGAGAACTGGAGCAGGCCCGCGTGCGCGGCCTTGAATCCTTCCGGGAAGGTTTGAATCTGGAAATCCATGCGGATGCCGACCTCGCGCAGGCTTCGCTGCCACAATTCGTCGTATTGCCGATACACGGCGCCGACGTAGGACATCTGGTGAATGGTGAGCGACCGGCCGTCCGGCAACTCGCGAAAGCCGTCTCCGTCGCGGTCGCGATAGCCGAACTTGTCGAGCAGCGCCCGCGCCGTCGCAGGATCGTACGGTGACAAGCCCTTGTATCCCGGCACGTGTCCTTCGACGTCGGGCGGAAGGGGCTGAGTCGCTGGCAGCGCCTGTCCGTTTCGGATGACGCGGATCTCATCGGGGAGGTTGTAGGCGCTGCAGACCGCCCGCCGCAGTGCGATCTTCTCCGGCGAGTAGCCGCCGACCACCGGGTCTTCCATGTTGAAGTAGGCGAACGTGACGCTGAGCTCGGTCGCGCGCTCGAGGCGAATGCCGCGTGCGACGAATTCGGGCAGCAGCTTGCCTTTGCCGTCGATCATCTTGGGTGCGACGTCGCCGGGCACGTCCAGCAGGTCGAGCTGCCCCGAGTTGAACATGAGGAGCCGCGGATTCGTCTCTTCGATGATCGCGATCTCGATGCGGCCGATCTGCGGAAGGCGCTTCCCCTTCATGGAATCCGCGACTGCCTTGATCGTCGCATCGGCGTTCGCGGGCGCAGGTGGAAAGCGTTCGTCGCGAAAACCGGGGTTAGCTTCGAGAATGATGCGACGGCCCGGTGTCCATTCCTTGAGGCTATAGGGTCCGGTGCCAACCGGATGATGCATCGCGCGGCCGCTCGCGTCCGCGTACTTTTCGATCACTTCGCGGGCCACGGCGCGCAGCGACGCATTGTCGAGTATCTCCAGAAAAGTGTAGTCGGGCTCGATTAGCTCCAGCTTCAGTGTGTAGCGGTCGGCGGCGCGCAGGCCCTGGATTTCCGCGTCGTAATCGAAGCGGCCCGAAGATTTCGCCTTGGCCACCACGGCGTCAAGACCGACGATCTTGTGTTCGAGCAGATCCGAATTCGGCGAGCGCACGCGCGGATCGACGACACGTTTCCACGCGTAGACGAAATCCGCCGCCGTCAGTTCGCGCTTCTTGCCGGCAAAGGCGGGGTCGTCGGCGAAATAAATCCCCGGCCGGATGCGGATTGTCCACACGCGCCCGTCCGCCGATATCTCCGGCATGCCGGTCGCGATGCTCGGCACGAACCGGTACGGCCGCGCGAGATAGTCCCAGACGTAGAGCGCGTCGAAGATCCTCTGCTCGACCAGGCTTGCGTAGGTCTCCTGGGTGCCGGCAGGATCGAGCCCCGAGACGTCGATCGGGAAGGCGATCCTGAGCACTTTCGCCGGATCGGCCCAGTCCGCGGCGATGCTTTGCGGCGCGATCGAGGCAGCAATCACCGTGAGGAGCGAAATTACGGCGGCCCGCGCGCGCATAAGCTGCTTTCTAGGGAACGAACGCAAGGAACAGGAACGCTGCAAACACTACGAGGTGCACGGCGCCCTGCATCATGTGGGTGCGGCCCGTCGACAGCGTGACCACGCTCAGGAGAAAAGTGACCGCGAGCATCACCAGATCCTTCGGGCCCAGCCCCAGGATCAGCGGTATTCCGAGAACGACTGAGGCCACCGCCACGACCGGGATGGTGAGGCCGATGCTCGCCAGCGCCGACCCGAGTGCTAGGTTCATGCTGGTCTGAAGGCGATTCGCGTGCGCGGCGCGCACCGCTGCCCACGTCTCGGGCAGCAGGACAAGCATCGCAATCATGATCCCGATCACTGCCTTCGGCGCCCCCGCTTGCTCGACCAGTTGCTCGATCAAGGGCGAGAGAAGCTTGGCGAGGCCCACGACGGATACGAGCGAGACGATAAGCAGGCCGAAGCTCGCCCACGCTTCCCGGTTCGTCGGCGGCGCAGCGTGCGCGTCGGGGCTCGACGCGTTCGCGGGCGGAAGGAAATAGTCGCGATGGCGGACGGTCTGAGTGAAGACGTAAACCGCCCAAAGCGCCGCCGATGTGATGGCTGCGAAAGCAAGCTGCCCAGTGCTGTATGTTCCACCAGGGGTCGTAATGGTGAAAACCGGCAGGACAAGCGAGAACGCGGACATGGCGATAAGCGCAGCGAGGCCCGCGCTCGCTCCCTCCGCACGGAAGGACTGCTCGCGGTGAACGAGGGCACCGACCAGGACGCACAGACCCACGACGCCGTTGCAGATGATCATGATCGCCGCGTAGATCGTATCGCGCGGCAGCGCAGCGGTGTCGGAACCGCCAGCAAGCATCAGCGAGAGAATCAGCGAGGCTTCGATGATCGTCACGGCGACGGCGAGAAGGAGCGTCCCGAACGGCTCGCCGACGCGATGCGCGATGACCTCGGCGTGGTGAACGGCCGCGATCACGGCGCCGATCAGAGCGGCAGCGCAAGCGACCGCAAGCAGCGACCCCACGCCTGCGACCAGTCCGACGATGAGCAGCGCAAACGAAAGCGCCGGAAGGAGCCAGGTCCATGCAGTCATGCTTATCCTTTAATAGTCGACGTTCCACTGCGACGGCTGATGCCTATTCTATCGTCGGGGCCAGCATAATTGCAGTTTGCGAGTGCTGCCACTATAGTCCGCCGACATCCAGCCTGCGCTCAAGGCGAGAGGATGCGACTGCGTGTCCGCCCGCGTGGGCTTTCCGACCGGCAAGGAATCGCCGATGACACCGCTGCTGTTCAAGAACGCACGCATTTTCGACGGCACCGGCGCCGACTGCCCCGAAGGCATGCATGTGCTCGTCTCCGACGGAATGATCCGGGAAGTCTCCGCGCGACCGATCACCGCTCCGCGTGCGCGGATGATCGACGTCGCCGGGCGCACGCTGATGCCGGGCCTGATCGACGCGCACCTGCACGCGTACTGCAGCGACGTATCGATGCAGAAGGTCGAAGCGGTCGGCGAGCCCTACCGCACGGCACACGCGATCCGGATGCTCGGCCATGCGCTGGACTGCGGGTTCACGACCGTGCGCGACATCGGCGGCGGCGACTACTCGCTCGCCAAGGCGATCGCCGACGGACTGGTGCGCGCGCCGCGCTTTTTCTACGCCGGCAAGGTGCTGTCGATGACCGGCGGGCACGGCGACTTTCGCCCACTGGAGCAGAAATCCGATCACCACGAACTGTGCTCGTGCGGCATCGTCAACTGGGGGTGCCGCGTGGCCGACGGCGTCGATGCATGCGTCCAGGCGGCACGCGACGAGCTGCGGCAGGGCGCGCACTGCATCAAGATCATGGGCTCGGGTGGCGTCGCCTCGCCGACCGATCCGATCTGGATGAACCAGTACCGCGAGGACGAGATCCGCGCCATCGTCAACGAATGCGTCGAGCGGCGAACCTACGTCGCCGCGCACTGCCATCCGGCGAGCGCGATCCGGCGCTGCGTCGAATTCGGCGTGCGCTCGATCGAGCACGGCACGCTGATCGACGACGACACGGCCAGGTTCGTCGCGGAGCGCGGCGCCTACATCGTGCCGACGATGGTCGTCATCTTCACGTTGGTCGAGATGGGCAAGGAGCTCGGCTTCCCGGCGGTGAGCCAGGAAAAGGCGGAGTACGCGTACAAGCAGGCGCTGTCGGGATGGACAAGATGCGCAGCGCCGGCGTCAAGATCGGCTTCGGTACCGACCTGCTCGGCTCGACCTACGTGCAGGAGTGTCGCGAATTCACCATCCGCAGCGAAGTGTTCACTCCGCTCGAGATTCTGCGGCAGGCCACGTCGATCAACGCCGAGATGATGATGCAACAAGGCAAGCTCGGCTGCATCGCACCGGGCGCGTACGCCGACCTGCTGGTGGTCGACGGCGACCCGTTGCAGGACATCTCGTTGCTCGCGGCGAATGGAAAAAATCTGCGGATGATCGTCAGAGGCGGTGACGTGGTGAAGGATATGTAGCGGCACGCGAACTTTGATTACAATAGGCTACGCTTGATTGCAGTGTCACGCGGGGGACAGACCCTCGTCAACGTACGTGCGCTATTCGGGGTCTGTCCCCGGTTGCGATCACTCACAGGGGGAAACAATGCAACATCGTCGACTGTCAGCGTTTTGCATCAACATTGTGCTGCCGCTCATATTGTGCGGCATCGCCGGGGCCGCATCGGCAAAGTCCGAGATCAAGGGCGCAGCGATTCTCGATCACCCGTGCGGCAAGGTCTCCGTCAAGCAGATGGGACTGACCCACGCCGGCAAGATGGAAGAGGCGAACAAGCTGACCACCAAGGAGATGCAGGACCAGTGGAAGGCGATGCCCGCGAAGGACAAGACGATGATGTCGGGCATGATGAAGGAGATGTCGCAGACCGAAGATCAGTACGCGGCCGACATCAAAGCGAACGGCGTCCTGGTCGTCGACGGCCCCGCGGCGGTCTTGACCGTAAAGAAGACGACCAAGGACAAGAGCGGCAGCAGCACGTCGACGGTGACGCAGAACTTCAAAATCGACGGAAGCACATGCCTGGTCAGCCGCTAGGCGAATAAAGGCGGCTCATCGCACCACCTGAAAGCGCCGCGGCAAGCGGCGCTTTCAGGTTTTCCGTTGTTCTCGCTCGAGGCATTCCTTGAGGGCTTGCTCGGTCCTCGAATGTCCGGCACGCATGCGATCAAAGAGGAGTCGGACATAGAGGGGCAGGATGATCAGCATAATAAGCAGCCCCAAGCCGATCGATAGATGCTTCAGCCAGAAGTCCGAAACCGAAAGGACGAGGCCGAAGCCGACCAGCCCCAGGACCTGGGAGAGAGACGCGTAGGCCCGGCCGTAGCGAAAGGCGTTGCCAAAAGCCACAAAAAGATACACCCAAAAGATTACCGCACCAGGTTCACCCAGACCGAGCATGGCGTAGGTGATGGCGACATTGTCGGCGGCGATGCTGAGCATCCGCCGCAGCGGCGCGCCGTGCGGAACGGATAGAATCCATAAAACGATCGTTGCGGCAAACAGGATGAATCCGACGATGAACCAGAACGCGCGGGGCGCCTCTTTAATGGCGTGGTCGAGACCGCGCAGCTCGAAAATCGCGGCCAGCAGCACGAAAATCGCGACGACCAGCCGCAACCTGGCCTGTTCGAGTTCCATCCGCGGTGCGGCCGCGATCAGCTTGCCCCAGCCTGACCGGGTGGTCCAGCGCCTCATACTGACCGACAATGAACGATGCATGGCAGCTCCGATCCAATCGCCATCGATCCCTTCGCTTGGGATTGGCGATGAGTCCCACCCAATCGTCTCTTGAATCGTACCGTGACAGTATGCCCCAGCCCAACCCGGCAATGCGGCTGCTGATCACGGCGCTGCTGGCGCTCGCTGCCTGCATGGCGAGCATGGCATCGCGGGCTCAAGCCGACTACTCGGCGGCGTTCGTCTCGCAGACCGCGCCGAGCTTCGTCGAGTTTCTCACCGCGGCCCCGGTCGTCGTGACGATGCAAAACACCGGCACCGCTACCTGGTACCAGGCCGAGGGCGACGTGTTCCTGGCGACCCAGGAACCGCAGGACAACTATTACTGGTGCATTCAGGGCAATCCGTACGGCAGCCACAGCGGCAACCGCGTGCTGCTTCCGTACGATGTGGCGCCGAACCAGAACGTCACGTTCAATTTCATGGTGAAACCGCTGGGTTGCGTTTTTTCGGCCCCGTCGCCCCTTCGCTTTCGCATGTTGTCACAGCTCCACGGGACCTTCGGCGACGAAACCCCCGATCCGCAAGTTATCTTGTCGACCGCGACGGAGTTCGTCTCGCAACAGGTCCCCGCGACCGTCCCGGCGGGCGCCGTCATCCTGGTCACCGAGACGTTCAAGAACACGACGCCGACGACCTGGCAGACGACCGACGGGTATACGTTGCAATCGGCCGGCCCCGCGGGCAACACGATATGGAGCGTGAGCCCGGTTCCGCTGCCGACATCGGTCGCGCCGGGCGCAACCGTGACCTTCACCTTCTATATCACCGCGCCGACGACGGTCGGCACTTACAATTTTCAGTGGCAGATAAGCAGCCCCGCCGGCGTGCCTTTCGGCGGCGTTTCTCCGGCAACCGCCGTCCAGGTGATCGCGGCCGGTCCTCCGAACTACGAAGGCCTGTGGTGGAACGCTCCTGCCGGATCGGAGTCCGGCTGGGGCATCAACTTCGCGCATCAGGGCGACACGATTTTCGCCACCTGGTTCACTTACGATCTTACGGGCAAGGGATTATGGATGGCGATGGCAGCTTCGCTGACCGCCACCGGTACTTATACGGGCATACTGTTCCAGGCGACGGGTCCACCGTTCAACTCGGTGCCGTTCGTCCCGGCGCAGGTCCACGGCACCAACGTCGGCATCGGCACGCTCACGTTCACCGATCTCAATACGGGAACGTTCGCGTACACGGTCAACGGCATCACGCAAACCAAATCGATCACTCGCCAGATATTCGATCAGCTGCCGACGTGCACATTCGGCATCCAGACCGACCTGACGCTTGCCTACAACTATCAGGATCTGTGGTGGGCGGCTCCGGCGGGCGCCGAATCGGGCTGGGGTGTCAACCTCACGCACCAGGGCGACGTCATCTTTGCCACCTGGTTTACCTACGATCTGGATCAGACGCCGTTATGGCTGTTGGTAACGGCCCTGAAGACCGCTCCGGGCGTCTATAGCGGCACCCTCTATCGCACCACCGGTCCGCCGTTCAACTCGGTGCCGTTCGATCCGACCAAAGTGAGCGGCACTGCGGTCGGAACCGCAACATTTACGTTCACCGACGGCAACACGGGAACGTTCAACTACACGGTCAACGGCCCAACGCAAACGCAGCAGACCAAGGCGATCACGCGCGAGATCTTCGTCGCTCCGGGAACGGTTTGCCAGTAATTTGTTTCCCGCCGGACGCGACGTCGCGGGCTGGATCGCGTCAAGCTTTCCGGTCCGGATCGACGGCAAACACCTCCACTGCGGATGACTTGCCCTTGAACGGCACCGCGCCAAGAGGCTCGACTGTGATGCGCTCGCTCAAGGACGAGCGCGTAGCCTGATCGATCAGAATGACGCGTTGGGCGATCTTGGTGTGCGTCTCGAGCCGCGCGGCGAGATTGACGATATCGCCGACGCACGTGTACGTCGCGCGCTTGTTGGTGCCCGTGTATCCGGCGACCATCTCGCCGGTAGCGATCCCGATGCCGATCCTGATCGGCGGCTTCCCGGCGGCGCTGCGCTCGACGTTGAACAGATCGATCAGCTCGACCATCTCCTGGGCGGCCCGCACCGCGCTTTCGCCGTGATCGACGAGCGGCACCGGCGCACCGAACACAGACATCAACCCGTCGCCCATCATCAGCGTCACGACGCCACCGTGCCCGCCGATCGCGTCGAACATCAGCTCGTAATAGGTGTTGAGCAGCTCGATCGTCTCCTCGGGCGGCTGCGATTCCGCCAGTGAAGTAAATCCGCGGATATCGGAAAACATCACCGATGCCTCGACCAGCTTGCCGCCCAGCGAGAAACCCGAAGTCTGCAGATCCTGGGCCACTTCCGGCGTAGCGAAGCGGCGCATCAGCTCCTTCTGCTGGTCCCGCAGGCGTTTTTTCTCGAGGCTGGTTCCGATGCGCGCCTTCAGTAGCCCCGGATTGACGGGCTTGGACAGATAGTCTTCGGCGCCGAGCTCGATGCAGCGCACGACGTTCTCGACGCCCTCGAGCGACGAGGTGACGATGACCGGAATGTCGCGCAGCTGACGATCGCCGCCCAGTTGCTCGAGCACCTGGAAGCCATCCATCTCGGGCATTTCCATGTCCAGCAGCAACAGGTCGAAGCCCTCGCGCCGCAGCATCTCCAGCGCGACGCGGCCGTTCTCGGCGGTTGCGACGCTGTGCCCCTGCAATTCCAGGCTGCGCGTCATGAGCAGCCGGTTGACCTTGTTGTCGTCGGCCACCAGCAGGCGCCCCGGCCCGCTTCGCGAGCTCACGCATGACGCAGCGCAGTCAGGGCCGCCGCAACGCGCGAATATTCGTCAGCCAGCGCATCCACCGGCTCGACGCGGCCCTCGCTCACTTTCGATGCGCTCGTAAGCTCGAGCTCGCGCGCCATCGCACCCAGAGTGAGCGCGCCGAACGTGTTGCTGTTCGACTTGAGCGAATGGGCGGTCCGGCGGAACTTGTCGGAATCCTTGGCGGCGAGCGCGCGGCGAAGGTCTTCCAGCATGACCGGCGCCTCCTGCAGGAACGTATCCACGAGCTCGAGAACGAACTCGGCCCCGGTGGTTTGCTTCAGCGCTTCGAAGGTCGCGCGATCGATCGTCGGTACGCTCATCAGCGGTCCTTGCGCGCCGACGCGTGGTTCAATGCCTCGACCAGGCGGTCGACGCGGATCGGCTTGGTCAGGTAATCGTCCATGCCCGCGGCCAGGCACATGTCGCGATCGCCCTGCATCGCGTTGGCCGTCATCGCGATGATGCGCGGCCGGTCATTCGGCTGCCATCGCGCAGTGATCTGGCGCGACGCTTCCAGGCCATCCATCTCCGGCATCTGCACATCCATCAGCACGACGTCGTAGGTCTGCCGGCGAACCGATTCGATCGCCTCGATGCCGTTCGACGCGAGGTCGGCGCGGTAACCCATCTGCTGTAGCAGGCGCAGCGCCAGCTTCTGGTTGACCACGTTGTCCTCCGCCAGCAGTATGCGCAGCGGGTGCCGCTCTGCCTGTTTGGGGTCGAGCTGCGGCTTGCCGGGTGCGGCTTCGACCTTGGGCGCAAGGTCGCGCGCCAGGAGGCCCACCAGCGTATCGAACAGCTGCGATTGGCGAATCGGCTTGGCGAGATACGCATTGAACAGGCGATCGTCATCGCCCGCCTCGCGCCTTCCGAGCGAGCTGAACAACACCAGCGGCAGCTCGACATTCCGCTCGCGAATACGCCGCGCCAGCTCGATGCCGTCCATCTCGGGCATGTGCATGTCCAGCACCGCCAGCTCGAACGCCTCGCCGCCCGCGAGCCACGACAGAGCCTCCTGGGGCGACCCTGTCGCGCGGCACTTCATGCCCCACTTCGCGGCCTGCAGACTCAGCACGCGGCGGTTGGTGGCGTTGTCGTCGACGACCAGCACGCGTTTGCCTTGCAGCTCGGGCTGCACGCCGACGAAGTCGCGCTGCCGCGCGGCCGGAAGCTCCGCGACCGGCACCTCGATGTTGAACAGGAACGTCGACCCCTTGCCGGGTCCGTCGCTTTCCGCCCACATGTGTCCGCCCATCAACTCGGACAGGCGCCTGCTGATCGCGAGGCCAAGGCCGGTGCCGCCGTACTTGCGGGTGGTCGACGAGTCGGCCTGCGAAAAGGACTGGAACAGGCGGCTCATCTCGTCGGCCGACAGTCCGATGCCGGTATCGCGGACCGAAAAGGTGAGCTCGGCGCGATCGGACGATATCGGCTTGGCAGTGACCGTCAGCACGACCTCGCCCGCCTCGGTGAATTTCACCGCGTTCGACAGCAGGTTCAGCATGATCTGGCGCAGGCGCGTCACGTCGCCGACGACGGCTGCGGGAATGTCGCCTTCGAACACGTAAACCGTGTCCAGGTTCTTCTCCACCGCCCGCGCCGTGACCAGGTCCAGAGCCGATTCGACGCACTCGCGCAGATCGAACGGCTGCGCCTCGATGTCCATGCGGCCGGCTTCGATCTTCGAGAAGTCGAGGATGTCGTTGATGATGGTCAGCAGCGCATCGCCCGATTCGCGAATGGTCGCGACGTAGTCGTGCTGCTCGACATCGAGCTTGGTATCGAGCAGCAGTCCGCTCATGCCGATCACCGCGTTCATCGGCGTGCGGATCTCGTGGCTCATCGTCGCCAGGAACGAGCTCTTCGCTTCGTTGGCCGACTCGGCGGCGGCGCGCGCCTCCTGTGCTTCCTGGAAAAGACGCGCATTCTGCATCGCTACGCCGACATTGGCAGCGATCGTGGACAGCAGGCGCTCGGCGTCGGCGTCGTACATGCCCTCGGTCCGCGTGCTTTGCACGCTGATCGCTCCCTGACACGTCCCTGCCACCAGAATCGGCACCCCCAGATACGACAGCGCCTGCTTGCCGAAGACGACGGCGCCCAGCTCGAGACTGCGCCGGTCGGTTTCGCGGTTGATGATCAACGGCTTGCCCGACTTGATGATCCTGCTGGTCAGGCCTTCCCCGTATTTGAGCGGACTCAGCTTGTCCCCGTACTGGTAGGGAAATTCGATGATTCCGGTGCGCCGGTCGAGCAGCGCGACGTAGGCGACGTCTGCCTTGAATACCGTACGGATCTGCTCGCCGACGAGTTCGAGCAGGTTGGCGA
Organism: uncultured beta proteobacterium; assembly: GCA_963697485.1. Lineage (GTDB taxonomy): Bacteria > Pseudomonadota > Gammaproteobacteria > Burkholderiales > Casimicrobiaceae > PALSA-1003. The sequence continues at coordinate 308,707 of CAVOOD010000007.1, forward strand.
GATCGAGTTTTCCCGCGAGCTGCTGCGAGACCGTGTTGACGGTGGTTAGCTCCGCCGCGCGCTGCTGCGATTCGGCGAACAGGCGCGCGTTCTCTATGCCAACCGTCGCCTGCAGCGACAGCCCGACCAGGAATTGGAGATCGGTGTCGCCAAAGGGCTCGCCGCCGCTACGCCACACCACCATCACGCCCTTGACCGTCTGCCCGGCAAGGAGCGGCGCGACCATCATCCGCTCGTTCTGTTCCTCCTCCGTGCCTGAAATCAGAAGCGCGCGAGGATCGGCCGCCGTGTCATTGATGCGCTCCGCGCGACGGCTGTGGATCAGATCGCCGATGATGCCCTCGCCCCTCTTGATCACCGTGGACTGGATCGCTTCGGCGATCTCGCCGACCGACACGATGGCGTGGTAGGCGTCCCCGCTGGCGTCGGGCAGGAAGATCGCGCTGCTGCTGGCATTGAGCAGGTTCTTGGCATGACGCGCGATCCGATCCATCACCGTCGACAGATCGAGCGTCGAGGAGATGTCGCGGCCGACTTCGGCGAGCGCGGCGGTCTCGCGCGTACGGCGCTGCGTCTCGTCGAAGAGCCGCGCGTTCTCGAGCGAGACGCTCATGCTGTTGGCCAGCGTCTGCAGCAGCCGCACGTCCGAATCGCTGAAGGCGTCCTCGTGCTCCATGTCCATCAGCCTGATGACCCCGCGCGCCTGATCGCCCGCAACCATCGGCACCATGATCAACGACTTCTCCATTTGCGTGCCCGGTAGCAGGGAAGCCCCGTACTTCTCGACGGCCTCCGCCATCTTCCTGTTCACGACGAGAGTTTCCCGGGTGCGCAGGACGTGCACCGCGAATCCGCGATCGCCTAACGGTCTGGAATCGATCTCGAGCCGCTGGCCTTTTTCGTAACTGTATGGGTAATGCATCATCCCCGTTTCCGGGTCGTAGATACGTATGCCTACGTCTGCCTTGTTGAAGATATTGCGGATCTTGTCGCCGACCGCGTCGTAGATGCCCTGGATGTTGAGCTCGGCGGCAAGCGCGGCTTGCACGCTGTTGATGATCGCGAGCTCGGCGTTGCGCTGCTCGGTCTCCTTCAACAGCCGCTGCGTCTCGTCGAAAAGACGCGCGTTTTCCAGCGCGACGGTCATGCTGTTGGCCAGGGTTTGCAGCAATCGCAGGTCCGGCTCCCCGAAGGCGTGCTCGCGCTCCATGTCGGAGAGCGCAATGGCGCCGCGAACCTGATCGCCGACGATCAGGGGAACGAGGACGACAGACTTCTCCATCTCGGTACCGGGCAGCGGCTTCGTCCCGTAGCGTTCGGCTGCTTCCGCCATATTCTCATTGATGACGAGCGGCTCCCGGGTGCGCATCACGTGCGCCGTAAACCCTTTGTCACCCATACGGATCGGGTCCGGGGTCAGGCGACGCCCGTTTTCGTAGAGATAGGGGTGATGAAGAAGACCGGTCTTGGCATCGAAGACGCGGATGCTCATGTCACGGTTGCCGAAGATCTCCCGTATCTTGTCGCCGACCGCGTCGTAGATGCCCTGGATGTTGAGCTCGGCGGCGAGCGCCGCCTGCACGCTGTTGATGATCGCGAGCTCGGCGTTGCGCTGCTCGGTTTCCTTCAGCAGACGCTGCGTCTCGTCGAACAGACGCGCGTTTTCGAGCGCGACCCCCATGCTCGCGGCCACCGTGCTCAACAGTCGCACCTCGGCTTCGCCGTAGGCGTTCTCTCGCTCGAAGCTCTCGAGGATGATCGATCCGAGAACGCGGTCGCCGCCGAGTATGGGGACGCGCACGTTGGAAAGGCTTGCGTCCGTACCGGGGATGACGCCGATGCCTTCCGCCGCCATCTCTGCCTGATTCTTGTAGATGACCGGCTGGCGCGCCTGCATGAGCTTGAACCAGGGTCCGTCGGGCCGCGGTGTGACGGGCGCCAGGCTCAGCCGCACCCCATGTTCGTAGTCGTACGGGGAATAGAGAATGTTGGCCTTGGCGTCGTACCAGCGGATACCGATGTCGCCCGTTTGAAATACCTCGCGCAGCTTGTCGCCGACCAGGTCGACGATCGCCTGGAAGTCGAGCTCCGCTGCCATGCCCTCCTGAATGCTGTTGATGACTCCGAGCTCGGCGGCGCGCTGCTCGGTCTCCTTGAGCAGCCGCTGCGTCTCGTCGAACAGGCGCGCGTTTTCGAGCGCCACACCCATGCTTGCGGCAACGGTCGTCAGCAGGCGAACCTCTGCCTCGCCGAACGCGTTCTCCCGCTCGTAATTCTCCAGCGCGATCGAGGCAAGAACGCGGTCGCTGCCGATGATGGGAACGCTGACGACGGAGCGGCTGAGATCGGTCCCCGGAACAGCGAAGATCCCCGCCGCCGCGAACTCGGCGCGGCTATTGACGACAATCGGCTGGCGCGTTTCGACCAGTCTGAACCAGACGCCACCGGGGGTGGGCGGCCGCGCCGGCATGACCATACGCGCGCCGTGCTCATATTGGTACAAGTAATGGATCAGATCGGTATTTGCGTCGTACCAGCGGATGCCGATGTCGCCGCTGTTGAACACCTCACGCAGCTTGTCGCCGACCAGATCGATGATGGCCTGGAAATCGAGCTCGGCCGCCATGCCCTCCTGGATGCTGTTGATCACGGCGAGCTCGGCTGCGCGCTGCTCGGTTTCCTTGAGCAGCCGTTGCGTCTCGTCGAACAGGCGTGCGTTCTCGAGGGCCACGCTCATGGCGGAGACGACGGTCTGCAACAAACGAACGTCCGAATCGCTGAAGGCATTCTCGTTTTCGTAGTCGCCGACACCGACCAGACCCATCACGCGATCGCCGGCGATGATAGGCACGGCGACGAACGATTTTTCCATCTGCGTGCCGGGAATGCTTCTGGACCCGGCTTCCGCCATGCGGCGCTCCAGGTCCGTATTGGCGAGCCACATCTGGCGGGACTCGATCACGATTTTCGAAACGCCTGCGAGCGGCATCGGCGGGGCCGTCAGGCGCTTCCCGTGATCCTTCAGGTAGGGAATGAAGATCTGATTCGTGGCCGGGTCGTACAGGCGAATGTCGATGTCCTGCGAATGCAGCACTTCGGAGAGCTTGTCACCGACCAGGTCGTAGATGGCCTGCATGTCCAGCTTCGTTGCCAGGCCTTCCTGCACGCTGTTGATGATCGAAAGCTCCGCGGCGCGCTGCTCGGTTTCCTTCAGCAGCCGCTGCGTCTCGTCGAACAAACGCGCGTTCTCCAGCGCCACACCCATGCTCGCGGCCACCGTGCTCAGAAGCCGCACTTCGCCCTCGCCGTAGGCGTTTTCGCGCTCAAGGTCCCAGATGTTGATCACGCCAAGCACGCGGTCACTGGCCAGGATCGGGACATAAACCGATGAACTCGACTCGTTCGGTGTTAGCGAGTGGCCCGCGCTCGCTGCGATCTCGGACCGACTGTTGTGAACGACGGGCTGGCGCGTCTTCGCGAGCTTCGACCATATTCCCCCCGGCGTCGGCGGCGCCGGCGGGTGGCTCAACCGTTTGCCACCCTCATAGTCATACAGGTATTGGATCAGGCCCGTCTTGTCGTCATGCCAGCGGATGCCGATATCGCCGGTATGAAACACCTCGCGCAGCTTGTCGCCGACCAGATCGACAATGGCCTGGAAATCGAGCTCGGCCGCCATGCCCTCCTGAATGCGGTTGATTACGGCCAGCTCGGCGGCGCGCTGCTCGGTTTCCTTCAGCAGGCGTTGCGTCTCGTCGAACAGCCGCGCGTTTTCCAGCGCGACGCCCATGCTCGCCGCTACCGTGCTCAGCAGCCGCACCTCGGCTTCGCCGAAGGCGTCCTCACGCTCGTAGTTCTCGAGAATGATCGAACCGAGGACCCGGTCGCTCCCGAGAATCGGCACCGTCACCGAGGACTGGCTGGCATCGGTCCCTGGCACCGCCGCAACGCCCAGCGCTAGACCTTCGCTCGGATTTCTGATCACTATCGGCTGGCGCGTCGCCATCATCTTCGCCCGAACGCCGCCAGGACGAAATGCGGTCGGAGCCAGGTCCACTTGCCTCACGCCATGCTCGTACTGGTAAAGATAGTGCGCATAGTTGGTCGCCGGGTCGTACCACCGGATGCCGATATCGCCGGTATGAAACACGTCGCGCAGCTTGTCGCCAACCAAATCGACGATAGCCTGGAAGTCGAGCTTCTCGGCCATGCCGTGCTGGATGCTATTGATGACGGCGAGCTCTGCGGCGCGCTGTTGCTCGGCCTTGAACAGACGCTGCGTCTCGTCGAACAACCGTGCGTTCTGGAGCGCCGTCCCAAGTGAAGCGGCGATAGTACCCAGCAGGCGAACGTCGGACTCCCCGTAGGCATTCTCGCGCTCGTAATTCTCGATGCCGATCATCCCGAGCACCCGGTCGCTGCTGATGATCGGCATCGCGATCATCGACTTGCTCTGGTCGGTGCCTGGGATGGCACTGCCCATGCTGGCGGCAGTATTCACTACTTGCGGTTGCCGCGTCCGCGCCATCGTCTCGAACAGGCCGCCGGGAACGGGCTGCCGGGGTGCAATCTTCAATCGCTTCCCGTGCTCGTACGAATACAGGTAGTGGAGGAGGTTGGCCTTCTCGTCGTACCAATTGATACCCAGATCGGGCGTGGCGAAGACCTCGCGCAACTTGTCGCCGACCAGGTCGACGATTGCCTGGAAGTCCAGCTCGGCGGCAAGGCCCTGCTGTATCGAGTTGATGATCGCCAGCTCGGCGTTGCGCTGCTCGGTTTCCTTCAGCAGTCGCTGCGTCTCGTCGAACAGTCGCGCGTTCTCGAGCGCGGTGCCCAGCGACGCGGCGATCGTGCCGAGCAGGCGCACCTCGGACTCGCCGTACGCATTCTCTCGCTCGTAGTTTTCGATGACGATCGTTCCGAGCACGCGGTCGCTGCTGATGATCGGAACGGCAATCAACGATTTGCTGCTAGTCCGTGCCGGGAAGCGACCCGCCAGGCATTCTTGCGTATTCCGCCGCGGTGTTAATGACCAGGGGCTGGCGGGTCCTGCGCATCGTCTCGAACATGCCGCCCGGGGCCGGTGGTCGAGGTGCAATAGTCAGGCGCTTGCCGTGTTCGTAGGCGTAGAGATAGTGACTCAGGTTGGTCTTTTCATCGTGCCAGCGGATGCCGAGGTCGCCGTGTTGAAGACTTCGCGCAGCTTGTCTCCGACCAAGTCGACGATGGCTTGGAAGTTCAGCTCGGCGGCGAGCCCTTGCTGGATCGAATTGATGATCGCGAGCTCCGCCGCGCGCTGCTGCTCGGCCTTGAACAATCGCTGCGTTTCATCGAAGAGGCGCGCGTTCTCCAGCGCTACGCTCATGGCGTTGCCGAGCGTGGTCAGCAGACTCACGTCCGAATCCGAAAAGGCGTGGGCGAGTAGTTTCCCCACGGTGATCACGCCATTCACCGTATTGCCGTGCAGGATAGGAACGTAGATGAACGAGTTGTCGGCCGTGTCGCCGCCGATGTTCTTGGCGCCGAGCTTCACCATCCACTTGTTCAATTCGTCAACCGTGTGAATTACGATGGGTTGGCGCGTGCGCAGAATTTCCCGGGTGAAACCGATTGGCGGCCCCGATTCCGGATGAAAGCGTTCGCCGTGATCGAGGAGGAAGACATAGCGAACCAGATTGGCTTCTGCGTCGAACAGCCTGATTCCAACCACATCGGCAGCGAATATCTCTCTGATCTTTTCGCCGACCAGATCGTAGATCGCCTGCATCTCGAGCTTCGACGCCAGGCCTTCCTGGACGCTGTTGATGATCGCGAGCTCGGCGGCGCGCTGCTCGGTTTCCTTCAGCAGCCGCTGCGTCTCGTCGAACAGCCGCGCGTTTTCGAGCGCGGTGCCCAGCGACGCGGCGATCGTCGCCGAGCAGACGCACCTCGGATTCGTCGTACGCATTCTCGCGCTCGTGAGTTTTCGATCACGATCATTCCGAGCACGCGGTCGCTGCTGATGATCGGAACGGCGATCAACGATTTGCTCAGATCGGTGCCAGGGACGGTGCCGCCGCCACATCCGTGCGTAATCCGCTCGGCGTTATTCAGAACCAACGGCCGGCGCGTCTTGCGCATCGTCTCGAACAGACCGCCCGGGGTCGGCGGTCGAGGTGCAATAGTCAGGCGTTTGCCGTGTTCATAGCCGTAGAGATAGTGGGCCAGGTTGGTTTCTTCATCGTACCAACGGATGCCAAGGTCGGCCGTGTTGAAGACTTCGCGCAGCTTGTCGCCGACCAGGTCGACGATGGCCTGGAAATCCAGCTCGGCGGCGAGACCCTGCTGGATCGAATTGATGATCGCCAGCTCGGCGTTGCGCTGTTCGAGGTTGGCGTTGGACGACGGTCAGTTCCGAGGTCCGTTCTTCGACCTTGCGCTCGAGCCCTTGCGACCACTGTGCGTTGTCCAGCGCGACCGCGGCCTGGCTGGCGAGCATCCCCAGAAGGTCGCGGTCGGATTCGCGGAAGCGCCCGAACGCGCCGTCGATGTCGACGTACAGGTAGCCGAGCAGCTGGCGCTGCGCGATCAGCGGCGCGATGATGCGCGAGCGCTGGTCGAGATCGTCCGCGCCTTCCGGGCCATGCGTCAGGATAATGGCGCGCGTACGCCGCACTTCGGCCAACGCAGGCTCGATGTCGCGCAGCAGTGCCTGCGCGTCCTCGCCGCGAGGCATCAGCGATCCCGCCAGTCGCAGCCCTTGCCCTGACTCCAGCACCAGGAGAACGCGCTCGGCGCCGGAGAGCTCGGTGGCTTCGTCGATCAGGAATTCATGCAGCTCTTCACTGCTGCGCAATTCGTTCAGCCGAAGACCGGTGTCGACCAGCCGCTCGAACGGCTCACGCAGATTCGCTTCGCCGGCCAGATGTGCGCCGCGCCGCTGCGGCGACAGGCGACGCTTGCGGGCGTCCTTGATCCACGCGTGGACGATCTCGCGATGCGCCTCGATCTTGCTCAGATAGTTGCGACGCAGGCCTTCGTCGCTCAGGCTGACAATACCCTTCAGCATCAGTTGATAGGCCATCTCCAGCGCCTCGCGCGCCGCCTGCGGCTGCTTGCTCGCCTGCAGAGCCTGGCTGTGTCGCCACCACGTCAACGCCGGCGACATCCCGTCGAGCGCCGCGAGGTCATGTGCACGGTGCAATCCGGTGGCGCGCCGCGTGGCGGTCAATGCGGCGCGCGGCTTTCCCAGCACCAGACAGGCCTGTCCGATTGCGGCCAGGGCATCGATTTGCGCGGAGACAAGACCGGCGTCGCTGGCGAGCTTCTCCGCGCGCTGGAAATGACGCAGAGCCACCGCGGCGGCGTCCTGGAGCAGGGCAACCCGCCCCTGATTCATGGCGAGGTTTACTGCAAACTGGGGGCTGGCGAGCGCTTCGGTCATCCCCGCCATTTCCGCGAGATACGCGCCCGCACTGTCCAAATGCCCCATTGCGAGCTCGACCTCGGCGAGTGCATCGAAATTAATGCCCTGGGTAGCGCGCGCACCGGGTCGATGGTGGATTTCAGTAGCTTTTAGAAACAGGCGGCGGGCGCGCCGGTACAGTCCAAGACGGCTGTAAGCAATCCCCATGTTCCCGGTAATGATTGCCTGGCGTTCGACATAGCCGGCCGCCTCGAAATCGGCGAGTGCCTGATGCAAGAGCTTCAACTGAACGGCAACATCGGCCTGGTTGAACATGAGCATGTTGAGGGCGTTGCCGGCGCCATACAGGTCGCCAGCCTGCCGGCATAGCGCCAACGCGGCGTCGGACGCCTTGTCCGCCTCGGCGGAGCGACCTTGGCTGCTGCGCGCCATGGCGACCAGCCACAGCGCACGCCCTTCGTCGCCGCGCCGCCCCTGCGCATGAAACAATGCGCCGGCCCGCAAAGCATGGCGCACCGCCTGTTCGACATCGACCCTGGCGCGGTATTGGGCTTCGGCGAGCCGATAAAGGCTCATCGCTTCGAGAGCAACTTGTTTGCTCCGTCGTGCGGACTTCAGCGCGGCAGTGGCCGAGGCAACGGCAGCCTTCAACGCGCCGCTGCGCATCTGAACCAGGGCGAGCCGGTTTTGCGCCTGCGCGTTCAGCGCCGCCGTACCGGCGCGCCTGGCGAGCTCGATCATCGCATCGGCATCGGCGCTGGCGCGCTCCAGGTCATCTTGGGCAATGAAGCTTTCCGCGCGAAGGTCGAGCAGGTCGAGCCGGCTTTCGACGCTCAAGTCGCTCTTGGCCAAAGCGGCGCTTGCGTGCTCGATCGCTTCCGCATGGTGGCCGGCCCAACCCAGATCGCGGACGCGTTCCTTGATCGGCGCAGAAGCATCCGCTCGACGTCCAGCCTTTGGCCGGGCCCGGGATGTTTTCTTCCTTTTCGAATCGGTCATCAGCTGCACAAAATCTCCATCCGCAAGGTCACCTGCCGAGCAATGTCTGCGGAGAACCGGTCCCACCCTGCAGGGGTTCCACGCGAATCCGGAAGCGGGGCAGCGAACCGGACGTTAGTCTACCGCGGCCTGCGTCAATCCGTCCCCAAGGCGCAAACGTCAGGGCTCCGGGTCAGCGCTCACCGGCCTGCAATCGTCGCTCCGCGGGCGCCGTGCCGGCGTTCTCAAACCAGTCCCCGGTCGGAAAGCTCGGCTTTGAGGTAGGTGTAAAAAATCGGCGCGGCGATGACGCCGGAAATCCCGAACGCTGCCTCCATCACCAGCATCGCGAGCAGCAGCTCCCATGCCCGGCATTCGGTGCGGCGGCCGACGATGCGCGCGTTGAGGAAATACTCGAGCTTGTGGATGACGATCAGGAACGCCAGCGAGCCCACGGCCACCTTGATCGACGTCGACAGGCTTACCACGACGATCACGACGTTGGAGACCAGGTTACCCACGACCGGCAGCAGTCCGACGATGAACGTCAGGACGATCAGCGTCTTCTTGAAGGGCAGATTCACGCCGAGCGCCGGAAGAATAACGGCCAGGTAGATGCCGGTCAGCACGGTGTTGATCAGCGAGATCTTGACCTGCGCGAACACGACGCGACGGAACGCGTCGCCCAGCCGCGTGATCCGCTCGACCAGTTCGCGCGCGAGCGGCCGGTCGGTCTCGATCGGCAATGCCTCGTGCAGTGCGACCATCGCGCCGAGCACCATGCCGATCACCGTCTGCACCAACACTCGTCCCGCCTCTTTCCCGATCGTTCGGACGTCGGCAGCGTGGGCGCGAAACCATTCGCCCAGCGTGTCCTTGAGATCTTCCGGGCCTTCGGGCATCTCGTCGACGATCCAGCGCCGGCAGCATCGTGCGCGAGCCATCGATGATCTCGGCCATGCGCCCCAGTAATGCGGAGAGGTTTCCCGCGTCGCTTCGGAAGAAAACGATGGCGCCGAGGATGACGAGGGTCACCAGGATTACCATCAGGGCCGAAAACAAGCCGACGGCGACGATCTTCGCGCGCTTGTCGGAAATATGCTCGTTCATCGTCGGCGCGATGACGTGGACGAGCTCGTATACCAGCATCCCCGCGAGCAGCGCCGGCAGCACGTGCAGCTGCAGCACGAGGACGAGCGCGACGCCGGTCAGAACCCAGGCGGCGATCGTGTATCCGGAGGGATTGGCTCGGGCGGGGAGCATCCGCGCAAGTTTACGCTGCGCGCCGGTGAAATTGCGGGTGTGCACCGATCCTGCCGCCGAAGATACCGCTTTGTGATACGGTTCCGAGGCCTTTCATCATGTGCAAGGAGCACCGATGTCACCGACATTCAAGATTCTGGGCGCGATGGCGTTCGCCGCCATCCTGGGACCAGCCGCGCAGGCGCAGGGCCTGGTCACCGAAAAGAATATCTCCCTGGCGATGGCGCAGACGATCGCCAACGCCGCGATGGAAAAATGCAAGGAAATGGGCTACAGAGTCTCGGTGACGGTGGTCGATCGCGCCGGCCTGCCCATCGTCATGCTGCGCGGCGACGGCGCCGGCCTGCATACTCCCGAGGGCAGCGACCGCAAAGCTTATACCGCTCGCACCTTCCGCCAGCCGTCGGCCGATTTCGTCAAGCGAATGCTGGCCGATCCGGCGTCCGCCGGCTCGAAGGAGTACACACGCGTGCTGGCGCTCGGCGGCGGGTTGCCGATCAAGGTCGGCGACGACGTGGTCGGCGCGGTTGGCGTGTCCGGTTCGCCCGGCAAAGACGACGACTGCTCGAAGGCGGGCATCGACAAGGTCGCCGACCAGCTCAAGTGATCTGACCGAGCGCCGCCTGCACGCGCTCGCGCGTGAACGGCACGGTCGTCACGCGCGCGCCGACGGCGTCGTACACGGCGTTGGCCAGCGCCGCCGGCACCGGCGTGGCCGAGGCTTCGCCTGCGCCGAGCGGCGGCTCCAGCGGCCGGCTGACGAGCTCGATCACGATCTCCGGCGCGTCCGGGAACCGCAGTATCGGATAGCTCGCCCAGTCGACGCTCGTCACCCGCGAGCGGTCGAACGCGACTTCCTCGAACAGTGTGCGCGACAGGGTCTGCAGGATGTTGCCTTCGATCTGGGCCTTGAGCGCGGCCGGATTGATGACAGCCCGCAATCGTGCGCGCACGCGACGCGTCGCACGCGGATCGCGCCCGACGCCTTGTCGACGTCGGCCTCGATCGCCATCGCCACGTAACTCTCGTTGTGCTTGTAGTGCATGTAGGCGAACCCGCGGCCGGCGCCGGGCGCGCTCGGCGCCGGCGATGGACGCGGCTGCCATCCGATCAGCGCTGCGGCGCGCCGGATCACCTCGATCCCGCGCGGGTCGGACAGTCCCTGCAGGCGGAACTCCACCGGGTCGCGCCGCGCGGCGGCGGCGAGCATGTCGGTGAAGCTTTCGACGGCGAAGCAGTTCGCGACCTTGCCCGGCGCGCGGAAATTCGACGGCCGCAGCGGCGACGACTTCAGCCAGTGGACGACGACTTCCTGATGCGCGACGGCGTAAGGCGGATCGCCGTTCTGGCTGATCAGGCCCGGTGGTGAGTCCCGGCGTTTGCGCGATGCCGGCGGCATCGAGCGCCAGCAGCGGCATGTTCGGCAGGTTCGCCGTGGCTTTCGGGATCCACATGTCGGTGCGCCATGCGGCGATCTTTCCGTCGTCGCCGACCGCGCCTTCGAGCGAGAGCAGCTGCGGTGGTGCTTTCGGGTCCCAGCCGTGCTCGTCCTCGCGCGACCACTGGACGCGCACCGGCCGCGCCACGGCCTTCGACAACAGCGCCGCGTCGGCCGCCGCATCGTCGTGGCCGTTCATCCCGTAGCAGCCGGAGCCATCGAGATAGACGACGCGCACGGCATCCTTCGGCAACGCGAGCGCCTTGGCGATCGTTTCGCGGAAGCGGTGCGTCGCCTGCGAGGCTGACCACACGGTCGCCTTGCCGTCGCGGACATCGGCGACCGCGCACGACGGCCCCATCGATCCGTGCGACTGCATCGGCCAGTAGAACTCGGCGTTGACCTTCTTCGCGCTGGCGAGCGCCTGACGCGCGTCGCCTTTTTTCACCAGCGTCTCGTCCGCCTCGAACGGGCCGGCGCGCATCCACTCGCGCACGGCGCCGGCGCCGAGCAGCGGTGCCGACTCCGACCATTGGGTCTTGAGCAGCCGCGCCGCGGACACGGCGTCCCATTCGCTGGCGGCGACGACGCCGACAAAATCGTTGACTCGCACGACGCGCACGCCCGGGATCGCGCCGGATCGACGCCTCGTCGACGGCGAGGAGCTTCGCGCCCACCGCCGGCGGACGCACGACGCGTCCGTGCAGCATCCCGTCGATCTTGAAATCGTGGACGAACACGTGGCGGCCGTTGACCTTGCCCGGGATGTCGGGCCGCGCGAGCGGCTGACCGACGATTCGGTACGAGGCGGGATCGCGCAGCTTCGCCTTCGGATCGACCTTGACGCCGAAACGCTTGTCGCCGACGAGATCGCCGAAGCGTATGCCGGCGCCGCCCGATTTCGGGCGCACCTCACCGTCGATCGTGTCGAAATCCGCCGCCGGCTTGCCGCTGCGCGCCGCGGCGAGCCCGATCAGCGTCTCGCGTGCGGTGGCCGCCGCCTGCCGGATCTGGACGCCGCCGCGCATGATGCCGCTGCTGCCGGCGGTCGCGCCCTGGTCGGGCGTCAGCGCGGTATCGCCCTCGACCATCGCGATCCGCTCGACGCCGATGCCGAGCTCTTCGGCGGCCATCTGCGGAATCGCGATGCGCAAGCCCTGGCCGAGATCGACCTTGCCCGAGTAAATCGTCACCGAGCCATCGGCGTTGACGGCGATGAAGCCGTCGACTTCGCCGGTGTCGAGGGTCTTGCCGAGCGGAATGTCGCCGCGCGGCCGTTGCGCGAAGACCGTCCCTGGAATCGTGAAACCGACGACCAGCGCCCCGCCGGCCTGCAGGAATTCGCGGCGTGACAGCGGCGCGTTCATGCGGTCGCCTTGCCCGAAGCGCGCAGCATCGCGCGCAGGATCCTGTCGTGCGTGCCGCAGCGGCACAGGTTGCCGGCGAGCGCCTGCTGCGCATCCTCGCGGCTGAGATTCGGCTTGCGCGCCAGCGCCGCCGCGCCGCTCATCACCATGCCGGTGACGCAATAGCCGCACTGCGCGGCCTGCTCGGCGACGAACGCCGCCTGCAGCGGATGCGGCTTGTCGGGCGTGCCCAGGCCCTCGATCGTCGTGATTTTCTTGCCGGCCGCCTTCGACACCGGCATGCGGCACGAGCGGACGGCTTCGTTGTCGACGATCACCGTGCATGCTCCGCACTGGCCCAGGCCGCAGCCGAACTTGGCGCCGGTCAGCGACAGCGAATTGCGCAATACGTAGAGGAGCGGCTCGTCGGGATCGCGAACCTCGACGGTCCGGGGTTCGCCGTTGACGTTGAGCGTGAAGCTCGGCATGACATCCACCTTTCGCGCGCCGGCTGGAGAAAAATCATCGCATCGGCCTTTCGGTTTGTCCAGCCAGGGATGCTGACGATCGGCGCCGTTCGGCTACCGGGCGCATCCTTGCTAGTATTGTCATTCCTCGTCCCGGGGAATGAAACAGGGAGAATTTCGTGATCAAGATTGTGGGTCTGCTTCTCATCGCCGCGATTGCCACCTACGGCCTTCATGCGTTCGCACAGATCCGGGCGGACGTCCGCCCCTCAGTGGCGCCGATCGCCAGCTCGTCGTCCAATGGAATTTCCTTTGCCTGGTTTTACGACAGCAGCGAACGAACGGTTTTCGTTTGCCGTATCGGCCAGGCTCCTGGGGAAAACGTGGATTGCAAGGCGAAGACGACGTTGCCGTAATGTCGCCGAAGCCCGCGTTGGATTTGCTATCCGCCACGAGAGCCATCCTGTTGGCCTGCGTCGGCCACGATACTGCAAGCTTGTGGGGACAGCCCCACCGGCTCGGCGTCGATGAAATTCGCAGTGGTGCTGGAAGACGTGGTCCAGATCCCTGCGAGCAACGAGTCGCCACCGCGCGCCAGGATCAATTTCCTGTTCCACGCGGCCGATGGGTCCAATCGCCTGTTCGTCAATGACATGACCGGCAAGATTTATGTGATCAAGGACGGACGCCTTCTGCCGGAACCTTTCCTGGACATGGCAATCGCGAGGAAGGGAGCCTTCACGAGCACCGATCTTTTCGAGCAGGGCCTCAATACCTTTGCGTTCCATCCGGACTTTGCGACGAGCAACCGACCGGGCTCTGGAAAGTTTTATACCTTCAGCACCGAAACTCCGGAGTCCGGCGTCCCTGACTTCCCGAGCCCGGACCCCGCGGGAGGCGTTGCCCATCATGACGTCGTGGCCGAATGGAATGTCGATCCGGTCAACCCGGATCGCATCGATCCGTCATCACGCAGAGAGATCCTGAGAATCGCGCATCCTCTGCACGATCACATCGGAGGTCAACTGGGCTTCAATCCGAACGCCAAACGGGGTCAACCCGAATACGGTCTGCTATACATCGGCGTCGGCGATGGCGGCAATACGGTATTCCGGACCGGCAAGGTCGATGCGCTACGCACCGCCCAGAATCTCCAGAGTCCCTTGGGCAAGATTCTGCGGATCAATCCGCTGCAGGACGGCCGCTGGCAATACGGCGTGCCGCCCGAAAATCCGTTTGTCAATGACGCTCAGGTCTTGGGGGCAATTTGGGCGTACGGTCTGCGCAATCCCGCGCGCTTTAGCTGGGATACCGCAGGCGACGGGAAAATGATGATCGCCGACATCGGCCAGGCCAGCATCGAAGAGATCGACATCGGCGCGGCCGGAGCGAACTACGGTTGGAGCATGCGGGAAGGAAGCTGGGTCGTAGATCACAACAACGAAAAACGCCTTTCCAGCGCGCCACTCGACGGTCTCATGAATGGATTGACCGAGCCGGCGCTCCAGTATGGGCATCACCTCGGCCTGGCCGTCACCGGTGGATTTGTTTACCGAGGCAAGGCCATCCCCGCTTTGAATGGCAAGTATCTTTTTGGCGATATCGCATCCGGACGGGTGTTCTTCGCAAACGTCGATCAATTGATCAACGGCAAGGCCATGCCGTTCTTTGAATTGCCGCTGGTCTACAGCGGAAAGCACCAGTCGGTGCGCGAAATAGTGCACGCGGGTCGTGCCGATCTTAGATTCGGCCTCGATGAGCTCGGCGAGATCTACTTGCTGACCAAGCAGGACGGCGTAATTCGCAAACTGACCCATTCGGTCGAAAGCGAATCGATGATCCTGCCCGTCGATCGTCCATTTGGCTCTTTGAGCAAGTAAGTGGTTCGCGTCAACGGAGCTTGCCGAGCCATAGCGACAGATCGAGCAGCGTCTCGCGCAACGCCTTGAACCGCCGTGCGCCGAGGTGCGCGGTCCACTCCTGCTCGATCGCGGCCACGCAATCGCGTATCGGCGCAACCATTGCCCAGCCCCGGTCGGTCATCCGCACGACCCGTGCGACCGGGCTGGGTCCCGCGCGCCGCTCGATGTAGCCGCGGCTTTCCAGGCCCGCCAGTACGTAATTCATCGCCTGGCGGGTCATGTGGCACTGCCTGGCCAGCTCGATCGGCCGGCGTCCCTCGGGACCCGGGTAGAGGAACACGCCCAGCTCGGTCGGGGAAATATCAAAGCCATTGGCGTTGAGCGCCGCGAGCATACGCGCCACAATGACCTCGTGCGGCAGGCGCAGCAGCGAGCCGATCATAGGCGTCATTGCCTGCGGGATGCGCTTCCTTCGGGCGAGGTTTCGGGCATTTGACATTTTCGTAAAGAATTTGTACAGTGTCTTTGTACAGGGTTTTTACGCAAGGGAGTTTGCCATGAATGAAGTCCTTTCGCCAGCCGCGCCGGAAGTCATCCGCCTCGGCCAGCTGGAAATCCGGTATTTGCAGGAGGCCGGCAATGGCTACCAGATCGGCGCCTTCGAGATGCGCGTGCCGCCGGGCTCCAACGTCCCGCCGCCGCACAGCCATTCCGCCAATGAAGAGCTGGTGTATGTGCTCGAAGGGACGCTGCGCTATACCGTCGGCAGCGAAACGCGCGACCTGAAGCCCGGTGACTCGATGGCCACGCCGCGCGGCGTCGTCCACGCCTTCAGCAACCCGCATACTGTCGTGGCGCGCGCGCTGGTGATCAACACGCCGGACATCGGGGCGCAGTACTTCCGCGAAGTGAAAGCCATCATCGATGCGGGAGGACCGCCGGATAAGGTCAGGCTGACGGCGACGATGCAGAAATTCGGACTGGTGCCGCCGCGCCTCCGAGAGCGCCATCGCGCTGACCGCCGCCGACCACGGGATCGCGGACCTCGACGATCCTCACTTCGCCGTTGACGTTGAGTGTGGAGCTCGGCATGGCGTCTAACGACGCTGTGGCGCGGAATTAGACTCGAGCGTCATTCCTGAACATCGCACCTCGCGTGCGCTCGATCGCGTCGACGATCGCCTCGTAGTCGTCGTCGCCGACGCACATCTCGCGTTCGATAGGACTGGTAGACTACCGTCTTCATCGAGTCGATCGCATTTTACCAAGGCTGCGAGCCGGCGGGATGACGGCACGGCTCCAACATTGCCTGATGTGCGGTGCGTCTTTCGTGCGGCGCCGATCATGATCGCGTCGCGACCACGCTTTCGTTCAACCCGGCAAGGGCCGCCGGCGTAATTCTCCTTCGAAATGCGGACCGTCAGCAGCCAATGATCAGCGTTATCGGCCTGGGCCACGTCGGCACGGTGACGGCAGCGTCGCTTGCGCACGCCGGCCGGCGAATCATCGCGTTTGATTGTGACGCGTCCAAAGTCAAGAGCCTGACGGCGGGAAAGACGTCTATTGTCGAGCCCGGGCTTGATTCGCTTGTCGCTGCTTCCGTAACAGAAGGTCGATTGCGAGCGACGACCGATCCCGCGGAAGCGGTTGCCGCGAGTTCAGTCTCCATCGTTTGCGTCGGTACGCCAAGTGCGCACGACGGGTCGATTGATCTGTCTCAGCTCCTGGCAGCGTTCGAGGCTGTCGGGTCGGCGCTTGCAGGTCTGCGGCGCTATCATCTGATCGTCATTCGAAGCACCGCACTGCCAGGCACCACGAGCCAGATCGCAATCCCTCTCCTGGAACGGCTCTCTGGACGGACCGCGATGCGTGATTTCGGAGTCTGCTACAGCCCGGAGTTCCTTCGCGAGGGCGAGGCAATTCGCGATTTCCGCGAGCCCGCAAAAATTGTCATTGGTGAGAGGGTCACCCAGGACGGAGACAAGGTATTGAGCCTTTTTCCTCACCGACCGGCCACCCCGGTCATCCGGACCAATTTCGAGACTGCGGAGATGCTGAAGTACGTCGACAATGCTTGGCACGCGCTCAAGGTCGGTTTTGCCAACGAAATCGGATCGATGGCCAAGGCGCTCGGACTCGACGGACGCAAGCTGATGTCCGAATTCGAGCGCGATACCAAGCTCAACATTTCGCCAGCGTACCTCACTCCCGGCGGGCCATACGGCGGCAGTTGCCTGCCCAAGGATTTGGCCGCGCTTCGCTCGTTGGCCAATGAAAGGAAGGTGGACGTTCCATTGCTCGACGCGATCATGACCAGCAACCTCGCACACGAGAATCGACTCTTGCGATTGGTTGACGAGGACCCGGCAGCGCGGATCGGCATCGTGGGTGCCGGCTTCAAGGCCGGCAGCGATGACCTTCGCGTCAGTCCCTATGTCGGACTGGCCGAGTCCTTGGCGCGCCTCGGTCATTCAGTACTCATTTATGATCGCCACCTCGACGCCGGAAGCGTTGCGGCACGCACGTCGTTTGTTCCGCCAGGGGTTCTGCGCTTGGCTTCGTCGATCCGCGAGCTCGTCGAATTCGCCGACGTCCTGGTGCTATGTCATCTCGACCCGTGTTATGTCGACGAGCTGCGTCAGTCGGTCCGGCCGTCCCAGCGCTTGGTCGACCTTGCCGGCGCCGGTCCCGAAGCATTCGGTGCCGCGTCCTACACCGGCATCTGTTGGTAGGTGGTTCGGGGCTCCCCCTACACTTCCAACGCGCGGTCGTCGAAGGTGTGATCCGTTCCGCTGTGGCGGGGGCTGTTCAATGCCGGCAGCATCCAACGCCGATCTGCCTCAAAGCGTCAGCGGTTTGCCGTAGCCGGTGAGCTCGAGGTAGCCGCGCCCGACCTCGCGTCCGCCGCGAAGCGCCCGCACCGCGCCTTCCCAGTAGACGGTGCCGGTGCTTGCGCGCGCATCGAGCTCCTGGTCGTCCATCAACGGTTCCAGCGCGTACTCTTCGCCGCCCGCGCCGACCCGCATCGCGACCGGGTACTCGACGCCGGTGCGCGGCGAGCGCCAGCGCCGCTCCGCGCGTGAACCGGATTTCGGCGGGCTCGAACGATCGCGAAGCCCGATCGGGCGCGCGAAACGTGCCGCCCGCCCAGATCGCCGCGCCCGAACGATCGCGCATGCGGAACGCCATCAGCGCGCCGCCGTCGTCGAGGTTGATGCCGATCCAGTCCCAGCCGCTGGCTTCGGGCGCCAGCGCCGCGCTCGACCATTCGTGATCGAGCCAGGCGGTGCCTGTGACGTCCGCGTCCTTGCCTTCGATCGCGACCTTGCCCGAGACGCGCAAGTTGCGGCTGGCTGTAGTAATAGCTGGCGTTCTCGATGCTTCGCCCTTTTCGCGAAAAACCTCGGTCGCCCTCGAGCAGGACGGGCTGCGCGGGCGCGAAGCGAAGGTCGAATCGGAAATCGCGCGCCGCGATCGTCGCGACATAGACACCGTCGACGAGCTTGAGCGACCAGTCGTCGATCCACGCGGCGGTCGTTTCCTCCGCCGCGCCGGCGAGCTCGAATCCCGCGCGCGCCGCGCGCTGATCGTGGCGGAGCCTGCCATGGCGCGGATCGGCGATGGCGGCGTGCGCGAACAGCAGCTGGCGCGGCGCGAATGCGCTCGGATTCGACTCGGCAACGCGCGGTCGATTGCGGAAAAACGTTACCTGGACGCCGAATTGGTTGCGCGTCGGCATCGCGAACCCAGCCGGTGATGTACCACCACTCGCTGCGAAATGCCGGGTGCGCGCCGGCGTCGCGCGGAAAACGCGATCGCATGACCCGGCGACCACGCGCGGATATTCGTCTGCGGCGAGCGCCCCGGTCGCCAGAAGCACGATCGGGCTCGCGAGAAACCGCCGCCGTCTCACGCGCCGCCTCCGTGCGCGTCGTTGCGGCGATCACCAGTCCTCCTTGACCGCCAGGACGGCGCGCCGGCTCATCGCCTGGCGACCGCTGGCGAGCGCGGTGAGCGTCGAAAGCGCGAGCACGACCACCGCGGCGCCCGCAAGCGCCGGCCAGGGCACGTCGAGCTCCATGCCCCAGTGGAACGATTGGCGATTGACGACGTGGATCAGCACCAGGCTGATCAGCCATCCCAGTCCGAAGCCCGCCAGAAGACCGACGCGCGCTGATCGTCAAGCCTTCGGTGGCGAGCATCGCGCCGATCTGCCGCCGCGTCATGCCGATGTGGCGCAGCATGCCGAACTCGCGCCGGCGCGAAAGAACCAGCGCGCCGAACGACGACGACAGACCGAACAGGCCGATGACGACCGCGGCGAGCTCGAGCGCGTAGGTGACGGCGAACGTGCGATCGAACGCCTGCAGCGACAACTCGCGAATTTCGCCGGGCGCGGCGATCTCGAGTCTCGTCTCCGCCGGGAATGTCGCGCGCGATCGCCTGGCTCACCGCTTCCGGATTCGGCGCCGGCCGCGAGCCACAGCGCGCCGCCGCTGGCGTTGCGGTCGCCGGTCAGCGCGATATAGCGCTCGCGCTCGATGACGACGGCCCCCTGCGGCCGCGCGTAGTCGCGCCACACTCCCGCGACGGTGAACGCGGCCGGCTTGCCGGCGATCGGAAGCTCGACGATGCTTGCCGGGCGCGAAACCGTAAAGATCGACCATCGCCTCGTTGACCCACGCCGGCGGCGGCGCACCGGCAGCCACGGCGACCGGCCCGCTCGACCAGCTGAAGCTGGCGCGACAGATTCGCCGCATCGATGCTGCGCGCAAGCAGAACGATGCGCGGCCGCGCAGGATCGAGCAGCAGTTGCTGCTCACGCTGGAATTCGGCGCGGCGCACGCCGGGCAGCGCGGCGAGGCGCGCCTGATCGTCGGCGCCGAGGTAGGCGGTATCGCCGGCAGCGCCCGCGCGCACGTAGAGATCGGCCGGCAGCACGCGCTCGAGCCACGCGTCGAGCGAAATCCGGAACGACGCGACCATGATCGCCATCGATACCATCAGGCTCACGGCGGCGACGATCGCGGCAAGGCTCACCGCCACCTGTCCCGGGGCGCCGCGCAGCTGCAACAACGCGAGCCGCGACGGCGCGCCGCGCGGCAGCGGCAAGGCCGCGAGCAGCATCACCGCGATCCGCGGCATCAGCATCAGCGTTCCGATCACCAGCAGCGCGATGGCGACATAGCCGAACAGCGGCAAGCCCGCGACCGGCGGAACGAGCGTCGCCATCGCGCCGACGCCGATGGTCACGAATCCAGGCCACGAAGGACGGAGCCGCGCGAACGCGCGCTCTTCGTCGCCGGCCTTGAGCGCGGCTGCGGGAGCCGCGCGCGCCGCTTCCAGCGCGGGAGCGAGGCTCGCGAGCATCGCGATCAGCACGCCGAGACCGAAGAAGATCGCCAGCGGAATCGGAGCCAGCGACAGCGCCGGTGCGACGCCGCGAAAATATCCGGCGCCGAGGTCGGCCCCGATGATCCGGACCGCGATTTGCGCGAGGATGAATCCGCCGGCCAATCCTAGCGCACTGCCGACGATGCCGACGATCGCGCCTTCGAGCACGAGCAGACTCGCCAGTTCGCGGCGCGTCATGCCGAGAACGCGCAACAGCGCCAGCTGCGAGCGGCGGCGCACGACGGCGAGCGCCTGCGTCGAGAAGACGAGCAGGCCGCCGGTGAACAGCGCCACCAGCGCCAGCACGTTCAGGTTGACGCGGTACGAGCGCGACAGGCTTTCGCTGGCGGCCACACCCGTCTCGGGGCGCTGGACCGCGAGGCCGGCGGGCAGCTGCGCCTGGATACGCTCGCGGACGGCGTCGATATCGACGCCGGGCCGAAGACGCAGGTCGACGCGGGTGATGCGGCCGAGCCGATCGAAATTCGACTGGGCACCGGCGATATCCATCACCGCGAAGCGCTGTTGCACATCGGCCGGAACCAGTCCGGCGACGCGCAGCGTCACGGCGCGCAAGCCCGACTTGAAAGACCAGCGTGCCGCCGCGATCGACGCCAAGCGAGCGCGCCGCGGCGGGACTTAGGAAAAGCGTGTCGGAGCGCAGATGATCCAGGCGGTCGCCGGACTCGGCGATCAGGCCGGGCTGCACGGCGCCGGCGCGAAAGACGTCGATGCCGATGATCCTCAGCACGTCGTCGCGATCGGCGAGCTTGGCGTCGACCTCGACGACCGGGCTCGCCACGGCCACCTCGGGCAGCCGCGCCAGTCGCGGATAGATCGCTTCGTCGAAACCGCCGCGCGGACCGCGCACCTGGAGATCGGCGTCGCCGGCGAGAAACTGCACGCCGAGCGCGAGCTCGTTGACCGCGGCGCCGGTGATCAGCGAAACCGCGTAGCCGAGCGCGACGCCGAGCGCGATCGCGAGCACCGACAGGGCGCTGCGCGCCTTGTTCTGCACGAGCGCGCCGGCAAGCACGGCGCGCGCCGCGGAGAGCTTCGGCTTGCGCATCGTCAGCTCGCCGGCGGCGCGCGCAAGCCGGTGGGCGTCAGCTGCAGTATGCGATCGCAGGTCTGCGCCGCCGCGTGCGAATGCGTGACCAGGATGCCGGCCGCCCCATGGGTCTTGATCTGCTCACGCAGCAGGCGCAGCACCTGGCTCGCGGTCTCCGCATCGAGATTGCCCGTCGGCTCGTCCGCGAGCACCAGCTGCGGCCGGTGCACCAGGGCGCGCGCGATCGCAACCCGCTGCAGCTCGCCTCCCGAAAGCTCGCGCGGCATGCTTTCACCGCGGCCGTCCAGGCCCACGCCGGCCAGCACGCTCGCCACTCGCGCGTCGGACTCCGGTGCGGCGACGCCGAGCAGCGACAAGGGCAACGCGACGTTCCGGGCGACGCTAAGGTAGGGCAAGACATGAAACGCCTGGAACACGAAGCCGAAGCGTTCGCGGCGCAGCGCGGTCAGCGCGTCGTCGTCGAGGGTCGTGAGCTCGACGTCGCCGAGCTTGATCGAGCCCCGGTCGGGGCTGTCCAGGCCGGCGATCAGGTTGAGCAGCGTCGATTTGCCGACGCCCGACTCGCCCATGACGGCGATGTAGTCGCCCGGCAGAGAGCTCCAGATCGACATCGGCGAAAACGGCGCGCGGCCGGGGCCCGGCGTACGACTTGGTCAGGCCATGGACCACCAGCATGGCTGTCAGCGTAGCGGCCGCACGACACCGTGACAAGCGGGGGTCAAAGCGGCGCCGATGTCCTCAGCTGTAACGGATTGTCGGCGACAGAAGCGTGTCTGCAGACGCCGGGATGAAAGTGTCGACATTCTTTACGTTGGCAAAGGCCTTCGGCGGAAGGCCCCGAGGGTAAGCGGCTGAACCTTCGCGAGTTGGCGGTCGATGGAACGTCTTTTGCGACATGCAGGGACGAAGCGCGCTCAATGTTTTCGTACTTCACAGCACCGAAGCGGAGGTTATATGAAGTCGATCCTCGATCCGTCGTTCCGTTACACCAAAAGCGTGGAAACGGATTTGCGAAAGACCTTTGCGAGAGTGCGCCGCGAGCTGCGCAAGCAAACGCTGCAATCGGCCAACGTCGAGGCAATGCGAAAGGTTCTTCCCTTTCAGTCCCGGAAAGACGTAGCTTAGGACTTGTAGTGCGGCCATTTGTCGCGGCTCTAGACAACCCGACCGTCGATAAACGCGAAGTCTTGCAGCAAAACAAGCCGACAAAGGTCCAATGGGCACGCTCAATTCCTCTGGTCAGGTGATCCTGAACGCCGACGGCAAGCAATACGCCGCCTCGTATCAATTCCAGCGCGGCGTGTTTACGGTGACATCCGGATCCGCTTCGAGAGTCGTACGAGTGGGAGCGGTAGCCGCCCCGGAGTCGCTGGCACGGACGATTCTGAAAGCGATGGTCAGAGAAAATGGCCAGCGCCCCGAACTAAAGCGAAACGCCCACGACCCGACGGATGCACGCGGGCATTGAGAGCAAGCAGTCGTTTCGGTCGCAAATGGGACTGAAGCGACGATTCTGAGGTGTTCATGGTGCTTTACTGGGCCCCCGGCTTTTCGGGGGTTCTTTTTTTCGGGCAGGCTAGACCCGTTACTGATTCGCGAGTCAAACTCCGGGCCGTCGCGCTTCAGCCGACAACCGAAGCCTTGGGCACCGCGCCAGCCTTCTTGCGGCCCGGCATCCGATAGCTGCGCGCCAGCCAGAAAAGTCCCAGAAGCGCGATCAGCGCCACAGGCGCGCCGACGATCCAGCGCTCGCGCGTCCTTGCCTTCCCCCGCAGCACGTCCTGCACGAAGCGCTCGCCGCGGGTCATCTCGTTGAAGCTCTGCTGATACGAAGCGATGCGCCGTATTTCGTCGTCGGACAGAGGCGTTGCCTGGTAGCGTGCGGATTTTTCCATCGCGTCGATTCGATCGACTTCGCCCTGAAAGCGCACGACGTCGCGCGCGGCGCTTTCATAGGTGTCGCGCTCGGTCGCGTCCCAGAAACCGCGCGGGACCTATCCCGCTTGCACGTTCGACGACTGCCAGAAGAGGCTGATCGGCAGTGGGGTTGATCATCAGCCAGACACTCGACGCCAGCAGCGCGAACAGCATCGCCGCGGCTACAGTGTTCGCAGCGACGCGCAGATTGGCTCGTCGCTGCTCGGTGCCGACGAAGATAAGAACTTTGGCGAGCCCGGCCAGCAGCAGAAACCCGGCGAGCGCAATCACCATGGCGGCGCCCGGTCGGCAGATCGAAAGCGTACGAGCCCGCAAGACCTGCCGCGCACGCCGCAATGCCCGCGCTCCATGCGATCGCCAGCACGATATGCAACTTCCCGGAAAAGATCGAGCCGATCACCGCGGGCACGATCAGCAGACTGAACACCAGTAGCACGCCGGCGGTCGCCACCGAGCTCGTCACCACGATGGCGAAGGACAGAAAGAAAACGAAATCCCACGCCCACACGGCGATCCGGGTCCGGCCTCCGAGCTGGCCCTCGCTCGACAACGCGATAAGCGGTCGTCGCACCAGCCAGTGCAGCAGGCCGATCGCCGCATACAGGGCGATGAACTTCGCGACGTCGGCGGAGATCGACCGTCAGAATGCTGCCCACCAGGATTTTCTTGACGTGCTCCGCTCCCTGCGGCGAGCGATCGACGACCAGTATCGTCGCCGCGGTCGCGACGACATAGACGATGCCGACAAAAGCCTCCTGGCTGACAAAGCGCGCGAGACCGCGCGTCAGCGTCAGCAGCGCGGCACCGATGGCGGTGAACAGCAGGGCGTAGCCGAATCCCGCCGCGCTGTCGACGCGTAGCCATTCGCGAATGCGACGGTGGCGCCCAGCGCCGACAGTTGAGCCAGCGCGAGGTCGGCAAAGACGATCCTTCGGCGCAGCACGTGCACGCCGAGATAGGCATGCATGAGCACAAAAACGACCGACGCCGCGAACGGAAGGGCGAGCAACGCCAGCGCATCGCTCATGGGTTGCGCGCGCCCAGCGCTTTGGCGAGTATTGCGACGTTATAGTCGAACAGCGCCAGATAGTCGTCGGTTCCCGCAAGGCTGCCGACCGATACGGCCAGCCGCACCATCGGAACTCCCAGCTTCTGTCCGACGAAGCGCGACGCATCCTCGGGCTCGTAAGGCTCGTGCACGATCGCACGCACTTGCGCCGCTACGTCCGGCGGCGATCAACTGGGCGAGATGGGCCGGGCTCGGCGCAACGCCCGCCTTCGGCTCGATGAAGGCAATCGACATCGAGACGAAAGCGGCGCGCGAAATAGGGCCACGAATTGTGATAGGCGATGAGCTTCGCACCGGCAAACGGCGCCAGTGTCCGGCTCCAGCGCGCTCGTCTCGTCTCGAGCTCGGACAGAAATCGCTCGCGATTGGCGAGGATCCTGTCCCGCTGCGCGGGCGCGATTGCGCACCAGCGCTTCGGCGATGCCCGCGGTGACGGTGATGGCGTTTTCGGGATCGAGCCAGTAGTGCGGATTGGCGACGCCGTGCGCGTGGCCGCCTTCGTTGACGACGCTCTGGCCGCGTATTTCGAGCAGCGGAATGCCGGTCGACGCGTCGACATAAGCCTCGCCCCCGCGCATCAGCCGCTTGTCGCCCGTCTGGTTGACGATTCCATCGAGCCAGTAGTCGTAGCCGAGCCCGACGCGCACCAACAGCGCGGCCTGGCGCACTTTGGCGAGGTCGCCGGGGCGCGGCTCGAACGCTTCGGGATCGACACCGGCCGGCACGATCGATTCGACGGTGACGAGGTCGCCGCCGACCACCGCGACGAGCGCCGCGAGATCCGTCGTCGTCGCCACCACGCGCGTGGCGGCAAAAGCGGGAGCGGCGGCGAGGATGGCGAACTGAGCCGCCGCCACTACCAGGCCGAGAAGCCCGGCCCGCACGACCGATCTACCGCGACGCCACCCAGGTGCTCTTCGGCACCAGACAATGCACGGCTTTCACTTGAGCCGTGGGCGCGGCCAGACGGCAATCCATCACCATGCTGGCGAGGCTGTACGCGTCGAGTCGGCTCAGCTTCTTTTGGTTTTGCAGCAGCTCGATCATCGCCCAGGACGCGTCGTCCATCGCCTTGTTGAGGTCGGCGTCCTTCCCGACCGTCACGAGGTAGGTCGTTGTTTTCCTGATCCGGCAAAGCCTCGATCTTGCGCGCAGCTCTTTGCGCCCTTCGCGGTGAAGCAGTGGATGCCCTTGTTGACGTCGACGACCTGGGTGATCCGGCAGTCCCACGCCGCCATCATCATCTTGTGCGCCTGCTCCGTTGTCGAGCTAGCGTTGCTCGATCAGCAATTTGCTCGTTTCGCTCCATCAGGATTTCAAGCGCCTTGTTCAGATCGCGATCGATGCCGAGCGTGATCCACGCATCCTTGGTTTCGATGCGCGGCCATTCGATTTTCATGTTCTTGACGACGTCGACGGTGACGTTCATTTCCTTGTAGGCGGTCTCGAGCGCGGTGAGGTTGATCTCGCCGTTGCCCTGCGCGGCGTGCGAATCGCCGGTCCAGAGCAGCGCGCCTTTGACGAAGACGGGAACGTAGAGTGTTGCGCCTTCCGTGAGGTCGCGGACGTCGATGTTGCCGGCGTAGCGTCCCGGCGGCACCGAGCTGTATTGACCGGGCTCGGCGCGGGCAACGCCGATGGTGCCGGGAAACGGCGCCAGCGGAATCTCGATGCCCGGGGCGAACTCGGCGACCTTGCGCTCGAGATCGAGATAGAAATACTTGACCTGGCCTTCGGGAAACCTGGAAGGAAACTCGCCGAACATGCCGGGCACGTTGAAGTTGGTCCCGTAGGCGCGAGGCACGATCTTGTTGATGCGCACCTTCAGAACGTCGCCCGGCTCGGCGCCCTCGATGTACACCGGGCCCGTCAGCGTGTGCGGTCCGCGGCCGGGGAAGTCGGTCCGCAGTTTCTTGATCTGCTCGATCGTCGCCCCCGGCACGACCTGATTGTGCGAATGCATCATCGTCTCGAAGACGATCGAATCGCCCGAATCGACGTGCAGGACCGGGGGCTGCGCGTTGTTGAACCAGCCCCATTGCGTCGTCTCCATCGTCGCCGGCAGCAGATGAACTTTTCCGGAGTACCGCTTGGCCGGGACGACGCGCAGCTGCTCCTGGTCCGGCGTCGAAGCCGGAGCAAAAGGTTGAATGACAGGCGCGGGCGGGACGGGCGCGGGTTGGGCCGCAGCCGCAGGCGCCGCGGGCTGCGTCGCCGCCGGGGGTGCAGCGGGGGCCGCAGGCGCCGGAGCCGCAGGTTGTTGCGCCGCCGTGACGGAGACCACGATCCCCATCACCGACCCGACGATAACGCGCACGCCGGCGCGAACGCGCGCAGCACAAATCTCTTGGGACATTGCAACCTCCCCTGGTCAGCCGTCGCACGGCGACCCATGCGGGAACGGCTCCGCTGTGATTCTAGCAGTTCGGACGAGCGCCTTTTCGACTTGGGCGGCGGCCGACTTGCCGGACGAATTGCATACGCGTACGCAACCGATGCCCGACGTCGCGGCTAGCCGGGACCGGGTCTTTCTCCGGCGCGCTTCGCCGCCGTGTGGGCGACAGCGAAAGCGCGGCCCTCGTCGCCCCCGTATTCCTTGTACGCGGCGTTGAACGCCTTGAGGAATGCTTCCTTCTGATGCGGGTTGTACTGGTCGGTCTGGGCCTTCGGCAGGTCCGCGATGGTGTTGTAAGGCATGATGGCCTCCTTGACGTGTGGATGCAGGGACGATGCGAGCGCCCTATCGTGGGATAGGCGAACGACGCGGCGAGTTCCCGCAAGCGGGCGCGCGGCGGTCTTTTTGCATAAGGTCCGGCACGGCGATAACATCGACCTTTGTATCTCGAGCGCCGCTAAAGTCAGGGATACGCAATGAATGACCTTTCGCCCCCTCGCGCCAGCAACACGCGCGTCGACCCGACGCGCCGTATCCGCGCCGCGCGAGGTACCCGGCTCAGCGCCAAGTCGTGGCTGACCGAGGCGCCGCTGCGGATGCTGATGAACAACCTCGACCCCGAGGTGGCGGAAAAGCCCGACGAGCTGATCGTGTACGGCGGCATCGCCCGGGCGGCCCGCGACTGGCAGTGCTTCGACAAGATCGTCGAAGTGTTGAAATCGCTCGACGACGACGAGACGCTTCTCGTGCAGTCGGGCAAACCGGTCGGCGTGTTCAAGACCCACGCCGATGCGCCGCGCGTGCTGATCGCCAATTCCAACCTGGTGCCGCACTGGGCGACGTGGGAGCATTTCCACGAGCTCGACGCGAAGGGCCTGATGATGTACGGCCAGATGACCGCCGGCTCGTGGATCTATATCGGCAGCCAGGGCATCGTCCAGGGCACCTACGAAACCTTCGCCGAAGCCGGCCGGCAGCATTACGGAGGCGAGCTCAAAGGAAGATGGATTCTCACCGGCGGCTTGGGCGGCATGGGCGGCGCGCAGCCATTGGCGGCGACGATGGCAGGCGCGTCGATGCTAGCGGTCGAATGCGATCCGAGTCGGATCCGGATGCGGCTGGATACCGGCTATCTCGACCAGCAGGCGGACACGCTCGATCGCGCGCTGGCAATCATCCAGGAGGCGCACGCCGCCGACCGCGCGGTCTCGGTCGGAGTGCTCGGCAACGCCGCCGATGTTTTTCCCGAGCTCGTGCGACGCGTGCAAGCCGGAGACGCCAACGCGCGTCCCGACATGGTGACCGACCAGACCAGCGCGCACGATCCGCTGAACGGTTATCTGCCGTCCGGGTGGTCGCTCGAAGACGCCGAGGCCCGTCGCGCCGGCGATCAGGCCGGCGTGATCAAAGCCGCGAAGGCATCGATGGCCGTGCAAGTGCGCGCGATGCTGGCGTTTCATCAGATGGGTGTGCCGACGTTCGATTACGGCAACAACTTGCGGCAGATGGCTCTCGAGGCGGGCGTCGGCAATGCCTTCGATTTCCCCGGCTTCGTGCCCGCTTATATTCGTCCGCTGTTCTGCCGTGGCATCGGGCCGTTCCGCTGGGTGGCGCTGTCGGGCGATCCCGAGGACATCTACCGCACCGACGCCAAGCTGAAGCAGCTTCTTCCGCAGAATGCGCAGCTGCATCACTGGCTCGACATGGCGCGCACGCGCATCAAGTTCCAGGGATTGCCGGCGCGCATTTGCTGGATCGGCCTGGGCGACCGGGCGCGCGCGGGCCTCGCGTTCAACGACATGGTCGCCAGCGGCGAGTTGAAGGCGCCGATCGTCATCGGCCGCGATCATCTCGATTCGGGATCGGTGGCGAGTCCCAATCGCGAGACCGAGGCCATGCGCGACGGGTCCGACGCCGTATCCGACTGGCCTTTGCTCAACGCGCTGCTCAATTGCGCGAGCGGGGCCACCTGGGTCAGCATCCACCACGGCGGCGGCGTCGGCATGGGGTTCTCGCAGCATGCCGGCATGGTCGTAGTCTGTGACGGAACGGCCGCCGCCGCCCGGCGCATCGAGCGCGTGCTGACCAACGACCCGGCAAGCGGCGTGATGCGTCACGCCGATGCGGGATACGAGGACGCGATCGATTGCGCAAGAGAGCAGGGACTGGTCCTGCCGATGGTGAGCCGGAAATGACGACTGGGCGTCCGCCGATGGCACAACATTAGGGCTCGCGCATTACGCCGAGCCAGGCGTTGATGCCGAACAAGACTCGGGCTGCATGAAAACCAAGACCACGATTACCATTGCCGCGGGCAAGTTGTCGCTGCGCATTCTTCGCCGCATCGCATCCGGTGGCATTCACCTGGTGCTCGATTCCGCGACGCTGTCGATCATCCAGGCGTCGAGACAGGCCGTGCAAAAGGCCGTCGATCACGGCGCTCCCGCCTACGGCATCAACACCGGCTTCGGCAAGCTCGCCAAGACCCACATCGCGCTCGATCAGCTGGAACGGCTGCAAACCAACCTCGCACGCTCGCACGCGGTCGGCACCGGTCCCCTACTCGACGATACGACGGTGCGCCTTGTCCTAGTGCTCAAGGCCGCGAGCCTCGCGCGCGGTTATTCCGGGGTGCGGCCCGAAGTGATCGACGCCTTGCTCGCGCTCTATAACGCCGACGTCCTGCCGGCGATCCCGTCGAAAGGTTCGGTCGGAGCCTCGGGCGACCTGGCGCCGCTGGCGCACATGACGCTGGCGTTGATGGGTGAAGGCGAGGTGCGCATCGCGGGCGCTGCGGTGGCGGCAACCGAGGGCTTGCGCCGTGCGGGACTGGCACCGATGTCGCTCGCGGCCAAGGAAGGGCTGGCGCTGTTGAATGGCACCCAGGTGTCGACGGCGCTGGCGCTCAAGGCATTGTTCGAGGTCGAGGACATTTTTGCAGCGGCCGTCGTGACCGGCGCGCTGTCGGTCGACGCCGCCAAGGGAAGCGACACGCCGTTCGACGCCCGCATTCAGGAAGTTCGCGGCCAGCCGGGACAAATCGACGTGGCGACCAAGTATCGCGCGCTCCTCGCGGGCAGCGAGATTCGCCGTTCGCATCTGGTGAACGACGATCGGGTGCAGGACCCGTACAGTCTGCGCTGCCAGCCGCAGGTGATGGGAGCCTGCCTCGACCTCATCCGCAACGTGGCCGCGACGCTTTCGATCGAAGCCAACGCGGTGACCGACAATCCTCTGGTGTTCGCCGAATGGGGCGAGGTGCTTTCCGGAGGCAATTTCCACGGCGAGCCGGTGGCGCTCGCCGCCGACGTTCTCGCGCTGGCCATTGCCGAGATAGGCGCACTCGCAGAGCGGCGAATCGCCTTGCTGATCGATGAGACGCTTTCCGGATTGCCGCCATTCCTGGTGCGCGAGCCGGGCATCAATTCGGGTTTCATGATGGCGCATGTCACTGCGGCGGCGCTCGCGTCGGAAAATAAATCGCTCGCGCATCCGGCAAGCGTGGACAGCCTGCCCACCTCGGCCAATCAGGAGGATCACGTCAGCATGTCGACGTTCGCGGCGCGACGGCTCGGCGACATGGCGCAGAACAGTCGCACGATCGTTGCCATCGAGCTCCTCGCCGCGGCGCAGGGTATCGACTTCCACGCACCGCTCAAAACGTCGCAAAAACTGCAATCGGTGCATCGCGCGGTGCGCGAAGCGGTGGCCTTCTACGCCGAGGATCGCTACTTCTCGCCGGACATCGCCGCGATGAGCGACCTGATCGCAAGCGGCAGGCTCACCGAAGACATCGCGGGCTTACTGCCTTCCTGGAACGATTGAAGGGGGATTGATGCCGCGACGGTATCTGGCTCCCAGCGCCATGCTGCCTTCGGGCTGGGCCGACCACGTTCTCATTGTCGTCGGCGACGACGGCATGATCGCCAGCGTCGCAACGAACATGACCGACGTCGCGGCCGAGCGCCTGAACGGCCCGGTGGTTCCCGGTATGCCGAACCTGCACTCGCACGCCTTCCAGCGGGCGATGGCCGGGCTCACGCAAAGGGCCGGTCCCGAAGGCGACAGCTTCTGGGCGTGGCGGGAGCTGATGTATCGCTTCCTGGCGCGCCTGACGCCGGACGACGTGGAAGCGATCGCGACGCGGCTTTACGTCGAAATGCTGGAAGCCGGCTACACGTCGGTCGCCGAATTTCACTACCTGCATCACGACCCCGAGGGGAAGGCTTACGCGAACCCGGTCGAGATGGCCGAGCGAATTCGTGCCGCCGCCGACAGCGCCGGGATAGGCCTGACGCTGCTACCCGTTTTCTATGCCCACAGCAATTTCGGCGGCCTCGCGCCGACCGCCGGTCAGCGCCGATTCATCACCGACACCGAGCAGTTTTCGCGGATGCTCGACGCGCTCGCCACGTCGCTTGCGACGAATCCGATGCAACGCCTCGGCGTGGCGCCGCACTCGCTTCGCGCCGTCGCTCCTGACGAGCTGCAGCGCCTGCTCGAGCTTCGCGACGATCTCGACGCCGCGATGCCGGTGCACATCCATGCTGCTGAGCAACAGAAGGAAGTCGACGATTGCATCGCGTCGCTGGGAGCGCGGCCGGTGCAATGGCTGCTCGACAACGTCGCGCTGGACGAACGCTGGTGCCTGATTCACGCGACCCATATGGTCAAGGAAGAGACCGCGGGACTGGCGCATTCCCAAGCCGTCGCCGGTTTGTGCCCGACGACCGAAGGCGATCTCGGTGACGGTCTGTTCAGCGCCAAGTCCTTTCTTGCGCGCGACGGACGATTCGGCATCGGCGGCGACAGCCATGTCAACGTCGATCCGTTTCTCGAGCTGCGGCTTTTCGAATACGGCCAGCGCATCAAGTACGAGCAGCGCAACGTATTCGGGCTCGCTCGCGCGGAGTCGTTCGGCGGCCGCCTCTATCGCGGCGCCTGCGGCGGCGGTGCGCAGGCTTTGGGACAGCGGATCGGCGCCATCGCCGCCGGCCATCGGGCCGACTGGATCGTCCTGGATCAGGCCGATTCCGTCGGACAGCACGGCGACGCGCTGCTCGACAGCGCGATCTTCGGGCCGGCGAAATACCCGATCGGCGACGTCATGGTGGGCGGACAATGGCACGTCCGCGACGGCGTGCATCCACGCAGCGCGGAGAGCGCGGCAAGATACGCGATCACTTTGAAGCGATTGTTGACGTGAGCGCCGACCTTCGCTGGGATGCGGTGTGGACCAACGTCCATCTCGCGACGATCGATCAATCGTCCGGCAGCGCGGATGGCTACGGCGCGATCCGCGATGGCGCGCTCGGAGTCCGCGACGGTCGCATCGCGTGGGTCGGTTCGCGGCGCGATCTTCCATCCGGATGGCGCGCCGAGACCCGGCACGACGGCCGGGGTGCGTGGCTCACTCCCGGATTCATCGAGTGCCACACGCATCTGGTTCATGCGGGCAACCGCGCCGACGAGTTCGAAATGCGGCTTGCCGGCGCATCGTACGAGGAGATCGCGAAGGCCGGCGGCGGTATCGCTTCGACCGTGCGCGCCACGCGTGCCGCCGGCGAAGACGAACTGGTAGCGCAAAGCGCGGTCCGACTAAAGCGCCTGGTCGCCGAGGGCGTCACCACCGTCGAAATCAAATCCGGTTACGGGCTCGACACCGAGAACGAGCTGAAGATGCTGCGCGCCGCCCGCCGCCTGGCGACAGTGTGCGGAGTCGAAGTCAGGACGACGTTTCTCGGCGCCCATGCGCTGCCGCCCGAATTCGCCGGCCGCGCCGACGAATACATCGCGCTGGTTTGCGACGAGATGCTGCCCGCTGCCGCCGCCGCAAAGCTCGCGGATGCCGTCGACGCTTTCTGCGAACGCATCGCCTTTACACCGGCGCAGACTGCGCGAGTATTCGATGCCGCCAAAAAACATCGATTGCCGGTCAAGCTGCACGCCGACCAGCTTTCCGATCAGGGCGGCGGCCGGCTTGCAGCCGAATATCGGGCCCTGTCCGCCGATCACCTGGAATATGCGTCGATCGAATCGGTGCGCGCGATGGCCGAAGCGGGCACCGCGGCCGTCCTGCTGCCCGGGGCGTTCTACTTTCTTCGCGAAACGCGGTTGCCGCCGATCGCAAGCCTGCGCCAACACGGCGTGCCGATAGCGATCGCGACCGACTGCAATCCGGGGACATCGCCGTGCACTTCGCCGCTGCTGATGCTCAACATGGCGTGCACCTTGTTCGGTTTCACGCCCGCGGAAGCGCTTGCCGGGGTCACGCGGAATGCGGCGAAGGCGCTCGGTGCCGCAAGCGAAGTCGGCAGGCTGGCACCGGGCCAGCGCGCCGATTTCGCGCTGTGGGACATCGCAAGCCCCGCGGAGCTTGCCTATGCGTTCGGCGCGAACCCTTGCGTCGGGCGAGTCGTGCGGGGCATAGCGGACGCCATCGAGATACAGTCCACTCGGTAATTCTTGCAAGGCGCCGGAAAACGCGGCGTGCGCGGCCGCGAATGCGATCGCATTCGATCGTCTTGTCGTCAGTGGGTGCTCGTCTGGTCGTGCTTCCCACCCGGTGTGGAAACCTTCGAGACGGTTCGCCCGATCGTCGTCGGATCATCATTGCGGGCCAGGTCGCCCAGCGAGACGATGCCGACCAGGCGCTTGGCGTGATTGACGACAGGCAAGCGGCGCACTTGGGCCTTGGCCATGTTGCGCGCCACGTCGTCGATGCCGTCGGTGTCGAAGCAGTAGAGCATTTCCTTGCTCATCACATCGGCGACCTTGGTGTCCAGCGATTTGCCCTGGGCGATCGCGCGGACGACGATATCGCGGTCGGTGATCATGCCGACCAGTCGGTCGTCGTCGCCGACAGGCAGCGCCCCGGCGTCGATGTCGGCCATGATGCCGGCCGCCTCGCGGATCGTTTGCTCCGGGCTCAAAAGGTGCACATCGCGAGTCATAATATCGCTGACTTTCATCGCTTTACCTCCAGGGCTTTCTACCTGCGGGCAACGTGTCCGCAGCGGCGAGGCCCGATGAAAGCCCCTCCTCGGGGGCCGCGCCGATGAACGTGTGACAGCGCCTGCAGGCGCGTGTTCAGGCAAATTTTCGAACGCCTTGCATCCCCTGGCGGCCAGCGCGCTACGCGGGCTGCGTCAGGCCCCGCCCGGATACTCCACGGCGCATCCATAGGCCTGACTGCTGGGATGGCTTACGGGTCTGCCAGACATCGCTTCGTCGAGCGCTTGCGAAACGTAGTTGGTGGCCGTCTTGATGTCCGCAGGATCAGTGCTCGGTTTGCTATCGATGGCACCGGCGTAGATGAGGGTACCCTTCGGATCGACGATGTACATG
Organism: uncultured beta proteobacterium; assembly: GCA_963697485.1. Taxonomy (GTDB): domain Bacteria; phylum Pseudomonadota; class Gammaproteobacteria; order Burkholderiales; family Casimicrobiaceae; genus PALSA-1003. Next base: position 342,681 of record CAVOOD010000007.1, read on the forward strand.
TGAGGGGTGGCTTTCGCCAGGTAGGCGCGGGCTATTCGGCCGTCGGAGTCCACGATCGTCGCAGTCGGCGACGCGTTCTTCGACTTTTGCCAGGCCTGAAGTCTGGCAAGCTGCCTTATGATCGCGGTCGCCGGGTATCGTCTGAATCGATAGCCACGCGACGCCTTCGGCCACGGCCCGCCGCTGAGTCGCGGGCATGCTGCCGCTGTTGTAGTGTTTGCCTACAAAGGGGCAATTCGGGTTCGTCCACTCGAGGACGACGAACTTCCCCGTGTAGTCCGACAAAGCGACGGTCTTGCCGGTCGCATCCTTAGCCGTAAACGCCGGCGCGGGTTTGCCAACCACCGCCTGCGCCATCGCGCCGCTCGCGGCCAGCAGCGTCACGCTGCACAGTGCACTCACCATCCAGTTCTTCATCATCACGGGCTCCCAGTTCGCGGGCAAGGTGCAGCGTCAGCGCCCGATCGTCCAGCGTGTAGCTGCGCAATGCTTGTAACGTAGTTCTGCGCTCGATTTGAGATAGGCCTTCATAAGACGGTACGGACGACGAATAGTTCGCGCCTCTCGGCGCCGCGGGCGTCCCGCCGGCTCCCAGCTCCTCACTTGGTCCCGCCCGCCATGGCGCGGCAACTCTGGGCACACGATCGACACACCTTGGTGCACTCCTCCATGCCGGTAATCTGCTCGCAACTGTCGGCGCAGGCGTCACAGACTTCCGCGCAAGCGCGGCATGTGCTCCGATGCATCGGTGACGCACTAAGCATGAAGTTCGCCGACGTCTGGCACATTTCAGCGCAGTTAAGCATCAACCTGAAGTGCTCCGGCTCAACGTGCTTGCCGCCCATTTCCAGGCAATACCGCATGGCCATCGTCAGACAGATCCGGTGGCAGTCTTCGCATGCCTTGATGCAGGACTGCATCGCCGGATCGATCGTAGTTTGGTTCGTCATGAGTGCTCCTTCGAGTCAAGTTGACGAGGTCTTAGCCTCTTGAAGCGTCATACGCAACGCGCGGCGCAAGTGCATCCTGCGAACTCGACTGACGCCGTAACGCGCGCCGGCGAATCAGCAGATAGGCCGCCGGCATGACGAACATCGACAGCAGCGGCGCGGTGATCATGCCGCCGACCATCGGCGCGGCGATGCGCCGCATGACCTCCGAGCCGGTGCCGCTGCCCCACATGATCGGCAGCAGGCCGGCGATGATCACGGCGACCGTCATCGCCTTCGGCCGCACGCGCAGCACCGCGCCTTCGCCGATCGCCTCGATCAGCTCGCTCTCGTTGCTGAGCTTGCCGTCCGCCGTCGCGCGCGGCCATCGCCTGCTTGAGGTAGACCAGCATCACGACGCCGAACTCCGCCGCGACGCCGGCCAGCGCGATGAAGCCGACGGCCGTCGCGACCGACATGTTGTAGCCCAGCAGGTACAGCAGCCAGAAGCCGCCGACCAGCGCGAACGGCAGCGTCGCCATGATCAGCAGCGCGTCGTCGAAGCGGCGGAAGGTCAGGTAGAGCAGCACGAAGATGATCAGCCAGCGTCGCCGGCACGACGACCTTCGAGCTTGCTGCGTCGCGCGCTCGAGGTACTCGAACTGCCCCGACCACGACGATCGAGTAGCCCGGCGGCAGCTTGCACCTCGCTGCGCGACCGCCGCGCTGCATGTCGCGCACCGCGGAGCGCAGGTCGCGCCCGCGGACGTCGACGTAGACCCAGCCCGAGAGCCGCGCGTTCTCGCTGCTGCAGCATCGGCGGCCCGTCGGCGATGCGCGATGTGCGGCCACGTCGCCCAGGCGGATCTGCGCGCCGCGCTCGGTGAGCGATCGGCAGCTCGCGCAGCTTCTCGACCGAGTCGCGCAGCTCGCGCGGATAGCGCACGTTGATCGGGAAGCGCTGCAGCCCCTCGACGGTCTCGCCGATGTTGTCGCCGCCGATCGCCGCCGAGACGACGCTCTGCACGTCGGCGACGTTGAGCCCGTAGCGCGCCGGCGGCGGCGCGATCGATCTCGCACGTCGATGTAGCGGCCGCCGGTCAGCCGCTCGGCGAGCGCCGAGGTCACGCCCGGCACGTCCTTGACCACGCGCTCGATCTCCGCCGCGATGCGGTCGATCTCCGCCAGGTCGGCGCCGGCCACCTTGACGCCGACCGGGCTCTTGATGCCGGTGGCCAGCATGTCGATGCGGTTGCGGATCGGCGGCACCCAGATGTTGGACAGGCCCGGCACCTTCACGGCGCGGTCGAGCTCCTCGACCAGCTTGTCCGGCGTCATGCCCGGCGCGCCACTGGTCGCGCGGCTTGAACTGGATCGTGGTCTCGAACATCTCCAGCGGCGCCGGATCGGTCGCGGTCTCGGCGCGGCCCGGCCTTGCCGAACACGCGTCGCCACTTCGGGCACCGTCTTGATCAGCCGGTCGGTCTGCTGCAGCAGCTCGCGTCGCCTTGCCGGCCGAGAGCCCGGCAGCGCCGACGGCATGTAGAGCAGGTCGCCTTCGTCCAGCGGCGGCATGAACTCGCCGCCGAGTGCGCGTCGCCGGCCACGAGCGTCAGCGACGCAGCGACCACGGCCGCGACGCGAGCGTCAGCCTTCGGGATGCGCAGCACCGCACTCGAGCAGCGGCCGGTAGACCGCGATCAGCACGCGGTTGAGCGGATTGCGCGTGCTCGTCCGGAATGCGGCCGCGGATGAGGTAGCCCATCAGCACCGGGACCAGCGTCACCGACGAGCCCCGCCGCCGCCGCCATCGCGTAGGTCTTGGTGAAGGCCAGCGGCGAGAACAGCCGCCCTTCCTGCGCCTCGAGCGTGAACACCGGAATGAACGACAGCGTGATGATGAGCAGCGAGAAGAACAGCGCCGGGCCCGACCTCGCGCCGCCGCGTCGCCGATCACCCGCCACTGCGCGTCGCCCTCGAGCTTCTGCGTCCGGATGCGCGTGGTGCCACGCCTCGAGGTGCTTGTGCGCGTTCTCGATCATCACGACCGCCGCATCGACCATCGCGCCGATGGCGATCGCGATGCCGCCGAGCGACATGATGTTGGCGTTGACGCCCTGGTAGCGCATGACGATGAACGCGACCAGCACGCCGAGCGGCAGCGAGACGATGGCGACGAACGCCGAGCGCAGGTGGAACAGGAACAGCGACGCAGACGAGCGCGACGACGATGAATTCCTCGATCAGCTTGTCGCTGCAGGTTGTCGACCGCGCGCTCGATGAGGCTCGAGCGGTCGTAGGTCGGCACGATCTCGACGCCCGGCGGCAGGCTCGGCTTGAGCGCCGCGAGCTTCGCCTTGACCGCCTCGATCGTCTCCAGCGCGTTCTTGCCCGAGCGCATGACGATGACGCCGCCGGCCACTTCGCCCTCGCCGTTCAGCTCGGCGATGCCGCGGCGCATCTCCGGGCCCGACCTGGACGCGCGCCACGTCGCCCAGGCGCACCGGCACGCCGGCGTCGGTCGTCGTCGAGCGGGATCTGCGCGGAAGTCGTCGAGCGACTTGCAGGTAGCCGGACGCGCGCACCATGTACTCGGCCTCGCCCAGCTCGAGCACCGAGCCGCCGGTCTCCTGGTTCGCCTTCTGCACCGCGTCGATCACCTTGCGCGTGCGGGATGCCGTAGGCGCGCAGCTCGATCCGGGATCGAGCACGACCTGGTACTGCCGCACCATGCCGCCGATGCTCGCGACCTCGGCGACATTGGGCACCGTCTTCAGCTCGTACTTCAGGAACCAGTCCTGCAGCGCGCGCAGCTGCGACAGGTCATGCGTGCCGCGTGCGGTCGACCAGCGCGTACTCGTAGACCCAGCCGACGCCGGTCGCGTCCGGGCCCGAGCGAGGCCTTGCGCCTGCGCCGGCAGCCGCGACTGCACCTGGTTCAGGTACTCGAGCACGCGCGAGCGCGCCCAGTACGGATCGGTGCCGTCCTCGAACAGGACGTAGACGAACGAGTCGCCGAAGAACGAGTAGCCGCGCACGGTCTTCGCGCCCGGCACCGACAGCATCGTCGTCGTGAGCGGATAGGTGACCTGGTTCTCGACGATCTGCGGCGCCTGCCCGGGATAGGTCGTGCGGATGATCACCTGCACATCGGACAGGTCGGGCAGCGCGTCGAGCGGCGTGCGCGCGAGCGCCCACACGCCCCACGCCGCCACCATCAGCGTCGCCAGCAGCACGAGGAAGCGATTGGCGATCGACCAGCGGATGAGCGCGGCGATCATGGCTTGGTCCCGGCGAGCGCCATCTCGCGGCTGGATGCGCCCTTCGACCGCGTCGGCACGTCGCAGCGCATGCGCCATGCGTCGAGGCCTTGAGGCTCGCCTCGGAGTCGACCAGGAACTGTCCCGAGACGACGACCTTCTGCCCGGCCTGCAGTCCCTTGCGGATCTCGGTCTGGCCGCTGCTGTCGCAGCCCGACCTCGACATCGACCGGCAGCGAACTTGCCGTCGCCTTGCGCGACGATGACGACGCTGCGCTTGCCGGTCTGGATCACGGCTTCGCGTCGGCACCAGCAGCACGTCCTTGCGCGCCGCCGGCGCGAAAGCTGACGCGTCGCGAACATGCCCGGGACGAGCTGGCCGCCGGGATTGGCGAGCTCGATGCGCGCCTTGAGCGTGCGCGTCGCCGGATTCACTTCGGGCAGGATGGCGCTCACCTTGCCCTTGAAGACCGCGCCGGACAGCGCCGGCGTTCGCGCCTCGACGCGGATTGCCCGGACGCACCTGCGCCGCAGCGCCCTCCGGCACCTCGGCGTTCACCCAGACGGTGGACAGTCCGTTGATGCGAAACAGCGGCGCGCCGGCCATCACCGTCATGCCCTCGCGCGCGGTGAGCTCGCCGACCACGCCGCCGATCGGCGCGGTGATCGTGAAGCGCGGCTGCACTTTGCCGCCGGCTTCGACCGCGCGCGATCTGCTCGTCGCTCATGCCCGCGAGCCGCATGCGTTGCGCGCGCGGCGTCGGCGAGCCCGCGAGCTCGCAGCGTCCGACCGTGCAGCGATCCGCTTGGCCGACAGGTACTCCTCCTGCGCCGCGACCCAGTCGGGCACGTAGAGCTCGGCGAGCGGCTGGCCCTTGCGCACCGGATCGAGCGGCGCGCGCACGTAGAGCGTCTCGACGAAGCCGTTGCTGCGCGCCTGCACGACCGCCACGTCGCGCTCGTTGTAGGCGACGCTGCCGACGGCCTCGACGGTCGACGCGATGCGCGCCCGACTTGACCTCCGCGGTGCGCACGCCGAGGTTCTGCTGCACGCGCGGACTGATCGCGACCGCCGCCTTCGTCGCGCGCCATCGTCGGCATAGACGGGCACCAGCTGCATGTCCATGAAGGGCGACTTGCCGGGCTTGTCGAACTTCTGCCCGGGCACCATCGGGTCGTGCCAGTAGAGCACCTTCTTGCCGGTGGCCGGATCGACGTCGCCGGCCTTTTGCGCGCGGCCGCCACGGCGCACCGGCTGCCGCATCGGACGTGCGTGCATGCCGCGATCCATGCCGAGGCGATAGAGCGCCGTAGCCGCCGGCCGCCAGTGCCACCGCGACAACGACCAGCGCGAGGACGAGACTTTTGGTCTTCATCGCGGCTCCTTGGCGTAGCGTGACACCTGCATGCGTCACCGCGTCGCCCTCGGGAACCAGGAAGTTGAGCTGCGCCCACAGGCGCGCCGTGTCCATCTCGAGTTGCAGCGCCTGCATGCGCACATCGATCTCGTTGCGGCGCGCCAGCAGCACGTCGGCGATGCTTGCTTTGCCGCCGCGATAGGCGGCGAGCGACGGCCTGCGATGCGCTCGGTCGCCAGCGGCAGAACCTCGCGCGCGTACCGCGCGCTGCGCTCGCGATCGTTCTCCCATTCGGCGATCATCGCGCGCACCTCGGCGACGTGGGCGCGCAGCATGTCGTCGCGCTCGGCGCGCGCCTGGTCCACCATCGCGAGCTTGGCTGCGACCTCGCGGTCCTGGCGGTTTCTGCTGGTCCCATTGCAGCGGGACCGAGACGCCGACCGAGACCATGTTCGAGTACGCCGATCCGCGCTGGCTGTACATGAGCTCGACGCTCCAGTCGGCCTTCTTGTTGGCCTGCGCCACGCGGACCTCGGCGGCGGCCACTTCTTCCTTCCTGGCGAGCACCGCAAGCTCGGGGTGGTGGGCGAGATCGGTTTCGAGCGTGCTCGGATCGAGGCGGATCGAGTCGATCGCCGGCTTGTCCGCCAGCGGAACCTCCGCGTCGTTGCCGATCCAGCGCGCCAGGGCGATCCTGGCCGTGCTCGCTTTGCGTCCGACCTCGCTGGCGCGATCATCGAGAAGCACCAGCGCATTGCGCGCGGCCAGGACGTCGGCAAGATTGCCGCGTCCGCCGCGATACGCGCTCTCCGCGGCTTCGATTTCGAGCTGCGCCTGGCGGCTCTGCTCGGATATCACCGCTTGCATCGCTTCGGCGTAGTACCGGTCGAGCCACGCCAGCGCGGTGTCGCGCTGAATCGCGGCGAGGCTCAGCGTCCTTTTCGGCAAGCGACTTTTCGGCTTCGCGCTCGAAGCGCGCGGCGCGCGCCTCACGCTTTTCTGCGCGCGTGAACTCCTGCATCACGCCGACGCTACGCATCGTCATGAAATCGCGCGTCAGGCTGAACCGATCGGACGTATCGATCGGCAGGTTATTGATGCCGAGCGTCGCAACCGGATCGGGTAATTGTCCTGCGGCCACCGCCATTTCACGGGATGCGGTCACCGCCGATTCCTGCGCCGCCAACATGCGCGATCGGTCAATGGCACGGCGTTGCGCTTCCTGTAATGTCAACGGCGTCTGTCCAAGCACGTTCGACGCCGAGATCAAGAGCGCGAGCCCCACTCCGACCAAATTCACGCGCCGCGGCGGTTTGCGATCGCACCGACGACGTCGACTCGGCACGAGCCGCTTCATTTGATGCTCGTGATGACGTAATCCTTGCCTGATTGCACAAGGGTGAAATCGACTTTGCTTCCCTGCGCCACGTTGTCGATCAGCTTCTTGTCCTTGACCTTGAAGGCCATCGTCATCGCCGGCCAGTTGAGACTCTTGATCGGTTCGTGGGCAAGCGTGACCGTACCGTCAGCGGCATTGATGTTCTTGACGACGCCGATACCTTTGTGAGTAGTGGCCGCCGTCTTATCCATGGCCATGTCTCTCATGTCCATGCCCTTCATGTCGGTCGACTGCGCAAACGCGACCGTCGGAGCGATGGCAAGGACGACAACCACCAGCAGGCCAAGACCAGCAGTGCTTTTCATGATGAACCTCCTCTGGAAAGGAGCGCCTTGCAGCTACGCGCCAAGCAAAAGTTCCTGAACGATCTCCGAATACGTGCCGACACCGCTGCGCCCTTACATGAGCGCGCGGGCTATAGGACCTACCGGAAAATCAGATGCGCAGTACGCCGAAACGTACCAGGGGAGGAGGATCAACTACCTTGGGAAACGAGTCGCCGCGGATCGCGGGCCCGATGGTGAGGCGAAGGTCCGATGGAAGCACGACCGTTATCAGCGGCAAAACGGGCGCAATGATCGCTGAGTGCGGCTGGGTATCGACCGATTGCGCGTCGACGACGCAATGTTGCTCGCACAGTTTCGGAACTTGGTCGTCCATACCCGGGCACGATGGCATTGCAGGGTCCGCATGCGCCAATGCTGCGACGCCGTCGTTGACTAGCGTCGGACACGCGTAGGCGGCCACCGCAAGCTGCAAGAACAGCAGTGCGCTCAAGCAAAGCCACGCGACGTTCTTTCGTCTGTCCCGACTCATAAGCCGATGATACCAGAGAGTCTTTTACCGGATTCGCAAGGAGCCGCCCAAACTTGGCAGGTGCCCGACGAACGGTCGATAGCTGCTGTCCGCTTTATATCGTGAACCCTTCGATGATCGCGTCGGCGGCCCACGGACGCGTTCGTGCGTGCGTTTTTTCCCATCGAACACCGGACCTTACTCCGCGTATCGCGGCGCGGGCCCAGCTCGGCTCGCCACGGCAGCCGACGACCTTTACGTCTTCTTTACACGGGCCGCCAAAGACTATGCACCGTCTTTACTCGTCATTGTTTATCGTTGTCGCTGTCATCTGACGAAGGCAAAAGCGGATCGCCATGGACTTCATCTACATCGCATTGATCGTCGTTTTTTTCGCCGCGACCGCGGGGTTGATTCGCTTTTGCGCGGCGCTGATGGACAAGGGAGGCAGATCATGAACTGGGTCTATTGGCTGAGCGGCCTCGCGGCGCTGGGCATCTTCGTCTATCTGGTCATCGCGCTGTTCAAACCGGAGCTCTTTTCATGAACATGTCGGGTTGGCTGCAGCTTGGCTTGTACCTGGTCGTGCTGTTGCTCCTTGCCAAGCCGCTCGGAGCCTACATGGCCGCGGTCTACGACGGCCGCGCGACGCGAGCGCAGCGCATCGGGGGACCGCTGGAGCGGTTGATCTACCGCGGCACGGGCGTCGATCCGAACCGCGACATGGGTTGGATCGACTATGCGCTGGCGATGCTGTGGTTCAACCTCGCCGGCGCGCTGGTCGTGTACGCGGTGCAACGCGTTCAGCAGTGGCTGCCGCTGAATCCGCAAGCACTCGCCGCGGTCAGTCCGGATTCGTCGTTCAACACCGCGACCAGCTTTATCACCAACACCAACTGGCAGGGCTACGGCGGCGAATCGACGATGAGCTACCTGACGCAGATGTTCGCGCTCGCCGTGCAGAACTTTGCGTCCGCGGCTTCCGGCATGGCGGTGCTCGTTGCGCTGGTGCGCGGCTTCATCCGCAAGGAGGCAAACGGCATCGGCAACTTCTGGGTCGACCTCACGCGCACGACCGTCTACATCCTGCTTCCGCTGTCGATCGTGTTCGCGGTCGTGCTCGTGGCGCAGGGCGTTCCGCAAACGTTCGACAAGGCGGCCACGGTCACGCTGGTCCAGCCGGTGACGTTCGACAACCCGAAGAACGGGCCGGACGGGCAACCGCTGAAGGACGACAAAGGCAATCCGGTCACCGAGAAGGCGACGACGAACGAGCAGACGATACCGCTGGGTCCCGTCGCGTCGCAGATCGCGATCAAGCAGCTCGGCACCAACGGCGGCGGATATTACAACGTCAACTCGGCGCACCCGCTGGAGAGCCCGACGCCGCTCACCAATTTCCTGGAGATGCTGGCGATCCTGCTGATTCCGGCGGCACTTTGCTACACGTTCGGCCGCATGCTCGGAGACACCCGGCAGGGATGGGCGCTGCTGGCCGCGATGACGATCGTGTTCGCGGCGCTGTTGCCCGTTACCTACATCGCCGAACAAACCGGCAATCCGGTGCTGACCAAGCTCGGCGCCGATCAGGTGGCAAGCGCCGACCAATCCCGGCGGCAACATGGAAGGCAAGGAAGTCCGCTTCGGTATCGCCAACTCGGCCTTGTGGGCGACCGCGACCACCGCTGCGTCCAACGGCTCGGTCAACTCGATGCACGATTCGTTCACGCCGATCGGCGGCCTGATCCCGATGTGGCTGATACAACTCGGCGAAGTCATCTTCGGCGGCGTCGGGTCGGGGCTGTACGGGATGATCATGTTCGCGGTCATCACCGTCTTTATCGCCGGGCTGATGATCGGGCGCACGCCCGAGTATCTGGGCAAGAAGCTCGGCGCCTTCGAGATCAAGATGGCGTCGATCGCGATCCTGCTCCCGCCGCTGATCGTGCTCTGCGGCACGGCATTGGCCGTACTCGTCGATGCCGGCAAGGCCGGTGTCGCCAATCCTGCCGAGCACGGCTTTTCGGAAATACTTTACGCATTCTCGTCGGCCGGCAACAACAACGGCAGCGCGTTTGCCGGGCTTTCGGCCAACACGCCGTTCTACAACACGGCGCTCGGCATCGCCATGCTCTTTGCGCGGTACTGGCTGGCGATTCCGGTGCTCGCGCTGGCGGGTGCGCTGGCCGCGGCCAAGCGCGTGCCCGCCTCCTCCGGCACGCTGCCGACGCACACGATGCTGTTCGTCATCGTGCTTATCGGTACGGTGATCACCGTCGGCGCATTGACCTTCGTGCCGGCGTTGGCGCTTGGCCCGGTCGTCGAGCATCTTCTGCTCTTCGCCGCGCAGTAAGCGCATCAACCTCGAAAGAATCGATCATGTCGACTGCGACTGCAAGGCAAGGAAGCCTGTCCTGGTTCGTCAATCCGGACCTGATGAAGGGCGCGCTTCGCGACAGCTTTCTCCGGCTCACGCCTCGCTACCAATGGCGGAATCCAGTGATGTTCGTCGTCTACATCGGCAGCATCCTGACGACGATACTCTGGGTGCAGGCGATCCTCGGCAAGGGCGAAGCGCCGGCCGGGTTCATTCTCGCCGTGACGCTGTGGCTGTGGGTAACGCTGCTGTTCGCCAACTTCGCCGAGGCCATCGCCGAGGGACGCAGCAAGGCGCAGGCGGCGTCGCTGAAGAGCGCCCGCAGGGACACGGTCGCGAAAAAGCTCGCCAAGCCGCAGCGCGACGCCCCGCAAATGGCGGTGCCGTCGAACAGCCTGCGCAAGGGCGATGTCGTTCTCGTTGTACAGGGTGACCTCGTCCCCGGCGACGGCGAGGTGATCGAGGGCGCAGCGTCGATCGACGAAAGCGCGATCACCGGCGAGAGCGCTCCGGTCATTCGCGCCGCGGGAAGCGACTTCAACACCGTGACCGGCGGCACTCGCGTGCTCTCGGACTGGGTCGTCGTGCGCATCAACGTGAATCCCGGCGAAGCATTCCTCGACCGCATGATCGGGATGGTCGAAGGCGCCAAGCGCCAGAAGACGCCGAACGAGATCGCGCTGACCATCCTGCTGGTGGCGATGACACTCGTTTTCCTGCTCGCCACGGTGACCCTGCTGCCCTATTCGCTCTACAGCGTCGAGGTGGCGAAGGCCGGGCACGCCGGTGACGATCACCGTGCTGGTGGCGCTGCTGGTGTGCCTGATTCCGACAACCATCGGCGGCCTGCTGTCGGCGATCGGCGTCGCCGGCATGGGCCGCATGATGCGCGCCAATGTCGTGGCCACATCCGGCCGCGCGGTCGAGGCCGCAGGCGACTGCGACGTATTGCTGCTGGACAAGACCGGCACGATCACGTTCGGCAACCGACAGGCATCGGCACTTTTCCCGTCGACGGCAGTAACGGCTCAGCAACTCGTCCGAGGCGACATTGCTGGCCTCGCTCGGCGACGAGACGCCGGAAGGCAAGAGCATCGTCGTCTACGTCAAGCGCGCGTACGGGGTCATGCCGCCGGCGCTGGAGCCCGGCAAGTTCACGATCGTGCCCTTTTCCGCACAGACGCGGATGAGCGGGGTGACCTACCAGGGACGCGAGCTGCGCAAGGGCGCGCTCGACGCGATCCGCGACTGGGTCGTCGCGCAGGGCGGCGCGATCGACGTCGAGACCACGACACGCGTCGAGGAGGTCGCGCGCCGCGGCTCGACGCCGCTGGTCGTCGCGCAGGGCCGCCACGTTCTCGGTGTCGTCGAGCTGAAGGACGTCGTCAAGACGCACATCAAGGAGCGCTTCGCGGAGCTCCGCAGGATGGGCATTCGCACCGTCATGATCACCGGCGACAACAAGCTGACGGCAGCGACCATCGCCGCCGAAGCCGGCGTCGACGACTTTCTCGCCGAGGTGACGCCGGAAGCCAAGCTCAAGCTGATCCGCGAAATCCAGGCCGAGGGAAAGCTGGTGGCGATGACCGGCGACGGCACCAACGACGCGCCGGCGCTGGCGCAGGCGGACGTTGCGGTCGTGATGAACAGCGGTACGCAGGCGGCCAAGGAAGCGGGCAACATGGTCGACCTCGATTCCAACCCGACCAAGCTGATCGAGATCGTCGAGATCGGCAAGCAGCTGCTTGATGACGCGAGGCGCGCTCACCACGTTCTCGATCGCCAACGACGTCGCCAAGTACTTCGCGATCATCCCGGCGGCCTTTGCCAGCACCTATCCGGTGCTCGACGCGCTTGAACGTGATGCATCTCGCGACGCCGAACAGCGCCATTCTGTCGGCGGTGATCTTCAACGCGCTGATCATTCCGGCGCTGATTCCGCTGGCGCTCAAAGGCGTCAAGTACCGGCCGGTCGGTGCCGCGTCGATCCTGCGGCGCAACATGCTGATCTACGGCGTCGGCGGCATCTTGCTGCCGTTCGCCGGCATCAAGCTGATCGATCTGCTGCTGGTCGCGCTGAATCTTGCCTGATACAAGGACAACGAACATGTTTGCGCAACTCATGCCCGCACTGCGAATGCTGGTCATCATGTCGGCGCTGACCGGCGTCATCTATCCGCTGCTCGTCACCGGCGTCGCGAAGCTCGCGTTTTCGCGAGCGGCCGACGGCAGCCTGATCGTAGCGGACGGCAAGACGCTGGGATCCGACCTCATCGGCCAGCCGTTCGACGATCCGAAGTATTTCTGGAGCCGGCCATCGGCGACTTCGCCGCAGCCGTACAACGCCATGGCATCCTCCGGTTCGAACCAGGGCCCGCGCAATCCGGCGCTGGCCGACGCGGTCAAGGACCGGATCAAGGCGCTGCGCGATGCGGACCCGGGCAACACTGCGGCAGTGCCGGTCGATCTTGTCACCGCTTCGGGCAGCGGGCTCGATCCTCATATCAGCGTCGCGGCGGCCGAGTATCAGCTGCCTCGCGTCGCCAAGGCGCGCGGACTCGCCGAAGAACAGGTTCGAGCCTTGCTGAACGCGAACACCGAGGGCCGCACGCTGGGGTTGCTGGGTGAGCCCCGGGTCAATGTGCTGAAGCTCAACATCGCGCTCGCTCACGCCGCAAAATGACACAACCGGTCGACCACTGCTACGATCAAGCATGCCAAAGCAGCGCCCGGATCCCGATCAACTTCTCGCCGAATTCGAAGCGCAGGAAGCGCGCGCCGCCCGCGGGCGGCTGAAGATCTTCTTCGGCGCCTCGGCCGGCGTCGGCAAAACCTACGCGATGCTGGTCGCGGCCCAGACGCTGCGCCGCGCCGGGTCCGACGTAGTCGTTGGCGTCCTGGAGACGCATGGGCGCGTGGAGACGGCCGCGCTGCTCGAGGGGCTCGAGCGCCTGCCATTGCTAACGCTCGACGTTCAGGGGGCATCGGTCACCGAATTCAACCTGGACGCAGCTCTCGCACGCCGGCCCGCGCTGATCCTGGTCGACGAGCTGGCGCATACCAACGCGCCGGGTGCGCGCCATCCGAAGCGCTGGCAGGACATCGACGAGCTGCTGGCCAGCGGCATCGATGTGTTTACTACCCTCAACGTCCAGCATCTGGAGAGCCTCAACGACGTCGTCGGCGGCATCACCGGCATCCGGGTTTGGGAAACCGTTCCCGATACGTTTTTCGACGAAGCCGACGATGTGATTCTGGTCGATGTCCCGGCCGACGAGCTGTTGGCGCGGCTCAAAGCGGGCAAGGTTTATCTTCCCGAACAGATCGAGCGCGCCGCGGGAAACTTCTTCCGCAAGGGCAACTTGATGGCGCTGCGCGAGCTCGCGCTGCGCCGCACGGCCGATCGGGTCGAGGATGACGTCCAGGCGTATCGCACCGACCAGGCGATCCAGCGCATCTGGAAGACCGAAGCATCGCTGCTTTGCTGCGTCGGCCCGGACCCGGGGAGCGAACACGTAGTCAGAAGTGCAGCACGGCTTGCCAACCAGATCGGCATCGAATGGACGGCCGTGTACGTCGAGACGCCCAAGCTGCAGCGCCTGCCGGCGCAGAAGCGCGAGCGCATTTTGAAGTCGGTGAAGTTGGCGCAGGAGCTTGGCGCCAAGACCGCGATACTGTCCGGCAGCGACCCGGCCGCACTGATCATCGAGTACGCGCGTACCCACAACTGTTCGAAGCTTGTGTTGGGCCGTTCCGCGGCTAAGAGAGCGTGGCCCTGGACGCGCGGTATCGGCAACCGCCTCGGGAAGCTCGCGCCGGACGTGGACCTGATGGAAGTCGGCCGCGGGGATGCGCCAGTATCCGAGCGATCGGCGGTTGATTCTCTGGAGGGCGGCGAGGATCCGCGTCGCGTCGCCAAGCGAATCGGCTATGCGTGGGCGCTGGCGGCCTGCCTTGCGACGACGCTGGTCGCGACGCCTCTGCTGCCCTACCTCGACCTCGCCAATATCGTGATGCTCTTCCTGCTCACGATCGTGCTGGTTGCCGTCCGGTTCGGACGCGGCCCGGCCGTTCTGGCTGCGTTCGCCAGCGTCGCGAGCTTCGACTTCTTTTTCGTTCCGCCGCGCTTCTCCTTCGCGGTCACCGATGCGCAGTATCTGGTGACGTTTGCGGTGATGCTCACCGTGGCGCTGATCACCGGGCAGATGACTGCGAGCCTGCGCTACCAGGCGCGGGTGGCTTCGTACCGCGAGGAGCGTGCCCGGGCGCTCTACGAATTCGCGCGAGACATGTCGAGCCTGCTGCAAACCGATCAAGTCGTCGAGGCCGCGACAAAGTTCATCGCCGACACCTTTCGCACAAGAGTGGCGATCCTGCTGCCCGATCAACAGGACCGGGTCCAGCCGCACGATCCCGGCGAGCTCGCGCTCACGACGGATCTGCGTGTCGCCGCGCAATGGGCGTACGACAAGTCTCAGCCAGCCGGCGCCGGCACCGATACGCTTCCGGGCAGCGAATACCTGTTCATTCCGCTCCGTGCACCGATGCGCACCCGCGGGGTGCTTGGCATCAAAGCCGAAAATCGGCGGATGCTGATGGTCCCGGAGCAGCAGCGCCACCTCGATACGTTCGCGGCCCTCACCGCGATCGCGCTCGAGCGCGTGCACTATGTCGAAGTGGCGCAACAAGCGCTGATAAGCATGGAGTCCGAGCGTTTGCGCAACTCACTGCTTGCAGCGCTTTCGCACGACCTCAGGACGCCTCTGGCCGGCCTCGTCGGGCTCGCCGAGTCGCTCGAGCTCACCAAACCCGAGCTCGCGGGATTGCAGCTGGAAACCGCGCGAGCGATCGCCGAGGAAGCGCGCCGGATGAGCGCCCTGGTCAACAACCTGCTCGACATGGCTCGAATTCAGAGCGGGGAAGTGAAGCTCAATCGGCAGTGGCAGCCGCTCGAGGAAGTGGTCGGCAGCGCGTTGCAGGCCGTCCGAACCGCCCTGGGCCGCCGACACGTCGAGGTTGCGCTGGCGCACGATCTGCCGCTCGTCGAGTTCGACAGCACGCTTATCGAGCGCGTGCTTTACAACCTGCTCGAGAATGCAACCAAGTACACGCCGGACGGAACGCTGATCCGGATCGCCGCGGAAGTTTCCGGCGACAATCTCGTGGTTACCGTGAGCGATCAGGGGCCGGGGTTGCCCAAGGGTCAGCAGGACTCGATCTTCGAGAAATTCACGCGCGGGTCGCGAGAGTCGTCGACGCCGGGCGTCGGCCTGGGTCTCGCGATAAGCCGTGCGATTGTCGAGGCGCATCACGGCCGTATCTGGGCGGAAGCCAACCCCGGCGGCGGCGCCCGGTTCTGCTTTACGCTGCCGCTGGGGACGCCGCCCGAAATGCCGCCGCCCGAAGAACCGGCGAGCTGAAACGCGCCACCGATCGGATCAAATGAGCGACCCCGCCCCCATCGCGATTCTGGTCGAAGACGAGCGCCAGATTCGCCGCTTCGTACGCACCGCGCTGGAGACGGAGGGCTGGCACGTCTTCGAGGCGGAAACGGTCAAGCAGGGGCTTGTCGAATCCGGTACGCGAAAGCCCGATGTCATCATTCTCGACCTCGGGCTGCCTGACGGCGACGGCATCGATTTCATCCGCGATTTGCGCACCTGGTCGAAAACCCCGGTGATCGTGCTCTCGGCCCGCGTCAACGAGACCGACAAGATCCATGCCCTGGACGCCGGCGCCGACGACTACCTGACCAAGCCCTTCGGCGTCGGCGAGCTGCTGGCTCGCGTCCGGGCCGTGCTGCGCAGGAAGATCGGAGTCGATGCAGAAAACCCGTCGGTATTCCGCTTCGGCGACGTCGAAGTCGACCTGATCAAACGCCAGGTTCGAAAAGGCGACGCGGAGGTTCATCTGACCGCGCTGGAATACCGCTTGCTGTCGACGATGATTTCAAACGCGGGAAGGGTGCTGACGCATCGCCAGATACTGCACGAAGTGTGGGGTCCGTCGTATGCATCGCAGGAGCACTACGTTCGCGTGCACATGGGCCATCTGCGCCGCAAGCTCGAGGACGATGCCGCCCAGCCGAAGCACCTGGTGACCGAGACTGCAGTGGGTTATCGGCTCGTGCCTTGATTCGACAGCCGATACGGCGGGAAACGCGGACGGCTAGGCAGCCGATCTATAAAGATCGTTGGGGGCAGGCGTAGCCGCGGCAGGCGTATGCCGGATCGGCAGGCGCACGGTGAACTGGGTGCCGCGTCCGACCTCGCTTGCGACGTCGATCTGCCCGCCGTGCTTGAGCACGATCGCGTAGGACACCGACAGCCCGAGTCCGGTGCCTTCGCCGACCGGCTTGGTGGTGAAGAACGGATCGAAGATCCGGCTCAGGTTTTCTTCGCTGATGCCGGAACCGGTATCCTCGACGCGGATCCAGACCTGGCTGCCGTCGACGCCGGTCGAAAGTGTCACCTTGCCCTCGGCGCCGATCGCCTGTCCCGCGTTGACCAGCAGGTTGATGAACACCTGGCTCAGCCGCGACGGCACGCATTCGACCTTCGGCAGATCTCCGTAGTTGATCTCGATGCGAGCCTTGCGCTTGAGCTCGCTGCGCACGATGTTGAGCGTGCTTTCCAGGACCGCGTGCAGGTCGGCCATCTCCCACGCTTCTTCGCCGCCGGTGCGCGAGAAGTCCTTCAGATCCTGCACGATGCCCTTGACCCGCACCAGGCCTTCGCGCGACTCCTTCAGCAGGTCGACGATGTCGCCGCGCAGAAAATCGAAATCGTGGGTGCTGCGCAGCATCCTGGCACGGGCCAGCGCCGGGCTGGAAGGCCCGGGCGCGGCCTGGTCCGCTTCGATGTAGGCGTTGAGCAGCGAAAATACGCGCTGCAGATACGATTCCAAGGTCCCGAGATTCGACGACACGAATCCGACCGGGTTGTTGATCTCGTGCGCAACGCCGGCCGCGATCTGCCCGATCGACGCCAGCTTTTCGGATTGGATCAGCTGGCCCTGCGCGTCCTCGAGCATCGCGTTGACGCGCTGCAGGGTATCGTTCAAGGTCGACAACTCGACGATGCGGTTGTCGCGCTCGACGTTCATTCGATGGTTGGCGATGACCAGCGCGAGCAGGCTCGTCAGTGCCTGGCCCCGGTCGAGGTCTTCGACCGTGTAGCGCTGGCGCGACTCGGCCCGGTTGACCGCGAGCGCGCCGATGATCTGTTCCTGAACGACCAGCGGCCAGCACATCGCCGAATGCGCAGGCCGGTTGCGCGGCTCGGACGTGCGCAGCGGCAGTCCCGCTTCGGCGGCGTTGCCGTTGATCAGGATCGGCTGGCCGGTCGCGACGACGTGGCCAAATACGCCGACGCCGCGCTGGAGCCGGCTGCCTACGACACCGGGTGGCAGGTCGGTGCCCGCGGCAATCTCGAGCTCGTCCTCGGTGCCGTCGACGATCAATGCGATCGATCCGCTCTCGGCATCGAAGCCCTGGACGATATGCGTGAGGATGTCCTGCCGCACGCGCAGCGGATCGGCGCCGTACGCCGCGGTCTGGCCGAACTCGTACAGCGCGCGGATCCAGGCGAAGTCGGCGGTCTTGTCGCCGCTCAGCGGCACGGCAGTCTCGGTGGTAGACAAAGGAAATCTCGTGCGGTCAGTCTTCGAGCAGCACGCTGCCGTCTTCGGCCCACCGTACGTGGGTGATCCCCGGCGACTCGAGCTCGAGGCGTGCCAGTTCGGCCTGTTGCTCCGAGATGACGCCGCGCTGCCGGCGGACTTCGTTGGCGAGCTGCTGGTTTTCCACCAGCAGCGCGCGGTGAGCCAGGACCTGCACGATCGCACCCTTCAGCTCGTGGTCGGACCAGGGCTTGCTGACGAACTGGAATATGCCGGCGACGTTGATCGCCCGCATGATGCCTTCGATATCGGCGTGGGCGCTGATGATGATGCGCGCTGAATTCGCTTGCACCTTCCGGGCTTCGGTAAGAAACGTGGCGCCGTCCATTTCCGGCATCCGGAAGTCGGAGATGATGAGATCGACCGGATGATCCTGCAGGTACGCGAGCGCTTGCACCGGCGATGTAAAGGTCATCACCTGGGGGTTCGGGATGGCGGGCGGCGCGTCGTGATTGAGACACATCCGACGCAAAGCGTTCAGGACGTTCGGTTCGTCGTCGACGATCAGCAGCTTGGCCATGGTCATTTTCTCCAGCGATTGCAGGTAGTTAGGCGCGGAGCAAGCCCTCGCTAGACGAACGAATCGACCGGCCGCGTTTGCCCGACACAGGTGGGGAGCAAGCGGCGTGCCAAAACGCCGCGGCCGCCGTGGCCGGCGAATGAGGCTCGCGGCCGGCTGCGAGGCTCGGTCGGGGACCGCTTACTGCGGCGAGAGATTCAGCGCCTTGGCGAGCTTGCCCAGCGCCTCGTACTCGGTGTCGATGTACTGGCGCAACGCCGGCCCTTTGCGGATCAGCAGCTGCTCGCCGGCATCGTCGAGAAACTTGCGCGTCGCCGGCGCGTTGGCCGCCTTTTCGAAACCCGCTTCGAGCTCCGCGATCTTCGCCGGCGGCGTTCCCTTCGGCGCGAGCACGCCGCGCCAGAGAATCAATTCCTCGTCCGGAATGCCGAGATCGCGCAAGCCCGATGCCGACGGCAGCGACGCGATCCGGTCGGCGGAGCTCAAGAGCACGCAGTTCGCGGTGCCGGCCTGGGCGTGCTGCAGTATCGGCGGCACCGATCCGACGTAGATGTCGATGTGCTTGCCGAGGAAAGCGGTCAGCGTTTCACCCGCGCCCTTGAACGGAATGTCGCGCGCCTTGACCTTCATCGCGCGAAAGATGCGCTCGGCCGCGAGCTGACCCGGACCGCCGATGCCGTCGTCGCCGTAGGTGTACTTGTCCGGGTTCTTGCGCAGCTCGTCGATGAAGCTCTTGCCCTCGGTCGCCGGGAAATTCGGATGCACGCAGAAGACGTACGGCGCGCTGGTCAGCTGGATGACCGGAATGTAGTCGTTCGGCGTGTACTGCACCTTCATCGTGTTCGGCGACACCGTGACCGGGCCCAGCCACACGGCGGCGAGCGTCTGCCCGTCGGGCGGCGAACGCACCATCTGCGCGACGCCGATCGTTCCGCCGGCCCCGGGAACGTTGATGATGACGATCGTATCCTTGATGAACGGCGTCGCCTCCTTCGCGAGGACACGGAAGTATCCGTCGGTGCCGCCTCCCGGCGAGGTCGGAACGATCAGCTTGATCACCTGCGCGGGCGTGGCCGATGTCGCGGCCAGGAGCAGCGTGCCGACGACGATCCGAACGAGTTTCATGGCGAGGCTTCCTCCGTTTTGCGCCGATCCGCCGATGCCGGCAATGGCCGGTCGAAGCCGAACAGGCCGGCCGGCGTTTCGGCGAGAATGACGCGCCGAGTCGCTTCGTCCGGAACCCAATCGGCGAGCCACTGCACGCAATCGCGATAGCTGATCTCGTCCTCGTGCGAGACGAACGGCCAGTCGCTGGCCCAGACCAGCTGTCGCGGGCCGGCAGCGTCGAGCAGCGCGTCGACGTAGCGCTGCGGATCGGCGCCGCCCTGGCGATACGGCGCGGAAAGCTTGACGAACGTATCGCCGGCGCGCACGCCGGCGAGCACCGCCTGGAAGCCGGCGCACGCGACGCCTCGCGCCGGATCGGGACTGCCGAAATGGTCGACGACGACCCTGACGCCGCTGTCGCGAATCGCCGGAAGCACGCTTCGCCAGCGACGGGCCTTCCAGGTAGATCTCGACGTGCCAGTCGAGATCGCGCACGTTCGCAAAAAGCTGCCGGTAGCCGGCGGTGGAGACATCGGGCAACGCGGAACGTCGAACCCAATTGAGCCGGATGCCGACGGCGCCGCGGGCGCCCATCGCCGCCAGCGATGCGCGGTCGATGCCGGGATCGACGATGACGGTGCCGCGCAGGCGTCCCGCCGCGCGATCCAGTCCATCCAGGAGCAGCGAATTGTCGGTGCCGTAGAAGCTCGGCGCGGTCAGCACGCCGTGGGAGATACCGTGCGCGTCGAGGACGCTCAGGTATTCCTCGACCGTGCAATCGCGCTTCGGCGCCGAGTGCCGGTCCGGCGCCAGCGGCGCGTCGCGCCGCATCACATGCGCGTGGCAATCGACCGCGGTGACTGGAACGGAGGGGCTGGTCATGCTCGGAAGTTTGCTTCGATCGACGACGGTCGGAGATCGAAGACGACACTACGCGGTCGCCCGCGCAGGGTCAAGAAAGCCCGGGCCGACGCGATCCCCGTGGGCGCAGTTGCGCACCCGCTTGCGTTGGCATAAGCTGTCCATTGGGGGTAACAGGACCCCCGGGATCTTTCCCTCCAAGACGGTGCCCCGTCCAAATCCTGTAAGCGTTACGCGCCAAGCGGGCACTGTCCAATCCGCAAGTCAGATCAGTGCACGCGCCCGCGGGATTTCGGTGCGCCAACGCCTCGTCAATGTGCTCTTGGAGGCTACTGACATGCGGTACCAACTCTCTCCGATCTACTGTCGTCCGTGGCTGTTGAACGGCTTGTCGCAGCGGCTGATAGAAAGTCACTACGAGAACAATTACGGCGGCGCGCTCCGGCGGCTCAACGCCATCACCGAGAAGCTGGAGTCCCTCGACTTCGCCGCGACGCCGGGCTTCGTCGTCAATGGGCTGAAGCGTGAGGAGCTGATCGCCCTCAATTCCACCCTGCTGCACGAGCTCTATTTCGCAAGTCTTGGCGGCGAAGGCCGCGACCCCAGGCCATTCGCCGACATACTGGCGCGCGATTTCGGCTCGCTCGACCGATGGAAGAGCGAGTTCATCGCGATGGGCAATGCTCTCGCCGGCGGCTCGGGCTGGGTGCTGCTCGTCTATGTTCCTCGCGATCGGCGGCTGATCAATCAATACGCGGCCGACCACAGCCAGACGCTGGCCGGCGGTATTCCGATCCTGGCGCTGGACATGTACGAGCACGCCTACCACATCGACTTCGGCGCCAACGCCGTCGCGTACGTGGATGCGTTCATGCGCAACATCGACTGGAATGGCGTGAGGTCGCGATACGAAGATGCGTCCAAGGTCGAGCCGCCGCGCCCTCTGGTGCAAAAGGAGTTCGAAGACATCCCGGGTGTCGCGCCCGAGGAAGTGAAGGCAATGCTCGATGCGAGCAAGCCGGTCCAGATCATCGACGCGCGTCCGAAGTACTACTATTCCCGCACCCAGGACATCATGGCGGGCGCCGTCTGGCGCGACCCGGAGCACGTGCAGGACTGGATCGGCGAGCTATCCCGGTCGGATCCGGTGGTTGTCTTCTGCGTCTACGGCTTCCACGTCGGGTGCCAGACCGCCGGTGCGCTGCGCGAGGCGGGACTCGACGCGATGTACATGAAAGGCGGCCACTCGGCCTGGAAAGCGATCGGAGGGCCACTGAAGATGCACAGCTGACCGCGTCGTCGCTACCGGCGCGGCGCCCGCACCGCGCGGCGTTTGCGCAGCATCAGCGCAGCGGACGCCGCGAGCAGGACGCCGAGCAGCAGCAACGCGTGCTCGGACAACGTGGGGATCGCGCCCGGCGCGACGACCTGCGTCACCGAGATATTGTCGATGAAATACGCAACGTCGGTCGCGATCCCCGGCCCTCCCGGGGTGCGCGCATCCAGCTCGCCTGCAAAGATGATCGTCGCCGAAGTGCTGGTCGCGGTGAAACTCACCCGAACCGTGTGCCAATTGCCATCCAGAAATTCCGTCAGGAGCAGCGGATTTGCCGGCTCGTTGTTGAGGAACACGCCGAAGCTTTTTCCGGTGCCGCCGCCGGAGGAGTTGGCGAACAGGCGTACATCGACCTGGATCGTGTATCTTGCGCCGACCGTCAGGCCGGTGATCGTCTGCGACGCGGCGGGATCGGAATCGGGTTCGCCGCAGGCGTTCAGGCGGATCGAGCCCGGAGGATTGCCGTTCGCGCCGTCCCAGACTTCGTCGCCGCAGCCGCCGCCGAGACTCCAGCCGCTGGCGTCGAAGTCCAGCGTGCCGTTGGTAATAAACTGCGCATGGAGCGGGCCCGCGCAAAGCGCCAGTACCGCCGAAGCCAGCAGAAGCGAGATCCGACGCATGTTATCTCCCTGAAGACATTGAGCGCATCGATCGGAAAGCATCTTTCGCGCGCAATCATACGTCGGACGCAAGCGGGAGACTGTCAGGCGCCGCCCGACGGCGCTCAACCGTGTGTCTTTTTCGCAACAAGGTCGATCAGCGCCGACATGCCGTCGTGCGCGTGGCCTTCGTGAATCTCGGCGTCGTAGTCCTCGAGGACCAGGATCTCCCAGCCGGCGAATGTCGTTTGCAGCCATTCGCGGGTGTACATGTGCTCGCGCTTCGGCGGGCCGCCGGTGCCGTAGTCGACCTGCTCGGGCCGGTAGCCTTCGAGCAGGAACAGGCCGCCAGGCTTTACCGCGGACATCATTCCGGCGAAAGCGTCGTCGCGCCGGTGCGGCGGCAGAAACTGGATGAACACCGCGACCAGCGCGTCGTACTCGCTGGGAGCCCACGGCCAGGTGTAGGCGTCGCCGAGCCGCTGATCGACGCTGACCTTGCGCTGCTGCGCCAGGCGCTTCGCCTTGGCCAGCGCATTCGGCGCGAAGTCGAACGAGGTGACGTTATGACCCTGTTCGGCGAGCCAGACGCCGTTGCGTCCTTCGCCGTCGGCGACGCACAGCACCGAGCTGCCGGGCCGCAGAAAATGCGCGTGCTTGCGCAGGAAGGCGTTCGGCTCCTCGCCGAACAGGTAATCGTCGCGCGCGAAGCGCGCGTTCCAGGTTTCGAGCGGTTTTTCGAAGTCGGCCATGCTCTCTCAGTCAACGACTGGGGAATCCCATTTTCTTCAGGAAAGGCAACCAGCGCGGATCGTCGTGCATCGGCGCGAAAGAACGGATCGGTCGAAGTCATCGACAGGCCGGGATCGCGCTGCGTGTACGCCCGTTCCAGCCATTCGAACACGCGGTCGCGTTCACCGCGCCAAGCGTGGGCCTCCGCAATCTGGTAGGCGGCCGTGTTGCCATGGCGTTCGATCAATTGCGCCATCGCGGCGTCCGACTCTTCCTTGCGGCCGAGCGCGTGTTGCGCGAGAGCGATCCCCAGCAATCGGAAATCCGGCAGCGCCTCGCGCTCAGCCAGCTCGAGCGCCTCGGTCGCCCGGCCTTGCGCGAGGTTGGTGGCGCAGAGAAAGCAATGGACCAGGCCCGCCTTGGGATTGAGGTCGAGCGACGTCTTCAGCGCCGCCGTCGCCTCGTCGAGGCGGCCCGCCAGAAAGCAGCGCAAACCCAGCATGCGATGAGCCGATGAGCTCAGCGGATCCAGCGCCGCGGCCTGGCGCAACAGTTCGATGCCAGCGTCCGGGCCGACGAAGATCCGGGTCATGCCGGCGACGGCGCGCAGTACGTCGGCGTTGCCTGGCGCCAGGGCGAAAGCGCGCTCGTATTCGGCGTTGGCGGCTTTCCAATCCCAGTCGCGCGCCTCGTGAATGTTACCGAGACGGACGTGTCCTTCCGCCAAGTCCGGCGCCAGCGCGAGTGCTCTTTTGGCGGCATCGCGCGCACGTTCGTACCCTTCCGCCACGGGTGCCCAGCCGTAGCCGGCCTGGGTAGAGTAGGCCTGCGCCAGGCCGGTCCAGCCGAGCGCAAAATCCGGGTCGAGCGCGATCGCCTTCTGGAAGTAGTCGACGCTCCGCGCCAGGTCGACCTCCGTCATCCGGTCGATGAAATAGCGCCCCTGAAGGTAGAGGCGATAAGCCTCGGGATTGTCGGCGCGGCCGGTTGCCGCCGCCTGCACTTCGGCCTTCGCCTTCGCGTCCGCGGCTGCGCCCAGACCCTCGCCCAGCAGCGCCGCGCGCAGCTCCTTGACCACCGACTGCGCGATGTCGTCCTGAACGGCGAAGATGTCGTCGAGCTCGCGGTCGTAGGTCTCCGACCACAGGTGCGAATCGGTCGCGACCTGGATCAGCTGCGCGGTGATGCGGACCCGCTTGCCGGACTTGCGCACGCTGCCTTCGAGGACGGTGGCGACGTTGAGCTTTTGCGCGACCGTCGGGATGTCGATGTCCTTGCCCTTGAAGAAGAATGCCGACGTCCGCGATGCCACGCGCAGGCCGCGGATCTTCGCCAGCACGTTGAGCAGTTCCTCCGACAGGCCGTCGGCGAAGTACTCGTTCTCCTCGTCGCGCGACATGTTGACGAACGGCAGCACGACGATCGACGGCGTTTCGCGGTCGAGCGGGGCGAGCGTCGTCTTCAGCGGCGGGAAGCTCTGCGGCAGGTCCGGATGACAGAGCTGGAACACCGCTTCGCGCCGCGCCAGATCCTTGAGCCCGTGCTCGCCCAGCGCCTTGGCGGTGGCGAGCGGCGGCAGGTGATCGCGGCACAGGTCGTGCGTCGACTCGGACAGCAGCGTCTGGCCGCCATGACCGGCCGCCAGCAGGCGGGCCACGCGATTGAGCGGGGCGCCGAAATAGTCGCCGTCACGGAATTCGGCCGCGCCGGTATGGAGCGCCATGCGCACGCGGAGCTTCGCCGATTCCGGCCAGCGCTCGGCGTGGATCGCGCGCTGCGACTCGAGCGCCGCCGCCAGCGCATCGGCCGCCGTGTGGAACGCCGCGCAAAAGGCGTCGCCGCCGGTCTTGAACACGTGGCCGCCGTGGTGCGCGATGCACTGCGCGCACCAGCGCATCGTGCCGCGGCAGGGCGGCCTGCATCGCCGCCTGCTGCGACTCCCACAGACGCGTGCTGCCCTCGATGTCGGTGAACAGGAACGTCACCGTACCGGTCGGCAACGACGGCGTCGAAGCGTCGGCGTGCGTGGTGGAGGTCATCGAGTCGTGGGGCTGGTATCGGCGCGGGCGGGTACGCTCGCTGGCACGAGGTTTGCGCGGATAAGACTATCATGCGGGTGCGTCGCGAAAAAGACCACTGAGTTCGACCGGGCCTATTGCCATGGATCGTCGTCATCGCTTTGCTTCGATAGTCGCCGGACTGCTGGTCTCGACCGGCGCGCTCGCGCTCGACGTCAACGTCGTCGGCCTGTTCCCGAACAAGGCCGTCGTGCAGATCGACGGCGGCGCGCTGCAAACGCTGTCGGTCGGCCAGAAGAGCCGCGAAGGCATCGTTCTGCTCTCGGTGGAACCCGATGGCGCGACGTTCGATATCCTGGGACAGCGCATGGCGCTCGGACTCGGCCACGCGCGCATGCAGCCGACGACTACCGCGTCCGCGATGGCCACCGTCGACGAGCGCGGTCATTTTGTCGCCGACGGCCAGGTGAACGGCGTTCCGATCCGCTTCACCATCGATACCGGCGCGACCTACATCTCGCTTCCCGCCAGCGAGGCGCGGCGCCTCGGACTCGACTACCTGAAGGGCCGCAAGACGGTGATGGAGACCGCCAACGGCGTCGCCGCCGCCTATCGCATCAAGCTCGATACCGTGCGCATCGGCGATCTCGTCGTGAACAATGTCGATGCGGTGGTCATGGAAGGCGACAGTCTGCCGGTCGCTTTGCTGGGCATGAGCTTCCTGAATCGCATGGACATCCGCCGCGAAGGTCAGATCATGACGCTGACCAAGCGCTATTAGTTCGCGACAGCCGCGCGCGTCCGCCGTCAGTCAGGCGGATGTCAGAAGGCGAGTTGGCCCAGCGCTTCGACGAGCCTGGTCCGCTGCGCAGCGTCGGTCATCGGATAGGTTTCCAGCCAGGCGCGGCTGGAAAAGCCCGGGCGCAGCGTCCGGATCTCCTCCGCTTCCCATGCCGCAGCGGCTTTGTCGCCGGCGAGCACGTGCAGCGCCGCCATGTAGACATGCGTCTCGAGGTTGACCGGGTTGCGCGCCTGCGCTTGCTGCGAGGTTGACCCGCGCCTGCTCGAGGTCGCCGAGAAACAGATACGCGCGGCCGAGCAGCAGGAAATAGAGATCGCCTGCCTCGGGATCGAGCCGCATCGCGGTGCGCAATAGCGGCACCGTGTCGGCGGGACGCCCGATATAGGTGTCGATGCCGCCCATCAGCGCGTAGCCGTCGGCGAACGACGGATACAGCCGCACGGCGGTGCGCAGATATTGCAGCGCCTGCTCGTGCTGACGCCGTTCCATGTGGACGAAAGCGAGCACCCAGTAAGTCTCCCGGATGTCCGGATTGATCTGGTGCGCGGTCTGCGCCATCTCCAGCGCACGGTCGAGCGCGGCGGGGCCGTCTGCAGTCCACTGATTGCGGTAATCGGCCGCGTAAGTCAGTGCGAGGCCGGCGTAGGCGCGAGCAAAGGCCGCGTCCAGCGCGATCGCGCGCCGGAACATGTCGCGCGCGGTCTCGTTCTCCGTTTTTTGCCGGACGAGCAGCGCCGATTGCCCGCGCTGGAAGTATTCGAACGCCTCCAGGTTGCGGGTGTATCGTTGCGCGACGCGACGCAGCTCGGCCTCGCTCACTTTCGCCGGCAGAATCTGCAGAATCTTCGGCCCGAGCTCGTCCTGGATCGTGAACAAGTCACTCGGTCGCGCGATCGAATCGCTCGGACCACAGCTGATTTCCCGTTTCGCCGTCGGTCAGATAGACGTGCAGCCGCAAACGCTGGTCGGCGCGTTGCACCGTTCCGGACACGACGTAGCGGATCGGCGGAATGCTGGCCGGCGTGTCGGCGCTCGCCTTTCCGCCCAACGGCACGAGGTCGATGACCCGGAGTCCGGACACCTTCGAGAGATCGGTGACGAGGTCCGCGGTAATGCCTCGAGCGAGCAGCACGGCCTGGGGATCGTCGCCGACCGGCTCGAAAGGCCTGACGGTCACGGTCGGTTGCGCGTCGGCCGCCGCTTCGGTGTCGGGAATCGCCGGTTGGCTCCGCAGGGCGTCGCCGCCGCGCTCGCCGCTGTTCCACCAGATGCCGGCTGCCGCGACCAGCAGTGCGAGGAGCCCGGTTGCCGCTATCCATGCAACGCGGCGCCTGCGTCGCGCAGGCAGGAACCCCGAATCCGGCGCGATGGAGGTGGAGGCTTCCTTCGCCGACCTGACGACCGGGGCGATCAGCCGGTAGCCTCGCTTCGCAATCGTCTGGATATACGCCGGCTTTTCCGGAACGTCACCCAGCGCCTTGCGCAGCTTGATCACGACCTGCGTGAGCGAGTCGTCGCCGACGACCACTCCCGGCCAGACGGCCGAAAGCAGCGCTTCGCGGCTGACGACCTGTCCCGCCCGATCGGCGAGGACCATCAGCACCGACATGGCCTTGGGCTCGAGCTTCATGGTTTTGTCCGCCGACGAAAGCTCGTTCAGCGCGGGTTCGACTGTCCAGTAGCCGACACGCAGCCGGTCGCCGCCGGACGCAGGAGCGGGCTCAGTGCCAGCGGACATGATTTGCGCTCAAGGAACTCATTCGAATCGCCTGAATTACGCGTTCGCGCAGCCTTCGTCAAAGTTTAGTCGTTTCTTCGGGACTTTTTTGCCCGCGCCCGCGTTCAATGCACCGGTTACCTGCGCACCCGATGAACGCGTGCTTATCGAGGAGATGTTCCAATGAAACGGTTTCTTACGCTCATGCTCGTAATTTTCGCGTCGACACTGGGTTGGGCGCCTTCGCCGGCGATCGCGCAGCCGGCCTTGGTCGTCAAGCCGCTGGTCGAAAGGAAGGTGACGGCGTTGCCGGCCGGACCGCTGTTCTGGCGCCTGGAGAATTTTCCCACGCTCGAACAGGCGCAGGCCGCCGCCGGCCCGACGGGCCTCGCCGCCCAGGCGGCAGGCAAGGTCTGGCTGTTCACGCTCGGCCCCGCGGGCGGCGCATCGGCGGGAGGGACCAAGGTCGCCGAGATCGGGCCGCTTCCCCATGTGGTGGCGACGCAGTATCTGCTCCGGATCAATGAAGGAAGCGGCGTTCCTGGCAGCATATCGGGCGTGCACTCGCATCCCGGGTCCGAAGCGTTCTATGTGCTCGCCGGAGAATCCACCAGCCGTACTCCGCATGGCGTGATGCATGTCGGAACAGGGCAGAGTGCCACAGGTCATGATGCCGGTACGCCGATGCAGGTTTCGAGCACCGGAACGACAGACCTCCACTCGCTGGTGATGTTTGTGGTGGACGCCACCAAGCCGTTTTCGTCTCCGGCCAGCTTTCCCTAGACCGCAGCGCAAAACCGATTAGCATTGCGCCTTCGGGGAGGCGCGATGCGACACAGCCGGTTCGGAGTCGTTGCAGCTTTTGTCTTCGCCGTGGCGATCACGGCGCTGCTGCTTCATTTGTGGCAATCGCAGCTGATCGCGCCATCGGGCGCGGGCCAGTACTGCGTTCTCCGAAGAGCATGCGTTCGCAACGCTGTCGGCATTGCTGAAGGAGCAACGGCCGCATACGGCCGGGTCGCCGGAAAACGCCGTCGTGCGCGACCGTATCCTTGCCGAGCTCAAGTCGGCCGGATACGCCCCCGAAGTGCAGGCGGCGTTTCAATGCGATACGGCCCCGCGCAATCCCGGCTGCACCGCGGTCGAGAATATCGTCGCCGTGCACAAGGGAACGGGCGACGGCAAGGCCGTGCTCGCCAGCGCGCACTACGACAGCGTGCCGGCGGGCCCCGGCGTGAGCGACGATGGCGCGGGCGTCGCCGTCGTGCTCGAGCTCGCTCGCGCCTTTGCCGGCAGAACGACCCGAAACGACGTGATCTTTCTGCTCAGCGATGGCGAGGAGACAGGCTTGCGCGGCGCGCGCGCGTTCGCCGACCACCATCCGCTGATGCGCCGCGTCGGGATCGTCGTCAATTTCGATGCGCGTGGCGCGTCGGGCCCGAGCATGATGTTCGAAACCGGTCCCGGCAACGCGCGACTGATCGATGTATTCGCCCACGCCGTCGCGCGGCCGTCGGCCAGCTCGGTAAACTACGAAGTCTACAAATTGCTGCCCAACGACACCGACTTTTCGGTCTATCGAAAGCTGGGATTGTCAGGCTTCAATTTCGGGTTCATCAATTCGGCCGCGGTGTATCACTCGGTCCGGGACAATCTTCAATCTATCGATCATCGATCGCTGCAACACAGCGGCGAGCATGCGTTCGAGGTCACGGGAGCGCTTGCCGACGCCGATCTCGCCACGCTGAACACGTCGTCCGACGCGAGCTTCTTCGATGTCTTCGGCCTCGTCACCGTGGTCTGGCCGGCCGCGATCAATGTGCCGATCGCGCTGGCTGCGCTGCTGGGATTCATCGGACTGATCGTCGTGCATCGCGATGCGTTCACCTTGCGTACGACGGGCTGGGCCGTGGCTGCTTTCCTCGCCGTGCCCGTGCTGCTGTTTGCCTTCGGATGGCTGCTGTCGTATCCGTTGGGCATCTGGCCCGGCGTGCATCCGCTCGATCATCCGCAGCCCTGGCCCGGCCGCGTCGCGCTCGCGACCACGGGAATACTCGTGCCGCTGCTCGTCGCCGCAATCGCCGGCCCGCGCGTCGATTCGCGCGCATTGCTGCTGGTGAACTGGCTCGTGCTTGCGCTGCTCGCCGTCGGCGTCGCGCTCACCATCGGCGGCGCATCGTATCTTTTCCTTTGGCCGGCATTCGGCGTCGCGATCGCCGGATGGATCGAGACTCTGCTGCGGAAAGGACCCGCGCGCTCGCTGCGCGCGACCGCGCTGGTCGGATTCGTTCTCGCGGCGTTCTTTTTGCTCGCGTTCCTGCTCGGGCTAGAGCTCGTGCTCGGCTTCGAACTGAGTCAGTACAAGATTCTCGTGCTGATCCCGTTCTCGCTGGCGCTGGTGCCGGTCTTTGCCGCGAGTCCTGGTGATGAGTCTCGCGCCGCGTGGGCGCTGTCGCGTTCTGTGCGCGCTGGTGGTCGCCGGCGCGGCGGCGGTCGCGAGCCAGACACCCGCCTATGCGGCGGGACATCCGCGCGGCCTGAACATCGTCTATTACGACGACCGCGCGGCGAAACCGCGCTGGCTGATCGGCTTCGTCGGCGCGCCGGATGAGAGATTCCTGAAGGCTCAAGGATTTCCGCAACAAGACGAGGAGTACCGCCAGCTCGGGCTGTTGAAGGGGCAAGGACGATTCAAGGACGCGACCGGGCCGCACCTGCCGGCGCCAACCTTCGCCGTCAACGAGGTCGCGACGCAGGGCGGCACGACAGTGGTGCGAGGAACGCTGCGCAGCGGCCGCGGCGGCTTTCAGATCGGCATCGGGGTCGCGCCCAATTCGGGCGTACAGTCGATCCGTCTCGATAGCCAGCAAGCCGTCAGTGTCGATCAGCTGAAGGGCAAGGAGCCGACGTTCGTGCGGGTGTGGGGCATCGGAACGCGCGACGTGCCGATGGAGATTTCTTTCGATACCGCCACCGCGCCGAAGGTGACCTTGTACGAACGCTCGCCGTTGCCGGATTCGGACGAAGGTCGCGCGCTGATCGCGGCCAGGCCGGCCGATGCGGCTCCCGATTACAACGGCGATGCGGCGCTGGTGTTCGTCGTGCTCGACTTGAAGCCGTAAGGTTCAGCACAGCTCTCAGCGCGCGGCGATTGACCGAGAACACCAACCACGGAATACTTGCCGCTATCTAGCCGAAAGGACACGCGTCCTGGACTCGGAGGTGGTCGTGTTCCGTACTCGATCCGCGCCCGATTGGCTGATCCTCGTGACGATGCCGCTCGTGACCGGTTGCATTCCGATCATGAACAACCCCCCGTACCCGATCGAGTGGTCTCCTGCTGCGCTCGAGCGCGTCGGCAGTTGTCCGGCAATAGGCGGGGCCTATGCCAATCAAGGCAGTCTCTACATCGAAGCCGGCATCGGTTGCTCTACACCGCGGAGAGACGGCAGGTGGACCTGCGACCTGGAGCTCGCACCGAACCTCGGCGTCGCCGGGTCCGCGGTCGCGGTGGAAATTGCACAGCCCGATGCGCAAACGATGAGCGTGCGATTGCTCGACGAGAACGCTGCCGCTCAACACGTTGCAACTCTGCATTTGGGCAAGGACTACCAATGCGACGCCGACAGCCTGTACTTCTCCTCGACCGGCTCCGTGGTAGAGGCCCGCGCGCTGAGTGGCGCCGCATTCAATCATAAGAGAGCGTTCGTTCGCGACGCCAAGGGTGAATTGGTGATGAAGGTGCGCGACGACACGACGGCGTTGATGCTATTTATCGGGATAGTGAAGTCGGATACCAGCTATGTACGTTGGATGCCCGCTGGGGTGGCTGAGTCCAAGCCAATGAAGGCGCCATGAAAGTGATCGACCGTGTCGGCGTGTTTGCAGTCGTCCTGGTCGCTTTGTGGTTGGCGTCGTGCGTCTCGATCAAGCAGCCGGGGTATCCGAACGACTGGCCACCCGTGTCGACCGGTACGGGAACTTGTCCCGACCTGACCGGGAGCTACGCTAATAGCGGTCCTGGGCCCGTGTTGCTCGCCAAGTGGATTCTGCCGAAGACGACCGCTCCCTTGGAGCGTATTGAGCGTGTCCAGCTGGTGGGACCCAAATACAGCAGCCTCACCGTGCGCTTGATGGAAGGCTCGGGCGTAGAGGTGGCGGTCCGAGTATGGAAGGAGGGCACCGACTATCGTTGCGAGAACGGCTGGCTGGTTCTGGCGCTCGAGAGCGTCTTGATCCCGCCGTTCGGCTATTTCGAAGCGGCAAGGCTCGCCCGCAGTGCCGACCGGCAACTGGTTGTCGAATCGACGCAAACGGCGTTCGGTCTGGCGCCTTACGCTCCGCTAGTGCCTGTAGGTCGCCATGACAGCAAATGGCACCGCTATCCGGTCGTCGGAGAATGACCTGCGCGCTACCGCTGAGCCGACATCGCTAACCGAAAATTTGGCTTTTGCTGCCAGATGCGATGCCACTGCAGGCGCTTGGCAACCTACACCATCCGGATGTCGTGATTCTTCAGCGGGAACGACCGGATGCGCTGGCCGGTGGCTGCGAAATACGCGTTCAGCACGGCGGGCGCGCCGCACAGGTCGGGGGTTCGCCTACGCCGCCCCAGAATCCCCCGGACGGCATGATGATCGACTCGATCTTCGGCATCTGCGCGATGCGCATCGAGTCGTAGCTGTCGAAGTTGTCCTGCTCGACGCGGCCGTTCTTGCACCGTGCATTCCTGAAGGAACAGCGCCGAAAGCCCGAAGACGACCGCGCCGGCGATCTGGCGCTCGATCTGCGCGGGATTCACCGCGAGGCCGCGGATCGATCGCGACGACGATCCGGTGGACCTTGATCTTGTTGCCGTCGCTCGACCGAGATCTCGGCGAGCGCCGCCACGTAGCTGCCAGTCACGCGGGAGTGCGCGAGTCCGCGGTAACGGCCGGCAGGCGGTTTCTCGCCCCAGCCGCCCTTTCCGCGACGGCGTCGAGCACCGCGAGCGATTTCGGATGGTCCTTCATCAGCTTGCGACGGAATTCGAGCGCGTCCTGCGCGGCCGCGTGCGCGAGCTCGTCGATGAAGCATTCGAGGAAGATCGCGTTCTGGTTGCTGTTCACGGCGCGCCACCGTGCCCGGCGGCACGTGCGTATTGCGCATCGCATGGTCGATGGTCAGGTTCGCCGATGCTGTACTCGAGCGACTGCTTGTCCGGTGGCGGTAGCAGCCCATGAACACCTCGTGAATCCTTGCCGTTGTCGAGCTCCTTCGGCTCGACCGCGGCGAGTGATCGACGGTCCCGACAAGCGGATCTCCAAGGCCGTCAGGTTGCCGTCGGCGTCCAGGCCTCCGGTCAGCTTCGCCTTCATGACCGGGTGGTAGCGCCCTTGCGCCATGTCCTCCTCGCGCGACCAGAGCAGCTTGACCGGCGTGCCCGGGATCGCCTTCGCGATCAGAACCGCTTGGGTCACATAGTCCGAGAATAAGCGGCCGGCCGAAAGCCGCCGCCCGGATGGAATCTGTGAACGTCGCACTGGCGCACGGCAAGCCGGCCGCTTCGGCCGCCGCGTCGAGCGCCGCCTCGGGGTCCTGCGTCGGGCACCAGACCTCGCAGCGGTCGGCCGTGCAGAGCGCGGTCGCGTTCATCGGTTCCATGCACGCGTGGTTCTGGAACGGATAGTCGTAGATCGCCTCGAGGCGCTTCGCGGCGCCGGCGATGGCAGCCTTCGAATCGCCGCGCTTGTTCGTGGACGAATGCCTGCTGCGCGCCGAGCCCTCCGTGCAGCATTGCATCGATCGACGCGCTCGAGACGTCGGCGTTCTCGCCCGCGTCCCATTCGACGCGAACGGCGTCGAGCGCGGCGTTGGCGTGCCACCACGTATCGGCGACGACGGCGACGGCGGAGTCGCCGACGCGCACGATCTTCTTCACGCCGGGCATGCGCTCGGCCGACGGACGAATCGATGCTCTTCACCCTGCCCCCGAACACCGGGCACGCCTTGATCGTGGCGTTGAGCATGCCGGGCAGCTTCAGGTCGGCGCCGTAGACCTGCTTGCCGGTCAGCTTGTCCGCCGTGTCGAGGCGCTTCAGCGGCTTGCCGATGATCTTCCAGTCCTTCGGATCCTTGAGCGCGACGTCCTTCGGGCACGTCGAGCCGCGCCGCAGCGCGGCCACCTTGCCGTAGGTCGTCTGGCGTCCCGAGGCCTGTGCGAGATTGACGCCCTTGTCGACGGTGCATTCTGCGGCCGGCACGTTCCACCCGCTGGCTGCTGCCTGGACGAGCATCATGCGCGCGGCGGCGCCGGCTTTGCGCAGTATCTCCTGCGAACCGCAGATGCTGTAGCTTCCGCCGGTGTCGAAATCGCCCCAGACGCGATTGCGCGCGAGGTTCGCGGCGGGAGTGGGAAATTCCCAGGTCACCTTGTTCCAGTCGCACTCGAGCTCCTCGGCGACCACGAGCTGGGCGAGTCCGGTGAGCGAGCCTTGACCCATCTCGGAGCGTGCGATGCGCACGACGACGGTGTCGTCAGGGCGGATCACCACCCAAGGCGTGATTTCCGGCGGATCGTCATCGGCGCGAACGACGGCAATGCTGCGGAACGGATTGATGCCGATCGCGAGCCCGCCGCCGAGCGCGGTGCTCGGCAACGATGAACGAGCGCGGCGCGAAACATGGGCGGCCATCGATCGCGAGCTTACGCTCTTCGGCGGCCATGTGGATGGCCTCGCGCACTTGCTGGAAGGTGCCGCAGCGGCAGATATTGGTGATCGCGGCGTCGATGTCGGCGTCGGTCGGCTGCGGTTTTCTCGCCGAGCAGCGCGGCGACGGCCATGATCATGCCCGGCTGGCAATAACCGCACTGCGGCACGTCGTTGTCGAGCCACGCTTGCTGCACCTTATGCAGGACACCGCGTGGGGCAAGACCTTCGATCGTGGTGATCCGCGCCCCCACCGCCTCCGACACAGGTAGCCCACACGAGTGCACCGGGTGTCCGTTCGAGGTGCACGGTGCAGGCGCCGCATCGTCCGATTCCGCAACCATACTTGGTGCCGGTCAAGCCGACCTGTTCGCGGATCACCCACAACAGCGGCGTGTTCGGTTCCACGTCGACCTGGTAAGGCGTGCCGTTGATATTGAGGTGAATCATGGCGTCTCCTCCCGGGGCGTCGCTTTCTCGCGCCAAAGCTGCGCTAAAAACGCTCGATACCCGACTATAGTCTTTTGGGAACTGTCGTGCGGAATCCGGGTGTCGGACCAAGCTCAGAAACGCATCGTCCATGGGCCCGGGCGCTGCCAGGCCTTGACTCCGATTTCCCGACGGCCATCGCCGGAGAATTACCACAGAGTGATGCGCTGATCCGGAGGCAGATACATCCTGTCGCCTTCCTTGACCCCGAAGGCTTCGTAGAACCCAGGCTGGTTGCGCAGCGTCGCGAGACCGCGCACCTGTTGCGGCGCATGCGGGTCGACCTTGATCAGGCGGATGGTCTCCGGTTCGCGCGACTTGCCGCGCCATACCTGCGCCCAACCGTAGTAGAGGCGCTGCTCGCCGGTCAGGCCGTCGATGACCGGCGCCGATTTGCCGCCGAGCGAGATCTTGTACGCGCGGTAGGCAATCGCGAGGCCTGAATTGTCGGCGACGTTTTCGCCCAGGGTCAGCGCGCCGTTGACGTGGAAGCCGGGCACCGGCTCGTACTGGTCGTACTGCGCGACCAGCGCCTGCGTTTTATCCCTGAAGCGCTTGAGATCGTCCGCGGTGAACCACTGATGCAGGTTGCCGTCGCCGTCGAAACGGCTGCCGCCATCGTCGAATCCGTGGCTGATCTCATGGCCGATCACCGCGCCGATGCCGCCGTAGTTGACCGCATCGTCGGCAGCCACGTTGAAGAACGGCGGCTGCAGGATCGCCGCCGGGAAGACGATCTCGTTCTTTTCCCGACTGTAGTAGGCGTTGACCGTCTGCGGCCGCATGCCCCATTCGGTGCGATCGATCGGCTTGCCAAGCTTGGCGATGTTGCGCCGGTACTCGAATTCCTGTGCGCGCATCCAGTTGCCGACGAGGTCGTCCCTGCCGACGGTCAGATTCGTGTAATCGCGCCACTGCGTCGGGTAGCCGATCTTCGGCGTGAACTTGGCGAGCTTCGCCTTTGCTTCGGTCTTGGTCTCCAGGCTCATCCAGTCCAGCGCATCGATGCTTTGCCTGTACGCAGCGAGCAGATTGCCGACCAGCGTTTCCATGCGCGCCTTGTTCTCCGGCGGGAAATGCCGGGCGACGTAGAGCTTGCCCAGCGCTTCGCCGATCGATGCGTCGACGAATTCCACGCCGCGCTTCCAGCGCGGCCGGTTCTCCGGCGTGCCGCGCAGCACCGTGTCCTGGAAGGCGAACTGCTCGTCGACGTAAGCCTTTCGGCAGATATAGCGCGGCGCCGTTCAGCAGCTGCCATCTGAAATACGCCTTCCACACCGGCAGCGGCGTGTCGGCGAGGAGCTTCGCGAAAGCGGTCAGGTAGCTGGGCTGCGCGACGATCAGATAGTCGACGCGGGAATCGATTCCCGAATCGGTGAGCCAACGCTTCCAGTCGACGCCTGGCGCGAGAGCCGCAAGCTGCGCCAGCTCCACCTTGTTGTAGGTCTTGACCGGGTCGCGATTCTCGACCCGCGTCCATTGCGCTCTGGCCAGTTCGGCCTCGAGCGCGATGACCTCGCGCGCGGACGTGGCGCCATCGCGGTCGCCGGCCAACGTGAACATCTTCTCGACATGCGTCGCGTACCGCGCGCGCACATCCTTGAACTTGTCGTCGAGGTAATAATCGCGATCGGGCAAGCCCAGGCCGCCCTGGCGCAGATCGACGACGTACTTGCTGGAGTCCCGGTTGTCCTGATGGACGACTGGCGAGAACGGCGCATCGATGCGAAGGACGTTGAAGCTCGCCATCAGCGCCGCGACGTCGCTCTTGTCCTTGACCGCATCGAGGCGCGCGAACAAAGGAGCGAGCGGCTTGGTACCGAGCTCCTCGATCTTCGCTTCGTTCATGAAGCTGTTGTAGAGATCGCGGATTTTCTGCGCCTCGGAGCCGGGCGCGGCATCCGCCGCCTTGGCTACGTCCTCGATGATCGCCTTGAGTTGCAGCTCGGTGTCTTCGCGCAGCTTGTCGAAGGAGCCGTAACGGGCCTTGTCGACCGGCATCTCGAAAGTGTCGAGCCATTTGCCGTTGACTGCGCGGTAGAAGTCGTCCTGCGGCCGGACGGCAGGGTCGACGTATCTCAGATCGATGCCAGAGGCCGGTGACGAATTCGCGTTTGCGGCCGTTCGCGGGGCTTGCGGGCTCGGCGGCGATCGCGCATCCGCCAACCGATGCGAGTCCGATTGCGGCAAGCAAGGTACGGCTGGTTTTAGCGATCATGCCGATGTCGTGGGATCAGCCCAGCGGCATTATCACACGTCGATCCCAGAGGCTGCACACTACAGAACGGGCAACCGATTTCGACGCTCTGCGTCACTTTGCACTCACCCGCTCAAGCTCACTCGTCGCGACGATGGCCGAAGACGCGCTTGGCATGCCCTGTGCTACATCAGGTCATAGGCTGGAATTGTCCTTGGGGATTCGAGCGTGAGCTTGTCTGCAACACTTTCGCCGGTTCAATCAGAGCGTCACGACCGTCCGATAAAAGGGACGGCGGGCGAGGATATTTTTTATTCCGTGCAAGCCGACCCGATCGAGACGCAGAAGGCGATTTGCGAGGCGATCACGGGGCTCATTCAGGATGGTCAACTGGAAATCAGCCGGCTCGAAGCTCTTCTTGCGCTGGAACGCCAGACACAGCCGGCGATCGATCTGCTGCTGACCCAATACGTTGAAGGCGACGCGCATATAGGCTCGTTCGAATGGAAGGCCTGGAATGCCGCGTTGCGGCTTAGCCAGTCGTTTTGCCAGGCGCACGAATATTTTCTGCACCAC
The DNA here is from genome assembly GCA_963697485.1 of uncultured beta proteobacterium. Lineage (GTDB taxonomy): Bacteria > Pseudomonadota > Gammaproteobacteria > Burkholderiales > Casimicrobiaceae > PALSA-1003. The sequence continues at coordinate 380,122 of CAVOOD010000007.1, forward strand.
ATTGCGAAGATAGCCAACGACTACTGGACCGACCCTGAGCCGCTGGTCCGGGTTCAGCTGTTCCATCACAGGAAGGTCGAATTGCTGCTGCGCTTGCTCCGATACAAGAAGCGCAGCCCCGAGATATGGAGACAGCTGCATCAGATGTATCGGCTTGCAAATGAACGGGATTTGGTGAATCGCCTTGGCCGCACGATCGGAGAACTGGAGCAGCAGTATCTGCAGATCCTGTTGCTGGAGGCCATGAACAGCGGCCGGTTCTCGCCTCGCGAGGCACTGTGGGCGCATCGCTGGTTTGCGCGTTGGTGCGGCGGGCCGGGCCTGCGTCTGTCGCAAGTCAACGGTAGTGTCCACGTTGAGCCGAAGGGGTTTGTGGTCGACCTGGACGGCGTGGATGGGCTCAAACGGCCCCCGGCAGGAGAAGGCGATCTCCCTGCAGGCAATCTTCTCCATTTTGACTCTTCGCCACTGATCGCGATGATCGACCAGGAAATGACTTCGCTGCGCGATGGCGCCACTCTTCCAAATGGGACGACGCCTGCGGCGCGCGCCGGGCAGCTCGCGCTGCTGAACAAACTCGCGATTCTCTTCGCCCCGAACCCGGTCGACATCGAGCGCCGCGCGGAGCGCAAGGCCGTTACCCTGGCCGTCCAGGCTATCGTGGGCTTTCACTACATCATCGACGAGTTGCGCAGGAACGGACGGAGACCGAACGAAGGATTTTCGTCCGCCGCGCGAAAACACTATCTCGCCCTTTGGCCATCCTGCCCTTTCACCAATCGCTACGACCGGCAACACCAGCCCAATAGCGCTTCCGATCACAGGCGTATTCGACGGGATTCCGCAAATCTGGCAGGTCAAGGATCGAAGTGATTCGGGCTGCCGCATGCGCGCACAGATCGACAGTCTGAATGGCGTGATCCCGGGCTCGCTGATCGCCGTTCGCGAAAGCGAAGCTGCACCCTGGATCGTGTCGGTCGTACGCTGGTTCAGGAGACTTATGGTCGACTATGTCGAGATCGGCGTGGAGTACCTCGGACGCGAACCTCGCTTCGTCAAACTGGTGACCGACTGCGATCGCAGATTTGTCGATCGCCGACGCCCCGCACCTTGCGTCGAGGTGCTTCGCGGCGCTTTACCTGCCGCCGAGCGAGAAATATCCGACCATGCCGATCAAGACGCTGCTGCTTCCCGCACACGACTTCAGGACTGATTCGGATGTGACATTGCTCTCATCCGACGCAACCTACAGGATGCGTCTGAGCGAGCCGATCCAACAGCAGTTCGAGTACGTTTGGACCTCATTTGCGCTCATCGATGAGTCGGCACAGCTCGGAGTGCCTGGTATGGCGCACGGGAGCTAGCAAGTGGAAACGCAGCTGGCTGACATCGTTGAAGCGAACCCGGAAGATTGGGCCCGCATACGCGTAACTGATCTTTATGCGCTTTTGGACAAGCTGACTACGATGCAGACGGGCCTGATGTCGGTATGGGATCCGGACGCGACCATTCATCCGTTGACCGACCATAGACGCCGGCAGGCTCGCGACTCGTTGCATGCCGCCATCTCGGATCTCGTGGCGTGGATCGAGCGGTGGCAGTCGGCAGGTAAGCGCGTTCAATAAATCGCCTAGGTTCTCGCGAGCAGCGGCGTCAAGCGGCCTGCCGCAGCCAAAGCCGCACCCACCACCTGGTCCATATTGTAGTAACGGTACTGAGCCAGCCGTCCGACGAACGTCACCCGCTCGCACGTGGCGGCACGCGCCTCGTACTTCTTGAACAGCGCCGCGTTTTCCGGCCGCGGGATCGGATAGAAAGGGTCACCTTCCGAGCGTGGGAATTCGCGCACGATTGAAGTTCCGCTGTGCGATTGTCCGGTCAGATGCTTGAACTCGGTGATGCGGGTGAACTCGAAGTCGTTCGGGTAATTCACCGTCCCGACCGGCTGAAACCGCTCAACGTCCGCCAGGTGTTCGTGCTGAAACTCGAGCGAACGGTACGGAAGACGGCCATAACAGTAGTCGAAATAAGCGTCGATGCGTCCGGTGTAGACGAGCCAGCGGTAGCGTACTTCATTGCGGATTTCCGCGAAGTCGACCGCGGTTTCGTAGGTGATCAGACGGTGATCGAGCATGCGCCGAAACATCGTCGTATACCCCTGGTCCGGCATGAATTGATACTTGTCCGAGAAATAACCGTCGTCGTCGTTCGTGCGCACCGGGATTCGCGCGACGACCGCCGCAGAGAGCTCCGACAGATCGAGCCCCCATTGCTTGCGGGTATAACCGCGGAAGAACTTTGCGCATAGATCGGAACCTATGCTTGCGAGCACGACGTCTTCGCTGGTCACGAGCCGGTCGCGCGGCTCGCGTACCCGCGCAAGGAAATCGCGAACGCCCTGCTCATCGAGGTCGAGCCCGTACAACCGGTTGATGGTCGTCCGATTGATCGGCAGAGGCAGCATCTGGTCGCCCACCTTGGCGAGAACTCGGTGCTCATAGCGGCGCCAGCCGGTGAAGCGCGAGAGAAACCCGACGATTCGCTCGGCATTGGTATGAAAGATGTGCGGGCCGTAGGGATGGATCAGGATGCCGTGCGCATCGGTCGTGTCGAAGGCGTTGCCCCCGATGTGGTTGCGCCGATCGACCAGATGAACGCGGAAGCCTGCGTCTGCGAGCACGCGCGCGGAGGTCATTCCTGCAAACCCCATGCCGACGACGAGCACATCCAGCGGGAGGCTGCCGGTGGTAACATTCATTCGTAGTTCTTCGGCTGGAGACCTGCGTGCCATTCGAACTTTCGCATAGTTGGACCCTGACGCCGGGCCCGGTTGCGCCACCGAAAATGGCCCCGCCGATCCCTTCGCCCAAGGCCATGAGAGAGGCTTACCTCGGACGCGCGCACGCGATCCAGGAGCGACACGACGCACAAGCCGTCGAGACGGTCGAAGCGCTGAGGAGAAAATATGTCGCGCCCGTATTCGGCAAAGTCAACCCGTGGAGCCTTGTCGAAAAGCTCGCACAGTGCATCGACCCGACCGATCAGCGCCTGCTTTGTGCGAGCCAGCAGCTTCATGTACTTCAGATCATAGACGCGATGGAAGCGGAAGGCACGGCGACCGAGGAATTTCTGCTTGTGGCACTGGTGCACGATCTCGGCAAAGTGCTCTTGCTGACGGGAGAGTCGCCCGAGAACGTCGTGTGCATGAACCGGCCGATAAGCGGCGAGGCGGGCGCCGGGCTCGAGCAATGTGTCATGCAGTGGAACCACGACGAGTTTGCGTACTCGCGGCTGAAAGACTACCTCCCGGACGGTCTGGCCTGGCTGGTGCGTTACCACAGCATTCTTCGCGAAGCCTGCGAGCCGTACATGGACGCGCGCGATCGCGATTATGCGGAGCGCTATCTGCGCCCGTTCGCGCGCTACGATCACGAAACCAAGTCGCCGCTATTCCTGCCGCAACGGCGGCTCGAAGACTATCGGCATATCGTGGAGCGGGCGCTGCCGGCGACGATCATGTTCTAGTCGGGCCCGTTCCGTCTCACCATCCCCACTTTGCACGTTCGAGTTGCTTCGACACCAGGAGCGCCGGCACGTCCAGCCGCTGCCGCGAAGCCAGGAAGTCGCACCAGTCGCCGCACAGGCGTTGCTCGAGGCTTCTGGCCTGGTCCGGATCCGCTCCGCTGAGCAGACGGCCTTCGCGGTCGATTGCCGCGAGCACTCGCGGGTTGTCGAAGCGAATGCCGTACGTGTCCAGCAACGCGTCCATTTCGAGTTGTGGTGAGATGCCCGCCGCGCGAAGCGTCGCATAGTTCGGCCCACCGACGGGCCGCGTATGAGTGACGGTCACGTCGTCGATGATTGCGACGCGCGATGACCCGCCGTCAAGGAGGCGGGGCCAGATCGCGCCAAGCCCCCAACCACTCAGATTCTGCCCCATCGTCGGCAGACACGTCTCAAGAGATCCGCGCCTGAAGCACGGCGCCATATTCTCCACGAAATCGGTCAGCCGAAGTCTGAAGCTCGGACTCCGGATCGTCACCGGGTGGGAGTAGAAGCTCGACCACGATAGCGCCGGTTGCGTAAGCGCGAGATCGCGAGACGCGGTCACCTCGAAGAGCGTGCTGATAGCGGCTTGAGTGACCGCCAGATCGTCATCAGGCAGCCAGATATAGTCGTAGTCTCGCCAGAAGTCGTCGCGGGTGAGCAGAGCGTGGAGCCCGGGCCATTTCGGACCCTTGTCGTCGATGCGCACTTCGCCGGCATCGCGATAGCGATGCGGGTCGTCGCCGAAATAGCTGACCGCAAGATCCCAATCGCGCGTAACCAGGGAGCTGGTCCATTGGGGATGAAGCGATCGATCGCCGGCGCGGATGATGACCAGGAAGCGCTTACGCGGGGCCAAGGGCGGAAGACGGGTCGTTCGCAGCCGTGGGCCGATGTCCGAGATCGGAGGGCCGCCGGCGTGCACGGTTCGGCTACGCCGGTTTCGGCGCCGTTTTCGCTGTCGCGTGCTTCAATCGCGCCTCTTCCTCGAGCTCGTTCTCGACGTCGCGGCGCAATCCGCGCTCCATCTGGGCGTGGTCGAGCTCCCGCTCCCACTTCGAGACAACGATCGTCGCGACGCCGTTGCCGATCAGGTTGGTGAGCGCACGCGCCTCCGACATGAAACGGTCGATTCCGAGGATCAGTGCCAGGCCGGCCACCGGGATCGTCGGCACGCTGGACAAGGTCGCCGCGAGCACGATGAAACCGCTGCCGGTGACTCCGGACGCGCCTTTCGAGGTCAGCAGCAGCACGCCCAGGATGGTCAGCTCCTGCATCAGCGTAAGGTCGGTATTGGTTGCCTGCGCGACGAAAATCGCCGCCATCGTCAGGTAGATCGACGTGCCGTCGAGATTGAACGAATACCCGGTAGGGATCACCAGGCCGACCACCGATTTGGAGCAGCCGAGCTTTTCCATCTTCGCCATCATCCGTGGGAGCACCGATTCCGACGATGACGTTCCGAGCACGATCAACAGCTCTTCCTTGATGTAGGCGATGAAGCGGAAGATCGAAAAACCCGCCCAGCGGGCGATCAGTCCGAGAACGACGACGATGAACAACACGCAGGTCAGGTAGAAACTGCCCATCAGCTGCGCCAGCTGCTGCAGCGAGCCGATGCCGTACTTGCCGATGGTGAATGCCATCGCGCCGAAGGCGCCAATCGGCGCGAGACGCATGATGAATCCGACGACGATGAACAAGGCATGGGCCACTTTGTCGATGAAGGACACCACCGGCCTGCCGGCTTCGCCCGCGGACGAAAGCGCGAAACCGAACAGCACGGAGAAGAGCAGCACCTGGAGGATCTCGCCCCTGGCGAAGGCGTCGACAATCGTGTTCGGAATGACATTGAGCAGAAAATCAACGGTGCTCTGCGAATGAGCCGCTGTCGTGTAGCTCGCGAGCGCCTTGGTGTCCAGTGCGGCAACGTCGACATTCATGCCGGCGCCCGGCTTCAGGGTGTTTACGATGACCAGGCCGATGATCAGGGCCAGCGTACTGACGGCCTCGAAATAGAGCAGCGCCTTACCGCCGACGCGGCCGACCTTTTTCATGTCCTCCATGCCCGCGATGCCGGTCACCACCGTGCAGAAAATGATCGGTGCGATGATCATCTTGATCAGCTTGATGAAACCGTCGCCGAGAGGCTTCATCGCCGCGCCGGTATCGGGGAAGAAGTGACCGAGAAGGACTCCGCAAGCAATCGCGAACAGCACCTGCGCGTACAGATGCTTGTAAAGCGGCCTCTTTTTCATCGCATCCTCCCGGACAATTCCGTCCTGATTGGCGCGCGAGGCGCCCCGCTGATCGTCACGCTGTTTGCTTCGGTTTCGTTGTCGGATCGCCCGGCCTGGTGTCCGGCATGATGGCCGCCTTGCGCTCGCTGCCGTATTTGGCTTCGAGTTGCTCGGGTGTCAGGAAGCGCTGCTCAAGCTCCTCGATCTCGTGCATGCCCATGATGTCGTGCAGCTCCTCGAACGAGACCAGCGCATCGGGTCGATCGACGACCTTGCCGCTGTCGAGCGATTGCTCGAGAAGCTCGGAGGCCGTTCTTCATTCCCTGCAGTGCGCAGGCGGTCAGCAGGCGCGGGTAGATCACCACCGCCACGCCGAGATCCTGCAATTGTCTGGCGGACAGGAGCGGCGTCGTCGATCGCTGCCGGATGCCGAAGCCCATGTTGACCGACAGCGGCTTCACTACGTTCTTCGCGATCGTGCCGATATCGTCGGCCGACATCGCCGCGTCGGCGAACAGCAGGTCCGCGCCGGCTTCGGCATAGAGGTTGAGGCGGCGGATCGCTTCCGCGAGACCGTGCGTGGCCAGCACATCGGTGCGCGACTTGATGACAAAGTCGGGATCGACGCGCGCGTCCGCCGCGGCGCGGATCTTCTGCACCATCTCCTCGGCCGTGATCACTTCCTTGCCCTTCAGGTGACCGCAGCGCTTCGGCCACACCTGGTCCTCGAGCATCAGGCCGGCGACGCCCGCGCGCTCGAACGCGCGCACCGTGTGGTGCACGTTGATCGGATTGCCGTAGCCGGTGTCGGCGTCGGCAAGCAGCAACAGATTCGAGCACAGCGCGATCGCGCGCGCCGCCGCGACGTTTTCTTCGAGGCCCATCAGCCCGACGTCGGGCTGGCCGAGGCGCGATTCGCTGACGCCGCTGCCTGTGATGAATGCCGCGGTGTAGCCCATCTTCTCCACCAGCCGCGTGCTGAAGCCGTCGAACACGCCGGGAAGGACGAGGATGGTGGGCGCGTTGATCAGCGCGCGGAGACGCCTGGCGGGGCTTTCTGCGAAGGCCGACTGAGTCATCCAAGTCTCCGTACGCTGCGAGGACTCGATTCTAACTCGGCGCCATTTTGTCGCGCTCGAAAAGCGCGGCAGTGTTTCGGCCAGCCTCGACCTGGGCTACCCCTTTGCCGGAGCCGCCTCCGGCGCGCTTGCCTCGCGACGCGAGAACTTCTCCATCGACACCGAGTGCTCCCCCGTTGTCGGGTTGTGGCGCACGCAGTATTCGGTCGGATAGAACCCGGCCGTCGCGACCGCCTTCGGCGCCTTGATCGGCAGGCAGCCGTTGGGCTTGCTCAGCATGTACGCGCGCGTGACCATCGCTTCATAGAAGATCACCTTGCCGTCGTACACGCCGTAGATCCAGCTCCGCGTGAACGGCTCCTTGCCGAATTCGGGGCCGGTGGTGTCGATCAGGTGATTGCCCATGGCCGGCACCACCGCTTCGACGTCGACATAATCCGGCGCCATGTAGTTCGCGGGTATCGGCTTTCTCGCCGTCTTGAACTGATCGCAGCGGACCATTTCGGGGCCACACGGTCCGGGTTCGATCGCGAAGACATCGGCGATCGGGCCCATCTGAAAGTGAATGTCGAAGTGCGGAAAGTTGTAGACGCCCGGAGGAATGTGACCAGCCGGGTTCCAGTTCAGCAGAACCCATTTGAACGGGACGTCGGTTCGCAGTGCCACCGCGTCCGGCAACGGAATGACGAACTCGTGCGTGTGCTGACACATGGTGTCGGCGACTTTCGCGCCGTCCTTGTCGCGACCGAAGCAGCGATGCTCGTCGGAATCGATGGGCAAGCTCTCCAGCGCGCTCGCGGACCAGACGACGCCTATCGACGTCGGCGCGCCGCCGCTTTCGATCTCGGCGTAGCTCGACACCGTCCCGTCACCCAGCTTCATTTGCCAGCCCGGTATTCGGGACGCTGACGTACTGGCACGCTCGCTCGAACATCCGGTTGCCGCGAGCACGATGACCGCCAAGGCAATCATGAAACGCAAAGCCATGTGTGTTCCTCCCCTGTTGACCAGCCCGATTACTCTTATTTTGCGGTGTGGTGCGGCGCCTTCTTCAGCAGTTTCGAACCTTGAATTCGACGCGCCGATCGAGCGCGTCGCGCAGATCGTCGGTGCCGGATCCGACCAGGTTCTCCCGGAAGCCCATCCCGACCGACGTGAGGCGGCCCGCGGTCTCCGGACTCAGCGCCTCGATCCGGCGCTGGATCGTGACCGCCCGCTGCAGCGAGAGCGTCTCGTTGTACTTCTCCGCTCCGGTGCGGCTGGTGTGACCGACGATGTTGAGACAGGCCTTGGATGACGCGACTTCGCGCGCGACCAGGCGCAGCCACATGTTGTACGGGCCGCTGACCTTCGGGTCCGCCAGGAAGTCGAGCGAGCCGGGGCGGAACAGAAATTTGACCGAAAGACTGTTGGTCGCAAGACCCAGCGCCACGATTTTCGCGAACGCTTTCTCGGCGTCGTCGGTGCGGCCGAGCTGGGTGTCGACCAGATAGAGGCCGTTGAGCACGCGCAACTGCTGTCCCTCGGGACGCGATGCCGCCGACTCGTAGTAGCGCAGCGCGTCGGTGTAGTTGCCCGCTTCGTAGAGCTTCGAACCTTCGGTGATCAGGGCGTTGATCGGCAAACGCGACATGTAGAACTCGTCGGCGGCACCGCCGGCCGGCGTCTCGGCCGTCTTGATCTGGCCTTCGACGACGCGATCCTTGGTCAACGAAGGACTGTCTCGATAAAACGCGGTCGGCGTCGTGTCGATGCCTTCGCTGCGCACCCGCGTCGCGGACTGCGCGACGACGAATCCCGTCTTGATATCGGTCAGCGAGAGACTGATCCGGAACGTTCCCACGGCGCCTTTCGACGCATCGATCGGCGTCAAGGTCCCTGCCAGGACGAACTGCGCCTTGCCCACGGTGTTCGCGCTGACCGGAACCACGTCGAACTGCGCGAATTTGTTCGCGGCGCGCAGAATCAGCCGCGAATCGAGGACTTTGGACGCGTTCGTCTGCTGCCCGGTATTGCCGTCGATCGCAGGATCGACCGCGATGACGCTGCGTGGCACGTCGGACTTGAGCAAGCCGGGCGAAGCGGTGAATGCCGGCAGCCGCCGCGCCTGCACCAGCAGGTCGTCGATCGCGTAATCGACACCGGCGTCGAACGACAATTCGGACGACGGCGCCACCGGACGCTCGGGTGCGGGCGTTCCGCACGACACAAGCAGCACTAGGGAAATCAGGCTGGCGGCAGTCAGCCCAGTGGTCATGCACCGCGGCGGATTCAGCGACATGAGCTTGCTAGCTCCTTCTTTTCTTCGGTGGATAGCGTTTCGCCCAAGGTTGCCTTTTCCATGATGCGACTGCAACGGGGGCTGCCGCGGTCGGACGCAGTGCTGGCGGGGGCGGGGGCAGGTGCGGGCAGAGACGGCTCGGCCTTCGGCTTGATCTTCGGGCTCGCTTTCGGCGTCGCCGCCGAGGGCGGGGCGGTTTCCGGCTGCGTCGAATCGGGCGGGGTTGCGCTTGCTCCAGCGCTTGCGCCCGGAGCTGGAGCCCGAGACGTTGGCTCGGGCTTGGCGACGATCGCGGGCGAGGCTTGCGACTCGACCGCGGCCTTCTGCGAAGCCGGCGGCGCAGCCGCTTGCTTCGGCGTCGCCGGAGCGGCCGGGGGCTCGATCGTCGCTTGAGGGCTCGTCGAAGCGCTGGGAGCGGTCAGCTTGTCGACAGCGAATAGCGTAACGGCGCCGAGCGCGACCACCAAGATGACGGCAAACAGCGCCTTGCGCGCGATCTCGCCGGCACGGCTCGGTTTGGCAGGAGTGTCGGCGGCAAGCGCGCTCGCCGCATTCGGCGGCGGCTTCGGCGGCGCGGGAATTTTCGCGGCAACTTGCGCAGGCTCATCGGCAGCGGATGCGAGATCGAGCTTCAGCTTCTGCAGCACCGCAGCGCTCGGCGCGACCGCATACAACTCGTGCGCGCGTCCGTGCTTGTCGTCAGGGGCACCGATATGCCTGAAAAGATCGGCGTACGCGGAGTCCAGGCTGCCGACGGCCTCGAAGAAGGCGCGCGAAGCGGTGATCTGTCCGGGCTCCGCGAAGTCCATGATGCGCTTGGCGGCGTTGATGCCGTCGCCGACGAAATTGGGCCGCGCTTCGAGGTCGGTCGACTCCTTGACCGATCCCAGATGAAGGCCGGTGCGGAGGCGATTCGACGGGAAGCCCGCCGCACCCGCGGCCTGCCCGAAATCCTCCGCGATCGCCAGCGCCATGTAGAGCGCGTGCTCGGGACTGGAGGTGAACGCGATCAACGCGCCGTCGCCGGTGTCCTTGATCCGGTAGTCGACGTCGAGAAGGGTTGCGAGATTCCTGCGCAGAACGGTCGACAGCGTGGCCTTGGCAGCATACTGCTCGGCCGCCGTTCCCTTCGAGTATCCGACCAGGTCGGTGAAGAGGAAACTCGCGACGAGAGCGCGGCTCGTCGGATGCCGCTCGGTTTCGGTCACGGAGAATTCACCGGTGGAAGTCTCGCGCCTGCGATTTCGCTGCGCCGGGAATAGTCTAGCGGAAAAGGCTAGCGGGAGCGACAGTACTGGCGTTCGGCGAAAGGAGAGGGTCTCTGGAGGAATCAATCAAACGATCTGCTTCAGGGCAAACCCACGCGGGAGTCACGTCTTAGCCACCTGGGCCAATGCCACCAGCACTGGCCGAGTCGAGCAATCTCCACTTGGACACAAAGAAACCCTTCTCCGTGTCGAATACCCATTAAATCTCGCGTTGTCGTCGTTGCCTTGAAATCGTATTCCACGGAAATGCTTCTCGAACGCTGTGGCCGATACAAGCGTGCCGAAACGCTCCGGCAGTTTCTTTGCATGGGCCTGCAGCCGAGCAGCCACGTTTAGAGCACGCGCCAAGTACTCCGTCTTGCCGAAGATGGTTGTCTTAAAAAGCGGTCCCGCATCGATTCCAAATGCGATTCCGGTTACTTCTGGTGACGCCGTGAGCATTCGGAAGCAACTGTCGATCGTATTCGCCGATCGTAATAGGCACACAGGTCGCGCAGGCCGGTCAAAAGCTGTTCGCCGGGCGTATCGGGGAAGAAAAGCAAGATCCAAGCATCGCCACTGAACTTGTGTGGTGCAAATTTCAATCCCCTCGCCATCTGTAATTCATCGGCCAGGAAATGCTTAATGCTTGAGATGAACCCATCAAGCCGTTCGAGGTTGCTGGTTGCCTCAAGATCATCGAATATTAGGCTCGACGAGCGAAAATCGAGCGCGACGACAATCGCCTCGTTCATGAGCTCGTGTTTGAACCATTTCATCGGTGGACAATTGGCGAATGATTTGTTGCTGGCTGGTAGCGGTCGATCGACCGGGCCACTTCGAAGCCCACCTCAATCCCACCTCAACCTACCTCGGGAAACGGCAGGCCGGAAATTCTCGCGCACTCGGCGATAAGCCGATCCTGAATCTTCTCGTCGCGAGCCGCAGCTATCGGCGCACGCTTCTTCTGGTGGTGAAAGTACTCTCCGCTGACCATCGCGTCACGATCGTCGCTCGTCGCCAGCCACACCTGCGTCTCCGCGCCCGCATTTAGATCATCCGTCGCGTTCGGGCCGCCCATCTTGGTCGGCACCCAACCGGGATCGACTGCGTTGGAAAGAACGTCCGGCCACTTGCGCGCGACGGCGAACGCCAGCATCACGTCGTACAGCTTGGAGTCGGCGTACGCGCTCGAGCTGTTCCACTTGCGCTCGCTCCAGGTCAGGTCTTTCAGGCTCGGGTCGCCGCTCCGATGCAATCCTGAGGTCGATGTAGACCAATCGCTTCGGCTTGCGGATCAGCGCGGTGAGGATGTAGGGCGCCAGCGTGTTGACCGCGAACACCTGCGGCAGCCCGTCCACGGTCGCGATCCGGCGCGGCTGCAGATAGACGCCGGCGTTGTGGATGACGGCGTCGAACGCGCCGAGCGCGTTGACCTCTTCGGCGATCTGCTTGCACTCGGCGATGCTGGAGAGATCGCCGGCAATCGCGGTTTCCGCGCCGGGAACCGCGGCCAGCGCTTCCTTCGCGCGCTTGTCGTTGCGCGCGTGCAGGACGACGCGATGGCCATCCTCGACCATGCGCCTCGCGGCCATCTGTCCGAGCCCGTCTGCCGAGCCTGTTACGAAGATGCGTGCCATGCTTTCAATCCCGATCGAAGCTGACGATTTCCAATATACTTCGCCCGTTCGGTTCGTGTCGACCTCGCGGAAATCGGCGACAGACGCTTATCTGATCATGGCCAACGACTCCACTGCGTCGCAACGGCCGCCCGATACCGGAACGGGAGGCGCGCAGTCGTCGCGCGGGTCGCTGATGAACATCGTCGATCGACGTCGTGCGTCACCTGGTTCCGTTGCTGCCGCTGTACTTGCTCAACGGCAATATCGCGAGTTACCTGCTGTTGACCGCGTTCGATCTGTCGCTGGGACTGATGCTGATCGTCGGCACGACGCGCGATCGCAAGGATCCGACGTCGGTCGACCCGCGTTCGCGCTGGCTGCCGATGCGTTTGCTCGCCGTCGTGTTCATAGCGATTTTTCTGGCGGTCGTGGCGGCGATCATCACGCTGCCGATCGCCGCGCCCGCCTTCATTTTCGGCCTGGCGACCGGCGTCGACTGGTGGAGCACGGTAACCGACAAGCACTTCTGGATACCGGTCGCCGGCATGTCGCTGCTTGCCGCGGTCCGGGCGCAGGGTGTGTTCGAAGCGACGACGACCTCCGGACATCGAGGACAGCCGACGCGCGCGGGGCCGGTCATCGGCGACCTGGAGGGGGATCGCAGGCGCTCGCTCGCGGACAACGCCGCGCAGGTCACCTTGATCGCCACCTTCGTGGCGCTGTGCTATGCGTTGCTCAGCTTCGGGCGCTGGGGCTCGTATGCGCTGCCGATCGTCTACGCCGCACTGCTGGTGTTCTACGATGCGCGACCGGATATCGCGCAACGGATTTTCCCGAAGCTATGGCAGCAAAAGTAACTGGCGCCCGCTACCGAGGTCGACGGCCATTAGGGTCACAGCCGTCGCAACAGGCCGTCGCGACACGGTACCCCGTCCCGCTATGCCCGCACGCTGGCTAAAAGCTCATTCGCTTCCCTCAAATTTGGCGCATCGAACTCCGGCGGCAGCGTCGCGCAGAGCTCGCGCAGCGCGGTAACACCCTCCGCCGGGCGCCCGAGCTCGATTCCCGCGCGTGCAAGACTCACGGCCGCGCGCAGCTCGAGTGCCGTGGCCCCTTGCTTCCGCGCAACTTCGACACCTCGTGCGCAGCGACCGCAGCGCTGACTCCACATTCGCGTCGCGATCCGCCCGCAACAGGCAGACGCCCTGCAGGCGATACAACTCGGAGATATAAAAGCCGACACCTGCCTCGGTCACGGTTTCAAGCGTCTTCGCGAGAACCGCCAGCGCGTCCTGGAAGCGGCCGGATTTCTCGCGGCCTTCGGCGAGGAGCGCCGCGTAGTATCGGAACAATGGACCGATGGCGGAGGCTCGCGGGAACTCGGCCTCCATCACCGCCATGCCCGCATCCAGATCGGTCGTAAAGGCGCGGCCACAACCCGAGAGGAACAGGGCATGGGCGCGAGGCGGAGGCAGGTTGTATTTGTCCGCGAGGGCAATGAGCTGCTGGCCATATTGATCGACGCTCCGGTGATCGCCCCCGATTTGAGCGGCAACCATGGCGCTCACCCGCGCGTGAGCCTGGCTGTTCGGGTGCTTGAGTTCTTCGGCCAACGATATCGCCCGTTCATTGCTGCGCTTCACGTCCGCGTAGCGACCTCGCAGACTGCACGCAATGGAGCGAACGATGTAGGCGCATACGCCGGGATCATGGCCGCCAAAGACCGGACCCATCCAGCTGTGCCGGGCGCGGTCGTAACGCTCGATTCCAGCTCGGCTCATCTCCAGCGCAGTGGTCACGTCCCCGCGGAATTGGGCAGTGGACCAGAGACAGTGAAACCCCTCCAGAAGGTAGTCATCATTGCCCGAGTTCCGTGCCAGCGCCACGAGCGCGTCCGCTTGATCCCGGGCGCGATCCAGTAGGCGCGTTTGGATATCGTGGTTCCATAGACCCCAAGTCGCCTTGAACAGCCCATCTTGGTCACCGAGGGACACGGCATGCTGGCGGCGCGCTGATAGACATCGGCCACTTCCACGCTATGCGGGGCCTTGATTGCCGCAAGGGACGGACCGTACTTGAGCAGCAGGCCAAGCTCCAGCCGTGTGCGATCGGGTCCTTGCGCCAGTTGCTCCGCCTCGCTCAGTGCAGCGCTGAAGTGGGCGATTGCCTCGGAAAAGGACGAGCGCGCCGCGGCACGCTCGCCGGCGCGCTCGCGATAGGTGAGCGCGAGCTCAAACAGACGCGCCTGATGGAAGTGATACGCGAGCAACTCAGGCTCGGATTCCACGACTGAGGCGAATCGCTCGATCAGCACGCGGCCGATCCGCTCGTGGAGTTGTTGCCGTCGCGTACGGAGCATGTTTTCATACGCGACATCGCGCAGGAGCGCGTGCTTGAAACTGTAGGTCGCATCCGTCGCCCGAACGCTGCGAGAGGCGAGTCCCGCGTCGACGAGACGCGCAAGTCCCGATGAAAGCTCGGCCGGGGAACACGAAACGACTGCCGCCAGAAGATCGTGCGAAAACTGCTGCCCGATGACCGCGGCAACCTGCGCGATGTCCTTGCCAGGTCCGAGGAGATCGAGGCGCGCCATCAGGGAATCGTGCAACGTGGCTGGCACGACGGGCCGGTCCGGCGTCGATGATTCGAGCACGGCTTTGGTCAGCTCTTCGACGTAGAGCGGCACGCCATCGCTCTTGGTGACGATGTCGTCGACGATCGCCGGGTCGAGCACGCGCGGCGCAGCGATCTCGGCCGCGAGCTGCGCGGCTAGTTCACTCGTGAGGCGCGCGAGCTCGAGCGACGAGACATGCGCGCGCCCGGTCCAGGGCGACGCGAATTCCGGCCGCGCCGTGATGAGCGCCAGCAACCGCGTCGCCGCGATAGTGTCGATCAATCGTGTCCACAGTTCCCGGGTCGTTGGATCGATCCAGTGCGCATCCTCGAGCAACAGTAGCACCGGCTCGTCAGCGGCCAAACGCGTGAGCAGTTCGACCAGCGCTGACAACAGCGCGGCCTTGCGCTGGGGTATTGACATGTCGAGCGCCGCATACCGCGCGGTTGGCAATGACAGCAAGTCTGCGATGAGGCTCTTGGCCGCTGGGCCGGTGCTCCCCGCCAACCCGTCCAGCATCGCTTCCAGTTTCGTCAGCTTGATCTCATCGCCGTCGTCCGACGCGAATCCGGCTGCGCGCTCCAGATGCCGGATGACCGGATGAAGAGCGCTGTTGGTGTGATAAGGGCGAGCACTGGCAGGTCACGTGGTAGTGGCCCTCGCCGCCGAGACCTTCGGACAACATGTCGGCCAGTCGCGACTTCCCCATGCCGGCTTCGCCGGAAATGAGTATCGCTTGACCTTGACCTTGCGTCGCGCGCCGCCAGCGGTCGAGCAGGAGGGACGATTCCTCGCGGCGGCCGACGAACGCCCCACGCGTCGCGGCGCGCGTGGCCGCGAAGCGCGTTTCCGCGGCGGCTTCGCGCAACACGCGCCAGACCGGCACCGGCGCGGCAAAGCCCTTGAGCGTGCGTTCGCCGAGGCTTTCGTATTCGAAGCGCCTTCCGAGCAGCTGGTAGGTCCGCGGACCGATCAGTATGTCGTTAGGCCCTGCCATCGCCTGCAGTCGCGCGGCGAGGTTCGGCGTATCGCCGGCGATCGAGTGTTCGCGCGCGGATCCTGCGCCAACCATGTCGCCGATCATCACGATGCCCGTCGCGATTCCGATGCGTACCGAAAAGGGCTGCCCGTCCGGTTGTTTGAGCTTCCCGACGGTCGCGATGATGGCCAGTGCGGAACGAACGGCATGCTCGGCCGCGTCCTCGTTGGCCTGCGGGTAACCGAAGTAGGCAAGCAAGCCGTCGCCCATGAATTTCGCGACGTAGCCGTCGAAACGCGCCACGGCGGCCGAACAGGCATCCTGGTAGCGGCGAATCAGCGCGCTTGCATCCTCGGGGTCCAGCCTGTGCGCGAGTTCCGTAGAACCGACCAAGTCGCAGAACAGGACGGTGATCTGGCGCCGTTCCGCGCCAGAGATATCGCCCGAAAGCGGAGTTGGCGTAGCCACGGCTCCGCGCCTGCGGCGAGGATTCATGTCGGCGGATGTCGAGCGCGCGCAGGAGCTTGCGGCGATGGCCCAGCGACATGCCAAGCTTCTCGAGGTCCGCCTCGGTAAGGTCGGCGAGGACCTCGAAATCGATGTCGTTGTCGGCAAACCGCGGCGCGTATTGTTCCAGGCCCTGCGCGGTGAGCCATTGCTCGAGGTCGGTCATGGGATTCGCAGCTCCCTGAATGCGAATGGGCCGCCGCGAGAGACGCTACGCCGCCGGTCCGCGATGTCAAGCGGTTTGGGAGACGCCCGCTATCTTTTCACAGGAGTTCCGTCAACCTTTCCTTACAAAGTGCTGACGAATGTAGAGGACCGCGAAGCAGGCGACGGATCGCAGGTATTTCGGCCCCTACCGTTCGATCAATCAAGTCGAATACAGCGTGGCGGCAAAGACCACCACGTGGTACGCCAGAAGAATCACATACAGTGCCGCGATCAGAACGATAACCATGAGCAGCCGCCGCGGTCTCGTCAACCCGAAGACCGTGCCGAGCGCCACATAGAGGTACCAGCCGAGTACCGCAGCCTCCAGGGCCGATACAACCAAGTCCGTCGAATGATCCATTGGCGCGGGCAATCCGCCAGCGGCGTGAAAACGCAAAACGACCGCGAGCGCCGGAAAGAGCGCGCAAAGCCAGAGCAACGCAAACGCAAAGAAGTGCGTGGCGAACGTCAGCGAATTCTTGAGCGGCTCGCGGCGGTCGAGCAACAGGGCACCGAGTACCAGCGCGAACGCGGGAATCATCACGATCACCAGCGACTTGGCATGGACCGCTTCGAGAGAGTTGAACAACTCCGCATAGGAATCATTCGAGGCCGTGACGTCAGGCCGGTGTTGTGCGAGCAATCTCGTGGTAAGCCAGGCGATCGAATCATCCGAGAGATGGATCCGCAACGGCCAGGTCAGAATGCCGAGTCTGCTCGCGGATTGAACGAGAAAGAAGGCAACGTTGACCCAAAGAAACAGCGACAACGGAGAGAGGTAGCCCACGCGCCTGCCGCGAATCCAGTCGGCAGTCAGCTGCCCCGGGGGCGACGCCAGCGTGCGCAAGCTGGCGAGCATGCGACCAACGAACGAGCGCCTCGGCCCGGTCGACGTTTTGCTGCCGGCGAGCGGA
This sequence comes from uncultured beta proteobacterium, assembly GCA_963697485.1. Taxonomy (GTDB): domain Bacteria; phylum Pseudomonadota; class Gammaproteobacteria; order Burkholderiales; family Casimicrobiaceae; genus PALSA-1003. The sequence goes on from CAVOOD010000007.1 coordinate 397,358, forward strand.
AGGGTTGCGAGAATTCCTTCTTCCCCGCAGGAGCCGCAATAGCGCGTCGTCGCCGTTGACCCGCAGCTCGGGCAGATCCACGAGGACTCCGGGGTGCCCACGCAGCTCAGTCGACGGTGGCAGTGTGCTGCCGGTAAATCATCTCGCTTCTAGCGGACCTGCGTTCCTACTTACACGCGCCGACCCACTTTGCCTCGGTCTTCGCGCCACCGGTGCTCGATCCCTCGGATGTGACTCCGTGATAGTTGGTCGTTACGACATTCGGCGCGCCGCCGCCGCAGACCGACGTGTAGACGACTTGGCCGCCGTTCACCTTGACGTCCGACAGCTTGCAGATCGTCGGCGGGATGACCGTCTGCAGATAGGCCTGGACCGATTTGGCGTCGCCGTTCATCGCATCGGCGTCGCTCTGCGAAATGCAGCTCGAGTTGGGGAACGTCTTGCCGGGTATCGTCGTGGTTCCGGTCCATTGCCCGGCCCGCATGCGGTCCGCGGCCTCAGCGGACAAGGCGACGCAAGCAATTACGCAGGTCAACAGCAGCGCTTTGTGATGGTTGGTCTTCATCAGACAGCTCGCCTTGGTTGTTGCAACAAATGACGGTATCACGTTCGTGTCGCGATGGGCGGGCTGCTATCCTTGTGCCCTGGAAAATGCCCGAGCGATCCTGACAAGTCGCGACCATTCCGATGCGCCGAACCCACCCGAGCGTATTCATGTTCCTGATCGTTCCCTTCGGAGCGATGGGCGGGTATCTCTCGGTGGCGATCGGCTATCAGCTGACGCAGGCCGGCGTCAGCGTGGAAGAGGTCGCCGCGCTCATCGCCGCCAGCTACATCCCGCAGACCTGGAAATTCCTGTGGGCGCCGGTGGCGGACACGACGCTGTCGCGCAAGACCTGGTATCTGCTCGCGGGCCTGGTCAGCGCGCTGGGTATTTTCGTGACCGGCGCGGTTCCCGCCGATGCCGCGTCGCTGCCGCTGCTGTATGCGGCGGTGCTGATCTCGAATGTCGCGTCGACGTTTCTGGCGATGGCGACCGAAAGCCTGATGGTCTACAACACGCCGCCGGAATTGCAGGGTCGCGCCGGCGGATGGTTCCAGGCGGGCAACCTCGGCGGCAACGGCCTGGGCGGCGGCGCCGGGCTGTGGCTGGCGCAAACGCTGCCCGATCCGTGGATGGCCGCGGCCGTGATCGCGATCGCATGCGCGCTGTGCTGCGCGGCGCTGTGGTTCGTCCCCGAGCCGCCGCCGCTCGCGCGCACCGGCAGCTACGGTCGCATGCTGGTCGACCGTGTTGAAGGATCTGTGGGAGGTCGCGCGGGCGCGAGCCGGCATTCTCGCGCTCCTCATCTGCTTTCTTCCGATCGGTTCCGGCGCCGCGTCCAATCTGTGGTCGGCGGTGGCCGACGACTGGCACGCCAGCGCGAACACCGTGGCGCTGGCGACGGGAGTCTTCAGCGGCATCGTGTCCGCACTCGGCTGTATCGTCGGCGGCTACGGCGCCGACCGGATGGACCGCAAGACCGCGTACGCGCTGTACGGCCTGCTGATGGCGGTATCCACGGTCGCGATGGCCGTGGCGCCGCGCACCGAGACGATGTACGTCGTGTTCACGCTGATCTACGCGTTCATCCAGGGACTGACCTACGCCGGCTTCACCGCGGTCGTGCTCGAAACGATCGGCCTCGGCGCGGCCGCGACCAAGTACAACCTGTACGCTTCGCTGTCGAACATGCCGATCGCGTACATGACGCTGGTCGACGGCTGGGCGCACACCCGCTGGGGCGCGGCCGGGCTGCTCAACGTCGAGGCTGCGTTCGGCGTCGTGGGCATCGTCGTGTTCATCGCCGTCGCGATGATGTTGCCGCGGCGAGCACTGCCGGCAAGCTCGAACGCAGGCAATTTGAACCCGTCGTCACGCCGTTCCGTCTCCTACGTGTCCTAGCGTACAGACGGCGACCGCGCCGCAAGCAAGATGATTTCTTGCTGTTGGTGCAGGACTTTGCTTTTCCGCGCGCGGTTAACCCCTTCCGGCGAGACGTCGGAAACCGCCTCCACCTCAATGTACGCTTGGCACGAAGGCCGCACATGCTCGAAAAACGAAGCGATTCCCTCCTGCTCGACGACGCCCGCAAGGCGGATCGCATCGTCGAAGGGCTGCGCCAGGAAGCGTTGCTCAAGACGGGGGCCCTGCAGAACGCGATTCTGACCAGCGCCAATTTCTCGATCATCGCCACCGACGAGAAGGGCATCATCCAGCTGTTCAACGTCGGCGCCGAGCGCATGCTCGGCTACAAGCCGCCGAGGTCGTCAACAAGATCAGCCCGAGCGACATCCACGATCCTCAGGAAGTGACGGCGCGCGCGCAGACCTTGAGCCTCGAGCTCGCGACCACGATCACGCCCGGGTTCGAGGCGCTGGCTTTCAAGGCTTCGCGCGGCATCGAGGACATCTACGAGCTGACCTATATCTGCAAGGACGGCAGCCGCTTTCCGGCGATCGTGTCGATCACCGCGCTGCGCGACGACTACGGCGACATCATCGGCTACCTGTTGATCGGCACCGACAATTCGGTGCGCAAGCAGGTCGAGCTCGGAGCTGCACGATGCGATGGCCGTCGCGGAAAAGGCCAACCTCGCCAAATCGGATTTCCTTTCCAGCATGAGCCACGAGCTGCGCACGCCGCTCAACGCGATCCTCGGCTTTGCGCAGCTGATCGAATCGGGCGACCCGGCGCCGACGCGTCAGCCAGAAGCGCAGCATCGACCAGATTCTCAAGGCGGGCTGGTACCTGCTGGAGCTGATCAACGAAATCCTCGACCTCGCGCTGATCGAGTCGGGCAAGCTGTCGCTGTCGCTGGAGCCGATGTCGCTGTCCGAAGTGATGCACGAATGCCGGGCGATGATCGAGCCGCAGGCGCAGAAGCGCGGCATCAGCATGACCTTTCCGCGCATTCGAAATGCCGTACTTCGTCCAGGCCGACCGGACGCGGGTGAAGCAGGTCCTGATCAACCTGCTGTCCAACGCGATCAAGTACAACAAGGTCGACGGAACGGTCGTGGTCGAATGCGTCGCGAGCACCGCCGGGACGCATCCGCATCAGCGTCAGGGACACCGGCGCCGGACTGACTCCGGAACAGCTGGCGCAGCTTTTCCAGCCGTTCAATCGCCTCGGCACAGGAGGCGAGCGCCGAGGAAGGCACCGGCATCGGCCTGGTCGTGTGCAAGCGGCTGGTCGAATTGATGGGCGGCGTCATCGGCGTGGAAAGCACGGTCGGCAAGGGCAGCGTGTTCTGGATCGAGCTGAACCTGACGACCGCACCGCGAGCCGTAGAGGCTCTGACCGAATCCGCGGATGCTCCGGCACCGGTTCGAAGCAGACGCGCCAGCTGCGCACGCTGCTCTACGTCGAGGACAACCCGGCCAACCTGATGCTGGTCGAGCAGCTCATCGCGCGCCGCCCCGATATCCGCCTGCTGAGCGCGACGGACGGCAATCTGGGCATCGAGATTGCGCGCGCCTCCCAGCCGGACGTGATCCTGATGGACATCAACCTGCCCGGCATCAGCGGCATCGACGCGATGAAAATCCTGCGCGCCGACCCGGCAACGGCGCACATCCCGGTCGTTGCGCTCAGCGCCAATGCGATGCCGCGCGATATCGAGAAGGGCCTGGAGGCCGGATTCTTCCGCTATCTCACCAAGCCGATCAAGGTCAACGAGTTCATGGAAACGCTGGACGTGACCTTGAGCTTCGCGCAGACACAATCGGCTCGAACGAACAGGAAAGAAACAGCATGATCGTCAGCGACCGCGACATTCTCAACGCCAGCATCCTGATCGTCGACGATCAGGAGTCCAACGTCGCTCTGCTCGAGCAAATGCTGCGCGACGCCGGCTATACCAGCGTCGCCTCGACGATGAATCCGCAGGAGGTCTGCGCGCTGCATCGCAAGAACCGCTACGACCTGATCCTGCTCGATCTGCAGATGCCCGGCATGGACGGATTCCAGGTGATGGAAGGCCTGAAGACGAACGACGCCGACGGCTACCTTCCGGTCGCTCGTGATCACCGCCCAGCCCGGCCACAAGCTGCGCGCGCTGCGAGGCCGGCGCCAAGGATTTCGTCAGCAAGCCGTTCGATCTGGTCGAGGTCAAGACGCGCATCCACAACATGCTGGAAGTGCGGCTGCTGTACAGGAAGCTCGAAAACTACAACAAGCTGCTCGGAGCAGACGGTGCAGGAGCGCACCGCCGAGCTGCGCGAGAGCGAGGCCCGCTATCGCAGCCTGACCGAGCTCGCGTCCGACTGGTACTGGGAGCAGGACGAGAACGGCAAGTTCACCAAGGTTTCCGGTCCCGTGCTGGAAATGCTCGGCATCCGGGTCGACGCGTTGAGCGGCGATACGCAGCAGTGCTCCGGCGGCAGGCTGGAACGAGACGGAGCGCGAGACGCTGCAGGCGACGATCGCGGCCCGCCAGCCATTCCTGGATTTCGTCTTCAGCCGCGTCAATGCCGACGGCTCGCAGCAGAAATTCCAGGTGAGCGGCGAGCCGATGTTCAACCAGTCCTGCCGCTTCATCGGCTATCGCGGCATCGGCGTCGAGCTCATTGCCAGGGAAAGCCGGCGATGCCATCAGCGCCATAGTCCGAATCAGAACCACCTTCTCGCCGCGTTGCCCACGGCGGAATTCGAGCGCCTCGCCCAGCATCTGGAGCCGGTCGCGATGCCGCTCGGCCAGATCCTCTACGAGCCCGGCGGCCAGTTGCAGCACGCGTATTTCCCGACGACCGCCATCGTGTCGCTGCACTATGTCACGGAGTCCGGCGCATCGGCCGAAACCGCGGGCGTCGGCAACGAAGGCGTCGTCGGCATTTCGCTGTTCATGGGCGGCGATACCACGCCAAGCTCGGCCGTCGTGCAGACCGCGGGCCACGCCTACCGGCTGGAGCGACGCATGCTGAAGGAGGAATTCAATCGCGGCGGCCTGATGCACCGCTTGTTGCTGCGCTACACCCAGGCGCTGATCACGCAGATGAACCAGACCGCCGCCTGCAATCGGCATCATTCGCTGGAGCAGCAGCTGTGCCGCTGGCTGTTGCTGACGCTCGATCGATTGCCGTCGAACGAGCTGGTGATGACGCAGGAACTGGTCGCCAGCATGCTCGGCGTGCGCCGCGAGGGCATTACCGAGTCGGCCGGAAATCTGCAGCGTGCCGGGTTCATCCGTTACCGCCGCGGCCACATCGCGGTGCTCGAGCGGTCCGGGCTGGAGGCCACGCGCCTGCGAGTGCTACGCCGTCGTCAAGAAGGAATTGGCGCGCCTCTTGTCCGACGTGCGGTACCGCCAGGACGCTTCCTGCATCGCCGCCTGACGGGCCGCGGCTGCGGGCAATCGGGATTGCACTGACGCGTATGCTGACGGGCTCTGTCCGGTCGATTCGGATCCGGATCAGTTGGCCGGCTGAGTTCGGCATGCGCACGATTCAGAATCGCCTCCCGGTCGGTTCTCCAAGCGCAGATGATCGGATTCGAGATCTTTCTTGGGAGACGAAGTATGTGCACGGATGGCGAAGCCTTTTTGCGATACGCGAAGGCTGAGAGAGAGTTGTGCAGGCGGCTGGAGCGGTACTGACCAAGATCATCGAGGAAATCGAGATCCGCCATGACATCAGAGTTGCCGAATGCGTGTAACGATGGACCGCGCTCATTCGCTGAACGGATGGCCTGCGGCGAATTGCGTCATGGTGCGAGAGGAAGAGGTCGATGCCACGCATGAGTCAAAAGCAGAGCGCGACGGTCGTCCGCCCATTGCTATGCTCGAGCGCCGGCCCTAGCCCGGGAAGACAGGACGCGACGCCAGACTGGTTGATCGATCGCCCACGCCACATCCACGTCGTGCTCGACTGACATGCTGAACGAATGGCCGTCGCATGGACAGATCGCTCCTGCGAAAGTCGGCGATGTTCGGGTACTGTTCGGCCGGCGAGGTTCACGAAGCGCTGGTGTCGATCGAGCGGCGTGCCCGAACTTGCCCAACTTGCCAGGCACTGCGACCGCGCAGCCGCGAATTCGCATGCGGAGCTGTGGAAGGAGCTTCCGTCGGCGACCGATTCCCGAGGCAGTCTGGGTGCACGATCGACGCATTCAAGGCGGCGGTCGTTGCCGCGCCCGGATAAGTGGATTCGCGTTCGAGCCCGACGGACTCAGGCGGGTGACGGCGGCGGTGCAACTCTGGAACGGTGTCGAGGACCGCAACGTGCCGTACGAGACCAACGAAGCGGTCGTGCGGCGGCTGTTGCCGACGCCGCCGGAGTATCACGCCGTTCCGGGTGCGGCGCATTTGCTCGTTCGTGGCGCCGTGTCCGGTTACTTCGGGTGTTCGTCCGCGGACCGTGCTCGTTGATGCCGAGGACGTTGACCGCGCGGCTTCCATCCTGACCTTTGGCACCGGCGTGGTGGTAGCGTCCGGATCCGGCGCTCGGAGGTGCGGGCGGGATGATGGCCGAGATTCGGATCGACCGCAGCGTGCGCCGTGCGCCGGATCAGGCGTTGCAGCCGGGTTATCCGGTTTCACGGTCTTGTCCATGGACGATCCCTATTCCGGATCCCTGTGCGCTATAGCGCCGGCCATCGGACAGACGTCATGCCGCACGTCGACCGCTGAGGAGAGTTGACCACGATCATGATCAGGGCGACCGACGAGCAGCATGTGAACAAAGCCACCCATCGTGTATGAGGTGACGAGCCCGAGCAGCCACACCACAATCAAGACAACAGCAATCGTATAGAGCATGAGAATGCACCCTTTCGTTGTTCGATCTTCCAGTGGTCGGAGGACCAATTAGATCTTGACGCCAGCATCCCATTCGTTGTCAGTTCGGCAACGAACACTACTGCGCGTGTTCGCTGTCATCCAGCGAAGACGCCGGCAAAAAAACGGCGCCTGGCGGCGCCGCGATGTTGTACGGCAAGCCTGTTATTTGTCGTGTTCCCAACGTCCCTCGTCGAAATGGTAGCGACCGTCCTGGTTCTTGCTCCACTCGGACGCGACATAGTGCTCCCCACGCCGCTCGGCCTGGTAATCGCCCTTGACCCAGACGTGCTGGTGACGATCGGGAGTCATACCGGTAGTACCCCGGCGTGACGACATAACCTGCGCGAGCGGGCATCTGCTCATATACGGCAGCCGGCGGCGCAACATCGATATCGATATTGACGCCTCCCGCATGCACCGCGAGCGGAGCAGCGAACGAGCCGGCGAGTGCAACTGCCAAAGCTGTTTTGCGAAAATTCATTGGGAGTCCTTTTATGATCGGGATCGCAGGATTTCAATGTCCGTCGTTCAACTGCCAATCGAAGAACGCTGAACCACCGGGTTTCATTGATAAGAATTCGGCGGGCGAAGCCCACGAACTTCTGCTCACCCGCGTGGCAGGCAAGCGCGAAGTTCACATTCGGATCATCGGCGATTCAAGCGCTGCGGTCTATGCGGTGGCACACATAGCTCCGGCGCGGCATCGAACGCTGCAAGCCGCCGCGAGTGCGTGGATCAGATCAGCCGCCATCGCACGCCGAAGTCATGACTCTTTTTATCGCGCACCAGCTTCGTGCTGCACACTCGGCATCCGTAGTGCTCGAGGTCGTCCTGCGCCATCCCGTCGACGACGTAGTTGGTCAGCGCGAGGTGCGGCTCGTTGGCAACGAATGCGCCGATCATATTTCTGCAGGAGCTGCAGAGTACTTCGGGCTTGAAGAGCGGCCGCGGCTGCATCAATTTGCGAGCAGAGAGTCGGCCGCGTCGCGCCATCGCGGCAGCCACCACCTGCGTAAACATTTCGCCATCGACTGACATAGCATCCGCTCCCGAAGAGTTGTCCATCAGAAAGTTAATTCGAAACCGGCAACAGCGAGATCCCGCCGGCGGTTATTCGTCTCCGCACGCCACGCAGGGACGCATGCCGTGCGGACACAGCGCATGGTGGATTTCGGCCGCTGCATTCTCAAATGCGGTGATCGCCCGAGCCATCGCTCCTCGCTCAAGCATGTGCGCAACTTCCCTGGTCACCGCTTGCTCGAAAACCTGGCGGACGGTATCGGACGAAGTCATCGCTACGGCATCACGCAGGACGATACGCGCGCGAGTCTTGGCCTTGGCCGCAAACTCCTCCCGATCATTCCTCTGGTGCAGCATCGCTCCTTGACTCCTATCTGCTAAGACCGTGCGCATTGCAGGTTGGGCGTCGGCCTCAACCACGTCTGTGCGGAATCGCACATCGGGCAGAGAAATACGTTGCATTGCGGGCAATATGCGTGTATGCATGGGCTGCAGGTTCGTCAAGTAAGTGAAAATGCCGGTCGGTCGTTGCCGCATTCGCGGTATTCCTCAGGTCTTCGTCTCTCTCCCTTGAAGTTCCCGCACCCGGGCGCAAGCCCGCCATTCGCATTTCAAAGGACAGCAGACATGGGTACAGGTACAGTGAAATGGTTCAACGACAGCAAAGGGTTCGGCTTTATCACCCCCGACTCCGGCGGCAAGGATCTCTTCGCGCACTTTTCGGCGATTCAAGGTGAAGGCCACAAGAGCCTGCGAGACAACCAGAAGGTCTCGTTCGACGTAACGACGGGCCCGAAAGGCGATCAGGCGTCGAACATCAAATCGCTCGATTGATCGGATCCAAGTTGGCAAAAAGCCCGCGCAAGCGGGCTTTTTTCTTTTGTGTGATTCGAACGGGCGGCCGCTCAGGACCGATCCACCGGAGCGGGAGCGGCAGCGTACAGACGCTACTGGATCCAGCACGTATCATACGTTTCAAGTCAGAGGGAGAGGGCATCGCCCCTCATGCCCGGCGCCAAGGCGGATCGGGCGAGGCGGCCGGGGGTTTTCTCCGACCGTTTTCGTAACCACGAGACGTTTCCCGAATGGGGGTGTGATGCTAAAGGGTGTGGTCTCTGGAATCGTATTGACCCTTGCCGTCATCCTGGTTGGCGGATACCTTCTGCGTGCGAAGCGGACTTATTCCGGCCAACGCCGATGCCAAGCCCGGCAAGCTGGAAAGGTGGATGGCCCGCACTTCGCTGAATGCGACGCTGAGCCGAGACGCCCCTGCCGACCCAAATCCGGTGGCGCTGACCGACCAGCATCTCCTCGATGGAGTTCATCTTTTCGCGGAGAACTGCGCGGTTTGCCATGGCTCCGCAAAGGGGGACGCGTCGGCATCGCCGATCGCGAAAGGCCTTTATCAAAAACCGCCGCAATTCGCGACCCATGGAGTCGAGGATGATCCCGAAGGTGTTTCATTCTGGAGGATCAAGCACGGCATTCGTCTGACGGGCATGCCTTCGTTCGGATCTTCGCTGAGCGATGAGCAGATCTGGACGCTTGCGCTCTTCCTCAAGCACATGGACAAGCTTCCGCCGGCCGTGCAGCAGGCTTGGCAGCAGGTCCAGAATTGGCCGGCAACCGCTGAGAACCCCACGGTGCAAAAATAGTCGATTTGTAACATCTGATTGCAGAGCGATCACCGCTTTGCCCGACACTACACAACGGGCGCGGGGCGGCCTACAATCGTTGTGATGGTTGTCGGATGTCGATGATGCTCACACCGATTCTCCGGACGGCTTTACCCGTGCTTGTCGCGGGCACCTTGGGGCTGCAACTCGCTCACGCGGATATCTACACCTGGGCCGACGCGTCCGGATCGGTCAATGTCAGCAATCTCGCCCCGCCGCAGGGTGCGCGCGTGATCAGCGTCACGCACACCAGCGCGGCGGACGCGGCGCGAGAGAATGCTGCCAGGGACGCGGCGCGCCGGGCCGAGACGCTGGCGCTCGAGGAGCGCGTCCGCCAGCTCGAGGCGGACGCCGAGCTGGCCAAACGCCAGCCGCCGCCGCAGGTCGTCTATCCGGTGATTCCGGCGCCGCCATCGATGCCATACCGGTACGATCCGTCGCCGCCGCCGGTGCAATACACGGTCTACTCGTCTCCGCCGGCGTATACGATGGGATGCGATCCCGGCTGGATGGATTGCGGGCTCGGGTGGTATCCGAATTTCTATCCGACCGGCGTCGTCTTCGTGCGCGCGCCGACGTTTCGGCGATTCCCGTCGGTCCCCGTCCGGCATCAGTTCGGCGCGCGGCAGCCGATGCGCTCGTTCGGGCACTTCGGCCCGAGGCTGAAGCCGCCGCTCGGCGGATTTGACCGGCGCGTCGAGTCGCGCGCCGATTTCCTCGCGCTATTTGTTCATCATCAGCCCGGGCAGCCACAGCGTCAGCGGCGGCCAGACGGTGATCGCCAGCAGCACGATCAGCAGCGGCACCAGCCAGGGCAGGATCGCGCGCGAGATCTGCTCGAAGGTGACCTCGGCGATGCGCGCCATGACGAACAGCACGACGCCGATCGGCGGATGGATGGTGCCGAGGATCAGGTTGAAGATCATGATCAGGCCGAACTGGACCGGGTCGATGCCGAAGCTGATCGCGGCCGGCACCAGGATCGGGATCAGGATCAGCATCGCCGCCAGCGCTTCCATGAAGCAGCCGACCGCGAGCAGGATGACGTTGCGACACCAGCAGGAACACCAGCGGCTCGTGGATCGCCGCGACGATCGCCGGCGCGAGCGTCTGCGGAATGCGCGAGATCGACATGCACCAGCCGAGCGCGCCGGCGACCATGACCAGCACCGCGACGATGCCCGTGGTCTCGGCGGTGTTGAGCAGGATCGCCGGCAGGTCCTTGATCGACAGCGTGCGGTAGACGACGAAACCGAGGAACAGCGCCTACAGGCAGGCGACCGCCGCCGCTTCGGTCGGCGTGACCAGCCCGCTGAACATGCCGCCGAGCAGGATCACCGGCGTCAGCAGCGCCCAGAAGCTTTCCTTCAGCGCGACCCATACGTCGCACAAGCCGCCGAACGAATGGCGCGGCAAGCCCTGCCGCGGCGCGATGATCGCCACCAGCGCCATCAGCGACAGGCCCATCAGCACGCCGGGGATGACGCCGGCGAGAAACAGCCGGCCGATCGATACGTCGGCGCTGACGCCGTAGATCACCATCGGCAGGCTCGGCGGGATGATCGGACCGATCGTCGCCGCGGCCGCGCTGATCGCCGCCGCGGTTTCGGGACGATAGCCGGCTTTTTTCATCGCGCGCACTTCGACGGCGCCGGTGCCCGCCGCGTCGGCGACCGCCGATCCGACCATGCCGGCGAAGATCATGCTCGAAAGAATGCTGGCGTGCGCGTAGCCGCCGCGCAACGCGCCGACCAGCGACGTCGCGAAGCGCGACGATGCGGTCGGTGAGCTTGGCCGCGCCGAGCAGGTTGCCCATCAGGATGAACAGCGGCGCCGCGACCAGCGGAAACGAGTTCATCGCCTGCGCCATCTTCTGCGGCACGATCGACGGCGACAGGCCGCTGAAGAAGACGAAGGCCAGCGCCGCCAGCCCCATCGACGCGAACAGCGGCATGCCCATCAGTATGGCCACCAGCCAGACGACGACGATCTCGATCATCAGGTGGATCATTCGAGCGCAGCCTCTTCGATCGCCGCGGGCGAAGACGGCGGCGGCGGCCGCCGCAGCGCCTGGATCAGCTCGCTCGCGCCCTGCAGCGCGGTGATCGCGCCGCCCAGCACCATCGGCGCGTACATCCACGCCATCGAGATCGGCAGCGACGTCGCGTCGAGGTCGTGATTCTTGCCGATCAGTCCGACGCTGTAGACGGTGACGAGTACGCCGAACAAGGTCATCGCGAACTGGATGACGAGCTCGGTCGCCTGATGCGCTCGCGCCGGGAGCCGGTCCTGGAAGAAGCGGATGCGCACGTGGATGCGCTTGCGGCTGGCGACGATCCAGCCGAACACGGCGAGCCAGACCATCAGGAAGCGGGACAGCTCGTCGGTCCAGATCAGCGGCTCGCCGAACGAGCGCGTCAGCGCGCCGAGCGATACGACGGCGAGCAGCGCGACCACGAGCGCCGCAGCAGACGAACGCGGACGCCCGGTCGAAAGCGCCGGCGACGACGCGATGCATCGGCAGTCGATCGCGCGGTGGCGACAAGCGGTCAGCTCCGCGCGGGAGGAGCGATCGGGACTTGGGTCTTAAGGCGCTCAGGTCAAGTCGCGGCGATGCGCTCCCACAGTCCCTTGCCCCATTTCGACTCGAACTTGGCGGGCACGCTCGCCAGCACCGGCTTGCGGAAGCTCTCGATGTCGGGCTGGATCACCGTCATCCCGGCGGTCTTGAACGTGTCGGCGAGCTTGCTCTCCTGCGCCAGGATCTCGTTGTCCTGCGTCTGGCCATGCGTCTCGACGGCGGACTTGAGCGCCTGACGCTCCTTGGCGTTCAGCGCCTGCCATGCGGTTTCGTTCACGACGATCAGCCGCGGCGTGATGATGTGTCCGGTCAGCACCAGGTACTTCTGCACCTCGAAGAACTTGTTGCTCTGGATCGTCGGCAGCGGGTTCTCCTGTCCGTCGACCGCGCCCTGGCTCAACGCCAGATAGAGCTCGCCGATGTTGAGCGGCGTCGGCCGCGCGCCCCAGGCCTCGGCCATCGCCCGGAACGTGTCGACCTCGGGGATGCGCAGCTTGAAGCCCTTCATGTCGTCGACGGTGTTGATCGCCTTCGATCCGGAGGTGACGTGACGCTTGCCGTAATAGGTCGAGCCGATGACGCGCATCGACCGCTTGGCGACGAGCTGGGTGTTCATCTCCTCGAGCACCGGCGAGTTCAGGACGCGGCGCACGTGCTGCGGATCGCGCCAGATGTACGGCGCCTCGAGGATCGAGAACTGCGGCACGAACTGGCCGAACTGCGCCGCGCCTTCGTCGACGATCTGGATCGCGCCGGACGACGCCGATTCGATGACGTCGCGCGACGAGCCGAGCTGTCCGGCGGGAAAGGTCTGGATGTCGACCGAGCCGCCGGTCTCTTCGCGCACCTGCTTGGCGACGCGCTCCATCATCGCGACGCCCGGGTGGTTGGTGGCCAGCACCGTCGCCCAGCGCAGCGTCGTCGCCGCGCCCGCGCGTCGCGGCAACGCGCCGACCGCCATGCCCGCGAGCCCGGCACCGATCCACCTGCGCCGCGTCCAACGCATCGAATTGCTCATCGCGCCTCCTCCTTTGGTATCGATCAGGCTGCTTTTCGAACGATACCAGAAAGCGGCCCCGGCCCGACGGGCCGTGGCCTTATGCGCGATCGTGCCTTCGTAAGCCTGGCTATTTGGCCCTGGGCTTGGCCTTCCATAGCCCCAGCGCCGCGCCGGTCGGGTCGACGATGATCGACAGCCAGCCCATCCCCATGACTTCGGTCACGTCCTTCATCACCGTGGCGCCTAGTGATTTCGCTTTTTTGGTCGACGCTTCGATGTCGTCGACCAGCACGTAGGCGAGCCAGAACGATTGTCCGCCGGGCATCGGGTTTTTCATCATGCCGCCGCCGGTGCCGTCACCGACGCCGATCATCGTGTAGGCGCCGCCCGCGGCGGGATTCGGGACGTCTTCCAGCTTCCAGTCGAACAGCTTGCTGTAAAAGCCCTTCGCCTTGGCGACATCGTTGGTTTCGAGCTCGACATGCACGAATGGATTGCCCATTGTTATTCTCCAGAGTGATCGAACGATTAGTCTGCAATGTGTGACACAAAACGGTCGAGCCGATCGAGGCAGACAATCCAGCCTTGCTGATGCTTGTCGCGCGCTTGGGTGTCGGCGAATCGCTGGTGGGCCAGCACCAGCTCGGTGCCGCTACCCGAAGGTTTGAACTCGAGCGTGACCAGAGATTCCCGCTCGGGCGTACTTTCCCACGCCCAGGTGTAGACGAGTCGCTTGTTGGGAACGACTTCGCGGTATACGCCGCCGACGCGATGCGTTTCACCGTCGGGCGAATACATGACGATGCGATACCGCCCGCCGACGCGAACGTCCATCGTGACTTCCGCTTCGCGGGGCGGGTCGTTCGGGCCCATCCACTGCTTCATTTGCTCCGGGTCCGTCCACGCCGCCCAGACGGCGGCGACGGGGGCTTCGTAGACTCGGCGGATGTGGAGACTGGTCTTGTCTTCGGTTGCGGTTTCCATGCTCGATTCTCCTTTTGCTCCAGAAACGCGCCCAGCCGGTCCAGCCGCGTGTTCCAGAATTCCTCGTTGCGCTCGAGCCATTCGAGCGCGCCTTTCATCGCACCGGCCTTGAGCTGACAGTGCACGACGCGGCCGACCTTCTTCCGTTCGATCAGGCCCGCATCCTCGAGAATGGCCAGGTGCTTGATGACACCCGGCAGCGACATGCCGATCGGCGCGGCCAGCTCTCCGACCGAGTGTTCACCCTGCCGCAGCCTGACCAGCACCGCGCGCCGCGTCGGATCGGCGAGCGCGCTGAAGACAGCATCGAGGCGGCGCGGCGAATAGTGAACCATAAGGTTAAGTGTGCGCGAGAAACGGCCGGCTGTCAAGCGACAGCGCTGATCGGGAGCAAACGTCGGACGATCGTCAGGCGCTTTGGCGCTGTTGAGGGTGGGCGCGGCCACATAGCGTCAGCCGGGGTTTCGGCGCACACTGCCCGCCTCGCGAGTTGAGTCGACGAGGTATTCATGATCAAGCTATGCGTCGTGGTCGCAAGCTTCCTGCAGGCGTTGGCGACGTCGTTCGACGTAATCGCCGCTGCGCCGGCAGCGACGCCGAACGCGCAAGCCGCGCCGTCGACGGCCCAGGCTCCGTCGGGACCTCGAAAGCGAATCTCGGTCGCAAAATTCGATGCCAACGGGGCTTTTGTCGCCGTCTACGGCGGCTGGGAAATCGGCGGCGGTCTCGCTGCCCAGCTGACGACCGCTCTAATCGACTCCGGCCGGTTCATCGTCGTCGAGCGACCCGATCTCGGCGTGGTCTTGCGCGAGCAGGAGCTCGCTCAATTGAACGTTACCAGCAAGGGATCCGGGCCCCAGGCCGGTAACGTGCTCGGCACGCAGTTGATCGTCCGTGGGTCGGTCACGGAGTTCGAGCAGACTTCGGGCAGCAGCGGCATGCACATCGGCGTATCGGGCGCCGGGGGCAGTGCGCTCAACGCGCTGGGCGGCGCGCTCGCAACCCGCGGTACCAAAGGCGTGGTTGGAATCGACGTGCGTGTGATCGACGCCTCAACCAGTCAGGTCCTGCAGTCGAAGCACATCGAAAAAAGGCTGTCGTCGTCCGAGACGTCGGTCGAGTTGGTCGCAAATCAGGCGACGATGGGCGGCGAGCAATTCAACAAGAGCGTGCTGGGACAGGCGACCCGCGAGGCGATCGACGAAGCGGTCGCTTTTATCACCGACACTCTGGCAACGCTTCCGTGGACCGGCAACATCGCGGACGTCGACAACTCGCGCGTTTTCATCAACGCCGGCGGCGATGCCGGGATCCGGCTCGACGATCGTTTCGCGGTGATCGTGGTGGAACGGGAATTGACCGATCCGTCGACCGGCCAGAAGCTGGGGAGCGTCGAGAGCCAGTCGGGCACGGTGCGCATCGTCGCGATTCAGCCCGGATTCAGTACCGCGGTCATGGAAACGCCATTCGACGCCAAGCGGGGCGATCGCGTTCGCTACATCGGTCACTAGCTACGATCGTCATTCGGCGGCGCGCGAGTGACCAGGGGAGATGGACAATGAGGCTCGCCCGTAGGTCGGCGGTCGTTGCGCTGTTTTTGCTCGCGCCTCTGGCGCAGACCGAAGCGCAGGCTCCGGCCGGGCCGGGCAATGCGGCAGGCGACTTCAATCCTGTTCCTTATCTCGGGTCGGACGTCGACAAAGCCAAGGAGGCGTACGACGATGCGCAGGATAATCGCAACCTTGCGATGGACAAGCTGCGGGCGGCCATGAAGGATTATGGCCACGCGGTGAGCCGTCTCGAAGTCAGGGACAACGCTGAAACCGAGGCGGCGTTCGACAAGGCCAAGAATGCCTACGACGCGGCGAAGGCAGACTACACCAAAGCGAGAAAGCGCCGAGACGACGCCAGCGAGACCTTCTTCAAAATACGGACGGCCGCGGAAAAAGCCTCGCGCGCCAATGAGCCGCCAGAGCGTCCCATGCCGACCGACGCGCCGGTCGCCGGGCCTCGCCGCGGCGACTGCGCCCGCGATGACGCAGGAACAAATCGATGCGGCATGGCACCGGTGGACCGATGCGACCATAAAGGAATGGCAAGCGCAAAGAGCAGAACGAGCGGCATTGGATGCAGCGGAAGCAGCGAGAAAAACCGCGAGGGCCGCGCCGACTGACACGGCTGCAGCCTCGGCGTATCTCGACGCGGTCAGAAAAGCGCAGGCGGCGGCGGAGGCAACCGAAGCGGCGCGGGCCGCCGTTCCGCGCCCACCGACGGGCGCGGGCGGAACCGCTAATCCGAGCGCGGTTGCCCCGGTCGAAACCAAGCCCGTCATGCCGGCGCCGTCGGTGGCCGACACCGACAAGGCGCAAGCTGCGCGAGCCGCATGCCGATGCTGAGAGAGCGGCGGCGGACGACAAGGCGTGGAAGGCAAGGGCCGCTGCGCAGGCCGCGGCGGACAAAGTGGCGGCGGCACGCGCGGCGGCGAAAGCGGCGCCGACGGACGGCGATGCGGGCGCGGCGTATTTCAACGCGTTGTCGGCGGCGCGCGCCGCCGCGGATGCCGCGGCCGCCGCCAAAGCCGAAGCCGACGCGTGTGGAACGCGCACGCTGCCGCGCCGCCCCATCGCGCGTCGAGCAACTCATCGGAAGGGCGAAGCGCCAATCCGGGACGACGGCGAAGATCCCGACGATCCTTTTGCAGATCTCAACGAGGCGGCGCTGGGATACTGGGACGACGACCCGGCTCCGGTTCCGGTGCCCCTCCGACCCGGGCGCCTGGGATTCGACGACGAGCCGGCTCCGACTCCGATGACCGGCGGACCCGAGGATCGCATGGTGATCGACGACGTGGACCACACGCCGGCGCCCGCGGCCGGACCCAACGCCGCGGCGAAATCTGGAACCTCGAAGAGCGATCCGCCGCGGACGCAGGAAAGGCCCGGTACCAGCGGCGCCGTGAAGAGCGCCGCCGACGCTGCTCTTATGCGTGCAGCGGTGGAATGGATTGCGGAGAAGGCCTTGCATGGAAAGACGCCGAAGCGGAGGCGAAGGCTGCGGATGTCGCGTTGGTAGCTGCAACGGAGGAGGTCGGCGCGGCGCAGGCCGAAGCCAAGGCGGCGCACGCCAAGAAGAACACGGCGCGCGAAGACAAGGCATGGGACAAATGGCGAACGGCGATCTCCAACCGGAAATGGGCGCGCGCCAAGGCGGAAATGACGAAGGCGGCGCTGACGGATATCTTTAATCCGCCCGTCGAGAAAGGAAAGCAGCCGTCTGCTGCGCACGGCACGCGGGAGAAAAGCGCCGACGATCATCCACGTACTCAGGAAAGGCCCGGCACGGGTACGACGCTTTCTTCGCCGCAACGCGCCGCGACAACCGAATCTTCGCCGTCCGCTCAGCCGACGGCGGAGCAGCTGCACCGTGCCGCGCAGCTGTACCCGGCCGACTCCGCGCAAGGCGGCGTTTTCGTGCCGGCGCCGCTTGCGCCGGCGGCACCTTTGATCGCGACGGTACCCGTTGCGACGCGCGCGGTTCAGGCACAGACGCCGTCGCCACGCACCGCCGCGCAGATTCCGGCGACGTCTCCGACTCCGACGTCGGCAACGGTTCCCGGCGCGGCGACGACACCGACAAATCCGGGTCCCGGCCAGCCGGTATCTGCCGTTACGCCGCCTGTGGCGAAGCCGCCGCCATCGGGATTCGGCGGCAGCTGGAGCGGCGATGGCGGCTGCGGATTTACCAACATGACGATCAGCGACCAAGGCAGCTTCGCTGCTATTGCAAGGCCTCCCCGGCAACGGCGCAATATCGGCCACGAGCGACGGCACGACCGCGCATGCGCAAGGAGTCGTCATGTATGCGCAGCCGAATCACCAGCTCACGCTGGGCCTTTCGGGAAATCTGCTGACGTTTCAGGCGAACAGCGCTACCGGTTCCTGCTCGGAGTCCTTTCGCAGGCAATAGGCGGCATCTGCCGCGCGGCGGTCAATATTTACGCGCGGGCGCTTCCATCGGAGCCGCTACGCTTGCGTTGACCAGAAGCCTTTGCCCTGTTTTCACAGGACATTTTCCTGCTGGCACGCGATATGCGAAAGCTGGCTCATGATGCACAAGAGCCAATTCCGCGACCACGACGCGACTGTCGAACCCGCGCCTCTGTACGCGAGCGACGCCGACATCGAGCTCGCGCAACAGCTGCGACATCAGCTCGAGGAGCGCTACCTCGGGCCATCCGAGGCGTCGTCACCGTTGCGGTACCGAAAGGGCGACAACCACTGATTCGTCCGCGATAGGGCGTGCTAAACGCTCATCTCGAGCAGCGCATAACTCAGCGACTTGCCGTGCGCATCGAGCGCGAGCGACGTCGTGACGCCGCCGTTCAGCGACCGGTCGCACACGAATTGCAGCGCCCACAAACCCGGCAGCTCGTAGCGCCGAACCTCCCCAAGCACGATGCCCTGCAGATGTTGCCTGACTGCGTCGACGGTCACGCGCGCGGCCAGCAGCGGATAGTCCTCCGCCCGGTACGCGATCAGCGACAGTATCGACGTGTCGCCCTTGTCGCCGGCCCGACAGTGCGCGAGCTCATGCAGCTTGCGCATCTCGCGACCACTCTCTCAATGTCACCTTGGTCGATACCCGCTCGCGCTCGATCAGCGTCGAGACGATGCCGATCTGCTCCTGCACGTACTTGCGCGTGCCGCCGCCGCCGGCCGGCCCGTTGGTGTACAGCGCTTCGACTTCCTCGCCGACCAGCGCTGCGCGCTCGGGCGTCGGCGCGCGCGCCGGCGACGCGCAGGCGGATTTCGTACGGCTGCTCGGCGGGGTCGAACGACTTGCCGTGCAGCGAGGTGCTGCCGATCAGGTCGATCGCGCATGTCGGGGAACTCCCCGCCCAGGCGCTGGCGGATGATGTCGCCGGCGAGCCGCGCGCGACCAAGCGCGTTGGCGCCGCCGTAGCTGATTTCGCCCTCGCCGACGTATCCGGCGAGGTAGCCGACGCTGACCTTGAGCTTGGCTGGGCGCGCCTTGCCGGTCGCGCCGCGAACCTCGATGCGATCCGGTCCGGCCTCGCGCATCGTCACGGTGGAAAAGTCGGCGATGACGTCCGGCGTCACATAGCCGAACGGATCGGTCACCTCGTAGAGCAACTGCTCCTTCGCCGTGGCCAGGGTGATGCAGCCGCCGGTTCCTTCGACCTTGCCGAGCGTCGCGTTGCCGTCGGCGTCGACGTCGGCGTACGGAAAGCCCAGGTGCGCCATGTCGGGCACGTCCTTGCGCCCGGGCTCGGCAAAATAGCCGCCGCAGAGCTGTCCCGCGCACTCGAGCAGATGCCCGATCGACGTGCCGCGTGCCAGCCGATCGAAGTCGTCGAGCTGCCAGCCGTACTCGTGCGCGATCGGCGCCACGAACAGCGACGGGTCGGCGACGCGGCCGGTGATGACGATGTCGGCGCCGGATTGCAGCGCGGGCAACAGCGCGGCGGCGCCGAGGTAGGCGTTCGCCGAGACCAGCTCGCCGTATTTCGCGATCGGCGCCTGCGTCTCGAGCGTGAGCTCGCCCGGCTCGATCTTCGCGAGCACGTCGTCGCCGGTGACGACCGCCACCTTGATCGGCGTCTTTTGCGTTCGCGCGATATCGATGATCGCGTCCGCGGCGGCGATCGGATTGGCCGCGCCCATGTTGGTGATCAGGCGTACGCCGTGCCGTCGCAACAAGGGCAGCAGCAGCTCGATGCGCCGCTCGAGCAACGGGTCGTAACCGCGCGCCGGATCTCTGCGCTTGCGCAGCTGCGCCAGCGCGACCGTGCGCTCGCCCAGGCATTCGAGCACCAGATATTGAACGCGGCCGCGCTCCGCGAGCACCGACCGCGGGCTCGAGGCGGTCGCCGGAGAATCCGGCGCCGCCGCCGATGCGGAGCGTCTCGCGCATCGTTCGCCGCCTTCAGTCGCCCGGCAGGTTTTGCACTTCGGGGAAGAACAGGTCCTTCCACGAGGCCGGCTTGGTCTTGATCGAGCCGATCTTGTACATGAAGTCCGCCGTCTTGCCGACCTTCTGCGGCATCAGCGTGTACGCGTAATCCGAGGCGTTGATCATCGCGTAGATGTCGTCGACGGTGTTCTTGGTGTCCTTCGCCTGCTCGAGGTAGACCTTGGCGGCGGCGCGCTTGTCCTTGTTGATCGCTGTCGATCGCTTCCTTCAGCGCGTCGAAGAATGCCTTGTAGCTCTTCGGATTGGCTTCGCGATACTTGGTCGACGCGGCGATCACCAGCGCGGTCGCCGGGCCGCCGAGGATCTCGTAGTTGGTCGTCAGCGTCCGCATGCCCGGCATCTTCATTTCCTGCTCGTGAAACGGCGACGATGGTGAAATGGGCGTCGACGCCGGCCGTGTTGTTGGTCAGCGCGAGCATGCGCATCGGGATGCGACAGGCCGACGGTCCACGGATCGAAGTGGGCGTAGTTCTGCTCGCCGATACTCCTTCGCCGCCGCCATCTGCAGCATGATGGCCTGCGTCGAGATCTTGACCGACGGCATCGCGATCTTGTCCTTGTCGCTGAAGTCGCGGATCGACTTCACGTTCGGGTTGCGCACGTTCAGATACAGCGGATAGGTCGTCATCGCCGACATGCCCTTGACCTGAACGTTGTCCCTGGTCTTGTCCCACAGCGTGATCAGCGACGGCGCGCCGACCGAGATGAACTGCAGCGCGCCGCTGATGATGCCGTCGTTCATCACGCTCGGCCCCGCGACCTTGACCCAGTTCGACCTTGACGTCGCGGAGGCCCTCGGCCTTGGCGTGCTTCTCGACCAGCTTGTCGCGCTCCATCACCATCAGCGGCAGGAAAGCTCACGCCGTATTGCTGCGCGACGTTGATCTCCGCCATTTCCGCGCGCGCCGTCGCGGCGACGGCGGCAAGCAACAGACCCAGCAAGCAACGCTTGACGATGAACATCAGCCCTCCTGAACGGTCTCTGCCGTATGGCCCACGACGCGCGTGGACCAAGTATATCCAGTATTCCTGCGATCGACCGGCGCCGGGCATCGCTACCGCATGCCGACCTTCGCATGCGCGATCACATTGGCGGCCTCGCGCGGAGCGGAGCGCCAGTACTGCTGCGGCGCGTAAATCTGCGCGCCCAACGCCGCGGCCGCGTGCCACGGCCAGCGCGGATCCCACAGCATCGCGCGCGCCATCGCGACCAGGTCGGCGTCGCCCGAGGCGATGATCGCCTCGGCCTGCTTGGCTTCGGTGATGAGGCCCACCGCCATCGTCGCGATGTGGGTCGCGCGGCGTATCGCGCGCGCGAGCGGCACCTGGTAGCCGGGACCGAGCGGAATCTTCTGCGCCGGCGAGATGCCGCCGCTCGACGTGTCGATCCAGTCGCAGCCGGCGGCTTTGAGGCGCCGGACCAGCGCGATGGAGTCCTCGATCGTCCAGCCGCCGTCGACCCAGTCGGTCGCCGAGATGCGTACGCCCATCGGCTTGTCCTGCGGCCAGCAGTCGCGCACGGCCGCGAAGACTTCGAGCGGAAAGCGCACGCGGTTGTCGAACGAGCCGCCGTAGGCGTCATCGCGATGGTTCGATAGCGGCGAGAGAAATTCGTGCAGCAGGTAACCGTGGGCGCAGTGCAGCTCGAGCGCATCGAGGCCGAGCCGCGCCGCGCGCTTCGCAGCGGCGACGAATTCGCTCTTGATCTGCATCAGCCCCGCGGCGTCGAGCGCTGCCGGCGGCGTTTCGTGCTCGAGCTGCGGTATCGCCGACGGCGCCACCGGCGTCCACCCGCCTTGCACGACCGGAATCAGTTGCCCGCCTTCCCACGGCACTTGCGACGAGCCCTTGCGTCCCGCGTGCGCGAGCTGTATCGCCACCGGCATCGGCGGCGCGTTCGCGCGCACGATCGCCAGACGCTCGCCGATCGCGTTTTCGCAGGCGTCGTCGTAGAGGCCCAGGCAGCCGTAGGTGATGCGTCCGATCGCCGATACCGCGGTGGCTTCGATCGTGAACATTCCCGCGCTCGACTGCAGCAGCTGGCCCCAATGCACGAGGTGCCAGTCGGTCGCGCGGCCGTCGACGGCGGAGTACTGGCACATCGGCGAGACGACGATGCGGTTGGCGAGCGCGAGCTTGCGCAGCTTGTACGGCGTGAACAGGGCGGAGGACATTGTTAAGATGGGGGCAGTGCGCAAAACCGCGAGCGTAGCCGATTTTGGCCCCGGCGCGATCCGGACTTGACGCTGACGGCGCGCTGCCGACGGGATGGGAACAAATCGCCCGCCTTCGGCTCGTATTGAATCTGTGGATTCTCCGGTGCGACTATTCGATAGCCGGCGCTCGTATCCCAAGCCGCCATGACCCCCGACGACTCCATCCCCGATCCGCCGCCACCGCTCGAAGAGTGGCCGATGAGCCATTGGTTGCACAAGCCTGCAACCCGGCAGGACGTCGTGACCATTCGCAAGGTGTGGGTAACGCTGGCCGTATCGCTGCTCGTCCACATGGTGGCGCTGCTGCTGTTCGTCACCCATCCGCCGATCCCCGGCCCCGAGCAGGAGGCGGTCGAACAGGAAAGCGCCCCCGTCCAGGTCGAGCTCGCCGAGGCGAAGCCGCCGCAGCCGTCGCCGCCGTCCGCTCCTGCCGCGCCCGCCGCGGAGCCGCTGCCGAGGGTGCCACGCCCGGCAGCGCGGGTACGGCCGCCGCCGATGGTCGCAATGCCGCGCCTCGAGGCGCCGGCGATTCGAACGCCGGCACTCGCTCCGCCACCGCAGGTCGCCACGGCTCCGGCGCCGCCGCAAACGAGGCCCCCGGCGCAGGGCGACTTCCTTTCGTTCGTGCAGGCGAATCGGCGCGCGCGTGGCGCGGCCGAGTCAGCGCAAGACAATTCCGAGGCCGACTTCAATACCAAGATCGCCGCCAATCTTCCCAGCGCCGCCCACGGCGTCGCCGCGCAGCGGTCGATTCGCGGTGGAGGCATCTTCGAGATCAAGCGGATGTCATACGACGATGCGGCGTTCGAATTTTTCGGATGGAATACCGAGATGGGCCGGCAGACGCCGCAGATGATCGAGGTGCGCAGGGGCAACAATCCCGACATGCGCATCGCCGTGGTGCGCAGGATGATCGTCATCATCCGCGAGCACGAGCATGAAGATTTCACCTGGGAGTCGGGTCGTCACGGCGGCCGCGTCGTCACGCTGTCGGCGCGACCTGCCGACACCGCGGCGCTGGAAGCCTTTCTATTGCACGATCTATTCGACGATACCCGCGACGCGCCGTGACGCTGCTACCGGCGGCGCCCGACTGACCAGTCGCCTAAGGTATCTCGTACACCGCTACCTCGTCCGCAATGCCGCGTAACGGCAGGCGGCGCGACGTCGGCGTGATGCCGTCGGTCTGCAGCAATTCGGTCGACTGCGGATGGTCGACGACCGATCCTGTCGCGAGGATCGAGTGCGACACCGCGAGCGCCTGCACGCGCGATGCGATATTGACCGTCTGGCCGAAATAGTCCTGGCGATCGTTCAGCGTGACCGCGAGGCACGGGCCCCTCGTGTATGCCGATCTTCAGCAGCATGTCCTCGTTATGGCGCCGCTGGTTGAGATCGCCCATCGCAGCGCGGATGCGCAGCGCCGCTGCGATCGCGCGATCGGGAGTGGCGAAGGTCGCCATCACCGCGTCGCCGATGGTCTTGACGACCGCGCCGGATTCGGCCGCGATGATCTCGTGCAGGATCTTGAAGTGCTCCTTGACGATGTCGAACGCCACCAGATCGCCGACCCGCTCGTAGAGGTCGGTCGAGCCCTTGAGATCGGTGAACAGGAACGTGAGACTGGTGATCTTGAGCCGCTGGTCGACGTCGAGCGTGCTGGTCCGGTAGATCTCGCGGAATGTCTGATTGGTCAGCAGGCGCTTGGCGGTAAGAAAGGGGCGGCGCTTGCCGAACATGTCGTGCATCGCCTGGCCGGCGACATAGACGCCCGGCACGACGCGGACGTCGCTGCGATTCTCGAGGGTCAGCCGCAGCGGCCCGGGCTGCATGACCAGCGTCTCGTTCGGCGCATGCGACTTGCTGTATACGATCGTCAGCGCCTGGCGCTCGCGGGTCGGTTCGCCCTTGACGTCGATGAACTGCGCGCAGTGAGTGACCGGCTCAAAGACGATCACGAATTCCGCCGGCAAGGTCAGCGACAGCATCGCCTTCTCGCCAGGCGGCAGCTCGACCATTTCGAGCGTCACCTCATCGATCATCTGCGCGAACGCTTCGTCGGGAACATCGATGCCCGAGCTCCAGAAAATCTGCCGGCAATATTCGACCGCCGGAAGCTCGTGCGGCGAATGGGCGGCGATCCGGCGTACGCGCGGGCTTACGGTGAACGTCACCTCGACCATTTCGTCGAGCGTGGGCTCGTAGCCGGCGGCGC
Source organism: uncultured beta proteobacterium (assembly GCA_963697485.1). Classification (GTDB taxonomy): domain Bacteria; phylum Pseudomonadota; class Gammaproteobacteria; order Burkholderiales; family Casimicrobiaceae; genus PALSA-1003. The sequence goes on from CAVOOD010000007.1 coordinate 421,863, forward strand.
ACAGCGCGCAGGCGTACTCCGCTTGATTGACCGTTTTCAGCGATGCGCCCGCGTCGAGCACGCCGCCGCAGCCGGGGCAGAGCACGTTCCACGACAACTCGAACAGGCCCAGGCGTGCCGCATGCAGGAACGCAGCGATCACGCGCTCCTCGTCGAGGCCGGTCCTGGCCGCGAAGTCGAGCGCATTGATTCGGCTCAATTGGCGATCGGGTGCGTCGCGGACCAGTGCCTCGATCGCGGACACGACCTCGGGATCGGCCGTCTGCCGCAGGGCGCTGAACAGGGTCGCTGCTTCGCTCACGAAAAAAGCTTACGCCAAATTTCCGCCTGAATGTAGCGTACCGGCGACCCGGCAGGCGGGTTGCGCCTAACAGCGATCTCGCGCTTTCGACACGACCGGATCCATGGTTGTTTGCCACAATCGCCGCTGCGGCAAAGGACCATCATGCCGCTGCACCTGCGATAATGTCCGACTGCTGCGCTGATGGCAGCGCCAGCTTGCTGGACGACGACTTGGCTGAAATCTCCGCCTCCGGCGATCCTCCTGTGCAAGGCGACGAGCGCGCGCGCCAGATGCGGTTTGTCCGTCGTATCCATCGGATGCGCACGCTCGGGCTCGCGCTGGGTTTCGTGTGCGTCGCGTCCGTGCTGCAGCTGCATCAGTCATCGATCGGATGGTGGATCGCGCTGACGGTGAACGGATTCGTCTGGCCGCACCTTGCATGGTTGCTGGCGGCGCGCAGCGCGCATCCGACCCGATCCGAAATCCACAATTTGATGATCGATTCCGCACTCGGCGGCGTCTGGATCGCGGTCATGCAGTTCAACCTGCTGCCGAGTGTCGTTCTGGCGACGATGCTTTCGGTCGACAAGGTCGGCGTCGGCGGCTTGCCGCTGCTCGCCCGGACCTCGGCACTGCTGATCCTGGCCTGCGCCGTGACGTCGGCCCTGCTCGGTTTTCCGGTGCAGATCGAGACTCCGATGGACGTCCTGCTGGCTTGCCTGCCGCTGCTGGTCGTCTATCCGCTGGCGATCGGCAATGCGACGTATTCGCTGGCCAACAGGCTGGCGCGGCAGAACAAGCGGCTGGACGAATTGGGCCGTACCGATGCGCTGACGGGGCTTGCCAATCGCCGGCAATGCCTGTCGCTGGTGGAATCGGAGCTGGCACGACATCGCCGGAATGGCCGGCCGGCGGTTCTGGTGATTCTGGACATCGACCACTTCAAGAACATCAACGATCGCTACGGCCACCCGATCGGCGACGAAGTGCTGTGCAAGGTCGCCGAGGTCCTGCTCGAGTCAAGCCGCAAGAGCGACTCGGTTGCGCGCTACGGAGGCGACGAATTCGTGATGATGCTGCCCGAGACGACCTTGCGCGGCGCCGAGGAGGCGTCGCGACGCATTCGCACGACGCTGGAAGGCGTCGCGTTCGAGCGTGCCCCGGATCTGCACTGCACGGTCAGTCTCGGCGCAGCCGAAGCGAGCGCGCAGATGGACGTCGGCGCCTGGGTGCGGCAGGCCGATGACGCTCTCTACCGGGCCAAGCTGGCCGGGCGCAACCGCTTCGAGGCCGCGGCAAGTCGCTGACCACGACGCCCTGCAACGACAAGACCGATTATCCCGGCGCCAAACAACACAAGCGAGCCGGGCTCGGGGACGCTGACGATTCCGCCGATATCCCCGCTCAACGTCAACCCCATGAAAAAGATGTTGTCGTCATTGCTGGGGTTGATCGTGAATATGTTGAATGAGGTCGCTCCCGTCGTCAGCAGCGGGCTCAGATCGTACAGTTCGTGATCGCTCGCGTAGTCGGGGGGGACGGTTTGGGCGGGATCGCCAATGCCTCCCACTGTGATCAGCGATCCATCGCTCAATGTCAAGCCGTCGTCAAAATTGCCGGCGAACTCGGTGAGAAGGTTGCCATCGATGTTGATCGTTGACTTCTGGGACCCGCAACAGCTGAAGCTGTCGCCGATGCTCATCTGTGCTACGAACCCGGGAGCGCTGGGATCGCCAAGTGCGGACGCCAGATTGACCGTAGTCGTTTCGCCGCCGGTGTTCTGGCCGCCGTCGAGAATCGCGACGCTTCCGGTCGGCAGGGCAGGGTTCGAATAGGCGATGACCAGCACTTCACCGTCGATACGGGTATTGAGGGTGCCTTCGCTTATTTCCCACGAGAAACTGGGGCCGCCCGAACTTACCAAGGATTGAGCCAGAGCGGTGACGTCTGCGCGGGCGGTGAAGAATTGCCCGATGTCCGCGCGGGTGCTGGTCGCGCCGACAATCTTGCTGAAGTTGGTGATCGGCGTTCCGGCCATGGTTATGCCGGCGCCGTTGTAGTCGGCAAGCGTTACCGGGCTGTTCGAGTACCACGGGAAGGGTGTTCCGGCGCTGTACAGGTAAGCGCGGAGAATCGTCGATCCCGCCGGGATTTGTGCTTGCACGTTCCCGACCGGTGTGTTGTTGCTTCCGATGCCGTCGATGCTCAGGGCAACATTCCCCTGAAAGATATCGGCCGGCAAAAGAGCGGCCGAAGCGACGGCAGAAACCGCCATCATGGCGACGGCAACGAGTACGTTGGCGACTCGGCTAGCAGGCATGTTCGTCCCCCTTGGCGAAGTGAAACACCGCCCTCCGAACGCCGCTGTCCCCCTTTCGGAGGGAATCATCCCGCAAGCAGTCCACGTGCCAAGACGGAAATAGGCTTGCTCTTTCAATGAATTGAATCGCAGTCGGCCGACCGACGTTGGGAAAGCGTCAGCAGAATGTAAGATTTATCGACATCCGGCGCGACCCTTACCAGCGGATTTCCATCCCGTCGTACGCCGCGCTGATCAATAGCGGTTCGCCGGTACGCGTGATCTCCTCGATGCGGCGGGTCTCGGCCAGCAGGCGATCGATCGCCTCGTCGTCGTGCATCGGCTCGTGGTGGAACAGGCACAGCTGCCGCGCGCCCGCCATCTGACAAAGCTCGACGCCGGCAACGTTGCTCGAGTGCCCCCAGTCGGCCTTGACCGACATCGTATCGGCCAGCGAATACATCGCGTCGAAAATAACCAGGTCGGCAGCGCGGAAAAATTCGGCGAAGGCCGAGGTCTCCGCGGCATCGCTCATGTTGTGCTCGGAGTCGGTCGAATAGACAACCGTCCTCCCCTTCGACTGGAACCGGTAGCCGTACGAGTCTCCGCCATGCCGCTGCTGCATCATGCGGACCGTCATGCCCGCGAGCTCGTATTGATGCCCCGCCTCGAGACGAATGAACTCGATGTCCGCGCGCAGCGCCGAAAAAGTCACCGGAAATGAAGGGGGCGCCTGCTGTCGCCGCAGCGCTTCTTCGAGTACTGCGTGCCCGCCGTAGATGAAGATGCGATTGCCGGGAAAGTACGCGGGCGTGAAAAACGGGAACCCCATGATGTGGTCCCAGTGCGCGTGCGACATGAAAAAGTGATAGGTCTGCGGCGACCCTCGGCCGTGGCGCGCGATCGCTTCGTGACCGAACCGCCGCAAGCCGCTCCCCATGTCGCACAGGACGTAGTCCCGGCCGCCGGTTTCGATTTCGACGCAGGACGAATGGCCTCCGTAGCTTCCGGCCACGGCCATGCCGAGCGTGTCGACATAGGCGTCGAGCTCCGCGGCGGAAGCGAAGTGTCGGCCTGCGGCGCCGGCGAGCGCCGCGACCACTTTGCGGCGCACCGCCGACGCGGTCAGCGCCACCGGCAGCGAGCCGCGCGTTCCCCAGAAACGAACACACTTCATCGTGCAGCGGCCTCCCTGGTCCGCCCGCGACAGAACTCGTCTTGGCCGACGCCGCGCCGATCACCCGGCGCCGCTGCGGATTATAAGCGTCGACCGTCGTCGAAAACGCATTCCGGCTCCAGACCTTTGCCTTTGGATGCCGGGTCCGCGCAGAATAGCGATCGAACCGCGCCGGCATCGGGAGCGGACATTTCTTGCGGGATCAGCGGATATGGCTACGCAAACCGAAAAGCATCCGACTGCGACGCTCTTCAATTACTCGTACACGTTCCAGCCGGCCGCCCGAAAAGCCAGGGTTCCACCGTCGCTGAAGAAGATCGTCATCGTCGGCGGCGGCACGGCCGGCTGGATGACGGCGATGATCCTGGCCAATTCGCTGATCGCCAACGGCGTCGAGATCTCGGTGCTCGAGTCGCCGGCGGTCGGCATCATCGGCGTCGGCGAGGGCTCGACGCCGTGGCTGCGCGGATTCTTCGACAGCCTCGGCATCGAGGAATCGGAATGGATGCCGGCGTGCAACGCGACCTACAAGTGCGGCATCACGTTCGACGGCTGGTCGACCAAGCCCGGCTTCGAGAGCTACTTCCATCCGTTCGCCTCGATGCTGGACAACCTGACGATGACGCAGTTCGTGCACAACGTCCAGGCCAGGGTCAACGGCGCCGACGTGCACGCGCATCCGAACCGCTTCTTTATCGCGTCGCAACTCGCCGACCGGCATATGGCGCCGAAGCCGAACCGCAATTTTCCGTTCGACGTCTGGTACGGCTATCACTTCGACGCCGTCCTGCTGGGCAAGTTTCTGCACAAGAAGGCGCGAGCAGCGAGGCGTGCACTACAAGCCCTGCCACGTCAGCGACGTCCGCTTGAACGAGCACGGCGACATCGCTGCCATCGTCACGTCGGAAGGCGAGACGATAAGCGCGGATTTCTTCGTCGACTGCACCGGCTTCGCGGGACTGCTGATCCAGAAGGCGATGGAAACGCCCTTCGTGAGCTTCGCCAACAACCTGTTCAACGATGCCGCGGTCGCGATGCCGACGCCGATCGGCGACGACATCCCCTCGCAGACCGTCTCGTACGCGATGAAGCACGGCTGGCGCTGGAAGATCCCGCTGACCAGCCGCTACGGCAACGGCTACGTCTACAGCTCGTCGTTCTGCTCCGCCGACGAAGCCGAGCGCGAGCTGCGCGAGACCCTGGGCATGCTCGATTCCGACGTGCCTGCGCGCCATCTGAAGATGAAGATCGGCCGGGTCACCAAGCACTGGAACAGGAACTGCCTGGCCGTCGGGCTGTCGCAGGGCTTCATCGAGCCGCTCGAGGCGACGGCGCTGCTGTTCATCCAGCGCACGCTGACGAGCTTCGTCGAGTTCGTCGAAGCCGGCGACATCGGCGAAACCGCGCAGGAAAAATTCAATCAGCGGGTCAACGATCACTTCGAGGGCACCCGCGACTACATCGTCACGCACTACAAGACCAACACCCGGACCGACACCGATTACTGGCGCGCCAACGCGCAGAACAAGAACCTGTCCGATTCGCTGCTGCAGCTCTACGGACTGTGGATGTCGGGCAAGAGCATTGCCCCGGAAGTCGGCCGGCAGCAGATCGGCAAGGGTTATCCGATCTTTTCCTGGTATTGCATCATGTCCGGCATGGGCATTTTCCCCGACCGCAAGGACTTGCGCCCGCCTAACGGCAAAGCGGCGGCCTACAGCATGGAAGAGATCGACAATCTGATGCAGCGCAGCGTGCAGAACTTCCGCACGCAAAAGGAGCTGCTGGCGAGCATTCCGAAAAAAATCGAGGAAAAATCGCTGCAGATCTATTTCTGGTAGGCGGCGCGCCTCGAATCCCGGGACAGCGGCGAGCGGCATGCCGGCCGCCGCGCGGAACGTCAAGCCGCCCGGCGCAACGTAAGATTGATGCGATGTGCGCCGGCGAACGGATGATGGGCGGCCTTGATCGGCAACACGCCGTGGTAATTGAGCCGCGCCGGCCCACCCCAGACGAGGACGTCGCCATGCCGCACCGGCACGCGCAGCGTCTTCCCGGATCGCTTTAAGCCGCCGAACAGAAAGGTCGCGGGAACGCCGAGCGACACCGACACGATCGGCTGACCGAAGTCGCGCTCGTCCTTGTCCTGGTGCAGTGACAGCTTCGCGCCCGTTTGATAGCGGTTGATCAGACAGGCGTCGGGCAAAAACTCTTCGAAGCCGGCGGCGCATGCCGCTTCCGCGGCTAGTCGAAGAAAAGACTCGGGCATCGATGGCCAGGGTTTTCCGCTGTCGGGATCGATCGGGTCGTACCGATAGCCGGTGCGATCGCTGACCCAACCGTACGAGCCGCAGTTCGTCATCGCCACCGACATCGACAGCCCGCCCGGCGTGACCATCCGGCGAAACGGCGCTTGCGCGATCACCTGTTGCAGATCGGCCGCGAGCGCCGCCGATGCGCGCGCCGGCGAAGCCGCGCAGCAAAACCGCTCCCGGCGCGAGATGCTGCTGCCGCGGTTCGCTCGCGGCATCGAGCTCGAACAGCTCGCCGCTCATCGCTTCGTCCTCACGCAGCATCATGGAAGATGATGCCGAGCGTCTGGCGATGGCCGCGACGCACGCGGCTGACGCCGTGCCGCATATTGACGCGATAGACGCCGCGCGAGCCCTGCACCGGACGGTGCTGGACGGCGAAAATCACGGCGTCGCCCTGGCGCAGCGGTACGACTTCCGGCCGCGACTGCATGCGCGGCCGCTGTTCGGTCAGCACGAACTCGCCGCCGGCGAAATCGCCGCTCCGGATCCGATAGCAGGATCGTCGCCTGCAGCGGAAACACGTGCTCGCCGTAGAGGTCCTGGTGCAGGCAGTTGTAGTCGCCGGCGCCGTAGCGAAGCATCAGCGGCGTCGGCCTGGTCTGCCCCGCGGCATGGCAGCGCGCGACGAACGCCGAATGTGCGGGCGGATAGCGCACGTCGATGCCGAGCGCGGCGTTCCAGCGGTTGGCGATCGCAGCAAGGTGCGGGTAGAGGGAACGTGCGCAAGTCGGCTACCAGTGGCGGCAGCGGATAGTTGAAGTACTTGTACTCGCCGCGGCCGAAGCCGTGACGCTCCATGACGACTTTGCTGCGAAAGCGCCCGTCGGTCTCGTACAGGTTGGCCATCGACCGGCAGTGCGCCGGGCTCAGCACGCGCTCGATGACTGCGCTGCCGCGGGCATCGAGATCCGCTGGCGATCTCCTCCCAGTCGGCCGAGGCCAGTCGCGTTCGGACATCGGCCGGAGCGATGTCGGCAACATGCGCGACGGCGTGGTCGCGCGCGTTCATCGGCGCGACTCGCGCTCGAGCAGCGCGCGCTTGCGCTCGACGCCCCAGCGATAGCCGGCCAGCGCGCCGTCGTTGCGCACGACCCGGTGGCAGGGAATCGCCACGGCCAGTGTGTTGGCGCCGCAGGCCTGCGCGACCGCCCGCACCGACTTCGGCGCGCCGATCCGCTGGGCGACGTCGGCATAGCTGACCGTGCTGCCGGCGGGGATGTCGCGCAGCGCCTGCCAGACCCGCTGCTGGAACGCGGTGCCGCGCACGTCCAGCGGCAGGTCCAAGCCCAGGCCCGGCGCCTCGACCAGGCCGACCACTTTCGCGACCAGTTGCTCGAAGCCGGCATCGCCGCCGATCAGCTCGGCGCGAGGGAATCGATCCTGCAGGTCGCGCGCCAGCGCATCGGGATCGTCGCCGATCAGGATCGCGCACACGCCGACCTCGCTGGCGGCGACGAGGATCGCGCCAAGCGAGCACTCACCGATCGCGAATCGTATATCGGTATCGGCGCCGCCGGCGCGATAGCGCGAAGGCGTCATGCCCAGCACGTCGTTGCGATTGCGCATAGAAGCGGCCGTTGGAGTTGTATCCGGCGCCGTAGATCGCCTCGGTCACCGTGTCGCTGCGCTCGAGCTCGGCACGCACCCGCCGGGCGCGATGCGCCGCCGCATAGGCCTTCGGCGTCAAGCCGGTCGCGGCCTTGAACACGCGATGCAGGTGATAGGCGCTCAAGCCGGCCTCTACCGCCAGTTCCTCGAGGCTGGGCGCCTGCTCGGCGCTTTCGATAAAACGGCAGAGCCTCGCTACCGTGGCCGCGTGCTGCTCGACCAGCGGCGGCCGGTCAGGCCGGCAGCGCAGGCACGGCCGGAAACCCGCACGCTCGGCGTCGGCCGCCGTCAGATGGAACGCCACGTGTTCGGGCCGCGCCCGGCGTGCGCCGCAGGAGGGCCGGCAGTAGACGCCGGTGGTGCGGACCGAGTACAGAAATCCGCCGTCGGCGGCCGGATCGCGCGCGAGAACCGCCGCCCAACGCGGGTCGGCCATCGTCGCCGCGGCAAGTTCGCTGCTTTTCGAAGTCGTCTTCATGTTGAACCCTTTCAGCCCATCGTCATCGATGGCTGAAATTTAACCGCCGGCCGTAGTCCTGCGCACTCCGCGTCTTGCTTTCGAATCCGGCTCGCCCGGCCTCATCGGCGCCGTGTTCACCGGCGCCGGGTAAACTAGGAAAGCCGGCGTCCCGTCCGGTTCCGCTCGATGTTACCGCCAGCGCATTGCGCCGATGAATCAGGCCCTGCAGCAGATCCCGGAATGGCACGACGTCGACGATGCCGTCTTCCGCAACGACATCGTCACCGCTTACCGGCCCGCGGTGCTCCGGGGCATCGTCCGGCATTGGCCGGCGGTGCGGCACGCGATCGAGTCGCAGGAGTCGCTCTGTCGCTATCTGAACGGCTTCGACAGCGGCAAGCCGGTCGACGTGCTGCTGATGCCGCCGCATGTCAAGGGCCGGATTTTCTACAACGACAAGATGAGCGGCTTCAATTTTACGCGCGAGCGGCAATCGATTTCCGCGGTCAACGACAAGCTGCTGCGCTATTCGGCGTTCCAGAACCGCCCGTCGCTCGCGGTGCAGAGCGCGCTGATACCCGAGTGCCTGCCCGGTTTTGCCGAGCAGAACCGGCTGCCGGTGCTGGACGAGACGATCCTGCCGAGGATCTGGCTCGGCAGCTCGGTCATCACGCCCGCGCACTTCGACGAGTCGAACAACATCGCCTGCGTCGTCAGCGGCCGCCGCCGCTTCACTCTGTTTCCGCCTGAACAGGTGGCCAATCTCTATGTCGGTCCGCTCGACTACGCGCCGACCGGCACGCCGATCAGCATGGTCGCATTCCGCGAACCCGACTTTCAGCGCTTTCCGCGCTTTCGCGACGCGCTGGCGGCCGCGCATGTCGCCGAGCTCGAGCCGGGCGACGCGCTGTATATCCCGACCTTGTGGTGGCATCACGTCGAATCGCTGGCCAAATACAACGTGCTGGTCAACTACTGGTGGAAGGGATCGCTCGGATCGACCGACCGGCCGGATTCGGCGCTGGGCTGCCTGTTGCACGGCTTGCTCGCGCTGAAGAACCTGCCGCCCGAGCATCGCGCGGCGTGGAAGGCGATTTTCGACTACTACATTTTCAGCGCCGCCGACGACCAGGCCGCGCACATCCCCGAGCACCGCCGCGGCGTGCTGGGCAAGATGTCGCCGGAACTCACACAGCAGCTGAAGGCCTTCCTGGCGACCCAGCTGCAGCGCTGAGGAAGCCGGACGTCGGACCGCGTCCTGCACCGCGGCCACGCAACCATCGATGCTCGATGCGACTCCAATCGGCATGCATCGCGCTCGCATTCCCCGCCGGCCAGGCCGCGGCCGAAGGCCGCCGCGGTCGCAGGTCCGGTCCAAGCACGACCCGACACTCGGCGCGTGGTCGGATGGACGCTGGTGGCGGCGGCGTTTCTGCTGCTGATCGCGAACGGCGCAGCCGCGCGCGAGTGGCATTTCGACGTCAGCCTCGACGGGCTGCCGATCGGCACCCACGACATTTCGCTTCAGGAGAACGGCGAGGCGCGATCGGCGGTGAGCGACATGCGCTTTCGCGTGTCGCTGCTCGGCTTCACGGCCGGGAGCTACGAGCAGCACGAGGAGGAAAGCTGGAACGGCGATTGCCTGACCCGCATCGACACCAGGACGGTCGAGAAGGGCGCGACAACGACGGTGTCCGGGCGACTGGAAGGCGGCAATTTCGTCATCGACGGACCGGCCGCGCAGCAGCGGCTGCCGGCCTGCGTGATGAGCTTCGCCTACTGGCATCCGCGCGTGCTGAAGCAGCCCAGCCTGATCAACGTCCAGACCGGCGCATCGACGCCGATCACCGTCCATGCGCTGGGCACGGAGCCCTACACGTTGCGCGGCGCGTCGGTCGACGCGACGCACTATCGCATCGACACCGCGCGCAACCGCATCGAGGTCTGGTATTCGCCGGAAGGCGAGTGGATCGGCCTGCGCTCTACCTCGCAACAGGGACACGTGCTCGCGTATCGGCTCAAGTAACGGCGAGCTACCGGGGCGCTCCTATCGATCGCCACCGCGTTCGCGTCCACCCTCCTGTCGACCTTCGCGTCTTCCGCCCGACTCGGGCCTCGAACGATCCGGTCTCGCCACTGGACGATCGACCTGCGGTCTCGACTCGACGCGCCGCTCGTTCGATCCGCGGTTGAATTCCCGCGACGGCACCGGCCGTCCCACGAAACGCTGCTCCGGCCTGAAGCGCGCAGGAGAACGATTGATCCAATAGGTGCGATTGCGATACCAGGGCCGGCCGCGGTAGTAGCTATCCCAGTAGTTGCCGATCGAAAACGTGATGATCGGAATGCCGATTACCGGGCCGTAGCCGAGGATAGGAACGCGACCGCTCTGGTACGGATAGGAGAGGCTGCCCGCATAGACCCAGCCGCGGTTGTCGCCGAAGACGACGTCGCACCAGCGGTAGCCGTCGATGCAACCCATGACCTGCAGGCCGGCGCCAGGCGGCAGCTGCGCGACCACCGGATAAGTCTGGTCCGGCCCGGCGCGAACGTTGGCCGTGCGGTTCGTGTACGCCTCTTGCGCCAGCGCGGCCGTCGGAATCGCGCAGAGGAATGCTGCCAGCAGCAGGCTCGATCGAATGCTTGTCATCAGGTGCTCCTCTTTTATTATTCGGGATGGTGGCATTAACAACGTCGGAACGGACCAAAATGACTACACGCGTTGCACCGATCACGCCGGGATCCCGGCCCGAGCTCGCGGCGGTCGAGGCGGCTATCATCGCCGAGCGCGGCGAGATTCTTCTGCTCTACCGGGTCCTGCTCAACAGTGCGCCGCTCGCCGCGGGCTGGGAGCAGATGCTGACCGCGGTGCGCAACCGCAGCTCTCTGCCCGCGGACCTGCGCGAGCTGGTGATTCTCCGGGTGGCCGTGCTCAATCGTGCGCCGTTCGAATTCGACGCGCACCTGCCGGTAGCGCGCAAGGCCGGCGTCGGCGAAGCGAAAATCGCCGCCCTGCGGGCGGAGGAGGTCGGCGACGGGTTCACGCCCCTCGAGCGCGCGGTGTTGACGCTGACCGATACGATGACCCGCAACGTTCAGGTGCCCGATGCCCAATTCGAGCCGCTGCGCGCGCACTTCGATGCGCGCGGATTGGTCGAGCTGGTGGCGACCGTCGCGGCATACAACATGGTTTCGCGCTTTCTGGAAGCGCTCAACATCGGGCACTGACGCCTTATCACGCTCACCCGTCGCTGGCCGAGGCTACCAGCGGCAACCGGCGTCGCCGATCGTGCTCGCCACCAGCACCGGCACCGCGAGCAGGCCCAGGCCGGCATAGGCAGTGCGGCAGTCGGGCTTGACCGCTTTTTCCAGCGCGTGGCTTTCCTTCGATTGCCTTTCCGGCGGCGGCGGCAGCGCCGGCAGGATGCCCCGCGTGCTCGTCGTTTCGCTCGCGATTTCGCGCGCGCGTTGGCGCGCCGCATCCATGTCGATGCGAGGGGCGCCGTCTTCGCCAGGCGCGGCGACGTCGCGTCTCGGCTTGAAGATGTCTTCGTCGGGGCCGGGAGCGCCCAGGCGCAGTCTCGGCGGCTGGGCTGCCGTGGCCGGGGCGCTGCGTGCTCCGGGCGCGGGACGAGCGTCGGCCGCCGGCGCTGCGCCCTCCGACGCCGCTGGCGCCGGTCGCGCGCTCGCGGGGGGCGCTGTCCGCTCGACTTGCGCGGGAGCGGTCTCCGAAGGCGTTGCCGGCGCCGCCACCGAAGGGCCAGGTGTGACGAGGCTGGGCGCCGGTGCGAGGTCGCGGTCGATTCGGGGCGCCGTCAGGCGATCGATCGGCGCAGGCACGACCTCCGCCTCCCGGGGCGGGATCTCGACCGGCGGCGCGAGGGCGTTCGGTACCGCCGGCGCGGTCAGGCGGTCGATCGGCACGGCGGCAGGGACGGGCGCTGGGCGCGGCGCGATCTCGATCGCCGGGGCAAGCTCGTGCTGTACCGCGGGGGCGGTCAAGCGTTCGATCGGCGTCGCGGGGACCTGAGGAATCGCGGGCGGCGCGATGTCGGGCGGTGCGGCGAGCGGGGCAGGATTCGGCGCCGGCGCAACGCGCTCGATCGCCGGCGGCGAAATCAGGGGCGGGAGCAGCGGCTTGTCGACCTCCTGCGGCGCGCGCAAATCGATCCGCGGCAAGGGCTCGACTGCCGGTAAGGGCGTCGGCGGCACGGCTTCCGGTGGCGCCTGACCGGGCGGCAGCGCCGCCGGGGTCGGCTCGGCGGTCTTGCGCCGGCTCGATGGCGGGCATAGGCTCGCTGCGGGTTGGCGCTACCGTCGTCTGGTCGGTCCGCGGGAGCAGGGCGCGGCCGCTTGCGGTGTCCGCGCCCGGCCCCGGTTGGACCGCGAAGTCGGGCAGGCCCGGCAGCCGCCGGAAGGTCACATCGAGTACGTCGAGCATGCCTTCGCCGCGGCCGGCGCCGCCGCCATGCGACGTGCCGAAAAGAATGACGATCGTGGCATGCAGCAGCATCGACAGCAGCACGAACCGCACGATGGCCGGCTGCGGCGGGTCTGCGCGTACTCGCCACTGCCGTACCGAGCTTCCTGGGGTGATCACTCTTGGATTTCGCGTGCGATGCCGTGCCGAACGGCTAGCTTACCGCGTTAGCGGAGGCGCCAGCGAGCGGTCCTGGTGGCCGCGACGCCGGGTGATCCGATCCCGGGCACGGGATTTGCGAGGTAGGGGTCAACAGAGGGGCGGCACGGAAAAGCCCCGAGGGCCGGTGACGCACTGCGTCGCAATGGAGCGTATTAGGTGCAGGACGCCCCTGGCTGCGAGTTACGGCGGAACACGGTTGACTGGATCAGGAGAAGCTCGATGCGGAACTCGCTCTATAGGCGGCACGCGCAGTCACTCGACCGGTGGGGAGGTGGCGGCAATGGCAGGACCGCGATGGCGCGCGTCCTCGGCACGATGGGTTCGCTCAAGTCAGCCCGCGACCGCGCGCTACCGGCCCGCCCGCGCGAGCTCACAGGCGGCACCGTCCAAACAAAGCGGCTCGAAGCCGACGCTCCGAGCCGCCTTCGTTACTTGCGCCGCGGTGATCGCCGGCGCATGACTGGCGTTAACGCAGACTTGTCTTGGCGCCGCCGGCCGCGCGGCTGATTGCATCACCCAGCTGGTCGGCGCTTGGATTGTGCGCCCTCGCCGTCAGCAGAATGTCCGGCGGCGTGACGCTGCGTCCGTAGTAAGCCTGATTCCAGTTGTCGGCGACGCCGACCACGGTACCGTTCAGGTTCAGTCCACCGTAGACACCCTTGGACCGGCTGAATGCGATCAAGTCAGTGGTGATGTCGGCATTCGCGCCCGCACCGATCGGCCCGGCGGCGACACTGGCGTCACCGCCCAGCTTCACCGAATTTGCCATCAGCGAATTCAGGCCCTTGTCGGTCATCACCAAGGTGACCGTTTCCGAGACGTCGACACCCGCCTGGAAACCTACGCTCGCGGTACCGAGATTGTAGAACGCGGGACCCGACCAGCGGCCGCTTTGCGGATTGCGCGAAAACAGCACCGCGCGTCCGCCCGAGCCGCCGAAGATCCAGCCTGCGCGCACGATCTTCGGCGCGATCAGCACCGCCTTCGCGTCTCCGAGGTGCCGCTGGAACCACGTCATATCCGGATCACGGACGAAATTCGAGAATGTCGTCTGTGCGTCGCGGACCAGTTGATCCTGCTCCGATTGCGCGAACGCCGATCCGGCCGTGGCCGCCAGCGATGCGAGAGCGACCAGCCCTATCCAACGTCGTGCAGCGTGGACTGCTGGAGTTGTACGACTCATATGCGTTCCTTTCGAAATGATCGCCCGCGCGCGCACCGCGAAGGTGCGCATGCCGGCCGCATCGCGTCGCCGAGGCGGCTGCGCGAGACCGGGCCGTCACTTTCGCGGCGCACAAGCAATGCGCCGAAGTGCCGGCAACGATGCAGCCAGCATGCTCGAACCCGCGACGAGACGGTATCGGTCGGGCGCTGATTTGCCTGTAGGACCAGCGGCGACAGCGCGTTTTTGATGCAACACCGGCTCAAGGCGCGGCAGGCAAGCTGATGTCGGCGACGACCGGAATGTGATCGGATGCCGCGCGCGCCGCGGGGCTCGCGTGCACCCACAACCGCTGCAACAGCGCGCGGGGCTCGACCCAGATGCGATCCAGCGCCAACAGCGGCGCGCGCGCGGGAAAGCTTCGCGGCGACGGTGTCGCCTCGAAATGGGCATGCAGCCACCGCAACGGGCGGCCCCAGAGAAACCATTCGTTCAGATCTCCCATCAGCAAGGTCGGATGCGGCGTCTCGGCCTCGAGTGCCTTGAGCAGACTGCGCACCTGCGCGCGCCGCTCGGCCGGGCGCAAACCGAGATGCGTCGCCAGAACCCGCAACAGCGTGCCGTCGCAGTCGACGACCGCGTCGAGCGCGCTGCGCGCTTCGCGGCCCCCATAGGTCAGATCGAGATGCGTGCACTCGACGATTCGGTGCCGCGACAGCAGGCAGTTGCCGTGGGCGCCGGCAGCACGCCAGCGCGCGGGCCCTGAGACGGCGTTCAGGCCGGTGGCGTCGCGCAGTCGCTCCAGCGTGTCGATGCCGTCATGGTCCGAACCGACTTCCTGCAGCGCGATGATATCGGCGTCGATCTCGGCGAGCACGGCGGCGATGCGCTCGGGCGAAAAATTTCCGTCGCCGCCGACCGCGTCATGGATGTTATAGGTCGCGACGGTAAGGTCGACGACGCCATCGCGGCCCGATCAGTCGTCGCGCGGCGCGGCCTGATCGCTCGCGTCAGCGGCTTCGGTCCGCTTGAGACGGGCGCGGACCGCCAGCGTGCCGGCGATCGCGACACCGGCGACCAGCGCCAGCAGCGCGAAGGTGGCCGGCCCCGGGTTCCGCACCGCCGCGACGATGCGATCGACGAAAAAGCTGATCAGGATCGTACCGGGTAAAAGGCCCAGGATCGTGCCGATCAGAAAGTCGCGAAAGGCCAGGTGCGATGCGCCGGCCACCAGGTTGATGATCGAAAAAGGCGCGACCGGCACGATGCGCACGAACAGCATCGCGAGCAGGCCGCGTTTGGCGATGCGGCGGGAGAGATCGTTGATCCGTCGCCCGGCGACCCGCCGCACCGCGTCGCGCCCGACCTCGCGCCCGATGCCATAGATGAATACCGCACTGAGCGTCGCGCCGAGCAGCGAATAGAGCATCCCCAGCCAGGGACCGAACACGATGCCGGTCGCGGCTATCAGCATCGTCACCGGCATCACCAGAAGTCCGCCGAGAACGAAGCCGCCGATGACGATCAATGGCGCGAACGGGCTGGCTTCGAACTGGTCGCTCAAGTGCACCAGCGACTCGACATTGATCCATTCGTGCAGCGGCGTGTAGCGCCATGCCAGCGCCAGCGCGGCGAGCGCGAACAGGATCAGTGCAATTGCCACGATGCGCCCGGACGCGGGCTTGCGCTCACTGCGCGCGACAACGTCGGTCAGCAGGCTGTCGACGTCGACCGGCTCCGCGGGATCGATCATCGGCTGATCGGCGAGCACGGCGCTCCACTCGTCCTCGGCGGCGACGCCGAGCGGACGCAGCGACCGGCCTTCGCCGCGCAGCGCTTCGATCGCGCCGATCAGCGACCCCTCCTTTGTCATCGCGGCCGCGACCATCGACGGCTCTCGATCGAGATGCTCGCCGAGCAGGCGGGATTTGAGCTGCGCGATCGCCGCGCGCACTCGCGGCTCGCCGTTCGCCTCGATCACCAGATTGCATTCGGTGTCGAGGCTCATCGAGCGGGTACTCAGGTTCGCCGAGCCGACCGAGACGATTTCGTCGTCGATGACCAGCACCTTGCTGTGCACGTTCAGACAACGCGTCGGCGGGGGTGCATCGTCGCCGAGCCACGGGCAATAAAGCCGGTAGCGCCCGCGAGCGTCGGCCTGCACCAGGCGCCGGTGCACGCGCGCCCGCAGTACGCCCATCGTCGAAACCTCGAGCCAGCCGCTTTGCGTCATCGGCGAAACGATGACGACTTCCGGGCCCGCCGGCTCGACCAGCCGCGACTCGAATGCGCCGGCGATCAGGGGCGAGGTGAAATACTGGTTTTCCGCAAAGATCGACGTCTTCGCGGCGGCGATCGCATCCAGATGCAGCTGCCGGACCTCGGCGACGGCAGGCGCGCCATCGAACGCGGGCTCGGTGCGCACGATCCCGACGTCGACATCGCCGAGCGCGATCCGGGCACACGCCGGCCACGCGGCGGCCTCGGTGGCGCCTTCGCGGTCCCGCGCGTGTGCCCCGGTCGCGCGGTGCCAGCGTTCGCGCGCCAGCTCTCCCAGCGCCCGCGCGGCTTCGTCGTCGACCACCGCGCCGACGTCGTGGAACGGACCGTAGCTGCTGCCGTCGGCATTGCGCCGTGCCGGATCGGCCGGCAGATGGCGCGGCGTGTCCCAGCGGTTGCGCGTGAGGTCGAAGCCGCTGACGAACGCAAGCGCATCGTCGACGACGACCAGCTTCTGATGGTGCGAGGCGGCGGTCGGATGATGATCGTCGAGCCGGAAATGCAGGCGGCGGCGCTTGGGCCAACCGAACTTGAGGCGTCCCAGCCATTCGCGTTCGAGCGCGAACAGCAGCGCGAAGTCCCAGCTCAGCACATATATCTGCAGCTGCGGGCGCGCATTGAGCAACGCGTTGAGAAACTCGCGCAGAGGCTCGGGAAAGCCGTCGTTCGCGCCGCCGGGAACCAGCCACATGCGGCTATCGATGTCCCAGCCGAGAATGAATATGTCTCGCTGCGCGCCGGCAAGCGCGGCGCGCACCGCACTGAAATACTCGCTTCCGTCGACCAGGAAACCGACTCGCGCCGCGTGCGCCAGGCGCCAGCAATTGCGTCCGGGCACGAGCAGACCGCGCGGATCACCGCGCATCCCGGCCTCCGCCTTGGGGGCGCCGGGTTCGAATGGCGACATCGTTGCCGGCGCGTCGTTCACGCGGTGGGCCTCGGTCGTCGCTTGCGAGAACCGCGGAAGCAAAGCGCGCCGACGCAAGCGGAGGCGCGGCTCGCACCGCACGCGCCGGCGTGCCGACAGGCTTGCCGGGGACAGACGGCATCGACGAAGTTCGGGGGCACAGTCGTTCCTCCGTCACGCCGCAGCACCTCGCTGCGGACGGTCACGACGGTTTACCGCAAGCAAGGAGGGTGCCGCTGGAAAAGTCATTGTTTATCAAGCGCAAGGCCAGACCGTTGGCCAAGGTCCTCATGCAAGAACTGCTCGCCCGCGTAAGAATTGCCCGCCGCCCATCCCGGCAGGTTGCCTTGGTTGCGCCTACGGCGGCGGCAGGTATTATGACCTCCCGGCAAAGACAGACCGCCGGCGCAGCAAAGCTTCGAGGAGGAGCTCTAGCGAAATGAAGTCGACGGAAGACCCGACGTTTCCCCGGTTGCTGTTGGAGCACGCGCGGACGCGCGGCGGTCGTCCGGCGACCCGCGAAAAGGACTTGGGCATCTGGCAGACGTGGACGTGGAGCCAGGTGGCGGCCGACGTGCGCGCACTCGCCTGCGGTCTTGCCGCGCAGGGCTTCCGGCGCGGCATGCACCTTGCGATCATCGGCGACAACCGGCCGCGGCTTTACTGGGCGATGACCGCTGCGCAGGCCCTTGGGGGAATCCCGGTCCCGATGTACCAGGATGCACCGGCCGCGGAATTCGTCTACGTGCTCAACGACGCCGAAATCGGCTACGCGCTGGCCGAGGATCAGGAGCAGGTCGACAAGGTACTCGAGGCAAAGCCGCAAGTGCCGACCTTGCAGCATATTTATTACGACGATCCCCGGGGTCTGCGCAACTACGAGAACGTGTCGAGCCTCGATCGTCTGCTCGAGATCGGCCGCGAATTCGACCGCGCGCATCCCGGATTTTTCGACGCCGAAGTGGCCAAGGGCCGGCCCGACGACGTATCGATCATGCTTTACACGTCGGGAACGACCGGCAAGCCGAAGGGCGTGTGTCAGACGCACGCGGCCTTCATCGTCGCGGCGCAAGGCGGCTGCGCGTTCGACAAGCTCGACTCGGCCGACAGCATCCTCGCCTACCTGCCGATGGCATGGGTCGGCGACCATCTTTTTTCCTACGCGCAGTGGCTGGTCGCGGGCTTCACGATCAACTGTCCGGAATCGGGGGACACGGTGATGACCGACTTGCGCGAGATCGGGCCCAGCTACTATTTCGCGCCGCCGCGCATTTTCGAGAATCTGCTGACCCAGGTGATGATCCGGATGGAGGACGCGAGCGCAGCCAAGCGCTGGCTGTTCCGCTACTTCACCGCGGTCGCGCGCCGCTGCGGCGCCGAGATCCTCGACGGCAGGCCGGTCGGCGTGCTCGATCGCGTGCTCTACGCGATCGGAAACCTGGTCGTGTACGGACCGCTGCGCAACGTGCTCGGCATGAGCCGCATCCGCGTTGCCTACACCGCGGGCGCGGCGATCGGACCCGACCTGTTCCGCTTCTACCGCTCGATCGGAATCAACCTGAAGCAGCTCTACGGTTCGACCGAGACCTGCGCCTACGTCTGCCTGCAGCCCGACGGCGGCGTCAGGTTCGACACCGTCGGGCAGGCCGCGCCCGGCGTCGAGATCAGGATCGCCGACAACGGCGAAGTGCTGGTGCGCGGGCCGATGCTGCTGAAGGAGTATTACAAGCGGCCCGATGCGACGCTCGAATCGATCGACCCCGACGGCTATTTCCGTACCGGTGACGCCGGCTTTTTCGACGCCGCCGGGCAGCTGAAGATCATCGACCGCGCCAAGGACGTCGGAAAGCTCGCGACCGGCGCGATGTTTGCGCCGAACTACATCGAGAACAAGCTCAAGTTCTTCCCGCACATCAAGGAAGCGGTCGCTTTCGGCAACCAGCGCGACAAGGTCTGCGCTTTCATCAACATCGACATGGGCTCGGTCGGCAACTGGGCCGAGCGGCGCGGCATTCCTTATTCCGGCTATACCGATCTGGCCGCCAAGGCGGAGGTCCAGGCCTTGATCCGCGAGTGCGTCGAGCAGGTCAACGCCGAACTCGCGCAAGAAGGCTCGCTCGCCGATTCGCAGGTGCAGCGGTTCCTGATATTGCACAAGGAGCTCGATCCCGACGACGACGAGATGACGCGCACGCGCAAGGTTCGCCGCGGCTTCGTTGCCGAGAAGTACGCGACGCTGATCGAGGCGCTCTATTCGGGCAGGACCGTGCAGCACGTCGAGACCCAGGTGAAGTTCGAGGACGGCCGCACCGGCATCGTCGCCGCGGACCTGAAGATCGCCGAAGCGAAGACGTTTGCCGCGAGCGCTGCCAAGGCGGCGGCTTGAGCGTCATCAGCGCATGACGGCGGTCCGCGCGATCGGCGATTCGGTTCTGCGTCTCGACGGCGTATCGCTGGCTTTCGGAGGGGTCAAGGCGCTCAACGATATCTCGCTCGACGTGCGCGAGCACGAGATCAGGGCGATCATCGGCCCCAATGGCGCGGGAAAGAGCTCGCTGCTCAACGTCATCAACGGCGTCTACCACCCGCAGCAGGGGACGATCACCTTCCGCGGCAAGCCACGCCACGACATGGACACGCACGAGACGGCGGCACTCGGCATCGCGCGCACGTTCCAGAACATCGCGCTGTTCCGCGGCATGAGCGTGCTGGACAACATCATGACCGGCCGCAATCTGAAGATGAAGGCAACGGTTCTGGAGCAGGCGATCTGGTTCGGGCGCGCCAGGCGCGAGGAGCTGGAGAACCGGGCCAAGGTCGAGGAGGTCATCGATTTTCTCGAAATCCAGCACATACGAAAGACGCCGGTCGGCAGGTTGCCCTATGGGCTGCAGAAACGCGTGGAGCTCGCGCGCGCGCTCGCGGCCGAGCCTTCGCTGCTGCTGCTCGACGAGCCGATGGCCGGCATGAACGTCGAGGAAAAGCAGGACATGTGCCGTTTCGTGCTCGACGTCAACGAGCAATACGGCACGACGGTCGTCCTGATCGAGCACGACATGGGCGTGGTGATGGACATTTCCGATCGGGTCGTCGTGCTGGACTACGGACGCAAGATCGGCGACGGCACGCCCGACGAGGTGCGCAACAGCAAGACGGTGATCGACGCCTATCTGGGCGTACCCCATTAACCGGCGATAAGCGATGCAATTCTTCTTCGAAGTCCTGATCGGCGGCCTGCTTTCCGGCGTCATGTATTCGCTGGTCGCGCTGGGCTTCGTGCTGATCTACAAGGCCTCGGGCGTTTTCAATTTCGCGCAGGGCTCGCTGGTCTTTTTCGCGGCGCTGACCTTCGTCGGGCTGATGGAGCATGGCTTGTCGTTCGGCCTCGCGCTGCTGGTGACTCTGCTGGCGATGATCGTGCTCGGCCTTCTGATCGAAAAGTTCGTCCTGCGTCCGCTGGTCAACCAGCCGCAGATCTCGCTGTTCATGGCGACGATAGGCTTGAGCTTCCTGATCGAAGGCCTGGCGCAGCTGCTGTGGGGAGCGAACGTGCGCGGGCTCGATATCGGCATCCAGGACGAGCCGCTGGCGTGGATCGCCGACCCGACGGGCATCAATGTATCGAAGTTCGACCTGGCGGCGGCCGGCATCGCGGCGGTCCTGGTCACGATGCTGGCGCTTTTCTTCAGCCGCACCCGCATCGGCCGCGCGTTGCGCGCCGTCGCCGACGATCACCAGGCGGCGCTGGCGGTGGGCATCCCGTTGCAGCAGATCTGGGCGATCGTGTGGGCGGTCGCCGGATTCGTCGCGCTGGTCGCCGGCCTTTTGTGGGGCGCGCGCAACGGCGTCCAGTTCGCGCTGACCTTCGTTGCGCTGAAGGCGCTTCCGGTGCTGATCCTCGGCGGCTTCGACTCGGTGCCGGGCGCGATCGTCGGCGGACTGATCATCGGGGCCACGGAGAAGCTCGCCGAAGTCTACCTCGGCCCCTATGTCGGCGGCGGCATCGAGGGCTGGTTCCCGTACGTGCTCGCGTTGATCTTCCTTCTGGTGCGCCCTGAAGGCCTGTTCGGCGAAAAGATCATTCGCCGGATCTGACGACCCTCTCCATGCTCTATCGCGAAGCCGGACAGTTCAAGAGCACCTACGCCGCTGACTCGGCGATCCTGCCGATCCGGCAGGATCGCATCGGTCTCGCGCTGATCCTGCTCGTCGCCTTCGTCGTCGTTCCGCTGACCGCGTCACCGTACCTTTTCTCGGCGCTGCTGATTCCATGCCTGATCCTTGCGCTGGCGGCGCTCGGGCTGAACCTGTTGACCGGCTACGCGGGGCAGCTGTCGCTGGGCACGGCGGCGTTCATGGCCGTCGGGGCCTTCATGTCGTACAATTTCATCCTGCGCATACCGGGCATTCCGCTGTTGCTGGCCTTCGCGGGTGGCGGCGTCATGGCGGCTGCAGTCGGGCATCGTGTTCGGGCTGCCAAGCCTGCGCATACGCGGCTTCTACCTCGCGGTCGCCACACTCGCCGCGCAGTTCTTCATTCTCTGGTGTCTGACGAAAGTGGGCTGGTTCACCAACTACAATCCGTCGGGCGTGATTACCGCGCAGCCGATGGTCATTCTCGGCTACGCAGTTCGATACGCCGCGGGAGAAATACCTGCTGGTGCTGTCGATCGTGACGGTGATGGCGATCGCCGCCAAGAACATGGTCCGGGGCAATATCGGAAGGCAGTGGATGGCGATCCGCGACATGGATGTCGCCGCCGAGGTGATCGGCATCCGGCCGATGCGCGCCAAGCTGCTGGCCTTCGCCGTCAGCTCGTTCTATTGCGGCGTGGCCGGCGCGCTGTTCGCGTACGCCTATCTCGGCACCGTCGAGCCGGAAGCCTACAACCTCGATCTGTCGTTTCGCATCCTGTTCATGATCATCATAGGCGGCGTCGGAACGGTGCTGGGCGCTTTCCTCGGCAGCGCGTTCATCGTCCTGCTGCCGATCGCGCTGAACATCGGCGTCGCGTTTCTCGACAACACGCTGCATCTGAATGTCCCCAGCAGCGTCGGATCGAATCTCGAGCTGATGGTATTCGGCGGGCTGATCATCTTCTTCCTGATCGTCGAGCCGCACGGGCTCGCGCGCATCTGGCAGATCACCAAGGAAAAATTGCAGACTGTGGCCGTTCCCGTACTGAGTTGAAAGTCGTTCAGCTTCGGACGACGAACACGTCGCCGATCATAGGAGGAAGTCATGAAGTGGTTCCTGCAAGCGTTGATAGGCATGTTGTTGGCGGGCGTCGCAAGCATCGCGACTGCCCAGAACGAGCAGTTCATCCCGGTCCTGTCGTACCGCATCGGGCCGTACGCCGCGGGCGGCTCCGGTTACTTCGGCGGCGCGATCGACTACTGGACGCTGGTCAACCTGAACGGCGGCATCAACGGCGTCAAGATCGTCTGGGAGGAGTGCGAGACCGAGTACAACGCGTCGCGCGGCGTCGAATGCTATGAGCGGCTGAAGACGCGTCATGGCGGCGCGAGCACCGTCGAGCCGTTGTCGACCGGCATCGCCTACGGCCTGTTCGAGCGGGTGGCGCAGGACAAGATCCCGATGACGACCAACGGCTACGGCCTGGCGATCGCGGCCGACGGCCGCGTGTTCCCGTGGGTGTTCCCGCTGGGCACGACGTACTGGGACCAGGCCGCGGCGATGATCGCCTACTCTGAGCCAGAAGGTCGGCGGCGAGGCCAATCTCAAGGGCAAGAAGATCGTGTTCATGTACCACGACTCGGCGTACGGCAAGGAGCCGATCCCGGTGTTCGATGCGCTGTCGGCGCGCGCGGGATTCGAGCTGACCAAGATTCCACTGACGCCGCCAGCCACGACGCAGGAATCGCAGTGGCTGCAGGTGCGGCAGCTCAAGCCCGACTACGTCATTCTCTGGGGCTACGGCGTGATGAACCCGGTCGCGCTCAAGACCGCCGCCAAGCTGGGCTTCCCGCGCGACCGGATCCTGGGCGTCTGGTGGGCGGCTTCCGAGGAAGACGTCATTCCGGCCGGCGATGCCGCCAAGGGCTATGTCGCGGCGGCGTTCTCGGCGCATGGCACCAACTTCCCGGTCATGCAGGAAATCGTCAAGAAGGTCTACGGCGCGGGCAAGGGCAACCTCGAGGACAAGGCGCGCATCGGCTCGATCTATCACACGCGCGGCGTCACCTACGCGATCATGATCACCGAGGCGATCCGCCAGGCGCAGAACCATTTCGGCAAGGGCAAGGTGATGTCGCCCGAGCAGGTGCGCTGGGGCCTCGAGCATCTCGATCTCTCCGAAGCGCGGTTGAAGGAGCTCGGTGCCTCGGGCCTGTTCCCGCCGGTCAAGACCAGCTGCGCCGACCATGAAGGCTCGGGCATGGTCAAGTTCGAGCAATGGGACGGCAAGGAATTCAAGTCGCTGACACCGTTCATGGCGGGCGACCGCGCGCTGACCAAAAAGATGGTCGAGGAGGGCGCGGCCAAGTACGCCGCCGAAAAGAAGATCACGCTGCGCGATTGCAGCAAGGAAGGGTAGTCGGTCCATGGTCCAGGTGGCCTCGATGCCGGCACAGGTCGACCCGGCGGCGCCGATCGCGCTTTCGGTCAACAACATCGAGGTCATCTACGACCACGTGATACTGGTGCTGCGCGGCGTGTCGCTGCAGGTGCCGAAAGGGCGCATCGTTGCGCTGCTGGGCGCGAACGGCGCCGGCAAGACGACGACGCTCAAGGCGATATCGAATCTGCTCTCGGCCGAGCGCGGCGACGTCACCAAGGGGACGATCGAATTCGAAGGCAAGCGCGTCGACAAGCTGACGCCGAACGAGCTGGTTCGCCGCGGCGTCTGCCAGGTGATGGAAGGACGTCACTGCTTTGCCCACCTGACGGTCGAGGAGAATCTGCTGACCGGAGCGTTCACCCGCAAGGCCTCGCGCAGCGAGATCCGGGCCTCGCTGGAAAAGGTCTATCACTATTTCCCGCGCCTCAAGCAGCGAAGGGAAAGCATGGCCGGCTACACATCCGGCGGCGAGCAGCAGATGACGGCCGTCGGCCGCGCGCTGATGGCGAGCCCGTCGATGATCCTGCTCGACGAGCCGTCGATGGGGCTCGCGCCGCAGATCGTCGAGGAAATCTTCGAGATCGTCGGCAACCTGAACAAGCGGGAAAACGTGAGTTTCCTGCTTGCCGAGCAGAACACCAACGTCGCGCTGCGCTTCGCCGACTACGGTTACATCCTGGAGACTGGCCGCGTGGTGATGGATGGCGCAGCACGGGAGCTTGCGCAGAACGAGGACGTCAAGGAGTTCTATCTCGGTCTTTCCACCGCGGGGCGAAAAAGCTTCCGCGACGTCAAGCACTATCGGCGCCGCAAGCGCTGGCTGGCTTGAGCGATTAGGGCGTGAACAGGCCCTACTTCGACACGCTCGAAACGCGCGATCCGGAACTCCGCGAGCAGGCGCAGCTGGCCGCCGTGCGCGAGCAGATCGCCTATGCGCGGGCCCATGCCCCGTGGTTCGCGCGCGCGCTCGCCGGGATCGATCCGGCGGCGATCGATTCGCGGGCCGCGCTGGCGTCGATTCCGGTCGTGCGGAAATCCGAGTTGCTGGAGTTGCAGAAAGCCGATCGGCCATTCGGCGGCTTCGCCGCGACCGGGTGGGAACGATCGGCAAAAGAGGGCCGCCGCGCGCGGCAGGTCTTCGCCTCGCCCGGCCCGATCTACGAGCCCGAAGGCGATTCCGCCGACTACTGGCGGCTTGCGCGCGCTCTCCATGCCGCAGGCTTTCGTGGCGGCGACCTGGTGCACAACTGTTTTTCGTACCACTTCAGCCCGGCCGGCTCGATGCTCGACACCGGCCTCCACGCGCTCGGGTGCACCGTTTTTCCCGGCGGCACCGGACAGACCGAGCAGCAGATCCAGGCGATGGTGGATCTCAAGCCCGACGGCTATGTGGGCACGCCGTCGTTCCTGAAAATCATTCTCGACAAGGCCGACGAGCTCGGCATTCGCCTGCCGGGCCTGAAGAAAGCGCTGGTTTCCGGCGAGCCGTTCCCGGCAGCGCTGCGCGATGCGCTGCAGCGCGCGCGGCATCGACGCCTATCAGGTCTATGCGAGCGCCGACCTGGGCTCGCTCGCATATGAATCGGTCGCGCGCGAGGGACTCGTCGTCGACGAGGGTGTCCTGCTTGAAATCGTCCGACCCGGCACCGGCGAGCCGGTGTCGCCCGGCGAGATCGGTGAAGTCGTGGCCACGCCGCTTCACAACCGGGACTACCCGCTGATCCGCTTCGGCAACGGCGATCTTTCGGCAGTGCTTCCCGGCGCTTCACCCTGCGGCCGCACGAACATGCGCATCAAGGGATGGCTTGGCCGCGCCGACCAGGCGACCAAGGTGAAAGGCCTGTTCGTGCATCCGGCGCAGGTCGCCGAGATCGTTCGGCGCCATCCGGGCATCGTGCGCGCCCGCCTGGTTGTCGACCAGCTCGACGGCAACGACAGGATGACGCTGCATGTCGAAACCGCGCCCGGGGTGGAGCTCAAGTCCGAAGCGGTCATCGCTACGATACGCGAGCTCACCAAGCTGCGCGGCGAGATCGCCGTGCACGCGCCCGGCGAGCTTGCCGGCGATGGCAAGGTAATCGACGATATCCGGAAGCACGATTAGCGCCGTGCCGCCGGAAATCGGTTCCGACGGTGCGCGGGCTTCGCGTGCTACGATGGGCGAAAAAGCATGGACCGCGACATGACCAGGACGACATCGCCCGGCGATCCGCTGGCGCCGCTCGCCGAGCAGACGCTCGCCGCTATCGCGGCGACGGGCGTGGTCCGCAACTTTCCCAAGAACGCGATCCTGATCAACGAGGGCGACACCGCCGACTCGCTGTTCATCGTGCTGTCCGGCAGAATCAAGGTCTTCGCCAGTAACGAGGCGGGCCGCGAAATTGTGCTGAGCTTTTTCGGCCCGGGCGAGTACGTCGGCGAAATGTCGCTCGACGGCAGTCCGCGTTCCGCGTCGGTCATGACCGTCGAGCCGACGACCTGCGCGATCGTCAACCGCGCCAGCGTGCGCGAGTTCCTGCTCGCGCATCCCGACTTTGCGCTGAACCTGATCGAAAAGCTGATCCAGCGGGTCCGCGTCACCACCGAGAACGTCAAGAGTCTCGCACTGACCGACGTCTACGGCCGGCTGGTGCGCCTGATCACCACGCTGGCCGTCGAGCGCGACGGCGTGATGACCGTGCCCGAAAAACTCACCCAGCAGGACATTGCTGAAAGAGTCGGCGCCTCGCGCGATATGATCAGCCGCCTGCTGAAGGATCTGGTGACAGGCGGATATTTGAGCATCGCCGACAAGAAAATCACGATACTCAAGAAGCCGCCAACCGCCTGGTAGACCGCGGCGCGCCGCGCTCCGCTCGCCGCTCGTAAGTTCTCCGCTGTACAGATAGACCACCTCGCATTGCGAGATGCCGGCGTCGCTGGCAGGTTCGCTACATCCCACGATTCGCTTCGACGGGCGCCTTATTCGGCTGCCGCTGCGTGAATTTTGCGCAATTTTTGCGACGAACCCGCCGACGCGGAACCGGGCCCTTGTCGACTACGATCTGCTCATCCGGTGACGAATGGTTCGCCGCCGGTGAAGCGGCGAAGTTCGCAGGTGGGTGCAACGCCGTCGCAACTGAGGCATCGTTGAAGGAGTTTGCTATGTTTACACTGCACAGTTCGAAACCGATCATCAGCCGAGTCGCGGCGTCGTTGAAGTTTGCCGTGGTGCTCGTGCTTCTCGGCCTTATCGTCGTGGCGACCGAGCGCCCGATGTTGTTGTCGCCGGCCGGAGCGGTCACCGTCGGAGACGATCCGCCCTTCTTGGCTGGAGCGACCGCGACCAGCGTTGCGCCGGCGCCCGCCGCCGCGACAGCGCCGCAGCCGACGAATCGACGTATTTCCCGTCGCAATTTGCGGCGCCGACCGGGCCGGTCCAGGATCTGCCGCCGCAGTTCTGATCGCGGGCCACCCCCGCTGTCACACCGCTTGCCGCAATGCCCCACGGGAGGGCGCGGCAGGCGCTTCGGCGGCCTAGGTTCTTGCCGGGCGCAGCGTCACCAGCGCCACACCGGCGAGAACCAGCCCGGCGCCGACCAGCTGGATCGCGTGCACCGGCTCATCCAGCAGCCACGACCCCAGCCAGATCGTGAACAGCGGCCCCATCGAGCCGAGCAGCGACGTGCGGTTGGCGCCGATGCGCTTGATCGCTTCCGCGATCAAATACGTCGGGAGCACTGTCGAGAACACCGCCATCGTCAGCGACAGCAGATGTATGCGCGCGGGCACCAGCAGCGCCGTTACCGGACGCGTCGCCAGGAAATGCGTAAAGATGAATAGCGCCGATGTCAGCATCGCCAGCGCGATGAAGCGCAGGCTTCCGAGCCGGGCGATCACCGGCCCGACGCCGACCAGGTAGCAGGCGTAGAGGAACGAGCTCGCGAACACCAGCGCGCCGCCGAGCCAGAGCGCGCCCGGATCGCCGGCGAGCTGGAGGTCGCGAGCGAACACCAGCAGGATTCCGACGTACGACAGCGCGAGGGCGACGACGATGCGGCCGGTGATCCGCTGCTTGAAGAAGATTGCCGACAGCACGACGACGATCGTCGGATACAGGTAGAGCATCAGCCGTTCGAGCGCGGCGGTGACGTATTGCAGGCCGATGAAGTCGACCAGGCTCGACAGGTAATAGCCGATGAAGCCGAGCCAGGCGATCGACAGCCAGTCGCGGCGCGCGAGCGGCTTGGCTTCGGGTGCACGGGTCGCCCACCACGCCATCAGGGCGAAAAAAGGCGCCGAGTAGGCCATGCGAAAGGTCAGCAGCGTGACGGCGTCGATCGGCGTCGACGCGTAGGCGAGCTTGATCAGGATCGCCTTGAAGGCGAAGCCGAGCACGCCGATCGATGGCGAACGCCGGACCGACGAAGTCGCTGCCGCGTCCGCGGCGAAAGCCGGCTAATCCCAACGCACGAGCCCGGCGTACGCCGTGCCGAGGATCACCACCCCGAAGGCGATCCGGTACCAGGCGAACGGGACGAAGTCGTGATGCGCGACATAGCGGAGCAAGGCGCGAATGGTGAAGAACGCGCTGATGAAGGCGACAGCGAATCCCACGGCTATCATCGACAGGTCGCCGGTCGACAGCAGGTCGCGGTTTTTGAAAAGGTCGTAGCCGGTCGCGGCGAACAGCGTCGGAATCGCGAGGAAAAACGAGAACTCGGTGGCGGCCTGCCGCGACAGGCCGAACAGCATGCCGCCGATAATCGTCGCTCCGGAGCGCGATGTGCCGGGAATCAGCGCAAAGGCCTGCGCGAAGCCGATCTTCAGCGCATCGGTCCAGCGCAACTCGTCGACGCTGCGAATGCGCACGCTGTCGGGCCGAGCCCGCTGCCGCCGCTCGGCCCAGAGGATGACCAGCGCGCCGGCGATGAACGCGCCGGCGACAGGCACCGGCGCGAACAGGCGCGCCTTGATTGCGCTGGCGAACGCGAGTCCCAGCACCGCGGCCGGCAGGAATGCGATCAGGAGGTTCAGCACGAAGCGCTGCGCGCTGCGCTCGCGCGGCAGCCCGCGAGCGACGGCAAAAAGCCTGGCGCGATATTCCCAGCAGACGGCGACGATGGCGCCGGCCTGGATGACGATCTCGAACAATTTCGCCCGCTCGCCGGTGAAGTTCAGCAGCGATCCGGCAACGATCAGGTGGCCGGTGCGACGACACCGGAAGGAATTCGGTCAGACCCTCGACGAGGCCGAGGATGGCTGCAACCAGAAAGTCGAGTGGGGTCATCGGTTCCGGACAAAAAAGACCGGGCGGCTCACGCCGCCCGGCCGTTTATTTCAAGCCTGTGCTTACGCGCCAGATGGCTCTTGTCAGCTTGAGCGCCGCGCAGCGAGCGCGGCCATTGCCTGCTCGAGCAGGGAACCGTGATTGGCGGGCACCTGTCCGTTCGGCGTCAGTTGGTTGATGATCTGCGGCAGCATCTGCGCCAGTCCGCCCGCGGCCGCGCCCGGCGAAACGCCGCATTGCTCCGCGATGCGGCCGATGGCGCCGCTGCCGAGGACCTGCGACAACTGGTCTTGGCTTACCGGCAGGTTCGCGCCGGTTCCTACCCACGAATCCGCGTGTTCGCCCAGTCCGGTTTGACGCAGCTTGCTAAGGATGCCGGTCAGACCGCCGTTCTGCTGAATCATTTGCAGCGCCAGCATGACCATCGCCGTCTGGCCCATACCGCCGATCGCGCCTCCCTGGCGCGCGACTGACGCATCGTCGGGCGCGTTGCCGGCGCCGGCGTCACCGCTTTTGCCCATCAGGTTGCCGAGTAATCCGTCGAGTATTCCCATGGTCACCTCCGCGCACGGTGCGTGGTTTGCGTGACTTCACGCGTCTCGATTGTACGCCTTGCCGCGGCAGCGGTCAGGCCAGGCGCGCACCGCGCCGGGCGCCCTTGCGCGCAACCGTCGCGGATGCCGCAGGCAAAACCTCGTTGACGCCGACCACGGCGCCCGAGTGTGTCGCACGATAGCCGGGCAGCGCGCCGATCAGCTCGCGGCAAGTCGCGCTTGCGAGATACTCGATCAGCGCGATGACGCGTGCGTCGTGCAAGTGATCGCGGCGCAGCGCCAGGCAGTACTGCTCGGTTGCCAAGGGCACGAAATCCAGCCGGTATTGCGCGGCGGCGGCCTCGATGCCGAACCCGACGTCGGCTTGGCCGGCGGCGATCGTCGCCGCGACGGCGAGATGCGTGAACTCCTCCTGCTCGTAGCCGGTGATGCGGGTCGGCTCTATCTTCGCCGTGCGCAGCAGGCGATCGAACAGAAGGCGCGTTCCCGACGCCGGCTGACGGTTGACCAGACGCGGACCGCCCGGCAGGTCGGCCAGTGCGCGGATGCCCAGCGGATTTCCCGGCGACAGCAGCAGCCCCTGGCGCCTGTCGGCAAAGCGGATGATCGCGTGCCGATGCGCGTTCAGCCTTTGACGGTAAGGTGCAACGAGATCGGCGCCACCGCGGCCATCGACGTGAAAGCCGGCGAGGTCGCAGCGCTCGGCAATCATCGCGTCGATGCTGTCGATGCTGCCGCGATATTGCACGTCGAGCTGGATGATGCCGGCCTCGTTAACCGCATCGCGCACCGCCGCCAGCGCGAGATCGTGGCTCGCGCTGATCGTCAGCCGCCCAGGACCGTTCTGTGCCAGCCCGAGCTGGCGATCGAGGCGCGCGCGCAATCTGGCGCAGTGCGGGTCCAATGCCGCGCGGACTTCTTCGTCACAACTTAACAGCAATTCGCCCAGCTCGGTGAGCCGGGTCCCGCGTCCCCGGGTCTTGTCGATCAGCGGCCGTGCGAGCTCAGTGCTCCAGCTTTCGAGCAGACCCCAGCCGTTGCGGTAGGAAATGCCCAGGGCGGCACTGGCGCGCTGGATCGAACCCAAGTCGCGTATCGCGCGCAGCAGCTCGAGCAACAGCGGCGCGGCGCGCGCCCGCTCGCCCGCCAGCCACGCCACCGCGATGTCGATCCTGGCCATTGCCGCATGCGCCGGACACGCGATGCGTGCCCTCAGGTCGCCGGTGCCGCCGGCGCTGCGGGCGCGGCGAAGACCCAGAAATCGTCCTGAGGAAGCTCCAGATAGCAGTCGCTGCCGCCGGTCTCCGGCACCGGCGTTCCGTAGCAGCGCAGTCGCATCGCGCCGAGCTTGAACAGATTCTCCTTGCGATCGCCGAGGAACATGCCGGTCACCAGCTCGGTGCGCAGGCGGTTGTCGCCCGCGCCGTTGGCGATCCGCGTGCGCTCGAGCCGGATGATGCCGGTCGCCGCGTCGCCGGCCTTGAGCGCGCCGCGCGCGGCGCCCCACAAGCGCCAGCCTTCGCCTTCGAGCAGCGCGCGGCCGTCGGCCATCTCTCGTCACCCGGCCCGGCAGCTGGTTGTTGCTGCCCATGAACTCGGCGGTGAACTGCGTTTGCGGGCGGTTGTACAAATCCTCCGGTGTTCCCTGCTGCTCGATCCGGCCGGAATTGAGCAGCAGGATCTTGTCCGACATCGCCATCGCCTCGGTCTGGTCGTGCGTGACCACCAGCGCGGAAAGCCCCAGGCGCACGATCAGCTCGCGCAGCCAGGCCCGCGCTTCTTCGCGAAGCTTCGCGTCCAGGTTGGACAACGGCTCGTCCATCAGCACGACCGGCGGGTTGTACACCAGCGCGCGCGCGATCGCGACGCGCTGCTGCTGTCCGCCGGAAAGCTGATGCGGCAGCCGCGCGGCCAGCGCACCGAGGCCGAGATTGTTCAAAGCCTGATTGACGCGGCTGTCGATTTCACTCGCCGGTATGCCGCGCAGGCGCAGACCGTACGCGACATTGTCGAAGACGCTGCGATGCGGCCACAGCGCGTAAGACTGGAAGACCAGGCCCAGGTTGCGTTTTTCCACCGGCATCTCGACGCCGGCCGCGCCGTCGTAGAGCACGGTGTCGCCGATCGCGATCCGGCCGCGGCTCGGCTGCTCGAGACCGGCGACCGAGCGCAGCAAGGTCGTCTTGCCGCTGCCGGATGCGCCCAGCAGCGCGACCACCTCGCCCGGATTCAGCGTCATCGAGACACCCTGGAGAATCTTGTTGTCGCCGTACTGCAGATGCAGATCCTCGACGACGAGCTTGCTGGCGGGCTTATTCATGGAGACGGACTCCGAAGCGCAGCGCCGCCGCGAGACCGACGGCGACCAGCGCGATATTGATCAGCGACAGCGCGGCGACCTGGTCGATCGCGCCCGCGCCCCACAGCGAAACGAGCATCGAGCCGATGACTTCGGTGCCCTGCCCGAGCAGGTACACGCCGGTCGAGTACTCGCGCTCGAAGATCATGAACACCAGCAGCCAGCTCGCCAGCAATCCGAACCGGATCAGCGGCAGGGTCACCTCGCGCATCACCTGCGCGCGCGATGCGCCGGCGGTGCTCGCCGCCTCCTCGAGCTCCGGCCCGATCTGCAGGAGCGCGCTGGAAATCAGTCGCAATCCGTAGGCCAGCCACACGACCGTGTAGGCGAGCCACACCGAGAACACCGTGTTGCGCAGCTCCTTGAGGCCCGGCACGAACAGGAAGATCCACAGAAAGGCCAGCCCCGCCAGCAGTCCCGGCACCGCGCGCGGGATCAGCACCAGGTAGTCGAGCACGCGGGCGATGCCGCCCTGCTGGCGGTGGCCGGCGAGTCCGATCGCCGTATAGCAGGCGACCGCGAGCCCGCCGCCTATCGTGCCGATCAGGAAGGTGTTGACGATGGCGCGCACCTGATCGCTCTGATCGAACACCTGCTGGAAGTTGGCGAGCGTCAGCACGTCGCCGAGATTGATGCCTTCGCCCCATTGCTCGACGAACGCGCGCAACGCGATGCCCGAGATCGGCACGACGATGGTGAAGATCAGCCACAGCGCGACGATCGCCAGCGCCAGCCATTTCCACGCGCCCAGCGGCAAGAGCTTCTGCCGGGTCGCCTTGCCCTTGACCGAGACGTACTTGCCGGCGGTCTTCAGCAGCCAGCGCTGCAGCAGCACCAGCGGAAAGGTGATCGCGACGATGCACACCGCCACCGCGGCCATCAGGTGATACGAGGGCGTGCCGAGCTTGTTGGTCAGCTTGTACAGGTAGGTCGACAGCACCAGATGGCCCTTCCGGGTCGCCGAGCACCAGCGGCAGTCCGAACAGCTCGAAGCCGAGGAAGAAGACCAGCACGCGCGGCGTAGAGCAGCGCCGGCATCGTCATCGGCAGGCTGACGTTGAGCGCCACCTTCAGCGGATTGGCGCCGACGACCCGCGCCGCCTCCTCGACGTCCGAGCCCAGGCTTTTCAGCGCCGCAGACGAATACAGATAGACGTGCGGCACGTGCGTCAGCCCGGCAATGACGGCGATGCTGGTCAGCGAGTACACGTTCCACGGCACGTCGCCGACGATCTGCTTGGCCCAAAGCGAATAGAAGCCGACGGGGCCCATCGAGACGACGTAGCCGAACGCCAGCACCATCGGCGAAACGAACACCGGTATCAGCACCAGCACTTCGATGACCCGCTGCGCCGGAAGATCGGTGCGGGTCAGCAGGAACGCCAGCGCCGCGCCCATCGGCAGCGCGATCAGCACCATGCCCGCGGCGATCACGACCGAATTGAAAAGCGACGTCCAGAAATCGGAATCGGCGAATATGAACGCGTAGGCGTCTACGCCGATGTGCCGTTGCGGATTGAAGAACGGCGCGTTGAGGAAGCTTTGCCAGAAGATCAGCGCCAGCGGCGTGAGCACCACCAGCGCGGTGATCGCGACGACCGACGTGCGCGGCAAGCTGAAGCTGCGGGCGATCATCGTTGATGGATCGTGGTTGCCATCCCAGGGTCCCGCCCACCGCTCCTGTCCGGACGTTGCCGTCGCCCGATTTCAGGGGCGCGGTCGAATCGAAACTACGGTATCCGTCTCATTTGCGCGCGAGCGCCGTCTGCCATTGCTTAAGAAAAGCCAGCCGCTTGGTCTGGTCGAGCCCCTGCAGCAGATCGTCGCTGACCGCGATCGGCTTGACCGCGCTGCCGAGATCCTTCGAGAACCCGACGCCCGAGTCCTTGCCGGTCATGTCGGTGCGCACCGAATAGAGCTCGGCCTGTTCGGCGGCGATCGTCTGTCCGCGCTTGGACAGCACGTAGTCGAGCCACAGCCGGCCGGCGTTCGGGTTCTTGGCGTTCTTCGACACGAAGATCAGCCGCGACAGCACCAGGTTGTAATCGGTGGTGAACGCGACGCCGAGCGACGGATCTTTTTTCGCCCGCGTCAGCGCATACGAGCCGAGCACGTTGTAGCCGAGCAGATTCTCGCCGGAGGAAACGCGCTCGAGCATCGTGCCGGTCGACGACTGCACCTTGAGGCTGCGCGCGCCCAGCGCCTTGACCAGGTCCCAGAACTGCGGATCGAGCTTCGCGTCCTGATTGGCAAGCATGAAGCCCACGCCCGACTTCTCCGGATCGTACGCGGTGATCTTGTTCTGGTACTTGTCGCCCTTGGTGTTCAGCAGCTTGACCAGGTCGGCATGCGTCTTCGGCACTTCCTCGGGAGGCACGAGGCGCTTGTTGTAGACGATCGCGATCGGCTCGAACGTCGTCGCGTAGATCGTGTCCTTCCAGTGCGCCCACGCCGGCAGCGCCGCCGCTTCCGGCGACTTGTAGAGCGCCGCCAGGCCGTCGGCGGCGAGCTTCATCTGCAGGTCCATCGACGAGCTCCACACCGCAGTCGGCCGAAGCCGCGTTGGCCGCGCTTTCGCTGATGTAGCGGTTATAGACCTCGGTCGAATTCAGGTCGGTGTATTCGACCTTCACGCCGGGAAACGCTGCTTCGAAATCCTTGATCAGCGGCGTGACCAGCTTGGCATCGGTGGTCGAGTAGACGACGACCTTGCCTTCCTTTTTCGCGCCGTCGACGATGGTCTTGTAATCGGCCGGATAGCCGGCGGGAACCTGCGCTTGCGCGCCTGCTGCGAGCGCGATCGCGCCAAAGACGAGCGACAAAATCCCGGTCAAGCGCATTGCGAACTCCTCCTGGTATCAGCTGCCGCGCGACGCCACACGACGTCGGCGAACGGCTCTGGCGGCCAGTTTACACCGTTCCGCCCCGACGGTTGGCGCCGCGCGGCGACTGCCGCGTCCGTCCAGGGACCTGGTCGCGGCGCGCGCTCGGTGACCGTTGCTTTCAAGCGTCGGGCTTCAGGCTGGCGATCGCCGCCTTCAGCGATTCGATCTCGTCACGCAGCTCGCCGACGCTTTGCTTGAGCGCGGCGATTTCCGTCCGCAGCGTGTCGTCGCGCGGCGTCGCCGCCGGTCGAATCGACGTCGGCGGGCACGTCGGCGGGCGCGCCCGACAACAGATGCATCCAGCGATTTTCGCGTGCGCCGGGCAACCTCGGCAGCATGACGACCAGCGCTCCGGCGCCGCGCTCCGCGAGCTCGTTCAGGAATCCTTCGACGGCCGAGCCGTCGGCGAACCGGTGCAGGCGATCGCAATTGATGCGAAGCTCGCCGACCGTTTGCGGTCCGCGCAGCATCATCGCCGCGAGCAGCGCCACCGCCTGTGATGGGAGGCCCAGCACGCGCTCGACGTTGTGCGCGTAGCGCATTACCCTGCCGCCGCTCGATTCGACGACCAGCGAGTCGCCGCGCAGCCGGTCGATGCCGGCCTGAACCTCGCTCTCGCTCGCGTGCAGCACCGGATCGCGGCTGGTCTTCTGATTGCATCCGGCGGTCAGCGCATTGAGGCTGAGCGGGTAGATGTCCGGCACCGTGTGCTGTTTTTCGACCAGCACGCCGAGAATGCGCGCCTCGAGCAGCGACAACTCGGGCGGAGTCATCGCCATTGCGTGCAAGCCGCTTGGATCCCCGCTGTCGCGGGGATGGCGCAGCCGCTTCCAATCGTCGCGACGCTGCGCGCCTTGGTCTTGGACAGCTGCGTCACTTGCGCCCGTATTTTCCGGTGAATGTCGCCTTGCCGATGCTGTTGGCGTTGATCATGAAGCCGGCCAGGGCACCGCTTGCGTCCTGGTCGGCGTCGATATGGTCGACCCTCAACGCGTGAATGGTGAAAATGTAGCGGTGCGGCCGGTCGCCCTTCGGCGGACACGGTCCGCCATAGCCGGGCTTGCCGAAATCGCTGCGCGACTGGATCGCGCCGCGCGGCACTTTGCCGCTCGCCGGATCCCCGGCGCCGGCGGGGAGCGCGTTGACGTCTGCGGGGATGTTGAACATCACCCAATGCCACCAGCCGCTGCCGGTCGGAGCGTCGGGATCGTAGACGGTCAATGCAAAGCTCTTCGTGCCCGCGGGCGCACTCTTCCATGCCAGCGATGGCGAAACGTTGCCGCCGTCGCAGCCGAACCCCTTGAACACCTGCGCTTCGGCTATTGTCGCGCCCGGCTTGATTTCGGCGCTCGACAGCGTGAACGATCCGGCGGCAAATGCGGCAGCGGGCAGCAGCGCGACGACCAGCAGCAAGCGGCGAAGCATCGGTCCTCCTTCGGGCGAGGTCGGGGAAAACGCGTAAGTCTAAACCGCCGCCGCCCGGCGCGGAACGCGGCATCGCTTCGAAGGCGCCCGCCTGGCGGTCGTTGCGCTATGATGCCCGGTTGAGCGAGCCTCGCTCGCCAGGCATTCTCCGGATCCTCATGGCCAACGCTCCCGAAGTCACCAACATGGCGCTGTTCTGCGATTTCGAGAACGTCGCGCTCGGCGTGCAGGACGCCAAGTACGAGCGCTTCGACATCGGCAAGGTGCTCGAGCGCCTTCTGCTCAAAGGCAGCATCGTCGTCAAGAAAGCGTACTGCGACTGGGACCGCTACAAGGCATTCAAGGCGCCGATGCACGAGGCGTCCTTCGAGCTGATCGAAATCCCGCACGTTCGCCAGTCGGGGAAGAATTCGGCCGACATTCGCATGGTGGTCGATGCGCTCGATCTTTGCTATACCAAATCGCATGTCGAGACTTTCGTGATCATCAGCGGCGACTCCGATTTCTCGCCGCTGGTGTCCAAGCTGCGCGAGAACAACAAGGTGGTGATCGGCGTCGGCGTCAAGAATTCGACCTCCGACCTGCTGATCGCGAATTGCGACGAGTTCATCTTTTACGACGACCTGGTGCGCGAGCAGAAGAAGGCGGAGTCGCGCAAGGCCGGCGCCAGGAAGGCGGCAGGGGCGGGAGGCGCCAAGAAGAAAGGCGCCGAAGCGCTTCCCGGGCACGCCGAAACCAAAGACGCGAGCGCGCCGCAAGTCCCGCGGCCGGAAGCGAAGCAGGCCGACGCCGGCCGGCAGCAGGAGGCGATCGACATTATCGTCAGCACCGTCGAGGCACTGGTGTCCGAGCGCGGCGGCGACGACAAGATCTGGGGATCGATGGTCAAGCAGGCGGTCAAGCGCGTTCGTCCCGGATTCAACGAGTCGTATTACGGCTTCCGCTCGTTCAACAGCATGCTCGAAGCCGCCGAGCAGGCGGGAAGCCTTCGACTCGAACGCGACGAAAAGTCCGGCGGGTATATCGTGCGGCTTGCCGCGCACGAGGAATGAGCGCGATGTTTCGCGTCCTGGCCAGGCTGGCCTGCGTCCCGGGCCTGGCGCTTGGCTTTGCCGCGATCGCATCGGCGGCCGAGCCCAATCTGACCGTCTCCGTCGCCGGGCGCACGACGACCTACGCTCCGGCGAGCCTGCTGGGTATGCCGGCGGTGACCAGCGTCACCATACCGAACGACGTCGCCTACAAGCGCGAGATGAGCTTTCGCGCCGTGCCGGCGGCGAGCCTGCTAGGCGGCGCGGGGCCCGACGACACGCTGCGCTTTGTCGCCAGCGACGGCTTTGTCGCGACGCTTCCCGCGGCGCTGCTGCTGGCGCGAAGCGGCGCGGTCGCGTATCTGGCGATCGAGCCCGTCGACGCGCCCTGGCCGCCGCTCAAGCCGGAGGGCGGCGCCAGCGCCGGGCCGTTCTACCTGGTGTGGCTGAATCCCGAGAGCGCCCACATCACGCCGGAGCAGTGGCCGTTCCAGGTCGCCCGCATCGAGGCCGTTGCACCGTTGATCAAGCGTTATCCGATGCTGGCACCGGCGTCGTCGGCGCACGAGGCGGTGCGGCGCGGGTACGCCGTGTTCGAAAAAAACTGCTCGGTCTGCCACACGCTGAACCTGGGCGGTGACGCAAGCGTCGGGCCGGACCTGAACGTTCCGTACAACCCCACCGAATACAT
Organism: uncultured beta proteobacterium; assembly: GCA_963697485.1. Lineage (GTDB taxonomy): Bacteria > Pseudomonadota > Gammaproteobacteria > Burkholderiales > Casimicrobiaceae > PALSA-1003. The sequence goes on from CAVOOD010000007.1 coordinate 459,791, forward strand.
GCGCGTCGATGCACTGCGGCTGCTGATCCGCAATCCTCAGTCGCTGCGCCGCTGGCCGGCGGCGAAGATGCCCGCCTTCGAGACGCGCTTGTTGAGCGATCGCGATCTGAGCGACCTCTTGGCCTACCTGCGGCACATGGCCGATCGCAAGATTACGGTGCCGGCAGGCAAGTAGCGCTCGCCGGTCGGCGCGGCGCCGCGGAGATTCGTCGGCCGCCGCGCAAGGTTTCCTTCCTCGTTCATGCCTTACCGCTTCGCCGCCGATGCCGTCCTGGCAGCGCACCTGGCATTCGTGCTCTTCGTGGTTTGCGGCGGTCTTCTCGTGCTGCGGAGGCCGCGTCTCGCGTGGCTGCATCTTCCCGCGGTGGCGTGGGCCGCATTGATCGAATTCAGCGGGTGGATCTGCCCGTTGACGCCGCTGGAGGTGGCGCTGCGCCGCGGCGCCGGCGAGGCCGGATACGGCGGTGACTTCGTCGAGCACTATCTGGTGGCGCTGATCTATCCGGCCGGGCTGACGCGCGAACTGCAGGCGGCAATCGGCGCTGCGGTGCTGCTGATCAACCTGGGCGTTTACCTCGTTTTATGGCGGCGAAGGTCGATCCGGCGCTGACCATTCTACCTTCAGCTTTTCCATCAGCCGGTGCGCGTTGACCCTCAGGCCTTGCTGTAGATCTCGGCGCCCTTTTTGACGAACTCGATCGCCTTCGATTCCATGCCTTTTTCCAGCGCGGCCGCCTCGTCGACGCCCAGCTTCGCCGCGTAGTCGCGCACGTCCTGCGTGATCTTCATCGAGCAGAAATGCGGGCCGCACATCGAGCAGAAATGCGCGAGCTTGGCGCCGTGCTGCGGCAGGGTCTCGTCGTGGAACTCGCGCGCCTTGTCCGGATCGAGCCCGAGGTTGAACTGATCCTCCCAGCGGAACTCGAAGCGCGCCTTCGACAGCGCGTTGTCGCGGACCTGCGCGCCCGGATGACCCTTGGCCAGATCGGCCGCGTGCGCGGCGATCTTGTACGCCATGATGCCGTCCTTGACGTCGGCCTTGTTCGGCAGGCCCAGGTGCTCTTTCGGCGTCACGTAGCAGAGCATCGCCGTGCCGTACCAGCCGATCATCGCCGCGCCGATCGCGCGAGGTGATGTGGTCGTAGCCCGGCGCGATGTCGGTGGTCAGCGGCCCCAGCGTGTAGAACGGCGCTTCGCCGCAGAGCCGCAGCTGCTCGTCCATGTTGTGCTTGATCAGGTGCATCGGCACATGGCCGGGACCTTCGATCATCGTCTGCACGTCGTGCTTCCAGGCGACCTGCGTCAATTCGCCGAGCGTGGCGAGCTCGGCCATCTGCGCTTCGTCGTTGGCGTCGTAGCCGGAGCCGGGGCGCAAGCCGTCGCCCAGGCTGAAGCTCACGTCGTACGCCTTCATGATTTCGCAGATTTCCTCGAAGCGCGTGTAGAGGAACGACTCCTTGTGATGCGCGAGGCACCACTTGGCCATGATCGAGCCGCCCCGGCTGACGATGCCGGTCATGCGCTTCGCGGTCAGCGGGATGTAGCGCAGCAGCACGCCGGCGTGGATGGTGAAGTAATCGACGCCCTGCTCGGCCTGCTCGATCAGCGTGTCGCGGTACATCTCCCAGGTCAGCTCCTCGGCCTTGCCGTCGACCTTTTCCAGCGCCTGGTAGATCGGCACCGTGCCGATCGGCACCGGCGAGTTGCGGATGATCCATTCGCGCGTCTCGTGGATGTTCTTGCCGGTCGAAAGATCCATCACCGTGTCCGCGCCCCAGCGCGTCGCCCAGGTCATTTTCTCGACCTCTTCCTGGATCGACGAGCTGACCGCCGAGTTGCCGATGTTGGCGTTGATCTTCACCAGGAAATTCCGGCCGATGATCATCGGCTCGGTTTCCGGATGATTGATGTTGGCCGGAATGATCGCGCGGCCGCGCGCGACTTCGTCGCGGACGAACTCGGGCGTGATGACGATCGGGAATCGCCGCGCCGAAGCTCTGTCCCGGATGCTGGCGCGTCACGATCTCGGGCAGCGAGCGCAGCATTTCCTCGCGCTTCAGGTTCTCGCGGATCGCGATGAATTCCATCTCGGGCGTGACGATGCCGCGCCGCGCGTAGTGCATTTGCGTGATGACGATTGGCGCCGGACCTGGCACGGCGCGGCTGGCGCTTGAGGTCGAAGCGCATGCCGGCGAGCTCGGCGTCGGCAAGACGCGCTCGCGCCGTAGGCCGAGGTGAGGCCGTCGAGCGCCTCGCTGTCGCCGCGCTCTTCGATCCAGCGAGCGCGCAGCGGCGGCAAGCCCGGCGCGGATGTCGATCTTCGCCGCCGGGTCGGTGTACGGGCCGGACGTGTCGTAGACGGCGAGCGGCGGATTGACTTCGGCGCCGAACGACGCCGGCGTGTCGGCTTGCGCGATCTCGCGCATCGGCACGCGCAGGTCCGGCCGCGAGCCCTCGACGTAGATCTTGCGGGAATTGGGCAGCGGCTGCACGGCCGCGTCGTCGACGTGCGCGTCGCGGGCGAAAAACTGGTCGTTGGCGTTCATGGTGCTCCTCTGCGGCGGCGGATCAAACGGGCAGGGGAGCGATACGGGAGTGAAGCACGCTTCCCTGCGCCGGCATTATCCGCACAGGTACCAAGGGTTTGATCTCACCGCCTCGCTTTCGGTTGCACGAGGGGACCCCTAGCGTCGAATCGAGGTTACGCCAAAGCCGGCGCGCCGGCAAGCGCGAGCGATCAGTCCGCGGCGGCGTGCGCGGGTTCCTGCGCTCGCGCTTCGCGTCGCGTCGCGAGCCACTGCTGGAACCGCTCGAAGTACAAATAGATCACCGGCGTGATGTAGAGCGTCAGCAGCCTGCGACACCACCAGGCCGCCGACGACCGCGAGGCCGAGCGGCCGCCGCGTTTCGCCGCCGGCGCCGAGTCCCAGCGCGATCGGCAGGCTGCCCATCAGCGCCGCCATCGTCGTCATCATGATCGGCCGGAAGCGCATCAGGCACGCCTGGTAGATCGCCTCCGCGGGCGGCTTCGCTCTCCTTGCGCTGCGCCTCGATCGCGAAGTCGATCATCATGATCGCGTTCTTCTTGACGATGCCGACCAGCATGATGATGCCGACGAAGGCGTACATGTTGAGCTCGATGCCGAACAGCAGCAGCGTCAGCAGCGCGCCGAAGCCCGCGGTCGGCAGCCCGGAAAGAATCGTCAGCGGATGGATGAAGCTCTCGTACAGGATGCCCAGCACCAGATAGATGACGAAGACCGCGAGCACCAGCAGGATGCCCATGCCGCGCAGCGACGACTGGAACGCCTGCGCCGTGCCCTGGTAGACGCCGATGATCGTCGCCGGCAGGCGCATTTCCGCCATCGCCTTGTCGATCTCCTTGATCGCGTCACCGATCGCGACGCCGGGCTTCAGGTCGAACGATATCGTCACCGCAGGCAGCTGGCCGAGATGGTTGATCGCCAGCGGGCCCACCGTCGGCCGCAGCGTCGCCACGCTGTTGAGCGGCACCAGCGCTCCGCTCGCCGAGCGCACATAGAGCAGCGACAGCACCGAGGCGTCGGTCTGGTAGCGCGGCAGCAGCTCCATCACGACCCAGTACTGATTGGTCGGCGCGTAGATCGTCGACACCTGGCGCTGGCCGTAGGCGTCGTAGAGCGTGTTCTCGATCTCCTGCGCCGAGACGCCCAGCGCCGAGGCCTTGTTGCGATCGATCTCGACGGTGACCTGCGGCTTGGCGATCTGCAGGTCGCTGGTCACGTCGACGAGCGCGGGAAGCGATTGCAGCTTCTCCTCGATTCTCGGCGCCCACTGGTACAGCTCCGTCGTGTCGGTGCCCTGCAGCGTGTACTGATACGAGCTCTTGGTGATCTGGCCGCCGATGCGGATCGCCGGGATGTTCTGCACGTAGGCCTTGATGCCGCTGACCCGCGACAGCGGTCCGCGCAGCTGCTGCACGACCGCGTCGGCGTTGGGACGAGTCGTTGCGCGGCGTCAGCGCGACGAAGATTCGCCCGACGTTGAGCGACGAGCTGGGGCCGCCGGCGCCGACCGAGGACATCGCGCCCTCGACGTTGGGGTTCTCCTTGACGATCTCGGCGACCTGCCGCTGCATGTCGGCCATCGCCTCGAACGAGACGTCCTGCGCCGCCTCGGTGAACACGAGGATCTGGCCGTTGTCGTCGGCCGGCAGGAATCCCTTCGACATCGTGGCGAACAGGACGCCGGTGCAGACGGCGATGCCGGCGAATGCCGCCAGCACCAGTCCGCTGGTGGCGCAGCAGCCACGGCCAGCGTGCTCCGGTAGCCGGCGAGCACCGTATCGAACACCCGCTCGCGAGAACGCGTACACGCGGCCGTGCTTCTCGCTTGTGCTCGTCGACCAGCATGCGGCTGCACAGCATCGGCGTCAGCGTCAGCGAGACGATGCCCGAGATCAGCACGGCGACGATGATGGTGACGGCGAATTCGTGCAGCAGGCGGCCGAGAATGCCGCCCATGAACATCACCGGGATGAACACCGCGACCAGCGACAGCGTCATCGAGACGATCGTGAAGCCGATCTCCTTCGACCCGTCGAGCGTCGCCTGCATGCGCGACTTGCCCATCTCCATGTGGCGCGTGATGTTCTCCAGCATCACGATCGCGTCGTCGACGACGAAGCCGACGCACAGCGTCAGCGCCATCAGCGACAGGTTGTCGAGGCTGTAGTTGAACGCGTACATCAGCGCGAACGTGCCGATGATCGACAGCGGCAGCGCGAGGCTGGGGATGATCGTCGCCGAGACGCTGCGCAGGAAGACGAAGATCACCGCCACGACCAGAACCAGCGCGAGCAGCAGCGACATCTGCACGTCGTGCACCGCGGCGCGTATCGACACCGAGCGGTCGTAGAAGACGTTGAGCTTGATCGCCGGCGGCAGCTGCGATTCGAAGGTCGGCAGTATCTTCTTGACCGCGTCGACGATCTCGATCGTGTTGGTTCCCGGCTGGCGCTGCACGCGCGAGCATGATGCCGCGCGTGCCGTTGTACCAGGCGGCGATCTTGTCGTTCTGCACGCTGTCGAACACGCGGCCGATCTCGTTCAGCCGCACCGGCGCGCCGTTGCGATAGGCGACGATCATCGGCGCGTAGGCCTGCGCATTCATCAGCTGGCCGGTCGCCTGCACCGAGGTCGCCTTGTCGCGCCCGTACAGCGTGCCGGTCGGCAGGTTGACGTTGCTGTTGCCGACCGCCTGCTCGACGTCGGTCAGCGCGATGCCGCGGGTGGCCAGCGCGTTCGGATCGAGCTGGATGCGCACCGCGTACTGCTGCGAGCCGTAGACCTGCGACCTGCGCGACGCCGCTGATCGTCGAGATCTGCTGCGCCAGCAGGTTCTCGGCGTAGTCGTCGACCGTCGACAGCGGCAGCGTCGTCGACGACAGCGACGATATTGAGGATCGGCGCGTCGGCCGGGTTGACCTTGCGCTGCGTCGGCGGCGTGGGCATCGACGAGGGCAGCGAGCGCGCGGCGGCGGCGATCGCCGACTGCACGTCCTGCGCCGCCGCATCGATGTTGCGGTCGAGCGAGAACTGCAGCGTGATGGTCGCGATGCCGTCGGTCGAGCGTCGACGTCATCGAGTCGATGCCGGCGATGGTCGAGAACTGCTTTTCGAGCGGCGTCGCCACCGCCGAGGCCATCGTGTCCGGGCTGGCGCCGGGCAGCTGCGCCTGCACCTGGATCGTCGGGAAGTCGACGTTGGGCAGCGCGTTGACCGGCAGCAGCCGGTAGGCGATGACGCCGAAGATCAGGATGCCGGTCATGACCAGCACGGTCATCACCGGACGCCGGACGAAGAGCTCGGCGATGTTCATGACGGCTGCGTGTCCCTTGCCGACGCTGACCCGGGTGCCGGGCGCAAGCCGCAACTGGCCGACGGTGACGACCTGGTCGCCCGGCTGCAGGCCGCTGGCGACGATCGTGTCGTCACCCTCGGCGCGCGACGACCTTGATGTTGCGCAGCTCGACGGTCATGTCGGGCTTGACGACGTAGACGTACTGGCCGTTGGGTCCGTTCTGCACGGCGGCCGACGGCGCGACGACGGCGTCCTTCTGGTCGTACAAGCGTCATCACGACGTTGACGAACTGTCCGGGCCACAGCGCCTTGTCGACATTCGGAAATTCCGCCTTGAGCTTGATCGTCCCGGTCGTCATGTCGGCGGTGTTGTCGATGAACGAGAGCTTGCCGTTGATCAACGGACGGGTCGAGTTGGCGAATCCCGCCTGGACCTGCAGCACGCCGTCGGCCTGATATTTCCGGATGTCGGGGATGTTCTGCTCGGGCACCGAGAACGACGCGTAGATGGGAACGATCTGATTGATCGTCACCAGCGGATTGGTGTCGTTGGCCTTGACCAGGTTGCCCTGCTGGATCGCGATCTTGCCGGCATAGCCGGTGACCGGCGAGCGGATCGTGCAGTACTCGAGCTGCAGCCTGGCGCTCTCGATCGTCGCCTCGTCGCCGCGCACCGTCGCCGCCGCGCTGTCCATGTTGGTCTTGACCTGCTCGTAGGCGTCGGGCGAGATGAAGTTCTTCTGCAGCAGGTCCTTGTAGCGCTTCTCCTGCTCGACGGCGCGGTCGAGCAACGCCTTGTCCTTGAGCAGATTCGCCTGCGCCTGCTTGAGCGTCGCCGCGAGCGGACGCGGATCGATCTCGAACAGCAGCGCGCCCTTGGCGACTTCGTCGCCTTCCTTGAAGTGAACGCTGACGATCTGGCCGTCGACGCGCGCCTTGACCGCCACCGTGGTGAACGGCTCGACGTTGCCGATGGCGATCAGGCGCACCGGCACCGTCTTGGCGATCACCGGCGCCGCAGTCACCGGAACGCTCGCCGGCGCTTTCTGCACGGCGGCTCGCGACTCCTTGTTGTACTGCGCGACGAGTCCGATCGCGACCGCCAGCGCGGCCAGCGCTGCGGCTATCGCAAGGAGTCTCTTTCGTCGTCTTGGCATGTTGGCCGTGTCTCGGACATCGCTGACGCGGGGTTCGTTCGTTACTCGCGACGAGCTGATGCCGCAGTTATCGGTCCGGATGATCGGCGATCAGCTCCGGCCCGGGCAGCCCTACATTGTCGCGCAATTGCCGGGCGCTGGGGCACCGCCGACACATCCTGTAACAGGGCGTCCTTCGCCGCCGGCGGCATGTAGTCTACGGCCGTCGCGCAGGAGCGTTCGCTATAATCCGGCGAGCGAGATGCGCGGGTGTAGCTCAATGGTAGAGCAGAAGCTTCCCAAGCTTACGACGAGGGTTCGATTCCCTTCACCCGCTCCAATCCCGAACGGCAGGCGCGGCCGCCTGAAACCGCCCTGAACCTATCGATGTCCAGCCCCCGAGCCGCAGCGATCGCCGCCGCAACGACCTGGTTCGATTCCGGGGCGATGCTTGCCGAGCTCAAACGGCGGGTCGCGTTCCGGACCGAAAGTCAGGATCCTGCCAGCGCCGCCGCGCTCGCAAGTTACCTGAGCGAGGATATCGGCCCGAGCGTCGCGCGCTGCGGCTTCGAATGGTCGATCTGGCCCAATCCGGTGCCCGGGGCGCCGCCGCTGCTGTTCGCCGAGCGCCGCGAGGACGATGCACTCCCCACGGTGCTGATCTACGGCCACGGCGACGTCGTCGCCGGCTACGACGAGCAATGGAGCGACGGACGCTCGCCGTGGGAACTGTGCGGTCGCCGACGGCAGGTGGTACGGCCGCGGCACCGCCGACAACAAGGGCCAGCACACGATCAATCTGGCCGCACTCGCGCAGGTCCTCGCCGGTCGCGGCCGGCTCGGCTTCAACGCCAAATTGCTGCTCGAAATGGGCGAGGAGATCGGTTCGCCGGGCCTGCGCCTGACCTGCGAGCGGCGCGCGGAATGGCTGTCCGCCGATGTGCTGATCGCCTCGGACGGTCCGCGCTTGCGCGCCGCCCTGCCGACGATTTTCCTCGGCTCGCGCGGCGTATTCAACTTCGACTTGAGCGTCAGCTTGCGCGAAGGCGCGCATCACTCGGGCAACTGGGGCGGCCTGCTCGCCAATCCCGGGACGATCCTGGCCAATGCGATTGCGGCGCTGGTCGACGCGCGCGGCCGCATCCTGGTCGATGGCTTGCGTCCCGGCGCGATTCCGGCCTCGGTCAGGGCGCGCGCTGGCGCGACGTCGAGCCGGGCGAGCCCGGCGGCCCGGCGATCGATCCGGACTGGGGCGAGCCGGCGCTGACCCCGGCCGAGCGCGTCTTCGGCTGGAACGCGCTCGAGGTTCTGGCCTTTCGCACCGGCAATCCCGACCGGCCGGTCAACGCGATCCCGCCGCGCGCGAGCGCGCACCTGCAGCTGCGCTTCGTCGCCGGCTGCGACTGGCGCACGTTCGTCCCGGCGATGCGCGCGCATCTCGACGCGCGGGGAATGGCGATGCGTCGATGTCCGGCAGGCGACGACCGAACCGATGGAGGCGACGCGGCTCGATCCGGCCGACCCGTGGGTGCGCTGGGCGAGCGAATCGATCGCGGCGACCGTCGGCGCGCCGCCGGTCATCCTGCCGAACCTGGGCGGCTCGCTGCCGAACGATTGCTTCGCCGACGTGCTCGGCCTGCCGACGATCTGGGTGCCGCACTCGTATCCGGCTTGCTCGCAGCACGCGCCCGAACGAGCACATGCTCTCCGCGGTCGCCCGCGAAGGGCTGCAGATCATGACCGGATTGTTCTGGGACTTGGGCGAGGTGGCAACGCCATCGCGCCGCCGGCCCGTCGATCAAGGCCGGATGTAAGCCCAGCCCTGCTGTTGCCGCTGCATCAGCGTCACCACGCCGGCAGGCACGTAGCCGATGCCGCTCAGCATGTCGGCATGTGTCGAGCTTCTGTCCGCGCATCGTGTTCTCGCAGGCGACGACCTTGACGCCGGCCTTGCCCGGCTTCCTCGACGCGGTTGCCGACGACCGAATCGGCCTTCAGCATGCCGATGCCCGGCCCATAGGTGACGATTTCGATGTCGACGTTGGCCGCACCGAGGTCGGTCTGGATGTTGCGCGCATTGTTGAGCGCGAGATTCCACTTGCGCGGGCTCGGCATCGCTCACCTGGATGACGACCCGGCTGCGCTGCGCGGCGCTCGGCTGGGCCTGCGCGCTGGCAACGCCGGCGCTGAAGCACAACGCCGAGGCGAGCAGCGCTGCAGCGATCAAACCCGATTGTCTGGCGACCATGTTTTCTCCTGGATAGGATCGAGGCGATGCCCATCGGCGTTCTCGCCGCTCGGTGCTCGCAGCCAGCATTATCGGCGCTTTCGCGAGACGCTGCTGGCGGGCCGAAACCGCGCCGGCTAAAATGACGAGTGACTCGACCCGCGCACATGCCGCTGGCCGCCATCGCGCTGATCGTCGCCGCGTGCGCCTGCTTCACCAGCATCGACGTCACCGTCAAGTACTTGAGCCAGCGCTATCCGGTACCGCTGCTGGTATGGGCGCGGTGGGGCGTGCAGGCGCTGCTGATGTTTGCGCTGCTGGCGCCGACGATGCGCTGGAATCTGGTGCGCACGACGCGTCCCGGCCTGCACCTGGTGCGCGGCACGGTGCTGATCGCATCGTCGCTGTGTTTTTTCACCGCGGTCAAATATCTGCCGCTGGCCGAAGCGACCGCGCTCAATTACACCAGCCCGATCCTGGTGACCCTGATGGCCGGATGGCTGCTGGACGAGCGCATCACGTTGCCGCGGTGGGGCTTCGCCGCGGCGGGCTTCGTCGGCATGCTGCTGATCGTGCGTCCCGGCACCGGGATCCTCGACAGCGCCTCGTTCTTCGCGCTGGCCGCGGCGGCAGCCTATGCGGTCTACCAGATCCTGACCCGGAAGCTCGTCGGCGAGGACCTGAGGGTGTTGCTGTTCTATCCTTGCCTGTGCGGCGCGGTCCTGATGTCGATCGTCGTGGCGTTCGAGCACGACGACAGCTGGTATCCGACGTCGGACCTGGCTCTGTTCCTCGGCATCGGCGTCATGGGCTCGATCGGGCATTGGCTTTTCACGCGGGCCTTCCGGCTCGCCTCGGCGTCGGCGATCGCGCCGTTCACCTACGTGCAGCTGGTGTTCTCGACGATCGCGGCCTGGGCGCTGTTCGGGACTTTTCCCGACGGCTGGGCGCTCGCCGGCATGTTCGTGATCGCCGGCAGCGGCGGCGTGCTCACCTGGTACGAGCGCTGGCGCGCGAGCCTGGCGCCGGCCGAGCCCGCCGCGGTCGACTGAACGCGCCTCGATCGGCTAGAATTGGCCTGACCGCCTTACCAATCCGGCGTTCGTGCCGGCTCTCCCGAAGGAAAACGAAATGAGCACCGCATCGTGAACGCTGCTGCTACCCGTATCGGCTTCATCGGCCTCGGACTGATGGGCCACGGCATCGCGAAGAACCTGATCGCCAAGGGGTTTCCGCTGACGATCCGCGTTCACAGGAATCGCAAGCCCGCCGAGGACATACTCGCGGCCGGCGCCAAGGAGGTCAGGACCAACGCCGAGCTCGCGCGGGCGTCCGACATCGTGATCCTGTGCGTGACCGGCTCGCCGCAGATCGAGGAGATCATCTATGGCGACCGACGGCATTCTCGGCGCCGCGCGCGACGGCTTGATCGTCGTCGACACCTCGACCGCCGAGCCTTCGTCGACGGCGAAGATTCGCGACGACCTCTCGCCAAAGGGAACGCGGTATGTCGATGCGCCGCTGGCGCGCACGCCGAAGGAAGCCGAAGAGGGCCGGCTGAACACGATGGTCGGCGCCGACGACGCGACGTTCGCCCAGTTGAAGCCGGTGCTGTCGGCGTACTGCGAGAACGTCATCCACGTCGGACCGCCCGGCCACGGCCACATGCTGAAGCTGGTCAACAATTTCATCGCCCAGGCGATCGCCACGGCCACGGCCGAGGCCTGCGCCGCATGCGCGAAGTCCGGCGTGTCGATCAAGAAGCTGCACGAGATCATCTCGGCCGGCGGCGTCAACTCGGGCATCTTCCAGATGATGGTCGGCAAGATGCTCGAAGGCGGCGATCTTTCCGGACTCAAGTTCACGCTGGTCAACGCGATGAAGGACCTGCGCTATTACACCCACTTCGTCGAGGCGCTGCCGTCGCCGGCGATCGTCGGCGAGGCCGTGCACCAGAGCCTGGTCAACGCCAACATGCTCGGCTTCGGCGACAAGTACGTCGCTTCGCTGATCGAGGCGCAGGAAAAGCTCGCCGGCGTCAAGATCGTGCGCGCGTTAGTCCGGGCGGAATCCAAGGCCGGGTCGCGCCGGATGCGGGCGACGCCCGGCAGCGGTATGCTCGGATGCATTGGATCCGACAGGAGAAAATCGAGTCATGGCAGCGCCTTCGCTCTGGGACAATCCGCTCGGAACCGACGGCTTCGAGTTCGTCGAATACGCGGCGCCCGATCCGGCGGCGCTCGGCCGCCTGTTCGAGCAGATGGGCTTTTCCGCGATCGCCAAGCATCGCTCGAAAAACGTGCTGCTGTACCGTCAGGGCGACATCAACTTCATCGTCAACGCCGAGCCCGGCAGCTTCGCGCAGGGCTTCGCCCGCGTGCATGGCCCGTCGATTTGCGCGATGGCGTTTCGCGTCAAGGACGCCGGCCGCGCCTATCGCGAAGCTGATCGAGCAGGGCGCGTGGGGCGTCGAGGCGCATCCGGGGCCGATGGAGCTCAACATTCCGGCGATCAAGGGCATCGGCGATTCGCTGATCTATCTGGTCGACCGCTACCCGGTCGACGGCGCCGGCGTGTCGATCTACGACATCGACTTCGTGCCGATCGCCGGCGTCGAGCAGCGTCCGCAGGGCGCGGGACTGGCGACGATCGATCATCTGACGCACAACGTGCATCGCGGCCGGATGGACGAATGGGCGAGCTTCTACGAGCGGCTGTTCAACTTCCGCGAGGTCCGCTACTTCGACATCGAGGGCAAGCTGACGGGACTGAAGAGCAAGGCGATGACCAGCCCCTGCGGCAAGATCCGCATTCCGATCAACGAGAGCTCCGACGACAAGAGCCAGATCCAGGAATACCTGGTCGCTTACCACGGCGAAGGCATCCAGCACATCGCGCTCGGCACCGGCGACATCTACGACACGGTGCATACGCTGCGCCAGCGCGGCGTCGCGTTCCAGGACACGCCCGACACGTACTACGAGGCGCTGGCCGACGCGGCTTCCCGGGCACCAGGAGGACGCCGCCCGCCTGAGGAAGGAGCGCATCCTCCTCGATGGCGCGCCCGCAAAGAACGAAATGCTGCTGCAGATCTTCACGACCACCGTGATCGGACCGATCTTCTTCGAGATCATCCAGCGCAAGGGCAACGAGGGCTTCGGCGAAGGCAATTTCCGGGCGCTGTTCGAGTCGATCGAGCAGGACCAGATCCGGCGCGGCGTGCTGAAGGGCTGAGAGCCCAGGCGCGCGCTACACCGGCGCTGGAAAAGCCCGCTGACCAAACAGACGTGCTTACTCCCCTCGGTTTCGCGCTGCTGCGCCGTCTTGCCGACGGCGAAATCCATTCCGGCGAAGCGCTGGCGACGCGCGGTCGGGATGTCGCGCGCGCGCGTCTCGCAGGTGCTCAAGGAAGCGGACACCGCGGGACTCACGCTGGAGCGCATCCGCGGCCGCGGCTATCGGCTGCACGATCCGGTTCCGTTTCTCGATCGCGACGCGATCGTCGCGGCGCTCGGCGCGGCGGCCAAAAGCGGTGACAGTCGAAGTCGTCGACACCATCGATTCGACCAGCAGCGAGCTCAACCGCCGCGCCGCGCGCGAAGACGTGCATCGCCGGCTGCTGGTCGCCGAATGGCAGACGGCGGGTCGCGGCCGACGCGGCCGCGGCTGGACCGCGGTAGCCGGAGGCAGCCTCACCTTTTCGCTCGGCTGGCGGTTCGAGCAGGGCGCGGGCTTTCTTGCGGGCCTCTCGCTCGCCGTCGGCGTGGCGCTCGCGCGCGCACTCGAAGCCGCGGGCATCGGCGGCGTCGAGCTCAAATGGCCGAACGACCTGATCCATCGCTCACTGCAAGTTCGGCGGCATCCTGATCGAGCTTTCCGGCGACGCGCTCGGACCCTCGCTCGCGGTGATCGGCGTCGGGCTCAACGTGCGGCTGCCGCCGGCGGCGCGGCGCGACATCGCGCAGCCGGTCACCGATCTTGCGACGATCGCGCACGGACGCGGTCATCGATCGCAACGTGCTGCTCGCCGCGCTGGTGCGGGAATTGACGGCGATGCTGGAGCGCTATGCGGTCGACGGCTTCGCCCCTTTCATCCCCGAATGGCAGCGACGCAATGCATTCCGCGGCAAGCCGGTCGAAGATCATCCTGCCCGACGGCAGCGACCGCATCGGGCGACGTCGTCGGCGTCGACGCCAGCGGCGCGCTGGTGCTCGACCACCGCGGCCGGCGGTTGCGCTTTGTCACCGGCGAGGTCTCGCTGCGCCGGCCGTGACCGGCATGCGTTCGCCAACGCTCCGCTTCCGGCCGCGGTGCCGGTCGTGGATAATCGCCCATCGCACCGCCTTCCGGCCGACGCGCATCGCACTTCAACGTGAACAGGCCCTGATGAGAACGCTGGTCTTTCTTCTTCTGCTCGCCAACCTGAGCCTGTTCGGTTACATCAAGCTCGACAGCCTCGGCACCGGCGAGGCCGTTCGCCTGTCGCAGCAGGTCCAACCCGACAAGATCAAGCTGCTGACGCCGCAGGAGGTGGCGGCGCTCGGCCCCGCCAAGGCCGCGTCGCTGGCCGACGTTTGCGTCGAGTGGGGTCCGTTGTCGGACACCGACCGCAATCGCGCGCTGGCGAGTCTCGAGCCGCTGGATCTCTCCCGGCTGATGACGCCAGAAAAAAGTCGAGGTCATCGCCAGTTACTGGGTGTTTCTGCCGCCGGCCGCCAATCGCGCCGCGGCCGACCAGCGCCTCGCCGAGCTCAAGGCCAGCGGCATCAAGGACGTCTCGGTCATCGACAGCGGTCCGCAACGCAATGCGATCTCGCTGGGCGTGTTCCGCGGCGAGGAGGCCGCCCGCAATCGACTCGCAGCGCTGCAGGCGCAAGGGCTGACCAACGCGAGGCTCGAGCCGCGCACGCAGTCGGTGCAGCAGACGATGCTGGTCGTGCGCGATCCGACGGCGCCAGGCGATGGCGCGCCTGAAGGAACTGCAGGGCGAGTTCCCGGGCAGCGACACCAAGATCGGCTCGTGCGACAAGCAGGCTTGAACGCCGCGCTGCCTCCGGCGAGCGCCGCGATCGATTCGCGAGGCGACGACCGCGACCGACATCGCGCTCGCCCGCGCGCTGTTCGCCGAATACGCGCGCTGGCTGAAGGTCGATCTGTGCTTTCAGGGCTTCGATGAGGAACTGCGCACGCTGCCCGGTGCCTACGCGCCGCCGCGCGGGCGGCTGTTGCTCGCGGGACGCGATGCCGATGCGTTCGCGTGCATCGCGTTGCGGCCGCTCGCCGACCCGGCGGTCGGCGAAGTCAAGCGGCTGTACGTGCAGCCGGCGCACCGCGGCGAAGGCTGGGGCAGGAGGCTCGTCGCCGCGCTGCTCGCCGAGGCCCGCGCGATCGGCTACGACGAGCTCAAGCTCGACACGCTGGACTGGATGAACGCCGCGCGCGCGCTGTACGAGGAAACGGGATTTCGCGCCTGCGCGCCGTACTACGTCAATCCGATCCCCGGCGTCGTCTACATGTCGCTGCGGCTGCGCGACGCCGTCGGCGGCTGACGCTCCGATCCGATGGCGCATCGGACGTTTCTCGACCCGGGCGAATCGGCTGCCTCGAAGAAGCGATCGCCGGTTTGGAGGCGCAAACCGGCGTGCAGCTCGTGACCGCGGTCATCGGCAAGGCCGACAGCTACGTCGAGCTGCCGTGGAAGGCGTTCGCGCTCGGCACCGCGCTCGCGGCACTCGTGCTGGTCGTCGCCGACGCGCTGTCGCCGCGCTGGACCGGCGCCGACAACGCGCTGATCTTCGCGGTGGCGATCCTGGGTGCGGGTGCTGCCAGCGCGCTGCTCGCGGTCGCCGCACCGTCTTACGCGCGGCTGTTCCTGCGCGCGACTCGCCGCGACGTGGAAGTCCGCCACTATGCGCAGGCGTTTTTCCTGCGCCGCGAATTGTTCGCCACGCGCGGGCGCAACGGCATTCTGCTGCTGGTAAGCCTGTTCGAGCGCAAGGTCGAGATCCTGCCCGACGTCGGCCTGCACGCGCGCTTCGATTCGGCCGACTGGCGAACGGTGATCGACGCGATGACGCCGTTGTTGCGCGAGCGCCGCTGCTTCGGCGCCCTGCAGCAGGGTGTGGCGCGCCTGCAGGCGCTGCTGCTGGCCAAGGGGATGCACCGGGAGCGTCCGGCGGCAACGAGCTCCCCGACCGGCCGATCCAGGAGACGGGGCGCGCGATGACGGCCATACGATCGCTCGCCTGGCTCGCGCTCGCGTTCGCGGCGGGAGCCGCGTTCGCGGCGCGACGTGCCGTATCTGACCGGACGCGTCGTCGACAACGCCGAGATCCTCGCGCCGCGACGCGCGACAAGCTGACGGCCGCGCTCAAGGCGCACGAGGACGCCACCACCGACCAGATCGCCGTGCTGACGGTGCCGACGATCGGCGACGAAGCGATCGAGCAATACGCGACCCGCGTGTTCGAGCCTGGAAGCTCGGACAGAAGGGCAAGGACAACGGCGTGCTGGTCATCGTCGTGCCGAACGATCGCAAGATGCGCATCGAAGTCGGCTACGGCCTCGAAGGCACGCTGACCGACGTCGCGTCGAGCCGCATCATCCGCGACCGGATGACGCCGCAGTTCAAGGAGGGCAACTACGACCGCGGCGTAAGCGATGGCGTCGACGCGATCATCGCCCAGCTCGAAGGCCGCGCCGAATCGGCGCCGGACGAGCGCGGCGGCGGCGAGCTCGAGCGGCGCCAAGTCGCTGGTGCAGATCGACGGGCCGGAGCTCGCCGTGGCCGATGCGCATCCTGCTCGGCGCATTCATCTTCGGCATCATCGGGATCTTCACCGTCGTCGGCGTGATGACGCCGGGCGTCGGCTGGTTCCTCTACGTGTTCCTGATTCCGTTCTGGGCGATGTTTCCCGATCATCATCGTCGGGACGCGCGGCGCGCTGTGGCTGCTCGGCACCTACGTCGTCGCCTATCCGATCGCCAAGCTGATCCTGTCGCGGCAGCCGTGGTACCAGAAGGCGGCGAGCGAACTGAAGACCAAGGGCACGCCAGCATCGGCGGATTCGTGATGCGAGCTCGGGCAGCGACTCGTCGGGCGGATTCTCGTCGGGCGGCGGTGGCGGCTTCTCGGGCGGCGGCGGCAGCTCCGGCGGCGGCGGCAGCTCGGGAAGCTGGTAAGCGCATCCGCCGACAGGCGCGGCTAGCGGCGGGCCACCACCGCGAAGCGCCGCGCCGGCGTCCCGTCTTCGCGCGGGTAGGACGGCAGCGAGCTCGCAGCGGACGTCGCGATAGCCGGCATCGCCGACCAACGTCGACCGACCTGTTCCTCGGTGTACCAGGTCGACTCGTCACGACCTCGTCCTCGCGTGCGGCGACGACGCGGCCGCGCTCGCGCCGCTCGAAGCGGCTGCTGACTTCACTGCGCCGCGCCGCCACGTCGATCAGCGTCTCGGAGCGGCGGCGATGCGCGAGCCATCGGCCAGCGGCAGCATGCCGCCACTCGACGACTGCCGCGCCCGGCGGGTGCGCGGCTTGCTCGGGGATGAGGAGATCGAGCAGCAGCAGTCCGCGGCTCGATCAGGTGCGCGCGAATGCGCAGCAGCGCATCGAGCGCAGCGACGCGATCGGCCAGGCGCTGGAACGTGCCGGCGCCGAAGAACGCCGCCGCATAGCGAAACGGCAGGTTGAGCGACGATGACATTCTGTCGAAAGAGCTGCGTGCTTCGCGTATCCTGCCCGTCCAGACGTCGCGCGGCAGCGCGCCAGGCAGGCGTCCGAATGGATCGACGCCGTGCAGCGTGAACCCGGCCTCGGCGAGCGGGATCAAGCAGGCGGCCATGTCCGGCGATCGCCTGCGAGCACGACGCCGGCCTCGCGCGGCAGCCGCGTCACGTACCACGCGACCTCGGCCGTATCGGCGCGGGGAGCCAGCGCTTCGTCGAAGCAGACGCGCAACGGACCGTAGCCCGGCGCGGGCGCGTCGGCTGCCCCGGCATCCCGCAAACGCCTCGGCGACCGGGTCAGGTTCGCTCCCACCGCAGGTTTCCCTTCAGTTTGATCGCAACGCTCCTCGTCGCGCTCGCCGTGCCTCAGGCATTCGCGCCCAGCGCAGCGCGTCCGGCATCGGCGATCGCGTCGATCCAGCGATGCGCGGCCGGCACCGCGCCGGTCCAGCGCAGGAAGCCATGGATCATGCCGGTGCAGCGGATGACGCGAACCGGGATGCCCGCGGCTCGAGCCTCGCCGCGTAGTCGAGCGCGTCGTCGCGCAGCACATCGTATTCGGCGACGGCGATCACCGCCGGCGGCAGGCCCGACAGATCGGCGGCCGCCAGCGGCGACAAGCCGACGGCGCTTTTCGCCGCGCCGGCGCGATAGGCGTCCCAGTACCAGGCCATCAGCCCCGCCGAAAGATTGTAGCCGGTGGCGAACTCGCGATACGACGGCCGCGAGCAGGTCGCATCGAGCGCAGGGTAGAGCAACAGCTGCAGGTTCGGCTGAGACGGCGCCGTCGGAGCGCAGCCGCAGGGTCAGCGCCGCGGCGAGATTGCCGCCCGAGCTGTCGCCCGCGACGGCGAAGCGCATGCCGTCGGCGCCGAGCGACTTCGCTTCGCCGCGGGCCCAGCGCCAGGCGGCTTCGAGATCGTCCAGCGCCGCCGGGTAGACATACTCCGGCGCACAGCGGTAGGCGACCGCGACCAGCACGACGCGCAGTCGATTGGCCAGAATGCGGCACAGCCGGTCGTGCGAGTCCAGCGAGCCGGTTACCCAGCCGCCGCCGTGCGCGTAAACGAGCAGCGGCAGCAGCTCCGCCGCTGCGGGCCGGTAGATACGCACCGGCAACGGGTCGCCTTCGCCGGGAGCAAACGCATCGGTAATCGAGGCCACCGCCTCGGGCTCGCCGCCGAGCAGCACAGGCGCGGTCTTCCGCGGCGGCGCGCAGCTGCGCGACGTCGGGAGCTTCGGCGCCGACCGGGACGTTGAAGACCGTGTCGAGCAGACGCTGGATATCGGGGTCGAGCATCGTCGCCATCGGTAAACCAGTGCGAAGATATTACCCGAATCGCGCCGCGCGGTTGACACGCAGTTGACAATGGTGCGCCCAGCCCTTACCTTTGAGTCAGCGCCGATTTGATTCGGGGGTGACTCCGCAGCTTGCGGGCGCTATACAAATCCAGCTAAAGCGGCTTTCGCCTGAAACCCGCTCGGCGGCAAGCTGAACGGGTTTTTGTTTTTTTGGCGCCGACGATGACGACAACGCGACAAGACTGCACTGCTGCAACGGCTGCTGCGCGAGCGCATCCTCATCCTCGACGGCGCGATGGGCACGATGATCCAGGCCGAGAAGCTCGGCGAGGCCGATTTTCGCGGCGCGCCCGCATGCGGCCTCGCACGACCATACGCACGACCTGAAGGGCGACAACGACCTGCTGGTGCTGACGCAGCCGGCTGTCGTCGCGCGCGATCCACAACGCGTTCCTCGAGGCCGGCGCCGACATCATCGAGACCAACACCTTCAACGCGACGCGCATCGCGCAGGCCGACTACCGGCTGGAAACGAGGGTGCGCGACATCAATCTCGCGGCCGCGCGGATCGCGCGCGAGTGCGCCGACGCCTGGACGACGAGGACGCCGGACAAGCCGCGCTTCGTCGCCGGCGCGCTCGGGCCGACCAACCGCACGGCGACGATCTCGCCCGACGTCAACGATCCGGGCTTTCGCAACGTGAGCTTCGACGAGCTGGTCGCGGCGTACGGCGAAGCGATCGACGGCCTGGTCGACGGCGGCGTCGACCTCTTGCTGGTCGAGACCGTCTTCGACACGCTCAACGCCAAGGCCGCGCTGTTCGCGATCGACCAGTCTTTCGAGCGCATCGGCACGCGTCTGCCGATCATCGTGTCGGGCACGATCACCGATGCGTCGGGACGCACGCTGTCGGGCCAGACGACCGAAGCGTTCTGGAATTCGGTGCGGCACGCGCGGCCGCTCGCCGTCGGGCTGAACTGCGCGCTCGGCGCCGCGCTGATGCGTCCGTACATCGAGGAGCTCTCGCGCGTGGCCGACACGTTCGTCTCGTGCTATCCGAACGCCGGCCTGCCCAATCCGATGAGCGATACCGGCTACGACGAAACGCCGGAGACGACGGCGGCGCTGATCGCCGATTTCGCGGCGCAACGGCTTCGTCAACATCGTCGGCGGCTGCTGCGGCACGACGCCCGCGCACATCCGCGCGATCGCCGAAGCGGTGAAGAATCTGCCGCCGCGCATCGTCCCCGTCGAGGAAACCGCCGACGCGGCCGTGTGAAACCGACGCTCCCCGACGCGTGGGAGACGAACAAGAACAACAGACAACCTTCCCATGCCCCGCGCGATGCGCCTGGCCGGCCTCGAGCCGCTGACGATCGGCGACGACTCGCTGTTCGTCAACGTCGGCGAGCGCACCAACGTCACCGGCTCGCGCGCGTTCGCCAAGCTCGTCCTCGCCGGCGACTACGCCGGCGCGGTCGAGGTCGCGCGCCAGCAGGTGCAGAACGGCGCGCAGATGATCGACGTCAACATGGACGAGGCGATGCTCGATTCCAAGGCGGCGATGGTGCGCTTCCTGAATCTGATCGCCGGCGAGCCCGACATCGCGCGCGTGCCGGTGATGATCGACTCGTCGAAGTGGGACGGTGATCGAGGCGGGACTCAAGTGCGTGCAGGGCAAGCCCGTCGTCAACTCGATCTCGATGAAGGAAGGCGAGGCCGAGTTCCTGCGCCAGGCGCGGCTGGTGCGGCGCTACGGCGCCGCGGCGATCGTCATGGCCTTCGACGAAAAGGGCCAGGCCGACACGTTCGAGCGCAAGATCGACATCTGCCGCCGCGCCTACGAGCTGCTGACGCGGCAGGTCGACTTTCCGCCGGAAGACATCGTCTTCGATCCGAACATCTTCGCCATCGCGACCGGCATCGAGGAGCACAACAACTACGCGGTCGACTTCATCAACGCGACGCGCTGGATCAAGCAGCATCTGCCGCACGCCAAGGTATCGGGCGGCGTGTCCAACGTCAGCTTTTCGTTCCGCGGCAACGATCCGGTGCGCGAGGCGATCCACACGGTTTTCCTCTACCACGCGATCAAGGCCGGGCATGACGATGGGCATCGTCAACGCCGGCCAGCTCGGCGTCTACGACGAGATCGATCCCGAGCTTCGCGAGCGCGTCGAGGACGTCGTGCTCAATCGCAAGCGCGCCGACGGCGAAAGCCCGACCGAGCGCCTGGTCACGTTCGCCGAGACGTACAAGCCGCAGGGCAAGCACGTCGTCGAGGATCTCGCGTGGCGCAACGCCGAGCGTCGAGGCGCGGCTGTCGCATGCGCTGGTCAAGGGCATCACGACGTACATCGTCGAGGACACCGAGGAAGCGCGGCGCAAGATCGAGGCGCGGCGGCAAGCCGATCCAGGTGATCGAGGGCCCGCTGATGGCCGGCATGAACGTCGTCGGCGACCTCTTCGGCGCCGGCAAGATGTTCCTGCCGCAGGTCGTGAAAAGCGCGCGCGTGATGAAGCAGGCGGTCGGTCACCTGATCCCGTTCATCGAGGCGGAGAAGGCGAGGTCGGGCGACGCCGGCAAGCCGAAGGGCACGATCGTGATGGCGACGGTCAAGGGCGACGTGCACGACATCGGCAAGAACATCGTCGGCGTCGTGCTCCAGTGCAACAATTTCGACGTGATCGATCTCGGCGTGATGGTGCCGGCGCAGAAGATCCTCGACAGTCGCGCGCGAGCGCAACGCCGACCTCGTCGGCCTGTCCGGGCTGATCACGCCCTCGCTCGAGGAAATGGCGCACGTGGCGCACGAGATGCAGCGGCTCGGCATGACGCAGCCGCTGCTGATCGGCGGTGCGACGACCTCGCGCGTGCACACCGCGGTCAAGATCGCGCCGAACTACGGCGGGGTCACCGTCTACGTGCCCGACGCGTCGCGCGCGGTCGGCGTCGCGAGCAACCTCTTGTCCGACGAGCTCAAGGACGGCTATGTCGCCGAGGTCGCGGCCGATTACGAAAAGATCCGCGTGCAGCACGCCGGCAAGAAAGGGCCGCCGCTGATCTCGCTGGCCGCCGCGCGCGCCAACGCCTTGCGCCCGACTGGCGCGCATTACGTCGCCGCCGCGGCCGGCGCTGATCGGCCGGCGCGAAATCCGCCACGTCGACCTGGCCGAGCTCGCCCGATTCATCGATTGGGCGCCCGTTCTTCCAGACCTGGGAGCTGTCCGGTCCGTATCCGGCGATCCTCGACGATCCGGTCGTCGGCGAGGCGGCGCGCAACGTGCTGGCCGACGGCCAGGCGATGCTGAAGCGCATCATCGAAGGGCGCTGGCTGACGGCGAACGGCGTGATCGCGCTGCTGCCGGCGAATTCGATCGGCGACGACATCGAGCTCTACGCCGACGAGGCGCGCGAGCGGGTCGCGCTGACCTGGCGCAACCTGCGCCAGCAGAACGAGCGGCCGCCGGGCAAGCCCAATTACTGCCTGGCCGATTTCGTCGCGCCGAAGGACTCGGGCGTCGCCGACTACCTCGGCGCATTCGCCGTCACCGCGGGCCTCGGCATCGAGAAAAAGCTCGCCGAATTCGAGGCGACGAAGGACGACTACAACGCCATCATGCTGAAGGCGCTCGCCGATCGCCTGGCCGAGGCGTTCGCCGAGTGGCTGCACATGAAGGTGCGGCGCGAGTACTGGGGCTACGCCGGCGACGAGCGCCTCGACGGCGCCGCGCTGATCCGCGAGGAATATCGCGGCATCCGGCCGGCGCCGGGCTATCCGGCGTGTCCCGATCACGCGGTCAAGGCGCCGCTGTTCGATCTGCTGCGCGCGACCGAGATCGGCATGACGGTGACCGAGAACTACGCGATGCTGCCCGCGGCGTCGGTGTCGGGTTTCTATTTCGCTCATCCCGAGGCGACCTATTTCGCCGTCGGCAAGATCGGCGACGATCAGGCTGCGGACATCGCGCGCCGAAGCGGCGCGCCGGTGGTGGCGCAGCGCCTGTAATCCGCGCCTCCGATCCGCATCACGCCGCGTAGTATGCTGCGCATGCGCGTTCGACGCGCCGCTGCCCACGCCCGCCCGCCATGCTCGTCGTCTGCCTCTGCGCCGCCTGGTGCGATACCTGCACCGAGTTTCGCGTCGCGTTCGACCGCATCGCGAGCCAGCGTCCCGACATGCGCTTCGTCTGGCTCGATATCGAGGACGACAGCGAGATTTGCGGCGACATCGACGTCGAGAATTTTCCGACGCTCGCCATCTATCGCGGCGATACGCTGCTGCACTTTGGCGTATCGCTGCCGCAGGAAGGCACGGTGGCGCGGCTGGTCGATGCGATGGCGGCGGCGGAGGCGGCTGCCGCGGCGCCCGGCGCCGTGCTCGAGCTGCCGCGGCGGCTCGCGCAGCGGGACTAGCCTGAACAGGCCCTGACGCGATCGGGCCCGCTTAGCGGCTACTTCCAGGCGCCGACGGCTTGCCGCGCCGGCTCGTTCAGCGGCCGCGCGACCAGCCCGCTTTGCGAGACGACGACCTGGTAACGCGCGCCGTCGCTCATCGGAACGTAGACGGCGCTGCCATAGAGCGCGTCGGCCCACGGGACATAACGCCGCGAGGCGCGCAACAGCGACCAGGCGTCGACGCGGTCCGGCGGATTGAGCGCATAGACAGTGCGCTGCTGGTCGCGCTCGCGTGCGATGTCGCTATAGCGCCCGCTGATGCGCTCGAGCCGGTACGCGGTGTCGAACCCGAGCAGCTCGGCAAAGGGCTTCCATTTGAGCACCCGTGCGTCGACCTGCCATTCGTCGCCGGAAAGAGCGAGCTCCTGCGTCTCGCCCGACGGGTAGGTAAGCAGCGCGGCATAGCGCGCTTCGCCGTTGCGCTTGAATTGAGCCTCGAGTGCCGGCTGCTCGTGCGTCAGCCGGTTATAAGTCAGCAGGTTGATGCCGAGGAGGCCGATGGCGATTGCGGCCAGGAACAGGACGAGCGACGAGGTTCCGTGCATCGCGCAGGCTCCGAAGCGCCGGTGCCGCAGGCGTTTGACCGCCAGCAGCAGGAACAGCAATCCCGCGACCACGCAAACACTGACCAGCGTTCCCAGCAGCATGCTCAGCCCCGCGGGTGCTAAGTCGCGTCAGTCCATCTTGCCGATATAGTCCAGCTTGCCGACTTCGACGCCGTTATGGCGCAGGATCGCGTAGGCGGTCGTCGCGTGGAAAAAGAAATTCGGCAGCGCATACTGGAGCAGGTAATTGACTCCGGTGAACTTGTGCGGTTCGCCACGGACGGGCCGCACGATTTCGCGTGCTTCCGAGCCGTCGATCTCCCCCGCCTTCTTGGTGCGCAGGAATTCGATCGTGCGATCGATCCGCGTCACCAGCTCCGTTAATGTCTTCTCGTTGTCTTCGTACGACGGAGGTTCCGCGCCGGCGAGCCTGGCGGCGGTGCCGCGCGCGAAGTCGCTGGCGATCTGTATCTGTTTTGCCAGCGGCAGCATGTCCGGGTACAGCCGGGCGTTGACCAGCACGGTCTCGTCGATTTTGCGGGCCTGCGCGTGCGCGGCGGCCTTTTGCAGGACGCCTTTCAGATTGGTGAGCATCTTGACGAATACGGGCACGCTTGCCTGGTACATCGATAGGGCCATTGTCGTCTCCTAAGGTTTGGGACCGGAATTGTAGCAGCGCCGGGTGCCGGCGAACGATTTGCGGGGCAGCCGCTTTTCATTGCGCCCGCCGCCGCCCATAATGCACTTGCGCCGTCATTGAAGGAGATCCCGATGCACGCGCAGGGGGAATCGAAATGGCGCCTGCACGGCGTCCGAGTCGTGCACGCCGACGAGCTCGACGTGAACACGCCGCAGACCCCGGGCATGAACCGCGCGGCGGCGATCACCGCTGCGCGCGCGGGCGCGGAAAAGCTCTGGGCGGGAACCGTCGTCATCCATCCGAAAGCCAAGACCGGTGCGCACCATCACGGGCCGGTCGAAAGCGTCATTTACGTCGTCAGCGGCAAGGCCCGGATGAAATGGGGCGACCGGCTCGAGTTCACCGCCGAGGCCGGCCCGGGCGACTTCATCTACGTACCGCCGTACGTGCCTCACCAGGAGATCAACGCCAGCGACGATGCGCCGCTGTCGTGCGTGCTGGTGCGCAGCGGCCAGGTGCCGGTAGTCGTCAATCTCGACATTCCCGCGGTCGAGCCGAATCCGGAACAGGTGCACTGGGTCGATAACATTCACCCGGCGCCGAAGCGCTGACACCGGAGGGCGCGATGACCGAGTTCTATCCCCCGGCGAGCCGGACGCTGCAGGACAGGTTCGACACGCGGCGGCTGGCCGACCGGATCGAGCAACGCCTGGTCGCGGATCACGTCGGCGACTCGGACCGCGCGTTCATCGAGGCGGCCGACATGTTCTTCCTCGCGACCGTCGACGAAAGCGGGCAGCCGAGCTGCTCGTACAAGGGCGGCGCACCGGGATTCGTTCGCGTTGTCGATCCGCGCACGCTGGCGTTTCCGAATTACGACGGCAACGGCATGTTCCTGTCGATGGGCAACATCTGCGCAAAGCCGCAAGGTCGGCATGCTGTTCATCGACTTCGAGCGCCCGCGGCGGATGCGCCTGTCGGGCGAAGCGAGGATTTCCGACAACGATCCGCTGCTTGCCGATTATCGCGAGGCGCAGTTCATCGTGCGCGTCGCGGTAACACAGGTGTTTCCGAATTGCCCGCGCTACATTCACCAGTACAAGCTGGTCGAGCGCTCGAGCTACGTGCCGAAGGCGGGCAGCCCGACGCCGATTCCGAACTGGAAGAAAAGCGATTGGGCCTGCGACGTGCTGCCGGAAAAAGACCCGGCGCGCGGCTAGCCGGCGCGTTCGGCCGCGCGGCGATGCGGCGAGCCGCCTAGCGGACTTCGAGCCCGTGCTTCTTGTGCCAGTCGACGATCGACTCGTTCGGGTATTCGCGAAAATGCTTGTGGCCGCGACCCTTCGGCACGTCCGACCAGGGCGCCGCGTAGTCGAGCATGATCGAGACGTCCTCGGGCGGCTTGGGCAACGGCGTGTCGATCGCCGACGCGAACGGATAGACCCATTCCGGCCCAGCGCGGGTCCCAGACCCACAGCGCGCTCGCGCATTTGGCGCAGAAGTGGCGCCGCGCCTTCGACAGCGTCGGCTTTTTGGCGCCGCCCTCCTTGAACCGCGCGCGGTAGACGGCGATGTTTTTCGCGCCGCGCACCTTCAGCGTCCTGGTGTCGCCCATGATATTGATCGCATAGCCGCCGCCGCCGGCGGTCTTGCGGCAAATCGAGCAATAGCAGCGCATGTACGGCTGCGGCGTATGCGAGTCGACGCTGAACGTGACGGCACCGCAGTGACAGGACCCTTTGAGCTTCATCGTCGTCTCCTTTGGATCGGCTCTTTCGATCATAGCGCGGACGGGTGGGGTTGCCCATACGCGCAGCGCCAGCTCACCTGTGTCGCGGGTCGAGCGCGTCGCGCAGGCCGTCGCCCAGCAGATTGAACGACAGCACCAGCAGAAAGATCGACAGGCCGGGCCAGATCGCCATCCACGGCGCGTTGTCGATGTAGTTCTTCGCGGTGTTGAGCATGCTGCCCCACGACGGCGCCGGCGGCTGCTGGCCCAGGCCCAGGAACGACAGGCTCGCCTCGGCGATGACCGCCGCGGCGATCGCCAGCGTCGACTGGACGATCAGCGGCGCAACGACGTTGGGCAGGATGTGGCGCAGCGCGATGCGCAGATGCGAGTTGCCGATCGCGCGCGCCGCCTCGACGTAGTCCTCGACCTTGACCGAAAGCACCTGCGCGCGCGTCAGGCGGATGAATACCGGCGTCGCCGAAATGCCGATCGCGATCATCGCGTTGGTGAGGCTGGGGCCGAGAAACGCGGCCAGTGCGATCGCGAGGATCAGGAACGGGCAGGCGAGCATCGCGTCGGTGATGCGCGAGATCAGTCCGTCGCCCCAGCCGCCGACGTAGCCCGCGAGCGAGCCCGATCGGCACGCCCAGCGAAAGCGCGATGCTCACCGACACCAGCCCCGCCAGCAGCGATGCGCGCGCGCCCCAGATGACCCGCGATGCGACGTCGCGGCCGATCTCGTCGGTGCCGAAAACGTACATCGCGCTCGGCGCCTTGCGCACCGCGCTCCAGCTCGCCTGCAGCGGATCGTGCGGCGCGATCCACGGCGCGAACAGCGCCAGCAGGACGAAAAACACGACGACCGCCAGCCCGACCAGCGCACCGCGGCGGCGCATGAAGCGCCGCAGCACGCGCTGGCCCGGCGTCAGCTCGCGGTAGATCGGAAGGTCGGCGGCGATCGTAGCCATCGCTTTTAGCCGCGCAAGCGCGGATTGACCGCGAAATAGGCGAGATCGGCCAGCAGGTTCAGCAGGATGTACGCGGTCGCCGTGAACAGCACGACGCCCTGCACGACCGCGTAGTCGCGATTGAACACCGCGTCGACGATGAGCTTGCCGAAGCCGGGTATTGTGAACACCTGTTCGGTCAGGACCGCGCCGGAAAGCAGCGTGCCGAATTCCAGCGCGCCCAGCGTGATGACCGGAATCAGCGCATTGCGCAACGCGTGCTTGAGCACGACGACGCGCTCGTCGAGCCCCTTGGCGCGCGCGGTGCGCACGTAGTCGGAATTGAGCACCTGCAGCATCGCGCTCCGCGTGTGGCGCATCAGCACCGCCGCGATCGCATTGCCCAGGACGAACGCCGGCATGATCATCGACGCCAGATTGGCCTTCAGATCCTCGAACGGGCTGACGTAGCCCGATGCCGGCAGCCAGCCCAGCGTGACCGAGAAGAAAAGGATCAGCATGATGCCCAGCCAGAAATTGGGCGTCGACAGCCCCCAGAGCGCGAAAATGTTGGCGGCGTAGTCCCACACGGTGTCCCTGGCGACGGCGGCGACGATGCCGGCGGTGATCCCGATCGACAGCGCGATGACGATCGCCAGCGCCGCGAGCTCGAGCGTTACCGGGAGCTTTTCGAAGATCAGCTCGCGCACCGGCTTCTGGATGCGCACCGATTCGCCCAGATCGCCTTTGAGCACGCCGCCTGCCCAGTACAGGTAGCGGACCGGCAGCGGCTTGTCGAGGTGGAGCTTCTCGTGCAGATGCGCGATCACTGTCGGATCCTGGTCCTCGCCGGCAAGGATCAGCGCCGGGTCTCCGGGCAGCAGCTGCTGCAGCCCGAAGATCAGGATCGAAACGAAGAAGAGCGTCGGGACCAGCGTCGCCAGGCGCTGGACGAGGTAGTTGAGCACGTCGTCGGAACGGGGTCAGGCTAATGCAGCGCGACCCCTAGTTCATCCGCAGTCCCTGCACCCGCACCAGGCCGTCGGGAATCATGCTCAGGCCGGAGAGCTTGGCGGTGTGCGCCCACAGCCAGTGGCGATGGAACAGGTAGACGATCGGGCGGTCCTTGAGGACGATCGCGGCGATCTGCTCGAAGATCTTTTTCCGCTCGGGTGGATCCAGCGTCGTGCGCGAGCGATTCAGCAGCTCGTCGACCTCGGGCTTGCAATAGCCGGCGTAGTTCGAGCGGCTGCTTGCAGCCGTCGAAGCTGAACAGGTTGCCGTCGGGATCGGCGCGGCCGCTCCACGCCAGCACGTAGGCCTCGAACTGGCCCTTGTCCGCCATGTCGAGCGAGGTGGCGAATTCGGTCGCCTGCAGCTTGACGTCGAATCCCGCCTCCTTGGCCATCGCCTGCACGACTTGCGCGATCTTCTGCGCATCGGAGGTCGTCGGCGTCACCAGCGTAAAGGTCGGGTTGGTGACCCCAGCCTCGCGCAGCAGCTCCTTGGCGCGCGCGACATCGCGCTTCGGAATCGGGACGTTTTTCGCGTAGTAGGCATTGCTTGGAGCCACCCACTGATTGCCGACGTCGGCTTCGCCGTCCATCCCGACTTGGACGATGCCGTCGCGGTCGAGGGCGAGCTCGAAAGCTTCGCGCACCTTCGCGTCCCGGCCCAGCGGATTCTTTTGCGCCAGATCGCTTTTCCCGACGTTGATCGTGATGCCCTGATAGCCGATTTCGGTGATCTTGGCGATCTTGAAGCGGCTGTCGGTCTTGAGCTGAGGCACGTCGGAGGCCGCCATGCGCTCGATGAAGTCGAGCTGGCCCGAGCGCAGGTTGGCCAGGCGCACCGTCGCGTCGGGGATCGGCGTATAGACGATGCGGTCGAGGTGGATCTCGCCCTTGTTCCAGTAGTTCGGATAGCGCTCGACCACGATGCGGTCCTGCGCGACGCGCTCGACGAAGCGGAACGGTCCCGAGCAGACCGGCTTGGCGCCGAACTTGTCACCCTCGGCCTGCGCCGCCTTCGGCGAGACCATCATGCCGGCGCGATCGGCCAGCGCGGCCAGCAGCGGCGCAAAAGGCGCCGACAGGTTCAGTCGCACGGTCGACTCGTCGATGACGTCGACACTCACCACCGGCGCGAGCTCGCCGCGCCGGTTCGAGCCAGCCATTGTCTTGTGCCGTTCGATGTTGTACTTGACGGCCGCCGCGTCGAATTTCTCGCCGTCGTGGAACGTCACGCCGCTTGCGCAGCTTCAAGCGTCAGCGCCTTGCGATCGGCCGACCATTCGTAGGACGTTGCGAGTTGCGGCACGATATTGAGCTTTTCGTCGATGTCGACCAGCTTGTCGCACAGCGACGCGAACACGATGCGGCCGACAAAGGTGCGGGCCAGCGTCGGGTCGAGGACGTCGGGATCCTCGGCGAGGCCGAAGCGCAGGGTTTGTGCCGCCACCCCGGTCGCTGCGACGGCCGCCAGCAACGCGAGGCCCAGCGGCGCGGTCCATGATTTCACATTCATCGTTTGCTCCTGTCGCCGTTGCTAGAGATTTGCCGATCCACCCGGCGCCCGATCTTAGCGCTAATACGCTCGTTTCGACCAATGCTTAAGTCGCCCGGAATGCCCGTTGCAGCCTCGTCAACCGCACCGCGGCCGCCGCGGGGACGCCGGCGACGGCGGGCGCAGCGGGCGGAGCGATGTCGCGCCAGAAATGACAGGCGACCGCATGCCCGGCGTCGGCGACGAGCGCAGGCGTTTCGGCTGTGCAGCGTGCCTGCGCGTACGGACAGCGGGTGCGAAAGCGGCACCCCGACGGAGGATCGATCGGGCTCGGCACGTCGCCCTGCAATATCATCCGTTGCGCCCGCGCACCCGGCGCCGGCACCGGAATCGCCGACAGCAGCGCCTGCGTGTACGGATGGCGCGGCTGTGCGAACAGCTCGCGCGCGGACGCGTATTCGACGATGCGGCCGAGGTACATGACGGCGACGCGCGCGGCGATGTGCTTGACCACCGCGAGATCGTGCGCGATGAACACATAGGTCAGGCCGAGGCGCTGCTGAAGGTCCATCAGCAGGTTGATGACCTGGGCCTGGATCGATACGTCGAGCGCCGACACCGGCTCGTCGCAGACGATCAGCCGCGGCTCGACCGCCAGCGCGCGGGCGATGCCGATCCGCTGCCGCTGTCCGCCGGAGAATTCGTGCGGATAGCGTTCGGCGTGCTGCGGTGCCAGGCCGACCAGGCCGAGCAGCTCGGCGACCCGTTCCCGCCGCCGTCCGGACGCGAGCCCGTACAGCGCCAGCGGCTCGCCGACGGTCTGGGCGACGGTCATCCGCGGATTCAGCGATGCATACGGATCCTGGAAGATGATCTGCAGTGCGCGCCGTTGCGCGCGCATGGCCTCGGCATCGAGAGCGAACAATTCCTGGCCGTCGAAGCGCACGCTGCCGGCGGTCGGCTCGATCAGGCGCAGCAAAAGCCGGCCGGTCGTCGACTTGCCGCAGCCCGATTCGCCGACCAGCGCCAGCGTCTCGCCGGCGGCGAGATCGAAATCGATGCCGTCGACCGCGCGCACGACCCGCGCATCGCGCCGGAAAAAACCGCGGCGCAAGGGGAAATGCTTGACCAGTCCGGCGACCTGCAGCAGCGGTGCGCCCGCGGTCGTCACGCCGGCACCAGAAGATCGGGATCGAGGGGCGCGCGCCAGCACGCGGAGCGATGGCCGTCGCCCATGTCCAGCAGCGGCGGGTCTTCGCGGCGGCAGCGCTCGATCGCGAACGGACAGCGCGGGTGGAAGCGGCAGCCGTCGACCGGCGCCATCGGATTCGGCACCTGTCCCTCGATCGCCGCGAGCCGCGTCTGCTCGAGATCCAGCCGCGGGATCGAGCCGAGCAGCCCGACCGTGTATGGATGCTGCGGCTCGGCGAACAATGCCGCGACGCTCGCGCTTTCGACGATGCGCCCGGCGTACATGACGACGACGTCGTCGGCGAGCTCGGCGACCACGCCCAGGTCGTGCGTGATCAGGATGATCGCCGTGCCGGTTTCGTGGCGGAGCTGGCGCATCAGATCGAGGATCTGCGCCTGCACGGTCACGTCGAGCGCGGTCGTCGGCTCGTCGGCGATCAAAAGCGCCGGCTTGCAGGCGAGCGCCATCGCGATCATCACGCGCTGGCGCATGCCGCCGGACAGCCGGTGCGGATAGTCGTCGAAGCGCTGTTCGGGTGACGGAATGTGCACCCGGCGCAGCATCTCCAGCGCCAGCGCCTTGGCGGATCGCGAGCTGGCCGGGCGATGGCGGACGATGCCCTCGACGATCTGATCGCCGATGGTGAACGCCGGATTGAGCGAGGTCATCGGTTCCTGGAAGATCATCGAGATCCGATCGCCGCGCAGCTCGCGCATCGCCGACGGCGGCAGCCGGAGGAGGTCGACGCCGTCGAACACGATGCTGCCGCCGCCGATCCGTCCAGGCGGCTGCGCCACCAGGCCCATGATCGACAGCGCAGTGACGCTTTTGCCGCAGCCGGATTCGCCGACGATGCCCAGCGTCCGCCCGGCGCCCAGCGTAAAGCCGACGCCGTCGACGGCGGCGAATTCGCCGCCGTTTTCGAATGCGAACAGCGTGCGCAAATCGCGCACTTCGAGCAGCGCCGTCATCGCTGCCGGCGTTCCGCCTGAAAACGTTCGACTTCGGCTTCGATCGCCGCGCGATCGGTGATGCCGGCAGGGCGCGCCGCACTCGGCAGGCAGGCGAGGAACGGCTGATAGCGCTCGAGGCTCACCTCGTACAGGCGCTTCAATTCGGCGATCGGGTCCGGGTGATCGTCGACGCGGAGGTCGAGAAACGGGTAGATCTCGGTCGTGTGGATCAACAGCGCCGCCGCCTGCTTGCCACGCTTGTCGCCGCCTGCCGCCTCGCCGGCCGCCATCGCGGCCAGCAATCGCTCGGCGAACGGAGCGCTCGCGTGCGCCTGGTAGGCGCGCGCGGTCTCGTCGAGCACGCGCGGCCCCGAGAGCATATTGCCGGCGACCGAGAATCCGTCGTGCGCGCGATCGCCGCACCAGTCGATACACAGCGCGCCGGTGTGGGCGGCGCAGCGCCCGCGTTGATCGATCAGGTGCACCTGGCGATGCTCGCGGCCTTCGTCGCCGGCGACCAGCCGCGCGACGGCATCGGCCGCGCCAACGCCCCGCTCGAGCAGATCGAGTCCGGACGGACCGTATCGGGGATTGACCAGCGCCTGCGTCGACAGCGCGCCGATGCCGCTGCGCGCACTTGGACACAGGGCGCCGACGGCGAAGAAGCGGCTGGCGACGGCGACGCCGAACGCCCCATCCGCATCGCGCGCAACGATCGACCAGGTCACGGCAGCCTACGCGTGCGCCGCGGCGGCGATGCGAAGCAGGTCAATCGAGGCAGGAGAAACCGAGGAATTCAGCAGGGTCGTCGGCGTGAGCATGCCCGAAGCTGATGCGCCCCCGGCCGCGCAGCATAAGCTCCTCGCGGCGGATCATGATCTCGGGTTCGCCGTCGATGCTTATCCAGCTGCCGTTGGAGCTGTGGTCGATGAATACGAATTTATCGCGGCGGCGTTCGATGCGCGCGTGCATGCGCGAAGCCTTGCGGTCGGCGATGACGACGTCGCTCTGCAGGTCGCGGCCGAGGGTCAGCACCGAATGCGCCTCGCCCAGCTCGATCTTGCGCAGACCATGCACCAGCTTGACCATCGCCGGCGCCAGCGCGGCGCGCGGCGACATCGCGGTCAGCTCGTCTTCGGAGTCCTGCCACAAGAGCTCGAACAGGCCGATGTCGCGCTCCTTGCCTTTGACCGTCTGCGCGGCGTGGTCGCGCGTGCGGCCGCGTAGCACCGGCGAGAGCTCGGCGACGGTTTGCGCCGTCGTGAAGATCTGGCCGCCGGCAGCGAACGAGGTCATGCGAGCGGCGACGTTGACCGCGTCGCCGAAGACGTCGCCGGCTTCCTCGATCGTCGGGCCGGCGTGGAAGCCGATATGCATAGACAGCCCCGTGCCGCGGCTGGTTCGCTGCGACGACACGCGCATCTGAATCTCGATCGCGGCCTGCGCCGCCGCGTCGGAGGTCGGAAAGGTCGCGAGGACTTCATCGCCTATCGTCTTGACGACATTGCCGCCGGTGTCGCTGCACACGCGCTTGACGATCGCCAGGCAGCGGTCGATCGTCTGCTGCGCGTCGGCGTTGCCGAGTATTTCGTACAGCTTGGTGCTGCCGGAAACGTCGGCGAACAGGACGGCGAGGTTACGCGTGGAGGTGGTCATGCGGCGATTGCCCGTCGGATCGTGGGAAGTATAAGGCATGACATCGGCGGCGGCCCCAGTAGCCTTCGCGCTGCCGAGTATTCACGTTGACTTGACGGGGGTGCCGGCCTAGTATGCCCGGTACGTCGCCACCGCTTCACCCATCGGCCTGACGGACCCCGCATGAAACGATCTTTGACCTGGTTTGCCGGTTTTTTATTCCTGATCGCCGTGTCCTGTTATGGCGCGGAAACCGGCACAGTCACGCTGCTGTTCGGCCAGCCGAAGCTGCTGCGCGGAACGACCTGGTTCAACCTGAAGGAAGGTGTCCGGCTGCGCGATGGTGACGTTATCGACCTGCCGCCGTCGGGGCAGCTGCAGCTCGAATTCACCGACAGCGGCGCGGTCAGCGTCATCGGGCCCGGCGCGCTCTACATCGTTGCCGCCTCGCCGCGCGACACCAAGCAGCCCGGATCGGCGGAATTCCAGCTTACCCGCGGCTGGCTGAAATTCGTGACCAAGCCGCCGGGGCCGCGGCTTCGCGTACGGACCGCCTTGGGCACGATCGCGGCCTCGGACGCCGCGGCTGTCGTGCATGCGGGCGACGGTTTCGAAGCCTTTGTCGAGACCGGGACCGCCAAGCTGTCGGACGTCGGCAAGCTCGAGCTTACCGGCGGCGACATCAAGGCTGGCGGGTTTGCGAACCGGTCACCGGGCAAGCCGTTGACCACCGAAAAGCGCCCCCCGGCGACGTTCGTCGCGGCGCTGCCGCGCGATTTCATGGATCCGTTGCCGGTGCGCGCGGCCCGGTTCGCGGCTACCAAGGTCGACCCGGTTGCCGACCACGAAGCGACTTTCGCCGAGGCGCAGCCCTGGCTGACCGGACCGTATCGCGCCAGCTTCCTCAAGCGCTTCCAGGCGAGGCTCGACGACCCGGCTTTCCGCGACGCGATGGCGACCAGCGGCAAGGCGCCGCCCGAGTGGAGTAGCGCGGCGGCGCCGCCGAAGGTGGAAACGCCGCCTCCAGCGCCGGCAGCCAAGGCCGAGCCCGAGAAGAAATTCAAATGGCCGTGGGAAAAATAGAGACCACTTAGGCGGACACACTTGAAGCTGATCTGGAAATTCAATCTGGCCATACTGGCCGTCGCCGCCGTCGCATTCATTCTGGCGGCGGTCGTCTCGTACACGGTGCTGCACGCCAATGCCCGCGATGAAGTATTGCAGAACGCCCGCGTGATGATGGAGTCGGCCAACGCGTCGAGCGATTACACCAACGCGCAGGTCAGGCCGTTGCTGGAAACGCAACTCAAGTACAAGTTCATTCCGCAATCGGTGCCGGCGTTCGCTGCGATCGAGCAGTTCAATGAGCTGCGCAAGAATTATCCGGACTACACGTTCAAGCCGGCAACCCTGAATCCGACCAATCCGCGTAACCACGCGACTGACTGGGAAATCGACATCGTCAACCAGTTCCGCCAGTCCGCGACCAAGACCGAGGTGATCGGCGAGCGGGCCACGCCGACCGGTCGCTCGCTCTACCTGGCCCGGCCGATCCAGATCAAGGACCCCGCGTGCCTGACCTGCCACAGCACCCCCGACGCGGCGCCCCGGACGATGGTGGAGACCTATGG
This sequence comes from uncultured beta proteobacterium, assembly GCA_963697485.1. GTDB lineage: Bacteria > Pseudomonadota > Gammaproteobacteria > Burkholderiales > Casimicrobiaceae > PALSA-1003. The sequence goes on from CAVOOD010000007.1 coordinate 494,264, forward strand.
ATCGGCCAACGGCTTCGGCTGGAAGGTCAACGAGATCGTCGGCGCGAACATCGTCTCGGTGCCAACCTCGGTGCCGGTGCAGCGTGCGAACTACACTTTCAGGATTTTTCTGCTCTCATTGCTCGTCGTATTCGCGTTTACGATCGGCATGCTAAACGTTATGCTTTACTTGTTCGTCATCCGTCGCGTCAAGCGGCTGTCCAAGCTCGCGGACGAGGTGAGCCTCGGCAACCTCGACGCGGGTGAGTTCCAGACGCGGAGCAAGGACGAGATAGGGGTGCTGACCGAAGCGCTTGGACGGATGAAGACCAGCATGGTGCAGGCGATCAAGATGCTGGATGCGCATGGCTGAAGCGCATACTGGCGAAGACGAGTCGAGTCAAAAGTGACTGAACCTACCCGCATCGGCAAGTACACGATCGAGAGCGTGCTCGGCAAGGGCGCGATGGGCGTCGTTTACAAGGCGTTCGACCCGGGCATAGAGCGCGTGGTCGCGATCAAGACGGTGCGCAAGGATCGCGTCGACCAGGACCTGATCGAGCAGTCGATGGCGCGCTTCAAGAACGAGGCCAAGGCGGCCGGCCGGCTGCTGCATCCGAACATCGTCAGCGTCTACGAATACGGCGAGGACGATGCCAATGCCTTCATCGTCATGGAGTACGTCGAAGGGACCGGCCTGCGCGAGTATCTGGCGCGCAAGGCGAGCTTCGACCTGCCGCACGTGGCGTCGATCATGACGCAGTTGTTGCGTGCGCTCGACTTCGCGCACGAGCGCGGCGTCATTCACCGCGACATCAAGCCGGCCAACCTGATCCTCACCGCCGACGGCACCTTGAAGGTCGCCGATTTCGGCATCGCGCGCATCGACACGTCGAACCTGACCACGCTCGGCATGGTGATGGGAACCCCGTCGTACATGTCGCCCGAGCAATGCCAGGGGCTGGCGGTCGATCGTCGCTCCGACCTGTTCAGCGCCGCGGTCGTGCTCTACGAGCTGCTCGCCGGCGAGAAACCGTTCGCCGGCGCGACCGAGACGATTGCCTACAAGATCTGCCACGAAAGTGCCCGGCCCCCGTCGGCGTTGTCGCGGCTCAGCCTGTCTCCGACGATCGACGCCGTCCTTGCCGTCGCACTGGAGAAAAGCCCGGATGCGCGTTTCCAGAACGCGCGAGCGTTCAGCCGCGCGCTGCGCGAAGCGTTGAACGCGCCGGCACAACAAAACCCGGACGAGACGGCGGCAACGCAGATCAACACGGCCATCCAGTCGATGCGACCCTCGATCGCCGCGCCGCCGGTCTGGGAGGACACGGTCCTGCGCACCGTCGAGCGGCAGCTCGCGCACTATGTCGGTCCGATGGCCAAGGTGATGACGCGCAAGGCGGCCACACAAACGGCCGACCTGGGAAAGCTTTACGCCCTGCTCGCCGAAAACATCAGCGATCCGGCCACGCGCGAGAAGTTCAGCGCGGGGATGCGGAGCGCGGCTTCGCCGGACGCGACCTCGCCGGGCGCACATCTCGACCGGGACCAACACGCGGTCGATGCTGAGGCAGGCGGCGCTCGAGCAGAGCTTCGTCGACCAGACGAGCAACCAGCTCGCGGTCTATCTGGGGCCGATCGCCAAGGTCGTCGCTAGCCGCGCGGCGCAAAAGGCGACCAGCCGCCAGGAATTCGTGCGCCTGGTCGCCGGGCATCTGGGCGACCAGGAGCGCAACACCTTCCTGAAGGAAATCGGCTTCGAGGAAGCCTAAACGCGCGGGTTTTAGACGCGCTCGATGATGGCGGCGATGCCCTGGCCGCCGCCGATGCACATCGTGATCAGCGCATAGCGCCCGCCGCTGCGCTGCAATTCGTACATCGCCTTGATCGTCAGGATGCAACCGGTCGCGCCGATCGGGTGCCCGAGCGCGATCGCGCCGCCGTTCGGATTGACCTTCGCCGCGTTCATGCCGAGCTCCTTGCTCACGCCCAGCGCCTGCGCGGCGAACGCCTCGTTCGATTCGATGACGTCGATCTGATCGAGCGTCAAGCCGGCCTTGGCCAGCGCCCGCTTGACGGCGCTGACCGGCCCCAGGCCCATGATCTTCGGATCGACGCCGGCGTGTCCGTAGGCGATGCAGCCGCGCCATCGGCTTCAGGCCCTTTTTCGCGGCGGCGGATTTTTCCATCAGCACCACCGCGGCTGCCGCGTCGTTGATGCCCGAGGCGTTGCCCGCCGTCACCGTGCCGTTTTCCTTGGCGAACACGGCGCGGAGCTTGGCCATGCCTTCGATGGTCGAATCGCCGCGCACGTGCTCGTCGGTGTCGAACACCGCCGGACCCTTTTTGCTCTTGAGCTCGATCGGCAGGATCTGGCTCTTGAAGTGCCCGGCGGCGATCGCCGTCGCGGCACGCTTGTGGCTCTCGACGGCAAAAGTGTCCTGCTGCTCGCGCGTGATGCCGCAGCTGGTTCGCGACGTTTTCTGCGGTGACGCCCATGTGGATCGTGTCGAACGGATCGGTCAGCGCGCCGACCATCATGTCGATGTCCTTGGCGTCGCCCATGCGCGTGCCCCAGCGCTGCGTCAGGTTGGCGTACGCGGCCCGGCTCATGCTCTCGGCGCCGCCGGCGACCGCGGCCTCGGTATCGCCGAGCAGAATGTATTGCGACGCGCTGACGATCGCCTGCAGCCCGCTGCCGCACAGGCGGTTCAAGGTCAGCGCACCGGTGTCGTGGGGCAGGCCGCCGTTGACGCAGGCGACGCGGGACAGATACATGTCCTTGGCCTCGGTGTGGATCACGTTGCCGAAGACGCACTGGCCGACGTCCTTGGGATCGACCTTGGCGCGACTCAGCGCTTCCTTGACCACGTTCGCCGCCAGCTCGGTCGGTGGCAGGTCCTTCAGACTGCCGCCGTAGTCGCCGATCGCGGTGCGCACGCCGCTCAGGATGACGACTTCTCGTTGCTCGCTCATCGGATGCCTTTCGGGGAGGGAATGCCGATTATCCCGCAACTTCGACCGCGGCCCCCGGGCCGCGTTCATCCGGTACGGCAGTGGCGAGGTTACGAGGAAAGCGAGCGCGCCAGCACGATGACGGTGACCAGCAGCTGCAGCGCAACCTGGATCAGGATCTCCAGCGGATGGAAGACCACCGACCCCGGGATGTCGATCCGGCGCGGGCTGTGATGCAGCTGGTGGATCAGTCGCCATAGCGCCGGCACGTTGTGCACGGTCCGATGCACGGCATAGCTCAGGCCCGAGAGGACGAAATACCCGACGACGGTGCCGCCGACGACGCCGAGGCCGGTGCCGTCGAGCAGCCGGTGCTGCTCGAGCCACGCCGCGGGAATCAGCAGCGGCACAACGGTGGACAAGGTGCCGATCAGCAGCAGAAACGCGATGCCGATCAGCTGCCAGCCGCGGCGGGGCGGGAACTCGCGCGCAGGCCAGAGCTTTTCGATCGCGAGCAATACGAAGTAAGTGACGGGAATCAGCAATCCGACGATGTCTACGGTGCTCATGTCAGCCTCCGTTTGAAAGCGGGACGCCTAGCGTCCCCTTACGGTGTAAGGCGGTTGCGCCAGTATATCCTTACGCTGTAAGCTTGCAAGCATGGCACGACAGCCGAAGTCGATGGCGGACGCGGCAGCCGGCCGCGAGCGCCGTCGACTGACGCGCGGGCGCGTGCTGGCCGCCGCGCACTCGCTGATCGAGCGCGACGGGCTGGCCGCGTTCAGCATCCGCGGTCTCGGAGCGCGGCTGGGCTGTGAGCCGATGAGCGTCTACCACTACTTCCCCAGCAAGGCGCATCTGCTCGACGCGCTGGTCGATCGCGCGATCACCGGCGTGACGGTCGCTCCGCCGGGCGCCGATCCCGAAGACCAGCTGCGCCAAGTGTGCCGGGACTATCGCGCCATGGCCTGCCGGCAGCCGCGCTTGTACCAGCTGATTGCGCTGCACCGCTTCAACACGCCGACCGGGGTCCGGTTCATCGAAGGCGTCCTGGCGCTGATTCATGCGATTTCGCCCGAGCCACGGTTCGTCGCGCAGTCGTTCCGCGCGGTCGGCTATTACCTCACTGGGGCGACGCTGGACGAGACCGCCGGCTATGCCAGCGGGCCGTCGGCGGTTGAAGGGGTTTCGGACGAATACATCGCTCGGGAATGCCCGCGCCTGGCTGCCGCCGCGCCGTATTTCAAGCCGGAGTGGTGGGACAGTACGTTCGAGCTCGGCCTCGAGACCCTGCTCGCCGGCATGCGCGCGGCGGCGGCGCCAGCCTAGCGAGCGCAAGGCGACCAGAGCCGATCGAACGAGATCAGGCCGCGGCGAGCTTCCGGCTGATGCAGTAGAGCCCTTCGAGCACCAGGTTCTCGTGCAGCTCGAACGGTATGGTGAGCCGCGGCGCCAGAGCGCGCGCCGCGCCGCCCGAGATCACGCACACCAGCCCGGGCGCCTTCGCCTCGTGCATGCGATAGACCCGCTCGATCGCGCCGGCCTGCGCGTGCTGGCAACCGCTGGTGATGGCGTCGACCGTCTGCAGCGGATTTTCGACGTATTCGCCATCGGCGTCGGGCAGGGCTGCGGTGTGCTGGTGAAGGGCGCGCAGCATCAGCCCGACGCCGGGCAGGATCACGCCGCCGCTGAATTCGCCCGCGGCGGTCAGATAATCGATCGTCGTCGCGGTCCCGCAGACGACGACCAGCGCGGGCCGGGCGCCGACGAGCTGTCGCGCGCCGATCAGCGCGGCCCAGCGATCGCTGCCGAGCTGCGCCGGATTGCGGTAGCGGTTGACGACGCCGCACTCCTCGTCCTGCGGAATCAGCCAGTGCGGCGGCGGCGCGTCGGGCCAGGTCTCCAGCACGCGGATGATCGTCGAGCGCACGCGCGTGCCGGCGACGTTGGAGATGACGATCTGAGCCGGCGTGGGGAATTTGGCGAACTGCGCAGCGAGTCCGGAGATTTCCTCGAGCAGGACGTGCCCGGATTCGAGCCGGTTCTCCCGCGCTTCGCCGCTGGCGCGGGCGCGGAACAGTCCCCATTTGAGAAACGTGTTGCCGATGTCGATCAAGAGATCGTAATCGGACTTGCGGGCGGCGCTCATCGCGGTCTTTTCGTCCTGGCGGTCAGATCGGGTCGAGCGGAAAGATCGGCCGCGTGAGTTTCCGGTAACGATACACCGACAGGTCGGCATTGGTGACGCCGGCGCCGGCGCATTCGACGATGTGCGCGGCGATCGGCTTGAACCCGGCGCGATAGTGGATGCGCGACTTGAGCATGATGTAGCGCTTGCGCGAGGGGTCGATGCCGCAATGCGTGAACACGCCCAGGTCCATCGGCTCGTGCGCGCGCTCGGTGATCACGATTTGCATCTTCGCGCCGGCGTTGTCGACTTCGAGCACCGCGGTGCGGCCGAGAAACGTGCGTATGCCGGTATACATCGGGCCGGTGATCGTGAATTCGCCGTCGGTGATGCGCGCCGACCTTGCCGGACACCTCGAGCGGCTCGCCGCGGCGGCCGATCGCGGGCATGTCGGTATGTCCGCCGAGCGAAAGCCGGACCGGATTGCCGCTGCCGGCGGCGATCATCTGAGCCACCGCCGCCGGATCGCGAATCGGCGCGACTGCGACGTCGTCCAGGCGCTGCCGCAGAATTTCGGCGACGACCGCCATCACGTCCTGCGCGCCGCCCGAGCCGCAGTTGTCGCAGTGATCGATCAGCAATACCGGCCCGCCGGGCGCGGCTTCGCCCAGGCGGCGCGCCGTGGCCACCGATTCGGCCAGCGGGGGTGCTGCGAACGCGTACTCGGCCCGCCGCTCCCAGGCGATCGCCAGCATGCGATCGCAAACCTCGCGCGCGGCGGCCTCGCCGCCGCGACGGCCATCGGCGACGACGATCGCCGACACCCCGGTGTAGGGCGTGTCGGCGTGCGGAAACGATGGCAACAGGCTCGCAGCGAGCACTTTGCCGCTTGCCTCCATGTCGCGCGCATAGCGCAGGATGTCCCCCGACGGTCCATCCTCGGGCGCGTGCCGCATGATCGAGGCCAGCAGCGGGAGCCAGCCCCATGCCATCACCGGCTCGATCTCGCCCTTAAGCGCGCGCAGCAGGATTTCCCCGGCCAGCCTGCCGACCTCGTACATGTCGACGTGCGGATAAGTCTTGTAGCCGGTGATCACCGTCGCATTGGCGACGAGCTCGGCCGAAAGATTCGTGTGGTAGTCGAGCGTCACCGCGATCGGCAGTCGCGGCGCGATCGCGCGCAGCCGCCGCACGATCTCGCCTTCGGCATCGTCGCAGTCCTCGATCACCATCGCGCCGTGCAGATCGAGCAAGGCCGCATCGCAGCCGGCGCGCACCGCTTCCTCGAGCGGGCGCACCAGCGCTTCGAACGTCGCACGCGAGGTCTTGTTCGACGGCCAGGCTTCGGCGGCGACCGGCGTCACGATCTCGGCGCCTTCGCGCACCGCCAGATCGAGATAGGCGCCCATCGGCGTATTGGTGCCGGCGAAGCGCGAGCGCGCCGCCGCACCGAATGCCGGGCCGTTGCCGTGGCCGAACGCCGTCAGCGGCGTCGGCAGCGGCGAGAACGTGTTGGTCTCGTGCTTGATCAGCGCGATGACATAGCGGCGTGGCATGCGAGACTGAGCGCGAGGCTTCAGGCGGGGTGGAACGAAGGTCCCAGCGGCCTCAGCCGCAGACCGGGGCGCAGCCGCTTCCAGGAGAACATCGTCGGATCGGCCTTGGCGGGACCGGGCGCTGCGACGACCAGCACTTCACGGGCAATCGGCTCGAAGTCGGCACGAAAATGGACCGAGCTTTTCAGCGCCAGAATGCGCTCGCGACGCGGCTCGACGCCGAGATGGCGGAACATTTCCTGATCGGCGGCCTGGCACTTGCGCGAGGCCAGCGCAACGCGCACGCCGTCCTTTTCCAGCAGCGCCATCTGCCCCAGATCCATCCGAAAGCCCTGGAACATCGGACCGGTACACGTGAAGCGCCCGTCGCCCAGGGCCAGCACCTTGAATTCGCCGCCGAGCGGCTTGTGGCCCTGCACGCCGGAAATCTCGCCGAGCGCGAATATCGCCTTGCGGCCGATGCCGACGGCATGCGCCTGGGCGGCGGATGCTGGGTCGATCAACAGTCCCAGCACCGCGCCTGGCGCGCGGTGCGCGAGCAGGGCGGCGAGCAACCCTGTCGTGTCGCCGTTGCCGCCAGCGCCCGGATTGTCCTGCGTGTCGGCCAGCACCACCGGCGCGCCCGGCTCGCCTCGCTGCATCGCGCGAACGACCGCGGCGTCGGGCTCGAACAGCTGCATCGAAAAGTCGCCTTCGGCGTCGGCGACCGCCCGGGCCAATGCCGTCGCGGCGGTCCTCACGCGGCCGGCGTCGTTGCCGTAGCCGAACACCGTCATGCCGCATTCGGGAAAGTCGGCCATCGGGAAGCCGGGCGCAAACGACAGCGCGGCATCGTGCTCGCGCTCGAGGCGATCGAGCAATGCGTACAGGCTTCGGGCCGGCTCGATCAGCGTGCACTGCGAAGGCAGCCCGGTCAGGAAATCGAGCGGCTGAAACGAGCTGGCCGGCCGGCTTGCCTTGGCGCAAGCGTGCGGTCGAGCAGCCGCGCTGCGCGCTCGCCGGTGGCCGCCATGTCGACGTGCGGATAGGTGCGATACGCGACCAGGCCGTCGCAATGCTCGATCATCGCGCGGGTGACATTGGCGTGCAGGTCGAGGCTGGCGACGATGGGAACGCGCTGTCCGACGATGGCGCGCACGCGCGACAGCAGCTCGCCTTCGCCGTCGTCCAGGTGCTCTGTGACCATCGCGCCGTGCAGATCGAGGTACACGCCATCGACCGGGCCGGCCGCAGCGAGGCGTGCTAGCATGTCGCCGGCAATGCGCTCGTATGCGTCGCGCGTCACTTGCGCCGATGGCGAAGCGGCACCCCAGACCAGGCCGATCGTCCGGTGCCCGAGGGCGTGCAGCGCGGCGATCGCGCCGGCGGCGGGGATATTGGCACCGGCAACGCGCGGCGCGATTTCTGCACCATAGGTCAGCGGCGGCCAGCCGCCGCCGTGCTCGAATGCGGCGTAGTCCGCCTTCGACGGCGCGAACGTGTTGGTCTCGTGCTGGAAACCGCCTACCGCGATGACGCTCACTATTCCTCCCACGCAGCGTCGCCCGCTGCCGGGCGAGATTAGCCGGATTCGCCGGGGCGCGCAAACCGTGCGCTCGCGTCGCTTTAGGAGACATCGATGAGTGAAGCGATCTGGCGCTGGAGCGCCACGCGCGTCGCGGCGGCGATCCGCGGCCGCGAGATTTCGGCGCGCGAAGCGGTCGAGGCCTCGCTCGCGCGGATGGCCGCGGTCAACGGCAAGCTCAACGCGGTCACCGTCGATCTGTCCGATGACGCGCGCGCCGCCGCGGATCGTGCCGATCGCGCAGTCGCCGCCGCGGACGCACCGCTCGGGCCGCTGCACGGCGTTCCGGTGACGATCAAGGAAAACGTCGACCAGGAGGGATGCGCGACGACCAACGGCGTCGTCGCCTTTCGCGACCTGATCGCGCCAGCAGACTGCCCGGCCGTCGCGAATCTCAAAAGCGCCGGCGCGATCATCATCGGCCGAACCAATACGCCGGCCTTCAGCTTTCGCATCGACACCGTCAACGACTTGCGCGGCCGCACCTACAATCCGTGGTCGAAGACGCATACGCCTGGCGGCTCGTCGGGCGGCGCAGCGTCGTCGGTTGCCGCCGGCGTCACGCCGCTGGCGCACGGCACCGACATCGCCGGCTCGATCCGATTTCCCGCCTACGCCTGCGGCATCGCCGGCATGCGGCCCTCGTTCGGTCGCGTTCCCTCGTTCAATCCGACGCAGGTAGCGGAACGCTCGCTGTCGTCGCAGCTGATGTCGGTGCAGGGACCGCTGGCGAGATCGGTCGCCGACTTGCGCCTCGGGCTCGCCGCGATGGCCGGACGCGATTCGCGCGATCCCTGGTGGGTCCCGGCGCCTCTGGCCGGTCCGGCGCCGCCGAAGCCGATGCGCGTCGCCGTCGTGACCGCCGCGGACGATCTCGCCGGATCGAAGCTTCATCCGCATGTCTCAAGCGCGATCGCGAAGGCCGCGCGATGGCTTGCCGACGCCGGTTACGAAATCGTCGACGAGCGCACGCCGGGCTTCACTCGGGCCCACGAGCTGTGGTTCGAGATGCAGTTGCCGGAGTTTCGCGAGTACATGCTCCCGCTGATCGAAAAGGAAGGCGACCAGGGAATCCGGACGGCGGTGCGATTCATGCTGGAGAATCTGCCGTCGCGCGACGCGCTGCCGTATATGAAAGCGCTGGCCGAGCGCGCGCGCGTGGTGCGCGACTGGACGGCGTTTCTCGATCGCGTGCCGCTGGTGCTGGCGCCGGTTTCGTCGGCGCCTGTGTACGAGCAGGGTTTCGACGTCGAAAGCGCAGCGCGTACCGCGTCGGTGTGGCGCGAATGCGCGACCTTGATGGCAATACCGGTTCTCGGACTTCCGGCCGCGGTCGTGCCGATCGGCGTTGCGGACGGTTTACCGGTCGGCGTGCAATTGATCGCCCCGCGTTTTCGCGAAGACTGGTGCCTCGACGCCGCCGCCGCGATCGAGGCGCGCGCCGGCGTGCAAACGCCGGTCGACCCGCAATGGTAAGCACGCGCCTCGACGCATTCGATGCCGCGGCGCGTCGCGGCGAGCGCGCTGCAGGCTGTGTTCACGCATGCGGCGGCCATTGCCATGCGGGCCACGCTTCGGCTATCGTGCGCGTTCGCACCTCGCGCCACCGCCGGGTTCGATTACAGGAGAATTCGATGTCGATTTCCCGCTGGCTCAAGACGGCGGCGCTCGCGGCGGTTGCCGGGTTCGCCGCGTTGTCGGGGACGCCGAACGCCGGAGCCCAGGGCACGGTGCGCGCCGTCATGCATTCGGACCTGAAGATCCTCGATCCGATCTGGACGACGGCCTACATCCAGCGCAACTATGGCTACATGGTCTACGACACGCTGTTCGCCACCGATGCCGACGGCCAGGTGAAGCCGCAGATGATCGAGCACTACGAGGTCACCCCGGACCAGCTGTCCTACACGATGACCTTGCGCGACGGCCTGCTCTGGCACGACGGCAAGCCGGTGACCGCCGAAGACTGCGTCGCCTCGATCAAGCGCTGGGGCGCGAAGGACACGATGGGCCAGAAGCTGATGACCTTCGTCAAGGACATGCCGGTCGTCAATGCCAGGACGTTCCGAATCGTCTTGTCTTCGCCGACCGGGCTGGTGCTCGGAGGCCTGGGCAAGCCGTCGTCGAACACGCCGTTCATGATGCCCAAGCGGGTCGCCGAGACGAGCCCGAGCGAGCAGATTTCGGACACGACCGGCAGTGGCCCGTTCGTGTTCAAGCGCGATGAGTGGAAGCCTGGCGACAAGGCGGTGTTCGTCAAGTTCGACAAGTACAAGCCGCGCGCCGAACCGCCTTCGGGGCTGGCCGGCGGCAAGGTGGTCAAGGTCGACCGGGTCGAATGGAAAGTCGTCGCCGACCAGCAGACTGCGATGAACGCGCTGTTTGCTGGCGAGGTCGACTACATCGAGCAACCGCAGCACGACCTGTTGCCGCTGATGAAGGCGGACAAGAACGTCAAGCTGGTCGACGTCAATCCGCTAGGCAACCAGTACGCTCTGCGGTTCAACTCGACGGTCAAGCCGTTCGACAACCCGAAGATCCGCCAGGCGGTGCTCTACGCGCTCAATCAGGAGGACTTCCTGAAGGCGACGATAGGCGATCCCCAATATTACAAAGTCTGCAAGGCGATGTTCGTTTGCGGCGCGCCGCTGGCATCGACCAAGGGCATGGATGGACTGCTCGAGTCCAACTTCGCCAAGTCCAAGGCGCTGCTGAAGGAAGCCGGCTACGACGACACCCCGGTCGTGCTGCTGCACTCGACGGATCTGCAGGTGCTGACCAACCTGGCGCCGGTGGCCAAATCGCTGCTGGAAAAAGGCGGCTTCAAGGTCGACATGCAGTCGATGGACTGGCAGTCGGTCGTGGCGCGGCGCGCGAAAAAAGATCCGCCGGCGCAAGGTGGCTGGAACGCGATGATCACGTCGTGGGTTTCCGCGGACATCCTGAATCCGGTGTCGACGGCATTCCTGAACGCGAGTTGCGACAAGGCGCCGTTCGGCTGGCCGTGCGATGCTGAGCTCGAGCGGCTGCGCGACCAGTTCGCGCGGGAGACCGATCCGGCAAAGCAGAAGGCGATCGCGGAGGCGGTTCAGGTGCGCTGGACGCAGTACCCGACCCACGTCTTTCTCGGCCAGTGGTACCAGCCCTCGGCGGTGCGCAAGAGCATCGATGGGGTCATCGTCGCGCCGGTTCCGGTGTTCTGGAACATGACCAAGTCCGGCGCGTAAGCGTCGTTTCGCGCCCGCGCGCCGGATCCCGGCGCTGCGCAGGCGCTAACCCATGTTCGCCTACATCGGACGACGCCTGCTCGCGACGATTCCGGTGATGGCCGTCGTCGCCGTCTTCGTCTTCATGATGTTGCGGCTCACCTCAGGCGATCCGGCGGCGATCATCGCCGGCAACGCGGCGACCGCGCAGGACATCATCGACATCCGGCAAAAACTCGGGCTCGATCAGCCCATCGTCACGCAATTCTTCATCTGGCTCGGCCACGTGCTGACCGGCGATTTCGGCGAATCGTTCTTCTACAAGAAGCAGGTCGCCGACATCATCGCCGACCGCGCCGGGCCGACCTTGGCGCTGGCGGCGTGCACGCTCGGCATTTCGGTCCTCGTCGCCGTTCCGCTGGGTGTCATCGCGGCGTACCGCCGCGGCACGTGGCTCGATCGCATCGTCATGGGCTTTTCGGTGCTCGGTTTTTCGGTGCCGGTGTTCGTCATCGGCTATGCGCTGATCTACGTGTTCGCGATCAAGCTCAACTGGCTACCGGTGCAGGGCTACCAGCCGCTGGCCGACGGCATCGGCGGCTTTTTCGCGCGCCTGATCCTCCCCAGCGTCACCTTGTCGGTCATCTATATCGCGCTGATCGCGCGCATCACGCGAACCAGCGTGCTCGAAGTGCTGGGGGAGGACTATATCCGGACCGCGCGCGCGAAAGGCCTGTCCAGCCGCGTCGTGCTGATGCGGCACGCACTGCGCAATGCGGCGGTGCCGATCGTCACGGTGATCGGCATCGGCATTGCCCTGTTGATCGGCGGCGTCGTCGTGACCGAGAGCGTGTTCAGCATTCCCGGACTCGGCCGGTTGACGGTCGACGCAGTGCTGGCCCGCGACTATCCGACCGTGCAGGCGGTCATCCTGCTGTTCTCGCTCGCCTACGTCCTGATCAACCTGCTGGTCGACGTCGCCTACACGCTGCTCGATCCCCGAATCCGCTACTAGCATCCAATGGACACGCTCACCGATTCTGCGACGGTGCCTGCGGCCGCGCCGCCGCTCCTCGCCGGCGCCGCCGGCCGGCGCCTGCTGCGCAATCCGGCGGTCGTTATCGGCGCGGCGATCCTCGCCGTCATCCTGCTCCTCGGCCTCGCCGCGCCATGGCTCGGCACCGTCGACCCGGTCGCGATCAATCCTTCGGTGCGGAACAAATTGCCCGGCTTCGAGGAGATCGTGCGCAACGACGATGGCGGCACGACGACGATCGTGCACCGGATGGGCACCGACACCTTGGGCCGCGACGTCTACAGCCGCACGCTGTACGGCGCGCGCGTGTCGATGCTGGTCGGCGCCGCCGTTGCGACGATCAGCGTCGCCTTCGGTTTGAGCATCGGGCTGCTCGCCGGTTATGTCCGCTGGCTCGACGGCCCGGTCATGCGGCTGATGGACGGACTGATGGCGATTCCGGCGATCCTGCTGGCGATCGCGCTGGTGTCCCTGTGGACAGCCGGAGTCGCGGCGGTGATCGTCGCCATCGTCATCCCCGAGATTCCGCGGGTCGTGCGGCTGGTCCGCGCGATCGTGCTTTCGGTGCGCGAGGAACCGTACGTCGAAGCGGCGATCTCGGTCGGTACGCCGACCTTGCCGCTGGTGATCCGCCACATCCTGCCGAACACGCTGCCGCCGCTGATCGTGCAGGCGACCTACATCGTCGCGTCGGCGATCCTGGTCGAGGCGATCCTGTCGTTCCTGGGCGTCGGCATTCCGCCGGAAACGCCGACCTGGGGCAACATCATGGCCGAGGGCCGCGCCCTGTTCCGCATCTTTCCGCACAACATCCTTTATCCGGGTATCTTTCTCGCGCTGACCGTGCTGGCCGTCAACATGCTCGGCGACGGCTTGCGCGACACGCTCGATCCGCGGATGAAGTTGCGACACTAAGCATGCCGTCCGCGCTGCTCGAAGTCGACCGCCTGTCCGTCGCGCTGCCGGCGGGGGCCGAGCGCGCTCACGCCGTCGACGGCGTGAGCTTCGACGTCGCCGCCGGCGAGATCGTCTGCCTGGTCGGAGAATCGGGCTCCGGAAAAACGGTGATCGCGCAATCGGTGATGGGATTGCTGCCGCCCGAGCTACGCCCGAGCGGCGGACGCATGCTGCTCGACGGCGAAAATCTGCTCGCCGCAGACGAGGCGAGGCTGCGCCGAGCTGCGTTGCACCCGGATGTCGATGATCTTCCAGGAACCGATGACGGCGCTCAACCCGGTGATGCGTTGCGGCGAGCAGATCGACGAGGTCCTGGTGACACATACGCAGATGAGCGCCGCCGAGCGCCTCGCGCGCGTGGCGGCGATCGTCCGCGACGTTCATCTGCCCGACGCTGAGCGGATGATCGCATCGTATCCGCATCAACTCTCCGGCGGACAGCGCCAGCGCATCATGATCGCGATGGCACTGGTGCTCAATCCGAAGCTGCTGATCGCCGACGAGCCGACGACCGCGCTGGATGTCACGACGCAGGCGCAGATCCTCGCGCTGATCCGGGAAATGCAGCGCACGCACGGCACCGGCGTGCTGTTCATCACGCACGATTTCGGCGTCGTCGCGGAAATCGCCGATCGAGTCGCGGTGCTGCGGCGAGGCGAGCTGGTCGAGTTCGCGCCGGTAAACGAGCTGCTCGCGCACCCACAGCACGAATACACCCGCATGCTGATCGCCGCCGTTCCGGGCGTTACGCCGCCCCCGCGCGAGACCCGGACGGGACCGATCGTCCTGTCGACCGAGGGGCTTTCCAAGACCTACACACGAGGTGGATGGCTGAAGCGCCGCCGCGGCGACGTCGCCGCCGCCGTCGACGTGACGCTCGAGATCCGGCGCGGCGAGACGCTGGGCATCGTCGGCGAGTCGGGCTCGGGCAAATCGACGGTCGCGCGCTGCATCGCGCGGCTGATCGAGCCGTCGCCGGGCCGCATCGTCCTCGACGGAGAAGACATCGCGCAGCTCTCGGCCGACGCGCTTCGCCCGCGGCGGCGCCGCGTCCAGATCGTGTTCCAGGACCCTTACCGGTCGCTCAATCCGCGCCGCACCGTCGGCGATGCGATCATCGAAGGTCCGATGAACTACGGCGCGACGCGCGGCGATGCGCTGAAGACTGCAACCGAGCTGATGGGTCTGGTCCGGCTCGACGCGGGCTCGCTCGATCGCTATCCGCACCAGTTCTCGGGCGGCCAGCGTCAGCGCATCTGCATCGCGCGCGCCCTGGCGATCGGGCCGGATCTGCTGATCGCCGACGAAGCGGTGTCTGCGCTCGACGTCTCGGTGCAGGCGCAGGTGCTTGCGTTACTCGACGAGATCAGGTTGCGGCTGGACCTGGCGATGCTTTTTATCACGCACGATCTGCGCGTCGCGGCGCGCGTCTGCGATCGGGTCGCCGTGATGCAGCAGGGGCGCATCGTCGAGCAGGGGCCGGTCGCCGAAGTGTTCAGCTCGCCGCGGCACGAGTACACGAAAGCGCTGTTCGCCGCCGTTCCCGGCAGGCGCTGGTCGTTCGCCAGCGATGTTGCACGACGCGCCTAGCGGCGCTTGTCGACGTCGTAATACTTCCACTGATTGCGCAGGAACGGGTTCTGCTTGTAGCCCTTGAGCCACGGCTGCGCCAGCACGCTGACGTAGGCGTTCAGGTCCATCATCCACGGCGCGTAGTTCAGCACCGCTTCGCTCATCGAGCGGAATAGCGCCGTCCGCGCCGGTCCGTCGGGAAGATTGAGCGACGCCTCGTAGGCGCGATCGTAGGCAGGCAGGCGAAAGCGCGCGTCGTTCGACGTGCCGATGTTCTTGCTGTACAGCGGACTGGCGAACGCGTCGCCGTCGGGCGAATTCGATATCCACGACAGCCCCCACATCTGCAGCTGGCCGGCTTCGGACATCTTGTTGAGCTCCGGCCACTTCTGTGTGAAAAACACCATGCGAATGCCGATCGCATCCATGCACTTTTTCCACAGCTCGTTGTCGACGCGGTCGATCGCCGCCGGCGTGTTGGCCTTTGTGATCACCAAAGGCTTGCCGTCGGGCGTCTCGCGGTAGCCGTCGCCGTCGCGATCCTTGTAGCCGAACTTGTCGAGCAGTGCGCGGGCGCCGGCCGGATCGTACAGATCGTTGGCGCGCAGCGTCGGATCGTGACCGGCGAGCCCGGGAGGCACCAGTTGTGACGCGGGCTCGGCCTGGCCGTGGCGGAGCACGTCGATTTCGGCTTTCCGGTCGTATCCCATGACCATCGCTCGCCGCAGGGCGATTTTCTCCGGCGTATAGCCGCCGACGACCGGATCGTCCATGTTGAAAAAGACGAAGCTGAGCGAAGGCTCGGTCTGCCGGTGCAGCGTGATTCCGCGCTTCGCATAATCGGAGCGAAGCCGGCCCTTCTCGAGGACGTTGTCCGCCAGCGCCCGCGGCAGCTGCAGAAAGTCGAGCTGGCCGCTGTCGAACGCGAGGAGGCGCGGCTGATCCTCCTCGATGACGCTGATCTCGATGCGGCCGACGATCGGCAGCTTCTTTCCAGCGTTGTCCTTCGCAATCGCCGCGTCGCCGGGTTCGCTGCCTTCGCCGGGCACCGGATAGCTCTGTTCGCGAAAATCCGGGTTCGCTTCGAGCACAATCTTCTGGCCCCGCACCCACTCCTTCAACCGGTACGGCCCGGTACCGACCGGGTGCTCCATCACGCGGTTCGACGCATCGGCGTGCGCCTCGACGACTTCGCGCGCGACCGCGGACAGCGCGGCGTCGGCGAGCCAGTGCGCGAACGTGTAATTGGGGTCTTTGAAGCGCACACGCAGCGTATAGCGGTCGATCGTCTGCAGGCCCTCGATCTTGGCGTTGTAATCGAAGCGGCCGGTCTTGCGCGCGAGCGCAAGCGCCTCGTCGAGCCCGAGCAAACGGTGATCGAACACATACAGCCAGTACGAGCGTATCTTCGGGTCGAAAATCCGCTTGATCGTGTAGACGTAATCCTCGGCGGTCAGCTCGCGCCGCTTGCCTTTGAACGCGGGGTCGGAGGCGAAATAGATGCCGGGCTTGACCTTGACCGTGTACGTGCGGCCATCGTCGGTGATTTGCGGCATGCCGTCGGCGGTGTTCGGTACCATCCGGACCGGCCGCGCGAAATAATCGTAGGTATATAGCGACTCGAAGATCGCCCGGCAGATGTCGAACGAGTACGAATCGCTGATCGCCTGTGGATCGAAGCCGGATTCGGCGACCTGCTGCGCGACGTGCAAAGTCTTCGACATGTCCGCGGCCGATGCCGGTAACGCCGGCATCGCGCAGGCGGCCGCGAGCATGAGGGCCGGCGCGAGACGCGCCAGCGCCGCAACTCGTGGACGCGGGCGATAACTCGGTGTATCGAGAGTCGACATCGCGAATCACCCTTTGCCGAGTGCGCGGCGCAGCCGGACGACGCCGTCGGCGAGTCGCTCGGTCTCCGCCGCGAAGCACCAGCGCACGAAACCCTCGCCCTCGGGCCCGAATGCGCTGCCGGGTGCCAGCCCCAAGCGGACCTCGCGCACCAGCCGCTTGCAGAACTCGAGGCTGTCGGTGACGCCGGCGACGCGAAAGAAGACGTACATCGCCCCGGTTGGGGCGGCGGCGCTGACGCCGGGGATCGCGTTCAGCTCCGCAACCAGGAAATCGCGCGCCGCGCGATAACGCTCGAGCGTGTGCGCGATCGTCGCTTCGCCGTCGTTGATCGCGACGACGGCCGCTCGCTGCACGAACGTCGGCGAGCACGAGGTGTTGTATTCGATCAGCTTGCCCAGGTCGGGCAGCAGCGTGCTCGGCGCGACGATCCAGCCGAGCCGCCATCCGGTCATCAGCCACGCCTTGGAAAAGCTGTTGGTGCTGACGATGCGATCGCCGGGGTCGCGCAAGTCGAGGAACGACGGGGCGCAGGCCCGCGCCGCCGGCGCGTCGTAGTACAAGCGCTCGTAGACGTCGTCGGCGATGATCCAGATGCCGAGCTTCCGGCAATGCTCGAGGATCGCCGCCTGCCCGGCGCGATCTATCGTCCAGCCGGTCGGATTGTTCGGCGAATTGATCAGCACCGCGCGCGTGTCCGGCGTCAGCGCGTCGAGCAGCCGGGCTACGTCGAGCGTCCAGCCGCCCGCGCCGAACGACAGCGCGACCCGGACGACTTCGGCGCCGAGGATCTTGGGAATCTCGGTCAGGTTCGGCCACAGCGGCGTGACGCAGACGACGCGGTCGCCCGGATCGATCAGCGCTTCGACCGAGAGCATCAGCGCCGACATGCCCGATGCCGTCACGGCGATATCGGCGGCGGCGACGCTGCGGTGCCAGCGCGACACGTATGCGGCGATCGCCTCGCGCAGCTCGGGAATGCCGAAATTCTGCGTGTAGAACGTCTCGCCGGCGTCGAGCGAGGCGACTGCCGCATCGCGAATGTACGCCGGCGTCACCTGGTCGGGTTCGCCGAACCAGAACGCAAGGATGTCGGCATCGCCCATGCCGACATTGGCGACTTCACGGATTTGCGAGGCGACGAGCGAGCGTACGGCGTGGCGGGCTTGAAGGTCGACGAAGTCGCGGGGATGGACGGTCATTGCAAGCGCGCGGGCCACAAACAGGGCGTTAACGCAGCGCCTTTATACTGTGCACCCGCCGTGGCGGCAAGTCAGACGAGCATGCCGGCTGCTATAATTACGCCGTCTTCATCGCCCGGATCGGTATGAGCTACCTCGGCAGCGCCATCGCCATACTCGTCTGCGGGGGCCTGGGGACCGCGATCGCATGGTTTGCGGTATCGCCGCTCGGGCTGGACGGCGTTGCCGCTGGGCTTACGACGGCATTCGCTGCGATGATCGCCGCAACGCTGTTATTCGCGTGCGGGGTCGCGGCGGGCAGGGCGCTGCAGCTTTTCAAATAGCCTGACGCAGACCGGGGAAGACTCGGCCGGTTTCGTGCCAAGGCCGCGCACCTTCAGCGTACGGCCTGGCCGCCCCGACCGACAGGTCCTCCCCGCTCGGCGCCGACTTCGTTCAGCAATCTTTATTCAGTGCGATACGGCAGCGATCCGCACCGGCGCGATCGGGTCGGTGGCGCCGGCAAAGCTATCGTCAGGCCGCGCGCGCGTCATTACCAGGACAGCCAGCGCGAGCAATATGCTGAACAGCACGCCGATGGCGACGGCCTCGGCGGCAAGCGCCGCGAGATCGCGCCATACGCGCGGTGCGATCGCTTCGGCGTCATGTCTTGTCTGCATCTTCTTTCCTTTGCCCGGCTTGAAGGTTCCGCGGCAATGTCATTGAAGCCGTGCGCAAGGGCAAGGACGGGCCGGGCGGGTGGCGCACCGACGATCAATCATGGCGAAACGAGGGCAGGCGGCAATGCGGCGGCTCGGCGTCGCAGCGCTGCGGTATAGTCGAATCGCCATGAGCCGCCGCATCGCCATCGTCGAGGATGAGCCCGCGATCCGCGCCAATTACGCCGACGCGCTGAGAAAGCAGGGCTACGAGGTCGCGACCTACGCGAACCGCAACGACGCCCTCGGCGGCGTTGCGCACGCGGCTGCCCGACCTCGCACTGATCGACATCGGCCTGGGCGACGAAATCGACGGCGGTTTTGCGCTGTGCCGCGAGTTGCGCGCCCTGTCGGAATCGCTGCCGATCATTTTCCTGTCGGCGCGCGACTCCGACTTCGACGTCGTCGCCGGCCTGCGTCTCGGCGCCGACGACTACCTGACCAAGGACGTGAGCCTGCCGCATCTGTCGGCGCGGATCGCCGCGCTTTTCCGGCGCAGCGACCTGCTCGCCGCGCCGCATGCGGTCGAGGAGGTGATCGAGCGCGGGCCGCTCAAGCTCGACCTGAAGCGCCTGACCGCCTACTGGGCCGGTAGCATGGTCGACCTGACGCTGACCGAATTCTGGATGGTGCATACGCTGGCGAAGCATCCGGGCCACGTCAAGGACCGCGACAGCCTGATGCGCGACGCCAGCATCGTCGTCGACGACAGCACGATCACCTCGCACGTCAAGCGCATCCGGCGCAAGTTCGCCGCGCTCGACCCCAAGTTCGATTGCATCGCGACAGTCTACGGCATGGGGTATCGCTGGAACGCGGCCGAGCAATGAACCGCTTTCGCATCGCGCTGGGCATCCGTGCGCAACTGCTGCTGGTGCTGATGGTGTTCCTGACGATACCGTGGCTCGGCTACGAGTACGTGCGCGAGCTCGAGCGCTTCCTTCGCGACGCGCAGGAGAAGACGCTCGCCGGAACCGCCCAGGCGGTGGCGACGGCGCTGCACGACCGGCCGCGGCTGTTCGAGACCCCGGACGCGGCCCGCGAGTCGCTGGCGGCGCAACGTGCGCTCGACGGTGCGCCGGAGGCCGAAGCCGCGCCACAGCTTTTGCGCGCGTCCGGTTCCGCGGCCGCGCCGTCGGCTGAAATCGGGCAGATCATCCAGGGCCTGTCGCGGACGAACGCGCGGATCTGGGTGATCGATCGCCAGCTCGACGTCCTGGCAAGGGCAGGAAGCCTGAAGCGGCCACCGCTGCCGGAAACCGACGCGCCGGACTCGGCGATCCCTCGCCTGTGGCGGTGGATCGAGCGCGAGACCTTGCATCCGTTGTACACGCTGATCCTGCGCCAGCCGACCGATGATTTCGTCGATGAGCTCGCGGCGCACGTCGCGATGCCCGCGCGTGAGGTCGACGGCGCTCTGTCGGGCATCCTGACGGTCGACCGGCGGCTGACCGGCGACGGCAAGGCGGTCGTCGTCTCGGCCGCGCACCCGATCTGGGTCGGCGATCAGGTCAAGGGCGCGGTGATCGTCGAGGAAACGACCAACGCCGTCCTGGCCGAGCGCAATCGCGCGTTCGAGCGCCTGTTCAACATCGTGCTCGCCGCGCTGCTGGTCGGGTCGGTCGCGCTGACGCTGTACGCGTCGCGACTGACCGCGCGCATCCGGCGGCTGCGCGACGAAGCCGAGGCTGCGATCGACATGCAGGGGAGAATTCGCGGCACCGTGTCGCCTTCTGCGGCCGGCGACGAAATCGGCGACCTGTCGCGCAGCTTTTCGAGCGTCGTTACGCGGCTGTCGCAATACGCGAGTTACCAGCAGAACATGGCGAGCAGGCTGTCGCACGAACTGCGCACGCCGGTCGCGGTCGTCCGCTCGTCGCTGGACAATCTCCGCGCGGCGACGCTGCCCGACGACGCGCGCGTCTACATGGAGCGCGCGCAGCAGGGGCTGACGCGCTTGACCCACATCCTGACCCGGATGACCGAGGCGACGCGGCTCGAGGAAAGCCTGGGCGATGCGCAGCGTGAGCGCTTCGACTTGGCGTCGGTGGTCGCGGGCTGCGTCGACGGCTATCGCGCCGCGTACGCAGGCCACGAGTTCGAGCTCAGGCTGCCTCCGGGCCCGCTGCCGGTCGACGGGGCGCCGGAACTGATCGCCCAGCTGCTCGACAAGCTGGTCGCCAACGCGGTCGAGTTCGGCATCGCGGGAACGCCCATCGTCGTCGCGCTCGAGCGTGACGACGACCGCGTCAGCCTGCGCGTTGAAAACGAAGGTGCGCCGCTTCCGGCCGGCATGCACGAGCGCCTGTTCGACTCGATGGTCTCGATCCGCGGCGAGCAGAAAAGCGACGAGCCTCATCTGGGGCTGGGTCTTTACATCGTTCGCCTGATCGCCGGATTTCACCGCGGACGCGTCAGCGCGGCCGATCGCGACCGCGGCGACGGCGTCGTCGTCAGCGTAAGCCTGCCGCTGGCCGCATAGCGCTCGCGGCGCTCGTGCCGAGTGCGCTCGGCGGCATCGCACATCGGCGATAATGGCGCTTTTTCGCCGTCCGACGGAACGATCATGCCCGCCAATCTGCTGCAACATCCGGCGCTCGTTGCCGCCCTGCTGCTGGCCGCGTCGAACCTGTTCATGACCTTCGCCTGGTACGCGCCACCTGCGCAACATGCAGGGCCGCGCCTGGTGGGTCGCGGCGCTGGCGAGCTGGGGCATCGCGCTGTTCGAATACCTGCTGCAGGTGCCGGCCAACCGGATCGGCTACACGGTGCTTTCGCTCGGGCAGCTGAAGATCATGCAGGAAGTCATCACGCTGCTGGTTTTCGTTCCGTTCGCCTTCCTGTACATGGGCCAGCCGCTGAAGCTCGACTTCCTCTGGGCGGCGATCTGCATGGTGGGCGCCGTCTACTTCATGTTCCGCGCGTGACCGCGCTCTCCGACCTGCTGGCAAGCGCAGCACAGAACGCGGCGGCCGGCAGAGTCGACGACGCGCTCGCCAACTATCGCGGCGCGCTCAAGCGCTCGCCCGCCCTGGCCGAAGTTCATTACAACGTCGGGATCCTGCTCGCGCGCAAGGGCGAACTGGCCGGCGCGGAAAGAAGCCTCGACGAAGCGCTGCGGCTCAAGCCCTCGTGGGCGCAGGCCTATCTCGCGCTCGGCCATCTTTATTTCCGGCAGGCGCGATACGCCGAAGCCGAGCGCTCGTTCGGCCGCGCTGCCACGCATGCGCCCGATTCGGTCGAGGCCTTGTTCAACCTGGCGACGTCGCGCGACCGGCAGCGGCGCTGGGGCGACGCGCTGCCGCCGCTCAAGGCGGCGCGCGAGGTCGCGCCGGGCAACGAGGACATCTGGTTCGCGCTGCGCGGACATCTGCTGCTGTTCCAGCGCGAAGAGGAGGCTTTCGACGATTTTCGCCGCTTCGAGCCGAACGCGGCATTGTCGGCACGCATCGTCGCCGCCGGGCTGCTCTCGGCGCGAATCGCTCCCGGGACCCGATTACGAGGACAAGTATCTGCCGCTCGCGCTGCGATTGGCCGTACCAGACGGGCGAAGGCGCGTACGCGGCCGTCGCGGTGGCGCAGGCGCAGTATTTCGACGTCACGCGCGAACAGCTCTTGCGCGTCTACCAGGCGCACGATCGCGTCCGCCAGGCCGAGCGCGGATCGATCGCCGATTTCGCCGCGCCGCGATCGCCGGAGGCGCCGGACGGCAGATCCGCATCGGATATCTGTCGGCGGATTTCGCGCTCGCACGTGATGGGGCGATTGATGCTCGAGGTCGTGCGCCGGCACGATACCGCGCGCTTTTCCGTGCATGCGTATTCGCTGGCGGTGCGCGAGATCGAGGACGAGGTGACCGCGCAGTTCCGCGCCTGCTGCGCCGGCTTTCGCCGGCTCGACGACGTCGACGATGCGCAGCGCCGCGCAGGCTGATCGCCGACGACGGCATCGACATCCTGGTCGACCTGATGGGCCATTCCGGCTCGTCGCGCCCGGCGATATTGCTGTACAAGCCGGCGCCGGTGATCATCACGCACCTGGGCAACCACGGCGCGATCGGTATGCGCCAGGTCGACTTCAAGTTGACCGACGCCCATGCCGACCTGCCCGACGCGCAGCGCTACCAGATCGAGGCGCCGCTTGCGCTCGACTGCTGCGTGCTGCCGTTCCGGCGCGTCGCCGCCGCGCGCCGAAGCGCCGGTGACGCGTACCGATCTGGGGCTGGCCGACGGGGCGACGGTATTCGGCGTCTTCGTGAGCCTCTTGAAGCTCTCGCCGCGCTGCCTCGCGGCTATGGAAGCGGATTCTCGATGCCGTCCCGGACAGCGTGCTGGCATTTTCGCCGACGAGCGACAACGCAGCACGCGTTGTACCGCCGGCGGCTGGAAAGCTTCGGCATCGCGGCCGAGCGCATCGTGTTCGTTCCCTGGGCGCTCGACGATGCGATCGATCGCGCGCGCTACCGGCTGGTCGACGTCGTCCTCGACACGCTGCCCTACACCGGCGGCGACACGACCGCGGCCGCGCTCGACATGGGCGTCCCGGTCGTCACCCGAGTCGGCGAGCGGCAGGCGGAGCGGATGACGTACAGCCTGCTCGCGCATCTCGGCGTCACGACGACCGTCGCGCACGAACGACGACGATTACGTGGCCATCGCTTGCCGCCTCGCGCGCGATGCGTCCTGGCGCGATGCGATCGCGTCGGAAATACGTCGCGGCGCTGCCGGCCTCGGGTCTTGCCGACGCCGACCGGTACACGCGCAGCCTCGAGAGCGCGTACGAGCGCGCGCTGGCGCTCAAGTTGCGCAAGCCCGGCTAAAGAGCGAAGCGCATGCACCTGCACATCCTCGGCATCTGCGGCACATTCATGGGCGGGATCGCGGCGATCGCGCGCCAGAGCGGCTACACGGTCACCGGTTGCGACGCCAATGTCTATCCGCCGATGAGCACGCAGCTTGCGAGGCTGGGGATCGCGCTGACCGAAGGCTACGACGCGGCGCAACTCGACACGGTCGCCGCCGACGCCGACGTGTTCATCATCGGCAATGCGATCTCCCGCGGCAACCCGCTGCTCGAGGCGATACTGGATACGAACCGGCGCTACATTTCGGGCCCGCAGTGGCTCGCCGAAAACGTGCTCGCCGACAAGTGGGTGCTGACGGTGACGGGAACGCACGGCAAGACGACGACCAGCGCAATGCTCGCGTGGATACTCGAACAGGCGGGCTTGCAGCCGGGCTTTCTGATCGGCGGCATCGCGCCCGACCTCGGCGTCTCGGCCCGCCTTTCGGACAGCGCGTTCTTCGTGATCGAGGGCGACGAATACGACACCGCGTTCTGCGACAAGCGCTCGAAATTCGTTCACTACCGGCCGCGCACCGCGATACTGAACAATCTCGAGTACGACCACGCCGACATCTTTCCCGATCTCGCGGCGATCGAGACGCAATTCCACCATCTGGTGCGCACGATCCCGCACGCCGGGCGGCTGATCGTCAACGGCGGCGAGGACAGCCTCAAGCGCGTGCTCGCGCGCGGGTGCTGGAGCGAGGTCGAGCGATTCGGGTTTGCCGCGGTCGCCGATACCGGCGCCGACTGGACGATCGCCGTCGACGGCACGATCAAGCTCGGCGGCGCGCCGCAGGGCGTACTCGCGCCGTTCGCGCTGCTCGGGCGGCACAATCAGCTCAATGCGCTCTCGGCGATCGCGGCGGCCAGGCATGCCGGCGTGCCGGTCGCACAGAGCCTCGCCGCGTTGGCGGCGTTCCGCGGCATCGCCCGGCGCCTCGAAGTGCGCGGCCGCGTCAACGGGGTCACCGTCTACGACGATTTCGCCCACCACCCGACGGCGATCGCCGCAACGATAGCCGCGCTGCGGCGCGTCGTCGGCAGCCAGCGCATCGTCGCCATCGTCGAGCCGCGCTCGAACACGATGAAGCTGGGGGCAATGAACGCCCGCCTCCCAGCCAGCCTCGAGCGCGCCGACCGCGTCTATTGCTACGCAGCAAACCTGGGGTGGGACGCGGCCGCCGTGCTGGCGCCTCTTGGCGACCGGGTCCGGGTCGTCGGCGATCTCGACGCAGCTGATCGAGGCGATCGTGGGCGACGCGCGGCCCGGCGACCACCTGCTGGTGATGAGCAACGGCGGGTTCGGCGGCATACACGGCAAGCTTCTCGCGCGACTCGCGGCTAAGGAAGCGGCGCGCGACGTCTGAGGCTTATCGTGGAACAGGCGCTATGTGCGTTACCGAACAGACAGCTGACCTGACGGCGGCCGAAGATTGCCTCGGGGAGCCAAGTCGCTCCCCGGGTGATGCGACGCGCCCAACGGCCCGTGTCGCCCATCTGTCCCGGCCGGGCACACCCCCTCGCGCCCGGCCGGGACTATTCTCGATGTTCGGGGCTACGTCGACGGCACGGGTTTGGTCCCGTTGTCGAGATTCCGTGGGACAGTTGCCGATGGCTCGTCATGCGACCGCGGTTTGCGTCCGGTTGCCTGCCAGCAACTCGACGACTTCCGTGGCCGGCACCGGCGGGCTGAAAAAATAGGCTTGTCCAACGGGACAGTTATTTTCCCGCAGAAAAGCGAGCTGTTCCCCTTGTCTCCACGCCTTCCGCCACGACCCGCATCTGCAGACTCTTGCCCATCGCGATCACGGCGCTGACGATATTAGCGTCGTCCCGGTCCGTAGCGAGATCGCGCACGAACGACTGGTCGATCTTCAGCGTATCGATCGGAAAGCGCTTCAGATAGCTCAAGCTCGAGTAACCGGTGCCGAAATCGTCCAGCGCAAGGTGCGCGCCTGTGTCCTTGAGCGCCTGGAGTACTGACCCGGTTGCCCTCGAATCCTCCATCAGGAAGGTTTCGGTCAACTCGAGCTCGAGAAAGCGCGGGTCCTTCCCCGGCTATCTGTTCGATACCGTACAGATAGACCCCACTCTACTCCTTTTGGGCTCGACCGCCATTTCCGGCCACGCCACCGCCGGCGGACGATACGAATCGTCGGCGTTGGCCCCCGGGGCTCGGCAGGCGGCGCTCCGTCGGCCTGTGTTATGTTCGAGAGCGAATGGACGGCGAATGACCTACTGCATAGGCGTAATGCTTGAAGACGGGATGATTTTCGCGTCGGACTCGCGCACCAACGCCGGCATGGACAACATCGCCAAGTTCTGCAAGATGACGGTGTTCGAGCGCCGCGGCGATCGCGTCATCGTCCTGCTGAGCTCCGGAAACCTCGCCGGCACGCAGGCGGTGATCGGCGTGCTGAACCAGCGCTGCGCGGCCGGCGACGCGGCCACCCAGCCTCTGGAGCGCGCGCACGATGTTCGACGTCGCGATGCTCGTCGCTGACGCCATGCGCGACATCGAGCGGCGCGACGGCGAGTATCTGCAGGAGAACGAGGTCGGCTTCAACGCCTCGTTCATCGTCGGCGGCCAGATCACGCGGCGAGCCGCTGCGGCTGTTCCGCATCTATGCCGAGGGCAATTTCATCGAGGCGGGCGTCGACACGCCCTATTTCCAGACCGGCGAGACCAAGTACGGCAAGCCGATCATCGACCGCGTGATCACGCGCGAGCCACCCCGCTCGCCGACGCCACCAAGTGCGTGCTGGTGTCGTTCGACTCGACGATGCGCAGCAACCTGTCGGTCGGCATGCCGATCGACCTCATCTGCTACGAGCGCGACAGCCTCGAAGTGCAGAAGCGCCGCCGATTCGACCACGGCGACGCGTACTTCACCGCGCTCAGCCACGAATGGAGCGAAGGCACGCGCGAGGTGTTTCGGCAGCTGCCCGAGCTTCGCTGGTGACCGACGCGGCGCGGTGATCGATTCCTTCCTTGTCACCTGCGAGCACGGCGGAAACCGGATTCCCGCCGCCATATCGGTCGCTGTTCCAGGGTTGCGACGCGCTGCTTGCTACCCACCGCGGATACGATTCCGGGGCGCTGGTCATGGCGAGGGCACTTGCGAAGGCATTCCGGGCGCCACTCGTGAGCTCGACGGTCAGCCGCCTGCTTGATCGACCTGAATCGCTCGATCGGCCATCCACGAGTTTTCTCGGCAGCGACGCGCGGCGCGCCTGCGAGCCTCCGCGCGCAGATCGCCGAACAGCATTACTGGCCGTATCGCCTGCAGGTGGAGCGCCTGGTCAGGCAATCGGTGTCGCGCGGCCGGCGCGTGATCCACATTTCGTCGCACAGCTTCACGCCGGTGCTGGACGGCAAGGTGCGATCCGCCGATGTGGGGTTGCTCTATCACCCTGGCCGCTACGGAGAGGCGGAGCTGTGCGCCCGCTGGAAGGCTTCGCTCGCAGGGGTCGCTCCCCAGCTCCGGGTGCGCCGCAACTACCCCTATGCCGGCAAGGGCGACGGCCTGACCTCGTATTTGCGCCGGCGCTTTGCGCCGAGCGCCTATGTAGGAATCGAACTCGAGATCAACCAGAGCATCGTCCTCGCCGCGCGGCAGACGGTGGACGGCACTCCGCTCGTTGCTGATCGATTCGTTACGCACGGCATGCGCTGCGATAAGCCTTGGAGATTCACGATGAAAATTCGCGTCGGCTTCGAAATGATCTATGACTGCCCGCAGCCGACCCCGATGATATTCAACCTGAACGTCCACTACACGCGCGCGTCCGATCTGATCGGCCGCGATGAACTGGTCGTTGACCCGCCGGTCCCGATGGCGGCGTATCGCGACAGCTTCGGCAACTGGTGCACCCGCATCGTTGCGCCACCGGGTCGCACGCGCGTCTCGGCCGACGCGATCGTCAAGGATACCGGCCTCCCCGATGCGATCGTTCCTCAGGCGCAACAGTTGGCGGTGCAGGATCTGCCCGAGGAGACGCTGCTGTTTCTGCTGGGAAGCCGGTATTGCGAGACCGATCGCCTGTCCGAAACCGCGTGGAACCTGTTCGGGAATGCGCCGACCGGATGGGGCCGCGTTCAGGCCATCTGCGACTACGTCCACCGGCATATCACCTTCGGGTACGAGCACGCGCGCATGACCCGCACCGCGCTTGAGGCATTTCACGACAAGACCGGCGTCTGCCGGGATTACGCGCATCTGGCCGTCGCGTTCTGCCGGTGCATGAACATTCCAGCGCGCTACTGCACCGGCTACCTGGGCGACATCGGCGTGCCGCCGCCGCACGGTCCGATGGACTTCGCGGCGTGGTTCGAGGCCTTTCTCGACGGCCATTGGTACACGTTCGACGCCCGCAACAACACGCCGCGCATCGGGAGGGTGCTGATCGCGCGAGGCCGCGACGCATCCGACGTCGCGATCAGCAGCACATTCGGTCCGAACACGCTGAGCAGCTTCAGGGTTTGGACGGACGAAGTGCAAGCCGACTGATCACCTGCACTTGATGGCGACCGACAGCGACTCAATGCTCTAGGCGAGCGCGATCGGATAGTGCTGGTTGTCGCGGTGACATTTCACCACCCGCAGGAAATCGCTGCCCTCGGTCCGGGGAACCCGGGTTTGTGCAGTGCAGCGGGCTTTGCCGCCTGTTTCGAGGGTAAAATACGCGCCATGTCCTGGCGAAGTCGCCTGCCGCTCCAGCCCTGATCGCGCCACCCGGCGGCGAGCCGGGTCCGCGCATCGACATCCCGACAGTCCGGTCGCGTCGCGCTCCCAAGAGGAGCTCTGGCGTTGCAATCGGACCGCGACGACCGAGCAACCCTCCGGTCGGCAGATAAGGAGTCAACAGAATGAAGCAGCGCAATCTCCACGCCGGCAAGCCGGCAGAAGCCGAATCGAGCGCGGCCTTTATCGACGTCGAAAAGACCTTCGGCGCACGCAACTACGACCCGCTGCCTGTGGTGGTGTCGCACGGCGAGGGCGCTTGGCTGTGGGACATCCACGGCCGGCGTTTTCTCGACATGATGAGCGCGTATTCGGCCGTCAGTCACGGGCATGCGCATCCCCGCATCGTCACGGCGCTGGTCGCGCAGGCGCAGCAGCTGGCGGTGACCTCGCGCGCCTTCCACAACGACAAGCTGCCGCTTTTTCTGAAGCGGCTGACCGAAGTGACCGGTCTTGCGCGCGCGCTGCCGGCGAACGGCGGCGCCGAAGCCGTCGAGACGGCGTTGAAAGCGGTGCGCAAGTGGGGATACAAGGTCAAGCGCATTCCCGACGGACAGGCCGAGGTGATCGTGTGCGCCGGCAACTTTCACGGCCGCTCGATCACGATCGTCGGATTCTCGTCGGAAGCGCAATACCGCGACGGCTTCGGACCGTTCGCGCCCGGATTCAAGGCGATCCCGTTCGGCGATCCCGGCGCGCTCGAAGCGGCGATCACGCCCAATACGGCGGCGTTCCTGGTCGAGCCGGTGCAGGGCGAGGCAGGGATGATCGTGCCGCCGGCCGGCTATCTGGCCGAGTGCGCCCGCATCTGCCGGCAGCACCGCGTGCTGATGATCTGCGACGAGATCCAGACTGGCATGGGGCGCACCGGCAAGTTTCTCGCCTGCGAGCACGACGGCGTCGTCCCCGACGGTGTAATACTGGGCAAGGCGCTGGGCGGCGGCGTTCTTCCGGTGTCAGCGTTCGTCGCGACCGACGACGTGATGCAGGTGTTCTCGCCGGGCGACCACGGCAGCACGTTCGGCGGCAATCCGCTTGCTGCCGCGGTCGGCGCTCGAGGCGATCGCGGTGCTGTTCGACGAGAAGCTGATCGAGCGCTCGGCCGAGCTCGGCGCGTATCTGCTCGCGCAACTGAAGACCGTGCGCAGTTCGCTGATCCGCGACGTGCGCGGCAGGGGCCTGTTCATCGGTCTCGAGGTCGACGCCCGCCGGACCGATGCGCGCGCGGTCGTCGATCGCCTGCTGGCGCGCGGCGTCATCTCCAAGGACACGCACGGCACCGTCGTTCGCTTCGCTCCGCCGCTGGTGATCGACCGCGCGCAGATCGACTGGGCGGTCGGCGAAGTGCGCGCGGTGTTCGCCGAGCTCGACAACGGATTGCGCAGGGCGGCCTGACGCGCGTTCGCCGGTCGCACGCGGCGCTATACTAGTGCGGTGCCCAAGCCCACGCTCGCCGACAAGCTGGTCGTCGCGATTTCGTCGCGGGCGCTGTTCGATCTGACCGAGAGCCATCGCGTCTATACCGAGGCGGGCGTCGACGCGTATCACCGCTACCAGATCGAGCACGAGGAGCAAATGCTCGGCCCCGGGCCGGCGTTCGTGCTGGTCAACAAGCTGCTGCGCCTGAATCGTGCCGACAAGCAGTATGTCGAAGTGATCCTGCTGTCGCGCAACAGCGCCGACACCGGATTGCGGGTCATGAATTCGATACATCACCACGGTCTCGACATCACGCGTGCGGCGTTTACCAAGGGCGAGCCGACGTCGCGCTATGTGCCGGCGTTCGGCGCGCACCTGTTCCTGTCCGCCGACACCGAGGACGTGAAGCGGGTGCTGAACGAAGGCTATGCGGCGGCGACGATCGTGTCGTCGGTGGTGGGCAAAAACGAATCCGACGAGCTGAGGATCGCATTCGACGGAGACGCCGTGTTGTTTTCGGACGAAGCGGAGCGCGTTTACCAGGAAAGCGGACTGGCGGCGTTCTCCAAGAGCGAGACCGACGCGGCGCTGCGGCCGTTGTCCGGCGGCCCGTTCAAGGAATTTCTTGCCGGCCTGCACCGGATCCAGAGCGATTTTTCCGACGGCGCCAGTCCGATCCGCACCGCGCTGGTCACCGCGCGCAGCGCGCCGGCGCACGAGCGCGTGATCCGGACACTTCGCGCGTGGAACATCCGCATCGACGAGGCATTGTTTCTAGGCGGCCTCGACAAGGGTGAGTTCCTGCGTGCGTTCGGCGCCGACATTTTCTTCGACGACCAGCGCACCCACGTCGAGTCCGCGTCGAAGCACGTCGCGACCGGCCATGTGCCGCACGGCATCGCCAACGAGTAGCGGCCGCTAACGGCGTCGGTTACGTCGACGATGCGCCCGTAGAACGGATACTGCGGATCGTTGTAGCCGGGCGTCGACGGATGCCCCGGCGTGACCAGCGAATCGATCAGCGCCTCGTCGTCGGCATCGAGCGTCTTGCCGACGGCGCTCAGGTAGTCGTCCCATTGCTCGATCGTGCGCGGTCCGCAGATGACCGAGCTGACGATGCGGTTGCGACAGCACCCAGGCGAGCGCGAACTGCGTCGCCGTCAGACCCTTGGTTGCCGCGTGCGCCTTGATCGTCTGCGCCATGGCGATCGATTCGTCGCGGAATTCGGTTTCCATCATCCGCCGGTCCTTGCGCGCGACGCGCGAATCGGGCGGCGGCGCCGCGCCCGGCGCGTATTTGCCGGTGAGCACGCCGCGCGCGAGCGGGCTGTAGGGAACGACGCCGATGCCGTAGTAGTCGCAGGCCGGCAGGATCTCGACCTCGGGCATGCGGTTCATCGCGTTGTAGTAGGGCTGGCAGACGACCGGCTGCGGCACGCCGAGATCGGCGCACATCGCCACGACTTCGGCGATGCGCCAGCCGCGATAGTTGGACACGCCGAAGTAGCGGATCTTGCCCGGATCGGATCAGATCGCCGATCGCCGCGATCGTCTCGACCAGCGGCGTGTCGGTATCGTCCTTGTGCAGGTAATAGATGTCGATGTAGTCGGTGGCGAGCCGCTTCAGGCTGTCGTCGCAGGCTTGCATGATCCAGCGCCTGGAGAGCCCGCCGTCGTGCGGCGCCTTGGTCATCACGTTGCCGACCTTGGTGGCGAGTATCCACCGGCGCCGATTGGCGGCGATCGCGGGGCCGACGATCGTTTCCGACGCGCCCTTGGCATAGACGTCGGCGGTGTCGATGAAGTTGACGCCGGCGTCGAACGCCGAGCCGATGATGCGCTGCGCGACGGCGGCGTCGGTGCGGTCGCCGAACATCATCGTGCCGAGGCACAGCACCGATACTTCGAGGCCGCTGTCGCCGAGACGGCGGAATTCCATGGTTGACTCCGGAATGGGAATGCCCGGCGCCATCGTGCAGCAAAGCCCCGGGTCCTGCAACCGAACCGGCGTCACGGTATAATTCGCGCCTCCCTCCGCAGCAACTTCGCTTCCCATGCATGTTTTTTTCGAGGACGACGGCGCGTTCAAGGCCGGCACGGTCCTCGCCGACAACGATACGTCGCTGCAGGTCGAGACGGCGTCGGGCAAGCGGATGAAGATCAAGGCGGCGAACGTGCTGCTGCGATTCGCCGATCCTGCGCCCGGCGCCCTGCTCGCCGAGGCGCAGGCACTGGCCGACGACATCGATCCCGCATTCCTGTGGGAAGTCAGCGGCGGGGGCGAGTTCGCGTTCGTCGAACTTGCCACCGAGTACTTCGGGCGTGCACCGCGGCCGGGCGAAGCAGCATCGCTCGCCTTCTGCCTGCACGCATCGCCTATGTACTTCTACAAAAAGGGCAAGGGGCGCTACAAGGCCGCGCCACCCGATGCGCTGAAGGCCGCGCTGGCCGGCGCCGAGCGCAAGCGGCGCGAGGCCGACGAAGTTGCCGCGCTCGCAACGGAGCTCGTTGCCGGACGCCTGCCGCAGGCAATACGCGACAATCTGCCGATGCTGCTCTACCGGCCCGACAAGCAGGCGATCGCCGCGCGCGCGGTGGCCGCGGCCTGCGACACAGCGCACACCAACGCGCTGGCGTTGCTGGCTGGCTGCGGCGCGATCCCGTCGACGCACGACTATCATTTCGATCGCTTCCTGTCGGAGGCATTTCCCCGCGGCACGGCGTTTTCCGACTACGGCACCGTGCCCGCTGCCCCCGATTTGCCGCTGGCGCAAGCCAAGGCGTTCTCGATCGACGATGCGACGACGACCGAAATCGACGACGCCTTTTCGGTGCGCGCGCTGCCCAGCGGCAACTTCGAGATCGGCATCCACATCGCTGCGCCTGCGCTCGCGATGCCCCGCGGCTCCGCGCTCGATGTCATCGCGCGCGACCGGCTGTCGACCGTGTACATGCCGGGACGAAAGATCACGATGCTGCCCGACGAGGCGATCGCGCGCTTTACGCTAGCCGCCGGCGCGCCGCGCCCTGCTTTGTCGCTGTATGTCGAGACGGCGCCCGACGGCACGCCGCTCGCGCAGGCGACCCGGCTCGAGCTCGTGCCGGTTGCGGCCAATCTGCGGCTCGACGCGGTCGGCGAGCATTTCGTCGCCCCGGCGTCGGCGGGCGAGCCGCGCTGGACCGATGAGTTGCGCGCTCTTTGGCGATTGGCCGAAAAGCTCGAGGCGGCGCGCGGCAAGCCCGACGCGCCTCGCCTCGATTACACGTTTCTGGTCGACTGGGACGCCGCGACCGACGGCAGGATCGCGATCGTGCCGCGACCCCGCGGATCGCCGCTGGACAAGCTGATCGCCGAGCTGATGATTCACGTCAACAGCAGCTGGGGCAAGCTCCTGCACGAAGCGAACGCGCCCGGCCTGTATCGCACGCAGCAGGCGGGCAAGGTGAAGATGAGCACCAAGCCCGAGCCGCATCAGGGCCTCGGCGTCGCGCACTACCTGTGGGCGAGCTCGCCGCTGCGCCGCTACAGCGATCTGGTCAATCAGCGCCAGCTGATCGCCGCCGTTACCGGCGACCCGCTGCCCTACGTCGAGGGCGACGCTGAGCTTTTCGCAGTGCTCGGCGCTTTCGAGGTCACCTACGCGCAGTACGCCGAATTTCAGAGCCGGATGGAGCACTACTGGTGCCTGCGCTGGCTCGAGCAGGAAAAGCCGCGCGAGGCGACGGCGAGCGTCGTGCGCGACAATTTGGTGCGGTTCGATGCGCTACCCTTGTACGTTCGCGTCGCCGACCTGCCGGCCGCCGCCGGGCCGCGCGTGCGGCTGGCGATTGGCGCCGTCGATCTGCTCGCCGCGACCGTTGAGGTCCACTACGCGGGGGGAGCCCTAGACTGACCGGGGTTGAGCGATATACTCCCGGCCTATGCCCAAGGGCACGCGAACGAGTGCGACGGTCACGCCGCTGATCACCGCGAGGAAAAAACCGGTGGCGCGGCCGCGTGCGCTGGTCGTGCACACCGAAGCGCGGACGATGTCGCTGCCGTTCCTGTTCGCGGACGCGACGCCGGGCAAGCGTCTGCTGTTCAAGGCGATCGTGGGATCGGTCCTGCTGCATCTCGCCGCGCTGGCTATCCACTTCAGTCCGCTCGACATGGCCAAGTTCGACCGCAACGGGCCCGCCGCTCGAGGTCGCGCTGGTCAACGCCAAGTCGCAGTCCAAGCCGACCAAGGCGGAACTCCTCGCGCAGGCGCATCTGGATGGCGGCGGCAACACCGACGCCAATCGCCGCGCGAAAAGTCCGTTGCCGGTGCTGCCCAAGGAAAGCGCCAGCAACCAGCTCGCGATGGCTACGCAAAAGGTCGATACCCTCGAGCAGCGCGCGAGCGAAATGATGGCGCAGCTCAAGGCCGCGGCGCCGGTCGCGGTACCGCAGTCCAAGCCGAACGAGATGCCCGAGCGCACCGAGCTGCCGAGCGCAACCGAGCTGATGCAGCGCACGCTGGAGTCGATGCGGCTCGAAGCGCAGATCGCCAAGGACATGGACGCCTACCAGAAGCGGCCGAAGCGGCGCTTCATCGGCGCCCGCGCCGAGGAATATCGCTTTGCGCGCTACGTCGAGGACTGGCGGCTGAAGGTCGAGCGCATCGGCAATCTCAATTATCCCGAAGCGGCGCGCTCGCAGAAGCTCTACGGCAGCCTGCTGCTGACGACAGGCATTCGCGCCGACGGCAGCGTCGAAAGCGTGGTCGTCGAGCGCTCGTCCGGAAAGCGGGTCCTCGACCTGGCGGCGGCCCACATCGTGCAGATGGGCGGGCCCTACGCGGCGTTTCCGCCCGATATCCGGCGCGACACCGATATCCTGTATATCACGCGGACCTGGACGTTCGCGCCGGGCGATTCGCTGACGTCGCAATGAGCGAAGCGGTGCGCGCGTGACCGGCGGCAAGGCATCGCCGGCCGACCGGCGACCGGCGAACCGGACATCCGATGCCGGCGGAGCGTCGCCGGGATCTTCGAGTGACCAAGCGGTCGACCGTTACGCCGTCATCGGCAACCCCGTCGCGCACAGCAAGTCGCCGCTGATTCACGACGCCTTTGCCCGGGCCACCGGCCAGCGCATGCGCTACGAGCGGCTGCTTGCGCCGCTCGACGACTTCGCCGCGACGGTACGGACATTTGTCGAGGCGAACGGACTCGGCCTCAATGTCACGATCCCGTTCAAGCTGCAGGCGTTCGCATTGGCGCGCGAGCGCAGTGCGCGGGCGCAATCGGCGCGCGCCTGCAACACGCTTGCGTGGCGCGGCGACCACTGGTTCGGCGACAACACCGACGGCGTCGGCGTGGTGCGCGATCTCACGCGCAATCTGGGCGAGACGATCGCCGGCCGGAACCTTCTGGTGCTCGGTGCGGGAGGCGCAGCGCGCGGCATCGCAGGCGCCTTGCTCGCCGAACGGCCGATGCGGCTGGTGATCGCCAACCGGACGCACGCGAAGGCGATCGATCTGGCGACGCAATTCGAGCGCGATGGCCCGATCAGCGCCGAGCCCTTGGCCTCGCTCTCCGGACAGCAGTTCGACATCGTCGTCAATGCGACCAGCCTGGGACTGGGCACGTCGGTCCCGGCGGGACTATGGCCGCAACGCCTGTTCGCCGCGCAAGCGTTGGCCTACGACCTGATCTACGCCGACCAGACAACGCCGTTCCTGCACTGGGCGCGCGACGAGGGTGCGGCGCGCACCGCGGATGGGCTCGGCATGCTGATCGAGCAGGCTGCGGAAAGCTTTTACCTCTGGCGCGGCGTGCGCCCCGACACCGCTCCTGTTTTCCGGCTGCTCCGCGCAGCCGCACGAGGCTAGAGCATGCGTCCGGCGGTGCGGTGGGCGATCCGGGCGATGCTCGTGCTGCTGACCGCGTTCGTGCTGCTGCAGCTCTGGTATGCGGCTCACATCTGGTGGTGGCGCGATCACCCGCCGCGCGAAACGGCTTTCATGTCGGCCCGCCTGGCCGAGCTGAAGAAAGTCAATCCCGGCGCGCGCCTGCAATATGTGTGGGTGCCGTATCAACGCATTTCGGTCCAGCTGAAGCGCGCGATGATCGCCGCGGAAGACGCGAAATTCGTCGAGCACGAAGGATTCGACTGGGAGGGCATCCAGCACGCGATGGACAAGAACCAGAAGAAGGGCCGCGTCGTCGCCGGCGGATCGACGATTTCGCAGCAGCTCGCGAAGAACCTGTTCCTGTCGGGAGATCGCAGCTATTGGCGCAAGGGCGAGGAGGCGCTGATCACCGTGATGCTCGAGGCGATCCTGGACAAGCGACGCATCTTCGAGATCTATCTGAACGTCATCGAGTGGGGCACCGGTGTGTTCGGCAGCGAGGCCGCCGCGCGTCACTATTTCGGCACGTCGGCGGCCCAGCTCGACACCGAGCAGGCGGCACGGCTCGCCGCGATGACGCCGAACCCTCGCCGCTACGAACGCAATCCCGGATCGAAAGTTTTGGCGCGCAGGATCCCGATCATCATGGCGGGCATGCCGTCGGCGGAGTTGCCCTGACGCGCATTGTGGGGCAGGATGCGCGGCATGCCGCCCGCCTTTCGCGCGCTACCGATCCTTTTGCGCATTTGCGCGGACATCGACCGGCTCTTCATCGTCGAGGTCGGACCATTCGGCCGGCAGCTCGCCGAGGATGCCCGCGCCGCGTGGCTCGCGACAGGAAACAAGATCAAGCCATCCGACGTCGACGAATATGTCGCGCTGCTGGCGCGGCATATCGACGATGCCGAACGGCGCGAAGCGTTCAGCAGAGAGGCTCGCGCCTGCATCCACGTATAAACGCGCCGCGATTCGCGGACGCAAAAAGGGGAAAGCCATGCTGCTCAATCGCTCGATTACGACGCAGTTCACGATCGTCTTCGTCGTGGCGCTGTTGCTGGTCGTCGGTTCGTTCTACCTGGTGCTCGAGAGCGTCTACCACAGCCAGCTCAAGGCGCAGGCCGAGACCGTGGCCGACAACGTCGATGCATTCGGCAGCTGGGTCTCGCAATACGGCCGCGTCTGGGTCAGGGACAACGACAAGAGCTATCTCGGCCAGGTGACGCTGATCAGCGCGCCGGAACCCGGTCAGAGCACGACGTCAGTCGATGGCGCCGCGCCGCCCCTCTGGCATTTCTACTCGAAGAATCCGGCGCTGGCGCAACGCGAGTTTTCGGAAGTCGTCGAAAAGTCGGCCTCTCCGGCGAAGTTTCGCGTCACTTCGCACAATTTCATGAATCCAGTCAACAAGCCGGACGCATTCGAGGCCAAGGCGCTGGACGCGATCCGCAGCAAGCATCTGGCCGAATACTACGAGATGCTTCCGGATACTTACCGCTACGCGCGCACGCTCTATGTCAAGGCGTCATGTCTCTCCTGCCACGCCAGCGCGGAGAACGCGCCGGCCGACGTCAAGGTGCGTTACGGGACCGAGCGAGGCTTCGGCTTTCGCGAAGGCGAGGTCGCGGGCATCATCAGTGTGCGGCTGCCGACACGCTCGTTCTGGTCGGTGGCGACCGGCGTCATCGGACCGGTGCAGATCGCGCTGCTGCTGAGCGCGTTCCTGGTCGCGGTACTCTTCATCCAGTTCGCCGTCGTGCGACCGGTGCGCCGCCTGACCGCTGCCGCCGGACGGATCTCGGTCGGCGAGCAGGCGGATCTGGGCGTCGGGGGCATCTCGCGCAAGAGCGGCAACGAGATCCATCAGCTTATACTTGCGACCGAACGCCTGCGCGCCAGCCTGATGCTGGCGATTCAACGCAGCAGGCGGCAGCCGCCGCCTGGATGAGCCGCACTGGCATCAACGGGAATATGACCTTGCAGCGTGTGTTAGCGGTGCCGTAGCTCGACCGAGGTTCGACAGCCATCAACGGGGGAGAAGTGATGAATACGATGATACGCACTATCGCCGCAAGCCTTTTCGCCGCGGTCGCCTTGTCCGGTGTCGCGCTGGCACAGGCTCCGGCCAAGATGGCCGGCAGCGTGATGGCCGACAGCGCCGGCATGACGCTTTACGTGTTTGACAAGGATGCCGGCGGCAAGAGCGCCTGCAACGGTCCGTGCGCCGCGATCTGGCCGCCGCTGCTGGTCGCGGGCGATGGCAAGGCCTCCGGCGACTGGACGATCGTCGCCCGCGACGACGGCAGCAAGCAGTGGGCGTTCAAGGGCAAGCCGGTGTACAAGTATTCGAAAGATACGAAGGCGGGCGAAATGACCGGCGACGGCTTCAACGGCGTCTGGCACGCCGTCAAGGGTTGACCGGAGCGGATGCGCCGGCAGTGACCGGCGCATCCGACCGCGGAGCGCGGCAGGGAATAGCCGCGGTCGCCTGCCTGTTCCCTTTGGCATGAAGCCGGTGGCAAAGCGTGCGGCAGGGCCGCCGGGAATAAAGCGGCGCCCGCAGCGGTCTGCCGCCTAGGGAACCCTCGGATGCCGGACTCGCTGCCTCACCCCGATCTGGTCGCGGCGTTGCCGCGCCTGCGGCGCTACGCGCGGGTGCTGACCGGTGATCTCAATCGCGCGGACGATCTGGTGCAGGACACGCTGGCGCGCGCATGGGAGAAGCGACGACTGTGGCAACCCGGTAGCGATCTGCGAGCCTGGCTGTTCACGATCATGCACAACGTCCACGTCAACCAGTTTGCCGCTCGGCGCCGCGAGCAGGCGGAAAGCTCGCTGGATGCCGACGATGGCCCGGTCGCCGGCTGGGAGATTCCGGTGCGCGCCACCCAGTCCGATCGGGTCGAGCTCGCCGAAGTATTCGCGCAGATCGGCCGCCTTCCGGTCGAGCAGCGCGAAGTGCTGATTCTGGCTGCGGTCGAGGAGTTGCGCTACGAGGAGATCGCGCGCGTGCAGTGCGTTCCGATCGGCACGGTGATGTCTCGTCTGAACCGCGCGCGGGAAAAGCTGCGGCGCATGTGCGACGTTTCGGCGTCGCCGTTGAAAGTGATCAAATGAGCTCGAACCTGCCATTGTCCGACGACGACGTGCATGCGTACGCCGACGGCAAGCTGCCCGAAGAACGGCGAGCCCGGCTCGCGGCTGCGCTCGAGCGGGACCCGGCGCTCGCGGCGCGCGTCGTCGCGATCCGCAAGCAGAACGTCGAGTTGCGCGAGGCGTTCGATCCCTGGCTGGGCGAGCCGTTGCCGCGCGAGCTGATCGCGGCGGCGCAGCCGCCGCGGGGCAGGAAGCCGTCGCGCGGGCGCTGGGCGATGCCGGCGCTGGCGAGCGCGGCGACGCTGATCATCGGCATCGGCCTCGGATGGATGGGCCGCGGCGAAGTCCTGCATCTCGATGGCACGCCGACGACGTTCCCGCGCCAGGCCGCGCTGACGCACGCGCTATATGCCACGGACCCCAATCGTCCGGTCGAGATCTGGGCCAACGAAGAGGACCGGCTGGTGCGGTGGCTTTCGAAGCGCCTGAATTTCCCGCTGCACGCGCCGAATCTGCATGCGATGGGCTACGACCTGGTCGGCGGTAGACTGGTCGCCGGCAACGAAAAGCCAGGCGCGTTGTTCATGTACGAAAATGCCGACAAGCAGCGTATCTCGCTGCTGGTGCGCAAGGACAGCGAGCACACGTCCGAGACGGCATTCCGCTACGCGCTCGAGGACGGAGTCGGCGTTTTCTACTGGATCGACGACGCGTGCGGCTACGCCCTGTCGGGCAGAGTCGACAAGCCGCAGCTGCTGGCGATCGCTCGCGTCGTCTACGGCGAGCTCGCTGCGGCCGAAGCCGCGGCGCCCAAGCCCTGATTCTGGCGACCGGCGCCAAACCCGACCGATGAGCGGCCGCGATGCCGGCGCTGCTGCGGCGCGGCTGCCCCCGCACGGATCGGTGACCGGCTTCTCGAGGTCGACACGCCGGCGCTGATCGTCGAGCTCGACGCGCTGGAACGCAATGTCGCGGCGATGGCGGCGGCGGTCGAGGGGCGCGGCGTGCGCCTGCGGCCGCACGCCAAAAGCCACAAGTGCCCCGACATCGCCAGGCGTCAGATCGCCGCGGGCGCGGTCGGCGTCTGTTGCCAGAAAGTCGGCGAGGCCGAGGCGTTCGTCGCTGCCGGCGTGACCGACGTGCTGATCACCAATGAAATCGTTGGCGCCGCGAAGCTTGCGCGCCTTGCGGCATTGGCGCGGAACGCGAAACTCGGCGTGCTGGTCGACGACCGCGCCAATGTCGGCGCGCTGGCCGCGGCGATGCGAGGGGCCGGCGCATCGATCGATGTGCTGGTCGAAGTCGACGTCGGCGCGCATCGATGCGGCGTGCTGCCCGGCCAGCCCGCGCTCGAGCTGGCCCGCGCGATCGCCGGCGAGCCCGGGCTTCGCTTTGCCGGCCTGCACGCTTACCAGGGCGCGGCGCAACACCTGCGGCGACCGTCCGAGCGGCGCGCGGCCATCGCGCGCGCGGCCGAGTTGGCCTTCGAGACCAAGACGATGATCGAGCAGGCCGGAATCGATTGCGGCACGATCACCGGCGCCGGCACCGGGACCTTCGCGATCGAACGCGACAGCGGGATCTATACCGAGCTGCAGCCCGGCTCGTATGTTTTCATGGATGCCGACTACGGTCGAAACGAACGCGCCGACGACGAGATTCGCTTCGAGCAAAGCCTGTTCGTCTGGACGACGGTGATGAGCACGCCCGCGCCCGATCGCGCCATCGTCGACGCGGGCCTGAAGGCGTTCGCCGTCGATTCCGGCATGCCGCTCTTCGCTGATGCGCCGGGACTTGAGCTGACCAAGGCGTCGGACGAGCACGGCGTCGTGCGAATCGCGCCGGGCGCTGCCGGTCCCCGGCTCGGCGATCGCCTGAAGCTGGTGCCGGGACATTGCGATCCGACGGTCAATCTCTACGATTGGATCATCGCGCTGCGCAACGACAGGGTCGAGGCGCTGTGGCCGGTCGCCGCGCGCGGCGCGCTGACTTGAGCGTTGCGCGACCTTCAGACGGAGAAGGACGCGACTAAAGTGTAACGGTGCCGCGGCGCGTCGAGAGCATCGCGGCGAGCCTGGGTGCGGCGTCGAACGTGACTTTCAACGTCTCGCTCAAGCCCAGCGCGGCCAGCGCCGCGCGCATCGAACCGGGTTCCGGATGCGCTGCGGCGAGCGCAGCGATGCGCACGCCGGCGTCGGTCATGACGTCGGCCGGATGCCGGGCATCCTCCCACTGGATCAGCGTCGGCAGCACGCCCGAGCCGGGTCGGGCGCCGTCGTCGGGTACGGTGATGCGCCAGCGGAAGTTGCCGCGGGACATCGCGTGCACCGGGCCCGGATCGATCGGGCTGGCGCGACGCGCCGCTTCGATATCGTCGGTTCGTGCAACCCAGTGGATCAGCCGCGGTTGCTGCGCCAGCAGCGCGCGCATCGCCGGGCGGTCCAGATCGAACCATCGTGGCCGCGCCGGCGCAGCGGCGTCGGGGTCGATCGCGATCAGCTCGAGATAGCAGCGCTCGCCGAGCTTGAGCAGGCTGTTGTGCGTGCCCATCGCCGCGTGTTTGCCGCCGCGCTGCGGTCGAACGCCGAGCACCGAATCGAGATAGTCTTCGCCACTCTCCAGCGTGTCGGCGGCGACGACCAGATGATCGAGCGTCGCGCGCGCCGAGCGCATCAGCCCGGGACGCGCTCGCTGGCGGGGAAATCGACCTCGATCTTGGCGCCGTTGGGGTCGAAAAAAAAGACCTGCCAAAGTCCGGTGCCCGCCTGCTGCCGGCATTCGTACGCGACCTTGTGTTCCTTCAGGACCGACAAGGTCGCGGCCAGATCCTCGCCGCTGAACGCCATGTGGTCGATCACGCCCGGCTTGAGCTCGCTTTTCGGCCGTCCGCCGACGACATGCAATATCGGCTGGTCGCCGGCGTACAGCCACGCGCCGGGAAATTTGAAACCCGGCCGCGGGCCGGGCTCGAGGCCCAGGAGATCGCCGTAGAAGCTCACCGTGTTGTCGACGTCGTCGGTGAGTATCGTGAAGTGGTTCATGCCTGCGACTGCCATGGGCTTGTCTCCTCGCTCCCGCGCCTAGCGGATCTGCTTCGGCGACGAAAGCGCCGAGCAACGCCGTCGCATCGGGCGGCTGCGGATCATTGTACGGGAAGGCGGGGTCGCCGCCGCTCCAGGCGTGACCGAGGCCGTCGACGCGCACCATGCGGACCAGCGTGCGAGCGCCGTCGCGATACTCGATCGTCGTCACCGTGCGTCCGGGCGCCAGCTGCTTGCGTCGTCTCACGGTCGGGCGGCGGCAGCTCGTCCGGCGCCATCGCCTGCGCGTCGAGGCGGCCGTTGAACACCAGGTATTGCCGCACCAGCTGCCTCGCGTTGCGCAGCGAGACGATGTGATCGTCGCCGCCGTGCACAACCAGCAAAGGGACCGGCAACGCGCGCCGGGGCGCGGCATCGCGCGCGTTTGCACCGATCTCTTCGACCGCCGTGTCGGCGCCGTGAGCGAGCACCTGCATCGCGGCCATCGGTCCCGACGCCGCGCCGCAGGCGACGGCCGAATGCACGGCGACGCCGGCGAACATCGCCGGATAGCGCAAGCCCAGCACCGTCGCAAGGCAGCCGCCGGCGGACATGCCGGCGGCGAATATCCGTCGCGGGTGCACTCGGTACGCGCGCCGCACGGCGCGAACCTGCGCGGCGATGATCGCCGCTTCGCCGCGGCCGGCGCTGGTCGCCTTGTCGAACCAGTTCCAGCAGGACCAGGCGTTGGCCTTGCTCGACTGCCGCGGCAGCAGGACCAGCCATCCGTTGCTGTCGGCGAGCGCGGCGATTCGCGTCGCCGCGGCGAAATCCTCGGGCGTCTGCCGGCAGCCGTGCAGCAGTACCAGCAACGGTCGCCGCCTCCAGCCGCCGTAGGCGCGCGGCACGTAGACCAGGTATTCGCGAGACGGCCAGAGCCAGGGCGTGACCGCCAGCCAGCCGCGCCACGAAAACTTGCTGTCGGCGACGAAACGGCCGGGCTCGGCGGGCTTGCGCCGGAACAGGCGCGCCGCCCATCCGCGCGCGGCGGACCAGAGTTTGGCTATCATCGGTGCGATCGCGGCGCGACGCCTTGCGCGAGCGCGGCGATCAAATCAGCACGATGTCGTACTGTTCCTGCGTGTAGATCGACTCGACCTGCAGCGAAATCGGCTTGCCGATGAAATCGCCGAGCTGGGCGAGGCTTTGCGATTCCTCCTCGAGGAACAGATCGATGACCGACTGCGAGGCGAGGATGCGGAAGGCCCGTGCATTGAACTGCCTGGCCTCGCGCACGATCTCGCGCAGGATCTCGTAGCAGATCGTCTGCGCGGTCTTGATTTCGCCGCGTCCGCCGCAGGTCGCACAGGGCTCGCAGAGGACGTGGGCGAGGCTTTCGCGGGTACGCTTGCGCGTCATCTCGACCAGGCCCAGCTGCGTGAAGCCGTTCACCGTCAGCCGGGTGCGGTCGCGCTCGAGCGCCTTGTTGAATTCGGCCAGCACCGACGCGCGATGGTCGGAATTCTCCATGTCGATGAAGTCGATGATGATGATGCCGCCAAGATTGCGCAGGCGCAGCTGCCGCGCGATCACCTGCGCCGCTTCGAGATTGGTCTTGAAGATCGTGTCGTCGAAGCTGCGGCCGCCGACGAAGCCGCCGGTGTTGACGTCGATCGTGGTCATCGCCTCGGTCTGGTCGATGATCAGGTAGCCGCCCGACTTCAGGTCGACGCGGCGCGCCAGCGCCTTCTGGATCTCGTCCTCGACCCCGTGCAGATCGTACAGCGGCCGATCGCCGGCATAGTGCTCGATGCGATCCAGAATGTTCTGTGTGTACTGGCCGGCGAATTCCTGCATTTTCTGGAACGTCTCGCGCGAATCGACCAGGACCCGCGACGTTTCCTCGGTTGTCATGTCGCGCAGCACCCGCTGCGCGAGGTTCAGATCCTGGTAGACCAGCGACTGCTGCGGAACCGAGCGGGACTTCTCGGTCAGGTCGCGCCACAGCTTGGTCAGGTACTCGATGTCGTTCTGCATTTCGCGCTCGCTGGCGGTCTCCGCCATCGTGCGGATGATGAAGCCGCCGGCAAGACCTTCCGGCAGCAGCTGCTGCAATTTCTGGCGCAGCATCTCGCGCTCGCCCTCGTCCTCGATGCGCTGCGAGATGCCGATATGCGAGTCCTGCGGCAGGTAGACCAGCAGTCTTCCGGCCAGGCTGATCTGCGTCGACAGGCGCGCGCCCTTGGTGCCGATCGGATCCTTGATCACCTGGATCAGCAGCGACTGGCCCTCGTGCAGGATCCGCTCGATCGGCCGGTTTTCATGGCCGTT
Organism: uncultured beta proteobacterium; assembly: GCA_963697485.1. Taxonomy (GTDB): domain Bacteria; phylum Pseudomonadota; class Gammaproteobacteria; order Burkholderiales; family Casimicrobiaceae; genus PALSA-1003. The sequence goes on from CAVOOD010000007.1 coordinate 538,297, forward strand.
CTGCCGGTGCTCCCAGATGTCGGCGATATGCAGGAACGCCGCACGCTCGAGTCCGATTTCGATGAACGCGGACTGCATTCCGGGCAGCACGCGCGCGATCCGGCCCAGGTAGATGTTGCCGACCAGGCCGCGCGCGCTGGCACGCTCGATGTGCAGCTCCTGCACGACTCCCTGCTCGAGCATCGCTACGCGCGTCTCCTGCGGCGTTACGTTGACGAGGATGTCGTGACTCATGGGGTGGGCGCGTTGCGATGCCGTCGGAAGCTCGGCCGCGGCCGGTTGCGGATGGGGAGCGGCTGCCGCCTCGGCCGGCGGCGTCGAATGGGCAACAGGAGTGTACAGCAGGTCTTCGGCAGGCTTCATATGACGTGGAACCCGATCTTGGCGAGAATCTCGGCGGTCTCGAACAGAGGCAGGCCCACCACGCCCGAGTAGCTGCCCTCCAGCCGGCTGACAAAGGTCGCGGCGCGTCCCTGGATCGCATAGGCGCCGGCCTTGTCGAACGGCTCGCCGGTGGCGATATAGCGCTCGATCTCGTCACGCGCGATGGCGCGAAAGCTCACGCTCGACACCGACAGGCCGAGCACGATCTGTGCGTTCCAGCGGATCGCCACCGCGGTCAGGACGTCGTGCGTGCGGCCCGACAATCGCTCCAGCATCGAGGCCGCGTCGGCTGCATCGTCGGGCTTGCCCAGCACGACGCCGTCGACGACTACTTCGGTATCCGCCGCCAGCACCGGCTTCGGCGGCAACTCGCGGCGGCCCATTCGATGCCAGCCGACGGCGGACTTGGTGCGCGCGACGCGCTTGACGTATTCGAACGGAGCTTCGTCCTTGCGCGGCACCTCGACGATGTCGCGCCTGCGCCCCGGCGCCTCGCGCAGCAACAGCTCCTCGAATTCGACGCCGATCTGCCGAAGCAACTCCTGCCGGCGCGGGCTTTTCGAAGCCAGATAGACCGACGGACGCTCGGTCAGCATGAAGAGCGTGCTCATTCGCGATGGTACGGATGTCCCGACAGCATGCTCGTTGCGCGATACAGCTGTTCGGCGAGCACGACCCGTGCAAGCCCGTGCGGTAATGTTAGCGCGGAAAGCGCCAGCACGGCGTCCGCGTTGCGCTTGACGGCGGGATCGAGACCGTCCGCGCTGCCGATGACGAACGCGACCGCCAGCGCGCGTTCGCGCCAGGCGGCGAGCTTGGCGGCGAATTCTCCAGTCGTCCAGGCTTGCCCGCGCTCGTCGAGCGCAATGAGGTGATAGCCGCCGGTCGCGTCGGCAATCCGCGCCGCTTCGGCGGTGAGAATCTGCGCCGTGGTTTTGCCACGATCGCGCGGCTCGGGCTTGAGCTCGACGAGCTCGAGGGTGAATTCACGCGCCAGCCGTCGCGCATATTCGCTATAGCCGGCGGTGACCCAGGCGGGAAGCCTTGCACTCAGCGCGACGAGACGAAGCTTCATCGCGCTTCCGGATGCCGCCGCGCTATGCTGCGACTGCGCGGGCGCGGCGCCGCGGCGCCGGCGGCGTCCAGAGCTCTTCGAGATTGTAGTAGGTGCGCACCGCCGGCTGCATGATGTGCACGACGATGTCGCCGGCATCGACCAGCACCCATTCGCCCGATGCCTCGCCCTCGACGCCGACGATCGTCGCACCTGCTGCCTTGAGCGAATCGCGGACGTGGCGCGCCAGCGCACCGGCCTGCCGGCCCGATTCGGCGGTGGCAATGATCAGCGTGTCGTAGAGGCTGGTGAGCTTGCGGACATCGAGCACGGTGATGTCGCGGGCTTTGATGTCTTCGAGGGCGGTGATTGCGGTCTTCTGAATCTTGTTAGCGCGCATCCGGAACAAATCGATAGAGTTGGTTGCGTTCAATATAAGCCAGAACGGCGGCGGGAAGCAAACCGCGAATTCGCTTTCGCGCTTCGGCTCCGTCGGAGAGCGCCGCGCGCAGCGCGGTTGCCGAAATCGGCTGTGGCGTCACCGCCAGCCGGAGGACTGCGCCGGCGAGTTGCCGCGACAGGCGCATCGGATCGGTGGTCAGTCGCCGCTCGCACTGGATTTTCAGCGCCGGTTCCAGCGCGTCGAGCGCGAAAGGTCTGTCCGGACGGTCGATGACGATGAAATGCGCGAGCGTGAAAAGCTGCTCCCATCGCCGCCAGCTTGCGATGCCGCAGAAGGCGTCGCTGCCGATGATCATCGCCAGCGGCCGGCCCGCATTCTCATCGTGCATTTCCTGCAGCGTCTGCACGGTGTAGCTCGGTCCCGCGCCGCCGGATCTCGCGATCGTCGGCAACGAGGCCGGGAAACTCCGCGCAGCCCAGCACCGTCATCGCAAGCCGCGCTTCGGCGGATGCCACCGGAGCCGGCCGGTGCGGCGGAACGCTGGCGGGGATCAGACGCACCTCGTCGAGGCGCAGCTGATCCCGCACCTCGGCGGCGGCGCGCAGATGCCCGTAATGAATCGGATCGAAGGTCCCGCCAAGGATGCCGATCGGTCCCCTCATGGCTGAAGCGCTTCCGCACTTCGGGCGCGCGCGCCGCGCCCGAGCAAGCGTTCAGATCGCATCGCGCGCCGCGCCGGTGATGCGCGTTTCCTCCAGGTCCAGATCGACCTGGAGGCGGCGCAACACTTCATCGTTGATCACGTCGGTTTCACGCATCTGCATCAATTCGGTGCGCTCGGCGTCGATCGCCGCCAGCCAGATCCGGCGCTCGCGTCGCGTGCTGGGCGTCGAGCCGGTTCCTTCGCTCCGCGTTGGCCGAATAGCGCTGCAGACGCTGCTCGTATTGCCCGAGCAGTGAATTCGCGAACGCGGTCTCCTCGCTGGTCGTCAGCCGCGGCAGCCGCTTGCGCAAGATCTCGATCGCCGCCTGCGCGGTCGCGATGCGGGCGGCCCGCTCCTCGCGTTCTGCGATGCTGTCGCCGCGGATATCGAGCCAGCGAATCAGCAGCGGAAGCGTCATGCCGTTGACCAGCAGCGTGACGATGATCACGCTTGCTGCGAGCAGGATGATCAGCTCGCGGCCCGGAAACGGTGCGCCGGTCGAGGTCACGAACGGAATCGAAAGCGCGGCGGCCAGCGTGATCGACCCGCGTATGCCCGCCCACCCGGTCAGAAACACCGCACGCGGGCTGTGCACGCCTTCGCGTTCGCGAATCCGCCGGGACAGAAGCAAGGGCAGGTATGCCGCAGGAAAAACCCAGAGGATACGCAGTACGATCACGATGGCCGACAGCGCCAACGCATAGCCGGCGAGCTCGAATGCACTCGAGCGCGACAGCGCGCCGATGATCGAATGCAGCTGAACGCCCAGCAGCACGAATACCAGGCCATTGAACGCGAACAGCACCATACGCCACACTTCCCACGAATGCGCGCGCGTCGCGGCGTCGAGGTTCCTGAGATCGTGCGCGCCGGCATAGAGTCCCGCCCCGACGACGGCCAGGATGGTGCCGATGCCCAGCGCCTCGGCGGCGAGATATGCCGCATACGGCGTCAGCAGCGAGATCACCGTCTGGATCGTCGGATCATCGGCGCAGAACCGCGCGCAGGCCGACCCGAGCCTGGCCTATCGTCCACGCGATCGCCAGCCCGAGCAGGAAGCCGCCGCCGGACGAGACGAAGAACTGCAGCGCCGCGCTGCTCCAGCTGAAGGCGCCGGTCATCGCCGCCGCGATCGCGAACTTGAACGCGATCAGTCCCGATGCGTCGTTGATCAGGCTTTCGCCGTCGACGATCGTCGACACGCGCGAGGGAATCGCGAGCTTCGAGGTGACCGCCCTGACCGCTACCGCGTCGGTCGGCGAGATCACCGCGCCGAGCGCGAATGCCGCCGCGAGCGGGAGCTCGGGAACCAGCCAATGCATCAGGTAGCCGACGACCAGCACCGTCAGAAACACGAGGCCGAAGGCGAGCAGCAGCACCGGCCGCATCACCTTGATCAGGTCGCGCTTGGGGATCAACCAGGCGTCGGCGAACAGCAGCGGCGGAATGAACAACAGAAAAAAGATGTCCGGCGCGATCGAGAGCGAGCGGAAACCCGGCAGGAACGACAGGCACGACGCCGCCGGCGACCAGCAGCAGCGGCAGCGGCGCTCCGATCCATTTGCCGAGCGCTGCCACGGCGGCGACCGCAAGCAGCAACCCCAGCGTGATTTCGATCAGATCCATTGACAGATGTTAGCTAAAGCCTTCAGAAATTGCTGCCCTGCGTGCCGAGAAAGGCGATTTCCTCCGCCGTCGATTCGCGGCCGAGCAATGCGTTTCGATGCGGATACCGGCCGAAGCGGCCGACGATGGCGGCGTGCTTCTCCGCCCATACCAGCGGATCGGCGAGGCCGGTCTCGTGCGCAAGCTGCGTGAAAAGCGCCAGCGAACGCGCCTGTGCGACAGGCGATTCGGAGTGCACGAACGGCATGTACAGGAACCAGCGCTCGACCGGGATCAGCTCGCGGTCCTGCCCTTGATCGACGGCGGCGGTGGCTGCGGCGAGGGCTTGCGCGTCGCCGGCGAACGCGCGTCGCCGAGTCGCGGTAGCAGTTGCGCGTGAACTGGTCGAGCACGAGCACGCGCGCGAGCGCAGCGCGCGGTGCTGTCCAGTCGGCGAGACCGCCTTCCAGCGCAGTCTCGATCACCGCGCCGAAGCGCAGGCGGATCTCGGCGTCGAAAGCGGCGTCCTTGCGAAACCAGGCATCGCGCGTCGTTCCGTAGTCGGCGCTGCCCGGCGGCCCGAACCAGAAGTCGAGTATCTGCTGCTGCATCGCCTGCGTCATCGCCCGCTCGTCGTGCCGGCCGGCGACGTCGCCAGCGGGAATTTCCAGTAGACCTCGTCGATCGTCTTGCCGGCGGCGGCCAGCAGCTGCGCCTTCAGGGCTTCGCCCAGCGCGTACGAATCCGAGGTGTCGAAAGGACGCGCGCTGCCGGGCAGCGCCCGCAGGAACACGACGGCGTGATCGTCGTCGACGACGACCGAGCTCGCCTCGGCGGCGACACCCTGCTCGGCCGAGGAATCGCTGCGCGGCGCGATCGAGGTCGACGTCGGAGATGTCGATCAGCAGGCGGCGGTTGATCGACGCCAGGAACAGCGCCATCGCGCCGAGCAGCGCGCCGACCGCGATCGCGACCGCGGCGTCGAAGGCCGGGTGCGGTCCCCACGCGAACGATACCCCGGCGACGATCAGGGTCAGCACGATCCCGAGCAAGGCGACCGCGTCTTCGAGGACGACCGCAAGCACGGTCGTGTTGTGGCGGTTGGCGAACAAGCCCTTCCAGCCGCCGATCTCGCGCAGGGCGACGACCAGCGTGAACGATTCCAGCAGCGAAGGCGAATAGCAATAGCCACAGCACCAGCGGCGTGAACGGCTCGACCGGCGCGCGCTGGAGCAGCGCATGGACGCCGTGGTAGATATTGAGCCCGCAGCCGACGAAGAACACGCTGACGGCGGAGACCAGCGCCCAGAAGTATTTCTCCTGACCGTGCCCGAACGGATGCTTGCTGTCGGCCGGCGCCTTGCCGCGAACCTCACCGGTTCTGCAGCAGTACCTGGTTGGCAACGTCGGCGAGCGAGTGGATCGTCTCGGCGAACAGCGTCGGCGACCCGGTGACGAACCAGCCGAAGCCCTTGGCAGCGGCGATCGCCGTGTTGGTGCCGATCGAGAGGGTGACCGACGTCGACATCAGGCGCCTCGCGGCGCGGCGGACGGCATCAGCCGCGGATCTGCCCGGTGCCGAGCACGATCCATTTCTGGCTGGTCAGGCCTTCGAGTCCCACCGGGCCGCGCGCGTGCAGCTTGTTGGTCGAAATACCGATCTCGGCGCCCAGGCCGTACTCGAAGCCGTCGGCGAACCGCGTCGATGCATTGACCATCACCGAGCTCGAATCGACTTCGCGCAGGAAGCGCATCGCGTTGCCGTAGTGCGAAGTGACGATCGCGTCGGTGTGCTGCGAGCCGTAGCGGGCGATGTGCTCGATCGCCGCGTCGAGGCTTGCCACGACGCGGATGGCGAGGATCGGCGCCAGGTATTCGGTCGTCCAGTCCTGCTCGGTCGCCGGCTTCATCGCAGGAACGAGCCCGCGCGCCGCGGGATCGCCGCGGAGCTCGACGCCCTTGCCGGCGTAGATCCGCGCCAGCGGGACCAGGACCTGCGCGCGCGATGCGCTCGTGCACCAGCAGCGTCTCCATCGTGTTGCAGGGACTGTAGCGCTGCGTCTTGGCGTTGTCGGCGATGCGGATCGCCATGTCGACGTCGGCGTATTCGTCGATGAACACGTGACAGACGCCGTCCAGATGCTTGATCACCGGCACCGTGGCTTCGTCGGCCACGCGCTGGATCAGGCTCTTGCCGCCGCGCGGCACCAGCACGTCGACGTAGCGGTCCATCGTCGCGAGCATGCCCACGGCGGCACGGTCGGAAGTCGCGATCGCCTGCACCGCATCCTCGGGCAGGCCGGCGGCGGCAAGGCCCTCGTGCAGGCAGGCTGCGATCGCCTGGTTCGAGCGCATCGCTTCGGAGCCGCCGCGCAGGATCGCCGCATTGCCCGACTTGAGGCACAACGCGGCGGCGTCGGCGGTCACGTTAGGCCGCGATTCGTAGACTATGCCGACGACGCCGAGCGGCACGCGCATTCGGCCGACCTGGATGCCGGTCGGACGGTATTTGAGCTCGGTGATCTCACCCACCGGATCGGCCAATGCCGCGACCTGGCGCAGACCCTCGGCCATCGCGGCGATGCGTTCCGGGTCCAACGCCAGCCGGTCGACGAATGCCTCGTCGTCGCCGGCGGCGCGCGATCCCGCGACATCGCCAGCGTTCGCTGCGAGCAGCAAGCGCGCATCGCGTTCGATCGCCGCCGCCGCGGCTTCCAGCGCCGCGTCCTTTGCCCGCGTCGGCGCTCGCGCGACGATGCGCGCCGCGGCGCGCGCGCGTTCGCCGACCTCGCGCATGTACGCGGCGAGATCGAGATGGGGAACGCTCAGGTTCGTCATGGCCGCATTCTAGTTCTTGGCGCGAGGACCGGCTAGAACCGATGCGCGTCGAGCGTCATCACGCCGGTCGGGGTCCCGACCAGGATGACATCGGCGCCGCGAATGGCGAACAGGCCGTTGGTGACGACGCCGACGATGTTGTTGATGCGGGCTTCGAGCTCGGTCGGATTCAGGATGCGCAAATCCGCCACGTCGAGGATCACGTTGCCGTTGTCGCTGATGAACCCGGCGCGCAATTCGGGCCGACCGCCGAGCTTGACCAGCTCGTGCGCGACATGGCTCTTGGCCATCGGAATCACTTCGACCGGCAGCGGAAAGTTGCCGAGCACGCCGACCAGTTTCGACTGGTCGACGATGCATACGTACTTCGCAGCGACCGCGGCGACGATCTTCTCCCGTGTCAGCGCGCCGCCGCCGCCCTTGATCATCGCTCCATGGGCGGTGGTTTCGTCGGCGCCATCGATGTATACCGGCAGCGAATCGACGCTGTGGAGCTCGACGACGGGAATGGCGTGCTTGCGCAGCCGCTCTGCCGTCTTGACCGAGCTCGCGACCGCGCCCTTGATGCGTCCCTTGATCGCGGCGAGCTCATCGATGAAGAAATTGGCGGTCGAGCCGCTGCCGACGCCGATATAGGCGTCGTCGACGACATACTTGATCGCCTCGCGCGCGACCATCTGCTTGAGCTCGTCCTGGGTCATCGCTGTCGGAATATTGCGCATCGAGCCCTCATCGTAACAAAACGGGTCGCGCCGACGAAGCATCAGCGCGCCTGCGGCGAGATTTCCGGGTCGCGCAGATTGATCAGCACCGCCACCACCAGGACGCTCAGCGCCGTCGCGGCCAGCGCCCATGCGGCGAGCTTGGCGATGCGCGCGCCGGCCCGATTGCCATGCGGCTAACGATCCCGGCCGACTCGCGAGCTACTTCTTTTTCGGAACGTAGAGATCGGTGATCGTCCCGGCGAAAACTTCCGCGGCCATGCCGACCGTCTCGGACAGCGTCGGATGCGGGTGGATCGTCTTGCCGATGTCTTCGGCATTGCATCCCATTTCGATCGCCAGCGCGACTTCGGCAATCAGGTCGCCGGCGTTCGGCCCGACGATGCCGCCGCCGATGATGCGATGCGTCTCCTGGTCGAATATCAGCTTGGTGATGCCTTCGTCGCGTCCGAGCGAAAGCGAGCGGCCGCTGGCCGCCCACGGAAACGCCGCCTTGCCGTACTTGATGCCCTGCGCCTTGGCTTCCTCCTCGGTGACGCCGACCCAGGCGAGCTCGGGATCGGTGAACGCGACGGATGGAATCACGCGGGCGTCGAACCAGGATTTCTCGCCGGCCGCAGCCTCGGCGGCGACGTGCGCCTCGTGCACTGCCTTGTGCGCCAGCATCGGCTGCCTGGCGACGTCCCCGATCGCGAAGATATGCGCGACGTTGGTCCGCAACTGGCCGTCGACGGGAATGAATCCGCGCTCGTCGACGGCGACCCCGGCACGCCCGGCGTCGATCTTCTTTCCGTTCGGCGAACGTCCGACGGCGACCAGCACCCGGTCGTAGAGCTGCGGCCCGGCGGGCGCCTGCTCGCCTTCGAACCAGACCTTGAGCCCGTCCTTTTGCGCTTCGACCTTGGTCACGCGCGTCTTCAGCATGATTTTTTCGTAACGCTTTTCCATCCGCCTGGCGAATGGCCGCACCAGGTCGGGATCCGCGCCCGTCATCAGCTGGCTCAGCATTTCGACGACGGTGATTTTCGCGCCGAGCGCCGAATACACCTGCGCCATCTCCATGCCGATGATGCCGCCGCCGATGACCAGCATGTGCCCGGGCAGGCCGTTTAGCTCCAGCGCACCGGTCGAATCGATGACGCGCGGATCGTCGGGGACGAAAGGCAGCTTCACCGCCTGCGAGCCCGCGGCGATGATGCAGTGCTCGAACTTGACGATCTGCTTCTTGCCACCGGCGCCGACCTCGACGTGATGCGCATCGACAAAGCGCGCAACGCCGGTGACGACGCTGACCTTGCGCTGCTTGGCCAGCACCGAGAGACCACCGGTCAGCTTGCGGACCACCGATTCCTTCCAGCCGCGCAACTTGGCCAGATCGATCGCCGGCTTGCCGAAAGTCACGCCGAAATGGCCCATTTCCTCCGCTTCGTCGATCACCTTGGCCGCGTGCAGCAGCGCCTTCGAGGGAATGCAGCCGACGTTGAGGCACACGCCGCCCAGCGTCGAATAACGCTCGATCAGCACGGTCTTGAGGCCCAGATCAGCGGCGCGGAACGCACCGCTGTAGCCGCCCGGGCCCGAGCCGATGACGACCATCTGGCATTCGATATCGACCGCGCCGCGATATTCGTCGGCGGCGCGAGGTGCGGTCGCTGCAGGCGCTGCCTGGGGCGTCGACTGCGGTTTGGCCGGCGCAGGCGTGGTCGGCGCCGCAGGCGCCGCCGGCGCGGCGCGTGCAGCAGGCGCCTCGGGCGCCGATCCGGTGGCGGCAGGCGAGGGCGCCGGCGCGTCGGCCGCGGTCTCGAGCGTCAGCAGCGGTGCTCCTTCGCTGACTTTGTCGCCGACTTTGACGCTGAGCGACTTGACCGTGCCCGCGGCGGGCGCCGGAACATCCATCGTCGCCTTGTCCGACTCCAGCGTGACCAGCGAATCCTCGACCTTGACCGTGTCGCCGGGTTTGACCAGCACCTCGATCACCGGCACGTCGGTGAAGTCGCCGATGTCCGGAACCTTGACTTCGATCGTGCTCATCGCATCCTCGATCGGCAGCGGTGCGTCGACTCGGGCACCGGCAGCATCGTCATTGGATCTCGCGCGCGAACTCGCGTCCGAGCATCCAGTTCCGGATCGCCTGCGCCGTCGGCGCTTCGCGGCCAAGATAGCCGTGCTGAGACATGGCCTCGCACGGCTCGCTCTGCGGCGGATCGCCGCCGCTGACGCTGACCAGCGGAAATTTCTTCGCCAGGCGTTCGGCGCCGGAATACGGGCTCGAGCGGCAACCGTCGTCGCGATGGTGGACCAGCAGCACCGGCACCTTGATCGAGCCGAAATCGAAGGCGGACAGCCCAGTGCCCGCTGCGGTCGGCGTTGGTCACCGTCGAGCTGAGGACGACGCCTTGCACGAGCGTCGCCGAGACTCGCTCCCAGCGCGGCCGCCGAAATCGTGCCGCGGCTCGTGCCGAGAAGAAAAATCTTCGCGCCCGGAAACCGCTGCTTCAGATCGCCTATCAATGCCCGAATGTCCGTCGCGTGATCCTGCCCCAGGCGGAACGTGTCGCTCATGCCGTCGGGAAGCTGGTCCGAAGGCGAATCGACGATGACGTCGGCGATGTCGGCGTCGGTCATCTGCTCCTTGATCCGAACCAGGAAATTCGCCGTCGGCCCGAACTTCACCGGACCCTTTTGCGCGCGCCGTTCCAGGCCGATCGCGCCGAATCCGCCGACGAAGGAAATGACGACGACCTTGGGGGTCGCTGCCTTGTCCTGGTCGAGCAGATAGGACAGCGTGACGCCGCTGCGCGTCGGAATGGTGAACAGGTCCTCCGCCGCGGAACAGGGACTACGCCAGCGCGGCGAGCAGCAGGACGGCGAACGAATGTCTGATGACGCGCATCTCAGAGCATCGTGCGCCGCATGTCGGCCAGCAGCGAGGCGAGATAGCTGTTGAAGCGCGCGGCTGCCGCGCCGTCGATCACGCGGTGATCCCAGGAAAGCGACAGCGGCAGGATCAGTCGCGGTACGAACTGCTTGCCGTCCCAGACCGGTCGCATGCTCGACCGGCACACGCCGAGGATCGCGACCTCGGGCGCATTGATGATCGGCGTGAAGTACGTTCCGCCGATCCCGCCCAGGCTGGAGATCGAAAAACATCCGCCCTGCATGTCGGCCGGGCCGAGCTTGCCTTCGCGCGCCTTCGCCGAGAGCTCCGCCATTTCGCCGGCGATCGCCAGCACGCCTTTCTGGTCGGCGTTCCTGATGACCGGAACGACGAGACCGTTCGGCGTGTCGGCGGCGAAACCGATGTGGTAATACTGCTTGAGCACCAGGTTCTCGCCGTCGAGCGAGGCGTTGAACTCGGGAAATTTCTTCAGCGCCCAGACGCAGGCCTTGATCAGGAACGCGAGCATCGTCACCTTGATCCCGGCCTTTTCGTTTTCCTTGTTGAGCTGTACGCGAAACGCCTCGAGCTCGGTGATGTCGGCGTCGTCGTGATTGGTGACGTGCGGAATCATCACCCAGTTGCGATGCAGATTGGCGCCGGCGATCTTCTTGATTCTGCGACAGCGGCCTGGTTTCGATCGGGCCGAACTTGGCGAAGTCGACTTGCGGCCACGGCAGCAAGCCGAGCGCCGCGCCGCCCGCGCCGGCGACCGCGCCGGCGACCTTCGCGCCGCTCATCACCTGCTTGACGTAATTCTCCACGTCCTCCTGCAGGATGCGTCCGGCCGGCCCGCTGCCCTTGATCTGCGACAGGTCGACGCCGAGCGCGCGCGCATGCGCGCGAACCGACGGCGAGGCATGCGCCTTGCGGAATGCCGCATCGTCGATCGGAGCGCTCGGCGCCGCGGTCGCTTGCGCAGCCGGAGCCGGCGACGTTGGCGCTGCGGCCGCTGGCGCAGCCGCTGCCGGTGTCGCTGGCGCCGCCGGTGCCGCTGGCGCGGTCGCCGGCGCAGCCGGCTGCTGCGGGCGCTTGGCCGCCGGGGCGGCTTGCGGGGTGCCGCAGCGCCGGCGCTTCGTCCAGCGTCAGGATCGGAGTGGCCTTCGCTGACCTTGTCGCCGACCTTGACGGCGACGGACTTGATCGACGCCGGCGGCCGGCGCCGGCACGTCCATCGTCGCCTTGTCCGATTCGAGCGTGACCAGCGAATCCTCGGCCTTGACCGTGTCGCCGGCTTTGACCAGCACCTCGATCACCGGCACGTCGGTGAAGTCGCCGATGTCGGGAACCTTGACTTCGATTGTGCTCATCGCGACCTCAAAGGCTTGCCGGCGAACGCGCGAACGACGCCGTCGACGCCGCATCAGACCGTCCACGGCGCGGGCTTCGCCGCGTCGATGCCGTATTTCGCGATCGCCTCGGCGACCTTGGCCGGCGGGCAGCGTGCCGTCGTCGGCCAGCGCCTTCAGCGCCGCGACGGTGATGTACCAGCGGTCGACCTCGAAGAAGCGGCGCAGCTTTTCGCGCGTGTCGGAGCGACCGAAGCCGTCGGTGCCGAGCACGACGTAGCGGCGCGGCACGAACGCGCGGATCTGCTCGGCAAAGGCGCGCACGTAGTCGGTCGCCGCGATGACCGGACCCTTGCGTCGTCGGCGAGCCACGCCGTCGACATGCGGCACGCGCGGCGTTCGGTCGGATGCAGCATGTTCCAGCGCGACGCGGCCTCGCCGTCGCGCGCGAGCTCGGTGAACGACGGGCAGCTCCAGATGTCGGCGTCGACGCCCCAATCGGCCTTGCAGCAGATCCGCCGCCGCGATCGCTTCGCGCAGGATCACGCCCGAGCCCAGCAGCTGGACGCGCGGCGCCTTGGTCTTGGCTTCGGCTCGCCGGCCTTGAACAGGTACATGCCCTTGATGATGTTCGGGCGCCGCGCCTTCGGGCATCGCCGGCTGCGCGTAGTTCTCGTTCATCACCGTCAGGTAGTAATAGACGTCCTGCTGCTCGGCGTACATGCGGCGCAGGCCGTCCTGGATGATGACGGCCAGCTCGTAGCCGAAGGTCGGATCGTACGAGACGCAGTTCGGGATCGTCGCCGCGTAGATGTGCGAATGCCCGTCCTCGTGCTGCAGCCCTTCGCCGTTCAGCGTCGTGCGCCCGGCGGTGCCGCCGAGCAGGAAGCCGCGCGAGCGCATGTCGCCGGCGGCCCACGCCAGATCGCCGACGCGCTGGAAGCCGAACATCGAGTAGAAGATGTAGAACGGGATCATCGGCACGCCGTGCGTCGAGTAGCTCGTCGCCGCCGCGATCCAGTCGCACATCGCGCCGGGTTCGTTGATGCCTTCCTGCAGGACCTGCCCGTCCTTGCTCTCCTTGTAGAACATCAGCTGATCGGCGTCCTGCGGCGTGTAGAGCTGACCGAGCTGGTTCCAGATGCCGAGCTGCCGGAACATGCCTTCCATGCCGAAGGTGCGCGACTCGTCGGGCACGATCGGCACGATGTGCTTGCCGATGTTCTTGTCGCGCAGGAGCGTCTGCAGGATCTGCACGAACGCCATCGTCGTCGAGATCTCGCGGTCGTCGGTGCTCTTGAGGAAGCGCTCGAGCGCCGCGAGCGCCGGGCACGGCGAGCGACGCTGCGGCCTTGCGCCGCCGCGTCGGCAGAAAGCCGCCGAGCTCCATGCGCCGCGCCTTCATGTATTCGGCCTCGGCGCGATCCCGGCGGAAACTTGACGTACGGGATTTCGTCGAGCTTGTCGTCGGGCACCGGAATCTGGAAGCGATCGCGGAAGTGCCGGATCGAGTCGACCGACATTTTCTTCTGCTGGTGCGTGATGTTCTGCGCCTCGCCGGCCTCGCCCATGCCGTAGCCCTTGATCGTCTTGGCGAGAATCACCGTCGGCTGACCTTTGTGGTCGACCGCGGCGTGGTAGCGCGGCGTAGACCTTGTGCGGGTCGTGGCCGCCGCGATTCAGGTTCCAGATCTCCGTCGTCGGACCAGTCGGCGACCAGCGCCTTCAGCTCCGGCGTGTTGAAGAAGTACTCGCGCACGTAGGCGCCGTCCTTCGACTTGAACGTCTGGTACTCGCCGTCGACGCACTCCATCATCCGGCGCATCAGGATGCCCTGCTTGTCGCGCGCGAGCAGCGGGTCCCAGCGCGTGCCCCAGATGACCTTGATCACGTTCCAGCCGGCGCCGCGGAACTCCGCCTCGAGCTCCTGGATGATCTTGCCGTTGCCGCGCACCGGGCCGTCGAGCCGCTGCAGGTTGCAGTTGATGACGAAGATCAGGTTGTCGAGCGTCTCGCGCGCGGCCATGCCGATCGCGCCCATCGATTCGGGCTCGTCCATTTCGCCGTCGCCGCAGAAGCACCAGACCTTGCGACCCTCGGTCTTGGCCAGCCCGCGATCCTGCAGATACTTCATGAAGCGCGCCTGATAGATCGCCATCAGCGGGCCCAGGCCCATCGACACCGTCGGGAACTGCCAGAAGTCCGGCATCAGCCACGGATGCGGATACGACGAGATGCCCTTGCCGTCGACTTCCTGCCGGAAGTTGTCCATCTGCTCGTCGGTGAAGCGACCGAGCATGAAGGCGCGGGCGTACACGCCGGGCGACGAATGGCCCTGGACGAACACCAGATCGCCGCCGTGCTCGGCCGACGGCGCGTGCCAGAAATGATTGAAGCCCGACGTCGTACAGCGTCGCCGCCGACGCGAAGCTGGCGATGTGGCCGCCGACGTTGGTGTGCTTGTTCGCGCGCACGACCATCGCCATCGCGTTCCAGCGCACGTACGAGCGGATGCGGTGCTCGATCGCCTGGTCGCCGGGAATGCGGACCTGCTTGTCGACCGGAATCGTGTTGATATAGGCGGTGTTGGCCGAAAACGGCATGTAGGCGCCGGATCGGCGCGCCTTGTCGATCACCTGCTCGATCAGGAAATGCGCGCGGTCCGGGCCCTCGTGCTCGATCACGCCGTCGATCGCGTCCAGCCATTCGCGCGTTTCTTGCGGGTCGACATCCGGTTTGATGTCCATGCGGCACTCCTTCGACGATGCTTCAAGCGGTCGCGCGAAATTCGATTGTATGCGCCGCGGCAGGGCGCCGCATTGCTGCGACGCGGCAGCCGGCGGCTCGGGCTCATCCGAGGATACCACATCGTGGAAATCATTTCCAAAACCGCCGGCGCCCGGGACGGGCCAACTACTCAGGCATCGGCAAGGTCCTGAACTTCGGTCGCGAGCGCCTGCACCGGAACGTCGTGCAGTGCGGCCGGTACGCGATCGACCAATTGCATTTCGTAACCGCCCGCGATCCTCGCCGCGTCGCGCCGCAGCCGGGGAAGCAGCCTGTCGTAATAGCCGCCGCCGTAACCGAGGCGGTGGCCGGAGGCGATCGAACGCGACGCCGGGAACGAGCACCCAATCGATCGCGTCCGCAGCGATCAGCGCGCAGTGCGACTGCGGTTCGGGTATGCCGCGATAGCCTGGCAAGACGTCGCGCGTCGGCTCGGTCAGGCGGCAAAGCTCCAGGGTGCGCGCCGTCGCGTTGACACGCGGCAGCACGACCGTCTTGCCTCGTTCGAGCGCGGCGAGCAACAGCGGCATCGAGTCCCACTCGCTGCCGAACGGCAACGTCAGCAACACCGTCGCCGCCGTCGCGAAATCGTCGCGGCCCGCGAGCGCCTTGCCGATCGCCGCGCTCGCCGCCGCGCGAAACTCGGGCGGCAGGGAATCGCGCGCGGCAAGCACGCGCTCGCGCAGCGAGCGCTTGGCCTCGCGCATCGCATCGGCGGACGGCGGCGGATCAGCGAAGGAAGACTGCGCCACGAAGGCGATGTTACCGCATGCTCGGCGAGAGGGACCCGCTGCGCCTATAATGGCCCCTTCCCCGACGCGCCACGCAATCCCAACGATGAACCACAGTCACCAGCACCACCGTGCGCGCCGCGCGCGATTGATCGCCGAAATGCGTCGTCAGAGCGGCGGCGGGATCGCCGCGATCCCGACGGCGCCCGAAGCGATCCGCAACGCCGACACCCACTATCCGTACCGGCCGGACAGTCATTTCTATTACCTGTGCGGATTTCCCGAAGCCGAAGCCGTCGTCGTGCTGCTCGCGGGAGCGGACGAAGGCGACTCCAAGCAGATATCTGCTGTGCCGGGACAAGAATCCCGAGCGCGAGATCTGGGACGGGTTTCGCTACGGCCCCGACGCCGCGCGCGAGATCTTCGGCTTCGACGAGGCGTATTCGATCGGCGAGCTCCAGACGAAGCTCACCGACTGGAGCGGCGATCGGCCCGCCGTCTTCACGCCGATCGGCTTGTACCCGGCGTGGGACGATCTGATCACGACGACCCTGAACGAAGTCCGCAACCGGGTGCGCACCGGCATCGCTGCGCCGGAAGTCGTCGTCGACGTGCGCGCGGCCGCTTTCGGCGATGCGCCTGACCAAGGACGAGCAGGAGCTGAAGCTGATGCGCCGCGCCGCCGAGATTTCCTGCGGAGCGCACCGCCGCGCGATGGCGCGGACGCGTGCCGACTGGTACGAGTACCAGGTCGAGGCCGAATTGATGCACGAATTCCTGCGCTCGGGCGCGCAGGCGGTCGCCTACCCGTCGATCGTCGCATCGGGGCCGAACGCCTGCGTGCTGCACTACCGCGACAACAACCGCCAGATGCAAGCCGGCGATCTGCTGCTGATCGACGCCGGTTGCGAGTACGAGGGTTATGCGTCGGACGTGACGCGCACCTTTCCGGTGGGCGGCAAGTTCAGCGGTCCGCAGAAGGATATCTACGAGCTCGTGCTGGCGGCGCAGCTCGCCTGCATCGACGCCGTGGCGCCGGGCCGCCCGTTTCATGCCTACCACGAGGTCGCCGAGCGCGTGCTGGCGCAGGGCTTGATCGATCTGAAGCTTTGCGAGGGATCGCTCGACGCCGTGCTCGAATCCGGTGCATACAAGCAGTTCTACATGCATCGCGCCGGCCACTGGCTCGGCCTCGACGTGCACGACGTCGGCTTGTATCGCGTCAACGGCGAGTCGCGCCTGCTCGAGCCGGGCATGCTGCTTACCGTCGAGCCGGGATGCTATATCCGGCCCGGCGACAAGGTGCCCGAGGAATTCTGGGACATCGGCGTGCGCATCGAGGACGACGTGCTGGTGAGCGCCGCGGGCAATGAAAATCTGACCGCGGCGGCGCCGAAGACCGTGGCCGACATCGAAGCGCTGATGCAGCACTGACGGCGGATCGCCGCCGAGGCTTCCGTGACTTCACACGTTTCGGCGGGGCGCCTTAGGCCGTGTTGAACGACGTCGTCATCGTCGGCGCGGGTCCGGTCGGCGCGACGCTGGCGCTTGCGCTGGCCGGCGGCGATCTCGATGTCGTCAGCCTGGACGCCCGTGCGCGCGACACCTTGGCGTCCGGCGATCGCTCGCTGGCGCTGTCGCATGGCGCGCGGCTTATTTTCGATCGCCTCGGCGTCTGGAGCGCAGTCGCGGGCACGCGCGGGCGCCGTGACGGCAATTACCGCCATCGACGTGTCGCAGCGCGGCGGCTTCGGCACGGCGCGTCTGGACGCGCACGAGCACGGCGTGCCCGCGCTCGGCTATGTCGTCAGCTATCGCGCGCTGCAAGCGGCGCTCGATGCAGCGCTCGCCCGCGCCGGCCTCCGCGTCGATCACGGCGTCACTGTCACCCAGGTCGATGCGACGCCGGCGTACGCACGCATCCGCGGCGAGCGCGACGGCGCGGCCTGCGAATGGACGGCACGACTGGCCGCCGTTGCCGATGGCGGCGGCGACGTCGTCGCCGGCAATGTCCGCGCATCGCCACGATTACCAGCAGCTTGCACTGGTCGCGAAGCTCTGGCGGGACGAGCCGCACCGCGGCGTTGCGTACGAGCGCTTTACTCCCGAGGGACCGATGGCCTTGCTGCCGGAAGGCGATCATTACGGGCTCGTGTGGACGACGACGCCGGCGCAGGGCAGAGCGCTTGCCGCGATGCCGGAAAGCGAGTTCCTCGCCGCGCTGGCGACGCGATTCGGCGCGCGCGTCGGCGGCTTTCTGAAAAGCGAGGATCGGCGCACGTTTCCGCTTTCGCTCGAGTTCGCCGGCACCGTCGTCGGCGCGCGCACCGTTCTTCTGGGCAACGCGGCGCAGGCACTGCATCCGGTTGCCGGGCCAGGGTTTCAACCTGGGTGTGCGCGACGCGTACGAACTGGCGCAGGTGTTGCTGGCGACGCCGCGCGATCGACTCGGCGCGGCCAGCAGTCTGTCCACTTACGCGCGCCGCCGACTCGCCGATCGCTGGTCCGGCATTGCGTTGACGCATGGTTTGCTCCGAGTATTCGGCAGCGACGCCGCGCTGCTTCGCTGGCCGCGCGGGTTGGCGCTTACTCTGCTCGACGCGCTGCCGCCGCTGAAGCGGATTTTCACGCGTGCAATGCTGTACGGATTGCACTGAACCGCAAAACGATCGCGTCCGACATTAAGCAAGAATGATTCCCGCGCGGCGAACGGCGAGACGACCAAAGTGCGCTTATCGCGCAGCATTCCAGCAATAATTTTTTGGCGGTGACGATCGCGCGGCAAACTCGGTATAATCCGTTCCCCGCCGCAGCGTCCAGCAACTAATCCATTGTGCAGATCGGCCCGCATCACATTTCGATTCCCTTGGTCGTCGCGCCGATGGCGGGCGTCACCGACCGGCCGTTCCGCCAGCTGTGCAAGCGCCTGGGCGCGGGGCTCGCGGTGTCCGAAATGGTCGCCTCGAATCCGAAGCTGTGGAACACGGCGAAGTCCCTGCGTCGCACCGACCACCGTGGCGAGGTCGAGCCCATCGTCGTGCAGATCGCCGGTGCCGATCCGGCGATGATGGCCGATGCCGCCCGCTACAACGTCGAGCGCGGCGCGCAGATCATCGACATCAACATGGGCTGCCCGGCGAAAAAGGTATGCAACGTCGCCGCCGGCTCGGCGCTGCTGCAGGACGAGCCGCTGGTCGCTGCGATCGTCGCCGCGGTCGTGGCGCGCGGTGCGACGTTCCGGTGACGCTGAAGATCCGCACCGGCTGGAACCGGCAGAACAGGAATGCGGTCCGCATCGCGCGCATCGCCGAGGATGCGGGCATCGCCGCGCTGTCGGTCCATGGCCGCACGCGCGAATGCGCGTTTGTCGGCCCGGTCGAGTACGAGACGATCCGCGCGATCAAGCGTGCGGTCGGCATACCGGTGATCGCCAACGGCGATATCGATACGCCGGAGAAGGCGCGCGAGGTCTTGGCCTGCACCGGCGCCGACGCGATCATGATCGGGCGGGCTGCGCAGGGGCGGCCGTGGATCTTCCGCGAGATCGGCCATTTCCTCGCGACCGGCGAGCGATTGCCGCCGCCGCGGGTCGACGAAATGCATCGCCTGATCATCGAGCACCTCGCCGACCATTACGCGTTCTACGGCGAGGTCGACGGCGTGCGCATTGCGCGCAAGCATCTCGGCTGGTATACGAGCAAGCTCGCCGGCGGCGATGCGTTCCGCGCTCAAATCAACCGGCTGGAAAGCTCGGCAGATCAGGTCGCCGCCGTCGACCGGTATTTCGGCCGGCTTGCGGCCGTCGGCGAACGCCTCGTCTACGCGGCGGAGGCGCAGATAGAAGCTTCGTGGGTGGAGGAGGCCCTCGCAGCGTGAAACGAACCACTCGCATGAACGGCGGCAACGAGATTTGCCGCAGCGTCGAAAAATCGCTCGAAGAGTATTTTCGCAAGCTCGACGGCGAACAGCCACACAGCATCTACGACATGGTGATTGCGAATGTCGAGCGTTCGCTGCTGACCTCGGTCATGCATCGCGCCGGTGGCAACCAGACGCAGGCGGCCGACATGCTGGGGCTCAATCGCAACACGCTGCGCTCCAAGCTCTCGAAGTACAATATACGGTAGGGTCCGGTTCGCGCGTGCTGAAGACGGCGCCGGGCCCGCTGCTGCTGCGCGGCGCGCGTGTCGCGCCCAATCCACCGGTCCGCCGCTCGCCATGAACTCGCCGATCGCCCAGGCGCTGCTTTCGGTCTCCGACAAGACAGGCCTCGTCGAATTTGCGCGCGGCGCTGGCCAGCCTGGGCGTCGCGCTCCTCTCCACCGGCGGCACGGCGAAGACGCTCGCCGCCGCCGGCCTCGAGGTCACCGAGATCGACGCCTACACCGGCTTTCCGGAGATGCTCGACGGGCGGGTCAAGACGCTGCATCCGAAAGTTCATGCCGGAATTCTCGCCCGGCGCGATTCCAGCGAACACATCGCCACACTCGCGGCGCACGGGATTCCGCCGATCGATCTGGTCGTCGTCAATCTCTATCCGTTCCGCGAGACGGTCGCCAAGGCGGGGTGCACGCTCGACGACGCGATCGAGAACATCGACATCGGCGGGCCGACGCTGGTGCGGGCTGCGGCGAAGAACTATGCCGGCGTCGGCGTCGTCGTCGATCCGGACGACTACGCTGCGTTGCTGGCCGAGTTGAAGGCCAACGCCGCGAGCCTGACCACCGCAACGCGCTTTCGCCTCGCGCAAAAGGCGTTTTCGCATACCGCCGCCTACGACGGCGCGATCAGCAATTATCTGACCGCGCGCGACGAAACGGGCGCGGCGCAGCCCGTTTCCCGATCGCTTCAACTGGCAGGGTGCAAAACTGCAGGATCTGCGCTATGGCGAAAATCCGCACCAGCAGGCTGCGTTCTACCGTGACGAGACGCCGGCGGCGAGGAACGATCGCCGCTGCTCGCCAATTGCAGGGCAAGGAGCTCTCGTACAACAACATCGCCGACAGCGATGCCGCCTGGGAATGCGTCAAGACGTTCGCCGAGACGGCCTGCGTGATCGTCAAGCACGCCAATCCCTGCGGCGTCGCGGTCGCCGCGACGCCGCTGGAGGCGTACCGCAAGGCGTTTGCGACCGACCCGACATCGGCCTTCGGCGGCATCATCGCGTTCAACCGCGAGGTCGACGCCGCAGACCGCCGATGCGGTGGGCGCGCAATTCGTCGAAGTGCTGATCGCACCTTCGTATACCGACGGAAGCGCTTGAGCGCAACGCGAAAAAAGCCAACGTGCGCGTGCTCAAGATTGCGCTGGCAATGGTTCCGCAGCGCGCCTGGGACTCGAAGCGCGTCGGCGGCGGCATGCTGATCCAGACGCCGGACGTCGATAACCTGGCGGCTGGCGAGCTCAAGGTCGTCACGAAAAAGGCGCCGAACGCGGCGCAGCTGGCCGACCTGCTCTTCGCCTGGCGCGTCGCCCAGTTCGTCAAGTCCAACGCCATCGTCTACTGCGCCGGCGGCGCGACGCTCGGCATCGGCGCCGGACAGATGAGCCGCGTCGATTCGACGCGCATCGCCGCGCTCAAGGCGGCCAATGCTGGCCTGTCGCTCGCCGGATCGGTCGTCGCGTCGGATGCATTTTTCCCGTTTCGCGACGGGCTGGACGTGGTCGCCGACAACGGCGCGATCGCGGTCATCCAGCCGGGCGGCAGCATGCGCGACGCGGAGGTGATCGCC
Source organism: uncultured beta proteobacterium (assembly GCA_963697485.1). Classification (GTDB taxonomy): domain Bacteria; phylum Pseudomonadota; class Gammaproteobacteria; order Burkholderiales; family Casimicrobiaceae; genus PALSA-1003. The sequence goes on from CAVOOD010000007.1 coordinate 559,484, forward strand.
GCGGCCGACGAGCGCGGCATCGCGATGGTCTTTACCGGCATCCGCCATTTTCGCCATTAGCCGCTCGAATCCACCAGTGCGCATCGCCACGGCGACGCGGCCGGGACTGGCGCGATGAAGCTGCTGGTCATCGGCGGCGGCGGCCGCGAGCACGCGCTGGCATGGAAGATCGCGCAGTCGCAGCGCGTATCGCAAGTCTTTGTCGCGCCCGGCAATGCCGGAACCAGCCGCGAGTCCGGCGTCATCAATATTGCGCAGCAGGAGATCCCCGATCTGGTCGAATTCGCGCGGCGCGAGCCGATCGCGCTGTCGGTCGTCGGACCGGAGGCGCCGCTCGCCGCGGGCGTCGTCGATGCGTTTCGTGCCGCAGGGCTGAAGATATTCGGTCCGACGCGGGCGGCGGCGCAACTGGAAAGCTCGAAGGACTTCGCCAAGGCTTTCATGGTCCGTCATCGCATTCCGACCGCACGTCATCGCACGTTCGACGATGCGTCGGAGGCGCATGCCTACATCGACGCGCACGGCGCACCTATCGTCGTCAAGGCGGACGGACTGGCCGCCGGGAAGGGCGTCGTCGTCGCCGCGACCGCGGACGAGGCGCATGCAGCGGTCGATGCGATGCTGGTCGAGCACGCAATCGCGGTCCAGCACGCCGCCGCCGGACCGCGCGTCGTCATCGAGGATTTGCTCGAAGGCGAGGAGGCCAGCTTCATCGTGATGGCCGACGGCAAGCATGTGCTGGCGCTTGCCTCGTCGCAGGACCACAAGCGTCTGTCCGACGGCGATCGCGGGCCGAACACCGGCGGCATGGGCGCGTACTCGCCGGCGCCGGTCGTGACACCGGAAGTGCACGCGCGAATCATGCGCGAGGTCATTCTGCCGGCGGTCAACGGCATGGCCGCCGACGGCATACCGTACACCGGATTCCTCTACGCCGGCGTGATGATCGATGCCGCCGGCAATCCGTCGACACTCGAATTCAACTGCCGGTTGGGCGACCCGGAGACGCAGCCGATCATGATGCGGCTCAAATCGGACCTGGTCGATCTCTTCGATCACGGGATCGACGGCACGCTCGACCGGATCGATGCCGAATGGGACCGGCGGGTCGCGCTCGGCGTCGTCCTCGCCGCCGCGGGCTATCCCGACAACCCGCGCCGCGGCGACACCATCTCCGGTCTCGACCAGGGCAGCGACGACTGCAAGGTGTTCCATGCGGCCACGTCGGTCGCCGACGGCAAGGTCGTGACCAGCGGCGGGCGCGTGCTTTGCGTCACTGCGCTCGGCGACACCGTGCGGCACGCCCAACGCAACGCCTACGCCGCTGTCGCCCGCATTCATTTCGACGGCATGCAGTATCGCACCGACATCGGTCACCGCGCGCTCGCGGCGCGCCGCGGCTAAGGTCGGCGCGCCAGTGAGCATCGTCACGATGGACATCGAGCGCGCCGCCGAATACTTCACCGGGCTGCAGGATCGCATCGTCGGCCGGCTGGAGACGATCGACGGCACGATGTTCGGGCGCGACTCCTGGCAGCGGCCCGAGGGCGGCGGCGGTGTCAGCCGGATCATCGAGCGCGGCCGTGTCTTCGAGCGCGGCGGCGTCAACTACTCGACGAGTGGTCGGCGAGCGCCTGCCGCCGTCGGCCAGCGCCGGCGCGGCCGCAGCTCGCCGGCCGCGCGTTCGAAGTGATGGGCATTTCGCTGGTGCTGCATCCGGCCAATCCGCACGCGCCGACCGTGCATATGAACCTGCGCCTGTTCGTCGCCAAAAAAGCTGGCGCCGATGCGACCTGGTGGTTCGGCGGCGGCATGGACCTGACGCCCTATTACGGCTACGAAGAGGACGCCGTGCATTTCCACCGCTGCTGCCGCGACGCGCTCTCGCCGTTCGGCAGCGACTGTTATCCGCGCTTCAAGCGCTGGTGCGACGAGTACTTCCTGATCCGGCATCGCAACGAGCCGCGCGGCGTCGGCGGCATTTTTTTCGACGACCTCAACGCGCGGGACTTCACCCACAGTTTCGCGCTGACCCGCAGCGTCGGCGACGGCTTCCTCGGCGCCTACGAGCCGATTCTGCTGCGGCGGAAGGACATGCCGTACGGCGAGCGCGAGCGGGAATTCCAGACCTATCGCCGCGGCCGCTATGTCGAGTTCAACCTCGTCTACGATCGCGGCACACTGTTCGGATTGCAGTCGAACGGCCGCACCGAGGCGATTCTGATGTCGCTGCCGCCCGTCGTCAGCTGGCGCTACGACTGGCACCCGGAGCCGGGCAGCGCCGAGGCAAGGCTTTATTCCGATTTCCTGACCGCGCGCGACTGGCTGGGAGAAGCAGGCTGACCCCGGCAGCTGATCACGCAGCGAAGGCGTCGTTGAAAATCGCGCCGCGGTCCCTGTCGAGCACGTCGACGATGAAGTCGAAGTCGCTGTCCGCCAGCGTAACCCCGCTCGATGTGACGCCGCGCAGCGAGGCGCCGAGATTCGCCGCGTAAATCGGTGTCCCGTGCGCGGCGGCATACTCGCGCGCGAGTGCGCCATCGCGCGAGATGATATCGCGGGCGACGATCGGACTCAGCAATCCCACGTTATCCAGCAGCGGCAACGGAGTCGCATGGTGCAGCACGGTGAGCAGCCGGGTAGTCGTGCCATGCGGCAGGATCTGCGTTCCGCGCCTGACCAGGTCTTCGTGCGCCCAGATCGCAAAGTCGATGAAGGAATTGTCCTTGACGAAAACCGTGACCGAATTATTGACTCGAAAGACCTTGACCGTCGCGCCCCAGCGGCTGGTCATCCATATTTCGCGGCAGAACGCGAATTCGCTGCTGACGTCGATCTTGAACGATTGCGGATTGAACACCAGCACGTCCGCATCGATCCATATCGTGCGGTCGTAGCCGGCGCCCAGCAATTCTTTGGCAACGACGATCCGCGCCAGATTTGCGAGCACCTGCAGGTTGCCGCCAGCGCCGCGACGATACCAGTCGGGAACGCAGTCGAAAAAGTGATCGTCGATGAATCGGTAGTCGAATCCCTGAGCTGCCGCCCACGATTGCGTCGAGCGCATGCAGCGCTGCAGCCAGGCGGCAACGTCATGCGTGCGATAGGACTGATAGACTATCGTCTTCAGGGTGTTCGCATTGATCGGCATGGTCATTGGTCCCGCAGGCGCGAGCGGCCAGGTGTTTCGACGCGACGCCGGTTTGGCGCCATCGTCCCCTCACGATTGCGCGCCAGCATTCTACGCCGGCGTTGTCGCGCTGCCATGAACGCTCACATCTCGAGCGCGGCTACGGCGCGCGGGCCGGTCCGATGAACAACGATCCGAAACATCCCCACCTCCGTGAAACCGGTCTCGATTCCGAGGACGTCTTCCGCGGGCGGCTGCTGCACGTCAAGCGCGACACCGTGCGCCTGCCCGACGGGAGCGAGGCGACGCGCGAATACATCGTGCACCCTGGGGCGGTAATGATCATTCCGCGTCTGTCCGACGGCAAGCTGCTGTTCGAGCGGCAATTCCGCTACCCGCACCAGCGTGTGTTCATCGAGTTTCCCGCCGGCAAGATTGATTCCGGCGAGGATCCGCTGGCGACCGCAAAGCGCGAGCTGGTCGAGGAGACCGGGTACACCGCCGCGCGCTGGGCCTATGTCGCGACCATGCATCCGTTGATCACTTACTCGACCGAGCACATCGCGATCTACGCCGCAGATGAACTTACCTACGTCGGCGCGCGCCTCGACGCCGGCGAGTTCGTCGAGACTTTTACCGCGACGCTGGACGATGCGCTCGGCTGGCTCGATCGCGGCGAGGTTACCGACGCCAAGACGATGCTTGGCCTGTTGTTGCTGGCGCGCGGAATCGACGCGCCGCGCGAGGCATGAGCGCCGCCGGACCACCCCAAGGCGCGAATCGCGCCGCCAGCGGGGGCAGCGCAGCGGCCGCTTTGGCCAACACGGCCGCAAGCGTGGGGGAACCATGAGCATCGCGGCGCCGATCGCGCGCCGCCTGGTCATCGGCGGGCGCGTGCAAGGGGTCGGATTTCGCTATGCCTTCGCCGACGAAGCGCGCATGCGCGGAGTGGGCGGATGGGTGCGTAATCGCCGCGACGGCCGCGTCGAGGCGCTGGTCAGCGGTCCCGGGCCGGCAGTCGAGGCGATGATCGCCTGGGCGCGAGTCGGACCCCCCGCCGCGCGGGTCTCCTCGGTCGATGTCGAGGAAGCGATCGCGACCTCCGGCGCCTTCGAGATCGTCGCCACGCTGTAAGTTTGGCGCCGACACCGCGCCGATGGCGCAGACCGCTCCGCCTTCCGGCGGTGCCGCCTCCGCGGCGACTGCGCAAATTTACCTTGCGCGTCGTCGTCGGCGCGCCCGTCTCCAGGGTCGCATCCCCGCGCGTCGCGCGGGGCCCCTGCTCCGCCTTCCGGCGTGCCGACTCCGCGCCGATGGCGCAGATTTGCCTGGCGCGTCGTCGTCGGCCTGCCCGCCTTCAAGGTCGCATCCCCGCGCAGTGCGCGGGGCCCCTGCTCCGCCTTCCGGCGTGCTACACCGATTCGCCTAGATAGGCTTCGCGCACCTTCGGATTCGACAGAAGGTCGCGCGCATCGCCGGAAAGCGTGATCGTGCCGCTTTCCATCACGTAGCCGCGATTGCTCACCTCCAGCGCCAGCTTGGCGTTCTGCTCGATGAGCAGGATCGTCACGCCTTCGCCGGAGATCGCCAGCACCGTCTCGAATACTTTCTGCACCATCAGCGGGGCGAGCCCCATCGACGGCTCGTCGAGCAGCAGGAGCTTCGGCCGCGACATGATCGCGCGGCCCATCGCGAGCATCTGCTGTTCGCCGCCTGACAGCGTTCCGGACGTCTGCTTGCGCCTTTCCTTCAGGCGCGGAAACAGGCCGAATACCCGTTCGACGTCCTGCTTGATTTCGTTCCGATCGCTGCGACTGTAGGCGCCCATCGCCAGGTTTTCCTCGATCGTCAGCGCGCCGAACACGCCGCGGCCCTCGGGAACCATCGACAGGCCCTTGCGCACCAGCTGGAACGCTGGCTTTCCGGTGACGTCGTTGCCGTCGTAGACGACCTTTCCCGCCTTGACCGGCTGCAGGCCGGTGATGCCCTTGAGCGTCGTCGTCTTGCCCGCGCCATTGGCGCCGATCAGGCAGACGAGCTCGCCCTGCCGCACGACCAGGTCGATGCCCTTGACCGCATGAATGCCGCCGTAGGCGACTTCCAGCTTGTCGAGCTCGAGCAGTGCCGCCGCGGCCATCAGCCGGCACCCTTGGCGTGCAGCGTGACCTCGCCGCCCAGGTACGCTGCGATCACCTTCGGGTCGTTCTGCACGTCTGCGGCGCTGCCTTCTGCGATTTTGCGTCCATAGTCCAGGACCAGCACGCGGTCGCAGACGCTCATCACCAGCTTCATGTCGTGCTCGATCAGAAGTATCGTCGTGCCGTCGCGCCGGATGTCCTCGAGCAGACCCTTGAGCGCATGCGTTTCGGTCGCGTTCATGCCCGCAGCGGGCTCGTCGAGCGCAAGGAGCTTCGGGTCGGTCGCCAGCGCACGCGCGATCTCCAGCCGCCGCTGATCGCCATAGGCCAGATGCTTGGCCAGGTCATTCGCGCGCGTGGCGACCCCGACATACTCGAGCAACTGGTAGGCCCGGTTGGCAATCGCGGCTTCCTCGGCGAGTGTGGCGCGGTCGCGGAAAATCGCGCCGAAGACACCGGCGTGAGTGCGCACATGCCGGCCTATCATCACGTTCTCCAGCGCCGACAGGTTCTGGAACAGGCGGATGTTCTGGAACGTGCGCGCGATCCCGCGCTCGGCGACTTCGTTCGGCTTCAGGCGATTGAGCGGCGCGCCGTCGAAGGTGAAGCTCCCGCCGTCCGGGACGTAGATGCCGGTCAGCACGTTGAACAGCGAGGTCTTGCCGGCGCCATTCGGTCCGATCAGGCCGTAGATTTCGCCGTAACGGATGCTGAAGCTGACATCCGCCAGCGCCTGCACGCCGCCGAAGCGCTTGCCGATATCCTCGGCCGAAAGCAGCGTTCGCTCGCTCATGCGGCTGCCTCTTCCAGCGCGCCGCTCATGCGGCTGCCTGCTTGGCAACTTCCAACTCGCGCTTGCGCACCGCGGACGGCCACAGCCCGGCCGGCCGGAAAAGCATGATCGCGACCAGGGCGACGCCGAACACCAGCAGGCGGATCGTCTCCGCGTCGATCAGCACGCGGCCGAACAGCCCCATCTGCAGCGGCTCCATCGTGTAGCGCAATACTTCGGGCAGCAAGGTCAGGAGGACCGCGCCCAGGATCACGCCCGGAATGTTGCCCATGCCGCCCAGCACCACCATCGCGAGCACGATGATCGACTCGAACAGTCCGAAGCTCTCCGGGCTGATGAACTGCTGCGTCGCCGAGAATACGGCGCCGGCGATGCCGCCGAACGAGGCGCCCATCGCGAACGCGAGAAGCTTGACGTTGCGTGTGTTGATGCCCATCGCTTTGGCGGCGACCTCGTCTTCGCGTATCGCCTCCCACGCCCGGCCCAGCCGCGAGTTCTGCAGCCGGAGGTTGACGACGATGACGGCGATCGTCAGCAGCAGCAGCATGTAGTAGTACTTCTGCGGGCCGGAGAAGGTGATGCCGAAGAACGTTTCCGTGCTGGCCAGCGAAAAGCCGCCGATGCGGAACGGATCGATCAGGTTGATGCCTTGCGGCCCGTTGGTGAAGTTGATCGGCGAATTCAGGTTGTTGAGAAAGATCCGGATGATCTCGCCGAAGCCGAGCGTGACGATCGCCAGATAATCGCCGCGCAGCTTCAGGGTCGGCGTACCCAGCAAGACGCCGAACAGACAGGCGATTCCCGCGCCGATCGGCAGGATCACCCAGAACGGCAGGTGGATCCCGAACTGCGGCGATGCGAGCAGCGCGTAGGTATAGGCGCCGACGGCGTAGAAGGCGATATAGCCCAGGTCGAGGAGCCCGGCGAAGCCGACGACGATGTTGAGCCCGAGCGCAAGCATTGTGTAGATCATCGCGAAATTGAGGATGCGGACCCACGCCTGGCCGGCCAGCGCGGCGACGAAGGGCAGGACGCCCAGCGCGATCGCGACCAGCGCGACGCCGGCCCAGACCTGCAGCGGTATCCCGGTGCGATCGTCGCTGTTTCATGCGCGATCGGCGACGCGCTCGCCCAGGAGGCCCGATGGGCGGAAGATCAGCACCAGGATCAGCACGAAGAACGCGAACACGTCCTGGTAGTTGCTCCCGAACAGGCTCACTTGTCCGTCGTTCTCCACGCATTTCTGCTGTATCGCATCGCTGAAGCCGGACAGCCCGCAGACATTGGATACGTCGCCGATGTAGCCGGCGCCCAGCGCCTCGATGATGCCCGAGCAGAATGCCGCCCAGCATCGCTCCGGCCAGGTTGCCGATGCCGCCCAGCACCGCGGCGGTGAACGCCTTGAGCCCGAGCAGGAAACCCATGTAGTAGTGCGCGATGCCGTAATAGGCCATCACCATCAGGCCGGCGACGGCCGCCAGCGCCGCGCCGATGACGAATGCCGCCGAGATGATGACGTTGATGTCGATGCCCATCAGGCCCGCAACCTGCGGGTTCTGCGCGGTTGCGCGCATCGCCATCCCCAGGCGCGTACGCTGCACGATCAGCACGAGTCCGCCCATCAACAGCGCCGCCAGGACCACGATCAGCATCTGAAGGTCGGTCATCGCCGCGCCGAGGATGTTATGCGTCGTCGGCTGGATCAGCGTCGGAAACGTCCGGTAGTTGCGGCCCCAGACCATCAGCGCGACGTTCTGCAGCACGATCGACATGCCGATGGCCGTGATCAGCGGCGCGAGCCGCGGGGCGCGCCGCAACGGCCGGTAGGCGATCTTTTCCATGCTGTACGCGATCGCCACGCAGACGAGGATCGCAACGAGGAGCCCGGCGAGAATGATCACGACCGCCGGAAGCGAGGCGTGCGAGCCGAGCAGGCCGGCGATGACCGACAGCGACACCATCGCGCCTATCATCACCACTTCGCCATGCGCGAAATTGATCAGGCCGATGATGCCGTAGACCATCGTGTAGCCGAGCGCAACCAGCGCGTAGACACTGCCGAGCGTGAGACCGTTGATGATCTGCTGCAGAAAGGTTTCCACGAAGCGAATCTCCCGTCGCGCCGCGGCGGCCCCCGGCTAGTGGCCGATTCTCCGCTGTGGCCAACGCCGCGGCAATCCCCCTGAGCCGACCGCCGGACGGGGGAAATGGAAACGGCGCCCCGGAGGACGCCGTTTCGGTCTTGCGAGTGCGCGCAGCCTGAAGCCGCGTCGTCCTATTTCTTCGCCGGTGCTTCCGACTTCATTGCGTCCGGCTTCATCGCATCGGACGTCGCCGGCGCGGCCGGGGCTGGCGCTGCCGGTGCTGCCGCCGCCGGTGCCGCTGCCGCGAGCTTTTCGGTTTTGCCGCCGACGTTCATCGCCATCGGAACCAGCGCGCCGTCCTTGACCGTGTACAGCGTGATGGCGCCGTTCTTGGTGTCGCCGTGCTCGTCGAACTCGACCTTGGCGGTGATGCCGTCGTACGAGATCTTGGAGAGTTCGGGCAGATACTTGGCCGGGTCGGTCGAGTTCGCCTTCTGCATCGCCGCGATCAAGGTCATCGCCGCATCGTACGAATACGGCGCGTAGACCTGGATCGGTCCGTATTTCGCGGTAAAGCGAGTGACGAAGTCTTTGGCGTTGGCCATCTTGTCCGGCGGGACGCCGGCCTGAGTGCAGTACTGACCTTCGGCCGCGCCGCCGGCGAGCTTCGGCCACTCCGCCGAGCACACGCCGTCGCCGGCGATGAACTTGGCCTTGATGCCCAGCTCCTTCATCTGCTTGACCATCGGGCCGCCTTGCGCGTCCATGCCGCCGTACATGATCAGGTCCGGGCTCTTGGCCTTGATCTTGGTCAGGATCGCCTTGAAGTCGGTCGCCTTGTCGTTGGTGAATTCGTGCGCGACGATCGTGGCGCCGGCCGCCTTGGCCGCCTTCTCGGTTTCTTCGGCGAGGCCCGCGCCATAGGCGGTCTTGTCGTCGATGATCGCGATCTTTTTCGCGCCCAGCGTGGAAACGGCTTCCTTGCCGATGACGCTGCCCTGCTGCACGTCGTTGGCCATCACGCGAAATGCGGTCTTGAAGCCCTGCAGCGTGTACTTGGGATTCGTTGCCGACGGCGAGATCTGCGGAATGCCGGCGTCGCTATAGAGCTTGGAGGCGGGGATCGTCGTGCCCGAGTTCAAATGGCCGACGACGCCGGCGACCTTGGCGTCGACCAGCTTCTGCGCGACGATCACACCCTGCTTCGGGTCGGCCTGGTCATCTTCGGCGACGAGCTCGAACTTGACCTTCTTGCCGTCGATCATGATGCCCTTGGCGTTGGCATCGTCGATCGCCAGCCGGGCGCCATTTTCGTTGTCCTTGCCCAGATGCGCCTGCGGTCCGGTCGTCGGCCCTACGTGGCCAATCTTGACGACGGCTTCAGGTGCGGCTGGAGCGGCGGGCGTGGCGGGCGTCGCGTCCGCGGCCTTCTTCGGCTCTTCCTTGCCGCAGCCGTAAACGGTCATCAACGCTGCGGCGACGAGCGTCAGGCCGAGCGTGCGATTGAATCTCATGAATATCCTCCACTAAGGGGGGTGATCGGGAAAGCGGGGAGCGCGAAATTATGGGCGGCGCGGCGTATGCTGTCAATCGCGCTGGTGCACCCGAGCGCCTTCGGTGCACCTCGGGCTTGCGCTTCATCGCCGCTTGCCGCGTTTGCCGCCGGGTGCCGGGCGTTTCGTCGGTTTTGGCTTGTGTCGACGGGGGCTGGAAGCCTAGACTCGCGCAATTTTCGAATCCGGCCACGCCGGTCGCCGCATCCAACCGGCAGGACAGGGCGGCCCTGAGCAGCGGGGCCGGGCGATCGGGCAAGAAGGGGACACATTGGTTATGGCACGCTGGTTTACCCGGCGCCGCACGGTCGGCGCCCTGGTTGTGATTGCGGTCGTCGGGGCGCTCGCCGCCGCGATTGTCGTGCGGACGAGCCAGCGCGCGTCCGCGGCGACGGGAGACGGGCCGCCGGTCGTCCTCGAGTTCAACCCGGCCGACCTGGCCGCGGTCGAGGCTCGTGCGCTTGCGCGCTGGCTGCCGGTGTCAGGCGCCCTGCAGCCGGTCAATCAGAGCACTGTCCGATCCAAGGTGTCCGGCGAGCTCCGTCAGGTCATGGTGCGCGAGGGCGAGGCGGTCCGCGCAGGGCAGACGATCGCGCGGTTCGATACGGCCGATCTGGAAGTGAAGCTTACTGACCGAATGGGTGCGTTGGAATCGAGCCGCGCGCAGCTCGCCCTGGCAGAAAAGACGCGAACGCAGAACCTGGCGCTGCTCAAGCAGAATTTCATCTCGCAAACCGCGTACGACAGCGCGGAGAGCAACCTTTCGGTGAGCCAGGGGACGCTCAAGTCCAACGAGGCGCAGGTTCAGCTGGCGCGTAACGCGCTGCGCGACGCCGTGGTGACCTCGCCCTTGTCCGGCACCGTGGCCAAACGCCATGTCCAGCCCGGCGAGAAAGTGCCCTTCGACGCTCCGCTCGTGACTATCGTAGACCTGACGGAGATGGAGCTCCAGGCGATGGTCCCGGCCAACGACATTCCGGGGCTCAACGTCGGCATGAAAGTCACGCTCGCGATCGACGGCTTCGGCGAACGCCGCTTCACCGGCACGATCGATCGCATCAATCCGACGACGGAAGCCGGCACGCGCGCCATCCTGGTGTTCGTCCATGTGCCGAATCCCGACGGGGCGCTTCGCGGCGGCATGTTCGTGACCGGCCGCGTCACTCTGGCGGCGGGCGCCCCTGTGCCTACCTTGCCGGCAATCGCGGTGAAGACCGAAGCGGGACAGAACTTTGTCTGGACAATCGAGAACGGCAAGCTCGCACGCCGCATCATCACCGCCGGCCGCCGCGACGACAGCGCCGGCCTCGTCGAGATCAAGACCGCGCTCCCTTCCGGCATTCCGATCCTGGCAGCTCCCTTCGATAATCTGAAGATCGGGTTGCCGGCGGCCGTTCGGGCGGCAACGGGAACGCGAAGCGGCGCCGCCGGCTGACGCCGGCACAACAGGCAAGGGAAACGCACATGTGGATTACCCGCGTCTCGATCAAGAATCCCGTCTTTGCCACCATGGTAATGGTCGGGATCGTCGTGCTGGGTCTGTTTGCCTATGCGCGCCTGGGCGTCGAGCAGATGCCGGACGTCACTCTGCCATTCTGCAACATCATCACTGTTTATCCGGGCGCCTCGCCGGAAGCGGTCGAAACCGACGTCAGCAAGCCGATCGAATACGCCGTCAACACGGTGTCGGGAGTCAAGCGGATCTATTCGAATTCGCGCGAAGCTCAAAGCCAGGTATTCGTCGAATTCCGCCAGGGAACCGACATCACCCGGGCGATCCAGGACGCGCGCGACAAGATCGCGCTCATCCGGTCGAATTTTCCCCGCGACGTCAAGGATCCGCAGGTCGTCCGCGTGGATGTCGAGGACAACCGGCCGACGGTCTCGCTGGCGGTCCTTTCCCCGACGGTCGATCTGCGCGAGCTCACCTCGCTGACCGATCAGACGATCGTCAAGGCGATCGAGAACATTCCGGGGGTGGCGCAGGTCGACGTCAACGGCCGCGTGACCCGGCAGATCCTTATCCAGATCAAGCCCTCGCAGCTGGCGTCGCTCGGCATCGGCGTCGATCAGGTGATGACGGCGGTGCAGAACGCGAACCAGGACGTGCCCGCCGGCCGCATCACGCGCGGCCAGAACGACTCGGTGGTGCGGGTCGAGGGCAAGATCAAGGACCCGGCCCAGTTCGGTCGGATCATCGTCGTGCAGCAGGGAGGGGGACCCGTCTACCTCTCCCAGGTCGCCGATGTGATCGACGGCGAGAAGGAGCTCGACTCGATCTCGCGCATCAACGGCCGGCCGTCGATCACCATCGATATCCGCAAGGCGCAGGACGCGAACATCGTCGAGACCGGCCGCGGCGTCCGCGACTCGATCCAGGCACTCAAGGCGCGCCTGCCGGCGGACGTCGAAGTAAGCGTCGTGTACTCGCAGGCGGACCAGGTCGAAGCCAGTGTAAAGCGGGTCAAGGAGACGATCATCGAGGGCGCTCTCCTAACCGTGCTCATCGTGTTCCTGTTCCTGCACTCGTGGCGCAGCACGATCATCACTGGCCTCACGCTGCCGATCGCGGTCATCGCTACTTTTATCGCCCTCTACGCTTTCGGTTTCACCCTCAACATGATGACGCTTATGGCGTTGTCGCTCTGTATTGGGCTGCTGATCGACGATGCGATCGTGGTGCGCGAGAACATCGTGCGCCACCTCGGGATGGGCAAGAGCCATCCGGCAGCGGCGCGCGAGGGAACCGACGAGATCGGGCTTGCCGTGATGGCGACGACGTTCGCGATCGTGGCGGTGTTCGTGCCGATCGCCTTCATGAAGGGCATCGTCGGCCAATTCTTCTTCCAGTTCGGCCTGACCGTCGCGGTGGCGGTGCTGGTGTCGCTGTTCGTGAGCTTCACGCTCGATCCGATGCTCTCGTCGGTCTGGCACGATCCCCCGGGCTCTCGTTTCTCGCGCGTGCCGTGGCTCGGCCGGTTCATGGACCGCATCGAGGACGTGGTGCAATGGTTCCACGTCGTTTACGGGCGGCTGCTCGAGTGGGCGATCTCCGAAAACAGGCGCCGGCTGTTCATCCCCACCATCGGGATCTTCGGCGCGCTGCGCACGGGGAGCTCGGCGCCGCTCAGGCCCCGCTGGGTCACGATCACCAACCGCGGCATCGTGCTATGGACCGCGCTGCTGATCTTCCTGGGCAGCTTCGGCCTGCTGCCGTTTATCGGCAAGGAATTCTCACCGCAGGTCGACGAGAGCTTCATCTCCCTGCGGCTCAACACGCCCGTCGGCACGAGCCTCGAATTCACCGACGGCAAGGTACGCGAGGCGGAAGCGGCGCTGAAGCAGTTTCCCGAGATACTGCTGGCGATGACGACTGTGGGCAACGCCTGGGATGGCCGCAACTACGCGCGGATCAATCTCAAGCTCACGGATCGCGACAAGCGCGCGCGCTCGCAGAAGGATCTCGAGCGCGACATACGAAACGCGCTCAAACCCATTCCGGGCATCGAGCTTGCAGTGGGCTACGATCGACCGATCTGGGTCAACTTGTTGGGGCCCGATCCGGAAACGCTGACGAAATTGATCAACGAGTTCGCGGCGAAGGTGGCCAAGGTTCCGGGGATAGCCGACATGGAAACCTCGGAGAAAGCGCTGAACCCGGCCCTGTCGATCCGACTCAACAACGATGCGGCCGCCGATCTGGGCATCTCGGTCCAGCGGGTCGGCGCGACGGTCCGTCCGCTGCTCGCCGGCGAGACCGTCAGCTATTGGCTCGGACCGGACGGCCAGAACTACGAAGTCAACGTGCAGCTGCCGCGAGAAGGGCGTCAGCTCGCCTCCGACCTCGGCAACCTGTATCTGTCGACCAACAAGCGCGGCCCCGACGGGGAGCTGCGCATGGTGCCGCTGCGTCAGGTCGCCGACATCGTCGAGACCACGAGCCCGCAGATCATCAAGCGGCAGGATTTGCAGCGGCGCGTCGCGCTCTACGCCAACGCCGACGGCCGTCCCTCGGGCAACGTCGGCGACGACGTCAAGAAGATCATCGACTCGACCGTGCTTCCGCCGGGATACCGGTTCGCCATTGCGGGGCAGCAGGAGGACACGCAGGAATCGATGACAGCGCTGGTCGCGGCGCTGGGACTGGCGATTATCTTCATCTATCTGGTGCTCGCTTCACAATTCGCGAGCTTCACTCAGCCCATCGCGATCATGGCCTCGCTGCCGTTCACGCTGATCGGGGTGTTGCTGGCGTTGTTACTGACCGGGACTACGCTCAACATCCTCTCGATGATCGGCTTCGTGATGCTGATGGGTCTCGTCACCAAGAACGCAATCCTGCTCGTCGACTTCGCGAACCGCTCGCGCCGGGGCGGCGCTTCGCTGCACGACGCGCTGCTCACCGCCGGACAGGTTCGCCTGCGGCCCATCATGATGACGACGGCGGCGATGATCTTCGGCATGCTGCCGCTGGCCATGGGCCTCGGCGAGAGCGGGGAAACGCAGGCTCCGATGGGCCGCGCGATCATCGGCGGGGTGATGACTTCGACGCTACTCACGCTCGTTGTCGTGCCGGTGATCTACACGTATCTCGACCGGTTCACCGAATGGCGCCGCGCCCGGAAGGCGCGGCACGCCGCGCGCATCGCCCGCGCAGACGCGCCTGCTCCCGGCGATTGACGTGCGATAATGCGCAGCGCCGCGAAGCCGACCGCGTGGCGTGCGACCGGTCGTGGCCTGCATCGCGAGGAAACTGGATGGATTTCGAGCAAGCGCGGTTCAACATGGTCGAGCAGCAGATCCGCACCTGGGACGTGCTCGACCAGCGCGTCCTGGACCTGCTGTTCGAAGTGCGGCGCGAGGATTTCGTGCCGACCGCGTATCGCACCCTCGCCTTCGCGGACCTCGAAGTTCCGCTGGGTGAGGGAGAGCGCATGTGGCCGCCGAAACTCGAGGCGCGCGTCGTGCAGGAGCTCGAGCTCGATCGCAACGACGCCGTCCTGGAAGTCGGCACCGGCAGCGGCTATCTGACGGCCTTGCTCGCGCGCTGTTGTGCGACAGTGACGAGCGTGGAGATCATTGCGCGGTTTTCAGGCGAGGCAGCGGGCAGGCTGGCCCGCGCCGGCATCGTCAATGCGCGTCTGGAGGTCGGCGACGGCGCGCGTGGATGGGGCGATCGAGCAATACGACGCGATCGTGCTGACCGGTTCGACGCCGGTCCTGCCCGATTCGTGGCTTCAGCGGCTGAAGCCCGGTGGCCGGCTGTTCGCCGTCGTCGGCGATCCTCCGGTGATGACCGCACGGCTGCTCCACTCGACGGCGCCGGGCGCATTTGCGACCGAGGACCTTTTCGAGACCGTGATCGCGCCTCTGCGCAATGCCGCGCAGCCGGCGCGCTTTGTGTTTTGAATCCATTCGGGCATCAGCAGCGGCTCCCGCGAGCGCGGCCAGCCACGGCCCGGCCTGATCCTCGATCGACTGACTGGACCGCCACGATGGTGAAAAGACTGCTTGCGATCGCGCTCGGGGCTGCCTGCAGCGGCGCTCTATCTCCGGTCGCCGCCGATGACCTGCTGCAGATTTATCGCGACGCGCTGGTCAACGATCCGGTGCTGGGGTCGGCGCGGGCCACTTGGGCGGCGACGCAGGAGAATGTTCCGCAGGCGCGGGCCGGGCTGCTGCCCTCCGTCGGTCTCGCCGCCAACGCGAACGAGTCGGACTTTTACGAAAAGGTCCATGTCGATCCCGCGGAAAAAATCCGCGAGCGATTTCCGGGGCTGAACTACACGGTGTCGGCCAGCCAGCCGCTGTACCGTCCGCAGAATTCGATCGCGCTCGACCAGGCGAAGCAGCAGGTCGGGCAAAGCGACTTCGTGCTGTCGTCGGCGCAGCAGGACCTGATCGTGCGCGTGACCCAGGCGTACTTCGACGTGCTGCTGGCGCGGTTCAACATCGAGCTGACCGAGAGCCAGAAGGCCGCCGTCAGCGAAAACCTGGCGCAGGCGAAGCGCAATTTCGAGGTCGGGACCGCGACGATCACCGACACCAACGATGCGCAGGCCAAGTACGACCAGATCGTCGCGCAGGAGATCGCGGCGCGCACCGACCTCGACAACAAGCTGGCGGCGCTGCGCGCCATCATCGGACGCTTCCCCGCCGAGCTCAGGCATTTCGGCGACAAATTCGACCCGCAGCTGCCGTCCCCGAACGCGCTCGAGCCCTGGGTCGAGCAGGCGCTCAGCCAGAACCTCCAGGTGCGCATCGCGCAGTCGAATTTCGACATCGCCACGCTCGAAGTCGATCGGCAGAAGGCCGCCCACTACCCGACGATCGATCTGGTCGCGAGCATCAACCAGGGCTACGCCGGCGGCTCGGCGTCGACGTCGACGGTCTCTTCCGCCGCCTTCGATTCGCGGCTGACGCAGATCGGCGTGCAGCTCAATGTGCCGCTGTATCAGGGCGGGGCCATCGAGTCGCGCGTACGCCAGGCGATCGCCAACCGCGATCGCGCGCGGCAGGATCTCGAAACGGCTCGTCGCAGCGCTCAGCTGCTCGCGCAGACTTCGTTCTCGGGAGTGACCAGCGGCGTCGCGCAGGTCAAGGCATTCGAGCAGGCGCTGGCCTCGGCGCAGGTCTCGTACGACTCCAACAAGCTCGGGCTGGAAGTCGGCGTGCGCACCAATCTCGACGTCCTCAACCAGCAGCAGCAGGTGTTCCAGACGCGGTTCAACCTGACGCAGTCCTACTTCAACTTTCTGATCAACCAGCTGAAGCTCAAGCAGGCGATCGGCACGCTGACCGACACCGACGTCGAGCAGATCAACCGCGAGCTGCGCGTCTAGGGCGCCGGGCGCCTCGCCGCCCCGAGCTGAGGCGACAGCCAGGACCACAGGCGGTCGGCCGCGCCCTGGTGCGTCGCGTGGAAGGCGCGCGCTGCCGCACTCATCGTCTGGCACCGCGACGGATCCGACAGGATCGCGCGCACGGCCGCAATCAGCGCATCGGCATCGGCTACGATCTCGGCTGCTCCGGCCGCAACCGCACCGGCGGTCGCTTCGGCGAAATTGAAATTGTGCGGTCCGATCAGCACCGGCACGCCGAGGGCCATGGGCTCGATCAGGTTCTGGCCGCCGAGCGGCAACAGGCTTCCGCCCACGAAAGCCAGATCGGCCGCTGCGTAGTACGAAAAGAGCTCGCCCATCGAATCGCCGAGGACGACGCGCACATCGGCCGGCACCGCGCGCATTGTCGCTGCGTCGCACGAACGGAACGCCGCGCTCGCGGAGCAGGTCGGCGACGCTGTCGAAGCGCTGCGGATGGCGCGGCACGATGACCAGCAGCGTTCTCCGGCGGCAGCGGCGCTTCGCGCGAGCGCGTCGAGCAGCAGCGCCTCTTCGCCTTCGCGTGTGCTCGCGGCGATCCACACGCGCCGCGTCGAGCCAAAACGCGATCGCGAATTCGGCACCCAGCGCGCGGGCCGCATCGGGAACCGACATGTCGAATTTGAGATTGCCGGTTACCACAATGTTGTGCGCGCCCAGCGCAGCCAGCCGCGCCTCGTCGGCGCCAGACTGCGCGGCGACGCCGGCAAGCCGCGCCAGCATCGGCCGGGTCAATGCGGCATAGCGGCGGTATCCGGCGCGCAGAACGCTCCGACAGGCGCGCGTTGACCAGGTAGACCGGGATATTCCGCGCGGCGGCCTGCGCGATCAGGTTCGGCCACAGCTCGGTCTCGAGCAGGAACCCGGCAGCCGGACGAAAGTGCGCGAGAAAAGCATCGACCGCGAACGGCAGGTCGTACGGCAGCCACGCCTGCGTGACGGTATCGCCGTAGAGCGCGCGGCCGGCGTCGCGGCCGGTTGCGGTCATGTGCGTCAGCACGATGGCGACTTCAGGATAGGCGCGGCGCAGATGCTCGAGCAGAGGCAGCGCAGCCCGCGTTTCGCCGACCGACACCGCGTGCACCCACCAGACGCCAGACGATGGCGGCACGGCACGATAGCGGCCGAAACGTTCGCCCCACGCGCGCCGGTAACCGGGCTCACGGCGCCCGCGCCACCACAGGCGCAGCGGCAGGAACGGCAACAGCGCCGTGCCGGCAAGCGTGTAGAGCGCGCGCGCGAAGTCCATCAGCAGTCCGGCACTGTACGGAGCAACGCGCCGACCTCGGCAATGACTTCGCGCGGCGCGGGAACGATGCCCGTCCCACCCAGGTCGCGGCAATGCGGACCGGCGCGTGCAACGCCGGCAAGCCTCGGATCGGTGGCGACGAACAACGCGACCGTCGGCGCGCCCAGCGCCGCGGCCAGATGCACCAGGCCGGTGTCGACGCCGCAAACGACTTCGGCGCGGGCGAGCAGCGCCGCGATCTCCGGTAGCTCGCGTCGTGCGCCAACGGCGGCGCCCGGGATGCCGTCGGCAAGCCGGCCGCTGCGCTCGGCTTCTTCGCTGGTGCCCCACGGCAGCAGCACCGCGAGGCCGGCTTGCGTGAAATGCGCGATCAACGCGCGCCAGTGCGGCTCGGGCCAAAGTTTGTCGGCGCGACTGCTTGCATGCACGAGCACCGCATAGGGCGTCTCAGGCGCGGCGATCAGCGGCGGCGGGACCAGGTCGAAGTGCGGCGGTCCGTCGAGCGGGTAACCGAACGCGGCCGCGGCGAGCTGCCGGCAGCGATCGATCAGATGCTGCGCGGGATCGATCCGGTGCCGGCGACGATAGCTCAAGCTCGCCGCGGGTTCGCGGATGCTGGCGCGGTCGGGCCCGTGCACCGGGCCGCGCGCGAGCCATGCCAGCAGCGCGCCTTTGACCTGCTCCTGCAGATCGAGCACCAGATCGTAGCGATCGCGGGTCAGCGTGCGGCGGAACGCGGCGGCCTCGTGCCAGGTCGCGCGGTCGAGGACCTTGTGCCGCCAGCGGCGCAGCGCGACTGGAATGACGCGGTCGATACCCCGATGCATTGCAAGCAGCGCAGCAAAAGCTTCCTCGGCGACCCAGTCGACCGCAATGTCGGGACGATGCCGCCGGATGTCGTGCACGATCGGCAAAGCATGCACGATGTCGCCCAGCGACGAGGGCCTGATGATCAGCGCGCGACTCACCGGATACGCCTCACGAGGATTGCGGCGAACGATGCCGCCGCCGCGTTGATTGTGGCCGCCGGCGGATGACTTGCCGGTGCGTTGCACGTAGAATGGGCCGCGCCCTCCGTCGCATGTCGCATCGGAGGCTCTTCTGCCCCGACGCCCGACGCGTTGTCCGATCTTTAGCCGCGCTTGCCCTTGCCTGAATTGAGCCTCGTGGTGATCACGCGCGACGCCGGTGCGCAGCTTGCTGCTTGCCTGGATTCTGTGCGCTTTGCTTCGGAAACTCTGGTCATCGATTCCGGCAGCCAGGATGATACCGTAGAAATCGCCCGCGCCCGCGGCGCACGCGTGCTCGAGCAAGCGTGGCTGGGATTCGGCCCGCAGCGGCGCTATGCGGTGGGAGAAGCCGCGCACGACTGGGTGCTGTGCCTGGATGCCGACGAACGCCTTTCGCCGGAGCTCGCGACCGCCATCGGCGCGGCCTTGCGTGAGCCGAGGCATGCCGCGTTCGAGATGGCGCGGCGCAATCGCTTTTTCGGCCGCTGGCTTCGTCATGGTGAAGGTTATCCCGACTGGACGATTCGTCTGTTCGACCGCCGCCACGCAAGCTGGACCGATGATCTCGTCCACGAACACGTCGTCGCCGACGGGACGGTCGGACGGCTCGACGGCGACTTGCTGCACGCGTCGGCCGAGTCGCTCGATGACTATCTCGCCAAGCAGAATCGCTATTCGACGCTTCAGGCCGAGGCGATGCACGCGCGTGGTGAGCACTTCTCCCCGGTCCGGCTGATCGGCTCGCCGCTCGTACGCTTCGTCCGCTTCTATCTGTTGCGCGCCGGCTTTCTCGACGGCTCGGCCGGTCTGGTCCATATCGCTATCGGCTGTTTCACCAGCTTCTGCAAGTACGCCAAGCTGCGGGCGCTCGAGCGGCCGGTGGATCTTCGATGACGACGCTGGTCACCGGCGCGGCCGGATTTGCCTTCGGCCGCTCGCGCCCGAGGCGCTCGCTTAACCCGCTGCGCGGGTTAGCCTTCGCCGAAACCGGCGGCCGGATTACAGTGCGATGAAAGTCCTTGTCACCGGGGCCGCCGGTTTTATCGGCATGCATCTTGCGCTGCGGCTGGCGCGCGACGGCGCCGACGTCGTCGGCGTCGACAACTTCGATCCGTACTACGACGTCGCGCTGAAGCGAGCGCGGGCGGATCAATTGGCGCGCGCCGGCGTTCGGTGCATCGAGCTCGACCTGGCCGATCACGCGGCGACGGCGGCGCTGTTTCGCGACGGCCGATACGCGCACGTCGCGCATCTGGCCGCGCAGCCGGGCGTGCGGTATTCGCTGCAGAATCCGGCGGCCTACATCCGCAACAACATCGATGCGTTCGCCGCAGTGATCGAGGCTTGCCGCCACACCGGCGTCGAGCACCTGGTGTATGCATCGAGCTCGAGCGTGTACGGCGCCAACCACACGCTGCCGTACTCCGAGGATCAGAGCGTCGATCATCCGCTGAGTCTCTACGCGGCGACCAAGAAGGCCGACGAGCTGATCGCGCACAGCTACAGCCACTTGTACCGGCTGCCGACGACCGGCTTGCGCTTCTTCACCGTCTACGGCCCGTGGGGCCGGCCCGACATGGCGGCCGCGCTGTTCACGCGCGCGATCGTCGACGGCACGCCGGTCAAGGTATTCAACTTCGGCCGCGTGCGCCGCGACTTCACCTACATCGACGACGTCGTCGAAGGCGTCGTGCGGGTGCTCTCGCGCGCACCCGAGGCGGCCGGCGCCGGCGCGGCGCCCTACGCCATCTACAACATCGGCAACCATACGGCAATCGATCTGGAATCGTTCATCGGCGAGCTCGAGCGATTGCTCGGCAAGCGCGCGATCCGCGAATACCTGCCGCCGCAGCCGGGCGACGTGCCGGCGACGTTCGCCGCGATCGACCGCCTCGCGGCGGCGACCGGATTCGCGCCGACGACGCCGCTCGCCGAAGGATTGCAGCGCTTCGTGGCGTGGTATCTCGACTACTATCGCGCCGACGGACCGGCTCGCGCGACATGATAGAATCCGCGCCCCGGGCAAGCGCCTCGCTCGCCTTCGGACGCATGGAGTTCGCATGATTCTGGTCACCGGCGGCGCCGGATTTATCGGCGCCAATTTCGTGCTCGACTGGCGCGCCGAAGGGGACGAGCCAGTCGTCAACGTCGACAAGCTGACCTACGCCGGCAATCTCGGCAGCCTGGCCGCGCTCAAGGACGATCCCGGTCATCATTTCGTGCGCGCCGACATCGGCGATCGTGCCACCGTCGATGCTTTGCTGGCGACGCATCGACCGCGTGCGATCGTCAATTTCGCCGCCGAGAGCCACGTCGACCGGTCGATCCATGGTCCGGCCGCCTTCATCGATACCAACATCGTCGGCACGTTCGCGCTGCTCGAAGCGGCGCGCGCCCACTGGTCGTCGCTGCCGGAGCCGGAGCGCTCGCGCTTTCGCTTTCTGCACGTTTCGACCGACGAGGTCTACGGCTCGCTCGCGCCCGATGCCGACGGCATTCTGCGAGACGACGCCGTATGCGCCGAACAGCCCGTACTCGGCGTCGAAGGCCGCCTCCGATCATCTGGTGCGCGCCTACCATCACACCTACGGCCTGCCGACGCTTACGACCAACTGCTCGAACAACTACGGGCCGCTGCAGTTCCCCGAAAAGCTGATCCCGCTGATGATCGTCAACGCGCTCGCGGGCAAGCCGCTGCCGGTGTACGGCGACGGCAAGAACGTGCGCGACTGGCTGTACGTCGGCGATCACTGCGCGGCGATACGCACGGTGCTCGCGCGTGGCGCGCCGGGTGAGCACGTACAACATCGGCGGCAACGCCGAAAAGGCCAATCTCGAGGTCGTGCATACGCTTTGCCGGATACTCGTCGAACTGCGTCCCGGCCGCGACTACGCGGCGCAGATCAGCTTCGTCCGGATCGCCCTGGCCACGACCGCCGCTACGCGATCGATGTCGTCGAAAATCCGAAGCGAGCTCGGCTGGACGCCGCGCGAGACGTTCGAATCGGGACTCGCCCGCACCGTGCGCTGGTATCTCGACCACACGGCGTGGCTGCAGGCCGTTAGCAGCGGCGAATACCACAAATGGATCTCGCTCAACTACACCGGCGAGCCGGCATGACGGTCCGCAAGGGCATCATTCTGGCCGGCGGCTCGGGAACGCGGCTCTATCCGGTGACGCAGGTGCTGTCGAAGCAGCTGCTGCCGGTATACGACAAGCCGATGATCTACTACCCGCTGTCGACATTGATGCTCGCCGGCATTCGCGACATCCTGCTGATCTCGACGCCGGAAGACACGCCGCGTTTTACGCCAGCTGCTCGGCGACGGTCAGCGCTGGGGAATCGACTTGCGCTATGCGGTCCAGCCGGCGCCGAACGGCCTCGCGCAGGCGTTCGTCATCGGCCGCGACTTCGTCGGCGGCGCGAGCTCGGCGCTGGTGCTGGGCGACAACATCTTCTACGGTCACGATCTGCAGCCGATGCTCGCGCGCGCCAACACGCGCACTGCGGGCGCGACGGTGTTCGCCTATCCTGTAGCCGATCCCGAGCGCTACGGCGTCGTGGAATTCGACGCCGAAGGTCGCGTGCTGAGCCTCGAGGAAAAGCCGCAGCGGCCGAAGTCGCGGTATGCGGTCACCGGACTCTACTTCTACGACAATCAGGTCCTCGATATCGCCGCCGGACTCAAGCCTTCGGCGCGCGGCGAGTTCGAGATCACCGATGTCAACCAGGCCTATCTTCGCGCTGGGCGAGCTCGCAGTCGAAGTCATGGGCCGCGGCATGGCCTGGCTCGATACCGGGACGCACGAATCGCTGCTCGAAGCGGCGCAATACATTGCGACCATCGAGCGCCGGCAGGGACTCAAGATCGCCTGTCCCGAAGAGATCGCCTATCGCCAGGGTTACATCGACGCCGCGGCGCTGGAAAAGCTCGGACAGGCGATGGCCAAGAACGGCTACGGGCAATATCTGCTCAGCCTGTTGCACGGGCCCGCGATACGATGAAGCAGCAGCGATGAAGGTCACGCCGACCGAATTGCCCGAGGTGCTGTTGGTCGAGCCGAAAGTGCACGGCGACGAACGCGGGTTCTTCTTCGAAAGCTACAATCGTCGCGCGCTCGCCGAGGCTGGGGTCGACGCCGAGTTCGTGCAGGACAATCATTCGCGCTCCGCGCGGGGCGTGTTGCGCGGCCTGCATTACCAGATCGAGCACGCCCAGGGCAAGCTGGTGCGCGTGACCGAGGGCGAAGTGTTCGACGTCGCGGTCGATCTGCGCCGCAGCTCGCCGCGGTTCGGCCGCTGGTCGTCGGCGCTGCTGTCGGCTGCGAACCGGCGGATGCTGTGGATTCCGCCGGGTTTCGCGCACGGCTTCCTGGTCGTCTCCGATGCCGCGGAATTCCTCTACAAGACGACCGACTATTGGTATCCGCAGCACGAGCGCTGCCTCTTGTGGAGCGATCCCGCGCTCGGCATCCGGTGGCCGCTGTCGGGCGCGCCGCTGGTCGCAGCCAAGGACGGAGCCGGGCGCACGCTGGCGCAAGCCGACGCCTATCCGTGAAGCGTCCGGTGATTCTGCTCACCGGGGCCGCAGGGCAACTCGGCTTCGAGCTGGTCCGATTGCTTCCAGCACATGGCGAGGTGCAAGCACTCGATCGCGCCGCGCTCGATCTGGCCGATGCAGACGCGATCGTGGCGACAATGCGCCGGATCAAGCCGCAGATCGTCGTCAACGCGGCCGGCTATACCGCCGTCGACCGCGCAGAAAGCGAACCTGCGTTAGCCGAGGCGGTCAATGCCCGGGCGCCCGCGCTGCTGGCCGATGAAGCGAAGCATCTGGACGCGTTGCTGATCCATTATTCGACCGATTATGTGTTCGACGGCAACTCCACGCAGCCGTATCGCGAGGAAGACCAGACGAACCCGCTGAATGTCTACGGCAAGAGCAAGCTCGGCGGCGAGCGCGCGATAGCGGCCGCCGGAGGCGCGCACCTGATCCTGCGCACGAGCTGGATCTACGGCTGGCACGGCCAGAATTTTCTGCTGACGATGCGCCGACTCGCCGCCACGCGGGACGAATTGCGCATCGTCGCCGACCAGTTCGGCGTGCCCAACTGGAGCCGGGTGCTGGCCGAAGCGACGGCCGGCCTGGTGAGCCGCGGCGCAGCGGCGCTGGCGAAAAGGAGCGGCGTCTATCACTTGAGCGGGCGCGGACGCGCAAGCTGGTTCGATTTTGCGCGCGCAATTTTCGACGATGCCGACCGTCCGCGCGTCGTGCCGATCACGACGGCGGAATATCCGACGCCGGCCCGCCGACCGCCATCGGCGGTGCTCGCCACGGGTAAATTCGAAGAGACCTTCGGCATCGCGCTGCCGGATTGGCGCGAAACGCTGGCCGCGTGCAAGGCTGCAGCGGGGTAACACCCGGCGCACGCCGCCCCGGCAAGCCGCGTCGAACCCGCAAATCAGAATCGGTACGAATGCGCGACCGGCGCGGAGCGCGTCAGCGTCGCGCCGGCGCCGGCCGTGACGATCGCATTCATCCCGAATGCGACGCCGTCCAGCAGCGCATTGTGCCGGTATCCGGCCAGCGTGCGCAGCGGTTCGAGACCCCGCTCCAGCGTCCGCTGATCGATCGTCGTCACCTGGCAACGCGTGCAAGGCTTGACCATTTTCAGCGTCACGTCGCCGCTGACGATCTCGTCGATGTAATCCTCATCATAGGCATCGACGCCGGAGAGCAGAAGATTCGGACGAAAACGATCGATCGGCAGCGGCGTCGCGAGCCGCGCGTTCAGATCGTCCAGCGACGCTTCCGACAGCACCAGCAGCGGATAGCCATCGGCGAACGCGGTATGCGCCCCGGAATCGCCGGCGTATTCGGGATTGCAGAGCCGTCTTGCCGCGGAATCGAAACGAACCAGCCGGTAAGCGCCGGCCAGGCGCGCCGAAAGCCAGGCCGCTGCCGCGGGTCCCTGATCGATTCCCGGCACCGTATCGCGCCACACGGTCACCGCGCCGGCGGTGCCGGATTGATCGAGCGGCACTTGAAGGGGCTCGGCGCCGGGCACGGTCAGTATGAGCGAGTTGACGGTGATCGCGGTTGCGATCGACGCTAGCCGGGGCTCGGTGCGTTGCGTGACGAATCGTCCGGCGACGTCGACGACCATCCACTCGCGGTCGTGCTCGAGCCCGCGCTCGGTAATCAGCGCCGAAGACAGCGCGATGCCACGGCAGCCCTTGACCGGATAGACGAACAGCGCCGCGATCGAGGCGGTCATGTCAGCGCAGATAAAAAAGGCGGCACAATCGCCGCCTTTGACTGTCCGGCGGTTGCACGCTTAGTGCAAGCCGGCGGCGTACTGCGCCGCCGCCGCGATCGCCTGCTCATTCATCCTGCCGGCGATTTGCGCCATGATCCTTCCGTTGACGTCCTTGCCTTCCTTGTCCATGCCGCGCTCGCCCGCCTTGAACGCGCGGAGCTGCGCCAACGTGTAGTCGGCATACTGGCCGCCGAGGCGCGGATAGCGCGACGGAATGCCTGCGCCGTCCGGTGCGTGGCACGCGGCGCACGCCGGCACGCCGCTGGCGGCGTCGCCGCCGCGAAACAGCTTTTGCCCCGCAGTGGCGAGATCGGCGTCCTTGGCCGCCGATCCCTTCGGTTTCTGCTGCGCGAAGTACGCGCCCAGCGATCGCATGTCTTCCGGCGTCAGGGTCGCGGCCATGCCGGCCATCACCGCATTGTTGCGAAGCCCGCTCTTGAAGTGGGCGAGCTGCAGGGCGATATAGTCGGCCTGCTGTCCGGCGAGGTTGGGATTCGCCGGACTCGGGCTGTTACCATCGGCGCCATGGCAGGCCGAGCAAACCTGGTTGACGATCTGCTGCGCCTTGGCGAGATCCGGCTTGGCGGCGGCGTCCTCGGCCCGCGCCGGTGCGGCGAGCGCAACCGCAGCGGCCACCGCGGTCAGCAACAACGCGCGTTTCATTGTTTAACGCTCCCTCGATTCGGCGGCCCGGCGGTCCAGTCCGCGCATCGGGCATCGACCGCGCACGCATCCGACGCGAACCGACCGCGTATTGTACCGAATCCGTCGCGGCCGGCCCAAGCCCTGCAGCCCGGGCGAGCGCGGTGAAGCATCCGTTCCACAATGCGGAGTTCCTGACGACAGCGGCGGACTGGCACCAGCTGCCTGTCGACGGAGCGCCCGAGGTGGCGTTCGCCGGCCGATCGAACGCCGGCAAGTCCTCGGCCATCAACGCGCTCGCGCAGCGAACGCGGCTGGCGTTCGTCAGCAAGACGCCGGGCCGCACGCAGAACATCAACTTCTTTCGCTTGCGCTCGGGAGCCCTGCTCGCGGACCTGCCCGGCTACGGCTATGCCGAGGTGCCGGCCGCGATCCGCCGGCACTGGCAGCATTTTATTGCACGCTATCTTGCCGAGCGCGTGCCGCTGGCCGGCCTGGTATTGGTGATGGATGCGCGACGGGCGATGACCGACCTCGACCGGCAGATGCTCGACTGGTTCCTTCCGTCGTTGCGCCCGACCCATATCCTGCTGACCAAGGCCGACAAGTTCACCGTCGCCGAACAGCGACGCATTCTCGCGGGCGTGCAGCGTGAATTAGCGCAGGACTATGCGGTGCATGCGGATCGAATCGGCGTGCAGCTGTTCTCGGCGACGCGAAAGCTCGGCCTCGCCGATGCGGAGCAGGCGGTAGGCGCCTGGCTTGCGCCGTTCGCAGCGGACGCCGCGATTCTGCCGGCACAAAAAGAAAGGCCCCGACATCAAGGGGAGTGAGACGGGGCCCGAAGAACGCCCTTCGGTTGGTAGGGTTACGCAACCGAAGGGCACCCGCTCAGGGAGGAAAGCGGGAGACGATGCTATCGTCTGCGGGATATGACCGACCTCGCGACAAAAGAGTTCCACGTCGTGCTCGACGATTTTTCGAACGCACGCGGACCAACGAAAATCGCCTTGTTGCCTGCCGCGATGCGCGCGCGCTACGATGCGTTTGAAGCGACTCGCGCAACCAGGCTCGAGCGCTCGCTATGTCGATGAACTTTACCGGAAAATTTCCCGAGCGCCGGCCGCGCCGAATGCGTCGCGACGATTTCTCGCGCCGTCTGATGCGCGAGACATCGACTGTCCAGCGATGACTTCATCTATCCGGCGTTCGTCCTCGAGGGCGAGCCGCCGCGAGGAGCCCGTGCTTTCGCTGCCGGGGATCTCGCGCAAGAGCATCGACCTGCTGTTGCGCAGACGCCGAACGCTGCGTCGCGCTCGGCGTGCCGGCGATCGCGCTGTTCCCGGTGATTCCAGCCGCGCAGAAGTCGCTCGATGCGGCCGCCGCCTGGGATCCGAAGGGACTGCGTGCCGCGAACGGTGCGCGCGCTGAAGGCGCGATTTCCGGCGTTGGGCGTGATCACCGACGTCGCGCTCGACCCCTATACCAGTCACGGTCAGGACGGCTTGCTCGACGACACCGGCTACGTCACCAACGACGAGACGGTCGCGGCGCTGACGCGGCAGGCGCTGTGCCATGCCGAGGCCGGCGCCGACGTCGTCGCGCCGTCCGACATGATGGACGGACGCATCGGCGCGCTGCGCGCCGCGCTCGATCGCGCCGGGCATCGACAGGGCGCGGATCCTCGCGTATTCGGCCAAGTACGCGTCGGGGTTCTACGGGCCGTTCCGCGATGCCGTCGGCTCGTGCGCCAACCTGGGTGGCGGCAACAAGTACACCTACCAGATGGACCCGGCGAACGGCGACGAAGCGCTATGGGAAGTCTATCTGGACCTCGCAGGAAGGCGCCGACATGGTGATGGTCAAGCCGGGGCTGCCTTACCTGGACATCGTGCGCCGGGTCAAGGACGCGTTCGGCGCGCCGACCGCGGTCTACCAGGTCAGCGGCGAGTACGCGATGCTGAAGGCGGCCGCGGCCAACGGCTGGCTCGACGAGCGCACTTGCGTGCTGGAGGCGCTGATCGCGTTCAAGCGCGCCGGCGCCGACGCGATCCTGACTTACTTCGCGCTGACCGCCGCGGCGTGGCTGAAGGAGTAATCACGACGCCGGATCCGCTGCGCTTGCGGCGTTCGCCAACAGCGATTTGAGGTCTGACAGCGACAGTCGTTCCTCGTCGTTGCGACGCGGACGGTTGCGGCGCTGTTGCGGCGAGACGATGTCGAGGCGGACCGCGGCCGCGCTGCGCCCTGCGTTAAGGCGCGCCCCCGGCACAGTCCCGCTCGCCGGCGCCGCGGCGGTGTATTCGATGCCGGCATTGATCAGGCCCAGTTCCACCGCCTTCGGATCCTCCGCCTCGAGCTCGAGCCTCACGTCGCTGTGCGCGGTCGCCCAGCCCGCGGCGACGCCGCCGACCAGCAGCGGGCGCCACGGCGA
>CAVOOD010000008.1:0-237599 GCA_963697485.1 uncultured beta proteobacterium
GCGCGATTCGTCCTGCATGGCTCGACGACTGGCGGCAGTGGGCGGATCTGCCGGCCGTACGCGCAGGGAATCTCTTCGTCGTCGACGCCAATCTGCTGCACCGCGCCGGTCCCCGCTTTGTCGACGGTGCCGAATCCCTGTGCGCGGTCATCGACCGAGCGCGGGCCAACGTCGCACGCTGAGCGACTGGTAGGTTCTCAGACCGGAGCGAACACCGGACCGCGTTCGGTCTCGACCGCGCGCAAGGGCACGCCATAAAGCTGCGACAACCGCGCCGCGGTCAAGAGCTCCGTTGCCGGCCCCGCCTGCGCCACGCCGCCATCTAGCAACAGCGCGTGGTCGCAGCAGCGCACCGCGAGGTTGACGTCGTGCAGGACCATCAGCACCGCCTTGTTTCCACTTCGCGCCAGCCCGGCCAAGCGGTCGAGCAGGGCGAGCTGATGCGCGAGGTCCAGGTGGCTCGACGGCTCGTCGAGAAACAACAGTTCCGGCTGCTGGGTGAGCAGCGCCGCGAGTGCGACTCGGCGGCGCTCGCCGCCGGAAAGCGTGCGCACGTCGCGAGCTTCGGCGCCGCCGATGTCCATTGCCGCCAGTGCGGCGCGGGCGATCGCGAGATCGGCAGCACTTTCCCATTGCCAGCGCGACAAATGCGGATGCCTGCCGACCAGCGCCGTTTCCAGCACCGTCGCGGCGAACGCGTCGCTGTCGTCCTGCGGCAGCACCGCGCGGCGTCGCGCGACGTCGCGCGGCGACCATTGCGCGAGCGGCCGCCCGGCGAGCTCGATCGTGCCGGAGGCCGCCGGGCGCAATCCCGCCAGCGTGTGCAATAGCGTCGTCTTGCCCGCGCCGTTGCGTCCGAGAATCGCCCAGCACTGCCCCGGTGCCACCGAAAATTCCAGGTTGCGGCATACGGTCAGCGCGGCAATGCGGACCGTCAGTCCGCGCACGCCGAGAGCAGCGCCGATCTCGCTCATCGCTCGCGCCGCAGCAGGATCAGGAATACCGGCACGCCGATCAGCGCGGTGACGACGCCGACCGGCAGCTGTGCCGGCGCGGCGAGCTGGCGCGCCAGCGTGTCGGCGATCAGCAGCATCGCGCCGCCGGCAAGGGCCGAGGCCGGCAGCAGCGCGCGCTGGTCGTTGCCGATGACGAGCCGCACCGCGTGCGGCACGATCAGCCCGACGAAGCCGATTGCGCCGGCGGTGGTCACCGCGACGGCGGTCAGCAGCGCCGCGAGGGCAAAAATCAGCCAGGGGAGCCGCGCGATCGATACACCGAGCGCCGCCGCGACCGCATCACCGCGCGAGAGCGCATTCAAGTCGCGCGCAAAGGGCAGCGCGATGGCCATGGCCAGCCCGAGCACGATCAGCGGCGTCCACGCTGCGGGCGGCGCCGACAGGTCGCCGATCAGCCAGAACAGCATGCCCCGCAGCTGCGCCTCGGGCGCCAGCGACAGCAACAACGCGACCACCGCGCCCCAGCCTGCCGCGACGATGACACCGGTCAGCAATAGCCTCGTCGGCGACCAGGCGCCGGAGCCGCGCGCCAGCGCGAAGACCAGCACGGTCGAGACGAATGCGCCGGCAAAGGCCCCGGCGGAATCAGCCACGCGACCGCGCCCAGCAGCATCGCCGCCAGCGCGCCGACCGCCGCGCCGCCGGAGACGCCGAGCACGTACGGATCGGCCAGGGGATTGCGCAGCAATACCTGCAACAGCGCGCCGGCCATCGCCAGCGAGCCTCCGGTCGCGAACGCGGCGAGCGCGCGCGGCAGACGCAGCTCCTGCACGATCGTGCGCGGCATTGCATCCCCGCCGCCGGCCAGCGCGCGCAGCACGGTCATCGGATCGAGGGCGATGCTGCCGACGCCGAGCGCCAGCGCGAATGCCGCGAGCGCGACGACGGCGAGGGTGGCTAGAGCCAGCGTGGCGGGAATCCGGGTCATCGCGGCGGGCTTCTCGACCGCTAGTCGCCGCTCGGCGGCAGTCGGAAGGGCAACGATTATAGCCTCCGGCAGGTGGACTATAATTTCCTTTCGGCCGGCGTTGCGGCCATCGCGCTCTTGCCTCGCAACGGCGGCGTCCGCGGCGAGGCCAGGACGTTCGATCCGATCGATGAGCAAGGCATTCACCCGCGAAGACGACGATGACATCGAAGACGATGTCGAGGAAGCGTCGCCGCTGCCCGCAGGCGCCCGGAACTACATGACGCCGGGCGGATTTGCGCGCCTCAAGGCCGAGTTGAACACGTTGGTCGACAAGGACCGGCCCGAGGTCGTCGCGACCGTATCGTGGGCAGCGAGCAACGGCGACCGCTCCGAGAACGGCGACTATATCTACGGCAAGAAGCGCCTGCGCGAAATCGACCGGCGCATCCGTTTCCTGATCCGACGTCTCGACATCGCCGAGATCGTCGATCCGATGGCGCGCCGCGACGCCGACGACATCGACCAGATATTCTTCGGCGCGACTGTGACCGTGCGCGATTCGCACGGCGAAACGCGCACGATAAGCATCGTCGGGGTCGACGAGATCGACACGCATCGCGGCTACATCAGCTGGGTGTCGCCAATGGCACGCGCGCTGATCAAGGCGCGCGAAGGCGAGGTGGTGACCCTCAAAACGCCGGGCGGCGTCGAAGAGCTGGAAATTCTCGAAGTGCGCTACAAGTCGCTGGACACGGCATGACGGAAAGCGGCCCCGTTGACGCGG
Organism: uncultured beta proteobacterium; assembly: GCA_963697485.1. GTDB lineage: Bacteria > Pseudomonadota > Gammaproteobacteria > Burkholderiales > Casimicrobiaceae > PALSA-1003. The sequence goes on from CAVOOD010000008.1 coordinate 2,711, forward strand.
TCCGAAGCTTGACCCTATAGTGCACCGACGATGGAATCCGAATTCACCGAATTCGCCGGGCTCGAGCAGAAGCTCGCGCTGCTGCTTGCCGACTACAACAGGCTTCGCGCCGAGAATGAGTCGCTGAAGCGCGAGCTCGGGCGAGCCCTCGAGCAGAACCGGGCGCTGACCGCGCGCATCGGCGCGGCGACGTCGCGCATCGATGCGCTGCTGCAGCAGCTGCCCGAATCGCTGGGCTGATCCGATGGACGATCAGGCAACCACGCTCGACGTCTCGATCCTGGGACGCGAATATCGCGTCGGGTGCAAGCAGTCCGAGCGCGACGAGCTCTTGCTTGCGGTGCAACTGCTCGACCGGCGCATGCGCGAGATCCGCGATTCGGGCAAGATCGCAGGCACCGAGCGCATCGCGGTGATGGCGGCGCTCAATATCGCGCACGAGCTGCTGCAGGCCAGGGCCGGGCACGTCGGCGCGGCGACCGCCGCCAGTTTTGACAGCGCCGGCGTTCGGCGTAGAATTTCCGCGATGCAGTCTGCGATCGATCGTGCGATGGCAGATCAGGACAAGCTGTTCTGATCCGTCGCGCGCGCTGCGAATTCCGATCGTTTATGTTCATTGTCCCCTGCGGTGTTCGAGCTGGCCATACACTCTTTGAACCAATGCTAACTTAGCGAGGTTGCCGAGCCTCAAACGGACCGGTGTGCGTTCCCTACGCGGAAGCGCCTGATGGTCCTGGCAGGCGACCCTCTTGAACTCAGGTTCAAGATGACGGTTGGCACGGCACAGGTGGGGGGCACCTATCCAGGACCTCGCCCGCTTCACGGGCGAGGCTCCGATCCGCCTTCGTCGGCTTGGCAGCGCATTTTCACATGCGCCGCCGCGACCTCCATTCAGGCCGCGAGCGCAAGTCAGAACTTGGTGCGCAAACCGACCATGAATCCGTGCGGCAACACACCAAGGATGATCGGATTGTCGCGGGTGTGGGCGAAGTACGCTACGCCTGTGCCGAGCGCGAACCCGGCCAGCGCATCGGATTGCCAGTGGGCGTGGACTTTCACTCTCGCGATGCCATCGTATAGCGGCAGCAGCTCGAGCGCGTAGACAGCCGGGTAGTCGTGCGCGTATTCCAGCACGAAGGGCGTGACGATTGCGGTGACCGCTGTCACCTCGCCGCTGGGAAAGCTGTAGTGGCTCGACCCCTGGAACCAGAGGTTCGGATCGGGGGATTGGTCTGGGCGCGATCGCGTGAAGATGTGCTTCATCGCTTCCGAAGAGACTGCGCCGATGACCGACGAGTCGATCGATTGCCAGAACGTCTTGCCGAGCCGCGTTTCGCCGCCTTCCCAGAGTGCGCCGGCGACCTCGCCGCCGATCAACAGGTCCAGCAGCACGGTCTGGTTGCTCCGCTTCCAGATGCCGGAGTTCTGATAGTCGACGAGGTGATCGATGCCGAGCGGGCCGCCGCCCGCGGTCGCCTGCCCTGCGACCAGAAAGAACAGAAGGCATATGGACCGGGCATGGTCTTGCCAATGAGCGATGCGGCAAGTTGCGAAACGCGCCAACGCACGGCCTCACGCTATCTTCTGCCACACGCCTTGCGCGTCGATCCAGACAATCGACGCACCTGAGCGTTCACCGGCAGGTATCGCGTGATCGCGCGTCATCCGCTGCTGCTGATTCCGCGAACGCCCGACCGAGAAAGCCTACGCCACAAACCTTTCGCTGCACTGACACGTCGCACGCTGACCTTCGCGTGACACACCGCGCATGTCGCGCGACAGAACCTTGCTAATTACTGACACACCGAACATCAATTCATCTTGACTTACGCAGCGACTTTATCAAAGATGCACTGCATACATACGCGTCGCATAGCACCAAAAAAATCAGAGCATCGCGCGCCGCGCGCCGACAGCTGGGCGCCGCATCGCAGAGTGGTCCCGCACACTTGGAGGAACGCACATGGAATCTGGAACGACCAGCACGAAGTCCGTGTTTGCGTCACCGTGGACTCAGCTTGTCATCGGCGTCATCTGCATGGCGAGCGTCGCCAACCTGCAATACGGTTGGACACTTTTCGTCAACCCGATGGATGCCAAATATCACTGGGGACGCGCGTCGATCCAGATCGCGTTCACCATTTTCGTGCTGCTGGAAACCTGGCTCGTGCCCGTCGAGGGATATCTCGTGGACCGTTTCGGACCGCGGTGGATCGTCGTCGTCGGCGGCATCCTGTGCGGACTCGCATGGGCGATCAACTCGGTGGCGAGTTCGCTGGCCATGCTCTACTTCGCCGCCGCGCTCGGCGGCATCGGCGCGGGCGGTGTCTACGGAACATGTATCGGAAACGCGGTGAAGTGGTTCCCCGGGCGACGCGGATTGGCGGCCGGTCTGACGGCTGCCGGTTTTGGCGCCGGCTCCGCGCTGACGATCATACCGATCGCCGCGATGATCAAGACGAGCGGCTATGAGCAGACGTTCCTGACGTTCGGCATTGCGCAGGGCTTGATCGTCGTCGTTCTCGGGTTCGTTCTTTTTGCGCCTCCCGCCAGCATGCTGGTCGCGCCGGCAAAATTGGCGCCCGGTGCCGGAAGACACCAGGCGACTCCGGGTGAGATGGTGAAGTCGCCAATCTTCTGGCTGATGTATCTGATGTTCGTGCTTATGGGCGCCGGCGGATTGATGGCGACCGCGCAGCTCGCGCTGATCGCAAAGGATTTCCAGGTCGCCGACATCCCGGTGAGCCTGGTCGGATTGACGCTGCCCGCGCTGACGTTTGCGCTTGCGCTCGACCGCGTCTTGAACGGCATCACCCGCCCGTTTTTCGGCTGGGTTTCGGATCACATCGGGCGAGAGAACACGATGTTCATCGCCTTCGGGCTCGAAGGCGTCGGCATATTGGCGCTGGCGAAATTCGGGACCGACCCGGTCAGCTTCGTCATCCTCAGCGGTCTGGTATTTTTTGCCTGGGGCGAGATCTACAGTCTCTTCCCCGCGACGGTGACCGACACCTTTGGTGCCCGCTACGCCACGACCAATACGGGGCTGATGTACACCGCCAAGGGAACGGCATCGCTGCTCGTCCCGCTCGGCAATGTGCTGATGACCGCCACCGGCACATGGCTCGCCGTATTCGTCATCGGCGCTTCGATGAACATCCTGGCCGCGGTGCTCGCACTCTTCGTCCTGAAGCCGATGCGGGCCGCGTATACGAGGAGAACTGCGGCAGCCGACCTGTCCTCGGCCGCGCTTCGGGGCGCGGCGCCGACCTAAAGCGCCGGCACCCGCGCTGCGGTCATCGTGAAGCTCCGGCGCCGTTAGCCGGAGCGAAGCCCGCTTTGTCTCCGGGCCGATGAACGTCTGAGTCGCCAGCGCCGGCGGCATCGCCGGCTTGGGCGCCCTCGATCGCTTCGAAAGCCCGCTTTCGGATCATAATTCCGTTTTCCGTCGTTCGGCGCCGCAACAGGCCGACCATGGGTCCGACCATGCGTTACTGGCTGATGAAATCCGAGCCCGACGAGGTGTCGATCGACGACCTCGCGGCGATGCCGAAGCGGACGGTCGCCTGGTATGGCGTACGCAATTACCAGGCGCGCAATTTCATGCGCGACCAGATGCAGGTCGGCGACCTCGCGTTTTTCTACCATTCGAGCTGCCCCGAGCCCGGTATCGCCGGCATCGTCAAGGTGACGAAGGCCGCTTATCCCGACGCGTCGCAGTTCGACAGGAAAAGTCCCTACTACGATGCCAAGGCGACGCGCGCGGCGCCGCGCTGGATGAATGTCGAGGTCACGCTGGTGAAAAAGACGCGGCTGGTCTCGCTCGCCGAGCTTCGCACCCGCCCCGACCTCGCCACGATGCGCACACTGCAGCCGGGCAACCGCCTGTCGATCACGCCGGTCGATCCCCGGGAATGGACGATCATCACCGACAAGCTGATGAAAGCGTAGCGTGGACTGGACGCTGGTCCCGATCTTCCTTGCGATCGGCGGCGTCGTCGGATTCATCGCCGGTCTGCTCGGCATCGGCGGCGGGATGACGATGATCCCGCTGCTTACCCTGATCTTCAGCTACCAGCACTTTCCGCCCGAGCACATCCTCCACATCGCGGTGGCGACGTCGCTGGCGACCATCGTCTTCACTTCGATCTCCAGCGTGCGGACGCACCACGCGCACGATGCGGTCGTCTGGCCGATCTTTTGGAAGCTCGCTCCGGGCATCCTTGCCGGTTCGTTGCTCGGCCCGCAGCTGGTCAGTGGCCTGTCGACGGCGACCCTGTCGGGCGTATTCGCCGCGTTCGCGGCATTCACCGCGACGCGGCTGTTGCGCAACGCCAAGCCGAAGGCGACTCGCGTGCTTCCGGGTGCGCCCGGCATGTTCGCCGTCGGCGGTGTGATCGGCCTGCTGTCGAGCATCGTCGGCGCCGGAGGCGCGTTCGTCTCGGTGCCGTTCATGGCCGCGTGCAATGTGCGCATTCACAACGCGGTTGCCACCTCGGCAGCGCTCGGCCTGCCGATCGCCGCGGCGGGCACCGTCGGCTATCTGATCGCCGGATTGCGGCAGACCGATCTGCCGCCGTATACGGTCGGTTATCTCAACCTGCCGGCGCTCTTCAGTATCGCCAGCGCCAGCGTGCTGGCCGCTCCGGCCGGCGCGCGCATGGCGCACCGCTGGCCGGTCGCGCGGCTGCGCCGCGCCTTTGCCGCGCTGCTCTACGTGGTTGCGGCATTTTTCCTCTGGAAGGTCTTTGCCCGCTGATCCGCTCGCTGCCGCCACGGAAAGTTTCGGCCCGTGGCACCCGGGGATCGAGTCGCAGGTCCCCGAACATCTGCGCCATTTGTGCACGATCTTTCGTCCGGACAACGTCTTTACCAGTGTCGCGCAAGCCGCCGAGTTGCACGATCTCACCGGTCTCGATTCGAGCGAGCTGGTCGCGTTTCGGCCCGGCCGCCTGGCGCTGCACGAAGTCCTGATCAGGGTCACTGCCGATCTCTCGGTGCCCGACGGTACGAAGATTGAGGATCTCGGCATCAATTTCCGCCGGATCACGCGCGCGATCCTGGCCGGACACATCGAGCCGCGAAGCGCGGCGATCGAGTCCGCCTACGATGCGTTGCGCCGCCGGCTGCGCGAGTTCATCGATTCCGAGCTGTCGACCTTGTATGCGCCGCCTGCAGCGGTTCAGTCGGAAGCGCCCAGGCGCGAGGGCGGCCTGCTCGCGATCTTGAAATCACGCCGGGCGCGAGCCGTGGCGTCCGTATCCGCCGAAACCGTGGTTCAACGGGTGCTTATCGACTGGGAAAGCCTCGCGCACGGGACCGCCGACGCGTTGCACAAGGCGGCGTACCGCGCGCTGATCAAGGTGGTGTCGGCATTACTGATCCGGCACGGCGAGCTCTGGGCGAGTCGCGAGCTCGTCGCCGCGATCGCCACCGGCATCGCCAGCAACGACTTCGGCGCCGACGAGATCGGGCGGCTGATCGCCCCGTGGCTGGTCGATGCTGCCGGCAGCGAAGGCTATACGCTGCTGCCGCGCCAACAGCGGCCGTTCGTCATGAACACCAAGGGTCCCTCGGCATCCGGCAAAAGCACGCTCCGCCCGCTGCAGAAGAAGCTCGCCGGCGACATCGGCGTCAACTGGAGTGACTTCGCACTGATCAGCCCCGACATATGGCGAAAGCAACTGCTCGACTACGGCACGCTGGGGGCGGCCTACCGGTACGGCGGTTCGTTCACCGCGGAGGAATTGCAGATCGTCGACCAGAAGCTCGATCGCTACATGGCGCACAAGGCCGAGCAGGGCGGCATGTCGCATCTCTTGATCGACCGGTTCCGCTTCGACAGCTTCGCCCCCGACTCCGACGAGGCGGGCAGCAACCTGCTGACCCGCTTCGGCCGGGTCGTCTATCTGTTCTTCATGATCACCTCGCCCGAATCGCTGGTCGAGCGCGCATGGAAGCGCGGGCTCGACGTCGGCAGGTACAAGGCGGTCGACGATACGCTGGCCCACGCGGTCGAAGCCTACTCGGGCATGCCGCAGCTGTTTTTTACCTGGATCCAGCGCACCGACAAGCAGGTGCACTTCGAATTTCTCGACAACAGCGTGCAGCTCGGCGAGCGGCCGCGGACGATCGCTTTTGGCTGGAACGACACGCTGAACGTGCTCGACGTCAAGTGCCTGCTCGATGTCGAGCGCTACCGCAGAGTCGACATCAACGCGACCGGCCCGGAATCTCTGTACAGCGACGCGAGCGTTCTTCTCCCGGAGCACAACACAGGTTTTCTGCGCCAGTGCGTCGATCGGTTCCGCGAAATCAATTTCGCGGCGCAGGCCACCGGGCGCATCCACGTCCGACTGGTCGAGGGCAAGCCGGCGTGGGTCGATCGAGAGATACTGGCGCATGCGGGCGCGGACCCGAACACGCGCGCCGGATTGCTCGCCATTGCGCCGTCGATATTCGACGCTACGTTGCCGCAAACCGATCGACCGATATATCTGCAACAGACGACAGGTGACGGCCACATCCCTACGCTCGGCCGCTGGGGAAGCGCAGACGCCAGCTGACGCATCGCCAAATGAAGCGGGCGCACGCCCCGGAGGAGAACGCGCGCCCGCGCCGAGCTGGGGCTCGGCGATGAACCTAGAACCTGTACCCGACGCCGACCGAAACGCCCTGCAGCCTGCCACCGGAGAAGCAATGCGGGCCGGTGTTGGTCACGCCGCCTGTCGTCGGATCGAACGCCGAGAGCGGCGTCGAATCGTGGCAGTCGGTGGTTACGCCGTGGCCGCCCGCGCCGAGATCGTAGTGCGCATCGGCATGGTTGACCGTCATCGCCCAGTCGGCGTAAACGGTCGTGTTCTTGTCGACCATGTGCCGCCAGGCCAGCGAATAGAGGTTCGCGGCGTTGTCGAACGTCGTCTGGCTGTCCGGCGTATTGTGCACCCCGAGGAAACCTTCCGACTTGCCCACGTGACCCCACCCGAAGCTAACGCTGTCCTTGTCGGTGACCGGCTGCGTCAGCGCGAGCCACGTCGCATTGGGTCGCGCACGCTCATTCTGGCTTTCCAGGTCGGAGGGCAGCGACCGGTAGGTGCGCTCCCACAGCGCACTCACTGTGGTCTTGGTCGCGAAAGTGTATTGGGCTCCGACCTTGAACGCACTCTCGTCGGCGACATCCCTCGGGTCGAGATTGGCGAGGTCGCTCGTGCGATTGACGTTCTTGTGCCTTTCGTAAGCAGCGGTCAGATACAAGGGGCCCTGCTGATAGTGTGCGCTCAGGCTGAACAGGTCGCCAAACGAGCCATCATTACAGGTAGGAGGCAGCGCACCGCTGCCGGGAATGTTACCGCCGGAGCAGTCCGGCTCTGACGAGGGAACTATGCTGCTGGTGTCGTCCCGGTTCTGGCCAGGCGAGTACATCGCCTTGAACGAAGCGCCGTTCCAGCTGGGCGATTCGTACCAGAGCGCGTGTGATGCGCGGAGGCCGAACTCCACGCGATTGTCGCCGCCGGTATTTCCGATCATGACGCGATAATCACCAAGCATGCCCGAGAACGGATTCAACCGGTCGGTCGAGGTCTTGTATGGAGTCTCCGACTTCCCGATCATCACGGCACCCCATTCCTTGCCGGAGAAGCCGACAAAGCTGTTACGTGAAAAAAGCGCGCCGTTGACGGCGTAGCTGGTGTTTGAAGTCGTTTCCTTGATGCCGGGGGTGGCCGAAATATCGATGCCGGCCTCTAGCTGCCAGATGAAATTGACATCGGGCTGCACCGGGTGCTTGCCGCGCACGCCCAGGGCGGACAGGTTGCTTGCAATGGCAGGTTGCCAACCCATCTTTCCAACCGGCATGCCACCATTGTCTCCGTAATCGCTCTTCAGGCCCTTCGTCGTCTCGTCGAACGAAACGTCGAGGTTTCCATACAACGACACTTCGCCGCCGCCCGGAACGAGAAAGGTGGCTCCCGAATTGGGCTTCAGTTGCAGGAAACCGCCGCCGGCCGGCGCGGCTGCTTCCTTTTTCTTTTCCTGCTGCATCTCGTACAGCTGTGTCTTCACTTGATCCAATTGTTTTTGCAGCAGCTGCATTTGTGCCTGGAGGTCACTGACGACATCGGCGCGGGCTCCTCCCGACATTGCCAACCCGACGATACCGACGACTGCAAAGTAATTACCGTGCTTCATTTTTCCTCCTCGGTGGGCAAGCTTTCAAGGTCCGGTCGTGCGGTGGATCCGCTGGCGAAATCGCTTTGCAAGCGCAGTCTCGTGCCCGTCTTCGAGTTGCCGAACGCGACCCTTGGTATATGGCATACTGTATGTGTGACCTCAAAGCAACGTCAAACTGCGAAGGAAGCGATGCTGCTGTTTGTCAGTGGGGCGTCAGAAACTGTCTCGTCACGGCAACATCTCGTTTTCGCGCTAAACTGAGCGAGAAAAGAAACCATGCGAATACTTGTCGCCGAAGACGACGCCTTGCTTGCCGAAGGCCTCACCCGCCTGTTGACCAAAGCGGGGCATGGCGTCGATCGCGTAAAGAATGGCCTCGGCGCTGACAGCGCGCTGCGGTCGACGCCGTACGAGCTTCTGGTTCTCGACATCGGCCTGCCAGACATCGACGGTTTCGAGGTGCTGCGCAGGCTACGGCAGCGCCGCTCGCAAACGAACGTTCTGGTCCTGACTGCGCGCGACGCGGTAGAGGACCGCGTGCGCGGACTCGATCTCGGCGCCGACGACTACCTGACCAAGCCTTTTTCGCTGACCGAATTCGAAGCTCGCGTCAGGGCGTTGCTGCGGCGAACCTCGCTGCCTTCAGGCCCGATCGTGATCGGCGCCTTATCGATCGACATCGAGGCCAAGCGCGTCACCGCCAACGGCGTCGCGGTCGACCTCACTGTGCGCGAGTGGGCATTGCTCGAACTCTTTCTGACTCGGCCTGGGCGGGTGCTGAGCAAGGAGTTCATCGGTCAGCAGCTTTTCAACTACGACGAGCACCTGTCGATCAACACGATCGAGGTCTACGTGTCGCGCCTGCGTGCGAAGATCGAGACAGCGGGAATGCACATACGCACGGTCCGCGGCTTCGGCTATCTGTGGGAGCAGCTCGATGCCTGAGGGCAGGACCGCCGCGCACAGTATCCGTCGCCGCCTGCTGTTTTTCCTGATCCCGTCGCTGCTGTTCCTGGTGCTGTGCGGAGGTGTACTGACCTATGGCGTGGCACTGAGCGTCGCCACCTCGGCGTACGATCGCTCGCTGCTGGATCCTGCGCTCGACATGGCCGAGAACATTCGAGTTGGCGCCGACGGCCCGCATCTCGACCTGCTGATGCAGGCGCAGGAAGCGTTGATGTACGACCATGTCGATTCGATGGTCTTCCAGATTCGTGATGCCGACGGCAGAGTCATTGCCGGCACCGAAGAGCTCGCCGCTGCGCCGGCACTGCGAGACGGCGAGCGCAGGTTTTTCGACGGAGTCTATCGCAGCGAGCCGGTGCGCATCGCAGCGCTGCGCACCGACAGCGGATTCAGCGTTCAGGTCGGTGAGACGCTTTCCAAGCGGCAGCGTTTGATCTGGGAAATTCTCGCCGCAGAGCTGGTGCCCACTCTGCTCATCGCATTCGCCGCCGTCGTCCTCGCCTGGACAGGCGTCAAGCACGGCGTTGCTCCGCTGGCGCGCATCCGCGGCGAGCTGCTCGGGCGCGGCCCGAACGATCTTCGGCCGCTTGCGGAAACCGGCGCTCCGGCGGAGATCGCTCCCGCAGTCAAGGCATTCAACAAGCTGCTCGGCCGGATGCGCGAGGCCAGCGGAGTCCAGCAGCGCTTCCTCGCCAACGCCGCCCACCAGCTGCGCACACCGCTGGCCGGTCTGCAGATGCACCTGGAGCTATTGCTGCGGCGCGAATTGGCTCCGGATGTCAGGAGCGAGATAGAGGGCATGCACGTAGCAACGATGCGGGCAAGCCATCTGGCCACGCAACTGCTCGCGCTCGCGCGGGCCGAGGCGAGCGACGCCAATGGGCGCGATGCCCAGTTTTTCGACTTGCGCCAGATCGCCGACGTGACGGCACAGGAGTGGGTCCCGCGCGCGATTGCGCGCGATATCGACCTCGGCTTCGTCCTCGAAAATGCGATCGTTTCGGGCAATCCGCTATTGCTGTCCGAGTTGCTGAACAACCTGGTCGACAACGCCTTGCGCTATACGCCGCCCGGCGGCACGGTGACGGTTCGCTCGGGGACGGATGACGGCGGGCATCCGTATCTGAGCGTCGAGGACAACGGTGTCGGCATTCCCGAAGATGCGCGCAGCAAAGTGTTCGAGCGCTTTTATCGGATCGAAGGAACGCCGGGAGACGGCTCCGGGCTCGGACTCGCCATCGTCAAGGAAGTGGTCGACCGGCACAACGGCGTCCTGAGCGTCCAATCCGGCGCGACGTCGGGGACAAGGATCATCGCGACGTTCGCTGCCCCGACGGCCGCGCTAGCGCGGCACGCCGCACCAAAGCACCGCTCAGCGGCGGCCGATGTTGGCCCTGATGCCGCGCCGAAGCACCGCTCAGTGGCGGCCGATGTCGGCCCTGATGCCGCGCCATTGCACCCGTAGATCGCCGATCACGATCGGGTGCCCGGGTAGCGCTCGCGCAGCACGTTTTTCTCGACCTTGCCCATCGCGTTGCGCGGCAGCTCGTCGACCACGTAGACGCGCTTGGGCACCTTGAAACCCGCCATTTCCTGCTTCAGCGCGGCAACGATGTCCGCTTCGCGCAGGACGTGGCCCGACTTCGCAACGACGACGGCGGTGACCGCCTCGCCGAAATCCGGATCGGCGACGCCGATCACCGCCGATTCCGCGACGCCTGGCAGCGCATCGATTCTTTCCTCGATCTCCTTCGGGTAGACGTTGAGGCCGCCGGTGATGATCAGGTCCTTGGCGCGGCCGACGATCCGCAAGTAGCGGTCGGCAGCCATCTCGCCGACGTCGCCGGTCCGAAAGTAGCCGTCGTCGGTGAATTCCTCCCGGGTGCGGTCCGGCATCTGCCAGTAGCCGGAAAAGACGTTCGGCCCCTTGACCTCGATATCGCCGACTGCGCCGGGCGCGCAAATCGCGCCGTCGGCGGCAACGACGCGAACGCTGATGCCGGGCAGCGCGACGCCGACGCTGCCGCAGCGACGCTCGCCGTCGAGCGGATTGGAGGTATTCATGCCCGTTTCGGTCATGCCGTAGCGCTCGACGATCGCCTGTCCGGTATGCGCGGCAAAGTCGTTGAACGTTTCCGGCAGCAGCGGCGCCGAACCGGAGATGAACACCCGGATTGTGCGGCAGGTCTCGGCGCCGAATGCGGTGTCGGCAAGCAGGCGCGAGTAGATAGGTCGGGACGCCCATCATCACCGTCGCATGCGGCAGGAGACTCATGACTTCCGCGGCGTCGAATTTCGGAAGCCATAGCATCCGGCTGGCCGACAGCAGCGCGCAGTGACAGGCGACGAACAAGCCGTGCACGTGGAACAGCGGCAACGCGTGCAGCAACACGTCGCCGCGCGTAAACCTCCAGTGATCGACCAGAGCCAGCGCATTGGAGGCCAGGTTGCGGTGCGTCAGCATCGCGCCCTTCGAGCGGCCGGTCGTCCCCGAGGTATAGAGCAGCGCCGCTAGATCGCCCGGGGCCGAGGCCACGATGTCGAACTGCGACGATTGGTCGCGAGCGCAATCGAGCAGGCTGCCTTCGTCGCCCGCAAGGGTCAGCACAGTCGCGTCGGTGCGCAGCGCAGCGACCTCGGCGGCATCGGCGGGAGCGCACACGATGACGCGAGGTTCGGCGTCGGCAAAGAAATAGGCGAGCTCGGCCTTGCGATACCCGGTGTTGAGCGGCAGGTACACCAGGCCCGCGCGCAGGCAGGCCAGATAGACCGCCAGCACCTGCCAGCATTTGTCGGTTTGCACGGCAACACGATCGCCGGGCACACAGCCGGCGGCGAGCAGAGTATGCGCAATGCGCGCCGAGGCGGCGTCTAGGTCATCGTAGTGAATGACCGGGCCGCCCGGAATCAGGACGCAGGGCTGCTCGAGATGCTCGGCAAAATGGCTGTGCAGCAGCGCGTAGAGATTGGCGTTCATGACCAGCGTGATTGTAGTCGCCTGCCTTCGACCGCGCGGCCGCAGCGCGGCGCCGGGCGCGGGCGCCCGGCGAAGCTATCGCCGCATGCAGCGCCGGCTTATTCGACCGGCCGCTGCTCGGACACCTTGTCCGGTTTGGCCGGAATGACCTTCTTGAGGACCTTGGAGATCAGCGGCCAGAACAGCATGACCACCGCGAGGGTGGTGATGCTGCCCACCAGCCAGTTCGACCACATGATGGTCATGTCGCCTTGGGACATCAGCATGGCCTGGCGAAACGCGTTTTCGGCGTTGTTGCCAAGCACCAGCGCCAGCACCATCGGCGCCAGCGGATAGTTGAGCTTCTTGAACAGGTAGCCGATGACGCCGAAGCCGAGCATGAACCAGATGTCCTGCATCGCGTTGTTGACCGTGTAGGCGCCGATTGCGCAGATCGCGACGATCACCGGAGCGATGATCGAGAACGGGATGCGCAGGATGCCGGCGAACAGCGGCACGAGGCTCAGCACGACGATCAGCCCGGCGATGTTGCCCAGGTACATGCTGGCGATCAGTCCCCAGACGAAGTCGGGCTTTTCGGCGAACAGCAGCGGGCCTGGCTGCAGGCCCCAGATCAACAAGCCGCCGAGCAGCACTGCGGCGGTGGGCGAGCCCGGTATGCCGAGCGTGATCATCGGCAGCAGCGCGCTGGTTCCGGCGGCGTGCGCTGCGGTCTCAGGCGCCACGACGCCCTCCAGCACGCCGGTGCCGAACTTGTCGCCATCCTTCGACATCTTCTTGGCAACGCCGTAGCTCATGAACGACGCCGGCGTCGCGCCACCCGGCGTGATGCCCATCCAGCACCCGATCGCGGTGCTGCGTATGAAGGTCATCCAGTATCTCGGCAGCTTCTTCCACGTCTCGAGCACGACCTTGAGATTGATCTTGGCCGGCACGCCGTGAAACGCCAGTCCTTCTTCCATCGACAGCAGGATCTCGCCGATGCCGAAGAGCCCGATCACCGCAATCAGGAAGTCGAATCCCTTCATCAGGCTCGGGAAACCGAACGTCAGGCGCAGTTGTCCGGTGACGATATCGATGCCGACCGTGGACAGGGCGAAACCGATCATCATCGAAATGATGATCTTCCACGGGGAGCCCTTGCCCATGCCGACGAAGCTGCAGAACGTCAGTAGATAAACCGAAAAGAACTCCGGAGGCCCGAATTGGAGGGCGAAGCGCGCGATCACCGGCGCGAGAAAGGTGATCAGCAGCACGGCGACGAGGGCGCCGACGAACGAGGAGGTGAACGACGCCGTTAGCGCCTCGCCGGCGCGTCCCTTCTGCGCCAGCGGATAGCCGTCGAAGGTGGTCGCGACCGACCAGGGCTCGCCTGGAATATTGAACAGGATCGACGCGATCGCGCCGCCGAACAGGGCGCCCCAGTAAATGCACGACAACATGATGATCGCCGAGGTCGGCGGCATCGTAAACGTCAGCGGCAGCAGGATCGCGATGCCGTTGGCGGCGCCCAGGCCCGGCAGCACGCCGATGATCACACCCAGAACGATGCCGAGGAACATCAGGCCGATATTGAACGGCGTGAGCACCACCGCGAACCCGTGAAACAGAAGATTCAGGTCAGACACCCAGTGCTCCCGAGTTGATTAACCAGTGTCTCTTGCCGCCGGCGCCGCCACGCGACTCGCATGCACTGAACCGGCTCAGAAGCCGGTCCAGCCGGTCAGATTCCAGTATCCCTTGAACAACGGAACCTGGAACCACACTTCGAACATGAAGAAGAAAAGTACGCTGATGGCCACCGCCAGAGGCACGCTCTTTTTCCACGGATAGTCGCCGAGCAGGTTCATGAAGAGCGCGATGTAGATTGCCGACGAGACGTAAATGCCTATCAGCTGGATGCCCAGGACGAACAGGCCCGCGGGGATCAGCACCTTCAGAACCTGCTTCAGCTGCCCGTGCTCGACGAAGGTTTGGGCGCCGCTTTCATCCTTGCCAAGGATAGCCTGCAGCAGGACGGCGCCGCTCGCCACGCAGATGAACAGGCTCACGTAGAACGGAAAGAAGCCCGACTGCGGGCCTTCCGTTCCCCAGCGGAAGCCAAGCTTGTAGCTGGTGTACAAGAACGTCGCGCCGAAAGCCAGCAGGATCGCCGCGACCGCGATTTCCATCGTCCGCATCGAGACGATGGAGCGGCCGTCATCCTGCCCGGTAGTGCCGTGCTTTGCCATCGTCAGTGCCCCGCGGCGTTGGATGTCAAAGGCGACAGGGTTGCGGGCGTTCTGGCGCGATCGGCGGCATTCGGCTACGCCTCGTCCGGTCCGTCGTTCGCGTCAGAGCGACCCGCGCCCTTGTGCGCCGATCTATTGCTTGGCCAGAAAGCCCGCCTTCTCCATCAGGCCCTTGTGCATGGTTTCGGCCTGCTCCACCCATTTGACGTACTCTGCGCCAGTCATGAAAGACTGGTTGAACGCGGCCTGCTCGGTGAATGCCTTCCAGTCGGGTGTCGCCCGAACCTTCTTGAACAAGTCGACGTAAAAATCGACCTGCTCCTTGCTGACGCCGGCGGGCATGAAGATGCCGCGCAGCATCAGGTACTCGACCGGAAGGCCGGATTCCTTGCAGGTCGGAATGTCGTACCAGGACATGTCGGCGGTGACCTTCGCCTTGTACGGCATGCGCTGCGCATCGAACACGCACAGCGGGCGGAGCTTGCCGGCGCGCCACTGCGCGACTGCTTCGATCGGATTGTTGACCGTCGAATCGATGTGGCCGCCGACCAGTTGCACGGCGACGTCGCCGCCGCCCTTCAGAGGAATGTAGATGAACTTGACGCCGGGATTGGCCTGCTCGATCTGCGCGGTGATGATCTGGTCTTCCTGCTTCGACCCGGTGCCGCCCATCTTGAATTTGTTGGGCGCGGCCTTGACTGCATCGATGTACTGCTTGGCCGTCTTGTACGGCGTATCGGCATTGACCCACAGAACGAATTCGTCTAGCGCAAGCATCGCCACAGGCGTCAGATCGCGCCAGCTGAACGGCACGCCGGTCGCCATCGGCGTCGTGAACAGATTCGACAGCGTAATAACTATCGTATTCGGATCGCCCTTGGCCGCCTTGACGTCGAGGAAGCCTTGCGCGCCGGCACCACCCGACTCGTTGACGACGATCATCGGCTCCTTCATTAATTGGTGCTTGCTCGCCACGCCCTGGATGAAGCGTGCCATCTGGTCGGCGCCGCCGCCGGTGCCGGCCGGGACGATGAACTGGACAGGCTTGGTGGGCTCCCATGCGCCCGCTGAAAACGGAACGGCTGCTACAACGACTCCCGCGACCAGCGCAGTCAGCGCCGCCCGCAACATCGACAGTTGATGAGATTTCATGTCACCTCCTAAAGTGGCTGTGGTTCCCTGAGAACCTGCCCGCTGTCAGCGGGTTTCTTGTCGTCATTCCAAACACTGCAGCAAAAATCGATTTGTGCGAATCCCGCGACGCGGATGCCTTCTCCCCGGCTATTTCACCAGCACAATCGGAACGTTGACCGCTTGCACGACCTTGGTCGTCACCGACCCGAGCAGCATGCCCGCAACAGGGCCCAGTCCGCGGGTTCCCATCGCGATCTGCTGCGCGGAAAGTTCCTTGACGTACCTTGCCACGGTTTCGCCGATCTCGCCTACACCGATGTGAAACGCGTGCCGAATGCCCGCATCGTCGAGTAGCTTGCGCGCCGGCGCCAGCGCCCGCATACCTTCGTCATGATAATAGTCATCGAGATCGCCGTGGCTGACGTGGCGTCCGATGTTACCCGGAGTTACCGGCATCTGTACGTTCAGCAAGTGAATTTCCGGGGCTTCCTTGCATAGCGCTGACGTTGCGATGACATAGCGAACAGCGCGGCTCGAGCTTTCCGAACCGTCGACGAGTGCCAGAATCTTCAGCATCGAGCGGTCCTTTCGTTCGTCAATCAGTGCGAGCGGCTCTGTCGCACGCCTGCGGCCAGATCGATCGGCTTGGACTCGGCGCGCGCCGAGCGCGCGGCCAGGAGTTTTCCGATCGCGACGACCAGCGCCGCGCCGACGATCTGGCTCCAGCTAATTTCGCCGACCAGCGGTAGCGTGAACTGCAGCCAGGGCATGTGCGCGGCGATCCAGCCGACGAGGATCGGGTCGCTGTCCAGCATATCGCCGGCCACCCAGCCCAGAAGCGCCGCGCCGAGGGTAATGATGATTGGAAACCGGCCGATCAGCTTCATGACGATCGTGCTGCCGAATACGACCACGGGAACGCTGATGCCGAGTCCGAGCATGAGCAGCAGAAGGTCGCCCTTGGCCGTCGCCGCGACGCCGATGACGTTGTCGGTGCTCATGATCAGATCGGCGATCAGAATCGTGCGCATCGCCGACCATGCGCTTTTGCCGCTGTCGACGTTGCCCTCGCCTTCATGGCCGGGAATCAGCAGTTGCACAGCGATCCAGAACAACAAGAGGCTGCCCACCAGTCGCAGGTACGGCAGCTCGAAAATCTCGGCCGCGATGATCGTCAGCGTCACCAGAATGACGGTCGCCGCGACGCTGCCCCAGATGATCGCCTGCTTTTGCTGCCGCCGCGGCAGCGAACGCGCGGCCAGCGCGATCACGACCGCGTTGTCGCCGGACAGCACGATATTGACCATGATGATCTCACCGAGCGCGACCCAGAAGGCCGGGCTGGCCAGATGATGGATCATGCGACCATCGGCGGCGAAGGCAGCGGTGAAGTGCGGGCGTGCAAGCCGATTCTCAGATCAGGCCGGCGCCGCGCGCCCACTGGTACTTGGCGCCGAGGACCGCGACCGGTGTTTCGGTCGTGTACGGATACGCGGGGATGCCGTGCGCGAACAGATGCTCCGCCGCCTCTTCCACCTGAACGTCGCCAGCGAGCGATACCACGATGGGCTTCTCGATTCCTTTCGCTCTCATCTCGTCGACCACTTCGACCATCTTCTGTGCGAAAACCATCGGCGGCGTGACGATCGTGTGCCAGTAACCGAGGATCAGCGCATGGATGCGCGGATCCTCGAGGCCCAG
Source organism: uncultured beta proteobacterium (assembly GCA_963697485.1). Taxonomy (GTDB): domain Bacteria; phylum Pseudomonadota; class Gammaproteobacteria; order Burkholderiales; family Casimicrobiaceae; genus PALSA-1003. The sequence goes on from CAVOOD010000008.1 coordinate 19,889, forward strand.
GCGAACGGTGTTCTGGTAGGTTTTCGGGGGCTCGCCGCCGGTGATGTCGACCGGGTTGCCGGCCGCGCCGAACGGAGGAATGAACTTGCGGAACGCCGCGTCGAGGTCAGGCGGCATCGCCATCAGCGAGAGCTTGTTGTCGACGCAGGCGTCGGACAGCAGCACGCCCGAGCCACCGGCGCCGGTGATGATAAGCACGTTCTCGCCCTTGGGCGTGGGCAGGATCGGAATCGCTCTCGCAAACTCGAGTAGGTCGCGAAGGGAGCGGGCGCGGATCACGCCCGACTGCTTGAGCACGTCCTCGTAGATCTTGTCGTTGCCGGCGAGGGCGCCGGTGTGCGAGCTGGCCGCGCGCGCACCCATGCTGGTCCGCCCCGCCTTGAGCATGACGATGGGCTTCTTTTTGGACACGCGCTTGGCAACCTCGGCAAACGCACGTCCGTCCTTAAGATCCTCGCAATGCTGCGCGATGATGGTCGTGTTGTCGTCCTGTTCGAAGAACGTCAGCAGATCGTCCTCGTCGATGTCGGATTTGTTGCCCAACCCGACGATGGCCGAGACGCCCATCTTGGCCGAGCGCGAAAAACCGATGATCGCCATGCCGATGCCGCCCGATTGCGACGACAGCGCGGCGTGGCCCTTGACGTCGTAGGCGGTGCAGAAGGTCGCGCAGAGGTTCTTCCAGGTGTAGTAAAACCCGTAGATGTTCGGGCCCATCAGCCGCACGCCGTACTTGCGGCCAATGTCCTGGATCTCCTTCTGGCCTTCGACGTTGCCGGTCTCGGCGAAGCCCGAGGGGATCAGCACCGCGCCCGGAATCTCTTTCTCTCCAACCTCGATCAGCGCCTGCGCGACGAACTTGGCGGGTATCGCGAACACGGCGACGTCGATCTTGCCCGGAACGTCCTTGACGCTCTTGTACGCCTTCCGGCCCATGATTTCGCCGGCGGACGGATTGATCGGGTAGATCTCGCCCTTGTAACCGCCGTTGATCAGATTCTTCATCACCGAGTTGCCGATCTTGCCTTCCTCGGCGGACGCACCGATCACGGCGACGGCATCCGGCTTCATGATGCGGTTCATGTCGCGCACGATGTCGTCGTGGCTGGGCCGGAAGCGCGGCGGCGGCGGACTGAAATCGACGACGATGCGCACGTCGGCGGCGATCGCGCCAGTCTTGCTCGCGAACACCGGATTCAGATCCATCTCGGCGATCTCGGGGAAATCGGCGACCAGCTGCGAGACGTTCTGGATCAGCGTGGCAAGCGCGTCGCGGTGCACGGGCTCGGCGCCGCGAACGCCCTTGAGGATTTCGGCCGCAGCGATGCCGTCGAGCATCGACAGCGCGTCTTCGCGCGTCGCCGGCGCGAGCCGGAACGTGATGTCCTTGAGCACCTCGACCAGGATTCCGCCGAGACCGAAGGCGACCAGCTTGCCGAACGAGGGATCGGTCACTGCGCCGATGATGACTTCCTGCCCGCCGTGCAGCATCTGCTGGATCTGGACGCCGAGCAGATTGGCTTTCGGGTCGTACTTTTTGGCGTTGGCCATGATCGTCGCGAAGCCCTTGTCGACCTCGTCGGCGCTTTTCACCCCAACCAGGACGCCGCCGGCCTCGGTCTTGTGCAGGATTTCCGGTGAAACGATCTTCATCACCACCGGAAAGCCGATTCCCGAGGCGAGCTTCGTCGCCTCGGCGGCCGATGTCGCCACGCCTTCCTTCGGCACCGAAATGCCATAGGCGTCGCAGACGAGCTTGCCCTCCGGCGCTGTCAGCGAGGTGCGGCCCTCCGCCTTCACCTTGTCCAGGATCTGCCGGACTGCCGTCTTGTTGTTCGCCATCGCTTGCTCCTCCGTCGTACGTGGTTATCGCATCGGCGCCCTAAGCGCCGCCGCGCTCTAGATCGCTTTCGCGGCGCGCAGCGCGGCGACCTGATCCTTGTCGTAGCCGAGCTCGGTCAGGACCTCGTCGGTGTGCTCGCCCAGCAGAGGCGAACGCTTCACCTCGGTCGGGCTGTCGGACATCTTGATCGGGTTGCCGACGCTCAAGTATTTGCCGCGCGTCGGATGGTCGACCTCGACGACGGTGCCGGTCTTGCGCAACGACGGCTCTTCGGCGATTTCTTTCATCGACAGGATCGGGCCGCAGGGAATGTCGTGCTTGTTCAGGATGTCCATCGCCTCGAACTTGGTCTTGGTCTTGGTCCATTCCTCGATCTGGCCGAAAATTTCCATCAGGTGCGGCAGCCGCGCCTTGGGCGTCGCGTAGCGCGGATCGGTCAGCCACTCCTCGCGGCCGATGACCTCGCAGATGTCTTTCCACACCGGCGCCTGCGTGATGAAGTAGATGTACGCGTTCGGATCGGTTTCCCAGCCCTTGCATTTAAGAATCCAGCCGGGCTGGCCGCCGCCGGAGGCGTTGCCGGCACGCGGAACGGCGTCGCCGAACTTGCCGTTCGGGTATTGCGGATACTCTTCCATCACGTGGGTGCGATCCAGCCTCTGCTGGTCGCGAAGCTTCACCCGGCAAAGGTTGAGCACGCCGTCCTGCATCGCCGCGAGTACGCGCTGGCCGCGTCCGGTGGTCTTGCGTTGATAAAGCGCGGCGACGATGCCGAGTGCCAGATGCAAGCCGGTGCCCGAGTCGCCGATCTGGGCACCGGTGACCAGCGGCGGACCGTCGTCAAAGCCGGTCGTCGATGCCGATCCTCCCGCGCATTGCGCGACATTTTCATAGACCTTGCAGTCCTCGTACGGACCGGGGCCGAAGCCCTTGACCGAGGCGACGATCATCGCGGGATTCAACTCCTGGATGCGCTCCCAGGTGAATCCCATGCGGTCGAGCGCGCCGGGCGCGAAATTCTCGACCAGCACGTCGCATTTACGCACCAGCGCCTCGATCACTTCCTTGCCCTGCGGATGCTTGGCGTCGATCGTGATCGAACGCTTGTTGTGGTTGAGCATCGTGAAGTAGAGGCTGTCGACGCCCGGGATGTCGCGCAGCTGTCCGCGAGTGATGTCCCCCTCGCCGGCGCGCTCGACCTTGATGACGTCGGCGCCCATCCAGGCCAGAAGCTGCGTGCAGGTCGGGCCCGATTGCACGTGCGTGAAATCGAGGATGCGAACTCCGTCGAGCGCCTTGCTCATGGTCGTTGCCTGTTCCCGATACGATGATATTTAATAGCCGCGTTGAGCGTCGGCTCGTCGCAGTAGCTTGAACCCAATGCAATTCCGACGACGCTCCAACGCGGCCCGCTCGTTGAGCGTCGGCGCGCCACAGCGTCCGAAGCCAAAATGCACTTCCGACGACGCTCCAACGCGCCGCGCCGTCATTATTTCTTTTTCGCGGATGGATTCAGGCTGGTGATGCGGCCGCTTTCCGTGCCCGCCTTTTCGTCGATGACCGCGTTGATCAGCGTGGGCTTGCGCGAGCGGATCGCTTCTTCCATCGCGCTGCGCAGCTCGGCCGGCGTCCTGACCATGACACCCACGCCACCGAAGGCCTCCATCAGTTTTTCGTAGCGCGCGCCCTTGACGAACACCAGGGGCGACGGATCGCGTCCTCCGGTAGGATTCACTTCGTCGCCGCGGTAGACGCCGTTGTTGTTCAGGATCACGACGCAGACCGGCAGGTTGTAGCGGCAGATCGTCTCGCACTTCCATGCCGGAGAAACCGAAGGCGCTGTCGCCCTCGACCGCGATCACCTGCTCGCCGCTGACGACGGCTGCAGCGACTGAAAAGCCCATGCCGATCCCCATCACGCCCCAGGTGCCGACGTCCAGGCGTTTGCGCGGCTTGTACATGTCGACGATGCTGCGCGTGAAGTCGAGCGCGTTCGCACCCTCGTTGACGAGGATGGCGTCCGGATTCGCCTTGACGATGTCGCGCACGACGTTGAGCGCGCTGTGGAAGTTCATCGGCGATGGATTCTTCGCCAGCGATTCCCCCATCTTCGCAACGTTCTTGGTCTTGCGCTCCGTGATCGCATCGAGCCACTCGGCGGGCGGCTTCGGCCAGTTGGCTCCGATGCCGGCGAGCATGGCCGCAACGCACGATCCGATGTCGCCGACGACCGGCGCGTCGATACGGACGTTGCTGTCGGCCTCCTGCGGCGAGATGTCGATCTGGATGAACGTCTGGCCGCCCCATTCCTTGGCGTTGTTGCCGCCCCATGTCTTGCCCTTGCCCTGCGACAGCAGCCAGTTGAGCCGCGCGCCGACCAGCATCACGACATCGGCTTCCGGCAGCACATAGGAGCGCGCTGCCGATGCGGATTGTTCGTGCGTGTCGGGCAGCAGCCCCTTGGCCATGGACATCGGCAGGTACGGGATGCCGGTCTTCTCCACCAGCGCGCGAATGTCTGCGTCGGCCTGCGCGTACGCCGCGCCCTTGCCGAGAATGATGAGCGGACGCTTGGCGCTCTTGAGCAGTTCAAGCGCGCGCTGCACGGCGTCCGGCGCCGGGATCTGGCGCGGCGCCGGATCGACCACTTTGATCAGCGACTTCCTTCCTGCTTCCGCGGCCATCGTCTGCGGAAACAGCTTGGCCGGCAGGTCGAGATAGACGCCGCCCGGACGGCCGGAGAGTGCGGCACGGATCGCGCGCGCCACGCCGACGCCGATGTCTTCGGCATGCAGAACGCGGAACGCGGCCTTGGCGTGCGGCTTGGCGATGGCGAGCTGGTCCATCTCCTCATAGTCGCCCTGCTGCAGGTCGACGATCTCGCGCTCGCTCGAGCCGCTGATGAGTATCATCGGGAAGCAGTTGGTGGTGGCGTTGGCCAGCGCCGCCAGTCCGTTGAGAAAGCCAGGCGCGGATACCGTGAGGCAGACACCCGGCTTCTGCGTCATGAAGCCGGCGATGGAAGCGGCGTACCCGGCATTCTGTTCATGACGGAAGGAGATCACGCGCAGTCCTGCGGCCTGCATCCTGCGCGTGAGGTCGGTAATCGGTATGCCGGGCAGACCGAAGATCGTATCGATGCCGTTCAGCTTGAGGGCATCGATGACCAACTGGAAGCCGTCGGTCTCTTGTGATGCGACATCGATCTCGCCGCCGCTGGCGATTTTCGAAGTGTCGTCGGCGGTCGCGGCCGCCGGCTTGGCTGCGGGCTTCGCGGTGGTATCTAGCATGGCGCGCTCCGTGTTCAGGCTGGCTTTTTTTAAGTATTCGGCATAACGTATGCAGTATATCAGCGAATGTCAATCGGGTATGCAAGCGCCCGGCGGCCTCACAGCGGAACCGGAAATCACCATGACGACAGGCATCGACGCACCCGCCAAGGTAAGGAAGCCGAGGTCCCGGGTGGCAGCACATCTGCCACCGGCAGCCCGCACGCTGACCTTGCAGCCAATCAACACCAATGTCAGCTTCCGCGATCAGGCGTACTCGGCGCTCAAGCAGGCGATCATGGACGCCGACATCTACGCCCATCGCGAAGAACTGCGCCTGGACGAGCGGCAGCTGGCGCAGGCGCTCGGCGTCAGCCGCACGCCGATTCGCGAGGCGATGACCCTGCTCGAGCAGGAAGGTTTCCTGCGTACGGTGCCTCGCCGCGGCGTATTCATCGTACGCAAGACCAAGAAGCAGATCATCGAAATGATCGAGATGTGGGCGGCGCTTGAGAGCATGGCGGCGCGGCTGGCCACGCTCAACGCCTCGGACCAGGAGATCGGCGCGCTGCGTCACATGTTCGACGAATTCCGGAACTCGACGCCGGCCGAGCACATCGACGAGTACTCGGACGCCAACATCGCGTTCCACCAGGCGATCATCCGCCTGTCGGGATCGCATCTGATGGGCAAGACGATCGACGACGTTTTCCTGCACGTGCGGGCGATTCGCCGCATGACGATATCGCAGAGCGACCGAGCCTCGCGCTCGATCGTCGACCACATGCGCATCATCGAAGCGCTGGAAAAGCGCGACACCGAGCTCGCCGAGCGTCTGGTGCGCCAGCACTCGCTCGACCTCGCCGCATATGTCGAAAAGCATTGCGATTTCCTCGATTGACGCCATGACGATCGCGATGAGCGGCACCGGCGCGGGCGCAGGACGATGAACGAGCAGTCGGTCGTCGATATTTCCGGGCTGGACAGGAAGCGTCGTGCGCGCGCGCATCCGAAAGGCCGGCCGGTCGAGCCGCAGGCGCTGGCCGAAATCCGCGCCTTGCTGGGCGAAGCGCCGCGCAGGCGCGACCTCCTGATCGAGTTCCTGCACAGGGTCCAGGACCGTTACGGCCATATTTCCGGCGCGCACATCGTCGCCCTGGCCGAGGAAATGAAGCTCGCGCGGACCGAGGTATACGAGGTGGCAACCTTCTACCACCACTTCGACGTCATCGCCGCCGGCGAGACGCCGCCGCCGGCATTGACGGTTCGCGTCTGCGAGACGCTGTCTTGCCAGATGGCGGGCGCCGATGCGCTCCTCGCGGCGCTTCAGCAATCGGGTGGATCCGGCGTGCGCGTCATCGGCGCGCCGTGCATCGGACGCTGCGAGCATGCGCCAGCCGCGCTCGTGGGCAGACATCCGGTCGATCAAGCGACCCCGGAAAGGATCGCGGCAGCGATCGCAGCCAAGCGCACCGAGGCCGAGCCGCCGCCGTACATCGGCCTCGCCGCGTATCGGGCCGGCGGCGGCTATCGCACGGCCGCCGCCTGTGTCGGCGGCGAGCGCACGATCGACGCTGTGACGGCGGCGCTGGAGGAATCCGGCTTGCGGGGCCTGGGCGGCGCCGGCTTTCCGGCCGGCAGGAAATGGAAAATCGTGCGTGCGGAAGCCCCGCCGCGGCTGATGGCCGTGAACATCGACGAGGGCGAGCCGGGCACGTTCAAGGACCGCTACTACCTCGAGCGCGATCCGCATCGCTTCCTCGAGGGCGTGCTGATCGCGGCGTGGGCGGTTGGCATCGCGGACGTCTATATCTATCTGCGCGACGAATACGCCGGATGCCGCGCCGTGCTCGAGCGCGAGATCGCGGCGCTGCAGGCCGACCCTCCGTTCCCGCTGCCCGCCCTGCATCTTCGCCGGGGCGCCGGCGCCTACATCTGCGGCGAAGAGTCGGCGATGATCGAGTCGATCGAGGGCAAGCGCGGCATGCCGCGCCTGCGGCCGCCGTATGTCGCGCAGGTCGGACTGTTCGGCCGGCCGACGCTCGAACACAACATGGAAACGCTGCACTGGATACGCGACATTCTCGAAAAGGGCGGCGCGTGGTTCGCCGAACAGGGGCGCAACGGCCGCAAGGGGCTGCGTTCGTTCTCGGTTTCGGGGCGCGTGGCCAAGCCGGGCGTACATCTGGCACCTGCGGGCATCACCGTGCGCGAGCTGATCGCCGAATACTGCGGCGGCATGCTCGCCGGGCACGACTTCTACGGCTACCTGCCCGGCGGCGCGTCGGGCGGCATCCTGCCGGCGTCGCTGGCCGATGTCCCGCTCGATTTCGACACCTTGCAGCCGCACGGTTGCTTCATCGGCTCAGCCGCGGTGATCGTTCTTTCGCAGCACGACCGCGCGCGTGACGCGGCGCTCAATCTGATGCGCTTTTTCGCCGACGAATCGTGCGGCCAGTGCACGCCCTGCCGCGTCGGCACCGAAAAAGCGGTCGGGCTGCTGTCCAAGCCGAAATGGGATACTGCGCTGCTGGCCGAGCTTTCACAGGCGATGGCCGACGCATCGATCTGCGGGCTCGGGCAGGCGGCGCCGAATCCGATCGCGTGCGTCGTCAAATATTTTCCGGACGAGCTGGTATGAACGCACCCGCAGAAGTCGCGCTGGCTGCCGAATTGATCGAGTTTCGCCTCAACGGCGAAGCCGCGTCGGCGCGCCCGGACGAAACGATCATCGAGGCGGCAAAGCGGCACGGCGTCGAGATCCCGCACCTTTGCTACAAGCCGGGCATGCGGCCCGATGGCAACTGCCGCGCCTGCATGGTGGAGATCAAGGGCGAGCGCGTGCTCGCACCTTCGTGCTGCCGCAAGCCGACCGCCGGCATGGAAGTGACCTCCGACAGCCCGCGCGCCGTTCACTCGCAGAAAATCATCGTCGAAATGCTGGCCGCCGACGTGCCGGCCCGGGTGTACAAATTGGATTCCGAGCTCGAGCAATGGAAGCGCTGGCTGGGTATAGGCGCGCCGCGTTTCGCGGCGCGCGCACAGCCGAAGGCCGACTTGTCGCACCCGGCGATCGCGGTCAATCTCGATGCCTGCATCCAGTGCACGCGCTGCGTTCGCGCCTGCCGTGAAGAACAGGTCAACGACGTCATCGGATATGCGTTCCGCGGCGCGCACTCGGCAATCGTGTTCGATCTGGGCGACCCGATGGGTGTGTCGACCTGTGTCGCCTGCGGCGAATGCGTGCAGGCCTGCCCCACCGGCGCGCTGGCGCCGGCGAACGACGCCTATCTGGTCGTCGCCGACAAGGTCGTGCCGTCGGTCTGTCCGTACTGCGGCGTCGGCTGCCAGCTCGACTATCACGTCAAGGACAACGAGATCGTCCGCGTCGAAGGCCGCGACGGCCCGGCGAACCACGAGCGGCTCTGCGTCAAGGGCCGCTATGGCTATGACTACGTTCATCACCGGCAGCGGCTGACCCGGCCGCTGATCCGCAAGCAAGGCTTCGCCAAGACGGCCGATTTCGTCATGGACCCGGCCGATCCGCTTGCGGTGTTTCGCGAGGCGAGCTGGGAAGAGGCGCTGCAGGTGGCCGGTGGCGCGCTCAAGCGCATCCGCGACGAGCACGGAGGCAAGGCGCTCGCCGGCTTCGGCTCCGCCAAGGGCTCGAACGAGGAAGCGTATCTGTTCCAGAAGCTGGTGCGCACCGGCTTCGGCTCGAACAACGTCGACCATTGCACGCGGCTTTGCCACGCGTCGAGCGTCGCGGCGCTGCTCGAAGGCATCGGGTCCGGCGCGGTGTCGAATCCGGTGATGGACGTGATGAAGGCCGAGGTCGTGCTGCTGATCGGCGCCAACCCGGTGGTCAATCATCCGGTCGCCGCGACCTGGATCAAGAACGCGGTCAAGAACGGCACCAAGCTGATCCTCGCCGATCCGCGCCGCTCCGAGCTCGCGCGGCACGCGACGCATTACCTGCAGTTCAAGCCGGACACCGACGTCGCGCTGCTGAACGCGATGATGCACGCGATCGTCGAGGAAGGCCTGGTCGCGCAGAGCTTCGTCGCCGACCGCACCAGCGGCTTCGAGGAGATCCGGAAGAATGTCGCCGGCTACAGTCCCGAGGCGATGGCGCCGGTCTGCGGGGTCCCCGCGGCGACGATCCGCGAGGTCGCGCGAATGTACGCGACGTCGCGCGGCTCGATGATTCTCTGGGGCATGGGCATATCGCAACACGTGCACGGCACCGACAATGCCCGCTGCCTGATCGCGCTGTCGATGATGACCGGACAGGTCGGCAGGCCCGGCACCGGCCTGCATCCGCTGCGCGGCCAGAACAACGTGCAGGGCGCGAGCGACGTCGGATTGATTCCGATGATGTATCCGGACTACCAGCGCGTCGACAATGCGCGGAACGCGCAGCATGTTCGAAGAGGTCTGGGGCACGGCGCTCGATCCGCAACCCGGCCTGACCGTCGTCGAGATCATGAACGCCGTGCACGCCGGGCAGATCCGCGGCATGTACATCATGGGCGAGAACCCGGCGATGTCCGATCCCGACGTCAGCCATGCGCGGCAGGCGCTTTCCGAGCTGGAGATGCTGGTCGTGCAGGACATCTTCCTGACCGAGACCGGGTATCTGGCCGACGTGATCCTGCCGGCATCGGCGTTTCCCGAGAAGACCGGCACGTTCACCAACACCGACCGCAGCGTGCAGCTCGGCAGGCAGGCGCTCGAGCCGCCGGGCGAGGCGCGGCAGGACCTCGCCATCATCGTCGCGATGGCGAGGACCCTCGGGCTCGACTGGCACTACGATCACCCGAGCCAGGTGTTCGAGGAGATGCGGCGGACGATGCCGTCGATCGCCGGCATCACCTGGGATCGTCTCGAACGCGAGCACGCCGTCACCTACCCTTGCGAGCACGAGGGCGATCCGGGCGAGCGCGTCGTGTTCACCGAGGACTTTCCGACCGCCAACGGCAAGGGCCGCTTCGTGCCGGCCGCGATCATTCCCGCGGCCGAGCGGCCGGACGGCGACTATCCGTTCGTCCTGATCACCGGGCGCCAGCTCGAGCACTGGCACACCGGCAGCATGACGCGGCGGGCCAGGGTGCTCGACACGATCGAGCCTTCGCCGGTCGCGTCGATCAACCCGGACGATCTTGCGAAGCTCGGCGTCGATCCCGGCAACGCGATCACCGTCGCCTCGCGACGAGGCAGCATCACCCTGTCCGCGCGCGCCGACGAAGGCACGCCGCGCGGCGCGGTGTTCATCCCGTTCTGCTATTACGAGGCCGCGGCGAATCTGTTGACCAATCCGGTGCTCGATCCATTTGGCAAGATTCCCGAGTTCAAGTACTGTGCGGTTCGGGTCACCGCGGGCGGCGCGACCAGCGACCTGGTCGGTTACGACGGGTGACGCATGTCGCCCTGAATGACGGCGCCGGTGGCGCAACAGGAAATGCGAGCGGCCGCAGAGCCGTTGTCGGGTTCGCCTGAAAATTCAAAAAAGGGGCATTAGGAGGAATCGCAATGAGCAAGTTCACGCATTTTCGCGTGGTGACCGCGCTGCTGACGGTCGTCATGGCAGGCCCATTGGCCGCGGCGCCCGTCACCTTGCGCGCTTCGCATCAGTTTCCCGGCGGCAAGGGCGACGTGCGCGACGAGATGGTGCAGATCATCGCGCGCGACGCCAAGGCCGCCGACGTCGACCTCGACGTCCAGGTCTATCCCGGCGCATCGCTGTTCAAGCCGAACGAGCAATGGAACGCGCTGGTCAACGGCCAGCTCGACATCTCGTCGTTTCCGCTCGACTACGCGAGCGGCAAGGTGCGCGCATTCGGCGCCACGCTGATGCCGGGGCTCGTGCGCAACCACGAGCGCGCCGCGCGGCATGAGCAATTCGCAAGTTCATGAAGGACATCCAGGCCAAGATCGAGAAGGCACGGCGTCATCGTGCTGTCCGATGCATGGCTCGCCGGCGCCGTCGCTTCCAAGAAGGCGTGCATACGCACGCCGGATGACATCAAGGGACAGAAGATCCGCTCTGCCGGGCCGACGTTCGCCGCGATGTGGCAGGCGGCCGGCGCGTCGATCGTCTCGGTGCCCAGCAACGAGGTCTACAACGCGCTGCAGACCGGCGTCGCCGACGCCACCGACACCAGCACCGGCAGCTTCGTCTCGTTCCGCATCTACGAGCAGGTGAAATGCATCACCGCGCCGGGCGAGAACGCCTTGTGGTTCATGTACGAGCCGGTGCTGATGTCCAAGAAGAGCTTCGACCGCCTCGACAAGAAGCAGCAGGACGTGCTGCTCAAGGCCGGCAAGAAGGCGCGAAGACTACTTCAGCAAGGAAGGCAAGGGGCTCGACGACGAGATGGTCAAGGTGTTCAAGGACCACAAGGTCGAAGTCGTCACGCTGACGCCGGCCGAATACGACGCCTGGATCAACGTCGCGAAGCAGAGCTCGTACGCGGAGTTCGCCAAGGAAGTTCCGGACGGCAAGCAGCTGATCGACGAAGCACTGAGCGTCAAATAGCGACCTGACGTTCAGCCGGCGGGACACGCATGCATCCTGCCGACCCGCTTGGTCCGCGCAGCATGATCGGTCACAGCAACGCGATCGATCGCTTTGTCCGTCGGGTCAGGCACATCTCGACGCTTTGCGGCTTCGTCGCCGCGGCGCTGATCGCCGCCGGCGTCGTCGTCGTCTGCCAGATGGTGTTCGTGCGCTACGTGCTCAACCATGAACACCATCTGGCAGACCGATTTCGTCACCTACTGCCTGGTCGCCGCAACCTTCATCGGCAGCCCGTTCGTGCTGATGACGCGCGGGCCATGTCAACGTCGACGTGCTGCCGCATTACGCCGGCCCGCGCGCCGCGCTGGTGGCTCGCGGTGTTCGCTTCCGCGCTGACGATCGCCTTTTGCGTCGTGATCGCGGTGCTCACGTTCACGTTCTGGAAGGAAGCCTGGGACAACAAGTGGGTCTCCGACACGATGTGGCGCGCGCGCCTGTGGATTCCGTACGCATCGATGCCGATCGGGCTCGGCCTGCTCACGCTTGCAGTGCGTCGCCGAGCTGCTCGCGCTCCTCACCGGACGCGAGCCGCCGTTCGGCATCACCAAGGAGCGCGCCGCATGAGCCCCGGCCACCCAGGGCGCTCTGGTGCTTGCTCGTCACGCTGGTCGTGCTGCTTTCGGGGGCGCCGGTCGCGTTCGGGCTGGGCGCGATCTCGATCGCGTTCGTCGTCTTCTTCCAGGGCTTCGACGCGCTGCATGTCGTCGCCGAGACCTTCTACGCGGGGCTGAACGACTTCACGCTGGTGTCGATCCCGATGTTCGTGATGATGGGCGCGGCGATCGGCTCGTCGCCCGCCGGCAAGGACCTGTACGAGGCGCTCGACCGCTGGCTCTATCGGCTGCCGGGCGGACTGGTCATTTCGAATCTCGGCGCCTGCGCGATCTTCGCCGCGCTCACCGGCTCGTCGCCGGCGTGCTGCGCGGCGATCGGCAAGATGGGCATCCCGGAGATGCGCAGCCGCGGCTATCCGGACGACATCGCGACCGGATCGATCTGCGCCGGCGGCACGCTCGGCATCCTGATTCCGCCGTCGATCACGTTCATCCTCTACGGCATCGCGACCGAGACCTCGATCGGCCGGCTGTTCCTGGCCGGCGTCGTGCCCGGCGTGATGCTCACCGGTCTGTTCATGCTGTGGACGCTGTTCATCATCTGGAAGCGCGGCTTCCGCGCCCACGCGGCGGATTTCCGCTACACGTGGAAGGAGAAATTCCAGATCGATTCCGAAGGTCGCGCCGTTTCTCGCCATCGTCATCGGCGTGATGTACGTGCTCTACGGCGGCGTCGCGACGCCGTCGGAAGCGGCCGGCGTCGGCGCGGCACTATGCGTCGTGATGGCCGTGGTCATCTACCGGATGTGGCGGCCGCGGCAAGTGGTGGAAGATCCTGCGCGACACGACGCGCGAGTCGGTGATGATCCTGATGATCATCGCCGCCGCCGTGCTTTTCGGCTACATGCTGACCTCGCTGTACCTGACGCAGACGCTGGCGCAAGGCATCGCCGACATGCACGTCAACCGCTGGGTGCTGATGGGGATGATCAACGTGTTCCTGCTGGTCTGCGGTTTTTTCATTCCGCCGGCGGCGATCATCCTGATGACCGCGCCGATCCTCTATCCGATCATCAAGGCGGCCGGCTTCGACCCGGTCTGGTTCGGCGTCATCCTGACGATCAACATGGAGATCGGCCTGATCCATCCTCCGGTCGGGCTCAACATCTACATCGTCAGCGCGATCGCGCCGGACGTGCCGGTGACGCGCATCATGTGGGGCACGATCCCGTACGTGCTTTGCATGATGCTGCAGATCGTGCTGCTGTGCATTTTCCCGGAAATCGCCACCTGGCTGCCCGATCACCTGATGGGCGCCGCGCACTGACGCTTTTGCTAGCGGCGCGCGGCATCGAACAGGCGCGCGACCTGTTCGGCGCGATCGGCGAGCAGCGCCGGCGGCTTGCGCCAGGCATTGCTCGAGGCTCGCCGGGCCGGACGGCAGCGAAAAGCAGCCGGCGAAATGCCGGCCCAACTCGGGCAAAGCCGAGCGCTCGATGCTTCCCGAGATCAACGTAGAGGGAACCTGCCGCGCCGCCGCGCGTCTGGCCACGATCAGCGGCGTCTTGCCCAGCGCGGTCTGCGCGTCGCTCTTGCCTTCGCCGGTGATCGCCCAGTCGGCGCCATCGAGCGCGGCATCGAGTCCGATCAGGTCGGCGACGACCTCCGCACCCGAGCGCATCTCGCCGCCGATCAACTGCAGCGCGAAGCCCAGACCGCCGGCGGCGCCGGCGCCAGGCTTGTCCTGCGCACGCCGGTCGAGCGCACGCTCGGTCAGCGAGGCGAAGTTCGCAATGCGGCCATCGAGCTCGGCGATGCGCTCGCGCGGCACGCCCTTCTGCGGACCGAAGATCGCGGTCGCGCCTCGCTCGCCGGTCAGCGGATTGTTGACGTCCGACATCACGATGATGCTCGGCGTCGGCAAGCCGCGGATCGAGGCCGCTCGCATCGACGGCCGCCAGCGTGGCAAGGCCGTCGGGCGTCGGCGCTATTGCGCGCCCGCGCGCATCGGTGAGCGAGAGACCGAGCGCCGCGAGCAAGCCGGCGCCGCCGTCGTTGGTGCTGCTGCCGCCCAACCCGATCATGAAGCGGCGAACGCCCGCGTCGAGGCGATTGCGTATCAGCTCGCCGACGCCCAAGGTCGTGCGATGTTCGACGTCGACCGCCGCGACGGCAGGATCGGTCAGCCCCACGACCTGCGCGACTTCGAGCACCGCAGTCGCCGGCTCGCCCGATCAGATCCATAAGCGACAGCTAGCGGCTTGCCCGAGACGTCACTCACACGATCGGTCAAGCGCTGTCCGCCGCATGAGAGTACGGCGTCGAGCGTGCCCTCGCCGCCGTCCGCCATCGGACAAAGGCGAAGATCGGCGTCGGGCCAGACGCGGCGCAAGCCTTCGGCGATCGCTGCCGCGGCGGCCGATGCCGACAGCGATCCCTTGAACGAATCCGGGGCGAGCACAACGGCGGGCGGACGTCGCGGCATGGGTTGCGGGTATGATCGATCGATGCGTTTGCGATGCAATGTTAGCAGGCGGTCAGGAACACGAAGGCGGCGATGCGCGTGACATCGGTCTTCGGCATCGCGCTGCTCACCTGCGCGGTATTCGACGCACGCGCGGTCGGCGCCGACCAAGTGTAGACATCGTGCAAGCCCCAGGCCATCCCGGCATTGCGCCCACATGGACCAGCAGCGCCAAGGACATGGTGGGGTGCGCGCTTGGTCCGGCGCGGTTGTGGTTCACGACGGGCTACGGCATCGTCAACGAGGTCTATTACCCGCGCGTGGACCTGCCCCAGATTCGTGACCTCGGCTTTATCGTTGCCGACGGGAAGGGCTTCTGGGTCGAAGTCAAGCGCATGCAGAATTACCGCATCGTGTTGCCCGACGCGGGGATTCCGGTGATCGACGTCATCCACAGCCACGCGAGGTTCGAGCTCCGCTTGCGCATCGTCCCCGACCCGCAGCGCGAAGTCCTGCTGCTCGGCATCGCGCTCGACGGCGACGAGGCATTGCGCCCCTATGCATTGCTCGCGCCGCACCTCGGCGGCTCGGGATCCGACAATCTGGCCGAAGCCGCTGCGCACCGCGGCCGAAAAGTCCTGTGGGCCGAACAGGGCCCGTTTGGCGTGGCGCTGGCCGCGAGCAGCGGCGAAAGGTCCGATGCGTGGGGCGGAATCAGCGCCGGCTATGTCGGCGTCTCGGACGGTTGGCAGGACTTCGCGCGAAATGGCGCGCTGACCTGGTCCTTCGACACCGCGGGCCCCGGCAACGTCGCGCTGGTCGGCGAGTTGCCCAATCGCGCGACGCTCGCACTCGGTTTCGGAACGAGTCGCGAATCGGCGGCGACGCTGGCATTCAGCGCCCTGGCCCAGCCGATCGAGGCGGTACGGGACGCCTGCATCGGCGCATGGCAGGAATGGCACCGGGGAATGCACCTGCCGACTCTCGCCGCCGCGGCTCCCGGCGCCGAACCGGCTCCGGCGTTGCAGGCGCAAATCGCGACGTCGGCGATGGTCCTTCGCGTCCACCAGGACAAGACCTACCCTGGAGCGATGATTGCGAGCCTCAGCATTCCGTGGGGCAACAGCAGGGACGATATCGGCGGCTATCACCTGGTCTGGCCGCGCGATCTGGTGGAAAGCGCCGGGGGACTGCTGGCGCTGGGTGCGACCGCGGAAGCGGCCAATATCCTGCGCTATCTGATCGCCACTCAGCGTGCCGACGGCCGCTGGTCGCAGAACCAGTGGCTGGGCGGCAAGGCGTATTGGAACGGGGAACAACTCGACGAGACAGCGTTTCCGGTATTGCTGGCAAGCGCGCTTGCCGACCTAGACGCGCTCGACGGCATCGACATCCGCGACATGGTGCAGCGCGCGTTGTCCTGGGTCGCAAGCAACGGACCCTCGACCGAACAGGACCGCTGGGAAGAGAATGCCGGCTTCAATGCCTTTACGCTCGCTGTTTCCGTTGCTGCGCTGGTCTGCGGTGCGCGCCATCTGCCCGAGCCCGCGAGAAGCTTCGCTCTGGACATCGCGGACTTCTGGAACAGCCGCATCGAGATGTGGACGTCTGCCCGCGACACAGCGCTCGCGCGGGACTGCGGCGTTGCCGCGTACTACATTCGCGGTGTGCCGCCCGCGATCGCCGCCAGCGCAGAGGCCCTCAGACACGTGCTGCCGATCAAGAATTGCCTCGTCGACCCGAGCCTGGCCGCGGACGAGCAGATCAGCACGGACTTCGTGCAGCTGGTGCGGCTGGGGCTGCGCGAAGCGAACGACCCGTTGGTCGTCGACACTCTCAAGGTCGTCGATCGACTCCTCAAGGTCCAAACGCCGTTCGGACCGTCATGGCATCGATACAACGGCGACGGCTACGGCGAGCACATCGATGGTGCTCCCTACGACGGTGTCGGAGTGGGCCGTGCCTGGCCGCTGCTTACCGGAGAGCGCGGCCATCTGGAGGTCGCGGCGGGGCGCGATCCACTTCCCTACCTCGATGCGATGGCGGCGATGACCGGGCCCGCGGGCATGATTCCCGAGCAGATATGGGATGCCGCCGCGTTGCCCGATCGTAATCTGTGGCCAGGAAAGCCAACGGGGTCGGCGATGCCGCTGGTCTGGGCCCACGCCGAATTCATCAAGTTGGCCGCGAGTCGCCAGTTGAAGCGGCCCTTCGATCGTCCGGAGGCGGTGTGGCAGCGCTACAGCGGCAAACGCCCGACGCCCGACTTTGCGTTGTGGATGCCTCGCGTCCCTGTCGATGAGATCGATGTCGGGCACGCGCTGCGCATCTGCCTGCCCGAGGCCGCCCGGGTGCACTGGGGGGTCGACGGCTGGCAGCGGATCACCGACACCGAAACGATCGATCTCGGGCTGGGCTTGCACGTGGCCGACATCCCGGCCGCGACACTGGCCTCAAGAAAGCGTCTCGACTTCACGATCCAGTGGGCGGCATCGTTGCGCTGGGAGGAGCGCGATTACGCGGTGCAGATCCGCCGCGCGTGACAGGCGATGAACCGCGAACCGACGTGCCCGGCGCGGTGCGTGAGCTTCGCCGCCCAGGTCTATCGACGCGCGATCAATCGCGGTGCGTCGCCCGCCGCAGCCGGTCGCCGATGGCGACCCAGTCGGGCCCATCGGGCGGGGCTTCGATCCAGATCTCATCGGCTTCGCGCGCGTCCAGCGCGCGAAGATTGGCATAGAGCTGTTGCGCGTAGCGCGCGCTCTCGCCCGGCGCATCGAACCATGCGCCCTCGAACTCCGGCGGTTGCGTTACCGAATGCGCGAGCACTGAGATATGAGAACCCGGCCCGCCGAGATCGGCCAACGCCGCCAGCAACTCCTTGCGCGGCAGCAGCTTCGCCGGCGTGCGCGGCGCGTAGTGCGACGCCAGCGTCCCCGAAGCGCGAGTCGCGCCGGCGCCGGCCGAACGCGGCGTAGCGCCGAGGACGCGCGCGAGCTCGCCGCTGGTGATCGATCCGGGACGCAGCACGACAGGGTCGCCGCTGCTGAAATCGACGATCGTCGATTCGATGCCGTGATGCGATGGACCGCCGTCGAGGATCAGCGCGACGCTGTCGCCGAATTCATCGGCGACATGCTTTGCGGTCGTTGCGCTGAGCCGTCCGAAGCGATTCGCCGAGGGCGCGGCAATGCCGTCGCAGCCCAGCGCGGCGAGTTCCGCGAGCAGCGCATGCGCGATCGGCTGCGCTGGAACGCGCAAGCCGACGCCGGCCTGTCCTCCGGTCACCGCATCGAGAACGCCATCGACGCGAGGCAGGATCATCGTCAGCGGTCCGGGCCAGAAGGCGCGGGCCAGCGCGTGGGCGCCGGCGGGGACGGTCTTCGCCCATCGCGGCAGCGCGCCCGCGTCGGCGAGGTGAACGATCACCGGATGCTCGGCGGGCCGGCCCTTCGTAGTAAACAGGCGTCCGATCGCCGCCGCGTCGCGCGCGTTCGCGCCCAGCCCGTACACGGTCTCGGTCGGAAACGCGACGAGCTCGCCTGCGCGCAAGCGCGCGCGCGGCGCGCGCGATGTTTTCGGCGGTGGCGGGCACGATCATCGAGACGTCTCTCGAGACGGAGTACTGCGGTCGACCCGGCAAATTTGCTAGAATTCGACTCTTTGCGTCGCGCGCGCAAGCCGCCGCGCATCCGCGGGTCCATCCAGCAGGGAGCGGTAATGAACGAGTTTCTTTTTACGTCGGAGTCGGTGTCCGAGGGCCATCCGGACAAGGTGGCCGACCAGATTTCCGACGCCGTCCTCGATGCGATTCTAACGCTGGATCCGCATGGGCGGGTAGCCGCGGAAACGCTGGTGTCCACCGGCCTGGTGGTGATGACCGGCGAAATCACGACCGACCACAAGCACGACTACGCGCGCATCGCCCGCGACACGATCCATCGCATCGGCTACACCGACCCCGAATTGCGGTTCGATGCCGAAGGCTGCGCGGTGATGGTGTGCTACGGCCGCCAGTCGCCCGATATCGCGCGCGGCGTCGACCGCACGTCGGACGAATACATGAACCAGGGCGCCGGCGACCAGGGCCTGATGTTCGGCTACGCCTGCGACGAGACGCCGGCGCTGATGCCGTTCCCGATCTATTACGCGCACCGGCTGGTGCAGCGGCAGAGCGAAGTCCGCCGCGACGGACGCCTGCCGTGGCTGCGGCCCGACGCGAAATCGCAGGTGACGGTGCGCTACACCGGCGGCAAGCCGACGAGCATCGACACCGTCGTGCTGTCGACGCAGCATCATCCCGAGATGAATCACAAGCAGGAGCAGCTGGCCGAAGCCGTCGTCGAGGAGATCATCAAGCCGGTCCTGCCGCCGGAGATGCTGGTCAACACGCGCTTTCTGGTCAATCCGACCGGACGCTTCGAAATCGGCGGCCCGCACGGCGACGCTGGCCTGACCGGGCGCAAGATCATCGTCGATTCCTACGGCGGGGCGGCGCCGCACGGTGGCGGTGCATTCTCGGGGAAGGATCCGTCGAAGGTCGACCGCTCGGCAGCCTATGCGGCGCGCTATGTCGCGAAGAATATCGTCGCGGCCGGTATCGCACGGCAATGCCAGGTGCAGCTTTCGTATGCGATCGGCGTGGCAAAGCCGATCAACGTAACCGTGTACACCGAAGGCACCGGCAGGATTCCGGACGAGAAGATCGCCGCGCTGGTCGCCGACAATTTCGACTTGCGGCCGAAAGGCATCATCCAGATGCTCGACTTGCTGCGGCCGATCTACCTGAAGACCGCCGCGTACGGGCACTTCGGGCGCGACGAGCCCGAGTTCACGCTGGGAAAACGTCGATCGCGCTGATGCGCATTGCGCGCGGCGGCGGGCTTGTAGCTCGCGTCAGGGGAGCGGGATGAATTCCGTTTCGCCGGGCACCGGCGGATAGCCCTGCTCGCGCCAGCGCGCGCTGGCGCTGTCGATCAGCTCCTTGGAGCTGGCGACGAAGTTCCACCAGATCAGCCGCGACGCCGTCCATCTTCGCGCCGCCGAGCACGACCAGCCGCGACGCTGACCTTGCCTCGATGCGTGCAGTCTGCCCGGGCGCGAGGACCGCCATGTGTCCGACCGGCGCCGGCGTCGCCGCCGATCTCGACGTCGCCATCGATCACGTACACGCCGCGTTCCTCGTGCTCGGGCGGCAGGTCGACGGCGGCGCCGGCCGCGAGGTCGATCGCCAGATAGATCATCGGCGAAAACGTCGGTGTCGGCGCGCGCTGGCCGAATGCCGTGCCGGCGAGCAGTCGCATTTTCGCACCCGGCTGTTCGATCTCCGGAAGCGAGGCCTTCGGATGATGACTGAACGACGGCTCGACCTGCTTCGTGCGATTTGGGCAGCGCAACCCAGGTTTGCAGTCCGTGCAGCCGGTGGCCCGCGGCGCGGTCCTCCGGGCCGGTGCGCTCCGAGTGCACGATGCCGCGCCCGGCGGTCATCCAGTTGACGTCGCCCGGAACGATCGCCTGCACGTTGCCCAGGCTGTCGCGATGGACCTGCCCGCCTTCGAAAAGATAGGTGACGGTGGCAAGACCGATGTGCGGATGCGGCCGCACATCGATGCCTCGTCCCGGCGGGAATTGCACCGGACCGAAATGATCGAAAAAAATGAACGGTCCGACCATCTGGGTCGGAAAGGCCGGCAACAATCGTTGCACCAGGAGGCCGCCGATGTCGCGTGTATTGCGGCTTGAGCAGAGTGGCTATCGAGGCGGGCATAATGCGTCCGGGGCGTCGCGTAATATTGTATCGCGTTGAGGCTCGCGCTAAAGCGCGCCGCGCCGCAGCGCCTTGACGATGAAGCGGCCCGGATCGATCGCATCGAGCAGCGCGTGCGAGAGCGGCGCCGGCTCGGCATCGAGTTCGCTTGCCAGCGCCTCGGCCGCCAGCGCCGACCACGACAGGCCGCGCGAGGCAAAGGCGAACGCACCGTACAGGCCGGGAATACGCGGCAGATCGGCAAGATGCGCGCCGGCGAGCGCGGCGTGATCGGCGCGCGCGCGATCGACGTCGACGATCGCGCCGACCATCGGCAGGCGGTCGGTCGCCACGCAGCGGAACCCGACGCCGCCGTCCAGCGCTGCCGCATCGACGCCGGCGGTGCTGCCGGGCAGCATCTGTTCGGCGCGCGCGAGGTTGACGGCGTGACTCACTGCGTTCGGGTACCGATCGTCGCTGTCGAGATCGTAAGTCGCGCCCGCGACGGCGATGCCATCGACCGCCGGCAATACATAGCCGTTCGCCGCCGACGACGACGCGCGGCGCCGCGAACGGCGGCGCGCGCAGGTAACTTTGCTGGCCGCGTATGCGTCGCAGCGGGTCGCCGCCCAGATCGACCAGCCGCGCGGCGTCGCAGGCGTTGGCCAGAACGACCACCGGCGCGGCGGCGATCGGTTGCGCCGGCGGCGTCGCGCGCTGACCAGCGATCACCCTCGCGCTGCAGGCTTGCGACATTGCGGTCGAGATGGAGCACCGGCGCCGGTCCGGCGCCGGCATGCCGTGCAGCATGGGCGAGCTGCGCCTCGACGATCGCCGCCGGGCGCACGAATCCCGCCGTCGGAAACCACCAGCCGCCGATCGCTGCGCGCCGGCCGGCGAGCGCGGATGCATCGGCGCGCGTCGCATGCAATGCATAGTCGACCGGATGCGCGAGAGCCACGGCGGTGTCGGCGACCCGCGCCTCGTTCTCGGCGCCGTCGGCCAGTTGCAGCACGCCGCAACGCTGCCACGGCGGCGTCGCGTCACGGTCGAGCGCGCCGGCCCATGCCCGCAGCGCATAGAGGAATCCGGCGCGGGTGAAGCGCGAGAGCAGATTATCGTCGCGCGAAACGTGGGGCTGGAACACGCCGGCGCGCAATGCGGACGCCGCGCCAGCAGGCGCGCTGCCGCATTCGACGAGATCGATACGCCAGCCGCGCACCGCAAGGCGCGAGGCGACCGCGGCGCCGGACAGTCCGGCGCCGATGACGATCGCGTGGCGCTCCGGCCACGACGGCGGGACCTTTCGTCGCTGCACCGGCCAGCGCGGAGCGTATCGCCCGGCGAGCATGTCGCGCTTGCGCCCGAAGCCGGCGACGCTTTTCGACGGCAAATCCGGCTGCAGTCAGGCCGTCGCGCACCATCCCCGCCGCACTGTAGGTCGCGACCGTCGCGCCGGGTGCGGCAAGCCGCGCCAGCGCCTTCAACAGCGGTGCCGACCACATCGCAGGATTGCGGTCCGGCGCGAATCCGTCGAGATAGAAGGCGTCGGCGGCGAGGCTCAAGGCGCGCGCCGCCTCGATCGCCTCGTCGAGGACGAGCGTCAGCGTGACCTGGTCATCATCGAAGTGCAGCCGGTGCATTCCGGGCACCAGTGGAGGCCATGCGGCAAGCAGTTGTGACGACAGCGCCGCCCATTCCGGGTTACGTGCGTGCAGGGTCGCAAGATCGCCTCGGGCAAACGGCCAGCGTTCGATCGACACGAAATGCAGCCGCGCGCAGCGCTGCGGATCGTCACGCCAGGCCTGCCAGGTCGCCAGAAAATTGAGCCCGACGCCGAAGCCCGTCTCGACAATGGTGAACACGCGCGCGCCGGCCCAGCGCGCCGGCAGATCGTTGCCGCGCAGGAACACGTGGCGCGCCTGTCCTGCCGCCGAGTCGGCGCTATGGTAGACGTCGGCGAACTGCGGCGAGAATGGATTGCCCGACTGCATCGAAGGCGAGCGTCGCCGGCACGATGCGCCGCGCCGGCCGCTCGGCCCTCATCGCGGCGTCGCGGCGGACACTTGCAGCGCTTGCGGCACGCGACGAGTTCGGTAGACTAAAGACCGATGCGCTTTGCCTATTTCGACAAGCTCTCCCGCACCCGCCAGCGCATCTACCTGCGCAGCGATTCGATCGAATCGCTCGGTTTGCCGGCGGGCCTCGAGCTCGGCGGCATTGTCGCGCGGATCGCCGCGGGTCTGCGCGCCGACCAGCGCAGCGCGGTTCAAGCCGGCTGCCAGGCGCTGATCACTGCGCTGGCGCGTGGCTATCACGTGCCGCCGGTGCGCGTCCGCGTGCTGGCGCGCCGGCCGGCCGACGGCTACGGCGAGCTGCACGGCCTCTACGAGCCCGAGGATGAAGGCGAGACCGCGCGCATCACCGTGTGGATGCGCACCGCGCAGAAAAAGCAGGTCGTGGCTTTCAAGACGTTCCTGCGCACGCTGATCCACGAGCTCTGCCATCACCTCGATTACGAATTGTTCGCGCTCGAAGAGACCTTCCACACCGAGGGATTCTACAAGCGCGAGTCGAGCCTCGCCGGCGCGCTGCTGGAGCAGTTTGCCGCCGAGGCGAGCCCGCCGGGGCCGTAGCCTGCCGCGCACTAGCTCGGCGGCAATTGTGCCGCGTCCCAGCCGCCGCCCAGCGCCTTGATCAGCGTGACGCTCGCCGTCTGCCGGCGACCGAGGATGGTCAGCGCCGCGCGCTCGTTCGACAGCGCCGTCGCCTGCGCGACGACGACCGCAAGATAGTTCGCGGTGCCGGCGCGATACTGGTTGAGCGTGATCGTCAGCGATTCGCGCGCCGACTTGACCGCCTCGTCCTGCACCGCGGCCTCCTGTTCGAGGATGCGCAGCGCCGCCAGATTGTCCTCGACTTCCTGAAACCCGGCGAGGACCGTCTGCCGATAGTTGGCGACGTTCTCGTCGTAGGTCGCGATCGCCTGCGCCGTCTGCGCGCGGCGCAATCCCGCGTCGAAGATCGTCTGCGCCAGCGCCGGACCGAGCGACCAGTAGCGGCTCGGCAGCGAAAAGAGCTGCGACAGCACCGAGCTCTGGAAGCCGCCGGTCGCCGACAGCGTCAGCGACGGGAAGAACGCGGCCTCGGCGACGCCGATCTGCGCGTTCGCCGCCGCCGCGCGGCGCTCGGCCGCGGCGATGTCCGGCCGGCGCTCGAGCAGCTCGGACGGCAGGCCCGAGCGGAATCGGCGGAAACGTCGTGGCGACGGCCTCGGGAGCGATCGAGAACTCCGCCGGCGCCTTGCCGAGCAGCACGGCGATCGCGTGCTCGAGCTGCGCGCGCTGCACGCCGGCATCGAGCGCCTGCGCCTGCGTCGACTTGAGCTGCGTCTCGGCCTGCGCGACGTCGGCGCGCGCGGCGACGCCGACGGCGTACTGATTCTGCGTCAGCTTCAGCGATTTCTCGTAGGCGTCGACGGTGTCGTTGAGCAGGCGAATCTGCGCGTCCTGCACGCGCAGCAGGAAATAGTCTTGCGGCGAGCAGCGCCTGCGCCGACAGCTTGGCCGCTTCCAGATCGGCGACGCTCGCCTGCGCCGTCGCTTCGCCGGCCTCGACGGTCCTGCGCACGCGCCCCCACAGGTCGATCTCCCAGTTGACGTCGAGCGCGACATTGAAGTTGTTGCTGGGGCCGCCGCCGCTCTGGCTGCCACCGACGCCGGCATTGGTGCCTCCGCCGCCACGGCCGCCGCTGCGCGTCGCGCTCGCGTTGCCGGTCACGATCGGAAAGAAGGCCGCCCGCGCTGCTGCGTCAGCGCGCGCGCCTCGCGCACGCGCGCTTCGGCCGCCTTGATCGTCTGGTTGCTGACCTCGACCTGGTCGACCAGCGCATCGAGCTGCGGATCGTCGAAGACCTCCCACCACGTTGCCTCGCGGCTCGGTCGTCGCGCGGCTGCGCCGGCTTCCAGCCCTGCGCTTCCTTGTACGCCGCCGGCGTCTCGACGCCGGGCCGCACGTAGTTCGGCCCGACCGTGCAAGCGGCGAGCAGCGATGCGGCGCCGGCGATCATCGCTGCGACGAGGCTCGCGCGGAGTACGGGGGGCGTGCGCATCGTTCGCATCGTCCCGATCAGTCGCCGGCAGCCGCGGCCGGACTTGCCGCTCGGAAAACGGCGCTGCCGCAGCTGGCGCGTCCAGAGGCGGAAGCGGTCGAGATAGAGGTAGACGACCGGCG
Organism: uncultured beta proteobacterium; assembly: GCA_963697485.1. Lineage (GTDB taxonomy): Bacteria > Pseudomonadota > Gammaproteobacteria > Burkholderiales > Casimicrobiaceae > PALSA-1003. The sequence goes on from CAVOOD010000008.1 coordinate 44,578, forward strand.
TCGTGTAGAGCGTCAGCATCTGGCTGACGATCAGCCCGCCGACGATCGAGATGCCGAGCGGCCGGCGCAGCTCCGCGCCGTCGCCGGTGCCGAGCGCCAGCGGCATCGCGCCGAGCAGCGCCGCCATCGTCGTCATCATGATCGGCCGGAAGCGCAGCAGGCACGCCTCGAAGATCGCGTCGCGCGGGTTCATGCCCCGGTCGCGCTCGGCCTCGAGCGCGAAGTCGATCATCATGATCGCGTTCTTCTTCACGATGCCGATCAGCAGGATGACGCCGATCAGCGCGATGACGCTGAACTCGGTCTTGAACAGCAGCAGCGCGAGCAGCGCGCCGACGCCCGCCGACGGCAGCGTCGAGAGGATCGTGATCGGGTGCACGAAGCTCTCGTAGAGCATGCCGAGCACGATGTAGACGGTGAGCAGCGCGGCGAGGATCAGCCACGGCTGGCTGTCGAGCGACGCCTGGAACGCGCTGCGCGGTTCCCTGGAAGCTGCCGCGCATCGTCGTCGGGCACGCCGATGCTGCGCCATCGCGCCGTCGATCGCGTCCGTCGCCTGCGCCGAGCGACGTCGCCCTCGGGCGAGGTTGAACGAGATCGTCGAGGCGGCGAACTGCCCCTGGTGGTTGACGCCGAGCGCGCGTGTTGGTCGGCGTCGTAGCGCGCGAACGCCGACAGCGGCACCTGCGCGCCGCTGCGACGTGCTCACGTAGACGTTGTCGAGCGCGTCGGGCGTCTGCCAGTACTCGCGGCGCCGCCTCCATCACCACGTGGTACTGGTTGAGCGGCGCTGTAGATCGTCGACACCTGCCGCTGGCCGAACGCGTCGTTCGAGCGTCGTGTCGATCAGCGCGGCGTGACGCCGAGCCGCGCCGCCGCGTCGCGGTCGATCACGAGCGACGTCTGCAGGCCCTTGTCCTGCTGGTCGGTGTTGACGTCGGCCAGCTCGCGGCAGGTCGCGACAGCGCCGCGCGGATGCGCGGCTCCCAGGCGCGCAGCTCGTCCAGGTCGTCCGCCTGCAGCGTGTACTGGTACGTGCGCGTTGGCCTGCCGGCCGCCGACGCGGATGTCCTGCACCGGGTTGAGGAACAGGTTCGCGCCCGGCTCCTTGGCGAGCTTGGCGCGCAGCCGCGCGATGATCTGGTCGGCGGACTCCTTGCGCTCGGCCAGCGGCTTCAGCGCGACGAACATCCAGCCGGTGTTGCGCTGCCCGCCGCCGGTGAACCCGACGACGTTCTCGACCGCCGGATCGGCGCGGACGATGTCGACGAAGCTCGGCGAGCTTCTGCTGCATCGCCTGGAACGAGATGCTCTGGTCGGCCTGGATGAAGCCGATGAGCCGGCCGGTGTCCTGCTGCGGGAAGAAGCCCTTCGGGATGATCGACGTACAGGTAGACGTTGAGGCAGACGGTCGCGCAGCAGCATCAGCATCATCAGGATGCCGTGCGCAGCACCCAGGCGAGGCTTCGCTCGTAGCCGCGACGCAGCCGCTCGAATCCGCGCTCGCTCCACGCGTACAGCCGTCCGTGCCGCTCGCTCGCTTTCCGGGCGCAGCAGCCGCGCGCACATCATCGGCGTCGTCGTCAGCGACACCACCAGCGAGATCAGGATCGCCACCGACAGCGTCACCGCGAACTCGCGGAAGAAGCGCCCGACGATGCCGCCCATCAGCAGGATCGGGATGAACACCGCGATCAGCGACAGGCTCATCGACAGCACGGTGAAGCCGACCTCGCGCGCGCCGACGCAGCGCCGCCTCGAACGGCGCCATGCCCTCCTCGATGTGGCGCGAGATGTTCTCCAGCACGACGATCGCATCGTCGACGACGAAGCCGGTGGCGATCGGTCAGCGCCATCAGCGAGAGATTGTTGAGGCTGAAGCCGCACAGGTACATGACGCCGAACGTGCCGATCAGCGACACCGGCACGGCGACGCTCGGGAATCAGCGTCGCGCGCCCGTTGCGCAGGAAGAGGAACACGACCAGGATCACCAGCACGACCGAGATCGACCAGCGTGCGCTCGACGTCGCGCAGCGACGCGCGGATCGTCGTCGTGCGCTCCATCACGACGTCGACGTCGATCGCGCTCGGGATCGACGCGCGCAGCTGCGGCAGCAGCGCGGTGACGCGGTCGACCGTCTCGATGATGTTGGCGTTCGGCTGCCGGTTGATGATGACCAGCACCGCCGGCTTGCCGTTGGACGATGCCGGCGTTGCGCAGGTCCTGCACCGAGTCGACGACCTCGGCCGACGTCGGCGCAGCCGCACCGCGGCGCCATTGCGGTAGGCGACGATGAGCGGCAGGTATTCGGCGGCCGTCTTCGCCTGGTCGTTGGCGTGGATCTGCCAGTGGCGCTCGCCGTCCTCGACGACGCCCTTCGGCCGGTTGGCGTTGGTCGCGGCGAGCGCCGTGCGCACGTCCTCGAAGCCGATGCCGTACTTGTTGAGCGCCTGCGGATTGAGCTCGACGCGCACCGCGGGCAGCGAGCTGCCGCCGACGCGTGACCTGGCCGACGCCGGACACCTGCGAGAGCTTCTGCGCGAGGATCGTCGAGCCGCGTCGTACATCTGGCCCTGCGTCATCGTGTCCGACGTGAGCGCGAGGATCATGATCGGCGCGTCGGCCGGATTGACCTTGCGGTAGGTCGGATTGCTCGGCAGGCCGGTCGGCAGCAGCGCTGCGCGCCGCGTTGATCGCCGCCTGCACGTCGCGCGCGGCGCCGTCGATGTCGCGGGTCGAGGTCGAACTGCAGCGTGACGCGCGTCGAGCCGAGCGAGCTGCTCGACGTCATCTCGGTGACGCCGGCGATGCGCCCGAGCGCGCGCTCGAGCGGCGTGGCGACGGTCGCCGCCATCGTCTCCGGGACTCGCGCCCGGCAGCGACGCCGACACCGAGATCGTCGGGAAGTCGACCTGCGGCAGCGGCGAGACCGGCAGCAGCCGGAACGCCGCGGCGCCGGCCAGCGCGAGCCCGATCGTCAGCAGCGTCGTCGCGACCGGCCGCGCGATGAACGGCGCCGACAGGTTGACCTCTCCCTGATGCGCGTCGGATCCTTGTCGGCCATGTCAATCGCCGGCGCGCGGCGCGGCCTCGGATCCGGCTTTCCGACCGCGGCGCCCTTCGACGCGGCGCGCGAGGCGGTCGAAGGCGAGGTAGATCACCGGCGTGGTGAACAGCGTCAGCACCTGGCTGACGATCAGGCCGCCGACCATCGTGATGCCGAGCGGATGGCGCAGCTCCGAGCCCACGCCCCTGCCGAGCATCAGCGGCAGCGCGCCGAGCAGCGCCGCCATCGTCGTCATCAGGATCGGCCGGAAGCGCAGCAGGCACGCCTGGTAGATCGCCTCGCGCGGCGGCTTGCCCTCCTTGCGCTCGGCGTCGAGCGCGAAGTCGATCATCATGATCGCGTTCTTCTTGACGATGCCGATCAGCAGGATGATGCCGATGATCGCGATGATCGCCGAGGTCGTTGCCGGCGATCATCAGCGCGAGCAGCGCGCCGACGCCGGCCGACGGCAGCGTCGACAGGATCGTGATCGGGTGGATGTAGCTCTCGTAGAGCACGCCCAGCACGATGTACATCGTGACGATCGCGGCGAGGATCAGCAGCAGCGTGTTGGCGAGCGAGCCGCGGAACGCCGAGCGCCGCGCCCTGGAAGCTGATCTGCGCGCTCGCCGGCAGCCCGAGCTCGCTGCTGCGCCTTCTCGATCGCCTCGACCGCGTCGCCGAGCGACGCGCCCGGCGCGAGGTTGAACGAGATCGTCGCCGCCGGGAACTGGCCGATGTGGTTGATCGACGCAGCGGCGTCGCGCGCTCGCTGATGCGCGCGATCGACGTCAGCGGCACCTGTTGCGGGGCTGCGAGCTCGGCTGCGTCGATCGGCCTGCGCCGGCGCGGCCAGCGCTGCGGAGCGTTGCGCCGACGTGGCCGGCGCCGACGAGCGTTCCGACCGGCACGTAGACCTGCGCGAGCGCGTCCGGCCCGCGCTGGAACTCCGGCTTCACTTCGAGCACGACGCGGTACTGGTTCGCCTGCGTGAAGATGGTCGAGACCAGGCGCTGGCCGAACGCGTTGTAGAGCGCGTTGTCGATCGCCGCCGGCGTGATGCCGAGGCGGCTCGCCGTCTCGCGGTCGATGTCGACGTAGGCCTGCAGGCCGCCGTCCTGCAGGTCGCTCGCGACGTCGGCCAGCTGCGGCACGCTGCGCAGCCGCTCGACGAGCCGCGGCACCCAGTCGCGCGAGCTCGTCCGGGTCGGCGCCCTCGACGCGTGAACTGGTACTGCGTGCGGCTGACGCGGTCCTCGATCGTCAGGTCCTGCACCGGCTGCATGTAGAGCGCGATGCCCTGCGACGTCGGCGAGCTCGCGGCTGCAGGCGGCGGATCACGTCGGTCGACGCGTCGCGTCGCGCTGCGCCAGCGGCTTCAGGTTGATCAGCATGCGGCCGCTGTTGAGCGTCGTGTTGGTGCCGTCGACGCCGATGAACGACGACAGGCTCTCGACCGCCGGGTCCTGCAGGATGACGCGCGGCGAGCGCCTGCTGGCGCTCCGCCATCGCGGCGAACGAGATCGTCTGCGGCGCCTCGGAGATGCCCTGGATCACGCCGGTGTCCTGCACCGGGAAGAAGCCCTTCGGGATGACGATGTAGAGGATGACGGTGAGCACCAGCGTGACGACGGCGACGAGCAGCGTCGCGCGCTGGCGGTCGAGCACCCAGTCGAGCATCCGGCCGTAGCGCGCGATCACGCGGTCGAAGATCTCGCCGCTTCGCGCGGTAGAAGCGGCCCTGCTTCTCCTTCTCGGCGTGTGCCGCAGGAAGCCGCGCGCACATCATCGGCGTGAGCGTCAGCGACACGACCGCCGAGATCAGGATCGACACCGCGAGCGTGATCGCGAACTCGCGGAACAGCCGGCCGACGACGTCGCCCATGAACAGCAGCGGGATCAGCACCGCGATCAGCGAGATCGTCAGCGAGATGATCGTGAAGCCGATCTGCTCGGCGCCCTTGAGCGCGGCCTCCAGCGGCGTGTCGCCCTCCTCGATGTAGCGCGCGATGTTCTCGATCATCACGATCGCGTCGTCGACGACGAAGCCGGTCGCGATCGTCAGCGCCATCAGCGTCAGGTTGTTGATCGAGAAGCCGGCGAGGTACATGACGCCGAACGTGCCGACCAGCGACAGCGGCACCGCGACGCTCGGGATGATCGTCGCCGGACAGGCTGCGCAGGAACAGGAAGATCACCATCACGACCAGCGCGACGGCGAGCAGCAGCTCGAACTGCACGTCGTGCACCGACGCGCGGATGGTGACCGTGCGGTCGGTGAGCAGCGTGACGTCGACCGCCGCCGGGCAGCGACGCCTGCAGCTGCGGCAGCAGCTGCTTGATCGCGGTCGACGACCTCGATCACGTTGGCGCCGGGCTGGCGCTGGATGTTGACGATGATCGCCGGCGTGTCGTTCGCCCACGCGGCGAGCCGCGTGTTCTCGGCGCCGTCGACGATGTCGGCGACGTCGACCAGCGCGCACCGGCGCGCCGTTGCGGTAGGCGATGATGATGCTGCTGTACTCGTCGGCCGCTCTTCAGCTGGTCGTTGGCGTCGATCGTGGAGGCGCGCGTCGGCCCGTCGAAGCTGCCCTTGGCCTGGTTGATGTTGGCGTTGGCGATCGCGGTGCGCACGTCGTCGAGCGACAGGCCGTACGCCGCCAGCGCGCGTCGGATTCGCCTGGATGCGCACCGCCGGCCGCTGGCCGCCGCTCAATGCTGACCAGGCCGACGCCGGGCAGCTGCGAGATCTTCTGCGCGAGCCGCGTGTCGACGAGGTCCTCGACCTTCGGCAGCGGCAGCGTCTTCGACGTGAGCGCGAGCGTCAGGATCGGCGTGTCGGCCGGATTGACCTTGCTGTAGATCGGCGGCGTCGGCAGGTCGGCGGGCAGGAAGCTGCCGGACGCGTTGATCGCCGCCTGCACTTCCTGCTCGGCGACGTCGAGCGACAGGTCGAGGCTGAACTGCAGCGTGATGACCGAGGCGCCGCCGGAGCTCGTCGACGACATCTGCTTCAGCCCCGGCATCTGCCCGAACTGCCGCTCGAGCGGCGCGGTGATCGACGAGGTCATGACGTCGGGGCTCGCGCCCGGATAGAGCGTGACGACCTGGATCGTCGGATAGTCGACCTCGCGGCAGCGCCGAGAGCGGCAGCACGCGGTAGGCGACGATGCCCGCGAGCAGGATCGCGACCATCAGCAGCGAGGTCGCGACCGGCCGCAGGATGAACAGGCGCGACGGGTTCATCGCGGATCGTCGTCGATCGTTCGGTGCGCGCTGCCGCCGGCGCGCGTCAGCCGCCGCCCTTGCTGCGTCCGCCCTTGCCGTCCGCCCTTGCCGGCACCCGTCGCGTTCTGGCGCGGCCGGCGCCGTCTGCTGCGCCGCGCGTGCCGCGGCGTCGATGAGCTCGACGCTCGCGCCTTCGCGCAGCTTGTCCGCGCCGTCGACGACGACCAGATCGCCCGGCGCGAGCCGCTTCGTCACCTCGGTCGTCTCGCCCGCGACCGGGCCGAGCTTCACCGGCGTCACCGCGACGGTCTTGTCCTCCTTCACCAGGTAGACGAACGTGCCCGGCGCGCCGCGCTGGATCGCGGCCGATCGGCACCAGCGTCGCGTCCTCGTGGCGTTTCGACCACCATGCGCACGTTGACGAACTGGTTCGGAAACAGCGCGCTGTCGGTGTTGGGAAACTCGGCCTTGAGCTTGACCGTGCCGGTCGTCGTGTCGATCTGATTGTCGATCGTGAGCAGCTTGCCGGTCGCGAGCTTGGTCTTGCCGCCGCGGTCGAACGCGTCGACGGCGACGGACTGTCGCTGCTCTGCATGCGCTTGACGATGCGCGGCACGTTGTCCTCCGGCACCGGATAGATGACGGTGATCGGCTGCACCTGCGTGATCGACGACGAGGCCGTTGCTGTCGGACGGCGTGCACGATGTTGCCCGGCGTCGACCTGGCGCAAGCCGACGCGGCCGCTGATCGGCGCGGTGACGCGGCGAATAGGTGAGCTGCAGCTTGGCGTTGTCGACCGCGCCCTGGTCGGCCTCGACGGCGCCCTCGAACTGGCGCACCAGCGCCGCCTGCGTGTCGACCTGCTGGTTGGCGATCGAGTCCTGCGCGAGCAGCGTCTGGTAGCGCTCGAGATCGACCTGCGCGTTCTTCAGCTGCGCCTGGTCGCGCGCCATCTGCCCGTTCGCCTGGGTCAACATCACTTCGAACGGTCGCGGATCGATCTGCGCCAGCAGGTCGCCCGCCTTGACGATCTGGCCCTCGCGGAAGGCGACGCTCATCAGCTGTCCGTCGACGCGCGTGTGGACGATGACGTTGTTGCGCGGCGTAACCGTGCCCAGCGCGTCGATGTAGACGTCGATGTTGCCCTTGCGCGCCGGCGCCGCCACGACCGGCATCGGAGCGCGCGCCAGCTCCCTTGCCGCCCGCCTTGGTCGCATCGGTGGTGCCGTGCCCGAACCAGTACCATGCGGCCAGCGCGGCCGCGGCGACGACGATCGCCGCCAGTATCCACGGCCAGCGGCGAGCGCGGGGGCCCGGCCGGGTCAGGGCCGGTTGCTCGTCGACGGTTTCAGCTGCCGGCCGGCGGCCATCCGCGGCCGCATGCTCGGGCTTTCCCGGGTCGTGCGTTTGGTCGTTCATCGCTTATGGGCACCAAGCCCGAAGGACACAATCGTTGGATTGTCCGGGTTTTGCCTGGTTCGTTGAATTGGAGTTGTAACCAGGTGTTTTGTCTCCGACGAAACCTTTGGTAACGCGATCCCGTCGGCTGCCGCGAACTCGCCTGCCGGGCGGGCGTCCACAACAAGCCGATGTTACGATAAAATCAGGGTCCCCGAGGAGCGTTGCAACAGCCGCCGCAAGTGTCAGGGCGCTGCCAGGCTCGGGGCATTCCCATGGCAACGGCGCTCGTTGAACCGCGACTCACCGCGGGGAACGAGCGAGAATCCCTCCCTTCCCCTCGGCAGTCGCTCGCTATGGAGTGACGCAATGAACGCTACAACCGATATCGAGCAATTCACCGACTTCCGGGTCGCCGACCTGGAGCTCGCCCCGTGGGGCCGCAAGGAAATCGCGATCGCCGAGACCGAAATGCCCGGGCTGATGGCGATCCGCGAGGAGTTCGCGCCCGAGCAGCCGCTGCGCGGCGCGCGCATCGCCGGCAGCCTGCACATGACGATCCAGACGGCGGTGCTGATCGAAACCTTGAAGGCGCTCGGCGCCGAAGTGCGCTGGGCATCTTGCAATATTTACTCGACGCAGGATCACGCGGCGGCGGCGATCGCCGCCACCGGCAGTACCGGTATTCGCCTACAAGGGCGAGACGCTCGATGAATACTGGGAGTTCACCCATCGCATCTTCGAATGGGGTGGCCCAGGAGCGGCCGACGGCGCGCCGAACATGATCCTGGACGACGGCGGCGACGCGACGCTGCTGGTGCACCTGGGCGCGCAGGCCGAGTCGGATCGATCGCTGATCGGGCATCCGTCGAACGAGGAAGAGTTCGCGCTGTTCGCCGCGATCGCACGCCGGCTGGCGCAGGATCCGCATTTCTACTCGCGCATCAAATCCGGCATCAAGGGCGTTACCGAGGAAACGACGACCGGCGTCAAGCGCCTGTACACGATGCACAAGGAGGGCCGGCTCGCCTTTCCGGCGATCAACGTCAACGATTCGGTGACCAAGAGCAAGTTCGACAATCTGTACGGCTGCCGCGAATCGCTGGTCGACGGCATCAAGCGCGCGACCGACGTGATGATCGCCGGCAAGATCGCGCTCGTTGCCGGGTACGGCGACGTCGGCAAGGGCTCGGCGCAGGCGCTGCGCGCATTGTCGGCGCAGGTGTGGGTCACCGAAATCGACCCGATCTGCGCGCTGCAGGCGGCGATGGAAGGCTATCGCGTCGTCACGATGGACTACGCCGCCGACAAGGCCGACATCTTCGTCAGCGCGACCGGCAACATCGACGTCATCACGCTCGCGCACATGAAGCGCATGAAGCACAACGCGATCGTGTGCAACATCGGCCACTTCGACAACGAGATCGACGTCGCCGGGCTCAAGCAATACACGTGGGACAACATCAAGCCGCAGGTCGACCACGTCATCTTTCCCGACGGCAAGCGGATCATCCTGCTCGCGGAAGGGCGGCTGGTGAACCTCGGCTGCGGAACCGGGCATCCGAGCTACGTGATGTCGAGCTCCTTCGCCAATCAGGTGATGGCGCAGATCGAGCTGTGGACCGACGCCAGGACACGGGGCGGCAAGTATCCGATCGGCGTTTATGTGCTGCCCAAGCATCTGGACGAAAAGGTGGCGCGGCTGCAACTCAAGAAGCTGGGCGCGATGCTGACCGAGCTGTCGGACAAGCAGGCGCGGTATATCGGCGTCGATGTGCAAGGACCTTATAAACCGGAGACGTATCGCTATTGAAAGGGTCGTCGCGGGCGGCATGGATCGTCGCAAGATTCGCGACGGTCATGCCGCGCCGGCGGATTCGACCGTAAGCTTCGCTCGCGGTCAATCCGCCGGGCATCGCGTCCGATAGATCGACTTCCTGGGAGAACCAAGCATGCGCCTTCTGCTCGTCTGGCTGATCAACGCGGCCGCGCTGTTTGCGCTGCCTTACCTGATGTCGTCGATCAAGGTCGATTCGCTCGTCTCGGCGCTGATTGCGGCGCTGGTGCTGGGGCTGATCAACACCTTCATCCGCCCGGTCCTCGTGCTGCTGACCTTGCCGGCGACCCTGCTGACCTTGGGACTGTTCATCTTTGTGATCAACGGCCTCTTGTTCTGGTTCGTCGGCTCGTTCATCGAAGGCTTCCACGTCGCTGGCTTCTGGTCGGCCGTCATCGGCGCGATCCTGTACAGCATCATCTCGTGGGCGCTGTCGGCGCTGCTGCTGCCGAAAAAAGCGTAGCGGGCCCCGGGCAATGAGCGGAGGCAGCGACCGCATCTTCAGCTTCGAGTTCTTTCCGCCGGCGACGCCGGAAGGCGCGACGAAGCTTTCCGCGACGCGAGCGCAGCTCGCGCAGCTCGGCCCGAAGTTCTTTTCGGTGACCTACGGCGCCGGCGGCTCGACGCGCGACCGCACGCTCGCGGCGGTGCTCGACATCCAGGCGAGCGGCCAGCGCGCGGCGCCGCACATCTCGTGCATCGGCTCGACCCGGGACACCGTCCGCGCGACGCTGGCGACTTACCGCGAGCACGGCATCGGCCACCTGGTTGCGCTGCGGGGCGACCTGCCTTCCGGCAGCGCCGACGTCGGCGAATTCCGCTATGCGAACGAGCTGGTCGCCTTCATCCGCGAAACGACCGGGGACTGGTTCCACATCGACGTCGCCTGCTATCCGGAATACCACCCGCAGGCCCGGAGTCCGCGCGACGACATGGCGAACTTCAAGCGCAAGCTCGACGCCGGCGCCGACTCGGCGATCACCCAGTATTTCTTCAACGCCGACAGCTACTATCACTTTGTCGACGAGGCCGCGGCGCTCGGCATCGACGTGCCGATCGTGCCCGGCGTGATGCCGATCGCGAGCTTCACCAAGCTGGCGCGCTTTTCCGATGCGTGCGGCGCGGAGATTCCGCGCTGGATCCGCAACAAGCTCGAGAGCTTCGGCGACGACAGCGCGTCGATCCGCGCCTTCGGCCTGGACGTCGTCACCGACTTGTGCGACGGACTGCTGACGCATGGCGCGCCGGGTCTGCACTTCTATACGCTGAACCAGGCGAGCCTGACGACGGTCATCTGGCAACGGCTGGGGCTTTAGACCCGAGTCGCCCGGCAAGACGCGGCCGGTTTGGCGCCGGATCGGCGACGGCGTTACACGTGACCGGGTCGAAACGATACGAGCTCGGTGATCGTCCGCTCGGTGTAGACCGCGGTGGCGTCGTTGTCGCCGTGCTCGAAATATTGCGCTTCACGCATTTCTCGCACGGGCCCTTTGACCTCGGGCGCATACCAGATCTGGTCGCGGCGGATCGTCCGGGTGCGCCAGAACGAGGCGTCATCGAGCTGGATGACACGATAGATCTGGATGGCGTTGAAGCTGCCGGCCGGCGCCGTGACCGGCGCGCGGCCCTGCACGTCGCCGTAGATCAGGATCTGGTCGGGCAGCTGGATGTCGGAGCGGAAGGTCGGCACGACCTGGCGCCAGGTCTTGCCCTGCTCGAGCGGGAAACGCGAGCAGCGCGGCGGGCGGATTGAACCGCCGCGAGGCCGCATCGTCCAGCATCCCCGCGCGCAGGCCTCCGTCCGCTTCGACTTCATCGAGCCATTCGGAGCGCATGCCGCCGTCGAGCATGCACGATGCGCAAGCTCGCGACATCGCCGGCCAGCGCGACGACCTCGGCGTCGATCTGCGAGATGGCTCCGCGCCGCATGTTGTCGATCACGCGGTATTGCCAATGGTCGCCGACGATGAATCGCGGCGGCGCGACCGGCGGACCGACCGGCGCCGTCGCGCAGGCCGCGAGCAGCGCCAGCGGAGCGATCAAGATCAGGGCGCGGGGAAACGAGCGCATCGATGTCTGCTGTGCCGCGAAATGCCGGCTCGCACCTAGCCGGCGTCGGTCAGCGCGCCCCGGCTCGCGGTCGATACCAGCTTCATGTACTTGGCGAGCACGCCGCGCGTGTAGCGCGGCGGCGGCGGCGACCATTTCGCGCGACGCGCGGCGATCTCGGCCTCGTCGACGTTGAGCTGGATCAGCCGGCGGTGCGCGTCGATGGTGATCGAGTCGCCTTCCTCGACCAGCGCGATCGTGCCGCCGACGTACGCCTCGGGCGCGACGTGGCCGACGACCATGCCCCAGGTGCCGCCGGAAAAACGGCCGTCGGTGATCAGTCCGACGCTTTCGCCCAGGCCCTGGCCGATCAGCGCCGACGTCGGCGCCAGCATTTCCTGCATGCCGGGGCCGCCTTTCGGGCCTTCGTAGCGGATCACCATCACGTCGCCCGGCTTGATCTTCTTGCCGATGATCGCGTCGAGCGCGGCAGGCTCGGAATCGAACACGCGCGCCGGCCCGGTGATCGACAGGCTCTTCGAGCCCGGTGATCTTGGCGACACACCCTTCGGGCGCGAGATTCCCTTTGAGGATCGCCAGATGGCCCTGCGCGTACATCGGCCGGTCCCAGGGGCGGATGACCTCCTGATCGCGACGCGGCGTGTCGGCGACGTCGGCCAGTTCCTCGCCGATCGTCTTGCCGGTGATCGTCATGCAGTCACCATCGAGAAGATCGTGGGCGAGCAGCATCTTGAGCACCTGCGGCACGCCGCCGGCGGCGTTGAAATCGACGGCGACGAAGCGGCCCGAAGGCTTCAGGTCGCAGAGCACCGGCACCCGCTGGCGCACGCGCTCGAAATCGTCGATCGACCACTCGACCTCCGCCGCGGCGGCGATCGCGAGATAGTGCAGCACCGCGTTGGTCGAGCCTCCGGTCGCCATCACCAGCGCTATCGCGTTTTCGATCGAGCGGCGCGTGATGATGTCGCGCGGCTTCAGATCGAGCTCGATCGCGTGAACCAGCGCGCTTGCCGACGCCGCGGCGCTGTCGGCCTTTTCCGGATCGGGCGAGGCGAGCTGCGAGCTGCCGAGCAGGCTCATCCCCAGCGCCTCGAACGACGAGGACATCGTGTTGGCCGTGTACTGCCCGCCGCAGGCGCCGACGGTCGGACAGGCGTTTTTCTCGATGCCGTCCAGGTCCTCCTTCGACATCTTGCCTGCGGTGAACGCGCCGACCGCTTCGAACGGGCTGACGATGGTCAACGTCTGTCCCTTCCAGTGCCCGGGCTTGATCGTGCCGGCGTAGACGAAGATCGCCGGCACGTTCATCCGCGCCATCGCCATCATCGAGCCCGGCATGTTCTTGTCGCATCCGCCGACGCAGACGACGCCGTCCATGCACTGCCCCATCACCGCGACCTCGATCGAGTCGGCGATGACCTCGCGCGACACCAGCGAATATTTCATTCCCTCGGTGCCCATGCCGATGCCGTCGGTCACCGTCGGGAAGCCGAACACCTGCGGCTTCGCGCCGGCTGCGGCCAGCGCCGCCATCGCGCGGTCGACCAGCGGCTGGATCCCGGCGTTGCAGGGATTCATCGTGCTGTGGCCGTTGGCCACGCCGACGATCGGCTTGTCGAAATCGCCGTCGCCGAAACCTACGGCACGCAGCATCGCGCGGTTCGGCGAGCGGGCGACTCCCTGCGTGATGATGCGGCTGCGTCGGTTATTGGGCATTGGCGTCTCGGGATCGTGAAGTTGGTTTTCGATAATACGGCGCTGCCACCGCTTCGGGCGAGTGGCGTTGCGCAGGCGTCAGCGTCTTGGCGCGGCGACCGCAGCGCGTCGCGCCTGCAAAATACCGGACAGTATCAGCGCCATGCCGATCAGATGCTGCCAACCCGGACGCTCGTCGAGAAAGGCGATCGCGAGGAGGCTTCCGAACAGCGGTACCAGGTGGATGAACAGGCTTGCGTGGACGGGTCCCACGCGATCGATCGCGTTGTTGTAGCAAAGCGTCGCGGCGAGACTGGAGAACAGCGCGAAATAGCCGATCGCCGCCAGCGCCTGCCACGACAGGTCGGGCGTCGCCGACACGGCGCGATCGATCAGGAAGAACGGCGTCGCGATCAAGGTGCCGATCGCGCCGGTGACGAAGACGTATCCGAGCGGCGAAAGCTCGGCCGGGCGATAGCGGAGCAGCACGGCGTAGAAGCCCCAGAGGAACAGCGCGATCAGCATGATCAGGTCGCCGACATTCGGCGCCAGCGTGAATAGCGCGCCCGGATGGCCGCGCGCGACGATGAACAGCACGCCGACCAGCGAGGTCAGGAAGCCCAGCAGCGCGCGCGTCGGCGGCAAGTGCCTAAGCAGGATCCACGACGCGACCATCACCCAGATCGGGATCGTCGAGTTGAGCAGTGTCGTATTGGTCGCCGTCGTGTAATGCAGTGACCAGTAGGTCAGGGCGTTGTAAAGCCCGGTGCTCATTACGCTCAGCAGCAGGAGCATCCGCCACGAGCGCAACAGCAGCGCGCGCCGGGCGACGACTTCGCGCCAGCAGAACGGCGCCAGCACCGCGATCACGATCACCCACCGCCAGTACGCCAGAGCTATCGGCGACATCGCGCCGGCGACTGCGCGGCCGATGACCATGTTGCCCGCCCAGAACAGCGAGGTCAGCGCCAGCAAGCTTGCCGGAGAGGTGCGGTCGAGGATCGAAGGGCGCATCGGGTCGCTGAGGAGTCGAGGAGTTTTATAGCGCGAGCGTTCTGATACTGTCCAATACACTTTATCGCTATAATTAATGCAATAAAGGTATTGATGATCGATCTTCGCCGCCTGCGGTATTTCGTGGCTGTCGCCGAGTCGCTGCATTTCGGGCGTGCGGCGGCACGGCTGCACATGTCGCAGCCGCCGCTGTCGCGCCAGATCCAGCAGCTCGAGCGCGAGATCGGAGCACTTTTGTTTCGCCGCAGCAAGCGCCGCGTCGAATTGACCGATGCCGGCGCCTATCTGCTCGATCAGGCGCGCCGGATGCTGGCCGACGCCGAGACGCTCGCCGCGCGCACGCGGCGGGTGGAATCCGGCGAGACCGGACGATTGACGCTCGGCTTCATCAGCACCGTCGACTACAGCATCCTGCCGGGACTGCTCAGCGCCTATCGCGCAGCGCATCCAGGCGTGACGCTCGAGTTGCGCGAGCTGACCGGCGACGTGCAGCTGCGCGAGCTGCACGACGGACGCATCGACGCAGGCATGCTGCTGGCGCCGGTCGACGATACGGCGCTCGCGATGCTGCCGCTGCTGCGTGAGCCGCTGGTTGCGGCCTTGCCGGAAGACGATCCGTTGTCGCGATCGCGCGCGGCCCTTTCGCTGGCGTCGCTTGGCGGAAGGCCGTTCGTCATTTTTCCCCGCTCCGCTGCAGCGGGCCTGTATGACGCGATCATCGAGTTCTGCCGGCAGGTAGGCTTCACGCCGCGCATAGCGCAGGAAGCGATCCAGATGCAGACGATCGTCAGTCTGGTCTCGGCCGGCCTGGGCGTCGCCCTGGTGCCGGCGTCGCTGCGACACATGCGTCGTCGCGGCGTCGTCTACCGGCGGCTGCGAGAGGACTCGCCGTTGCTGACGGTCCTGCTCGCCTGGCGGGCGGCCAACCGCAGCGCATGCCTCGCGCAATTCGTGGCGACGGCGCGCGCATCGCTGCGCGGAACCGCGGCGCGGCGCCGGGTCGGCGCCGCGGCGGCAATGTCATAATCGTCCGATGCTGGTCCACCCGCAATTCGATCCGGTCGCCATCCACCTGGGCCCGCTCGCGGTGCGCTGGTACGGGCTCATGTACCTGGTCGGGTTCGTGACGTTCGTGGTCTTGGGCAAGATACGCGCGCGGCAAAACCTCCTCACCGGCTGGCATCCGCGCGACGTCGACGACATGCTGTTCTACGGCGTCTTCGGCGTGATCCTGGGCGGCCGTCTGGGCTACATCCTGTTCTACAAGCCGATGTATTACCTGGCGCATCCGATGGAAACGCTCGCCCTTTGGCAGGGAGGCATGAGCTTTCACGGCGGCTTCCTGGGCGTTCTGATCGCGCTGCTGGTGTATGCCCGGATTCGGCACAAGCGCTGGCTCGACGTGACCGACTTCGTCGCGCCGCTGATTCCGCTGGGGCTCGCGTTCGGACGGCTGGGTAACTTCATCAACGGCGAGCTCTGGGGACGGGTTACCGATCCGGGAGCGCCGTGGGCGGTCTTGTTTCCACAGGCGGCGGACGAGGACAAGGCCTGGATGGCCGCGCACGCGCAGCAAGCGCTCGCACGCAGTCTCGCCGAGGTGTACGAGCGGACCGGCATGCTGCCACGCCATCCGTCGCAACTTTATGAAGCCGGCCTCGAGGGCCTCGTGCTGTTCGCGCTGCTCTGGCTCTACGCCCGCCGCAGACGCCCGCTCGGGGCGGTGTCAGGCCTGTTCCTCGTCGGCTACGGCGCGTTCCGTTTTATTGTCGAGTTCGCGCGCGAGCCCGACAACTTCCTGGGACTCCTGGCGCTGGGGTGGTCGATGGGACAGTGGCTGTCGCTGCCGATGATCGTCGCGGGTATCGCGTTGATGGTCTGGGCCTACGCGAGAGCCCGGCGAACGCAGCAGACGATCATCGGTTAGGGCCTGAAGGGGCGCCCGGCCGCGGGCCGTCGGACCGCTAGTCGATACGCCGGTAATCGCCGTCCAGGGGGTCGCCGAATCCGTTGCCCGCCGTCTGGGTGGCAAGCTGGCGGCCCAGGTTGATCGGCAACAGCAAGAGCGCGATCGCGATCAGGTCGGACAGGATCCCCGGAAGGATGAACAACATCCCGGCCAGCACCTTGCGTCCGCTGTCGACCAGCCCGCGCATCAGCGGCTGATCGCCACGGAGCGCCCCGAGGGTCCGGGCGCGGAAGCCGCCGCGCTCGTGGCGCAGCAGCAGCGTGCCGACGGCGGCCGACCCCAGCAGCCATACCAGGGTCGGGATGCCGGTACAGCGCGCGAAGCGCATCGTGACCATCAGGTCGATGACCGGGAAAGACAGTAAAATGAACAGTACGATAAAGCGCATGGAGGCTCCTTGTCGCCGGCCGCGGCTCCGGAGAGGCCCGCAGAGGGGCCCGGGGCGTTGATCCTGGTGCTGACCACGCTGCCGGAACGATCCGCGGCGGAAGCACTGGCACGCGAACTGCTTGAAGCCCGGTTGGCGGCGTGCATTCACGTCGGCGCGACGTTGCGCTCACTGTACCACTGGCGCGGAGAAATCGAAACGGCCGAGGAGACGCAACTGGTGATCAAGACGCGGTGCGCACTTTATGCGCCGCTGGAGGCCGCGATTCTGGCGCGCCATCCGTACGAACTTCCGGAGATTGTCGCTGTCCCGATCAGCCATGGACTTCCAGCCTACTTGCAGTGGATCGCCGCCGAGACTTCGCCTCAGCGCGATTGAGCGCGCGGCGAGGGCGCTGGCGTTAGGCGCGGTGCTGGCGCTCGCCTTGCCGGCTCTGGCCCAGGCTCATCCTCTGTCGCCGGACAAGGCTTTTCTTTTCTCGGCCAAGGCGCTCGACGCGCAGACGGTCGAAGCGCGCTTCACCATCGCCGACGGCTACTATCTGTATCGCGACAAGATCCATTTTGCGATCGACCCCACGAGCGGCGCGCTGCTGACGCCTGCGCTACCGGCTGGCAAGATCAAGCAGGACGAATTTTTCGGCCGGGTCGAGACCTATCGCGGCAGCGTGACGGTCAACCTGGCAGTCCGGAATTTCACGCCCGGCAAGCCGCTGATCATTCACGCCGAGTCGCAAGGCTGCGCCGACGTCGGCATCTGCTATCCGCCGACGACGCAGACGGCGACGGTGGCGCTGCCGGCGGGGAGCGTCGTTCCGAGCGTCCCCGAAGCGCCCAAAAAAACCTGGTTCAATTGAGTAAGCCGCAGGTGACTAAGCAAGCGCTCGCTATCGCCTCAGATGGCGCCGCGGCTTCGTAAGCGCCTCATCGTCGGCACGGCCGCGGTTCTCGCCCTGGCGGCCGGCATCGGTCTCGCCCTGTTCGATCGCACCCCCGCCGATACCACGGCGCTGCTGGCCCTGTCGCTGCCGGACCCGGCCGGCCAGCCCCAGTCGCTGGCGCAATGGCGAGGCAAGGTGCTGGTCGTCAATTTTTGGGCGACGTGGTGTGCGCCGTGCCGTGAGGAAATGCCGGATCTGGTCCTTGCGCAAGACGAATATGGCGCTAAAGGTCTGCAAATCGTCGGCATCGCCGTCGATAATGTCGATAAAGTGCAGCAATTCGCCAAAGAGATAAAATTGAATTATCCGGCCTTGATCGGGGGCTATGGCGCGATGGATTTGTCGAAGGACCTGGGCAACAGCCTGGTCGCTTTACCGTTTACCTTGATCCTGGACCGGCAAGGCAAGGTCGCTTATACCCATCTCGGCCCAGTCAAACCCGACAAGTTTCGCGATGTGATCACGAAGCTGCTCTGACCTCGCCGCGAGGGGAAACGTCGTCTGCGAGCGCCGCTGGCACCCCGGATTCCGAAGCGAGCAGGACGTCCGGTTGGCGCCGTGCTTCGGCCCAACACCGGCCAAACACTGGACAATATGAGGCTATCTCCCGCAAACTCGTCGTCTACGAGGGCAAGGGGGCCCCCAATTCATGGTTGGACAAAAGCGCAAGAGCGCTAAGGCGGCGGCTAACGTCCGCCGGCTCGGCAGCGACGCCGCAGTGCTGGTGCTGCACGGTCCGAATCTGAATCTCCTCGGCACGCGCGAGCCGGCAGTCTACGGTCACGACACGCTCCGGGACATCGATGCCCGCCTCGAGGCGCAGGCTCGAGCGGCCGGCATTCGCCTGATGACGTTCCAGAGCAACCACGAGGGCGCGCTGGTCGACCGCGTTCAAGCCGCCCGCCATGAATCTGTGCGCTACGTATTGATCAATCCGGCCGCGTTCACCCATACCAGCGTCGCGCTGCGCGACGCGCTGGCGGCGGTGGCGATTCCCTACATCGAAATTCACTTGTCCAACGTCCACGCCCGCGAGCCCTTCCGTCACCACTCGTATTTCTCGGACAAGGCAGTAGGCACCATCGTGGGTCTGGGACCGCTGGGATACGAGCTGGCGCTGCAATTTGCGCTGCGCCAGCTCAAGGCGAGCTAGACCTCAAGCCCCGGACGAACAAGCGATGGATCTGCGCAAACTCAAGACACTGATCGAGCTGGTCGAAAGCTCGGGCATCGCTGAGCTCGAGATCGCCGAGGGCGAGGAGCGGGTCCGGATCACGCGCGCGCTGGCGCCCGCCGCCCATCACCAGCCGCTGCCGGCGCAACATGCGGGCCCGATGGCGGTCACGCACGCCCCTGCGCCCGTCCCGGTGCAGGAACCCGAAGGCCATACGATCAAGTCCCCGATGGTCGGAACTTTCTATCGCTCTGCCTCCCCCGGCGCCAAGGCCTTTGTCGACATCGGCGACAGCGTGCAGGTTGGCGATCCGCTTTGCATTATCGAGGCGATGAAGCTGATGAACGAAATCGAGGCCGATCGGGCCGGCGTGGTCAAGGCGATCCTGGCCGAGAACGGGCAGGCCGTGGAATACGGCCAGCCTTTGGTGATCATCGGCTGACGTCGACGCTGCCGGCGCCCGATCTCGCCTCGCGGCGAATCGCGCGGACCGCGTCGTGTCTGCCCATCCCCGCCCGTGGTAACCAAATCCGCCGGACAGCTGTTCGACAAGGTGCTGATCGCCAATCGCGGCGAAATCGCGTTGCGCATCCAGCGCGCGTGCCGCGAGCTGGCCATCAAGACGGTCGTCGTCCACTCGGAAGCCGACGCCGACGCCAAATACGTCCGGCTGGCCGACGAGTCGGTATGCATCGGGCCGCCGCCGTCGGCACAGAGCTATCTGAACATTCCCGCCATCATCAGCGCGGCCGAAGTCACCGACGCGCAGGCGATTCATCCGGGCTACGGCTTCCTGTCGGAGAACGCCGACTTTGCCGAAAAGGTCGAAAAAAGCGGCTTCGTCTTCATCGGCCCGCGGCCCGACACGATCCGGCTGATGGGCGACAAGGTCAATGCCAAGATCGCAATGGCCAAGGCCGGCATCCCCGTCGTACCGGGCTCCGAAGGCGCGCTGCCCGACGACTCGAAGGAAATCGTCAAGATCGCCCGCGCGGTCAAGTACCCGGTGATCATCAAAGCCGCCGGCGGCGGGGGCGGGCGCGGCATGCGGGTCGTGCACACCGAGGCCGCGCTGCTTCCAGCGGTCAGCCTGACCCGCTCGGAAGCGGGCGCGGCGTTCGGCAACCCGACCGTGTATCTGGAAAAGTATCTGGACAAGCCGCGCCACATCGAAATCCAGGTGCTGGCCGACGAGCACAAGAACGTCGTCTACCTGTTCGAGCGCGATTGCTCGATGCAGCGCCGCCATCAGAAGATCATCGAGGAGGCGCCTGCGCCGGGGATCGCGCTGCGTTTGCTGACGCGCATCGGCGAGCGCTGTGCCGAAGCGTGTCGCAAGATCAATTACCGCGGCGCGGGCACGTTCGAGTTCCTGTACCAGGATGACGAATTCTTTTTCATCGAAATGAATACGCGCATCCAGGTCGAGCATCCGGTGACCGAGATGATTACCGGCATCGACATCGTCCAGCAGCAGATTCGCGTCGCCGCCGGCCAGCGGCTGACGATCCGGCAGCGCGACGTCGTCCGGCGCGGGCATGCGATCGAATGCCGGATCAACGCCGAGGATCCGGACACGTTCGCGCCTTCGCCGGGCCGGATCACTTCGTACCACGCGCCGGGCGGCCCGGGCATACGCGTCGATTCGCACGTCTATCACAATTATTTCGTGCCGCCGAACTACGACTCGATGATAGGCAAGGTGATCGCGTACGGCGACACGCGCGAGCAGGCGATCGCCCGCATGCGCGTCGCGCTGTCGGAAATGGTCGTCGAGGGCATCAAGACCAATATTCCGCTGCATCAGGAGCTGCTGCTCGACGATTCGTTCCTGCGCGGCGGCACCACGATTCACTATCTCGAGCAGCGGATGGCCAAGCGCAAGCAGACTGCCTAGGCCGGGCTCGTCGATGCCGTTTGTCGCATTGCGCTTCGATGCGCCCGCCGCGACGGCCGAGGCCTGGTCCGATGCGATGCTCGCCGCCGGCGCGGCGTCGGTCGACGCCGCCGACGCCACACGCCGACACCGGCGATGAAACGCCGCGCTACGGCGAGCCGGGAGACACCGGCGGCCTGTGGGCGCTCTGCCGGCTGACCGCGCTGTTCGCGGCGGACGCCGACGTCGAAGCCAGCGTTCGCCGCGCCGCCGCGGCGCTCGGCCTCGCGCCGCCGGCATTCACGCTGGAAACCTTGTCCGAACAGGATTGGGTGCGGCGCACGCAGGAGCAGTTCGGGCCGCTCCGCATCGCCGATCACCTGTGGGTCATACCTTCGTGGTGCGAGCCGGTCGATCCGCAGGCGATCAATCTCGAGCTCGACCCCGGCCTGGCGTTCGGCACCGGCAGCCACCCGACGACGCGGCTTTGCCTGCGTTGGCTTGCCGCGCACCTTGAGCGCGGGCCAGTCGGTGCTCGATTACGGCTGCGGCTCGGGCATTCTCGCGATCGCCGCCGCCAAGCTCGGCGCCGCGACGGTTACCGGAACCGACGTCGACCCGCAGGCGATCGAAGCGAGCCGCGCCAATGCCGCGCGCAACGGCGTCAGCGCGCGGTTCGCGCTTCCCGACGCGCTGGCGCCGGGCAAGGTCGACGTCGTCGTGGCCAATATCCTGGCGAACCCATTGCGCCTGCTCGCGCCGGTCCTGGCCGCGCGAGTCCGGGACGGCGGCACTATCGTGCTGTCGGGCATACTCGAAGACCAGGCCGCCGCCGTGCGCGGGGCTTATCGGCGATGGTTTAAACTCGGCGCATGGGGGACCGACGACGGATGGGTGGCACTGACGGGTCGGCGGATATGAACGCGAAAGAGGCCAAGGCGTGATCGTGGCTGAAGAAAAATACACGCGCTGCCCCGGCTGCAAAACGATTTTTCGCGTGAGCTCGCAGCAGCTCGCGATGCGCGAAGGGCAAGTCCGCTGCGGCCATTGCCGCACGGTGTTCGACGGCGAGCTCGCATTGGTTTCGCTGGCGCCCCGCCTGCGCGGGCCCGACGACGAGGCGCAACTCTCCGAAGCGGAGCTCGGGCCGCCGACGGTGACCTTGCGCAATGCGCAGGCGCTCTCACCGGTCGACGAGAGTGGACGATCGCCGCGAGCCGGCGGTGGGCGACGAGGCGGACTCGGCTCCCTCGATCGATCCCGAGCTTGCTTACGCCTCGCGCTTCTCGGCGTCCGAGACGAGGCAGCGCCTGCGGCTCCCGGCCTGGACGTATGGCCTGCTGATCCCGGTCCTGGTGATCGTCCTTGGAGCGCAGGCTTTGTTCCATTTTCGCGATGCCATCGCCGCGCACTGGCCGCAGACCAAGCCTGCGCTGATCCGCCTTTGCGCCTTCGCCGATTGCCAGTTGAAGCCGCTGCAGGACATCTCCGGCCTATCGATCGAGGCCTCCGACCTGCAGGCGGACCCGGCGCACAAGGGCTTGCTGATTCTGTCTGCAACGATACGCAATCGTGCGGCGCATGCGCTGGGCTACCCGTATCTGGAGCTGACGCTGTCCAACGCGCAGGACCAGATCGTCGTCCGCCGCGCGTTTGCGCCCGGCGAATACTTGAGCGGCGCCGCGAACCTCGACAGCGGTATCGCCGGCAACGCCGAGTTGACGGTCAAGCTGTTCATCGACGCGAGCACGACCACGCAAGCTGGCTACCAGGTCTACCTGTTCTATCCCTGAACCCAGGGCAGTCCGGCCTTGCGCCAGCCGCCCAGGTTTCCGCGATGCCCGGCTGCGTCCTTGTTGCCCTCGAATCCTTCCAGCACGTTGAACGCGCGCGTGTATCCGGCCGCCGCCGCCGCGCGCGCGGCACTGTCCGAACGATGCCCGCTGCGGCACAGAAACAGGACCGGCGCATCGGTTTCGCCGACCGCGCGGCGAAGCTCGTCGACGAACTGCGGATTGCGCGTGCCATCGGGATAGGTATTCCATTCGATCAGCACGCTGTCGGGCACGCGGCCGACGTAGTCCCATTCCGCGCGGGTTCGCACGTCGATCAGACGCGCAGAGGGCTCCGACTCGAGCAACGCCATTGCTTCGGCCGGCGTCACGGCACCGAAATAGGGCAGCGAGGCGTCGACCGCACGGCGACGCCCGGCGGCCAGGACCGATTCGGCGGGCTCACTCATGGCGAGCGCTCGCCGGGCGCGACGCGGCATGCCGACCGGCTGCTGCTGCGTCCGCACTCGCAGTGGGGGGAAATGATCTTCCGCATCGAAAAAGTATAGCGCGGCTCGCCCTTTCGACCCAGCGTACGGGCTCGCCGCCTCGCGTCGCACCATACGGTGGCGGACCGGCCGCGGCGCGAATCAATTTGGTGCGGCTATGCCGCCGCGCGGGCGTGCCGGAGCCGCAAGCCCTTGTTCCACCCGGTGCGAATGACGGCTGCTTATGGCATAGTTTCTGCTTTTTGATGCGCTGCGAAACGCGCCGCTTCGGCGCAGCAAATTCGACCGCTTCGCCCCATTCCAAGGAGAACCCATGGCTGCATCCGCCGATGTACTGAAAATGATCAAGGACAAGGACGTCAAGTTCGTTGATCTTCGCTTCACCGACACGCGCGGCAAGGAGCAGCATGTGCAGGTCCCGGCGAAGCAATTCACGCAGGACAAGTTCGACAGCGGCCACGCGTTCGACGGCTCCTCGATCGCCGGCTGGAAAGGGATCGAAGCCTCGGACATGCTGTTGATGCCCGATGCCGACAGCGTGCGGATCGATCCGTTTACCGAAGAGATCACGCTCAACGTCACCTGCGACGTCGTCGAGCCCACCGATGGCAAGGGCTACGATCGCGATCCGCGCTCGCTGGCCAAGCGTGCCGAGGCGTATCTCAAGTCGACCGGGCTCGGTGACACCGCGTATTTCGGTCCCGAGCCGGAATTCTTCATTTTCGACTCGGTGACCTGGCACGTGGACATGTCGGGTTGCGCGGTCAAGATCGAGTCGGAAGAAGCGCCGTGGTCGACGGGAAGGACCGATTTCGAAGGCGGAAACTCGGCGCATCGCGCGCCGGTCAAGGGCGGCTATTTCCCGGTGCCGCCGGTCGACTCGCTGCAGGACATCCGCAACGCGATCTCGCTGTCGCTCGAGGAGCAGGGCGTCGAGGTCGAGGTGTTCCACCACGAAGTCGCCGCCGCGGGCCAGTGCGAAATCGGCACCAAGTTCAACAGCCTGGTCAAGCGCGCCGACTGGATGCAGATCCTCAAGTATACGGTGCACATGGTCGCCCATACGTACGGCAAGACGGCGACGTTCATGCCGAAGCCGATCGTCGGCGACAACGGCTCGGGCATGCACGTGCACCAGTCGGTGTGGAAGGGCGGCCAGAATCTGTTTGCCGGCAACGGCTATGCCGGATTGTCCGAGTTCGCACTGTTCTACATCGGCGGCGTGATCAAGCACGCGAAGTCGCTCAATGCGATCACCAACCCGGGCACGAATTCGTACAAGCGGCTGGTGCCGGGGTTCGAGGCGCCGATCAATCTCGCCTACTCGGCGCGGAACCGCTCGGCCGCGTGCCGCATTCCGTACGTCAGCAATCCGAAGGGACGGCGGGTCGAGGTGCGCTTTCCCGATCCGACGGCGAACCCGTACCTCTGCTTCGCCTCGCTGCTGATGGCCGGCCTCGACGGCGTGCAGAACAAGATCCATCCCGGCGATCCGATCGACAAGAACCTCTACGACCTGCCGCCGGAAGTCGCCGCCAAGGTTCCGCATCCTTGCGCGTCGCTCGACGAGGCGCTCGACAACCTCGACAAGGACCGCGAGTACCTGACGCGCGGCGGCGTGTTTTCCAACGACATGATCGACGCTTACATCGCGCTGAAGATGGAGGAGGTCACGCGTTTCCGCATGACCACCCATCCGGTCGAATTCGACATGTATTACAGCTCCTGAAAGCGGATTAGACCGGCGGGACGGGGGCGGGGCGGCGGGCCGCCCGCGGTTTTTGCTACACTGCGCCGATGACTCGGTGCTCGTTTCCCCCGGCGCTCGCGCGCCTGGCCGCAATCGGCTGCTGTTGCGTATTCGCGTGCATGGTCCCGGCCGCGCAAGCCGCGCTTTCCGATCGCGCCAGCGACGCCGGCTGCTCGTCCAAGCCGACGCTGGTCGAGGGGAGCATGTACAAGTGCACGACGCGCAGCGGAAACATCGCCTATTTCAACGTTCCGGGCGCGGTCGCTTCGACGGCCAGGACGCCGACGCCGGCAGGATTCCCGAAGGTCGACGCCGGAACGCAAAAGGGCCGCGACATTCTGCGCAACAAGGTCCTGACCGACGAGCTCGCTACCGAGGAAAAGCTGCTGGCCGAAGCGCGCGCCGCGTACGGCGATGGCACGCCGCCGCCGCTGCCCGATGAAAAGGCCAACGCGCAGAAGTACGCCGATCGCCTTGCGCGCCTGCGCCAGACCGTGGCGCTGCACGAAAAGAACATCGAGGCTTTGAAGAGAGAGCTCGCCGCGTCGAAGTGACCCGAGCGTCCTGGAAGTCGAGCGCGCTCGCCCGGTGCGGGCGCGGAACTTGCTACTATCGCGTACCTGTTGCACAGGTTTGCGATGTCCGGGCCGCCGCCATTCTCCCCTGCTGACGAAACGCCGCCCTTCTGCTCCGGGCTGGAGTTGCTGGCCACCGCGGTCGTGCTGCTCGATGGCGACCTCGACATACGCTATGTCAATCCGGCTGCGGAAAATCTGTTCGAGCTGTCGAAGCGACAGCTGATCGGCCATCCGGCGAGGTCGGTGTTCGGCGATGCGCCGGCGCTGTTCCAGGCGATCGAAAAGGCGCTGGCCAACGGCGCGTCGTACACCGAGCAGGAACTCGAGATCGGCATCGCGGCAAGGCGCGCCTGCACCTTTCGTGCACGGTTTCGATCGTCGATGTTCCCGGCGCGGTTCTGCTGCTCGAATTCCGCCACATCGATCAGCAGCTGAAGATCGCGCGCGAAGAGCGCCTGCTCGAGCAGCAGCAGGCGAACCGCGACCTGATTCGCAGCCTGGCGCACGAGATCAAGAATCCGCTCGGCGGCATCCGCGGCGCGGCGCAATTGCTCGAGCGCGAGCTCGATCGCCGTCCGCTGCGCGAATACACGCAGGTGATCATCGGCGAGGCGGATCGCCTTCAGGCGCTGGTCGACCGGCTGCTGACGCCGCACCGGATGCCGAAGTACCAGAAAGTCAACATCCACGAGATTCTCGCGCGCGTCGGCACGGTGGTCCAGGCGGAGTTTCCGCGGATCGCGATCCTTTCCGATTTCGACATCAGCCTGCCCGAGTTCGAAGGCGATCCCGAGCAGCTGACGCAGGCGATATTCAATGTGGTGCGCAACGCGGCGCAGGCACTCGAGGGCGTGCTCGGCGTCCCGCAGATCCGCCTGACGACGCGCGTCGCGCGCGGCGTGACGCTGGCCAAGCGGCGGTACCGGCTGGCGCTGGCCCTGCTGGTCGAGGACAACGGTCCGGGCGTTCCCGAGTCGATCCGTGACCGCATTTTCTTTCCGCTGGTATCCGGCCGCGAAGGCGGCAGCGGACTGGGCCTCACGATCGCGCAGACCTTCGTCACGCAGCATAACGGCGCGATCGAATGCGAAAGCGTTCCCGGACATACGACGTTCACCATTTTGCTGCCGCTGGAGTTCAGCCGCGGTAGCGCGTAGATTGTGAGAGATGCGATGCTCGCTCATGACCCGATCTCGATGACCCGCGGCGAACCGGAGGCAGCCGTATGGATCGTCGACGACGATCGCTCGATTCGCTGGGTGCTCGAGAAGGCGCTTTCGCGCGAGGGCATTCCGTTTCGGTCGTTCGCCTCGGCGCAGGAGGCCGCGGAGGCGCTGCAGCACGATCAGCCGCAGGTGCTGGTGTCCGACATCCGGATGCCCGGCGAAACCGGCCTCGAGCTGCTCGCGAGCATCAAGGCGCGCCATCCGCGCCTCCCGGTCATCATCATGACCGCGTATTCGGATCTCGACAGCGCGGTATCGGCGTTTCGCGGCGGCGCATTCGAATACCTGCCCAAACCGTTCGACGTTGATCACGCGGTCGCGCTGATCCGCCGCGCCAGCGCCGATGTTCCGGCGACGACGGCCCCGGCGAGCGTCACTGGCCGATGCCGCCGAAATGCTGGGACAGGCGCCGGCGATGCAGGAAGTTTTTCGCGCGATCGGACGCCTGTCGCATTCGCATGCCACGGTGCTGGTCACCGGAGAATCGGGCACCGGCAAGGAGCTGGTCGCGCGCGCGCTGCACCGGCACAGCCCGCGCGCTTCGGCGCCGTTTGTCGCGATCAACACCGCGGCCATCCCGAAGGATCTGCTCGAATCCGAATTGTTCGGGCACGAGCGCGGCGCATTCACCGGCGCGCAAAGCGCCCGACGCGGCCGCTTCGAGCAGGCCGAAGGCGGCACGCTGTTCCTCGACGAGATCGGCGACATGCCTCCGGACCTGCAGGTGCGCCTGCTGCGCGTGCTCTCCGACAGCGAATACTACCGGGTCGGCGGCCATGCTCCGCTGAAGGCCAATGTGCGCATCATCGCGGCGACGCACCAGAATCTGGACGAGCGCGTGCGGCAGGGTCTGTTTCGCGAAGACCTGATGCACCGGCTCAACGTCGTGCGCCTGCGCCTGCCGCCGTTGCGCGAGCGCGGCGAGGATATCGCGCCGCTGGCGCGGCATTTCCTGCGCAAGAGCGCGCGCGAGCTCGCCGTCGAGCCGAAGCAGCTGACCGACGCGGCATTGAAGCTGCTGGCGGCTTTCGAATTCCCCGGCAACGTTCGCCAGCTCGAGAACATCTGCCACTGGCTGACGGTGATGGCGCCCGGACAGCGGGTCGACGCCGCCGATCTGCCGCCGGATGTGCGCAGCGCGTCGGGCGCGGGCGCGCATGACGGCGAAGGCAATTGGCAGCAGGCGCTCGATCGCGAGCTGGCCCAGGCGCTCGCGCGCGGCGAGCGCTCGGTGGCGGACCGGCTGGAAAAGGAATTCGAGCGCACGCTGATCGTGCGCGCGCTCGCCCACACCGGCGGCCACCGGATGGAAGCGGCGCAGTGGCTGGGTTGGGGACGCAACACCTTGACGCGCAAGATCCAGGAACTGAAGCTCGATCCCGAAAAATCCTGAACGGCCGACGCTGGGCGTGAAGCGTAGGCGATCCGCTATTGCACTGCCGCCGCACGCGCGGCGCGCGCGAGCGGCGGCATCGACTCGCCGCAACAATCCTCGAAACGGAACCAGCCCGGCGCGAGCACGCGGAATCCGTCGACGGTGCCGATGGCATCGTCCGGTCCGGCGTGAAACGATGCGACATCGGGAGGGTGCAACACATACAGGGCTTCCTGATCCAGCCGCCCGGCGGCTAGCGCCTGCTCTCGCTTGATCGTGGCGCCGATGACGCGGTCGATGGCGAACCGGGCGAACGAGCCGATGTTGATGCGCATCGCGTGGTCGGCGGCGAACAGGCCGATCGCCGCGAAATTCTGCCGCGCCGGGAGCGATGGAACAAACAGTATCGTCCGGTAATGGCCCGCCGCGACGTTCCAGAAGCGCGAGGGCAGACTGTCGGCCCGCTGCGCCGGCTCGTCGATGAAATGTTGGCGAAAGTAGCCGTTGAGGAAGACGTAGCGCGGTGAGAGATCGGCGATCTGCAAACCGAGGCCGAGCGCCAGGATCGCCGTCGCGGTTCTGGGCGGGAAGGTGCGTACGACGATCACCGACACGGCCAGGACCAGTGCGTAATAGGCGACCCAGACCAGGCGCGCCGACGCACGCACCATCGCTGCAAGCTCGAGGATCACACTCGGTAGCGGAATCGTGAACAGAATTCGATCGCCCCAGGCGATCTGGTTCGAAAGCGCGATTGCCCAAAGCAGCAGCGCGACGACGGCGAGCGGGACATAGCGGCGCCCCGCGCGTTGCCGTCGGGCACGCCACCACGCGAATGCCGCGACAGGCAGCATCGCGAGCACGCCGAAGCCAAGGTAGTTGAACCCCTCGTATTCGGCGCCGGGTATGACCGGCAGTCCGGGCAGGAACAGCGAGCCCCACTGCGGATTCCACAGCGCGTTCAGGTTGGCCGCGTAACGACCGTAGAATTCGATCCCTCCGGAGAACGAAGCCGCCGGAATCCTGAAGTAGCCGGCGGCCCACATCGTCGCCAGCAACGCAGTCGCGATGACAAGAGTCGAGCGCGCGAGGTTGAGCGACGTTGCCGTGCGATCGATCCAGCGCCGCCGTGCCGCATCCGCGACCGCGACCGCGAGCACCATGTACAGCAGATACGCATGGATCAGCGCAGCGCCGCAGATCAACAGGCACCATGACGCCGTGGCGAGCCGCGTCGGCGCACGCAGGTACAGGTACAGCGCCGCCAGCACCAGCCATTGCGCCATCAGGGCGTAGTGGCCGATCGCGCGGTCCGGCAGCAACGGGCTCAGGACGAACAACGCGGTGATGATGAGCCTCGGCGCGACCAGGCGCGTCGCCATGCCGGAGAGCAGCCACGCGAAGACCGCCTGCAGGATGTAGCAGGCGAGCATCCATAAGCCGAAATACTGGAATTTGTCGGGCAGCGCGGCACGCACCAGCTTGAACAGCAGCGCGAGCATGGGGATCGAGTCGGTGAAGACGATCGAGCTCCCCATTTCCATGCCGTAATTCGTCGCCGCGCCCGGAGGCAGATGCCAGTTCTCCGCGCGGAAAAAGTGCCAGCCGAGAAATTGCGTTGCCGGATCGGGCAGCCAGAACAGCCAGCGGAAATAGGACGGGTCGAGCAGGCGCGGATCGAACAGCAGGAAAAACATGAGCGGACCCAGCAGCGCTGCGGTCACCACCGGCGCGGCGCGGCTGATGCTCATGCGAAGCGGCTCAGGGTCTGAACAGACGCTAGGTGAAGCTCAAGTCGGCGATCACCGGCGCGTGATCCGAAGGCTTCACGCCCTTGCGCGCCTGGCGGTCGATCCGGCATCCGGTGCACACCTTGGCCAGCGCCGGCGACAGCAGCACGTGATCGATCCTGAGGCCGTGATTCTTCGGAAACGCGAGCTGGCGGTAGTCCCACCAGCTGAACGTATTCGGCGGCTGGTCGAACAGGCGAAACGCGTCGACGAGGCCCAGCTCCAGCCAACCGCTGAACATCGCGCGCTCGGGTCCGGAGCACATGATCTGGTCGCGCCACAGGTCCGGATCGTGCACGTCGCGGTCTTCGGGCGCGACATTGAAGTCGCCGATCACCGCAAGCTGCGGATGCTGCTCGAATTCGCGGCGCAGATACCGGGTCGCGGCGGCGAGCCAGTCGAGCTTGTAGCGATATTTTTCCGACCCGACCGCCTGCCCGTTGGGCACATACAGGCAGACGACTCGCACGCCGTCTATCGTCGCCGCCAGCACGCGCTTTTGCACATCGTCGTGATCCGGCAGCGCGGCGACCACTTCGGTGCCGGTCGTGCGGGAAAGCAGCGCAACGCCGTTGTACGTGCGCTGGCCGCAAAACTGCAGCGCGTAGCCAGCGGCGGCAAGCTCCATGACTGGAAACTTGCCGTCTTCGAGCTTGGTTTCCTGCAGCCCGACGATGTCCGGCGCGTTCGCGGCAAGCCAGTCCAGCAGCCGCGGCAGCCGGACGTTAAGCGAGTTGACGTTCCAGGTCGCGACCCGCAAGGTCACTGCGGGTACGAGCCCTTCGGGGTCACGTCGGGGGTGACGACCTGCGTGGTCTTGCTGTCAAACGCGGGCGGAGCTGGCGGCCGTCCGACAGCCGTCGTTCGCGGCGGCGGCGTCTTCGGATAGCCGGCATCGGAAAGCATGCTCTGCCACTTGGTCTCGTTGAAACCGGTCGCCACCTGCTCTCCGACCTGCAGCGCCGGCGCCTCCAGCCCGTTGGTCAGACGCTTCAGGCGATCGGCCCCATCGCCTTGCGCGACGTCGACGACCGTGTGCGGCACGCCGCGCTTGTTCAACAGTCCCTGCGCGGTGTCGCAGACGACGCCGCAGGAAAATGTGTACAAGGTGACCGGGAAGCGCTCCTGCGCCTGCTGCGTCGCAAACGACAGTTCGCTGGTTTCGATGCTGTTGCGTCCGATGCGCTTGGCCTGCGCGTTCCTGGCGTCGGCCGGCGGAGGCTTGTCCGAATAGACGACGCGACCGTCGGCGTCGACATAGCGGTAGACCTGCTGGGTCTGGGTCTGCGCGACCGCGCATGCGCTCGCCAGCAGCAGCAGGCCGGCGAGGCCCGCGGCGCGGCGTAACGGCGTGGATCTGCTGCTCATCGTAAGCCTCCCATGCTCTGACGCTATGACGCCAGCATACCATTATGCCGCAATAATGCACTGATTTCCGGCTTCCGGCCCCGAAAGGCCACAAACGAGTCGAGCGCCGGGCGGCTGCCGCCCCGGGCCAGGATCTCGTCGCGGAACCGCGCACCGGCGGTCGCCGAAAGCACGCCATGCTCCTCGAACAGGCTGTAGGCGTCAGCCGACAGGACTTCAGCCCATTTGTAGCTGTAATAGCCTGCCGCGTAGCCGCCGGCGAAGACATGGCTGAAACCATGGGGCAGGCTGCGGTCGTAGTCGGGGCGCGGCACGACGGCGACCTCGCGACGCACCGACCAGGCCAGCGCCAGCGGCGAGACCGACCGATCGACGTCGTGGTGCACATGCATGTCGAAGAGCGCGAGTTCGAGCTGCCGCACCGTCTGCATGCCGCTTTGGAAATTCCTGGCCGCGAGCAGGCGGTCGAACAGCGCCCTGGGAAGCGGCTCGCCGGTCTCGACGTGCTCGCTCATCCGCTCGACCACGTCCCACTCCCAGCAGAAGTTTTCCATGAACTGGCTGGGCAGCTCGACCGCATCCCATTCGACCCCTTCGAGGCCGGACGCGCCCGGCACATCGACGCGCGTCAGCAACAGATGCAGCCCATGGCCGAATTCATGGAACAGCGTCGTCACTTCGCGATGCGTGAACAACGCCGGCCTGCCGGCGACGGGCGCGGCGAAATTGCATACCAGCAAGGCAACCGGATGCTGAGCCTGACCGTTCGCGCGGCGATATTTGATCGCGGCGTCCATCCACGCGCCGCCTCGCTTTCCCGGCCGCGCGTACAGATCGAGATAGAACTGTCCGACCGTCGCGCCGGTTCGGTCGGTGCAGCTCGAAAAAGCGCACCGCGGGATCCCACACCGGCGCCGTCGACGCGCGCACCGTGATCCCGTACAAGGTCTCGACCACGCGAAACATGCCGGACAGCACGCGGTCTTCGGAAAAATATTGCTTCACTTCCTGATCGGAGTAGCTGTAGCGCGCCTGGCGCAGCTTCTCCGACGCATAGGGCAGGTCCCAGGCGGCGAGCTCTGGCAGTCCCAGCTCGTCGGCGGGCGAATTCCGCAAGCTCGGCCATGTCCCGCTCGGCGTAGGGCTTCGCGCGCGTCGCGAGATCGTGCAGAAAGTCGATCACCTCGGCCGGCGAGCGCGCCATCTTCGGAACCAGCGACACTTCGGCGTAGCTGTCGTAGCCGAGCAACGCGGCGGCTTCGTCGACGCAGCGCCAGGATTCTGTCGACCAGCGCGCCGTTGTCCCATTCCGGATTGCCGAATTCGCTGGCCCGCGTCGCATTGGCGCGATAAAGCGTTTCGCGCAAGCTCCGATCGTCGGCGTATTGCAGCACCGGCAGATAGCGACGGCATGTGCAGCGTCAGCTTCCAGCCCGGCTTGCCATCGGCTTGCGCCGAGGCGCGCGCCGCCGCCACGACGTCGGCCGGCATGCCGGCCAGGCGCGACGCATCCTCGACGTAAAGCGCAAAGTCGTTGGTCGCATCGAGCAGATTGTCGGCGAAGCGCGAGGAGAGGCTCGCGAGCTCTTCCTCGATCTCCTTGAAGCGCGCCTTCGGTGCAGCCGGGAGTTCCGCGCCCGAGAGCCGGAAGTCGCGCAGCGCATTGTCGACCACGCGGCGCCGGGCCGGATCGGCGCCGGCGAATCCGGGCGAGGCGGCAAGCGCCCGGTAGCGCGCGAACAGGCGCTCGTCCTGGCCGAGCTCGGTGTAGAACGCCGTCACCTTCGGCAGGACTTCGTTGTACGCCGCGCGCAGCTCCGGCGTGTTGACGACGGCGTTCAGATGCCCGACCTGCGTCCAGGCGCGGTCGAGACGGTCGAGCGCATCGGAGAGCGGCTGCACGAAGATATCCCAGGTCGGCGATCCGGTGGCGGTCGCGACGCGCTCTATCGTCGCGCGCGCGTCGCCGAGCAACGCATCGAGCGCCGGCGCGACATGCTCGGGCCGGATGTCGGCAAAGCGCGGCAGGCCGGAAAAATCGAGCAGCGGATTGACCTCGGCGATCTGTTCGACGGTATTCATCGCAGGACTTTCTCGCTTGGCGGTGCCGTCAGTTGACCATCGAGCTCTGCTAACTCGTCGGGCGTGCCGATATTGGCCCAGACGCCGTCGTAGCGTTCGCCGCTGACCCAGCCGCGGCCGATCCAGTCGCGATAGAGCGGCAGCATCCTGATCCTTTCGCCGCGGGGCAGCGCTTCGAACAGCGTGCTTCGGTAGAGCGCGATGTTGCCGAACGTGAGTTGCGGACGCGCTGGCGAGCGAGAGCCTGCCATCGACCAGCGCGAAATCGCCGGCGCGATGATAGTCGGGATTCGGCACCATCACCATGTGCGCGTGCGGCGCCTCCCGTGTCGCCTTCATCGCGGACAGGCGCGGCAGCAGCGATGCGTAGTCGTAGCCGGTGTAGATATCGCCGCTGACGACCAGCGTCACGTCGCGATCGAGGAGCATCGAGCGCGGTGGCGATGCCGCCGCCGACTTCGAGCGGCTCGCCCTCGCGCGAGTAGCGGATCGTCGCGCCGAATGCGCGGCCGTCGCCACAGGTTCTCTCGATCGCCGCACCGAGGTGGGCGACGTTGATGACGAGATTGGCGAAGCCCGCGGTGACCAGCCGCTCGATCTGCCATACGATCAGCGGCTTGCCGCCGACGCGCAGAAGCGGCTTCGGCGTCACGTCGGACAGCGGCCGCATGCGCTCACCGCGGCCGGCCGCCAGGATCATGGCCGTCGGCGCGGAAGCGCCGTGATCGCGATCGTTCGCGGCGTCCATCAGAACGTATACCCGACCACTGGCTGCCTCGCTTCGAGCTCGTCGAGCAATTGCAGCAGCGGGCCGAGCGCGCGGTAGCGGTCGCAGGCGCGGCGCAGATAACGCATGACGCGAGGCAGGTCGGCAAGGTAGGCATGCTTGCCGTCGCGATGCGCAAGCCGGGCGAAAATGCCCAGGATTTTCAGATGGCGCTGCACGCCGGTCCACTCGAAGTCGCGCCAGAAGTCGCCGAAATCCTCGGCCACCGGCAGCCGGGCCTCGCGCGCGCGCTCCCAGTAGCGCACGGCCCAGTCGAGCTCCTGCTCCTCGCTCCAGTCGATGTACGCATCGCGCAGCAGCGAGACCAGGTCGTAGCTGATCGGACCGTACACGGCGCCCTGGAAATCGAGCACGCCCGGATTCGGTTGCGACACCATCAGATTGCGCGAATGAAAATCACGATGGACGTAGACATGCGGCTGCTTGAGAAGGCTGTCGAGAATCTGACGGAAGGCAGAGTCGAGCGTCGCGCGCTGCGCCGCGGTCAGCGTGATGCCGAGATGCCTCGCCACATACCAGTCGGGGAATATCGCGAGCTCGCGCGCCAGCATCGCCTCGTCGTAGCGGGGCAATACCGACTCGCGACTGGCGAGCTGCCAGGCGATCAGCGCACCGCAGGCATCGCGGTAGAGCACGGGAGCGGTCGCGTCGTCGAGCGCCTCGCGATAGGTGCGCGTGCCCAGATCGGATAGCAGCAGGAAACCGGCCGACAGGTCCTGCGCATGGATCGTCGGCGCGTGAACGCCGGCTGCTGCAAGCAATGCGGCGACAGCTACGTACGCCGCGCTATCCTCCTGCGCCGGCGGCGCATCCATCGCGATCAGCGTGCGCACCGACTGCCCGCCTGGCAGCAGCGCGAACTCGCCGTCGAGCGTGATTCGGAAGTAGCGGCGAAAGCTCGCATCGGACGTCGCCGGTGCGATCGAGCTCATCGGGACAGGCAACACCCGCTCGAGCCACGCGTTGAGCGCGTCCAGGCGGGCATCGGAACTCATGCGGGAGGAATCTGACAAAGAGGCGGGTAGAATGCCCCATTTTAGCATCCGAACATTGCCGATTCGCATGCGTCATCGCGCCGCCGTCGCCGGGTTTGCCCTGTTGCCACTCGCGCTCGCGTGCCAGTCGATGGCGCAGACACCCAACGGCGCTGCGCCCGATCCGCCTCCTCAACTCAAATCGTCGCCGGTGATGGAACCGCCGCCGCCGAAGGCGTTGCGGCTGACGCCGGGCACGAACCCGACGGCGCCCGAGCGCGAGCCGGTCTTCCTGCGAGCGGACAAGCTCGAAGGCGATAACCAGAAGTGGGTCGAAGCATCGGGCAATGCCGAACTTCGCTCGCGCCGTCAGACGGTGCTGGCCGACTGGTTGCGCTACGACATTCCGATCCGACCAATTCTGGGCCAAGGGCAACGTGATCCTGCGCCGCGGCATCGATCGCATTACCGGGCCCGAGGTGAAATTCAAGCGCAGCGACGAAACCGGCTACTTCACCTCGCCCGAGTTCCACATCGGTGAGCTCGCCTCGCGCGGCGACGCGAAGGAGCTGACTTTCGTCGGCCCGAACCAGTACGAGCTCAAGGACGTCCGCTATACGACCTGCGTCGCCGGCAACGACGATTGGTATCTGACTTCATCGACCGTCGATGTCGATCGCACGCGTCTGGTCGGCACCGCGCACAACGCGACCATACTGTTCAAGGACGTGCCGATCCTGTACTCGCCGTACATCGATTTTCCGCTGTCCAACGAGCGCAAGTCGGGGTTTCTGGCGCCGCTGTTCGGCTCGACCAGCAGCCGCGGCATCGAGATGTCGATGCCGTACTACCTGAACCTGGCGCCGAATTACGACGCGACGCTGACACCGCGGTTCATGACGCGTCGCGGCTTGCAGCTCAACGGCCAGTTCCGCTATCTGTTTCCCGACGTCACCGGCGAGATGGACGCGGAAATACTGCCCGACCGCATCACCAATACCAATCGATATGGCCTGACCTGGAAGCACACGCAGGCGATCAGCCAGGTGCCCGGGCTCGCCACCTACGTCAACGTGCAGAAGGTGTCGGACGATGCCTATTTCACCGATCTGTCCGACCGGCTGATCGTCACGTCGCAGCAGACGCTGCCGCGCGAGGCGGGACTGTCGTACAGTCACGGGCCGTTTTCGTTCCTCGCGCGCGTGCAGGCATTTCAGACACTGCAGGATCCGAACAATCCGATCACGCCGCCGTACTTTCGCGAGCCGCAACTGTTGGCGACGATGAACCCTGTCGAGTGGCTGGGCATCGATTTCGCCGGCAACGCCGAATACGTGCGCTTCCGCCAGCCGGCCCTGCTCCAAGCCGAACGGGCAGTGGTCTATCCGACGGCAACCTGGTCGACGCGCGGCAATGCCTGGTTCGTGACCGCACGCGCCGGATTGCACCTGAGCCATTACGATTTCGCCGATGACAGCGCAGTGGAGGAAAAGCACCTCAATCGCGCCGTGCCGATCACCAGCCTCGACGGCGGACTGGTCTTCGAGCGTGAAACCAACATGTTCGGACGCGATTACACCCAGACGCTCGAGCCGCGCGCGTTCTACGTCTACATACCGTACCGCCGGCAGGACCAGATTCCGGCGTTCGACACTGCGATCGACGACTTCAATTTTTCGCAGCTGTTCACCGAGAACCGCTATCTCGGCAGCGATCGCATCGGCGACGCCAACCAGGTCACCTTCGCGGTGACTTCGCGCCTGCTCGATCCGGCGTCGGGCGACGAGCGGGCGCGCTTCGCGATCGGGCAGCGCTACTATTTCCAGAGCCAGCGCGTGACGCTGACCGAGGAGCCTCGCAGCGCCAATACCTCCGACCTCCTGCTGTCCGGCGAAGGCAGGCTGTCCGATTACTGGTCGGCGGCGGGCACGCTGCAGTACAGCGTCAATCATCCGCAGACCCAGCTGTTCGATATCGGCGTGCGCTGGCAGCCCGGCGCCCGGCAAGGTGCTCAATGCGAGCTATCGCTATATCCGGCAGAACATCGATCCGACCGGCGCGATCTCTCAGCTGAAGCAGGTCGACTTCTCGGGGCAATGGCCGATCTCCGACAAGTGGTCGTTCATCGGCCGCTGGAACTACTCGCTGGTCGACGCCAAGACGCTGGAGGGCGTACTGGGCTTCGAGTACAATGGCGACTGCTGGGCGTTACGCATCGTCGGCCAGCGCCTGACCACGACGACGGAACAGGCGAGCAAGTCGGTATTCGTGCAATTCGAGCTGAACGGTCTCGCGCGGCTCGGCACCAATCCGATCGACGTCCTCAAGCGCAGCGTGCCCGGCTATCTGACGGGCAACGATCCGTCGATGCGGCCGGCCGGTGGCCCGGCCACCGATTACTTCCCGGAGTTCTGAAGGCCCGACCATGTACGTTCGCCTCATCGTTCCGATCGCACTGGCGCTGTTCGCCGCCGGCGTCTGCGCGCAGCCCACGACACGGCGCCGTCGCCCGTCGTTCCCGTCGATCGCGTGATCGCAATCGTCAACGACGAGGCGGTGACCCAATACGAGCTCGACGATGCGCGGCGCCTCGTGCAGCAGCAGCTGAAGCAGCAGAAGGTCCAGCCTCCCGCGGCCGACGTGCTCGACAAGCAGGTGCTCGAGCGTCTGATCACCCAGCGCGCGCTGCTGCAGCAGGCCAAGGAGGACGGCGTGAAGATCGACGATAGCCAGGTCGAGCGCGCGATTCAGCGCATCGCGCACGGAGAACAAGCTTTCGACCGAGGACTTCCGCAAGGTGCTGGCGCGGGAAAACATTCCGTATGCCAAGTATCGCGACGACATCCGCAACGAGATGCTCGTGCAGCGCCTTCGCGAGCGTGAAGTCGACAGCAAGATCCAGGTCACCGACGCCGAGGTCGATCAGTACCTGGCGACGCTGAAGGCGCAGAACGCCGGTGAAACGGAGTACCGTCTCGCGCACATCCTGGTGATGGTGCCCGAGCAGGCGAGCGCGGACCAGATCGAAAACCGGCGCCGGCGCGCCGAAGAAGCGCTGCGGTCGATCAGAAGCGGCGCCGACTTCGCGCAGGTCGCCGCGGCATTTTCCGACGCGACCGACGCGCTGCAGGGCGGCAATCTCGGCTGGCGCTCGGGTGCGCGTCTGCCGACGGTTTTCGCCGACACGGTGCGCGAGCAGAAGGTCGGCACGGTCTCAGGCGTGCTGCGCAGTGCTGCCGGTTTTCACATCGTCAAGCTGCTCGAGAAACGCAGTCACGAACGACGCGACGCGTCGTCGATCAGACGCACGCGCGGCACATCCTGGTCCGCGTCAACGAACTGACTTCCGAAGCCGAAGCCAAGGCGAAGATCGAGCGCATGAAGGACCGGCTCGACTCGGGCGCCAACTTCGCCGAGCTCGCCAAGCTCAACTCGGAGGATGCGTCGGCGGCCAAGGGCGGCGACCTCGGCTGGCTGAGCGCCGGCGACACCGTGCCGGAATTCGACGAAGCGATGAAGAAGCTCGCAGCCGAACCAGGTCTCGCCGCCGGTGCGCACATCGTTCGGCTGGCACCTGATCGAAGTGCTGGAACGGCGCAAGCAGGACGTCACCGATCGACCGCGCGCGCAACGAGGCGCAGACCGCGATCCGGCAGCGCAAGGCCGACGAGGCGTTTCAGGACTGGGTGCGGCAGGTGCGCGACAAGGCGTTCGTCGAGATACGGCTGGACGACCGGTAGCTTGAGCTGCAGCGTCCGCGCTAGCACCGTGCGTTCGGACTTCCCGCTCCGACGTATGCGATTGGGCACTGCCTCGGTGCGGACGCTCTAGTAAGCAGACCTTCGCGCGAGCGCGCGCGCACCTAGCGTCAGGCTATAGCGCGATCCGGTCAAGATGCGCGGCCGAGACACCGGCTTCGAACGCCATCTATTTTTAACTCGGTGACTACCGCTCGATTTCGCCGCCACGCGGACGGCCACGCCAATGGTATTCGCACGCCCGCGCGGGTGTAGGCGAATCGTACGGCGGCGACCGGCTCTTCGGATGGAGGTACCAGCCCTGCGTGCGCCTACTGGGGCGAGCAAAAACCTACACCAATGCCTTGACCTTCCGGAATCCAACCTGCTGCGAGCATTTGCGCGCGCACATTGATGTCCGTGGTAAACCGGTGGTTCGGCGCACCACCCATTCCATTGTTGTACATGCGATAGACCGGAATGCTGCCGGCAGGGCACGCGCCATCGCTCGCGGGCATCGGCGTACTGAATACCGACCCTTCAAGTTGCCAACCGACAATGACACCATTCACTAGAGCGTTGTAATCAGCCAAACTCGCAGTATAGAAATGTGAACTCTTTGGCGCAAAGATCGTGCTAAAGAATCGCCATACGGTGGAACTGGATACCGGCGCACCCGCGAGCGGGTAAACGTTGAATTGTTGGCCAGTGCGTTGCCACACGCCTCCGAAGGCACCACCATCCAGCGCCGCTATCTCACCCGGCGCCGCGGTCACAAAGTAGTAATTCCATGCTGCGTAGTAGTATTCGACGGCGAGAACCGTTGCGTTGGGTGGTGGCCCCGGAGGCCCGACGACAACGGTCGGAGACGTGTTGACCCAATCTCGCAGGACGTAGCCATCATCAAACGAGGCGCCGGTGAATTCAGTTAGGAACATAACGTACGTCCACGTACCGTTTGGTGGAGAAACGTAAGGTATCGCTCCCGAGTTGAGGTTGAAAAAGAAAAAACCAGCAGTCAACTGACCTAGCGTCTACTTAGCCAGCGGATACCCGACGAATGCGCCGCCTGAATATGGTGCAGCAAGGGCCCACAGCTCAATCCGCAACGCTCCCAGAAAGCCCAGAGCCGTCAAAGTTTTCCACTCTATCGGCTGCCAATACCGCTGAATCGCCGAGGTATACGTAGGAAACGCTCCCAACAAATTGAACGTTTGCCGCCTCAGCCCGGCGAGGAGCGCAGACAGCAACGGCAATAGTGAAGATCAGCGACGCGATAATTGCGAAGCGCGGGATTCGCAAGGCGATCTTGCTAGCTGTAATGTGGCCCCAAACCGACGTCCGTTCGCTCCGAGCATTTAGCGCAGACATTGGCACTCCTTTCGTTCGTATGTTCTGTTAGTAGCGCGCCTGCTGTGCGGTCCACCCGTGAGCCTGCATGCATGCGGAGTACGCCTCGTTGCGCGCACTTCCGACAGAGAAACCTTGTAGGAAGCCAAGTGTTCCACACTGCGCCTTTGTCCCATTACAACCATTTACATTTTGCTGATTGACGAGTGCTTGCTGGTCATTGCCAGCCCGCTGCGCCATAAGCTGGCAGCGGCCGCTGTCCATGGTGAACTGAGATTGCCCACGTTGTTGTCCTGTGACGTCGTTCCAATAGGTTTGGTGAGCACACCCCAATAGGCCTATGGTGATAGCGGCCGCTACACCGCATCGCATGAGCAAGGTTCCTATGCTTCCCTTTCGGCAAGCGGTTTGATTAGTAGGGCCGAGCAGCAGCGCGCACACGGTATGTCTCCCTGAGCGTGATAGACCCCAGGGGAAACCGCATCTTTCGTACCAATAGCCTGCGGTGATCTCCTAGAGGGAACAATTCGTCGGCGACGCATTAGGTATGGTCGCAAATTGGCAGCAGGTGACGTAGCGCGTCATGGACAGCATCTCTGGGTCGGGAGGGCCGGCTGACGTTTCAGGTCATCGCACGTAGGTTGAGCGGCCAACTTCGGGAACGGTCGACTGGCATTAGCGGGTGCACTGGCACTGGTGACACTCGTAACCAGTTTCGAGTCACGTCAGCCCAGTCGGACCGCAGCGGCGATGGTACGTTCGAGGGCAACGCGCACGAACCGAGCGGATGTTTGGCCTGTGCTTCCAGGGAAGCTAGGCAATGGCCATGCACTCGCAACGCGGACGCTTAACCGCTACGCAGGAACAAGTACGCTTCGAGGGCGATAGCCCAGATCACCTAGTGTCAAGAGAGGATAGGCGAGGGCGAATTTTCCGAACGGCCAGTCGTCGTCTTTCCACCGCCTTCGCTGTCTTACCGCTTGCCTGGAATGGTCGCTCAATGAGCCAGTAGGAGAACGTGCTTAGCAGGAGGACAACTGGCAACGCAGTTCCAAAAATGCGGGGCCAACTCACCGCGAGGTTCGTTGTACGGTCAGGCATCAAGCCAAGGGTTGGCAGCAGTTCGAGTATCGGCACGTGCCAAAGGTAAATGCTGTAGCTGATCAGGCCGAGCCCGGCAACGATCCTGTTGCCGAAGATATGCACTCCGGAGTGACGTTCACCAGTCAGGCCGAGCAGCATCAAGCAGATACCTATCTGAATCCATGGCGGACGCAGGAAGCCTTTGAAATCGTAGTAGTGTCCGACCTGGTCGTAGCCGGCAAAAACCCAGGGGGTCGCCAGAAGGACTATCAGGCCACCCCAAAAAGCCGCACTCGCGGTGGCCCTCCTGAGCGGATGCGCGACCGCATATGCGCCGGCGCACATGCCGGCGGCGAACTCGTCCAATCGGATAAATAGCAAGACCTGCGGATACCCGTTTTGCATCGCCATTACCAATAGCTTCGAGCAGATCACGGACACCAGCGCTATGCCGTAAAGCGCCCATGCGCTGTAGCGTCTCATTAAAATGAACATTAGCGGAAACACGAGATAAAACTGCCACTCGAACGGCATCGTCCAGAACACGCCGTTCATCGTCGCAATGTATTTCTCGACGAAGTTATGCACCATGCCAAGGTGCAGGAGTAGCTCTACCTTTCCGGGTAGGTGAAGATAAATTCCGGTGGCCGCAAGAATGAGCAACACAGTAATGCAAACATAGTACGCGGGATAAACGCGCAGAATCCTGCGGCGCAGGTAACTGCTGTATTTCTCGCCGAAGGCCGCGACGAAACGCGAGCTGGTGGATACGGGCATCCGCCGCTCAAGCTTAAGCAACGCTTGTCTGGTAAGCAGAAAGCCGGAAAGCACAAAGAAGACATCGAGACCGAGCCACCCAAAGGCAGCTAGCGGCGTCAGATCGATAGACTGTGTAGCTACCGGCAGGCGGATCGGCGGCGCTCCGCTATTCAACCAGCTATGAAAAACAAACACCCACAGTGCTGCGAAGGCGCGAACGCCAGTAAGTGCGTCTAAGTGATGCGCACTCGAAGGGGTTTCCATCGGTGCTTATTGTACCGACGTGGTCGGATCAAAGACGCCCGGGCAGTCCGAGGAACGCGAAGAATTTGTCGCATGCTTCGACGCGGGCCGGCATTTTCGGCCGGTCCTGGCGATGCGCTCGGCCCCGGATGTTACATCGAAGCGCACATCACGGCATGACCTGGCGCGGAGCCTTCGAGAACATAGTTCCGCGCCTGCATATCCTCAACAGTCCTGACGTCCGTCGTATAGCGATGATTGGAATCGACACGCTGGTTCCACAACCTGAAAACAG
This sequence comes from uncultured beta proteobacterium, assembly GCA_963697485.1. Taxonomy (GTDB): domain Bacteria; phylum Pseudomonadota; class Gammaproteobacteria; order Burkholderiales; family Casimicrobiaceae; genus PALSA-1003. The sequence continues at coordinate 86,893 of CAVOOD010000008.1, forward strand.
GCACCTTGCCAATTGGACAGTTGCCACCAGCATCGGGCAGGGCGATGAAGAACGCCGCTGAACTCTCCTCAACGTAGCCACTGAAGTCTGGATAGTGCGTAGGATCCGCGGCTGCTGCGATGAGAAATGCGCAATCAGCAGCCAACACGGAAAAGAAATGCGAATTTCCGTGCTCAGGCGGAATATAGAATCGGCATACCGGATTGATGCCGGGGCCGCCACTTGCCTGTGTCAAAAATGCCTGAAACGTCTGGCCGGTGCGCGCCCAGCCGGAGATTACCCCACTGTCCAAGATATTGATATCGCTCGCAGAGGCGGTCATGAAATAGTGGTCTAGTTGAGCATCGTAAAATTCGACAACATCTACGGGACCGGAACCGTCGGTCATTGTTACGAAGGCTCCGCGACCGTGCGTTGCTGCGACGAGCGCATTATCCGCTAGCCAGGACAGTTGCTCGACTGGAACGTTCGCAGGGCCGTCGTTGGACGCTGACCAGTTCTGCCCCCCGTCTTCACTTGCGAAGACACCTACGTCAGTTCCCACGTACACAAAATTCGAGTTGGTACGGGCGATGGCGATCGTGTAAATAGCTGCCGAGGGCAGTGAAGCGCCAATACTCGTCCAGCTCGTGCCCCCATTACCCGTAACGTAAAGGTTACCCTTCACAAAACCGCCCAGTGAGACGTACATCCGATTTGCGTTTGACGGATCGAACACGATCCGGGTTATGAAGCGCGCGGGCAATCCGGATACAGTGCGCCACATGGGAGTCGGCGACAAAGCGTTGGTCGAAACGTACAGTTCGCCGTTGTTGTGGCCAACCCACACGGTGTTGGAATCGCCAGGCCGCACCGCTATCGCGCTAATCCAGTTGTGCCCTTCGCTCGCGCTCGATGGCGGCTTGACCGTGTGCCACGCGGGCACTGGCGCCCGCGCATCATCTGTAACCCAGAGCGAGTTCGCCCCGACGAGCAGTCGGGCTGGTTGATTGGGATCGAGCACGAAGGGCGCGATGAAGTTGGCTTCCGCGGTGGTTCCGGGGCCGCAGTCCGGATGCAAAGCCTCCGTTATTCCCGTGCATATATAGTCGGCATGCGCGCCGCCGTCCAAGGTGCGGGCGACCTTCGCGTCAATATATTCGCCATACCAAATCATCGAATTCGTAGAGTCTATCGCCGTCGAACCGCCGTCGCCTCCAAGCCATTCGAACCACTGGCCGGCAGGGTTTAGGGTTAGGGTGCCGTTATCCTGCGTGCCCCCGACGAACAGACTGCCAGCCGCTGACGACGCCACCCCGCACCAGAACTGTACTGCGTTAAGGCCATAGTTGAGATTTCTCCAACCCGAAATAGTCGCAGTCGTTCGTATGTTGTCTGCTCGATAAATCCCTCCGTCGCTTGCGTCATACAACCGTGCATTTCCGGAGCCGTTGTAGCCGGGCTCAGCGACAATCGCATGATGGTCAGCGTGCGCCGACGCGGGCCATTGGAGCCAATAACTGATTTTGACGAATGTGGCGCCACCGTCCGTGGAACGCCATAGGTCCTCACCGCCAACGACCAGAGTTTGTGCATTGGTCGGGTCGACCCAGATAGCGTTCGAACCATTTTGGGAGATATGTTTAGGCGCGCCAACAAGCGTCCATGTGTGGCCGGCAGTCGGTCGAGCGCCACACTTCGCCGCCGTTGCGATCGACCGACGCGTACACGAGGCCGCTAACCGGCTTCGCGAAGGCAATTTCGACGCCACCCGTGTGCCGCTTGTTGACCGGCGGGGCTATCTGGACAGTGGTCCATGTCAATCCCCCATCGTTGCTATAGGCGACCGCGCTGTCTTCGAGCCCGAGCAGAACTTGGTCTGGAGCCAGGGGATTAAACTCAACGTTGACGATAAGTCCAGCAAACCCATCGAACACTATGCGGCTATACACTACGTTCCAAGTGGCCCCGCCGTCGGTCGACCGGAACGCTCCATTCCAAGTACTGGCAAGCACGACATTCGGAGCAGTTGGGTGCGCCGCAATGTGCGTAACATATGTCCAGCTGAATGAGATGACGGGGTCCGTCGAGGCAAGCCGCAGCCACGAACGACCGCCATCGATGGATTTCAATACCCCGATTCCCTGCGTCGCCGTGTATTCGTATTCACTCGTTCCAGCGTAAATTGTGGCGGGGTTCCCAGCGTCGCGGGCGAAGCTGGAGATCGCCAACGAACCGAGGAAATCGCTTACTGGAGCCCAGCTTGCCCCCGCATCTTCGCTGTGCCAGATTCCACCGGTAGCCGCGCCGGCCAACATGTGGGCCGGATTCGCGGGATCGATATCGAATGCCTTGATTCGCCCACCGTAAAGAGTGAGGGGGCCGAGCGTGGTCCAGCCGCTACGTCGTATCCCCGCCGCCTCAGCAGTCATGCGCGACGGCTGGCCTGACGGCTGAATCAAAGCTTCGCGCTCACGCAGCGCGCGGCTCAGCGCATCCGGTGCAATTTGACCATTTTCATCGCGTTGACGAAGCAGCCGAAATTCGCGCCCCTCTGCGGAGGTTTCTTCGAGGTCTGCATCGTCGCTCTCCGCCGTATCTGGCCGTCCCGCCAAATTCAGCGGCACTGATTCATCTCCACGCAGGTTTTGATGAATCGGCGCGCATGCCGTCAGCCCTGCCGCCGCGATCGCGGCTATCGTAACAGCCCATTCCCCTGTTCTGCGCACGACCGGTCCCCTACCAGGCAATTGGCGCCAAGCCTAGGCTCATTCCGCGGCGAAGTCGAATTTGCTTATCGGGGATAGAGAGCGATTCGATCGATTCTCGCGTTCGAGACACCGGCATCGAACGCCAACACGATTTTCAGCTGTGCCACAATGACTTCCTTTGTTCGCCACGCCGCAGGCCAGGCCAGTGGCACGAGCACGCCGACGGCAGTGCGTAGAAATTTGCCAGACGGAATCGGCGCGCCGACGGACACCCATGGCGACTTCGCGTCGACGCGGCTGAATATCTGTATCGCTGCAAGCGGGGTAGGGTCGCTCAGCCCCAGTACGATGGAATCGATGGCGGCGGTCCGGATCACCTGATCGGGCGGCGACAGTAAGCGTCGCCGTTCCGCCCTCGAACTCGAGATCGACATACCCGCCTCGCGCGTACACCTTTCCCTCTTCGAGCCTCCAGCCGTCATCGTCGAGGTAGCCCGGCGCGCCGAACGTCCAGAGCCTCGCGCCGCGAGGCAGGTTCGCATGGGTGACCATGAAATCGCGCATCGCGGCTTCCGCCGGTGTGTTGCGCCAGGCCGTGTACGGCAGATAGCCGGGATCGGTTGAATAGAGCCCGTTCGACCCGTTCCATGCCATCACCGACACTTCCTGCGCATCGAAATTGAACATGTCGCGAAACGCGTGGTAGGACTGCGCATAGTGCGGTTGCTGCAGCGGTTTCTTGAGATTGGTCGCATTGGTTTCGACGACGGCCCATCCCGGGATCCATGCGCGCGAACGTCGCGAACAGGCTGTGCGGCACTTCCATCGGCGCCTGGTTTTCCGCGGTTTCGCCGTAGAGCACCGCACCGAGATGGCCAGCGCGCGGAATCGATCCTTCGATCGAGACGCCGGACGTGTCGTAGTTCTGGCCGTGACTCGTGATCCGGACCGCGAACGGCGACTGACCCGCGTCGGGCGCGATGAATCCTTCTGCGGAAAAAATCTTGTCGCGCGGGATGCCGGCCTCGTTGGCCCACAGCGATAGCTCATCGTAGTGCAAGGCGATGACGTGCTGCCGGAACACCTGCCATTCCTGGTACCACGGGTCATCCCAGATCAGCGCTTGTCCGGGCGCCGCCGGCTGATACGGCGAGCCCGGAAACGAGCGGGGCGGATCGACCTGGTCCCACGAGGTCCAGTGCTTGCGTGCGATCCGGTTCACCTCGGCCAGGCTCAGCGGGCGCGGCCGGCGATATCGGGAGAGGTCGGGCGCACCGGGCTCGGGCTTGCCGGCGTAGGGGCCGGTGCCTGAGAGCCACTGCCGAAACTGCTTCAGCATCCCGGGGTTGTAGTCGAAGATTTCCAGCACCCGGTTTTGAATGAAGAACGGATTCATATAGGTGTCGGCATCGAGGCTGGCGCCGACGAACAGATCCGGATGCTCGCGGGCGAAGTCGGCAATGATGCGAGCAGCGGCCTGCAGGTTGCGGCGCTTGTAGGCTCGAACCTTGGCGGCATAGACGTTGTAGGTCAGGGTGCGCGCGAGCTCCGGCGAGTTGGTCGAACCCGGCAGATTCTTCAGATAGTCGTCGGGAAAGACCTTGTTGTCCTGCGTCCACTGGCAATTGTCGACGTCCTGTTCCAGGTGATCGTTGACGTCCCATTCCGGCGTGTCGCAGCTCGCGTCGGCCCAGATGCCGCCGTTGAGGATGAATTGCACCGGCAGCTTCTTGTCGATCGCGTATTGGATGACGCCGTGCAGATTGTCTTCGGCGACCACACGGTCTTTGCACTTGCGCGTGAGATCGAAGTCGGGATCGAATTCCCAGTCGCCTGTGACGCCCTTGGTCGTGCGCAGGTACAGGATCGGCACCGCGATGCCGACGCCGGTCGTGCGCGACAGGTACGCTCGATAGGTCGAGTCGGCTTCCGCAGCGCCGCCCGCTGCGACACCCGAGGTCATCATCAGGAAACGGAACGGCCGATTCGCCAGCGCCGGATGCTGGTCGAGCAGGTCGCTCCACAGCGACATCGCCGCTGGAGGGATCAGCGATTTCCGGGCGAGCACGGTTTCCCGGCCGCCGCGATCGATCGCGACGACGGTGACTGCGTGGCGCACGGGATCGAGTTTCGAGAAGTCTCCGCTGAATTCGAATCCTGCCGCCGACGAATCGGGAAAGCCGGGCTTGACCGCGGCGACGTCTGGGCGCGCGATGCCGTAGCGCGCTGCGTATGGCCGCCCGTCGACACGAATCTCGACGCGTTCGATGCCCTCCGGAGCCAGCGCCCAGCCGCTGATGCGAAGGCTCGTATCGACGATGGCTTCGTCGGCAGGCGTGTCGACCGAGCCAGCGGCGTCGACGTGCGCCGCTTGTCCGGTCCCCGGCGATGTCGCCGCTTGAGTGCCAGCCGGCGCAGCGGGCACCCTGAGCAGCGCATGGCGGTCCTGCCACGCGAAGGCGCCGGCGATCGCCAGGCTTGCCGCGATCAATAAGCCCGCGGCAACTCGCTCTTTCCAGGGACGAAGGGATCGCATTCGACGAAGGTCGCTAGAGGTCAATTCCGTGCCGGGGTCATTGTAAAGGATGCGGATGACCGGACCCGGAGGCCCTGCGTCAGCGCAGCGGTGGCCGATCGCCGGCCGGCGCGCTGTTCAGCCTGCGAACGCCAAACCCGGCAATGCGAGATTGAACGCGCGCTCGATCAACCAGACACTTGCGATCGCAGCGATGGCTACCGAACCGCCGGCCACGATGGCCCGGCGATATGCCCAAGTCTCGCGCAAGGCGAAAGCCAGCGGCAGAAACAGCGCGACGATCGCAAGCTGGCCGAGTTCCACGCCGATGTTGAAACCGAACAATGAAAGTGCCAGCGACCCGGTCGGAAGCCCCAGATCCTTGAGCGCGCTGGCGAAGCCGAAGCCGTGAATCAGGCCGAATCCGAACGCCGCAACCCATCGGCCGTGTCTTACCACCGGGAACACGTTGTTGAGTGCCGCGAGCACGACCGAGAGCGCGATGCCGGATTCGATCCAGCGGGCATTGGGTGAAACGACGCCCAACGTGGCCAAGGTCAGGGTGATCGAATGCGCGATGGTGAATGCGGTCACGATCTTTGCGACATCGATCGCCACCGCGCCAAAGTTCGTTGCCGGCAGCCAGGCGCGGCCGTGCCGCAACAGCACGGCTGGCAGCAGCAGCGACAGCAGAAACAGGATGTGGTCGAAGCCGAGCCAGATGTGCCAGACGCCGTCGCGCACGTATTGCCGCAGCTGCTCGAATCGACCTGTTTCGGCGCCGCCGATGCTCTGTCGATGCGAATCGGCGCCGAAAATGACGCTGCGGACCGTCCCGGCCTCCACATATTGCAGCAGCCCACGATGTTGCGGATCGATATCGAACAGGAGTCGATAGTCGACCGTCAACGATGCGCTGGGCTGCGGACAATTGCCGGTGAACAGGAGCACCGTGTAGGCGCCGTCGCTGTGTTGCTCGATCAACTGCTCGCCGGCCGTGATGCTGCAGCTTGCTCCGCCCGACTCGACCGTCAGCCGCGACAGCGCGTAGTCGGCGATCGACAGGTGCTTGGCACGAACCTCGCCCCAGCTGATGTCGCCGTCGCCGTTGGTGTCGAGCGTGATCGCATTGTCGATATCGCGCAGTGCGATATCCCAGCGGCCCGAGATTGCGGCAGAGTCGCTGCCGGTGCGCGTCAGCGTCAGATAGCTGTCGCTGGCCTTGTGCGCCGACGCGGGCATCGTCGCCGTCCAAAGCACGAACAGCAGCAGCGCTGCGATTGACGGACAGCTTCACGGCCGATCTCCGGCGGGGATGCGAAGCGCCGCGTATTGCAGCCGGGTGGCGGCGGTCCATTCGGCAACTTCGCGCTGCGTTGCCGCATCGCCGGCGGCGCTGGCTGCTTCGGAGAGAATGCGCAGGTCGGCCGGCTCGCGCTGGACTTGCCAGTTTTCCCGAGCCAGCCGCAAAGATCCCGCGGCATCGTTTTCGATCATCAGCAGGTACCGCGCTTCCTCACGTTTATGCAACGAGTCGCCGCGACGGCGCGCGGCATCGAAGCGATCGGCAAGCTCTCGCCGGTGCTGAGCGAATGCCGATGTTGCATCGGGCAGTTGCCTCTCGGCGAGAGCGAGGCGCAGCAGAAGGTTGTCGTTCCGGGTCTGGTTCGTCACAAGCGGCGGCACCTCCCGCGCGCGACCCCGGTCGAGCAGAAAGTCGCAATACGCGGCGATCAGGTACGGGTCGCGGGAGTCGAGAGCGAGCGCGCCGCGAAAGTGCGTTTCGGCGGCGGCATAGTCGCCACGGCGATCGGCAATCTCGCCGGCCAGGGTCAGCGCCCATTCGCGCAGTGCTGCATCGGTGTCGGAAGCGTATGAGAGCGCGCCGATCAGCGAAAGGTAAGCACTGCCGGCGTCACCCGAGAGACTCGCCGGTGCCGCGTCGCATGCGGCGAACACCAGAGGCACGGCCAACGGCGCGACTCGAGCGCAGTCGGCGCGAGCCGCCCGGTATTTTCCCTGTACGGTCAGCACCGTCGCGCGCGTCAGCAAGGCCTGTCCATCGGAGGGATTGGCGGCGATCAGCCGATCGAGATCGGCGATCGCTCCGTCGAAATCGTGGTTGCTCTGCCTGATAGTCGCCCGCAGCAGCAATGCCGGGGCGGAGGATCGGACAATTTCCACCAGGGTGCGAGCGCGGCTTGCGCCTGGCCGAGGAAGCGCGGATCGCCGAACTCGCGCGCGGCTTCGATCGACCGGCGGCCCAGGCGAACGGCCAAGGCGAGATCGTCGGGATGCTTGGCCAGGGCGATGCGCAGGCGCTTGAGATCGCGCAGCGATGGATCGCTCTTTTCCGGCAGGCGTTCGAGCACATCGCTGTCCGCAGCCGGCGTGTATGGCATCGCAAAAGCCGGTACGACGGCGAGCAGCGCGATGGCGAGCAGCGCAGCGGCCTGCAGATTCCGTAGCAAGGTATCTTTTCCTGATAGCGCGACGCGACCGGGCCGCGACGGGCGGCCCGGCAGATCGCGTTCTAGTTGCCGTCGTTCGGCGAGCCCTTCAACGGTGTACGAAGATACGGGAAGGCGTTGTCAAAAAATCCCGAATCAAGGAACGCGCCGTCGGTATAGTGCAGCGTCCCCGCAGGTGCATCCGCCGGCGTGCATCCCCCGATGCTCAACGTGCAAAGCACGCCCATCGCAACGCGAAGCTCGACGTCGACGACGTCATCGCCTGGGCGCCGGCCGTTGGGAAAGCCCGCGATGTCGCCGCCGAGCACTCCTAACCGGCTTTGCGAAGGGCCGGCCGTCGGTGGTATCGCCGTGTTCAGGCGCAGCATTTCCGATCCGACCACCTTTGGCGGCTGGTTCAGTCCGCTGATGCCGGTCAGAAACGCCGCGACCAGGTCGGTGCGGGGGAAATTGGTCGGCGCCTTGACGCCGGCGCTGCCAAAGAGGATTTCCAGCAGTGCCGGCAGCGTCGGGTTGGTCACATAGTCGGCGAATTGCGCATCGTCTTTCGGTTCGCTGCCGTTGAACTTGTTCTTGTCCTTGAGGCCGATGACGACTTCGTTCACCAGCGGTGCTCCCAGGCGCGAAACTTGCACGAATTTCTTCGACACCCTTTGTGCGGCATCGAGGCCGGTCCCCGCCGGCAGCAGTGTGCGTTGCGACGGCACGCTGGCCGTCGTCCAGCCGCCGATAATGTTGCCCTTGTGCTCGGTAAGGCAGGCGATCGGCACTTCGAGGATCATCGCGGTTACATTCTTGTCGGCGAGGAGGTCTTCGGCCGCGGATTCCGCGAGCGGATTCAACTCGGTCGCTGGAAATTTGATATTGACCAGATCGAAGGTTTCGCCGAGGTTAACCACGAACGGATCCTTGCGCTGTCCGACAAACACGCGGCCGGTGCCCGCGCATCCCGGAATCGAGATGTCCCAGATGTGCTTGTTGGCATAGGCGACATAATCGGAAATGGTCTTGTCGCCGATATAGTCGACGGGCTTGTCGAAGGTCGTGCCGCCCGTGGTCAGATTCGTCACTGGGAATGCGTGCCCCTGGCGGCGCGGGCCGTGGATGATATTGAGCGTGAATGTCTCGTGAGTATTCAGCGCCGGCGACGCGGGCGTTGCAACGTCGGCCGAGCCGTTCTGCACCAGCGGAATCGAGACTTTCTTGCCGCCTACGCTCAGCTGATTGTCGTCCAGAGTGTTCTGAAACTGGAACTGGAAGGTGATGTTCTCCACCGCGCCGCCATCGTTGACGATATGGATCTCGTACAGCGCCCTCGCGTCGAGCTTGAAGTAATTGGGACCACCGTAAGGATCCTGCAGGGGCAGGTAATTGGCTACCAGCGTGACATAAGTGTCGCGGCCGGGCTCATAACTGCGGAACATGTAGAAGTCGGTTCCGTCCACCTGCGGCATCGAGGCGATGAACGGCGCCTCGCGATGGCTGGAGGCGAGCGCCGGCGCGCTCGCGCTTGCCGCCAACGCCGTGACGGCCAGGCTTGCGGCGAATATCCTGAGCCGACGTCTGTTCGATGGGCTTGTAAGCATTGCAGTGACTCCTCGGTTGAGCGTTGCGATTCCCGCGCGCCTGGCGCGCTGGAGGTGCCGGCAACCAAGCTCCACGCAGACCTTTGCGCGGATCGGGCCGTCGACACATTTACGCAGGCAGCGCCTGGTTGGATGCAACCGCCGACTGGAGTTCAGTGGCCGAGAGCGCGGCTGCCAGGCGGGTGGCGCCAGGGGCGAGCTGCATAGAGCAATGGCAAAGCGATCCGGCCTGATTTATCATCGACGTGGTGGCTGCGCGCGACATTCTCGATGACCAGATCGCCTACTACCGCGCCCGTGCCGGTGAGTATGACGAATGGTGGTTCCGTACCGGACGCTACGACCGGGGCGCGGATTTCAACGCGCAGTGGCACGCCGAAACGGCGGCGGTGGAAGCCGCGCTGGTGTCCTGGCTTGCGGCAAGGCGGCCGGCGGAAGTCCTCGAGCTGGCCTCCGGCACCGGCCTGTTCACCCGGCTGATCGCGCCTCGGGTCGCGCGGCTCACCGCGATCGACGCATCGACGGAGGTCATCGAGATCAATCGTGCGCGAGTCGGCGCCGACAACATCGACTACGTCCAGGCGGACCTGTTTGCGTGGCGGCCGGTGCGGCGCTACGACGCGATATTTTTCAGCTTCTGGCTATCGCATGTGCCCGATCAGCGCTTCGCCGCGTTCTGGGATCTGGTCGCCGCGGCGCTCGCGCCGGGCGGGGCTGTGTATCTGATCGACTCGGCGTTCGATCCGACGTCGACGGCGAAGGATCACGTGCTTCCCGGACGCGAGACCGGGATCGTCACGCGCAAGCTCAACGACGGGCGAGAGTTCAGGATCGTCAAGGTGTTCTACCAGCCGGCGACACTGGCCGCGAAGCTCAAACCGCTGGGTTGGCAAGCCGAGCTTGCGCAGACGCCGCGCTACTTCATCTACGGAGAAGTCACGCGAGCGGCAGACTGAATTCGCTCCAGTGAATTCCTGCGCGGCCCGGCTTCAGGAATCCGCGTCGTAGACGTACGGAGACTGAGCCACGCGGCTCGTGTCCATGACCCGCTCTTCGGCCAATTCCTTCGGGCGCTTGTCCCACCAGATCGCGCGCGCTTCGCGTTGCTTCTCGATCAGATCGGGCTGTTTCTGCAGCAGCTCACGCATGAACTTGGTGTGTTCCGATTCGTAATGGCGGCTGGGCAGCATCATGATCGTTTCCGAAGCGTGCGAACGATTGGACAGCGAGAGCGCATTCTATCATTCGGCGCGTTCGCCGGCCGGCGTCCGCATCGATCCGGCGATCAAGCGATACTCGTAGAGCCTGCATTCGAGGGCGCCGTTGAACAGCGGCGTGCGGCGGCTCGCTTTCAGGCCGATCAATTTCGGCAGTCGCGTGTCGCCGCTCAACAGATACGCCGTCCAGCCGGCGTATCGTTGCTTGAGCGCGTCGCCGAGCTGCGGGTAGAACGCGGCCAGCGCGCCCGAGTCGGCGAGCCGCACGCCATACGGCGGATTGCTGACGATGACGCCGGTCGGCGCCGGAGGCGGGCGCGTCAGCGCGTCGGCGCGCTCGACGATGATCGTGTCCTGGACGCCGGCGGCAGCCATGTTCTCGCTGCATTGGTGAATGGCCGTCGCGTCGTCGTCGCTCGCCCAGATCGACAACGGCGCCGGCGGCCTGGCGCGGCGCTGCGCCGCTTGCTTGATGCGCTGCCAGGCCGGGCCGTCGTACCAGGCGAGCTTCTGGAAGCCGAACGTGCGCTTGAGTCCCGGGGCCATGTCCAGCGCGATCATCGCGGCTTCGATGGCGACGGTCCCGCTGCCGCACATCGGATCGAGCAGCGGCGTTCCCGGCTGCCATCCGGCCAGACGCAGCAGGCCCGCGGCCAGATTCTCGCGCAATGGCGCGTCGGCGGTTTCGCGCCGATAGCCGCGCTTGAACAGCGGCTCACCCGACGTGTCGAGGTAGAAGCTCGCGTCGGTCGCCGTCAGATAGGCGTGCACGCGGACATCGGGGCGGTCCTTGCTGATGCTGGGACGAACGCCGCCCACGGCGCGGTGCCGGTCGCAGACGGCGTCCTTGATGCGCAGCGTCGCGAATTCGAGACTGGTCAGCGGCGAGCGCGAGGCGGCAACGTCGACGCGAAGCGTACGGTCGACTCGAAACCAGCGCGGCCAGTCGAGCGCCTTGGCGAGCTCGTAGACGTCGTTTTCGTCGCGATAGGCGCCGTGCCCGACGCGCCACAGAATGCGGCTGGCGAGGCGGCTCTCGAGATTCGCGCGGTAGGCAAGCTGGATCGGGCCGGCGAAGCGCGGCGCCGCCGTCGGTGGTCGTGATTTCCAACGCGCCCAGCGCGTCCAGCTCGGCCGCGAGCGGGGCTTCGAGCCCGCGCGGGCAGGGCGCGAAAAAGTGCTCGGTCACAGACGCGGCGCCGCGAAGATCAAAACGGTTTCAGCACGACCAGCAGCACGACGCCAATCAGCACCGGCAGCGCGGGTATTTCGTTGATCCAGCGATAGAACACGTCGCCGTGCCGGTTGCGGTCGTGCCGGAAGTCGACCATCAGCTTGCCGAGCCACACATGGTGCGCGATCAGTATCAGGACCAGCGCGAGCTTGGCGTAGAGCCAGCCGCCGCCGATGCCGTAGCCCAGCCACAGCCACAGTCCCGACGCGATCGTCAGCACCGCGCCCGGCGTCATGATGCCGACGTAGAGCTTGCGCTCCATCACCTTGAACCGCTCGTTGCCGATCGCGTCGCGGGTCAGCGCGTGATAGACGAACAGCCGCGGCAGATAGAACAGGCCCGCGAACCAGGTGACCATCGCGATGATGTGCAGCGACTTGACCCAGAGCATGGCTATTTCAGCAGCCGGCGCCGGGTCAGCACCAGCGCGACGTAGTAGGCGGCGAACGCATAGGCGAGCAGCACCGCGATGTGCAGCGGAATGTCGTCCGGGACGCGGCCCGACAGCAGCGGGCGCGCGATGTCGATCGCGTGCGACAGCGGCAGCGTCTTCGCGACGCCTTGCAGCGCGGCGGGCATCTGGTCGACCGGAAAGAAAACGCCGGAAAGCAGCAGCATCGGCGTCAGCACCAGCGTGAAAAAATAGGTGAAAAAGTCGTAGCCCGGGCGCCAGCGAGTTCATCACCAGGCCGAACGCGCCGAACGTCAGTCCGACGATGAAGCCGAGCGGCAGCACCCAGATCGCCAGCCACGAATGGCCGAAGCCCAGCACCAGTACGACCGCCAGGATCGCGATGACCGACATCACGCTCTTGGTCGCGGCCCAGATCCATTCGGCCAGCACGACGTCGTCGAGCGAAAGCGGCGCGTTGATGATCGCTTCCCAGGTTCGTTGCACGTGCATGCGCGAAAACGCCGAATACATCGCCTCGAACGACGAGGTGAACATCGCGCTCTGGCAGACCATGCCGGTACCGATGAAGGCGATGTATTTCATGCCGCCGACCTCGGGCACGAAGCTGCCGATGCCGTAGCCCAGCGCCAGCATGTACAGCAGCGGATCGGCGATGTTGCCGAGCACCGAGGCGATCGCGAGCTTGCGCCACACCAGCAGGTTGCGGCGCCAGACGGGTATCCAGCGCAGCGAAAGCTCGGGCGCGCGGACCAGCGAAGCGGAGATCATCGGACCTTGGGCTGAGGGGGCGGCGTCGAGTATATCGCGGGCAGTCGCGTCATGCGGCGGCGCGACCCGGAGTCGATCCTGCGGTACGAATACAACGATCGTGGGCGGCGTCGAGTATAGCGCGGGCAGTCGCGTCATGCGGCAGTGCGACTTTCGATCCTCACGGCGACGCAATACATGGCGCATCGTTTCAGTCGCGCAGCTCGCGCCCGGTGAGCTTGATGAAAAGATCCTCCAGGTTCGCCGGCCGGTGCAGGTAGCGCACGCCGTTCTGTCCGCGCGAGGTCGCTCAGCAGCGGAGCGGCATCCCTCGCGTAGCAGAACGCGGTCTCGCCGGCGATTTCGATGCGGTCCGCCAGCGCGCGTCCGCGCGCCTCTGCCCAGCGGCGCGCCTCGTCGCCGTACACCTCGACGACCTCGGGCTCGACGTGCGCGGCGATCAGCGCGCGCGGCGTGTCGCTTGCGATCATCCGGCCGTGATCGATGACCGCCAGCCGCGAGCACAGGCGCTCGGCCTCGTCCATGAAATGCGTGGTCAGCAGGATCGTCTTGCCCTGCGACAGCAGCTGGCGCAGGCCGTCCCAGATCAGGTGCCTCGCCTGCGGATCGAGGCCGGTGGTGGGTTCGTCGAGGATCAGGAGCTCCGGATCGTTGACCAGCGCGCGGGCGAGCGTCAGGCGTCGCTTCATGCCGCCGGACAGTGTGCGGATGCTCATGTCTCCCTTGCTTGCGAGACCGGCGAAGTCGAGCAGCCGCGGTATGCGCTCGGACAAGGTCGCTGCGGGAATGCCGAAATAGCGGCCGTAGATGCGAAGATTCTCAGTCACGGTGAAGTCGGGATCGAGGTTGTCCATCTGCGGCACCACGCCGACGCGGATGCGCGCTTGACGCGCCGCCTTGGGCACCGGCTCGCCGACCAGCGTGATCTCGCCGGCGTTGGGGTCGGTCAGTCCCAGACAGCAGCGCAGAGTCGTCGTCTTGCCCGCGCCGTTGGGGCCGAGCAGGCCGAAGCATTCGCCGCGACGGATCGCGAAATCGAGACCGCGCACGACCTCGTTGTCGCCGTACGACTTGCGCAGGCCGGCGACCGCGAGCACGACGTCGTCGCAGCCGGGCCGCTGCACGCCGGCGCTCCGCCTCTCCTCCGCAATCACCGCCACATGCCGGCTATGACCCGCGTCAGCTGCGGCAGCCGGCCGTGAAAGAAATGGCCGCAGCCGGGAAACACGACGATAGGCAGCTGCTGCGGGCGCGCCCAGGCAAACACATCGGCGAGCGCGACCACGTCGTCCTCTTCGCCGTGGATGACGATCGTATCGGCAGGAACTGCGCCTGTGCCGAATCGCGCGACCGCGGGAGCGATCAGCACCATGCGCTCGGCGGTCACTTTCTGCGCGACGCGCGTCTGCACGAAGGTCCCGAACGAAAATCCGGCAAGAACGACCGGCAGCTCGCCGTACGCGGTGCGGGCGTGGGCCAGCGCGGCCAGCGCATCGTCGGTCTCTCCGGCGCCATCGTCGAATACGCCGGCGCTCCCCGCCACACCGCGAAAGTTGAATCGAACGCTGGCATAACCCAGGCCCGCGAACGTCTTGGCGAGCGTCTGCACGACCTTGTTGTCCATCGTCCCGCCTTGCAGCGGATGCGGATGGGCGACCAGTGCAATGCCGCGGGGCGCTTGTTCGGGCAGATTGAGCGCGAGCTCGAGGGCGCCGGAAGGGCCGGCGATCGACAGACGCTGTTCGCCGCGCGTCATCAGAGAATGGGTCCGCAGCTTGTCAAGCGCGAAATTATACGCGGCGTCGCGCTACTCGATCGCGTCGGCGTGCGCGCGCCGCGCGGCGATCGCCAGCACATAAATGCTGGCCAGGATGGGCCACGCAACCAGCACCGCGTGCGTCAGCCCGTTGAAATTGAGCAGCTGACCATAGGGCCAGTCGAAAAGCGCGAGCGGCGCGCGCGCACGCCACATGTCGGGCGCCAGCAGCGGCGCAACCAGTGAAGCCAGCAGCGAGACCGCGCACAGCGTCGTTCGGACCGGTCGCGGCAGCCAGACGGCGAGCAGCAGCACCAGCGCGCCGACGGCGACACCGAGCGAGACGCCCGGCTTGATCCATGTTTCCAGCACCGATTGCCTGATCAGCACGCTCGCGGCGGCGCCCTTGAGTATCAGCGCCAAGCCGATCAGCATCAGCACCGCGCCGCCGACGAACCGCCGCTGGCGCAGCAGCAGCGCGAGGAAGAGACCGACGCCGATCACGTTGAACGCGCTCTCCGCCGCCTGCAGCAGCGTGCCCGCCAGGTCGCGCGTCAGCTCGAGCGATGGATCGAACGTCGCCGCGAACAACGGGATGCCGGGGTTCAATTGCGCCAGCAGCCAGATCGCCAGCAGGGCGAGCCCCAGGTCGGCGCCGCGGCCGTCGAGGAACACGCGGCGGCGCCAGCCGGAGACGCTCGCGCGCAGTCCGCTGCGATCGAAGGCGATCGCCGACAGGCCGCCGATGCCCGCGCCGGCGGCGTTGCAGACGAGATCCATCGTGCTGGCGTCGCGGGTGGGAATGAACATCTGCATGGTCTCCATCGCGAACGAGAGCAGCAGACCTGTGCCGGTCGCGGCCGTCAGGCGAACCAGCGTCGTGCGGCGACCGGCCAGGGCGACGAAAAACCCGAGCGGCGAATAGGCGAGAAGATTGATGGCGACGTCGAAGCGGGTGAAGCGCGGCGGCCAGGGCGCGAACAGGAAGAAAGGCGTGCCCGGCAGCGGCGCCATCCAGGCGGAGAACGATTCGAGGCTCGCGTAGACGATCAGCAGCGCGTACAAGCCGGCGAGATACTCGGGCAGCCGGGAGGGGCGCGGCGTCGAGCTCACGGCAAGCGCTCAGCGCAGAAACTTGCGCACGACGGTGACCGAGTCGGTTTCGGCCAGCGGGGCGAATCCGGCGGCAGTGAACATCGACAGTGCGCCGTGGTAGTGGTCGGCGGCGCGCTCGCTGTCGCCCGACTTGAACGGAAACGCGTCGACCAGTTTGAAGCCGCGTGCGCCCAGCGACGATAAGGCTTCGGCCAGCAGCGCACGCGAGACGCCTCGCCGCCGCCACGCCGGAGCGATGATGAAGCAGACGATGACGGCGGCCTCGTACGCCGTGCACGGCAGCGGCGTCGGAGGAACGCGCATCCGGTCGAAGCAATGCGGCAGCTTGTGGCGCGGCTGGGCGTTCAGCCATCCGACCGGCTCGCTGCCGGCAAAGGCCAGGAAGCCTTCCATTTCTCCGACTTCGATCCGCGCCTGCATCGCGATGCGGTTCTGCACTGCCGACAACGATGGCCATTCGATTGCGACCGGCACCTCATAGAAGTGGCAATAGCATTTGGCCCACTCCGGATTGTCGGCGAATGCGCTTCCGCGCTCATGGTCGAAAAAGCGCAGGAAGTCGCCGGCGAGCGCGGGCGTCAGCGCCTTGACGGTGAGATCGCTCACGTGCGCGGTGTCCGCGCCAGCGGCTTTTCCAGCACCGCTATCGGAAACCCGCCTGGATCGGCCAGCTTCACTTCACCGGTCTCGACGTAGCCCAGCCGTTGCCAGAAGCGGAGCGCGCGCGGATTGGCCAGCGCGACGCCGATGCGAAGCCGAGTGATCGCGTCCCAATCGGCAATCGCCTGCTCGACCAGCGCGGCGAAGGCACGGCCGAAGCCGTGCTGCTGCCACGATTCGGCCAGCAGCAGCAAGCCGATCACCGCCTTGTCCGCGGTAGGATAGCCACGGATGACGTCGGCGCAGCCGATCATTGCCGGGCCCGAATAGAGGCCCCAGACGAATTTGTCGTCGTAGCCCTTGCCCGGCGGCAACGCGGTGAAAAGGCTTTGCGCTTCAGCCGGACCGGGCGGGGCTCCGCCGACGATCCGAAAATAAGCCGGGGCCGCTTCCAGAACGCTCTGCAGCGCCGCCATCTCCACCGCGCGACCGGTGAGCGGCCGAAGCGTGAGCGAGTCGCTGCCGGGACCGTTCAGCGTCCCGCCTTGATCTCGGTCCACAGGCGGTTTCGCAGACGCCGCTGTGCCGAGGTCAGCTCCTTCAGCTGCTCGAGCTTGGCCTCGACGGCCTTGTCCGGAAAGATCGCCGGATTTTTCAGGATCTCCGGCTTGATGTACTTGACCGCATCGAGGTTCGGGTTGCCGGAGCCGATCAGGTTGGTCAGCTCGGCCGAATTCTTGCCCTCGAGCATGAAGTTCATGAACTTGAGCGCCAGATCGGGCCGCGGCGCGTCCTTGTGAATGACCATGTTGTCGACGGCCAGCACCGCGCCTTCCTTCGGCATGCCCTGCAGGATATGGAACGGCCGCTTGGCGGCCTGCGCATCGAGATTCGCCTGGAAGATGTCGTTCGAGTAGCCGTGCACCAGCCAGATGTTGCCGACCGTGAGCTCCTTGATGTACGACGACGCGTTGAACGCGGCCCAGTAGGGCTTCGCCTTCTTGATCAGCGCCGCCGCCTCGTCCCAGTGCTTCGGATCGACATCGTTGGCCGAGTAGCCGAGATACTTGAAGGCGGCGGCGAACAGCTCGCTCGAGCTGTCGAGCACGGTGACGCGACCTTTCACCTTCTGCAGGAGCTTCGGATCGAAGATGACGGCCCAGGTGTCGGTCGGCAGGCCCAGCTCCTTCATCTTGACGTCGTTGTAGCCGATGATCGTCGTCGACATCGCGTAGGGCACCGAATACTGGTTGCCCGGATCGAACGGCGTGTTCATGTAAACCGGATTGATGTTCTTCAGGTTCGGCAGCTGCGACTTGTCGAGCGGCTTCAGCTGGCCGCCCTTGATCAGCGCCTGCACGGCATTGCTGGTCGGGACCAGCATGTCGTAGCCCTTGGCGCCCGCGGCGAGCTTGGCCAGCAGCTCCTCGTTGTCCGAATAATAGGTCTGAACGACCTCGCATTTGCACGAATCCTCGAAGCGCTTGATCGTCTCGGGGGCGATGTAGTTGTTCCAGTTGTACAGGTGGAACTGATCGGCCGCGGCGGCCGGCAGGGCGATCATCGCGGCAGCAAGTATCGATATGAGCTTCTTCATGCCTTCTCCTCGTCCGTGCCGAGCAGGCTCGGCGACAGTTTCGACGCGACAATGATGAGCGCCAGCGTCAACAGCATCAACAGCGTTGACACCGCATTGACCTCGGGCGTGACGGCGATCTTGATCATCGAATAGATCTGCAGGGGCAGCGTCACCGTTCCCGCGCCGGCAGTAAAGAACGTGATGACGAAATCGTCGATCGACAGCGTGAACGCCATCAGCGCGCCGGCGATCACGCCCGGCATGATAAGCGGCAGCGTCACGTAGCGAAAGGCGTTCAGCGGCGATGCGCCGCAGTCGCGCGCGGCTTCGGTCAGGCTCTCGTCCATTCCGGCCAGCCGCGAGCGCACGACGATGGCGACGAAGCCGATGCAGAATGCGATGTGGGCGAGCGCCACCGAGACCAGTCCCAGCGTGAGGTTGAGCAGCACGAAGAAGATCAGCAGCGAGACGCCCATCAGGATCTCGGGGATGGCGATCGGCGCGAGCACGAGGATCGACAGCAGCCGGTTCCGGTAGCGGTACATCGCGAGCCCCGCCATCGTCCCCAGGACCGTCGACACGGCGCTCGCGGTCAGACCGATCAGCAGCGAATTGCCGGCGGCGAGCAGCATGTCCTGGTTGTGAAACAGCTTGTCGTACCAGCCGAACGTGAAGCCCACCCACTCGGCGTTCAGGCGCGAGTCGTTGAACGAGTACACGATGACGATCAGCAGCGGGACATAGAGGAAGGCGTAGCCGGCCAGCGCCGCCGCCCACAGTCCGATCGGGCGTCTACGCACGAGCCGGCTCCGTGCTGGAAGGCGTCCCCAGGCTGCCGCGGCCGATCCACGCTGCGGCGCCGGCAAGCACCAGCGCGGCGACCGTCAGCACGATCGACAGCACGCTGCCGAACGGCCAGTCGCGCGTCTCGAGGAACTGCTGCTTGATGACGTTGCCGATCAGGCTGTCTTCGGGACCGCCGAGAATGTCCGGAATCGCGAAGATGCCCAGCGCGGGAATGAACACCAGCGCCGCGCCCGCATAGACGCCGGGCAGCGACAGCGGGAACGTGATGCGCCAGAATCGCTGCCATGCGCCGGCGCCGAGATCCTGCGCGGCATCGAGCAGCGCCCGGTCGTGCTTTTCCAGGTTGGCGTACAGCGGCAGCACCATGAACGGCAGATGCACGTAGACCAGGCAGACGAGCACCGCGAACGAGCTGAACAGCAGCGGCACCGGCTCGTGCCCGAACCAGCCGAGCACGCCGTTGACCGTCCTGGCCAGCGCGGCGTTGGGACCGAGGATGATCATCCAGGCGTAGATGCGGATCAGGAAATTGCTCCAGAACGGCAGGATCACCAGCAGCAGCAGGAGGTCGCGATGTTTTTTCGCGCTGCGGGCGATCAGCGCGGCCAGCGGATACGCGAGCAGCAGGCAGAACAGCGTCGTCAGCAGCGCATACCAGACCGACTTGACGAAGATCTGCGCGTACACCGACTCGGTGAAAAAGCGCGCGTAGCTGTCGAGATTGAGATCGAGCCTGCCGTTCTCGATCAGCGGCGCGAGGCCGCCGAAATCGCCCGGCGTGCGAAACGAGGCCAGCACCATGATCAGCGCCGGCGCCGCAAAAAAAACCAGCAGGTAGAGCACCGGCGGCCCGCTGACCAGCCATCGGCCGAGACGCGCTCGCGTCTGGATCGAGAGGGCGGGCTTGCTCATCGGATGAGGTTCGTCAAGTCGAGCTCACTCGCCGATCGGTTGGCCGATGAAGTGGCCGGCGTCGACCGGCCAGCTCATCTCGACCGCATCGCCGACTTCGAAGAACTTCGTGCGTCCCGCGCCCGAGTTGGCGAGCAGCGTCTCGAGCTTGCGGCCTGCGGGCGTGGTGACGATGTATACGGTCACGTCACCCAGGTAAAGGTATTCGGTGACGGTGCCGGGGAAGCGATTGTCCGGGCGATCGGCCGCCGCGGACTGCGCTGCGGCCGCCTGCACGCGGATCTTTTCCGGGCGCAAGGCGATCGTGCCTGCGGCGAGCGTCGCGGGCGGGGCCGCCGCCACGCGCACCGTGCCGAGGCCGGAAACCTCGATTGCGACGACGCCGTCCGAATTCGACGCGATCGAGCCCTCGAGCAGATTGCAGGTGCCGATGAAGTCGGCGACGAAGCGCGACGCCGGAAAGCTGTACAGGCGCGAGGGTTCGTCGATCTGCTCGACCCGTCCCTTGTTCATCACCGCGATCCGGTGCGACAGCGCGAGCGCCTCGGTCTGATCGTGGGTCACATAGACGAAGGTGATGCCGACTTCCTTCTGCAGATTGATCAGCTCGATCTGCATTTCCTCGCGCAGCTTCGCGTCGAGCGCAGCCAGCGGCTCGTCGAGCAGGAGCACGGTCGGATGGGTGACCAGCGCCCGGCCGATGGCCACCCGCTGCTTCTGCCCTCCGGAAAGCTCGTGCGGATAGCGTTTGCCGAAGCCCGTCAGGCGGACATCCTCGAGGGCTTCCCGGATCTTGCCGGGAATCTCCGCCGCCGGCGTCTTCGCCATTTGCAGCGGAAACGCGATGTTGCCCTCCACCGTCATATGCGGAAACAGCGCATAACTCTGGAATACGGTGCGCACCGGCCGTTCTTCGGGTGGCCGATCGGCGAGGTCCACGCCGTTGAGCACGATGCGTCCGCCGTCGGGAAGGTCGAATCCTGCGATCATGCGCAGCAAGGTCGTCTTGCCGCAGCCGGAGGGCCCGAGCAGCGTGAAAAACTCGCCGGCTTCGATGTCGATGCTGACGCCGTCGACCGCGGTGAACTCGCCGAACCGGCGCGTCACGTTCTGGATTTCGAGCAGCGCCATCGCGGACGGATTTGGCCCGTTCAGAAGATTGCGGATTGTAGCAAAAGGGAGGCCTTTCGCGCCGGGAATCGCCGCGTGGCCGCTTTTCATCGATGTCAACCGATCGCCGGCGGCGGACGTTGATCGGCGACGGTGGATGCTGATGAGAACGCACGCGATGCGGGGTCTTGCTCTACTCGTAGCAGCGGCCGCGGCGTTTTCGTCGCCGATGTCCGCCGCCGACGGCTATCAGCTCGACCCGTTCGAGCAGGCGACGGCGGGATTCGCCGCCTGCCCGACGGTAGCGCCGCCGACGCTGACTCCCGAGCAGATGCGCGCGCAGGCGCACTCGCGCGTCGAGCGGGGAACCTCGTGCTGTCTCGCCGGGACCTGCGAGTGCGGCGGCAGCTACAAGCACGACCCGGAGATCAACGCGCGCGTTGCCGCGGCGATTCGCAACGATGCGCACTTTCGCGACGCGAGCATCTGGATCACGACGACACGAAAATTTGTCACGCTGCAAGGATGTATGCGCACACCGGCGCAGAAGCGTGCGCTGGAGCGCCTGGTCCGACGCCAGCCGGACGTCGCCCTGGTGTGGAACGAAACGACGGTAGGGCCAGTCACACACGCTCCGCTCCAGGCAAAATAGCTTGTTCTGCTGTTCAACCAACATGGTGAGGCAACGATGAAATATCTGATTTTCGGAATGGCTGCTCTGCTGGCCGGCGAATGCGCGCTGGCGCAAACGACGGCCCCCGCTACCGCTCCAAGCGAGCCGGCCAAGAAGGAGGCCGTGACGCAATCGGCCCCCGCCGCCGCCCCGAGCGAACCGGCAAAGAAGGACGTCGTGACGCAGCCGGCGCCCGTGAAAGGCGCAGCTGCTGCCAAGAACGTCGGCACCAAGGACAAGACGCTAGCGGCCGAGGCCTACAACAAGGCGCAGGAAAGGAAACGGGCGGCGATGGCCAGGAAAAATGAAGCCAAGGGCGGCGATCCCAGGAAGGCGGCGGCGAAAACCGCGAAGGCCGCGGAACTGCGTCCGGGCAGCATGATGACCGACGACGAGCGCGCCGCGCACCGGACGAAGCTGCAGAGCTTCAAGACGCTCGCTGAATGCGAGACCTACGAAAAGCAGCACGAGGCCGAGATGGAAACACGGGCCAAGGCTCAGAACAAGACGCTGTCCCCGCCCAGTGGTGCGGCCTGCAATCGCTACAAGGTCGCAGCCGGCGCCGCAGCGCCGGCCCCGGGCAAGGCCGCGACGAAATAAAGTCCGTCGCGCGGAGGCGCTGCGAGCTCCGCGCGTCTGGGTCGAGACGCGGGCGCCGGCGAGCCGATTGGCATGGTGCGTTAGCTACCAGTTGCGCCAGATCAGGACCGCCGCCGCGACTGCGACCAGCAGCGCGATCAGCGCCAGCCAGCGGTTGCGTACGCGCTGCGTGGCGGCGAATTCACGGATCGCAGTCTCCGATGCCGACGGCGGACTGCTGAGCCGCTGGTAGATCAGCCTCGGCAGCAGCGGCAGCGCGGTCGCCAGAAACGGCGCCTCGTCGCGCAGGCGCCGCTCGACTGCGCGCCAGCCGATCTGATCGTGCATCCAGCGCTCGAGGAACGGCTTGGCGGTGACCCAGAGATCGAGATCGGGATCGAGCTCCCGGCCCAGGCCCTCGACATTGAGCAGCGTCTTCTGCAGCAGCACGAGCTGCGGCTGGATCTCGACATTGAACCGGCGCGACGCCCTGAACAGCTGCACCAGAATCCGGGCCGAGCGAGATTTCCTTCAGCGGACGGTCGAAGATCGGCTCGCAGACGACGCGGATCTCGGCTTCCAGCTCGTCGACCCGCGTGTCCGGCGGCACCCAGCCGGATTCGATGTGGGCGGTCGCGACGCGGCGGTAGTCGCGCCGAAAGAACGCCAGGAAATTCTGCGCGAGATAGCTCTTGTCCTGGTCGGACAGCGTGCCCATGATGCCGAAGTCGAGCGCGATGTACTTGCCGCGGTTCGCCGCGTCGATGGCGACGAAGATGTTTCCCGGGTGCATGTCGGCGTGAAAGAAGCCGTCGCGAAACACCTGGGTGAAAAAGATCTCGACGCCGGCCCGCGCCAGCCGCTTGATGTCGATGCCCTGCTCGACGAGGCGCGCCCTGTGGCTGATCGGCGTTCCCTCCATGCGCTGCATGACCATGACTTCGCTGTTGCACCAGTCCCAATAGACCTCGGGCACGAGCAGCAGCGGCGAGCGCGCGAAATTGCGGCGAAGCTGCGAGCAGTTGGCCGCTTCGCGCGAAAGGTCGAGCTCGTCATGGATCGTGCGGTCGAACTCGGCGACGACGGCGCGCGGCTTCAGGCGCTTGCCGTCGGACCAGAGCTTCTCCATCAGCATCGCGCCCATCTGCATCAGGCGCGAGGTCCTTGTCGATCGTTTCGGCGATGCGCGGGCCGCAGGATCTTGACCGCGGCCGGCGTGCCGTCGGGAAGCACGGCCAGATGGACTTGCGCAACCGAGGCGCTGGCGACCGGGGCGCGATCGAACGACTTGAATACGCTGGTCGACCGGCTTCGCGTAGACGCGCTCGAGCGTCGCCATCACCTGCTCCGAAGGAAACGGCGGAACCTGGTCCTGCAGCTTGGCCAGCTCGTCGGCGATGTCGGTCGGCAGCAGGTCGCGCCGCGTCGACAGCATCTGTCCGAACTTGACGAAGATCGGGCCGAGATCCTGCAGCGCCAGACGCAGCCGCACGGCGCGCGGCGACGATACGTCGCGCCAGAAGGTGACCGCGCGCGCGGTGGGCCGCAGCCAGTGAAAGCGTTCGTGTCCGAGCAGGAACTCGTCGAGCCCGTACTTGAGCGCGACGCGCAGTATCTTGACCAGCCGGAGCGAGCGCATGGCGCCGCGATTGTAAGGGAAAGGTGGCGCGCACGCGTCGGACGAAGGCGCGGCCCTCGTCGCGCAGGTTGATGAGGACCAGCTCCGGCGTAGATTCGCGGTTGGCCGACCTGATCGCGGCCTCTCGAAAGGGCATCGTCTGGAATCGCATCTGACCGACATCACCCACGTCATCCAGCTCGCGGTGGCGCCGGTGTTTCTGCTGACGGCGATCGCTACGCTGATCAACGCGCTCAATATCCGACTCGGCCGCGGCATCGATCGCCGGCGTCTGATCCTCGGGCGCGTGCGCGGCAGCGCGGTGCTGCGCAGCGACGACGACCGCGCGGAGCTCGGCTTGCTGGCGCGGCGGATACGCCTGATCTATTTCTCGCTGCTGGCGGCCGGGCTGGGCGGGCTGCTGATCTGCCTGGTCGTCGCCGGCGCGTTCGTCGGCGCGCTGATGGCCGTCGATCTATCGAAGGTGGTGGCGGTTTTCTTTATCCTCGCGATGCTCGCCATCGTCGCGTGCCTCGGCATGTTCCTGCGCGAAGTGTTCCTCGCGGTCACCGGAGGGACGCACCGCATCCCGTGAGGCCGGCGGGCTTGCGCGATCTCAGCGCCGCTTTGCCGGAGCCGGCTTGGCCAGACGGTCGATTCGCTCGCGCCAGCGCGTCGACCCGCGCCGCCAGCGCCGCGACCTCGGCGGCAAATTCGCCGCCGGCGCGCGCACCGGTGACCAGCCCGGCCTCGTCGCGGGCATAGCTGGCGAAGCTCGAGCCGACACGTTCCGCCGCGTAACCGGGCAATGCGAGCAATCGGCGGCCGGCGTCGGCGAGCTGTGCGCCGACGATCGGTCCGAATACGCGAGCAAGCGAGCGCTCGACGAACCACGGCAGCGTTTGCGCCAGGTCGCCGATCGTCGACGCGAGACTCGCATCGCCTGTCGCGACGACCAGCTCGTTCCATCGCTCGGGACGCGCCATAAGCGCCGGCACGCGCAGCGCGGGATCGCTCAGCGTGAGGTCGGGCGCTTCCTCGGTGTCGGCAAAGCTGCCGTCGGCGTCGATCGCCAGAGTCAGCGCCGCAGGCCCGGCGACGATGCGAAGCTTGCGGCCGGCGTGCGCAGCCAGCCGCTCGCGCGCCCAGTCCTCGCGCGCGAGCGCGCGATTGGCGAGGGAGGCGGCGGCATGCATCGGGCGGCTCTCTAGAAAACGTAGCCGCGATGCAGCGCGACGACACCCGCGCTCAGGTTGAACCATTCGACCCGTTCGAACCCCGCGCTTTCCATCATCGCGCCGAGCGCCGCGCTGGTCCGGATGCACGCGGATCGACTCGGCGAGATAGCGATAGCTGTCCGCGTCGTTCGCGACGGCCTGCCCCAGGCGCGGCAGCACGTTGAAGCTGTACCAGTCGTACGCGGGCTTGCAGCGGCGCCCAGACGCGGCTGAATTCGAGGATCAGCGCGACGCCGCCCGGACGCAGCACGCGGCGCATCTCGGCGAGCGCCACCTCCTTGCGCGTGACGTTGCGCAGGCCGAAGGCGATGCTGACGCAGTCGAAGCTCGCCGCAGCGGAAACGGCAGCGCCTCGGCGTTGCATTGCACCGCGGGCATCAGCCGGCCTTCGTTCAGCATGCGGTCGCGCCCGGCGGCGAGCATCGCGCCGTTGATGTCGGTCAGCACGACGCTGCCCGCCGGGCCGACGCGCGCGGCGAACAGCCGCGCGAGATCGGCGGTGCCGCCCGCGACATCGAGCACGCGCGCGCCGGCGCGAACGCCGCGAAGCTCCGATCGCAAAGCGCTTCCAGGCGCGATGCAGGCCCCACGGACATCAGGTCGTTCATCAGGTCGTACCGGGTCGCGACCGAATCGAATACGCCTCTGACGCGCCGGGTCTTTTCCTCGGGCGTCACCTGCTCGAAGCCGAAGTGCGTCTGCTCGCTCATCGCGTTCAGTGCTTGTGACCGCAGGAGTGCGCGGCCGCCGCCGGCGGCGCCGGGTTCGCATCCGGCTCGCGGCTCGCGCCCGCCGCGCGCATGCGCTCCAGATACTGCTGCCACATCGGCTCCTGCCGCTCGCCGAGCTCGTGCAGGTAGTCCCAGGAATAGATGCCGGTGTCGTGGCCGTCGGAGAACTTGGGCCGGATCGCATAGTGGCCGACCGCCTCGACCTCGGTGATCGTCACCTCGCGCTTGCCGACCTGCAGCGTCTCCTGGCCCGGGCCGTGCCCGCGCACGTCGGCCGACGGCGAATAGACGCGCAGGAACTCGTACGGCAGGCGATAGCTGCTGCCGTCGGCGAACGTCAATTCCAGCAGCCGCGACGACTGGTGGAGCTTGATCTCGGTTGGGATGGCAGCGCGTGGATCGAGGCCGGACATGAGGCTATTGTAGGCCGTGGTCGGGGCAGACCGCGTACGCCGGCCGCCTCGTGCGACCGCATTGGCCGGGCGCGGTACTGCCGAGCGATGGTCGCCTGTACTGGACGATGTCCAGGTTGCCGATGCCGGCCATGACGTTGCGGTTCTTCGCGTCCTTGCCGTGCAGCTTGATCTCCAGCCGCAGGTCGTTGAGCGAATCGGCGTTGCGCAGCGCGTCTTCGTAGGTGATGAGGCCGCCTTCGTAGAGGTCGAACAGCGCCTGGTCGAACGTCTGCATGCCCGAGCTCGCGCGACTTCTTCATGATCTCCTTGATGCCGGAGACGTCGCCCTTGAACACCAGGTCGGAGATCAGCGGCGAGTTCAGCATGACTTCGACCGCCGGCACGCGGCCGCGGCCGTCACGGCGCGGTATCAGCCGCTGCGCGACGAAGGCGCGGATATTGAGCGACAGGTCCATCAGCAACTGGGCGCGCCGCTCCTCGGGGAAGAAGTTGATGATCCGGTCGAGCGCCTGGTTGGTGCTGTTGGCGTGCAGCGTGGCGAGGCAAAGGTGCCCGGTTTCGGCAAAGGCGATCGCGTAGTCCATCGTCTCGCGGTCGCGGACTTCGCCGATCAGGATGACGTCGGGCGCCTGGCGCAGCGAATTCTTCAGCGCGATCTGCCAGCCGTCGGTGTCGACGCCGACTTCGCGCTGCGTGATGATGCAGTTCCTGTGCTCGTGCACGAACTCGATCGGATCCTCGATCGTGATGATATGGCCGTAGCTGTTTTCGTTGCGGTAGCCGAGCAGCGCCGCCATCGACGTCGACTTGCCGGCGCCGGTGGCGCCGATGAACAGCATGATGCCGCGCTTGCTCATCGTCACGTCCTTGAGCACCGGCGGAAGACTCAGCTCGTCGAACGTGGGAATCGTCGTGTTGATCGTGCGCATCACCATGCCGACGCGGCCCATCTGCACGAACGCGTTGCAGCGAAAGCGGCCGATGCCCGGCGGGCTGATCGCGAAGTTGCATTCCTTGGTCGACTCGAACTCCGCGGCCTGCTTGTCGTTCATCACGCTGCGCACGATCTCGATCGTGTGCTGCGGCGTCAGCGCGGTCTTCGAGACCGGCGCGATCTTGCCGTCGACCTTGATCGCCGGCGGAAAGCCCGCGGTGATGAACAGGTCCGAGCCTTTCTGCTTGACCATCAGGTCGAGCAGCTCGTGGATGAATTTGGTCGCGGTTTCTCGTTCCATTGGCCGTTCCTTTGCGTTGCGTCGACCGTCGTTCGCGGTCAGCCGCCGAACAGATCCTTGTTGACCGCCCGGGCGCGCGCTTCGGACAGCGCGATCTGGTTGCGGCGGACCATCTCGGTCAGGCACTGGTCCAGCGTCTGCATGCCGACCGACTGGCTGGTCTGGATCGACGAATACATCTGCGCGACCTTGTTTTCGCGGATCAGGTTGCGGATCGCCGGCGTGCCGATCATGATTTCGTGCGCGGCGATGCGGCCCTGCTGGTCCTTGGTCTTGAGCAGCGTCTGCGATATCACGGCAACCAGCGACTCCGACAGCATCGCGCGCACCATGTCCTTTTCCGCCGCCGGGAACACGTCGATGATCCGGTCGATCGTCTTCGCGGCGGAGCTGGTGTGCAGCGTGGCGAAGACCAGGTGGCCGGTCTCGGCGGCGGTCAGCGCGAGCCGTATCGTCTCCAGGTCGCGCATTTCGCCGACCAGGATGTAGTCGGGATCCTCGCGCAGCGCGGCGCGCAGCGCGTTGGCGAACGACAGCGTGTGCGGCCCGACCTCGCGCTGGTTGATCAGGCACTTCTTCGATTCGTGCAGGAATTCGATCGGGTCCTCGATCGCGAGGATGTGCCCGTATTCGCTTTCGTTGACGTGGTTGATCATCGCGGCCAGCGTCGTCGACTTGCCGGAGCCGGTCGGACCGGTGACCAGGATCAGCCCGCGCGGCCGCGTCGTCAGGTCGGCGAAGACCTTGGGCGCGTTCAGCTCCTCGAGCGACAGCACCTTGGACGGAATCGTCCGGAACGCGACCGCGGCGCCGCGCTCCTGATTGAATGCGTTGACGCGAAAGCGCGCCAGATTGGGGATGCCGAACGAAAAGTCGCATTCGAGCATCTCTTCGTAGGTCTTGCGCTGCGCGTCGCTCATGATGTCGTACACCATGGCGTGCACGTCCTCGTGCTCCATCGGCGGCAGGTTGATCCGCCGGATGTCGCCGTGGACGCGGATCATCGGCGGCAGCCCGGCCGACAGGTGCAGGTCCGACGCCTTGTTCTTGACCGCGAAAGCGAGAAGTTCGGCAATGTCCATTTATAATCCCTGGTGCCGCGCCCGGGCGCGGCTTGCGCCCGGTGTGCGCCTTGCCTTTCGGCCAGCTTCGTGTGCCGTCGGCTTGCCCGGATTGGCTATGCCGGCGTCATTGATTATGAGCCCATACGAGAAGGCGTGGCAAGCCATGCAGCAGCGCATCGCGCGGGCCGCCGACGCCGCGGGTCGCGATCCGGCGACGATCCGGCTGCTTGCGGTGAGCAAAAGCATGCCGGCGGAGGCGATCCGGGCCGTCTACGCGCTCGGGCAGCGCGCCTTCGGCGAGAACTACGTGCAGGAGGCGGCCGCCAAGATGACCGCGCTTGCCGACCTGCCGGACATCGAATGGCATTTGATCGGACCGTTGCAGCGGAACAAGGCGCGCGCCGCGGCGCGCGCAATTCGCGTGGGTGCAAACCGTCGACGGGCGGCGCCATTGCCGAACGATTGTCGGCTACACGTGAAGCACGACAAGGCTCCGCTCGACGTTTGCGTGCAGGTCAACATCAGCGCCGAGACGACCAAAAGCGGCGTCGCGCCCGCCGACGCGCTGGCGCTCGCCCGCGCCGTCGGCTCGCTTCCGCGGCTCGCGTTGCGCGGCTTCATGGGCATCGCCGCACCGACCGACGATGCGGCGCGCCAGCGCGCGCAATTCCGGGTGCTGCGCGAAATCTTCGCCGCCGCGCAGGCCGAAGGGCTTATCGCTCGACACCTTGTCGATGGGCATGTCGGACGATCTCGAGTCGGCGATCGCCGAAGGCGCGACGCTGGTCCGCGTCGGCAGCGCGCTGTTCGGACCGCGCGCGTGAGCCGAGATCATCGCAGGACAGGCGTCGCATCCAACGACTGGCGCACGCCGATCAGGCGAGCTGGCAAAGGTGAGGCATTGAATATCACGTTCATCGGCGGCGGCAACATGGCGCGGGCGCTGATCGGCGGACTGATCGCGCGCGGCCAGGCGTCGAACGCGCTGTCGGTCGTCGAGATCAGCCCCGACACGCGCGCGACCGTCGCGGCGCGCTTCGGCGTCGCGACCTTCGCCGCCATCGAAGCCGCGGCGGTCGTTCACGCCGACCTGATCGTGATCGCGGTCAAGCCCCAGCACGTGCGGGCCGTCGCGCGCGAGCTGGCGACGCTGCTCAAGCGGCAGGTGGTCGTGACGATCGCCGCCGGCATCCGTCTGGCCGACTTGTCGCGCTGGCTGCTCGGCTATCGCCGGCTGGTGCGCGCGATGCCCAACACGCCGGCGCTGATCGGCGCCGGGATCGCCGGCCTGTACGCGCTGTCGGGTGTCGACGGCGAGGGCCGGGCCCGCGCCGCGTCTGTCCTCGAGGCAGTCGGCGCAACGCTCTGGTGCGAGCGCGAGGACGAGCTCGACGCGGTCACGGCCGTGTCGGGCAGCGGCCCCGCGTATGTCTTCTATTTTCTCGAAGCGCTCGAGCAATCGGCGCGCGAGCTCGGATTTGCGCCGGCCGACGCGCGTCGTCTCGCTTACGCGACGTTCAGCGGATCGATGCGCCTGGCCGAGCAGAGCGAATCCGAGCCTGCGCTTCTGCGTGCCCAGGTGACGTCCAAAGGCGGCACGACCGAGCGCGCGATCGGCGCGATGGACGAGGCGGGCGTGAAGGCCGCGATCGTCGCCGCGGTCAGGGCCGCGGCCGCGCGCGCCCGCGAGATGGGCGAGCGTTTCGGCTCCGAGCCCTGACCCTGATCATGCTTACCGACGCGCTGCGCTTCCTGCTCAATATCGTCTTCGCGCTGATCGTGTATTCGGCGCTGCTGCGTTTCATCATGCAGTGGCTGCGCGCGCCGTTTCGCAATCCGCTCGGGCAGGCGGTCGCCGCGCTGACCGACTGGGCGGTCAAGCCGCTGCGCAAGGTGTTGCCCGGTTTCCGCGGACTGGACTGGGCATCGCTGATTGTCGCCTGGCTCGGCCAGCTGCTATGGCTGCTCGCGCTTGCCGCGCTCGGCGGCGCCGCGCTTTCCGGGCACGCTGGTCGCGGCGCTTGCCGCGCTGGCGGTGATCGAATTGCTCAAGGCGGCGCTGTGGATACTGATCATCGCGGTGTTCCTGCAGGCGCTGCTGTCGTGGGTCGCGCCCGACGGCCCGCTGGCCGGCGTGCTGAATGCGCTGACGTTTCGCTTCCTGGCGCCGATACGACGCGTGATCCCGCCGCTCGGCGGCGTGCTCGATCTTTCGCCGCTGATCGTCATCGTGCTCGCGCAGCTCGTGCTGATGCTGCCGGTGGCGTGGCTCGAGCAGGCCGTCGGCCAGCTCTTCCGCTGAGGATTCGCCGTGGCGGAGCGTCGGCGCCGACGGCTCGGTCACGCTGACGATTCACGCCCAGCCAGGCGCGAAGCGGACCGAGGTGGCGGGCTTGCACGGCGGAGCGATCAAGATCCGCGTGGCGTCGCCACCGGTCGAAGGCAAAGCCAACGAGGTGCTGCGGCGCTTTCTCGCCGAGGCGTTCGGCGTGCCACTGCAAAATGTCGCGCTCGCGAGCGGCGAGGCCTCGCGCCGGAAGACGCTTCGAATCGCCGCGCCTGCGCGGCGACCGGATCGCCTCTGGGGTCGCTAGCCCACTCCGAAGCCATTTTTCGTACGGGGCGAGTACGGCAGTTCGGGCGCCACCGCAGATAGGAAAAGGGGCGCTCGCGCGCCGCCTTTTCGCCTGATCCGACCGCGGTTGGCGTGGCTTTACGCGTTTCGACGAACGATTGCGCGCGCCGCCAATCCGCCGACTAGGAGCATGAGGGCCAGCATCGCCCAGTGCGACAGCGTCGGAACCGGCGTCACCGGGGCCGCCGGCCCCGCGGCCGTAAACGTGAGCTGAAAGTTGTCGTAATACTGCGTGAGCGTGGCGCTCTGGTAATTGCCGGCCGAAAAGCCGTAAGTGGTCGTTGTCACGCCGTCGAACGACGGGGTCAGCGGTCCTGCGCCGGAAACGCGGGTGAACGAGCCGGCATTGAAATTGCCGCTGAATAAGAGCGTCGTGAACGAGTTCAGCGGGAAACCCGTAGCGCCAACGTCCATGGCATACACCGAGCCGCCCTGTGCGACGAGCAGGGCGATTTCCTGCCCTCCACCGAAGGCGCCGGGACCGCTCAAAACATCGAGCTGGAGCGTGAACGCCGTGCCATTCGTCGGCGCGGAAGTGCCGGAGGTGGTCAGCAGGGCGGTTCCGAAGGCGACGTCGCTGATGGTCGGCATGACGGTCGTGATATTGAGGCGTGCGCCTGGGTTGCCCAGGGTCCCTTCGACGACGGCGCTCGCAGTGCCGGCGCCTTGGGTGTACGAAGAGAAGGACCATCCGCTGGCCCAATCGCAGCAATCCGTAATGACCACGGCTTGCGCGGAACCGGCCGCGACGGCAAAACATACCGCGGCGAACGCGGCGACGCAGCTTTTCATTATTGGTCTCCCTGACCTTTTGATTTCGGCCGCCGTCTTCTTAAGTACCGCAACGCCCGATGGCGGACGGTACCACGGGGGCTTGCCGCAAGTCGAGGCTTTCGGACCGCGCGCTTTACGAGTGCGCTTTCGAGTGCCGTTCCTCAGGCGAGCATGTTGGCGAGCCGCACGAAATCGGCGACCGCCAGCGTCTCGCCGCGCGCGCCCGGCGCGATACCGGCGCGCTCCAGCGCGGCCTCGTCGGCGAACGGCTTTAGCGCGTTGCGCAAGGTCTTGCGCCGCTGGCCGAACGCCGCTGCGACCAATTGCGCGAATAGCGCTGCGTCGGAAAGCGCCGGGCGCGCCGCACCGAGCGGCGTCAGCCGCGCCACCGCCGACTCGATCTTGGGCGGCGGCCGGAACGCGCCGGCCGGCACGACGAACAGCCGCTCGACGCGGAAGCGGACCTGCAGCATCACCGACAGCCGGCCGTACTCGGGTGTCGCCGGCGCGGCCGCCATGCGCTGCACGACCTCCTTCTGCAGCATCACGGTGACGTCGGTGAGCCGCGCGTCGAATTGCGCGAGATGAAACAGCAGCGGCGACGATATGTTGTACGGCAGGTTGCCGATGACGCGCAGCTCGCCGCCCAGCGCTGCGAAGTCGAACGTCAGCGCGTCGGCCACGTGCAGCGCGAGCCGCTCCGGCGGGAATTCGGCGGCGAGCGCGGCGGCGAGGTCGCGATCGATCTCGATGACGGTCAGGCGGTCGACCTTCGCCAGCAGCGGCCGGGTCAGCGCGCCCAGTCCCGGACCGATTTCGACGATGCGCTCGCTCGCGCTTCGGTGCGATCGCCTCGACGATGCGCTCGATGTAATGCGGGTCGGCCAGGAAATGCTGGCCGAATCGCTTGCGCGGGCGATGCGAGGCTATCGTCAGCGCCCCGCCGCACGGGACCGCGACGCCAGGTCGATCGCGAGATCGACCGCCGCGAACAGCGAGCCCGGATCGGCGGCGCGGGCGAGCGCGCCTTCGGCGGCGAGATCGAGCGCGGTGCCGTGGTCGACCGAGGTGCGCACGATCGGCAGGCCCAGCGTCACGTTGACGCCGTGGCCGAAGCTCGCGTGCTTGAGCACCGGCAGCCCCTGGTCGTGGTACATCGCGACAATGCAATCGTAGTCGCGCGCCTTGGCCGGAACGAAGACCGTGTCGGCGGGCAATGGACCGGCGACGTCCAGCCCTTCGGCGCGCAGCGTCGTCAGGACCGGAGCGATGACGTCGATTTCCTCGCGGCCCAGATAGCCGCCTTCGCCGGCGTGCGGATTGAGGCCGCACACGCGCGAGGCGCGGCTTGACGATGCCGAATTTGCGCTCCAGGTCGGCGGCGGCGATACGCAGCGTCTGCGTCAGCGTTTCGCGCGTGATCGCCGCAGGGACGGCGGCGAGCGGCAGATGCGTGGTCGCGAGCGCGACGCGCAGCGATCCCCACGGCGCCGCGCCGACCAGCAGCATGACGACACCCGGTGCGCCGGTGCGTTGCGCGAGGAATTCGGTGTGCCCGGTGAAATGGATGCCTGCGTCGTTGATCACGCTTTTCTGCACCGGTGCGGTGACCATCGCCGCGAATTCGCCCGACATGCAGCCGGCGAGCGCGGCATCGAGCGAGGCGATCACCGTCCTGGCGTTGGCGGCGTCGAGCCGGCCCGCCTGGACCGGCACCGCAACGGGGAAATGCGCGACTTCGAGTGCGCCCGGCGTCGACGCGCGGCCGCGCAAGTACGGCACCAGGCGCACGCCGGCACCGAGCCTTCGCGCGCGCTCGCGCAGAAGCTCGCAGATCGCCGGCGAGCACCAGCCGCGCGGGCCAGGTTCGTTCGGCGAGCCGCACGGCCAGATCGGGACCGATGCCGGCGGGCTCGCCGATGGTGACGACGATCGTCGCCGCAGTCATCGCCGCGCTCAAGTCCGAGCGTCGATGCGGACGCCGGTCGCGTCGCCGAAGACTTCGACCTGCACGCCGGAGCTTGCGCTGACGGTCGCGCCGTCGGCGACCAGCGCGATACTCGCCTGCGCGAAGCCATCGAGCGCATGCGCGGGCTTGCCGAACACCCACAGCGCGTTCAGCGGATTTTCGCGATCGACTTCTCCGGTGTGCTGCACTGCCGGGCCGAGCGGCAGCGCGTGCCCTTCGCGTCCGAACACCGGAAAGCGGTCGAGCGTGGCGCGGTAGCGGATCACCTGCCGTCCGGCCACGCGCTGCCGGGTCGCTAGGTCGTACCATGCGCCCGGCGGCAGGGCCACGTCGACTTCGCCGCCCTGCGCGATGACGGGCGCGACCAGCAAGACATCGCCGCACATGAATTGCATATCGTGGGCACGGGTCAGTGCATTGCCGGGAAACGCGAGCGGCATCGCACGCATCACCGGCAGGCCGGTCCTGGCCGCCTGCGCGACGACGGTGCCGAGGTAGGGCAAAAGCCGGTAGCGAAATTCCAGCCACTGCAGCGCGATCTTTTCCTGATCCGCGTCGAGCGTCCACGGGTCGCGGCCACCGTCGGCGCGAAGCTTGAGGTGCGAGGCGAAGACGCCGGCCTGCAACCAGCGCAGATAGAGTTCCGCCGATGCCGGCTCCCCGCCATAGCCGCGGCCGACTTCGCAGGCGTGATACGGCACACCGCTCATGCCGTTCGACAGGCTGGCGCGAATGCTCGCCGCCAGGCCTTCCCAATCGCTTTGCGTCTCGCCGCTCGATTGCACCGGATAGCGCTGGCTGCCGCTCCAGCCGGCGCTGCTCCAGATCAGCGGCGGCGCCTGTTCCTGCGGCGCGAACTTTTCGGCGGCGTCGTATACGCAGCGGCCGTAGAGCAGCGGATAGACGTTGGAGAGACGCTGGCCTGTGTCGCCGTTGAATGCGATCGCATCGGCCGGCACGTCGTCGCCGCCGTCGGTCTCGATCACGTCGACGCCGGCCTTGAACAAAGCCTCGTGGGCGTTACGCCACCACGCGTACGCGGCAGGGTTGGTCAAATCGATGATGCCCGACGGCGGCGCCAGGCTGCGCGCCGGCAGGCGCGTCATCGGGACCTGTACTGGCCGCGCGCTCGTACGGACGGCCGCCGGCATCGGCCATCAGATATTTTCTGGTGGCCAGGTCATGGAACAGCGGCGAGTGAATCGATATCGCCGGCTGCTCGCAGACGCAGACCTTGAAGCCGTGCTCCTCTGATCTTGGCGAGCGCGGCAGCAGGGTCCGGATAGCGTCTCGGGTCCCATCGGAAGTCGAAGCTCGTCCATGGATCCCATGGCGCGGCGCCATCGAGCGTCAGGACGTCGCAGGGTACGCGGCGCGCGCGCAGATCCGAAGCCGCTGCGACGGCGTCGTCGGCGCTCAAGTCGTCGGCGTGCGCGATCCATACGCCGAGACTCCATCGCGGCACTTCCGGTGCGCGTCCGGTCAGCGCGGTGTAGCGCTCGATCACCTGCGCGGGATCGCGCCCGGCGATCAGGAACAAATCGAGCGCTTCGTCGTCGACGACGAGGCCGTACGAACGCTGCGACCAGTCGGGATAGCCGACGCCGTGCAGCACCCGCGACGGCGTGTGCACATAGACGCCCCAGGCGCCGCCGCCGGGGCCGGGACTCCAGCAGAACGGCGCACTCGTGCCCGATGCCGATGGCGAGGCGCCGGCCGGCTCGACCTGCGAATGCACCAGCTGCCCACGCTTGTTCAGCGTCGCCGTCTGCGCGCCCAGGCCGTAGACCGGCTCACCCGACGATAGCGCGTACGCCGCCAGCCACGACTGTCCTTGTCGCGCGCGGCCGATCGCCGGCAATCGCGTTCGGCCATCGCGTGTTCGGTCGGTGATCGACGCAAGCACCGGCTTGCCGGCGTGCAGCAGGCGCAGCGTCAACGGCGTTCCGGCGAGCTCGAGCGATCCATCGCCTGCGGTAAACGTCCACAGGCCCGGCGACGGCTGTGCGACATCGCAGCGCTGCGCACGGGCGGCGATCAATCCGTAGTCGGGTCGCGTGTTCGGACCGACGCGAAGACGGAATATTCCCGGACCGAAGCTGCCGATCTCGAGCATGTCGCCGGTCGACGTGGCGAACGATGCACCTGACGCCGACGCGCCGAGGCTGCTGGATGCATCGATCGGGAGGTAGTCGTTGCTGTCGAGGCGCATGATGTTCGGGGCAGAGTCCGCGATGTCGAGAGTCGATGGCTTTCCGCTTCAGCGGACGGCGATCAGCCGGCGAATTTCGGCTCCGCCAACCCCGGGGTATCGACTTGCATCGCGAACAGCCCGCCCGACTGCGGCAGCCGCGCGAGCTCGTCCGGCTCGCGATTCTGGCGCGCCGTCGTCACGTAGAGCGTTCGCAGGTCCGGGCCACCGAATGCGCACATCGTCGGGCACATCGCAGGCACCGGGTATTCGGCGAGGCGCTCGCCTTGCGGCGACAGGCGCACGATCTTGCCGCCGCGATAGAACGCGATCCAATAGCAGCCGTCGCTGTCGACCGCCGCGCCGTCGGGCCGTTCGGTCTCGCCGTCGAAACGCGCGAATTCGCGCTTGCCGCTGACGGTGCCGGCGGCTTCGTCGAACGCATAGGCGTTGATCGTGCGCGTCGGCGTGTCGGCATGGTAGAGCGTCCGGCCGTCGGGACTCCAGGCGAGCCCGTTCGATATCGTGATGCCGCCGAGCACACGGGTCAGCGTGAAATAGCCATCGAGACAGTACAGCGCGCCGCTGGCCGCGTCGCGTCGCTCGTTCATCGTTCCGGCCCAGAAGCGTCCGGTCCGATCGGCGCGCCCGTCGTTGAACCGGTGGTGCGACGGATCGTACGGCGCCTCGGCCATGCGGTCGCCGAGCCTGCCTGTCCGATCGACCAGCCAGATGCCGTCGCGCAGCGCCGCGACGAATCCGCCGTGCTCGCGCAGCGCGAACGAGCCGATCGACGAAGGCATCGGCCAGACGAGATTTGCACGCGACTTCGGATCGAAACGATTGAGCGACGGCCCATTGATGTCGACCCAGTAGAGTACCTGCTCGTCGGTCGACCATACCGGGCATTCGCCGAGGCTGGCCCTGGCATCGAGCACGCACTCGAACGGCGATTCCATCACGCGATCCCGCTGGTCGAAACGTGCATCGTACAAGAAAACAAGAGCGCCGGGCGTCAGCGAGCTGCCGGCTTGTCGGCCGAGGCGCTTGCTTCGCGAAACCTCGACAGATACTCCTGTGCGCGCCCCACCATGAAACCCATGTCCGACCCTATCGCGACCCATGAGTAGCCATAGTCGATGAAGCGCGCCACCATCTCGGGCGTCGGCCCGATGATGCCCGACGGCTTGCCGGCGCGCTTGCAAGCTTTGGCGGCGGCCGCCAGATGCTCCTGCACGGCCGAATGCGTGATGTCGCCCAGGTGGCCCATCGACGCCGAAAGATCGCTCGGCCCGATGAAGATCGAATCTATGCCGGGAACGGCGGCGATCTCGTCCAGCCTGGCAAGCGCGGGCAGCGTTTCGATCTGTACGATCACGCAGATCTCCTCGCTCGCGCGCTTAAGGTAATTGGGCACGGTGCCGTAGCGGCTGCCGCGATGCGTTCCTGCGACGCCGCGCACGCCGTCCGGCGGATAACGCGTGTAGGCAACCGCGCGCCGCGCCTCGTCGGCGTTTTGCACGAACGGCAGCAGCAGCGATTGCGCGCCGGCATCGAGCGCGCGCTTGACCATCACCATGTCGTTCCATGGCGGGCGCACGATCGCCTGCGCCGGCGTCCCGGCGATCGCGCGCAGGATGTCGATCATCTGCGGCGTGTCGATCGGCGTGTGCTCCGTGTCGACGACGAGGAAGTCGAACCCGGCGCAGCCGAGCGCCTCCGCGGTCGACGGCGCGCCGCTTCCGAGCCACGCGCCGAGCGGCGTGCGGCCGGATACGATCGCGCGCTTGAACTGATTGATCGGAAGGTCCACCGGATGACTCCTCGTTCGGGTTTGCGAGGGTCCATTATCGCGCGGCTGCGCTATAATCGGCGCGAATGCTCTTGAGGGCTTGCGGCCGGGAGCGGGATCGTCGGCCGCAGGCCCTTCGCTTTTCTCGGTGTCCTGTTCCGTAAGTTCCGAAGATAAAGGAGCGGATGAAATCGGGCGCCAGGCAAGGCGCGCGGCCGAAAGCGTACCCCGTGGTACGGTGAGGCCGCGCAACGCCGCATGGCGCCCGATTTCGCCGCGAACTATCGAGCGAATTTACGGAACAGGACACCAGATGCGCACCCATTTTTCCCGTTCGGCGTTCATCGAAGGCGCGCGCGACATGCTGCCGATGACCGTCGGACTGATCCCATTCGGCATCGTCTGCGGCGTCGGTGCGATCAGCGCGGGCGCCTCGCCGGTGGCGGCGCTCGCGATGTCGATGATCGTGTTCAGCGGCGCCGCCCAGATCATCGCCGCGCAGCTGCTTTCGGCCGGCGCGCCGTTCGCGGTGATCGTGCTTTCGTGCTTTGTCATCAGCCTGCGCTTCCTGATGTACAGCGCGGCGCTCGCGCCCTATCTGAAGCCGGTCGACCACCGCTGGCGCAACCTGGTCGCATTCCTGCTGACCGATCAGGCGTTCGCCTCGTCGATACGGCGCTTTCGCGAATCGCCGGACCTGCGCGCCAATGTCTCGTATTTTGTCGGCGGCGGCGCCGTGCTCTGGGTGGCATGGCAGATCGCCACGATCGCCGGCATCCTGGCGGGCGCCGTCATCCCGGCGTCGTGGCAGCTCGAATTCGTCGTGCCCCTGTGCTTTCTTGCGCTGCTCGCGCCTCTGCTGCACGACCGCACGGCGCTGATCGTGTTCGCGACCGCGGCCGTCGCCGCCGTCGCGCTGGACGCGATGCCGATGCGCCTGTCGATGATTTGCGCCGGCCTGGCTCGGCATCGTCGCCGGGGTCGTCGCCGACCGGATTTTCGGGCGCAGCGCGACGACGGAGGCCGAGCCTGGAAACTAGCCAGGTCCTGATCTGGTCGCTGATCGTCGTCGTCGGCGCGATCAACTTCGCCGCGCGCCTGTCGTTCATCGCGCTGTTCGCGCGCCGCGAGATGCCGCCGCTGCTGGCGCGCGCGCTGCGCCATGTTCCGGCCGCGATGCTGACCGCGATCGTCGTGCCGGCGATCGTGTTCGCCGCGCCGGGCGTGCTGAGCCTCGACGCCGGCAACGTCAAGCTGGTCGCGGCGCTGGTCGCCGGCGTCGTCGCCTGGCGCTGGCGCAACACCCTGTTGACCATCGCCGTCGGCATGGCCGCGCTCTGGCTGCTGCATGGCTTGTGCGCTAATATCGAACGAAGGAGACGACGATGCAGCCGATTGCGCCCGACGGGGAAATGACGATGCGGTTCGAGGGCACCGACACCTACGTCGCGACGCCCGATCTGATGCTTGCGGTCAACGCCGCGGTGACGCTGGCGCGGCCCCTGCTGATCAAGGGAGAGCCCGGCACCGGAAAGACGATGCTCGCCGAGGAGGTTGCGCGGGCGCTTGGCCGGCCGCTGATGCAGTGGCACATCAAGTCGACGACCAAGGCCCAGCAAGGGCTGTACGAATACGACGCGGTGTCCCGGCTGCGCGACTCGCAACTCGGCAACGAGCGCGTCGCCGACATCGCGAACTACATCAAGCGTGGCGTGCTGTGGCAGGCGTTCGATTCGGAAAGAGCGGCGGTGGTGCTGATCGATGAGGTCGACAAGGCAGACATCGAGTTTCCGAACGATCTCTTGCGCGAGCTCGACCGGATGGAGTTTCACGTCTACGAGACACAGGAGACGATCCTCGCGCGGCACCGACCGACCGTCATCATCACCAGCAACAACGAAAAGGAACTGCCCGACGCATTCCTCCGGCGCTGTTTTTTTCATTACATCCGTTTCCCCGACAAGGCGACGATGGCGCGGATCGTCGACGTGCACTTTCCGGGGTTGAAGAAGGACTTGCTGCGGGAGGCGCTGGAGGTCTTCTTCGATTTGCGCGACATCCCGGGACTGAAGAAGAAACCGTCGACTTCCGAATTGCTCGACTGGCTGAAGCTCCTGCTCGCCGAGGACATTCCGCCCGAGGCGCTGCGCAGCAGCGACAAGAAGATCATCGTGCCGCCGCTGTACGGCGCATTGCTCAAGAACGAGCAGGACGTGCACCTGTTCGAGCGTGTCGCGTTCATGGCGCGGACGGGCCGCTAGAGCCAAAGTCATGGCATTCATCGAGCCGGTGACGCTCAAAGGCGACCACGCGACGCTCGAGCCGCTCGGCGCTGAGCACGAAGCCGCGCTGCGCAACGCCGCCGCCGACGGTGAGCTCTGGCGGCTCTGGTACACGTCGGTCGCGCCGCCAGACCAGATCGGCGACTACATCGCGCGTGCGCTCGACATGCGCGAGCGCCTCGGGGCGATGCCGTTTGCCGTGCGCCAGAACGCGACCGGAGACGTCGTCGGCTGCACGCGCTATTTCAACGTCGATGCGGCCAACCGCCGGCTCGAGATCGGGCACACCTGGTATTCGAAGCGCGTGCAGCGCACGGCGATCAACACCGAATGCAAGCTGCTGCTGTTGACGCATGCGTTCGAGGTGCTGCGTTGCATCGCGGTGGAATTTCGCACGCACTGGTTCAACCACGCTTCGCGTGTCGCGATCGAGCGGCTCGGCGCCAAGCAGGATGGCGTGCTGCGCAACCACCAGCTGCTGCCCGACGGCTCGAAGCGCGACACGGTCGTGTTCAGCATCATCGACGGCGAATGGCCGGCGGTGCCGCCGGCACCTCAAATTCCTGCTCGACCGGCCGCGGTAGCGCCTTGCTGATCGACTTTTTCCTGCATCTGAAGTCGGCGAAACTGCCGGTCAGCACGCGCGAGTTCCTCACGCTGCTCGACGCGCTGAAGCACGACGTGGTGTCGACCAGCATCGACGACTTCTATTTTCTGGCGCGGACTTGCCTGGTCAAGGACGAGGCGCTCTACGACCGTTTCAATCTCGCGTTCGGCGCCTATTTCAAGGGCGTCGACGGCTTGCTCGACATTCATGCCGACATTCCGGAATCGTGGCTGCGCAAGATGATCGAAGGCAACTTGACCGACGAGGAGAAGGCGATGGTCGCCGCGCTCGGCGGCTGGGATCAAGCTGATGCAGACGCTGCGTCAGCGACTCGACGAGCAACGGGGACGACACCAGGGTGGATCGAAATGGATCGGCACCGCGGGCACGAGCCCGTTCGGCGCCTACGGCTACAACCCCGAAGGCATACGCATCGGCCAGCAGGGTGGCCGCAGCCGCAGCGCGATCAAGGTCTGGGACGAGCGCACGTTCCGCAACCTGGACGACTCGGTCGAGATCAACACCCGCAACATCAAGGTCGCGCTGCGCCGCCTGCGACGCTTCGCGCGCGCAGGGCGTGCCCGACGAATTCGATCTCGACACGACGATCGAGCGCACGGCGCGCAACGCCGGCTGGCTGGATGTTCAGATGCGGCCGGAGCGCCGGAACCGCATCAAGGTGCTGCTGTTCCTCGATGTCGGCGGATCGATGGATCCGCACGTCCAGGTCTGCGAGGAGCTCTTTTCAGCGGCGAAATCCGAGTTCAGGCACCTCGAGTATTTCTACTTTCACAACTGTGTCTACGATCATGTCTGGCGCGACAACCGTCGGCGCCGCAACGAGCGCATCGCGACCTTCGACCTGCTGCACAAGTACGGCCGCGATTGGAAGCTGATCTTCGTCGGCGACGCGGCGATGAGCCCTTACGAGCTGGTGCAGCCCGGAGGCAGCGTCGAGTATGCCAACGACGAGCCCGGCGCGGCCTGGCTCGCGCGGCTGATCGCCGCGTACCGCCATGCGATCTGGCTGAATCCGGAGCCCGAGCGTACCTGGCAATACACGCGCTCGACGCAGATGGTGCTGGAGCTGCTTGGCCCGCGCATGTTTCCGCTGACGCTCGACGGCCTGCAGCGCGGCATCGCGGCGCTGCGCAAATAGCGGCTCGGCGTTCAGGCGGCGCGGCGGAGCGCCCGTCCGGCAGTCGCGCCGAGCCACGCATGCCAGGCGAGTCCCAGCACGACCAGCATCCACACGATGACCGGGCCGCTCGGCAGGTCGAGCGCCGTCGACAGCACGAGCCCCGCGGCGTAGCCGGCCGCACCCAGCGCCCACGCCGCGGCGAGTCGTCCCGCGCTGCATGCGCTCGCGTCGCGAGCGGCGGAACGATCAGCGTCGCGAAGACGAGATACAGGCCGACCAGCTGCACCGACACGGTGACGGCGAGCGCGAACAAGCACGTAGAAGCCGGTGCGGCCGAGCCGCTCGCGCCAGCCGAACCACAGCACGAGTATCGCCGCGTAGACCAGCGCCGGCCCAGACCAGGCGCGATGGCTGCGCCCAGAGGATCTGGCCGACCAGCAGATCGCGCAGGTGCTCGCTGCCGTGCGGGTTGCTGGCGAGCAGCAGCACGCTGCCGGTCGCGCCGAGCACGAACACGACGCCGATCACCGCTTCCTGCACGTCGGGCCAGACCCGCTCGGTCCACGTGAGCAGCAGCGCGCCGCCCAGCGCCGCGGCGAGCGCGGCGACCTGCACCGCGATGCCCTCGGCCTCGAAGCCGAAGCGGTCGGCGAGCAGCACGCCGCAGCCGGCGATCTGCGCGATCGCGAGATCGATGAACACGATGCCGCGCGCGAGCACCTGCATGCCGAGCGGCACGTGGGTCGCGGTGACCAGCAGGCCCGCGGCGAGCGCCGGCAGCAGGATCGAGAGCTCGAGCGCGCCGAGATTCACTGCGCCCCCTTCAGCAGGCGCTCGATCGTGTCGTCGAACAGCCCGAACAGATCCTTCGCGGCATCGTCGCCGCCGACGGTGAACGGCAGCGCGACGGCGTTGATCTTCGCGCGCTCGGCGATCCATTGCGACGCGCGGTCGCTCTGATAGGCGGCGCGCAGCACCATCTTCGACCGGCTGGCGCTGCAGCGATCGCCAGCACTTCGGACAGATGCGCGGTCGTCGGCTCGATGCCGGGCTTGGGCTCGAGCGCCGCGACCTCCTTCAGTCCCGAGCCACGCGATCGAGGTAGGTGAACGCCTTGTGCTGCACCACGACCGGCACGCCCTTGAGCGGCGCCGCTTCCTTCTCCCAGCGCGCGATCGCCGCGGTCCAGCGGTCGGCGAACGCCTTGTAGCGCGCCTGGTAGTACGCGGCATTCGCCGGATCGAGCTGCGCGAGCTTCGCCGACGAGCGGCCGCGGCAACGCGCGCGATGTTGCGCGGGTCGGTCTGGATGTGCGGATCGCCTGCCGGGTGCACGTCGCCTTCGGCGCGATCGAGGCGCGTCGGCTTGTCGAGCAGCGTCACGAACGGCGCGGCCTCGAAGTAGCCGGGCTGGCCCGGCTGCACCTTCGGATTGCCGGCCTGCTGCAGCACCAGCGGCAGCCAGCCGATCTCGAGCTCGGCGCCGGTCGCGACGACCAGGTCGGCGCCGCGCGCGCGCGCGATCAGGCTCGGCTTGGCTTCGACGTGATGCGGGTCCTGCAGCGCGTTGGTGGCGGTGTAGACGCTTGACCTTGTCGCCGCCGAGCTCCGGCGCGAGCGCGCCCCATTCGGGCACGGTCGCGAACACGT
The DNA here is from genome assembly GCA_963697485.1 of uncultured beta proteobacterium. Lineage (GTDB taxonomy): Bacteria > Pseudomonadota > Gammaproteobacteria > Burkholderiales > Casimicrobiaceae > PALSA-1003. The sequence goes on from CAVOOD010000008.1 coordinate 130,263, forward strand.
TCAGCGCCGCCGAGCGCGGGAATGACCCACGCCGCGATCAGCGTCGAGCAGAATCGATTGCATAGATAACTTCATGACGCTTGCTCCTAATAATTGTGCGCGCCGTGCGCGCCCAGGGTCAGGATGTACTGCAGGAACAACTGGTTGTCGGTGACGCCCGGGCGCGTCCGGTCCTGCGCGAGCTGCAGGCGGATGCGGCTGAATTCCGACGGCGTGTAGTCGACCATCACCGACGTGCGCTGCGGATTGAACGACGGTGTCGCCAGGAACGCGGCGTTCGCGCCGTAGTCGACGTGTCCCGGATCGAGGCGGTCGTAGCGCAGCGCCGACGCGCCAGTACGGCATGAACTGGTAGACGCCCTGCAGGTACCAGCCGCTCTGCGACGAGCGTATAGTCGGCGCGTCTGCGTCAGGCCGAGCGCACCATCGCGGTCGTAGGTCAGGTCGCCGCGCTCGCGCCGCCAGAAGTACTCGCCCTGCAGCTTGAAGTTGGTGTCCTGCGCGTTGCCGTTGGGCGCGTACTTCCAGACGAAGTCGGCGATCGCGACGTGGCTCGTGCCGGTGAAGCGCGAGCTGCGCGTCGTTGCCGGCGAGGTCGGTCTGTGCCGAATTCGCGGTCCTGCGCGCGCGTCTGCAGGTACGACAGCCCGGCGCGCCAGCTGTGGCTCTCGCCGATGTCGCCGCCGGTGTGCGCGTAGACGACGCCGCTGCCGGCGCCGTTCTTGTTGCGCTCGGTGCCGGGGAAGCCGGCGCCGTTGCCCACTTCGGCGCCGAGCTCGAGGAACTGGTCGGTCGGCGCGACCCATTTGAGCTGCACGCCGTCGTTGCCGTACTGCCCGCCGAGGAACGCCTGGTAGGCGAGCGGCGCGTCGATGAAGTCCCAGGCGTGCTGGTGCTGCTCGTTCAGGTAGCCCAGGCCCGAGAAGAAGCGACCGAACTTCGGCGTGAGGCCATTGGGCAGCGCGGTCAGAATGCCGTACGCCTCCTCGACCGACACGGTGTTTTCCGGCGTCAGCGAGACGATGAGGTTGCCGGCGAACTTGTCGTCGACGTTGGCCGAGATCGCGAGCTCGGATTCGCCGAGCGAAAAGCCGCGCTTGCCCGGACCGATGTCGCCGCCCGGCGGCGAAGCCGCTGATCGCGTACTTGTTCGGGATCCTGCGACAGGTTGGCGTAACGCCCCTGAAGCACGGCCGAAATCGCCGGATTGAACGCGGCGATGCCGCTCGACGAAGACGACGCCGGCGCCGGCGGGCAGCCGGCATGCGGCGTCGGTTGCGACGGCTTGGCCGCGGCCGCCTCGGCATCCTTCAGCCGCGCTTCGAGCGCCTGGATGCGCGCTTCGTAGTTTTCCTTCAGTTGCCGGATCTCGTCGCGGATTTCCGCGAGATCGGCGTCGCTCGCCGCCCATGAGGGCGTTGCGGCGAACAGCGCCAGCGCCAAAGCGCCCGGCGCCAGGGATTTCCTGGACACGGTGATACTCCTCTAGTCGGATGAACCGGCGCCGCGAACGATAAGCGGCGCGCCGAATCGATCTAGAGGGAGAGAGGTGGGGCGCGGCTCTGGTAGTAGGAAGGGGCGGCGACGTAGCGCGCTGCGGGCTCGAATGCGATGCACTCGGCCGCGGCGGCGTTGCAGGCCGCCGGCGACGGCGAGCCGGTTGCCGCGTGCGTCGCGCTCGCCAGCAGCGAGCATTCGACGCAGGCAATGTCGATCGCCGGCAGCTTCAGGCTCGAATGATGCCTCGCCTTGAGCTCGGGAAGGTGCGTCAGCGGGTGCAGCAGCAGTTCCTGCTGCAGGCCCAGCAGCAGGAAGGCGAACACTAACGAAAGGAACTTGCGGACCATGGGACTGCTTAACTCCGGCGACCGCGATGCAATGCGGCAAGCGAGCAGTCTAGCGGAAAAGCGACTGGCCCCGAAACCGGCCGCTATCGGCCAAAAGCATTCGGCCCTCGGGCCGATTCTCTAGCGGCTGCTTTCGTGCCGGTGGCAACGAATTGTTACATCGTTCGCGCCGCGAACGTCGGCGCCAGGACTTCCACCGCATCGAGCTTCGCCGAGGGCTCCTTGATCGTGATTCGCCACAGCGTTCGCGGATCGTTCGGATCGGTCAAGCGTCGCCGAGTGCAGCAGCGACGCGTTGTCCCAGATCACGACGTCGCCGACTCGGTACGGGTAGCTGATCACGTATTTCGGCTGCGTCGCATGCGCTGCGAGCTCGTCGAGCAGCGCAACGGCTTCGTCTTCGGGCATCCCGACGATGCCGTACGAACTGCCCGATACCGCGTAGAGCGCCTTGCGGCCCGTGACCGGATGCGGGCGCACCAGCGGATGCGTGATCAGCGGCATCTTCGCCTTTTGCTCGTCGGTCAGCGGCGACGCCGCGACGCGGCTCATTTCGTCGGCCACCTTGCGGTTGCCGTAGTGATGGACGCCGATCAGCGGCGCGATCCGCCGCTTCATCGACTCGGACAGGTCGTCGTACGCGGCGTACTGGTTGGCGAACAGCGTATTGCCGCCGGCTTTCGGCACTTCGATCGAATAGAGCATCGTCGCGCGCGCCGGCACCTGCAGATACGAATAGTCGGTGTGGAAGTAGGTTCCGGCGTCGGCCAGTCCGATCGGCTGCCCATTTTTCTTTCGGTTCGACAGGATCAGGATGTTCGATTCTTCCGGATGATGGAACTGGTCGATCACATGCGGCTCGGGCGGACCGAAGCGTCGCGCGAACGCGAGGTATTGCTGCGGCGTCAGGCGCTGGTCGCGCAGGACCAGCACTTGCGCCGCGAAGAATGTCCGCGCCAGCTCGTCGAAGGCGGCGTCGGACAACGGAACCGAAATGTCGACGTCCGACGCTTCCAGCCCGAAGCCCGGGCTCAGCGGTTTGGTATTCAGCATGATCGAGTCCGCTATTTGACGAACTGCGGCATCAGCAGCCGCGGCAGCCACAGGATGATCTGAGGAAACAATATCACGATCAGCAGAACCAGCAACATCGGGATGAACAGGATTGCGGTGTCCTTCACGGCGTCCTTGATCTTGATGCCGCCGATCGAGCAGGCGATCATCAGGCAAAGACCATAGGGCGGGGTCACGAGGCCATAGGCGATCGAGATCACGCCGATGATCGCGAAGTGAATCGGGTGCATGTGGACCTTGTCGGCCAGCGGTGCCAGGATGGTCCCGACGATGATGATCGCCGGAATGGCGTCGATGAAGCAGCCGATGAACAGGAATGCCGCGGCGGTGATGAAGCCGACGCTGGTAACACCGCCGCCCCAGCTTGAGACCGCGTTGACGACCAGCGCCGGGATGTGGAAATAGGCCAGTATCCAGCCGAAGGCCGACGCCGTGCCGATGCAGAACAGCGCGATAGCGGCGAAGCGCGCCGAATCGTAGAGCGTGTGAAGCAAAACCTTCGGCGGAAGCGCGCGATAGATCAAGCCGCCGAGCAGCATTGCATACAGCACCGCGATCACCGACGCCTCGGTCGGCGTGAAAAAGCCGAACACGATGCCGCCGACGATGATGCCGGGCGTCAGAATAGGCAGGAGCGCCTGGCCGCAGGCGGATAGAAATTCCTTCAACGTCGCGCGCGGATACACCGGGTAGTTGCGGCGCTTGGCATAGATGTAGACGGCCACCATCAGCGACAGGCCCATCAGCACGCCGGGAACGACGCCGGCGAGGAAAAGTCCGCCGATCGACACGGAAATCACGCCGCCCCAGACGACCATCAGGATCGACGGCGGAATGATCACGCCCATCACCGCCGCGCAGGCGATCAAGCGAGACGGTGAATGGCGTGTCGTAGCCCTGCTTTTTCATCGCCGGGATCAGCACGCCGCCGACGCCCGCCGCCTCGGCAGTCGACGAACCCGAGATGCCGGCAAACAGCATCGAGACCAGCACGCTGACGTGGCCGAGGCCACCGGGTAAGTGACCGACCAGCGCGCGCGACAGGCTGATCAGCTTTTCGGTGATGCCCGCCGTGTTCATCAGGTTGGCCGCAAGCATGAAAAAGGGAATCGCCAGTAGCAGAAACGAGTTGTACGACTTCAGCATCTCGTTCAGCAGCAGGAACGGCGTCAGCCGGTCGTCGATGAAGAAGACCGGCACGCAGGCGAGCCCGAGTGCGAACGCGACGGGAACGCGCAGGATGATCAGCGCGATGAAAACGCCGAAAAGGATCAGCGCGACTTCAACCGGACCCACGGCGCGCGCTCCGGTAGAGCTTGACGTCGTCGATGATCTTTTCGACCAGAAACAGCAGCCAGCAGATGCCGGCGAGCGGCCACGCGATGTGGATCGACAGCATGTTGATGCCGGTCATTTCCGAGCTCTGCTCGTAGCCGAACAGCGCGAAGCGCCAGCCGAAGGCGATGAAGATCAGCGCGACCAGCAGTATCGGGACATGGACGATCAGGCGGGCAACCGCCTTGCCATGATTGGTCCTCGGCGTGGGGAGGACGTCGACGTCGAAATGCGTGCCGTCGCGCACGGCGATCGTCGCGCCCAGCATGATCAGCCACATCAGGCAGAAGCGCGCGACTTCCTCGGTCCAGATATAGCGCGGGATGAATTCGAAAAAGCGCGAGAAGATCTGCAGCGTCACCGGGATCAGCATCACCGCGATCAGCACGGTGATGGCGATCTGCAGGACGCGGTAGATCAGGGCGTTCAGTCGGCGCATGGCTCGTAGCAGCCAGTCGTTCCCGCGCCTGCGAGAATCCGGTGGAGGTGGTTTCCCCGCAGGCCGCTGGATCCCCATTTGCGCGGGGACGACGCGGTCGTTTCCAATCGCGCGACGGCTACGCCTTGCGCGCCTGGACGTTCGCGTCACTTGATCGCGTTGACCTTGTTGAGGATCGCGGTCGCGTCGATTTCCTTCGCGTACGCCTGTTTCACCGGCTCGGCCAGTTCGAGCAGCTTGGCGCGGTCGGTGAACACCCAGGTCTTGAGCTTGCCCTCTTTTTCCAGCTTGGCGAGCAGACCGGAATCGGCGCCGGATTCGAGGTCGCGGCCGACCTTGCCCGCTTCCTTGCCGGCCTTGAGGATCGCGGCCTGCAGGTCCGGCGGAAGCTTGCGGAACGTCTTGCCGGAAAAGCAGACGGGCCGGACGGTGATCGCATGTTGCGTCAGCGAGATGTTCGGCCCGACTTCGTAGAACTTCATCGCATCCAGATCCGGCGGCTTCGTTCTCCGCGCCCTGGATCACGCCGGTCTGGATGGCGTTGTAGACCTCGTTGTAGGCGATCACCGACGGCTTGGCGCCGATCGCGCCGAACATCTGGGTCTGGATCGGCGCGCCCATGACGCGCATCGTGAAGCCGCGAAGCTCGGCCATGTTGCGAATCGGCTTGTTGGCGATCAGATTGCGCGTGCCACCGCCGGCGTAGCCGATGATCATCACGTCCGCTTTTTTCGAAACGTCGTCGACGATCGGCTGGAAGGCGTCGGAATCGAGCACCTTGTTCCAGTGGTCGAGATCGCGGAACAGGAACGGCATGTCGAGCAGCGGCGCCGCCTTGGCGAACGTGGACATGTGCGCTGGAGACACGATGCCGTAGTCGACCGAGATGCCCTGGCTCATGTAGGCGAAATAATCCTTCTCCAGCCCCAGTTCGCTGTTGCGGTGGAGAACGAAATTGACCGGCTTGCCGTAGTACTTCTTGACCAGCTCCTCGAACTTCAGCAACGCCTTGTTGAACGGGTGGGTATCGTCGAACTGGACGGCGCCGTGCAAGGTGATCGGCTGCTGTGCAAAGGCGTTGAACGACAGCGCGAGACCGAATGCGGCCACGCAGCGCGCGAGCGCGCGGATGAATACGGACATTGCTCCTCCGACGGGTTTTGTAGTCTTAAGCGCGCCGACGCCCCGATTCCCGGGGTGGCCGCCGGTACGGTAACGAACCATCTGGTAAGGTGGTCAGACCGCATTCAACGCTTCGCCCGGCGAAGTGTCAATGGCCAATGCCGAGCGGCGTCGCTCTAGGTTCGCTGTCGCAGCGCCCGCCGGGGCGCGGTGTAGAATCGCCGCAATGACACGCCGCTGCCGCCTCGCAGTCACGCTCGTCACGCTGGCGCTGCATCTGCTCGCGCCGGTCGGCGCCTATGCGTCCGCTCGGCCGGCCGCGGATTCGAGCGACTACTGCACGGCGGCGCGCTCTGACGTTCAATCGGGCGATGGCGCGCTCGTACGCGCAGCGCGGCGCGCGGCGACTTCCGGCGCTCCTGCGCCGCGATCGAGCCACTCGGCGCATTCGCATTGTCCATCGTGTCTCGGCGCGCTCGTCGCCGCCGCGATCCCGCCTTCGGCGACGCCGATCGTCGTCCGGCCGCGCTCGCTGGACCGCGTGACTACCGGTCCGGCTCGCGCCGATCATCGCAGCGCGGCGCGCGCTGCTGCCGCCGCTGCGCGGCCCTCCCTCGGTCCTCCTCTAAGCTCGCATCGACCGCGGCCGGCACATCGGTCGCGGCTTGCGGTCAATCGCGCGTGCGGACCGCCGCCCGCGCGATCGATCGTGTTCGAATCCAACGAGGACCGTCATGACGAGAATCCTGGCCATCGCGGCCGTCGCCGCTATCGTTGCGGCAAGCGGCGCCTGGGCGCACGAGTATCAACTGCGAACGCTGCGCATCGACCATCCGTTTGCCCGCGCGACACCTCCGGGCGCGCGCTCCGGCGGCGTTTTCCTGAGCGTCGAAAACAACGGCGATCGGAGCGATCGGCTGCTCACCGTATCGACGCCGGTGGCCGGCACCGCCGAGCTGCATCAAATGGTGATCGACGCCGGCGTGATGCGCATGCGCGCGGTCGCGGGTCTCGACGTCAAGCCCGGCGACCGGCTGGTGCTGCAGCCCGGCGCTTATCACGTGATGCTCACTGACCTCAAGCGACCGCTGCAGGCCGGCGACACCTTTCCTCTGACGCTGGGATTCGAAAAGGCCGGATCGATCGAGGTCAGCGTCGTCGTCGAGAGCATGGCGGGCGGTGCGATGCATCCGCATACCGTGCGTTGAAACCGGACGATTCGCGTCTGCCGCATCGGCGGCACGCGGCCAATCAAGGACTGCAATCATGAATACGAAAAATATACGATCGATCGCCGCGCCGCTGGCGCTGGTCGTGGCATCGACGGTCATCCTGTCGGCGGCGCCCGCAGCGGCGCACGGGTTCGCCGGCAAGCGCTTCTTTCCGGCGACGCTGGCGACCGACGATCCGTTCGTCGCCGACGAGTTGTCGCTGCCGACGATCGAAAGCCGCAAGATGCCGGCGAGCGGCGACGAGCCGGCAACGCGCGAGACCGGCTTTTCGGTCGACGTTTCGAAGCGCGTCACCGAGAACCTCGGCATCGGCTTCGGCGCGACGTACAAGGTGCTGCAGCCCGATGGCGGCGATACGCAGCGCGGCTTCGACAACCTCGCGGCGAGCATCAAGTACAAGTTCTACCAGAGCGACGAGCACGAGACGATCCTGTCGGCGGGTGTCGACGCGGATATCGGCGGCAGCGGCTCGAAGCGGGTCGGCGCCGAGTCGTTCAGCACGTTGACGCCGACGCTGTTCTTCGGCAAGGGATTCGGCGATCTTGCCCGAATCGATGAAGTTCATGCGCCCGCTTGCCGTGACCGGACTCGTCGGCGTCGGGCATCCCGACCCGCTCGAGCACGACCTCGATCAGCGACGAAGGCGAGGTCGAGCGTCGAGCGTCATCCGCATACGCTCGAATGGGGCTTCGCCGTCGAATACAGCCTGCCGTATCTGCAATCCTTCGTGCAGGACGTGGGACTGCGCGAGCCGTTCAGCCGGATGATTCCCGGTCGTCGAGTTCGCGATGTCGACCGCGCTCGATCGAGGCGCCAGCGGCACGACGGGCACGGTGAATCCCGGCATCATCTGGGCCGGGCCGCTACACGCAACTCGCCGTCGAAGCCGTCATCCCGGTCAACAACCGCAGCGGCAATCGCGTCGGCTGGATCGCGCAGCTGCACTTTTTTCTCGACGATCTTTTTCCCACGACGATCGGCCGTCCGATCTTCGGTCGCTGACATGAGGATCGCGGATGCCGGTGCTCGCTTTCGCATGCGCGTCGGCGCTCGCGCCGCCGCCGCCGCGCATGCGTTCCTCGACCACGCGTCACCTGCCGTCGGCAGCACCGTCCATGCGCCGCCGTCGCAGGTGAGATTGTGGTTCACGCAAAAGCTGGAGCCGGCGTTCAGCAAGGCGCAGGTGTCGGATTCGACCGGCAAGCGCGTCGACCGGGCGGATGCCCGGGTCGACGACAGCGACCCCACGGTGCTGACGGTGTCGGTGCCGCAGCTCGCGCCGGGCCGATACCGGGTGAGCTGGCGCGTGTTGTCGGTCGACACGCACGTCACCGAAGGCGACTACAGCTTCGATGTCGCGCGCTGAGGCACTGCACCGCTCCGCGTTGCGCGCACGGCGATGAACGTCCTGCTGGCATCCGCCCGCGCCGTGCATTTCGCCGCGACCTTGTGGCTGTTCGGCGAGCTGCTGCTGGCCTGCGCGCTGTCGGCGCGGCGAGGACGCGATGCGCCGGCCGGTCCCGGCGAAGCGCTGCGGCGACGGCTTCCGCGGGTGGCACGCCTTTGCATCGCGGTCGGCATCGCTTCCGCCGTGGCATGGCTCGCCGCGGTGGCCGCGACGATGAGCGGCCTGCCGCTGACGCGGGCGATCGATCCCTCGACGCTCGGCGCAGTCGTCGGCGACACCTTGTTCGGCAAGGTGTGGATCGCGCGCTTCTGTCTCGCGTGGGTACTGCTGTTGGCCTTGTGGCCGCGAAGCGCGCGGCTTCAGACGCCGCGGGCTCGCGGCGTCGACGCTCGTCGCGGGCGCGTATCTCGCCGCGCTCGCGTGGACCGGACATGCCGCCGCAGCCGAAGGGCCGTGGCGCGGTGCGACAGATCGTTTCGGACGTCGTGCATCTGCTCAGTGCGGGCGCATGGCTGGGCGCGCTGCCGGCGCTGGTCTACTTGCTCGGCAAGGCGCAATCGATCGACGGACGCGGCATGGGCGACCAGGCGCTTTTCCAGTCTGGCGATCGCATGCGTGAGCGTGCTGATCCTGAGCGGCGTCGGCAACAGCTGGTTCCTGGTCGGCAGCGTTCCGGCGCTGTTCGGCACCCGCTACGGCACGCTGCTGCTCGCGAAGCTCGCGCTGCTCGCCGCGATGCTTTCGTTCGCCGCGGTCAATCGGTTGATCCTGACGCCGCGCCTTAGCACCGGCGATCGGCCGGCATTGCGTGCGCTGAGGCGCAACGCGCTGGTCGAGATCGGCGCCGGGTTGCTGGTGGTGGCTATCGTCGGCGTGCTGGGAATCACGGTGCCGGCCGCGCATCAATCGGCGCTCTGGCCGTTCGCGCATACGTTGAGCTGGGCACCGGCGCGGGAATCGGCGGCGATTCCTTGGTTGCTGCTTGCGGCAGTGCTCGTCGCCGTCGCCGGCCTTGCTGCTCTGGTCACCGGCGCGCGCCGGCGCGCGTGGCGGCCGGCCGCGGTCGGCCTGATCGGTGTCGTGGCGTCGGCCATGGCCGGCGCATGGATGCTCACCGTCCCCGCGTATCCGACGACCTACGCGGCATCGCCGGTGCGCTATACGACCGGTGCGATCGCCGATGGCGCCAGCCTGTTCGCCGCGCATTGCGCCGCATGCCACGGCAGCAACGGGGCAGGATCGATGGTCGGATCGGCTGTCGCAGCGCCGAACCTGGTCCGGCATGCGGCGACGCCACCGTCCGGGCGAGCTCTACTGGGTGGATCGCGCATGGCCGCGCGGGAACGGCGATGCCTGCGTTCTCGCCGCCGCTCGCCAGCGACGAGATCTGGAGCATCGTGCAGTTCCTGCATGCGCTCTCCGACGCCGCCGATTTCGCCGGTACCCGCGCCGGGACCGTCGCGCCCTCGCCGGTGCCTGCGCCCGACTTCAGCTTCGAGCTGCCGCAGCGCGGCCAGCAAACGATCGTGCGACCGGACGCAAACGAAGACACGCTGCTCGTTCTGTATTCGTTGCCCGATTCGCTCGCGCGCCTGCGTTCGCTCGCGTCGCAGCGGCATGCGTTCGACGACAGGCGCATCCGGGTTCTGGCGTTGACGGCGAGCGCAAGCGATACACAAGCGGCGGACACGCAAATACCCGGCGGCGACGCGATGCGGGCGATCGCCGCGCCCGACGTCGCGGTCGTCTACGCGATGTTCGCCGCGCGGATCGCGCCGTCGCCGGTCACGCCGAATTCCTGATCGACCGGCGCGGCCGTTTGCGTGCGCGCTGGCTCGGCGTGCCAGGCCAAGCGACGATCGAGATCGCGAAATCTTCGCCGCGGCGCAGAAGCTCGGCAGCGGAGGGCCGCCGCCCCCGACGTCCGAACATATGCACTGACCGCAGGCGCGAGCCGCTGCGCTTCGGAAGGTCCCGGTAGAATCGCACCATGAACGCAACTCGATCGACGACGCTCTCCGGTCCCGCGGCATCGCGTGCGACCGGTCGACGCGCGCCGCAAGCGGTGGCGATCTGGCTGCTGGTCTGTTGCGCGCTGGTGTTCGCGATCGTCGTCGTCGGCGGCGTGACGCGGCTCACCCATTCGGGGCTGTCGATCACCGAATGGCAGCCGATCGTCGGCACGCTGCCGCCGCTTTCGGCGGCGCAGTGGGACGAAGCCTTTGTCAAATACCAGGCAACGCCCGAATACCGTCAGGTCAACAAGGGAATGAGCCTCGACGCATTCAAGTCGATATTCTGGTGGGAGTACGCGCATCGGCTGCTCGGACGCGCCGTCGGTGCGGTGTTTGCGCTGCCGCTCGCCTGGTTTGTCATCCGCCGGAAGTTGCCGCCGCGGCTCGCGCCGCCGCTGGTTGCGATCTTCGCGCTCGGCGGCCTGCAGGGCGCGCTGGGCTGGTACATGGTGCAAAGCGGGCTTGATCGACGATCCGCGCGTGTCGCAGCTCCGGCTGGCCGCGCATCTCGGCCTCGCGCTGCTGATCTTCGCGGCGATGTTCTGGCTGGCACTGTCGCTGCTGCGCCCTGCGTCCGAAGCGCCGGCGCGAAGACGCGACGCAACCGGGACGTGCCGCGATGTTGCAGCGCTTCGCGCTGCTGATCGTCGCACTCGTGTTCGTGCAGGCGCTGGCGGGCGGCCTGGTCGCGGGAATCCGGGCCGGCTTCGCCTACAACACTTTTCCGCTGATGAACGGGCGGGTCGTGCCGCCGGAGATCCTGTCGCTCACGCCCTGGTATCGCAATTTCGCCGACAACATGGCAACCGTGCAGTTCGATCACCGCATGATCGCCTGGCTGCTCGCGCTGCTGAGTCCCCGTCTTCTGGTTTCGCGTTCGCCGGCACGCGCCGCCGCGCGTCAAACTGGCGGCCGACCTGCTGCTGGCTGGCGCTGTCGTTGCAGTTTGCGCTGGGCATCGCGACGCTGCTGCTGGTCGTGCCTCTTCCGCTCGCCGCCGCGCATCAGGCGGGCGCCGTGCTGCTGTTCGCCGCGGCGCTCAATGCCGCGCATGCGCTGCGCATTCCAGGCGCCGGCCAGCAGCAACGCGCACGAGCAGGTTGGGAACGCGCATGAGCGCATTTGCATTCTGCCCCTCCAGGGAGGATCATGACGGCCCGATGCGCAAACGAGTCCACCATGACTGAGCCCGCCAAGCTCGACGAACCGCTGGCCGATGCCGATTACGACGAGCTCGAAGCCTTTCTGGCATCGAACGGCGTGCCGCAGGACTGCATGGACCTGGAAATGCTCGACGGCTTTCTGACGGCGATCGTCAGCGGACCCGAGATGATCCAGCCGTCCGAATGGCTGCCCGGTCGTCTGGAGCGACAGTCAGCGCAGCGTCTCGCCGGTCTTTGCCGACAACGAGCAGGCGAGCCGGATACTGTCGCTGGTGCTGCGCGTGCAGAACAGCATCGCGCGAACCTTGCGCGAATCGCCGACGCGTTTCAAGCCGCTGCTATATCACAGCGAGGACAACGTGAAGGGCGACAAGGCGCCGCCCGAAGCGAGCGCGTGGTGCGAAGGCTATATGACCGGCGTGCTGCTGCGCGAGGCGGAATGGGAGCCGATGTATTCGCAGGAAGACGCGCGCGACTGGATGCTGCCGATCGAGGCGCTGGCCTACGGCGATCACGATCCCGAATACCTGGACTGGGTCGACAGCGAGGAAAAGCGACAGGGCATGATCGACGAGCTGCCGATCGCCGCGGTGCTTATCTATCGCTACTGGCAGGAGCGCAACCGGCCCGAATCCGCCAATCGCGCGGAGCGGCGCGCGCAGCGCCGCGAAACCTCGCGCAAAGGCCGCCAGCGCCTGCACTAGCGGCCTGTGCGGGAACGCGGGCGGAGCCGGCGTTCACCGCACCGATTCTTACCGTTCTACTGATGCAAAGGCACGTCGATCATCTCGACGCGATTCACCTCGCGCAGGTCGGCGTTTTCGTCGAGTGTCGCCGCGTCGGCTCGGCCGCGTGCCCAGCGCCTTCAACATCAAGGCGATGGCAAGCAGGACCACCGATCCGATCAGCAGGAAGGGTTGCCACTCGGCAGGAAGATCGGACGTAGCCGCGAACACCGGCGTCACGATCGATGCGCCGATCAAGACGCCCGCGGCGAACGACGCCGCCTCTTGCAGTCTGGTCGCTCGATGGTTCATCAGTGACTCCGCTTCGATTGATTGAACACGGCTTCACTTTAGGACTAGGACCCCGGCGCCGTAATCGGCGCGCATCCGATTTGCGCGTAAGACGCGCTCCGACGCGGCCAACGTACCGTCGCCGATGAACGACAAAATCAGTGCGGGCCGAAGCGGTAAGAGTCCATCGCAAGCGCACCGGCTTCGAAGCCCTCGACAAAGCGCTCGACCTTCGCATCGTCGGCCGCGGCGCCGAGCGCGACGAACAGCGGAAGAAAGTGCTCGTCGCTCGGGTGCGCGCGCGCCGCCTCGGGCGCCTGCTCGCGCCAGGCGACGAGGGCTTCGACGTCATGAGCGATCAGACGATCGTGCAGCCATTCGGCGAACGCCTGCGCGTACCGCAGCGGCTCCTGCCGGCGCGGATTCGACATCCAGTCGCGCAGGTTGTGCGTCGTGTGGCCGGAGCCGATGATCAGCACCGAGTCGTCGGCCAGCGGCGCCAGCGCGCGGCCGACGCGTAAGTGATGCGCCGCGCCGAGCTCCGGCTGAATCGCCAGTTGCACGACCGGCACGTCGGCATCGGGATACATCCAGCGCAGCGGCACCCATGCTCCGTGGTCGCGACCGCGGCAGCCATCGATGCCTGCGGTCGACGCCCGGCATCCTTGAGCAGCGCGACGGCCTCTGCGGCGAGCTCCGGATCGCCGGGTGCAGCGTATTGCAATTGCGAAAAGCTCGTCGGGAAAGCCGCCGAAATCGTGAATCGTCTGCGGCGCTGGATTGCCGGTGAGCAAGCGGGATCGAGGTCTCCCAGTGCGCCGATGCGATCAGCACCGCGCGCGGACGCGGCAGCTCGCGCGCGAGCGCAGCCCACGCGCGACCCGCGGCGCCGGGTTCGACCGCGTGCATCGGCGAGCCGTGCGACAGGAACAGCGTCGGAAGCCGGACGCTCGTGTCGCGACGACTGAGCGTCGCCTGGACCGTAGATCGCTCCATCAGGCGACGGCCTTCGCCGGCTGCTTGATCAGACCTTCGGCCAGCAGCGCTTCTTGCACGTGCGGTCGCGCTTCGACTCTCGCCTTGTACGCCGCGACGACCGGCCATTTGGCAAGGTCGATGTCGACGAACGGCGACCAGCGGAGAATCGTGTACAGGTAAGCGTCGGCCACGGTGAACTGGCTGCCCATCAGGTAGTCGTTGCCGTTGAGCTGAGCGGCCAGCCATTCGAGCCGCTTGGCGAGCTTCTCGCGCAGGATCGGCTTGTATTCGGCCGGCGTGTCGGGCCCGAAGAACGGCGAATACTGCTTGTGCAGCTCGGACGTGATGAAATTCAGCCATTCCTGCAGGCGGTAGCGCTCGAAGCTGTCCGCCGGGCGGCGCGAGCCGCAACTCGGGCTTGCGATCGGCCAGATACTGGACGATCGCGGGTCCTTCGGTCAGCCGCCGGCCGTCGTCGAGCTCGAGTACCGGGACGTAGCCCTTGCCGTTGATCGCGTAGAAATCCTCGCCGCCGGGGAGCCTGTGTGTCTTGGTGTCGACCTTGACCAGGGTCGCCGGCAGTCCGGCTTCGAGCAGGGTGATATGCGGCGAGAGCGAGCATGCGCCCGGCGAGTAATAGAGTTTCATTGCGATATCCTTGGATAAGTTATCGGAAGCATTGTGCCCGGTTCGACACGGATTCAGTCGGCGCGTTGCAGCCGGAACGCCGCGGCGCGCGACGGTGCGCGCGACGGCGTGCGCGAGACGAGAGCGAAGCGCCCGCCGCCGAGGAGACCGACGACGGCGCCCGCGATCGCGAGGAACGCGGGGTACTCCCAACCGCCATTCGGCGACGTGAACAGCCAGCCGTTGCCTGAGTGCGCCCACGCGGCGCCCAGCAGGATCGGGAGCAGCGCAAAAGCGACGGTGCGGGTGTAAACGCCGAGGATAAGCAGAACGCCGCCGACCAGCTCGGCAGCCATCGTAATGTAGGCCAGAGGCCCGGGCAGCCCGAGAGACTGGAAAAACTGCACAGTGCCCGCGGGCGTGAAGACCAGGTACTTCAGCAGCGCGTGGGCGATGAACATCACGCCGAGCGAGCCCCGCAATAACAGAGCCGCCAGATCGATGCGGTTCGAGCCATCCATGATCGTATCTCCATGAGACGCCTGAAATCGGCGCGGTAAGGGCATGATCAGCCTTGCCAATAACAAGATAAATACGCTATAAAGCAAATTATTATTGCTAAATGTGCAATAATATCGAGTGGACCGCTTCCAGGCCATTACCGCATTTGCCAAGGTCGTCGAGAGCGGCAGCTTCGTGCGCGCCGCCGAGCGGCTCGCGACCTCGGTCTCCGCCGTTTCCCGGCACGTCGCCGAGCTCGAGGCGCATCTCGACGTGCGTCTGCTCAATCGCACGACGCGGCGGCTTTCGCTGACCGAGAGCGGAAGCGTCGTTCTACCAGCATTGCGTGCAGCTGCTGGCCGATCTCGACGAAGCCGAGCAGTCGGCCAGCGCCTCGGCGATCACGCCGCGAGGGACCTTGCGCCTGTCGGCATCGGTGACCTTCGGCGAGCGCCATCTCGCGCCGGCGATCGGGGCTTTCATCGAGCGCTATCCCGACATGCGATTCGACGTCGAGCTTTCCGATCGCGCCGTGGATCTGGTCGATGAAGGATTCGACGCCGCGCTGCGCATCGGTGCGATCGGCAGCCAGAACCTGGTCGGTCGCCCGGTCGGCGAGACCAGGCTGGTGTGCTGCGCGGCGCCTGCCTATCTCGAGCGTCATGGCGAGCCCAAGCGCCCCGAGGATCTGGCCGGGCACGAATGCCTGACCTACGAGTACGCCTCGCAGCGCAATATGTGGCCGTTCCGCGAGCGCGATGGATCGATGCGGCAGGTGAAGGTCTCGGGCTCGGTGCACGCCAACAGCGGGCGATTTCTCGAGGCGCTGGCGGTCGAAGGCCGGGGCATCGTCTACGAGCCCGACTTCATCGCCGGCCCGAATATTCGCGCCGGGCGGCTGATTGCCATCCTGCTCGCGTTTCAGCCGGCGCCATCGACGATCCAGCTCGTCTATCCGAGCCGCCGGCATCTGTCGGCCAAGGTGCGCGCGTTCGCCGACTTCCTGCGCGAGCGCTTCGCGGCGGCCGAATGGACGCTCCCGCCCGCCGGGACTGCCGGCCAGCGTCGCTCTCCGCGCTAAGCGCTTGTGCGGTGCGGGGCGATCAGGGCAGCTTGAGCTTGCCCGGCGCCGGCGGCAACCCGCCGCCCAGGCCGGGGCTTGAACCGGGCACCAGGATCGACGAGGACGCCTGGCGGCGCATTTCCTGCAGTTCCCGCATCGCCCGCTCGACGCCTTCCTTGGCCGCATCGCCATATTTCTGCACGGCTTCTCCGAGTGTCGCCGCCGGGATGTCGAAACTGATCGGCAGCGGCCCGACGTTGGTCAGGATCTGTGCTTCGCCGGTGTAGATCGTCGCGCGGGTCTGATCGGGACCGCCGTCGCGAGTCACGGGAATGAGGACGCGAATGGTGCCGGCAGCACGATCGGTATAGATTTCTTCGCGATAGAGCGAAGTCGCGTCCATTTTCATGTCCGCCGTGCGCAATCCGGGATCGCTGGCCATGGGAACGTCCTTGTGTCGAATCAAACCGATAAGCATACTAAAAAGGCCGCGCCTTGTACCGCAGGCCGCCGGCGCGCCGGCCGAGTCCGCCTTCGCGCTTCGGAATGCGCGGGGGTTACAGACTGTTACATTGATAAGTGCCGAATTAGCCCAACAATAGCTGTTGACAGTCAGCCGAACTTCATTTGGCGCGTTAAAGTCTAACGGGTAGATCGATACTGGAGGGTTTCATGAAAAAATTCTTGATCGCGGCAGCAGCCGCATTGACATTGGCGACCGTCGCCACCACGGCGTCGGCGCAGCATTTTGGGGCCTCGCACAGCGGGGGCAACTGGAGTGGCGGCTCGCATGGCGGTGGCAGCTGGCACGGCGGCGGTAACTGGCACGGCGGCGGTGGCTGGCACGGGAGCCGCATCGGGTTTTCGCTCGGCTTTGGCTTCCCCTACTATTACTGGGGTCCTGGTTATTACGGCTATCCGTACGCTTACGGTTACCCGTACCCGTATGGCTACTACGACGGTGGCTATTACGACGGCTATTCGTCGTATGACGCAGCGCCGCAGACGTATATTCAGCGCGACTCCGGCGACGCGATTGCGCCGCCGGCTCCGCCGGCACAGCGCAGCCAGTATTCGTACTACTGCACTGATCCCGCCGGCTACTATCCGCAGATCGCCAACTGCCCGTCCGGCTGGCTGACGGTCGTTCCGAACGGCGCGCCGCGTGCGGCTCCCCGTTGACAGGTGAGGAACCGATGAATGCCATCAAGCGTTATGTTCCGTTGACTGCGGCGCTGCTGCTCGGCGCCTGCGTCACGGTGCCCTCCGGCCCCAGCGTCGTTGCGCTGCCCGGCAATAACAAGAGCTTCGATCAATTCCAGGCGGACGCCTTCGCCTGCCAGCAGTTTGCGCAGCAGTCGGTCGGCGGCTCGGCCGAGCAGGCGAACAACTATGCCGCGTCGAGCGCGATCGCCGGCACGGCGATCGGCGCTGCCGCCGGCGCGATCATCGGATCGGCGTCCGGCAACGCGGGACCTGGCGCGGCGATCGGCGCCGGGACCGGGCTTCTGTTCGGCAGCGCGGCGGGCAGCAACGCCTACTACGGCGGCTACTACGCGGTCCAGCGTCGGTATGACGGTGCTTACATGCAATGCATGTATGCAAAGGGCAATCAGGTCCCGGTCCGCGGGCCCGCGCGCTATCGCCCACCGCCGCCTGCGTACTACGGGCCGCCGGCAGGTTGAGCGTCCGCCAATCGCAGTAATCACGGGCCCGATGCGTCGGGCCCGTTTTTTTGGTCGACGCAACATCGCCATCGCGTCGGACCTGCGATCATAGTCGGCGGCCGCTTCCTGCCGCCCGGGAGTATGCTCTTGCACCTCTCGCTCCCGGACGCCGCGTGCTCGAGTATGCGATGACACCGATGCGCTTAGCCCTGATGCTGTTCGCGCTGGCGTGCAGCTGCGTCGCCGTCGCCGCGGACCCGAACAAGGTGCTCCGTGTCGCGTTGCCCGACATCGATACGCTCGACCCCCAACAGGCGACGACGATTCCAGCGCAGCGGGTGATCCTCGCGATCTTCGAGGGGCTCTACAGCTGGGATTATCTGAATACGCCGGCTGGATTGATGCCGGTGACGGCAATCGCGCCTCCGGAAATCTCCGACGGCGGCAGGACCTGGCGGATCAGCCTCAAGCCGGGTATTCATTTCACCGACGACCCGGCCTTCCACGGCAAAGCACGGGAGCTCGTCGCCGACGACTACGTCTACTCGATGAAGCGCCGGCTCGATCCCAACTTAAGCCGCGGCGGCGACACCGTGATGACCGACCTCATCATCGGCGCACGGGCAATTGTCGATGCCGCAAAGAAGCCCGGCGCGAAATTCGACTACGACCGTCCGATCGAGGGGCTGCGCGCGCTGGGCCGCTACACGATCGAGATCAGGCTCAGCGCGATCAATTATCCGTCGGTCCAGATTTTCCTGACGGCGTGGGCGGTCGCGCGCGAGGTGGTCGAGGCGGCAGGCGGCGACATCCGCACGCGAGCTGTGGGCACCGGCCCGTATCGGGTTCGCGAGTGGAAGCGCGGATCGAAAATCGTGCTCGAAGCCAATCCGAACTATCGGACGCTGCGCTTTCCGGCAAGCAGCAACCCGGCGGATGCCGAGCTGGTGCGCAGCATGCGTGGCAGGACGCTGCCGCAGATCGGCGTCATCGACATCAGCATCATCGAGGAAGATACGACGCTGCTTCTCGAATTCGAGCGCGGTGCGCTCGACTATGTCGAGCTCCGCGCCGAGATCGCCAACCGTCTTCTCGCCGGCGACAAGCTGAAGCCCGAATACGCGGCTCGCGGCATCGTCCGTCATGCCCGCCTCGAGCCTTTTCTCTTCTTCGTCGATTTCAACATGATCGATCCGGTCGTGGGCGGGATGAGCAACGACAAGATCGCTTTGCGGCGCGCGATCGCGATGGGGCTGAACACGCAGAACCTGGTCGACGTGGTGTACGCGGGCCAGGGGCAACCGGCCAACCAGATGATTCCACCGGGTGTCAGCGGCCACGACCCGGCCGCGCCGCTGAAGTCGCTGTACGACCCGGCGGCGGCCCAAGCGCTGCTCGACCGTTTTGGCTACAAGAACCGCGACGCGGATGGATATCGCCAGACGCCGGACGGGAAGCCGCTGACCGTCGTGCTGTCGCTGCGCGCCGCGGCGATATCGCGAGAAACCCAGACCTTGTGGAAAAGGGACATGGACGCGATCGGCATCCGGATCGATTTCCGCGTGGCGCCGTTCCAGGATTTCGTCAAGGACCTGATCGCCGGCAAATACCAGATGTCGGCCGCCGGTTTCGGCGGCGTCCCGACCGGCGATGGCATCCTCGAGCTGCTCGACAGCAGGCAGCCGCCATTCGCCAACCAGTCGCGGTTCAAGCTGGCGGAATACGATCAATGGGTCGATCGATTCCTGCAGACTCCGACGCCGTCCGAGCAGGTCGCCGCCGCGCGCCGCATGAACGAGATGGCGCGCGCCTATATGCCGCTGCTTCCGATGATATTCCGCCGCGAGAACGATTTCGTCCAACCGTGGCTGCTGGGTTTCAGGCCGCAGGTGTTCGGCACCTACTGGCAATTCATGGATATCGACCTCGACCGGCGGAAGCGCGCCGGTTAGCGCCTAACCGGCATCCGAAGAAATCGACCTTGTTGCGCGCCAGCACCGAAGGAGATTCGATGGACGACAAACCGCGCCTGGTGGCGCCGGACGGCGCCTGCGACTGCCACATGCACGTGTACGACCGTCGCTACCAGCCGGCCCCGACGTCGCTTTTTCCCCCTCCCGATGCGCCGGCGGATGCGTATCGCGCCGTGCAGCGTCAACTGGGCCTCACGCGCGCGGTCGTCGTCCAGCCGAACGCATACGCGTTCGACAACGCCTGCACCGAAGACGCCATCGTCCGCTTCGGTGCGAGTGCACGAGGCGTGGCGACGATACGGCCGGACATCGCCGACGCGGAAATCGAGCGCTTGACGCGCGCCGGGTTTCGCGGCGCACGCTGCTTCATGCTCAAGGGCGGCCTTTTGTCCTGGGACGACGTCGATGCAATTGCCTCGCGCGTCGCGCCGTTCGGCTGGCATGTGCAGCTGCAGCTCGACGGCCGCGATCTGCCGCTGTATGCGGCGCGAATCGGGCGCCTGCCGACCGAGGCGGTCATCGACCACAACGGCAAATTCCTCGAGCCGGTGCCGCCTTCGCATCCGGCGTTTCGCGCGCTGCTCGCGCTGCTCGACGGCGGGCGCTGCTGGGTCAAGCTGTCGGCCCCGTACGAAACATCGAAATCGGGTCCGCCCGGCTACGACGATGTCAGCGCGCTCGCCCGGGCGCTGGTCGACGCGCATGCGGAGCGCTGCGTCTGGGCGAGCAACTGGCCGCATCCGAACATCCACCCGTCGCCGTCGACGGTCGCAATGGTCGACTTGCTGCTCGACTGGGCGCCCGTTGAGGCGACGCGGCGCCGGATCCTTGTCGACAATCCGGCGCGCCTGTACGGCTTCTAAAACGCGCCGCGCGTGACGAGTGGCGACTGCCGGCGAGTTCCGGTAGATTGCGCGATTCACTCGATCGCATAACCGGGGAGCATGAGCGATGCGAACTTTTGTGAGGTGGCTCGCCGGCGCTTTGCTGCTCGCGACCGCTGTGGCTGCGCCGGCGCAGGAGTATCCGACCCGGCCGGTGAGGATCATCGTGCCGTTCGCGGCCGGAGGTCCGGCCGACATCTACGCCCGCTTCATCGGTCAGCGGCTGGAATTGGCCCTCGGTCAGCCTTTCATCATCGACGATCGTCCGGGCGCGGGGTCGGTGATCGGCACCGATGCCGCGGCCAAGAGCGCCCCCGACGGCTACACGCTGCTGGTGATGTCGAACACGCAGACGGTCAACGAGTCGCTGCTGCCGAACAAGCCGTACGCGCTGATGCGCGATTTCGTGCCGGTCGCGCCGGTCAACTACTCCGATCTGGTGCTGGTCGTGCATCCGGCGGTGCCTGCGAAGACTCTCGGCGAGCTGATCGCGCTCGCCAAATCGAAGCCGGGGAAGCTCAACTATGCGTCGTCGGGACCAGGCACGCCTTACCACATGGCAGGCGAGCTGTTCAAGGCGATGGCCGGCGTCGACATCGTGCACATTCCGTACAAGGGCAGCTCGCAGGCGCGCACCGATACGCTCGGCGGGCAGGTCGACATGATGTTCGACGCCGTCACCACGATGAGCGAGTTCGCGCGCGCGGGCAAGGTGCGCGCGCTGGCGACCAGCGGCAAGGTGCGTTCGTCGGTTCTGCCCGACGTGCCGACGCTGGCCGAAGCCGGCGTTCCCGGCTACGAAGCGGTCCTTTGGCTCGGCATCATCGCGCCGAAAAATACGCCGCCGGAAATCGTGCGAAGGCTCAACGACGAGATAACCAAGATCGTCGCCAATCCCGGTGTTCGTGAGGAATGGGCGAAGCAGGGCGCGGTCGCGATGACGATGACACCCGAGGAGTTCGGCCGCTATTTGACCGACGACATCGCCAAATGGGAGCGGATCGTCAGGATCTCCGGCGCGAAGCCCGACAAGTGACGCGCGCGGGACGATCGCGCGCCTGCCGGCGGACAAAACAACACCGATGTCGAAACTGCACGTCCTCAGCGCGGGCGCCGCGCAAAGCCTTATCGAAACGCTTCAGCAGGAATTCGCGGCCGGCGACGGCATCGAGATTCGCGCGAGCTTTCATCCGGTCGGCGCGACGATGGAGAAGCTTCTCGCCGGGGAGCCTTGCGATGCCGTCGTGTTGACAGCCGCGCTGCTGGAAGATCTGGCGAGAGGCGGCGATATCCGACCGGAGTCGATTGCGCCGCTAGGGCGCGTGCATACGGCGATCGCCGTGCGCGAAGGCGACGAGGCGCCCGACGTGTCGACGGCGGCCGCACTGCGCCGGCTTTTCCTCGCCGCGGACGCGATCCACCTGCCCGATGTCGAGCGCTCGACCGCCGGCGCGCATTGCGCGGCGATGCTGCGCAGCATGGGCATTGGGGACGAGACGACGCCGAAATTCAGGCAGGGGTCGAACGGCATAGCTGCGATGCGCGAGCTCGCGCAAAGCCGCGCTGCCCATCCGGTCGGCTGCACGCAGGTCACCGAGATCGCATTCACGCCGGGGGTCACGCTGGTCGGACGGCTGCCGGGCGAGTTCGAGCTCGCCACGCTGTACTGCGTCGCCGTCGCGGCGCGCGCGCAGCAGCCCGAATCGGCCACGCGCTTTGCGGCGCTGCTCGCGGGGCAGGCCACGTCCGAGCTGCGCCGGCGCTGCGGCTTCGACACCTGAAGCCGCACGCCGACCGCGACCGCGCAGCGGCCAAAGCATCGCTTACACTGTCGTCGCCTTGCGTCAGCGCGTCGCCTCGATGTCCGCCGCACCGCTCCGACTGATCGCCCATCTCGACATGGATGCGTTCTACGCATCGGTCGAGTTGCTGCGCTATCCGGAGCTTCGCGGGCGGGCGGTCGTCATCGGAGGCGGGCGGCGCCATCAGCCCGAAGAAATCGTCGATCCGGACACCGGACGAATCGACCGGCGCTTCGCGACCTTGCGCGGCTATGCCGGCCGCGGCGTGATCACGACCGCGACCTACGAGGCACGCGCGTTCGGGCTGCACTCGGCGCTCGGGCTGACGAAAGCGGCGCAGCTCGCCCCGGACACGGTACTGCTGCCCGTCGACTTCGACGCGTATCGCCGGTACTCGCGGCTGTTCAAGGCCGCGGTCGGCGCGATCGCCCCGGAAATCGAGGATCGCGGCATCGACGAGATCTTCGTCGACCTGACCGGCATCGTTCTCCCCGGCGCAAGCGGGGCGGACGACGCATGGTTGCGCGCGCGCGATACCGGGCTTGCGCTCAAGAAAGCCGTGCGCAGCGCGACCGGACTATCGTGCTCGATCGGGATCGCGCCCAACAAGCTGCTGGCCAAGATCGCCTCCGAGCTCGACAAGCCCGACGGCCTGACCTTGCTGCCGATGACCGAGCTCGCCGCGCGCGTCTGGCCGCTGCCGGCGCGCAAAATCAACGGCATCGGCCCGAAGTCCAGCGCTCGACTGCAAGCGTTGGGCATACGTACGGTAGGCGAACTCGCAGCAGCGGACCCGGGCCTCCTGCTCGAGCATTTCGGCGCGCATTACGGCGCCTGGATGCACGAGGCTGCGCACGGCCGCGACGAACGTCCGGTCGTTACCTACAGCGAGCCGCAGTCGATCAGCCGCGAGACGACGTTCGATCGCGACCTGCATCCGACGCGCGATCGTGACGAGCTTTCCGCCATTTTCGACGAGCTTTGCGCCGGCGTCAGCGACGATCTCAAGCGCAAAGGTTATGTCGGCAGGACGATCGGCCTGAAGCTGCGCTACGACAATTTCAAGACGCTGACGCGCGACCGGACGATCGACGCACCGACGCAGGACGCACGCACGATCCGGCGCGCCGCCGGCGAATGCCTGAAGCGCGTGCCGCTGGACCGCCGCATTCGCCTGCTCGGCGTCAGGATCGGGGCGCTGTGCCACGCCGACGAGGCGGCGCGTCCGGTGACGCTTGCCGCCGAAGAGCCGACGCGAAACCTGTTCGAGTAGTTCGAGTAACTAGGCCCGCACGACTGCGTTGGTCTCGGTCCACTTGTCGAACAGCTGCAGGAACTTCTTCAGGAATTCGCGCGTGTCGTCGCTGGTCAGTGCCCCCTTGTCGTCGAAAAGCTTGGCGGCACCTCCGATGTAGGCCTCGTGCGGCAGCGCCGGCACGTTGAGGAAGACCAGCGACTGGCGTAGCTGATGATTGGCGCCGAATGCGCCGATCACTCCGGGCGAGACGCTGACCACCGCGGCGGGCTTGCCGTTCCACGCGCTCTTGCCGTACGGACGTGAGCCGACGTCGATCGCATTCTTCAATACGCCGGGCAAGCCGCGGTTGTATTCGGGCGTCACGAACAGCAGCGCATCGGCACGCGCAATGCGCTCCTTGAACGCGGTGACCTCGGCGCGCGGGACTCGCCTCGAGATCCTGGTTGTACAGCGGCAGCTGGCCGATCTCGACGATTTCCAGCTTCAGCGTGGCCGGCGCCATCGCGGCAATCGCCTTGGCCATTTTCCGGTTGAACGATTCCTTGCGCAGGCTTCCGACGATTACGGCGACGTCGCGGGGGGAACTCATTGCGGTCCTTTCGTGGAGTGAACGGCGAGCGGACCGATTGCCGGTCCGGAAATTATTTCGTGCGGTGCGGCGGAACGACCACGTCGGTCGCGCTGTCGATATCGTTCAGCGCCGTATTGAGCATCGAAAGCGCCTGCTCGATCCGCCCCGCCGCCAGCTCGTCCCGGACTTCGACGATCAGCTGGCGCAGCTTCTGCTCGTAGGCTTCCGCCTGCTCGAGCTCGGCGACCAGGCGTTCGATCTCGGTTGATGCGGGGCGCTCGTTTTCGGGGATCATGGCCTGGCGAGGTCATTCGCACCGGCCCTGATCGGCCGGAACCACAAGTAAGGTAAACGCGGTATGTCCGCGCCGTCAACGTGCTTTGCTTGCGGCGCGTTTTTGTTGACTCCTACCGGATCGATCGAAGCGGCCCGACACCTGCTATGGACTTCGCCTTGCGCAAACCGTTCCTCCGCCGCCTGGCGATCGCCCTGGTCATGGTCGTCGTGCTGACCGCCTGCGGCACCGCCGCCTTCCAGCATGAGGAGTCCCGGCTCACGTTTCGCGTGGTTCGCGACACGCCCGGCTGGTATACCGGGATGCCGGACGGCGTCCAGGAATTCGATCTGCCGGTGGCGCAAGCGGCGACGCCGTCGAGCATATCCACGCCTGGTGGTGGCCCGCGGCGAGCGGCAGGTCCGACGCGCCGGCGATCCTGTATCTGCACGGCGCGCGCTGGAGCCTGACCGGCCAGCTGTTTCGCATCGAGGAGCTGCGCGACTTCGGCTTTTCGGTGCTGGCGATCGACTATCGCGGGTTCGGCAAGAGCGATGGCGACACGCCGACCGAGCAGTCGGTGTACGAGGATGCCCACGTCGCGTGGAACTGGCTGGCGGCGCGGCAGCCCGATCCCGGCGCGACGCTTCATCTATGGTCATTCGCTGGGCAGCGCGGTGGCGGTCGATCTGGCCGCCTCGCTGAGCGGCGCCGCCGGCGCGGCGCCCGAGGCGCCGGCCGCCGCCGGCCTGATCATCGAATCCTCGTTCACGACGCTCGAGGATATGGCGAAGTCGCTGACCTATCCCTGGCTGCCGGTCGGGCTATTGCTGACCCAGAAGTTCGACTCGATGAGCAAGATGGCGAAGGTGAAGATGCCGGTGCTGATCGTCCATGGCGCGGCCGATCGTTTCGTGCCGGCGCGCTTCAGCGAAGCGCTCTACCGGGCCGCGACCGGCCCGAAGAAGCTGTTGCTGATCGATGGCGCGACGCATAACAACAGCATGCGCACCGGCGCGCTGGAGTACCGGCATGCGCTGGCCGAGCTGTTCGGCCTGGGCGCCGCGGCGCCGCCGCGGACGCTGGCGCCCCGGCGCCTCGGCCTGACGCAATAGCGGCGGCGCGGCCGTTCGGCTAGTGCGCCTTGGTAAAGACTTTCAGCAGCGCTGCGTCGAACTCGATTTGCACTTGCGGGCCGCCCGCCGGGCGCGCATCGAGGCGCCAGGCGCCGGCAACGCGCTGATCGGTGTTCGAGCTGAGCCGTCAACGACGACGGCTCCGCGGTTCCCGAATACTGGATGCGCTGCCCGTTGGCGACGAACCAGTAGTTGATCCGCGCTCCGGCGTCGAGGTCTATCGTCAGACCTTCGTTCATGTCGCCATCGCCGCACATCATCGTCGCGCAGGTGCGCAGCTTGGGCGCGAGATCGGATGGCGGACAGCACGACCCGCCGAACGGTATTGCCGGTGACCGTGTCGGGACCCTTGACCAGGTACGCATATTTCGGCGACACGGTGATCAGGCCGGCCTTGCTCTTATAACTGATCGAGCCGGTGGCGACACCCGGCTCGGCGCCGGCCGCCGGCGCCAGCGAGGCGGCCAGCGCCAGCAAGACGGCAACGCGGATCCGAACAGTCAGCGCAGACCGCACTAGGCGCTCGCGCCTTTCGCCGGTCGCATCACGCCGTCGCAGGTAGCCCGCGCCGGATCGGCGGCCGGCAGCTTGGCGCAGACGGCCGTCCATTTGCGCGCGTATCCGCGCCATCGCCGGTTCGTGACGGCGCTGCGCGTTCCACGCGGCGAGCTTCCCGCCCATGCGCTCGAGGCCGCGCCGATTGCGCTCGTAGAACGTATCCGGTGTCGGATCGAGCTCGCCGATGACGCTCTTCGCCGCGTGCTCGATCCGCGCTTCGTCCTGCGGCGCGAGCTCGATCAGCGCATTGACGTAGTGCACGCCCCATTGCAGGCGCGTCGCCGGGCCGTCGGCGGCCGTATACGCTTTTTGCTCCCAGTCGAGCGCCGCGGCCTTGTCGCCACGCTTTTTCGCGTTGGCGGCGAGGTCGAGCATGAAATAGTAGGGCGAGTGCGAGCGCTTGAGCTCGGCCTCGAGCAGCGCGTCGGATGCGTTCATCAAGTCGGCGTCGGTCAGCGCATCCGCCGCCGCGCTGATGACCGCCTGCCGCGCGTACGGGTCGGTGGTCTCGCGATCGGCGCGGGCGACCTGGTCGCGCACGCTTTGCAGCAGCGGCTCGGGCAGCGCGCCTTTGGGCGCGTCGAGCTTGGCGAGCGCGATGCGTCCGCTGACCGCGGAGAGCCGGTCGGCGGTCGATATCGCGGGATCGGCGATGAATCGCTCCAGCACCGCGTTCCAGTCCGCCGCGAGCTCGGTGCGCGCCGCGCTCTTGGGCGGCGTGACATAAGCGACGACCTTGTCGGCGTAATAGGTCAAGAGGTCGAAGTTTTCGCGCGCGAGCCGTGCGTCGGCGAGCAAGCGGCGCAGATCGGCCGCAGCGGCCTTGTCCTCGCGAGGCTTGACGTCCTTGGCCGTAGCCGCGGCGACCAACGCCCGCAGTCGCAGCCGGGCCGCCGTGTCCGGCTGGGTCGCCGGGCAGGCCTTCGCGAGTCGTTCCAGGGTTGGCGACAGCGTTTTGGCCGCGACCAGCGTATTTTCGTCGGTGTCCCACGAATAGTAGGCGAGCATGCGCCAGTCGTCGGCGGAGAGTGCCGAACTGTCGGCGCCCGGCGACAGCGCCGCGGCGAGGGTCTCCTTGACCGGCCGCGCTCCGTTCATGCCCATCGCCAGCACCCGCATGTATTGATCGACCTCGACCTCGCCCGGCAGGCGCGTGATCTCGCTGCCATCGGGCTTGAACAGGATCATCGTCGGATAACCGCTGACCTTGAAGCGGTCGCCGAGCCTCTGTGCGCTGGCAGTGTCGCCGTCGATGTACACCGGCACGAAAAAGCGGGAGCGCTCGATGAAATCCTGACGGTTGAAAATCGTCGCCTTGACCTGATTGCAGGGCGGGCACCACACCGCTCCCCAATAGAGGAAGACCGGCTTGTTCTGCGCCTTCGCCGACGCGAAGGCCGCATCGACATCGCCTTTTTGCCAGGCGATCCCGCCGACCTGATGCAGCCCCTCAACCGTTGCCGCCGGCGCAGACGCGTTGACCGCCGCGACGGAATCAGTCTTGGGCTTGGGGGCGGCGATCGGCGGATCGGGCGCCTTCGAGCACGCCCCCAGCACCGCGAGCGCGGTGGCGATTGCAGCGATTTGTCTGGCATTCATCATCGTCTTCGACAGTCGAGGCGGATGGATATTATGCCAGCCGCGGCAAATTCGGTGCGGACACGGTTCCGGCGGTCCTACAGACGATTCAGACTCCGGCTGATTCACTTTGCTCCTGCAGAGGCCAAAAATCAGTCCCGTAGCGCCCGGACGGCCCGAATCCGATCCGCCCATAGCCGACGCCAAAGTCGAAGGAGCAGCCAATGACGAGCAGAAGCAGGCTTTCGCTTGTTTCACCACGGACGACCAGGTCATGAACACCTGGGCGAAGGTGAGACATGAGCTGATAGCGACCATCTTGCTGACGTTGCTGTTGCTGGCGATGGCGATGCTTTCGGCCCCGGTCGCCAGCGCGGCGGATGAGCCTAGAGTGCAGACCAACGGCGCGGTCGACTATCTGTCGGGCGGCATTGGCAAGGACGAAGCAGACGCGTTGAAGCAGCAGTCGGCCGACTATGCATTGACGCTCGAGTTTGCCTCGTCGCGCAGCGCGGAAGGCGACACGAGCCCGGGCGCATACGTTGCCGATGTCCGGGTCGACATCCGCGACGCGCAGGGGCGCCCGATGCTCAACACGACTTCCACGGGCCCGCTTCTCCTCGTGCGGCTGCCTCCCGGCGACTACACGGTCGTCGCCGACTGGAACGGCGTGCGCAAGCAGCACAGCGTCGATCTTCCCGAAGGCGCGCGGAGACATGTCGTATTCATGTGGTAAGCCGGCCTGATGGGCCAGCCGCAGCGCATCGCTGATCTCGCGGCGGCGTCGGGAAGTTTCCGCGCCACGGCGGCTTTGTCGCCGAACGATGGAAGCCAACGCGAGCTTTTCGAGCTGCCGCCGCGGCTGCCGCATGGACTCGTCTACCGCCCGCAGTTCCTTACGCGCGCCGAAGAGGCGTCATTGCTGACCGCGATCGCGCCGCTGCCGTTTCGCCAGGCGCGCTTTCAGCAGTACGTGGCACGCAGGCGGGTCGTGCATTTCCACGCCGACGGCGACGTCGATACCGAGGATGCATACGACGACGGGGAGTCGTTTTCCTCGGGGCCCGTCCCGCCGTTTCTGGCCGCGCTGCAGCAGCGCATCGCCGACGCGTTCGGCATCGTGCGCTCGGCTTTTGTGCACACGCTGGTCAGCGAGTACCGGCCCGGCGCACCGATCGGCTGGCATCGCGACAAGCCAAGCTACGGCGTAGTTTTCGGCCTGTCGCTCAAAGGGCGCGGCACGATGCGCTTTCGCCCCCTCGAGCAGCATATCGAACCGAGGCAGACGCTGGTCCTCGAGCTGGAACCGCGCTCCCTCTACGTGATGCAGGGGCCGATACGCTGGCTATGGCAGCACAGCATGCTGCCCGCCAGGGAGTTGCGCTACTCGATCACGTTTCGGACGCGCGCAAACGACGAGGCGTCGCTCGCGGGATAACGGCCCAGGGACAAGCCGGGCGTCGCAAGTGCCGGCCCCGACCGCATTTGCATCGCTGCTGGACAAGTCGCAGAATATCCGGACGATGGTGGAGCTGCCGCAGCAGCTCGCGCCGCGCGCGGGGTGAGTCATGCGAGCTTTCATCGTCCTGTTCGTGCTGCCGGTGCTGATCGGAGTCGCGTCCGAGCGCCTGTTTCGCGACACGACCCGCGCGACGCTCGCCGCGACCCTCGCCGCGCCGACGGTGATGTATCTGTGCCTGCACACATTCGATCCGACCGGAACCTGGAATTGGCTGGCGACGCTGCTGGTGTCGCCGCTGGTCATTGCGCTGGCATTGGCGAGCGTTCTGTTCTGCTTCGGACGGCCGCCCAAGCGAAGCAGACACTCGAGCTGATCCGCTTTCCGCAACGGCGGACGTGTCCTACACGAAAATCAGACGCGGGCTGATTTTCGCCGTCTCGTTTTTCCGAGATACTGGCAGCCATGTAGGGAAGGCAGGCAGCAACCTCGGTAGCGACGAGCGTTGCCTGCGGTGTTGTCCCTGCATCTAATCGACTGGCAGCGACCCCCTCCAAAAAGAATGACGTGATCCCGAGGCTCGTCGCCAACCAGGCGAGCGGGGAGCGGGCCGGGCAACTTGCCCGATTTGCTTCGCCTGCGCTGGAAAAGACGCGAGAGGCACCAAACCCAGGTCGATGACGGACGAAGTTATTCGATCGACAAACGATTTTGCAGGAGACATCAGATGGCTACCAACGACAAGCAAGCAAGCGGACGCGAGCAGGGGCGCCAGCAATCGGCCGACATGGGCCCGGCAGGCGCAGTGCGCAGCCAGCAGGGTGCAGAGCAAGCGCAACGCGGGACAGAGCAGGATCACGGCGCGAAGCGCGCCGGCAGCCAGTACGGCGGATCGCTACAAACGCGCGGCGGCACGCAGGCCGCGCCCTGGTCGAATTACGGCGCTTACGGCGGCGGCCCGTTCTCGGTCATGCGCCGCATCAGCGATGAGATGGACCGCTTGTTCGAGGGATTCGGTTTCGGGCGCAGCGCGTTCGGCGGCGAGCCGGCGTGGCAGGGCGCTCTGACTTCGGGCACCGAGCAGGGCGCGGCGCTTTGGTCGCCGCACCTGGAAATGTTCGAGCGCGACGGCAAGCTGATCGTGACGGCCGACCTGCCGGGAGTCAAAAAAGAAGACGTCAAGGTGGAAGTCGACCAGGACGCGATAACCATCCAGGGCCAGCGCAGGCATGAGCAGACCAGCCGGCAGCAAGGCTATTATCGAAGCGAGCGCAGCTACGGCAGCTTCTACCGCACGATACCGCTGCCCGAGGGCGCGGACCCGTCGACGGCGAGCGCGACTTTCCGCGACGGCGTTCTCGAGATCGCGCTGCAGGCGCCGCAAAAGCGAGCCGGGAGCCGCTCGCTGGAGATCAAGGACGAGCAGGGCGCCGGCGGCGCGCGCTCGGCTGCCGGCGAATCGTCTCAAAAGTCGGGCAGCCAGCAGCAACGCTAGAGGGTGCGGCATGGCCACGGCGGGTGTTTGTCTTACAAGAAATTCAGACAAACGCCGATTCTCCGCCGAGCGGGCGCTCGGCAGAATGAGAGCCATGTAGGGACAACAAGCCGAAACGTCGAGGCCGGATTCGGATTAGATGCAACGGCAGCACTTGTCCCTACTCTCGAGCACTCAAGAGAGCAAGCGATGGAAAAATAACAACGATGATGATTCCTCGAGCCCGTCATAGCGGGCGCAGGAAGTGGACGGGCCGGGAGACTGGCCCGTTCTTGTTTTCAGAGGC
The DNA here is from genome assembly GCA_963697485.1 of uncultured beta proteobacterium. Classification (GTDB taxonomy): domain Bacteria; phylum Pseudomonadota; class Gammaproteobacteria; order Burkholderiales; family Casimicrobiaceae; genus PALSA-1003. The sequence goes on from CAVOOD010000008.1 coordinate 161,024, forward strand.
CGGAAACGGCAGGAGGTACTGATGAAACCGATCGTGACTTCGAGTCTCGCAGCGTTGGCCGCAGGATTGATCCTCGGCGGCTGCGCGGTGGCGCCGGTCGACGGTCCGTATGCGTACGGGTACGCCCGGCCTTACTACTACGACAACGGCCCGGCGTACTACGATACCTACCCGGGCTACTACCCGGGGTACTACCCGGGCTATTACTACGGTTCCCCGGCGATCGTCGGATCGTTCCGCTTCGGCGGCGGCGACCGCGATCGCGGCTGGGGGGGCGGCTCCTGGCGCCACAACTCGCTCAATAGCGGCGGCCAGACGACCTCTCGCTCGTTCCGGGCTCAGACGACGACTCGCACTTTCCACGCTCCGCGGGCTTCGACGTCGAGGAGCAGCACCGCAACCCGCGCGCGCACGAACCGCGTGCTGGCGCATCGCGAGTCCGACAAGTCCTAGTTGGCCACGCGCGCCTCACGGCGCGCGACCGCAGGCCCGGGGTCTATCGCCCCGGGTTTTTTTCGCGCCGTATCGGCCAGCCTCCTGCGCCGAGCCTCGAAAAAGGCGCCGGTCGTGGCAGAATTGCGGCAATGAACGCCACGGCAATAACTCTGCGCTTCGCTCGACGCAGCGAAGCGCCGGCGCTTGCGCTGATGTCGCGCGATCTGGTGGAGGCGGGACTGGGCTGGCATTACCGCGCCGACAGGATTCGTCAGTTGATCGACGACGTGGACAGCGTGGCCCTCGCCGCATGCGACGGGCAGCGCGTCGCGGGGTTCGCGATCATGAGCTTCGGCGACGAGCACGCGCATCTGGTCTTGCTCGCCGTGCGGGCGACGCACCATCGGCGCGGAATCGCGCGCCGAATGACCGAGTGGCTGCTCGAATCGGCGGCGACCGCCGGCATTGCGTCGATCAAGGTCGAGTTGCGCACCGACAATGTCGCCGCCTACGAGCTGTATCGCGGCCTGGGCTTTGTCGAAATGATGCGCGCGCCCGGCTACTACCGCGGTCGCGAAACGGCGATTTTCATGATGCGCATGTTGCGGCCCGCAGGTCTCAAGCCGCACACATGGCGTCCGCCTACGCTCGACCGGCGCTGACACGAAGCTCGAACAAGCGTCGCCGCTGGTCGGGCCGAAGTGCGGTCCGGCTTGCATTGCCGGTGCCCGCCCCCATGTCGACGTCAGGGAGCTGGGCCGGTGGCGCCTCGCGCGAAGGGCGGATTCGCATGTCGGAAATCGTCGTACTGATCATCGTTGCGCTCGGCGGCTGGATCGCGTTCGATGCGCTGCGGGCGCGCGAGACCGCGACGCTCGCCGCGCGTGAAGCGTGCCGGGCGCAAGGCCTGCAATTTCTCGACGATACCGTGCAGGGCGCGCGCACCCGCTTCGGACGCGATGAGGAGGGTCTGCTGCGGCTTCGCCGGACGTTTTCGTTCGAGTTTTCCGACGACGGAGTCACTCGCCGCGCCGGCCATGTCGTCCTGCTCGGCGCCCGGCTCGAATCGCTGCAGCTCGATCCTTACCGCATCGCGTGACTTGGCTAGGCTTGCAGGCCGATGTCGAACACGGCGGCGTAGCCCGCGCTCTCCGGCGTGACGTCCAACAGAAGTTGCCTGCCGCCATCGCGAAACAGGAAATCGTCGCCGTTGGATAGCTTCGGTCGCCCGCGGCTCGCATAGGGCGCGGTCGCGTAGATGCGCTCGCTCAGCGCGTCATCGAAATAGAGCTGGGAAGTGAACTCGACGCCGCGCGGCGCATCCGCGGTGCGGATCTTGAAGTGCACGTGGACCGCGCGTCCCGGATACCAGCCCGGATAGATCGTTAGAAACCGCGCCGTCCCGCCCGCGTCGGTCTTCTGGAAACCGCGCAGGAATGCTTCGCCGGCGTTCGGCGCGCGCCGGTCGCGTACCGACGAATAGTCGCCGGCCGCGTCGCAATGCCAGACGTGGACCTGTGCGTTGGCGAGCGGCGCGCAGGCCGAGGCGCCGACCCGCGAAACGCGGAAAGCAAGCCGTAGCGGCGTGCCCGGCTTGACCGCGCCGGTGGAGGGGTCGATGCGCAAATCCGATCGCTCCGGGTCGCCGTCGACAAAGAACGGGCCTTCGGTCTGCCGCGGGCGGACGACGCACGCCGGGAGCGGACCGTCGGCCGCTGCTGCCGCGCCGTGCCGGACCGCGAGCAGCGCTGCGCCGGACGCGCCGAGCATCGCCAGCGCCCGGCGGCGAGCAAGCAGTGGTCCTGTCGCCATTTTTCCGTCCATGGATACTCGGTTCGAAAGCGCGCGCTATTTTTTCCTGAGATCCGCGGCGCCGGGCGCCGTGATCTCCGCGCGTATTTCGCGCAACTTGGCCTTGAGCCGGGCGGCGTTCTCGCTGCCCATGCGCATCATGATCTTCTGGCCCGCCGAGCGCGATTCGAGCTCCGGGTCGGAATACACGTACAAGACTTTCGGCTGACTCAGCGCCGGCGGCACTGTCACGTCGGGCGCGGCGAGCAGATCGTCGATCGCCTGCACCAGACGGTCGTTGAAGTACCCGTTCGGATAGCCGAGCGCGCGGTAGTCCTGCTGCATCAGCGGGTAGAAGTGCACATAGATTCCGGCCAGCGTCTTCGCATCGACCGCATCGACAAGCCGCACATACGGGGTGTAGCGCGCGGCGTTGTCGGCGCCGATGGCCAGCGTGTCGTCGCTGCCGGTGGTGACGAACGCTCCGCCTGGCGGCTTGACCGGCAGGTAGCGCAGCGGCAGTGTCTTGCGCGGCAGGTTGTCGACCGTCGTGACAAAACGGTGGACGATCGCATCCTCGTAGAATATCTGCCCCAGCGTCGCCGAGCCGAACAGATCTGCCAGCGTGTTCTGCATCGTCGTGTCGCTGACCATCAGCGCGGGCAGCGGCTTCTGCTCGACCGATGGCGGCACGATACCTCGCGCCTGTTCGATCGGATGATTGATTGCAGGCGTGCCGTCGGCCGCCGGCGGCACCACCGCTGCCGGTGCGCCGGGAATCGCCGGGATAGCTTCTCTCGATTGGTTTTTCTGCCAGAGGAAATAGGCGAGTGCCGCCAGCACAACGAGCGCGAGCACGACCCAGACCAACCGCGTCCCACCGTCTCGCCGCGGCGCGCGAATCGGCCGCGCATCGGCGTCGGCGGCAAGCGTCGGCGCATCGGCGATGTCTTCTTCGCGTGCACCGAGCCGATGTGCGTCGTCTGCCGTCGGTGGATGCGCCATGATCATTCTCCCAATAGGGTACACGCGGTACACACGAAGGCGGTGCCGCATGCCGCCCGGTCCATTGCCTTGGTCCGCGCGACCGGAGGGAAGTTCGCTACGCCGCTTGTGTTGTCGTGCACGCCCGACAATGCGGAGCGAGCGCCCATTATCACGCTGGCCTTAGCTTGTGCGAAAACACTAACGGTGGTCAAGTCGCATCTCGACGGCACACTGATGCCGCCGCGCGTTACCATCGCGACTTTGGCGGCAACGCCGTCGCCATTGCAGGGGTTTGATCGTGACCGCAGAATCAAAATATGCACGCTTCGGCAGCGGCAAATCGGTGCCCCGCGTCGAGGATGAAGCACTGCTGACAGGCGCCGGCCGCTTCGCCGACGATTTCTCTGTTCCCGGCCAGGCCTACGTCTGCTTCCTGCGTTCACCGCATGCGCACGCGCGCATCGAGGCCATCGACAGCCGGGCCGCCGCCGGCATGCCGGGCGTGATCGCGATCGTCACCGGCGAGGACCTGGTCCGCGATTCGGTCATGCCGCTGCCGCTGTCGGCCGACTTCAAGCGCGCCGACGGATCGCCGACGGCGTCGCCGCCGCGACATGCGCTGGCGGTCGGTACCGTGCGCTTTGTCGGCGAAGCCGTTGCCGCGGTGATCGCGCAAAGCGCACAGCAGGCGCGCGATGCGGTCGAGGCGATCGACGTGCGCTACGATCCGCTGCCGGCGGTGATCGACGCCACCGCTGCGGTGTCTGCCGGCGCGCCGCAGCTCTGGCCCGCCGCTTCGGGCAACATCGCGTGCGAAGCGCGACACGGCGACGCGGCGGCGACCGACGCCGCCTTCGCCCGGGCCGCGCACCGCGTGTCGCTGGATCTTGTCAATCAGCGCGTCGTCGCCTGTCCGATCGAGCCGCGCACGGTGCTCGCGAGCTACGACGCGACGACCGAGCGGATCACGCTGCGCGTCGGCTGCCAGACGCCGACCGGGTTGCGCGACGACTTGTGCCAGGTCGTGCTCGGCATTCCGACCGACAAGGTGCGGGTGCTGGTCGGCGATGTCGGCGGCGGCTTCGGCATGAAGACCGGCATCTATCCGGAAGACGTCGTGCTTGCCTGGAGCGCGCGCAAATACGGGGTGCCGCTCAAATGGCGCGCCGAGCGCATCGAGGAATTCCTGGCCGCGACGCACGGCCGCGACATCAGCAGCAAGGCGGAGCTCGCGCTGGACGGCGACGGCAGGGTCCTCGCGCTGCGCATCGATTCGCTGGCCAACGTCGGCGCCAGCGGGACGCCGGCCGGCGTCGTCATCCAGCTGATGATCGGCCCGTGGGTGTCTACCAGCATTTACGACATCGGGACGATCGACATCCGCATCCGCGCGGTGCTGACGAATACCGCGCCGACCGGCGCCTATCGCGGCGCCGGTCGGCCGGAGGCGATCTACATCATCGAGCGCCTGATGGACGCGGCGGCGCGCCAGACCGGCATCGATCCGGTCGAGCTTCGCCGGCGCAACATGATTCGCCCCGAGCAGATGCCGTACCGCAACGCGATGGACAAGACCTACGACAGCGGGCAGTTCGAGCTGGTGCTCGACAAGGCGACCGCGCTCGCCGGCTGGAAGGATTTCGACGCGCGCGCCGCCGATTCGCGTCGCCGCGGCCGCTTGCGCGGGCGCGGCATGGCGGCGTTTCTCGAATGGACCGGCGTCGACATATTCGAGGAACGCGTGACCGTCACCGTCGAAGGCTCGACCGACGGCCAGCGGCACGATAGAGATCTTCTCGGCGACGCAGGCGATGGGACAGGGGCTCGCGACGACTTACGCGCAGCTCGCCGTCGACGTGTTCGGCGTGCCGATCGAGTCGATCCGCATCGTTCAGGGCGACACCGACCGCGGCACCGGCTTCGGCAGCGCGGGATCGCGCTCGCTGTTCGTCGGCGGCTCGGCGGTGAAGGTCGGCGCCGAGCGCACGGTCGTCACCGCGCAGGCGCTGGCGGCGAAGGAGCTCGAAGCGGCGGCCGGCGACATCGAGTATCGCGACGGCGTGTTCAGCATCGCCGGCACCGACCGGCGGATCGGCCTGTTCGAGCTCGCGCGCCGGCAACCGCAGCACAGGATCGTCCTCGACTCGGTGAGCTCGGTGGCCGACGCCACCTGGCCCAACGGCTGTCACATCTGCGAAGTCGAGATCGATCCGGAAACCGGCGCCGTCGCCGTCGTCGCCTACTGGTCGGTCAACGACGTCGGCCGCGTCGTCAATCCGATGATCGTCGTCGGGCAGCTCGAGGGCGGCGCGACGCAGGGCATCGGCCAGGCGCTGTGCGAGGAATTCGTCTACGACCGCGAGTCGGGGCAGGCGCTTTCGGCGACCTTGCTCGACTACGCGCTGCCGCGCGCGGCGATGATCGAGCACTTCGAGATGACGATGGACGAATCGACGCCGTGTCGCAACAACGCGATGGGCGTCAAGGGCGTCGGCGAGCTGGGCACGATAGGCGCGACGCCGGCGGTCGTCAACGCGGTGATCGATGCGCTGACGCGCGCCGGCGCGGGCGCGCGGGCCGAAGCCTTGCAGATGCCGCTGACGCCCGAGCGCGTCTGGCGCGCGCTCGGCAGCTAGGGCGTACTGCAGCGGCTGCAGGACGACGCGGGCGCGCTGCTCGCGCATCGTCCTGACCAGCAGCTTCAGCAGCGCGTGCACGGCGCGCGTCGCCGGTATCGGCGTCGCGGTCAGCGTGCCCAGCTCGATCACCGAGCCGATCAGCGCGTTCGACCTCGACCTCGCGTCCCGCTTCGACGTCCTGCAAGGTCGACGTCTTGTGCTTGCCGACCTTGGCCGCGCCTTCGATCCGTTTTTCGAGCGGCACGCGAAAGGTGACGCCCAGCTTGGCTGCGATCGCCTGCGCTTCGCGCATCATGTCGGCGGCGAGCTCGCGCGTCGCGGGCTCCTCGCAGATGTCGACCAGCGTCGCGTGGGTGAGCGCGCTGATCGGGTTGAAGCTCATGTTGCCCCACAGCTTCAGCCAGATTTCGGAGCGGATGTCGGTCAGGACCGGCGCCTTGAGGCCGGCGGCGACCAGCGTTGCCGAAACGTTCTTGACGCGCGCGCTCTCGCTGCCGTCGAGCTCGCCGACCGGAAAACGGTCGCCTTCGAGATGCCGGATGACGCCGGGCGCGGCGATCTCGCCGGCCGGATAGACGACGCAGCCGATCAGGCGGCGCGCCTCGATGCTGCGCTCTATCGTTCCGTTCGGGTCCGCCGTCTGCAGCCGGTACCCGGCGTGCGGGCCGCTGAAATTCTGGAAGTACCACCACGGCAGGCCGTTCTGCAGCGGCACGACCGTCGGTCTCGTCACCGAAAAGCGGCCGCATTTGCGGCGCGACGGCTTCGAGGACATAGGCTTTCAGCGCCAGGAACACCAGGTCCTGCTCGCCGGCTTCCTCACAGCTCGCCACCGCGCGCACGTTGCGCGCGAGCTCTTCGCTGCCGTCGTGATGGAGGAGCTTGAGCCCGTTCGCGCGGATGGCTTCCAGATGCGCACCCTGGTCGACTACCGTGACGGTCTGCCCGGAAAGCGCAAGCCTGACGGCGAGCATGCCGCCGATCGCACCTGCGCCGATCACTGCGATTCGCATAAGATCCTCCTGTGCTGCGAGCTTACATCGGCGTGTAGCATCGACGCGGCTCGTCCTGCGCGGCCGCGCTCACTCGACGCTCGCGTCGCTTATTCGAAACGATTGGTCAGCGTGCCGATGCCGTCGATGACGACGCTCACCGTGCTGCCCGGCTTCATCGAGCCGACGCCGACCGACGTGCCGCAGGCGATGACGTCGCCCGCCTCCAGCGTCATGTCGTGCGAAATCAGGCTCGCCAGCTTCGCCGGCGGGAAGATGATATCCGCGACCGGATAGTTCTGCCTTTCCTGATCGTTGAGGATGGTCTTGACGACCAGCGTCGACGGGTCGATGCCGGTCGCGATCGCCGGCCCGAACACGCCGAACGTATCGAAGCTCTTGGCGCGCGTCCATTGTGCGAACCCCGGATCCCGGGCGATGATCTCGATCGCGGTGACGTCGTTGATGCAGGTGTAACCGAAAATGCCGGCCTCCGCGTCGGCTTCGCTGGCCTGGGAAAGCCGCCGGCCGATGACGATGCCGAGCTCGCCTTCGTAGATGACCTTGCCGCTATACGACTTCGGCATCCGTATCGTTTCGCCGTCCGCGAGAAACGAGCTGCCGGCCTTCAGGAAATAAAGCGGCTCGTCCGGAACCGCATGGCCGAGCTTGGCGACCAGCGCTCGGTAGTTGTCGACCAGCGCGATCATCTTGCCCGGCAGGGTCGGCGTCAGCAGTTTGGCATCGGCGAGCGGAATCGACTCGCCGGTCGCCGCGGCGTGCGCAAACATATCGCCGGAATGAACACGGAGCGCATCGCCTTCGATCGTGCCGAAGCAATCGCGACCGTTGTGGTTGACGCGCGCCCACCGTGGCATCGTTTTCCTTTCGAGCGAGACTTGTTGCGTTATGCGGTCGCCGCGGCCCTGAGCGCGTCGACGTCGCCCGCGTCGGCCAACGTCCGGCAAACATCGACCAGGCGAGCGGCGCGAGCGGCGCCGAGCACCGGGTCGACCAGGCCATGGAACTTGCGCTCGAGGTCGGCATCGCTCATCGGCCGCTGCAGGCTGCCGATCGCGTGCTCGACCATCGAGGTGCAGCGTGCGGCCGTCGCTGCAGCGGATCGTCACGTCGGCCGCTGACTTCGTCGATCGCCGCGTCGACCGTTGGCATGGACGCGATCGCGCAGCGCGATGACATCGGGGCGACGCGGCGACGGCATCGGAGAATTCGGCTTCGCCCGCCTGGCCGAACAGGATCGCCGCGGCGCAGGCGTGATAGACGCTGAACTTCGCCTCGAGCCCGGTCTTCGGCGCGCGTCTTGCCGGTGAGCTCGAGCACCAGCGGATGGACCAGCAGATCGATGCGCTCGATGTCGTCGGCGCGCAAGCTGATGCGCATCGCGCAGCTGGACGCAGCCGTCGATGCTCGGATGGATGACGATGCCGCAGGCGAACGGCTTGTAGGTGTTGAACGAAATCTCGAAGCGCTTGCCGAGCTCGTCCGGTGATCTCGTTCCAGTCGCACTTGCGTCGAGTAGGTCTGCAGCAGGCCGCGCGGCGCTTCGAGCGCGCGCGTCGACGCGGTGTAGCCGTGCCGCGCCATCAGCGCCGAGGTGAGGCCCGCGCGCGCGGCGCCGCCGGATGGAACGGCTTGGTCATCGAGCCGAACTGCTCGCGCACGCCGATCGGCTGCGACGCGGCGATGCCGAGCGCCATCGCCGTCCTGCGCGGCGTCGAGCTTGAGGAGCCGCGCGCAGGCGGCGGCCGCGCCGAGCATGCCGGTCGATCCGGTGATGTGCCAGCCGCGGTCGTAGTGGTCCGGGTAGATCACGTTGCCGACGCGGCACTCGACGTCGACGCCGAGCACGATCGCGTCGATCAGCTCGCGGCCGCTCGCCCGATGGTGCTCGGCGAGCGCCAGCGCGGCCGACGCGACCGGACCGGCCGGATGAATGATCGTCTTCAGATGCGTGTCGTCGAAATCGAACGTGTGCGACGTGATGCCGTTGAGCAGCGCTGCGCTGGCGATGTCGACGCGCTCGCTTGCGCCCGAGGATCGTCGCCTGCGCGCGCCGGCTCGAGCTCGGTCACCGCGGCAAGCGCCGCTTCGACGGTCGGATGGCGCGATGCGCCGATCGCGCAGCCGACCCAGTTCAGGAAGCGTGCGCTGCGCCTCGCGGTCGACGCCGTCGCTCCCAGCCGCGCGACGGATGCGCGGCGACGAAATCGGCGAGGATGCGGGTGATCGGCGGCGCGTCGAGGTCCGCCGCGACCGGTGCGTCGTTGGCCATCATTCGCCGATCTCGATGTCGCGGTCCTTCGCGAGCTTCGACCACTTGGCGATGTCGTCGCGCATGTACTGGCCGAACTGCTCCGGCGTCATCGGCATCGGCTCCAGCGCTTCGCCGGACAGCCGCTCGCGCAGATCGGGACTCTGCGAGCATCTTGTTGATCTCGTCGTTGAGCGCGCTTGACGATCGGCGGCCGGCAGGTTGGCCGGGCCGACGATGCCGTACCACTGCACGCCGTCGAATCCCTTGTAGCCCGAGCTCGTCGAACGTCGGCACGTCGGGCAGCAGCGGATGGCGCTTGGTGCCGGTGACCGCGAGCGGCTTCATCTTGCCGGCCTTGATGTGCGGCAGCGCGGCGGCAAGGCCCGGAAACAGCGCCTGCGTCTGACCGCCGAGGATGTCGGTGATCGCCGGGCCGATGCCGCGATACGGCACATGCACGATGTCGAGGTCGGCGGCGACCTTGAGCTGCTCCATCGCCAGATGCGTCAGCGTGCCGGGACCGGACGAACCGTACGAAAGCTTGCCCGGGTTGGCCTTCACGTAGGCGACGAATTCCTGCAGCGTCTTCGCCGGCACCGACGGCGGCACGACGAGGACGTTCGGCGTGCCGCCGACCATCGCGATCGGCGTGAAATCCTTGACCGCGTCGTACGGCAGCTTGCGCACGGCGGGATTGGTGCCGTGCGTGCCGACATAGCCGACCATCAGCGTGTAGCCGTCGGGCGCCGCGCGCGCGGTGGCCAGCGATCCGACGACGCCGCCGCCGCCGCTCTGGTTCTCGACGACGACCGGCTGCGCCCAGCGCCTCGACCGAGCCGATCGGCGATCGTGCGCGCGACCAGATCGACGCCGCCGCCCGGCTGCACCGGCGCGATGATCTTGATCGTCCGGTTCGGGTAGTCGGGCGCCTTGCTCTGGCCGAGCGCGGTCGCGCTGGCAAGGGCGATGGCGATCACGGCGAACAGCCGGATCAAGCCGGGTTTTCCTGCACCGGGCATCGGCACTCCTGATGTGAATGACGCCCAGCGATTGTACTGCGGTCGTCGCCGCCCGCGCGCTGGCTCCGGGCGGGACGCGCGCATCGGGCTCCGGCTTCCGCGTTCAGTCAGCAGCGAGAAAGAAATCGACCATGCGCCCGATCTGGCCGTGCATCATTTCGCGGCCCCGGACCGTCGTGCAGCCGCAGTGTTCGGCGAGCGCGAGCAGAGGCGTCGTCTCGGGCTTGACGATGGCGTCGAACACGGTCATCTCGCGCGGCAGCGCCTCGATGGCGATCGGCAGGCGCGCGTCGTCGAGCATGCCGGCCGGTGTCGCGTTCAACAGGATGTCGATGTCGTCGAGCCGCGGCGGTCCCGCGCTGACGGCGAGGCCGGGAAATGCGCGCGTTATCGTCGCGGCCAGCGCTTCCGCGCGCGTTGAATCGACGTCGTACAGCCGAAGCGACGCCGGCCGCTCGGACGCGAGCGCGACCCCGATAGCCGACCCCGCCCCGCCGGCGCCGAGCAGCAGCGCTCGGCTGCCCGTCAGGGCGATGCCGCGCCGGTGGAACGCCTCGACGCAGCCGATGCCGTCGAATATGTCGCCGTCCCAGCCGCCGGCGCGGCGCCCGAGCGCATTGATCGCGCCGACGATGCGCGCCTGCTCGCCCAGGCGATTGGCAAGCGCGGCGGGCGCGCAGCTTGTACGGAATCGTGAATATGACCCCGTCGAGGTTGGACAGGCGCAGCAACTGCGGCAGCAGCGCGTCGAAATCGTCCGGCAAAACGTGCATCGGAACGAGTATCGCGTCGAGCCCGCGGCGGCGGAATTCCGCGGTGAACATCTCCGGCGAGCGCACCTGCTCGATCGGATGCCCGACGATCCCGAACAGCCTCGTCCGGCCCGAGACGTAGTCGACCTGATCGGCAAAAGTTTGGCCGGAATCACTCACGCATATTCTCCGCTGCTGCCTCGAGATACTAGCGCGGAAAGCCGTTACAATTGCGCGATTCGAAAACTTCCGGAATGCCCTTGTCCCCGACGTTTGCCGCCATTCGCCTGAGCAACACGGCGCCGTTTGCCCACATCGGCGCCGATCGCGCGTCGGTGCCGACATTCGCTGGAAGGCGCCCGGATGCCAGCTGAAACGACGCTGCGCGCCTCCGCGCCGCGGCAGATGCCGCCGCGCGAGGTGCTCTCCGGCTTGCGCCGCGGCATCGAAAAGGAGAGCCTGCGCGTGCGGCCGGACGGCATGCTCGCGACGACGCCGCATCCGGCGCGGCTCGGCTCGGCGCTGACGCATCCGTTCGTGACTACCGACTTCAGCGAGTCGCAGGTCGAGTTGATCACCGGCGTGCATACCAGCGCGCAATCGTGCCTCGACGAGCTGACCGAGATTCACCAGATCGTCTATCGCGCGATCGGCGACGAGCTGCTCTGGGTGGCGAGCATGCCGTGCCGGCTGCCCGCGGACGACGCCATTCCGCTCGGCCGTTACGGCACGTCGAATGTCGGCCGCGCCAAGACCGTCTATAGGATGGGGCTGTCGCATCGCTACGGGCGGCGCATGCAGACGATCTCCGGCATCCACTACAACTTTTCGCTGCCCGACGCACGCAGCAACGACGACTATTTCGCGCTGATCCGCAACTTCCGCCGCAACGCCTGGCTGCTGCTCTATCTGTTCGGCGCCTCGCCTGCGGTCTGCTCGAGCTTCGTTGCCGGCCGGACGCACGAATTGCAGCCCCTGTCCGGCGACACGCTTTACCTGCCGTACGCGACGTCGCTGCGCATGGGGCGACTGGGTTATCAGAGCGATGCGCAGGGCTCGCTCGCCGTCAGCTACAACAACCTGAAAAGCTACGCGGCGTCGCTGCAGGAAGCGATGACCAAGCCGTATCCGGCGTACGCGGCGATAGGCATACGCGACGGCGACGAATATCGGCAGCTGGCGACGACCTTGTTGCAGATCGAAAACGAATTTTACGGAACGATCCGGCCGAAGCGGGTGATCAATCCCGGCGAGCGGCCGCTGCACGCGCTGCGCGACCGCGGAGTCGAATACGTCGAAGTCCGGCTGATGGATCTCGACCCTTTCCACGCGATCGGCATCACGGCGAGCACCGTGCGCATGCTCGACGTGTTCCTGCTGCATTGCGCGCTGACCGCCAGCCCGCCCGATACGCCGCAGGAGCTTGCAACCATCGTCGGCAACAAGCAGCGCGTCGCTTCGCGCGGCCGCGAGCCCGGCCTGCGGCTGACCCGCGGCTCCGAGGAGGTGACGCTGTCCGACTGGGGCGCCGAGATCCTGGCCGAGTGTGCGCCGTTCGCCGTCGCGCTCGACGAGGCCAATGGCGGCAGCGCGCACCGCGAAGCGCTGGGATTGGCCGTCGCAGCTCTCAACGATCCCGCGGCTACGCCGTCGGCGCGCGTCCTGCAGGCGATGGCGCGCGACCATGGCAATTCGTACGTCGGCTTCGTGCTCGCGCAGTCGCGCGCGCATCGCGAAGCGATTCTGAAGTTGCCGCTCGCCGACGAGGTCGCCGCGCGCTACGCGCGGCTTGCCGAGGAATCGCTCGCCGAGCAGCGGCAGATCGAAGCGTCGGAAACGATCCCCTTCGAAGCGTACCGCCAGCTCTATCTGGCGCCGTTGCGCCTGAACGAATGACACCGCTCGCTCCGGCCGCCGTCGTCACCGATCTCGCGCCGAGCCGGCAGGCTGCGCGCTGCGTTCAATTACGGCAATCCGGTGCTTGCGATGTGGAACCCGGCGACCGGCGCGGCAGCCGGAATCTCGGCCGACCTCGCCCGCGAGCTGGCGCGCTGCCTGGGTGTCCCCGTCGACTTCGTGCCCTACGATGCCGCCGGCAAGGTCGTCGCCGCGCTCGCATCCAACGCGTGGGATATCTGTTTCCTGGCGATCGACCCGTTGCGCGCGGCCGACATCAGCTTTACTGCGCCGTACGTCATCATCGAAGGCGTCTACCTGGTGGCCGACCGTTCACCGGTCGCCGACAACGCCGGGATCGATCAGGCCGGCACGCGGGTCGGCGTCATCGTCGGCAGCGCCTACGATCTCTTCCTGTCGCGCGAGCTCAAAGCAGGCGACTATCGTTCGCGCCAGCTCGTTCGACGCCGTGCTCGCGCTGTGGACCAAAGGCGAGCTCGATTGCATTGCCGGGGTCAAGCCGCAGCTCGAAGGCGCCGCGCGCCGCATGCCCGGGCTGCGCATGCTGCCGGGCAGGTTCATGGCGATCAATCAGGCGATGGGCACGCCGCGCGGCCGCGACGCCGGAGCGAAATACCTGCGCGACTTTGTCGAGGAGATGAAGCGCTCGGGTTTTATCGCCCGTGCGTTCTCTCGGCATCGGATCGAAGGCGCGTCGATGGCGCCTGCCGCTACCGCGGCGTAACGGAGCAGCGTCCCGCGACGATCGTCGCGCTAGGCGCGAAAATGCAGCCGGCGATCGATGGCCAGCAGGACCCCGTTCACGCCCGCCGCGAAGACGACCAGCAGAAACGTCACCGACATGATCACGTCGACGTTGTAGAGGCCGATCGCGTTCATCAGCAGATAGCCCAATCCGTGCTGCGCCGCGAACATCTCGCCCAGCACGGTCCCGATCAGCGTCAACGAGAAACCGACGCGCAATCCGGTGAAGATCTCGGGCACCGCGGCGGGAAACAGGATCGAGCGCACCATCGCCGGCGGGCTGAGCTTCAGCACGCGCCCGGTCTTGACGAGGATCGGCCTGGTGCTGCGCACCGCGTTGAGGGTGAACAGCGCGACCGGGACGATGCCGTGGATCGCGCCGAAGGCGATCTTGGCCGACATGCCCAGCCCGAAGGCAAGCAGGATGATCGGATACAGCGTGATCTTGGGGATCGAATAGAGCGCGACCAGCATCGGCTCCATCGCCTCGGCCGACAGCCGGTGCAGGCCGAGCGCAAAGCCGATAAGAAGGCCCAGCACGACCGCGATCGCGAGCGCGATGGCAAACGCCTGCAGCGTGTTCGGAAGGTGCGTCCAGAACAACTCGCTCTGCACGAACGTCACCGTGTATCGCATCGTCTGCCACGGCGAGCGCATCGCGACGTCGCCGATGATCCAGTACATCAGCTGCCAGAAGACCAGCAGCCCGGCGATGAGGACGATGGTGTTGCGCAGCGTCTTCCGGCGCACTGCCCATCAGCGCTGCCCTCTCCTGGCGAGCAGCACCTTTTCCCAGTGCGTAAGCACGCCGTTCATGACGATCGACAGCAGCAGGATCAGCAGGATCAGCGGATACATCGTCGCGTTGTCGAAATTCGTATACGCGTACCCGATCTCGTACCCCATGCCGCTGCGCGCCATGATGAATTCGGACCCGATCACGCCGATGAATGCGTACGCCAGCGCAAGCTTCGCGGCGGTCAGCAGGTACGGCGCGCAGAACGGCAGCGTCACATGCACCGCCGTCTCGAACGCTCCCATGCCGGCAGATCGACGCGGTCTTCCTGAGGACGCGCGGCACCCGGTCGAGGCCGTTGAGCGTCGTGACGATGACGGCGACGACGCCGAGCAGGAATCCGATCAGCACCTGCGGTCCGTCACCCAGGCCGAAGATGACGATGAACAGCGGATAGAAGGCGAAAACCGGAATCGCGTAGTAAGTGGCGAACAGCGGATCGAGCGTCTCGCGGACGGTCCTGTAGCCGTGCAATACGGTGCCGGTGACGATCCCGATCGAGTACGCCAATGCGAACGCCAGCATGACGTTGGCCAGGCTCTTGCCGATTTCCGGGTAGAGCTTTCCGGCCAGAAGGAGTCTGACGAAATCGATCGCGATCCGATGCGGCGGCGGCATCGTGATCTTGTCGATGACGCCCGCGAGGCAGAGCGCTTCCAGCAGCAGCAGGAAACCGGCGATGACGGCGATCTGGTAGATCCTGACGCGTCTCATGCCGCGGCGCCCATTCGCCCCATCGTCTTCATCGACTCCTCGCGCAGCGTCTTCCACAGACGGCTCGTTATCGCGCCGAACTCCTCGCGCTCGACGATCCGGCTGTCGCGATCGCGCGGCCAGTTCGTCTCGACCACGTCGATCACCGTGCCCGGTCGCGCCGACATCACGGCGATCCGGTCGGCGAGCATCGCGGCCTCGTCGAGCGCATGCGTGATCAGGAAGACGGTCGCGCCGATCTCCCGCCACAGGCGCAGCACCTCGTCGCCCATCAGCAGGCGCGTCTGCTGGTCGAGCGCACCGAACGGCTCGTCGAGCAGCAGCAGGCGCGGCTTCGCCACCAGCGTGCGGGCGATGCAGACGCGCTGGCGCATGCCGCCCGAAAGCTGCGCCGGATAGCTGCGGGCGAACTCGCCGAGCCCCATCATCGCGATGGCGTCGTCGCACGCGGCGCGCTTTTTCGTCGGACGCCAGCGCCGCCTTGCGCAGGCCGAACTCGACGTTTTCGCGCACCGACAGCCAGGGAAAGCAGGCGTCTTCCTGGAACACGACGCCGATGCCGTCGGGAATCTCGTTCCGATCGCGCCGACCTTCGAATTCGATCCCGCCTTCGCTCGCGGGCGTCAGGCCGGCGATCAGCTCGAGCAGGGTCGACTTGCCGCAGCCCGACGGCCCGACGACGGCGAAGAACTCGCCCTCGCGGATGTCGAGATCGATCGGCCCGAGCGCGTGCACCGCCTGCCCGCCGGCGCTGGCGGGAAAGCGCTTGGTGACGCTCTTCAGCGCAACATGGGCCGAGGTCATCCGGCGCGCGCCGCCCAACTATTCGACCGACTTCTTCAGGTCGTCGGGCAGGAACTCGGTGGTGATCATCTTCGTCACGTCGATGTCGCCCTCGAGCGCGCCGACGCTCTTCTGCACCTCGATGATCCGCTTCATGCCCGACAGGTGGAAGCGGCCATCGCCCCAGTACGGCACGCCCTGGGTCATGCTCGTGGTCAGATTGCGCACGGCGCTGCGCGCCACTTCCGGCGTGATGTTGAACGGCTTGGCGACGATGTCGCCGGCCTCGTCGGGGTGCGCGATCATGAACTCGACGGCGCGCCGGCGCGCGCGGATGACCGCGCGAATGAAATCGCCGCGGTTCTTCATCGCGTCGCCCGTCGCCATGCCGACGACGTTGTCGAGCGGCGGCAGCGCCTCGGCGCCGGTGATCAGCACGCGGAACTTGTCCTTCGACTTCGACCACAGCGGCTCGGTCACCGGTGCGCAGTCGATCTGGCCGAGCTCGAGCGCCGCCACCATCGGCCCGAAGCCGCCGGTCTTGACGAGCTCGGCATCCTCGGGCTTGAGCCCGGCCTTCTGCAGCATCAGGATGTCGAGCGCCTGGCTCGTCGAGCGCGGATTGGTGTAGCCGATCTTCTTGCCCTTCAGGTCCTGGATCGTCTTGATCGGCGAGTCCTTCTTCACCAGCCACGCGAATTCGGCGATCGTCAGCACGTTGTCGCTGACGATCTTGATGTCGGCGCCCTGCTGGATCGCGACCGCGATCGCGCCGGGATTGGCCTCGCCGTAGGCGACGCCGGCCATCGCGTTGCGCACCGACGTTCCGCCGCCCTCCGAGGCGATGATGCCGGTGACGTTGGCGCCTTCCTGCTGGAAGTAGCCCTTCTCGAGCGCGACGGCGAACGGCATGCCGTTGGCCGAGCTGCCGTAATTTCCGACGGCGATGTTTTCGGCCATCGCCGCGGCAGCCACCAGCATTCCGAGCACCGGCACGATCGCCGCAACGCGCAGCTTGATTTGACGAGCGGGCATTTCATCCTCCTATGGATTTGACTACCGATCCGCGGCGTTCATTGTCAGACGAGGCCGGGAAAGCGGCGGCCTCGCCCATCAACGTCACGGTACCGGTGGCGTGCGCAGCGTCAGGTTCACGTTCTTCAGCTGGGTGCAGGCGAGCAGCTC
Source organism: uncultured beta proteobacterium (assembly GCA_963697485.1). Classification (GTDB taxonomy): domain Bacteria; phylum Pseudomonadota; class Gammaproteobacteria; order Burkholderiales; family Casimicrobiaceae; genus PALSA-1003. The sequence continues at coordinate 178,053 of CAVOOD010000008.1, forward strand.
CTCGATCGATTCCTCGCGCCCCAGCCCCGACTGCTTGTACCCGCCGAACGGAACGCCGACGTGATGCGTGCTGGAACCGTTGATCCAGATGTATCCGGCTTCTACTCTCGAGGCGAGCCGATGCGCGCGGTCGAGGTCGTGCGTCCAGATCGACGCCGTCAGTCCGACGTCGAGCGCGTTGACCCGCGAAAGCAGATCGGCTTCGTCGGACCAGCGCAGGATGCTGACCACCGGTCCGAAGATCTCTTCGCGAGCTATGCGCATGTCGTCGGTAACATCCGCGAACACCGTCGGCTCGACGAAGAATCCACGGGCGAGCTTCGGGTCGGCCGGCCGCTTGCCGCCGTATGCGAGTCGCGCACCGCCCTCGAGCCCGAGCTTGATGTAGCTCATCGTCTTGTCGAACTGCGCCTGGCTCGCCAGGCACGACATCTCGGTGTCGCGCTCGGTCGGCAGCCCGATCCGGATCGCCGCGACGCGCTTGACGATCTCGGGCAGGGTCGCATCGTGTATGTCGGTGTGCAGATAGACACGGCTGGTCGAATTGCACGACTGGCCGGTGACATAGCGGAAGTTCATGCCGCGGACCACGCCGTCGGCGACGTCGGCAGGGTGGCGTCGGCGCAGGCGATCAACGCGTTCTTGCCGCCGAGCTCCAGGGTCAGCGCCTTCAGCGTCGCGCTCGCGCCCTGCATCACCGCACGCCCGCCGCCGACGCTGCCGATAAAGCCGATCTTGGCCACGCGCGGATGCGCGACCAGCGCAGCGCCGGCGTCACGCCCGCCGGTGACTACGCTGAACACGCCGGGAGGAAACACCTCCGCCCAGAGCTCGGCGAGCCGCAGCGCCGACAGCGGCGTCTGCTCGGCCGGCTTGACGATCAGCACATTGCCCGCGGCGAGCGGCGCGCCGCATTTGCCGGCGACGAAGAGCAGCGGATGGTTGAACGCGCCGATGCGCGCGACCACGCCGAGCGGCTCGCGCACCGTGTAGTTCAGCGTCCCCGGGCCGATCGGTATCGTGCTGCCCTTGATCTCGGTGACCAGGCCGGCGAAGTAGTCCATGTAATCGGCGCTGATGCCGACGTCGAACAGCATCGCGGTCAGCGGATTGCCTCCGTCGATGGCGTCGATCCAGGCGAGCTCCTCGGCGTGCTCGCGCAGAATTGCGGCCGCCTTGCGTATCGCCGCCGCGCGTTGCTGTGCCGGCACGTCGCGCCACGACGCGAACGCCTGCCTCGCCGCGATGACGGCGCGATCGACGTCCTCGGCCGAGGCGTCGACGGCGGTGCCGAGCGATTCGCCGGTTCCCGGGCTCGAGAGCGCGGTTTCCCGCCCGCCCGACGTCGCGTGCCACGCGCCGCCGTAATAGACGCCGCGATGGCGAGGCAGCCGCGGATCGAGAGGACTGTCGGCGTGCTGGAGCATCGGGTTCAACGTCACTTTTGCGCCGGCAGATGCTTGAGCAGCGACGACGACACCGCGCGCGAATATTCGGGTGCGACGCGCGCATCGATCACGACCAGGGCGCCGGCGCGCACGGCGTCGACGCCTTCGGCGATCGCGGCGGCGAGCGCATCGGCGCTGCGTATCGGACCGTAGGCGCTCGCGCCCTGGCCGCGGGCAAGTGCCGCCAGGTCGATCGCCGGATCGCTCATCCGCATGCCGATCCAGCGGTTCTCGACCGGCCGTCCGCGCAGCCGCGCCATCCGCTCCTGGTGCAGCTCGTCGTTGAAGAACGATTCGTTGTTGGCGACGATGATCAGCGCCGGCACGCGATAATGCACGCCGGTCCACAGTGCGGTCAGACCCATCAGATAGTCGCCGTCGCCCAGCACCGCGACGGGCAGACGGTCGCCGCCGCGCAGCGCCAGCGCGGCGCCGACCGTCATCCCCGGTCCCGAGCCGATGCCGCCGCCGCCGTCGAAGCCGATGTAATCCTGGGATGCGCGAAGCGGCAGTATTCGCCGGGCCAGCCCAGTGGCAATCGGATATACGACGGGCGGTACGGCGCAAGCGTTTCGGTCGTCACCCGCGCCAGCTCTTCGAGCGGCATGCAATCGGCGGTCGCCTTGCGCGCTTCGCACGTCGGCGGCTTGGCATCGTGGCCTTGACGAACCACGGTTCGGATTGCGCGCTCGCGCGCGACCCGAGCGCCGCGACCAGAGCCGCGACCAGCGCGTCAGGCGGCGCCAGGATCGACAGATCGGTCGGCGGCAGCGCCTGATAATCCATGTTCGAGCCGTTGTGCACGTACTGGTCGAGCGAGCAGTGAATCACCTGGCCGAAAGGCAGCGCGCCGCCGCAGGCCTGCGACAAGGTGCCGCCGAGATCGATCCAGTCGAGCGAAAGAATGACGTCGGCCTCGCGGATCGCGCGGGCCGCTTCGTCGCCGACATAAAGGCTTGGCGGAAACGGATGCAGCGGATGCTGCGTCGGAAAAGAGGCGCCGGTCTTGATGTCGGTGAGCACCACGGCCGAGAGGCGCTCGGCGAGTGCTACGCGCAGTGCGAACGCCTTCGGATCGTTCGACATGCGGCCGAGCATCATCAGCGGGCGCTTGCCGCTCTCGAGCAGGCTCGCCGCCTCGCGCACTGCCTCGTACGGCGGCACGCCGGCCAGCGGTTCCGGGTAGCGGTCGAGCGCGGGGAGCGGAACGCGCGCGGCCAGCGCCTCTTCCTGCAACGCGGCGTCGAGCGAGACGTAAACGGGCCCCTGCGGCAAGGTCAGCGCAATGCGGTGAGCGCGCAGGATAGCTTCGAGCGCGGCCGCCACCGATCCGGGCTGGTCGTCCCACTTGACATAGCCGCGCACCAGCGCGCCCAGGTCGCGCATCGTGTGGATCCAGTCGACCCATGGCCGGCGCTTGACTGCATCGATCGGCCCGACGCCCCCTAAGAGCAGGATCGGAATGCGGTCGCACCAAGCGTTGAAGATCGCCATCGTTGCGTGCATCAGCCCGACATTCGCATGCAGCGCGACTGCCAGCGGCCGGCCGGTGACGCGCGCATAGCCGTGCGCGAGCGCGACCGCATGCTCCTCGTGCAGGCACAGCAGCATTTCCGGGCGCGTGTTGCCGAGATGATTGACCAGGCTGTCGTGCAAGCCGCGGAAGCTCGCGCCCGGAGTCAGCGCGATGTACGGGATGTCGAGCGCGCGCAGCAGGTCCGCGATGGCGTCGCTGCCCCAACCGGCGGCCGTCTGCGCTTTCGGCGCAACGCGTGTCGCGTCGTTCATGCGTGACCCGCGGGCTGCACGTGCCCGCCGATGCGTTTTCGCCTGGCTGCGTTCATAGCCGCCAGACTGTAGCGCATGACGGAAGACGCGGCAACGCCGGACTTACGACCTCGCGTTTTTCCTGTGCAGGTTCACCGTGCCGATTTCGACGCGATCACGGCGTTTCCGCGGGCGGAGCCTCGTCGCGGCCAGTCAGCCAGTTGCCGAAGGCGATCAGGCAGTAGATCGCAAACCCGAACGCGACCCAGAGCAGGACCCAGATCGAATAGCTGTTGATCATCGAGCCCGAGGCTTTCCACGCGGCGACCATCACCGCGACCTCGCCGGCCAGTGGAAAGATGAATGCGGCGATGGCGGCGACGTATCGCCTGAGGCCATTGCCGGCGAGGTCGAAGGCGACCATCGCGGTGAAAAAATGAAGAATCGTCCCGCTGACCCATACCAGGGTCACGGCGGACCAGCCCGCCGACGCCATCACGGCGCCGATTCGTTGTCGCGCACCCATGGATCTCGATGGATGGTTGCCTGGGCGAATGTTCGCTGGCGGAATCCCGCGAGCGATCGCCAAGAGTAGAACACAAGCTTGCAGATGACCAGCGGGTCGATCGCGCAGCATTCTGGTCGGTCGTGGCGGGGCGGACGCGGGCCGTGCCGAAAATTCACATCCTCTTTACATCGTCGACGAGGCGGGCGGATAGTAGCCGGCAGTTGCAGTCTCTCGAGCCGGTAGCAGCGATGTCCAAACGGAACGCCACGGCGCGACGCAAGCCCGAGCGGCTGCGCCATCTGCAATTCGAGGGCATCAGCATTCGCCCCGGCGAGGCGGTCGACGCGACGGCAAGCGGTCGCGGCCGTTCGCAAGATCCTGAAAGCGGAGCGTCTCGCCTGGCGGATCCAGCCCTACGGCAAGCGGGCGCGCAGCGTGCTCGTGTTGCCGCCGCCGCGATCGCCGGCCCCCTCGCCGGCCCAGGCCTGGGAACTCACCTACCGGCTGCGCGCGCGGCGCGACGTCATGCACGCCGAGCCCGCGTTCGTTTTGCCGGCCGTCGGACCGTATCGCGCGCCGGCAAGGCGCAGCGCAGCGGGCGGCACGTCGCCGAACCTGCCGGGCAGCGACGACAACGATTGGGCTCTGAAGCTTTGCCATGTATTCGAGGCCTGGAACATTCCGACGACCAGCGAACCGCAGGGCAAGGGTTCGATCGTCGCGCATCCGGACACCGGCTACACGCGACATCCGGAGCTCATTCGCTCGGATATCCTCTTCGCCAAGGGGTATGACTTTGTCGCGAACACGCCCGATGCACTCGACCCGCTCGATCCGCCCAACGCGGGTCACGGGACCAGCACAGGCAGCGTGATCCTGAGCGACGTCGGCCCCGCCGGCGCGCGCCACGTCACCGGCGTCGCGCCGCAGGCGTCGCTGATCCCGTTGCGGGTGAGCAGCAGCGTCGTCCATTTCTCGTGGACACGCCTTTGCGCTGCGCTCTATCGCGCCATCGACGACGATGCGCATGTCGTCTCGATGAGTCTCGGCGGCCCCTGGGGCGGGTTCGCGCTGCACGAAGCCGTGCGCGACGCGGTCGACGCCGGCTTGCTGCTGGTGGCTGCCGCAGGCAACGAATGGCCGTTCGTCGTTTATCCGGCGCGCTACGACGAAGTCATCGCGGTGGCGGCGTGCAACGTCGACAGGCAACGGTGGGCAGGCTCGGCAAGCGGCATCGCGGTCGACATCACCGCGCCCGGCGAGTCGGTGTGGCGCGCCAGGACCCAAACCGACGGCACGTTCGACGTCGATCGCAGCTCGGGGACGTCGTACGCCGCAGCGCACGTCGCCGGGATCGGGGCGTTGTGGCTCGCGCACCACGGGCGCGCAAACCTGGTGAAGAAATACGGCAGCGCACGGATCGCTTCGGTATTCAAGGAAATGCTGACCACCGTTGGCCACGCGGGCACGCCGTTGCCGTGGCCGACGAATGCGCTGGGCGCAGGCATCGCCAACGCGCAATCGCTGCTCGAGGCGGCACTGCCGGCCACGGTCCACGCCGCCGGCATGGCCGTGCGCGCCGGCGTCAGGGCGCCGGTCGAAAACGATTTCGATCGGATCGCGTCATATTTTCCGCGCGCGGAGCCGGCGCGCGTCCGCGCCTGGCTGCTCGGAATGTTCGGCGTGAAGGAGCGCGAGCTCGCCGCCACGCTCGCCGCGTTCGCGGACGAATTGACATTCCATCTCGCCGCCGACCCGAACGCGTACGCCGCGACGCACGCTGCGCTCGCCGGCCGGCGCGGTTCGGTTGCAGTTCGCCCGGCGCGCCTTCTGCGTCGAGCTTCACCCAGCCTGAAGCGGCAACTCGCGTAAGCGCACACCTTCGCTCGGGGGCTTAAGACGTGACTATTCTCTTCATTCCAAATGATCCGGAAGCGAGAAAATCGCCGCCCGCACGCAAGATCGCGCCGGCGGCCGCACGCAGGGTGGGCAAGACCGCCTTCGACTTCGGCACGCTGCCGCAGGCCAAAGTATGGCCGCCGGACAGTGCGGAGTTCCTGGTGTGGCAGTGCCGAGAGGCGGTCATGCGCGCGCTCGCCATGTGGGAAAAGATCGCCGGCCCGCTCAAGCATTGGCAGGGCAGTACGCAACGGAAGAAGTTGAAGGTTAACGTCGACGAGGGCTCGGATCTCAACGCCTATTACGACAGGCAGTCGCTCGGCTACTACCACTTCAGGAGCAAGAAGACCAAGCTGCTGCGACGATTCGCCGCAAGCACCGATGTCGTCTCGCACGAGTGCGGACACGCGCTGCTCGACGCGGTCCGGCCCGAGCTCTGGGACAGCAACTTTCCCGAACCCAATGCATTTCACGAGGCATTCGGCGACTGCGTCGCGCTGCTCACGGCGCTTTCCGACCTCGAAACGCGCAAGGCCTTGCTCAGGCAGGCGCCGAAGCTCGCCACCGCAAATTTTGTCGAGACGCTGATCGAATCGCTGGCGAACGGGCTGCGCGATTTCGACGCCACGCATAACGGTGCCAAGGCTCGGCACGCCCGAAACACCTACCAGTGGGTCATCCCAAGCACGCTGCCCGACGACGGCGGACCCGGCGTGCTGATCAATGAGATCCACAGTTTCGGCCAAGTCTTCGTCGGGTGCTTTTACGACGTCATTCGCAATATCTTCGCGCAGTCGGCAAGGAAGGACGCGAAAGCGCTATCGGACGCTGCGATCAAATCCGGCAAGCTCCTGGTGCGCGCAGCGGTCAAGGCGCAGCACACGCCGCGTTTCTACCAGGCCGTGGGCCGCGCGATGTCGCTCGAAGACGAGCACCTTCATGCCGGCAAGCATCGCGACGCCATCCGCGACGCATTCAAGAGGCACGGGATTCTGCTCGGCAGCGACGCCGTTCTCGCACCGCGATCGGCACTGCGAGGCAAGCCGGCGGCCAGGAAGGGCAAGGCGGCGGCACCCGTGGCCAAGGCGACGCTGGACGATCTCAAGGCGCGGCTGGGAGTTTCGCCGCGGACCGCGTTGCGCATGCGCACGTTCGACCTCGGCGGTCAGCGCGTGGCCGAAGCGAGCCATCAGCGCGAAGTCTCGCTCAAGGGCTTGAGTCCGAAGCTCGCGAAGGTCGTCGCGCTGGGCAGCGAGCCGGCGCTGATCGGACACACCAATCGTCATGCGGCCGTGTTTGGCGCTCTGCCGGACAAGCAGGCAACCGAGGATGAGGTACGAGCCTTTGTCGGAAGCCTGGTGCGTCGCGGTGCGATTGCGTATGACGCCAAATCGGCGGCGAAACCCGGCCGGCACAACGCGATCGCCGGCCCGCACGGCGCGGCGACGCACGCGGTCGTGCGCATCGGTGGTCAGCTGGTGTTGCGGCGGCTGCGTTTTGCCTGCGGCTGCAGGCAGGAGCACGGGCACGAAGGCGTCAGACGGCGGAGAACCGTTTACGCTTGACGCGCTTCGCTCCCGACGGGGCGATCGTCAGCCGGTGCGTCGCTCCTGCGGGAAGAGGCCCCTTCCCGGCAACCGCCTGCCCGTGCTTTTCCAGGCTGCGGATGAACGACGCCTCTTCCTGTTGCGGCGTCGGAGCGGGGGACTTGAGGGCCTTGCGCTGGCGCGATGTCATGCGACTAGAATACGCCCGCCGAGCGCGAATTTCCAACGCGCCGGACGTTCCGGTTCGTTTTAGAACCCTACGCGCGCCTTCCGGCCGCAGAGCTTTTTCGCGTCGATGTCTTCGGGCACCAGGTAATCGCGATTGGCGAGCTGGGCCGTGCCGAATGCGTCGAGCAGCAGCTTGCGCATGTCGCGCGCCGGCACCGCGGCCAGCCGCTCGAGCACCGACTCGGTCGGCTCGGGCGGGAACGGCCAGCGATGCGCGTCGAGAATCTCGTGATAGACGGCCAGCGCGATCGTGCGCGCGCCCGCCGCGTCGGGGCGGTCGATCGCGTACACGTTCATCCGATTGAGGATCGGCTCGGGAATCATCGACTCGTCGTTCGCGGTGGCGATCCACAGGATGTGCGAAGCATCCATGTCGACGTCGATGAACTCGTCCTTGAAATGCGCCGCGGTGTCGCGCTCGAGCAGCGTGTACAGCGCGCCCATCGGGTCGTAGCGCGAGTCGCCGCCGGCCTTGTCGATCTCGTCGAGCACGACGACCGGATTGGCAAATTCGCCGTCGATCAGGGTGTGCGCGACCTTGCCCGGCCGCGCGTTGTTCCATTGCGCCGACGCGCCGGTGAGGATCCAGCCGGCAGTCAGCGAGCTCATCGAGACGAACTCGAACCCGGTGCCCAGCGCCTGGGCCAGCTTTTTCGCGAAATAGGTCTTGCCGAGGCCCGGCTCGCCCAGCAACAGCAGCGGCGTGAACTGGACCGCTTCGTTGCCGGCGATCGGCCAGCGCCAGGTATTTGCGCAGATCGTCGACGACGTTGGCGAAATTCGGGGATGTCTCGTGCAGTTCGTCGACCGCCGCGGCCGTCGACGGCTTGATGATGTATCGCGAGCCGCCGAGCTCGCGCATGCGGTCGTACCAGCTCTTCAGTCCTTCATTGCGCCGGGCTGCGCCGTCCTCGGCCGCCCGGTCGACTTCGGCGACCGAGTAGATCGATTGCAGGTCCGCGAGCGCGATGACGGAATCCATGCTGGTTATCTACCTCCGTGAACAGTCACATGCACTAACCGTGCCACCGAATAAGGCCTCGACCTGATTCCGGCGGCATGCTCCAGCGATTCTGATCGGCTTCGGGGACTCTACTCTCAAGCGGGCGCCGGGATCAACAAATTGATATTGCGATCCAAATCCGCGCCGACCAAAGACGTTCAGGCCCGAATCGCGCCAGACCCGACCGACCGCACGGCAACCGTCCCGCGGGGTATCTGGGCGCCCCGGGAACGGGCACCGCCCGAGCGCGGCGTGGTACCAAGCGCAGCCAGTTGCGCTTCCGATAGGTCCCGAGCAAAACGGCCTGGGCGAGGACCTGTCGTACGCCGACCGACAGCGTTCACTGCCGCGAGCGCAAACGTGCGCTACAAACTGCGTACTGGCGCGCTTTCTTACAATCGGCGCGCGGCAAATCGACAACCGAATACTAAGCTCCTGATTCGCAAGCGGTGGCTCGGACGTTGCTAACTTGAACGCATCCGCTCGAGCCAGGCATTGCGCCTGGTCTGGCGGACGCGATAAGTCGCGCGAGGAGAGCGAAATCAAAGCACTAATGGATCCGGTCGCGCCTGGGGCAAGGGGTCAGCTGCGGCCGACGATATACCCGGGCGGAAATCACTATCTGGGCCTGGAAGATCAGCGCGCGTTCACGACGGCGGTCGCGCGGCAGGGCTATTGGCCCGACGAGTTCCTGCTCGACGTCAAGCGTCTGCCGGGCAAGCGCCCGGCGCACGCGCCGACGGCAACGCTGTCGATCACCGTCTGGCATCTTCCGACCGGGCGCGGCGCCACCTACCTCGGCGGTCCGGGCAGGGTCTGGGTCGCCGAGTTTCTGGTCGATCTGATGGGCGGGACGTTCGGCTAGTTCGTCCTCGTCCCGTTCCCGGCGTCGCGCCGCTTACAACGGCGGTTTAATCCCGTCCTTGCTTACCTGGACGCGGGACGCGCTTAAGCTTTGCTCGTCCGCGCCCTGCGCGACGGTGAACACGTATTCGCCGGCGGCGAGGTCGCTGCGGCTGCCGGGAACCGTGCGCGCCAGCGCCGCGCTTTCGGGGACGGCGACCTTCTGCGTCTTTCCCTGGAATTGCAGGGTCAACTCGCGATTGCCGGTGCCGGCGACGATTGCGGCGACACTGGCATTGGTCATCGTCGATCCCGGCTGAAGATCCCAGGGGCCTTGCCCTTCGGGAACGCCGGGCGGAAGGTAATGCACCTCGACCGCCACCGGCACGCCGTCCGCACCGGGCATCGATGTCACGCCGAGCTTGTCCCCGGGCTTGATGTCCTCGAACCGAATCGCCTTGGCGACGGAAACGGCGACGGTGTCGGCCAGCGTGATTTTCAAATCGCGCCCCTCGCGCGATTTGACCGAGAGGACATTGCCGTCGAACGCGGTGATCGTGCCGCGCACACGGACGCTGTTCTGGGCCTGAACTGCGGTCACAGCGAGCAGCATGCTCGCAAACAAGGTTAGCAACTGCCGAAGGTTCATTCTCGCTTCTCCTGTGGGCGCGATTCGTTCCCGGTGCGCTTTTAGCTCCAAAGCGAACGGCCGCCGCCGGCTAACAGTGCGCGCGAGGCGTTTCTTCCGTCCGCGGAGTCACTGCTTTTCCGCGACGACGCGGCCCTGGGCGTTGATGAATATGTGATAGCGATTGCCATCCTGGCATGAAGCGATGTGATCGTTATCGCCCAGGGTCCGAACATCGGTGACTTGTCCGCAGGGCAGGCCATGTAACGCGATCACTGCCGTCAGGTCCTTCTTGACCGACGCGTCGTCTGCGAACGCAACGCGGGCGGCCGCGAACAGTGTCGCCATCGTCAGCAACATGGCCAGGGTTCTTCGTTCGTTCATGGCTGTTCAGCTTCCATCGAGAGTTGCGAACTTGACCGGGTTGGACAGGATGCCCCAGATCGCCTCGCGTGACGCCAGTATCGCGGCAGCCAGCGGCGGATCGCTGTCCTGCAGCAGCGACAGCAACTTGAGCACCAGCAAGTCGAATGGGCGCCGCAGCTCGGCAAGCGTGGTTTTGAGCTTGCCCTGGTAGAACGCGCGGAACTGATCCAACAAGTCATCGACATCGTTTTTGAGCGAAAGCTTGGTCATCACGCCGATGGCATTGGTTTCCTTAAGGTGCGTTTCCAGAGCTTTGAGATCCAGCGGCGGGGCCGTCGCCTTCGCGGCTTGGCCGGTTGGCCCTGGCTTGGCAGATGGGCCTGGCGCAGCCGCAGCCTTCGCCGGCGCATTGGCTGCTGGCGCGGCGGGCTTGGCTGCGGCCGGATTGGGTGCAGCAGGCGCAGCAGCGGCTTGTGATGCCGGTGCGGTCGCGCCAGGCGCCGCCGGTGCGACGCCAGCAGGACTCCCGCTTGCCGCAGGCGCAAGCGGAGCGGAGGCGGCCGCCGCCGGGGAAGCCGCCTCTTTCAGCCCGGTGCATCCGGCGTCGAGCAGCAGCGTGCAGAGTGCCGCGACGATTGCACGATGGCCGCCCGAGAATCGCATCGACAGATCAGCCGAGCGGCCGCACCCCGACCCAGCGCTCGTGCAAGTAGAAGGCGAATACCGCCCAGGCGGCGACGCCGATCGCGATGGCGATCGCATCGCGCGCTGCCGTGCCCGCGGGGTACACAGTCCCGGCGATGCGATCCCGGCGCCGCGACGCGGCGAAATCGACGATTGCCCAGACGAGAAAGCTGCCGAACAGCACGACATCGGCCAGCGTGCCGTTGGCGATCAGATGCCCGAACGCCCAGGATTTGACGCCGAGGAGCATCGGATGATGAAGCGCGCTCTTGATGCGCGTGCCGCGCACATAAGCCGCCACGACGAGGACGAATGCGGCCAGTGTGAACAGCGCGGCCAGATAATGCGTCCATGACGGCGGCTGCCAGAGCACGATCGTGGCCGCCCGCGCCTGTCCGTAACCCCAGATCAGCAGCACGAATCCCGCGATCGACACCAGCGAGTACAGGCCCTTCCACGGGCCTTCGCCGATGCGCGCGATCTGCGCGCTGCGCCACGAATCGGCGAATATGCGCAGCGAATGGGCGCCGAGAAACACGATCAGGCCGAGGATCAGGAAGCTCATCGCTCAGTTTCCTTAGGTCTCGTTTAGCGTAGAAGCCAAGCTACGGTGATTATCCATCCTTGACCGAGCGTTTGTCTTGGTTCCCGCCAGGGTCGTCCGGCCGCCGCCCTGGGTTCCCGCGCGCGCGGGACGTCGATTCCGCGGGAAAGCCATAATGCGGGAACGCCGGCGCCGGCGTCTTCATCTAATCTGCAACGACCAATGGCGACAATGAAAACGACCAGCCTTGCCCCTGGCGCAGCCGACGCGCCGGACGACGCCGAGCTCGCCCGCCGCGTCGGCTGCCGCGACGAGACTGCGTTCGAGCTGTTGATGCGGCGCCACAACCGGATGCTCTACCGCATCGCCCGGTCGATCCTGCGCGACGACGCCGAAGCCGAAGACGCGGTCCAGGACGCCTATCTCGCCGCGTTTCGCAACATCGCGGGTTTTCGCGGCGGCTCGCGCTTGTCGACCTGGCTCGCCCGCATCGTCATCAACGAATCGTATGGGCTTTTGCGCAAGCGCAAGCGTGCCGGTGTCGTTCTGCCGTTCGGTCCACAGTCCGACGCGTGGTCCGCCGGCGAGCGCGACGCGGAGGAGGACACCATGACCGGAACTGATGCCGAGCAGCCCGACGCCGCCGCGAGCCGCGCCGAAGTGCGCCGCCTGCTGGAACGCAACATCGATGCATTGCCCGATCAGTTCCGCACCGCGTTCGTTTTGCGCGAAGTCGAGGAGATGTCGGTCGATGAGGCTGCCGCGTGCCTCGGCGTGCCGGCAGCGACGGTGCGCAGCAGGACGTTTCGCGCGCGGGCGCTCCTGCGGGAAGCGATGGCGCGCGAGGTCGACGTCGCCACCGTGCACGCCTTCGGATTTGCCGGTGAGCGCTGCGACCGCATCGTCGCCGGCGTGCTCGCACGCTGGCGCGAGCAGGGATGATCGATATTCGCCCGGCGCATCCAGCCGGGTCCGCTGTACGTATATGCCCACGCAGGGCAATGAAAGCCACTCTTTAGGAGATCGTCATGAAGAACATCGGTATCGTACTTGCAAGCGCTCTGTTTCTCGCCGCAGGCGGCGTCGCCGCCCAGGCCGCCGAACGACGCGCAGATCGCGCACATCGTCGTCACCGCCAACCAGGTCGACATCGACGCCGGCAAGCTGGCGGAGAAGATGGGCACCACCAAGGACGTCAAGGACTTCGGCAAGCAGATGGTCACCGACCATGGCGGCGTCAACAAGCAGGCGGTCGCGCTGGTGACCAAGCTCAAGGTCACGCCGGAAGACAATCCGACCAGCCAGGCCTTGAAGTCCGGCGGCGAGGAGAACGTGAAGAACCTGAAGACGCTGAAGGGCAAGGCGTTCGACAAGGCCTACATCGACCACGAAGTCGCCTACCACCAGCAGGTTCTGGACGCGGTCGACAAGACGCTGCTGCCGAGCGCCAAGAACGAGGAGCTGAAGGCGCTGATCACCAAGGTCCGTCCGGCGTTCGTCGCGCATCTGGAGCACGCCAAGATGCTGCAGTCCAAGATGTGAGTATCCGCACGCTGCGATTCGCGCTCGCGCTGCTCTGCGCGGGCGCGCTGCTCCCGTCCGGCATCGTTTTCGGCGCTGGCCCGGCCGCTGGTGCGAGCGCCGGCAAGCCGGCGACGCATCGCGTCGTCATCGACGGCCTGAAGTACGAGCCCGAGACGCTGACCGTCAGGCGCGGCGACACGATCGTGTGGACCAACAAGGATCCGTTTCCGCACACGGTGACGGCGCCGGGCAAGTTCGATTCGCACGACATCGCGGCGGACGGGTCGTGGAAGTACGTTGCGCGCACCGCCGGCGAATACGCCTACATCTGCACGCTGCACCCGAACATGAAGGGCACGTTGCGAGTCGAGTAAGGCCCGCGCTGACGGCGCGACATCGCGTCAGCCGCTGCGCCCATCCTGCTCGCTGAGGCGCATTCCGGCCGGCACGAGCCACCGCTCACCGAGGCGAAAAGCCCCTTCGATCAGCAGCGCGAGCGCTGCCGCGGGAATCGCGCCCGCGAGCAGCATGGCGTGATCGTTCAGCGCAAGCCCGGTGACGATGCGCTCGCCATAGCCGCCGGCACCGATGAATGCGGCGATCGTCGCCGTCCCGACGTTGATCACCGCGGAGGTCTTGATGCCGGCGAGTATCGTCGGCGCGCCGAGCGGCAGTTCGATGTAACGCAGGATGGTTCCGCTTTCCAGGCCCAGCGATTGCGCCGCCTGTTTCACCCCTCGCCCGATCTGGGTCATCGCCGCGTGTGTGTTCCGCACGATCGGAAGCAGCGCATACAGCGCGAGTGCGATGAATGCGGGGATCGCGCCGATACGCCCGGTGATCGGGATCAGGAACGCCAGCAGCGCCAGTGCGGGGACCGTTTGCACGACGCCCGTCATCCCCAGGATCAGGCCTTCGCTGGCGGGCCGCCGCGCGGCGAGGATGCCGAGCGGGATGCCGAGCGCAATGCTCGCCGCTAGCGAGGCGAACACCAGCAGCAGATGCTCGAGCGTCAGCCGCGCGAAGTCCGGTCCGAAGAGCTTCTGCCAGAATCCGCCGGCCGCCGCTGTTTGCGCATCGCCAGTCGGCGTCTTCGCGGACGGCGCGATCGAAGCCGGCGGCGCCGCGCCGCCACCGGCAGCTCTTTGCGCGAGGAACTCGCGCCCAACAGCGACGAAGCTCTTGCCTTCGAGCTCGGCTTCGGCATTCATCCGGCGCATCGAGGCATCGTCGATCCGGCTTTCGAGGCCCATAAGCGCCGTCCAGGTCCGTGGCAGGCGCTGCGGCAGGTCGGCGCGGAAGAGCAGCACCGCATCGTAGCGCGGAAAATAGTTGCGATCGTCGGTGAGCACCGTCAGGCCGTACTTGTCGATCTTGGCGTCGGTCGAATAGATGTCGATCGCATCGACCTGGCGCTGGGCGATCGCCTCGTAGGCAAGACCGTGGTCGAGCCCGCGCGGAGTTTCGTACGGAAGCTCGTAGGCGCGCTTCAATCCCGGCCAGCCGTCGGCACGTCCGATGAACTCCTGCGACAGTCCCAGCCTGATCTCCGGATGCGACTTGAGATCGGACAGCCGGGTGATTCCCTTGGCGCGCGCATCGTCGGCGCGCATCGCCAGCGCGTAGGTATTGTTGAACCCCAGCGGCACCGCGACGCCGAGTCCGATCGCCGCGAGCTTGGCGTTGAGCTCCGACAGCGGTGGCACCGCGTCGAGCTTCAGTATCTCCTTGGCTATCGTGCCGGTGTATTCGGGGTAGACATCGATGCTGCCCTGGGTCAGCGCGCCAAGGACGATCGCCGTGTTGCCGAGCCCCTGACGGTGCACGACCGTGGCTTCGCCGGCCGACTGCGCCGTCTGCGCGAGAATCTCGCCGAGGATGTACGATTCGGTGAAGCGCTTGGAGCCGACGTTGAGAGTCGGCGCCGCCGCGGCCGCGCTGAGGCCGAGCGCAGCGAAGGCAGCGATGGCCAATCCGATTCGCGCAGCGAGTCGGGGGGCGTTCATGGCGCTCATTGTAGGCGCATGGCCGACACAGGGCCGACAGGCGAACTTATCGCCTCGACGCCAATTCAAAGTGCCAGGGGGCGAGCCAGCAGCGCGTCATGCAGATACCAAAAAAAGTCTGGGTTTTTGCCGCGATCGCGGCCATCGTCGCGATCACGCTGGTCTTCTTCGAGTGGAACTGGCTTCGAGGACCGTTGGCGAGCTACCTCAGCGCAAAGGTCGGACGGCCGGTCAGGATCGAGGGAAATCTCAACGTCGCATTATCGACCAGGCCGCTGTTGACCGCCGATTACGTGACGGTAGGCAACGCGCCGTGGGGCAGCGAGCCGACGATGGTGAACGCGCAGCGCGTCAACGTTCGCTTGGACCTCCGCTCGCTTTTGTTCGGGCCCCTCGTGCTGCACGAAGCCAGCCTGGTGCGGCCGCGGTTGCTGCTCGAAAAAGGCGCGGACGGACAGGAGAACTGGGAAATCGACGGCGCCGGCCCGCCTGCCCTCCCATTGCCGGGCCGTCTCAAAATCGAGGACGGGATTCTGCGGTACCGCAACCCGGGCGCGGGAACCGACGTCAGCGTCAACATCGCGTCGTCGGCGTCTTCGGCGAGCGGGGCGACGCCGGTGCATTTCTCGGGCTCCGGGCGCCTGCGCAACAGCGCGTTCACGATCGAAGGCAACGCCGAGTCCTTGCTCGCGCTCGAGGATCGCCACCAACCGTATCGCCTGGACGTCAAGGCGCGCGCGGGCGACACCAATGCCCACTTCGATGGCACCATCATCCCCGCCAGGCTCGACAGCGTCGACGGCATGCTGATGTTGGAGGGGCGCGATCTGTCGCAGCTCTACCCGATCATTCCGGTGCCGTTTCCGTGGACACCTCCGTATCGGCTTAACGGCCGGCTCAAGCACGACACCGCGCTGTGGTCGTTCCGTCAATTCACCGGCAAGGTCGGTGACAGCGATCTCGCCGGCAGATTCGACGTCGACCGCAGCGGGCCAAGATTGCTGGTCGACGCCGATCTGGTGTCGCAGTCGCTCAACTACAAGGATCTGGGTGGCCTGATCGGTCTGCCACCGGCCGCCCAGACACCGAGCGTGAAAAGCGCCGCCCAAAAAAAGGAAACGGTCAAGCGTGCGCAAAGCGGCCGTGCGCTTCCGTCCAAACCCTACGACGCGGACCACCTGCGCGCCATCGACGCGAAGGTGCACCTGAGTGGCAAGCGGTTCATGACTTCGGATATGCCGCTCGACAATCTGAACGCGGTGCTCGATCTGCGCGGAGGCGTACTCACGATGCAGCCGCTCGATTTCGGTGTCGGAGGCGGGCATGTCGTCTCGACGCTCGTGATGGACGCGCGCGACAAGATCTTCAGGACGAAGGGCGAGGTGACGGTCCGCAATGTCGAGCTCAGCAAAGTCCTGCCCAAGCTCAAGCCGCCGCAGGGCAGCGCCGGCAAGGTTGGCGGCCAGGCCCACTTCGACGCTACCGGCAATTCGATTGCCGACATGCTGGCCGACGAGCAATGGCGAAGCAGCGCTGATCAGCTGGGGCGGCGAGGCGAGTGAGCTGTCGATCGTGCTGACCAATCTCGACCTCGCGCGAGCCGCACAATTGTTATTGAAAGGCGATGAGAAAGCGGCGATCCGCTGCGTCGTCGCCGATTTCGTCGCCGAGAACGGGCGCATGACCGCCAAGACGCTGGTCATCGACACCGACGCGGAAAAGATTCTCGGCGAAGGCAGCATCGATTTCGCGAAGGAGCGCTACGACCTGACGCTCAACGCCCAGTCGAAGCGCCCGAGCCTACTGGCCTTGCGCGGCCCGATCGTGGTCGACGGCAGCTTCAGCGCGCCACAGGTGCATCCGGCAGTCGGCCCGATCGCCGCGCGCGTCGCGAGCTCGGTCGCTCTCGGCGCGTTGAATCCGCTGGCGGCCTTGCTGCCGCTGATCGACACCGGGGGCAACGAGGACGCCGATTGCCGCGGACTGATGCAGGAAGCCAAGGAAAGCGTGCAAGACCGGAGCAAGGCGCCGGCACGACGCGAGGCGCCGACGATTTCGTCGAAGAGGTAAAGCCCGCCGCCGGGACGACGTTCCGATCGCGCCACCGGTCGCGCCCGGCCGCTCGAGCGTCAGCCCTGCCGCATCCGCGCGCTGCGCCGCTGCAGCGCCGACCGCGATCATCAGCACCAGCGAGATCGCGATCAGCATCGTCGCCGCGGCGGCGATGGTCAGGCTGATGTTGTCGTTGATGCCGGCGAACATCTGCCGCGGCAGCGTGCGCTGCCGGGCCCGGCCATCAGCAGCGCGACGACGACTTCGTCGAACGACGCCGCGAACGCGAACACCGCGCCCGAGGCCACGCCCGGCAGGATCAGCGGCAGCATGACGCGGCGAAACGTCGTGATCTGCGACGCGCCGAGGCTTTCCGCCGCGCGGAGCAGCGTGCGGTCGAAGCGCGGACAGCGTCGCCAGCACGGTGATGACGACGAACGGCACGCCCGAGCGTCGCGTGCGCGAGGATCAGGCCGAGGTAGCCGTCGGTGAGTCCGAGCGGCGCGAACGCGAAGTAGACGCCGACCGCGACGATGATCACCGGCACGACCATCGGCGAGATCAGCATCGCCAGCACCAGCGCCTGCGCCGGGAAAGCGCGCGCGCCAGATGCCGAGCGCCGCCAGCGTGCCGAGCACCGTCGCCAGGACCGTCGCCGAGATGCCGACGATCAGGCTGTTCTTCAGCGACGAGCAGCCAGAACGACGAGGTGAAGAAGTCCTCGTACCAGCGCAGGCTCAACCCCGGCAGCGGATAGTAGAAGAACGATCCCGACGAAAACGACAGCGGCACGATGGTCAGGATCGGCGCGACCAGGAACAGCAGCACCGCGCCGGTCAGCACGATCGAGGCCGATGCGGGTGATGCGTTCGCCGAATGTGGCGGTCGGATTGCGCATTTGCGTGACAGTCCTAGCCCAGCCGCATCCGCTCGACGCCCACCATGCGGTTGTACACCGCGTAGAGCAGCCAGCGTGGCGGTAAGCAGCATGATCGACAGCGCCGCGGCCATGCCCCAGTTGACGGTCTTGCTGGCGTAGAAGGCGATGAAGTAGCTGATCATCTGGTCTTCGGCGCCGCCGACCAGCGCCGGCGTGATGTAGTAGCCCAGCGCCTGGATGAAGACCATCAGGCAGCCGGCGCCGATGCCCGCCAGCGTCTGCGGCACGAACACGCGCCGGAACGCGGTGAACGGCTTGGCGCCGAGCGACGACGCGGCGCGAACGTACGAAGGCGGAATGCCGCGCATCACGCTGTACAGCGGCAGCACCATGAACGGCAGCAGCACGTGCACCATCGCCACGTAGACGGCGAAGCGGTTGTAGATCATCTTCAGCGGCTCGTGCACCAGCCCGAGCGACATGAACAGGCTGTTCAGCACGCCTTCCTTCTGCAGCAGCACGACCCAGGCGACGGTGCGCACCAGGAGCGAGGTCCAGAACGGCAGCAGCACCAGGAACAGCAGCATGCCCGCGCGTCCCGGCGGCTGCGCGGCGATCACATAGGCGACCGGATAGCCGAGCAGCAGGCAGATCAGCGTCACCATCGCCGAGATCCACAGCGTGCGCCCGAGCACGTCGCGAAACACGCGCTGCTCGGGCGGCGCGCCGATGATCGAGCCGTCGGCGTCGCGCCGCAGGTCGAGCGCGCCGAGCAGATAGAAGTCGGTGACCGGACCTCCGGCGCGGCGTATCGCCGCCCAGGTCTCGCGCTCGCCCCACTTCGGATCGATGCCGATCAGCGTATCGCGCGCCGGCGCCGTCAGCTCGTCGGGCAACTGCCGGCCGGTGGTGAACAGCAGCGTGCGAAAGCCCGGCACGTCGTAGTTCAGGCGCGTGGCGGCGCTCGCCAGCGTGCCCGCGGCGCGCGCCGCGCGGATGTCGGCGATCAGCGCCGCGTACGCGGACTCCGGCGGCAGGTCGCGGCCGTCCCAGCTCTTGAGCGCCGTCGGTGACCGCCGGCAGGATGCGCGCGACGTCGGTGTCGATGACGCCGCGCGCGAGCATCGCGGCGATCGGCACGACGAAGCACGCCGCGAGAAAGACGAACAGCGGCAGCACCAGCGCCGCCGCGCGCCATTGCTCGCGGCGGCGGCTCCGGCGCAGCGCCCGGCGCAGCGCCGGCGTCGTCGGTCGACGCTCGCCAGCGCGGCGTGGACGCGCACGCCGCCGCGCCGCGCAGCATCGCGTCTCTCGCGCTGCCCGTTCGAGCCGTCTACTTGGCGACCCAGGCGTTGAAGCGCTGCGACAGCTTGTCCAGGTTCTCCAGCCAGAACTTGTCGTTGATCGGCAGCGCCGACGCCATGTTCTGCGGCGCGGTCGCGAGGTTCGGCAGCACGTTCTTGTCGATCAGCGCGGTCGACGCCTTGGTCGTCGGACCGTACGGAATCTTCGGCGGCAGGTTCTTCTGGTTCTGCGGATCGTTGACGAACTGCAGGAAGGTCTCGGCCTGCGCCTTGTTCGGCGAGCCCTTCATGATCACCCACGAATCGATCGTGTAGAGGTTGTTGTGTCCAGACGATCTTGAAGTTCTTCTTGTCCTTGTCGTTGGCCGCGGCGATGCGGCCGTTGTAGGCGTCGGTCATCGCGACTTCGCCGGACGCGAGCAGTTGCGGCGGCTGCGAGCCCTTTTCCCACCAGACCAGATTCGGCTTGAGCTGTCGAGCTTCTTGAACGCGCGATCGACGCCGGCCGGCGTGCCGAGCGTCTTGTAGACGTCCTTCGGCGCGACGCCGTCGGCCATCAGCGCGATCTCGAGCGTCGTCTTCGCGCCCTTGCGCAGCGCGCGCTTGCCCGGCCATTTCTTCACGTTCCAGAAATCGGCCCAGGATTTCGGCGCGTCGCCTTTGATCTTGTCGCCGTCGTAGGCAAGGATGAAGCTGTAGACGATCGCGCCGACGCCGCAGTCGTTGACCGCGTCGGGCAGGTACTTGTCCTTGCCGCCGAGCTTGGCCCAGTCGATCTTTTCGTACAGGCCTTCCTCGCAGCCGAGCAGCAGCTCCTCGGACTCGACCTGGACGACGTCCCAGTTGTTGTTGCCGCCCTGGATCTTGGCGCGCAGCGTGCCGACGCCGCCGTCCCAGTTCTCTTCGGTCATCGTTGATCTTGGTCTTTTCCATGAACGGCTTGAAATAGACCTCGCGCTGCGCGTCCTGGTACGCGCCGCCCCACGACACGACGGCCAGGTCGCGCGCCAGCGCCGTCGCCGACAGCATCGATGCCGCCGCGGCAAACGCAACGGCAGATTACTTCTGTTGCTGCAACATGGTGCTCCTCCACTCAGACGCTAGTTTTCCTGCGCAAAGACGCGGCAGTGCTCCGGTTCCCACAACATTTCCACCGCCGCGCCGACATCGGGTATCGCATGCGCCTCGCTGATCGGGCGCTTCACCGTGAACTCCTCGTTGCCGTCGAGCGCGACGCGCGCCCGAACGTGGTCGCCGAGATAGATGATCTCGCGCAGCGTGCCGGCAAGGCGTGCAGCCGCGCCTGCCGTCGATTGTATGCCCCGCCACGTGGATTTGCACCCGCTCCGGCCGCAGCGAAACGGTGACGGCGCCGCCGTCTCGCACCGGCTCGACCAGCGTGCCTTCGATCCGGGCGTCGCTGTCCGTGATCCGGATCGTGCAGCGGCCGTCGGCCGTCGCCTCGGTGCTGCCCTCGAGACGGTTGTTCTCGCCGATGAAGCGGGCGACGAAGGCGTTCTTCGGGTACTCGTACATCTGTTCGGGCGTGTCGAGCTGCTGGATCCGGCCGCGATGGAACACCGCGATCCGATCCGACATCGTCAGCGCCTCGGACTGGTCGTGGGTGACGTAGACCATCGTGACGCCGAGGCGCTGGTGCAGCCGCCGGATCTCGAGCTGCATCTGCTCGCGCAGCTGCTTGTCGAGCGCGCCCAGCGGCTCGTCCATCAGGATCAGCTTGGGCTCGAACACCAGCGCGCGCGCCACCGCGACGCGCTGCTGCTGGCCGCCGGAGAGCTGCGCCGGCCGCCGGCCGCCGAAACCTGACAGCTGCACCATGTCCAGCGCGCGCTCGACCCGCGTGCGCGAGCTCCGCCGCCGGCACGCCGCGCACCGACAGCGGAAAGCCGATGTTGTCGGCGACGCTCATGTGCGGGAACAGCGCGTAGTTCTGGAACACCATGCCGATGTTGCGCTGGTGCGGCGGCATGTGCGACAGCGACTTGCCCTCGAGCAGGATCTCGCCGCCGGTCGGCGTCTCGAAGCCGGCGAGCAGCATCAGCGTCGTCGTCTTGCCCGAGCCCGAGGGCCCGAGCAGCGTCAGGAACTCGCCGCGCTCGATATCGAGATCGAGATCGTCGACGACGCGGGTGATGCCGTCGTAGCTCTTTTCGACGCCGACGAAGCGGACGATGGGTTCGGACGGTTTCATGCGAAGCGACAGTGGATCGGCAATCATCGTCCCTTGCCGGCCATCCAGTCAACGCGGGCCTTTCGGTCCGCCAGTCGACCGGCGCTAGGCGAGACCCTTTTCCTTCACCATCGCCCAGGTATCGTCGAGCGCCTTGCCGAAGCACGCCATCATCTCGTCGATCTCGGCTTCGCTGATGATCAGCGGCGGGCTGAACGCGACGATGTCGCCGGGCATGTTGCGCAGGATCGCGCCGTGGTGCTGCGCGCGACGGACCAGGTACGCGGCCACGCCGGCCTTTGGCGTCGAAGCTCTCGCGCGTCGCCTTGTCGCGCACCAGCTCGACGGCGCCGATCAGGCCGATGCCGCGCGCGTCGCCGATCAGCGGATGCTCGGCGTAGCTGCGGATCGCCGCCTGCAGGCGCGGACCGACGCGCCGCACCTGCGCCGACGATGTCGCGCTCCTCGTAGATCTTCAGCGTCTCGAGCGCGACGGCGGCCGGAACCGGATGCGACGAATAGGTGTAGCCGTGGCCGAAGATGCCGAGCTTGTCGCTTTGCGCGAGCAGAATTTCGTACAGCGCGTTCGAAACCATCGTGGCCGAGATCGGCAGGTAGCCCGCCGACAGCGCCTTGGCGACGGTGATCATGTCGGGCTCGAGGTTGAACGTCTGCGAGCCGAACAGGTTGCCGGTGCGGCCGAAGCCGCAGATCACTTCGTCGACGACGAACAGGATGTCGTATTTCTTCAGGATCGGCTGGATGCGATCGAAGTAGGTCGCCGGCGGAACGATGACGCCGCCCGCGCCCATCACCGGCTCGGCGAAGAACGCGGCGACCGTGTCGGGACCCTCGCGCACGATCAGCGCCTCGAGATTGGCGGCCAGCCGCTCGGCGAACGCCTCCTCGCTTTCGCCCGGCTCGCGCGCCGCGGTAGTAGTACGGCGCATCGGTGTGCAGGATGCGCGCGATCGGCAGATCGAAGTCGTCGTGCGCGAAGGCGAGCCCGGTCAGGCTCGCCGGTCGCGATCGTCACGCCGTGATAGGCGCGCTGCCGCGAGATGATCTTTTTCTTGCGCGGGCGGCCGAGCGCGTTGTTGACGTACCAGGCCAGCTTGATCGCCGTGTCGTTCGCCTCGGAGCCCGAGTTGGCGAACAGCACCTTGCCCATCCCGGCCGGCGCGATGCCTATCAGCCGCTCGGCGAGCTCGGTGCTGATCGCCGGAACCTTGCCGCCGAAGCTGTGATAGAACGGCAGCTCGCACATCTGCCGGTAGGCGGCGTCGGCGAGCCGCCGCTCGGAGAATCCGAGCGACGCGCACCACAGCCCGGCCATGCCTTCGAGATAGCGCCGTCCCTGGTCGTCGTAGACGTAGACGCCTTCGCCGCGCGTGATGACCAGCGGCCCGTCGTTCAGGACCGCGCGCAGGTTGGTCGATGGATGCAGATGGAACGACTGATCGCGGCGGGCAGCCGCTGAGATCGGCGACATCGGGGTTTCCTCGGGATTGGATCGGCAGTGCGAGCTGTCGATTGTTTCCCTTGACGCGGATCGCGTCAATGCCGGCGCGCGCGATCGCGCTGCGGCCAGGCGGCGTCAGCGCTTGCTCGGACTGCGCTCCCTGAGCAGCATCGCGCAGCCGCTCATCATTGCATAGGCGAACGCGGTCCAGTACCAATGGGCGACGAACATCACGGCCAGCACGCCGAGATCGAAGACCATCGCCTGCATCGGCGGAGCGGTAGGCAGGCTGATCGATCGCGAGCCCGGGCCGCCGATCAGCGCGGTCGCGCAGTTGGCCAGTGTCCACCAGGTGAACGCGGCGATCGCGTACTGTGCCCAGTCGACTTGTGCGACGATCGCAAAATACAAGCCTGCGGCGAACACGCCGTTCGAGAGCGATCCAATCCAGCCTGCGGTCCATCGTCAGCCTTTCCTGTTGCTGCATTTCATCGGGGCGCGAGTTTGGTAGCTTGGCGCACACATGTCAATAGTGACCGCTGTGCTCGCCGACGGGCGACCGGCGCACGCGCAATTCGGGCTTGAGCTTCAATGCCCATTCGACGTCGACACGTCGCTTGCCGGTGACGTCGACGCTTCTCTTGGTCGCGGCCTCGCCGCCTTCGAGTTGCGGATGCCATACCCGCACGACGTAGGTCCTGGCCGGCAGGTCGGCGATCACCGCCTTGCCGTCGGCGCGGGTCTTGGCGAAATACGGAGACTCGGATACGTAGACGTAGCCCACCATCCAGTCGTGGATATTGCAGCCGAGGACGACGACGCCCGGCGAGTCGAACACCACCGGCTGCGCGGGGACGCCGGCGTAAAGCGGAAGCTCGAAGCGCTTGGCCGGCGAGAACGAATAAACGTGGTGGCGGACGTTGTCGTGGTTGGGGAAAATCACCGGCGTGCCGACCAGGATCGCGTTGACCTTCGGCGTGAACTCCTTGTCGACCTGGTCGACGACGGCATCGCGCCGCGTCGGCAGGCGCACGGCCCCGTCCGCGGGGACGGCGACGACGACGGCATCGGCGACCGGCTTGCCCTGGTCGTCGACGACTGTGGCGACGATCTCGTGCTGCGCCAGCGCCGCGTGCCCGGTCAGGGCGATCAGGGCAAGGCCAAATAGGATGCGCATTCGAAAGTTCTCCGTCGTGGATAAGGGCATCAGTAGCGAAAGGCCAGCAGGATCGTGCCTACCCGGCTCAGATAGGTGAGGTCGTCGTAGGAGGTCGTCCGGGCCACCGCGTAGCTCAGGTTCAGCGACGAACGATCCGACAGCGCCCAGCTCAGAGTCGCGTTGGCCATGATGGTCGTGCCGCGCAGCCGGTAGGCGTAGAAGTCGCTGCCGAACGTCGGATCGGCGGCAATCGCGTCGGACGCCAGGAAGATGTCGAGATTCTGGCGGGTCGTCGACTCGACGTCGCCGCGGCGTGCCGACACGCGTGCGCCGACCTGCAGCCGCTCGGTGATGTCGTACGCGGCGCGCGCGAATACGCTCTGGCCACGCAAATCGAATACTTTGCCGGAGATCCCGGGCACGACCGGCCTGTCGTTGCTGGCAAATCGCCGGTCGGTCGCTACGCCGAACGAGGCGTCGAAATTTTCGCTCAGGCGCTGGCCGACTTCGAGACGCGCTTCGAGGCGATCGCCGTCGCGGATGTCGCCGCGAAAATCGTCGTGTGCCGCGCTGACGGTGATCGACGCCCAGGGTACGTCGCGGCCGAGGCCGAACTTGTGGCGGTATCCGGCGCTGCCGCCGATCGAGATCACATTGAGGCCATGAAAGCGCGCGTACGCTTCGCTGTTTGCCTCGAGCGACAGCGTGATGCCATCGGCGCCCGACGGCGCATGGAACCACCCTGCGGTGGCGGCCAGCGTTGCCGCGCCATCCCCGCGCACGTCGGCTGCTTGCTGCGCCCGCGTCAGATTGTCGTCGTACATGCGCGCCGGCCTGCACATCGTAGAACCATTCGGCGCGCGCCGGCCCGGCGGCGCACAGCAGCATCATCGACAGCCACAAGCAGGCCCGCGCGCGAGGACTCGATGCGCGCGACGCGCTGGGGCAGGCGGGATCCGGCCTGGTCATCTGGCATTCATCGAAATGGGCGGCAGGGAACTTGCTTAGTCGTGGGCTCGCAATGCGTGGTGCACAAGCATTTTTGATGCGAGCAGAACGCCGGGGGGCTGAACGATGCGGGCGCTAATTGTAACTTATTGAATAGTATGATCTTAAGGCGCCTCAATTCGAGAGAGGCCGGGTCGAAAGACCCGGTGCTGTCTTTTTTCCGCCGACCCGCAGCGGCGGGGTTGGTCGCCGATGTGCCGGCAGGCGGCAGTCGCGGCATCGCCGCGGACCCGGCTGACCGCTCGACGGTGGTCTCCGTAGGACCCGGCGCGCGATGACGATGACGCTCAAGCGTCTGCGCGCGCTGCCGATGCGCAGCCTGCAGACGCGCATCCTGGCGCTTTTCCTGCTGCTGATCTTTGTCGTGCAGTTCGGCGGCTTCGTGCTGATCAATATGGTCGGCGGCAATTCGGCACGCAGCACGGTCGGCGCCGAAGTCGCCGCCGGCGCGCGCGTGTTCGATCGCCTGCTCGAGCAGGATGCGCAGCGACTGGTCCAGGGCGCTCGCCTGATGGCGGCCGACTACGCGTTCCGCGAGGTGATCGCCACCGGCGATCGCGAGACCATCGGGTCGGTGCTCGTCAATTACGGCAAGCGCATCGACGCGCCGCTGGTGATGATCGTCGGACTCGACCAGAAGGTCCTCGGCGACACCATCGGCAGCGGTGCCGGGATGCCGTTCGTGCTGCCGCGCCTGCTCGATCAGGCGGAAGTCCTGGAGCAGGCATCGGCGATGGTCGTGCTGCGCGGCGAGCTCTACCAGCTGGTCGTCGTGCCGGTGCTGGCTCCGGTGCCGATCGCGTGGGCGGTCGTCGGACTGCGGGTCAACGATGCGCTGACCAACGAACTGCAGCGGCTGACCGGGCTCGACGTGAGTTTCTTCAGCCGGCGCGCCAACGACGGCTGGAAGCTTCAGGCCAGCACGCTGCCGATCGCCGATCGCGCCGGTTTGCGTGCCGACATGGCGTCCGACCGCTTTGCCGAAACCGACGCCGACGGCAATGCGGTCTACAGCGACGCGGCGATCACCCGTGTGGTGCAGCTGCCGACGCAGGCGGAGGCGAGCGTCGTCGCCGTGCTGCAGGATCCTCTGTATCCCGCGCTCGAGCCGTTCCGCCGCCTGCAGCGGCAGATGGCGCTGATCGCGCTGCTGGGTGCGATCATCTCGGTATTCGCCAGCATCATCATCGCCCGCGGCATCGCGCGCCCGGTGCACGATCTCGCGCGCATCGCGTTGCGTATCGCCGCCGGCGACTATTCGACTGCGCCGCCGGCGTCGCGCACCGACGAAATCGGCGATCTCGCCAATGCTTTCCGCAACATGCAGCAGGACATCGCGAGCCGCGAATCGCGCATCATGGACCTCGCGTACCGCGACAGGCTCACGCAGCTGCCGAACCGCGCGCTGTACAACGACCGTCTCGACGAGGCGCTGGCCGCGGCGGCGCCGCTGGGCGCGCCGGTCGCGGTGCTGCTGATGGACCTCGATCATTTCAAGGACGTCAACGACTCGCTCGGCCATCCGATCGGAGACCTGATGCTGCGCGCGGTTTCGTCCCGGCTGGAGCTCGTGCTCAAGCGGTCAACCGACACCGTCGCGCGCCTCGGCGGCGACGAGTTCGCGATACTGCTGCCCGGCGACGATGCTGCCAAGGCCGAGCGCGTCGCCAAGGCGACTGCTGCACGCGCTGGACATGCCGATGACGCCCGAAGGCCACGTCGTCGACGTGCGCGCGAGCATCGGCATCGCCGTCTATCCCGAGCATGGCAGCGAGCGCTCGACGCTGCTGCGGCACGCCGATGTCGCGATGTACGCGGCCAAGCGCAAGAACCTCGGCATCGCGCTCTGGGACGAGCGCTACGACCAGCACAGCAAGGAGCGGCTGTCGCTGATGAGCGACTTGCGCAAGGCCGTCGACGACGACGAGCTCGTGCTCTTCTATCAGCCCAAGATCGCGCTGCGCGGCGGCAGCGAGCTGCACGCCGAGGCGCTGGTGCGCTGGCGGCATCCGACGCGCGGGCTGGTCTCGCCGGTCGAGTTCATCGCCTTCGCCGAGCAGACCGGTTACATCCGCGCGATCACGCAGTGGGTGCTGGCGCACGCGATCGCGCAATGCGCGGCCTGGCGCAGCGACGACCTGGCCGATGAACGTGTCGATCAACATCTCGGCGCGCGACCTGATCGACCTCGAGCTGCCGGACCGCGTCGAGGCGCTGCTGCATGAGCACGGCTGCGCGGCGCAGTGGATCACGCTGGAGATCACCGAAAGCGCGATTCTCGACGATCCCGGATCATGCGATCGACAACCTGCGTCGGCTGCACGCGCTGGGCTGCCGGCTGGCGATCGACGACTACGGCACCGGCTACTCGTCGCTTGCCTACCTGCGGCGGCTGCCGGTGCACGAGCTCAAGATCGACAAGACGTTCATCCTGGGCATGGGCCGCGACACCAGCGATGCGGTGATCGTCCGCTCGACGATCGACCTCGCGCACCACATGGGCCTGGTCGTCGTCGCCGAAGGCGTCGAGGACGAAGCGACGGTCGAGCGGCTGCGCGGCTTGAGCTGCGACATGGTCCAGGGCTACCTGCTGAGTCGTCCGGTAGCCGCGACGGACCTGGTCGCGTGGATGCGCTCGTCGGTCTGGACGCGCGCCGCGCGCGATCCGGCGCTGCTCCGCCGCGTCGTCTGAAGTTGGGGTTTCCGGGCGGCAAGCCCGCATCGACCGTTTTCGCAAGCGGCGGCTAATCGATTACGCTGTCGGCCTTGACGGCGCGCGACGCGTCGAGTCCGGCATCCATGGCTTCCTATCCGCATCTCCTGGCTCCTCTTCCGCTCGGTTTCACCACGCTGAAGAACCGCGTGCTGATGGGCTCGATGCATACCGGGCTCGAAGAGGCGCCGAACGGCTTCGCCAAGCTCGCCGCCTTCTACGCCGCGCGCGCCCGGGGCGGCGTCGGGCTGATCGTCACCGGCGGCATCGCGCCGAATTTCAGCGGGCGGCTCGAGCCGCGCGCATTCGCAGCTTTCGTTCGCCTGGCAGGTCGCGAAGCACCGCACGTCACCGACGCCGTGCACGCCGCCGGCGGCAGGATCGCGATGCAGATCCTGCACGCGCGGCCGCTACTGCGTATCACCCGCTCGCCGTCGCGCCGTCGGCGCTCGAAGTCGCCGATCACGCCGTTTCGCCCGCGCGCGCTGACCGGCTGGGGCGTGCGCCGGACGATCGCCGCCTACGTGCGCTGCGCCGCGCTCGCGCAGCGCGCCGGCTACGACGGCGTCGAGATCATGGGCTCGGAGGGTTACCTGATCAACCAGTTCATCGCGCCGCAGACCAATCTGCGCGACGACGACTGGGGCGGCTCGTTTCTCAACCGCATCCGCTTTCCGGTCGCGATCGTGCGCCGCACGCGCGAAGCGGTCGGCCCGAACTTCATCATCATCTATCGGCTGTCGATGCTCGACCTGGTCGAAGGCGGCAGCACGTGGGACGAGGTCGTCGCGCTGGCGCAGGCGGTCGAGGCCGCGGGCGCGACGATCATCAACACCGGCATCGGCTGGCACGAGGCGCGCATCCCGACGATCGCGACGATGGTGCCGCGCGCGGCGTTCACCTGGGTGACGCGGCGGCTGAAGGGCGCGGTGAAGATTCCGTTGATCACGACCAACCGCATCAACGATCCCGCGACCGCCGAAGCGGTGCTCGCGCGCGGCGACGCCGACATGGTGTCGATGGCGCGCCCGTTCCTCGCCGACGCCGACTTCGTCGCCAAGGCGGCGCAAGGTCGCGCCGACGAAATCAACACCTGCATCGGCTGCAACCAGGCCTGCCTCGACCAGATCTTCGAGCGCGCAGACGGCGACCTGCCTGGTCAATCCGTACGCGTGTCGCGAGACCGAGCTGCGTGTTCACGCCCGCCGCGGCAGCGGCGCAAGGTCGCCGTCGTCGGCGCCGGTCCGGCGGGCATGGCCTGCGCGTTGACGGCCGCCGAGCGCGGCCACGACGTGACGCCTGTTCGATGCCGCGGCGGAAATCGGCGGCCAGTTCAATCTCGCGCGGCGCATTCCGGGCAAGGAGGAATTCGCCGAGACGCTGCGCTATTTTCGCGTGCGCCTCGCGAAGGCTAGGCGTCAAGCTGAAGCTCGAGCATCGCGCCGTCGCGCAGGACCTGCAGGGTTACGACGACGTGATTCTGGCTTCCGGCGTCCTGCCGAGAACGCCGGCGATTCCCGGCATCGCGCACGCCAAGGTCGCGAGCTATGTCGACGTCGTCGAGGGACGCCGGCAGCCGCGGGCGGCGCGTCGCGATCATCGGCGCCGGCGGCATCGGCTTCGACGTCGCCGAGCTACTCACCGCCGGCGACCCGGCCGACGGTCATTTGAGCGACGGAGCCGCCGACGATCCCGGCGATCGCGGCATTCCGCGACGAATGGGGCATCGACGCCGGCTACGCTGCGCGCGGCGGCCTCAAGCCCGCGCACGAGCCGCTGCCGCCGCGACAGGTGTGGCTGCTGCAGCGCAAGCAAAGCAAAGTCGGTGCGGGCCTGGCCAAGACCACCGGCTGGATCCGGCGCACGCTGCTCAAGCGCCGCGGCGTGGTGATGATCGCCGGCGTCGAGTACGACAGGATCGACGACGCCGGACTGCATATCCGCGTCGACGGCGAGCCCCAGACGCTGGACGTCGACACGATCGTTATCTGCGCCGGACAGGAGCCGCGCCGCGATCTGGTCGCGGCCCTCGAGGCGGCGGGCGATCCATCCGAAGTTGATCGGCGGCGCGGATGTGGCTGTGGAGCTCGACGCCAAGCGCGCGATCGATCAGGGCACGCGGGTGGCGCTGGCGCTCTGAGTTGCCGAGCTCAGTAGGAGTCCGGAACCAGCCTGAGATCGTCCAGCTCGGCCAGCACGTCGGCACCGTGCAACGCGGTGTAGACAACGATGGTCAGCAGAAGCAGAACGACGGCCGACCAGGCGAGATCGGCCAATGGTCCTCGCCGGCGATTGCCCTCGAAGCCTTGGTGCAACCCCTCGTCGCATCGCGGGTCCGGACGCGTCGTGCGGTCGATCCGAGATTCCCGCGGCGACTTGCCGCGGCGACGCGCAAAAAACGCGAGCAATGCGGCTGCGGCGGCGAGCCGGATCGAACGCTCGAGTCCATCTGCAATCATCGCGCTCCCGGCCGCCAGCGCATCTCCATGCATTTTTGGTCGCAAGCGGCATGCCAGCCGAAGCCGATCGACGAATATGTCAGATAACAGAGACTTGCCGCAATCACCGCCTGGGAAATGGCATTGCCCGTGCACTATTGCTATGCAACAGGGGTCGCCGCGGCACCACCCTTGTGCGCCGACGCCGCATTCGGTCGTGCCGGCGCGCGGCTGAAGCTGGGCTGCGCGAGGCTGAGTGGCGACTCACATCGATGGGTTGAGAGCGACGGTCGCGCGCCGCGCTTCATCGTCTCCGGCCCGCCCCCTTAAGGGAATCCCGGCGGCCTTTGGTTGGAATTATTACAAAACACACAGGGTTGACAACTAATCATCGATTTATAAGTTATAACCATGAACTTATGCGTTACAGGCGCAATTATGATCGAATAATGCACTGCAACATATCCGACCCGATCACCGATCTCGATCGGCTGCATCCGAACAATCGATTGGCGCGGCCCCTTTAAACCGGTATTGTCAATTGCTGCAATGCAACAATATTGTCAATTTTTACGATAAATTTAACTATGTCAAAAAACATCGAAATTAATCAAAATACGACGTCGATCGCGCGCAAGCCGATCGGCGTGGCGCTGCAAGGCGGTGGCTCATGGGGCGCGTACACCTGGGGCGTCCTCGACGCTCTGCTCGCGAGCAGGCGCGTCGATATCGTCCAGTTGAGCGGAACGAGCGCCGGCGCGATCAATGCAGCGATCGTCGCGGGCGCGCTCGCCAAAGGAACGCCGGCGAAGGCGCGCGAAGCATTGCGCGCCTTCTGGCTGGGCATCGCGGATCCCGCGTTTGCCGACGTCGTGCGCGCGATGTGGGGTCCGCTCGGCCATCGCCTGCGTCACTCGGTCGGCGACTGGCTGCTCGCCGGCGGCGCGCTATCGCCGTACGGCGCCAACCCGCTGGGCCTCAATCCTCTCCGCAGCGCGATCGAGGCGCATGTGGACATCGACGCTATACGCAGCAAGTCGTCGCCCGCGCTGTACGTAACCGTCACGAACGTGAAGACCGGGCTGCCCCGCGTCATTTCCAACGAGGCGATGTCGGTGGATGCGCTGCTCGCGTCGGCGTGCCTGCCGGAATTGTTCCAGGCGGTCGAGCTCGACGGCGAAGCGTACTGGGACGGCGGCTACTGCGGCAATCCGACGCTGTGGCCGATGATTCACAACGGCGCGGCTCGCGACATCATCGTCGTGCAACTGGTCAGCGACCTGGCCGGCGACATCCCGGTGGACGCGCGATCGATCCGCCGCCGCGTCGGCGAAATCGTCTTCAATTCGAGCCTCGTCGCGGAGATGCAGGCGATCGCCGCGATGCGGACGCTCGCTGCGCGCGGCAACGGACCGGCGAGCGTCGCCGACCTGCGGCTGCACCGCATCGGCCCGCCGCGCGAAGCACTGGCGGTCGATGGATCGGCGAGTGAACGCTCGCGCGTCTGGCTGCAGCGCCTGCACGAAGAGGGACTCGCCGCAGGCAGACAATTCATGTCGCGTCATGGACGCGACTTGGGCGTGCGGGAGACGCTGGACGTCGCCAGGGTTTTTTCCGACGGACACAAGCCGAGAATGCGCGCGCCCATCGTGCAGGCTTCCGCGGCCGCAGCGTAGGCGTCGCGGATTACATTGCGACGCGGCGACGCCGGATCAGCGGCGATCGCGCGGCAGCGCGCTTTCCCACGCGGAGAGATCCGGCCGCTGCAGATGCCAGTCGGTGGCCTGCTGGAAGGCGCGGCCGGCGCGGATCAGCGTCGCTTCGGCGAAAGGCGCGCCCAGCAGCTGCACGGCGACCGGCAGCCCATCGGCCGACATGCCGGCCGGCAGCGACAATCCGCAGATCGCCGAGGTAATTGGCGACGCGTGTGAACGTGGCGAGCGGCGTGGCGACCTCGTCGACTTCGTCGACCGGCGTCGCGGTGATCGGCAAGGTCGGCGTCAGCAGCGACGTCGCGGCCGCGCATCCACTCGGCGAAGGCGGCCGCGGCGCGCTTGCGTCGGGCGAGCTCGTCGATATAGTCGGCGGCGCTGATCGCCTTTCCGCCGATCGTGCGCTTGCGCACCCACGGATCGATCGGCAGCTTGGGGTCTTCGATGTAGTCGCGGTGCAGCGCCCACGCCTCAGCGGCGATGATCCTGCCGTTACGCACCATCAGGTCTTCGAAGTCGATCGGCACGGCGACTTCGTCGACCAGCGCGCCGTGCTCGCGCAGCACGGCGATCGCCTGCTGCAACGCGCGCGCCACATCCGGCAGCGTGTCGGGCGGCAGCTGCTCGGCCGGGAGCGCCGTGATGCGCAGGCGGCGCGCGTCGGGGGCGCCGGCGAGCACCGCGTCGAAATCGAGCCGGCGGCACGGTCAGCGTGGCCGCGTCGCGCACATCCGGCCCGGCCATCGCCGCGGTCAGCAGCGCCGCGTCGTCGACGGTGCGCGCCAGCGGCCCGAGCGAATCGAGCGTCGTCGCCAGCGGCACGACGCCGGCGAGGCTGATCGTGCCGTAGGTCGGCTTCAGGCCGGTCAACCCGCACAGCGCCGCGGGGATGCGTATCGATCCGCCGGTGTCCGAGCCGATCGCGGCAGGCGCCAGGCCCGCGGCGACCGCGACCGCGGACCCGCTGCTCGAGCCGCCGGCGACGCGGTGGACGCGCGTGTCCCACGGATTCCACGGCGCGCCCATCGGCTCGTTGCGCCCCCACCCGCCGAAAGCGAATTCGACCATGTGCGTCTTGCCGAGCGGAATCATTCCTGCGGCGAGCAGCCTCTCGACCGCGGTGGCAGTTTCGGCCGCCACGCGTCCGTGCCAGCTCTTCGAGCCCGCGGTCGTCACGCCGGTCCTTGACGTGCAGCAGATCCTTGAGCGCGATCGGCAGGCCGTGCAGCGGACCGCGGCCCAGTCCGGCCTTGCGCTCCAGATCGGCTGCGGCCGCGCCATCGAGCGCGGCTTCGCTATAGACCTCGATAAACGCATGCGTGTGTCCATCGAGCGCCGCAATGCGCTCGAGGCATGCGGCGACGATGTCGTGCGATGACGTTTCCCCGGCGCCCAGGCGGCGCGAGAGCTCGGTCAGCGGAAGGTACGGAAGGTCTTTCGCAGTCATGCGGTCGCGCCTTTATGAGGAAATTCGTCGGACATTCGGATCATAGCCGAGCGACAGCGCGCCGAGTCTGCCGCGATCCTCGCAGCAGAACGTTGGAGGCCGAGCGGCGACCGATCGTTCCTAGGCTCGCTTCACGGCAAAGCCGAAGCTCGCGACCGACAGCACCGCCATCGCAAGCAGCACGAGCAATCCGGCGACCATCGCCGATTCCGCTACGGCGAGCGGCGCGAACGCGAACGGGGCGATCGCGCGCGCAAACAGCGCCGGCGCGGCCAGATTGCCGAGCGTGCCGCCATACCCGGCGCGGCCGAACAATTCGGCCGGCACGGTTCCGCGGACGATGGTGACCACGCCGTTGCTGCCGCCGAAGAGAACGGCGAACAGCAGCGCCAGCGCGACCTGTCCGTTCAGCGCAAGCAGCACGACGACGGCGACGACGAGCAGCGACAGCGCGGCGATGCCGATCGAGCGCGACGCGAAGCGCCGGCCGATCGCGAACTCGAGCAGGCGGCCGGTGACCTGCATCGGGCCGAAGAACGTCCCGACCCACACCGCGGTGGCGAGGGTCAGGCCCTTGCCCTGCAGGATGGTGATCAGATGCACGGTCAATACCGAGACGATGAAGCCGTTGAACGCAAAGGCGATCGCCAGCCAGACGAAAGCGGCGCGGCGCTTGGCCGAGGGAAGGCGGCCGCGCCCTTCCGCAGCGCCCGCTTTGCCGTGATCGACCGCGCCGGTGCTCGGCGGAATAAAGAGCAGATGCAGCGGCAGGCAGAGGGCGAGCTCCAGTGCCGCGAAAATCAGCAGCGTATCGCGCCAGCCGAACCACTCGAGCCCTTTGAGCGATGCCGGCCAGAACGCGGTGCTCGCCAGGCCGCCCATCAGGGTCAGCGCGGTCAGCGCCTTGCGATAGCTGGTTCCCGTATGCTGTGACAGCGTCGCGAAGGCGGCGTCGTACATCGTCATCGCCATCGCGACGCCGGCGACCGACCAGGCGAGAAAAAGCGCGATCGTCGAATGCACCTGCGCGATCAGGAACAGCGCGAGCGCGGCGCAGACCGATCCGGCGCTCATGACGGCGCGCCCGCCATGGCGGTCGATCGCCCGGCCCACGAAAGGCGCGGTCAGCGCGGAGATCAGCAGCGCCAGCGAATAGGCGCCGAAGAGCATCGCCGCCGAAATGCCCAGCTCGTCGCGCATGCTGGCGCCGAGAACGGCGATCGAGTAGTAGAGCGTGCCCCATGAGACGATCTGTGTAAGCCCCAGCGCCGGTACCAGCCGCCACACGGTCGATCGAGTCATCACCCAATGGTACCGTGAAGGCCGGTCGGCGCCGTAAGGCGACTGACGCACAACTGAGCGCACCTGAGCGCACTTGACGTCGGCGCTGCTGCCCCCATATTTGCAGCTCAGGAGACCACGACCATGCCTACACGCACCCTGCAGCGCGTCATCGCAGCCATTCCCGCCTCGGACGGCGCCGGCGTCAAGCTTCAGCGCAGCCTCGGCCAATCGAACTGGGCCCGCCTCGATCCGTTCCTGATGCTCGATCATTTTTCGACCGAGAATCCCGACGACTACGTCGCCGGCTTCCCCGCGCATCCGCATCGCGGCTTCGAGACGGTGACCTACATGCTCGACGGGCACATGCGCCACCAGGATCACCTCGGCAACACCGGCGATCTGAAAGCCGGCGGCGTGCAGTGGATGAGCGCGGGGCGCGGCATCATCCATTCCGAAATGCCGCAGCAGGAAGCCGGCCGCATGCGCGGCTTTCAGCTCTGGATCAATCTGCCGGCCAAGGAAAAGATGAAGGCCGCCGGCTACCGCGACATCCAGGCGACCGAGATCCCGGTGGTCGAGCTGGCCGGCGGCGGAAGGGTCAAAGTCATCGCCGGAACGCTGGACAGCGAGGGCAAGCGCACGCCAGGTCCGATCCAGGGGCTGTCGACCGATCCGCTGTATTTCGACGTCGAGCTTCCGGCCGGTGCGAGATTCCGCCACGCGCTGCCCGCCGGTCATCATGCCTTCATCTACCCGTTCGAGGGCTCGGTCGCCGTCGGCGCGGAGGGCGCGCAGAAGATCCTCGCGACACACCACGCGGGGATTCTGTCGGATGGTGACGAGGTCGAATTCTCCGGCGGACCCGAGCGGCGGCAGGGTCATCCTGCTCGCCGGCCGGCCGCTGCTCGAGCCGATCGTGCAGTACGGACCGTTCGTGATGAATACGCGCGAGGAAATCGAGCAGGCGGTGCGCGACTACCAGAGCGGCACGCTGACCGGCACGGCGGCGGCCGGCGCTTAAAGCGCCGGCAAGTCGGTCAGTTCTTGCTCGCGGGCTTTCCCGCCGCCTCGTCCTGCGGCGGGTCGAATTGCGGGTCGGCCACCGAATCGGACGTGACGCCGCCGCTCACGGGCTCGCTCTCCGCGGCCGGCGACAGCGTCGTCGGATTCCGCTGCCACACCAGCCCCGGCGCCGCCAGGATCAGCGTCAGCACGGTCAATTGCGCGACCAGGTAGGGCAATAGCGCGCGCGTCAGCGCGGGCATCGGAACGTGACGAGGCGATCGGCTGCGCACCATCAGAACCGCATAGCCGAATGGCGGCAGCAGGAAGCTCGCCTGCAGGATCAGCAGCGTAAGCACCGCGACCCAGGTGGCAGCGGGCACGACGGTCAGCAGCGGCGGCATCACGATCGGCACGACGACGAAGATCAATTCGAATGCGTCGAGCACGAGCGCACACAGCGCGAGAATCGGCAGGACGACGAATACCGCCGCGATACCGCCGCCCGGAAGCTGCTGCAGCATCGCCGCGACCCACCGATCGGTGCCGAAACCGCGAACGATCAGCGTGAACATCGTCGCCGCGACCAGCAAGGCGAACAGAGCGCCGGTGACCGCCATCGTGTCGCGCAGCACTCCGCGCAGCGCCTCGAAGGTCAACGATCGTGTCGCCAGGCCGTAGACGAACAGCGCGACGCCGCCGGCCGCCGCCGCCTCCACCGCGTAGAGATAACCCAGGGTCACGCCGGCCAGCAGGCTCGCGATGAACAGCGCGGTGGTGCCGGCCACCAGCCAATCGCGCGGCTCGACCGCAGACGTCGGCGCCGGTGTCTTGTTCCGTCGGTTCCACCAGGTGATCGCGATGCAGAACGCGAGCAGGATCCCCGCTGGCACGAGCGCTCCGATGAACACGTCCTGCGTGTTGATGATGCGGATCGATGCGCCGGTGATGTTTATCGCTTCGGTGTGCGCACGCATCATCGCGTCGCCCAGCAGGATCAACACCAGCGACGGCGGAATGACGACGCCCATCGTGCTTGCAACGCAGACCAGGGCCGCGCTTTTGGCCGACGCCATGCCGCTCTGATCGAGGCGCGGCTGCACGGTGCGGGAAAGCATCGCCGCGCTGGCGCCGACCGAGCCGTTCATCGGCGCCAGCAGTACGCCCAGGCCCAGTCCGGCCAGAGATGCATTCGCGCCGACCGGCGCCAGCGCGCGGCTGCCGGCGCGAAACAGCGTCTGTGCCAGCGGCAGCTGATTGAGAAGCGCTCCCATCAGCACGTACAGCGGCAGTGCCTGCAGTAGATCGTGCTCGAGCAAACCCAGAATTCTCGCGGGCATGGCGGTCAGCAGCGACATGTCCAACGCGGCTGTTGCGACGCCCCCGGCGGCGAAGGCGAGTGCCACGCCGATCAGGACGATCCAGGCGGGCAATCCGGTCGCGACCAGAACGATCGCGACCGTGACGAGCATCCACAGACCTTCGCTCCCGGTCATGGCGTCGTCTCGGCATGACGAATCACATCCAGAATCGCCTGCAGCAGGACCAGCACGGCGAGGAGCACGACGGCGAGCTTGATGATGAAATATCCGGGGTCGTACGTTTCGGGAAAGGATTCGAGCTGGCGCACCGATTGCACGACCATCGGCCAGGATGCGTAAACGATGAACAGCGACCACGGTGCAAGTACGAGCAGCGATGCGACGCGCATCAGCAGGCGCCGCACGCGCGGCGAGTAGCGCAGTGCGAAGGCGTCGGCGGCGAGATGGCTGTGCCGGCGCGTCGCGCCGGTGATCGCGACGGCGACGTACAGCGCGAACAGCGTTTGCGCGAGATCGTTCGCCTCGCGCGAGTATCCGATCCCCAGATCGCGCAATGGCCACTGCAGAAACAAAAGCAACGAAACCGGAAGCACGAGTACCGACGCGCCGGAGATCGTCAGCCGCAGCA
Source organism: uncultured beta proteobacterium (assembly GCA_963697485.1). Lineage (GTDB taxonomy): Bacteria > Pseudomonadota > Gammaproteobacteria > Burkholderiales > Casimicrobiaceae > PALSA-1003. The sequence continues at coordinate 215,650 of CAVOOD010000008.1, forward strand.
GTCGGTCGAGCGAGCGCAACACGGCAGCGCGGGAACTCGCGGTATCGTCGGCGGGCATCGTAGGCAGCTGGGCGCGCCCCGATAATAGCGCAAGGCAAAAAAAACCCCGCCGGGCGGGGTTTTTTTAGACGGCGAGGCGTCAGCTATTCGGCTGGCGCTGCCCGATCGCGTTGTCGATGCAGGCGTCGCGCTGTGACTCGTCGCGCTCCTGCACGCACTGTCGCAATGCCTGCCGGTAACCTTTCTCCTCGGGCGACAGAGTTTCGTGCTGACGGGAAGCTGACTTGTGCGCGTGGCGCGCCGGCGCAGGCTGTACCGCGTCCGCCGCGTTGTTCGCCGTGCCTTGCGATGTGGCATTCGGATCCGCCGACATCTTGTCGGTCGGCTGCTCGGACGGCTGCGCCGGCATCGTCGTGATCGTGCCTTTTTCCGCCGGCATGCGTGAACTGCTGTCCGGAGCGTTTTGCGCGCCGGCCGCGCCGACGAGCAATGCCAGGCTCGCGCCCAGCAGGATTCGGTAAGGGTGAGTGGTCATCGAGGTCTCCATCGAAGGTTGGCTTTCCGCGCCGATCACGCGCGGTTCCTCCCAGCGAGTTACCCAGCAACTATCCGCCGAAATCCACCCCACGAGTATCGGACGCCTTCTGATTCGCACGTAGGAGCTGCGGCGATACCGATTCGCTGGCTCACGTAGGACGTTCGCCTAGGCAAATCGCGCGTGGATCAGCGTTACAAACCAGACCGGCGCCGATGGCGGCGACGGCGCTTTCGGCCGAGGATAAGACGCATATTCGATCGCCGCTGAGGAGATGCTATGAATCGCACATCGATCCGAAGCTTGATGCTGATTGGACTGGCGTTAGTCGGGGGCGCCGTGCGCGCCGACGTCACCGCGGGCGAGCCACCCCAGGGATTCATCGTTGCCGTTCCGCAGGAGAGCAACGCATCGGCTTCCAGCAGGGTCGCGGAGGAACCGCAGCGGCTGCCGCCAACCGAAGTGCGCGCCAGCCGAGAGGACCGCGGCCCCTGCGATCCGCGCCAAGGTACTGGACAGGAGGCCTGCCGGGCGCAGCTCGCGGCCAAGTATGCTGAAATGGACAAGTTGTGCCGCAGCGTCTCGGCCGCCGAGTTTCCGACCTGCATCAAGAGCGCTTACTCGGCCGACTGAACGTCAAGTCCGCTGCATCGAAGCAACCGCATTCGCGGCCGAGTTGCGCGTTTGACCCTCTGATAGTCAGGGCGATAAAAAGGCTGTCCGGAGGTCCGGTCGTGCGCGCGTTAAGCGTAAAATCGAGACTCTTGATCGGCTAATCAGCAAAAACAACATACGTCATCGGGACTCGCTAACGAGGGCGCCTTGTGCCGCGTGTTGGGCTCGACCCAACATCGTAGGAGATCACAATGGTGCCCACCGGCCGCGGCGTCGCGGCAAATCGTCTGCTTGCGGGGCTGCCCGCGAAGGACCGCAAGCCGCTGATCGCGCGCTGCGAAGAAGTCGAGCTCGGCTTCGGCCAGGTGCTCGACGAGCCGGGCGACCGCATCGGCCATGTCTACTTCCCGATCGGCAGCTACGTTTCGCTGGTGACCAAGGCGGCCGGCGAAGCAAGCCTCGAAGTCGGGCTGGTCGGCGACGAAGGCATGCACGGGATTTCGCTGGTGCTGGGAATCGACGTGTCCCCGCTGCACGCGCTGGTGCAAGGCGCCGGCCCGGCGTTTCGCATGACCGCCAATGCTTTCCGCCGCGAATGCGCGGCGCGTCCGGCATTGCGGCGCGCGCTGAACCGCTACCTTTACGTGCTGATGAGTCAACTCGCGCAGTCGGCGGCGTGCACGCGCTACCACCTGATCGAGGCGCGGCTCGCTCGCTGGATGCTGATGACCCAGGATCGCGCCCACGCGGAGACGTTCAGCGTCACGCACGAATTTCTGGCATGGATGCTGGGGGTGCGCCGGGTCGGCGTCACCGGGGCGGCGAGCGCCCTGCAGCGCAAACGCCTGATCAGTTACAGCCGCGGCGTTGTGACGGTGCTCAACCGGCGCGGTCTGGAGGCCGCGTCGTGTCCCTGCTATCAGATCAACAAGAACGTCTACGACCGGATGCTGGGCTAGCGTCCTGTTCCGTAAATTCGCTCGATAGTTCGCGGCGAAATCGGGTGCCAGGCGGCGTTGCGCGGCCTCACCGTACCACGGGGTACGCTTTCGGCCGCGCGCCTTGCCCGGCGCCCGATTTCATCCGCTTCTTTATCTTCGGAACTTACGGAACAGAACGCTAGCGTACGATCACGCAGTTCGCGCCGGTCCACAGCGCATTCGGCGTCGGCGGCTCGACCGTCACTCGCAATTCCCTGATCTTGATTCCGTTACGCTGCTCGACTTCCTTGATCACGTCGGCCAGCAACGGCCCGACGATGTCGCAAAGCTCTCTTTCGGCGTGGGCGTAAGGGACGAAGTTTTCGCTGACGGTGGACATTGGGTCGTTGAGCTCGTGCGGTTGATCTAGATGACGCGTCGAGTTTATGTGCGTCGCATCGGACGATGTCAAGTTTGTATGGTACCGAACAATGACTTCCGCGCCGCAGCGCCGGATGAAAGCGGCGAGCTTTCCAGTCGACCGCTGGTCGCGTGCGCGCTCGGCGAATCTAGCGCGCGAGACCGCCTGCGGGCCGCCCGCTTGACGCCGCCGCGCGCGGCGGTCTAGGCTTTTTGCTTCGACCAACGCATTTCCTTGCGGCTAGACGGGCCGGCAAGCGGAGATCCCGATGACGGCAGGCGCGCCATACTCGCTCTCCCAGCTTGCGATGTATTTCCTGAAACTGGGCAGCATCGGCTTCGGCGGCCCGGTCGCGCTGGTCGGTTACATGCACCGCGACCTGGTCGAGAAGCGGCGCTGGATCGCCGACGAAGACTACCGCGAAGGGCTCACGCTGGCGCAGCTGATGCCCGGGCCGCTGGCGGCGCAGCTGGGGATGTATCTCGGCTACGTGCATTACCGCATTGTCGGCGCCACCGTGGCGGGTTTCGCTTTCGTGCTGCCTTCGTTTCTGATGGTCGTGGTGATCGGTTGGGCGTATTTGCGCTTCGGCGGCCTGCCGTGGATGCAAGCCGCGTTCTACGGCGTCGGCGCGGCGGTGATCGGCATTATCGCGATCAGCGCGTACAAGCTGACCGTCAGGAATGTCGGCAACGACAAGCTGCTGTGGGCGATCTATCTGGTGGCCGCCGCCGTCACCGTCTGGACGCAGTCGGAGAGCATCTGGATGTTCCTCGGCGCCGGCGTGCTGGTGTGGCTCGTCAGGGCGCCGCCGAAACGCTGGACCGGCGGGAACATCGCGCCCGCGCTGATCTCGCTCGGCCCGCACGGAACCTCATCGTGCGCACTGGCTACCGGCATCGACTGGACGCTGCTTGCCCAACTCGGCGCGTTCTTTGCGAAGGCCGGGGCATTCGTATTCGGCAGCGGCTTGGCGATCGTTCCGTTTCTCTATGCCGGCGTCGTGCATGACCACCCGTGGCTGACTGAGCGCCAGTTTGTCGACGCCGTTGCCGTTGCGATGATCACGCCCGGGCCGGTCGTCATCACCGTGGGCTTTATCGGTTATCTGATCGCGGGCTTAAGCGGTGCGGTGGTCGCCGCACTCGGTACCTTCCTGCCGTGCTATTTGTTCACGATCCTGCCGGCGCCGTATTTCAAGAAGTACGGCAAGCGTCCAGCGTTGTTGGCGTTTGTCGCGGGGGTTACCGCGGCCGCGATCGGCGCGATCACCGGAGCGGTCATCGTCCTGGCCGGCCGATCGGTCGTCGACCTGACAACCGCGGCGATTGCGCTGGTCACCGTCGGACTGGTCTGGAAAGTGAAAAAACTTCCCGAGCCGGTGATCGTCGCCGTTGCCGCCATCGTCGGGCTCGCGGTGTTTCCCGGCGGCCCGCTGCACACATAGTGGCCGCCCCCCGACAGTCTTGGCGGCATGGCCGAATCCACCGATGATTTGGGCCGCTTCCCGGCCGTTATTTGCGCTCGTTGGCCCTCATTGGCCCTCACTGGCCCCTCATTGCCCCTATGGACCGATGAACTTTCGGCCGCACAAGCTGACTGTCCTCATACCGTCGGCATTGCCGACTCGCCCGCCGGGATGCGCGAGCATACGACGCGGCCCATCTCGAGGAGACCATCGATGAAACGCCTGTTTGCGTTATCCGTGCTGTTGGCGCTCGCGCTTGTTTCGCTGCCTTCGATCGCGTGGATCCGCAGCCCTGCAACGACCTTTGCGACTCTGCCGGCGGGCGCCACGCCACCTGAAGGGATCACGGTCGATGCGAGCGGCAACGTCTATGTCTCGACGTTCGGATTTCCTGAGACCGGGGCGTCCACTGATCCTGGACGCATCGTCGTGTTCGATTCGCACGGGAAGCTGCTGCGTCAGCTTATCGTCACTGGCGCGAGCCCGCATTTGCTCGGGCTCGGCGTTCATCCGTCGACGCAGGCGCTGCTGGTCGCCGATTTCGGCGCCGGGAAGGTGCTCAGCGTCGATCCGCTGTCGGGCGCCTCGCAAGTGTTCACCAACATCGGCCCGGCGTCCGGCTTGAACGCGCTGACGTTCGACAGCGCCGGCAACGTTTATATCTCGGACTCCTTCCAGGGCATCATCTGGCGAACGGGACCCGCCGGCGGCGCAGCGGTCGCGTGGGCGAGCGATCCGCTTCTTTCAACTACCGGTGTTCCTCCGTTCGGTGCCAACGGACTGGCGTTCAACAACAGCGGCACGCTCCTTTACGTCGCCAACACCGGCAACGACGCGGTGGTGAAAATTCCGGTAGCGGGCGGCGTGGCGGGACCGGCCTCGGTGCTGGCGTACAGCATCAATGGCGCGGATGGCTTGGCCGTCGACGCGAGCGACAACATCTGGGTCGTCGCCAACCAGTCCGACGAGATCGTCGTTCTCGATTCGACCGGCAAGGCGATCGCCAAGCTGGGCGACTTCGACGGCATCGACGCCAAGGGCGCCGCACGTGGCTTGCTGTTCCCGGCCAGCCTGGTGTTCAGCGGCGAGTCGGTGCTGGTCACCAATCTGGTGCTCGACCTGGGAACGATCTTCGGTCTGCCGACGGTCGATTCGCAGTGGGCAGCGCAAGTCACCAGTTACACGGTCAGCAAGATCAACCGGCACCTGCCTCCGGTTCCGGGGCCCAAGGGTTGACGTGACCGAGATGGAGCACCCCGTGCGATGGACGTCGCGCGAGCGACGTCCGGACGGACGGGCGCTGCCTTGACGTCCACCTTCCGGGAGCGGAGCGTCCTCGGCTTCGAGCATGCTGACACGCTGCTCCGCATCTGGCGGCACGCACACGCCGATGCGGAGACCTTGCGGCAGTTCCAGCTGCGCAAGCTTCGCGTGCTGCTCGCGCACTGCCACGCGCATGTTGCGGCGTACCGCGAGCATTGGCGATCGTCGAAGCTCGAGCCAGCCGACGTCGCGACGACGCAGCATATCGAGGCCTTGCCCACGATAGGCAAGAACGATCTGCGCGGCCGCCCGCTGGCCGAGACGCTGGTCGACGGCGCCGATGTGCGAAGGCTGGTGCGGCATACGACCAGCGGGTCATCGGGCAAGCCGTTCGATATCTATCGCGCGCCTCGCGAAGAGCATCTGCTGAATCTATTTCGCTTGCGGGCGCGCGCCGAAGCGGGTTTGCGAACCTTCGACCGCGTCGCTCGCTTCAGCCAGCTGCCGCTCGACGACGAGCCGCGCCCCTGGCCCGGGCGCGTGCGCCAGACGATCGGCATTCATCGTGAGCAACGATTCGACGCCCTCGCGCCGGCACAAGAGCTGGCGGAAAACCTGATACGGCACCGGCCTGACGTCCTATGCGGGTATCCGTCGACGCTGCGCCACGTTGCGGCGTGGATGAACGACGAGCCGCGCCGGATTCGGCCGCGGCTGATTTTCTGCGGAGGCGAGGTTCTCGATGCGGCGGCGCGGCGTACGATCGAGAGCGCGTTCTCGGCGCCGCTGGTCGATTTCTACGGCGCGCACGAGTTCAACCTGCTCGCGTGGCAATGTCCGAACGGCGATGCCTATCACATCTGCGATGACAACGTCCTCATCGAGATCGTCGGCGAAGACGGACGGGCGGTCCAAACGGGGGAGGTCGGCGAAGTCGTCGCGACGGCGCTGCACTCGTACACGATGCCGTTCGTTCGCTATCGTACCGGCGATCTGGCGATCCGCGGCCCCGGCCCGTGCGGTTGCGGGCAACCCTTTTCCACGCTGCGCGAAATCCAGGGGCGCGGCGTCGACTACCTGCGCCTGCCGGAAGGACGCCGCGTCCATCCGTATGCGATCACCGTTTACCTCGCCGAGAGAGAGGCGGCGTGGGTCGCGCAGCACCAGATCGTGCAGACCGCCGACGGCAGAATCCAGCTCAATATCCAACCAGGCGGACGGCCGCGATCCGAAGACCTCGAGCGCGTGCGCTGCATGGTGCGTGGAATCCTGGGGTCCGACGCTCACTTCGAGCTGGCGCTGGTCGAGCACTTTCCACCGCATCCCAGCGGCAAGTTCCAACCCTACATGTCGCTGCGCGAGCCGATCGGAACGGCCGACGATGCCGCGTCAAATGTCGCCGCGCAGCCGCGAGTCGTCTGACGCGCGTCTTCAGGCTTTCAGGTGTTCCTTGAAGAATGCGATCGTGCGCGACCACGCGAGCTTGGCCGCGGCCTCGTCGTAGCGCGGCGTCGTATCGTTATGGAACCCGTGGTTCGTCCCCGCGTACATGAACATCTGATATTTGACGCCGTTCGCCTTCAGCACCGCCTCGAACGCCGGCCAGCCGGCGTCGATGCGTTCGTCGAGAGCCGCGTAGTGGAGCAGCATCGGCGACTTGATTTTGGCGGCATCAGCGGCGCTGGGTTGGAGTCCATAAAACGCCACCGCCGCAGCCAGATCCGGCATCCGGGTCGCCAAGGTGTTGGCGACGCCTCCGCCGAAGCAAATGCCGACGGCGCCGATCTTTCCCGTGCATTCCGGACGCGATTTCAGAAAGCCGGCGCCGGCGATCAGGTCCTCCGCCATCTTTTTGCGGTCGAGCTGGCCGAACAGCTGCGCCGCTTTTTCGTCATCGCCTTGATAGCCGCCGACCGGCGCCAGCGCGTCGGGTGCGAACGCCACGAAATTCTCCACCGCGAGCCGCCGCGCGACATCCTCGATATACGGATTGAGGCCGCGATTCTCGTGATAGATGACCACGCCCGGCAACTTCCCGGTCGCGTTCGACGGTCGAACGAAATATCCGCGCATCTTGCCCGAGCCCTGGGGCGAATCGTAAGTCAGATATTCGGTCTTGATGCGAGCGTCGTCCTTGGGCACCTGCTGGGCCAGCGCGTAATTGGGCGTGAGACTTTCCAGCATCGCCGCGGCGGTGAAGCCGCCAACGGCGTATTTCGCAGCGCGGTCGAGAAATTCACGGCGACTGATGCCGCCGTGGATGTAGCCGTCGAAGAGTTTCAATACCGCTGGCGGAAAATCGCTGGCCTTCTTGCGTTCCATCGGAGTTCCTCCTTCGGGGGCTCAAGCAGCGTCTTGTTTGGGAATCTAAGCGAGTTGCGCGTCGGCCGTCAAACCTGCGATTGACGCGCTCAAGCAACGCGCATGCCAGCCGTCGGCTTGCATGCCGTCAAAGGGTCTGGCAGCGACCATGGCTTAGACACGGGGACCGGTGTAATTCGTTCCCATGCGCGTTTGTCATTTGGTGTGGTCAGGTCGACGCGACGTTCATCGGGCGCTGGCGATGAGTCGGGGGCCGCCCCCATCGCTCCGGCGATTGCGTACAATCGGGCGCCGGAGGTGTCCGATCAAATCCGTGCGCGCCCTTAAGTGTGTTGCCCTGGCCGCTGCCGTGTCCTTTGTCGCGGGGATGTGCGCGGCGTCGCCGGTCGTGCCGGCCACCAAGTCAGCGCGACGAGGCGCCGCGATGACGCAGGCGATCGAATGGACCGCCTATGCGAACGATGCCGGAGGCACCAAATATTCTCCGGCCGCGCAGATCACGCGGAACAACGTCTCGAAGCTCGCTCCGGCGTGGACCTATCGCACCGGCGACTACGGTATCGGAACCGCGCTCGTGCGCGATGAGACGACGCCGCTTTTCGTCGACGGCGTGCTCTACGCGTCGACGCCGTTCGGCGGTGTGCGCGCGCTTGACGGTGCCTCGGGCCGGGAACTGTGGGCGTTCGATTCCGAGCTCGACCTCGAAGGCGATTACGGGGACTTCACCAATCGGGGCGTTTCGACTTGGCTGGATCCGTCGCGTTCGCCCGACGCAAGGTGCCGGCGGCGGATCTTTGTCGCTCCGGTCGATGCGCGGCTGATCGCGCTGGATGCCCGGACCGGCGCGCCCTGCGCCGACTTCGGCGAAAAGGGACAGGTTCATCTCGATCGCGGGCTCAAGAACGAGCCCAAGTATCACGGCGAGTACGCGATCACCTCGCCGCCGACGGTCGTCGGCGAACTGATCATCGTCGGGTCCTCCGTTGCCGACAACCAGCGGGCGATGGCGCCGGAGGGCGTCGTGCGCGCGTTCGACGTGCGCACCGGCGCGCTCAAGTGGGCCTGGGACCCGATTGCGCGGGCGCCGTCCGAGCCTGGGTATGACACGTGGCGAGGCCCGATCGCGCATGCGACCGGCGCCGCAAACGCCTGGGCTGTCATTAGTGCCGACCCGGCGCGCGATCTGATCTTCGTTCCCGTGGGCAGCGCGAGCCCAGACTTCTACGGCGGAGAACGGCTCGGCCAGAATCTTTTCGCGAATTCGGTCGTCGCACTACGCGCCTCGACCGGCAAGCTGGTCTGGCACTTCCAGGCCGTGCATCACGACCTGTGGGATTATGACGTTCCGGCGCAGCCGATGCTGTTCACACTGCACCGCGACGGCCGCGATATTCCCGCGCTGGCACAAGCGACCAAGATGGGCTTCCTGTTCATTCTGAATCGCGAAACGGGGGAGCCGCTGTTTCCCGTCGAAGAGCACAGCGTCCCGGCGAGCGACGTTCCGGGCGAGGAAGCGTGGCCGACGCAGCCGATGCCCATCGTTCCCCGGCCGCTGGTGCCGATCGCGCTCACGCCGGACGACGCATTCGGCATAAGTGCGGAATCGCGGACGTGGTGCCATGACCGCATTGCGTCGCTTCGCTCCGAAGGGATTTTCACACCCCCGTCGCTGCGCGGTTCGATTCTCTATCCCGGAAACATCGGTGGGTCGAACTGGGGCGGCGCCTCGATCGACCCGGTGCGACATCTCGCCTTCCTGCCCTTGAATCGGATTGCTACCGTCGTCCAGCTGATACCGCGCGACGACTATCGCGCCGAGATGGCGCGTGCGGGACGCGACTTCCAAGTCGCGCCGCAAGCGGGGACGGCGTTTGCGATGCGCCGTCAGACGCCACTCGCGGCCCCGGATCATGTTCCCTGCACACCGCCGCCCTACGGCACGCTGACCGCGGTCGACCTCGAGTCGGGCCAAGTGCAATGGGAAGTTCCGTTCGGTCGAATCGAGGCGCTTTCGGCTATCCCCGGAAGCGAGCGCTGGGGCTCGCCGAGTCTGGGCGGTGCACTCACGACCGCCGGCGGCATCGTCTTCGCCGGCGGAGCGCTCGATCGCCGTCTTCACGCCTTCGACGAGGAAACCGGACGCGAGTTAGCGTCGTGGGAGCTTCCCGCGGGCGTCCACGCGGCGCCAATGACCTACGTGACCGAATCGGGGCGCCAGTTCGTCGTCGTCGCCGCCGGCGGCCACAAGGACCTGCGCACCAGACCGGGTGACTACATCGTCGCCTTTGCCTTGCCGACCTCGATCGCGTCCGATGCGCGCGCCAAGCCAGCGGAGCCGCGATCGGGGCGATACGAAGGGCACATGATCTTCGACCGGACGCGCGTGCCGGCGACGTGGAAACTGCGCGTGTCGGGCCGGACCGCGCGAGTAGACATGGAAACGCGCCGCTTGCGCGTCACCGGAACCGGCAAGGGAAGCGTCGAGGGCGACGCGCTTGTCGTCGACCTCGCCTGGCGCTATCCCGCCGGACACTGCTCGGGGACGATGCATTTGACCGGCAAAGCCGCGAACGAAGGCGCCGCGCTGATCGGCGAGATCAGCTATCGCGATGCATGCGACGGCGATCGCGAAAAGAGCGGTACGTTCGCGCTATGGCGCGGGCGACGCGTCGCGACGCGGCTGCCGAGCTCTTGACGCCCGCGGCCGACGCCGGTGCGGTCAAGTCACCCGCGCGTTTCGGTGGGATGACGCGCCACTCATGACCCGACGCCTCCAGCGCATTCTTTGCCTGGACGATTTCGAGGCGGCCGCGCGGAAGCATCTGCCGCGGCCGATATTCGGCTACGTCTCCGGCGCCGCCGAAACCAACGCGTCGTTGTCCGACAATCGTCTTGCGTTCAGCGAATTCGGCTTCATTCCGCGCGTGCTGATCGACATCTCCAAAGGCTCGCAGCAGACCTCGCTTTTCGGACAGACCTACGCCGCGCCGTTCGGCATGGCGCCGATGGGCATCAGCGCGCTGTATGCCTACCGCGGCGATCTGGTGCTGGCGCGCGCGGCGGCGGCCGCCAGGATCCCGATGATCATGAGCGGCTCGTCGCTGATTCGCCTCGAGGACGTCGTGCACGAGTGCGGCGATACGTGGTTCCAGGCGTATCTTCCGGGCGACGTGCGGGAAATCACCGCGCTGGTCGAGCGCGTCGCGCTGGCTGGGTTCCGCACGCTCGTGCTGACCGTCGATTCGCAGGTCGCGCCCAATCGCGAGAACTATTTGCGGGCCGGCTTCAGCGCGCCGCTTCGCCCGACGGTCCGCCTCGCCTGGGATGGCATCACCCGTCCCCGATGGTTGTTCGGCACGTTCTTGCGCACGCTGTTGCGTCACGGCATGCCGCACTTCGAGAACAACTTTGCCACGCGAGGCGCGCCGATTCTGTCACCGAGCGTCGTCCGCGAATGGTCCGAGCGGGGACAGCTCGATTGGACTCACTTTGCGTTGATACGCCGTCTGTGGAAGGGAACGCTGGTCGTCAAGGGCATACTCGATCCGGACGATGCGCGCATCGCGCGCGAAGCGGGCGCCGACGGCATCATCGTCTCCAACCACGGCGGCCGGCAGCTCGACGGCGCAGTTTCGCCGTTGCGGGTTCTTCCCGCCGTCGTCGCGGCATGCCCGGGCATTCCGGTGATGATGGACAGCGGCGTGCGCCGCGGGACCGATGTGCTCAAGGCGCTGGCGCTTGGGGCGAAGTTCGTCTTCGTCGGGCGCCCCTTCGGTTATGCCGCGGCCGTCGGCGGCGCCGCCGGCGTCAATCGGGCCATAGCGCCTGCTGTTCGACGAGATTCAGCGCGATATGGCGATGCTGGGGATCACGCAGCTGTCCGAGCTCGGTCCGCAGCGGCTCTTCCGGTTCAGCGACAGCGATCGCGCAGGATCATCGCATCCCGCGGATCGCGTGCGCTGATCGCCGCGTTCACATCGGCGTCGTCGTCTTTTCTTGCGGACCGAGCTTGCGCCAGAAATAGGTGAATTCGCGCGCGGTCATCGCCGCCTTCTCCGCCAGGGTCGCGCCCGAGCCGTGCCCTCCCTGGACGACCTCGTAGAACAGGTAGGGCACGCCCATCGCCGCCAGCCTGGCTGCGAATTTGCGCGCGTGCTGCGGGCCGACCCGATCATCCTTGGTCGTCGACCATATCAGCGCTTCCGGATATCGAACGCCCGGCTTCAGATTGTCATAAGGAGATATCGACGCCAGGAACGCCCTTTCGTCGGGATTCGAGACGCTGCCGTATTCGCCGACCCACGAGCTGCCCGCCGCTATGTGCTCGTAGCCGAGCATGTCGAGAAGCGGGACCTGCATGTCGACGGCGCCCCACAGCTCGGGATGCTGGATGAACTGCACTCCCATCAAGAGGCCGCCGTTGGAGCCACCCTGGATTCCGAGATGGGGCGGACTGGTGATGCCCTTCGCGATCAGGTCGCGCGCGACGGCGGTGAAGTCGTCGAAAATCCGCTGGCGCTGCGTCTTGAGGCCGGCGTCGTGCCATGCGGGCCCGAATTCGCCTCCGCCGCGAATATTGGCCAGCACCAGCGCGCCGCCGCGTTCCAGCCAAAGCTTGCCGGTTTGCGGCGCATAGTACGGGGTCTGCGACACCAGGAACCCGCCGTAGGCGGTGAGTATCGTCGGCGTGCTGCCGTCGAGCTTCATGTCGATGCGGTGAACGACGAAATACGGGATCCGCGTCCCGTCGCTCGACGTGGCCTCGAACTGCTCGACCACGTGATGCGAAGCGTCGAATCGCGGCGGTAGCGTCTTTGCGCTTGCAAGCGCGCCGGTCGCCAGATCTGCGAGCCAAAGGCTGGTCGGAGTCAAAAAGCCGGTGACGCTCAAGAATGCCCGATCGCTGTGGAGGTCGGCATCGACGATGTGAACCGAGACGTTGTCCGGCAGCGCGATCCGGCGGCGCGACCACTTGCCCGCGGGCTCGGGCTTGTAGACGTAGGCGCGCCCCTTGACGTTGTCGAGCAGGCTGACCAGCAGGTGGCCTCGTGTCGCCGCAGCCTGCTCGAAGGCTTCGCGCGGCCCCGGAGCGTAGATCAGCGTCGGCCGCAGCCGATCCGGCGCTGCGTTCGCCGCAGCGAGATCGATCGACACCAGCGATCCTTGCGGGAACGTCACGCCGGCGTCAGTCGTCCAGTCCTCGCGAAGGCTGACGACCAAGCGACCGGCGACCAGCGCGACGATATCCGCCTTCGGCGGCAGCGCCAGTTTTCTCGTCCCGTTCGTGCCGACGAGATGGTATTCGCCTTCGAAAAACGATAGCGCGCGGCGGATAACGAGCGCCTTGTGACCGGCGCCATCGTTGAGCGCCGACGGACTGACCCCGACGTCGCTCGCCGTTCCGCGAAAGACTTCGACGGCCGCCGACAGCGGCTGCCCGCGCTTGATGCGCTTGACGACGAACGGATAGCCCGAGCGCGTGAGCTCGCCGGGCGACCATTCCCGCGCGACCAGGAGCGTATCGGCGTCCTGCCAGGCCGCGTCCTGCTTGCCGCGGGGAAGCGAGAAACCTCCGTCGACAAATCGCGCCGAGCGCAAATCGAATTCGCGCAGCGTAACCGCATCCTCGCCGCCGTCCGACAATCCGATCATGCAGCGGCGCTCCGCCGGCTCTTCGCAATCGGCGCCGCTCCAGAACCAGTTCGCATTCTCCGCGACCGCCAGCGCATCGAGGTCCAGGATGGTCGTCCATGCGGGTGCGGACTTTTGATAGTCGGCGACGCCTGTCCGCCGCCAGATTCCGCGGACGTGATCGGCGTCCTGCCAGCGATTGAGAATCCGGCCGCCGATCAGCTGCGGCTCCGGGATTCTGTCCTTGGCCTCGGCGATCTCGAGTGCCTCCTTGAACAGCCCGGGGTACCGGGCGTCCTGCTCGAGCACGGCGGCAGTCTTCGCATCCTCGGCCCGCACCCACGCCATCGCGCGTTCGCCGTCGACCTGCTCGAGCCAGACGAACGGATCCTCGCGTGGGGCGCCGCTGTCGGCAGCGGCCGCTGCCGCCGCCACGGTGACGAGGATCACGGCGCTGGCGATGGCCATTGCAGGGAGACGGGCCCGCATGTCTGTTCGGTCGGTAGTCAGGCAGCTGACAGCGATACGGCTGAGCAAGAGTCGTCGTTCGATGCCGGGACGGCAGCACAATTCAACTTCAGTATATCGGCGGCGCCGTGTCAGGCATACTACCGGCCCGTGCGTAGCTTAATGCGCCCCGCCGGCCTGACGCGGCGCACGCGAAACATCCTATCGACTGCGAAAGACTGATGAGCGAACGTATGACCATAGACCACGATGCCGGAAGCCGAGCCAGCGCGATCCGCGGAATGCTGGCGGTGTGCGCAGCACTAACCGTCCTCGGTTGCGCGACCCTTCCGAACGGAACAGTCGAACGGACCAGAAACGACGCAGTCGAGCGGGGAAAAGTTCTGCGCTCGCTCAATCTCGAGCCGGCGCTGGAAGATCGAATACTCGCGCTCGACCCGGACCATATCTCCGATTACGACGTGAGATCGACGCTCGCCACAGCGCCCACACCGAGAATCATACTGTTGCACGGCAGCGTCTACCCCTCCTATCTGATCATGACCTCGTTTGCGAAGTTCCTCGAGGGCATGGGCTACCCCGAGAGAGAGCTCCGCGACCCGTCGGATGGCGCGTACTCGCAGAGTCCGTATGGAAGCAGCCAGCGCATTGCCGGCGAGATCGCCTGGTATTACGAGCATGACGGTGTGAGACCGATGATCGTCGGCCACAGCCAGGGAGGGATGCAGGCGGTCAAGGTGCTTTACACGCTGGCCGGCGCGTTCGAGTCCAAGGTCGCCGTATGGGACGCCGCGACCGACGAAGCCGAAGACCGATACAGCATCGTCGATCCGCTGGATGGCAGCAAGCGCCCGGTCGTGGGACTTTCGGTCACCTATGTCACGGCGGTGGGTGCAGGCGGCGCCGCATTCATGTTGCCCAACCAATGGGACATGCTCCTTAAGCTGCGAACCATTCCCGATACCGTCGATGACTTTACCGGGTTTGCGATTCGGGGCGATATGATCGAGTGGACGTTGCCCGGTGCATCGGAGGGCCAGTACCGGCGCGGCGGAGCGGCCACGGTGCGCAATGTCATTCTGCCCATAACCTATAACCACATCACCGTTCCGATCACCCACGCGCTGGCGGCGGATCCGAAGGCTCGCGCCTGGATCAACGCCTACGTTCCGGGAACCGACGAAGAGCCCAAGGTCCCGGCAGACGTCCGAGGACTCAACATACTGTGGGCTGCCGACGTGTGGTTCAGCATCAAGAAGCATTGGTGCCTGGAAGCGCAAACGCTGATCCGGGCAAAGCGCACAGCGCTCGCCAGCGACCACGAGCTGGCAGGCTCGCAGGTATCCACGCGCCGGCTGCCTGCGCCGGATTAGATGCGTTGCATCGGCCGCGCTGTCGGCCGATGCGCGTGACGCTTAACGCCGTTATTTCTTCTGCTTGGCGAGAATCGCCTCGATCTCATCCATGATCGAGTTCATCCGGGCCGCCAGGGCCTGGTACGGCGCCGGCGTGGCGAGATCCACCCCCGCTTTCTTCACCAGCTCGTATGGATAGCCGGAGCCGCCGGCCTTGAGCAAGTCGACATAGCGCGGCAGCGCGCCGGGCTCGTTCGCGCCGACGCGCTGCGCGAACAGCGCGCTGGCGGCGATCGAAGTCGCGTACTGGTACACGTAGAAGCTGTTGTAGAAGTGCGGGATGTACGCCCACTCGACGCAATAGGCGTCATCGATGTCGACCACGCCTTCGCTGGCGCCGTGGTAGCGTTTCAGGATCTCGCAGTAGGTCTTGGTCAGCGCCTCGCCGGTCAGCGGCTCGCCCTTGTCGACCCGCGCATGGATGTTGCGCTCGAATTCCGCGAACATCGCCTGGCGGAAGAACGTTCCCCGCAATTGCTCCAGAGCGTAGCCCAGGTAGTAGACGCGCTCATCGTCGGTTTTCGCCGTCTTGAGCACGCGCTGCAGCAAAAGCTCCTCGTTGAACGTCGACGCGATTTCGGCGATGAATATCGCGTAGTTCGACGTCACGAACGGTTGCGCCTTGTTGGCGAGGTACGAGTGCATCGCATGGCCCCACTCGTGCGCGACCGTGGTGACCGAATCGTAATCGTCGTTATAGTTCATCAGCACGTACGGGTGCACGTCGTACGCGTAGCCGTCCATGTGCGCGCCGGATAATTTGTGCGGGCGCGGGTAGGTGTCCATCCAGCGATGGTCGAAGCCGTAGGCCAAGGCGTCGACATAGTCCTTGCCGAGCGGAGCCACCGCTTCGAGCACCAGCTTGCGGCCCACGTCGAACGGCAGCTTGATGTCGCTGTGCACCAGCGGCGGATAGATGTCGTAGTAGTGCAGCTGCGGCACGCCCAGCATCTTCGCGCGCAGGCGGAAATAGCGATGCAGCGTCGGCAGGTTGGCGTTGGTCTGCGCGATCAGCGCATCGAAGACTGCAACCGGGACATTGTTGCGGTCGAGCGAGCGCGTGATCGAGTCTGGATATTTGCGCACCTTCGCGTACACGGTCTCCTGCTTGAGCTGCGAATACAGGTCGACGCCGAGCGTACGCTCGTAGGTTTTGAACGTGCCGAAAAAGCTGTCCATGACTTTCTTGCGGTCGTCGCGATTCGGCAGCTCGCGGTACTTGGTGTACGCCGACGCGTCGAGCGTGATCTCTTCTCCGGTCGAGAGCTTGACCTTCGGCCACGGGATGTCGGCGTTGGTGAGGATCGTGTAAGCCGATCCGCCCGCGTTGTCCATCATCCCGAATTTCGCGATCAGCGCCTCGCCTTCATCGTTCAGCGTATGCGGCGCCTTGCGCAAGATTTGCGCGAGCGGGAAGCGGTAGATCGACAGCGACGGATCTTTCTTCAGGAACTGCGCGATCCGGTCCTTGCCGATGTGCAGAATCTCCGGGTCGACGAAGGCGCTGCCTTCGGTCACCCGATTACCGAGAAGGTCCGACTTCTGATCGAGCTCCTGAAACGCGGCGTTGCCGGTGTCCTCGGAGGCCTGCTCGCTCGCATACGCGGCCAGCCGATAGTAGCGTTTGGTCAGATCGGCCTGAAGGGCGAGGCATTGCTTGAATCGCGCGGCGCTTTCTCCCAGATGGCCCTTGCATCCGGCGAGCTCCTTGAGCTGCCCGTCGACCTTGCTCGCGTCGGCGTTCCAGGCAGCCGTCGACGGATAGATTTCGGACAGATCCCAGCGGTCGGCGACCGTTTCAGCGTACGCCGGCGCCAGAACGACGGTCGCGATGCTCAACAGAAGGTAGTGAATTTTCATGGCAGCAATCCCGGGAGAAGAACGCACGGAAACGCGGATTTTACGCGCAGTGGGAGGAAATGAGCTTAGAAAGCCTGGGTCAGCCCTTTCCTAGCCCGGAGCCACTACGCACGCAAGAGACCGCTTGAATCGCCGGCGTACTCAGAACGCATGCGTGACCGCCGTGAACCATGTCCTCCGTCCCCCGTACTGCGGCGCACCGACGCCGACCCCTGAACCGTCTCGCAGCAGGTAAGTCTTGTCGAACAGATTCGTGATGCCGACCCGGGCTTCCAGATTGCCAATCGGACTCTCGTTCCACTGATGTACAAGCGTCAGATTCAGCGTGGCGTAAGCTGGGAGCTTGCCGGAATTGGGCGGCGCACCGTCGGGCGTGTTGCGCAATCCGCTGCCATAGATCATGTCGCCGCTGATGCGATTGGCGCCAAATCGGTAAGTCAGGCCGCCGGAGAGCGAATAGCGCTGGTCGTGATCGAGGTAGATGAAGTGGTCGGCGATGTAGGCAAGCTCGTCCGGTGCGAAGAGCGATTGTCCCGAGACGATGTTCCTGCCCTTCGCCTTGCTGATCGCGAAATTCAGGTATCCACTCCACGGCGGCCCTGCATAGGTCATCGAGAACTCGACGCCCTGGGCTCTGCCCTCGGCGTAGTTGAACGGCGTCAGGATCAGCGCCTGGCCGAACTGACCCTCGTCGATCAAGTTAGTGATGCGCTTGTAGTAGGCGTCGACGCCAAGGGTCATGCTCGATGACAAGGCGTGCGATACGCCTACGTCGACGTAGTGCGTCCGTTCGGCCTTGACGGTATCCGAAACGCCTACGGCCGGCGCATTGCTGGTTCCGGCATAGAGGTCGATGCTTTTTTGCTCCACCAGCTCTTGAGGCGGTGGCGTGAAGTAGCGTGAATAGCCGGCATGGATTGCGGTCGCATCGGTCACCTTCCACAAGGCGTTTAGGCGCGGGCTCAACTGGTGCTCGTTGGTGAACGCGGCGACATGGTCGAAGCGAACTCCATAGTTGATGGTAAGACGTGGGTCGAGGCGCCACTCGTCCTGGACATAGAGACTGCTCAGGTCGCCGCGCTTTTCCGAATCGTCGACGATGGTCAATGGATCGCTGCCGATCTGGTTACCTGCATCGTCGACGGGGAACACGCCGACGTTGTTATTGCTTCGGGTCAATTGATGGGTGAACGCAAACCCGAAGCGCGCGGTATGGGCTTCTGCCAGCTTGTATGAGGCATCGGCCTGCACGCCCGTGGCAGAGTTGGACTTGAAGACATTGGATGCAACGCCGTTGTAGATAAGATCGCCACCTTGGGAGTCGGGCAGATAGTGCAAGGTCGAATATTGGTAGAACACCGACGCCTGGTAGTCGAACGCGCCGCGGCTCTGCTGAACCGACATGACGGCGTAGTGGTTGGCTTCGCGCTGGCGTTGATCGAGATCGGATGACGGCCGGGCATTGAAGCCGGAGTCGACATCGCTGACGCCGGTCAGCGAGAAGGCGGGCGTCTGGTCCGGATTGTTCGGGATCTGGAAGCGACCGGTGTAGGTTCCCACCATCAATCCGAGACGGGTGTTTTCGTTAAGGACGTACGACAGATAGCCGAAGGCGCGCGTCTGCTCGGTGCGATCGTGAATCGCGTTGCTGGTCGGCAGCGGATTCTCGATGCCCAGCGTGTTTGTCACGAAGTTGCCCGTCAGGTAGTAGCTCAACGGCCCCTTGGATCCGACGAACTCGATGCTGGGTTGGAAGGCATCGTGTCCGCCGACGAGAACGCCGACGCTGCCGCCTGGCTCCGTCGTCGCGCCATCCTTGGTCTCGATATCGACGACGCCCGCAGTGCGGAGGCCGTACTGCGCTGGCAGCGTTCCGGTGACGAAATCGATGCGATCGACGAACCGGCTGTCGACCGACTGCCCGAAACCGCTGATCCCCTCCGGCAACTGAATGCCGTTGATCCGGTATTGCACGTTGGCGTGCTCGTCGCGAACATGCAACGAGCCGGAGGCCTTCGAGTCCTGGGCAACTCCGGGGAAGCGCAGAAGAACTTCGTTCATCGGCGTGTTCTCGCCAGCCCCGTACTCGGCGACCAGTTCCTGGTCCAGCGTGTAGACCGTTGTGCCGATCTTGGGCGATAGCGCAATACGGGCTTCCCTCAAGCGCGTAGCGGTCACTTCCAGGGCGATTCGGCTGTCGCCTGGCAGGACGAACGCGACGACCCGGGCCTCGGCTTCGATCACGTCGACGGCGCGGGGACCCGGTATCGTGGCCGTTCGGTCGCTTTGCACGGTGTAGCGGCCCGGAGCGATGTTGGCAAAGGTCGCCAATCCCTGATCGTTGGTTGGTTGCTGTCCAATCTGGACACCCTTCCCATCGCGAAGCGTCATGAGCACGCCGGGAATGGGCTTGCCGGCGGAATCCTTGGACGTTGCGTTGAGAGTCGCTGCAAGCGCAGGCGTCAGCGGGAGGAAGGCAATAGAACACACGGCCAGTGGCCGTAAATAGCGTAGCGCAAGCATCGTCTATCCTTTACGTGCATACGGACCAGATACCGCGCCGGAAAAGGCGACGGCGATCCGGAACAGACAGTGAACATGGCGGCCGAGAAATCTGCCGCACAGTGAACACGGTGGCCGAGAATTCGGCCGCGTCAGGTTCTATGCGACGATCGGAGGGCCGCAGCTCGGCGGCAGGACTACGACGCCACCGCGCGCGACTTGCGCTGCGGCGAGGAATTGCTGCCAGAATTGCGCAAGGCTGGCAGGAGGGATGACGACTGGCGGCGCAGGGGGTCCTTCCAGCTTGCCGATGACCGCGGCACAGACGGCGCACCCTTCATCGGCGTCCGGGGCGATGTGCAGGTGCGTCGCCGCAACCGAGACGAGCAGCGCAAAGGCCGCAGCCGAAACTACCGCGATCAGCGTTCGATATCGCACGCGGATGCGGGGTCGTGAGTCGCCGGCTGGCGGCGACGAAACGTTAGCTCGGGCGACGAATGCATGGCTAGCGACCGCGACCTTGGTCAGCTAATAAGAATGGGATATCATTATCGTACTGCCGGCCAAGAAACGCTGTCAAACCCTTCCGAGCGTCAATGAAACGGTCTACCCACCAACGCAATGCCATCCAGTCGGTCATTCGGATGGCCAAGCGTCCGCTGTCGCCGCGTGAAGTGCTGGGAGAGGCCCGCGTCGTCGTGCCGGCCCTTGGAATCGCCACCGTCTATCGGAATCTCAAGCTGCTCGTCGCTGAAGGGGTACTCCAGGTCATTACTCTGCCCGGGGAGAGCGCGCGTTACGAAATGCGCGGCTCCGCGCACCACCATCACTTCCAGTGCACGACCTGTCGCCGCGTTTACGACATCGCCGGGTGCCCGGGCGATTTGCGGCGCCTCGCGCCTCGCGGATTCAGGGTCGAGCATCACGATGTGACGCTTTACGGGCACTGCTCGGACTGCGGCAAGAGCGAGCGCAAAAGGGAGCTTCGCGCGACTCGATGATTTCCCCAGGGCAGGCCAGGTTCCTTGGCAGCGGGGCCGAGGAGGTCGCGTCGTCCGGTCCGGCTCCGCCTTGTCGCGTCCGAGCGCGCTTTATCGCATCCTAAGGCCGGCTCAGGCGTCCGCCCGTACAATACTGCCCATCGCGCAGCCGCCCGGCGGAGCGCTACCCGGAGGTCTCTCGTGTCAACCAGACTGCTCGTGTTTTTCCTGGCACTGCTGCTCGCCGGCGGCGCTGCCGCCCAAGCCAAGAAGCGCATCGACAAGGCGGCGGATCTGCCGCGCTTTACCTACAAGCTCGACAGCAAGATCGAGGACATGGTTCGCGACGACGCCAAGTTCAAACCGCTCGCCGGGGCGTTGCGCCGCGATCTCGACAGCGTGCTCGCGCAATACGACATCGCAGACAAGGCCGCGTCGCGCCAAATCCTGGGTGAGCTGGCGCAGCTCGACATGCTGGAGGGCAACTACGATGCGGCGCTCGCCCGGATCGCGCAGGTGAAAGCGCTCGAGGACAAGCCAGCCGACAAACTCCTCTCCGGCCTCACCACGCGGGCGATCGTCGCGGGGGTGCGGGCCAGCCCCGACCGGACTTCGGCTGCGTACCGGAGCGCGGTCAGACAGTCGATCCAGGGCGAGCTTACCGGCATGCCCTATGACGTGATTGCCAACCAGATGAAGGAGGCCAAGGCCGGGGCTGAGTTGCTCGGCGAAGGCCGACTGTTTGGCAACATCCGCGAGGTGCTGCAGCCCTCGGTGGACAAGAACGGCTCGCTGTCGTCCGATCTCGCGCCTGCGGTGGTTCGCATCAAATATACGTACCAATACATCCTGCCGCTGAAGCCGGTGCTGGTCGATGTCGCCACCACTTACCTTGCCGCGCACAAGGTCGACAAGCCCGATATCTGGGCTGCGCGTGCGGTGACGCTGCCTGCCGGCGGCACCTATACCCCCGTGAAAATCGCGGTGTGGGACAGCGGGGTCGATACCAAGCTGTTCCCGAGCAACCTCGCCATCGCAAACGGCAACGTACCCGTCATCGCGTTCGACCGCTTCTCGGAACCGGCGAAAGGCGAGCTGCAGGAGATTCCCGACGCGCTGAAGAGCAAGGTACCGCAACTCAAGTCGCGCCTGAAGGGGTTCTCCGACCTGCAGTCGAACATCGACAGCCCCGAGGCGACTGAGATCAAGACCTATATGTCGACGCTCAAGCCGGACGAGTACAAGGCGTTCGTCGAGGACATCGGCCTGGCGAGCAACTGGATGCACGGAACGCACGTTGCCGGCATAGCGGTCGCCGGCAATCCGTATGCGCGTCTGGTCGTCGGCCGCATCGAATTCGACTGGCACCTGATCCCGGATCCGTGTCCTACGCGCGAGCTCGCGCTGCTCGACGCGAAGAACGCCCAGTCGTACGTCGACTTCTTCAAGCAACAGGGCGTGCGGGTCGTGAACATGAGCTGGGGCGGTAGCGTGAAGGATATCGAGAGGGCGCTCGAGCTCTGCAACATCGGCAAGACTCCCGACGAGCG